>NZ_JBEXAC010000001.1:0-2400000 GCF_040567655.1 Chitinophaga sp. H8 | reverse complement strand
AACTCGAGGTTAACGCAAAACCAAGGGTACTGACCATCTTATTTGTCAATAATCTAATCATAATAAAATATGCAACGCATACTTTCCTGGTCGATTTGGTTGTTAATATTATTTTCCTGTTCGAAAGAAAAGATGCCTCCGGGCACAGCTTCTCTTACCATGATCAATGCAATAGTAGGCAGTCAGCCATTGATCACCAGTTTTAACGGAGGCCAACCGAATGGTTATTACATTACGGCTAAACGTATTTCTTACGGTGTGTTCAATTCTTCTGTCAACCGGTTCAGTTCCTATACAGGCCGGCAGGATCTGGCATTATACCAGTATCCTGATACTACAGGAAAAAGCAGTCCCTTATTACAGCTTGTAATCGATCTGCCTATCGGTGCAATGAGCACGTTGTTTCTGACAGGCACTGTGAGCAAGCCGGATACGTTGCTGACGATGGATCAGTTGCCTTATCACAGTGCGCAGGATAGCGTAATGGGGTTACGTTTTCTTAACCTGTCACCCGGCAGTGGCCAGATAAGTATCAATCTTGCAGACAATGCCCCCGGCTCAGTAGCCAGCAGCCTTTCTTTTAAGGAGATGTCAGCATTTAAAAAGTTTCCGGTGAGAGCAGGTATTGCGGACTATGTCTTTGAATTCAGGGATGAAAGTGGTGCCTTAATTGCACGTTATAAATCGCAAGGGCTGAGTAATCCTGGTTCCATATACGCGGGCAATGCCTGGCTGCAAAAGAATTTTACCCTTGCACTGATAGGGGCTCCGGGCGGTTCTACCATTCTTCTTGTTCCTCACAGCCTTTGATGTGCAGTAAAGAATCATTTTATCAAAAATTATATGAGTAAACTAAAGATAGAGAAGCTCTCTCATAAGTATAGTAACTCCTGGGCAATCCGCGATATTAACCTGGAGATAGATAAGGCCGGTGTAGTAGGTTTGCTTGGCTCTAATGGCGCCGGTAAGTCCACCACTATGAACATTATTTGCGGAGCGCTGAACCAAACGGAAGGACATGTGTATGTGAACGGCCTTGATACACGGAAGCAACCTGAAGAAGCCAAAATGGGAATTGGCTTTCTGCCGCAGGCACCACCAGTATATGCCGACCTGACGGTGGATGAATACCTGACTTACGCAGCAGAGCTTCGCCTGATCCCGGGTAAAAAGATTAAAATAGCTGTGGAAGAAGCCAAAGAACGTTGTCAGATAGCGCATTTCAGTTCCCGGCTAATCCGCAACCTGTCCGGAGGTTATCGCCAGCGGGTTGGTATTGCACAAGCCATTATTCACAAGCCTCAACTGGTGGTAATGGATGAGCCAACCAATGGTTTAGACCCTAATCAACTTATAGAAACGAGGAAACTAATCCGGGAGATAGCAAGGGATTGTACGGTATTATTGTCTTCACATGTGATGTCAGAGATCCATCTGTTGTGCAGGGAGGTGATCATGATTGAGAATGGTCGTATCGTTTTCTCTGATACCATGGATGCTTTCAACAATTACATGAAGCCGAATGCTATACTTATAAAGATGGAAAACCCGCCTTCCGGTGAAGTGCTGTTAAAGATAAAAGGCATTACGAGGGTTGAATTTCTGAACGATAAGCAGATCCGCCTTTACTTCGAAGGCAGCCACGAGATTGCCGAAACGATCATTGCCACCAGTGTCCAAAACGGATGGCGGCTACAGGAGATCAACCTGGAGAAAGGTCTGCTGGATGACATATTCAAACAATTATCCCAATCTCAACAATAAGAAGCACTAATGAAACTCATATATAAAATTGCGCGAACGGAATTGCGTAATCTCTTTTATTCTCCGGTAGCCTGGTTTCTTACGATTGTTTTCCTGATCCAATGCGCTGTGTTTTATACGTATGCGCTGGAACCTTTTGTGAAGTGGCAGGAAATGATGATCAAAAATAACCCGAACTTCAAAAACCTCGGTATACCGCTCACCAAGCTGGTTTTTCTTTCAGGTAATGTGGTTTTTGTCAATGCACTGCAGAACCTGTATCTGTTTCTGCCTCTGCTTACGATGGGGCTGATCAGCCGGGAGATCAACAATGGTACTATCAAGTTGCTGTATTCTTCTCCTGTTAAAACCCATCAGATTGTGTTAGGTAAATACCTTGCACTTATGGCATATAATCTGCTGCTGGTAAGTATTGTCGGTGCTTTTGTAGTAATGGGATTGTTCAACATCCAGGATGTAGAATATGGGATACTGTTATCCAGCCTTTTAGGATTTTTCCTGCTGGTTTGCGCCTATACAGCCATTGGTATGTTCATGTCAAGCCTGACTACTTATCAGATTGTTTCCGCGATCTCTACTTTCATGCTGATCTTCATCCTGAGCTATATTGGCCGTTTATGGCAGAAATATGATTTTGTGAGGGACCTTACCTATTTCCTGTCGATATCAGGAAGAACAGCAAGAATGTTACAGGGGCTTATCACCAGTAAAGATGTGATCTACTTTCTGGTAATTGTTTTCATGTTTATCGGCTTTACCTTTATCAAACTCAAAGGAGCGCGGGAATCCAAACCCTGGTTTGTCAAGACCGGCCGCTATCTGGCTGTTATTGTAATCGGTCTGATGATTGGTTATGTTTTCTCCCGGCCAGGGCTTATTGGCTACTGGGATACTTCGTATGGTAAAATGAATACGTTGCATCCGAATACACAACAGATTATCAGCGAGCTGGGCGATGAGCCAATGGAAGTAACCCTGTACACCAATCTGCTTGGGATCGGTGCACAGCATGGGCTCCCGGAAGCCCGCAATCGCTACCTCTCATTATTATGGGAACGGTATCTGCGTTTTAAGCCCAACATCCGTTTCAGGTATGTTTACTACTATGATGTACCTCCTGAAAGCTATCACTATAAACAATTCCCTGGCAAAAATATTGCAGAGATTGCTGCGCAGATTGCCAGTACTATGGAAGTGGATACTACAGGCTTCCTACCACCGGAAAAGATCCGTAAGATATTCAGCCCGGAGGAAGAAAATTATCGTTTGGTGATAGGGCTTTCCTATAAAGGGAAAACAACTTTTATCCGCACGTTCGACGATCCTACATTCTGGCCGGATGAAATGAACGTGGCGGCAGCTGTCAAGCGATTGTTACAAGATAAAATGCCACGTATCCTATATACCAGCGGGAACCTCGAACGCAGCATTTATAAAAAAGGAGAAAGAGAGTATTTCCTGCACAGCATTGCGCGATCTTTCCGTGGCTCTCTTATCAATGTTGGCTTTGATGTAGACACGATTAATCTTGAAACACAGAAAATCCCTGAAGGCATTACTGCACTGGTGATCGGGGATCCGAAAATACCATTAAGCAATGTTGTGCAAGATAAGATCCGTCAATATCTGGCCGATGGCGGAAATGCGATGTTCTTTGGCGAGCCGGGTAAGCAATATGTGCTCAATCCACTGCTGGCAGGTGTAGGGTTGCAGCTGGCCGATGGCATTTTAGTGGAACCCAGCAAAGATGAGATGCCGGATATGGTAAGGCCGTATGTTACACCGGAAGCCACTGCCCTTGCCGAAGAGGAGGTACTGCTTCGCCTGAGAAAAAGTCAGGATACCTTGTCCTTATTCTCTCCCGGAGCAACGGAAGTTGTAGTAACCAGCGATAGCATTGGTGTTGTTAAGCCTTTACTGCTTACACTCCCTGGCAAAGCATGGTTGAAAGCAGGCACATTGGTACGGGATTCCGTAACGCCTATGTTTTCGCCACAGGAAGGAGATCTGAAGAAAACTTCTTTTCCTGTTGTGGTAGCCTTGGAAAGGCAGATCAATCATAAATCACAACGGATTATTGCGGCAGGTGATGCCGATATGATGAGTTCATTACGAGGCGGCGGTTCGGTCATTGGCCGTTCCTATTTCAGCTGGATGGATAATAACCGGTTTCCGATTTACGCCCCACACCCGGCTCCGCAGGATACCAAACTAAATCTTTCTGTGGCTGGGTTTAAAGTGATACAGGTAATATATATATGGGTGCTGCCGGCCCTGATATTGCTACTTGGTGTGGTTATATTACTTCGCCGGAAACGGAAATAAATGATACTGTTTAATCACTTAATCAGGAAACCATGATCTTGGAAATAGATGATCAGACGATGGATGATTTGCGGATCTTCAGCAAGCGGGAAGCCGCAGGTATTTATGATCTGTATAACAATACGCATACCCGTGGTGGTGAAATGCGGTTGCAGGCAATGTTCCGTGCACCGCTGGCAGAACAGGAGATGATCAACAGGCGTAGTGCCCTTATAAAACACTTTGCGCAGCTTGGGTTGGCTTTCCCTTTTGAGGCCGCCATGTTTGATATGGTGGAAAAATATCTGACAGCAGCCCAGGAATCTTCAGATGGTAGTCGTCAGTACCTTTTGAATGAAAAAGAGGTGCACAATGGAGTAGCCGCATTAATCAACCTGATCCAACAGGTTTGCACATTTATTGCCCGTAGGGAGGTGCAGGACATTATACCTTACAGTGATGAGCGGGAAGCTATTGACCAGCTCCTTTTGGATCCTTCTCTGGCCCCTGTGTTACTGGAAAAGCACCCGGATAAGCTCTCTTATGCTGCGGAAACTGCCTTTGATGTGCTGCTAAGGGTGCGTGAACGAAAAAGAATTGAAAGGCTTTTGGAATATATCTATCAGCTTGATGTGTATCTGTCGGTTGCTAAAGTGGCCAACAAACATCAGTTCGTATTTCCCAGAGCACTTGAAAAAGGTAGTGGGGAGCTAAAGCTCGAAGGGGTATATCATCCGGAATTGAAAGATCCTGTTGCCAATAACCTGCAGATGCAGCTAGGCCATACGGTTGTATTTCTCACGGGCGCTAATATGGCGGGCAAATCCACATTCCTGCGTTCGGTAGGCACAGCAGTATATATTGCGCATATGGGGTTCCCTGTCGCGGCACGGCATATGGAGTTCTCAGTCATGGACGGGATATTTACTACTATCAACCTGCCTGATAATCTGGGTATCGGGGCCAGTCATTTTTATGCTGAAGTGCTGCGTGTTAAACAGGTGGCTGCAGCGCTACAACGGGGGAAAGCCCTCTTTGTGATCTTTGACGAACTGTTCCGGGGTACAAACGTAAAGGATGCGCATGAGGCTACTGTGGCCATTACAAAAGCCTTTTCCGGTAAGGAAAACAGCAAGTTCATTATATCTTCTCACATTGTGGAAGCAGCTGGGGAGCTGGGGCTTCATGCTGCAATTGGTTTTCGTTATCTGCCTACGCGTATGAATGGCCAGACGCCAGAATACACTTATACATTGCAGGAAGGTGTTACCGATGACCGTCATGGCATGATTATCATCCGTAATGAAGGAATACTGGATATACTCCGGAATGGCCGGAAACGGGCCCATTCACCTATTGAAAATAGCCAAAAAACAGGTAATCATGAACTTCAACATTGATCAGCAGTCGTTAGATGAACTGAACCTGTTGGGCAAATTCCGGCAGGGATCTGTTTATCATTTATTCAATCAGGTAAAGACACGCGGGGGAGAAAAATTACTGGACGAAATGTTCCGGCAGCCATTGATACACGAAACTGTCATTAACCAGCGTACTGCTATTTTTCATTTTTTTCAGTGCCTCGGCCTCAAATTTCCTTTCAGCGTGCAGCAGGTAGGTTTGATGCGCGAATACCTGGACACAGGAGCAGGTAAGGGCTTGATAGCTACTTTTGCCGGTACACTAGCCATGAAACTACTCTCATTGACTGTCCGCGATGAGCGTTATAAAACAAATATACAAGGATTGCAGGCAACGATTGAGGTCCTCAAAAGCTGCCATAATTTTATCAGTACAATTGGTGTTACAAGCGACAGCGCTTTTGCAGCACGTATACAGGAAATAAAAGATTTGCTGTATACCCCCCGGCTGGAAAAACTGCGTAACACAGATATCTATAAGGCTTTGTCTGTACAAACGCTTGTGCATTATGATTTGCTGTTGAAGACACATCATCACGAGGACATGGAGAATATGCTGTCATTTATCCATGAAGTGGATGTTTATATAGCAGTGAGCAGTGTAGCTGCAACCAGGGGGTTTGTATATGCCAAAGCACTAACCGGCGCATGTAACATGTTGTCAGTAAAAGAGCTACGTCATCCGGCGATTGAAAACGCTGTAGGCAATTCATTGACGATGAATGAGGCGAGCAACATGTTGTTTCTGACCGGGGCAAACATGGCTGGTAAATCCACGTTGATGAAATCACTGGGGATCAGTTTGTACCTGGCTCATATTGGATTCCCGGTAGCGGCTGCCAGCATGGACTTTTCAGTACGCGAAGGATTATATACCTCCATCAATGTGGCAGATAATATTCACCTTGGCTATAGTCATTTTTACGCGGAAGTGGTGCGTGTAAAGCAGGCAGCTGAAGCAGCCAGCCAGGGCAAGCGTTTGCTGCTGATGTTTGACGAGCTGTTCAAAGGTACCAATGTAAAAGATGCATATGATGGTACGCTGTCAGTTACCGAAGCATTTGCGGAGTACCGGGACTGTCTGTTTGTAGTGTCTACCCATATTATTGAAGTAGGAGAGGCCTTACGGGGGCACGATAATATCCTTTTCAGATATCTCCCCACTGTTATGGAAGGAGGACGGCCACGCTATACTTATAGATTGGAGGAGGGCATTACGGAAGACAGGCAGGGTATGATGATTATCCGCAATGAGGGTATTCTGGAAATGATCCATTCATAATTACAATATTGATCTACGACAAAATAAACCAAACTCATGAAACTGTACAGCAAATTTAATATACAGAAAGGCATTCTCAAGTCTTTCAAAAGATATTTCGGCATGATCGTGGCAATAGTGTTACAGAGCCTTACGGTCAGTTCTCAGCATAAAAACCTGTTGGACGTTACAAAGGAAGACCTCATCGCGGACTACAGACTGGCCATGGATATACTGAAGAAACAACATCCTAATCCTTATAAGTTTATTGATTCCACTGATTTTAACAGGAAGGTTGATTCGTTGCTGACGATGATGAACGCCCAACCGGACGTGCTGAACTGCAGCCAGTACTCACCCTTATATTTAATCAGGGACGTTCATACCAACTTACGTTTTTCTGAAGATAATTCGAGAAATATATTTGGTATGATTCATTTTTTTCCTTTCCCCGTTATCATTGAACGGGAAAAAATATTCATCAACATTAAAGGGGCTGAAATACCTTTCGGATCAGAGGTGCTGAGCATAGACGGTATGACTGTGAAAGATATCATAGCTGCACTGGTAGCATCAGTTTACAGTGATGGTCATATCAATACCGGAACAGACAGGATAGCATCTAATTTTCAGTTGCTTTTCAGTTTACTAGCACCGGACCGTGAAAGTTTCAGGATCACTTATACTACTCCAGGTAGCAGTGCAGTCAAAAAAGTAACGATTCCTTTTTCCAGTCCTACCAAGGCGTTTCATGACAGCAGGCTGGCTATTCTGCCTATGAACCAGCTACAGCGGGCATACCTTGTGTACAGGAATTATTTTGATGATACTAAAACAGGCTTGCTGACCATCAATACATTTTCGCTGAGCGAATCGGCAGCTTATAAAGAATTCAGTGAGTTCTTTAAGGAAGTTAATCAACGTGGGTATGAACATGTTATTATTGACATACGTAGTAATGGAGGTGGAAATCCAGCTATTTCTGCATTGCTGTATTCATTCCTTGCAGATGCCCCTTTCAAAAATGTATATAACTACAGGACCAGGACAATAGACATTGCCTATCCTGAATATGCGATCGCAGATTATGGCAGGAAGCTTTCTGATGAAGATATCCGGAATCATAAAAACTTTCTCTATCAGCGATTTGATAAAGACAGCTCGGGTATCTATATTGGTAATGCCCGCTTAAAAGAAGGGCAGCTGGAAAACTTTCCGCCGGATAAAGATGCATTTAAAGGTAAAGTATATGTATTAACGGGTGGGGGCACTGTATCAGCAGCGACTTACTTTGCTTCACTGGTCCGCAAGAATAAACGTGGCTTGGTGATTGGAAAGGAAACCGGAAGTGGAGAAAAGGCTACTACCGCTGCCTGGTTCCTCAAATATATGTTGCCCAGAACAAAGTCTATACTTACGGTGCCCCTTTCGGAGCTTTATTTTTTCAACGCGTCAGCAGATGATGGCCGTGGCCTGATACCTGATAGGGAAGTGCCGCTTGAGAAATTTGTAACATATGCCCGTGCCGGCCAGGATCCGGAACTGATGTATGCATTGGAACTGATTAATGCTCTCTGAATTGCGTTGGGGTTATGCCTGCCTGGGCTTTAAAGAAATTGGAGAAATATGCATGATCTACAAAGCCGAGTTCAAATGCAATTTCCTTGATAGAGAGATCTGTTGTCTGAAGAAGCCGTTTTGCTTCCAGCAGTACACGTTGTTGTATTAATTTGGTGGCCGACACGTGAAGATTATTCTTACAAAGAATATTTAAATAGTTGGCAGAGATGTGCAGCTTTGATGCATAGAATCCAACCAGTTTTTCCTGCTTGTAAAATTTATCAATAAGCATATTGAATTGCGCAAGCCTCGGATTAGATTGGAATACTTTTAGTTCTGTAAAAATATGCTCGGCTTCCTTACTCACAATTGCTGCGATAACAGCCGCTCTTGCGCTGATAATCTCCTGCACTGAGTTGGGCGAATTCAGTTCATCTCTGATCGCATCAAATTCATATTTCAATAATTTGAAACTGTCGTTGGTCAATGGAATCACCGGATGGTTCATATAGTTTGAAAAGGAGAAGCGGAAGAATGCAGCGAAGCGTTCGAAGAAATGCTGTTGTATCATCAGCTGGTAACCGGTGGTGTCTGGTTGTATGCTCCAGGTATGTACCTGTCCGGGAAAGAGTACATGAATTTGTTTATTCCCGATGGGATAATCATGGAAATCGATGTTATGCACCCCTTTGGCTGATTCAAACAGGTTAATGATAAAAAAATCATGTTTATGTGGCCTGTGAATATGCCGTTCACCATGTAGTTCATTAAAGAGGAATTCCTCCCTGCCGGCGAGTTGACCTTTCCTGAATTCATGGATGCCTAAGACAGGAATGTAGCCTGTATTGTCATAAATCTTCATATCATCAAGTTAAATGGGGAGTTCAACTTCTAAAATATGGAAAGTTAGGACAAAAAGAATGGATTGGCCCTGAAATCACTCAGGACCAATCCATCTTAATTATAAGAGAAGCATGTATTGATCAGAATACAATATTGCCTTTATGCACCAGTGATTTAACAGGAGAAACTCTTGCTACTACTTCTGCCGAGCAGGAGGCGTCCAGGAATACAAGATCTGCTTCATGGCCTGTTTTGGGCCATTGCTGCACACCTTTATCGTTCAAAGGAAGTACATACCTGGTGGCAAAGCCCAGCGTTCTTGATAACGCCCATTCGGAGCTATAGCCATACAGTGCCGCGATAAGTTTAGCCTTTTGGAGCATATGGCCAGGTCCGAAAGTATTCCAATGATCCTGGATATTATCATTTCCTACCAGCACCTCTACACCATGCTTTCTCAGCAGCGGAATAGGCATAATGGTATTGCCGAAAGGTACTGAAGAAACGATGCCCACACCGGCTGCTGCCAGGCGTACAGCAATGCGTTCCGTTTCCAAAGCTGGAAGATGACCCAATGCGAAGGCATGACTTACAAAGGTTTTACCACGAAGCTGTGGGGTTTCATTGGCTTTGTTGATCAGGTAGTCAATTGTTTTTATACCGGTTTCACCAGCTTCGTGCAGGTGAATATCAATTCCCTTATTATTATCGATAGCCAGTTGCGTGATCAGGTCCATTGGCTTTTCAATGCTGCCATCAATGGAATAAGGATCTACACCTCCTATGAAATCGATGTTCATTTTCACCACTTCTTTCAGCAGTGGGGCTGTATTGGTATAAAATATGCCGTGTTGGGGAAAAGCTACCAACTCTGCACCCACTGTTTTTTCCTTGTTTTTTAGTGCTATCTCCAGGTGCTTTAATGAATCAAAGCCAGAAGTAGGATCGATATTGAAATGAGAGCGGATGTAATGAGTACCATTTGACTGCAGAAAATCAATCAGTTTTTCCGTCCTTTCCACAGAGGTTTTCAGCCACTCGGGAATCATCTTCTGCTCATAGGCAATCTGATCCTTCACCGTTTTTCTTTTCGCAGAAACGGCTTGCCATGGCAGTCCATAAAGCATCTTGTCTAAATGAGCATGCATGTCTTTAAATGCAGGGAGCATCAGCCAACCTTTGGCATCAATGGCATGCTTAGCAGGATCGTTGGGGGTGATAGCCTTTATTTTACCATCCACTATCTCAACACAAAAAAGTGCGGTTTTTGTCTTTACCACCTCATCGCCATCATACTCAAAGCCTGTTTCCAGTAACACATTCTTAAATGTGTAATTACCGTTATTTGCTATTTTATCCATTTTTTCTATTTTTTATTCCCCGATTACTATAGCAAAGTAAGCACTAAATCTTTCGGGAACTTTGTGTTATCTATACAGATGCTTGAAAGATTTATAATTACCGGCGGATGATAGATAAATCTTTCAAGGTATATCATGAATCCTTCACAGAATAAGCGGTAGTGAAGATTAATTTTGTAAAAATGATTGGACTATGAAGAAATCAGCAATATCCCGTAAGGAATTCATAAAAATGTCTGGGTGGGGCCTGGCAGGAGTGGCTTTTGCCTCCGGATTACTGACCTCGGCAGAAGCATTTGCCGGCGAGGCAGCAGGTAAAAGTAATGGGGGAGCAAGCTACCTGTTAAAGAATGTGCGGCTTGAAACCGGGTTTGTTTATGAGGAAGGAGAGGTGGTTCATACAAAGACGGAATTGTTCTGCGTAGCAATCAAAGACGGAAAAATCGAGCAAATTGCTGCCAATAAACCGAATGCCGCCAATGCTATTGATGCCAAAGGTTGGCTGATGCTCCCTGCTTTCAGGGATATGCATATCCACCTCGATAAGACATTTTATGGTGGTCCCTGGCAAGCTACCAGGAGAGGCCAGGGGGGCGTGAAAGGAATGATTGCACTGGAACAGCAGATTTTGCCTGAGATGCTGAAAACCTCCACTTCCCGGGCAGAAAAACTGATGGAATTGCTGCAATCTAAAGGTACCCACTTCGCCAGGAGTCATGTCAACATTGAGCCTACTTCAAAGCTGCAATCGCTTAACAATCTTTTCAAAGCGCTGGAAAACAAAAAGCAATCCTTTGGGGCAGAACTGGTTGCATTTCCTCAGCATGGCGTATTCTATACTGATACAGTGCCCTATCTCAGGGACGCAGCAAAGATGGACATTGATTTTATTGGTGGTCTTGATCCCTATAGCATTGATGGGGCTATAGAAAAAACAATAGATTTTACTGTTCAACTGGCGCTGGACAACAATAAAGGAATAGATATTCACCTGCATGAATCCGGAGAGTCGGGGTTAAAAACAGTAGAATACCTGATCAAGAAAGTAAATGAAAACCCTGTCCTTCAGCACAAAACATTCTTAAGTCATTGCTTTGTGCTGGGAAGGATCGATAAAGTAAAACAGGAACAAATTGCTGAGCAATTAGGAGCTGCGGGCATAGGTATTGTTTCTACTATTCCATTCGGCGGGCTTATTATGCCTATACCTACACTCTATAAGTACAAAGTAAATGTGATGACCGGAAATGACAGTATCATCGACCATTGGAGCACATTTGGCTCCGGGAGTGTATTGGAAAAGGCACATACGATGGCACAGCTGTACGGCTACTCCACCGAATTCTTATTGTCAAGAAGCCTGAAGCTCGCTACCGGAAATGTATTGCCGCTCGACGACAAAGGTGTGCAGCAATGGCCTAAAGCCGGTGATGCAGCAAATGTAGTGCTGATAGATGCCAGCTGCTCTGCAGAGGTGGTATCAAGAATTTCTCCGGTGAGATCACTGATCAATAAAGGGCAAATCGTATATTAAAATCCTTTGTCAGATTATGGTTGCAGATAATGGGCAGCCCAGCTGTCCATGTACTTTTCCAGTACTTGCAGCGGCATATCACCATATGCCAGCAGGGCATCATGAAAATCACGCAGATTAAAACGGGTGCCCAGCTGTGCTGCCAGTTTATCCCGTAGTGCTTTTATTCTTATTTCACCTGTTTTGTATGACAAAGCCTGCCCGGGCATAGCCATATACCGTTCCACTTCAGCCGTAGCAATAGCTTTACTTACAGATTCATTGTCCATCATATAGGCAATAGCCTCTTCACGTGTCATTTTACCGGTATGGATAGCTACATCCAGTACCAGCCGGATGGCGCGGTGGATCTCGTTGTTCAGGGCACCCATTTTCTGATAGGGATCGGTATAACAGCCGAGCTTTTCTCCCAGGGATTCCACATACAATGCCCAGCCTTCAAAATAGGCACTGAAGGATGGCTGTCGCCGGAAGGTGGGTATTTCCTTGTTTTCCTGCTGTAAAGCAATCTGAAAGTGATGACCGGGTATGCCTTCATGAATAAATGTTGCTTCTGTTCCGTAAAAGGTAACATTCACTTTCCTGGCATCAGGTACAGGTACGTATAAGATAGCAGCACGTTTTTCCGATATATTTCCCTTAATATAGAATGGTCCTCCGCTGGCAGCTTCGCGGTATGCCTCCACTCTGCGTACTTCCATTGGGGTTTGGGGCTGATGGCCAAATAACTGTGATATATGTGGCTGCACTTTCCGGTAGATTGCCCGGTAAGCATCCAGTACCTCTTCTGGTGATTTAAAAGGCATCAGGTGGGGGCTGGTTTTCAGGTAGGTGAAAAACTCCTGTAAGCTGCCGGCAAAGCCTGTCTCTGTTTTTATTTTCTCCATCTCCATCCGGATCCTCGTCACCTCAGATAATCCTGTCAGGTATATTTTTTCTGGTGTCAGGTCAGGAGTGGTGGTAAAGGAACGTACGTAATAACTATAGATCCGGTCTCCACCAGGTAGGGCAAAAAGTCCTGCCTTATCCTGCGCTGCGGGAAGGTATTGTTCTTTCAGGTAGGTAGCTAGTTTGGCATAGGCAGGCCGTAATTTTCCGGCAATCACAACGTGGTACAGTTTTGTGATCCGTTGCTTGTCGGCCGCCGTAAAGGACGCTGGGAATTTCAACAGTGGCTTATAGAAGATATTTTTAGTGGTATCTATTTCTGCCAGAGAAGCCATCTGAGGGATCATCAATTGTACCAGCGCTTTAGGTAATACTACGCCTGCTTGTATTCCTTTATTAAAGTTAGCGATGCAGGTATCTGTCCATTCCATAAATGCAGTCATCCTTTTAGCCCAATTCTCATAATCCTTCACTGTATTAAACGGTTGATCCCCATCTCCGGATCCAAAAGAAGCCAGTTCCAGTGGGGTAGAAATAAACTGGTTCATGGGCATATATTCGAGGTGGAGCGATATGGCCTCCAGAGCAGACTGCAACGTATAAGTGAGTATATCACAGGAAATCCTGTCTCCCGTATTTAATGTAGTGTTGTCAAATTTTTTCAGCTTCCGGAGGTACTTTTTGTAAAATGTTCCGGTGGCTGCCAGATAGGGCGTACTACCTTCAATCGCCAGACGGTCGTCGTATTGATGAAAGCCTGCTGTGGTAGCTTCTGATGGGAACAGCTGCATCCGCTCTGCATAATAATCATCAAACAGCTTATGCAGCTGTTTATTATTTTGCTGTGCCTGTATAGTTGTTGTATATAAAATGGTGATTAGTATCAGCAGTGATCTGATTTGGTTTGTGTTCATCATGGTACAAAACTAACCAGCAGATTACAGCTGAAATTGTACGGGATTAACCTGCTGTTATTAAAGTCAGATCTTTCTGTATTGGTTGGGAAGCATCCCTGTTATACGCCGGAAGGTTTTAGTGAAGTGGGCCTGATCTGTAAATCCGCATTCATAGGCAATGTCAGTAAGAGAGGTCTGTTCTTGTTTTATTAGGGAGATAGCCCGTTCTACCTTTATCTTCCGGAGATATTCTCCAGCAGAACATCTGAAATAACGGGCGAAGTAGCGGGAGATGGTCACGGGATGCAGGTCGAGTTGAGCAGCGAGGAAGGGCAATGATAGCGGTGTATCCCAGTTGTCATACATAATATCCCTTATTTTCTTTGCCCATTCCGGAAAGCAGTGGAAATCCTGCTGGCTGGGAGCTATGAGGTCAATACACAGCTGATCCATAGCAATAGCGGATACTGTATCATTAAGATAATGCTCTTTCATGATCCGGACCAGGCCACTTGTGTTGAGCTGGTGTTTATCACCAAACATCAGGGAGGGAGGAGGGTATGACAAACCAAAGGTTTTAAAGAAATCGTCCGTCAGTTCCATATTAAAAATCCTGGTACCAGGCAGGTAATCTACATTCTGGTGAGCCACACCCGGATGGTAATAAAGGCCGGTACCCGCATATTGCTTGTCGGTTCCTCCCTTTTTCACTTCTTTGCTGCCGCCTTCCAGTATGTGGGAAAAGTGAGGGTTTACATGAAAATGCCAGGCGGATGCCATATTGGGCACAAAGCTGGTTTCACTGGTGATGACAGCACCAAAAATGCGTTCCTTCACCTTCGTGCCAACGTAGGTACCTGCTGCAAGCTGAACCGGAATAAAACCTGACATATCTACTGATTGAGCCTTTGAAATTACGAAAATACCATAAGCTCCTGTGATAATTGCCCCGCCTTTTTGCTTATTCTTGATGCAGTTGTTTAAAGATAAATGTCTTCAGCTCCTGTGCTGTAAGTAATGCCGTAGGGTTGAAGGTCTTGCCAGCAGCATACCTGGACAGGCTGAACCGCAGTTGTTTGGCCACCGTTCTTTTTTCGAGATCGGTATGGATATCCATGGAACATAAAATCAATTTACCTTTACCCACTTTCGCTTCAATAATAGCGGCCATCCTTCTGTTTTTGAAAAAATTGTCTATCGGACGAACAATGGGTTGAATATCCAGACCTAATGAGTCTATGATCATCGTCTTGGAGTGGCGGACAAGATCCCACCATTGCCAGTTTGAGTAACTATCTGTAGGGAAATTATGTAATGCAGGATGATTAGCGTCTATGAGCAGGCCCATTGTGCCAGGTTGATTGGGGAAATGTACAGGACTCCAGAAAACAGGTGCATACCTGCCTTCAACGCCTTGCAATGCAGCGGTATCCGGGTTCAGAATGACCGTTTTGCCAGCATCGAGCTGTTGCAGTGCTTCTTCCAGAGAGGTGGTGAAGAAAACACCGGGGTCAGTAGCAGGTAATTGTGCAGGATAAACCCAGATATTCCACTGATTACTGAAAGAGGTGCCTTTTATGGATAATCTTACAGTGAGCGCTTGTGCTTTCCTGATGTTTTTCAGCTTAAGTGAAAAGCTGCCAAGTGAATTATCATTGCCTATACCCGCTTTGGCAACAGATAGCACGCCAGCACCTAAAGTTTTACCAGTAGGGTCTGTTACACGCCACTCCGCTTTTACAGCCTGCATTTCCTGATTGCTGAAATTTGCCAGTGAGGCCTGTGCATGAAAGTCTTCCGAAGTAGTATAAACTGCTTTTTCAAAATGTAATAAAGGTACTACCGGGCCACAAAACCGGCTGAACGCTGTTCCGGTTATAATGCCTTTACTTTCCCAGAAGGCATTGACTAAGCCTACCAGTGCTGTACCCTGACCCGTAAAGTCCTGCAGCCCCAGTAATTGAAAGCCACTGAATCCTGGTGTTTTAAGTGCTCTTTCGATTTCTTCCTTGTAGAGGTTCGCAGCATGCTTACCGCTTGCCATTAGGTAAGCTGATGCGAGGGACAACAAGTGTTTCTTTTCAAGATCTTTCCGGACTGCTTTAAAATTAAGCGGGTCCAGCACACCCGTGTATTTATCAATTTCTTTCAGATCAGGATAAACAGAATACTGGCCAATCTCATGTGTTACTATGGGTACAGGCAGGTTTTCTATGGCGGAAGAAAAGTCCTGTTTAAATCCCGGCACCTCGTCATTAAATACGCCTTGTCCGCGTACCCAGCCTTGCTTTGTCCATTGGGTAATGTAAAAGTCATCTTCAGGTTGTGGCCAGCGGCCATGCCCGAAAGAGAAGGCGGTAGTGGTATAAAGCCGCCTGTTGTCGGCTGTTTTTAAGGCTTTTACAAGATGGTTCAGCCAGCTAAAGTCGCCTTCCAGTTCATTGCCCATGCTGAAAAAACAGAAGGAGGGATGGTTGCCATAAGTGTCCAGGATATCATATGCCTCCTGTATGAGGAAATCAAGGGTAGGTTTATCGTCGCCTACGCTTGTCCATAACGGTAATTCCACCTGAAGATAAAAACCTAAGGAGTCTGCTACTTCAAAAGCTGCTGCCGGCGGGCACCAGCTGTGAAACCGCAGGTGATTCAGTCCATAAGACCTGGCGGCGGTAAAAACTTTAAGCCATCCGCTTTTTTCCATCGGAGGGTAACCTGTAAGTGGAAAAATACCACATTCCAGTGTGCCTCGGAGAAATAGCCGGTGTCCATTGATCTGCAAAAGACTGTTGGCATTCCCTAATTGCCGGAATCCAAATTGCAGGTTCCGGGTATCCAGCGTATTGCCATCCTTAACTACTTTAATGCTGGCCGTATAAAGATTAGGCGTAAACTCATCCCACTGTGCAGGAGTATCAACAGGAATCTCCATTTGAACCGTATGGTCTTTTATGGCTATTGATTGTGCTGCTATTACCTTTCCCTTAAAGCCCAATGCAACCTGTAAAGTGGAAAGCTGATCCGGATTGTCTGTTTCGTGCAGCTTTACCACTACTTTTACCTTTTTACCTGGCAGATCAGGGTGCACCTCCGCTATGCGGATACTGCCTGCTGCTTTAGGGATCAATGCCATTTTTCCTATTACTCCATTCCATTTGATCTGTGTGCCGTCTGTATAAGCATGTGTAGCATCTCCTGTTTGATGTTGCTGCTGGTTGTCGATTCTAAGTACGATAACATGTTTACCTGGCTTCAATTTCCAGGGAATGCTGAATTGCTGTGGGGTACTGATATTTTCTGCTGTTCCTGCCAATTGATTATCTATCCAGAGCGTCGTTTTCCAAAGCACTCTTTCCAGGTATACGGACATGGGCTGGTTGGCCATTGCTGCTGGTATATCAATTTCTTTACGATACCACACTACACCGATGTACCGGTGCTTTCTGCTGAGGTTCAACATCACCTGGCGATGCATACTATCAATAGACAATTCAGGAGGTGTGCCGATCCCCGCATCATCCAGTGTGCCTGGTAGATGGATTGCATCCCTGAAAGGCAGCCGGTACCATTCCTGCTGAATGCCTTCGTTTAGCGTATCCAGTTTGTATTGCCATTTGCCGGAAAGTGATAAGCCTGTCTGCTGTGCAGTCAGGTTGGTTGCCAGGATAAGAAAGGCCGCTAATAAAGAAAGTCGTTTAATCATAATATGCGTGATGGTAGCTGCTGTTTTGCCCAAAAATATACATTTGTCTCTGGAGTGCTAATGGAATAAATCCGGGATAAGATGGATTATATTATGATTAGTCAGAAAAGTTCCCGGAACAATCAGGTATGGGTGACTGTTACATCTGAAACAACGCCGTAACGTACGTTTGGACTATTGTCGCATTTAGCCCCCAAGATTGTCGCTATTGCACTCCATCTGGTAATTCATTGACTATATCTTTGCTGTATGAAAAAACAAAGCCTTACAGGATGATGCGCAAGTCCCGGGCTTATAAATTATCATTTCCTAAAGAAAACATGTAAATCTTTAAAGCAAAAATCATGAAAAAGAATAAAATCATTTATTGGATTGCGACTATTTTTATCTTCTTGTTTGAAGGGGTAATGCCTGCATTTACCTTTAATACGGAGTTGGCAAGGCAAGGCATCAGCCATTTGGGGTATCCTACCTACTTTGGCAACACCCTGGTAGTTTTTAAAGTGTTGGGAGCACTGATATTGGTGATACCAGCTATAAAGGGCCGGTTGAAGGAATTGGCCTATGCCGGTTTTATATTTGATTTTCTGTTTGCCAGTATCAGTCATTTCGCTGTGGATGGGTTTGGATTTGATGGCATTTTTCCATTCATCATACTTGCGATCTTACTCGTGTCTTACGTGTATTATCATAAATTAAATAAAGGTGTAGCCTACGGAAACTAACTGCGAAAAGGCAGGTATGCCGGAGTTCCTTTATCTTTGCGCTTCATACCGGTTATCATCATGGATATTCTGATTATAGAAGACGAAGAAAGAATAGCCACCCTTGTTAAACAGGGATTGGAGGAACACGGGTATCAGGCAACGATAGCCTATGACGGTATCTCCGGCAAAAAACTGGCATTGCAACAGGATTTTGATCTCATTATCACGGATATTATCCTGCCTAAGATGGATGGGCTGGAGCTTTGTAAGGAAATCCGTGTCCGTAAACCCGGTATTCCTATCCTGATGCTCACCGCATTAGGTACAACAGATGATAAAGTAGAGGGTTTTGACGCAGGGGCAGATGATTATCTCGTAAAACCTTTTGAATTCAGGGAACTGCATGCACGTATCCGGGCACTCCTGAAACGCAATAACGGGAATGTGGGGCAACAGGGCCTCCTGCTGAAATATGCAGACATAACGTTCAACCTGCATACGATGATCGTAACACGTCATGACAGGGAAATTTCACTGACCCCTAAAGAGTTGAAATTACTACGGTATATGATGGAACATCCTGAAAGGGTTTTGTCCAGATCTGAAATAGCAGAAAATGTTTGGGAAACTACTTTTGATACAGGAACGAATTTTATTGACGTTTACATCAATTACCTCCGCAAGAAAATAGACAAGGATTTTGATGTGAAGCTTATTCATACCAAGCCTGGTTTGGGATTCATCTTTAAACAGGGTTAGCCATGCAGATCAAAACAAGGCTTACCCTGCTTTTTACGATGCTGATGGCTGCACTGTTGCTGGCTTTTGCCTTAACCGTCTATTTTACTTCCGCTGAAACCCGGGAGGATGAGTATTTTAAAAGATTAAAACAACAAGCTGCAACAAAAGCCAATTTATTGTTTGATACCAGAATAGCCCCTAATGTGTTACAGCTGATCTACAAGAATGCTCCCAATGCGTTGTTTCAGGAAGAAGTGGCTATTTATGATAGTAACTTTGAATTGTTGTATCATGATGATGTAGCCATTGACCGGGTGAAAGAAACAAAGAAAATGATCGATAGCATCATTGTCCGTAAAGAAATTCAGTTTTATCTGGGAGATGTGCAGGTAGTAGGGTTTCTGTATGAGCATAATAATAAAGCATACATCATTACTGCTGCTGCAAAAGATGAATATGGACTGACTAAGCTTGCTGGCCTTCGCAATACCATTGTCATCGCCTTCCTGGCGGCAGTGATAGTTATATTTCTGGCAGGGCAGTTTCTGGCCCAAAAATCATTACACCCCGTTTCCTCTATGGTCAGTAAAGTAAAAAAGATTACAGCTACCAACCTGGATCTCCGTCTGGACGAAGGTAATCGTAAAGATGAAATTGCCGCGCTGGCCATTACATTTAATGAAATGCTCAACAGGCTGGAACATTCCTTTGATGCCCAAAAAAGTTTTGTATCCAATATTTCCCATGAGCTACGTACACCACTAACTACTATGCTGGCAGAACAGCAACTGATCCTCGAAAAAGAAAGAACGAATGAGGCATACAGAGCAGCTATCCTGCATACTATTACAGATACACAAAAACTAATACGGTTATCAAACAGTCTGCTTGACCTGGCCAAAGCTAATTACGATCAGGCGTCTATTGCTTTCAAGCACATCCGGCTGGATGAACTGCTGATGGATGCCAGAACAGATGTACTGGAACATCAGCCGTTGTATAAAGTAGATATAGCCTTTGAGCAGGAAATAGATAACGATAACGATATTTCCGTGAATGGTAATATATACCTGCTGAAAGTAGCCTTTGTGAATCTGATGGAGAATGGCTGTAAGTTTTCGGAAAACCATCATTGTAAAGTATCCATTGCTTTTAATAGGGAAGACATCATCCTGCGCTTTTCTGATAATGGCGTTGGGATAAATCCGGAAGAGCTGCCTCATATTTTCACCCCTTTCTTCCGGGGGGGTAACAGGAAGTTTGCTGATGGCAATGGAATAGGGTTACCGCTTACCAAAAAGATCGTAGAATTACATCGAGGGAGTATTACCGTTCACTCAAAACAAGGTGAGGGCACGGTATTTGTTATTCACCTGCCTCATACCTGATCATCACTTTTCTAATAACTTTCTAATAATATTCTATAGCTCCTCTAACGGCTTCTGCACGAAGCCTGTTCTACCTTTGCACCTGCAAATAAGGGCAGCTGCGGCCGCCATTTTTATTATTCCATAATTGCTTTATAATGATCAGGAACATCGCAACCGGAGTACTGTGCGCCGGGGTGTATATTATTTTCACCTCCTGTAATAGCAAACAGACAGAAAAAAGCAGCATCAATTATGTTGTACAGGGGGATACTATCAATATTCCTTCCGGCTCCAATCTGGAAAATAAGCTAAAACTGCTGACGATACAATCTGTTTCGTATAGCCTGCCAATACTTACGGCGGGTATAGTCAAAGCGATTCCAACACAATACGCGGAGATAGCACCACCCTTTAAAGGAAGAGTTACCCGTTCATATTTACAATTAGGGATGAAAACCAGCATTGGAACACCTTTGTTTGAAATCAGTTCCCCTGATTTTATGGAGGCGCAAAAGGTTTTCTTCCAGGAAAGGACACAGTCGGCACAGGCGTACAAAAACCTGCGTCGTCAGGAAGACCTGGTAGCGCATGGGGTAGGCACAAAAAAGGACCTGGAAGAAGCACAAACGGCATACGAGATGGCCGCTAAAGAATATGAAAATGCGCTGATAGGTATCCGCCTTTTCAAAGCAGCCCCGGATAAACTATCATTAGGTCAGCCGCTGGTGGTGCGTGCTCCTATTGCCGGTGAGATTATTGAGAACAAGGTGGTACTAGGGCAGTTTATCAGGGATGATGCTGCCAGTATTGCTACAGTAGCGGAGCTGTCTCAAATATGGATTGCCAGCCAGGTAAAAGAAAAGGATATCCGCTTTATAAATAAACTGGATGAATGTAGTATCAGCGTAGCGGCTTTACCTGAAAAGCAAATTAAAGGGAAAGTATATCATGTTAATGAGATAGTTGATGAAACAACCCGGAGTATACAGGTGCTGGTAGCTGTTGATAATAAAGACCGTACGCTGAAGCCCGGGATGTATGTAAATGTCAGCTTTATACCTGCCCCTTCAGCAGCGGTACTCGTACCTGCCAAGGCTATCATGCAGATGAGCAACACCAGCTTTGTGTTTGTAGCTCTTGCTCCGGGCAGGTACATCAAACGGAAAGTGGAAACAACAGGCTCCGGGACAGATAAAGTCGTAATCCAATCAGGCTTAAATCCAGGAGAGCAGATTATTGCAGAAGGTGGCTTTTATCTGCTGGATGCCCAATAAGTAACCCGTAAAGCAACAAACCGATGAAACAAATAATTTTCACTGCCATACATAAACGCTGGCTGTTTGTAGCCTTGTTCCTACTGTTGTCAGTTTTTGGCTATTATTCCTGGCAGCACCTGGCTATAGAAGCCTATCCGGATATTGCAGATGTAACCTCCCAGGTAGTAACCCAGGTACCAGGATTAGCAGCAGAAGAAGTGGAACAACAGATCACTATTCCAATAGAAAGAGCTTTAAATGGTATGCCAGGTATGCATGTGATGAGAAGCAAAAGCACTTTCGGATTATCTGTTGTCACCATTGTCTTTGAGGATGGTGTTGAAGATTACTGGGCCAGGCAACGCATCCATGAACGGCTGAACGAGGTGGCATTACCTTATGGTGCACAGCCAGGCTTGGACCCGCTGACATCACCTGTGGGGGAGATATACCGTTATATTATTGAAAGTAAAAACCATGATCTGCGGCAGCTTACGGAGCTGCAAAACTGGACCATCATTCCCCGTATAAAACAGGTGCCTGGTATTGCAGATGTGACGAATTTTGGTGGGATCACTACCCAGTATCAGATTGAACTTGATCCGCATAAGCTGGAGCAATACGGGCTTTCATTAACAGAAGTCCTTACGGCGATCAATAATAATAACAATAATGCCGGAGGCAGCATCTTAACCAGAGGCGATCTGAGTTATGTGGTCAGAGGTATTGGCCTGGTTAAAACACTGGATGATCTCGGAAATATTGTCGTGAAGTCAACATATGGTGTACCGGTGTTTCTGAAAGATGTAGGAACACTGCAATATGGTCAGCTGGAACGTAAAGGTATTCTGGGGTATACTGACCGGAAAGTGAACTATAGCGAAGGGGTACAGGGAATCGTATTGTTATTGAAAGGACAAAACCCGTCTATTGTACTGGAAGGGATACATGCTGCTGTTGAAGAGCTGAACAAACATATCCTGCCGGCAGGAGTGACCATCCGGCCCTACCTGGACCGGACCAATCTTGTTGATACAACGCTTAATACCGTGTCGCATACTTTACTGGAAGGGATGGCGTTGGTGATTATCGTACTGATCGTGTTCCTGGGGAATTGGCGCGGTGCGCTGATCGTTGCCGTTACCATTCCGGTGGCTTTGCTGATCGCTTTTATCCTGATGCATCTGACAAATATTCCAGCCAACCTGCTTTCATTAGGGGCTATTGATTTCGGAATCATTGTGGATGGGGCCATCGTGATGATGGAGACTATTTTAAAGAAAAGGGAAGATCACCCCACTGAAGTATTGCGGGAAGCGTCCATTGCAGATAGGGCACTATCGGTAGCAAAGCCTATACTGTTTGCGACTATTATCATCATCATCGCGTATCTGCCGCTTTTCTCTTTCGAAAGAGTGGAGAAGAAATTGTTTACACCTATGGCCTTTACGGTGGGGTATGCGCTGCTAGGGGCATTGGCTGTAGCACTGCTGCTTATTCCGGGGCTTGCTTATGCAGTTTACCGGAAGCCGGGAAAACGCCATCACAACAAGTGGCTGGAAAAGCTGACCAACATGTACAGCAGCCGTATCCACAAAATCATGCAGCGGCCCCGACAGGTATTTTGGCCGCTTGGGATCGTGATGTTTGGTGCTGTAGTACTGGCTGTTATGGTAGGGAAAGATTTTCTGCCGCCCTTGGATGAAGGGTCTGTTTGGGTGCAGGTACAGCTCCCCCCGGGAATATCCCTGGAGAAGTCCAAAGAGATGAGTGATAGCTTACGGCAAAGAACGATGAAATATCCTGAGGTGACTTATATGATGGTACAGGCCGGCAGGAATGATGATGGTACTGATCCGTGGACGGCTTCCCACTTTGAGTGCAGCATAGGTCTGAGGCCTTATAAGGAATGGCAGAAAGGGAGAACAAAAGCAGACCTGATAGCCGACCTGGCAAAAGAATATGCGACCATGCCGGGCTATACCGTAGGATTTAGCCAGCCGATGATAGATGGGGTGATGGATAAGATAGCAGGTGCACACAGTGAGTTGGTGGTGAAGATCTATGGAGATGATTTTAAAGAAACCCGCAGCATTGCGGAAGATGTGCTGGGTGTCCTGAAGGGGGTTAAGGGGGCGGCAGATCTGGCCATTGACCAGGAGCCACCATTGCCACAGTTACAGATTGCGGTAGACCGTGATGCAGTAGCCCGTTATGGTTTAAATGTAAATGATGTGAGTGAGCTGATTGAAGTAGCCATTGGAGGAAAAGCAATTGCCCAGGTGTTTAATGGAAATAAAGTATATGATGTGAATTGCCGGTATAATGAAGACAGCCGTAATACCCCGGAAAAGATCGCTAACCTGATGCTGACTTCACAAACGGGAGCCAAAATTCCACTATCCCAGATTGCGGTTGTAAGAACAGCTGCTGGTGAAAGTACGATCACCAGGGAGATGAACAAACGCCATCTGACGGTAAAACTTAATCTGAGAGGACGCGATTTGACCGCCTTTCTGAAAGAAGCCCAGAATAGTATTGATAAGCACGTGAAGTATGATCCGCACAAATACAGGATTACCTGGGGCGGACAGTTTGAAAATCAGCACAGGGCCTATGCACAATTACAGGTAATTGTACCAATGGTGTTAGGAATGATGTTTCTTTTACTGTATGGTGCCTTTGGCAAATTCCGGCAGGCAGCCCTGATCCTGGCTATTGTGCCGCTGGCATTGTTTGGCGGAATGCTTGGGCTTAACCTGCGTGGGATGACGTTGAATGTATCTTCTGCGGTGGGCTTTATTGCGCTATTTGGGGTAGCGATTCAGAATGGCGTGATACTGATTACTTACATGAATGACTTGCGGAAGAAAGGGTATGATTTGCGCAAAGCGGTGACAGAAGGAGCAGCGCATCGCTTTAGGCCCGTGCTGATGACGGCAACGGTAGCAGCTTTGGGGCTATTGCCAGCTTCCCTGGCAACCGGTATTGGTGCAGATGTGCAAAGGCCATTAGCTACAGTAATTGTATATGGTTTACTCATCGCTACTGCCATTACCCTATTCGTACTGCCGGCACTGTATTATCTGCTGGAAAATAAATGGGGCCTACAGGAGGAGGAGAGGGAAAGCCCCGGAAGTGAGCAGGGGATTATGCTTTAACTATAAAGAAATTGATCATGCAAGTTTTAAATAAATATCTACAGTGGGTAGGAGGGATCGTACTGTTGTTGGGCACCTTAAATGGTTATGCACAGGTAGATACCACTTTTGTAAAAAAAGATGTTACCCTCCGGGAATATCTGCAACAGGTAAGTAAACAAAACCTCCGTTATCTTGCTGAGCAATACAATGTGAATATAGCAGTGGCAGGTATTGAGAGTGCCAGTGTTTTTCCTGACCCGGAGCTGGTGATAGGGGCATATGATAATCAGCAGGCAAGCCTGCATTTGGGAAGAGGGTACAATGCAGGTATCGGTACAACTTTAGAACTTGGAGGGCAACACCGGGCAAGGATCAACCTGGCCAATAGTCAGGCAGCATTTAGTAAAGCTTCCCTGCAGGAGTATTTCCGTAACCTCCAGGCAGAGGCAGCGCTGGATTACTTCAATGCGCTGCAGCAATATAATGCGTTCCTGGTGCAGCAAAACGCTTACAATACCATGAAACAGCTGGCAGATGCAGATTCCGTCCGGTACAAACTGGGGGCTATTACGGAAATAGATGCCAGACAGTCCCGACTGGAAGCTGGTAGCCTTCTCAATGAATTATTGCAGGGAGAGGCTAACTGGAAAGCAGCACTGGCACAGTTAAGTCTTGGCATTGGCCAGCAGCAGACAGACACTCTTTTATCGCCTTCAACTGATTTTAGTCATTTGCAGCGTAATTTTCAATTGTCAGTATTGATCAGCGAGGCACAAGTTAAGCGGGCGGATGTGGTAGCAGCTCAGGCAGCTAAAACGATGGCGGAAAAAAGCTGGCAGCTGGCAAAAGCCAATCGCAGTATTAACCTGGGGGTAAATGCCGGTATACAATATGCAGGAGCGTCTACTAACGAAACCGCTCCTACACCTGCTTACCGTAGTTTTAATGCTGGTATTACTTTACCATTGAAGTTTTCCAATGCTTATAAAGGTGATATCAAAGCGGCAAAATATACGATCAGGCAGTCTGCAATACAATATGAGCAGGTATTGTTACAAATAGCACTGGAAGTAAAGCAGGCTTATCTTAATTATCAGGCGGTAGAAAAGCAGGTGGCATGTTATCGCGGCGGGCTGCTGCAAGAGGCGGCAACAGTACTTGCCGGCAAAACCTATAGTTACCAGCGTGGTGAAACTTCACTGCTGGAAGTACTGACAGCCCAACGCACTTATAATGAGGTACAGCAGCATTATTATCAAACCATGTTTAATTATGCTGCGGCATTGATTGCGCTGGAACATAGCGCCGGAATCTGGGATATCTGGTAATTATGCGGGGGTTAATGCATTTAACGCTACTTCCTGTGTTTTACCCCTGAGTTTTATGACACCCAGTGGTTTGGTAATATAACCGGTTACAGCATACAACTCCTCCAGCAGGTCTGAGGAGGCAATAACTTCTTCATTTAATTCCCCGCATTTACTCAGGATCCTGGAAGTGGTATTAAGCACATCACCGGAATAAGTAATATCCCTTTTTATAATACCGACTTCACCGGCAATCACCTGCCCGCAATGAATACCTGCTTTAAAGGAAGGTACCAGGCCATAACGGCTGAGGTACTTTTCTTTTTTTTGCTGGATATACAGTTTTATATCAAAGAAGCATTTTAGACAATGTGTGTTTTCTTTTCCATTATCATAATTCCAGGCAATCACTACCTCATCACCTACATATTGATAGATTTCGCCGCTGTTGTCAAGAATAGGGGTGGTAATATCTGCAAAAAAATCTTTTAGAAGATTGTGATAAGCTTCATCTCCCAATTGTTCTGCAATGGTAGTAGAGGAGTTGATATCGAGAAACATAAAAATCCTTTTTTCTGATTTTGGCGTGTTATACTTCCCTCTGATGATATCAAGAAAGGCCCGCTGTCCGAATTTACTGTTTACTTGTAATAATAGCTGGGTAGTGGATACAACGAGCGACCATACCAGCAGATTTTTAAGACTCCGGGGGGCCATCTGCAGCATGGTAGGCAGCAAGGGGGCCCCGGTGAGTACAGGGCCTGCAATAATGCCAATGATAGTGGCAATGAACAGAATAATCAGGATGAAAGATATAAATACTGCTGCGATGGTATGCCCATAAGGTCTGTCCTGGTATCTTACATTAATGTAAAATACCAGGAAATAACCTCCTATTAATGCTCCTGTTAAAGCCACTCCCAGGTTGGTCCCCAATGAAAGGCCAAAAGAATAGCTGGCAGCTCTGGCGCCATGGTGGGTCAGTAACACGAGGTGATCGTATACAGTGATGAAAAAGCCTATTATCAGCCATGCAATAACAATTACCTTAAACTGCTGCAGCTTTTGCAAAGTGGCCTTATTCATAGCTGTTTGATTTATGAGTGAGTTTACTATTGTCGAATCATTACTTAATTTACTGGTTTTTGGTGATAGAAAATACAGGTCAGATTTATTGAATGGCGGAGGAGTTGTTTATTTGATTTGTTTTAAGAGTGCGGCTACTTCTGTTTGTCCCCAGTGTGGCTGAACGCTGAAAGAGGTGCTGTTGGCCAGTTTTTGTTGGGCTTCAGTTAATAACGCCCTGGCTTTTACTTTGTCGCCACCCCATGCTTTGGGAGTAGCATATTTTTCCCAACCGGCGATATACAATGCCCGGGGATTTTCCGGATTAGCTTTGAGTGCAAGCTGTAGATAAGCGCCGGCCTTAGGCCCGTATTGCCTTCCATAGGTGGCAGGGTTAATAAAAACCATGGCACGGTTAGCCATACTTAACACACAATACAACTCAGATACGGCACCTTGCTGGCTGCTGGTATCTATAAGTAGCAATGCCTGTCTGGCCTGCTCATCGGCGAGGCGGGCAAAAGGCTCAATTTTTTCACCATCGTCTTCATAAAACCAGGCAGTCCTGGCATTGCATAACGCCGCATAATAATAAGGAAGCCAATCAGTTTTTTGCGAGGTGGTTATCTGTTTGAAATCATTGGCCAGGGCCTGATAGTCTGTTACTGTGCTGGCCTTGTCCAAGGCAGTCACCAGCTGCGTTAATGTTTTGGGTGCCTGCTGAGCAATACTACTGAGTGGCAACGTAGCAATGGCGGCAATAATTAAAATCATGTTTTTCATCTTTTTTGATTTATAGGTTTTAAAATTGATTGTAGGTGTCGTTGAGCAGATCAGATCTTCTATCCATACCCAGGGTCATAAAGAAGCCAATAAAGTAATACCTGGAAGCAGGCAGGGTGATGGCAACTTTGTTAGTACCATTGTAACTATAGTTGTACCCAAAAACTTGCCGGCTGCCAAAAACATTGTTGGCTCCCAGGGCAATGCCAGAATAATCTTTGTTTTTACTGTTTTTAAATACACTGAACAGATAAGCAAAGAGTACGTTCATAGCATTGTTGGGCTGAGTGGTGCCATCGTCATAAATTATTGTCTTCCCTGTTCCATCTTTTCTTAAATCGTAGTAGGGGCGTCCGGTGGCCAGCGAATACGATACATTGGTGATCAGGCTTAGGTCAGGGAAGAATTTTTTTACCGCTAAAGAAAAGGTATGCGGTGTAGTGTATGAGGGCTGCAACCGGTACGGATAGTTCAGGTATTGCCGCCTGGTGTCCAGGTAACTGTAAGTAATCCAGTAATCCAGGTTTTTGAATGTTTTTTTATCCCTGAAAAAAAATTCTACTCCCTTAGCGTAACCATCTCCATTATTATCAACAGTGGGTTCCGTACTGATCAGCTGTTTGTACTGTTTATAAAATGCTTCTACCCTGAATAGCCGGTTGAATGCTTTTTTCTGATAATTAATGATATAGTGGGTGGCGCGCATGAAGTCAAGCGCGCTATTTTGAGACAGATATATATTACCTGGTTTCTGGAAGAAGATGCCATACGCCATGTTTATTTGTCCGCCATCGGTAAACTTATGGGCAATGCTGATTCTGGGTGCGAGGTTCCATTTGTTGAGAAAAGAAGTGTATTCTGCCCGTACGCCAATTTTAGCTGCAGTATTTTTTTGGATGTAAACATCCGTTTCTGCAAATGCAGCTGCGAGATGATCCGTGAGGTCATAACTATTCTCCTGATGGGTATACAAAGTAGTATTAGGGTCATGACTGTTGGTGTATTCTGCTCCAAAGCGGATCATTTGCCGGTTGGCCAGCCGTTTGCTTAGTACTATCCGGCTTTGCAGATAATTGGAAGTGGAATGATGTGTACTGTTTTTATCGGCATAAGGATCTTCCTGGACAAATACGGTTTCATGTGCTTTATTCAGCAATTGATTCCGGACAACGCCTTTATAATAATTATAAGCGGTTACAACATCTATTCTCCAATCCTGTCCGAATGATTCGCGGTAGGAAAGGTTGGTATACAGATTGGTGCCTTTTACCTGGAAAGAAGAGAGCAGATCCGTACTGTCAATATCAGGGTTACGCATCCCTACATGGTTGAAACTGTAATTGGTATAAAATTTCAATATGCCTGTTTCACTGGTTTTAATCCGGAAATTGGCATCTCCGGAAAAATATTCCGGACCATGAAAGTAGTCGGGTTGCTGGGGTACGATACGATTATACCATTGTGCATTGCTGTATCCAGTACTGGCGCCGAAACTGCTTTTTTTGTTGGCAGACAGTTTTTCAAACCCTATCGCCTGATTGGCAGGGAAAATACTGAAGGAAGCAGAGGTTTTGTCGGGCAGGTCTACGCTCTCCAGGATCAATGCACTGCTCAATGCTTGTCCATACAAAGCGGAGTACCCCCCTGTGCTGAAAAGAATCCCTTTGAACAGGAAAGGGTTTACCCTGGCAGGTTGTAAGATACCCGGAACGCTGGCATAGTTGGGATTAGGAAATACCGCGCCATCAATAAACTGTTTTGTTTCTTCATTGGTTCCGCCTCTTACATACAGTCCTTCTGATTCACCTACATGTTGTGCCCCTGGTAAAGACCGCAGTGCATTGGCTATATCGGCACCACTACCTGCTACGGTAACGGCATCCATAGGGGTGAGTGCCGCGCCTGTTGCTTTATCGCTTGCTTCAAAAGTGCCGGCACTGACTACTACCACCGGGCCTAATTGTGTGGAGGATGCCTCCAGGATGATGTTAAGGTGCACAGTTGGAGCTCCCAATACTACTGCAAGAGTCTTGGTGCGGTAGCCAATGGAAGATACCACGATGATTCTTTTCCCTTTTTCATGTGTAATGAACTGATAGTGGCCTGCCGTATCTGCCAGCACACCAGTGTTGGTGTTTTGGATGCTGATACTGGCTGCTCCTACAGATTCCTGCTTACGGTTGAGGATCTGCCCGGATAAGATCGTTTGTCCGCATACCGCCATGGCAGATAACAGGAGTGAAATGAGCGTGGATAAGAAGGCAGTTTGCATAACCGGTAGTTTTTATAATTACATAAAGCTACAGGGCAGGATTAGCTCCCCGTTTGCTGAATAGACAAAACAGTGAATTGCGTAGATAAGGTGAAAAATTGTATGCTGTTGGCAATAATTTTTTACTATTTTTAAGACGGCACAATCAACCAAAACCACTGCAAGGGGAGCAGGTTTTCCGGGAATGTATATGCAATCAGAAAGAGAGGTAGTACTGCTACAGCAGGTAGCTGAGGGAGATCACGACGCTTTCCGGCAATTATTTGACGAATACTGGGATAATATTTATGGCGTTGCGTTCACGTTGACCAAATCACGGGAGATGGCCCGGGATATGGTACAGGAAATATTTGTGAAGATATGGCTGGTACGGGAGGAACTTGCAGCGAAAGACAGTTTCAGGAATTTCCTTTTTATAGTAGCCCGTAATCATATCTTCAGTGAGCTGCGGAAAAAAAGCCGACAGGAGCATTTTAGTCAGTACCTCCAGGATTATTTTAATGAAAGTCCTTTCCAGGCAGATCACCCCACCTTATATAAAGAATCGGCGTTTTTACTACAAGAGGCTATTGCCCGGTTGCCGGAGCAACAGCGGCAGGTATACCAGCTTAGCCGGGAACAGGGATGGAATCAGGAACAAATTGCCCTGCATCTTCAAATTTCAAAAAGTACCATTAAAACACATATGTCCAGGGCGCTTACCGCCATCCGCCAGTACCTGGAAGGCCATGCCAAAGGCCTGTTACTCGTTGTCAGCCTGCTAAAGGCGTTTCTCTGAAAAAATATTTTCCGGTGATGTCATACCAGGGGTATTGAATAGCGTCTTTACTATTATAAGCGCTCTTATGACCCGATTTGATACACTATGGGAAGGATATATTGCCGGTACGCTCAATGGCGAAGAGGTAAAGGAATTGCTGGAGATGATCAGCCAGGAGGAAGGACCCCTGCAGGATAATATTCATGCCTTACTGGAAGATCAGTTGCTGGAAGGCATGGCTGTTGCCGGCGACAAGGAACTGATCCTCCAAAGAATTATGGAACAGGTGCGCCCGGCAAAAGTTCGCCGGATGTACTTTAAACGCTGGGCTGCAGCAGCGGTAATACTGGCATTGCTGAGCACCGGTGCTTATCTATGGTTCCTGCAAGCGCCCGGGCATAAGCTGGCAGTGGTATCCGGAAAAATAGCTGCAGGGGGCGACAAAGCAATACTTACCCTGGCTGATGGTGCGGAGGTAACATTGGATAGTTCGGGTAGCAAGGTGATGCAACAGGGTAATATTGCGATTCATCAGCATAACGGACAACTGCAATATACACTTCATGGAACGGAACACAGCGTGGGGAATAATACACTTACCACCCCCAAGGGCGGGCAATTTAAAGTGATTTTGCCAGATGGTACCAGCGTGTGGCTCAACTCGGCTTCCAGTTTGCAATATCCTGTTGCATTTACGGGAAAGGAACGGTTAGTGACGCTCACCGGACAGGCTTATTTTGAAGTGGCGGCTAATACCAGCCAGCCATTTAAAGTAAAAGTAAATGATATGGAAGTACAGGTACTGGGTACTGGCTTTGATATTATGGCGTATGGGGATGAGCAGGCGGTTCGTACAACGCTGGTAACGGGTGCCGTAAAAGTAGCCGCAGGTAGGGAAAATGCGCTGCTAAAACCAGGGCAGCAGGCCAGATTAAATAAAGGACAAGGCACTTTAACTATAAAAGAAGCGGATCTGAGCAAGGTGCTGGCATGGAAAAGTGGCTTGTTTGTATTTAATAATACAGACCTGCAAACAATCATGCGAGAAATAGCCAGGTGGTACGATGTGGAAATTATTAATGAGGCAGGTGTGGGCACGAAACTGTATGGTGGTAGTATCAGCCGGAAAAAAGATCTCCGGGATGTACTGAATCTGCTGGAGTCAGGCGGCACCAATCATTTTAAAATAGAAGGAAGAAAAGTAATCATATTGAAATAACAAATACCACGTTTTCATAATCAGCAAACAACCAATTCCGAGCAATGCAAATAATCACCACATGATGAAATAACCAGGGTGGTGTACCAATGAAAACCGGATTCCGATTGGCCTCGGAACCCGGTAAGTAATCTGGTATCCCTAAAAAATCTGAGCAGACTATTAAGTATCACCAAACACTACAAAAGTATGTATTTAAACCTTACCGGAAAAGCCCCGGCAATGAGGGAGCTATTGACCAAAATATTCCTGGTTATGAAAGTGACCGCCTTTATTTTCTTTATTACCTGTTTGCATGTTAGTGCCACCAGCTTTTCGCAGAAGGTTACCTTATCTGTGAAGGAGGCATCTTTACAATCTATCTTTCCGGAGATCACCCGCCAAACAGGGATTTCTATCTTTTATGAAGAAGAAACCATCCGGAAAACCACGCCTGTTACACTCAAGGTAAAGGATATGGACATACGCCAGGTATTACTGATGTGTGTCAAAAATCAGCCGATCAGTTTTATAATGGATGAACATAATATCACCATACAGCGTGCGGCTGCAAATAGGCTGCCTGCTCCCATGGTACTACCAGTAGCGGATACAACGATCCAGGTTACTGGTACTGTGACGGGTGAAAAAGGTATGGTACTCCCCGGGGCAACTGTATTGGTGAAGAATACTACACAAGGGGCTTCTACTTCAGTAGACGGGAAGTTTAGTGTAAAGGCAAAAGCTACAGACAGCCTGGTGATCAAGTTTATAGGATACCAGACACAGGTGCTGGCTATTGGCAGCAGGCGGGTGTTTAATATCTCCCTGGTGCCTGCGGAAGGCGAAGGGCTGAATGAAGTAGTAGTGGTGGGGATGAATTTCAGACAAACAAAGCGGTCGGTAACAGGGGCCATGTCTACTATTCAAACCAAAGAGCTGAAGCAAAGTCCGGTGGCTAACCTGAATAATGCACTGGCAGGGCGGTTGCCGGGATTGATCACGGTACAGTCTTCCGGTCAGCCTGGTGAAGACGCTGCTGCCATGTATATCAGGGGGATTGCTACCTATGGCAATACAGCACCACTGGTAGTAATTGATGGCTTGCCCCGCGGACAAGGTAGTTTCAGCCAGATTGATCCGAATGAAGTGGAGTCCGTTTCGATCCTGAAGGATGCAAGTTCATCTGCCTTATATGGTATTCAGGGGGCAAACGGTGTGATTGTGGTAACTACCAAACGGGGAAAAGCGGATCAAAAGCCTGCAATTGATTTTACTGCACAACAAGGAGTTCAGGAGGTGATACGTCTTCCTCAGATAATGAACACTTATGAATCAGCCTTGTATTTTAATGACTATGACCGTAATAATGGCCTGGACCCCAGGTTTAGCGAAGCTGCCCTTCAGGTCGTTAAGGATGGTTCGGACCCTTATTTATATCCTGATGTAAACTGGTTTGATGAGGTGCTGAAAAAAAGTGCGGTACAAAATCAGTATAACCTGAATATTTCCGGTAGTTCCAACAAGGTAAGATATTTTGTTTCGGGTAGCTATATCCGCCAGGGATCATTGTTAAAGCATGAAGAGCTGTTCAAGAAAAATTATGGCAAGGAAAGTAACTTTAACCGTTATAATTTCCGTTCCAATATTGATATACAGGCTACTTCCAGACTGCAGGTACAGGTAGATCTGGCCGGACGGCTGGAACAACGGGTAGGGCCAATGCCGAGTTTTGGAGAAGTGTTCAATCAGATCAGTAATATTCCCTCTTTTGCATTGCCGGTATTTAATCCCGATGGTACTTTGGGGGCAGCCAGTAATGTTGAGATTCCCTATTGGAGAAACCCATATGGCCTGATTACGCAAAGTGGCTACTATGTAAATTCCACCAATGTAATGTATGGTACTATTTCAGCTAAACATGAGCTGGATTTTATCACCCCCGGATTAAGCGCACAGGCATTTTTCAGTTTTGAAAACAACAACTACAATTCCACTACCAGGTCACAGGAGTTTGATGCTTTCTGGTACAAAGGTCTGGATATAGATGGGGTGCCCTCGTACGTGAAAACACGGACAGCTACCACGCTTGTTACGGGAGGAACAAATAATATAGAACGTTCTACCTACCTGGATGCGCGACTGAATTATACACGCAACTGGAATCAGCATGCTATTACTGCACAGGTGCTGGCAAACCGTACACTACGGGTATACAATTATGACCTGCCATTTGCTTATCAGGGGGTGAGCGGCCGGTTCACCTACGGCTATAAATCCAGGTATTTTATGGAGGCCAACCTGGGCTATAACGGCTCTGAAAATTTCCCCGGCGGCAACCGGTACGGTTTTTTCCCAAGCGCATCCGTAGGATGGGTAGCCAGTGAAGAATCATTCCTGAAAGACGTGAGCTGGCTAAGCTATTTAAAGATCCGTGGTTCCTATGGACTGGTAGGTAATGATAAAATTGGTGGACTGCGCTGGTTATACCTGAGTGATTTTGCGCCCGGTGATGGTTATTCTTTTGGCATAAACCCGGCTTACAAGGGTGGATATAATGAAGCCCGCGTAGGTAACCCTTTTGTAACCTGGGAGCATTCCCAGAAAGCGAATCTGGGGCTGGAGTTTTCTGTATTGAAACATGATGTGCTGCAACTCACTTTTGACGTTTTCCATGAAAGAAGAACGGATATCCTGACAGATCCCAAACGCGTAGCCGATTATCTGGGGATTAACGGGCTGGCGCCACTGAATAGTGGTACCGTGGTAAACAAGGGGCTGGATGGTGAACTCCGGTTTAATAAACGTTGGCACGAGCTGAGCATCTTTGCCAACCTTCAACTTACTTACGCCCGGAACAAAGTACTGCAAAATGATCAGCCAACACCTGCTTATGGCTACCAGGATCTAAGGGGATATGAAGTGGGGTATGTACTGGGATACCGTGCTATAGGGTTCTTTACCAGCGAAGATGATATCAAAAACAGCGCGGTACAGTCGTTTGATAATAAAGTGATTCCGGGTGATATCAAATACATGGATGTGAACAGTGATGGTGTGATAGATGCATTTGACCGGGTGCCAATACAGATCCAGAATGTACCAAGGTACATGGGCGGTTTTTCTGCAGGTGCTTCTTACAAGGGTGTAGATATCAGTTTCCTGTTCAACGGATCTGCCGGTGGTACTGCAGATTATGTGCCCAGGGATAATAACAAAATCCTGTTACAGCGCTGGACACCTGAAAACCAGGAAAATGCAAAAGTACCCGTAGCTAAACTATCTCCCAACAATAGTCTTACCTCTGATTTTTATACGTTTAAAACAGACTATCTCAAACTGAGAAATGCAGAGATAGGTTATGTCATCCCCCAAAGTTTTTTAAACCGTATCAAGGTGAGTTATGCCCGTATATTCATCAATGGCCAGAACCTGGCTATCTGGGATAAACTCTGGATCAAAGATCGTGACCCGGAGTCCAGTGGTTCCTGGAACACGCCTTATCCATTACAGCGTGTTTACAATATGGGTATTAATATAAAATTATAATTGGTGATTAATCTGGAACATTATGCTAGTGAATATAAATATAAAACCGTGTTCAGTGATAGGGGTAGTATTTGTTTTAATGGCAATACTAACGCTGCCTGCCTGTAAAAAAGATTTTCTGGAAAGGGCGCCGAGCGACCTGATCGATGAAACTAAAGTATTCAGCAATATTGATAATGCAGAAGCTTTTTTGAATAATGCCTACCGGGAAGTGCCTACTTTGGTATATCGCAACAATAACGACCGCAGCAGCTTCTACAACCTGGGCTCTGCTACTGATGAAGGGGCGGCTATGTGGGGGCATCCTAATACTTCTGTGAACTTTAACAACGGCAACTGGAATGCGGTGAATTTCCCGTTGGACTGGTCCTGGTTTGCTTACTATTCTTCTATCAGGAAAGTAAACGTTTTTATTAAAAACTATTCCCTTATTCCGGAAGAAAGCGCCGGACAATCCGTTAGTAACAAGAAGAAAAGATTATTGGGAGAAGCGCACGGCCTGCGGGCATTCTATTACTTTATGCTGTATACCACCTGGGGAGAGGTGCCTTTAGTGAAAGAAGCCCTGTTGCCTGGTGGTGGAGATGCAGTGAATCTGCCAAGAACACCTGTTAAGGATGTAGTGGCGTTTATTGATGAAGATCTGCAAATTGCCATTGCAAATTTGCCACCTACACATAACAGTGCTGATTTTGGACGCTTTACAGCTACTGCTGCCAAGGCCCTTCTCTCCAGGTTGTATCTCTATTATGCCAGTACATTATCTAATCCGGCAAATGAAAAATCCCGCTGGGAAAAGGCAGCTACTGCCGCAAAGGATGCGATAGATTTTGCAGTGACCAATAGTTATGCATTATCTAAAACCAGTAATAATAATAAACGTGCTTATGAAAGGATTTTCCTGGAAATGAATAACCCGGAAACCATCTGGTCCAGTGCCAGCCCTTACGAAGGAGATGGTAGTTACTGGGACTTCTGGTCAGGGTCGCTCGGATATAACGGTTGGTATGGTGAAGGACCTATACAGGAAATGGTGGACTCCTACGAAATGATCAACGGCATTATACCGGTTACCGGTTATACTGCGGATGGAGAACAGATAATAAACCCTACTGCGGGATATGATCCGGCACATCCATACGAGAACCGTGATCCCAGATTTTACCAGACCATTCTTTACCATGGGGCCACCTGGAAAGGCAGAACGGTAAATGTTGCACCTGGCGGGGCTGATTACAGCACGGATAAAGCAAGGGTAAACTATTTCTGGCGCAAATACATTGAAGAAGACCACAACCTGTTTAGCAACTCCGGCAATACAACCAGGAGGTTCATCCTGTTCCGCCTGGCAGAACTGTACCTCAACTATGCTGAAGCAAGGAATGAAGCTACAGGGCCTGATGGAGAAGTGTATAATGCAGTGAATGCCATCAGAACAAGGGCTGGAATGCCAGAGTTGCCTAAAAGCTTATCTCAGTCGGGCATGAGAGAAAAGATACGGCACGAAAGAAAAATAGAACTGGTACTCGAAAACCACCGTTTCTGGGATGTGAGAAGATGGAAGATTGCAGAACAGACAGATAACAGGCCGGTACATAAAGTGAATGTTAGTACCACCGGAAAATTCTCCTATCCTGTATGGTCCAATCGGGTATTTGACAGGAATAAGCATTATTTATTCCCCATACCCCAGAGCGAAATAGATAAGAACCGTGAGGTGCTTCAGCAAAACCCCGGATGGTGATTCCTGTACTAAAAAAACAAAAAGAAGATGAAAACAGTATCTAACAATCCACTATATAAATACCTTGGTTGCTGCTTCCTGTTCATTGCACTGGGCTGCAATAAGGAAGTACTCATTGAAAACCGGGACAGTTACAAAAAAATATATATCCCTCAGGCTGTGAAAGGAGTCGCCAGCGTAAGTTTTGAAAACCTGGAAGCATTGCCTGATACAGTTAGTTATGGGGCGGCTATAGGCGGCTTCGATTTACCTGCAGCTGATGTGCCGGTGAAATTTGAAGTATTACAAGCAACTGTAGCCGAATACAATCAGATCAATGGTACCAGCTATACGCTGCTGCCGGAGCAGAGTTATAAGGCTGAACTGGAAACGGTGATTCCAAAGGGGAAAGTGAATTCAGCACTTGCCAGTGTTATTATTTCCCCGGCGGCGCTGGAGGTGGAAAAAGAATACTTGCTGCCCATGACATTGGTGCCTGCTAATGCTACCACTGTTAATGATAAGCTGCAAACCTATTTTATCAAAGTACAGGTGCAACCTAAAAAGATAGAATATGTGAACCTGGACAGAGCAGGATGGGAGGTAATAGGGTTTTCGGACGAAGAACCGGAAGCCGGGTACCAGGGGGCTGCTTATGTATTGGATAATAATCCTTATACCTGGTGGAATACAAAGTATAAAACAGGAGCGGTGCCTTTCCCGCATTATATTACCATTGATATGAAAGCTCCCAAAGAACTGTATGGTGTGTATTTTCAGAACCGCGATTTTGGCGGATGGGATGGGTACAGGGCCACCAGCGTTACCATCTATGTAAGTAATGATAATGTTAATTGGATAGAGCAGGAAACATTTACTGAAATTCCATTACCTGAAGGGGAAAGACTGACTGCACAGGCGCCGCTGATCTTCTCCAAAAAAGTGACTGCCAGGTATGTAAAATTTGAAGCCCTCTCCAATAATGGAGGAGAATCTATCATTTGCATTTCTGAAATAGGCGGTATCGGCATTAAATAAGTATGTCGCAGTACGCTATTAATACTTTATCCGGGGTAATATCTCGCCGGTAGTACACCGTATGTCCAATAACAAGATTCATTTCATCTTAAACTGACTATGTATGAAACACAAAGGATTACTTATGATGTTGGTGATGGTATTGGTGGGTGGATGTAAAAAAGAATTGTTAAAAGAAAAGGCAGCTGCTGATCTCCGGCTGCATCTGGATGATGCCCTGATGACGGTAATAGGAGGAAGCGCCACTTATGATTCTATTCTATGGGAAGTAGATACCGTGAAAAATCCACATCCCTATCACTTTGACCAGCTGGCTGGCCTTGACAGATACCAGGGACATCAATACGTATTGGGGGGTGGGGGAACCATGTGGAATAACAGCTGGAACGGTTGGGGGATCTGGAAGGGTACAAATGTAAATGATGCTGTAGAGCAATCCCAGCCACAGCCAGCTACCAATTTTCCCTATTATCGTACAGAAGGGAATGACTGGTGTTTCTACTGGCTGATGGGATTATGGATAGATCCGGCAACAGGTAAATTTTATTCGATCGCCTATAGTGAATATAATTATCTCAATGGCTGGGCCAGTGAGTCTAAGGAAAGACGTATGGGCTTAGCCACCTCTACCGATAATGGTCAAACGTGGACTTACCAGGGGGATATTATTACACAGGACAAATCAGCTCCACCACCATCCGGACAGCAATACTACGGGGCAGGTGATCTGAGCCTCTTTATTCCTGGCGATGGTTATGCCTATGTGTATTATAAAAAAGGGTATTATTCCCTGACTACCTTGTTCAGGACAGCCCAGGATATTTGCGTGGCCCGTTGCCTTTTAAGCGACAAGCTGGCACCCGGACAATGGAAGAAATTCTATAACGGCACCTGGACAGAGCCAGGCATTGGTGGACATGAAACGATCATTATCCCGGATGTGAATATTGCAAATGTTAGCTATAACAAGTTTATTAAAAAGTATGTGTGTATCGGAAATGAAATTTTCGGACAAACATTTATCTCATTTGCAAACAGCATGACATTGCAGGATTGGAGTGTCAGGGACTTTTCTTTCCCGGATATTACCCATCATTATAACTGGCAGGTCAATGTTACCAACAACAGCCCGCATATTATGGGGCAATCGTTCAAGCTATATACCAGTGGTCTGAATACTACTACCAGCACCCGGGAAGGATATTATTACTATATCATGTTTGATATGAAAGAATATGATAAAGGGGGATGGGAAGTAATAGATTATTCTTCCCAGGAACCCTGGCCTTCTGCACCGTTTGAAGGAGGAGCTGCTTATGTACTGGATTATAATCCGTTTACTTTCTGGTCTACCGCCTGGGTGGGCAGCGAAGCGCCTTTCCCGCATCACATTACGATTGACATGAAATCACTGAAGTCGCTACATGGGATCACGTTTAAGAACCGTAAGTTCTATGATAACTATTCCAGCGGACAGCCTAAAAACATGCAGGTAATGGTGAGCCAGGATAATATCAACTGGCAAACTGCTGCTACTTATACTAATATAGAAATTCCGGAGGGGCCGGTGGAGGAAAGTAAAACCAGGTTGTCATTTCCCGGTGCTGTAAATGCACGGTACCTGAAACTGGTGGTCACCGCTATTCATGGCACTAACTCCGTATTGTATTTCTCGGAGATAGGAGCATTCTGATACTTATTTTTAAATCTTTATAACCTGGATAAATGATTAAAGCAGATAGTCTTGTCAACGCTTTGTACTTCAGCTGCATATGCACTTTGCTGTGCTTATGCAGCTGTTCAAAAAAAGCGGTACCCGTTAAAGCGGAGGAAACTACTTTTACCTGGGAGGTAACCACTACTGGTGTGCCGCACACTTATTTATTGGATCAGTTACCTGGCATTGCATCGTATGAGGGTAAAACATATATGCTGGGAGGAGCGGGAGCGATGTGGAATAGTTTTACGGATCCCGCTGCATTTAATGCATGGGCAATGCGGAAAGGAAGTAAAATGGATGACCTGGAATTACAGGAACAACCAAAGATGGTACAGAACTTCCCTGATCTGCATACCGAAGGAAATGACTGGTGCTTTTATTGGTTAATGGGATTATGGATTGATCCCGCTTCCGGTACTTTTTATTCTATAGCCTACAGTGAGTATAATTACCTGAATGGGTGGGTTACAGAAGCCAAGGAACGGCGTATGGGATTGGCCACTTCCCTGGATAAGGGACGTACCTGGCGCTATCAGGGAGATATTATCACACAGGATAAGTCTGCTCCGCCACCTGCAGGACAGCAATACTATGGTGCGGGAGATCTCAGCCTGCTGATACCGGGGGACGGTTATGTGTATGTATACTACAAAAAAGGCTTTTATTCTTTAACTACATTGAACAGGAGCGCGCAGGATATTTGCGTGGCCAGGTGTTTGTTGTCTGATAAGTTTGCGCCAGGAAAATGGCATAAGTTCTATAATGGCACATGGACGGAAGCTGGTTTGGGTGGCAGAGAAACAATCGTTATTCCTTATGTGAATATTGCCAATGTGGTTTTCAATGAATACCTGCAAAAGTATGTTTGTATAGGCAATGCTGTTTCGGGTAAAACCTTTATTGCTTTTGCCAACAGTTTGGAAAAGCAGGACTGGACAGAAAGAGATTTCACTTTCCCGGATATTACCCATCATTATAACTGGCAGGTAAATACTACTGATAATAATCCATATATTATGGGGCAAACATTCAGATTGTATACCTGTGGATTGGACATTACCACCACACCTAATACGAAAACAGGAAAATATTATACTATTAAATTTATCAAAAAGTAAGCATGAAATTTTTATTGATTGTTGTATTGCTCTTTTCAGTAACAGTTGCTACTCCCGTTGTTGCACAGCGGGATACGCTGGTAGTGAATGTGTCGGATTACGGTGTACAGCCGGATACACGCCTGAATATAGAGCCGGTAGTCCGGAAAATATTGAAGGAAAAGAAAGCAGGCACATGGCTGAAAATTGTTTTCCCCAAAGGCCGCTACGATTTTTGGCCATATCAGGCGGAAGAGGAATTGTTTAAAGCATCGATTGCTTTTGATCTGAAAGACCACGCTGATATCTGTATTGACGGCCAGGGGGCCGATTTTATCTTTCATGGCAGGATGATGCCTTTCCGGCTGTTAAACAGTACTAATATCACTTTAAGGAATTTCAGCATTGACTGGGACCGGCCTTTTATTTCACAGGCAGAGATTGTAGCCTCCGGCGCTGATTTTGTGGATATGAAAATTGATGAACACATATACCCCTACGAGATTGTGAACGATACCATCTACTTTACCGGAGAGGGATGGAGAAGTAAGATCACGCACAACTACAACAATATTTTTAATGGAAGCGATAAGGATATCGTGTACCAGACCAGGGACAACCCTTTGGGGGATTTGCCTAAAGCAACAGCCGCTGCACTGGGCAACGGGCTGGTTCGTTTCCATTTTAAACCTGCCTATCAACCAGCCCCCGGTACCTTGATAGCCCTGTATCATGGCTCCTATATCACGGATGGGATACTGGTGTATTCAAGTAAACAAACCAACCTGGAGAATATAGACATTTATCACACATTAAGTTGTGGGGTGCATGGTTATAAAAGTGAAGATATCCGCTTGAAACAGGTAAACATTATTGTAAATGAAAAAAAAGGAAGGGTATTCAGTACGGTAGCGGATGCTACTCACTTCAACGGCTGTAAGGGAACCATCATCGTAGATCATTGCACCGTTTCGGGAAGCGGGGATGACTTCCTTAACATTCATGGGATGTATGGTAAAATTATTGAGGTGATGGATGCACATAATGTGCTGTTGAAACCAGATGGCAGGTATATTGGTTTTGCAGCGGGCGAAAATGCCTGGGCGGTGGATTCCGCTACTATGCAACGGGGCGCACCACTTAAAGTAACCGGACAGGAACCGGTACTCCGCAATGGACAACTGATAGGCTATCGGATCACGTTTGGTGAAGAGATCCTCCACAAAATGAGGACCGGCGATTTGCTGGAAAACAAAGACCGTAATCCGGATGTGGTGATCAAAGATTGTAAAATTCTTAAACGCCACCGGGCAAGAGGGCTGCTGATCACCACCGCCGGTAAAGTACGGATTGAAAATAATTACTTTAATACAGCAGGCGCAGCAATTCTGATTGACGGGGATACCGATCTGTGGTTTGAATCCGGAGCAGTAAAGGATGTAGCTATTATCAATAATGTGTTTGAAAATTGCTACACCTCCGGTAATAATATACTGGAAGCACCATGGGGATGGGGAGAAGGCGTTATTACTATTACACCATCTGTACGTCCCAAAGATGATAAATCACCCGCTTATCACCGTAATATCCGTATTGAAGGAAATACGTTTAAACATTATGACTATGCGCTGTTATATGCTCGCTCAGTAGATGCGCTGTCATTTACAGGCAATAAAATGATTCCTACCAATGCATACAAACCATTTTACCGTAAAGTGAATATCTACCTGGATGGTTGCCGTAATGTAAAAACAGGTGACAATGTTTTTGAACCCGGGTTCCCCGGCAGGAATATGTTTATCCGGCATATGCAGCCAAAAGAGATAAAGCAGGGGAATGGTCAGAAATTATCCATCATTAACGGAGATAAAAACAAAGCGGCGGAGCAGGCACTAGATGCCATTTAAACAGGGTAAAAGGCTGGCTTCACTTTTCTTAAACAATATCATGTTTAAAATGTTGTTCAAAAGGTATCAGGTATGGAAAGCCGTTTTCCTGCTTTTATCCTCAAAAACAATAACGTATGAAAAGTTTGCCGGCGATTACCAGCTTTTGCTTTTTTGTATTAATTAGTTGCAACAGTAGCGTTCAGAAAGATAATAAAAAGGCTTCCGCAATATATTTCAATGGTGATATCATTACCATGGAAGGAGATAGTGCCGTATACACGGAGGCAATATTGGTGACTGATGGAAAGATAGCCGCAACAGGTACCAAAGCAGCAATGATGCAGCAGGCAGATGATGCTACGCAGCAGGTAGATCTGCAGGGAAAAACACTTTTGCCCGCATTTATTGATGCGCATGGGCATGTGGGGGGGTATGCTGCACTGGAAGCTGCTGCCAACCTGATGCCGGAGCCCTATGGTAAGGTGATGTCGGTCCCCATGTTGCAACAGGCACTCCGGGATTATATTAAAGCGAAAAACATACCTGCAGGTGTACCTGTTATAGGAAATGGCTATGATGATGCAGTCATGACAGAACACCGGCATCCTACTGCGGCAGAGCTGGATGCAGTGACTACGGAACACCCCGTTTACATTATGCATACCTCCGGGCATATGGGAGTGGCCAATACTTTGTTCATGAAAAAAATGGGGGTGAACTATACCACTCCGGATCCCCCGGGTGGCCTCATGGGACGTGATCCCAAGACCAGGCAGCTCACCGGGAAGATGATGGAGAATGCCAATATCCGGGCGCTTTCATTATTAGCGACACTGCTGCCACCTGATAGTACAAAAGATAAATTTGCCGGCTTACTATCCGCCGAAAAGGTATGGCTGGCCAATGGACAAACCACTATCTGTGAAGGGCGGACCTCTCCGGAGCAGATCCGGCTGATCCGGGAGGCAGCTGCAAAAGGATTGCTGAAAGGAGATATCGTGGTATTGCCTGACTATGATGCCAATAAAGACAGTCTGGCTGTGTGGAAACAATACTATAACAAGTATGACGGACATTTTAAAATAGGAGGCATAAAAATGACCTTTGATGGTTCTCCCCAGGGTAAATCAGCCTGGCTTACCCAGCCTTATCTGGTACCACCGGATGGGGAAAAACCAGGGTTCCGGGGGCATCCTATTTATACGCATGCGGCGGCTTATGCAGGACTAAAAGCTATTTTTGAACATGGGATGCCGGCACATATCCATTGTAATGGAGATGCTGCTATTGATGAAGCCCTTGTGCTGATTGATTCCCTGCAAAAACAAGGGCTGCAGCCGGCAGGTATCCGCTGTGTGCTGGTGCATGCACAGGTAACCAGACCAGATCACCTGGCCAGATTTAAACAACTGAATATCATCCCCAGTTGGTTTCCCACACATTGTTATTTGTGGGGCGACTGGCACCTGACCAGCGTGTTGGGGCCGGAAAGGGCCAATCATATCAGTCCTTTAATGGATGGTTTGAAAAATCATATTATGTTCACGATCCATCATGATGCGCCGGTTACGCCTCCTGATCTGCTCACAGCAATATATGCTGCGGTAAACAGAACCACCCGCAGCGGTATTATCCTGGGAGCTGACCAACGGATAAGTCCCTATGAAGCATTGAAGGCCATTACCATTAATGCGGCTGATCAATGGGGGGAAGAAGCCACAAAGGGAAGTCTGGTAAAGGGAAAACGGGCAGATCTGGTGATACTGGATAAAAATCCTTTAAAGGTAGCCCCTGCCACCATTAAAGATATTAAAGTGATGGAAACAATTAAAGACGGAACACCCGTTTATACAAGACCCCATTAAATACAATGGCTATTAACACACCTGGCCCGGAGGTTTTGAGCCGTTTAAATGGCCTGGCGGATCGTTTCAATGCCTTCGGCCGTAATAGGTAATGGGTCGCCCAACAACTGATACCCATCCGGAGTGATCAGGAAGTCTTCTTCTATCCTGGTACCACCTGCCTGGCGGTAAGCCTCAAGTTTGTCGTAGTTGATAAAGCTGGCCAGCTTCTTTTCCTGCTTCCAGGCGTCTATTAGTTGTGGGGTAAAGTATAATCCGGGCTCTACGGTAACCACAAATCCAGCTTCCAGCGTTCTGCCCAGGCGTAATGATTTAAGGCCAAATTCAGTACTTTGTTTAAGGTTATCCGTATAGCCTACATAGGCTTCACCCAGGTTCTCCATATCATGCGTATCCAGACCAAGCATATGCCCTAATCCGCAAGGGAAGAACAGGGTATGGGCTCCGGCAGCTACTGATTCCTGGATATCGCCTTTCATGAGGCCAATCTGTTGCAGTCCTTCGGTAAGTGCGGCACAAGCCAGTAAGTGGATGTCTTTAAATAACCTACCGGGTTTTAATGCAGCCACAGCTTGTTGATAACTGTGTAATACAATGTTGTAAATCTCTTTCTGCCGGGTAGAAAATTGCTGATCTACCGGAAAAGTGCGGGTCATGTCACCGGCATATTGCATGGCCGTAGCAGCACCGCAATCGCATAAAACGGTTTGTCCCGGCTGTAATATGCTATCACTGTAGTGGTTATGCAGATATTGGCCGTTTACCGTCAGGATGGTAGGAAAAGACAGGTTACCGCCTGCACTGACCGCGAGGCCTTGTAAGATACCTGCCAGTGCCGCTTCTGTTATACCGGCACGGGCCTGTTGCATAGCAGCGAGCTGCATGGCAGCAGTTGTATTCACCGCCTTGGTGATCTCTGCGACCTCTTCGGCAGATTTAACGGACCGCTGCGCTACTATTGCTTTGATAAGTGGTACGGATGCCTGTGCGGCTATGGCGGTAGTGGGCAACTGGAGATAGGCGCTTATCTTCAAGGCTGTTTCCGGCCGGTAGGGGGGCAGAAAATGCAGTGCCCTTTTGCCGGATTGTATTTTTTGTATGGCAGCATCCAATGCTTTGGAAGGTTGTACAGTAAGCAGTCCTGCCTGGGCCGCTTCATCCCGTAGTGGAGTCTGGGGGCCCATCCATACAATATCCTCTACGGTCAGCTCATCCCCGAAAAGGATTTCCGTACCTTGTTCCGGGTCAATCAGTAAAGCCAGTCCCGGCCGGTTTAGCCCGGTAAAGTACAGGAAGGAGCTGTCCTGCCGGAAGGGATAGAGATTATCTTTATAGTTCATACTGCTTTCTTCATTTCCCAATAGCAGGATGATCCCTTTTTTAATATCGTTTTTGAGCTTTGTTCTCCGCTGTTGATAAGTAGCTTCCTGAAACATACTTGATGTGTTTAGAGGTTATAACGTTACCATGGCTTTGATAACACCATTATCGGGTTGTTGCCAGCTGGTAAATGCTGTTTTTACTTCATCAAAGGTAACCTTGTGCGTAATATAATTAGCAGCGGATAATTGTTTGTTCCGGATAATGGTAGTGACGTATTCAAAATCTTCCCGGGTGGCATTACGGCTGCTCATTAAGGTGGCTTCCCGTTTATGGAATTGCGGATGATTGAAGATGATGTCTTCTTTTTGCAGTCCTATCAGTATATACCGCCCCCCATGTGCGAGGTAATGAAATGCATTGTTGATGGCATGCTGATTACCGGTGGCATCAATGATAACCGTAGGCATATCTCCGTTGGTAATCCTGCTTAATTGTGTTTCGGGATCGCTGGTAGTGGGGTTTACCAGGTGACGGATCCCCAGCTGTTTTTTGCAAAAAGCCAGCCTTGTTTCGTTGATATCCATGGCGATCACCTGCGCGCCTGCAATACCCGCCATGAGCATGGTACCTATTCCAATAGGGCCTGCACCGATTATCAGTACAAATTCTTCCGGCTGTATGGCTGCGCGGCGCACACCATGCGCGCCGATAGACAGGGGTTCTACCATGGCCAGTTCATCGTAGTTCAAACCATTACCTTTTACAAGCGCATCAGCTGGCACGGATACATACTCTGCCATCCCACCGTCTATATGTACACCAAATACCTGAATGCTTACACAGCAGTTGGGTTTCCCAGAACGGCAGGCAATACATTTGCCACAGCTGAAATAGGGAATAAAGGTGACAGCATCTCCTTTATTAAATCCTGGTAAATCCTTTTCCAGTTCAACAATCTCTCCGGATAATTCATGTCCCAGTACACGTGGGTATTCAAAATAGGGTTGTATTCCTTTGAAGGCATGTAAGTCAGTGCCACAGATACCTATCCGCCTGATCCGGATAATTACATTCCCTTTTGTAAGTACAGGTTTGGCCACTTCCTGATATTCAAATACTCCCGGTGATTTACATACCAGTATTTTCATGTTTGATCTATTGCGTATGCAAAGTGAAGCTATTTTCAGGGAAAAAATATGTTCGAAACAACCGCATGAATGTATTATTTTAGCATAAACGTTTTCATGTGAAACCCATCTTGAGAAGAGTAACGATCAACCCCCAATGCTCTTTCAGCGTCAGAAGGGATGCAGGAGCGGCATTGGTCAACAACTGGCATTACCATCCGGAAATAGAACTGTTGCTGATCAGCCAGTCCGGCGGTACCCAGATCATTGGTGATAAAACAGCTACGTTATATACACCACATCATCTTGTATTGATAGGACCTTACCTGCCACATACTTTTATTCATGATGAAAAATACATTACACCGGAAGTAGCACATAAAACCACCGCAACTGTAGCGCATTTTTTTGAAGATTCCTTTGGTAAAGGTTTTATGGAACTACCGGAGATGACTGCTATTAAAGAGCTGTTATCGATCTCTAAATACGGACTGCAGATAGTGGGTAAAACCCTGAAAAAGGTAGTGCCGATGATGCAGAAACTGCCGGAAGCTTCTTTTACAGAGCGCATGCTGCTGCTGATGCAGATCCTCCACCATATTGCGGATGAGCAGGAGTACGAAGTGATTACCAGTAAGGGGTTTGCGGGTACTTATTCTACCAATGATGATGAACGGATTAACAAGATCTATCAATATACGTTCAATAATTTTCACCGGGTTATTAAAATCGAAGAGGTCGCCGCGGAAGCTAACCTGGCGAAGGAGTCATTTTGCCGCTATTTCAAACAAAAAATACGTAAAACATATCTCCAGTTTTTGATGGAAATACGTATAGGGCATGCCTGCCGATTGCTGATCGAAAAAGATTGGAGCGTAGCGGAGATCGCCTATGCCTGCGGCTATAACAACATTTCAAATTTCCATCACCAGTTCAAAAAAATTGCGGGAAAAAGCCCGTTGCTATACCAGGAAGAACACCTGAAGAAGATCAGCCAGCATGCTTCATAACCATCACCGGATGAGCGGAAATGTCAGGTGAGTATAGCCGGGAAGGTAGCCTCCTGAAAATTAGCCACTCCGGATTTTATTTAGTTAATATAATACTTTCATTGGTTTATTTCAGACAACCGCCATTCAAAAAAAAGAACTCTATTTGTACTGTCATCACCTCCACTTACCGGCATATGCCTGGAGGGTAATAGCAGAAGATGTATGTAGAATGTAATTGCTGACAACCAATTATCAACAACGGCTTTTCCCTTATTTCCAGAATCAGTAAACGAAAACAGCAACTGTTTTTTATGGGTATGTTATACCTGTGCAACGCGTGTGAACAATCAACTTCCCTTTACTTTTTAAAAATGATGCAATGAAACATCTTTTATCTGTTGGATTACTACTGCTAACACTCGTTGGCATGGCTTATGGCCAGAAAAGAACAATAACGGGGAGGGTTACTTCAGCCGAAAATGGAGCGCCGCTTATCGGCGTATCTGTGATGATCACGGGTACCACCATAGGTACCGCTACCAAAGCAGATGGCTCTTATTCGCTTGCTTTTGAGAAGGCGAATGCGGTAATCCGGTTCTCTTTTATCGGCATGGAAAGCCAGGAGATACCGGCTACTGCGGCTACAGTGTACAATGTGGTACTACAGCCGAAAGATGGAAGTCTGGGTGAAGTGGTGGTTACTGCATTAGGTGTAAAAAGAGAAAAGAAAGCATTGGGGTATGCCGTACAGGAACTAAAGGGTGGGGACCTGAACAAAACGAAAGACCTGAACATCGTCAATGCACTTTCCGGTAAAGTTGCGGGTATACAGGTTACCAACGCAGGGGGGGCGGTAGGATCCTCTTCCAGGATTATTATCCGTGGCAATAACTCTTTTGGCAACAACCAACCCTTGTTTGTAGTAGACGGAGTGCCGATCATGAATGATGCTACCACCGTAAGCGCAGGACAGGGAGTGGATTATGGTAATAGCGCTGCCGATATTGATCCTAATAATATAGAATCCGTAAGTGTGCTGAAAGGTGCCAATGCGGCTGCATTGTATGGGTCCCGTGCCGCTAATGGCGTGATCCTGATCACCACCAAAAAAGGGCTGCAGAAAGGCAGGCTGGGGGTAGATTTTTCCTCCTCACTTACTTTTGATAATGTATATATCATGCCTAAATACCAGAATGAATACGGGCAGGGATTGTATGGCAGTGAGCAGATCTGGAAACGGGACCATCCGGAAATGAGCTACCAGGATTACGCGAAAAAATATGCTTACAACTATGTAGATGGCAGAGGATCAGGTGTAAACGATATGCTGGATGAAAGCTGGGGACCACGTATGGACGCTGGCTTGAAGCTGGACCAGTTTATGGGTAAAGATCAGCCCTGGGTATCGCATCCTAATAATGTGAAGGACTTCTGGCAAACAGGCATCACCTCAGATAATAATGTTGCAGTATCCTCCTCCGGTGATAAGGCAGCAGGCCGTTTATCATTGTCCAACCTGCAGGTGAAAGGCACTATTCCCAATACAGACCTTTCCCAGAATACCGTCAATTTCAGTGGTACGCTTACGCCATCCGACCGCCTTACAGCACAGGTGAATGTAACTTACCTCCAACGCAAAAGCGGTAATCTGCCTTCCGGACAATATACTTCTTCTAATCCTATTTTTTCCATTGGTGGCTGGACAGGCCGCCAGGTAGATATGCGCCTGCTGAAAGACCATTGGCAGGATAATGATGCACTGGGACAGCCATATAACTGGTCGCAGGTGGCAGATAATCCTTACCTGATGATCCACAATACCAATGCGATGGACAGGGTGCGGATGTTCGGTAATTTTAATCTTGCCTATAAGATTGCAGACTGGCTGACTGCGAAAGCAGTTGTAGGTACGGATAACTACTCAGAAGAACGCAAGAATATTATACAATCCAGGTCCAAACAAAGTTCCAGTGGAGGCCGGTTTGAACAAACACATATCCGTACCAATGAAACCAACGCTGACTTCCTTTTCCTGGTGGATAAACGCATCTCTACTGCCTTTCGTATAGACGGTACGTTGGGGGCCAACTACCGGAATAATAAATATAACTCCATGTGGTTGCAGGCATCCCAGCTTACGGTGCCTGATTTGTATACGATCGGTAATGTGAAAGGAACAGTAGGTTCTTCCATGTTCAGAAGCGAGAAAGAAACACAGAGTATCTACGGCTCTGCCAATATTTCTTACAATGATTACCTGTTCCTCGGTATCACCGGCCGAAATGATTGGAGCTCGGCATTGCCTGCCAGCAACCGCTCTTATTTTTATCCTTCCTTCAACCTGGGATTTGTATTCACAGATGGATTTCAGATGCATTCCAGCGTACTTACCTATGGTAAAGTAAGAGGTAGCTGGGCACAGGTAGGGAATGATACCGGCCCTTACAGCACTGCAGCTACGTATGCTGCCGGAGGTACTCCCTGGAATGGGGTGGCATTGTACAATTATGCCCGCCAGATACCACCACTGGGATTAAAACCGGAAATCACCTCCTCCTTTGAAGTGGGTACGGAACTGCGCTTCTTTGGCGACCGCATTGGGCTGGATCTTTCTTATTACAACATGAAAACAAATAACCAGATCATGTCTGTTGGGATATCCAAACCTACCGGATTCAGCTCTATCCTGATCAACGCAGGTGAAATACAAAATACCGGCGTTGAGCTGATGCTGACAGGCGCCGTCCTTAAAAATACCAAAGGGCTTAACTGGGATATTACCGTCAACTGGGCGAAGAACAAGAATAAAGTAAACCGCCTTTATCCCGGTATTGAATCTTATGACCTGGGACCAGCCAATAACGTGATCGTACAGGCGATTCCTGGTGAACCTTTTGGGCAGATCAAAGGTGGCGCTTATAAAAGGGATGCTAATGGTAGTATCGTTGTAGATAGTAAAGGGGTACCTATGGTGGTATCCGGACAAACACTCGGCAATGTATTGCCTGACTGGACCGGAGGTATCAATAACTCCTTTACTTACCGGAATTTTAACCTCAGCTTCCTGCTGGATATGCGCTGGGGTGGCGACCTGTTTTCCTATACTATCTGGCACAATCAGGCCAATGGTACCTTGCCCAATACTACTGCCAACAATGTAAGGGAAACAGGATTGATCGTAGATGGGGTGAAAGAGGATGGTACCAAAAATGATATCCGTATTACAGCAGAAGATTATTTCCGGGGCAACTACATCTGGGACCTGCATGAAAATGCAATCGTGAACGCCAGTTATATCAAGCTGCGGGAACTAACCTTAAACTATCGTATCCCGGTGCAGAAAATCAAGTTCCTCAGCTCTGCCAGCATAGGCTTTGTAGGCCGCAACCTGGCACTGCTTTATACACACAAATCCAATATCGCGCATATCGATCCGGAAACAGGTATGGGAACCGGCAATAACGGATTGGGAATAGAGATCTATCAATTACCTCCATCCAGAAGCTTAGGCTTGAAATTGCAATTAGGGTTCTAGTTTAATCTTGGTTTAAATCTGAAAAAATGAAACAACTGTTTATAAAATCTGTCTTCGGCTTGCTGGTATTACTACAGGTTACTGCCTGTACCCGCACATTTGATGAGATGAATACAAATCCGAACAATCCGGTCACGGCACCGGCTACCAATATTCTCGCCAGATCTATACAGGCTACTGCCGGTACCTTGTATGGAGAACGTTTAGGGATGTATTACCTGGGGGCCTATGGCGGCCAGACTTCGGTACGTTCTGTAGGGGCTTTTTATGAATACCGGGCAGAGATCGTATTAAGTCATTGGACCAGTCTGTATCAGATTATGAACGATTTGCAAAAGGTGATCCTGCAGTCGGAAAAAGACAATAATAAAAATATGCAGGCGGCAGCTATAACTTTAAAAGCCTTTGTAGCCCAGTATGTTACTGATATGTGGGGGGATGTACCTTATTCAGATGCTTTGAAAGGAGAAGATGGTGTAATACAACCTGCCTACGATACGCAGGAAGCCATTTACAATTCCCTGCTGGCAGAATTGAAGAAAGCCGCTGATCTTTTTAATGAAGGGGCTATTGATAAACTGGGAGATGGGGATATTCTGATGAGCAATAATACCGGCAAATGGAAACGGTTCTGTAATTCCCTCCGCCTGAGAGTGGCCATGCGTATGTCATATGCCGCTCCTGCGGTAGCCACGGCCGCTTTAAAGGAGGTATTGACGAATGCGGCCAGCTATCCGGTATTGCAGCAGGACGAGAATGTATCGCTGCAATGGCTGGGTACTGCGCCATACAATGAACCATGGTATGAATTCCTGCGCACGCGCACAGATTATGCCATGAATGCTACATTGATAGACGTACTGAATAATTATGCTGATCCCCGGTTGCCGGTATACGCATTGCCCGCTGCAGATGATGGCTTATACCACGGACTGATTACCGGCCGCCCTGGCAGCGAGTTTACCCTGAACAATGTATCCAGGATAGGTACAAAGTTTGCCGGAACGGCCAATGGACTTTCTCCGTTTATGCGCTATTCGGAAGTGTGCTTTATCATGGCAGAAGCCTATCAGCGTAATTTGGTAACTGGTAATGCGGCGGATGCTTATGTTAAAGGAATTACGGCTTCTATGGCAGAGAATGGCATCACTAATATAAGTACTTATCTGAATGATCCTAAAGTAGCACTGGCGGGTAACAATGGAGATTTGCAAAAGATTAACCTGCAAAAATGGATCGCATTGTTTAAACAAAGTGCGGAAGCATGGAGTGAAGCGAGAAGAACAGATGTTCCATTAATGGCCAAAGTACCATATGATTATAACGGCTCGCACAACAGGCCTCCTTTCCGTTATCCTTATCCGGAAGAAGAACTGTTCCTGAACGAAAAGAATATTAAGCCACATATGGAAGGGCTGGAGAATAATGATAAATACTGGGGCAAACAGGTATGGTGGGATAAAAGATCAAATGTGCATTAGGAAAATGTAATGCTCAACAAAAATAACGGACCTTATGAGTATGAATAACAGGATGTGGATGCTGGTGGCCCTGGTGGTATGGGCCACCAGTACATTGGCACAGGATAGTAACCAATACGATCAGATCAGTAATAAACGCTTTGATCCCGCTACTTTTTTGTGGTATGACAAACCTGCGGCAGAATGGAACGAAGCGCTGCCGGTAGGAAATGGGCGTTTGGGAGGAATGGTATTTGGAAATGCTTTAGCAGAACGTATACAATTAAACGAGGACACCTACTGGACCGGCGGGCCTTATAATGCTGTGGTAAAAGAGGGATACAAGGCCCTGCCGGAAATCAGGCAGCTGGTATTTAAAGGTGAAATGAAGCAGGCACATAACCTGTTTGGCAGAACACTGATGGGATATCCGGTAGAACAGCAGAAATACCAGTCGCTGGCCAACCTGCAACTGACATTTAAAAATACCGGGGAAGTAACCGGCTACCGGCGCTGGCTGGATCTGAAAACAGGAGTTACCAGTCTGCAATATGTAAGCGGTGGTGTTACCTACAAGCGGGAGGTTTTTTCTTCTGTACCTGATCAGGTAATCGTAGTGAGGATCACTGCCAGTAAACCAGGCAGTATTTCCTTTCAGGCCAATTTACATGGCGTACGAAATCAGGAGCACTCCAACTATGCCACCGATTATTTCCGGATGGATGGAGATGGCAAAGATGAACTGATATTAACCGGGAAGTCGGCCGACTATCTGGGCGTAGCTGGCAAAATGAAATATGAGGCCCGGTTAAAAGCGACTACCGAAGGAGGTACCATTAAAGTAACAGACCGGGACCTTGTGGTGGAAAATGCAAATACGGTCACCTTGTACTTTGCTGCAGCTACCAACTTTGTAAACTATAAGGATGTAAGCGCTGATCAGCATAAAAGGGTATTGGACTACCTGGATAAAATCAAAGATAAGTCCTATGCTACTATCTTGCAGGCACACCTGGCAGATTATAAGCAATTGTTCGACCGGGTAGTATTACGTTTACCGGTTACAGCTAACGCTTACCTGCCTACGAATGAAAGAATGCAGCAGAATATGACAGCGTCTGATCCGCAGCTGGCGGCTCTGGCTTACCAGTTTGGTCGTTATGTCCTGATGTCATCTTCCCGCCCCGGTACGCAGGCCGCTAATCTGCAAGGTATCTGGAACAACGATATGAATCCTGCCTGGGATTCGAAGTATACTACCAACATCAACCTGGAAATGAATTACTGGGCAGTGGAATCGGCTAACCTCAGCGAGTGTGCGGAACCATTGATCCAGCTGGTAAAGCAGCTTACAGATCAGGGTGCGCAGGTAGCTAAAGAACATTATGGCTGCAGGGGTTGGGTATGCCATCAGAATACGGATCAATGGATGGTGGCCGCACCGATGGACGGCCCGGCATGGGGTGCGTTCACACCTGGAGGTGCCTGGTTGTGTACCATGTTGTGGGAACATTACCTGTATACACAGGATAAACAGTACCTGCAGGATATTTACCCGGTGCTCAAAGGAGCAGTAGATTTTTACATGGATTTCCTGGTACCACATCCTAATGGCAGATGGCTGGTTACCAATCCTTCCACTTCACCGGAGAACTTCCCGGCTAGTCCTTCTAACGGCCCTTTCTTTGATGAAGTAACCGGGGGGATGCTCCCCGGCACTACCATCTGTGCAGGTGCTTCTATAGACATGCAGATCTTGTCCGATCTGTTTGGCGGATATACACAGGCGGCAGGTATCTTAGGAAAAGATGCCGGTTACGTATCTACTGTGATTGCTGCAAAGCAACGGTTTCCTCCGCCACGGGCTGGCAAAGACGGTACGTTGCAGGAATGGGCAGACGATTGGGGCCAGCTGGAAAAAGAACACCGGCACGCTTCTCACATGTATGGGCTGTATCCCGGCAACGTATTATCTGTATCCGGAACGCCAACATTAATACCCGCCTGTAAAGCGGTACTGGAGCAGCGGGGGGACGGTGCCACCGGCTGGTCAAGGGCCTGGAAAACCGCCCTATGGGCCAGATTAAGGGATGGTAACCGGGCTAATAAGATCTTTAAAAGATATCTGAAAGAACAAGCCAGCCCACAACTGTTTGCCAAATGTGGTAAACCCATGCAGGTAGATGCTACGTTAGGAATGACCGCCGCCATTTCAGAGATGCTGGTGCAGTCGCAGGAGGGCGTTATAGACTTGTTGCCAGCTTTGCCGGATGAATGGCAGGATGGTGAAGTAAAAGGTATCCGTGCCCGTGGTGCTTTTGAACTGCAGTTTAGCTGGCAGACAGGTAAGGTGAACCGGGTGGAGGTGATGTCCGGGCAGGGCAGCCTCTGCCGGATAAAGCCCGGCGCAGCATTGCAGGTGACGGCTAATGGCCGCAAAGTAAAAGTACAAAAGGCTAAGGATGGTACCCTCACTTTTCCTACAGTGAAAGGACAGACTTATATCCTCCAATAAAAACAGCATTACCACATTTATCAAATTAGTGTATCAAAGTCTATGATGAAGAAAAGGATTGTTTTAGGACTGCTATTGTTGCTGATGATTTGCTGCCTGGTACTTCCGGCCATGGCGCAGCCATCTGCTGTGCCGCTCACGCTGGAAGATATTTACAGCAAAGGAATATACAACCGCAAGGGATATGGACCGGTGAGATGGATGAAAGATAACAAAGGGTACTCTACCCTGGAAGCTGCTGCCACTTCACGGGGCAGGGATATCATCCGGTATGAAGCAGGCAGCGGCCGGAGAAGTGTATTGGTAGCAGCAGCGCAACTGATTCCGGCGGGAGCGCAGGAACCATTGACTATCGCAGATTATACCTGGTCGGATGATAATTCCCAACTGCTGATATTTACCAATACCAGGAGGGTATGGCGCTATAATACCAGGGGCGATTACTGGGTGTTGAACCTGCAATCAGGCAAATTGCAGCAAGTAGGAAAAACAGTGCCACGCAGTACATTGATGTTTGCCAAATTTTCTCCGGATGCCTCCAGGGTAGCCTATGTAAGTAATAACAATATTTATGTGGAAGAGCTGGCCTCCGGTAATACCCGGCAGCTGACGCAGGATGGTAATGCAGATATTATCAATGGCACCTTTGACTGGGTATATGAAGAAGAGCTGGACTGCCGGGATGGGTTCCGCTGGAGCCCGGATGGTAAAAATATTGCTTACTGGCAATCTGATACCAGGGGTGTAGGTACTTTTTACCTGATTGATAATATTGATTCCCTGTATTCAAAACCTATGCCTTTTCCTTATCCTAAAGTAGGTACTACGCTCTCTGCAGTGAAAGTAGGTGTTATCAGCGCCACCGGTGGCGATCCCCGCTGGTTTGATATACCTGGTGATCCGCGTAATAATTACCTGGCAAGGATGGACTTTATCCCCCATTCGGATGAGGTAATGATACAGCAGCTGAACAGGCCGCAGAACACCAATAAGGTATGGGTAGGGAACACCGGCAACATGGCATTGCATAATATCCTGACTGATCAGGATGACGCCTTCCTCGATATCCATGATAATATCAAATGGCTGGACCATGAAAAGTATTTTACCTGGACGAGTGAGCGCGATGGCTGGCTGCATTTGTATAAGGTGTCCAGGGATGGGAAGGTAATGCAACCTGTTACCAAAGGTGATTTTGATGTGGTAAGTATCAGTTGTATAGACCCGCAGGGAGGATATGTATACTATATCGCTTCTCCGGATAACTATATCCAGCGGTATTTATACCGGAGCCGTATGGATGGAAAAGGACAAGCAGAAAGGGTTACTCCCGCAGGGCAGGAGGGGCAGCATGCTTATCAGTTGTCGACAGATGCGAAATGGGCTATCCATACTTTTCAGAATCATATTACACCAGACAGGATTTCCCTGGTAAATATTCCGGCTCATAAAACGATTAGTTCGCTGGAAGACAACCATGCACTGAAAGCGCGGTATGATCAGTTAAAGCTGCCCCCCAAGGAATTTGTAAAAGTAGATATAGGCGATCACGTTATCCTCGACGCCTGGATGATCAAACCGGCTGATTTTGATCCCGCTAAAAAATATCCACTACTGTTTTATGTATACGGAGAACCGGCAGGGTCTACTGTACAGGACAACTGGGATGGGAATGACCTCTGGCATCAGTACATGGCGCAGCAGGGGTATGTTGTGATGAGTGTTGACAACAGGGGCACTAAAGTACCCAGGGGACGTACCTGGCGTAAAAGCATTTACGGACAGATCGGTATCCTGGCGTCGCAGGACCAGCAAAAGGCGGCTACAGCGATCTGTAACACGTATCCTTTTATTGATAAAAACAGGGTAGGTATCTGGGGGTGGAGTGGTGGAGGGCAGATGACCCTTAACTGCATGTTCCGCTACGCAGATACCTATAAAACCGGGCTGGCAGTATCCTTTGTATCAGATCAGCGATTGTATGATGCTACATACCAGGAGCGGTATATGGGGCTGCTGGATGAAAACGCAAAAGGATATCATGATGGCTCACCGATTAATTATGCCGCAGGCCTGAAAGGCAAGCTGATGATCATACATGGAACGGCAGACGACAATGTACATTACCAGAGTTTTGAAATGCTGGCCAATGAACTGATCCGGCAGAACAAGCTGTTTTATATGATGTCTTATCCTATGCGTTCACACAGCATTCATGAAAGAGAAAATACTTCGCTTCATCTGCGGCGTACGATGGAAAGATACTGGAAGGAACATTTGTGAGAAAAATCCCGCTGATATTAACAGACTTTCATAAAACGAATAAAATGGAAAACTATCCCAGTATATTCAATGATGTGATAGGCCCCGTTATGCGGGGGCCCTCCAGCTCGCATTGTGCCGCAGCTTTAAGAATAGGCCGCTTTTGCCGGGAGCTGATGGAGGGGGATATCAGCGATATTTTTATTGTATTTGATCCGGAAGGCTCACTGGCTACCACCCATAAGAGCCAGGGTTCCGATATGGGGCTGTATGGTGGTTTTCTTGGCTGGGAGGCAGATGATGAACGCTTGCCTTCTTCTGAACAGTTTATTGAAAAAGCAGGTATTCATATCAGTATCACTATTGCAGACATAGGGGATACCCATCCCAATACTTACCAGGTAACCCTGCAGAATAGCCGGGAAACACACCAGCTCACGGCCATCTCTACGGGCGGGGGCATGATCACTGTATTGGATATTGACGGGGCCGCAGTAACGATGGCCGGCGATTTTCATGAAACACTGATTTATTGTGCATCACCTGCCAGCCTGTTATCAGTTATTGAAAGCAAAGTACCGTTTGATAGTATAGTAGTGCATGCTGGAAGATTATCTTTTATAGAGATCAAATCACAGGAACGCTTACCCGATGATATTTGCCGTCAGTTAGGCGCCATAGGAGGGGTGACGGCAGTAAAGCGGATAGCTCCCGTACTACCAATATTATCCCGGAAAAATCTGCAGGTGCCTTTTATTACCTGTGAAGGGATGCTGGAATACAATCAGGGAAAGGCACTGGCACTTTGGGAGCTGGCAGTAGCATATGAAAGTGCACGCGGTAATATTGCCCCGGAAACTGTTTTTGAAATGATGCGGCGTATTGTACGTATTATGGAAACGTCTATACACAGTGGTTTAAAAGGTACACAATACACAGACCGTTTACTGGGTAGCCAGTCGGTGCAGTTTAAAGCGGAGCTGGAAAGCCAGCGTCTGGTAGATGGTGCAGTGCTCAATACGATCATTATGTATGTATCTGCCATGATGGAAGTGAAAAGCTCGATGGGGGTTATTGTGGCTGCACCTACTGCAGGCTCCTGCGGCGCGTTGCCGGGAGCAGTATTGGGTACCGCTGCAGCCTTGGGGTTATCAGAAGAGGAAAAGGTAAAGGCTATGCTGGCAGCAGCTATGATTGGCGTGTTTATTGCCGCTCATGCTACGTTCGCCGCAGAGGTGGGTGGTTGTCAGGCAGAGTGCGGATCCGGGGCGGGGATGGCCGCTGCTGCAATTGTATGGCTGGCAAAAGGCAGCCTGCAGCAGTCTTTGTCGGCGGCTTCTGTAGCTGTGCAGAACTCCCTGGGCATGATCTGTGATCCTATTGCCAACAGGGTAGAAGCACCCTGTCTTGGAAAAAATGTGCTGGCAGCTACCAATGCATTATCCTGTGCAAATATGGCATTGGCAAATTACGACCATCTTATTCCACTGGATGAGGTGATTGAAACCATGAAACAGGTGGGCGACAGTATTCCCCACACGCTGCGGTGCACCACGCTTGGCGGACTTTCTATCACTAAAACGGCTAAAGCGCTCGAAGAAAAACTAAATACAGGTGCCGGATTTAAAAGTTGTTGACCCCTCATTAAAACCTTTCGGGCCATTTTCCTGTGATGACGGGTGGCAATGGCTGATAAACGGAAAGTGAATACAGACCGGCTATTAAGGCCAACTTTTCTAGCTAAAAAACCTTGGCATGGTGATGGTATTTTTGTCAAGTAAGCTTAATTTAGTGTTTCGTTACCCAATTAACATCATCAATCTAAACCAAACCAACCAGTATGAAAAAGGCACTACTTTTTGCATTACTGCTACCTTTCTTTGCGGTAGCACAGGACAAAGGCATCCATTTTGAACATGGACTCAGCTGGGCCGAGATACAGGCCAAAGCCAAAGCGGAGAACAAATACATTTTTATCGATTGTTTTACTACCTGGTGCGGACCATGTAAGTACATGTCTGCCAACATTTTCCCATTGGAAGAAGTCGGCAATTTTATGAACGACAAATATATCAGCGTAAAAGTACAGATGGACGAAGCCGCCAAGGATAATGAAGAAGTGAAAAAGTGGTATGCTGATGCAAAAATGATAGGAGAAAAATACAGCGTACGTGCTTATCCTACTTTTCTCTTTTTTGCGCCAGACGGAAGTATCGTAGACCGTCAGGTAGGTGGCGGTGAAGCGCAGGCGTTTATTGAAAGGTGCGCAGATGCACTAAAGCCAGAGAAACAATATTACACCCAACTGGACCAGTATAATAAAGGAAAAAAAGATCCTGAATTTTTACGCAGTCTGGCTTTGCTGGCATTAGATAAGTATGATCAGAAGAATGCAACTACCTTTTCTAAATTATACCTGGATCAGCAAAAAGACCTGTATACAAAAGAGAACCTGGAGTTTATTAATAAATTCACCAATAGCAGCAAGGATGTAGGGTTTAAAATGTTCCTGGAACATCCGGATAAAGTAAACAAAATATTAGGCAGCGGAGCGGCAGAAAATAAGATTATGGAGATCGCGGCGCAGGAAGAGATCTATCCCAAGCTGATGAAAAAAGATAAAAGTGCGCCTGACTGGGCAGGATTAGAAAAGGCTGTCAAGGCAAAATATCCTAAACTGGCAGAAGAAATGTTGCTGAAAACAAAAGTGCAGTATTTCTCTTATGTGAAAGATGCTGACAACGCAGTAGCCAATATTATTGCTTATATGAAAAAGTATGGTCATAAAGCAGATCCGCAGGAGCTGAATGAATATGCCTGGACCATCTTTGAAAAATGTAATGATATGAAATGCATCGAACAGGCCCTGGAGTGGAGCAAACGTTCTTTTAAAGATAAAGAAGTACCGGCTTTTATGGATACCTATGCGAACCTGCTGTTTAAATCAGGTAAAAAGGCAGATGCCATAGCATGGGAAGAAAAAGCGCTGAAGAGTGCAAATGAGCAGGAAAGAAAGAACTATGAAGAGACACTGGAGAAAATGAAGAAAGGTGATAAGTACTGGGAATAGCAAAAAATAATGGATGAGTTGCAGGGATGCGCGCTATATATTATCAGATACGCAAGGAGGGCTGGCCATTTTTAGGGTCAGCCCTCCTCATTTAGATACTTGAATAGGAGGGCTCATTTAAAGTTGTGTTTGGTTTTGGACCGGCTGCTGGTAATATACCTCCCGCAAAGATGCCCCTCATAAAAAAAAGTTTAAAAAAGTGAACTAATATTTAAGCAATACGTTTCTATATGATGTAACCTGTTTTGGATTCATAACCTGCCCCCTTTATAGTGTTTGCCTCATAACCTATATACTTCCGAGTTGTATTCTATTTAGCATGTGAATGAATTATTTCCTGCTTTGCAGGTAAGTGGTATTGTTATGCCCTACCCGAAGCTTTACCGGATGCATTTAAACCTACTGTCTATGGGTATGTATTTACACGTACTTTTTTCCATAGCACCGCGTTTTTTCAGGACTGCTGTATACAGGTGCCATCTTATTTGTTTATTGCTTGCGTTGTGTCCGGTGTTAGTCCAGGCACAGTTTACCATTGTGGAGAATTTTAAAGGGAATACCACCGGTAATATTACGTTGGGCAACGGTGCCAAGCTGACCTCCGGTGTTACGGACCCGGTGGGGGATGGATGGCTGCAGCTTACCGAAGATAAAGGCAACCAGGTAGGGTATGCATTTGTAAATCAGGGCTTCCCTTCTACATTAGGGGTACTGATGGATTTTGAGTATGTGGCCTGGCGGAAGTCGAACCCCAGTTTGGGTGGTGGAGATGGCTTTTCGGTCTTCCTGTTTGACGATGTGATAAACAGCACTACGTTCAAGCTGGGCTCTGCCGGAGGAAGTCTGGGATATGCACAATCTACCTCTACAGGCAACACCGGCTTAAAGTCGGGCTATGTAGGGGTGGGTATTGATGAATACGGTAATTACGCCAATTGCAGCGAAGGAAAGAATGGTGGTGTATCCGGCTCCTGTGGTACTTTATACCGCGATTATATCTCTGCCCGTGGTCCGGCTCCTAATTACATTTTTCTGGGTGGGCGTTCGGTGGGCACCTCCCTGGATTATGATGTTGTAACAGCTACCCGCCCTACACCTGCACAGTTTTACCGGAGGGTACAGGTGACGATACTACCTACCGGTGCAGGGCAATTTACCTTAACGGTTAAGTCCACCACCACACCGGGAGGTGCGTTGACGGTCTTATTTGGTCCTATTACACTTACGTCCCCACCACCCGCGAGATTGAAACTGGGTTTTGCGGCTTCTACGGGCGGGGCGTATAACCGGCATGATGTACGTAACCTGATTATCACCACCCCGGGAAACATCCGCGTACAGAAACTGGTAGATAAACCAGTTGCCCGTGTAGGGGATGCATTGACCTATAAAGTGACAGTATATAATGAAACTACTTCCGCACTGGTAGGGCTGCCTTTAAAAGATGCTTTTACACCGTCCAACGGATTTAATATTTCCAACATTACTTTTTCCAATGATGGCTTTGCCGGCAATACCGCCACGGGGTATTCGAGTACCAGCCTGGCAAATGCATCCCTGAATATGGAGGCCAGCAGCAGCGCCACTTTTACAGTTACCGGCACCGTAGCCACGAAACCTCCGGGTAATACGCTGACCAATACCGTATATATAGAACCGGATGCAACAGGCATTACAGATGGAGATGCCTCCAATGATACTTCCCGGGTAAGCACCCAGATTATTGCACCGGATCTGGCCATCACCAAATCTCATACGGGCAACCTCCGTAAAGGATTGAGTGGCACTTATACGATTACAGTAAAGAATAATGGGGTGGATGCCAAACCCGATGTGAGTAAGGTAACGGTAACGGATGTGATCCCTGCCGGAATGACCCCGGGTACGCCAACAGGAACAGGCTGGACATTCAGCAAGGCAGGTAATACTATTACAGCTACCAGAACAGATGCATTGGCGCCGGGAGCGTCTTATCCTGTTATCAATATCCCGGTAACCGTAGGGGTGGCTGCGCCGGACAGTGTTTCCAATACGGCAACGGTTGCCAACGAATTTGAAGCCAATACGGCCAATAATACAGCCACGGATGTTGTAGATACCCGCCGTAACATGGATCTGCAGCTGGTAGCTATCTCAGCGCCTGCAACGGCTTGTATTAATACTCCCTTTAATGTGCAGGTGAATGTGCGGAATAATGGACCGGATTCTGCGGTAAATGGCAGATTTGATTTTGTATTATCTACCGTCGTCAATACCATGACATTGGTGAGCAGAACCAGCTCGGATGGTCCCTCGGCCTTTGGCACCGGCAGCTCCGGGGCGGCAGGCTATACCGATTCTGTGACACTCAGCAGCGGAGGAACAGCAACGTATGTTTTTCAGGTTACCTCTACTACACCCGCGCCAGCCGATCTGGGTATCTTTGAAGCCAGGTTATTACGCTCGGCAACAGATCTGGATGCAGATGCCTCAGATCCTGCAGTGGCTATCCCTGCCAATGCCAACCATGAATGTGATGCTGCCCCATCCGGAGGTGGCTGCAATAATATCCTCCGGGATACTACCCTGATCCGAAATAAACCTACGGCATCCAATGCAGGACCAGACCAGGTACTATGCGGGGTAACTACAGCCACTCTTTCAGCAAATAATCCGGCGAGTGGTACAGGTACCTGGGTACAGGCATCCGGCCCTAATACAGCAGCGTTTACCAATCCGGCACTTCCCAATACGACTGTCAGTAACCTGGTAACGGGCACTTATGCTTTTGTATGGAATATCAATAATGGCGGATGTGCTGCTACTACAGATACGGTACAGATTACAGTACTGGCCTTTCCAAGTACTGCTTTGGCAGGCCCGGACCAAAACTTATGTGATGTAACTACTACACAAATGGCCGCTAAAGTGCCGGTTGTGGGCACCGGTAGCTGGAGCCAGCTAAGCGGGCCTAATACGGTTGTGCTGGCAGATGCTACACTGGCTACAACAGTCGTGAGCGGTCTTGTACCCGGTAGTTATGCTTTTACCTGGGCTACCAGTAATGGCATTTGTCCAGGTAATAAGGATACCGTGCTGATCAATGTGAGTACACCGGGGCCTAACGCTAATGCAGGTCCGGACCAACAACTTTGTAATGTTACGAGTACCACTCTGGCAGGTAATAATGCTACTCCTGGTACCGGCACCTGGACGCAGATAGCTGGTCCTAATACTGCCCTGATTGTAAACGCGGCTAATCCGTCTACTGCATTACAAAACCTGGTACCCGGTAATTATCAGCTGGTATGGACCATCCGGAATGGCGCCTGCGCAACTACTGCAGATACCGTGCAGATAGTAATAGTGGCGCCTCCTTCTGATGCGGATGCTGGGCCTGATCAAACAAAATATAACAACGGGCTTTTTGTGATGAACGCGAACAGCCCCACCAGTGGTACCGGCAAATGGCTGCTGATCAGTGGTGCTGGTACGATAGCCGATCCCAATAATCCTAATACAACGATTACCTTATCACCTAATACAACAGGAACATTCACCTGGACGATCTCCAATGGCAATTGTCCGCCTGCTGTGGATACCGTGGTATTGGCCTATACCCGCCAGGCCGATCTTAAAATCACCAAATCGGATGCGGGGAATACTTATAAAACAGGAAGTACTTTAACTTATACACTGATCGTAGAAAACCTTGGGCCATCAGATGTGGCAGGGGCGAGCATACAGGATGTGCTGCCAACGCTCATGGAAAGCTCGTCCTGGATAGCTGCGGTAACTGGTGCCGGTGTGGTTGTAAGCCCGATTGCCGGAAGTGGCCCTGTTATAAAGGCAGACTGCGATATTCCTTTTGCGGCAGGTAATAAAATTGTGATTACTGTAACCGGAAAGGTAGCAGCTACTGCCAAAGGAGGGGATGAACTCTCCAACATGGGGATCGTGGCTTTTCCGGTAAATACACCGGATCCGGCAGAAGGCAATAATACCTCTTCCGTAACAGGTACTGTACCCAATAACCCACCTGTAGCAGTGAATGACCAATACAATACTCCCAGGGATGTCGCCGTAAGTGGTAATATATTGGATAATGACAGCGACCCTGAAAATCAGGCACTAAAGGTAACGCCTACACCGCTTACGCCACCGGCGCATGGCAATGTAGTACAAAATGAAAATGGCACATTTACTTATACACCTGCGCCTGGCTTTACAGGTACAGATAGTTATGTATACCAGGTATGTGACAGTCAGGGGGCCTGCTCACAGGCCACCGTGACCATTACGGTACAGGCGGCTATCATTGATCTGTCTGTAACCAAGACAGCTTCACCCGCTACGGTAGTGGCCGGACAAACACTGACTTATACGATCACGGTCACCAATAACGGACCATCCACTATTCAGCCAGCTGAAATATTTTATGTCACAGACTCCCTGCCGGCAGGTTTCGTGGCTACGGCTTATCAGGCATCCGGTGGGAATTATGTAAGTGCCAATGGACAATGGTCTGGCGTTACACTGGCGCCCGGAAGCGCTATAACACTGACTGTTACCGGCAATGTAACCCCACAGTTTACTGGTAGCAGCTTAACTAATAGTGTAACGATACAGCCTCCCTCCGGAACTACTGATCCTACATTACCTAATAAGGCTACTACCACTACACCCGTTACCAAATCGGTAGAGGTGGTAGTTACAAAAACGGACAATACCACCACCTATACAGCAGGTACGAATACCTTGTACCAGATCACCATTGAGAACAAAGGTCCTTCTGATCTGATGGGGGCTTCTTTTAAAGATCCGCTTCCGGCTGGTATTACAGCCGCTTCGTGGACAGCGGTGTCTGCCGATGTGGTACTGCAGAATACATCCGGCAATGGTGCTATTAATGAAGCGCTTAATATCCCTGCCGGTGGTAAGATAGTGTATACATTGACGTTGTCCATTCCGTCAGGATTTACCGGTCCGCTGGCCAATACAGCCAGTGTAGCAGTTCCTGCGGGATATACCAACATAAACCCTTCCGGTAATACAGCTACTGATACCGATAATCCGGCTCCGCAATCAGCTGTTAATCTTGTTAAAACAGGGCCGGCAGATGCGGTGGCAGGGGAAAGTATTACTTACCAGCTGGTACTGACCAATGATGGCCCTTCAGACGTTATGAATGCAGCCGTAAAAGATATTTTACCAGGTGTGATACAGCAGTCTGCCTGGACGGTGGCATTAAGTGGCAGTGCTACGGCCAGTGTACTAAACGGAAATGGTGATGTCAACTTCACTGCTAATATTCCGGCAGGCAGTAATCATAAAATTACGGTTACGATTACCGGAACAATCGCTTCTTCAGCAACCGGTAGTTTTAGTAATACCGGTACCGTTACACTCTCCGGAAAGCCTGCTGTAGCTTCAAATACGATCACCACGGTACTACAGAACAAAACCGGGCTTACCCTGGTAAAAGAGGGGCCGCCATCAGGTTTTGTAATAGCTGGTACCCCGATCAGCTACCAGTTGCGACTGAGCAATGCAGGGCCGTCAGATGCTACCGGGGTGTCTTTAAAAGATGTGGTGCCTGCCAATGTGCAGAACGTTTCCTGGACCGTAACCACATTGGGGGCTGCTACCTTATCTCCGGGGGCGCCGGCGAATGGTAGTGGAAACAATATCAGTACTACGGTGAATATTCCCGCAGGAGCAGCGCATGAAGTAAGGGTGCAAATCAGTGGTACCGTAAATCCGGCAGCTACTGATACACTACTGAACGAAGCTACTGCGGAAGTACCCGGAAATGCTGCTGTAACTGCTTCCAATAAAACAGCAGTACGCCAAAAAGCAGGCCTCCTCCTTGTAAAGGCAGGGCCTGCATCAGCAGATGCGGGTACTGCTATCAGCTATACGCTTACTGTTACGAATGCAGGGCCGTCTGATGCGGTCAATGCAGCTATTGCAGATGTGGTAGGTCCCAACAGTTTGAGTAATGTGAGCTGGATGGCTACTGCTACAGGAACTGCGGTGATAAACAGCGGCGCTGCAGGAACAGGAAACGCCCTATTGGTAAATGCAAACATACCTGCAGGGGCTAATAACCAGGTTACGATCGTGGTAAATGGTACCATTCTGCCCGGCGCCAGTGGTGATATCCGCAATACGGCTACTGTTACACTGCCTGGTGAACAACCGGTTACTTCCAATGAGGTCATTACGCAGATTACCAATAAAAACAATCTGGTGGTTGCCAAAGATGGGCCGGCTACTGCTATTGCAGGAGACAGAATACTGTACCTGCTGAAAATGACGAATACCGGTCCGTCAAATGCCCTGCAGGCTGTTTTAAAAGATACCCTGGCAGCTGCGATATTAAACCCGCAGGTAAGCGCAACCGTGACAGGCAAGGCAGTAGTTACTACTGCACAGATTACGGATCAGGTATTAACGGTGGTGGGTGATCTCCCGGCAGGAGATACCAACGCTATTTTGCTGCAGATAACAGGTCAGATAGCGTCTTCATTTACCGGAAAGATCCATAATCAGGCAGTGATCAGTACGGCTGGTAATCCTAAGGTACCTTCCAATGAAGTGATTACTACTGTTACGAGCAAACCATTACTGGTACTTGATAAGAGTGCGCCGGATACGGCAGTGGCCGGACAGCAGCTTACCTATACTATAAAGGTGGGCAATACAGGTTTGTCTGATGCGCAAAATGCAGTTATCCGTGATATTGTACCGGCAACATTGACGAATGTAACCTGGACAGCTGCGGCCACCGGACAGGCATCTGTAACGGATGGCGCTACCGGTACGGATAATACGGTAAATGTTACCGGAAATATCAGCGCAGGAAAAAATAACAGCATCCTGGTGACGATCACCGGAACGATCACTGCTGGCTTTACGGGTGATATTACCAATACTGCAACAGGTGCGATCACAGGTGTGCCGATAGCAAATTCGGATACCGTGGTTACGCATGTAATCAGCAGGCCGCAATTGCAGATCAGTAAAACAGGCCCAGCTACCATCTCCGCAGGAGGGGCATTGCAGTATACTATTGAGGTCACTAATGCCGGCCCTTCTGATGCCATGAATGTAAATATCACGGATGTGGTGGATGCGGTGATACAACATACAGACTGGACAACAACCGCTTCCGGTGGGGCTGTAGTGAATACCGGCCATACAGGCAACACCAATAATGTAATTGTTACTGCCAACATTCCTGCCGGTACCGGCAAAGTGCTGATCATGATAAAAGGGACGGTAGACCCGGCAGCAGCAGGTACTATCACGAATGTAGCTACTGCTGGTGTGGGAAATATGCCGCCGGTATCCGGCAGCGTAGTTACCAGCGTACAAAATAACCCTGAAATCAGCCTGATCAAAACAGGTCCTGCTACGTTGAATGCAGGTGAGCCAATCCGCTACAGACTGGTAGTAACCAATTACGGTTTATCTGATGCCAGGGACGTAAGGATACAGGATGTGCTGCCATTACCGGTTACCGGTGCCAGCTGGACTACAAGTAAGTCGGGTAATGCGGCGGTGCTTACGGGAGCTACCGGTACAGGAAACAATATTTTTGTAACAGCGAATATACCGGCAGGTACAGCCAATCACATTTTTATTGACATCACAGGAACGGTGGCCGCAGATTTTGAAGGAAAACTTGTGAATAGCGCTAACGCAGCTATGCAGGCAAAAGATACCGTGCGCAGTGATACTGTCATTACGGATATCGGTAACAAACCCGGTATTCAATTGGTGAAAAGTGCGCCTGATACACTCGCTGCGGGCAGCAACATTACCTACAAAGTGGTGGTAACCAACCCGGGGCCTTCGGATGCTAAGCTGGTAACAATAACAGATGCAGTAGCCGGAGTCGTTAAGAATGTGACATGGTCTGCAACGGCAGCGGGGAATGCAGCTGTTCAAAATGGCAGTGGCACCGGCAATAATATTGCCTTTACTGGAAGCATCCCTGCCGGAGGAAATAATAGTATTATCCTTACCATTAATGGTACCATAGATCCGGCTTTCACCGGCGATATTCCCAATGTTGCCTTAGCAACACCGGATGGGGCACCAGCCGTAACTTCCAATACGACAACGACCCATGTCATTAACAGGGTGGCATTGTCCGTAGTAAAGGCAGGGCCAGCCAACAATGCGGCAGGGGGCGCCATTACCTACCTGATCAAAGTAAATAACAGCGGACCTTCAGATGCCGTTGGTATACAATTCCGCGATACTGTTCCGGCAGCTATTCAAAATGTTACTTGGGAGGTATTGGAGTATGGTACAGCTACCGTTACAGCTGGTAAAAATGGTACTGGCAATGAAATAGCTGTTACTGCAAATATTCCTGCAGGGCAACCTGCCAATACCATATTGGTGATGGTACATGGCCGTATTGATCCGGCCTATACCGGTCAGCCGCTGATAAATGTGGCGCATGCAGTTCCGGCAGATCCGCGGCGTGCAGTGAAAGATACCAGTACCACTACTGTGTTTAAACGCTCTCAGATAGAAGTAGTAAAGAACGGACCTTCCAAAATTTTTGCAGGGGATAATATCAGCTATACGATCCGTATCGCGAATAATGGTCCGTCTGATGCCGGAAATATCATTATTGCCGATGTGATAGATCCTGTCATCCTGCAACCATCCTGGACGGCAACGGCTACCGGGGCAGCGACCGTAAGCAACGGAAATGGCACTGGTAATATTAATCTGTCCGGCAACATTCCGGTGGGTGCCGGTAATACTATTGATATTACGGTAACGGGTACCGTTGATCCTGCGTTCACAGGTGATATCATCAGCAACACTGCTTCGGCTACAGCGGAAGGGCAAATGCCGGTGGTATCTGCTGTAAATACTACCGTAGGCCGACATGCCAATGTCCGGATAGTGAAAAGTGGTCCGGGCAAGGCCATTGCGGGAGAAAAGATCACTTATACTATTGGGGTAAGTAATACGGGACCTTCCAACGTAAAAGGGGCAACGATTACAGATATTATTCCTGGAGAAATACTGCAGGCTACATGGACCGCTACGACCAATGATGCAGCTACCACTGTTTCTGCGCCTTCCGGTACCGGCAATGTAATGCTTACTGCAGATATTCCTGCCGGTGGCAGCATTGATATTGTAGTGAATGGCAGGATTGATCCGGCTACTGCTAATGGTACCAACATCAGCAATACGGCAACACTCACACCGCCGGCAGGATTGGAAAACAACCCTCCTGTAAAGGCTGTGGTAGTAACCGCGGTAAGCCGGGAAGCGGATCTCGTAATTGTAAAATCCGGACCGGCCAACAGAACTGCCGGCCAGGATATTACCTATCAGTTATTGGTGACCAATAATGGTATTTCAGATGTCAATAATGCCGTCATCACGGATGTCATGCCGGCAGGTGTAAGCATAGATAATGTTACGGCTGTTAGTACTGGCAATGCCACTGCTGCATCACCTGTTATCACTGGTAATACTGTTAGCCTGACGGGAGATATTGCTGGTGGCCCGGGTAATGCTATCCTGGTTACTGTTAAGGGTACGATAGATCCGGGCGCAAGTGGCAGCATGGTCAACACCGCTACGGTTACGCCACCTGCTGATGTGAAAGAAACAGTGCCTGCTAATAATACCAGCAGTATTACCACCACGATAGATACAGATCTGGGATTACAGATTTCTAAATCTGCTCCTGCTACCGTAAATGTAAAGGATAAGATCACCTATCTGATTGTGGTAACCAATAATGGTATCTCTGATGCCAATGGATTGACGGTGACAGATGCAATACCATCTGATATTTCAGGGGTAACGTGGACGGCCGTTGCAACAGGCAATGCGGCTATATCCCCGGCTAGTGGCGGAGGTAATATGATCAATCTTTCCGGCATGGTAGGTGGAAACAATTCCGGTACAATTACCATTCAGGTTACGGGAACCGTAAAAACAGATGCTGCCAATACTATTACCAATACGGCTACTGCTACTGCGGGTTCAGTTAAAACAAGTACGGTAGTTACCTCTGTGAATAAATCAGTAGACCTGCGTATTAATAAAACAGCGCCGGCAGCCATGTATGCAGGAGAGCAGATTGATTACGTGATCACGCTGACCAATGCCGGGCCTGCGGATGCAATGAATGCCCTGGTGAGTGATACCGTGCCGGATGGGGTGACTAATGTGAAGTGGACAGCCACCGGACAAGGCGGAGCTACCGTATCCCAGGCGGCTGACAATGGCAACCGGATTATGCTTAATGCCGATATCCCGGCTAATACCGGTATGGTAACCATTCACGTAAAAGGGACAGTAAATCCGGCCTTTACCGGCACATTGGTGAATGCTGCCAATGCGATGCCGGCACCAGGGGTGGTAGATCCCAAACCTGCACGTGCTACGGTGAGTACTGTAGTAACAGCTGCACCAGGTATCACTGTAGTGAAATCAGGTCCGGCTGCGGTAAAGGCCGGCACCAATATGACTTATACCTTGCAGCTGCGTAATAACGGGCCATCAGATGCTACCGGGGTAAGTATTAAGGATACCCTGGCTGCCGCCATCAGTAATGTAACCTGGAGCGCTACTGCTACCAATGCTGTTATTACTAATCCAGGTACCGGCAATGGCACGGGTAACGTGAATGTAGTAGCAGATATTCCGGTGGGAGGTATCGTGAATGTTACGATTAACGGACATACGGATCCTGCATTCAGTGGCACCATACTGAACCAGGCAGCCGCAGATGCAGCAGGACAGATCATCCGCAGTAATGAGATCATTACAGAGGTATTGAATCGTCCGGGCCTGACGATCATCAAGTCTGGTCCTGCAACGATTGCTGCGGGTAATAATATCAGCTATGGTATCAATATCAGCAACAATGGCCCTTCTGCCGCAGCTGGTGTTACTATTACGGATCTGCTGCCAGCATTCATTAAAAATGCTACCTGGTCGGCAAGTGCTAATGGCAGCGCGGTGATAACCGGTGGCGCGATCCATGACAAGCCGGGAGATGTTAACTTTAAAGCAGATGTACCGGCTGGAGCGGATAACAATATACTGGTAACAGTTAACGGTATTGTGGACCCTACTGCTACGGGTGTAATGGAGAACATAGCAACAGTAACACCGGCAAATGGGATTGCTTTGATGGATACTGTACAGACTACCATTACCACTATGCCAGGTATCCGCATGGTTAAATCAGGACCGGATACAGCAGCTGCCGGCAGCAATATTGCCTACACGATTGATGTATATAATGATGGTCCTTCAGATGCTGTCAATATGCAGATCAGTGATATATTACCGCCACAGCTCCGCGCGGTGAACTGGTCGGCTGCTGCTGCCGGTATGGCGGTTGTTACCGGTGGGAACCTGCAAAACCAGACCGGCAATGTAACCTTCACCGGATCGGTGCCTGCAGGACCTGGTAATGTCATTCATATTACCGTGGTAGGCCAGTTCCTGCCATCTTATACAGGAGTTGTGAAAAATGCAGCTACCGCTACCACAGGTGGAAAAACGTACCATTCGAATGAAATCAATACGCAGGTAATCAGTAAAACAGGTATACAGCTGCTTAAATCCGGTCCGGGTACAGGAGTGGCAGGTGGCAGCATCAGTTACAGTATTGTCCTGCGTAATGCCGGACCTTCTGATGCGGCAGGTATTACCGTAAAAGATCTGTTACCTCCACAATTGAAGGCTACCTCCTGGTCGGCAGTTAAGTATGGCAATGCGGTCATCAGGACTGGCAATGTGGTGAATAATCCGGGTAATGTAGACCTGACTGCGGATGTGCCGGCAGGCGACAGCAATAGTGTGGTGATTACAGTGGATGGTACGATAGATGCCTCGTATACCGGAAATATTACCAATACAGCAACCTACACCTATACAGGTACAACGGTAAGCACGCCACCGGTGGTTACCGTGGTGACCGCTGCTGCTGCGATAAAGATCAGCAAGGCTGCTCCAGATACAATAGCCGCGGGTAACAGTATTAATTATACGCTGCTGGTAACCAACAATGGGCCATCCAATGTAGCTGGTATTAACATCGCGGATCTTGTACCCAATGCTGTACAGGAGGTTAGTTGGACGGCAGTTGCCACCGGGGCAACCATTCACGGCCTGAATCATGGACAGAACCGCAATATCAGTATTACGGCCGATTTACCAGCTGGTCAGGGACACAATATCCTGATCACAATTGCCGGCACTATTGCACCAGCTGCAACCGGAGTGATAGAAAATACGGCTACAGTGAGTATTAAAGGAAAAGTGGTAGCCATGGATAAAGCCCTTACCAGTATTATCAATACCCCTGGTGTGATATTCACTAAATCCGGGCCACCCAAAGCAACTGCCGGCAGCAGTATCGTATATACGGTCGTGTTAGGTAATACAGGTCCATCAGATTTATTGGCCGCTACAGTGACAGATCCGGCGCCATCTGCTCTGGAACAGGTAACCTGGGAAATTGTACCGCAGGGAACAGCTACATTGGCAGCTGGAAGCCCTACCAGCGGAAGCGGTAATCAGATATCCTTCCTGGCTAATGTACCGGCGGGTAATGAAAATAGTATAAGGCTCACTATAACAGGCGTGATTAATGCTGATTTTGCCGGGCCACTTACTAATACCGCGAAAACAGCAACTGCTGATGCAAAGGAATACACGGCCAGCGTAACCACCCTTGTACAGCAAAAGCCAATATTACTGATTGAAAAAGCAGGACCGGCTGTTGTCAACGCAGGCAGTGTGGTTAACTATGTGATCACTGCCCGTAATCAGGGGGCCTCCAACGCAAATGGTGTTAAAATAACAGACATGGTGCCTGCTACCTTAACGGATGTAAAGTGGACTGTTATAGCAGGTGGTAATGCGCTGATTACGAGCCAGGCTGCTGGAACAGGCAATAATGTTGTCGTGGAAGGTAATATACCTGGTGGGGCAGAAAACAATATTCAGATAACCGTTAGCGGAATGGTGGATGCTAATACCAATGCGGCTGAAATAAAGAACACGGCCATATTGAACGCTCCGGATGGTACAGCAATATCCAGTGAAACAGTAGTGACTAAAGTGCAAAAACAACTGTTGTTCGATATTAAAAAGATCGCGCCTGCAACAGCCAGCGCAGGTGATAGCCTGCACTATACGATTGTGTTGTCCGATCCGGGTGCTTCCGATATTAGCAGGATCAGTATGCGCGACATCGTGCCAGCTATGCTCACTGGTGTCAACTGGACCGCAACGGCTATTGGTGACGCAGCCGTTACTGGACCAAGGAGTGGTACTGGGAATGAGATTAACGTAATAGGCATTATTCCGGCGGGTGCAGGTAATGCGATCAATATCCAATTAGCCGGCAGAATTGATCCTTCCTTTACCGGAATTATTACCAACGAAGCCACGGCTACCGTGGGAGATAGCACCATAAAATCTGTAGTGACTACTAGGGTTACCAGGAACCTGAACCTGGGTATTAATAAAACCGGCCCGGCTTCCATTTCAGAAGGAGATACTATTGTATACATCCTCACTGCCCGTAATGATGGTCCTGCTGCGGGTGATGGTGCCGTCATCACAGATGTGCTGCCCGCAAATATCCAGGGTGCATCGGCTACGGTGAGCGCTGCTACCGGTGGCGCTGTGGTGGCACAGACAACGGTGAATGCCGGTACGGTAAAAGTAACAGCGGGCGTATTCCCTGCAGGTAGTACGATCCGGATTATTGTTAAAGGCAAAACTACCGGCAAAGGGAAATTTACCAACCAGGCTACTATATCAGTGCCACCAGGCGCTACGGATATCGATCCTTCAGATAACACCAGTGAAAAAGTAGAAACAGAAGTTCGCGGGATACTCATGATCAAAGCGGCGGATCTGCAGGTCAAAAAAGAACTGCTGAACAATACACCGCTGCAGGTGGGTGGAAAGGCAGACTTCCTGATCACTATCTATAATGCAGGTCCGGATACCGCCCGGCAAGTAGTAGTGCGTGATACGCTCCGCAATACTCTGGAGCTGATAGGTAGTGTGACTACCAGTACAGGTACCACCACCTATGATCCTATTACCAGGATATTGATCTGGGAAGTCGATCAGCTGGCCGCGATGCAAACCGCTACGTTGAAGTTTACAGCACGTATTAATGCCAATGGTATAGTGGTGAATTCGGCTACGGTAACAAGCATCCTGAAGGATCCTGACCTGACTAATAATACGGCTACCACCCGGGAAGAAAATGTGAATGGTGAGGCGATTTTTATTCCTAATGTGATCACGCCGAATGGGGATGGTAAAAACGATCAGTTCAGGATTATTGATATATCCCGTTATCCCAACTCTTCCTTATTCATCTATAACCGCTGGGGTAATATGGTATACCAATCTAAAAACTACCGGAACGATTGGGATGGCCGGGGCTTAAATGAAGGTACTTATTACTATCTGCTGAAATTGAAAACACCAACAGGAGAGCAGACCTATAAAGGATGGATCGAACTGTTGAGATAAAACTAATTGCAATTTTAATCAGCGTATATGATTAGAAAAATATGCATCCTGGTATGTTGTTGCATCAGCCTTGTTCCTGTTCATGCACAACAAAATGTACAGTTTAGCCAATATGTATTTAATGGGCTAAGTGTAAACCCGGCTTATGCAGGATATAAGCAGGGCTGGTATATGAATGCTATTTACCGGCATCAGTGGGTGGATTTTCCCGGCGCGCCACAAACAGGTGGTATCTCCATCGATGGCCTTACCAATGCCAGGGATGAACGGGTAGGAGTAGGCGCTCAGGTGATGGTAGATAAGCTGGGACCGCAGGAAACGCTTTCTGCCTATGGATTTTATGCTTACCGGATTCCATTGGATGAGGAGGATACCCGCCGCTTATGTATCGGTATAGGTGGTGGCATCACCCAATATAGTATTGATGGCTCCGCCTTAAAATATGTAGATGATCTGGATCAGGCGATCCCATTGGGAAAAACATCACAGGTGATTCCGGATGCCCGTTTCGGAGTGTATTATTATTCCCCGAAGTTCTATGCGGGAGCAGCGGTAATGGACCTTTTTTCGCTCTATACAGATAACTCCCGCTACTACTGGGGTGGTTACAATTACAAAACGATCCGTAAAACCCAGCATATGTATGTAACCGCAGGCTATTTGCTGGACTTTGCGGAAAACCTGAAACTCAAACCTTCCCTGCTGATAAAAGAAGATTTTAAAGGGCCTACCAACGTGGATATAAATGTTTTTTTACTGATTGCCGAAAAATTATGGGTAGGAGGTTCCTATAGAACCGGTATGAAACTATGGAACAAGCCAGCATTAAGCAATGACCTGGAACAGCTGGATGCGGCGAGTGTAATGGTGGAATTTTATGCTACTCCCCAGTTAAGGATCGGTTACTCCTATGATATCTCCGTTAATAAGATGGCCAGTTATCAGCAAGGGTCTCATGAAATTTCTGTGGGATTTCTCTTTAATAACAAGAAATACAACTCACGTACGTTAAGTCCGAGGTATTTTTAAAAATATGTCCAGCCCATGAGGAAACGATTATTTTCATACCTATTGGTACATACAATATTACTGACGTCGGTACATGCTGTTGCGCAGGAACAGTTATCTGTAAGCAAAAGCGCAGATATCAGCTTCCGGAGGGAAGAATATGCAAAGGCGGCTGGACTTTATGAAAAGCTGTTACGCTCACGCGCCGGAAAAAAAAATGTGCCTATGATCAAACAGCGGCTGGCTACCTGTTACAGAATGTATAACCAATATGAAAAAGCGGCTTACTGGTATGCGCAGTTGCTGGCAGATAGCAGTGGGAATAATGATAACAGATTACATTATGCGGATATGCTCAAGTGCCTGGGCAGGTATGATGCCGCCAAACAGCAGTATCAGCAATTGCCGGATCAGGACAACATCAGGCAGCGCATCGCGGGATGTGATGCTGCGGTCAGCTGGCTGGCAGCTCCTATGCCGGTTACCCTGAAGAATGAGGAATGGGTAAACAGCAGTGTAAATGACTGGGGGATGATCAGGTATGGACAGGAAATGGTATTTGTATCAGACAGTTTAAGACAAGGCATGTGGGATATGAAAGGAAGTAAACAACGGTATGGACGTAATAAATCGGCCTATGGAAAATTATACAGTGCTACCGTTGCACCGGCAGGTATAGGATATTCCCGTAACTTCTCGGCAGTTATCAATAATTATCCTTACCATGTAGGGCCTGCCTGTTTTTCAGCCAATGGTGATACGGCCTATATTACGGTAACAGATCCTGAAAGGAAGGTGCCATTTAATAAAAAGGATATTCCGGTATATGGTACACGCAGGCTGAAACTGCTGCTCTTTACCAAACAGGGGCAGCAGTGGCAGGGGCCTGTTGAGTTTCCCTATAATAACAATAATTACTCTGTAGGACATGCTGCATTGAACAGTGCGGGTAACATCCTGTATTTCACTTCAGACCGCTCTGGAGGTGCCGGAGGTACGGACATATGGTTTTGTGAAAAGCAGGCAGATAATAGTTGGGGGGGCCCGCAAAACTGCGGCAGCAACGTGAACTCTCCTGAAGATGAGGCATTTCCTGTGACAGGAAATGCAGCTACACTTTTTTTTGCCAGTAAAGGCAAGGTAGGAATGGGAGGCTATGATGTGTTTATGGTAAACGGCAGTAAAAATAACTGGTCGGAGGCAGTTAATCTGAAACCCCCGTTTAATAGTAGTGGAGATGATTTTTATTATACCACGCCCACCGCACAGCGAGGGTTTATTGCTTCAAACCGGCCTGGTGGCAAAGGAGGAGATGATATTTACAGTTTTGCAATTGCGGATGAAATTCCTGCTACCATACCACCTCAAATACCACTCTTGCGGATTCCATTGGAGCTGGAAATTTGCGTGCCATCAACGGTTTGTGTTTATCTGTATAACAAAACACGTGACATGGGCTGGTGTTATATGGTAATGCCTCCGTCCAGGAAGATTGAAGCGAAGCTGGAGCCTGATGCTGCTTATGTAGTAAGGGTACATTATCCCGACAGGATTGACAGCCTGGCTTTTGATACATATGGTGTTACCGGAACAGACCCGCTATATAAAACAATATGCCCACCTACGGGCAGTATACCTGCGGTCAAAAAAGCAACAACATCGGGGAAAACCCGTAGTACACCTCCTCACAAAAAACGAAAGCACCAACGAGCTTCCGGAAAGCAACGCTGATTGTTGAATGCTGGTATTCACCCGTACAGGGAGAGGTTTGCTATCAACTAATAACCTGCTACCTTTGCAGCATGGATTATTTTGCAAAGCTGCTGGAATTATTGAAAATAGAGCGGGAAGAAGACAGAAAAGCATACCTGCAATTAACGGCTACTTCCGGAGTGACAGCGCGGAGAGCAAACGGTCTTTCCTGGTATCCTGTTGCAATCAGAGGTACAGAAATGAGCCGGGGTGACTATCTGACTGTAGAAGTGGAACGTACCACCCATCAGGATATTGTACATCAGCTACGCTTCGGTGTGTCTGCTGTGCTTTTTTCCAACCATGATCCCAAAAAGGACAACCTGGAAGGTACAGTTTCTTATCAAAGCGGCAACCGCCTGAAAATCACATTACGTACGGATGAACTACCCGATTGGGCCAGTGATGGCAAATTGGGTATCGACCTGTTGTTTGATGACAACAGTTATGATGAGATGCAAAATGCATTAAAGCAGGCAGCCACCCTGCGGGAGCAAACTGCAACAGGACGGATCATAAAAATACTGACCGGGGAAAGTGCGCCCGCTTTTGAAACACCGGCTTATACCATTGAGCATCCCAGGCTAAATGCTTCACAGCAGCAGGCTGTGAATAAGATCTTGTCAGCTAATGAGCTGGCTATTGTACATGGCCCGCCAGGTACAGGCAAAACAACTACTATCGTACAGGCCATCAAAATGCTCATTAAACAGGACCAGCAAAAAATACTGGTGGTGGCGCCAAGCAATACAGCGGTAGACCTCCTGAGTGAAAAGCTGTCGGATGAAGGATTAAATGTATTACGCGTAGGCAATCCTGCCAAAGTATCAGAGCGGTTGATGGCTTTGACATTGGATAGCAGAATGACTGAACATAGCAGTACAAAGGAAATCAGGAAGCTGAGAAAGCAGGCCAACGAGTTCCGGGATATGGCGCATAAGTATAAGCGTAATTTTGGGAAGGCGGAGCGGGAACAACGTAAAGCGCTCTTTGACGCGGCTCGCAATATCATCAAAGATGTAGAAAAAACAGAACAGTATATCATTGACGACCTGGTAGCAAAGGCGCAGGTGATCACGGCTACATTGGTAGGGGCCAATCATTATACTGTCAGGAACCAGCAGTATCATACGGTGGTAATTGATGAAGCCGGACAGGCGCTGGAACCTGCCTGCTGGATACCGGTATTGAAAGCGCAAAAAGTAGTTTTGGCTGGAGATCATTGCCAGCTATCCCCAACCATAAAATCCGGTGAGGCGGCTAAACAGGGACTGAGCACTACCTTATTGGAAAAGTGTGCTTCCCTGCATCCGGAAGCGGTTGTTTTACTGGAAGAACAATATCGCATGCATGAAATGATCATGGGGTATTCCGCTGGCGTGTTTTATGAAAACAGGCTGAAGGCCCATGCTACAGTGGCAGGTCATTTATTGTTTGATGAAGACGTACCACTGGCATTTGTAGATACGGCGGGATGCGGCTTTGATGAGGTGGCAGAAGGTACCAGTACCACTAATCCGGAAGAGGCCGCATTATTATTCAAACACCTGACACAATTGGTGACGGAGCTGAAAATCCGCTACAACGCACCTGATTTTCCTTCTATAGCAGTCATCTCACCATATAAGCAGCAGGTAGAATTATTGAAAGAACAATTAATGCATTCCCCGGTTTTACAGGCTTACGGAGATAAGATAGGAGTAAATACCATAGACAGTTTTCAGGGCCAGGAGCGGGATATCGTTTATATCAGTATGACCAGAAGTAATACGGAGAGTAAGATAGGTTTCCTGTCAGATATCCGCCGGATGAACGTTGCGATGACACGTGCCAGGAAAAAGCTCGTGATTGTAGGGGATAGCGCTACCTTATCCCAGTTTCCCTTTTATGCAGATTTTATTACCTATGCAGAACAGCGGAACGCGTACCAAAGTGCCTGGGAATTTGTAGATGTATGATGACTGCCATTTTTAAACCGTTGTTGCGCAGCCATCAGGGAGTGTTTTCCCAGGTAAGCATTTCCAGCAGCAATACATTGTTATAGGCCGGGCAGTAATAATAAAATTTACCGGCACCTGATTTGCCTATCCAGTTTTTGAATGGATTAGGGAGGAAAGAGGCCATGTTGGCAATGAAAAAAACAAAATCATTCTCTTCTGTTAAAGTCAGCATATCCGGATAGGCAGGGAAGGTATCCCGGGATATGGCAGCACCAAAACGCAGCAAAGCAGTGGCGGTAATAGCACGGTCCATGAAGCGGGTTGTTTCCTCATATATCTTTCTGGTATCTGCTATCAGCTGCGGCCTGAACTGCTCCAGTTCCGGAATGTGATGCAACTGCATTAAGCGCGATAAATGATACAATATCACAGCGGGCCGGTCGTAATGAGGGGCAATATAATCCGGATGGGTGAGGTATTGGCGTTGACGGACTACTTCCCGGATCAGTTGTATGCTGGCAGAATCCGCCTCGGTAAGGGGCAGTTTATACTTTAATACCAGGTGGAGTGCATTGGAGAGCACACAAATGTCGAAATCAATCGGCATCTTTTTACCAAACCAGGTGGAATAGGCAGGGAGGTGTTTATATGCTTTAAAAGTATTTTTGACCTGTCTGGTAGTACCATTCCGGTGCTGCTGCATTAAGCGGTGCACCGCTTGTACTACACTGTCTGGTGCTTCCAGCGCCTGTAAGACGATGGCCGTGTCATCAATATCTTCTGGCAACGAATGGGTTTTGTTCATGAGGTTCAGCCAGCCTGCATTTGGAAAAACTTCCATCGTATCTCTTTGCCAGAAATTGTAGGTAGGCAGCCCTTTCCGGTTACGGAATTTGTTGTATACCGGAAGGGCATTGCGGTAAATCTGCTTGCATATTTCCTGATCAGATGCAGATAGTTTAGGCTCAATTTGTTTGAGGGTGACTACAATCAGACCGGTAAAAAAAATGTTATCATCGTTCTTAAATACATTTCTCCTTTTATCGTATTCGCGATAAGTAGGAAACATGCCTGCCGGAAAATCGCCTGGTGTTTGTACCTGCATGGCAGCAATACGTTTTACCAGCTGGCTTATCAGCAAACTATCATTCGCTATTGACGGAATAGCCATCAAAAGCAGCCAGACAATGTGTAAACAGGATAGGGTGTAACGGTTTGACATTATTTCTTTTTAGGCTTGGCACCTCTCTTTTTGGGTTTCCCGTATTTTTTCATCATTTTATCTGCATGACTTACCCGTTTATTCACCTTCCGGTTCTTGGCAGATTTTTCATGGAATGCAGGACCTACGTCTTCCCGTTTAGGAAGTTTCAACACGATATTTTTTACAAATACTTTAGGCTGTTCGTCAGCTGTCAGTACAGTTGAAATTTCAAGATGTGGCGGTAATGGCAGGATGGGGATGGTGTAGTTCATCAGGCTTTCGATAGCTTCCTGCTGCGGCTGTTCCTGCTCCGTAATAAAGGTAATGGCGATGCCCTTTTTATCAGCTCTGCCGGTTCTGCCTATACGATGTATATAATTTTCCGGTACTTCCGGGGTGTCAAAGTTGATGACATGCGTTACCTCGGAGATGTCCAGCCCTCTGGCAATAATGTCTGTAGCGATGATAAACCGGTAGTTACCTTCCTGGAATTGTTTAACGGTATTGAAACGGTGATTTTGTTCTTTATTGGAATGGATAACACCCACCTTTTCAGGGAACTTTGTTTCCAGCTGTTCATATAGTTGGTCGGCCAGTTGTTTGGTAGCAGCAAAGACCAGCACTTTGGTCATTTCCGGATCTTCTGTCAGTAAAAGTTCCAGCAGGTTTACTTTGGTATGGAAGTTAGGAACCTGATAGGCCACCTGGTTGATATTGTCCAGCGGCGTGCCGGCAGGAGCTGCTTCTATCCTTACCGGATTATTGAAATAGGTATTGATCAGTGTTTCTACTTCTGCTGTTATAGTAGCAGAGAACAGTAGATTTTGCCGTTTGCCGGGCAGCAGGTCCAGGATGTTGCTCAGCTGGGTCCGGAATCCGAGGTTCAGCATCTCGTCCACTTCATCTATTACCAGCTTTTTAATCGCTTTTACCTTCAGGGCGCCGCTCAGGATCAGGTCATATAATCTGCCGGGTGTTGCCACCAGTATATCCAGTTTGTTTTGCATGGCAGCCATCTGGGGGTTCATATTCACCCCACCATATACACCGGCTACTTCCACACTCATATAGGCAGTCAGTTGTTTAACAGCTTCCACTACCTGGATCACCAGTTCGCGGGTAGGAACAATGATCAATGCCTGGGGATATTTATCTTTTGTAAACCTGAACTGCCGGAGTATGGGAAGCAGGTAGGCAAACGTTTTGCCGGTACCTGTTTGTGCTATCCCGCATACATCCTGTCCGGACATCATCACAGAGAATGCTTTATGCTGGATGGTCGTAGGCGTTTTAAATCCCAGGTCATCCAGGGCATTCAATAATGGTTTATGCAGGTTTAATTCTTCAAAAGTCATATCACTTCAATAAAATGAGGAGCAAAGTTACCGGGAAATAATTTAAGATCACACTATCGTTACGGTGACCCCGGCATCTTCCAGTGCTTTGACCATATGTTTGGAAATCCCCGCATCGGTAATGATCCGTTCAATTTCGTGGAGGTTACATATTTTGCCAAAGCTGCGTTTACCAAATTTACTGGAATCGGCCAGTACTACTGTTACCTGCGCCGACCGAAGCATTTGCTGGTTTAGACGTGCCTCCATCAGATTGGTGGTCGTGAGGCCATATTCGGGATCAATGCCATCTACCCCGATAAACAATTTACTACAGGATATTTCTGAAAGCAGCTTTTCTGCAAACGGGCCGGTTACAGAAAAGGAACTATGGCGTAGCTGCCCGCCAAGTTGCAGGATGTCTACATCCGGGTGACTGGATAGTTCCATAGCTACAGGCAGGGAGGCCGTAATCACTGTAAGGTTGCCCTGCGGTACGATGTTGCGTGCCAATGCCAGCACGGTGGTGCCAGAGGCAATAATAATCGTATCATTAGGGCGGATCATGGCAGCCGCTGCTTTGCCAATGAGGTCTTTTTCTGCTGCCTGGATTACGGCTTTCTCATTGACAGGCTTGTCCCTGATATAAGGATTGTGCAAAGAGGCGCCTCCATGTGTACGGTATAGCAGTTGTTTATCCTCCAGCAGCTTCAGGTCTTTACGAATGGTAACCGCAGATACATCCAATTCGTTGCACAGCTCTACCACACTTACCTGCCCGTTTTCCTGGATTTTTTGAATAATGTATTGGTGCCTGTCGGCAAGATTCCTCATGATTAGCTGTTTTTAAGCCACTTACCTTACAAAAGTAAACATTTTCTATCGGGGCTTCGTTATGTTGCGATTTAGTTTCGTTTTCTAAGCTTGTTATACAGACTTTTTTATATCTTGTTAGGACGAATATAACTTTTATGACGGAATAGAGGTTTCTTTTTGTTTCGATTTATTTTATTTATTAGTTTTGTTTTGTTTCGATATGAGTGGTTTTTTGGTAGGTAACTGCTATAAAAACCTGAAACCGAAAGTATTATTTCCCTGCACGTAAAAGACGGTTATGAACAGAGCACAATTAATCCAGCAGATAAAAGTTAAGGAACAGGTTTGGGATATCATTGTAATAGGAGGAGGTGCAACCGGGCTGGGAGTGGCCCTGGATGCTGCCACGCGTGGATATAAAACGCTTTTGCTGGAGCAGGTGGATTTTGCCAAAGGTACTTCCAGCAGAAGTACCAAGCTGGTGCATGGCGGGGTACGTTATCTGGCGCAGGGGGATATTGCCCTGGTCAGAGAAGCGTTATATGAACGGGGATTGTTGTTAAAAAATGCGCCCCACCTGGTGAAGAACCAGTCTTTTATTATTCCTAACTATGAATGGTGGGGTGGCGCTTTTTACACGATAGGGCTAAAGATCTATGATCTGATGGCGGGCAAACTGAGCCTGGGCAGATCGGTACATATCAGTAAAAAAGAAGTGGAAGAGCGTATACCAGCGATCCGTCAGGAAGGATTAAGAGGTGGCGTGTTGTATCATGACGGACAGTTTGACGATGCACGGCTGGCTGTTAATATTGCACAAACCTGCGTGGAAAAAGGCGGGGTGGTGCTGAACTATTGTGCCGTAAAAAATCTGCGGAAAGATACCAATGGCCGGATTAATGGGGTGGTAATGGAAGATCGGGAAACCGGGGACGTGTATGAACTCTCGGCCAGGGTAGTGGTGAATGCCACCGGCATATTTGTAGATGGTATTTTGCAGATGGATAAACCTGGTAGTGGTAATATGGTAAGACCCAGCCAGGGCGTACATTTGGTGTTAGATGCTTCCTTTCTGCGGGGAGAAGATGCTATTATGATTCCTAAAACAGAGGATGGCCGGGTATTGTTTGCGGTGCCATGGCACAATAAAGTAGTGGTAGGTACTACAGATACTCCCTTGGACGAGCATAGCCTGGAGCCACGTGCCCTGGAAGAAGAAATTGAATTTATACTGCGTACAGCAGCGAGATACCTTACTAAAGCGCCTGTACGAAAAGATGTGTTGAGTGTATTTGCAGGCCTGCGTCCACTGGCGGCTACACAAAGCAGCTCCGGGAAGACAAAGGAAATTTCCAGAAGTCATAAGCTGTTGGTGTCTGCTTCCGGACTGGTAACGATTACCGGTGGCAAGTGGACCACTTTCCGCAGAATGGGGCAGGATACGGTAGACAAAGCAGCTGAAACCGGTGGCTTGCCCAAAGCGGCCTGCGTTACCCAGCATTTACCGATACATGGGTATCAGCAGGCGGTAAACAGAAATGACCATTTATACGTTTATGGAAGTGATCAGCCGGCAATCCATGCCCTGGTAGCTGATAATCCGGTATTGGGGCGAAGGCTGCATCCTGCACATGAATTTATTGCAGCAGAGGTATTGTGGGCAGCACGTTATGAAATGGCCAGAACCGTAGAGGATGTGCTGGCCAGGAGAGTAAGGGCTTTGTTCCTGGATGCCCGCGCAGCGATTGATATGGCGCCGGAGGTAGCGGCTATTATGGCCGGTGAACTGCGGCAGGATGAGGCCTGGCAAAAATCGCAGGTAGACAGCTTTACCCGGCTGGCTAATGGCTACCTGCTGGAACCTTATCAACCACATTCCCGTTAAAGAAAAATTGTATTAACATCACTAAATCTTAGTCGATATGGATAAAATGGATAAATATATCCTGGCACTGGACCAGGGTACTACCAGCTCCAGAGCTATCGTGTTTGATCATGCAGGAAATATTATTTCCATCGCGCAAAAAGAGTTTACCCAACACTTCCCCCAGCCGGGATGGGTGGAACATGATCCCAATGAGATCTGGTCCACACAGGCAGGTGTAGCAGCAGAAGCTACCGTAAAGGTGGGCCTGAACGGGAAAAGTATTGCTGCAATCGGTATTACCAATCAACGGGAAACAACTATTGTATGGGACCGGGAAACCGGCGATCCGGTATATAACGCCATTGTATGGCAGGACAGGCGTACCGCGGCTTATTGCGACAGCCTGCGGGAGGCCGGAAAAGAAGAGCTGATCCGTGCTAAAACAGGATTGATCATTGATGCCTATTTCTCGGGTACTAAAGTAAAATGGATCCTGGATAATGTGGAAGGTGCCAGGGAAAAAGCAGCTGCTGGCAAACTGGCTTTCGGAACGGTAGACAGTTGGCTGGTATGGAAACTGACCCGGGGAGAAGTACATGTAACGGATGTTACCAACGCATCAAGGACTTTATTGTTAAACATTAATACACTGGAGTGGGATGATGAGCTGCTGGAATTACTGACGATTCCTAAAAGCATGCTGCCGCAAGTGAAACAATCCAGTGAAATATACGGGGAAACAAAGACTACCATCTTTGCGTCCAAAATACCTATTGCGGGGATCGCGGGCGACCAGCAGGCGGCTCTTTTCGGACAAATGTGTACCCGGCCGGGAATGGTGAAGAATACCTATGGTACAGGCTGTTTTATGCTGATGAATATCGGTGATAAGCCCAAGGTGTCTGCTCATAACCTGCTGACCACGGTAGCCTGGAAGGTAGATGGAAAAGTGCAGTATGCGTTTGAAGGCAGTATTTTTATTGGAGGGGCTATTGTACAATGGCTACGGGATGGCCTGGGTATTATCAAGGCTTCTTCTGAAGTGGAAGCGCTGGCAAGACAGGTGAAAGATACGGAGGGGATGTACCTGGTACCTTCCTTTACAGGGCTGGGTGCTCCTTATTGGAACCAGTATGCCACCGGTATGATGATAGGGCTGACCAGGGGTACTAAAGCGGCCCATATTGCCCGCGCTGCACTGGAAGCAATCGCCTACCAGACCATGGATGTACTGAAGGCCATGGAAGCAGATGCGAATATGCAGATTACAGAACTGCGGGTAGATGGTGGTGCTACTGCCAATGACCTGCTGATGGAATTTCAGGCAGATGTACTGCAAACAAGGGTAATCAGACCTACTGTAGTAGAAACTACTGCCCTGGGAGCTGCTTATCTGGCTGGTCTGGCAGTAGGCTACTGGAAGGATACGGATGAAATTCAGACACTCTGGAAGTCAGAAAGGGAGTTTACCGCTACCGCATCGCCGGCCACCATGGAAGCGGGGATCAAAGGTTGGCACCGGGCTATTAATGCTATTCAGGCATGGACCAAATTCTAGTTTTATATTCCACAAAACAATTATGAAATATGACTCCTTTTATTGCTGAATTAATTGGTACCATGCTGCTTATTCTTTTAGGAGGTGGTGTAGTGGCAAATGTGGTGCTGAAAGGTACCAAAGGAAATAATAGCGGCTGGATCGTAATTACGACTGGCTGGGCATTGGCTGTATTTGTAGGCGTCGTGGTGGCAGGCCCGTACAGTGGTGCACATTTAAGTCCGGCAGTTACCCTGGGGTTGGCAATTGCAGGGAAATTTGAATGGGCAAAAGTGCCTCCGTTTATCGCGGCACAGTTCATAGGGGCTATGTCAGGGGCTTTCCTGGTATGGGCCATGCATAAAGATCATTTTGACCGCTCCAGTGATGATCCCGGTGGTCAACTGGCGGTATTTGCTACGGGACCGGCTATCCGTAATCCGTTGTCCAACCTGTTCAGCGAAATTGTAGGCACTTTTGTACTGATCATGTGTGTGTTTTATATCACACCGGCGGAAATGGGCCCTGAGAAAGTACCGGTAGGACTTGGTTCGGTAGGGGCCATACCTATTGCATTTGTAGTATGGGCGATAGGGCTTTCCCTGGGAGGCACTACCGGATATGCGATTAATCCGGCGCGTGACCTGGGGCCGCGTATCATGCATGCTATCCTGCCCATGAAAGGGAAAGGTAGCAGTGACTGGGGCTATGCGCCTATACCCGTGATAGGGCCTGTGATAGGTACTACACTGGCTGCATTGCTGTATATGGCATTGCAATAGCGGGCATAAAGAGACTAAGATAAAAAGCTGATTACGTACTGTAATCAGCTTTTTGCTTTTTATGCGCCTGCATCCTGGGCGCATTGTCTGCGGAAATGGCTACCGGCTATTGTATCAAAACCGGACATTGACCGTATCAAAACCGAACATAAAAGGGGAATGCGAATGCCTAACTGTTTGATTATGAAGGTGCTCGTTTTTTGGCATTTTTTTCATGGATGAACATCGTGTGGGGGATGGGGGTATCGGGACCTGCTATTTGTTATTTCCACAAGCAATCAGTTATGCTAAGCAATTACATTAAAACGTCTTTCCGCAGCTTTAAAAAACATTCCAGTTATGGGATATTGAATATTGCCGGGCTTGCAGTGGGAATTGCCTGCGCAGCCTTTATCTTTTTGTGGGTGGAGGATGAATTGAATTTTGATCAGCAGTTTGCCAAAAAAGACCGCTTGTATCGTATTCTTGAAACCCAGACCTATGAGGGTAAGACAGGGACTTTCTGGGCTACTCCAGGCCCCCTGGCAGCTGGTATAAAAGCAGAGATCCCCGGCATAAAAGATGCGGCCCGCTTAAGCTGGACCCGGAAAATGCTGTTTACCAAAGACGAGAAACCGGTGTATGTTGCCGGTGCATATGCAGATCAGGCATTGTTTGATATGTTACAGCTGCCTTTCATAAAAGGTAACCCCGCCACTGCTTTTAAGGACCCGCATAGCCTGGTGATCAATGAAAAAACAGCCCGGCTGTTTTTTGGAGAGGAAGATCCTATCGGTAAAACACTGAAAGTGGATAACAGGGATCCTTACACGATAACAGGTGTTATGAAAAACCTGTCGGAAAATACCTCCTTTGATTTTGAATGGCTGGCTCCCTACGTAATTTATGAAGCGCAAAATCAATGGTTGAAGGAGTGGGGGAATAATGGTACAATGACCTATGTGGAATTGCAGGCTAACGCCAGTGTGCCTGCTGTGAATAAGAAACTGGAACATTACCTGAGTACAAAAGGAGATATTGAAACGACCTGTTTTCTTTTTTCCATGAATGACTGGCGATTGTACAGCGGGTTTGAAAATGGCAAGCAAACCGGGGATGGCCGTATTAAGTATGTCAGGTTATTTACCCTGATTGCCTGGATCATACTGGCTATCGCCTGTATCAATTTCATGAATTTATCTACTGCCCGGTCTTCGCAGCGTGCACGGGAAGTGGGGGTGCGTAAGGTGTTAGGAGCTGCGAAAAGCAAGCTGGTTACCCAGTTTATCTGTGAATCCTTATTCCTGGCATTTGTTGCCGTGTTTATTGCACTGATAATGATCTATGTATTTATGCCGGGATTCAATATACTGGTGGAGAAAAAGTTAGCGCTGGATATTACCAATCCCTGGCATCTGGGAGGGCTGCTGGGCATAGGATTGTTAAGTGGCCTGGTGGCAGGCAGCTATCCTGCCTTTTTTCTTTCTTCCTTTAACCCGGTATTTGTATTGAAGGGACTAAAGCTGAAAGGAAGTGCCAGCGCCGGTTTTATCCGTACGGGATTGGTGGTTACCCAGTTTACCATTTCCATCATGCTGATCCTGGCAACGGTAGTCATCTATCATCAGATTCAGCATATCCGGCACCGGCAATTGGGGTACGACCGGCAGCACCTGGTATATATGGATCTGCGGGGGGATATGGGAAAACATTTTTCTGCAATCAAAAACCAGCTACTGGCCACAGGAGCAGTGCAGAATGCTGCTTTGAGCAGCAGTACCATTCTATCATTTGGCAGTAACGGATCCAACTTTACCTGGGGTGGAAAAGATCCTGCGGTAGATGTGTTGATCACGCAGGAAGAGGTAAGCCCGGAATACGTGAGTACGATGGGGTTGAAGCTGGTGTCCGGACGTGATTTTTATACTGATTCCAAATCAGATTCCAATAGTATCATTATTAATGAAACGCTGGCCCGGATGATAACGAAGGATAATGCTGCCAACAATACCCTTACCCGTGGCGATGGTACAAAGTATGAAATTACCGGGGTGATAAAGAACTTTGTTTACAATGATCTGTATGGTAAAAGTGTGCCGCTGATCCTGTATGCTAATCCGGAAGGTGCCCGCTTTCTGACGATCCGTTTTAAACCAGGGGCTAATGTGCCTGATGCATTAAAGAAAGTGGAACAGATCATGGTGGCTAATAATCCCGGGTATCCTTTTGAATATGAGTTTGTAGATACAGAATTCAATAACCGGTTTAAAATGGAAGCCATGATCGGTAAGCTGGCAGGTATGTTTGCCATACTGGCCATATTTATTTCCTGCCTGGGATTGTTTGGATTAGCTGCATATACAGCAGAGCGGAGAACCAAGGAAATTGGTATCCGTAAGATTATGGGGGCGTCCATATCAGGATTGGCCAGCCTGTTGTCAAGAGATTTTATGCGCCTGGTGTTATTTTCCTGCGTAATCGCCTTTCCAATATCCTGGTATACCATGAGCAGATGGCTGAATGACTATGCCTACCGGATCAGTATCCAATGGTGGATGTTTGTATTGGCAGGGGTGCTGGCCCTGGCTATCGCTTTATTAACGGTTATTTTCCAGGCAATTAAGGTGGCCCTGGCTAATCCGTTGAACAGCCTGAAATCTGAATAAACAATAACACCCGTTTCATTTATAACTGTTTGTAGCGGCAGCAGCATTTCCCAGGCTGCTGCCTTTTTTTTACCTTTATAGCTTTAGATAATTTTGCGCTGCCCGGCAAATAAAATGTTTTTCCTATGCGCTTTAACACCAGAAACGATCTGCCCTGTACACTCATTACGAATATTATTATCTTGGTAAGCCTGCTGTTATTGGGGTTCGGTATCTATGACAGGGCTGGCGGCGGGAAGGCTGCCTTTGTTTCTTTGGCGATACTAATTCCATTGATCTTTGTTACCTGGGGCCTGCATCCGCAATTTTATGAAGTTACACGGGCTGCCATCCGGATCAAAAGACCTTTTAAAAGCATTTACATTCCCCTGGATGAAGTGACTTTAGTAAAACCCCTGGAAAAAGGAGAAACCGGGGTGCTGTTAAGGTCCTTCGGGGTAGGTGGATTATTTGGCTATTTTGGTCTTTTTACATCCTCCAAACTGGGTGGACTGGAGCTATGGTGTACCAACACCACCGACCTGGTTTTGATCCAGTATGGGAAGAAAAAAGTAGTCATCAGCCCGGAAGAACCCGGCCGTTTTGTAGCAGAAGTGATCCTCCGGAAAAGCGAATTATAGCCCCCAAATGATATTTGCTTTTGCCAAATAATAAACTTGCTTTTGTCAACTTTATTACGCAATTTACATTGGTAAATAAAGAGATATGTCTGCCAGTCCTGCACTTATAAAAGAAGTCCGTCAGTTTAACCGCTTTTATACCGGGGTAGTAGGGTTGCTCAACCAGCACATCCTGGATAGCCGGCTTTCCTTATCAGAAGTAAGGGTATTGTATGAGATCGGGCATATGGAAAATTGCACAGCTGGCAAGCTGATTGAGCGTACGCATATAGATGGGGGATACCTGAGCCGGATCGTGAAAGCCTTCGAAAAGGAAGGGTGGATCACCCGTAAAAAGTCTGCCGCCGACGGACGTACGTATTTCCTGCATTTAAGCCTCAAAGGCAAAAAACTACTGGATAGCCTGGATGAAAAATCGAATGCAGAGATTGGGCAACTTTTACATCCATTGCCGGAAGCGCAGCAAAATACGGTGGCCTCCGCCATGAAAAAAATTCAGCAGGTACTGGAAGGAGAACATCCTGCCTCAGATGATATAACGTCATCGGATATTGTTTTCCGGGAGCAGTTGTTACCTGGTGATGTAGGTTACCTTATTTATCTGCACGGACAATTATATGCAAAAGAAACAGGTTATAATCTGGAATTTGAATCCTATGTATGTAAAACCTTTCATGAGTTTTTACAATCTTATAATCCGGGAAAAGACCGGTTATTCCTGGCTACCTACCAGGAACAGATTATAGGGGCGGTGGCTATTTTAGGCTCTTCCAGGCACCTGGCGCAGCTGAGGTGGTTCCTGGTACATCCTGATTTCCGGGGCCTGGGATTAGGGAAGAAATTGCTGACAAATGCCATTGACTTCTGCCGGGAAAAAAACTATCAGAAGGTATATCTGTTGACCACCAGCATGCAAACCACTGCAATTGACCTGTATAAAAAGGCAGGATTTCATAAAACGGGAGAGAAATACCTGGAAATGTGGGGACAGCATTTGTATGAACAGCGCTACGAGCTGACTATTACCAATTAAGGCGTACTAAGAGCAGCATCCTCAGCCACTGCCTCCTGGCCATGAAGCGATTATTTCCGGTTTACTGATACTTCTGCAGCAACACGATTTGTCCGAGGTGATAAGCATCATGTTCTATGATACCTTGCAGGTAGTAAATGCTTAATTGTTCCATGCCCGGCAACACTTCATAGAGTTTATCTTCAGGAAATTCCCGGATAGCCGTTACCATTAGTGCAAAGGAATGTTCCAGCCGGTGAAGGGTAGCCTGCCAGTTGGCTTCTCCGTGATTTTCGGGCATATAAAAATCAGGAAGATCCCCATCCTGTTCCAGTTTTTCATTGTTAAGATGACGCATTACCCGCTGATGCCAGAATACCATATGGTTTACTATCTGCCAGATACAATTAGACCCCTTAATCTGCTGAACGGCTTGCCGGGAGTTGATCTCCTTCAGGTGTGAAGTGAGTGTGACATCAATCCAGGGGGAGCCATCATATATATTTTGCAGGGCGGTGGCCAGGTAATGAGTGGGTGTCATGGGGAAAATTTATAAAACGTGAAATATATAGCGGTCAATAATGCCAGTTACTTTAACAAAGTAACAGTTTGTTATTAAAAATGCAAAAAAAAGCTGCTTTCACTGTGCAGATAACCGGGCTTCCTCATAGCCAGATCAGCGATTCCCGTTGTTTTGGAAGGAGGCATTGGCGCCCTTTCATCAATTAACCTTATTTTTAGAGAATAAACTTATCTGTATGGATCAACAGCAACTGGAACGCAACAAGAATGAAGACGCCATGCGCCTGGCCATTAGCACGATGAAAACACGCGCGGGCGTAATAGAACAGGGAGGAGGCAAAAAGAATATGGAGAAGGTGAAGCAAAGGGGGAAGTTAAATGCCAGAGAGCGTATCGCGTATCTGATAGATAAAGACAGCAGTTTTCTGGAAATAGGCACATTTGCTGCGTATGATATGTATGCAGAACATGGTGGTTGTCCGGCTGCAGGTACTGTAGGGGGAATAGGGTATGTAAGCGGGCGCCAGTGCATGATTGTGGCCAATGATATGACTGTAAAAGCAGGGGCCTGGTTTCCGATGACCGGCAAAAAGAACCTGCGTTTGCAGGAAATAGCAATGGAAAACAGACTGCCGGTGATTTACCTGGTGGATAGTGCAGGTGTTTATTTGCCCATGCAGGACGAGATCTTTCCGGATAAAGAACACTTTGGACGCATCTTCCGTAATAATGCCCGGATGAGTGCTATGGGGATTACACAAATAGCTGCTGTCATGGGCAGTTGTGTAGCTGGGGGGGCTTACCTGCCTATTATGAGTGATGAAGTATTGATGGTAGAAGGGAACGGCTCTATTTTCCTGGCGGGCCCTTATCTCGTAAAAGCAGCCATTGGAGAAGACGTAGATGCAGAAACGTTAGGAGGGGCTATTACACATACAGAGATTTCCGGCATTGCAGATTATAAATTTAAAACGGATGAAGCATGCCTGGACCAGATAAAAAGGATCGTGAGTAAACTGGGGCATCCCTTAAATGCAGGTTTTGACCGGATAGCACCAGCACCACCGGCAAAAGATCCGCAGGAGCTGCTGGGATTGCTGCCTGCCGACAGCTCCAAGCCTTACAATATGGAAGAGGTGATTGCACGGATCGTTGATAATTCCGAATTTGATCAATACAAACAGGATTATGGAAAGAGCATTATATGTGGGTATGCCCGTATCGATGGCTGGGCCGTGGGGATAGTTGCCAATCAGCGGAAAATAGTGAAAAGCAAAAAAGGAGAAATGCAGATGGGAGGGGTGATCTATAACGATAGTGCAGATAAAGCAGCCCGATTTATCATGAACTGCAACCAGAAAAAAATCCCCCTTGTGTTTTTACAGGATGTAACCGGCTTTATGGTAGGTAGCCGCAGTGAACATGCCGGGATCATCAAGGATGGTGCTAAACTCGTGAACGCGGTAGCTAATTCTGTTGTGCCCAAGATCACCGTGATCATTGGTAATTCCTATGGTGCAGGTAACTATGCCATGTGCGGCAAAGCCTATGATCCCCGGTTCATCTATGCATGGCCCACCGCTAAAATTGCGGTAATGGGCGGGGAACAGGCGGCCAAAACATTATTGCAGATACAGGTGGCTTCTCTCAAAGCGAAAGGGGAAGAGATTACTCCGGAAGATGAAAAAAAATTGCTTTCCCATATTACAGACCGGTATAACAGCCAGACTACTCCTTACTATGCTGCTGCCCGCTTGTGGGTAGATGATATTATTGATCCGGCAGATACCCGGCAAGTGATTGCAGAAAGTATCGCTGCGGCCAACCAGGCGCCGGTAGCGGATCATTTTAATGTAGGTGTTTTCCAGGTATAAATACATCTGTGCTACTGCTGCCCGTTGCGGACCTGTACGAAGGGAGCAGGCAAACTGATAACTATTTCCCTATATTTGCCGCTTAAATTTTATAATGGCTGAACTGATAATATATACAGATGGTGCTTCACGGGGTAATCCCGGACCCGGAGGATATGGGGTAGTGCTGATATGGGGAAACATCAGAAAGGAATTGTCGCAAGGATATCGCAGTACCACTAATAACCGCATGGAGCTGTTGGCGGTCATCGTTGCGCTGGAAGCATTGAAAAAAGACGGACAGGAAGTGACGATCTATACAGATAGCCAGTATGTAGTAAACAGCATTGAAAAAGGATGGCTCTGGAGTTGGGTGAAGACAGGGTTTAAAGATAAGAAGAACAAGGACCTGTGGATGCGCTTTATTCCATTATACAGAAAACATAAAGTGAAAATGGTATGGGTAAAAGGGCATGCCAGCAACCCTTTTAATAACCGCTGTGATGAACTGGCTACACAGGCGGCAGATAGCCGCGACTGGCTGGTGGATGAAGGCTTTGAAATGGCAGCTGCACAATAATACGATACTAAATACCTGTATATCCAGGTATTGCTAAGAGGTTACTTCTCCGGACGTAACCTCTTTTTTATGTGCTGTCTGAACGACTGTTTTCAGAACTTTTTAACATTTATTTTGTTGTTTATTTAAAATACCCCTAGCTTTGCGCAGCATAACCCTACTTGATTGGTAGGGTAATTGTTAAAAGCTTTGCTGCGGAGTATATGGTATCTGTTAGCACGGCATTATTTGTACACATTTTAAAGGAAATCATTGCTATCGGCAATAGCTTGTTATTGATCACACAACAACCAGGAAAACCATATCAGGATGCATCATGCTAAAACTGTAGCAGGTGCATTTTTCACCATTTAAAAAGTAGTAATCATACCTGTTTCACTTGCCAGGTATATCAAAAGAAAATACTTATAGCACGGAACCATTTTTTCAACAGGCAGCGGCTGTCGTGTGAAGGCATTGTATTGCCCATATCTGAATAAGCTCCGCAATGGCAGTGTAGTAGCTATTTTCCCAAATCATCTTTTTTAAATTAATACACATTATTATGTTACAACGGATTTACATTTCACTCTTATTACTGTTGCCATTTGCGGCCTTTTCGCAAACGCGGGTAGTAAGTGGTACTGTTTTGTCGGCCAAAGAAAAAGAGCCGCTACCGGGTGCTTCTGTGTCAGTAAAGGGCACTGCGAAAGGTGTGGTGACGAATAGTGACGGACAATTTAAACTGGAAATAAATGACCCTGCGGCCACTACGCTGCTGGTGAGCTTTATTGGGATGGTGCCGCAGGAAATTCCGGTGAGTACCAGCCCTATTACTGTTTTACTGGAAGCCAGCAGCAGGGCGATTGATGAAGTAGTCGTGATTGCCTATGGTGCTACGAAGAAATCAAGTTATACGGGCTCCATTTCACAGATCAAAGGGGATCAGCTGGAAAACAGACAGGTATCCAATGTGTCAAAAGCATTGCAGGGCCTGGCGGCCGGTGTACAGTCAACTTCTGCCAGCGGACAACCAGGTACTGAAGCCACCATCCGTATCCGGGGGGTAGGCTCTATCAACGCTTCCAGTGATCCGCTGTATGTGGTAGACGGGGTGCCTTACTCCGGAAGCATCAGTGCGATCAATCCCTATGATATCGCTTCCGTAAGTGTTTTGAAAGATGCAGCTTCGAGCGCGCTTTATGGTTCCCGTGGTGCCAATGGGGTGATTATTATCACTACCAAACAAGGAAAGAAAAGCAAAGATGGCAGCACGATTGATGTGCGGGTAAGCCAGGGCTTTTCCAAAAGGGCCGTAGAAGATTACAAACAAATGAATACCAACCAATACTTTGAACTTTACTGGGAGGCTTTGAGAAATAAGGGGTTGTCGGACAACCTGACACCGGATGCTGCTGCGAGGCTGGCCAGCAGTACCATCATCAGCGATCTGGGTATTAACCCTTATGGTGCGGCATACCCACAACCGGTAGGCCTGGATGGTAAAATTGTACCGGGCGCAAGCCCTTTATGGAATGATAACTGGTCAAAAGCGTTGCAGCGTACCGGACAACGAACAGAGGCCAATCTTAGTATCAGCGGTGCAACAGATAAAAGCAGGTATTATATTTCCGGCGGTTACCTGAACGACCAGGGTATTTATCTGGGCTCCGGATTTAAACGTTATAATGCCCGTACCAATATCGACCTGGATGCGAAAGACTGGCTGAAAGTAGGTGCCAATATCAGTGCGGCACATGCTGATCAGGCATACCCGCCATCAGAAGACAGCCGCTCGGATAATGTGGTGAACTATGGCCGTCTCATCCCTGGTTTTTACCCCATTTACAAGCGCAATCTTAATGACGGTACTTACCTGCTGGATGCTAATGGCAATAAACAGATTGACTATGGTGATTACCGCCCCAGTGCAGCTAATCCCCGGAGCAATCTGCTGGGTACTATCAACCTGGACAAATCACAGATATTAAGGGATGATGTTTCTGCCCGTGTATATGCGGAGGCTACCATCTGGGATCAACTGAAGTTTAAAACCAGTTATAATGCGGATTATACAACCAGCAACAGCCACTTCTATACCAATCCCGCATTTGGTTTTAATGCTCCTATAGGTGGTACCGTGGATAAAGGGAATACCCGTACTTTCTCCTGGACATTCAACAACATATTTACTTACGAGAAAACATTCAATAAAGACCATCATATTAACCTGCTGGCGGGGCAGGAGGCCTATAGCTACGGCACACGGTTTATTACCGGCAGCAGGCAGGGATTTGCCTTGCTGGGCTTTGATGAACCAGTGGCGGCTTCCCAGCTGAATGATTTCACAGGTTACTCAGACAGCTATAAACTGGCCAGCTACCTGGGTCGTGCGGAATATGACTATCAGCAACGATATTATTTCTCTGCATCACTGCGTACAGATGGCTCCTCCCGCTTTTCGCCGGACAACCGTTGGGGTACTTTCTGGTCAGTGGGTGCCTCCTGGAAACTGGCACAGGAAGCCTGGCTCAAGGAAACAAGCTGGTTAGATGCATTGACATTACGTGCAAGTTATGGCGGACAGGGAAATGATAATATTGGTAGCTATTATGCCTACAAAAGCCTGTACGTGATCAATAATAACCTGGGAGAAGGGGGTACCTACCGGGATAGCCTGTATAACCCCCACCTGAAATGGGAAACCAATCTGAATCTGAACCTGGGAGTGGATTTTGCGATGCTGGATAATCGTATTTCAGGATCTGTAGAATACTTTCAACGTAAATCAAAAGACCTGTTGTATTCCCTGCCACTGGCATTATCTACCGGGTATGATGCAATAGATGAAAATATCGGCTCTCTTAAAAACAACGGGGTGGAACTGCAACTCCGTGGCGTACCGGTAAGGAACAAGGACTTTTCCTGGACAGTAGATCTGAACCTGACACACTATAAAAATAAAATCACAGAACTACCGCAAAAAGAAATCATCAGCGGTACTAAAAAGCTGATGGTAGGGACGTCTATCTACGACTTCTTTATACGGGAGTGGGCAGGAGTAGATCCGGAAAACGGAAAGGCACAATGGTTTGTAACCGGTGCCGACGGCAAGAAAACCAAAACATATAGCTATGCCGATGGTACGCAGTATTACAGTGGCTCTGCATTGCCGGATGTGTACGGTGGGTTTACCAATACCTTTGATTATAAAGGATTATCGCTCTCCTTTTTGATAACGTATAGCCTGGGAGGTAAGATACTGGATAATGATGTTACATTTCTGATGCACAATGGCAACAATCCGGGAAGAGCCTGGCATGAGGATATGCTGAACCGGTGGACACCACAGCATAAGAATACGGATATCCCTGTGCTGACAACCGACAATTCGGGCTGGACACAAACATCTACCCGCTTTTTGTATGATGCCACCTACGGCCGGCTAAAGAGTGTGAACCTGAGTTATACGCTGCCTAAGTCTATCCTGGATAAGGCACGGCTGAACCGGGTAACGGTGTACCTGCAGGGAGAGAACCTGCTGACGTGGTATAACCACAAAGGAATGGACCCGGAGCAGGCAGTAAATGGTGTTACCTACTATCGTTATCCGGCGGTTAAATCGGTATCTGCTGGTTTAAACCTGAGCTTCTAAGTACGTTATCCAAAAACTTATCAGATGAAACATAATAACAGATTCATAATAGCGGTATTATCCGCAGGCATTTTGTTTAGCAGTTGCGGCAAAAATTTCCTGGATACCAATCCTACCAATAAGGTACCGGAAGACCAGGTATTTAATACAGTAGAAAATGCACAAACGGTATTGAATGGTACCTGGGCATATATGATGGACAATTACCTGGGAGGTACTTTTTCCAACCCGGGTTATGGCGCCATTTTGCGGGTCAGTGATGCAATGGGCAGTGATGTGGCCGTCACTACCAAGTATGGTTTCAGGGACGCCTATACGTTTACCGAAATGATCGATAACACCAAGGGGAGGGTAGCTGCTTTCTGGACCACCCTCTACAAGGTGATTGATAACTGTAACAACGTGATTGCCAGGATTGATGGTATTAACGGAGACGAAACGCAAAAGAAATATATAAAAGGACAGGCACTGGCATTAAGGGCCAATAGTTACCTGGTACTGGCTACTTTTTACCAGTTTAATTATAGTGTTAATACCAGCAGTAAAGTAGTGCCTATTTACCTGGAACCTGCCACGGCAGCTACAGCCGGTAAGCCTAAAGCTACGGTACAACAGTTGTACGACCAGATCATTGCAGACCTTACCGAGGCAGAAAAATTATTGCCAGGTTTTGATCGTGGAGAAGGCAGACGCTTCAAAATGAACCTGGACGTGGTAGAAGGACTATTTGCCAGAACTTACCTGAATATGGGCAACTGGACCAAGGCGGGAGAAAAAGCAGCAGCTGCCAGGGCTGCTTATACCTTAATGTCGGCGGCAGAATATGCCAAGGGATTTAATGATGTGAATAATGTAGAGTGGATCTGGGGACATCCCCAAACACCCAGTCAGCGTGTTGCCAGTGATAATTTCCATTTTCTGGATGTTTCTTCACCATCATCCGGATACTACAGCTTCATGGCGGATCCTTACTTTAAGGATTTATTTACATCCAATGATATCCGCTTTAAATTATTTGCCTGGGATACCTTGCCCAGCCGTGAAGGACTGTTGCGGTATGAGAAGTTTAAGTTCCGGGCAGATCAAACCGGCGACATTGTGCTGATGCGTGCGGCTGAAATGTACCTGATCGAAGCGGAAGCATATGCCCGTAATGGTAACATCGGTAAAGCGGCAGAACGGCTGAACGACCTGCGTGGCGCACGTAGTGCAGTGTTGTATAAAGCTGCAGGACAAACTATTAAGCAGGCGGTGGATACCATCCTGGTGGAAAGACGTAAGGAACTCTGGGGAGAAGGTTTTTCGCTTTCTGACATATTACGTACCAGCGGCACCGTAGTGCGTAAAGCATTTGTACAGGCCAATGGCGACCCGATAGTAATAAAGGTACCCCGTGCCAATGGCGGTTTTGTTTCAGTCAACGGGAAAGGACATCGTGCTGTGAAATTTCCCGATGGGAGCGCCTTTGTACCTAACAGCAAATATTACCTCTTTGCTATTCCGGATGCGGAAATAAAGAATAATCCCAACCTGGATAAATAACTATCATTACTATACTATAAAAGAAAGGGCCGTCATTGCTGACGGCCTTTCTTTGTAAAAAAAACGGGCATGTATTCGTTAGTGATAAGTTACAATGGTGATTTTCTTGATAAATAGGTTAATCAGGGTGTAAGATAGTGCAAATTTAAATAATATAACAAAAAAGCCGCAGATTACCTGCGACTTTTAATACTTTATTGTTGCTTATTATTTGGCTGCAAATTTAGCGACAGGAGTTTTTTCATTATTGAGCAGGAGGTTCCCATTTTCAAAGCTGTAATTATCTACTTTATCCAGTGCTTTAAGATAGGCATCTTCCATTTTCATATCCGGGCAAGCCATTTTTGTACTGGCCATTGGTCCCAGTTTTATCTGGTTGGAGCCGGAAAAGGTAAAGCTGCCCATCATACGGTTGCATCCTGCATGACCTGAAACCCGGTGACCGTCCTGCGTAAACAGGATGGTAGGCACATGAGCCGTAGTAGAAGTGTCTACCGCCTGACCTTCCAGTTCTACGAGGTTCCATTCCCTGTATAAAGCGGTAGAATCAGCAGTAGCAGTACCATCATTGTTTTGCGTTTGTTTACTGTTTGCACAGCCAGCTGCTGTCATTATCGCTACAGCTGCCAATGCGCCGTAAATTACTTTTCTCATGTGAGATTGTTTTGGGTGCCTGGCACCGGTGAATAAATCGCTTGTTTAAGTATATACAAATGGGTGGGATGAAATGTTTTTATGGATTACTATAAAATATTTGCAAATCCCTTGCCAACTGATCATAAATGGGCCGGGTAAATTGCAGGAATAATTCCTGCGGAGGAGGAGGGGCCATATCTATACCGCCTATCAGCCGTTTATCATCATCACTCAATGCCCTTTCATCTCCCCGGAAAGTACCAAACTGATTGAGCCAGGTATAGCTGCCGGGGATCCGGTCGGTACGTAATAACTTATTATTATTGGTATTGGTGATCCGGTAGTCGAGCAAGCCTTTGGACACCACTGTTTTTTTGGTAACATAAATAGTGGCTTTTACAGTCGTGTAGGTATTGATCGCTTTGCCGGAAGTGTCTTTACTGGTGCCTGTTACGATCTCTTTTGATACCTCGCGCTGAGAGCGGTCTACGTAAGTTTGTCCTACCACAAAATCATAAAACCGGAGTTCCATATATTCATCCGGCTGGATATTTTGGCTGCGGGCCAGTCTTTCATCAGTAAATTTCACAAAGCGGTTGATCTGGCGGTTTTGCAGGTTGCGCACCAGTGCATCTCTGAATTGGTCGGCACTGAACTGATAATAGGGAGAGCGTACTTCTATCTCACTCACTACTACGTTGATGAGTCCCAGTTGGTAGGCTTCATCCATCAGCTGGGGGGCATCCCGGTAGTTGGGTACCAGCTGCAGTGCGGCAGCAAATTCATCATAGGCCATCCTGGCATTGGCTTTATCACCACGATCCAGCAGGCTGATACCTCTGTCATAACGGGCTTCTGCCGCATTTTCCTGGGCACCGGTAATTGCATTACTATAGTCTTTGGGCTGTACTACCTGCATGGCAGCAGGAGCGCTATGAATAGCCGTATATAGTTGTTGCAGCGCCCCGTATTCCTTTCTTACCGCTTCCCATTTTAAGCTGTTGTTGGAAGTGAGGTATTGATTTACCTGCCTTTCATGAAAAGCCTGTGCCTGTGCATAAGCCTTGGGTAGTAAAGCAAGGGCGGTAGCATCCTGTGGCTTGCGTTGCAGCTTTTTTACAAAAGCGGTAACGGCATCGTCGAACCGGCCTTTGTTGTATAGCTTTTCGCCCGACTTACAGGCTGTAAACAGCAGGAAAAGCAGTGGCATTAAAATGCAGTAATGTTTATGCATATACAGGTTTGGTAAGTATACAAGGAGATGATGTATAAAATGGGGTGGATTCCATAAATGCTAAGAGATATGGCTGCAATTTACAAAATAGTAAGAGATGCTGTTATGATTTAAAATACCTTCTTAATTCGCGGTCGGATTCTCTTTGTTTGATAGAATCGCGTTTATCGTGCAGTTTTTTACCCTTACCCAGACCTATTTCCATTTTAGCCAGTCCTTTTTCGTTGATGAACATACGTAATGGCACAATGGTATAGCCTCTTTCCTTCATTTTGTTTTCCCATTTTTTCAACTCGCGTTTGCTGAGCAGCAGTTTTCTTTCCCGGAGAGGGTCATGATTAGCGTAGGTGCCGTGGGAATACTCGGCTATATGCAGGCTTTTTACAAAAAGCTCCCCTTTTGAAAAATAGCAGAAAGAGTCGTTAAAGCTTACCTTACCTGTGCGGATGGATTTTATCTCTGTTCCGGTCAATACCATCCCTGCAATATATTTATCTTCTATTGCGTACTCAAAATATGCCGATCTGTTCTTTAACTCTGCCATTTAATGTTTGCAAGGGCCAATAACGGATTACGGGGAAGCGTGCTTCTCCAGCGTAATCCGTCATTGAAAAAGGGTTATTGTTTAAACAGGACCAGCACTTCTGCCAGTTTCTGTTTTAATTCTTTTCTGTCGATAATGAAATCCAGGAAACCGTGTTCCAGTAAAAATTCGGCACTTTGGAATCCTGCCGGGAGATCTTTTTTAATGGTTTCTTTAATGATACGCGGACCCGCAAATCCGATCAGTGCGCCGGGCTCTGCGATGTTAAGATCGCCCAGCATGGCATAGGATGCCGTAACACCACCGGTAGTAGGATCTGTCATTAAAGAAATATAAGGCAGGCGGGCATTCGCCAGTTGCGTAAGTTTGGCAGAAGTTTTTGCCATCTGCATCAGGGAAAATGCACTTTCCATCATACGGGCACCGCCGGATTTGGCGATGATCATCAGGGGCATTTTATGAATAATACAATAGTCAATAGCACGGGCTATTTTTTCGCCCACTACAGAACCCATAGAGCCACCAATAAAGTTAAAGTCCATACAGGCTACTACCAGATCATTGCCCAGCACTTTGCCTGCTGCTACCCGCATGGCATCTGTTAAGCCTGATTTTACCTGCGCTTCCTTTAATCTGTCGTCATAAGGTTTCAGATCCTTGAATCCCAGATAATCCTTAGGGAAGATATTGGCAAACAGTTCTTCGAACTGGTTATTATCAAATATGATCTCAAAGTACTCGGTAGAGTTGATTCTGTTATGGTAGTTACATTTGTCGCATACGTAGTTATGCTCCTTTAACTCTCTTACGGTGATGGTTTTTTTACAGTTGGGACATTTATGCCACAATCCATCCGGTGCTTCCTTTTTTTCACTGGTGGAGGTAGAAATGCCTTGTTTAATTCGCTTAAACCAGCTTGACATATTTTGCTATTAGATTAGAAAATAGTGGTGCAAGATACAAATTTAATTCAGTTCTACACGCGGTTATTGTAAAACAGCTGTTAGCCATTAGCTGTTAGCTTTTAGCTACCTATGCTATACTTCAAAGTGATACACTTTAAAAAAGATGGCAATTTATAGCTATGAGCAATGAGTTTCGAGCCACGAGCTGAGGGTAAGCAATAAAAAAGCTGTTAGTCATTAGCCGATTGTAAAAAGCCTTTAATCTGGCAAAATACAATCAGTTAATAACTAACAGCAAAACACAGGAGCTAAAAGCTAACGGCTAAAAGCTAATAGCTTAAAATTTTTAAGCATTCCTGTTAATACAGTTCAGATCAGCAAACGCTTCTTCCAGGCGTTTTACAAAGGTTTCTTCTCCTTTGCGCAGCCATACGCGCGGATCATAGTATTTTTTATTAGGCTTATCAGCACCTTCAGGGTTACCTAACTGTGCCTGCAGGTAGCCTTTTTTAGCTTCGTAGTAGTCGTGGATCCCTTCCCAGAATGCCCATTGCATATCTGTATCCAGGTTCATTTTAATAACGCCATAGCCTAATGCTTCTTTGATCTGGTGTTTAGGAGAACCGGAACCACCATGGAATACGTAGTATACTGGTTTGTCGGCAGTTTTATGTTTCTGCTGGATGAAGTCCTGGCTGTTTTTCAGGATTTCAGGACGCAGTTCCACATTACCGGGGCTGTATACACCGTGTACGTTACCAAAAGCAGCAGCAACTGTAAAACGTTTACCCACTTCAGATAAGATCTCGTAAGAATAGGCCACATCTTCCGGTTGGGTGTATAATTTAGAGTTATCCACGCCAGAATTGTCTACACCATCTTCTTCACCACCAGTTACGCCTAATTCGATTTCGATAGACATACCCAGCTTGTTCATCCGCTCAAAGTATTTTTTAGAGATCTCTATATTTTCGTGGATAGGCTCTTCAGAAAGGTCCAGCATATGAGAGCTGTACAGTGGCTGGCCGTGCAATTTAAAAAATGCTTCACCGGCATCCAGTAAGCCATCAATCCAGGGCAGCCATTTTTTAGCCGCATGGTCTGTATGCAGTACTACCGGTACACCATAGTACTTGGCTACTTCATGTACGTGTTTGGCGCCGGAGATACCCCCTGCAATATTTGCCTGCAATTTATCATTGGGCATGCCTTTACCAGCAAAGAACTGTGCCCCGCCATTGGAGAACTGGATAATTACCGGAGAATTTACCTTAGCAGCGGTTTCCAATACTGCATTTACGGAGTTGGTTCCTACCACATTTACGGCAGGCATAGCAAATCCATTGTCTTTTGCATCATTATACAGCGCATCCAGCTCTTCGCCAAATAATACGCCAGCTCTGTATTTACCCATAGCTTTTCGGATTGTTTATTTTTTAGGAAAGCAAATATAAGAAGTAAATAAGAACATTTATAGCGCTATATGCTTTATAGCGAACGCAAACGCATACTTTTTTCGCTGGAGGTGCTCCGGTAACTATTCATTAATTAATTGTAAACCATCATTTTACAGTGAGGGTATTGCCTGAAACGGTGATAGTATATTTTGCCAGGGCAGCGGTAGCAGGCCCTGTTGCAACAGCGCCACCAGCGGTATACCGGCTGCCATGTCCGCAGGGGGCATTGCACTCAATCAGCCCCGAACTACTATCGTAGGTGGCTACTGTACATCCCTGATGGGTGCAGGTGCTGGACAGTGCAGAAAATGCAGCGGCAGTATTGCCGGTGCCGGTCCGGATGATGATCACCCCATTTGAAATTTTAAATGCGCCCACAGCTTTAAGGTCCGTGCTTAAGTCGATCGTCAGTTTGGCATTTCCGCCCGGTGGATTGGACGGCGGATTAGGTGCGGGGGTATCACTGCCGCCTTTACTGCAGGCGGAAAGTCCTGCTGTGCAAGCCACGGCCAATGCCAGGCTGATGTTGGTAACAAAATCCCTTCTTTCCATAATGTTGTTTTAACGTGAATAATGCGTGTACCTCCTGTTACGCAATAAAATGTCAAAGGGTTGCCAAAGTCAATGAACAGCCCAGGATGATTCCATGAAAATGTGGTAATAACCCAGTAATGCTCCGGAGATATCCCAGAGATGTTCCATAGATATCCCGACTAATACCATTGTCGGAATATCTACGGGATATATACGGGACATATACGGGATATCTACGGGATATCCCTAAGCAAACATAGGCCCAGGTCTAGTCCTGGTCTAGTCCTGGTATAGGTTTACACCTTTTGTTAATAAATCCTGAGTTGTGTTTACAGATGGAGCGGTAGCTGGAGTGGCCAATGACACCAGGCTGGAAGGGAAAAATGACCTCAATGACCTTAAATGGGTGAGTAGGAGGGAATAGTGCCAATCCTTGTTAATGGGCAATAGCAGGAAGAGAAATTATAGGGAATGGATCAACGACTTAAAGTAGGCAGGTGCATGTAACAGCCGGCTGCCATACCAGGAAAACAGCTCTCCATCTACCAGCCTGATCTGTGCATGTGGTATTACCGCCTGTATTTCGGCGATGTGTTTTTCTTTAAAGGGATAAGGCTCGGAAGAAAGGAATACCAGCGGAGTCGTATTTGCTGGAAAATATGCTGGCAATTGTTGCAGGTTCGTTTCCGGATAACGGTGAATATGGGCAAACGCATTTTTAAACCCACAGGTTTGCAGCATTTCATGAATGAAAGTATCTCCGCCAGCTACCATCCAGGGATCGCGCCAGATAAAATAGGCTACGGTGGGAACTGCTTTTTCGGGGGAAGGAGGAATCATGTTGTGCAGGCTGGCAAAGTTTTCCCGGATCTGTTGAACAAGGGGGATGGCTGATGCGGTGCGGCCGGTAATTTCCCCAATACCATTAATCATCTCCAGTGCCTCTTCCAGGGATTGTATGTTGCTGATCCATACAGGAAATTCCTGTGCCAGTGTTTCGATCTGGTCCTGCCGGTTTTCTTCCTTGTTGGCAATGATCAGGTCTGGTGCCAGGGCCCGGATCCTGTCGAAATGAACATCCTTGGTGCCGCCTATACGTGTTTTACTCCTGAACCAGCTGTCCGGATGCACACAAAATTTGGTAATACCCACCACTTCAGTGGATAAGCCAAGATCATATAACAATTCAGTCTGGGAAGGTACCAGCGAAATAATCCGCTGTGGTAGGAGCGGGATCTTTACCTCCCGGTGTAACTGATCTGTATAATAGCGGATGGGCAAGGAAAATTTTTAGAAGGCTTGTCACTGTTTATAATAGGCTGACCAAAAGTGCATTGTTATTACTTTCAGTCAGCCTGTTGTTATAATGTATTCATGGGCGTATTAGTTGCCCAATGCCTGGATAATGTCGTATTTGGTAACGATATGATAATTACCGCTATCGTCTTTGGTAAGCACCGCACCGTTCTCTTTGTTGATATATACAGACAGTTTTTCGATAGGTGTTTCCAGGCTTACCTGCGGAAAAGCTGGTTGCATAATGTTTCGGATCAGGGCATCTTTCAGGTGGGCATCATCAATCAGTTTACTGAAAAGCCCGTTTTCAGAAATAGCGCCTATTACTTCATTGTTAAGTAAAACGGGAATATGCTCAATATCAAATTTCTTCATCTTGGCAATGGCATCACTTACTTTTTCATCCGGGCCAATTGTTACCAGTGGTACATTACGTCTAGCATTCACCACATCTTTTACCGTTTTTACATCGAGGAAACCGCGCTCCATCATCCATTGATCATTATACACTTTTCCTACATACCGGCTGCCGTGGTCATGAAACACGACTACAACCAGGTCGGTGGGTTTTAATTGATCTTTCAGCTGTACAATACCTGCCAGGGCGGAGCCTGCGGAGTAACCCACAAAAATGCCTTCTTCTTTAGAAATGCGCCGGGCCATTACGGCGCCATCCTTATCCGTTACTTTTTCAAAGTGGTCGATGATGGACATATCATAGTTCTGTGGCACAAAGTCTTCCCCAATGCCTTCCGTGATGTACGGATATACTTCACTCATATCCAGTTCACCGGTTTCATGGAATTTTTTCAGCAGGGAGCCGTAGCTGTCGATGGCCCATACCTGAATAGCCGGATTTTTTTCTTTCAGGTATTTGCCGGTACCGGTAATGGTACCACCTGTGCCGGTAGCTACTACCAGGTGGGTGATCTTTCCATCCGTTTGTTCCCATATTTCCGGACCGGTTTGTTCATAATGTGCATCGCGGTTGGCCAGGTTATCATATTGATTCACATAAAATGAATTCGGGATTTCTTTTGCCAGGCGGCGTGCTACGGAGTAGTATGATTTAGGATCATCCGGTTCTACGTTGGTAGGGCATACAATTACTTCTGCACCTACTGCTTTGAGGATGTCTACTTTTTCTTTGGATTGTTTATCAGTAGTAGTAAAAATACATTTATAGCCTTTGATCACTGCTGCCAGTGCCAGGCCCATACCGGTATTGCCGGAGGTGCCTTCAATAATGGTGCCGCCGGGCTTCAACAGTCCCTGCTGTTCTGCTACTTCCACCATTTTAATAGCCATACGGTCCTTGATAGAGTTGCCGGGATTAAAGAATTCCACTTTTGCAAACACCGGGCAGGGCAGTGCTGCTGCTACGCGGTTGAGCTTTACCAATGGGGTGTTGCCGATCGTTTGAAGTATGTTTTCGCAATATTTCATAATAACCAGTGATTGTACTTCAGCGAAAGTAAGATAATTGTGGGACGAAAGGGCAGGGGAATGATTTGGGGGTGTGACTGAAAAGAATTATTTTTGTTTAAAGCTTAAAATTATATGAGCGTTGCAATTATGGAAAGGCCACCCCGCAATATCATGGAGGTATTCAACAGTCTTCCTGAAGGCACCCTGGCTCAGGTGATCGAAAATTGTTTGTTTGTGTCCCCCGCCCCATTGGAAATCCACCAAAAAATAGTTGGTAAGCTTTTCGTGTTATTGTCAAATCATATTGACGAACATGAACTCGGAGAAGCACGTATTGCCCCTTATGATGTGTATCTGGATGAGGAGAATGTTTTTCAACCGGATATTGTTTTTATCAGTAATGAGCGGTTGCACCTGATCGAAAAGAACGGGTTGCATGGTGCGCCGGATCTGGTAATAGAAATCCTTTCTCCGTCTACCGCCAGGTTTGACCTGCAGCAAAAAAAGATGGTGTATGAGCGTTGTGGGGTGCAGGAATACTGGATCGTTGATCCCCAAAGCAAGGCTGTACATGGATATCGTTTGCGTAATAACAGTTTTGACCCACTTCCCAAAGCAATAGGGCATCTTAACTCCGACTTATTGCATACTACTTTCCGCTTTTAATTTCCCCTAACGTACCGTAACCCAATTCTTTTATCTTTGCTGCCTATGAGCAGGAGTGTATTTATTACAGGAATAGGTACGGGAGTAGGTAAGACGGTAACGGCAGCCTGTGTTACAGAGGCGCTGCAGGCCGATTACTGGAAACCTGTACAAAGCGGACTGGATGAAGGAACCGATACGGAAACGGTACAGCGGTTATTGACGAATAAGGTATCCGTATGCCATCCTGAAGCGTACCGCCTGAAGGAACCGGCATCGCCTCATCTGGCTGCCCGTTTAGAGGAGGTAATCATTGAGCCGGAAAGAATTTACACACAGGCAGCTGCACTGCAGCCAGCTGGCAGATATTTGATTATGGAGGGGGCAGGCGGCCTGATGGTACCCCTTCATGAAAATGTGTTTACCCTGGAAGTGATCAAACATTTGCAGATCCCTGTTATTATTGTGGCTCAAAACTACCTGGGCAGTATTAATCATGCCATGCTGACGGCTAAAGTGCTCAGGTATGAAGCGATACCGGTAGCCGGATGGATCTTCACCGGTGATTATCATACCAATGAAAGCGAGGTGGTACGCTGGTCCGGAATACCACAAATAGGGCGTATTCCTTTTACGTCACGGGTGGATGCAGCTTTTGTAAAAAGCTGTGCCAGCGAACTGTTACCACGGTTGCAGGAAATAATGGAAAAATGAGCATGACCACAAAAAAGGATATACGAAAACATTTCCTGGAATTACGCCTGAACCTGCCCGATGAGGAGGCGGCAGCACTGAACCGGCAGTTGCTGGATAATTGCAAACGCCTGGATTACCGGCAGGTGGCACTGGCGCATATCTTTTTGCCCATTGCGGAAAAGAAGGAGGTAAATACCTGGTTGCTATTGGAATACCTGCGCAGTGCTTATCCGGCTATGCAGTGGGCCTTATCGAAGACCTGTATGGAAACGGGTACCCTGACTCACTTTTTATGGGAGGAGGATACCGTGCTGATTAAAAGTAAGTATGGGATACCTGAACCGGCAGATGGCAAATTGCTGGAAGCAGGAGATATAGACCTGGTATTTGTACCCCTGTTGGCCTTTGATGAAACCGGACAACGTATTGGCTATGGCAAAGGCATGTATGACCAGTTTCTGGCGGCTTGCCGTACTGATACGCGGACCATCGGTTTATCCCTGTTTGAACCGGTACCTTTGATCACTGCCCTGGACGCCTGGGATGTGCCGCTGCAAACGGTGGTTACGCCTCATAAGATTTATCAGTTTAAACAATAAATATACTGGCAGGACTATTGATCCTGTGTCCAAATAAATGATGACCCATGAAAGTGTTGCAATATTTTAAGTTTTTATTATATCCCTTTTCCCTCCTGTATGGTATGATCATGTGGATACGTAACCGCCTGTATGATAATGGAGTATTGACGGCAGTAGAATTTGACGTACCCACGATTGCCGTGGGTAATCTGTCGGTGGGAGGCACAGGAAAGACCCCCCATGTGGAGTACCTGATCCGGTTACTGAAAGATACGTACCGGGTGGCCACCCTGAGCCGGGGATATAACCGGCGTACCAGCGGGTATATACTGGCCAACGCACAAAGTACAGCTGCCCATATCGGCGATGAGCCGATGCAGTTTCATGAAAAGTTTCCTGATATTACCGTTTGTGTGGGAGAGGAGCGGATGCTGGCCATCCCTCAATTGCTGGGAGAGCTGCCCGAAACCCAGGTAGTGCTGCTGGACGATGCTTTTCAGCACCGTTCCATTAAGCCGGGGATGAACGTGATGATCACGGATTATAACCGGTTATTTACCAGGGATCATGTGGTGCCTTTCGGCCGTTTGCGGGAAGACCGGAAGGGATATCACCGGGCGGATTGCATCATTGTTTCCAAGTGCCCGCCGGGGTTGTCCATAGCTGAAAAAGCCTCCATAACACAGGAAATCAACCCGTTGCCGCACCAGCAGTTATTTTTCACTACCTTGCAATACGGAACGCCGTATGATATGATTACCCATGAGCCGGTAACTATCACCGCCGGTAAAACCATACTACTGGTATGTGGTATTGCCAGACCGGAACCGCTGGTACAATACCTGAAGGAGCAGAATGACAATGTGTTCCTGCTCTCTTTTCCCGATCATTACTACTATATGGATAGTGACCTGGAAAAGATAAAGAAAGAGCTGGAAGCGCTGCCAGGAAATGAAAAACTAGTGATTACCACCGAAAAAGATGCCGTGAGGCTACATCTGTTAAAAGAAGCAATGCAAACAAAAAACCTGTCCATCGCAGTAATGCCCGTAGAAATAGCATTCCTTTTTGGAGAGGATATTTCATTTAATAATTTTATTTTAGATTACGTAGTACGTAATACCAATACAATAGAAGGGAGCATAGCGTAATCATCTGCGGGCTGCCAGCTACGTGCTGTGAGCTTTTACGTATGCTCATAGCTTCCGGCAAAACAATAAGCTCCGGCATAAAGCTGATGGTTCGTAGCTTGTTTTACAATTACCTTTTATATGACGAGAAATGAGTAAAAAGAAGAAAGATAAAAAGAGCAGCAGTCAAAAGAAAACCTATAAAGGTGCTGTAGAGTTAACCCGCTCCGGTATGGCCTTTGTAATCGTGGAAGGGCTTACCAAAGATATCATGGTAAAGCAAAAGAACCTGAATACCGCCCTGGATGGAGATGAAGTGCTGGTGGATGTGATCCGGCAGGCCAAAGGCATGGGCCGAATGGAAGGGGTGGTAACGGATGTTCTTAAACGAAAAAAGACAGAATTTACCGGTACGCTACAGGTAAGCAAAAATTTTGCTTTCCTTATTCCTGAAAAAGGGATGTTCATGCCGGATATTTATATACCTGCCAATGCCCTGGGTGAAGCCAAAAGTGGTGATAAGGCAGTGGTGAAAATTGTAGCCTGGGGAGAGCAGTCGCGCAAGCCGGTAGGCGAAATTGTAGAGATCCTGGATGCCAGCGATACCAACGACCTGGCCATGAAAGAGATCCTGATAGAGAGCGGGTTCCCGCTTAACTTCCCGAAAGAAGTGCTGGCAGAACTGGACTTACTCCAGGAAGATATTTCCAGAGAGGTGCTGGCAGCCCGCAAAGACTGCCGTAAAATCCTCACCTTTACGATTGACCCTGCGGATGCCAAAGATTTTGACGATGCCCTCTCTATCCGGAAATTAAAGAATGGACATTATGAAATAGGGGTACACATTGCAGATGTAAGTCATTATGTGGTACCTGGCACAGAACTGGATAAAGAGGCGGAAAAGCGGGCTACATCTGTGTATCTGCCTGATCGTGTTTTGCCCATGCTGCCGGAAAAGATCTCCAACGAATTGTGTTCACTCCGGCCGCACGAAGATAAGCTTACCTTTTCTGCCATCTTCCAGATGAATGAGGCGGGAGAGGTAAAACAACACTGGATTGGCCGGACGGTTATCCATTCCAAACATCGCTTTACCTACGAAGAAGTACAGGAAGTCATTGAAAAGGGAGAAGGACCTTTTGAAGAGGAAGTACTGCTGTTGAATAAGATTGCACAAACCCTGCGTAAGCAGCGGTTTGTACATGGTGCTATTAACTTTTCCTCCCAGGAGGTGCGTTTTAAGCTGGACGAAACCGGTAAGCCTGTTGGTATTGTGATCAAGGAAAGTAAGGAAGCCCATCAGCTGATTGAAGAGTTTATGCTGCTGGCCAACCGTACCGTAGCAGAGTATGTGTCCAGAATAAAAGTGAATAAGCTGCCCGTACCATTTCCATACCGGGTGCATGATACGCCTGATGAAGAAAAGCTGAAAGTATTTGCGGTGTTTGCCAGCAAGTTTGGATATAAGTTTGACCTGCATACCCCGGAAAGCATTGCACGTTCCTTTAATCAGATGTTGCAGCTGGTAAAAGGAAAGCCGGAGCAGCATGTGCTGGAAACCCTGGGGATCCGTACAATGGCAAAGGCTATTTATACGGTGGATAATGTAGGGCACTATGGATTGGGATTTGAAGACTATTGTCACTTTACTTCCCCCATACGCCGCTATCCTGATGTAATGGTACACCGGGTAGTGGAACAATGCCTGGCCGGTAATATTGTCCCCGATAAGCAAATGGAACGTAAGTGCAAACATGCTTCCGAGATGGAGCGTAAAGCCATGGATGCAGAAAGGGCGGCCAACAAGTATAAGCAGGTAGAATATATGCAACAGTTCATTGGAGATACCTTTGATGGCGTGGTAAGTGGGGTGGCACATTTTGGCTTCTGGGTAGAAACGGTAGACACAAAATGTGAGGGGCTGGTAAGTATCCATAACCTGATGACGAAAGACGAGTTCATGTTCTCTGATTCAGAGTATGCGTTGATAGGATTACATACCGGTAAAAAATACCGTATAGGCGAAAAGGTAAAAATAAGGGTGGTGTCTGCCAACCTGGCTAAAAGACAACTGGACTATGACCTGGAAGATGAACTGACCAATGGCCAGCCAGTACCTCAGCAAGGTAAACGCAGGGAAGAAGGGCGCCGGAAAAAGGAATCGGGCAACAAGCGCGGGCTAGACAAAGGCCGCAAGAAAGGCAGTGCGGGCGGTGGCAAGTGGGAATACCGTGACAAAAGACCTACACAACCGGTAGCAGAAGAGATCAAGGAAAGTATTGCACCTAAGCATATTGAAGAAATAAAAAGGGAAGTGGTCTTTCCAGCTACAACAGAGGTGGCGCCTGTAATAAAAACAATAACAGATACACCACCGGAAATAAAACCGGCGGGAGCCGCTCCTTCAGCTAAGCAAGAGAAGAAGGCAAAGAAAAAGACTGCACCAGTAGCACCAGCCGCTGTTCCGGTAGAGAAGAAAGCGAAGAAAGATAAAACAAAAGCGGTACCGGTAGCGCAAGAGGTAGCCGTATCAGTAGCGAAAAAAGTGAAAGCGCTAAAAGCAAAAGAGGTAGCCGCCGCAGTCCAACCAGCGAAAAAAGGAAAAACGGTGGCAGCTGTTACCAAGAAAGCATCGGCAGACAGTGTCAAAGCTGCTGCAAAAGCCCAAACCAGCACTGCCGCTACATCCGGAAGTACGGCGAAAAAGACGGCTGCCGTCAAAAAGACCGGGCAATCTGTAGCAAAAGAAGGAGTAGCCGGTAAGAAAAAGGCCGCATCTGCCAAAACGAAAGCTGCAGCACCAAAAAAAGGAACAAAGGGTGGAAAGAAAGCATAAAGCGGGGAAATTAATAAACAACAGATATTATCAACAGTAATGATGCATTCGTTTACAGATTTAATTGAACAGTTTAGCCAGCAATTTAACCATAGACATTTTCCGGAAACCCCCAAAAGGTTGTATGATGCTGCAGAGCATATCCTGGAAATAGGAGGAAAACGTATCCGTCCTATTCTTTGTCTGATGGGGAATGAATTGTTTGACACCATTCATCCGGATGCTTTTGAAGTAGGGAATGCAGTGGAGCTGTTTCATAATTTTACCTTGATTCATGATGATATAATGGATAAAGCGCCACTACGCAGGGGTAAACCTACCGTACACATGCTGTATAGTGAGCCTGCCGCTATTTTGGCCGGCGATGTAATGCTGATCAATGTGTATGAGCAATTGAACAAGGTACAATCGCGCTATAAACAAAAAATACTGTCTGTATTTAATAAAGCGGCCATTGAGGTTTGTGAAGGACAACAAATGGATATGGACTTTGAGTCAATGGAACCGGAGGAGGTGAAGTATGAAGACTATGTAAATATGATTGCCTTAAAAACCTCGGTACTGCTGGCTGCCAGTTTGCAGATGGGGACTATCATAGGTGGGGGCAGTGAAGGCAATCAGGACCATGTATATGCTTTTGGAAAAAACATAGGCATTGCTTTCCAGATCCAGGATGACTACCTGGATGCGTTTGGTGATCCGGAAAAGTTTGGCAAGCAGCAGGGAGGAGATATCCTGGTCAACAAAAAAACTTTCCTGTTATTGAAAGCGCTGGAGCTTTGCACCAGCAGCCAGCGGGCACATCTGAAGCAGCTGATGGCCACCTCTCCGGATGATAAGGTAGCGCAGGTGCTACAGTTATTCCGGGATTGCCGGGTAGATGCCTGGGCAGAAAAGGAAAAAGAGCGTTTTCAACAGATCGCTTTTGAGAGCCTGGAAAATATTGCGGTGCTGTCTGCCCGTAAAAAACCCCTGATGGAATTAGCCAACTTCCTGTTAAACAGGCAGCAATAATTTTCAGCTAACCCAATGCTGGTCAGATAGGGCGGAAGAGGAATTTTCCGCCCATATCTGAAATCGTACAGGTAGCATGTAAAAACGTATTATATTCGCCAACACATATTTGCACCAAAACTAAACCGTAACTGATAATTCGTAATTGATCAACGCCAATGTCTAACTCGCTGTTTCGTAAAAAATCGCTGGCCACTATTCTTAAAGACGCCAAAGCAGGCTTATTGGAGGGACATGAAACAGGAGGTTTGCACAAAGTGTTGACCGTCAGGGATCTTACCGCGATGGGGATTGCAGCAGTGATTGGGGCGGGGATCTTTTCTACTATCGGAGAGGCTTCCTTTCATGGTGGTCCCGGCGTATCCTTACTTTTTATTATTACAGCAGTTACCTGCGGATTTTCCGCCTTATGCTATGCAGAATTTGCTTCCCGGGTACCGGTATCCGGTAGTGCCTACACTTATTCTTATGTAACATTCGGAGAACTGGCAGCTTGGGTAATAGGCTGGGCACTGATCCTGGAATATGCCATCGGTAATATTGCTGTGGCGATCTCGTGGAGTGGTTATTTCAATAATTTATTGGCTGGTATTGGCTTGCCCCTGCCTGTCTGGTTGTCCAGTAACTATGACAGCGCCACCCCGGAGATACTGGCGGCAGCTCCCCGTATTGCAGGGATACCCGTGATCCTGAACCTGCCCGCTTTCCTGATCGTATTCCTGGTTACCTGGCTGGCCTATGTAGGTATCCAGGAAAGCAAGCGCAGCGCTAACCTGATGGTAGCATTGAAAATACTGGTGATCATTTTTGTAATTGTACTGGGCTTTTTTTATGTAAATACGGACAACTGGACCCCCTTTATGCCGAACGGGTTTTCGGGCGTGCTGAAAGGTGTGTCGGCGGTTTTCTTTGCCTATATCGGGTTTGATGCCATCAGCACTACGGCAGAAGAATGTGCTAATCCCCAGCGGGATCTGCCCAAAGGCATGATCTATTCCCTGGTGATCTGTACCGTATTGTATATACTGATCGCTTTTGTTTTGACAGGAATGGTACCTTATTCCACGCTGAATGTAAACGATCCGCTGGCTTTCGTATTTGATATGGTAAACCTGAAATGGGTAAGTTATATTATTTCCCTGAGCGCTGTGGTAGCAACTACCAGTGTATTGCTGGTATTTCAGATAGGGCAGCCACGTATCTGGATGAGTATGAGCCGGGACGGTTTGTTGCCCAAACGGTTCAGCAAAATACATCCACGGTTTAAAACACCTTCCTTTGCCACGATCATTACCGGTATTATAGTAGGTATTCCGGCCCTTTTCCTGAACCTTACCGTGGTAACAGATCTGACGAGTATCGGTACTTTGTTTGCTTTCATACTGGTATGCGGAGGGGTGTTGCTACTGCCTAAAGAAGAACGTACCACGGAAAAACGTTTTCGGTTACCTTATATCAATGCGCAGTGGATTGTGCCTGTGCTGATAGTTGGAATGGCCTTCTTTTTCCGGGAAGAGATTGGGCAGAAATTATCCTTTGCAGCAGGATGGGAGGTATGGAAGCACAATATTCCTTTCTTTATTTTTGTGGTGGTAGCGATCCTGATTACCTTTTTCTCTATCACTAAAAAATTGTCTTTAATCCCCGTATTAGGCTTACTGAGTTGTTTTTACCTGATGACGGAAATCGGGTTGAAGAACTGGATTGTATTCACCATCTGGTTGGCAGCAGGTCTTTCCATCTATTTCCTGTATAGTTACCGCAATAGTAAGCTGGCTACAAAAACTACGCAACCGTAATTGGCTGCAGGCTGTTGTCTGAGCAGCGTTATCGCGCATAACGCTGTGTTAGCAGGCATTTGCGCCCGTTGATAATCCGTTTGTGCAAAAAGTCGTAAATTTAATAAGGCTCTTTGATCCTTAAATTACATTTTATGAACTTGCTACAACGAATTGACAATTGGGGAGAAGCACATCATCCCAAATGGATAGATGTGGTACGTATCATGTTAGGTGTATTGCTGATATGGATAGGTGTATTATTTATCCAGAACAGAGACGCACTCACGGCAGTCATTAAACAGCAACCCTTTTTTACAGTGGGCGCTTTTGTATTGGCACATTATATTGTCTTCGCCCATCTGGCAGGTGGCGTGCTGATTGCGCTGGGACTCTTAACCCGCGTGGCTATTATCGCAAACATTCCGGTTTTATTAGGTGCTGTACTCTTTGTACACACCCGTACAGGATTATTTAATGTATATCCTGAAGTAGGGCTTTCTGTGTTGGTACTGCTATTGCTTGTTTTTTTCCTGATAGTGGGCAGTGGTCCGCTTTCTATGGATGCTTATATCAAGCGGCATCCTGAAAAAGGGAATACAGGCGTTATTTAGGATTACCTATTCCGTAATGCGCACGCGGAACTGATTGGAAAACAATTTTTCTGATTGGTACGGAGGAGTATACTTACCTGTAAACACTGGTTGTTGGCCGACTCTGACATTTTATTTCTATTTTTGCAGCATATTGAGCATGCAAATATGAAATACGAAGTAGGCGATAGAATTATACTGTTACATTCAAAAGAAGAAGGAACGGTAGTAGACCTGGTAGGCAATGGGATGGTGATGGTAGAAGTGGGAGGAGTGACCTTCCCGGTGTACCTGGACCAGATAGATTACCCTTATTTTCACCGGTTTACTGAAAAGAAGATAGTCCCACCTCCCCGCAGGATTCCCGGTGATGAGATCAAACCCCTGAAAAAGAAAGAAGATTTCCGGATGGACAAGGGGATGTTTTTATCCATGTTGCCGGTATTTATTACAGAAGGATATGAAGAGAACATCCAGTTACTGAAGTTTCATTTACTGAATGAATCCCAGTTTACCTATCGTTTTACATTCCAGGTTTGGTTAGGTAATAAGATGGACCTGGAGATCAAGAACGAGATCCTTCCTTTTAATAATTTTTACCTGTCGGACTTGTTGTTTGCCGCTTTAAATGATAATCCGCGGTTTGAGTTCACTTTTTATCTGAAAGATCCGAAGCCCAATCAGGCATTATCTTTTCAGAAAACGTGGAAAATAAAACCCAAGCAGTTTTTCCAGCAATTGGGTGAGTTACGTTCCCGGCAGGATGCTACTTTGAATTACCTGTTGTTCGATAAATATCCGGATAAGGCACCTGATAGCAAGCCTGACTTTTTTGATAGTGGCCGCAAAGGGAATTTTTCGGCAGTCACCAGCAAAATCAATGTACAGCCCGACACACCGGTAGCGCCTAAGTATGAAGTAGATCTGCATATTGAAACACTGGTCAGTGATTGGTATGGTTTAAGCAATATTGCTATCCTGGCTATACAATTGAATGAGTTTCAGCGTTACCTGGATCTGGCAATAGCCCATCACCAGCATAGCATGATTGTTATTCATGGTGTAGGTACCGGAAAGCTGAGAGATGAAGTGCATGAGTTGCTGAAGCAAACCCCGGAAGTAGATAGCTTTGTGAACCAGTATCATGGACGTTACGGTTACGGCGCTACGGAGATATTTTTCAAGTATTAGGTAGTAATGCTTTAGTTTTGCACCCCCGGAGATCTTTTTAAAAACTACAAACCGTGCTATCGTCTTGGTGCAAGCCAGGAAGGAAAGTCCGGACAGCATAGAGTAACGCACCACCTAACGGGTGGGGTTCCGGCGAAGGCCGGGACACAGCCAGTGCCACAGAAAATAACCGCCCTGGCGTAAATCGGGGTAAGGGTGAAAAAGTAGGGTAAGCGCCTACGGCGCAGGCAGGTAACTGTCGGCGGGGGTAAACCTTGCGTGCTGAAATGCCATGTATACGGTTGTTTGAGGGCTACTCGTCCGATGACCGAGGGTAGGCAGATACAGGTAACGTGTGAGCGTTATCGCAGATAAATGATAGCAACTCCGGCTTTGGCCGGGGGACAGAATCCGGCTTACAGGTTTGTAGTTTTTTTTATTTCTCCTGCTTTGATAATTCGTGATAACCAATTAACTTTTCTGCATATTTAATCCCTTTTCATGAACCAGAAAGATGAAAGAACCTGGGGCGCCCTTGTACACCTGGGAGGTATTATTGGAATGGCTGTCTTTTCCAATGTAGGTAATATCATAGGCGTGCTGATCCTGTGGCTGATCAAACGGAATGATTCCAACTTTGTAGACCGGCAGGGAAAGGAAGCACTTAATTTCCAGATCACACTGAGCTTTGTAACACTGGCTATCAGTATCATCAGTAGTATACAATCCGGTATCTGGTCATTTACCCGGTTATTCTGGCACTCCGGCAGTATTTTCACCGAAAACTTCATCTGGCATACCACCGTAAATGTAGCTGCCTACCGTATTATCTGGCTGATCAACATTGTATTTTCTGTTATCGCCGCAATGCGTGCCAATAACGGTGTGGCTTACAGGTACCCTGTAAGCTGGAGGATCGTAAAATAAAGCCCTTATAAATACCTTTCCCGGATGATTTTCAGGTGGTGGTAGGTGTGGCCGGAAATGATAAAGCCGATCGCCGCCACATTGATGGGATTGCCGTTGGCAATACCTGTTCTGTCCCATGCCGCAGGCTCCAGGTTTTTAAACAGGGAGGTGGTAGCATGGCGTACTGTAACCCATTCGTCCAGCACATCCCGGAAGGAGAGCCGGGCGGCATTGGCATTGGCCGTATAGTCGTTTTCTTCCCAGCCCGGCAGCGGCGTCTGATCATTACGGCCTATGCGCAGCAAACGGTAAGCGAAGATCCTTTCCGCATCACTCAGGTGCAGCCATACTTCTTTTAAGGTCCATTTTCCCGGAGCATAAGCGTATTCCGCTTTATCTGCCGGCATAGCCGCGAGTGCCGCTAAAGTAGTGTTGGTATTGTTTTCGAGGGCTTGTATAACGTCTGTATCCTGCACCTGATCTATATACGTGGCATAAAAGGAAGGATACTGGGCGGGAGATGGTTTGGGCATGTTAATGTCAATTTGCGATTTCAGACAGTAAAGATGAAAAGTATTACTTTACAAATCTAGCACCTGAAATCGCAAATCTAAAATATAATTATCCTTTACGGTAGGCCTTTACCTTAGCTTTACTTTTCTTATGGGGATTTTCTCCTTTTATGGTGGCTGCCAGCTTTAAGGCTTCATAGGCATTTACCATGCCTCCGGAAGTGGACAGCTCAGAGAAGGCGATCTTTTCATCCTGCGTACCTGGTTTGTTTACCTCAGTGGTGCCATCCGGTAGCGGAGTAGCGCTTTTTTCCAGGATATATTTTAACTGACGGGCGCTCAGGTCGGGATAATAAGATAATACCAGGGCTGCCACACCGGCCACCACAGGAGAGGCCATACTGGTACCACTGGCACTGCCGTACGTATTACCGCCTGGTATCGTGGAATAGATCTGCACGCCTGGCGCAAAAATATCTACCTGTTTTTTACCGTAGTTGGAGAAGCTGGCCACTTTAGCAGGTTGAAGGCCACTGGCCAGGGCGCCTACTGTAATTACATTATTGGCACGGGTACCATCTAAAAAATTAGGATTGGGGAAATTGTCTTCCACATCATTATCATTACCATCATTACCGGCAGCATGCACCAGTAAAACCCCCTTACTTTCTGCATATTTGAAGGCATCATCCACCCATTGTTTGTGTGGAGAGAAGCCTTTACCAAAACTCATATTGATGATCTGTGCACCATTGTCTACCGCATAGCGGATCGCCAGGGCTACATCTTTATCCCTTTCATCTCCATCAGGTACTGCTTTCACTGCCATAATGCGCACATTATCAGCTACCCCGTCTATACCTACGCCATTATTTCTTGCAGCGGCAATGATACCTGCCACATGCGTGCCATGGAACCCGAAGGTGCCCATCACATCATTGTTGCCATAAAATTTGTCATTGATATCTTCGTATTTATCACCTACAATTTCCTCCCGGTTTTTGTTAGGCAATATCTCCGTGCTTTCAGCCTTACGTTTCAGCTCATTCAGGTATTCTTCCAGCTCTTTTTTGAAGTCTTTGTAAGACACGTCTTCATCACCGGTGCTGCGCAGCAGTTTGGTGAGGAAGTTACGCGCCAGCATTACATCCTGGTCGGTGGTTTGTATACTGTCGAGTTGTGTAAGGGTAAAATCATCCTTACCCAGGTAGTTCTTCAGGATACCTTCACATTTCTGCACGTTTTCCTGCAATTTTGACATGGTCCGGTAGGAGAGCTTGTATTCTGAGCTGGGCTTTTCGATCTTGGATTGCAGCTTCTGCCAGATCGTATATTCTTTGGAATCTTTGTCGAGTGCAGAGTCGGGGTTGATGTAGAGATTCTTATAGCGGAAATATTCACGGGTGGCCTCATCAGAATCCTGTTTCAGGCTGCTGCCGTCTTTCCCTCCCAGGAAGTTCCATCCATGAATATCATCTATATAACCGTTTTTGTCATCGTCTTTACCATTGCCAGGGATTTCCTTAGGGTTGGTCCATAAAATCCCTTTCAGGTCTTCATGGGTGGTATCTATACCGGAATCGATCACCGCCACAATTACAGGGGTGCTTTTCTTTCCTTTCAACAGTTCTTCATAGGCTTTTTCCACTCCTACGCCATACACACTATCCTTATCATAACTTAATAGTTGCCAGTTTTTTGGTGCCTGGGCTCTGCTTTGAGCAATGCCGGGCATGGCAGACACCCCTAATAATGCAACACAGGCAGTCACCGCGACTACCTTTCTACTAAACAATTTCATGCGAATAATAATTTTCCTGATAAGAATAACAATATGAATACCATATTTGGTTAAAGGTATGTAAAATGTGTTATAACAATAAACCATAATGATGAACGTACTAGCAGCCAGTTTGTTCTTGTTGATGCTTTTATAATACACTTTAGATAAAGCGGGCAGAAGCTGCTGCCAGCGCATCTTATCCAGTTAGTGTATTTAAACATGACAGGCAGCCACCTATCATAATCTGCTTTATGATCGGTAAACGGTGCGGTACATTTGTATCATCTTACTTAGTAAAACTCCATCAACCAGTTTAAATGCGGGACCCCATAATTGTATTATCAATAAGTTGATTTATAAATCATTATGTCATATTAATGACAAATCAACTAAATAGTAAAGTAACATGCATAACCGTATTGTATTCATTCTTCAGATTAAAACTTACCCGCTATGTTAAAAACAACACTTTTCTCCGTATTACTGGCTGCTGGTATGCAGGCATTTGCAGCAGAACCGGAGGTAACCACTGTCATATTTGTAAATCCTGCGGAAGTGATAGAATCACCGGTAACTGATCCGGGCTTAAGTGCGAATGGCAAGGAGCAGGCTGTCAATTTATCCACCTCTTTGCAAAGCACAGCAGTCGCTGCTATTTATACCACTTATTTAAACCGGGCGGTACAAACGGTAGAGGCGCTCTCCAAATCCAAGCAGGTACCATTGGATTATTTCCGGGATACAGATGACCCGGAGATGATAAAAAGCATCATAGCAGCCATGGTGAAAAAATATAAAGGCAAGACTATTGTCATTTGCGGGGACGCAAGGAATATTCCTGTAATGGCTAAAAGTTTGGGAATTAAAACAAAAGACATTAAAGAAGTGTATGATAAGACTTGTGGAGAAGCCCTGATGGTCAAAGTTGGTGACAGAACGGCTGTAGCACAAAAGTTGAATATGAATTTCCAAAAAAAAGTGTAATATTTATATCCTGAAGAGTAATGATAGCCTGAGGGCTAATCGAATGCTTTTCAGATAAGCATGGTTTCCGTTTAACGAAAAGCGAGGTTCTCTAACCTCGCTATTGTTTTAATGGAAATTGTGTTGCTTCCCCACCACATTACCACTTACTTATCTAGTTGTATCAGCGTATATTCTTATCATGTAGTGTTGCCTGCATCAGGCCGTGGTACTGCGTTTGGTCATAACTTCATTATCAATAAAGCACAAGGCTCCGGGAGTTTCGTTAAAGTTAATGTCTAACTTCAATGACTATATCCCAAAGCCTTGTAAATCATCTGATTTTAATCCGGATATGCTGAATTAAACTACAAGTCAAACCTGATACCCTGTGCCAGGGGCAGATGTGTGGAGTAGTTGATGGTATTGGTTTGACGGCGCATATAAGCTTTCCATGCATCCGAGCCACTTTCTCTGCCGCCGCCTGTTTCTTTTTCGCCTCCAAAGGCACCGCCGATCTCTGCTCCGGAAGTGCCAATGTTTACATTAGCTATACCACAGTCGGAACCTGCCTGGGACAGAAACTGTTCTGCTTCCCGGAGGTTAAGTGTCATAATTGCAGAAGATAATCCCTGGGGAACATCATTTTGCATAGCGATCGCTTCCTGGAGGGTGGTATACTTCATCACATATAAGATAGGGGCGAAGGTTTCATGCTGTACGATTTCGTAGAAATTTTGCACAGCAGCAATGCAGGGCTTTACATAGCAGCCGGATTCATACCCGGCGCCCTGGAGTTGCCCGCCTTCTACGAGGAAGGTGCCGCCCTGTTGTTTTACTTTTTCGATACTGTCGAGGTAAGCGGCTACTGCATCCTGATCGATCAACGGACCTACGTGAACCGCTTCATCCAATGGATTGCCGATACGTAACTGGCCATATGCTTTTACCAGTTTGGCCGTAAAGGCATCATATACACTTTCGTGGATAATGAGACGGCGGGTAGAAGTGCAGCGTTGTCCTGCCGTACCTACCGCACCAAATACGGCACCGATCAGGGACATATCGAGGTCGGCGTCCTGGGAAATGATAATCGCATTATTACCACCCAGTTCCAGCAGGGACTTGCCCAGACGTGCACCTACCGCGCTGCCTACGCTTTTGCCCATGCGGGTAGAGCCGGTAGCAGATACCAGTGGGATGCGGGTATCATTAGCCATCCATTCACCTACGGCACGGTTGCCTGCTACGAGGCAGCAAACGCCTTCCGGAACCTGATTGGCCGCAAATACTTCTTCCACAATACGCTGGCAGGCAATAGCAGTTAAAGGTGTTTTTTCTGAGGGTTTCCAGATACAAACATTGCCGCATACCCATGCCAACATGGAATTCCAGCTCCATACCGCCACCGGGAAGTTAAAAGCAGAGATGATGGCGGTGATACCCAGCGGATGCCATTGTTCATACATCCGGTGTCCGGGACGTTCAGAGTGCATGGTAAGGCCATGCAGCTGACGGGAGAGGCCAACTGCAAAATCACAGATGTCTATCATTTCCTGTACTTCCCCATAACCTTCCTGCAGGCTTTTCCCCATTTCATAGGATACGAGCTTACCAAGTGCCTGTTTATTCCGGCGGAGGGCTTCTCCTATCTGTCTTACTACTTCACCGCGTTTGGGAGCGGGCCACATGCGCCATTCATGGAAAGCCTCCTGTGCGGTGGCTACCACAGCATCATAGTTTTCCCTGCTGGCAGCCTGTATGGTGGCAATCACTTTCCCATCCACTGGAGAGCTGGAAGTAAGGGTATCTCCATTAGCCGGCAACCATTTTAATCCCGTACTTACGCCACTATGCTGAGCGGTTATTTTAAATGTCTTCAGAATTGCATCTATCATGTTGTTCTTTTTTTATTGTTGGTGCCGCTTTCAGGAAAGGCCATCTGTTCAGAGCTGGCAATTCACTATTTTCATTTCACAGCCCAGTTTGGTTTCAAATGTTTCCAGAAAGGAGGTAGTAAATCCCGGCCAGTTCCAGAAAGTGAATCCCAGGTTGCTGAAAGCCCAAAGCGGCTTAATATTATAGGAGCTTAACTCGTGTTTTCTCTTACAAAAAGGACAGCTCATTTCAGTAGTTCCCTTTTTGAGCCAGGGGTTCAAGTCCCAGTCTGCCTCCAGTACATTCTTTTCGCAATGGGGGCAAAACACCCCTTTCAGTCCGTCTTCCCCTGCATGAAAAACCCTTCGTGATATAGATATCTCCAGCCCGTTAATCCTGTTTTCAAAAGGGAGTGCTGCCGGTTTTTGCACCACTTTGGAGGCGCCTTTTTCAATGGCATACCCTTTTTTAACCACGCCAGGAATACATTGATCGCTAAGTTCAGGTTTGATAACCTGTAGTGCCTGCAACCATTGCGTGATTTCGGCAGCTTTTTTTTCAGGGTCCGGATACAGCATTTTAGCTGGTACAATAGAAATACTATGATCGCTCATAATTTTAAGCAGGGGGTTTTAAGTGATATTGTTATAACCAGGTTTTCTTTGCTTCAGGGGCAAATATCTGCTTTTAGCAATAAACTTAAAACTAGGAACTTTTTTTCGTTTGGGAAGCATAAGTGCTTTCAAAAATCTTGTCGGCATTGCCAGCCTCAAAACCTTCCCTGCGGTGCTCCCTTAAAACCTGCTCCGGAGGCAGGGCGGCATACTGCGGTAATACCTTTCTTTCTGCAAATTCTACATAAGAGCCTGCTATCCGGTGGGTTTCCCCTCCGGCAAAGGTGGCCTCCATCATTTTGGCTACGGTAGAGCTTTGCAGCAACAGGCCATCAGGGCTGGTCTTTATTTTTCCACCTGCATCATTTAAAACAAAGCCCTTGCTTTCCAGGAAGTTATTAAAGCCAGCTACTGTATTATAACCCTCCGGCAGATTATGTACGCTGATCGTAAAATGGTTCAGGTAATAGCGGTTATAGATCACCCAGGCCGCGTATTCACTTTCGGCAGCCAATGCCTGATAGTCGGCTAGTGTGGGAGTGCGCCATAACCCGCTATGCAGAAAAGTATCTACCTGCTGCGTATCGTCCAGATTCAATGCATCTACCGGATCGGTTTTTACTTCGTTGGTATAACTGGTAATGATGTCTTGTGCCCGCTGACTTAAATCGCTGATCCGCAGTTCACTGATGAAAATACGGGGATACTTTGGGGAAGGTGGTGCATACCACCAGGCATTCAGTTTCTTTTCTGTAAAACGATAGGCGTCCTTTTTGGCGTATCCGTAATGGAGGAAAATCTTTTCCAGGGATTGTACGCCTAATTGCGGAACCCCCATCGTTCTGAAAGCGATATGATCATTTTCAATATCACCGGCCTGCCGGATGATACCAGCAGTTACCATTGCCTGAAGGATAGCGGACACATCCGGTACCCGCTCCTGGTAGCGGCTCATAAGGCCCTGTAGTACGTTGTTTAGCATTGTTGTTTTTTTGAGCTTTTAGCTGTTAGCCTTTAGCTGTTAGCATAATGTTTTGTTGTTTTCATTAATTGTTCATTGAACAAACATTGGTCAGCTAATAGCTAAAGGCTAATAGCTAACCGCTAATTATAATATTCCGCGAAGCGGTTGTCTATCAGATCATTGAAGAGTACATCTTCCTGGCGCACAAACCCGCTGGCCGGTAATTTACCTTTTGTATGCAGGTCAATCACAGCGCAGGCTGAACCAGCTGTGGTAAGTTGTATTGCAGTAAAATCGCGCCCTTCCAGTTGCTGGTTGTAAATCTTTTTGGAATACGATCGTTGTACTGAACGGCCATTGATGGTACCTGAAACAGATACAAAAACAAGCACCACATCTTGTGGGGTGAATGGGATACTGTCTTCCATAATTTGTTTAAGTACATCCCGCTTCTTGCTTAATTTCAGTTCGTTCAGCAGTATTTTCATGATATGGCAATGTCCGGGATAACGCACGGTTTTATAATCCAGGTTATATACTTTGCCTTCCAGTATTTCTGCCAGTGCAGATAATCCGCCGGAAGTATTAAATGCTTCGTATGAAACACCATCCAGTGCAAAACGTTCGTAACCTTCCAGGGGCATTACCTCTTTACGTTCTCCTTCAAAGATGGCATCACAGGGATTGCAGTATTCATTGATAAGCCCGTCTGTGCTCCAGGTAAGGTTATACATCAGGCTATTGGTAGGAAATTGCGGTAACGCACCTACTCTGAGCTGAACCGTGTCCAGTGTGTCAAACTGTTTGGCAATATCATAGGCAGCGATGCTGATAAATCCAGGAGCGAGGCCGCATTGGGGCATAAAGCTCACCTGGGATTGCCGGGCAATATCCCGGATCGCATTTGTGGTCGCCACATCTTCCGTCAGATCAAAATAATGGGTGTTTGTTGCCGCCGCCGCTGTGGCAATCTGGACATTCAGAAAATATGGACATGCGCTGAGCACGATGTCCTGTGGTGCCAGTGCGCTTTGTAACTCCGTGGCATTATTCACATCCAGTTTCATTTTGGTAATAGCAGGATGGACGGGTTTTTGCAACAACGAATCATTGCTGTCAGCCACCGTCACCTGGTAGTCGCCGGAATGTTGCAATAAAAAAGCTGCCGTTTCTCCGATTTTGCCGGCGCCAATAATTAATACGCGTTTCATGGTGTATGTATTTAAGGTGTAATGATGCTTAGAGTAGCGCCAGGCTTACACTACCGGAAAAAGCACGATATACACCATACGTCCTCCTTACGTAAAGAGGCCGTAACTGTTGTTTATTTACCAAACCTATTTCCGGGAAATACTATCCATATTCAAATAGCCGCTACCGCAGGGTGGTACGTTTCATGAAATAAACAGATAGCCACGTGTAGGAACGTGATCCTGGCGGGAAAAATAAAAAGAAGCGAATATGCCTATCAAGGCACGTGCGAACAAGTGCTCCTTAAAAAGGAGAGGAGAGAGAGTTGTATGTTCAGCAAATAGTTCATCTGTGAAAAACAGGATAATAAGCGAATATAAGCAAATGCAACACAATCCCCAAATGCGGGGAGAATTGCAGGTATGCAGGGGTATTGACAAAACAGGCCGGCTATTGCGGCCGGCCTGTTGGATGTTTATTACTTAATATTGTTCGTTATCGTTGGGGAAATCCCTGTCTTTTACATCTTTAATATATTGTTTGCTGGCTTCCAGGATCTGATCGTAAAGATTGAGATAGCGGCGTAAAAAACGGGGTTTGAAGTCTTTATTGATCCCCAGCATATCATGCATTACCAATACCTGGCCGTCGGCATACTTGCCTGCGCCAATACCGATGGTAGGAATATGTATGGCTTCTGCTACTTTTTTAGTTAGCAGGGCTGGGATTTTTTCCAGCACAATGGCAAAGCAACCTGCTTCCTGCAACAAAAGTGCGTCATTGATCAGCTTCTGGGCTTCGGCCTCTTCCGTAGCGCGTACGGCATAAGTACCAAATTTGTAGATAGATTGGGGAGTAAGCCCAAGGTGTCCCATAACAGGTACCCCTGCTGAGATAATACGCTTTACGGATTCTACAATTTCCTCTCCGCCTTCTATTTTAATACCATGTGCACCGGTTTCCTTCATCATACGGATTGCTGAGCTGAGGGCCTCCTTGGAATTGCCCTGGTAAGAACCAAAAGGCAGGTCTGCCACTACAAAGCTGCGTTTGATTGCTCTTACAACAGAAGAAGCATGATATATCATCTGGTCGAGTGTAATAGGCAAGGTGGTTTCATGACCAGCCATTACATTAGAGGCGCTGTCGCCTACCAGTATAACATCCACGCCGGCATCATCAAAGATGCGTGCCATGGAGTAATCATATGCGGTGAGCATAGAGATTTTTTCCCCATCTACTTTCATCTTTTGAAGTATATGGGTGGTAACACGTTTCACTTCTTTATGTATTGACATACGATTTGTTTTGAGCATTGCAGGCGGTAAAACAAAGCTATATGCTTCAGCCTTAATGCCGTTCCGGTTTTAATATAACGGCACAAAGGTGATAATATAAAATTTAATATGGAAGCTTTTTATGTAAGCGGTTTATCCTATAGACGGAGCTACAGGCATCAGGAGCGGAACCGAAGGTGACAATATGATGCCCGCTGCTTAATTGATAGCGCTGATTTCGGCATATAAAGCATGGATCAGCCCGTCTGCCAGCCCTATTTTGGGTACGTAAATCTCCGCTGCATCTGCCCAGCGCATGACGTTGACGTATATCTGTAATGCGGGCACAATCACATCTGCGCGGTCTTCCCGGAGATTATACAGGTGGATTCTTTCTTCAACGGTGAAATTGCTGAATTCCTTGTAGTAGTCTTTCAGCGTTTCCAGTGACAGTGGTTTACCTTCCTTTCTTTTGGAAAGGGTAAATATTTTGTTGATGTTTCCGCCGGAGCCAATGGCAATGACAGGTGGCTGGGATTTCAGTTGTGCTTTAAGGAAATCTTTCATCTGTTGCCAGTGTGCATCTGTAACCTGCTGCTGTAATAAGCGGATAGTGCCGATGTTAAAGGATTCTTTGAAAACCAGTTTCTTGTTGCTGAAAAAGGTGAGTTCAGTACTGCCACCCCCTACATCTATATACAGGTAGGCGCGGGTAGTATCCATATTTTCCGCAATGTGGTTTTCATATATATAGGAAGCTTCTTCCTGTCCGGAAATCACTTTGATGTCAATACTGGTTTCATCTTTCACTTGCTGGAGAATGGCCGCTGCATTGGTGGCATCCCGCATGGCGGAAGTAGCACAGGCCTTCAGGTATTTCACTTCATATACGTCGAGCAGGAGTTTATAGGCCTTGATCGTATTGAGCAAATGCGCCACCTTTTTCTCAGAAATAGTTTGGGTGGCAAATACATCAAAGCCTAATCTCAATGGTACCCTTACGAGGTTTACTTTGGTAAAGTCCATTTCTCCGTTGCTTTTGGGAGATGCCTCAGAAATCAATAACCGTGCAGCATTTGATCCGATATCTATCGCAGCCAGTTTCATCAGTTCACAGTTTTAAATGATACAGATAGCGTGCAAAATACGGAAATTCATGGCTTTTAGTAGCAGGTAATGCATAAACATGCCGTTGGGGCAGCTGGTTATTTATATTGTTTTTCATTCAGGTACCTGAATATCTCTACCTGGGTACGGATTTTTTTATCGCCTTCCCGCTTGTATTTGTTAGCCTGCTCATTATCCAGTATCCTGGCTTTTACATTACCGCTCAGCTGTATATGCATGATATCTATCAGCTCCTGTTTAATGGCCTTATCTGTAACGGGCACGGCTGCCTCTATCCGGTGATCCAGGTTTCGTACCATCCAGTCGCAGGATGCTATGAACACTTTCTCCTGGCCTCCATTATGGAAAATAAACACCCTGGCATGTTCCAGGTATTCATCCACAATACTCACCGCAGCGATATTCTTTTTCCACTTTTTATTTTCCGTATAGGCACAGCAGATACCGCGGATCACCATCTGGATATTCACGCCTTCTTTAGCTGCCTCATACAGCTTGGTGATCATGATATCATCTGAAAGGGAATTCATTTTGATGATGATGCCAGCTGCTTTCTTATGTTTTGCATTTTTGATCTCTTTGTCTATGAGCTTCAAAAAGTGGCTACGCATATTCAAAGGGCTTACCGGAAGTGTTTTACACCCTTCCAGTATTTTAATATCATGACGGGGACTTTCGAGGTAAGTAAAAATGCGGTTAATGTCTGCTATAACCCCCCGGTTGGTAGTAAGCAGGCAGTGATCACCATATACCCGGGCTGTTTTTTCATTTAGGTTGCCCGTACTGACAAAACCACATTGTATGGTTTTGGTGCCTATTCTTTTTTTGATCACGCACAGCTTGGCATGGATCTTCATATTAGGGATCCCCAGCAGTACTTTTACACCTTCTTCTTCCAGTCTTGCCTTCCAGGCCAGGTTAGCCGCTTCGTCAAAACGGGCCCGCAGCTCAAGTACCACCGTTACCTGTTTACCGTTACGCACTGCGTTGATGAGCGCATTAACGATCTTGGAGTTTTTAGCCAGCCGGTAAGCGGTGATTTTTATACTGGATACATTAGGATCTATCGCCGCTTCCCGCAACAGGTCTATAATGGTATCAAATGAATGATAGGGGAAGTGGAGCATTACATCCTGTTGCTGAATAACGTGCATCACACTGGGCGCATTCAGGAAGAGCGGGTGTATTACATTTTTGCGGTGCAGGCGTTGATGATTGAACACCGACTCGGGGAAATCCATAAAATCCTTGAAATTATGGATGCGGGCACCAGGGATGAGATTATCCCTGCTTGACAGCCCCTGGCGGCGCATCAGGTATTCCAGCAGCAGCGGGTCGATGTCCTTGTCGTATACAAACCTTACCGGTTTACCCTTACGCCGGTCCTTTAATCCTTTTTCTATCTGGTGGATCAGGCTGGTAGAGATATCATTGTCTATATCCAGTTCCGCGTCGCGGGTTACTTTGATGATATGCGCAGAAAACTTATCATAGCCAAAGTAAGAAAATACGTGTGGCAGGCAGAAGCGGATCACATCTTCCAGCAGGATAATATCATGTTCTCCTTCTTTAGCCGGTAATATGATAAAGCGTGGTAGTATGGATGTAGGAATTTCAATTAATGCAAATTTCTGCCGTACGGAATTATCCTGCCGGGCAAGTACTACAGCGAGGTAAATAGATTTATCCCGCAGGATAGGAAATTGCTGTATGCTTTCAATCATCAGGGGGATGATATTGGTCCGTACTTCTTCGTTAAAATAATTGAGGACGAACTTCTGTTGTTCCCTGTTGAGTTGTTTTTCGCTACGGAGGAAGATTTGCTGTGTCTGCAGTTCTTCCACAATATCTTTCCAGATACGGTCAAATTCCCGTTGCTGTTCAATTACATTTGCCTGGATCTCTTCCAGTATCTTTTCCGGATTTTCTTCCAGGTGCATTTTGGCAGCTTTGCCTACTACCACTACCATACGCTTCAGGGTAGCTACCCTTACGCGGAAGAACTCATCCAGGTTATTAGAAAAGATGCCCAGAAAGCGGATACGTTCGAGTAGGGGAACCGTGGGGTCGGCAGCTTCCTGGAGCACACGTGCATTAAAAGAAAGCCAGCTGATATCCCTGGCAATCATTTTCTTTTTGGGGACAATCAGTTTCTTCTTATTGAGCCTCTTTTGTAGTATTAAATCCGGTGTCGTCATATTTTCGTTTAACACACTATTCTGCAATCGCATACGTACTTTTTTGCATTCAATAATTTCACATTAACTACAACAATACATTATTAGGTCAACATCCTGTGTTAAATTAAAGTTAAGTCATTTCATGCAATGAAACGAGCTGTATTGCCACAAACTTACCTGAAAACCAGGGGATAACCCGGTATTGGGGCAGTGGATAAAAGGAGCATTATCCGCGAAATGTTAATGTTCAGCAGCGCTGGTTGTTGGAGTGCTTTTATTATACAAGGGCAATGCGATCAGACTGATAAAGCCCAGTAATACCACCAGCAGCGTTTGTGCCAGCCAGATAATCCAGCCAAAAGCGTAACCGATAGTAGCATGGATACCATAGAGTACGAGGGTTTGTTGTACCAGGATCTGATAAGCCCCGATACCGCCCTGTGTAACAATCATGCCTATACTGCCAAAGGCCAGGACAGACATGCCTGCTTTTATTCCCAGGCCGGCAGTTTCCTGTAAGCAATAGAAGCCAATATAGATCTGGGAAAAGTAAAGTAACCAGATGGCTGCAGTATGAAAAAGGAACCAGCCTTTCTGTTTCATTTTACCGATAGAAAGGATGCCTTCCAGTACCCCTTTGGCGAGGGTGCGGATAGCGATTGCTGCTTTGGTGCGGGCAAAGCGGCGGAGCAGCAATACCAGTAATAATAACCCTGCTAACAATATGGCTATTACCAGTATCCATTGGGCGGTACCGGCACCTGCCAGTTTCAGCTGGATGGGATGCCAGATACGATCGGCAAAGAAAGTACCTACAATATCAATCTGGAGCAATACGGTCATGACCATTAACAGCATCAGGCACAACAGATCTACCGCTCTTTCTGCAATCATGGTACCCACAAGTTTATCCGCCGGAATTTTTTCATACCGGGCCAGAATCCCGCAGCGGGTTACTTCACCAAGACGGGGAATGGCCAGATTAGCGAGGTAACCGACCATTACAGCAAAAAAGGTATTAAGTGTATGTGGCTGATGCCCCAGGGGCTTCATCAGTAATCGCCAGCGCACTGCACGCAGCCAGTGGCTGGCCACCCCTAAGGCCATCGCAGGAATCACCAGCCAGTAATTGGCATGGCGAAATGCATTTTTAATATCTTCCTGTTCTTTGGTAGTGAGGTCTTTGGTAACCAACCATATCAATAACAGGCCTATGCCCAAAAAGCAAATGAACTTCAGCAGGCTTTTCAGCGTTTTGGGCATATTCCTTTAAATTAATCGTTAAGCGGACTAGAGTCTGTTGCCTTCTTTAGGGAAGATAGCCCTGGGTTCGAATGTTTTAGCTTCTTCAAAATCCATGGTAGCATAGGAGATAATGATCACCACATCACCGGGAGCGCATAAACGGGCAGCAGGACCATTCATACAAATGACACCGGAACCACGTTTGCCTTTTATAATATAGGTTTCAAGGCGTTCGCCATTATTTACATTTACCACAGACACCTTTTCATTAGCGATCATGTTGGCAGCATCCATCAAATCTTCATCAATGGTAATGCTTCCTACGTATTGCAGGTTGGCTTCCGTTACAACCACCCGGTGTATCTTGGATTTAAGTACTTCGATCTGCATAGCTTGTTAATTTTGCCTATCCAATGCACCTCAGTATCCTCATTGGCTAAAGCGTTCGCAAAGGTACAGAAAATAAATATCCAAATTGTTAATGTGCCGATATATTGTCATATATACGTCTAAGAAAACCAACTGCCGGATTATCGCATCTAGAGCTGCCCCTGTAAGATCATATTATCAATTAATCTCACGCCACCCAGCCAGGCAGCCAATACTACTGCTACTGTTTTATCAGCAGAAGGGGCGTCTTCCCGGGTTACCTGTCCATTACGGAGGGTAATGATTTCCACGTATTCCGGCTCAAAACCATCTTTTTTCAGTTGTGTCATCGCTTCCTTACTTAGTGTCGAGTTCGGCACTTTACCAAATTGGTCTCTGATCGCGGTGAGTACCTTGAATATATCCGTAGCCTGCTGCCGGTGGGCCGCATTTAAACGGACGTTACGGCTGCTCATGGCCAGGCCATCAGCTTCCCGCCGGGTAGGACAAACCACCAGTTGTACCGGCAAAGCAAGCAGGTGAATTAATTCCTTGATAATCAGGCATTGTTGAAAGTCCTTTTGCCCCATAAACAATTGATGGGGCATTACTATATCCAGCAATTTATGGACCACTCTGCCCACCCCCTGGAAATGTCCGGCACGAAATTCGCCTTCTAACACTTTTTCGAGATTGCCAAAGTCATAGTGTTTGCCGGACGCCAGCCCTTCCGGGTACATTTCGGCCACGGAGGGGAGGAACAGGACATCTGTACCGGCATCGGTCAATTTGACGATATCCTGTTCGATGGTGATGGGATATTTTTCAAAATCTTTAGGATCATTAAATTGGGTAGGGTTGACAAATATGCTGCAAACCACGATATCGCACTTTTCTTTAGCGGCCGCCACCAGCGACAGGTGCCCATCGTGCAGGGCTCCCATAGTAGGCACAAAACCAATGGTTTGTCCCTTCAACTTTGCTTGTTCCAGGTGGTGTCTGAGATCATTACGGCGCTTAAATAGATACATAAAACATTGCTTAAAAGGATGTTAAAACTGTCAGATTGGCCAATATTCCGTAAAAAATCCGTAATTTTGCAAGCCAAATTAAAATTTACTGCATTAATAATTAGCGTTAAATGTCCACAAAGAAAAGAATTCTTTTTATTGCCCAAGAGATGTCGCCTTATCTGGATTTGAGTGATTATGCGGCTATGGTCAATAAAATGGCAATTAAATCCAATGAGGCGGGCTTAGAAGTGAGGGTGATCATGCCGAGGTTTGGAATTATTAATGAGCGCAGACATCGCCTTCATGAGGTGGTAAGATTGTCAGGTATCAACATTGTGGTTGATGGTGATGACTATCCGCTGATCATCAAGGTAGCGTCTTTGCCCAATGCCCGTTTACAAGTGTATTTCCTTGACAATGAGGATTATTTCAAACGTAAAACAGTCTTTGCAGACGAAAACGAGGAATTTTTTGATGACAATGGGGCCCGGTCAGTTTTCTTTTGTAAAGGTGCTTTGGAAACGGTGAAAAAATTTGGATGGCCTCCGGATATTATCCATTGCAGTGGCTGGATGACTTCTCTGGTGCCATTATACCTGAAAACAGCCTACAAAAAGGAACCTGTTTTTGCCAATTCAAAGACGGTATTCTCCCTGGAGCCAAATTCTTTTAAGGATAAGCTGGGAGCAGGCTTTGTTAAAAAAGCAACGATCAGCAACCTGATTAAAGAAAAAGATATTGAGCCTTATAAAGAGGGTACCAATAGTGCTTTAAACAGAGGCGCCGCCAAATATGCAGATGCGGTAGTCCTGGCGGGTGAGAAGACAGAGAAAAAAATTGTTGATGAAATAAAGGCGGAAAAAGGTAAAATTGTGTTACCGTATAAAGCCGACAATGAGGATCTTGGAGATTATCTGCAGCTTTACAATCAATTGATGGGTAAATAGCACAAATTAAAGATACGTTGTACACTGCTGTAAAAGGTGGGGGAAGACGTACCAAATGGCATCTTAAAAAAACAAACACCATTCGCGTGAAGATCAATTTCAGGAATCTTAGCCTTGCAGCTGCCCTTTTTTCCGTTTTACGTTTATCTACTGGTTGTAGCGAGGCTACCCTTTTGGGTACTGACCTTATTCCGGGAGGCGATTTTGTAAACGCATCTGATACCACCTTTAATAATCTCATTGCACATAATATCTGGCGGGTAGACTCTGCCGTATTTACCGGCCGTGGGAATTTTACAAAGGCGTTGGGATCTATCGTAAATGATCCGGTAGGGGGGAAAGCCCATGCTTTCACGTATATGCAGCTGGGGATGACCAGCAGCGCCTTCACTTTCCAGGGCACCGGTCAGACACTGGATTCTGTGGTATTGTCGATCAGCTATAATGGTTATTTCGGGGATTCATTGTTGCCTCAGACTTTTAGGATATACCGTATGGCAGAGCCTGACTTTAAGATAGACTCCAACTACCGGTACACGCAGGCACTGGCCTACAATGCCGGCGAACTGCTGGGTACAGGAACCGTTAATGCCAAAGGATTACAGGATTCAGTTTCTATTTATGGCACCAAGGAAGCGCCGCAGTTGCGTATAAAGCTGGACCCCGCCGTGGGCAACAGCTTATTACAGCAAACGGCCACCGGCAATTTTGCAACGGATTCTACTTTCAATCTTTATTTTAAAGGGTTGGCTATCATACCGGATACTACACTGGCTACCAACAGTACCGTGTTGTATCTCAACCTGAACAGTGCGGATACCAAGATGACGGTGTTCTATAAAAACACGGAGAAAGATTCCCTGCGGGCTTATTTCCCCTTCTCTTCCTACACCGGGGTACATGCACATGCCAATTACTTTACTCGTAATTTTGAAGGTTCGGAAGCCGCTAATTATATCAATACCAACCGTTCTGAAGGGGATAGTATCCTTTTCCTGCAGGAAGCGCCGGGATTATTCACCAGGTTGCTGATTCCTAATCTGGAACAATTTCCAAAATCTGTTATTAATAAGGCAGAATTGGTGATTACTCAGATCACGAGCGGGGCAGTGGATAAAAATGAAATTTATACAGAACCTGATTTCTTGTTCGTAAGCCAGTACAGAAATGGTGATACAACAAAGCCAATTGTTGATTATGGTAACCCCAGCAACCCCAACCAGCCATATTTTGGCGGTCAAAAAACAGTGGTAACGAATTTTGGTGGCGTAAAAGTAGTGCAGTACACATTTAATGTAGCACGCTATATGCAATTGTTGTTGGCAGGTAAGGATATTAACAATGGGTTCAAACTGGAAGCAGTTGCCAATGGCCGGAATATTGGCCTCCAGCGCGTAAAAGTAGGCGGTGGCAATCATTCCCAGTATAACATGAAACTCCGAGTTATTTACACTAAACTATAAAGCCGAAATTTAAATTTATGTCTTATTTATTTACGTCCGAGTCAGTTTCAGAAGGACACCCAGATAAAGTTGCCGATCAGATCTCTGATGCATTGATTGATAACTTTCTTGCCTATGACACTACTTCCAAAGTAGCATGTGAAACTTTAGTAACTACCGGTCAGGTTGTATTGGCCGGAGAAGTTAAATCTGAAGCATACCTGGATGTACAGGATATTGCCAGAGAAGTGATCCGGAAGATCGGATATACCAAAAGTGAGTATATGTTTGAAGCTAACTCCTGTGGTATCTTATCTGCGATCCATGAGCAATCACCTGACATCAACCAGGGGGTAGACCGCAAGCAACCTGAAGAACAGGGTGCCGGCGATCAGGGTATGATGTTCGGTTATGCTACCCGTGAAACAGAAAATTATATGCCACTGGCACTGGACCTGGCCCATAAGCTGTTACTGGAGCTGGCAGCATTACGCCGGGAAAATAAAGAAATCAAATACCTGCGTCCGGATGCAAAATCCCAGGTAACCATCGAATACTCTGACGATAATCAACCGATCAGAATAGACAGCATCGTAATTTCCACACAGCATGATGATTTTGACAATGATGATGCTATGCTGGCGAAGATCAAGTCTGATCTGATCAATATATTGATACCTCGTGTAAAAGCACAGTTGAAACCTGCATTACAGGCACTGTTCACCGACAAGATTACTTATCACATTAACCCTACCGGCAAATTTGTAATTGGTGGTCCGCATGGTGATACCGGTTTAACCGGCCGTAAAATCATTGTAGATACCTATGGTGGTAAAGGTGCGCACGGTGGTGGTGCATTCTCTGGTAAAGATCCTTCCAAAGTAGATCGTTCAGCTGCTTACGCTACCCGTCACATTGCCAAGAACCTCGTAGCTGCCGGTGTATGTGATGAAGTGCTGGTACAGGTATCTTATGCTATCGGTGTTGCTAAACCTTGCGGTATTTTTGTGAGCACTAATGGCACTGCCAAAGTGAAACTGACAGATGGTGAGATCGCTAAAAAGGTAGAAGAAATATTTGACCTGCGCCCTTATGCTATCGAACAGCGTTTAAAACTACGTAATCCAATTTATAGTGAAACTGCGGCTTATGGCCACATGGGACGCGAAAATAAAGTGGTTACCAAAGTATTCAACAAAGGCAAGAAACATGAGAAAACAGTAGAAGTAGAACTGTTTACCTGGGAAAAACTTGATTATGTTGATAAAGTAAAAGCGGCATTTGCTTTATAAGTGAAACGATAGATAACATTATCTATCCGCACTTGTACCGATAATATTTTATGGAAAATCCCTGCTTCCGGAAGGAGGCAGGGATTTTTATTTTAAAAACAAAATTAGCCTTCTTAACTTACACGGAAAGGAGTTCCCCCGTATCATGAGCATTGCAAAAAAGATCTATTATCAAACAGTACAGTTAGCTAATTTATCACTACTAAAAAAGATCTATCCCGGCAGGTTGTTATTACCTTATCATCACCTGGTAAGTGATGCAGCAGTTCCTCATATCAGGCATCTGTATCCCTATAAGGGAGTGGCTGCCTTTAAAAAGGATCTGGATTATCTGCTGAAACATTTTAACCCGGTTACGTTGCAAACGGTAATCAGCTGTCTGCGTACACAAACTCCTGTACCACCCAATTCATTCTTACTTACTTTTGATGACGGGCTGCGGGAAGTAGCAGATGTAATTGCTCCTTTATTATTTCAAAAAGGTGTGCCCGCTGTCTTTTTTCTGAACAGCGCTTTTCTGGATAATCAATCCCTGTTTTATAAGTTTAAAGTAAGCCTGCTGATAGAAGCATTACAACAGCAGGAGCATACCCCTGCAACGCTGGATGCACTGGCTAAAGTACTGCAATGCCCGGCACCTTCAAAACAGGAGCTGATCGCAGCTATAAAGCGGATTACCTATACCTCCCGGGAAATAACAACGGCTTTAGCTGATATACTGGGCATTTCCTTTCAGGAATACCTGGTGAAACAAAAGCCTTTTTTAGATAGCGGCCAGGTAAAAACATTGATTGATCAGGGATTTGCCATCGGTGGGCATAGCATTGATCATCCTTATTATGAAGCATTGCCACTGGAAGAGATGCTTACGCAAACCCGGGGATCTGTAGATTTTTTGGTCAATAAGTTTGGCTTATCCTATAAAGCATTTGCTTTCCCACACACAGATGCGGGCATTCCCAAAGCATTTTTTGATCAGTTGCTGGGGGGATCATCTCCCGACCTGGATATTATCTTTGGTACCAATAACCACCGGGAGGATATTTACCCGCAGATTTTTCACCGGTTTAATTGTGAAAGACCAGGAATTAACATTGAGGCAGCAGTAAAAGGAATAATGCTCTATAATTATTTGCATAAAAAGAAGGGTACTGCTGCAATACAGCGGTATTAAGTAATACTTTTAATAATATTTTAATTACATAATAAGTTGAAACATCAATTCTTTTAATATTTGGAATTTACCTTTTTATACATTATATTTATTTATGAATGATGGTATAATTTATATGTGTTTTTTATTGAAAATACTAGCATTCAATTTATTTAAACACTATTTTTGCACGGGTAGTGGAATTTTAGGATGGCTGATGAGTTGGGAAGGTATTATCTGGAATAATTAATAAATTTAACCTTTAGTGAAAAACCGAATTAATCTTAAGACACTCTTCAGTGCCTTTCTACTGGCATTATTATTTACTCTCCCTGCCCTATGCTTCGCACAAGGTGATCAAACGGCTATCTCAGTTAAAGTTACTTCTACGGGCGCTACAACCGGAGCCTGGCTACATCTCCCTGATGATTACAATACTACAAAAGAGAATTATCCATTAATTATTTTTATCCATGGTGTGGGTGAAGGAGGGAGTGATGTAAATGCTGTATTAAGACAGGGGTTACCAAAACTTATCGCCAATGGGGCTAAAATGAACTTTACGGTGGGAGGAAAGCTGTTTAAGTTCATTGTGATATCGCCACAGTTTTATGGTGGATGGGCAAATGAATTGATGATACAAAGTGTGTTGGATGATATGAAAGCCAGATACCGGGTAGATGCATCCAGGATATACCTTACCGGATTAAGTGCCGGAGGATATGGCACCTGGAATTATGTAGCATCTGGTAAACAATATGCAGACAACATTGCTGCGATTGTCCCGGTTTCTCCAGCCGCAATCGACGTAAGCAAACTAAATAATTTCTGCAATACAGTAGTGGCTGCAAAAGTACCCGTGTGGTCGTTTTCAGGTGGGGGCAGCGGGGATGCTTCTTTTCTGAATAATATGCAGAAGTTTGAACAACAATACAACAGCTGTAATCCTGCTGTGAAAGCTATTTCTACGGTTATTCTGGGAAGCGGACATGAGGCTGCTACCTGGGATAAGGCATATGATGCTACACATACTTATCAGAATCCGAACATATACGAGTGGATGCTGCAGTACAGCAAAGGAGGTACTACAACACCACCGGCCAATACGCCGCCGGTAGCAAATGCCGGAAACAATGTTACTATCACTTTACCGGTAGCAAGTGTATCCCTGGATGGGAGTGCTTCTACAGATGCCGATGGTACCATTTCCACTTACAAGTGGGCTCAGATTTCAGGGCCTTCTACTGCTACGCTTACAACACCCAATGCTGCTAAAACCAATGCAAATGCACTGGTAGCCGGTAGCTATGTATTTGAACTGACCGTTACAGATGATAAAGGGGCCACTGCCAGTGCAAGGGTCACTATTACCGTAAATGAAGCTGTAACGATCCCACCTCCGGTAGTAACACTGGCGAGTAGTAATATCAGCATTACAGCTCCTGCCAACAGTGTAATATTGGACGGATCTGCTTCTTCAGCTCCCAACAGCACGATTGCCAGCTATAAATGGGAAAAAATATCAGGCCCTGCTGCAGGTACACTGGTAGCTGCCAATGCCGCAAAGGCTACTGTTAATAGCCTGGTGGAAGGGAGTTATGTTTTTAAACTGACTGTTACCAATGCAGCAGGGGTATCCAGTGCTGCGAATGCCAATGTAAGCGTTCAGGCTGCTCCCGGAGGTACTCCCCAGGATTGTAATTGTAAACATGTTATTAAACCTGGCCCTGATGGGGGGATTTACAGCAACGGACTTTTACAGAATGTTCAACCAGGGGATACGATTTGTGTGCCTGCTGGTAATTATCCCTATATCCAATTTTTTAATTACGTAGGCTCCAAGGAAAAACCATTGGTATTTATTAACTGCGGCGGACAGGTAAAAGTAGGCGATGGCGGGAATTATGGTCTGATCTTTAATCAGTCCAAGTTTTTTAAAGTAACAGGTTCCGGGAGTGCTGATAAATATGGTTTTTATATTGATGGGGTGAGTAAGCCGCTTAGCAGTGGTCTTGCCATGGGAAAAGGATGTACTAATTACGAGGCGGAAAGGATAGAGATCGCCCGTGCATCTGCCGGGGTATTGGCAAAGATTAATCCTGACTGTGATCCAATTAACCAATACCCGAATTTTGAAATCCGCGATCTTAGCTTTCATGATTTATATGTACATGATATCGTAGGGGAAGGACTTTACATTGGAAATACGTTGCCCAATGGTGCAGACATTACTTGTGCAGATGGGAGCGTGATCAGAGCATTACCGCCACGCATTTATAATGTGAAGATTTATAACGTCATCACCCGGAATACAGGATGGGATGGTATACAGGTGGCTTCTGCTCCACAAGGGGTAGAGATCTATAATAATGAGGTCTATAACTTTGGGGTAGAGAACAAAGGCAGCCAGCAGGCCGGTATTATCATGGGAGGTGAATCTCAGGGAGTGATCTATAATAATAAGATCATAAAGGGAACAGGTAATGCCATTGAGGTATTTGGAACCGGGCTAACCAAAGTGTATAATAACATCATGAGCGATGCCGGCTGGGATGGTACCACCGGCGGACAAGATGCTATATTTATAGATGACCGTCCTACCAAAAACAACTATACACCATTACAGGTACACCTGTTTAATAACACCATTGTAAATTCCAAACGGAACGGGATTATGATCCTGAGTACCTATGGTACCGTAGGCACAAACAACCTGGTGTATAACAACCTCATAGTAGGCGTGGGATCTACTGCAGAAGGGGACAGGGCTTATGTAAATATTATGAAGGGAGTGGATTTCAAAACCTCCAATAATCTCTATTTAAGCAGCCTGACTGCAGCAGGATTTAAGGATTTAGCCCAGAAGGATTTCCATCTGGTAGCAGGCGCTCTGGCGATTGATAAGGGAATGGATTTAACAGCGCAGGGAGTTACTTTTGATATTGATGGCGATGGCAGGCCTTTTGGTAGTGCCTTCGATATAGGAGCAGATGAGTATACCGGGGGCGTAGTTACGAATAAACCACCAGTAGCAAAAGCAGGTAATGATATTACGATCACCCTTCCTGTAAATAGTGTACAGCTCGATGGCAGTGCGTCCACTGACCCGGACGGCACTATTAAGTCTTACAGCTGGGTAAAGCTGAGCGGTCCTGCCGCAACGATTGCCACTGCTACAGCGGCCCGTACAGCTGTGAGTGCACTGGTAGCAGGCACTTATGTATTTGAGCTGACGGTAACAGATGATAAAGGGGCTACCGCTAAAGACCAGATTACTGTAAAAGTGAACCCAGCCGCCAATAAGCCTCCTGTGGCCAATGCGGGAGAGAATGTTACGATTACTTTGCCGGTGAACACCGTACAATTGAATGGCTCCGCATCTTCTGATCCGGATGGCAATATCCAATCCTACAGCTGGGTAAAGACAAGCGGTCCTGCCGCCACGATTGCTACTCCCAACGCAGCGAGTACAGCGGTAAATGGCCTGCTGGCAGGTACGTACGTTTTTGAATTAACAGTAACGGATAATAACAATGCTACTGCCAAAAGTAGTGTCACGGTTATAGTAAATCCAGCCGCCAATAAACCTCCTGTGGCCAATGCGGGTAAAGATCAGACTATTCAGTTGCCCACAAGTAGTGTACAGGTGGATGGTAGTGCTTCTACTGATCCGGATGGCAGCATTAAGTCTTACAGCTGGGTTAAGATCAGCGGGCCGGCAGCGACGATCGCTACACCGAATGCGGTACGGAGTAGTATCACCGGGCTCGTAGCAGGAACCTATGTATTTGAACTGACTGTTACAGATGATCAGGATGCTACTGCAAAAGCCCGTGTAAAAGTTACCGTAAATGATGTCAATAATCAACAGCCGATAGCTGATGCTGGCAGTAATGTGACGATCACTTTACCCACAAATAGTGTGCAGGTAGATGGTAGTGCTTCCAATGATCCGGATGGCAGTATCGTAAGTTATAAATGGGTTAAGATCAGCGGGCCGGCAGCTACCATTGCAACACCCAATGCTGCTACAAGCACGATCAGCGGATTAGTGGCTGGTGTATATGTATTTGAATTGACGGTTACAGATAATAAAAATGCTACCGCCACGGCACAGGTTACTGTTACAGTAGTGGAGGCTAATAAACCCCCTGTTGCCAATGCAGGCAGTAATATTACGATCACCCTGCCTACCAGTACGGTACAGTTGAACGGAACTGCCTCTACAGATCCTGATGGCAGTATCGTAGGTTATAAATGGGCTAAAGTAAGTGGTCCTGCTGCCACCATTGCCACGCCTGGTGCTGCCAGCACAGTAGTCAGTGATCTGGTTACTGCTGGTACTTATATCTTTGAACTGACGGTTACAGATGATCAGGATGCAACGGCTAAAGCACGTGTTACCGTTACCGTAAAGGATGTCGCCAATCAGCCCCCGGTAGCTGATGCAGGGATTAATGTGACCATTACCTTGCCTACGAATACCGTAAATGTAGATGGCACGGGTTCATATGATCCGGATGGTACTATCACGTCCTACAAGTGGGTTAAAATAAGTGGCCCCGCTGCCACCATCGCACAGCCCAATGCTGCCACCAGTGCAATTAGCGGGCTGGTAGCAGGGGTATATGTATTTGAACTGACAGTTACAGATAATAAGAACGCTACCGCTACCGCACGTGTTACTGTGACGGTAAATGCAGTGAACATTCCTCCTGTAGCCAATGCGGGCAGTAATATTACCATTACGCTGCCAGCTAATACCGTGCAGTTGGATGGTACTGCTTCCACAGGCAGTATCGTCAGTTATAAATGGGCTAAAGTAAGTGGTCCTGCAGCGACTATCAGCAGCCCCGGCGCTGCAAGAACTGCAGTAAGTGGCCTGTTAACTGCAGGAAGCTATGTATTTGAGTTGACCGTAACTGATGAAAATAATGCTACCGCCAAAGCGCGGGTGACCGTTACAGTGAAAGATGTTCCGGTGACAAATGATCCGCCGATGGCAGATGCTGGAATTGACAGAACAGTGAGTGCAGCACAGGAATACATAACGCTGGATGGCAGTGCTTCTACCGATCCGGATGGCACTATTGTAAAATATGTATGGCAACAGGTATCCGGAACACCTGCATTGCAGATTGTTTCTCCCAATAAAGCAGTCACCTTTGTGACTGGTCTGGTGCCAGGAACGTATCAGTTTAAATTAACAGTAACGGATGATAAAGGAAGTACGGCTTCTTCTACTGTACAAATTATTGTATCCGAATCAGCAGAGCATAGCGCTTTTAAGATAGCCCTTTTTCCGAACCCGGCTACGGATATGATCCGTCTTAATGTTAACAAGACCTCGACGGAAACAGTAAATGTTTTTATTTTTAGTGCTACAGGAAAGTTGCAGCAATCCTTCTCCTTTGAACCTGGTGTACAGATTCAGAAGCAGATAGACATTAGTCGTCTGGCCCAGGGGATTTATTTGTTACAGATCACCAACGGCAAAAACATTAAAGAAGTTATAAAATTTGTTAAGTCATAAATGAGGAGCGATCTAAATCCGGGTATGCACAACTGCATACTTGGATTTGATTCGCAGGAAGCGTTTTTCATACCACTCATAAGAGAAGTAAGCTATAATACAAGTTACTACTACACATGCTATCGGATAAAGCAGGTCATATATGATAAGTGATCTACCTGCTCCAAATATTTTTATAAATACAATAATCAGCAATTGGCAAACAGGCGTATGGAACATATAGATGCCATATGAAATTTTGCCAAGTGTTTTCATGATTGGATATTCCAGGTTTAACAGGCTATTTTCAGATACCGCTGCCAGCATCAGGTAGCCGAAGAGAGCAGCATGAATAAAATGATCAAAATAATATTTACTGACTACGGGAATTTTCAATACAGAGAAAATAACCAATACTGTTAGCAATAGCATTGCAATTTGTATGGGCTTGGTAAATCCTTTACTTAAAAAGCCCAGATATCTTTCCCGGTGGAAAAGAATATAAGCTGCAAACATACCTGTACCAAACAGTTCCAGTTTGTCGAACAGTAACAGATAACTGGTTTCCAGCAGGTATTCTGCTTTTACATCAAAAAAATAGGGGAGGATCAGGCAAAGGAGCTTGCTGGTAAAGCCAATGGTGATTAATACCATAAACAGGCTTTTCAGCCGCTTACGGAACAGCAGCAGCAACAATGGCCATAGCAGATAAAACTGCTCTTCAATACATACCGACCAGGTGATTTCCAGTATGCCCTTATTATAAGGGAAAAAGGCCAGCTGTATATTTACTGCAAACAATAAAAGGAAAATAAGATTGGTAAATATAGTTCGTGAATCTTCTGCAGTAGGAATGCCCATCATATTGAACAGGTAAGGGGCTATCAGGGTAAGGCTGATACCATAGGCCAGGTACAGTGGCCATATACGTAAGATCCTTCTGAAATAGAAGTTCTTAAAATTAATAGTACCTGTCTGTGCATTTTCACTCATTAACAGGTAACTGATCAGGAATCCGCTTAATACAAAGAACAGGTTTACACCTATTCGCCCTGTGCTGACGAATGCTTCATTCAGAAAAGAAAGCTGTCCTACCTGGTGATGTGCCTTGAAGAACTGGGCATGATGTAATATCACCAGCAGTGCTGCTATAAACCTGATGCCATCCAGATTCTTAAAATAGACTTTCATTCAACTATATTAAACAGGTATAGGTATAGGGATAAGGACATTGTTTTTACTGTCTTTTATATTGCAGCATCCATTGATAAATGTTCATGCCGTTTTCTGTATAACGGGGATCATAAAAATCCTTAAAACAGCAATGTTTGTTATGATGGATGGTGGTTTTAGCAAGCCCTGGACCATATTTATTGGTGCTGTCGGCATAGGCATGTACCGTTTCCATAAAATGAGGTTCCAGCCTTCCTGCAAAATACCAGCAATGAACGCCTGCATCAGCAATCAGTTTGAACTGTTTTTTGTTTTTATCATCCAGTGTTGTGGGCGACATGGCTACTACTGCTGCGATACGTTTAGAGATTGCCGGACTTTCTGTAACAGCCATTAAAGCGGCCCATCCTCCTGCACTATATCCGGTAAGGTATACCCTGGTGGTATCTATACGGTATGTTTTCAGTAAGTCGTCCAGTACGGCCATCACTTCTTTTGGTTTTAAACCAAAACTAGGTGCCTGGGGCATAACGGTAATGAACTTATACATCTTTTTGTCAACCGGATTTACTGCATCCAGTTTAACTCCTTTGTCCAGCCAGAAGGGGATACCTTCCAGTGCGAGTTTAGAGAGGTCAGTACCTGCTTTACTTTTACCATGAAGAAATATTATGATGGGGTATTTCTTGTTGGTAACATTATAATCATCAGGTAGTTGTATCAGCGCGCCATTCTTCTTTCCGTTAGGTGTTACTTTTACTTCTATTTGCTGCATATTTTTTTGAGCGTAGGCACTCAGGTCATTTCCCAATAAAGAAATTATCAGGAAAGCGGATAACATATATTTCATTATCTGTACTTTAAAATTCAAAATCGGTGTATTCTTGATATAATACTATTGCTGCCTATTTCTGCAATAGTACTTCTTCCAGTTTTACGCCTATCATTTCTTCTATTTCCAGTTTAAGAACATTCACTTCTTTTTGTAATACTTTCTGTCTTACCAGTTGCTCATTCAGTGCTTTTGAGGCGATACTATATTCCTGGTAGCTGATACCACCACCTGAGAATTTCTCTTCTACAGTGGCAAACGCTGCGGCATCATCGTCTGTCAGTTCTGTTTGCATCTGGAGCAGATCTACCTTGTTCTGATAGTCTTCATAAAGTGATAATACCTGTCTTTTGATTAAGCGGGCTATTCCTTCTTTTTGTTCCTCAGCAATGGCTTTATTCTTTTTGGCAATTTTCACCTCGGCTGGCTTGGTAATCAGCGAACCTAACGGTACGTTGATACCTACGTTCCAAAGTGGGTAATAGATATTTCTACCATTAGCCGCATCATTTTTATAGATACCTGTTGTTACCTCGTTCAGGTTTACGCTGGCGGTAACATAATTCAGCCAGGCTGCATTCGCCTTGGTGATCTCGTACCCGGTTTTATCCTGTTGGTATCCTGCAATCCTCATCTGGGGATTATTTAATGCCAGTTCCACCAGCCGTTCTTTAATAGCATTGTTAGCCGGTGAGGGTTGGCTTGCGTTATGCGTGGGCTTTGTTTGTGCCTGCAAGTAGGTTGATAGCAATGCTGCACAAGAAAAAAGGAGTATTCGTTTCATAATTTAACTGTTATTAGATTTTTTTTATTGGGTTGTTCTTTTTCAAATGTGATGAGTTTTACAAGTGCTGCCAGCATCGAGTAAAAGAAAAAACATCCGGGTATCTGGCCAATGGCCACCTGGGTATAATGTGCTACTATGTATCCATATAATGCGGCTAATATGGCTGCATAGATTCCTTTGATTTCGGGCGACTGGCTTTTATAAAAATTCCTGATCCCCGTTCGTAAAATCACAAAATAGGTGAAGCAGGTCAGGAATAATCCTACCCATCCGGTTTCCAGTGCGCTTTTCAGATATCCACTATCCGGTGGAAAGCCGGCCAGTGTATGCCCGGGATTATATTGAGAACCTACCACACCGGATGTACTTAATCCACCACCTAAAGGATGACGGAGGATATAAGGTTGTATCCGTTCTCTGTTGACATCCCGAACGTTAAAGGAGCCGTCTTCAGAGAGCAGGAAGGTGGTTCTGATACGACTGATGGTGCCGTTATGGAATGGTCCGAAAAGCACTACAATAAAGACCATCATAGAAAGGATGGCAAATGCCATTGTTTTCTTGCTGGTAATGGTCATCAGGACGTAAAAGATAACTCCTGCCGGCAGCATGGCATATGCGGTACGGGTGCCGGAAAAGGCCATCCCCAATGCCATGGGAATACTGATACCCAGGAGGAGCATCCGCTGTTTGCGGGTTACACTTCCCATAGAAAGTACCAGCGCGAATATTACTGCATCTGCCATCAGCATACCATAAGCGGTAGGATCAGACAGGAAGGAAAATTTGCGCATACTGCCCGCCTGGAAATACAGTTTGTAACGTATTGGGTCCCTGTTTACCCACCTGTCTTCAAAGCCCAGTAATCCATGCCATTCCTGGAAGCAGCCATACGCACCTGCCAGGAAGGCCAGTACCAGCCATAATTTGATAAATTCTTTTACTGTTGCCAGGTCCTCAAAAATGTGCAACGATATATAAAAGATCATGACAAAGTTGAGGAACTTACGGAAGGCAAAGACCCAGCCCGGAATAGAATCCATTGACGGGTTAAATAATTCCACTACCAGAAAAACCATGAAAAGGAAATAGACAGCAGCAATAGGATTCTTGGAATGTTGCCAGTATTTCTGTCTTTGCACGGTTTTCCTGAAATAAATACCAATAAAAGTAAGTGCTATCAGCCCGTCGATCCCTAAGCCTACCGGTATGTTTTCACTGATCAGCCTGTTGATATAGAAAGCAAAGAACGACAGTGATACCGTAATATAAAATCCCAGCTTGGTATTGAATAAACAGATAAAGGCCAGTGTTCCCCCTAGTAAACCCGCTATAAAAAGCATGCCCACTAGCGTATCTATTTTGGCTATTGCAAAGGCGAGGACCAGTGCTACCAGCCCCAGCAATATATAGCCTAACGGAGAATCCAGTTTCCTTTCACCAATCTGTTGTTTTACCAGATTGGTTAGCATGCTGAAAAGCCCGGGCCTTTTATTGGTAGTGGAATAATTCACCTAGTAAATGGGTTTAAAAAAACAACATTTTTAAAAAAAGGAAGAGCAGGGTAAATGCTACAAACATAGTTACCATGATTTCCAGAATGCTGTCGTTACTGAATCTCTTATCCGGCATAACAGGATTATTTGTTTTTCTTTAATGCCTGGTAGTGCGCACTCATTTTAGAGAGGCTGGTATCCCAGGTATGTGTGAGCGCAAATGCCTTTCTTGCCTTTCTGATTTCGCTGTCAGGATCTTCTGCCAATGCTTTTTCTATGCTTACCACGTAGTCTTCTTTTGTTTTACATTGATAGATATATCCGTCAAAAAGTTTCATGGCCAGTGTTTCTGTCACTACTACTGGTTTTTCCAGTACCATGTACTCATCCAGTTTACGTGGATAGTTGCCTATCGTCATACCATTTACCAGCTGAGGATTCAGGCATACATCAAAGAACTGGATGAATTGTGGTACCCTTACCTCCGTCGTATTTCCAAGGAAATAGACGTTAGGCATTTTATGCAGGTTGCTTTTACGGAAGGTGCTGTCTTCCGGTCCTACCAGCACAATGCTCCACTCCGGACGGGAAGTCGCGATATGCTCCAGTATTTTTATATCCAGGCGGGAAACGATCAGGGCCCCCATGTAACCAATAATAGGTCCTTTGATGCCTTTCATTTCTTCCGGCAGGGTAAAAGGCGTTTCTGGGAAGAAGCGCTCAAAGTCACAGCCTTGCAAAATGTTGTAGGTTTCAGGATTATATTTCCTGCCATAGTCTTCCAGGTAATCAGAGTTGGTAACCACCATGCTGGCCTTGGCCATCAGGGAAGGCTCCAGGCGTTTACCATGTCTTACAAAGAAGGGGTGGGTAGCAATGTTATCACGGCTGTAATAGATACAGTCTGTTACTTCCGGCAGGAGTTCTATGAGATACTGTCCGCGGTAGAATTCATTGTCATTAAACAGCAGTACATTTTTAAATCCCAACCGCTTTAGTGCCTGATTGATCTCTTTGGCCAACCGTTTGTTATTAATTTTATTGACAAAATCAAATACGCCGGCGAGTGGTATCCAGTTAACTGATTCCAGCATGGTACGTGGGTCCAGTGTCCAGAAGTTGGGAGCGATGTTGGTAATATCATCCGCTTCTTTCCTCAGACTTTTGAGGCGTGTTTTTATCTTTGGGTCATCTTTAGATCTAATAACGGTGATCCTGTCCAGGGCCCGGTTTACATATAGCACTCTGTTAAACTGGGATAACTCTTTAGCCACATTTTTACAGTTACTGCCAATTGCAATGTCCCAGGGTTGAAGTCCTACTACAAGGATATCCCTTCCTTTGATCATCTTACTTTCCATTTTAATGAAATTTTTTGTTGTAAAACAGCAATGATATCCGGATAGAATAGTATCATATGCTTGAATGTATTTGAAAGGCTGCTGCCTATTTTTTTATAAAGGATCACTTGTGTGATGAGTAAACAGATAGCGTAGGAAGTCATAGTACCATATGCGGCACCCAACAATCCAAAATGTTTGGTGAAATACCAGCAGATAAAAATATTGCAGATGGCAGTGACCGTTGTCACAGCAAAATTTGTTTTCGGTAATCCGATAGAGTCCATGATAGTACCAAATTGTTTGATAAAGGGGAGAAACAGCCCATACAGAATAGTGATCTGCAATATGGGAGCTGCCTCTTCATAATTGGCCCCTGCAATAATATATAATACAAGTTTTGGTAACAGGAATATACCTAAACTTACTGGTAATGCAATGGCCAATATAGCCCCCACTGCTTTTTCGTAGTAGAATTTCACTTTTTCCATATTACCGGCTTCCATCATCTGGGCCGTTTTAGGGAAAAGGATATCAGCCAGCACCTGGGAAGGTACATCTACCAGGTTGGAGATACGCAGGCATACACCATATAGTGCTACAGACGCAGTAGACAGGTAAGACGAAATAACAAACTGGTCCGTATTACGGAAGATGGAAGCGCTGATATTGGTGCCAAACACATATTTCCCAAAGTGCCAGAGCTTTTTAACCCATTGGGGATCCACTTTAATAGTACCTGTAAGGAATTTTCTGGCAAAATAGGCGGACACCAGAGCGCCGAATAAAATGCCCAGGTTGAAATAGATCACTAATAAAGTAAGGGTAATATGTAATCCTGCCAGCAGGCTGATGATAATTAATCCGAAGGACACACCCTGGCGTGTCAGATAGGCCCAGAAGATACCCTTGAAATCGGCATTGGAATTCTGAATCCATTCAAAATGTGAGAAAGGGATCAGCAGGAGCAGACCTGGTAAAAAATAATACATGACCTCCACCAGCCCGGGGGCTTTCAGAAAATTACTGATAGGCACGATAAATACCACAATCAATAATAAGATACATATTGTGGCAATGCTATTGAGTGTCAGGGCACCTGTATGGATAAAGGCATGTTCTTCCTTTTCTGAACTGTTCAGGTACTTTATCACGGCATTTTTGATCAGGGAGTGCCTGATCACTTCAATGATGGCGGTATACACTAAGAACAGGTTCCAGGTACCCATATCGGGTTTGGAAAGTGTACGGGTCAAAACAAGGATACTACCTACACCAAACAACAGCACAGCCACTTTTTGCATGCCGCTGTAAAGTCCGGATTTAAGCCAGTAGGTATATTTCTGATCACTCATATCTAAGTTGGATACTATTCGGTTATTGATTTTGCACCTGTAATTTTTCCTTGCCGGTAGCAGGTTTTTCCAGGCTGTACAGCCACCATGCACCATAGCGCATGGCCAGTTTATACATTAATATGGGTACTACCACCGCCATTATCAGGCAAACAATGAGTAACACCGGAATATTGGTAATGCCCAATCCCTTCATCAGTACCATGCGGGTAGCAGATGCCACCAGTACATGCGATACATAGATGTACAAGGAATGGAAGCCTACCATTCTCAATATTTTTACCTTGTCATACCGTTGCAACAGGAATGAAATGTTAAACATAAAAGCGCATCCACTCAATGCAATCACTGCAAAAAGTAAGGGCTGATAGGTTTCCACATACATATTATTGCTCATCTCCAGGTCCTTGTTCAGGAAATAATATTGCCCTACCGCAAATATGGGCAGCAGGAAGAAAAATGTTTTCCAGGAGGCAAAACGTCCAAAGTTTGCCTGGTTCAGGATGCGGGATGATGCCAGGTCGCCAAGGGCGAAGAAAATATAATAATGCATGATATCATACAAAAAGCCAAGATCTATGTGCTTAACAGAAACATAGCTGGATAAGAAGTAGAGTATAGTCCCTAAGGTCAGTTGCTGCCAGATATGCAGTTTCAGCTTCTGCCTGGTGATCATATAAAGCACGGTAACATTAAAAAGTGCATACAGATACCAGAACTGATCAATGCGCCTTGGGAAAAGAATAATGTATCCATAGTCTGCGATACTGCGATCTGCATTTACATATTTACTCAGCAGTATCTGAAGGGTAACCTGTAATACAGACCACAGGAGATAGGGGTAAAGCAGGATACTGAATTTATTGCTCAGCAGCTTTTCCATACTTCTTTTAGCCAGGCTTTTGCCGATGAAAACGCCTGAAAGGATAAAGAAAAGGGGCATACGAAAACTATAGAATACAATATTGGCATGTTCCAGGTAATCGTAACCTGTAGTAGGGAGGCCGGTACGGGAGATACCTTCAAAAATATGACGGTATAATACCAGTATAATGGCTATGCCCCGTGCATAGTCAATCCAGGCAAGCCGGTTGCTACTTCCAGTATTTGTATTTAATAGATTCAATTTCATATGCCCTTTTGAATAGCCCCAGGAGTGTGCTACATGTCTACATTACCTTTTTCTACGTAATTCAATATCGCTCCGGTAAATTTCCCGTTCATGCTTTGCAGAAAACTGATAGATTCCTTATCTGTTTGTTTTATAGTTGATTTTGCCGATACAACGGTGATCATGGTATCTGCAAAAGCCAGCAATTCTTTACTATCTGACCGTTCATTCAGGGCAGCGCCTTCCAGCAGTATGTAATCGTATGCGCTGGTAAGGTTAGAGAGGTGCCCCAGGAGATTGTTATCCCCAAGTATTTCTGCCGGTGTATAATCGCCTCCCTTACAGCCGATGATATCAACATGCTCTATGCTGGTAGGGGTGATAATGCTTTTTACGTGTTTATACTGGTAATCTTCTGTTGCATTGGAAAATGCTTCCAGGTCCTGATTGGCTTCAAATTCCCGGGTAAGGGTATTGTTAATGAAATTGGTATCAACGATCAATACCTTTTTCTGGCTCATACTCAGGCTATATGCCAGCGCTTTGATAATGGTGGATTTTCCTTCTCCTACACGTGCACTGGTAAAAAGATATATTTTATGACTGTTGTTTTCAATTTCAAAGCGCAGCTTACGTAAATGCTCGCGGAAAAGCAGGCCCTGCGGTGTTTTTTTGGATTCAGCATCGAAGATGCTGTTCAGGGGTTCCTGTTTCATATTGACTTTGTTCACGATACCCAATAATTTCAACTCAATATTTTTCAGGAACTGAGAAGGTGTTTTGATAGATACATCAATATATTCCAGGAAGATAATGGCGATACAGCAAAACACAAACATGCTTACTCCAGCCAATGCTAATATCATCAACCTTTTAGAGGCTTCCGGTTCTACAGCCGGTTGTCCGTACAGGATCTGCCGGAAGTTATCCAATGGCACCACTGTATTATTCATGACCGCATCGTAGCGGGATTTCACATTTTCATATTCCTGTTGGGAGAGGCTTACTTCTTTCTGTAATGCCAGGTTAGTAGCACTTCTGGATGCAGCAGCGCCTACACTGCTATTCAGGCTGCGTATTTTCTGGCGATAAGTTTCAATATTCTGTTGGGAGGAGCTTATCTGCAGTTCCAGTTCATTTTTCTTTTGCTGCAGATCACCTTTGGTAATACTTCCCGGGCTGTCGGCTGTATTCGCCAGGCTGGATAATTTATTTCTGTAGGCAGTTTTTAGCTTTTGATATTTATTGTAAAGCTCTGTATCATTGGAGCCTTTGTTGATATACTCCTGATTGGCATCGTTCATCTGGCTACGCAGCTTGCTGATTTCGGCACTGGCAGCAGAAGCAGCGCTGGCTGACTGGGCATTGCTGCGCTCCATATCTGCCAGTTGTTTGCTTACCTGTTGCAAAGAAAGGGTAGCACTGTTCAGGGTATTTTGTTCTTCCGTCATCCGGCTTTCAAAAGTGCTGATCTGTTCCATTTTACTGGAGCTTTCAACCGCGGCATCTACACCACCCAGGGTACGCAGGTTATTCAGCTTTTCATCCAGATCGGCTCTTTTCTGAGAAACCAGTTTTTCCAGTGTTTCGATAGACTGCACATTTTGCTGAGAACGGGAAGATTCATTATTTCTCAGAAACTCTGAACATACCTGGTTAACCATATAGGAAGAAAGTTCAGGATTGGTAGACCAGAACTGTACATCAATAAAGTCAGTTCTTTGTATACGGCCTACGGATAACCAGGTTTTGGTAGTTTCTAAATCATATTGGTATACTTTCATGAGCTCCTGTATCTTTCTTTCTTCCGGATCATAAGAACTCAATAATTTTTCGTCGGCGTATTTTTTTCTTAAAATGGCAATAGCCTTTGCTTTATCCGCATTACGATAGGCTTGTTTTTTCATGGCCTCTTCATCCAGTTGGCGGAAAGCGTCTTTGGGGTTTTCAAGATCATGCAGCATCAGGTTATAAGTAACCATGCTTAACACCTTTGTAGATTTCAGGGCTTCAATAACATTGTTAAACTTCACATCAATTTCATAGATGTTAAAGTTCTCATCTTTCAGTTTCACCTGATCGCTAGTTGTAAAACCCGTAGCCATTTGTGCGGATGATCTGTAAAGTTTTTTCTGGTCCATGGTGAGCAGAAAAGCAATTACAATTGCCAGCACACTGCTGATCAGAATCAGCCACTTTCTGCGCATTAACGAATTGAACAAATAAATCAGATCCATATTGTCGGATTCTTTAAAGTATAAAATAATCTAATCTAAAAGTCACTAAAAAATCCGGCTGGTTAGACCGGATTTTTTAGTGACCGGATTAACTTGTTAGTTCTTGATCAATTTCACTGTTTTCACTCTCTTATTCTCTGAAGTCAGCATTTGTAATAAGTAAGCACCTGGAGGAACATTGCTGTTGAAATCCACACGGATCAACTGTGTACCACCTGGCAACTGGATACCTGCTTTCACAAAGATCATTTTTCCACTAAGGTCAAATACTTTGATCACCACATCTTTCGCTTTGCCTTCATTCTTCACCAGCAGATTTACAAAGGAAGTAACCGGGTTAGGGTATACATTTTCAATTGTAATCTCTTCAGCAATAGATTTAGAAGATGGATCAGTTACCACCATATTATTGCTGCTGATAAGACTGCCAGCGTTTGTACGGTTGTTATCTGCACCTATTAATGAACCACTGCCATTAGGATTATCTTCTTTTGGCGAAGCATTTATTACCAGGGCATTCAGATAAGCGTACTGACCATTCGGTGCCACATAAACAGACAGGTGAATTTCGCCATCCTGATCCGGAACGATGTTGTCCAGTTGAACGGTCTGACTGCTGTTATCTTTCGCATTGAGGGTTACTGTTTTACCATTGATGGTATAAGCACTCACCCTGTCACCACCACCTATACGGCTTGCAAAGAATACGAAGGAGTAAGCCATAGATTGGTTCAGACCAGAGAAGGTAACTTTAGCAGTATCACCTTTATCTACATAGTAGGAGGCAGCCATTACATTATCGGGATAGATACCTGAGTTGTTGCCGGTTACCACACCATTAGGATTGGTACCTGAAAAGTTCTGTACAATGGTCATCACCATGCTGGTGTTACCGTTGGTTTCATCCTTGATATTGCTCAGCGTCTGACCTGCAAATGGTAATGAATTGGTATTATTCCATGGAGCCGGTTCAGGGCTGGTTACGTTGATGTTGATCTTTGCGGAATAGCTGAAGGTAGCGCCGCTGGCAATGTTGCCATATTCTGAGAATACAGTATTCGCTTTCGCTCTTACTTTATAATAGTACCTGGTGCTTTCGGTCAGGTTATTATCGAGGTAAGTAGCAACAGTAGCACCTACGGTAGTTACCAGGCTATAAGTACCATCAACAGCAGTTGAACGGTAGATTTCCACACCTGTAGCATTGCTGGCTTTATTACTCCAATCCAGTTGGATAGAGGTCCTTGATTTACCAATAGCGGTCAGGTTTGCAGGTGATAATGGCAGGCCATTATCTGTATAGGATTGTATTACCATGGCATTCAGGTAAGCAAAGGCAGAACCTGTAGCCTGTTTGATAGTAAATTCAATTGCACCGTTAGCATCAGGTGTCAGACCATTGATCTGAACAGTTTTGCTGGTGTTACCTGCTGCATTCAGTGTTACAGACTGTGTACCCACTGTGTAGATTGTGTTCCTGTTGTCAGAAACATCTGCACGGCTGCCAAAGAATACCAGGTTGTATTTACGGGCAGCGGATAAACCGGTAATCCTGATTCTCTTCGCGGTATTGGTCTGATCATAATATAAAGTACTCATTACATTATCCGGGTAGATACCTGAGTTGTTGCCTGTAACAGCACCCACGTTGTTTGCACCGGTAAGTGCATCTATCAGGGTAATGGTAGCGCCACTGGCAGCACCGGTTTCATCCAGCATATTGGTAATGTTCCTGTTGGCGATTGGTAAACCGTTAAAGTTATTCCATGGTGCACCTTCAGGACTTGTCTGGTTATAGTTTACATAAATGGAAACCATATTTTTATCTCTCACAGAGATAACAAAGGACTGACTGCTGGTACCACCATGATTATCAGCAGCGGTTACGGTAACATTATAGGTACCTATGTAAGAGCTGGTAGGAGCGAGGGCTAAATTAGCTGCACCATTACCCGTGTTATTTAAGGTAGCAAATGCAGGTAAGCCGGTTGCTGAAATAGTCAGTATGTCTCCCGGATCATCTGTTGCAGTAATTGGAATACTCAACACATCATCTGTTTTCATGGAAACATTGCTCAGGGTATTCATTACTGGTGCCCTGTTGGCAGCTACTATGGCAATCGTGTCACTAAATGGTGAGTTACCATATGAATTGGTGGCACGGATAGCATAGAAGTACTTTGTGTTTGCAATTACCGCATTATCAGTATAAGCAGTGTCATTTTCATTTCCAAGAGGGCTCAGTAACTGGTAAGTACCCAGTGAGTCAGTGGATTTATACACTTCATATGCTGTTTCATTGTAGGCAGCATCTGTCCAGGAAAGCCTCATACCGGTTGGTATATTTCTGGCGGCAAAATTCCTTGGTTTGGCAGGTGCAGTACCGTCATCATACTTGGCTTCGATCACCATTGCATTGATATGTGCATAAACAGCTCCCGGAGCCCCCTGGAGGTCTACAGACACTTCACCATTTGCATCTGCACTTACATTGCTGATGGTTACTTTATTGGCAGAGTTACCTGTACCGTTCAAAGAAACGGTAGTGCCATTGATAGTGTAGTTGGCAGTACGGTTATCGGTTACACCACCACGGCTACCAGTGAAGGAGAAATTGTATTTGTAGCTGGCACTCAGTCCGGTTACTTTAAATGTTTGTTTTACTGAAGTGGTAAAGTAGGAGCTAGCCATTACGTTGTCAGGGTAAACACCGGAATTATTACCGGTACGTACGCCTAAGTTGTTGGCATTGCTACCACCATTAATGGTTTGCCATGGTGTCATGATCTTGATGGCATAACCTGTATTATTACCATTGTTATCCTTCAGGTTACCGAATACATCATTCTGAGCCACTGGTACTTTATGGGTATTATTCCATGGTGCCGGTGCATCGTTGTTCAGATCGTTAAAGTTTACATATACAGAGAACCCTGGATTCACATCGTTGATCACGATATTAAAGCTCTTGGTATCCTCACCACCTACACCATCAGATACTTTCACTGTTACCGGATAAGTACCTGCATCGGTATAGCCTGGGGTCAGGGTGATCTGGGTTGTTTTACCGGTTGAAACTGCAGATGCAAAAGCAGGCAGGCCGGTAAAAGTCCAGGTCAGGTTATCTGTTCCGTTATCATTGGTAACAGCAATATTGATCTGGGAAGTAGTATGCTCGTTGATGGTAGTAGTTGGTACAGTACCTAATATCGGAGCATAATTAGCATTCACCGTTAATTGGAATACTTTGGTAGCAACACCACTGTGCTGATCGGTAGCTTTTACCGTGATATTCGGATAAACAGCCTGTGCAGCAGCAGATGGGTTGTTAAAGAGGATGGTACCGGTACCATTACCATTGTCTGTAAATGAACCAAATGCAGGCAGGTTGGTAACAGTAAGTGTTACGGGTTCTCCATCCGGATCAACAGCACTTACATTTACGGACAGTTGTGTATCGTAATGCATGAAGCGGTTAGGCAGATCATTCAATACCGGAACACTGTTCAGGGTTTGTGCATTGATTTCATTGGAGTAAGCAGAATTACCACCCACATTGATAGCCCTTACTTTGTAGTAATAGGTTACATTGGCAAACAGGGCAGTATCTGTATAGGCTGCAGTAGCTGTGGCATTAGCCGGAACAGTAGCCTGCAGTTTGTAAGTAGTGTTATTATTTACAGACCTGTATATTTCAAATGCAGTTTCAGTAGTGGAATTATCATTCCATTTCAAACTGATCCTGTCTGAAAGTACTGCTGTAGTAGCCAGCACAGTTGGTGCCTGAGGGATAGCTGGCAGTGCCAGGGTAGTAGCTTTCATGTTCGGGTTGTCGAAAGCAGCGTCTGGAATCAGCTGTTTGGCAATACCGGAGCCATTAGGCCCTTTATAGCTGGCGCTCATGGAATATCCGCCACCACTCTGGAAGTAAGTGATATAAATGGCATGGCGGCCGGCAGACAGGGATTTTGTACCTGATCTTTCTGTTGTACCCTGCAGGTAGTCGTTATTAACAACCTGGTTACCGCTGGCAAAACCATCGATGTACAGTTTACTACCATCATCAGAAGCAGTATAGAAAGTATATGTTCCGGTAGTAGGCAAGGTAATGTAACCAGCAAATTTCACTGCAAAGTTAACGTCCCTGTTGCGGATGTCGAGGGTTACGTTGGCAACGGAACCACTCTTAACAGGTGTTAAGCTGTTAAAATTAGGCAATGCGCTGATGCTTGACATTTCATAGTAGTCATATTGCAAGCCACCTGCATCAGCCGGGTTGAAACCGGAATTACCATATTTGTTAATTGCTTTTACCTTATAATAGTAGGTAGTTTGTGGCTGAAGTGATCCACTATCAGCGTAGGCTACTTTATTGGCAGCGGTAGTAGCAATGATATCAAACGGTCCGCTCATGCTGGTAGCACGATACACTTCAAATCCGGTTTCATTATTGCTGTTATCTGTCCAGGTAAGGTTAATCTTATTATAAGAGGCCGTAATAGCTTTGATCTGTGAAGGAGCAGCCGGAGCAGTACCGCCCAGGTTGGCCTGGTCACGGAAGTAGCTGGCAGGAATTTCCTGTCTGCTGGTTACACCATTAGCGGTGTTTTTCCAGTAAATCTTCATTTCCTGTCCGCCACCAGCTTCGAAGAAGGTAGCTGCAAAACGATGTGCACCTGCTGTGAGGTAGATGGTACCTTCCTTGTATTGGCCACCATGTAATCCGTCATTATCTACCAGTGCTGTACCTGCAAAATCGTACCCATTATCGATGTACAGTTTGCTACCATCATCTGAATAGGTTTCAAATGTATAGTTACCTGTAACCGGGATATTAATATATCCTTCCCACAGGAAGGCAAAATTATCATCCTGGGTTCTCACGCTGATATCAGCGGTAGGAGTAACCCCTGTTTTAACAGGAACCAATGCATTAAAGTTAGGTAATACGGTAAATGCACCGGTATAGTATTTATAGTTCAAACCACTGCTCACCGTCATAGCGGTTACCTGGTTACTAGGCGTAGATACGTTGCCGGTAAGGTCTCTTGCCTTTACGGTAAGCGTGTACACCTGGTTGTAGGTAAGGTTGTTGACAGAGAAAGAAGTTTGTGTATCATCAACAGTGTAGAATTTTACACCATTTACATAGATATCATATTTAGTAACGCCTACATCATCTGTTGATGGTGTCCAGGAAAGGCCAACAGAATTTCTGGTAGTACCCGTTACGGTTAAGTTGCCCGGAGCAGTAGGAGGGGTGTTGTCTACCTGGGTAGTGCCCACCGCTTCATTGCTCACAGCAGCTGCGCCGTTTTCGTTTACCGCTCTTATGATATAGTAATAGGTACTATTTGGATTCAGACCGGTATTGGAATAGGTCAGCACATTCGCACCTACCAGGGCGATCATTTTGTATGGACCACCGGCGCTGGTACCGCGGTATATTTCAAATCCGGTTTCGTTATTAGCTGGATTGGGGTTTTCGCTCCATTCAACAGTCATTTCTGTTTTAGACACTGCGGTAGCCTTGGCATTAGTTGCAGGGTCAGGCGCATTGGCACCACTGGCTTTTACTACTTTAAAAGGAGCAGAGAATTCGCTGGAGCAGCCAAACTGTTCAGTCACTTTCACTACATATAATCCAGAATCTTTTACACTCAATGTTCTTTGTGTGCCTAAAACAGTAGGATCCGTTACTTTCTTCCACAAATATGAAGTGTATCCTGCAGGCACCTGCAGTACCACACTGTCCCTACCATCCGGAGCGGGTATTACCTTACTCATTAATCCGTCTACTGTGATATTGGAGCTAACGGTAGGCGCTTTAATTTTGATCTGTACAGGGATAGGAGACCATGGAGTCCAGTCTGAACCATTTCTCAGGCGTACATCATACACACCGATGCTGGTTACCACCAGGGTATTGCTGGTAGCACCAGGAATTACATTACCATCTTTACGCCATTCATATTGATCGAAGCCCTCGGTTACACCCAGGGTTACATTAATAGGATCGCCAGGACAAAACTCTGTCCTGCCAAATAATGGCCATGGGTTAGCCTTGTGTGCCCGTTTGGCAAAGGGGAAATAATCAGCTTCGCCCCAGGCATTGTACCATATACCATGTCCAAGACCGTCGTATATGGTCAGTTTCATGTTTGCACCAGCAGCCTGTGCAGCTTCGTATACATTCTGGGCTACACTGGGATGTGGGTTGGTATCTGCACCACCCTGGAATTCCCATACCGGGATCCATTTGAAGATGGGGATAAAATCTTTGATAGCATAGGTAACAGCGCTGATAGGGGCTGCTGCTGCCACCAGCTTAGGATAACGGTTCATGAAATCCCAGCTGGCACCACCACCACCGGAAAGGCCCTGTACCATAATACGGTAAGGGTCCAGCTTTACTTCCGGTATCATATAATTTACGATCAGGTCTTTAATGGCATCAAACTGTACATTTCCGAAAAAACCACCCTGGTTTTGCGGATAAAGCAGGAAGCCATCAAAAGTCCCGTTGTCAACTGCATTCTTGTGAAGTTCACCACCATGGTACAACTGATATTCGTTGTCATAGACAGTGCCTTTTTCACCTACACCATGCCAGAAAATGATCATGGGGTATTTCTTACCATCAGCTACGCCATGCTGGTAAGATTTGGGGAATTTTAAACGGAACTGTACGCCATTGTAGAAATAGCACTTGTAAGAAGACGTGTTCCAGTTTACGCGAGGCGTTCTAACCCATTTGGCCAAAACACCCCAGTTGGGGGTAGGAGGTGGGGCGGCAGCATTGTAATCCTCTACCGTATCATTGGGGTTGAGGACTCCTGTCTGTGCCTGGGAGGAACTGAATCCGATCACCAGGAGAAAGGATAGCAGAAGGTAAAATTTATTCATAGATCATAATTGAGTATCCGGTAATGAAAATATATTGACTAATTCCATTAAAGCTTACGCGATAATTGCATTCAGTACTTGATCAATAACATACATTAATGATCCATTACTCAGATCTTCCGAAGGATATGATGGCTAAAAAGAATGAGGCGATTTACTCCGGGGCTCAACGAATCCTACGCAACAATAGTTGTACTGTAAACTGCCTTTTGGCTTGTAATAGGAGATGGAAAGAAAAGGTGACTGTTTCCTTAAGTAAATGAAATCCGGTTATGATTTAATCTTACTGGCTTACCACTGTGCTAAGGTAGCAGCCTGGAAATAAACTGGATGCAAGATATAAATAAATTATTATCCTGCTAATGGAAATTCGTAAAATGTATAAAATTACCCGTGAATAGATAGGATTCGGACGTGAACGCCTTGGAAATGCCAGTGTAAATTCATCAGGTAAAAGCATAAATTAAATAAATTATTTATTTGTTGCATCCAGATGCAGGTGTAAATCCCTCAAAATTAACAGCCTATAAAGTATTTACTATTTTTACCAAGTATCCTTTTGGCTAATAAAAGCAGTAATACAGTTGGGATAATAATGGACAGATAGCACAAAATCCAGTTCAGTAAAGTACCCGGCATTTCATGTCCATAGAACATATAACTGATCCGTCGCTGCAGTAGCACAAAATGGTAGTGGAAAAAGAAGATCCCAAAACTCAGTGAGGCAAATAAGCCCAGTATTTTGGGAACATACTTATCCAGTTTCCAGAGCCAGTAAATGTAGAAGCAGCAGAAAAGGATCTTTTGGGTATAGTCTACCGTATCATAGTATTTTGCCGGCATATAAAAGTTGACTATTACGCTGGCAAAGGCCAGTACTGTAATCAGCAGCCAGTATTTTTTGGCAATTTCCATAAACCGGTCTTTGTAATGGCTTAGCAGCATACCAAAAATATAAGCCGACAGGAAGTGGGCGGCCATTTTGAAGGTTTCTGCGAGGGCTGCCCGCTGAATAATAAAGAGCGATACAAAGAACAGTGGTATCAACAGCCAATATAGCCGGGGATGCCGGTCCATATAAATCAGGAGCGGCGAGCCCAGATAAAACAGCGAGATCATCGGCACAAACCATAGCTGTTGCATGTGGGCCCCATGCAGCATATAGTACGTAATCTGCCTGCCGATGGGGAAGGTCGCAAAATCAGGATGTACCGCCAGGGTAAACCCGGGTACATCCTTGTAGATAATGCGATAGATAAGAATAGGGATAGATACGATCAGGTAAGGGCAGATCACGTTCTGCACTTTTTTGATCAGGTAAGACTTGTATTCAAAGTTTTTGGAAAGATGCTGAAACAGGTACCCCGCAATGAAAATAAACATCACGGTAGAGTTCTGGAAGATGATATGCAGTATACGCTGTGTTGGATCGCCTTCGGGCCACTTCAGCAGTGGATGGGCAGCCACCACATACAAGATGGATATCCCTCTGAAATAATGGATGTAATTCAAAAATGACTTGCCTGTACCGGCTGGTGCCTGCATACCGCTTGCGGTCACATTGATGGGTGTTGGCGTAGTGCTGATTACTTGCTGCATAAGTGAATTTCGTCTGTTCTTACCAATCCATAACGCACGATTTCCTCATCGGTCAGCATGTCGGTAAGGGGTATAAAATTAGTCTTAAAGCCCTGGGCGGCTAATCGCTGGTCGTAGTCCCTGCCATAAAACCGTACGTAGTTGGGATCTCCAAACCGGCTGATGCGCTGGTTGCTGTCGGTCAAAGACAGATCCTCTTCAGTAACTGCCAGATCTTCTCTTACAGGTACCTGTATGATGGCCTTTCCGCCTGGTTTCAGCACCCGGAGCATTTCCCGGAAAGCTTTCCAGTCGTCGGGAATACATCCCATCACATGGCTGCATAGAATAACATCGTAGGTATTATCTGCAATACCTTCCATATCCGTAATGTCCAGGTAGATGGTATCATCCGGATAAGTGTTTTCGTAGCTGTTTACAAATTTATCACCAGCCGTATATTGTATGGACGGATCTTTACTGAAGCGCTTGTAGAATATTTCTTCCGGAGCAACATGTAACATTTTTATACCGGGAAATAAGAAACCAGGGTACCGTTCCAGGAATAGCCAGAAGGTTCTGTCCCTTTCATTGGATCTGCATTTGGGGCATTGTGCGGGACGTCTGTTGTAACCAATCTCCAGGAACCTGGAGAATTTGCCTTTACAGCAGGGGCATTCCACTTTATTGCCCTGGTAGTATAACCCCCGTAGTTCGAGATACACCGGCAATGCGGTCTGTTTTAACAGATTCTTTATGGTACTCATTTGTCTGAAAAAGATTAGAAATTAGGTGTTGATAAAATATATCATTTCGTAGTTTGGGTCTGTATCATGAAACCGCAGCCGTACTTCGGGCTGCTTTCTCCCATACTGCGGATTGCCGCTTACGGATATACCGGAAAAAGCCCTCATAAATAGCTACATTCATAAACAGAAAATAAAAAGGTATATAAAAGATTTTGATTTTTATGGAGCGGGTTGCCAGAAAATATCCTCCTATGGCCAGCAGATAGAAGGCAACCTGTGCTACCAGCATCAATAAGTACCATCCCCCCATGCCATTCCACACCAGCAGTGCATTTGTAATCAGCATTACGGGCAGGCTCAGCGGACTAAGCGTCCAGCGTAGCACCCGGTGTGAAATATACTGAAAGGATAACAGGGGGTATTTGAATATGTTCAGCAAGGGGGCCAGTTTTATAATGGACTGGAATCCGCCGGCGCTGATACGAACTTTCCGTTTGTGCTCTTCTGCTATAGAAAAGGAGGGGGCCTCCATGGCATATGCATCCGGTGCATAGGCAATCCGGTAGCCAGCCTGCGCAATCCGCAGGGAAATAATAAAATCATCCAGTATCACATCCTGTTCCACCGGCTGGTATAAGGCGGTACGGATGGAAAACAGCTCTCCGGCAGCGCCTACTACAGTGTACAGCGCTGCATCCAGCTTTTTCAGGGTAGATTCATATTTCCAGTAAACGCCTTCCATACCTGCAGCACCATCATTTTCGCCTTGTAATACCTTCTTCTCACCGGCTACTCCCCCGATAGTAGGATCTTCATAGTGTTTCACCAGGTGAAGGATAGCAGCTTTATTCAGTAAGGTATTAGCGTCACAAAAAACAACAATAGGGGTGTCTACCTCCTGCATAGCCCTGTTCAATGCAGCCGTTTTACCGTTCCGTTCCGGCTGATGCATCAATTGTACCCTTTTATAAGGGCGGATAATATCAGGTGTGCGGTCCGTAGAGCCGTCTGTGATCATGATTACTTTAAGTTTGTCTTCGGGATAGTCCAGTTCCAGCGTATTCTGTATCTTCCGGGCAATAAAATCCTCTTCATTGTAAGCTGCAATCACCAGGGTAACCTCCGGCATAGGGGAGGCAGGTAATGTTTGTTTCCGGGAAAACGCACGCTTACATCTGACTAATATATATAACAGCAGTCCATAGCCTACATAATTGTAAAACAGGACGAAAAAACTGCAAAAAAACAATAGTATCAATGCTTTCATATATATAAACTAGGTGGACTCGGGGGTTAGGAAGAACAAACTTATAAAACAAATTTAATTACAAAGCCGTAGAAAGGGTACGCGAAACAAATAAAAACAAGCATTTACTTCCGAATTCCAACCGTTTACCAAGAAAAAATGATCATTTACCAATTTTTAAATATTAGAGAATGATTATTATTATAGTTTTACGGCAGATTAGTGATAAATAATGATCTGTTGCGTATTCACCCATGAGTTAAAACCTCATCGTAAATAATTTGCTTGGCTCGATATTTATCAATAATTTTAAATTCCTTACGAACCATCTCCTCTGAATTTCCAATACTTTAACCTTAACCCTTGGGAACCGAAAGTCTTTATGCTTTAGGCAGTTTAGATTTTATATGCTAAAAAGCATTTTAGATTTTTTGACCTAATCCTCCTGGAAGATCGCCATGTAAGCTTTTAGACTTACATATTTAATTATCCGCCTGCGTATGCAAGGGATAGATCTAGTGGTTAACGTTAAAAATATTTAAATGAAAAAAACAATACTGATTATTGATGATAGTGCACCGATACGTTATTTATTGGAAACATTCCTTGGCAGAAAATACAAAGTGGTGTCTGCTATAGACGGACTGAGCGCAATGCTCTGGCTGGCTAAAGGGAATAAACCAGACCTTATTATTACGGACATCCAGATGCCCAATATTGATGGCTGGGAACTTATCGGACATCTGAATAGTAATGAACTGTATAATGATGTACCCGTAATTGTTTTATCAGGCACAGAAGCACCTCAGGGTGATTCCTCGTATAAAACAATTGATTTTATCAGAAAGCCTTTTGACCCAATCAACCTGATGTCAACAGTTGATAGAAATATGCAACAGTTAACCATCAATGCGGTTACTGCCTGATAATGAATGCAAATAGTCTTATTACCGAATTTGTAAAGCCCTGAAATTATGATTTACAATTTACCACTACGTTTACCGGTAAGAAAAGAGAAGTCGCGGGCACGCGTCATCACGCTACCGGGTATAAATGCCATGTCATTCAATTTATCAATTGGCAGCAGCAAGGCGTACGGTCATATTTTATCTCAAACAGGATTATTGGCGATTACGGTAAATGATATCGCTGTAGTGAAAAGAGTGTTAAAGGAAAGAATGCATACCAATGGATTGCCCGGGTATATTATTTTCAACCTGGATCAGCTATCCGGCATTTTCAAACCTTTTCTGGAATATGTACAAAGCAGTAATGAACTGCGTAAAATTCCATTGTTTGTATACAAAGAAACCGTTAACAAAGCCGATAAAGATAAGCTCATCGCAGCTGGTGGTATTGATGGTATTATTACAGCTAATACCAATGTGGAATCATTTAATAGTACCCTGTTATTTGCGCAGAAAATAAAACAATTATCCGCTGCAGGGCAGGCAGAGGCACGGACATCGGCCACTGTGGGAGTGAAAGGAAGTGCTGCCATGGCCAGTTATGTTGCCAAGCGGTTATTTGATATCTGTGTGTCCGGTACCTTACTGATACTGGCCAGTCCGTTATTCCTGGTAATCGCCGTGATTATCAAGCTGGAATCAAAAGGAGCCATATTTTATGCAGCTCCCCGTGCAGGAAAACGCTATCAGGTGTTTAAGTTCTATAAATTCAGGACCATGGTAGCTGATGCAGATAAGCAGGTGAAAAGCCTGACACATCTGAACCAATATGATGCGAACGATGAGAGTGGCCCTGTTTTCTTTAAACTTACCAATGATCCCAGGGTAACGAAGTTTGGGGCCTTTTTAAGAAATACCAGCCTGGACGAAATTCCACAGTTGGTGAATGTGTTGAAAGGAGATATGTCTTTGGTAGGAAACCGTCCGTTACCGCTTTATGAAGCAGCCACACTTACTACAGATAAATATGCGGAAAGATTTATAGCACCTGCCGGCATTACCGGATTGTGGCAGGTAAAGAAAAGAGGCAAAAAAGAAATGAGTGTAGATGAACGTATCGGACTGGATATTGATTATGCGAAAAAACACTCCTTCTTTTATGATATGCGTATCCTGGCAAACACACCTGGTGCCCTGATACAGAAAGAGAACGTATAGCACTGATTTTTATTAACTACCGAATACAATGGAACCACATTTACAACCACTGGTATCAATTATTGCATTAAACTATAACCAAACCACTGTTACCTGCGAATTCCTGGAATCTACCAAAAAGTTGACCTACAGAAATTTTGAAACAATCCTGGTAGACAATGGCTCTAACGTAAACCCGACAGCACAGTTAAAAGCAGGGAATTATCCCAATCTGAAGATTTTATTAAGCGAAAAGAATCTGGGCTTTACAGGGGGGAATAACCTGGGCATGCTGCATGCCAAGGGAGATTTCATATTTATCGTAAATAATGATACAGAGGTAACACCTGATTTAATTGAACGGCTGCTTGAACCATTCTACGAAGACAGTACCATTGGCGTAGTGTGCCCCAAGATCCGCTTCTTTCATCATCCCAATATTATTCAATATGCAGGCTTTCACAAAATGAACCTGCTTACCGGAAGAACCTGGGCGGTAGGAAGTAAGGAAGAAGATAAAGGACAACATGATGGTTCCGGACCTACCCATTGCGCACATGGTGCTGCCATGATGGTAAAACGGGAAGTGATTGAAAAAGTGGGCATGTTTGCCGACAAGTTCTTTATCTATTATGAAGAGTCAGACTGGTCTGCCAGAATTATCCGTGCAGGCTACAAAATATATTATAACGGTAAGGGATTGATCTTCCATAAGGAGTCTATTACCATGGGAAAAGAAAGTGCGGTAAAGGTATATTATCATACCCGTAACCGTATCCTGTATATGCGCAGAAACACAAATAAATTTCAACTGGCTGGTTTTCTGATGTTCTTTACTTTTTTCACTTTCCCTAAATCAGTATTGCGCTATACTTTGAAAGGGCAGTTTGAACACCTGAAATCATTTCTCAGGGGTACATTCTGGAATGTAACCACATCAAGCTATTCACCAGTTTAAAAAAAGAAAATTATGATAATTAGATCTCTTGTTACCGGCGGTGCCGGATTTATAGGCTCCCATGTTGTTAACCATTGTTTGCAAATGGGTCATGAGGTAGTAGTGCTGGATGATTTGAGCGGTGGATTTGAAGACCATATTCCTGCAGGTGCCACTTTTATCCAGGGTTCTGTAACAGATGAAAAACTGGTGAGTGAGCTGTTTGCGGAATATAAATTTGACTACGTATACCACCTGGCTGCTTATGCTGCGGAGGGGTTGTCACATTTCATACGCCGGTTTAACTATAATAATAACCTGATAGGCAGTATCAATCTGATTAATGAATCAGTGAAGCACAAAGTGAAATGTTTTGTGTTTACGTCTTCTATTGCCGTATATGGTGCCGGCCAGCTGCCCATGCGGGAAGAAATGATCCCTACACCGGAAGATCCGTATGGCGTTTCCAAATATGCTGTAGAGCTGGATCTTAAAGCTGCACATGAAATGTTTGGATTGAACTATGTAGTATTCCGTCCGCATAATGTATATGGCGAAAACCAGAATATTGGTGATAAATACCGTAATGTAATCGGTATCTTCATGAACCAGATTATGCAGGGCAAACAGCTGACGGTATTTGGAGATGGAGAACAAACCCGTGCATTCAGTTATATTGATGACGTGGCTATTCCAATTGCCAAATCAGTAACCATGCCGGCAGCTTATAACCAGGTATTCAATATTGGTGCTGATAAGCCATATACCGTGAATGAGCTGGCTACCGTAGTTTGTGCCTGCTTTGGGGTAACACCGGATATCAACCACCTGGAAGCGAGAAATGAAGTAATGCATGCTTACTCTGATCATACGAAGGCGCACAGTGTTTTTGGTAAAGGGTCAGGTATTAGCCTGGAAGAAGGGATTTCCAGGATGGCCGTGTGGGCTAATAAGGTTGGCGCCAGACAAAGCCAGGAGTTTGCAAATATTGAGATTAACGAAAAATTACCGCAGGGATGGGCCAAAGCTCCCGCTGCTGCCGGTACACCTGCATAATGACCGGAACCAGGAAAATACGCGTTTTACAGACTATCCGCCAGGGACTGATCGGGGGAGGTGAAACACATGTGTTGAGCCTGGTGGGTCAGTTGGACACCACCCGGTTTCATCCTATTGTGCTCTCCTTTACAGATGGTCCTATGATTGATCAGTTGCGTAAGATGGGAGTGGAGCATCACGTAATTCCTTCCCTGAAAGCATTTGACCTGATGCAATGGAGAAAAGTAAAGGAACTTTTGCAGGAAGAAGATATTGATATTGTACATGCACATGGATCCAGGGCCGCAAGCAACCTGTTCTTTCCTGCCAGGGCATTAAAAATTCCTTTGTTGTACACCATTCACGGCTGGTCTTTTCATGATGACCAGCCTTTTATGGTAAAGCAGCTGCGGGTGTTTTCAGAAAGATTTCTGACGGCTAATATGCAGCGGAATATATCTGTAAGCGCCTCTAATTTTGAAACAGGAAAAGCGCATTTCAGTAACTTTCAGTCCACTATTATTAACAATGGGATTGATCTGAACCGGTTTAATCCGGAGAATGCTGCTAAGGATATCCGCAGTGAGCTGAATATACCTGCGCATCATACCCTGGTAGGATTTATCGCACGGATGACGGCACAGAAAGACCCGCTCACCATGATCAGGGCTTTTGCACAGGTACTACAGCAGCGCAAGGATACTACCTTGCTGATGGTTGGAGAAGGAGAGCTGCGGGCTGATATGGAACGTTTGGTAAATGAGCTGGGCATTCAGGAGCATGTTATTTTTCAACCTTTCCGGCAAGATGTGCCGGATATCCTGCAGGCTACGGATATCTATTGCCTTCCTTCTTTGTGGGAAGGTATGCCGATAGGTTTGCTGGAAGCAATGGCCATGAAAAACGCTGTTGTTGTTACCAACGTAGACGGCTCCAGGGAAATTATACAGCATATGAAAAATGGCTGTATGGTGGAAGCCAGAAATGCGGCCATGTTGTCCGACACTATTCTGAACCTCATTGGCGGTAAAGATTTAAGGGAAAAACTGCAAAACGCTGCATTGGCTACCGTCAGACAAAATTTTAGTGTGGTGGAAATGACCGCCAGGGTAGAACAATTGTATGAAGAAGTATTGCAGCTAAAAAGAAATACCGCTTAACGCACGTAAGCATATGACAATGACAAAAGAAATCACCTACGAATATAACAGGATCGCCGACAGGAAACGGCTTGATTTTATATCAGGCTCCCTGGAAGGAAAGATCCCTGCTGATGGTACTATCCTGGATGTGGGATGTGGAAATGGTGTCATTAGCAGACACCTCGGACAATTGGGCTATAACGTGCTGGGAATAGATGTGAGCGATAAAACCATACAAACTGCCCGTAGTCTGAATAACATGGACAATGTCCGTTTTGATGTCATCAGCGCAGAAAATCTCGTGGCCCAGGGAAATACCTACGATGCGGTGATATGCAGCGAGGTGCTGGAACACCTGGACAATCCTTCCGCTTTGCTGAGCGTATTGTATCAGTCATTAAAACCCAATGGCCAGCTGATTGTTACGGTACCTAATGGAAAGGGGCCCCGCGAAATGCTGGTAACAAAGCCGGTGCTGAGGATCAGGAGTAAAAATAACTGGATGTGGAAACTGCTGCAGGGCACCAAAAAAATGTTAGGTTACAGTGGCACTACTGTACAGTCTGCTGCAGATAACCTCGATCATGTGCAGTTTTTCAGCAAAAGTGACCTGGAGAAATTATCAGCCGACAACCACTTTAAAATAGTGCGCTTTGGCAAAGCTAACTTTGTAGAAGATGTTTTTCCTTTTTCTATTCTTGCCAAACGCATTTCTTTTCTGCAGAAATTAGATTGTAAACTGGCGGATATATTACCGGATCGTTTTACCGGTGGATTTTTTACTATCTGGATCAAGGCCGACAGACCAAGTACTCCCTGAACCCTTTTTATATGAACACCATCCTTCAAATACTCAACGTACTATTCATCATTATACAGGTAGTGATCGCAGCTTACTTACTGCAGTCCAGCTTTTTGTTGCTGATATTTTGTATTAAGAGAATATTCAGAAAAAGTAATCCTGTAGTAGCCGGAGAGGAGGACGAAGGAAGTAAAAAACATAGTTTTGCGGCCATCATCACGGCACATAAGAACCTTACACTGGTGCCACCTTTGGTAGACTCCCTGCTCAAACAAAACTATGAGGATTATGTGATTTATATTGTGGCAGATGCCTGCGATGAGCAGTCATTGGAGTATAATGATCCTAAAGTTAAGTTTCTGAAGCCGGTTACGCATCTGAATGCCAAGATCAGGTCTATCGACTACGCCATCAATCATTTTATAGCACCGCATGATGCGTTGATCATATTTGATACGGATAACCTGGTACACCCGGATTATATGCAGATCCTGAACCATTATTTTAACCAGGGACACAGGGCGGTACAAACCAACCTGCAACCTAAAAATACAGATACACTGTATGCCCGGTTGGATACTGCAGGCAACTTGTATAATAATTTCTCCGACCGTTTGATGCGTAAGGAACTTGGCCTGTCAGCCAATATCTGGGGACTGGGTATTGCCATGGAAACCAGCCTGTACAAAGAGATTATCTATCAGCATTTCCTGGGCGGGTTTGATAAAAAGATCCAGGCCGATATCGTGAAAAGAATTCCTTTACTGGCATATGCCCCGGAAGCAATGGTGTATGATGAAAAGATCGATAATGGGGATGCATTGGAAAAACAACGTACAAGGTGGATCAATGCCTATTTCAAGTACTTTAAATATGGATGGGATGTATTACTTACCGGATTGAAAAGAGGAAGTTTTAACCTGCTTTATTTTGGTATCAACCTGCTGCGTCCACCATTATTCATCCTGTTAGGCAGCGCCTTCGCGTTTGCCATTATCAATCTACTGGTATCAGTAGCCTGGACAAAGTTCTGGATAGGTGCCATCCTGGCCTTTGTTGTATCCTTCTTTCTGATAGTACTGGTCATGCAAAAGGATAAAAAGATCTTTTCTGCGTTATTCTACCTGCCATTCTTCGTATTAAGACAGGTAAAAGCATTGCTGAAAATCAAGGCAGCCAACAAATCTTTCCTGCAAACGGAGAATAACAAAGTATTGTACATTGAAGATGTCTTAAACCGCTAATCCCGCTTTCTTTATTCCCGGTTATTTTTTATGTGTTTGTAAAGCCGCCTGGCTTTACTCCGGAATGCCCTTTTATGGCAGCTCCATGATTTAAGTGTTATTTCCTTTATTTTTACTACAATAAATATTGGCATTAACGTAATTCTTAATACATGGCAGAGACCATAGAAATCAGACAACTTACAGCAGAAGATTACCTGGACCTGAAAGAGTCCATGATGTCGGCCTATGCGGATATGCAGGGAAGTTACTGGAGAGAGCCTACTATTCGCAGACTGATGAATCTTTTCCCGGAAGGGCAGATTGCCGTGACGGTGAATGAAAAGGTAGTGGGCTGCGCCTTATCCATTATTGTGGACTATGAGAAATACGGGGATAATCATACTTATGAACAGATTACCGGGTATTATACTTTTAATACCCATGACCCTAAAGGCGACACCCTTTATGGTATAGAAGTATTTGTACACCCCGATTTTCGTGGAAAGCGGCTGGCACGCCGCCTGTATGATGCCCGCAAAAACCTGTGTGAAAGGCTTAACCTGCAGGGGATCGTAGCAGGAGGAAGGATTCCCAGCTATGAAAAGTATGCGGATCAGCTCACACCCCGGGAGTATATTGAAAAAGTAAGGGATAAGGAAATTTATGATCCCACACTTACTTTTCAGTTTTCCAATGATTTCCTCGTCAAGAAAATACTAAAGAATTATTTACCCAACGATGTGCCCTCCCAGGGGTTTGCCACCTTGCTGCAATGGTTTAATATCTATTACGAAAAAGATATTGATACCATCCGCTATCAGAAGTCTACCGTACGTATCGGGCTGGTGCAATGGCAGATGCGGGATTACCGCAACCTGGAAGGTTTTTTACAGCAGGTAGAGTTTTTTGTGGATGCGGTAAGTGATTATGGTTCCGACTTTGTGGTGTTTCCGGAGCTGTTCAATGCACCACTGATGGCTGAGTTTAATCAGCTGGATCAGGCAGGGGCGATCCGGGGAGTAGCCAAATATACGGAAGCTATCCGGGAGGAGTTTTTACGGCATGCGGTGGCTTATAATGTAAACATCATTACGGGCAGTATGCCTATTGTGATGGAAGAACAGCTGTATAACATTTCTTACCTGTGCCGCCGCGATGGCACCTATGATCATTATATCAAAATTCATCCTACACCCAGTGAGGTATCTGCCTGGGGGATCAAGGGAGGCAACGAGATCAAGGTATTTGACACCGACTGTGGCAAAATAGGCATCCAGATCTGTTATGATGTGGAGTTTCCCGAGCCTGCAAGGATATTGGCAGAACAAGGCATGCAGATCCTGTTTGTACCGTTCCTCACGGATACACAACATGCTTATAACCGGGTACGTTTCTGTGCCCAGGCCCGGGCAGTGGAAAATGAATGTTATGTGGCTATTGCAGGTTGTGTAGGCAATCTGCCCAAGGTAAATAATATGGACCTGCAGTATGCACAGTCATGCGTGCTCACCCCTTCAGATTTTGCATTCCCGGTAACGGGAGTGAAGGCTGATGCCACCCCTAATACAGAAATGGTGGTGATTGCGGATGTGGACCTGGTACTGCTGAAGGAGCTGCATGCTTTTGGCAGTGTGCAAACAAAAAAGGATATGCGCCATGACCTGTACGGCGTGGTATGGAAAGGAGAACAATAAAACGATATAGTTATGGATCACAAGATCAACCTTGCTTTACAGATTATTCCCCAGGTAGCTACAGAAAAAGTATATGCAGTGGTGGATGAAGCGATTGCTGTTATTAAAGCCTCCGGTGTAAAATACCGGGTGTGCCCCTTCGAAACAGTGATGGAAGGCACGTATGAAGAACTGATGGAAGTAGTACGCCGGACGCAGGAAGTGTGCTTTCAGGCAGGCGCTTCCCAACTGCTGGTATATATTAAAATGCAGATCCGGAAGGACCAGGATGTAACCATGGAAGAAAAGACCGGAAAATATGATGCAGCAGGTTAAATACCTGTTGACTTTCGCCTTTTCTTGCGTTATATTTATAGTACTGTAATTCTTCAACCAAAATCTAAATCTCGCCACATGAAGCTAATCTACATGATGCTGGCAGTTTGTTGTATGTATTTCCCCCAACTATTGTCAGCCCAATCAAGGACCATCACTGGTACCGTTACCGCAGCCGAAACCGGCGAAATTTTACCAGGTGTTACGATACAGATAAAAGGGACCAATAAAGGGACTACCACCGGTTCAAAAGGAGAGTATAGTATTGTGGTCAATGCTGCTGATGCTACCCTGGTGTTCCGTTATGTAGGCTACCTGCACCTGGAAGCAGCCATCAATGGACAGGCTGTGGTGAATGCTGCATTAAAGGTGGATGCCCGCAACCTGGATCAGGTAGTGGTAACCGCATTAGGGATTACCCGCAAGGACAGGGCGGTGGGGTATTCCACCCAGGAAGTGAAGGGAGCAAACCTTACCCTTACCAAAGAACAGAACGTATTGGGTTCCCTGGCTGGTAAGATTGCGGGGGTGCAGGTAGTCGGTTCTTCCGGCGCCAGCATGGGTGGTACCCAAAAGATCAAGATCCGTGGTGTCAACTCTATTAACGGGCAGGAACAACCACTGATGGTCGTAGATGGTACGCCTGTTTCCAATTCCAATTTTGGTGGCCGTAACGGGCCGGATCTGGGCAATCTGGCACAGGATATTAACCCGGATGATATTGAATCGGTTACCGTATTAAAAGGGCCTGCTGCCTCTGCGTTGTATGGGTTGAGAGGGCAATACGGCGTGGTGTTGATTACCACCAAACAAGGTGCCCGTAAAGGAGATAAAAAAGTAAGTGTGGACTTTAGTTCCGCTTTTTCTATTGAAAAGGCAGGCAACTTTATGCCCCTGCAAAATATCTATGGTGCCGGCAGCAGTCAGGAATTTCCTACAATCACAGTAAATGGGGTAGAACAACCCTATGCTTCCGGGACGGATGAAAGCTGGGGGCCTAAGATGGATGGTACACCGGTGAGGCATATGTACAGCTTTTATCCCCTGGACCCTGATTATGGCAAGCTCACCCCCTTTGTGCCACATCCGGATAATGTGAAAGATTTTTTTGTAACCGGTCATACTTTTAACAACAACATCAGCATGTCTGGTGGGGGAGAAAATACTACTTTCCGGCTGTCCTTTAATCATACAGATATTAAAGGGATCGAGCCTAATACGTGGCTGAAAAGGAATAACCTGGGCTTCAATGGTTCCTTAAACCTCACTTCAAAACTGACGGTTTCTACCAGCATTAATTATGCAAATAATAAAGGACAGCGTCCTGCTCAGGGATATTATAATGGTTCCAGAAACTTCAACCAGTGGTTTGAGCGCTCCCTGGATATGAACAAACTAAAACAGTACAAGTATGCTGATGGTACGTTCTACCACTGGAATCATGAAGATGTGGATGATCCGGATTTCCTGATAAAGCCAGGCAGCGACTGGAACAACCCCTATTTTGAAGCCTATGAAAACCTGAACAACGATGCGCGCGACAGGTTCTTTGGTAATGTAGGTCTCAGCTACGATGTGCTGCCAGGGCTGAAGATCAGTGGTGCCGTAAGAGGGGATATGTTTACCCAGGATCTCGATCAGCGTAAGGCATATGGTGGCAGGGACCTGAATGAGTATTACGAAGGGAAGTTTGAGAATAAGGAAATGAACTATGAATTACTGGCACAATACAACCGGGCATTTGGTAAGCTGACCCTGAACGCCAATCTGGGAGGCAATCTCCTGACCCAGCGTTATTCCTATATTACCGGCCGTACACAAGGTGGGCTGGCAGTGACCAACTTTTATAATATTTCCGCCTCCATAGACCGGCCGGATGTATCCAATTACCTGCGCCGTAAAGAGGTAAGAAGTGCTTTCGGTGCCGTATCCCTGGGATATGATAACATCTATTACCTGGATGCTACGATACGCCGGGATATTTCTTCGGCACTGCCCGCAGGGAATAACTCTTACTGGTATCCTTCTGTTTCCTTCAGCATGGTATTCAGTGATCTGCTCAAATGGGAACCACTTTCTTTTGGAAAGCTCAGGGTTGGTTTTGCGCAGGCCGGGTCCGACCTGGATCCCTATCAGACGTATGAATCCTTTATACTGGGAGATCCTTATAAAGCGCCGGACAACGTGACTTATCTGCCCATGTACCTGCCTAATACGCTCAATAATCCTAATGTGAAGCCTGCACTGGGCAGCTCCTTGGAGCTGGGACTGGATGCAAAGTTCCTGAATGACCGCGTAGGCTTTGGCGTTACTTATTATAATCAGCAGAATAAGAATCAGGTGCTCAATATTGATGTATCCGGCGCTATCGGATATAGCAATACAGTGATCAATGCCGGTAATATCCAGAATAAAGGAATAGAAGTAAGTGTAAATGCTATTCCTGTAAAATCAAAAATGTTCAGCTGGAATACGCTTATTAATCTGAGCAGGAATACCAGTCTGATCAAGGAACTGTATCCTGGTATCAATACCCTGGTATTGGATCAGAATACTTATTCCAGGGTGAGCGTGTATCTGAATGCTAATGTAAATGCAGCTTTTGGTACACTGATAGGTAATGCCTATGCGCGTGATCCCAAGACCGGCAAGATATTGCTGGATGCCGGCAATCTACCCATGTTTACAGAAAACCATGACTTCGGCAGTGTCTTGCCAGACTTTACTGGTGGATGGCAGAACACGTTCCGCTTTGGGGGCTTTGATCTTTCGGCAATGATTGATTTTCAATCAGGTGGCAGGTTTTTCAGTTGGACAAAGATGCTGGCAGTAAAATCCGGACAGGCAGCGGAAACAGCCGTATTGAATGATAAGGGAAAGAATGTACGGGATCCGGTAGCTGATGGTGGCGGTGTAAAAGTAAATGGCATATCCAGCATTACAGGAGAGGAGGTGACGGCATATGTAGATGCCAAGTCCTATTTCCGCACGGTATTGGGCAATTCTGTTTATGAAGAGTGGCTGTACGATGCCACCTATATTAAAATGAGGGAAATCCGTTTAGGCTATACGTTTAGTAAGAACAAGTATACAAAAATGCCTTTCAACAGCATCAATGTAGCCTTTATTACCCGCAATCCATTTATGATTCATCAGCAGGCCCCCAAAGGGCTGGATCCGTCTGAATTATCCATGGGAGCATCTTCCATCAGCTGGCTGGAAACAGGACAATTGACTTCCACCCGTTCTTTTGGCATCAACCTGAATATTTCCCTGTAAACCCGATCATCATGAAAAAGCTATCATACATATTCATAATACTGGCTGGGCTGGGACTAAACAGCTGTACTAAGTTTTCTGACAGCATCAATAAGAATCCCAACCTGCCGGACACCTTTTCCAATCCCAAGTTGCTGACATATGCCATACAAAGGCTGACCACTACCACGGAAACAAGCTATGGACTATTGTATATCCAGCACCTGTCTGAAAAAATATATACCGATGCCTCCCGGTATATTAATATCGATTTTGATTTTGCTGATTTTTATGCAGATCCGTTGATGAACCTGCGGTTCATTATCGATACCAAACGCTTCAATGATGCAGAAGGGTCCGCTAACAATCAAAAAGCGGTAGCACGTATCCTGCGGGCTTATTATTTCTGGCATATTACCGACAGATGGGGAGATATTCCATATAAAGAAGCCCTGCAGGGGAAGGCAAAAATTGATCCTGCCTATAATAGTCAAAAGGATATTTATACGGATCTTTTTAAGGAGCTGAAAGAAGCCGGTGCCCAGCTGGAAGAAGATAATCCGGCTCAGGGAGATATCCTGTATTATGGCGACAGCAATAAATGGAAAAGGCTGGCAGGCACCATACATGCATTGATGGCATTACGTTTGTCGAAGGTTGACCCGGATTGGGGTAAAGCGGAATTTCAGTCGGCACTGGCTACCGGTATTTTTGAGAATAATGCAGATAATGCTATTTTTCAGCACTTGTCAGAAACCGCATATGAGAACTACTGGTATTATGTATATACTGTACAAGGGCGCAGATGGTATTGCGTTAGCAAGCCACTGATAGATTACATGAACCCCCTGGATGACCCGCGTTTGCCAGCGTATGCCGCTACGAACAATAATGATGAGTATGCCGGGATGCCATACGGCCTGGAAGGAAAAGATGCCCAGAACATTGCTGCAGGCAGTGTCTCTTTCCAGGCATCGGGTATCCGTGCCAGAGCAGCCAAAGCATATATTATCACTTATGCACAGGCCTTGTTGGCCAGGGCAGAGGCCGCAAAACTGGGTTGGATCCCCGGAGGAGATGCCAGTGCAGCAGCAGATTATATCGCAGCTATTACCGCTTCTGTAGCACAATGGACCGGTAGTGATGATGGATTAGCAGCTTACCTGGCTCAACCCGCCATAGTATATAATCCGGCCACTGCCGTTAAACAAATTGCTTACCAGCGCTGGGTACATCTTTATATGAACGGATATGAAGCATGGGCGGAATGGAGAAGAACAGGTTATCCTACATTAACCCCGGCCCCGGATAATGGAAACAAGCCGATTCCCCGGCGACAGGGATATCCGTTGTCTGAAAGAAATATTAATACGGCCAATTATAATGCGGCAGTACAGGCGCAACCTGGCCTGAATGGGAAGGATGACCTGAATGGCAGGGTGTGGTGGGATAAACCTTAATGGAAGAAGATATAGGCGAGTATAATTGCTGCCAGTATACCTGCAAAGTCGGCGATCAGGCCACAGGCAAGGGCATGCCTGGTCTTTTTGATATTTACAGAACCAAAATACACGGCAAGTACATAGAAGGTGGTTTCTGTAGTACCTTGGATCACGCTGGCCAGTCGTCCCTGGAAAGAGTCTGCGCCATAATTCGTCAATACATCTACCATCAATCCCCTGGCACCGCCACCACTTAATGGTTTCATAAGTGCTACCGGCAGTGCGGGTACGAAATCGGTATTAAAACCCAGCCAGGCAAATAGTCCTCCGATCGCATTTACCATATAATCCATACAACCCGTTACCCGGAAAGCACTGATGGCTACCAATATGGCAATAAGGTAAGGAATGATGCGCACAGCGACCTGGAACCCTTCTTTGGCACCATCTATAAAAGCGTCGTATACATTGATTTTTTGCACCAGCCCTGCTACCAGAAAAGTAACGATAATGGCAAAGATCACACCGCCACCCAATGAGGCAGTTCGTACCCCGATTTCTGATGGTGGCATATGGCTGATCCAGAAGTAAAGGCCACCCATTAAACATAGGAAACCACCCAGAAATACCAGTACCGGTAATTTAAACAGGTTGATCCGCTGATAAAAGGACACCGTGATCATACCAGTTACAAAAGCAACAAAAGTAGCAATAAGGGTGGGGATGAAGATGTCTGCCGGGTTGGCAGCACCATTGGCCAAACGGAGGGCTATAACAGAAGTGGGAATAATAGTAACCCCTGCTGTATTCAGCACCAGAAACATAATCATGGGGTTACTGGCTACCTCCGGTTCTTTATTGATTTCCTGTAATTCCTTCATGGCCTTTAAGCCCATCGGAGTAGCAGCGTTATCCAGTCCCAGCATATTGGCCGAGAAGTTCATCATCATGGAGCCCATTGCCGGGTGACCGGGAGGTACCTGCGGGAACAGTTTGGAAAAGAACGGATTTACTGCTTTCGCAAATATGCTGATCATACCCGCTTTTTCACCTACCCGCATAATACCCAGCCATAAGGTCATTACACCTATCAGGCCCAGGGAAATTTCCGCCCCGGTTTTGGCACTACCCAGCATCCCGTTTAATACATTCCCGAAAATAGCAATATCGCCCAGTATCAGCGATTTAAAAAGGGCTACCACAAAAGCAATCAGGAAAAATGCCAGCCATACATAGTTTAATGCCATATAAATGAGTTTGCAGTATTTACCGGAAAGCAGGGCCCTTTTATGATTGGTTGCTTATCCGGGCGCCAAAATAAACAATTCCTTTGGAAAGCAAACAGGGAAAGCTACAGGTAGGCCGTCTCTGCCTGGTGGGGAATGTGGAAATACGGGCAGTTGGCAGTGGTATCCCAACTTACAATAGCTATTAGCATGGACTTTAAGGGAATAAACCCTATCTTTGCGCAAATTTTTTAAAATGGCGTTGCAAGCAGGAATTGTAGGATTGCCGAATGTAGGGAAATCAACTTTGTTTAATGCGGTAAGCAATAGTGCCAAGGCACAGGCAAGCAATTATCGTTTTTGTACCATTGAGCCGAATATTGGCCTGGTAGATGTACCGGATTTCAGACTTTTAAAACTGGAAGAACTGGTTAAACCAAACCGGGTGGTACCTACCACCATCGAGTTTGTAGATATTGCAGGTCTGGTAAAAGGTGCCAGCAGAGGGGAAGGTCTGGGAAATAAATTCCTGGCCAACATACGTGAGGTGGATGCTATTGTGCATGTAATCCGCTGTTTTGAAGACGATAATATCCTGCGGGATGAAGGAGACATTAACCCGGTATCCGATAAGGAGATCATTGATACGGAACTGCAGCTGAAAGACCTGGATAGTGTGGAAAGGAAAATGGCACGTACCGAAAAAATGGCAAAAACCGGTGGTGATCCCAAGGCTAAAAGAGAGTTTGAAGTACTGAAATTGTGTAAAGAGCACCTGGAACAAGGTAAAAATATCCGTGAACTGGGCCTGAGCAAAGAAGACAGTACTGCTATTGCAGATCTGTTTCTGCTCTCTGCCAAGCCAGTGCTGTATGTGGCCAATGTGGATGAAGCATCTATCCATACCGGCAACAGGTTTTCGCAGGCATTACAGGAATCCGTAAAGGCAGAAGGTGCACAGGTAATTGTGATGAACAATACTATTGAAGCACAGATCTCTGAAATGGAAGATCCTGCTGATAAGGAGCTGTTCCTTTCTGAATACGGCCTCACCGAACCGGGCTTAAACCGCCTGATCCGCTCAGCTTATGAACTGCTGGAACTGATCACTTATTTTACTGCCGGCGTGCAGGAAGTACGTGCCTGGACCATTCATAAAGGATGGAAAGCGCCACAGGCTGCCAGTGTGATCCACACAGATTTTGAAAAAGGCTTCATCAAAGCGGAAGTAATCGCTTATGAGGATTTCGTAAAATACGGCTCAGAAGCAGCTTGCCGTGATAATGGCCGGTTACGTATAGAAGGTAAAGAATATGTAGTAGCAGATGGGGATGTGATGCACTTCAGATTTAATGTATAATAAGGAAATAAACCACAGTACCGTCAGCCTAGCGCTGACGGTACTGTTTTAAAGCTACTTCATGTAATACATGGAGGTTACAACAAACCTGGGCTGGCCTGAATGGCCAGCCATTTTTTTGCCCTCTTATATCTCGCATAACCAGTTCCGCCCAAAAATACGGAAGCGATCCGCCAGATAACTTAACTGGCTCAAAACCCCCTGCCCATATATTTTAATGCCACTTATAGCTAAACCCTTTATAGCAAAGTGTTACATCATAGATAAGGTAGACATAAGGTAGACATAAAGTAGTGATAAAGTAGAGATAAGGTAGACATAGAGATGTCTACCTTATCTCTGCCTTATCTCTGTTTTATCATTCCTTTATTACTTAATTATATCAGGAAAAACCAGAAAGCTACCTGCAAAAATCGTAGGGATTGGCAAAAAAATAGCCCGCCGGAGCGGGCTATCTGTTTTTATCTTTCAGGAAATGAAGCCGGTTTATTGGAACAACTGGTCAAAAGTGATAGAAACATAATACACTGCGCCAATAGCAGGATTTCCCAACGACGTCGTATAGTATTTGTTCAGGATGTTGGAGCCACCCAGTTTAACCATTGCTTTGGCAGCAGGTATTTTATAGTTGATCTGGGCATCAAGTGTGCTGAAAGCAGGCACATCACCAGCGCCAAAAGTGGAGTACCAGTAGAAGGTATCCTGCCATCTGTACATGATATTAAACCCGATGTTTTTATATACATTTTTATTACCGGCATTCAGGCTGAAGCGGAATTTAGGGGTGTTAAAGTCATTCAGCAGCTCGGAGGAGGTTTGTTTAATCTTGTTATAAGATACGTTGCCGCCAAACGTCCAGTTTCTTTCTGCATAGTCAAGTCCTAATGCCCAACCCTGGGTTTTTACATCGGCAGGATCGTTTACATTGGTGGCAAAAGCCCTGGCATTGGCCAGTCCTGCTGGTGTTCCGTCGGAAGACTGCACTACAACCAGCGGAGAGATGAAATCGTTGTAAATGTTATAGTAGTAATAACCATCTATCAGCAATTTTTTTGCGATCAGCCCACGGTAGCCAATTTCGTATGCTTTTACCCGTTCAGGTTTAAGCGGGCCAAAAGTATATTGTTTCAGCTCTGCAGGGTTGCCGGTCCCCTGGAATTTTTGTACACTTTCCTGTGTATAGGCTTTATTGTTATAAAGATCGTATTTGGTGAGTATGGAAGGCAACCCGCCTATCAGCTGTACACCGGCACGGATGGGCAGATCGATGTACTGGTCCTGATTGGTAGGAATCCGGAAACCTGTTTGATAAGAAAGGCGGATGTTGTTTTCCGGTGCTACGGTCACTACTGCTGAGATACGTGGGGTAAACCTGCCATCAAAGTTCTCGTTTTTATCATAACGCACGGAACCGGTTAATTTCAGACGGTCGTTGATCAGTTTTTTACCTGCCTGGAGATAGGCGCCGTATTCGTCTATGTTAATTCCCTTATCCCCATCATCAAAGATAGTTCCGTTAGAGTGCAGGGAATACCGGCGATAAGAAGCCCCCGCCAGCAGTTCAAACACTTTTATGTGGTCTGTAAAATTGTACATGCCCTCATAATGGTACAGATTGGTTTTATCGTTAAACTTTGCCCCGTTCCGGCCTTCCCCAAATCCGATGTACCGGTTGGTGATATCGTTCTTGGCATTTTCAAACTGCGGGGTACCTGGCATAAACCGGCCCTGATCGGCGGCAGCACGGGCTGCAGCATGTGCCTGTGCATCAGATTGGCCGGCCAGCTTTGCGCCTACAAAATTGCCCACATATTGCGGAAACCATTGGGTTCTGCTGTCTTTCCAGGTTTCATTCATCAGGCTGGCCAGTGCGGTGGCGTTATAAGCTTCCCCGGAACGTTCCTGGGTAGTGTAAGCCCGCAGAAAGAAATTTTTACCTTTCAGTTCTGCTTTATACTGGCCCAGGATGAAGTTGCGTAAAGAGTACCTGTCCGTTCCTGTATATACTGTTGTCCCATTTCCCCAATTACCCTGCAAAATACCTTCCAGTTTGTCTGTAAAGCGGTAGTGTACTGCTGCCCCCAGCTTAACACTGCGGGTGCTATAGTCTACCATATCCTGCTCATTGTAACCGGTACGGGAAACGGAGGCATTGGGGATCAGGTTGTTTACTTTACCTACATAAAAAGGTTGTGTTTGCGGATTGCTGGCCAGGAAAGCATTGATCTGCTGCTGTGTGGGATTGGTGCCGGTGGCATCATGGTATTGTTTGATATACCCGGCGGTTCCCTGTGCCAGCACACCGTTCATCACATCCTGCATGTTACCGTTTATTTCATCACCGTAAACATTTACCCCGTCGTAGTTGGGATCGTCTGCATGGGAGGTGCCTGCCTTCAGTTTTTGTGCTGTCCTGTCAAAGTTCCGGTAGTCCTGTGCCTGCCAGTCTTCTGCCGACATATAAGATGCATTTATTTTAAATCCGAATTTTCCGATAGCCTTGGCATAACGGGCAGTAATATCCGGAATAAAGCCGGCAGAAGAACGTTGCTCATGTCCCACATGGTTAATACCTGCACGCAGCTGCAAACTTAGCCCCTGATAATCATAGGGATTTTTACTGGTCATCAGCAGGGTACCGTTCATACCACCCGCCCCATAGAGGGCAGAAGAAGCACCTGGCAGTAGTTCCACACTTTCCACATCCAGGTCTGAAATGCCCACAATATTACCTACCGAAAAGTTGAGCCCCGGTGCCTGCCCATCCATACCATCTATCAGTTGGTTAAAACGGGTATTACCATTGCCATTAAATCCCCTGGTGGTGATAGAGCGGAAAGTAAGGCTTTGCATACTGGATTCCACGCCTTTCAGATTAGGTAATGCATCATAAAAGCTGGGGGTAGGAATTTCCCTGATAGCCGCCACATTCAGTTTCTCAATAGAAACCGGTGATTCCAGGATACTTTCTGCCACTCTGCTGGCAGCTACCACCACCTCCATTCCCAGTATTTCGGTAGACTCCAGTTGTACATCCTGGTTGCCGCCCGCACTACTGATCCTGAGTTCTGTTGGTTTGTAACCTACATTGGAAAAAACAAGTGTAAAAGGCAATGCATGACCCGTATTGAGTTTGTAATTGCCATTGGCATCTGTAATAGTACCCGCTACGGCACCTTTGATGCTTACCGTTACCCCCGGCATGCCATTTCCGGTGGTTTTATCAGTTACTTTACCACTGACAACCGACTGCTCCTGTGCCAGCGTTACCTGCAAAGGAAGTGCAGCAAGTATTACCATTACTGTGTACAAATAAGCTTTGTAAAGGATACGTTTCATAAAGTGTGGGTTTAGAAGTGTGGGAGTTCGGTTACATTCCTGCCTGTTTTGGTTGTTTTACTAAATATAAGTAAAAAAGGCATACAGAAATCGGGTAGCTGGCACTAAAAAGCAACTCCTTTTCATGACCCTAAGAAATAAGGCGTAACATATAAATCAAGGATATTGTTGAAAGCGTATATGCTTCTGCATTAATAAGTATCGCTGAGGATCAGGTCATAGAAAATTATGCCATCCATTGTTGCAGGATCGCGCCTATTTTTTCAAACTCGATTAAAAAACCGTCATGCCCGTAAGGGGAGTCTATTTCGTGATAGGTAGCATTAGGCAGGTGGCGCTGGAGGAACTGCTGTTCTTCCGGCGGGCATAAGATATCGCTGGTGATGCCGATCAGGAGTGCAGGCTGTTTGATATGTTGCAGGGTGGCTACTGCATCCTGGTGCCGGCCTCTGGCTATATTATGGCTGTCCATTGCTTTGGTGAGGAGCCAGTAGCTTTGTGCATTGAACCGTTTTACCAGTTTGTCTCCCTGGTAGTCTATATAGGAAGAAGCCCTGAAATGGTCTGTTTTTTCTTTGTCGGGGTCCGACTGTGTCCGGACAAAGGTATGGTAGTTCCGATAGGTAAGCATGCCAATAGCACGGGCCGCTTTAAGGCCTTTCCTGCCTGCATCGGGCGTATCCTGTTCCCAGGTATTATCAGCCTCGATGGCCAGGCGTTGTGCCGTGTGAATGGCAATCCCCCAGGCGCTTTCTGCCGCACCGGTGCACAGCAGGAACATACGGTTGACAATGGTGGGTTCCGTAAGTGCCCATTCCAGTACCTGGTAACCTCCCATAGAGCCGCCGATCAGTAAATGAATCTGATTGATCTGTAAATGTGTTCTTAACAGGATATGTGCCTTTACCATATCACGGATGGTAATAGCGGGGAAAGTACGGTAGTAGGGCTGTCCTGTTTCGGGATTAATGGAAGCTGGTCCTGATGAGCCATAACAGGAGCCTAATATATTGGCACAAACGATGAAATGACGGGAGGGATCTATTACCCGGCCTTCTCCGATCAGGCCCTTCCACCAGTCGGCCACATCCGAATTGGCGGTCAGCGCATGACACACCCACACTACATTACTGCCCGCTGCATTTAATTTGCCGTAAGTATGATAAGTAATATGCAATTCCGGTAATACCCGGCCTGATTCCAATTTAAAAGGCTGAGTGCTGTGAAATGTCTGTGCGGCCAAAATCCCTTTTTTTTCGCAAACGTACATCAGAATGTTGATTAGAACAAGCATACCCCTCTGCTTTTTGCCACACATTAACTATCTTTGGCAGGTAAACCACCTACTTAACCAAGCATAATAATATAAAATCTATGAAGATTGCGTTACAAAGAATAGACGACGGATTCAACATGGAAGCAGCGGATGAAAATGGACATAAAGTGCTGATGGATTCTTCCATAGAAAATGGCGGTAAAAACAATGGCATCAGACCCATGCAAATGGTAATTATGGGACTGGGCGGTTGCTCGGCAATTGACGTAGCCATGATCCTGAAAAAACAACGCCAGGAAGTAACGGATTTTCGGATTGAGATCGACGCTGAAAGGGAGAAAGGGAAAGAGCCAGCCTTATGGGAAAGTGCACATATTATCTTCCACCTTTCTGGTAATATAGATCCCGATAAAGCTGCCCGTGCCGTGGAATTGTCTATGAATAAATATTGTTCTGTAGCAGAGACTTTAAGACGGGGAAATACCAAACTGACCTGGGAAGTGAAGTTAAATGCATAACCACACTGACCGATAATAGCTAAACGCTGATTAAATGAGCACCGAGCACCAATACCAACCGGAAACCAATGCAATAAGGATACAAACAGAAAGGACCTGGCAGATGGAGCATTCCACGCCTATGTTCCTGACTTCCAGTTTTTGCTTTGATACGGCAGAAGAAATGAGGGCTACCTTCGCAGATGAAACGGAAGACAATATCTATACCCGTTTCAGTAACCCCAATGTAGATGAGTTTGTACAAAAGATGTGTGCACTGGAAGGGGCAGCAGCAGGTTATGCTACTGCTTCGGGTATGAGTGCGGTATTTGCCAGTTTCATGGCTTTACTGAAAACCGGGGATCACCTGATCTCTGCCCGTTCGGTATTTGGCTCTACGCATACCGTTATTACCAAATTTTTGCCTAAATGGGGCATAGCATATACCTACTTTGATGTAAACCAGCCGGAAACGCTGGAAGCCCTTATCAAGCCCAATACCCGGATGATCTTTGTGGAAACACCTTCCAATCCCGGATTGGAAATGGTAGATATCGCTTATTTGTCGGGCATAGCAAAGAAACATCAGCTGATCCTCAATGTAGATAATTGTTTTGCCACACCCGTATTGCAAAAGCCTATACTGGCAGGAGCCGACCTGGTAACGCACTCGGCTACCAAATGGATAGACGGGCAGGGGAGAGTATTAGGCGGAGTAGTAGTGGGGCGACAGGACCTGATTAAGGAAATTTATGCCTTTTGCCGCAGCACCGGACCTGCTATGTCACCATTTAATGCCTGGGTGCTGAGTAAAAGCCTGGAAACCCTGCATATACGGATGGAAAGGCATGCTGCCAGTGCGCTGAGCCTGGCGCAATCGCTTGAAAGTAATCCGCACCTGCAATGGGTAAAGTATCCTTTGCTCCCCAGCCATCCGCAATATGCCATTGCCTTACAGCAAATGACAGGTGGTGGCGGAATTGTTTGTTTTGAACTGAAAGGAGGTGTTGAAAGAGGCGCAAGGTTCCTGAATGCTTTAAAGATGTTGTCGCTGACCGCCAATCTGGGAGATAGCAGGAGTATTGCTTCTCATCCGGCCAGCACCACGCATGGTAAGCTTACTGATGCAGAACGGATGGCGGTAGGCATAACGCCGGGGCTTATACGGATCTCCGTAGGACTGGAAAATGTCAGGGATATTTTACATGATATAGAACAAGCGCTGGATCACAGCAAATAAGCGCTGATTTAAGGTTTTATCCTTAACTTAATACTATGAAATCTTACGCCCATTTTCTGCTGATCTTTATTCTGGCTTTTCTGGCTGGCATGGTAATGCCCTGGTGGTCCGTAGCTGTTGTAGCATTTCTGGTTTCCTTGTTATTGGGGTTATCCCCAGGGAGGGCCTTTTCCAGTAGTTTTGCTGCAGTCTTTATGTTATGGCTGGTACTGGCATTTTTCATAGATGTCCGTAATGATCATATTCTGGCCAACCGTATGAGCCTGCTTTTTTTTGGGTTTAAGAACCCCATTGTAATAGGAGCAGTAAGCGCATTAATAGGGGGGCTTGTAGCTGGTATGGCCAGTCTCAGCGCTGCCTACTTAAGAGCGAAAAAACCGGCATAAAGATGATAACTTATCAAGGGTTGTTAAATTTGATATAAAACAATCCTTGTCTTATCCCGCTTTTAAGGCAATGGTTATTTTTGATACATGATGAAATATCTGCTGGTCCTGTATTGTTTACTCTCCACTTTTTATAGCTATGGCAGTATCATCCGTGGCCGTGTTACAGATGAAAAAGGACAACCTTTACCTTTTGCCACCGTATTGATTAAAGGTACCACTGAAGGTACTACCACTAATGCAGCAGGTCAATACCAGTTGGAAATTGCTGAAGGGCTGCACAGCATCGTTTGCCAGTTTATTGGTTACCGTAAGGAAGAAAAACAAATTACCATTATTGCCGGGGTGCAGGAGCTGAATTTTGAAATGCAGCCCGTGCGTATGCAGATCAAAGAAGTGGTCATCAAAGCAGGTGGGGAAGACCCTGCCTATGCTATTATCCGCCAGGCCATAAAGAAACGTTCGTTTTATCAGCAGCAGGTGAATGAATATACCTGTGAAGCCTATATAAAAGGTTCCTTTAAAATGAAAGAAGTGCCCAAACAATTCATGGGGCAAAAGATTGATAAAAAAGAAATGGGGGTGGATACCTCCGGGCAGGGCGTCATCTTCCTGTCAGAATCGCTTACAAAAATAGCTTTTAAAAAACCGGATCAACTCAAGCTGGAAGTATTGTCTTCCCGGCAGAGTGGGGGCGGTTTCGGATTCAGCTTTCCTACGTTCATCAGTTTTTATGAAAATAATGTAACGGCGGTACTTACGCAATTGAGCCCGCGCGGCTACATTTCTCCCATTGCAGAAAATGCATTGTTTTACTATAAGTACCGGCTGGAAGGCGTGTTTTACGAAGATGGTAAAGCCGTCAATAAAATAAAGGTGATACCCCGCCGTAAGTTTGAGCCACTGTTTTCAGGGTATATTTTTATTACGGATGATGACTGGCGCATTCATAGCACCGACCTGTTGCTAACCCAGGATTACCAGCTGGAGTTGATGGATTCTTTACGGATCCGGCAAACCCATGTACCGGTTACCCCGGAAGTATGGCGCATTAAAGACCAGGTGGTGTATATTTCTTTCAGGCAATTTGGGTTTAACCTGGGCGGCAGTTTTGTGAATGTATATACCGGCTACAATCTGCATCCACAGTTTCCACCTAAATATTTTGATAAAACGATCATGAAGTATGATACGGCTTTTGATAAGAAAAAAGTGGCTTACTGGGATAGCATCCGGCCTGTTCCGCTGGAGAAAGACGAAGTGAAAGACTTCCGGGAAAAGGACAGTACCGCAAAGGCCAACCGGGATTCGGCCATGTCCAGGTCTCACCTGGATACTTTACAGAAAAATCAAAAACCGGTAAAACTGATGGATGTTTTGTGGAAAGGAGCATCACACCGGTATTATTTTTCCAGAGATAGCAGTGTCAGCTCACATTTACTAACGATGCAGCCTTTGCTGAAACGACTACAGTATAATACGGTGGAAGGATTGGTGGTGAATATAAAACCCGCAATAACATTTGATTTGCCCGGAGCACAGCAACTGCGTATAGCCCCTTCTGTACGATATGGGTTCAGTAATACGCATTTGAATGCGGAAATGGCCATCACCTATGAACAAAATGCCCGTTTGGGAAAACGTTCAGGACATAATACCTGGACGCTTGCCGGCGGCAAACGCATCTCCCAGTTTAACAAAGCAGAACCAATTGATGCGCTGACGAATGAAGTGTATACCCTGTTGCTAAAAGAAAATTATATGAAATTATACGAAAACTGGTTTGGAGCTTTGCAATTCCAGCGCCGTTTTCAAACCAATGATGTATTAAAAGCAGGACTTACCTATGAAAACAGGATACCGGTAGAAAATACAACAGACTTTGTGATATTCCGCAATGACCGGAAAATGTTCACCCCTAATCATCCGGTAGAGTTGGCAGGGATCCCTTTTACCAGGCACCAGGCACTGGTATTTGATGTTGGATTTACCTGGCAGCCGGGACAGCGCTTCATTGAATTGCCGAACCAGAAAATGGCATTCGGCTCTAAATACCCCACCTTTGAATTGGCGTATAGTAAAGGGATACATGGCATTGCCGGAAGTGATGTAGACTTTGATAAGTGGAGCTTGGCGGTACGCGACAGGATGAATCTGAAACTATGGGGAGCCTTTAGTTACCGTATAGGAGCAGGTGGTTTCTTCAATGATAAATATGCCGCTATTCCGGACTTCCAGCACTTCAATGGTAATCAGACATTCTATAATATCAAGTACCTCAATAGCTTTCAGTTAGCACCTTACTACCAGTATAGCACTACTGCACCATTTTATGCCACTGCCAATGCAGAGCATCATTTTAATGGACTGCTTACCAACAAGATTCCCTTGTTTAACCGTTTGAAATGGAATCTGGTAGCCGGGTCGAATGCGTTCTATGTAAACCGGGACAATCACTATGTGGAAGTGTTTGCCGGTATAGAGAACATCCTGAAAATAATCCGCGTAGACGTCATCGCCGGGTATCAGAGTCAAGCTGATACACGTGTAGGCGTTCGTGTTGGATTTGGTGGTTTATTGGGAGGATTGGTCAGATTCGACAGGTAAGCAAACAACAGTGATACTAATACTAATGCTTACTTACGGCGGCTTTTAATTTCTCTGGAGCTATCAGTATCGCTATCATAGAAGAAAGCTAATACACGATACACCCAGATAGCAATGATCACGTAAACGAGATAAGTAATGTAAATAGTCATAAACAATAATTTTGGGTCCAACAATAGTGTTTACTAGGAGTGTAATTTCAAAAAGGGTGCCAAAGGAGATAACAAAAACTACAAACAAAGTTATATACAATATTTATCAAATAGCTAAATTGGAATAAATATTTATTTATTCCCAATCTGAACAATTACGGGGATAGAAATGTTATCCATATCCAGCTACAGTTAACCTTCTCCGAAGAATTGTGTTCCAATGATTTACAAAAAGCAGGATTGTTTCAATGTGATAAAAGTATCCTGAGGCAATGTGGATAAGTTTTTCTTTCAACTGCTTGCTGTTTTACCGGATACACGAAGTGACGGTGAGCCGTGTGGCAGGAAATGCCTTACTTTTTAGTACCTTTGCGCTGGATTGGCGCATCTTTATGGTGTGGAATCTGAAAATATGATATACTAAATCCCTTCATAATAAGAGGTTTAGTTGAAATTTTGTTCATCCGAGGTATGTCCTTAAAATTTCAGTTAAAAAATATGGCATTACACAACAGGGTATCAGCTGCTGAGCTAAAAGAGCGGCTGGCACAGGAAACATTTAAGCGCGTTACGATCTCCTTTTATCAATACGCCAAAATTGAAGATCCGCAAGCCTTCCGGGATCAATTGTATCCATCTTTATTCGAGTTAGGTGTTTTTGGACGCATTTATGTAGCACATGAAGGGATTAATGCACAGATCAGTGTACCGGAGCATCATTTTGAAGCTTTTAAGACCTGTCTTTACGCCATTGATTTTCTAGACGGCATCCGTTTGAATATTGCAGTAGACGATGATGGAAAGTCTTTCTGGGTGCTCAAAATTAAGGTACGGGAGAAGATCGTGGCAGATGGTATTACAGATCCCACTTTTGATATGGCCAACCGGGGGAAATATGTGGATGCGAAAGCATTTAATGAACTGACCAATCATCCCGATACTGTAGTAGTGGATATGCGTAACCATTATGAGTATGAAGTGGGACATTTTGAGCAGGCAATAGAAGTGCCTTCCGATACTTTCCGGGAACAATTGCCTATGGCGGTGGAAATGTTGCAGGATAAAAAAGACCACAACATTATTATGTATTGTACCGGGGGCATCCGTTGTGAAAAGGCATCAGCTTACCTGCTGCATCATGGATTCAAAAATGTATATCACCTGGAAGGTGGTATTATTGAATATACCAATAAAGCAAAGGCAGCCGGACTACCCGTTAAGTTTAAGGGTAAAAACTTTGTCTTTGACGAGCGGCTGGGAGAAAGGATCAGTGATGAAATAATCAGTCAGTGTCATCAATGTGGCCAGCCTTGCGATACGCATACCAACTGCAAAAATGATGGTTGCCACCTGTTGTTTATCCAATGTGAGGCTTGCGCAGCGAAACATGATGGCTGTTGCAGTGAGGCCTGCCAGCAGGTATATAATCTTCCCGAAGAAGCACAAAAAGACTTACGTAAGGGAATAGACAAGGGGCAGATGATCTTCAACAAATCGCGCCAGCGGTTAAGGCCCCGGTTAAACCAGGAGTAAATTTGTATCAATACTAAATGATTCATTACGATTCACGTGTCATAGTACCGTGGATGGTAATGGATCATTTGCAAAAAAAATCCGCCCCGCGTTGTATCTTCTCGGCAGGGCGGAGTGATTGGTGTGAAACGACAGTTTCACAACCATTCTATCAACCTATATGCGAACTAAACTTTTATAAAACATCTTTTTTGCTTTTATAAGCCCCATAGAATATTATAGGAAACACCAGTAATGTAAGGACGGTAGCAGTAATCAAACCTCCGATCACTACAATGGCCAGTGGTTTTTGTGTTTCAGAACCAATACCTTGCGAAATGGCTGCCGGAATTAATCCTATGGCTGCCATCAGTGCTGTCATCACTACAGGTCTTACCCTGGAATCTACCCCTAGCCGTATCGCTTCGTTTAGTGGCATCCGTGACTCCAGGTTCTTATGGAATACAGAAATGAGGATCACGCCATTCTGGATACAGATACCAAACAGGGCAATAAAGCCAACACCCGCAGAGATACCGAAATTCATACCGGTAATATGCAGTGCCAGGATACCACCAATGAGCGCAAAGGGCACATTCATCAGTATCAGTCCGGCATCTTTTACATTGCCCAGCATAATAAAAAGGATTACAAAAATGGCGATCAGACTGATGGGTACTACCTGGCTTAGCCTTTTAGTAGCACGTACCTGATTTTCAAACTCGCCTGTCCAGCCTACTGCATAACCTTTGGGAAGGTGGAGGTTCTTATTTACCCTGGCCTGTGCTTCCGCGATGGTACTGCCCAGATCACGATCCCGCACAGAGAATTTTACACCAATAAACCGTTTGGTATTATCCCGGTATATAAATGCGGGGCCTGTAACTGTACTGATCGTAGATATTTCCTTGAGTGGAATCTTGTTGCCATTCATGGTAGGTACCACCAGGTTACGCAGGTCTTCTTCATCCTTACGGAAGTTCTGATCATAACGGATACGTACATCGAATTTCTTTTCGCCTTCATAGAGTTGGGTAGCAGTTTTACCACCTATGGCCATTTCTATAACTGCCTGCGCATCTGCCGTTTTAACCCCGTACAGTCCCATCTTCTGTTCGTCCAGGTGCACGCTCATTTCCGGTTGGCCTACATTGCGCAAAATACCTACATCCCTTATCCCTCTTACATCCTGTATTTGCTTGATCACCTGGTTGGCCAGCTTGTCAAGTTCATCCAGGTTATCTCCGTAGATCTTTACCGCGTTGCTGGCATTGATACCGGCTACAGCTTCCGCCACGTTATCAATGATAGGCTGGGAATAATTATAAATCACTCCCTGGAACTGAGTTAGTTTTTTATCCATTTCATCTACCAGCTGATCACTGGTGATCTTACGCGTCCATTCTTCTTTAGGCTTTAGATTTACCTGACATTGCACATAATAAAAGCCAGAAGGATCTGTTCCATCATTGGATCGTCCTGTTTGGGATAATACCCCATTTACTTCCGGAAAGGAGCCTAAGATGCTACGGAACTTATGTACGAATTTGATGGTTTCATTTAACGACATGCTCATCGGCAATTTGGCTTCTACCCATAAAGCACCTTCATTTAATTGTGGCAGGAACTCTGAACCAAGGAACTTTGCAGATCCAAAGGAGAGTATCATAAAGAGAATGGCGGCCAACAGGCTTAACCGTTTGTGCCGGTAAGTCCAGTTAAAGCCATTCATCACCAGCCGGTTAAAGAAATTAACTATAGGATTATGCTTTTCCTTCACATTTTTGTTCAGCAAAATTGAGCTCAGCACCGGTACAAGCGTGAGCGTAAAGATAAGTGCTCCCAATAAGGCAAACCCTAAGGTCCATGCAAGGGGAGAGAACATCTTACCTTCTACTTTCTGAAAGGAGAAGATAGGCAGCAGGGAAATGATGATGATGAGCTTGGAGAAGAATACCGCTTTACCCAGCTCTGCCCCGGTTTTTTTGATCCAACCCAGCTTAGCCAGTTTGTTGAACCGCTCCATGCCAAATTGATGTGCTTTATGGTCGAGCATCACAAAAATTCCTTCTACCATCACCACGGCCCCGTCTATGATAATACCAAAGTCGATTGCCCCCATTGAAAGGAGGTTGGCGCTCATGCCGCGTAGTTTCAGGCAGATAAAGGCAAATAATAATGCCAGCGGAATGATAATACCTACAATCAGCGTAGTACGCCAATCGGCCATAAAGAGGAAAACGATAACGGTAACAAAGATGATCCCTTCCACCAGGTTGTGCATCACGGTATGCGTACAGTAATCCATCAGCTTATCCCGGTCATAGAATGTTTCCATTTTTATGTCGGCAGGCAATACCTTTTCATTCAGTTCATTTACTTTGTCTTTAATACGGGTAAGTACTTCGTGCGGATTTTCTCCCTTCCGCATTACTACAATCCCTTCTACAATATCATCATTGTTATCCAGGCCCACCTGTCCAACACGGGGTGCAGACGCTTCCCGTACGGTAGCCACATTTTTTACAAGTATGGGCGTACCATCCACATGCTCAACAATGATATTTTCAATATCACCGGTGTTGTTCAGCAAGCCGATACCACGGACTACATAGGCCTGGCCGTTTTTTTCAATCACATCTCCACCTACATTGACATTGCTTTTAGAAGTAGCCTCGTACAATTCCAGGGGGGTAATATTATATTTTGCCAGTTTGATCGGATCTGCGGTGATTTCATAGATCTTTTGCTGTCCGCCAAATGCTACCACATCGGCTACACCTGGCACGCTTCTCATCTGGCGGTCTATTACCCAGTTTTGGTAAGTAAGCAGATCCCTTGAATCGCGGTGGTCACTTTTAAGCCAGTAGCGGAATACTTCCCCGGTAGGCCCATATGGAGGCTGTACATCCGGTTCCACACTTTCCGGCAGGGTAATGTTGCGCAACATATTATTGACCGATTGCCGCGCAAAAAAATCGTCTACATCATCCTCAAAAATGATTTTGATCACAGATAAGCCAAACATGGTAATGGACCGTACACTTGTTTTGCGTTGCACCCCATTCATAGCAATTTCAATAGGGGTGGTGACGAACCGTTCTACTTCTTCTGCACTACGGCCATCCCATTGGGTAACGATAATAATCTGGGTATTGGTAACATCGGGAAATGCTTCAATAGGCGTATTGAGAAAGGCTACCACACCACCGATGACGAGCACCGCCAGCATGAAGAACGTAAAGAAGCGGTTCTTAAGGGAAAAGCCTACTATATTTCTGATGAATTTGTTCATAATCAGTCTGATGGTTTTAAAAAGCCAGCCTGGTCCTTACCGCCGGTTAATCATTCAGTGCATCATATATGAGCAACTGATTCTTCGATATTACTTTTTCCCCTTCCTTCAATCCGCCATTGATATAGGAAATGCCGTTGAGTGATTTTGCCACCTGTACTTCCCGGGTATCCACATTGAATTTGTCTTTGAATACCATTACATAATTTTTGCTTCTGTCGAAGATGACGGCTGTGGATGGGATAGCAATCATATCCCCACCATCTTTATAATGCAGTAATACGGTTGCAAACATCTCCGGTTTGAGTTCCATGTTTTCATTAGCCAGGCGGATGCGCACCTGCATGGTTTTGGTATCCGGGTCCAGCACATTGTACACCTTATCTATCTGTCCATGGAAAACTTTATCCGGATAGCTGATGGTGGTTACTTCTGCTGCATACCCTTCTTTCACTTTGGCGATGTCTGTTTCAAATACATTGGCCATTACCCATACATCATCCAGCTCAGATACGGTGAATATGTTCTGGCTGTTATCTGTACGGATTTCCATATTATTATTGATGTTTTTGTCAATCACATACCCGGAGATAGGAGCGGTAACGAGATAGGTAGAACCAGCGCCTTTTTTATAGATCTTAAAAATGTCGTTGATCCGGTTAATGGCAGCCTGCGATTTTTGAAGTTCGCCTTTCGCATTTACCACGTCCTTTTCCGTACTCAGGCGGCTATCATATAAGTCCTGTGCTACTTTAAGGTTCTTTTCTGCTACTGCCTGGTCGGATTTGGCTTCCGACAGTTGTTTTTCATAGTCTGCAATTTCACCACTATGGATGACTGCCAGTACCTGTCCCTTATTTACATAATCGCCCAGCTGTACCTTTACATCCTGCACATAACCACTTACCAGCGGAAACACTTTTACTACTTTACCACCATTGGGGGTTACTTTCCCGGACAAGCGCAATTCGCTTTGCACCGGCTTTACAGTAGCAGTGTCAATCGTAATATTATGGAGCATGGTGTCGCTTAACACAAAGGTGGTTTTTTCGCTATCTTCAGCATGGCCACTTTTGCAACCGCTACCTACACATACAGCCAGGAGTAAACCACTACACAATAGTATAGGCCGTATCATTGATTTATAGTTTATTGAATAATTCTTGTCCTGTTGCATAATTGAGTTCTTCATAAGCAATTACCCGGGTAGATAAAAACTTGTTAATGTTTTTGATATTATCACTGTAGCTATTGAAATAATCGATGAATTGCAGGAGGGATATATTTCCTTTGCTGAAATTCTTGGCTACTTCTCCGATCAGTGCATCATATTCCTGTTGAAACTGGTGCAGATCGAAATCCTGGTAGCGTTTTTCCAGTGCTTTTATTTTTTGATAAGCGTTTAAAACTTCGGTTTGCGCAACAGATTCCTGTTGCTGCAATAATTGCTGTTGTACCCCTGTGGTTTGTCTGGCAGCCTGAATATTGCCTTGATTCCGGTTCCATAACGGGAGATCTATACCCAGGGTAAGCCCAACAAAATGATTGATATAACTGCCTTGTTTGTCGTAAGTAGCACCCAGATGAAGATCTGGCACCGCTAATGCTTTTTGCAGGCGGTAATTAATGTCGGCCGACTGGTATTGTGCGGCTGCGATACGTACATCAGGCCGGTTTTGTACGGCACTGGCCAATAAACGGGGAAGCTGAATGCTATCCAGCCGGTAATGTGCAATCATCGCGTCATCCAGGCTGGCTGCATAAAAATCCTGGCTATGCAGCAGCTGTTGCAGGTTTTTCTGGGATTCCAGCTCCTGTTGTTTAAAATCAGCATAGTCATTTTCTAATCCTACCTGTAGCGCTTTCAGCCTTATTACATCCGCGTGGGCAACGCTACCCTTTTTATCGGCGGTGGTATAAGCGGTTAGGATTTCCTGCAGATTATCCAGTTGCGCTTTCAGCACTTTTTCTGTTTGTTGCTGGAAATAGAGGTTATAATAGCTTTGTCTGAGTTGTAGTTTGAGGGTACGTACCAGCTCATCAAAACCCGCTTCACTAAGGGTGGCATGTGCCGTAGCCAGTTGTACATTTTTATTACGCTTACCTGCCAGAAGGATCAATTGGTCGAGGTTGTATTGCGTTTCCCCTTTTGCACCTACATCAAATGGTTTGATATTATTGGTGCTGCCAAATCCCAATACCGTGGAAAAGGAGGGGTTACTCCAAAGTTTGGCTTGTTTGATAAGGGCTTTGTCTGCATCTACCTGGTAGCGTTGTGCCAGTAACAAATAGTTTTTTACCAGGAAAGTATCTTCTACAGCAGTAAGTGTAACAGGAGTTAATGGTGTTTGCGCCTGGAGTGATGATATAAAGCCCGTTCCGGTAAAGAGTAGCAATAATAGCCTGAATGTTCGCATTTGTGCCGGTTTGATAACACAAAGCTCCTGAAGCAGGATTAAAGACACCTTTAAGGCACATTAAAAAGTGATTAAAAAGTGGGAAAGGAGCTACTACAAATGTGGTAGTATAATGGTAAACGTAGTACCCTGTCCTACAGTAGAGGTAACAGTGATATGTCCCTGATGGATCTGAATGATTTTTTTGCAGATAGAAAGTCCTAATCCATGCCCACGTGCCTGCTGGGCATTCTGGCAGCGATAAAAGGGTTCAAATATTTTATTTAGTTCGGTGGCAGGAATACCAATGCCATTGTCCTTTACCTGGATCATGATATGCTGGGTATAGAAGTCAATCGTTACGTGCGCGGTATTATCCGGCGAGAACTTGCAGGCATTATCCAGGAGGTTCAGGAAAAGTACTTTCAGGAGGCTTTCATTGCCATAGCAGGTAACCAGCAAATCATGTTCGGGCACACGGGCAAAGGCAATTTCTACCTTAGGAGATGTTTTTTGTTTTAACCGGATCAGGTTGCCCATTTCGAGCAACAATTCATCTATACGGACATTACTGAACACAAATTTCTGTTGGGTAAGCTCGGATTGAGCCAGTTGTAATAATCCATTTGTCAGCTCGGAAAGGTTTTCCGCATCTTCCAGCACAGAATTGAGTAGCTGCTGGTATTCTTCCTTACTTCTATCTTTAGAAAGAGATACCTGCAGCTGGCTTATAATGGCAGCCAGTGGTGTACGCAGTTCATGAGAAGCGTTACTTACAAAACTCTTTTGCAGATCAAACGACTCACTCAACCGTTGCAGCATGGTATTGAAATTAGCGCCCAGCTGTGCAATTTCGTCCTTGCCTTTAACTGCTACAGTAGTATCCTGGAGGTTATTGGCATTAATAGTATCTACTTGTTGTACCAGCTTGTCAATGGGTTGTACCATTTTCCGGGCAAAGAAATAGCCGATGCCCACCAGGGTAATCACTGCCAGCAGCAGTTCAATAGCGAGGATCTGCTGCAGATTCTGCAGATTCTGGAAGCCGTATTTGTCGAAGGAAGCTACAATAACGATAACGTCCACATTGTTTTCGGAGTAGTAGATACCTACTTCTTCGCCACCATCTTTATCTGCACTATATAGTTTGTTTTGTTTGATATAATCCAGGAGGCTACGGTGGGTGCGTATAGCAGTATCCCTTAAATTGGAGTAGAGGAGGTCATAATCAGGATTGTATACCAGGATACTTTCCTTATAAAGGTCCTGGAAAGTGGTTTTATCCAGCTTACGAAGCAGGTCTATTTTTACATGTCCTTCATCTATAATAACATTGGCGATAGATCGGGCGCGGTATTCCAGGCGTTCCAGGTATTCGGCTTTGCGTGATTCTGCCGAAAAGTAATAGGCCAGGGTAGCGAAGGCAACCAGTAACAATGCGGCCGAAAGAGTATAATAGAGCGCTATTTTGTACTTTATCTTCATCAGGCTTCTTCAGACAGATAGTATCCCATACCCGTTTTGGTATGCAGCAGCTTGTTATCAAAATCCTTGTCTATCTTTTTGCGGAGGAAGTTCATATATACCTCAATGACATTGGTGCCGGTATCAAAATCGATATCCCATACCTTTTCAGCAATGGTAAGTTTGGAGATGACTTTTCCCTTTTGCAGGGCAAGAAATTCGAGCAACTGGTATTCCTTAGCGGTGAGGGAGATCCTTTTGCCGCTGCGGGTCACTTCTTTTCTTTCCCGGTCTATTTCAAGGTCTGCAATAACGATCTTATACTGGATGCTGGGCGAGGCGTCTGATCCGGCACGTTTAAGGAATACCCGGATACGTGCCAGCAGCTCCCTGAAATCAAATGGTTTTACCAGATAATCATCGGCGCCCAGTTCAAATGCCTGCATTTTATCTTCCATACCCCCCAATGCTGTAAGCATGATCACGGGAATCCGGTTGTTTTTCCGGCGTATTATCTCACACACCTCGTAGCCATTACTGTGTGGGAGATTGAGGTCCAGTATAACCAGGTCGTAGGTATTGGTGGATGCGAGGCTTTTGCCCATACGGCCATCATACGCCACATCCACCTCAAACCCGTTTTCTTCCAGTCCCTTTTTCACCGCATTGGCTACTTTCACTTCATCTTCAACAACCAGTATTTTTTGCATATAGGGGTGCTTTAGATCATGGTTAGCTTACGAGGTTCGCCTCCAGTTGCATGATTTTCTCAAACAACTTTTCATACTGCTCATTGGCTCTTTGCAGGAATTTCAGCACATCCTGATATTCACTTTCCACCTGCGCATATTTTGTTTTGTCGCTGTATATTTCCGGACTGGCCATATTGGCTTCCAGGCCTGCTTTACGTTCTTTCAGACTGGCCAATTGACCTTCTACCTGCTGGAATTGTTTCTGTTGTTTCTGTAATTCGCGCTGTACGTCTTTATTGATAGCACCTTTGCCAACAGTTGTGGCCGGCGCTGATTTATCTTCCTTCGAAGTGTCTGCCGTGGTGGTTGCAGCCTGTAAATTATTGGCCGCCTGCCGTTTTTTCCAGTCTTCCCATTCCGCGTAGGTACCCTTGAACTCCTTAATTTTTCCATCCACAATTTCCCATATCTTATTGGCCGTCTGGCTAACAAAATAACGATCGTGTGACACCAGTACATAGCTGCCATCATATTTGGATAAGGCATCTATCAGCATCTGTACAGAATTCATATCCAGGTGGTTGGTCGGTTCATCCAGCATCAGGAAGTTGGCCTGTCCGATAATGGTTTTAGCCAGCGCCACCCTTGCTTTTTCCCCTCCGGACAGGATCCGGATCTTTTTGAAAACGTCATCACCTGTAAAGAGGAAACAGCCTAACAAGGAGCGTAATTCCAGCTCAGAGCGGCCACTGCCGGCGCTTTTTAACTCTTCCAGTATCTCGTTGCTCAAATCCAGTGCTTCCAGCTGATGCTGTGCATAAAAACTGGTAATCACATTATGACCGGGAGTACGTTCTCCTTCAAATGGTTCGGTACCGGCAATTACCCGCAGCAGGGTAGATTTACCCTTACCATTGGCGCCGATCAGGGCAATTTTATCCCCCCGGTTAATTTCAGCACCAGTATTTTCCAGTACAGTAATATTACCGAATTTTTTAGTGATATGCTGGAGGGTACAGAGGATCTTACCTGGGGTTTTGTCAATCGTAAAGTTGATCCTGATTTTGGAAGGCCCACTATCGGCCTGTTCTACACGATCCAGTTTATCCAGTCTTTTCATGGCACTTTGTGCCTGGGCTGCTTTGGAGGCTTTGGCCTTAAAGCGCTCGATAAACCTTTCCTGCTGGCGGATGTATTCCTGTTGGTTTTCGTAGGCCCTTTGCTGCATTTCTCTTCTTAGTTCCTTTTCCACTTCATAATCAGCATAGGTACCGGCGTAGTGATGCAGTTGCTGCTGGTATACTTCTACGATCTGGTTCACCATCCTGTCGAGGAAATACCGGTCGTGCGATACGATGATTACGGCACCGTTATAGGTGGACAGGTATTTTTCCAGCCATTCAATGGAGGGCAGATCCAGGTGGTTGGTCGGTTCATCGAGCATCAGCACATCCGGTTGCTGCAGGATCAGTTTTGCCAGCAATACCCGCATGCGCCATCCACCGGAAAACTGGCTATAGGGACGGTCCAGGTCTGCTGTGCTGAAACCCAGTCCTTCCAGTACCTGTGCCGACTTATGCTTCATATTATAGCCATCCAGGGCTTCAAAAGCATGCAGTTTATCACTGAATTCATGCAGCAGTGCTTCGTCCTGGCTATGTTCCAGCTCTTTGGTAATGCGTTCTATATCTTTTTCCAGTTCCAGGGCTTCTCCAAAAGCGGTCATCCCTACAGAAAGAATGGAATCATCGGTTTCAAAACTCAGCAGGTCCTGGTTAAAGAACCCGATGGTCAGATTTTTTATTTTGTTAACACTCCCTTTGGAAATAGAGTATTCTCCATTAATAATACGTAAGAGGGTAGATTTACCGGTACCGTTCAATCCAATTAAGCCAACCCGGTCTCCGGGTTCAATATGCCAGGAAGAATTTTCCAGGATCACCCTGGAACCAAATTCAAATGTAATATCCTGTAATGCGATCAACATAATAATTCCAATTAAAGGTTGCAAAGGTAGTAAAAGTCTTTGGTCATTAGACCACTGGCCTCAGCCTGCGGCCCTTTATGCATGGGAATTTTGCCGGATACGTATTTTTAAGGTGATGTAATATACCTGTGGAGCATCACCGGGTGCTGGTCTGTGGGCTATCGACTATTTAATTATCTTTGTTTAAAAGCATATATATGATAAAAAGAATAGCCGGCGGGATGATGATGACTACAGTATTGCTTTATGCCTGTCAGCAGCCGGCCCCTAAGCAAGCGGACGGTGAGGGGGTAGTAGCTACCCTGCAAGCGCCTTATGCTGACGTGTTTTATGATTCCTTAAATGTAGCGGTACAGTCGTATTATGAGCTGACGGATGCATTGGTAAAGGCGGACAGTGTGCGTGCTGACCTGTCGGCAGTGCAGCTGAAACAACATTTGGATAGCCTGCCTGTTCAACAAACCGGAGCAGACTCTACCAGGATCGTGCAGCTCAAAGAAGCAGCAGGCAGTATCAGTGCAGAGCTGGCAGGCTTAGTAGGAGAGAAGGACCTGGAAGGTAAGCGTACTTCTTTTCAGATGGTTTCAGACATGCTTTTTGACCTGGTAAAAACCACCGGACTAAAAGGTAAAACGGTATACCGTCAGTACTGCCCGATGGCTTTTAATGATCAGGGGGCCTATTGGCTGAGTGATAAGGAAGAAATTCTTAATCCTTATTTCGGAGATAAAATGTTGCATTGCGGTGACGTAACAGACACCCTGAGCTATAAATAACCGCGTATCTGTATAGGAGTGTGCAGAGGGATATCAAGAGCAGCAGCGCCCATCTTTCAGAGTTATGACACTTCAGGAGTTCCACCTATACCTGGCATACCGCCATCGCAAAACTGTATGGTTTATTGTGATATTAATGCTGCTCTGCTGTGGCCATGTGTTACCTGCCAGTGCCCAGCAACAGTTTACCATCAGCGGGTATGTCAGGGACAGTACCAACGGAGAATCTCTTATCGGCGCCACCGTTTATGTAAAAGGTACCGGTAACGGCCTTCAAACCAATACTTACGGCTTTTATGCGATATCCCTTCCAGCAGGAGACTATACCCTGGTATTTTCCTTTTTAGGCTATGCTGAAAAAAAGATACAGCTACAATTGAATAGTAATGTTCCCCAAAATATGGAGCTGGCCCCCCGGCTGTATCAGGCTAAGGAGGTAGTGATCACCGACAAACGAAAGGATGAGCACGTAAAAAGCACGGATATGGGGCGCATTGAAATGACCACCATACAGGTCAAAAAACTACCTGCTATGATGGGAGAGGTGGATGTATTGAAGGCATTACAGTTGCTGCCTGGTGTACAGGCCGCAGGCGAGGGGAATGCGGGGTTTTATGTTCGCGGCGGCGGATCTGATCAGAACCTGATACTGCTGGATGAAGCCCCGGTTTACAATACCGGCCATCTGTTTGGTTTTTTCTCCGTTTTTAACGCAGATGCCATAAAAAATGTGACTCTTATCAAAGGCGGGATGCCAGCCAATTATGGTGGCAGGCTTTCTTCAGTAGTAGATGTGACGATGAAGGAAGGAAATAATAAGACCTTCCAGGGAGAAGGCGGAATAGGTATAATAGCTTCCCGGTTATCTTTCGAGGGACCTATAAAGAAAGATAAAGCCTCCTTTATTGTATCTGCCCGGCGTACTTATATAGATGTGCTCACCAAACCCTTTGTGAGCAAGAGCAGCTCCTTCGGAGGGTCCGGTTACTATTTTTACGATCTGAATATGAAGGTCAACTATACCTTTTCTGATAAAGACAGGGTATACCTGAGCGCTTACCTGGGAAAGGATGTTTTTACCTACAGGAATGCGGAGCGAAGTTTTGAATCACATATTCCCTGGGGTAATTCTACTGCTACATTGCGGTGGAACCATGTTTACAATAATCGCCTTTTCTCCAATGTTTCCCTGATCTATAACGATTATAAATTTGCTTTCAGCGCTACGCAGAACAGCTTTAATATGCGCTTGTCTTCCGGTATCCGTGATTTGAATGCCAAAATGGATTTTGACTATTTTGCCAGCTTCAAACACCATCTGAAATTTGGGTTTAACTATATCAATCACACCTTTATACCATCTTCTGTGTCCGGGCGACAGGGCGCCAGTAGTTTCAACCCGGAAAATGTATTCCGGAAATATGCCCATGAAGGCGCTGTTTACCTCGCAGATGACTGGGAGCTGTCGCCCCGGTTTAAGCTGAATGCAGGTATCCGGTATAGTGGGTTCATGCAGGTAGGGCCTTACACCCATTACCAGGTAGATGCCAATGGTACCAAAACGGATAGTACCCAGTATGGACGCGGGCAACCGGTACGTAGTTATGGCGGATTGGAGCCAAGGGTGGCACTCCGCTATTCCTGGAATGAGGAACATGCCATAAAGGCATCGGTTACACGGAATAATCAGTTTATACACCTGGTGACAAACGCGGGCACCACCTTGCCTACAGATATATGGGCACCCAGTACCTTTAAGGTAAAGCCGCAGCTATCCTGGCAATACGCAGCAGGCTATTTCCGCAATCTGAAAAACAACACTTATGAAGCCTCTCTGGAAATATACTTTAAGGATATGCGCAACCAGATAGAATTCCGGCAGGGATATACCCCTACTTTAAAAGATCCGGAAGAAGATTTTGTTTTTGGCAAAGGGTGGGCGTATGGTGCGGAACTGCTTATCAACAAGAAAAAAGGCGCCTTTACCGGGTGGCTGGGATATACGCTGGCCTGGACATGGCGGCAATTCCCTGATCTGAATGCAGGGCAGCGGTATCCTGCTAAATATGACCGCAGGCATGACCTGGTACTGGTGGGCACCTACGATCTGAATAAAAAATGGAGCTTTTCCGGCATCTTTATTTTCGGATCGGGCAATACTACCACCTTGCCGGAAAAGTTTTATTTTATGGAGGGCACACTGGTACAGGAATATGGGAGTGTAAATGGTTACCGGATGGCACCCTATCACCGGCTTGACCTGTCGGCTATTTATACCCCAACACCCAGACGGCCACATCAGCGTATTAAAGGAAGCTGGGCTTTTTCCATTTACAATGCCTACAGCCGAAAAAATCCTTATTTTATTTACTTTAACCAGACAGGCAGTGCACAGGACGGCACGCTGGAGGTCAGTGCCAAACAAGTATCCCTGTTTCCGATTCTGCCATCGGTGACCTGGAATTTTAAGTTTTGAGTCCATCCTGCTTTGAGGTATATTGCAACTGGCAATGTTAAGTACCATGTCTTTCCCCTTTTCGTTAAAGCTGTTATCAGATAAATTCTTCCCGGATATCCCTTCTGCATCGGGTATAGCATATACAGGAGGCACGTATTATGTAATCGGGGATGATGCTGCCAGAGTATTTTGCCTGGACACGCAGTGGAATATTGTCAGCACGATTACTTTAACTGATTTTGAGGGGTATCGCATCCCCAAGCCGGATAAAGCGGACTGGGAAGCAGCTACATTAGTGGATATCAAAGGTGTCAGGTACTTATTAGCATTAGGCTCAGGTTCTAAATCGCCCCAACGGGACCTGGCAGCCATCATTAATCTGACTGTACAGCCCTTGGCAGCTGAACTGAAGCAGACAGGTACCTTTTATGGGAGGTTGAGGAGTGAAGGGCTTGCGGCACTGAATATTGAGGCCTGTGCCGCTATAGATAACCGGCTTTTGCTGGCTAATCGCGGGCATCTGGCGCATGCTTACAATACTTTGCTGCTTTGTGATCATGCGGAAATCTGGGCAGGGGATGCTCATGCCCGGCAGATAGCATTATTGCTGCCACAGGCAATCGGTACCTTTAATGGTATTTCGGGGCTGGCATATGATCCCCGTACTGACAGGTTGTTTTTTACCACTTCGGCAGAAGCCACTTCCAGTACCTATGATGACGGGGAGATCGGAGAAAGCATGCTGGGAGTAGTGTTGAATGCAGGGCAACGATTAAAAGAAAAAACAATAGTGCCTGATCACCTGGTACATTTAAGCAGTGTATCGGCTTTGTTCTATCAGCAAAAAATTGAGTCGGTATGCCTGGTGTCAGATGGGGAGGACGAGACAATCGTACTGGCAGCAGATAATGACAATGGCAGCAGCCACTTGTTTAAATTAAAAATAGTGGACCAGTAGTCATTTTAATGCCTGCTGTAAGCCCGCAGGTATTCACATTACATTTATAAAGAAAAATAGATGGCAGACAGCTATAATCCAACAGCAGCTTCTATCAAAACTATTTCTTAACTTCGCAAGCATTTTATAAAAGCAATTAAACAATCAGCTAATCAGCCAGGTGCTAACAGCTAAACGTATGATAAGTATTACATTTCCGGATGGCGCAGTTCGTCAGTATGAAGCAGGAGTAACTGCAATGGATATTGCCAAATCAATCAGTGAGGGATTGGCACGCAAAGTTTTGGCCGCAAAAGTGAATGGACAGGTGGTGGATGCTACCCGTCCTATTAGTACGGATAGCACGATACAGTTACTGACCTGGGTAGATACCGATGGTAAGGCCACTATGTGGCACTCTTCTGCGCATCTGATGGCAGAAGCCCTGGAGGCGTTATATCCCGGTGTGAAACTGGGAATAGGGCCGGCTATTGAAAATGGTTTTTACTACGATATTGATCTGGGAGGCCGTACCATTTCTGACGAAGACCTGCGGGTGATAGAGCAGAAGATGGCAGCGCTGGCCAAAGAGAATAATACCTACCAGCGCCAGGAAATCAGCAAGGCGGATGCACTGAAATATTTTACAGAGAAAGGGGATGAATATAAGCTGGAGCTCATCAATGATTTACAGGATGGGGCCATTACTTTTTATACCCAGGGACAGTTTACGGATTTGTGCCGTGGGCCGCATATTCCTGCTACCGGAGCTATCAAGGCGATTAAGCTGACGAATATTGCCGGAGCTTACTGGAGAGGGAATGAAAAGAACAAAATGCTTACCCGCATTTATGGTATCACTTTTCCCACCCAGAAAGAGCTGGATGAGTATCTGGTTTTGATAGAAGAAGCTAAAAAGCGGGATCACCGCAAGCTGGGTAAAGAATTGGAATTATTTGCCTTTTCTGAAAAAGTGGGGTTAGGATTGCCTTTATGGTTGCCTAAGGGGGCCATGCTAAGAGAGCGGTTGCAGGCATTTTTGCAAAAGGCTCAGATAGATAGTGGTTATCTGCCTGTTGTAACTCCCCATATCGGAAATAAGCAGCTGTATATCACCTCCGGGCACTATGAAAAATACGGAAAAGACAGTTTTCAGCCTATTCATACACCAGAGGAGGGAGAGGAGTTCATGCTGAAGCCCATGAACTGCCCGCATCACTGTGAAATTTACAAAACCTCCCCTAAGTCTTATAAGGATTTGCCGGTGCGTTTTGCTGAATTTGGGACTGTATACCGTTATGAGCAGCATGGAGAGTTGCACGGACTTACCCGTGTACGTGGATTTACCCAGGACGATGCGCACTTGTTTTGCCGGCCGGACCAGGTAAAGGAGGAGTTTTGCAAAGTGATTGATCTGGTGTTATATGTGTTTAAAAGTCTTAACTTTACAGACTATACCGCCCAGATATCATTACGGGATAAAGAAGACCGGAGTAAGTATATCGGGTCGGATGAAAACTGGAACCTTGCAGAGCAGGCCATTATTGAGTCGGCAGCTGAAAAGGGGCTCAGAACGGTAGTAGAATATGGGGAGGCAGCCTTTTACGGCCCCAAACTGGATTTTATGGTAAAAGATGCCCTGGGCCGTAAATGGCAACTGGGTACTATCCAGGTGGATTACAATCTGCCGGAACGTTTTGAACTGGAGTATATAGGCGCAGACAACCAAAGGCATCGTCCGGTAATGATCCACAGAGCGCCATTTGGCTCCCTGGAGCGCTTTATAGCCGTATTGATCGAACACTGTGCTGGTAAATTCCCGCTTTGGCTCACCCCAACACAGGTAAAAATTCTTCCCATCAGTGATAAAAGCCAGGAATACGCAGAAAAAATAGCAGAATTGCTAAAAAATGCTGAAATTCGCGCTGAAATTGACGATCGTAGCGAAAAGATAGGTAAGAAGATCCGTGAATCAGAGCTGGCAAAAATACCATATATGCTGGTACTGGGAGAAAAGGAAGCTGCCGATGGACTTGTAGCTGTAAGACGCCAGGCGAAAGGTGATTTAGGCACTATGCCACCAGATCAGTTCATCGCCCTTGTAAATGACGAAGTAATAAATCGTAAACCTTTTGAATAAATAATTGTTGTAATCATCGTAAAAAGCGATGAAAATACAGAAAGAGGTACGTAAATTGCTGGTATATTTCACATTAATTCATTTTAATTAGTAACTTTTATTTTTTTAATGCAACAAAGACCCAAACCGAATTTTAACAACCGGGGCCGCAACCCGAATTTTCGTAGAGAGCAACAACAAGAACATCGCACCAACAGGATGATCCGTGTGCCGGAGGTAAGATTAGTGGGCGAAAATATTGAGGTGGGTGTTTACCGGACTGAGGAAGCACAGCGTATGGCTGATGAGCAGGGTTTGGACCTCGTTGAGATTTCCCCAAATGCAGTACCCCCCGTATGCCGCATCATTGACTACAATAAATTCCTTTACGAAAAGAAGAAGAAGGAAAAGGAAATGAAAGCCAACGCGCACAAAAGCGAGGTGAAAGAAATCCGCTTTACGCCGAATACGGACGATCATGACTTTGACTTCAAGGCAAAACATGCAGAAAAGTTCCTGAAAGACGGTAATAAGGTTAAAACCTATGTACAGTTTAAGGGACGTGCTATCATGTTTAAAGAAAGAGGAGAGCTGATCCTGCTGAAATTTGCGGAAAGACTGGCTGAAGTAGGTGGATTGGAAGGTATGCCTACCATGGAAGGTAAGCGTATGATCGCCATCTTTGCGCCGAAAACGGCTAAGAAGAAGGATAACAAGCCTAAGGAGCCTAAGGAACAACGCGAGTCCCGTGAACCAAGACCAGCGCCAGCACCTGCGGCAACTGCCGAAAACAAGCCTGTTGAGGAATCTAAAGCAGAAGACAAAGCTTAACGCATGACCGCTGTGCCGATGGCTGGTAATTAGCCAGTCCAGCATAGTTGCTTCATACCATATTGCAAACCCGGACTATCAGTCCGGGTTTTGCTATTTATCTTATTTGCCCAATCCCAGCACGCGCCTGGCCCTTGACCTGAATCCGGCACTGGGAGCGTGTTGCAACTGATCAGATACAATCAGCATGATCTCCTGCTTTATTTCAGGATAGGCTTTGGCCAGGTTGTCAAGTACTGTCATGCTGAAACAACGTACGGCAATTGTTTCCTGAGGATCAGATAAAAACTCAAAACAAATATTCATTACTTCACCGTGAAGATCTTCCGGAATGGGGATGAACTGTAGTATACGTATCACATTACGTTTAACCGCTACCGGTATTCCCTCATCTTTGAGTCGTTTAACCATCAGATGCAGGTGAGGAGCTATTAATCCGGGATGCTTTTGAGCCACCATACTGATAATCCAGGCACTTCGCTGCACAACGCGATATTCACCCTCCAAAAAAAGTGATAGCAATTGCTTAAACCGCCTGGGGTTATTGCCAATCCATACTGTTATTTTTACCGCCTGCTCACGGGAGTGCTCCCATAATATTTCGTCCAAGAGTTCCATGAGATGAATATTTAGTATCGCTTACAAAAATGCAAATGAATGTGGCAATTAACAATTTAATATTTATATTTAATTGGTAGGATTGTTGCAACTTTACACATTTTAGACACCCGGACAAATTCTTACCATTGCTTAAAAAAGAACTGCGCATCATTTTGCTGTCGCTTATTGTCAGCTTTATACTTACGGTAGCTAAGTTTGCCGGTTATTTCCTCACGCACTCAGTAGCCATCCTCTCCGACGCACTGGAATCTATCATCAATGTTGTAGCAGGAGCATTTGCAAGCTATAGTATTTATCTTACCAGCAAACCTAAAGATGAGAACCACCCATATGGCCATGGTAAAGTAGAATTCTTTTCTATTGGATTTGAGGGAGCTATGATATTCATTGCAGGTTGTCTGATCCTGGTAAAGGCCATGCAATACTTTTTTCTTCCACCTGCATTACACAGTGTGGATCAGGGTATATGGATCATAGCAGCCACCACGGTAAGTAATCTTTTTCTGGGGCTCTACCTGGTAAGATCAGGCAAACGATTGCCTTCTATCACTATTACCGGCAACGGACAGCACATTATGACGGATGTATACAGCAGTGCCGGATTAATAGTGGCTTTACTGATCATTCATTTAACCGGACTTACCTGGCTGGATCCACTGGTATCTGTCATTATGGGGGTACTTATTCTCCGGCAAGGCTATCTGTTGATGCGCCGGTCTATCTCTGCTCTTATGGATGAAACAGATATGAAAGTGGTAGATAAGGTGATTACGATTTTATCTGCTCACCGGCGTAAGAACTGGATAGATGTGCATAATATGCGCGTGCAGCAATACGGTAATAACTACCATATCGACTGCCATATCACTTTACCCTATTACCTTGAACTGAGTGAGGCGCATGATGAGATGAAAGCGGTAGAGGTATTGGTAAATAAAGAGTTCTCCGATAGTGAAGTAGAGTTTTTTATTCATACAGATCCCTGTATTCCTGCCTGTTGTCATTATTGCCAGAAAGATGACTGTCCTGTTCGCAGCTTCCCTTTTTCAGGTACAATTACCTGGACGAGAGAAAATGTATTACCTAACAGGAAGCACTTTTAGGGAGCTAATAGCTAAAAGCTAAAAAATCACTCTTCGCCGGCCTCAGAGCCATCGCCGTGACCTAAGATATCGCGTATGGGTTTTACAGCCTGATAAATGCCCCTGTTATATTTATTGCCAAGTATGATTAAAGTGGTAGAGTCTTGTATAAAGCGATAAAAGACGGTATTATTGCCATGCCACCACCCATTATGGTATACAATTTTGCTGCTATCCGGATAATCCATGAGGCGCCACCCCAAACCGTAATTCCGGATACCTGGTTTTTCGTGGCTGTAAGGAGTATAGGCTGCCTGTAACGTTTCCGGTTTGAACAATTTCCCTGAATACAGTGCCTGATCCCATTTTAACATGTCCTTTGCTGTGCTATAGATACCTTTATCACCCATAACACCATCAAAGTAAGTGTCTGGCTCCAGCTGTCCGTTGTATTTATGGCTTACCGTCTGATGGGGCCGGGCCGCAGTAGCAGGATCATATACAAAGGTATTCTCCATGCCCAGCGGTTTAAAAATGGTTTGTTCCATGAAATCGTTGTAAGGTTGTCCGCTTACCTTCTCTATAATGGCCGCCAGCAGCATGTAATTTGTGTTACAGTACTGGAAATGTGTGCCGGGGTGATGTTGGATCGGTGGCCGGTGCTGTTCCATCAGTTTAATGACATCCTCGTTGGTAAGGAATTTATCCCTGTCTTTCCATAGGCTGTCACAGAAATAGAGGTAATTCGGCAATCCGCTGCGATGTGTCAATAACATGCTGATATCTATCCCACGATAGGGAAACTCCGGAAAGTATTTTTGTATGGAATCAGTAAGGCTGAGCTTTTGCCTGTCCAGCAACCATAAGATACCCATACCTGTAAAGGTTTTGGATACAGATGCCAGTTGGAAAGAAGAGCTGTCAATGACCGGAGTCTTCGTGCGATAGTTTTCCAGTCCGTGGTACTTTTCAAATATGATCACCCCTTTTTTGGCAACGATGATGGACCCGTTAAACCCTGAGCGGAGTAATTTACCGTTGTAGAATGTATTAAGTTCCTGTTGTTGTTGTTTGGTACGTGGTGCATTAAGAATAGCTGCTTTGGCTTCCTCTGATAATCCCAATGTATAGGTAGCAGCATCTTTTACTTTTTTTCTTGCTGCTTCTTCCTTACGGGCAGCGCTGCTCTGGCAACTGGAGAAAAAGGCCCCTCCGGATATGGTTAAAATAACGATAACTGCTTTCAGTCGCTTCATTGACAAATAACTAACTAATATTTTCAAAACTTCTTATCAAATTAGAACAAGCGCTAAATTTAGTCTCTGTGCGGTTGTTTCCCAAATAAAATAAGAGAAAAAGTATTTTTTAAGGACCTTTTAAGTTCAAAGGCTAAAGAATCTTTAAAAAAACACCCTGATATCCTTTAATTTTTTGATAAAATCAAATTTGGAGAACATGGTATTTGATTTTTCCTCAACATCCACTAGGTTTGCATCTTGTTTCCCCCCAATCACTACAATTATTACGCCAATTGCAAAGGCAATTGCACTCATATTAATTTTATTAATTTATTATGGATCAGGAAAAGTCAACAAGTTATCCAAAAGAGAAGATTAATATTTTATTGTTGGAAAACATCAGCGATGCTGCGGTAGCTGAGTTTAAAGAAGCAGGTTATGCCAGTGTGCGCAAGCTGACTGGTGCATTGAGCGAAGAAGATCTGATACGTGAAGTAAAGGACGTGCATTTGTTGGGGATCCGATCGAAGTCACATATCACCAAACCTGTATTGGAAGCGGCTAAAAAATTACAGGCTATTGGGTGTTTTTGTATCGGCACTAACCAGGTAGATCTGCAAACCGCTACTGAGCATGGTGTGGCTGTTTTTAATGCCCCGTATTCCAATACCCGTTCGGTAGCTGAGCTGGTAATTGGGTTGTCTATTATGTTGATCCGCCGTATTCCGGACAAGAATATTGCAGCACATGATGGCATTTGGATGAAAGAATCCAAGGGAAGTTATGAATTACGTGGCAAGACCCTTGCCATAGTAGGATATGGTAACATAGGCAGTCAGGTAAGTGTATTGGCTGAGGCCATGGGGATGAATGTACTTTATTATGATGTGGAAACTAAACTGCCACTGGGTAATGCGGTTCAACAGAAATCCCTGAAAGAATTGTTCAGTCAGGCTGATATTATTTCTTTGCACGTGCCTTCTACAGACACTACTAAAAACATGATCAACAAACAAACTCTGAAGCACGTTAAGAAAGGAGCTATCCTGATTAACTATGCGAGGGGAGAAGTGGTAGATCTGGATGCATTGAAAGAAGTATTGGAAAAAGGGCAATTGTCCGGAGCTGCGATAGATGTATTCCCGGTAGAGCCGGAAAAGAACGGAGCTGCTTTCTCCACGCCACTGCAAAAGCTGCCTAATGTGATATTAACACCACATATCGGAGGTAGTACTGAGGAGGCTCAGCATAACATAGGACTGGATGTTACCAGCAAGATGTTGAATTACCTGGAAAAAGGTGCCAGCTTTGGATCACATACTGTACCGGCTATTAGTGTACCGGCTATTGAAAAAACGCACCGTATCCTGCATATTCATCAGAACGTACCAGGTGTATTGTCTGAGATAAATACCACTTTATCAAAGAAAAAGATCAATATTCTTGGGCAGTATCTTAAAACAAATGAAGAGATAGGGTATGTAGTGCTGGATGTAGACAGTATGCTGTCACAGGAAGCACTGGCATTGTTGAAAGAAGTAAAACATACTATTAAAACAAGATTACTTTATTAAGTTAATCTGAAATGAAAATAATCTGACGATGAGCGGAAGCGGCTGTACAGCTGTTTCCGCTTTTTGTTTTATCAGCAAAGCTTTTATCCCCTGGGAGCTTCGGCAGCAGAAAATTACTCCTTAACATTCAGTTTTCTGATCATATCCTCAGAAATGTCTTCAGAATAGGCACCATAGCCATGCACTAATACGCCCTTACGCCCGTCTTTAGTGGTGATTGCATATACAATGGCTTCATCAGCAGGGTCAGAGTTCCCTTCAAACCGGTAGTGTTCTATGATATCGAAATTATCTACATGGAGCGCATCTGATCGCCCGGTATCATGAATCCGGTCAAACTTTAAATTAAAGTCAACGGTAAACCCACGTTTGCGTAAATCCTGTAAAGCAGCTGAAACGGTATCGTATACTTTCATCTTCGTATTATTTACCGGCAATGACCATCATTGCACCTTACTAAGTTAATGAAATAAAAAAACCGGGGGAAATCCATTACAGATTTCCCCCGGTTATTGATTTTCTTACTTTTCTGTGCTATCGGAGTACCGTCACTTCGCCTTTCATCACATTAGCCGGCCCGCCAGGCATTTTCTTGAAAGTAAGCCACCATACGTAGGTACCGTTATCTACCGGAGCACCTTTGTATTTACCGTCCCAACCTTTGTGGGTATCAGATGTAATGAATATCATTTCACCCCAACGGTTAAAGATGCGCAGTTCGTAGTCAAACATTGGCCCGCGTACGGTTGGTTTAAAGAAGTCATTTTTACCATCACCATTAGGTGTAAACGCATTAGGGAAAGTAGGTTTCGGATCACATTTGATATAGCCTACTTCGATCTGGTCTGTACTGCTACCACACTCATTGAACACGGTTACACTGTAAGTACCGGAAGAAGTTACTTCAAAAGTAGGTCCTGAAGCCCCATTTTGCCAACGGGCGCTGGTGATGCCGCCACCTTCCGCACGTAGTGTCAGTTGCTCGCCATGGCATAACACGGTATCATTACCCAGGTTTATTTTTGGCAATCCGTTCACAGTTACATTCACGTTAGCCATTGTTACCTGGTTACAGAAACGATCCATTACGGCAAGTTTGTATCTGCCACCCTGTGTAATTTCTTTCACCGGATTAGGATCACCATCATTCCAGAGGTAAGAAATCGCATCCGGATTGCTACCATCCAGGGTAATACTTCCACCAGGGCAGATTTGTCTGTCGGGGCCAAGATCTACCTTGATACTTGGTTTCAGTCGCACCTGAACGGTATCGCGTACGGTACAATTATCACTGCTTACTGTTACCCAATATCCACCCGGCTTGGTTACCACTATGGAAGAGGTCGTTTCGCCGGTAGCCCATCTGATGCGTCCGCCATTAGAAGATACCGACAACATGATGGCCTGATCAGGACACATTTCCATATCACGGCTGAGGCTGATATCAGGTGGAGGATTTACACTTACCTTAATCGTATCAATTGTGATACATCCGTTTTTCATCACCTTCACCCAGAAGTCTTCCTGTGTACTTACCAGGATAGAGGAGGAGGTAGCACCATTGCTCCACAGGTATTGCGCGCCATCCACATAGGCATTCAGTTTTACTGATTGTCCGCGGCAGATAGTAGTATCCGGCAGATCTACCAATGGAGTAGGGACTAGGTCTACCTGGATTGTATCTGAAGTCACACAGATTCCATTGCTCACCGTTACCCAATATGTACCAGCTTCGGTCACTTTTATCCGTTGTGTCGTAGCACCGGTAGACCAGCGGATGTTATAGGCAAAGTTTGCCGCACCAGCGTCGAGTACCAGGCTGTTTCCGCCACAGATTGTAGTGTCTTTGCCGAGGTTGACAGTTGGCTTGTTGTTGTATTTGATCTGGAATGTAGCCGTATCAGACACACAACCTGTACTACCATCCTGTACCACAAACCGTGCTGAAGTAGCGCCATTCAGATTAAACTGATTGCTGTATTGTACTAATGGTACACGTACTGCATTAGCCGGCGTAACTTCTACCAGTGTAAAGACAGGCCTGCTTACCTGGCCTTTTACCTGTATGGCCACTTTTGGATTATCGGAACAATTTTCCGGTAAAGTAAGATCCAGTTCAGGTTTAGGACAAGGCATAATCACCACCCGTTGTATTCTTTCAATCGCTTCATTACCGCAGGCATCCTGAATACGCCATCTTCTTACAATGGTATAACCTGCGCATACATCCACCACAAACGGATCCTCACTATAAGTTGCTTTTTTCGGGAAGGAGCCGTCGCAATTATCAGTTGCCGTTAATGACACCGGTGGCGGTACAGCATCCTGGCAATGAATCGTAATGTCTGCAGGGGCTGGCATAATTACCGGCCTGGTTGTATCCATTACTGTTATTACCTGCCGGATACTATCTGTATTACCGCAGGCATCCGTTACTGTCCATACCCGGATCAGGCGATAGTTGCTGGTGCAAACTGCACCCGGTAATGCTTCCCTTCTTTGTGAGCGGGTAAATTTCAGCTCATTGGTAACGGTACAGTTATCACTTACCGTAACATAATTTGCAGGCACCGGAATCGCATTACAACTTACCATGGTATCTGCCGGAGGTTTCACCACAAATACCGGTTTAGTGGTATCCTGTACCGTAATTACCTGTTGCATAACTGCTTCATTGCCACAGTTATCAACCGCACTCCAGGTACGTGTAATCTGGTAGTTTTTAGCACAGGTAGCCGATAAGGATACTGTTTTCTCACTGGTAGTCACTTTCACTGCCCCACTACAATTATCAGTAGCGGTAACTGCCGGCCATACCGGTACCTTGTCGCAATCTACCAGCGTATCTTTTGGCTGCGCGATGGAGAATACTGGTCTGGTTGTATCCTGTACAGTAATGATCTGTTGTTTAGTAGTTATACCACCACATTCATCCATTGCTTTCCAGGTACGAATAATCCTGTAGTTGTCTGCACATTTACTACCGGCAATGTCTTCCCGTTTGTCTGTAGGTACTACTGTAATAGTTCCCATAGCACAGTTGGCTGTAGCGGTCAGCGTAATTCCTGCCGGCACTTTATCACAATCTACTGTTACATCTGCCGGTACAGGCATATCAAACACCGGAGGTATCATGCTTCTTACTGCAACCACCTGCGTTAAAGTAACCCCGGTATTACCACAGGCATCTTTGGAAGTCCAGGTGCGTATGAGGTCATAATTGTTGGCACAGTTGCCCGGAAGGTCCTTGCGTACCTCCACCGGCGTTATCACCAATATGCCACTGCAATCGTCTTTCACGGTCAGGGTTACTGCAGGAGGCACTGCGTCACAATTCACGGTTACATCAGCCGGAGCTGCTGTGGTGAATACAGGTGCAGTTTTGTCTTCCACAATAATAGACTGTGATGCGCTGGCTGTTAATCCGCATCTATCTATTGCTGTCCAGGTGCGGGTAATTTTGATATTACATCCCAGCGGTGTAGTTACATCTTCATGTGTAATTGTCAACAGTACATCATTGTAAGGTTGATGACTGAATTCCGGCGTACCAAATAATGCTTTGTAATCTTTCCCCTGGATACAGGCAGTAGTAATAGAAGCAGGTACTGATATCACCACCGGAGGTTTTTGTACCACAGTGAGTTTCACTACATTACTAATATTATTTACACATGTACCGGAAGAAACCACTCTTCTGAACCAGGTATCTGCCGATAATAAACCAGGCTGGTATTCAACCCCAGTAGCACCAGGTATATTGGTGAATCCACCAGTAGACCCTGTAGTGCTTCGCTGCCATTGATAGCTATATACGCCATTACCACCTGTTAGACTACCACTGGTTAACGCCAAAGGTGTTTCCGTTTTACAAACGGTTTGATCCTTACTAATGGAATTGCCCAGTATTGGTTTCAGATTGGTAAAGGTTACCGCATCTTCAATCGCAGCACAGTTCCCGTTTTTAATAGTCCATTTTAAGACGGCTGTTTCACCAGCAGGTACCGTTACTTCGGTTACCGGATTATTTTTATCCTTAATAACCACTGGCTGGGTATGGGTGCTGGTAAGGATCCAGGTACCTATGGCCGTTTTTACATCAGGTTTATTAGCAGCAGTGATGAATTGCGCATCATTACAATGTTCCTGATCCGGGCCTGCATTCACGATTACCGGCATTGCACTGTTGATCAGTGTTACTGTTGCACTGGTAGACTGACAAGTACCATTGGTAATGGTCCACATCAGGATAGCAGTATCCCCAGCAGGAACAGTTACCACCGTAACCGGGCTGTGTATATTGGCAATGCTGGCTCGTCCGGTTATCCGGCTCACATCTTTCCAGGTACCTACTGCACTTGATACCCCTGGTGCATTTGCTGTCATGGTAAACCGTGCATCATTGCAATGTTCCTGCAGTTGTCCGGCATTCGCTACTGCTGCAGCTTTGTAATTGATCAGCGTCACATTTGCTGAAGTAGCCGCACAGGTACCATTGGTAATCGTCCATTTCAAGATGGCGGTATCACCAGCAGGAATGGTTACCTGCATGTTGTGCTGATGGATATCTGCCGCATTTAAGGTTAACCCAAAAGTGCTGGATACCACGGTCCAGGTACCTACTGCACTTGGTACACCTGGTTGGTTGGCTGCCATGGTGAAGGTTGGATCTTCACAATGTTCCTGCATTTTACCAGCGTTGGCCATAGCCGCCGCTTTGTAATTGATCAGTGTTACATTAGCCGAAGTAGCTGCACAGGTACCATTGGTGATGGTCCATTTTAAGATGGCGGTATCGCCAGCTGGCACTACTACTTTCATGTTTGGATCATGACTCACACTGTTGTTAATAGTTAAGCCATAAGAGCTATACACTACCGTCCAGGTACCTACTGCACTTGGAACATTAGGCTTGTTAGCCGCCAGGGTGAAGTTTGGATTTTCACAGTGTTGCTGCAATGGTCCAGCATTAGCTGCCGCGGCCGCTTTGTAATTGATCAGTGTTACATTGGCCGAAGAGGAGGCGCAGTTACCATTGGTGATGGTCCATTTTAAGATGGCGGTATCACCAGCTGGTACTACCACTTTCATATTAGGATCATGACTCACGCTGTTATTGATCGTCAGTCCAAAAGTACTGGATACGACTGTCCAGGTACCTGTCGCACTTGGTACACCTGGTTTGTTAGCCGCCAGGGTGAAGTTTGGATTTTCACAATGTTCCTGCAATGCTCCTGCATTAGCTGCCGCCGCTGCTTTGTAGTTGATCAATGTCACATTCGCCGAAGAGGAAGCACAGTTACCATTGGTGATAGTCCATTTCAGGATAGCGGTATCGCCGGCCGGGATGGTTACCTGCATATTGTACTTATGGATATCTGCTGCATTCAGTGTTAATCCAAAAGTGCTGGATACCACCGTCCAGGTACCTACCGCACTTGGTACACCAGGTTTGTTCGCCGCCAGGGTGAAGCCGGACACTTCACAATGTTCCTGTGATGGGCCTGCATTAGCAGCTGCCGCCGCTTTGTAATTAATCAGCGTCACATTGGCTGAAGAGGAAGCACAGTTACCATTGGTGATGGTCCATTTCAAGATGGCGGTATCACCCGCAGGGATGGTTACCTGCATGTTGTGTTTGTGAATGTTGGCAGGTGTAAGCGTTAATCCAAACGAGCTGTACACTACCGTCCAGGTACCTGTTGCACTAGGTACACCAGGTTGGTTTGCTGCCAGGGTAAAGTTTGGATTTTCACAATGTTCCTGTAATGGCCCTGCATTAGCTATTGCCGCCGCCTTGTAATTGATCAGTGTCACATTGGCTGAAGAAGATGCACAGTTACCATTGGTGATGGTCCACTTTAAGATGGCGGTATCACCTGCTGGCACTATTACCTGCATGTTGTACTTGTGAATATTGGCAGGTGTAAGCGTTAATCCGAACGAGCTGTACACTACCGTCCAGGTACCAACCGCACTAGGTACACCAGGCTGATTTGCCACCAGGGTAAAGTTTGGATTTTCACAATGTTCCTGTAATGGCCCTGCATTCGCTGGTGCTGCTGCCTTGTAATTGATCAGTGTCACATTAGCTGAAGAGGATGTACAGTTACCATTAGTGATGGTCCATTTCAAGATAGCGGTATCACCGGCCGGGATGGTTACGGGCATGTTGTACTTATGAATATTGGCAGGCGTAAGCGTTAATCCAAACGAGCTGTACACCACTGTCCAGGTGCCGATTGCACTTGGTACACTTGGCTGATTTGCCGCCAGGGTAAAGTTTGGATTTTCACAATGTTCCTGTAATGGCCCTGCATTCGCTGGTGCTGCTGCCTTGTAATTGATCAGTGTCACATTAGCTGAAGAGGATGTACAGTTACCATTAGTGATGGTCCATTTTAAGATGGCGGTATCACCGGCCGGGATGGTTACGGGCATGTTGTACTTATGAATATTGGCAGGTGTAAGCGTTAATCCAAACGAGCTATACACTACGGTCCATGTACCAACTGCACTAGGTACACCAGGCTGGTTAGCCGCCAGGGTGAAGCTGGGGACCTCGCAATGTTCCTGTAATGTTCCTGCATTAGCTGCTGCTGCTGCCTTGTAGTTGATCAGTGTCACATTCGCAGAAGAGGAAGCGCAGTTACCATTAGTGATGGTCCATTTTAAAATAGCGGTATCCCCAGCCGGGATGGTTACCTGCATGTTGTATTGATGGATATCTGCTGCATTCAGTGTTAATCCAAAAGTGCTGGATACCACCGTCCAGGTACCTACCGCACTTGGTACACCAGGTTTGTTCGCCGCCAGGGTGAAGCCGGGCACTTCACAATGTTCCTGTGATGGTCCTGCATTAGCAGCTGCCGCCGCTTTGTAATTGATCAGCGTCACATTCGCAGCGGAAGAAGCACAGTTACCATTGGTGATGGTCCATTTTAAGATAGCGGTATCGCCGGCAGGAATGTTAACCTGCATGTTGTATTTATGGATATTGGCAGGTGTAAGCGTTAATCCAAACGAGCTGTACACCACCGTCCAGGTGCCGATTGCACTTGGTACACCTGGCTGGTTCGCTGTCAGGGTAAAGCCGGGCACCTCGCAATGTTCCTGTAATGGTCCTGCATTCGCTGCTGCCGCTGCTTTGTAATTAATCAGGGTCACATTAGCCGAAGAAGAGGCACAGTTACCATTGATGATGGTCCACTTTAAGATCGCCGTATCCCCAGCCGGGATGTTAACCTGCATGTTGTACTTATGGATATCCGCTGCATTCAGTGTTAATCCAAAAGTGCTGGATACCACGGTCCAGGTGCCTACCGCACTAGGTACACTTGGCTGGTTTGCTGCCAGAGTAAAGCTGGACACTTCACAATGTTCCTGTAATGTTCCCGCATTGGCTGGTGCTGCCGCTTTGTAATTGATCAGTGTCACATTAGCTGAAGAGGAAGCACAGTTACCATTGGTGATGGTCCATTTTAAGATAGCAGTATCCCCAGCCGGGATGTTTACCTGCATGTTGTATTTGTGGATATCTGCTGCATTCAGTGTTAATCCAAAAGTGCTGGATACCACTGTCCAGGTGCCCACTGCGCTTGGTACACTCGGTTGGTTTGCTGCCATTGTAAAGCTGGACACTTCACAATGTTCCTGTAATGTTCCCGCATTGGCTGCCGCTGCTGCTTTGTAGTTGATCAGTGTCACATTAGCCGAAGAGGAAGCACAGTTACCATTGGTGATGGTCCATTTTAAGATAGCGGTATCCCCAGCCGGGATGGTTACGGGCATGTTGTATTGATGGATATCTGCTGCATTCAAGGTTAATCCAAAAGTGCTGGATACTACGGTCCAGGTACCCACCGCACTAGGCACGCTCGGTTGGTTTGCTGCCAGGGTAAAGTTAGATACCTCACAATGTTCCTGTAATGTTCCCGCATTGGCTGCCGCTGCTGCTTTGTAGTTGATCAGTGTCACATTAGCCGAAGAGGAAGCACAGTTACCATTAGTGATGGTCCATTTTAAGATAGCGGTATCCCCAGCCGGGATGGTTACCTGCATGTTGTATTTGTGGATATCTGCTGCATTCAGGGTTAATCCAAAAGTGCTGGATACCACTGTCCAGGTGCCCACCGCGCTTGGTACACTCGGTTGGTTTGCTGCCATTGTAAAGCTGGACACTTCACAATGTTCCTGTAAAACTCCTGCATTGGCTGCCGCTGCTGCTTTGTAATTGATCAGTGTCACATTCGCGGAAGAGGACGCACAGTTACCATTGGTGATGGTCCATTTTAAGATAGCGGTATCACCAGCAGGGATGGTTACCTGCATGTTGTATTGATGGATATCCGCTGCATTGAGGGTCAATCCAAAAGTACTGGATACTACTGTCCAGGTACCAACTGCACTTGGTACACTCGGTTGGTTCGCTGCCAGGGTAAAGCCGGGTACCTCACAATGTTCCTGTAAAGCTCCTGCATTGGCTGCTGCCGCTGCTTTGTAATTAATCAGTGTCACATTAGCCGAAGAAGATGCACAGTTACCATTGGTGATGGTCCATTTTAAGATAGCGGTATCCCCAGCTGGAATGTTAACCTGCATGTTGTATTGATGGATATCCGCTGCATTCAGTGTTAATCCAAAAGTGCTGGATACTACGGTCCAGGTACCAACTGCACTAGGTACGCTAGGTTGGTTCGCCGCCAGGGTAAAGCCGGGCACCTCGCAATGTTCCTGTAATGTTCCTGCGTTAGCTGCTGCCGCTGCTTTGTAATTGATCAATGTCACATTAGCCGAAGAAGATGCACAGTTACCATTGGTGATGGTCCATTTTAAGATGGCGGTATCACCAGCTGGCACTATTACCTGCATGTTGTACTTGTGAATATTGGCAGGTGTAAGCGTTAATCCGAACGAGCTGTACACTACCGTCCAGGTACCAACCGCACTAGGTACACCAGGCTGATTTGCCGCCAGGGTAAAGTTTGGATTTTCACAATGTTCCTGTAATGGCCCTGCATTCGCTGCTGCCGCTGCTTTGTAATTGATCAGTGTCACATTAGCCGAAGAAGAAGCACAGTTACCATTGGTGATGGTCCACTTTAAGATAGCGGTATCCCCAGCCGGGATGGTTATCTGCATGTTGTACTTATGGATGTCCGCCGCATTCAGTGTTAATCCAAAAGTGCTGGATACTACGGTCCAGGTACCAACTGCACTAGGTACGCTAGGTTGGTTCGCCGCCAGGGTGAAGCTGGGCACCTCGCAATGTTCCTGTAATGTTCCTGCATTGGCTGCTGCCGCTGCTTTGTAATTGATCAGTGTCACATTAGCCGAAGAAGAAGCACAGTTACCATTGGTGATGGTCCATTTTAAGATAGCGGTATCGCCGGCAGGGATATTAACCTGCATGTTGTACTTATGGATGTCTGCTGTATTTAAGGTTAATCCAAAAGTGCTGGATACTACCGTCCAGGTGCCTACTGCGCTTGGTACACTAGGCTGGTTCGCCGCCAGGGTAAAGCTAGATACTTCACAATGTTCCTGTAAAGTTCCTGCATTAGCTGCCGCTGCTGCTTTGTAGTTAATCAGTGTCACATTAGCCGAAGAGGAAGCACAGTTACCATTAGTGATGGTCCATTTTAAGATAGCGGTATCGCCGGCAGGGATATTAACCTGCATGTTGTACTTATGGATGTCTGCTGTATTTAAGGTTAATCCAAAAGTACTGGATACTACCGTCCAGGTGCCTACTGCACTTGGTACACTTGGTTGGTTGGCTGCCATTGTAAAGCTGGATACCTCACAATGTTCCTGTAATGTTCCCGCATTGGCTGCTGCTGCCGCTTTGTAGTTGATCAGTGTCACATTAGCCGAAGAGGAAGCACAGTTACCATTGGTGATGGTCCACTTTAAGATAGCGGTATCGCCGGCAGGGATGGTTACCTGCATGTTGTACTTATGGATATCCGCTGCATTCAGAGTTAATCCAAAAGTGCTGGATACTACCGTCCAGGTGCCTACTGCACTTGGTACACTTGGCTGGTTTGCTGCCAGGGTAAAGCTGGGCACCTCGCAATGTTCCTGTAAAGCTCCTGCATTGGCTGCTGCCGCTGCATTGTAATTAATCAGTGTCACATTAGCCGAAGAAGAAGCACAGTTACCATTGGTAATGGTCCATTTTAAGATAGCGGTATCGCCGGCAGGGATGGTTACCTGCATGTTGTACTTATGGATATCCGCTGCATTTAAGGTTAACCCAAAAGTACTGGATACCACGGTCCAGGTACCAACTGCACTAGGTACACTCGGTTGGTTTGCCGCCAGGGTAAAGCCAGGCACTTCACAATGTTCCTGTAAAGTTCCTGCATTAGCTGGTGCTGCAGCCTTGTAGTTGATCAGTGTCACATTCGCAGAAGAGGAAGCGCAGTTACCATTGGTGATGGTCCACTTTAAGATAGCGGTATCCCCAGCCGGGATGGTTACGGGCATGTTGTTCTTATGGATGTCTGCTGCATTCAGTGTTAATCCAAAAGTGCTGGATACCACGGTCCAGGTGCCTACTGCACTTGGCACGCTCGGCTGGTTCGCTGCCAAGGTAAAGCTAGATACTTCACAATGTTCCTGTAAAGCTCCTGCGTTAGCTGCTGCCGCTGCTTTGTAATTAATCAGGGTCACATTAGCTGAAGAGGAAGCACAGTTACCATTGGTGATGGTCCATTTTAAGATAGCGGTATCGCCGGCAGGAATGGTTACCGGCATGTTGTACTTATAGATGTCTGCTGCATTCAGTGTCAATCCAAAAGTGCTGGATACCACGGTCCAGGTGCCTACTGCACTTGGCACGCTCGGCTGGTTCGCCGCCAGGGTAAAGCTGGACACTTCACAATGTTCCTGTAATGGCCCTGCATTGGCAGCCGCTGCCGCTTTGTAGTTGATCAGTGTCACATTAGCCGAAGAGGATGCACAGTTACCATTGGTGATGGTCCATTTTAAGATAGCGGTATCGCCGGCAGGGATGTTAACCTGCATGTTGTATTGATGGATATCCGCTGCATTCAGAGTTAATCCAAAAGTGCTGGATACTACCGTCCAGGAGCCTACGGCACTAGGTACACTAGGTTGGTTCGCCGCCAGGGTAAAGCTAGATACTTCACAATGTTCCTGCAATGCTCCTGCATTGGCTGCTGCCGCTGCTTTGTAATTAATCAGTGTCACATTAGCCGAAGAAGAAGCACAGTTACCATTGGTGATGGTCCATTTTAAGATGGCTGTATCCCCGGCAGGAATGTTAACCTGCATGTTGTATTTATGGATATCCGCTGCATTTAAGGTTAATCCAAAAGTGCTGGATACTACCGTCCAGGTGCCAACTGCACTAGGTACACTAGGTTGGTTTGCCGCCAGGGTAAAGCCGGGCACCTCACAATGTTCCTGTAAAACTCCTGCATTGGCTGCTGCCGCTGCTTTGTAATTGATCAGCATTACATCTGCATTGGTAGGCGCACAAACGCCTCCATTACTGATGGTCCATTTCAGGATAGCCGTATCGCCGGCCGGAACAATAATTTTCATGTTCCGGTTATGGATTTCAGCGGGTGCCAGGGTTAAACCATAGGTGCTGGACACAATAGTCCAGGTCCCTTCTGCACCAGCAGCAACGGGATCATTGGCAGCCATGGTAAATTCATCCACTTCGCAGTGTTCCTGGGGGCCACCGGCATTTGCAGTAGCTGGCTTTGCATAAACTGTAACAGTGGTAGATACACATTCACCGGTAGCACATGCACCAGTGCCTTCAGCTCTTACAAAAAAGGTAGTAGTAGCACTAAGTCCAATGGTTAAAGTAGCACCGGTAGGATCAGTTGGATCAGATACAAGAGGTGTACCACCACAACTGGCAGTGTACCATCTCCATTGACCAATAGTATTACCGTTAGCATCCTTACCCAAACTACCACCTGTCACTTTCAGTGTAACCGTTCCGCTTACACAGATATCAGCATTGCTGACCTGTATACCCGTAGGGGTAACCGGAGGTGCTTCTACTTTAATAGTAAAGGGCACTTCCTTGGTACAACCGGGATAGTCATTTTTAACGACCAGCTTAAACCCGTAAGTACCAGGTAAGGTAGTAGTTGGGTAATCTACTATTATAGGATTTACGCCTGCAACAAATGGTTGATCTACCACATTGGTAAAGCCAGTCATAGCCGGAGAAGTAGCTATAATATCGTACTTAGTAATATTGGCAGAATAACTGGTGAGGCGAACCCCAAACTGGCCTGTACTACTGCAGGACACAGGAACTGTACTTGCGACGGCAACATTGGGAGGGTCCTGTGTTTTCAGTATAAGATATGCAGGAGCGCCTGTACAGGTAGCATTGGAAATGGTCCATTTAACTACTGCACTGGATGGAGTTGGGCCTGTCAGGGTAACTGTAGCATTATACTGATTTGCATTGGTAATGGTGGCTGCGCCTGATTCCAATTCCCATATGCCGGTTTCACCAGGGCCAGGTTGATTACCTGTTACTGCAAACACCTTATTATTACATTGCGGGGGCAGCACTGTTGTTTCGCTGATAGTAGGAGAGAGGACATTCGTCAGCTTAATCTTGTCTGTGCTAACGCAGTTCCCATTTTCCTTTTTCTTCACTGTCCAAATGAGGGTCACGGATTGTCCTGCACCCAGATCTGTAACTACAGCATCTTTATCATGGATATCACTGATTACAGCACCGTTGTCAGGTCCATCGATTGTCCAGGTACCGTCTTCATCTGCGTTTAACTGTGCTGCAAGCTGGAAAGTGCCATCATTGCAATTTTTAACGTCTTTATTAGTCCCTGCGTTAGCAACAGGATTGCCTGTTACCAGCACATCAAAGGTTTTTTCCGTTACACACTTCACATTGGTTACTGTCACCTTGTAAGTTTTATTACCAATAGAAGCGGGTGTATGTTCAATTGAGGTGGTGCTGGCGTTGGAAGGATCCCATTTTACTACGAACTGAGAAAGTGAGGGATCTATGGCTAAGTTTACCTTTTCACCCAGACAAATAGCAGCAGGGCCGCCGGTAATGTCTGCTACGATCGGTGGTTGGTATACTTTTACCTTAGCGCGTCCGGAGTCCACGCAAAGTCTGGGTTCTCCATTTGCATCCAGGCCATAGTTTTTATAGCCATATACTGTATAAGTAGTGGTGTCTATAGGAGATACTGTAATGGTATTGGGTGTACCTGGCGGGAAATTGACCCATTGGTAATAGTCAAAAGACCCATCTACTGTAATGGAAGTACTTTGCCCACGGCAAATATCCCCTTCGGTAACAGTTACCTTAGGCGCTGGTAAAATAGTAACTTTTACCTTTTCCGAAGGAGAGGTACAGTCGCTACTATTGCCGGATTCATTGATACTTACCCGATAATAGCGCACGGTCTGTATGGTAGGGTCTCCCTGTAGGCCACCAGTCAGAAATTTTAAGGTGTCTTTGGTGGTACCTTTGATTACAGCGGATTCCACAACAGGAGTCCAGGTGGTACCATTATCACTTTGCTCCCAGGTATAAGTAGGATTGGTAAAATAGTTTTTAGGATTGCAGAAAGCCACGATATTCACGGGAGCATTGGCGCACAATTCCACTTCCGGTGCAAACTCTTCAGGAGGTTGTCCATCAACATAACCATACATAGTAGGGTTACAGTATTGGAAAGAGATATCATCAATAGCAATATCATTACCGCAACCGCCTGGGTTGTTATTAACGATTTTAACGGTTACTGAGGAAACACCTGCCGGCAGTTTAAAGCTTCCACCGTACTTGGTCCATTCATAAGCTTCTTTATCAGGTTTATTTGCATCCAGCACCATGGAAATGTCGTTGGTGTTGAATTTCTTTAGCGTATCTCCATTGGGAGCTATAATTAAAAAAGTTACCCCTGCGTATCTGTACCCTACCATCTGGGAACCGTCTTCGTTCAGTCCCAGTGCACAACCAGATTCAAGGATATCTTTTGTATTCACATTCATAATAAAGGCACTGAAATTGTATACCGCACCTGTACACATACCAGTTACCTGCCTGCTATAGAAGGTTTTCTTTTCATATGCAGAGTTACACACCAGCATTGCACCATCGGCACCTGTGTTCCCTGTATGATCGGGACCATTTACCCATTCACTGCGTCCCTGCGTTGTTTTCCGGATACAATAATAGTTATCTGCCAGATCAGTAGTCAGGTTAGCAATATATCCTGTTGGTGAGGGCAGCATATAGGGAGAGGTGGTTCGGGTGGGGGCGGTTCCAAAGTTTTCATCAAACCCTGCTTTTGTGGTAGGCGCCCCTTTACAAACCGGGATATCACAGGTTTCCACCTTTATCACTTTGGTGGTGGTATATGTCACCCCTCCGGAAATCATGGTCGCTGTAAACGTATAATTGCCAGCAGCATTAAATTCCACGCACAAGGACTGATTATCACCAGCAGCATTCCCAATGCTGCCATATTTAATACTGGCTACCGCAGGCGTAACGGTCCAGGTTGTTTTTGTAATAGTTTGCCGGGCAAGGTCATTTTCCCAAACCCAGACCCCACCTCGTTTTACCCTGTAGGTGCTACCGGTATATACAAATGCATTCAGGGATGCATAACGTGCATTGCCTGGCATAGTGGTACATACCGTTGAAGGAGCGTTCATGAATGCTTGTTGTGCGTATGTGTCACTATTACCAAATAGTAAAACTGCAAACAGCAGATATAGAAAGGATAGTAGTCGTTTCATTGTTGTAAACAATTGAAGTGAAAAAAGTATTAGCCGAGGGGGTTAAACACCCTGCCACAGCTGTAACAAGTAGACAAGTTTTACAACTTTGAAATGGCGCGTATCCTTTAACAGGTATACGTTTTGAGTAGTGTAAAGTGTTTTCATAGGCATTCGGTTATTTTAATAGATATGGTAAGGGAATAGATGTATTTTAAGATTAAAACTATATATAATATAGAAAAATAAAAAATACATTTATTTATTAATAGGAGGCTTGGAAGGGAAAAAGGGAGGTTAGGGTAGAGGGTAATCTGATTGTCAATTAATTATTATATTGCAAAAAGTTATCCACATCTCAGGCACGTGCATAACTATTTTAAATGAGGTTGTACTTTTTTAAAATATTTCCCTACCTTTGCAGACCAAATTTGATGTAAGATGCCCAAAGTAAAGACACATTCCCGTGCTAAAAAGACGTTTAAGGTGACCGGGAGCGGACAGATTAAGCGGTATAAAGCTTTTAAAAGTCACTTATTGACTAAAAAAGCTACCAAAAGAAAACGTAGCCTGAGAGGGAGCACCTTGGTTGGCCCAGCTAACCTGAACCTGGTAAAGAGAATGCTCTGTCTCCGCTAATTATAATCAAATTTTAATAACGTAAACAAAGCAATATATGCCTCGTTCAGTAAATGCAGTAGCTTCCAGAGCCCGCAGGAAGAAGATATTAAAGCAGGCCAAAGGGTTTTACGGCAAAAGAAAAAATGTATACACCGTAGCCAAGAACGTCCTGGAAAAAGGGCTTACCTATAGTTATGTAGGTCGGAAATTAAAGAAAAGAAACTACCGTCAGTTGTGGATTGCACGTATCAATGCTGCTGTAAGAGCAGAAGGGATTACGTATTCTGAATTCATTCATAAATTGTCCGAAAAGAGTATCGATCTTAACAGAAAGGTATTGGCTGATCTGGCAATGAACGAACCAGCTACTTTCAAGAGTCTGGTAGCTTCTGTTAAATAGAACTTTTATATTATTTTAAATACCAGGTAGCTGGCATCCCACAAGATGCCGGCTATTTTGTTTTTCGGAAAGATCCCCACCATGGCAGACCCACTGCCACTCATAGCTGCATATAATGCTCCATTAGCATACATGCTTGATTTGATATCCGCCAACACTGGATGTGCAGCAGCTACCACCTCTTCAAAATCATTGTAAATCAGGTTCTTCCATGCTGTTACAGGTTGCTGAATGCTGCTCAGGAGTGCCTGTTCAGGTTGCCTGGGTGTTATCTGTGAAAAAGCCCAGCCGGTATTTACATGAATACCTGGATGGATCAATAAAAAGGAATATTTCCCGAGATCCAGTGTGATAGGGGTGAGAAGCTCCCCCCGGCCGGTTGCGTAACAGGGAGTATTTCTAATGAAAAAGGGGCAATCACTGCCCAATATTGCAGCATATGTAATCAGCTGTTCGTCCGGAATGCTCAGCTGGAACTTATTGTTCAGCAATTGCAGCATAAAAGCAGCATCTGCAGAACCGCCACCTAAGCCTGCCCCTATAGGTATATTTTTGTGCAAATGTATGTTAACAGGAGGGAGTGTTGGATAGTCCTGTTGCAATAAGCGGTATGCTTTCAGGCACAGGTTATCATTGTCATTACCAGGTACGGCTATACCACTCCTGCTGAATTGCAGGGTACCTGGTGATATTACTTCCAGAGCATCTGTAACCGGTAATGGATAGAATATTGTTTCCAGGTCATGAAAACCATCTGCCCTTTTACGGGTAATGTGCAACCCCAGATTTATTTTACAATTGGGAAAAACGATCATAGTGCAAAATGGTCCGGGAAACGTAACTCCGGTGGGCATTGTGATTGTAATGATTATAAGTACTATTTGCTCTTTCGGCTGTTGATTTCGTCACGGATAGCAATAGCCCTGATGTAATCTTCCTGTTCCAGTACATCATGCAGCAGCTGGTCCAGGTCTTCCAGGCTCATGCCTTTCAGGTCGTCTTCCGCACCTTTTTCATGCTCAGAGATAGTAGGGGTAATAGGCTTACCGCTTTTTTTACCGGCAGGATCATCCAGTAAAATGCCTGCACTATTCAGGATATTTTCAAAAGTATAAATGGGGCAGCCAAACCGTACGGCCAATGCCAGGGCATCAGAAGTACGTGAGTCTATTTCAATGGTCTCCTCATTGCTGGAGCAGATGAGTTTGGAGTAAAAGATACCTTCCTGCAGATTACTGATAACCACTTCATGGAGGTCTACATTAAAGGCATTCATAAAATTCTTCATCAGGTCATGTGTAAGAGGGCGGCTGGGTTGCATTTTCTCCAGCGCTACAGCAATAGCCTGTGCTTCAAAGCCTCCAATTACTATGGGTAACCGGCGTAGTCCATTAACTTCTCCCAGTACCACGGCATATGAATGTGTTTGCGTAATGCTGTGCGATAAAGCAACTATTTCCAGTTCTATTTTTCTCATATCTGTCTTGCGTTGTCGCTGAATGTTTTGTAAGACCGTGAAGTTAGAAAAATATTTCCTCTTCTAAAAAACAATTAAGCCGTAAGTATAAAGTTGGAAGCTACCAGCTAAAAGGCTGCCGGCTTTAGCGCCGTTAACAGACATATCGGCTAACGTTAGTTGCTCAATGCCAGTTATTTAGCTCCTTTAGGTTAATAGTACGCTTTCGGCTTTATACTTACGGCTTTTACCGGATTATTTTAAGATTGTTTCAGCTTATTCACTGCGGCAGTCAGTTTGGGTACCACTTCAAAGGCATCCCCGACAATTCCGTAATCGGCAGCTTTGAAGAAAGGCGCTTCCGGATCCTTGTTGATGACTACAATTACTTTGCTACCGTTTACACCGGCCAGATGTTGAATAGCACCGGAAATACCTATAGCAATGTAAAGATTGGGCCTGATGGTAAGGCCTGTTTGTCCTACGTGCTCATGGTGAGGGCGCCATCCGGAGTCGGCCACGGGGCGGGAACAGGCGGTACCTGCGCCGAGCGCTTTGGCCAGATCTTCTACCAAACCCCAGTTTTCAGGGCCTTTCAGTCCGCGGCCACCACTCACGATGATCTCTGCTTCTGTAAGTGGTACTTCTCCGCTTACTGTTTCCACACTCGTTACTTTCACCTTAAAATCACTATCATTTAAGGCCGGAGCAAAAGGTTGTATAGTAGCGGTTGCATCCCCCTTTTCCAATTCAAAGGAATTAGGCATTAAAGAAATCACTTTCTTTTCAGCAGTAATATTCACGTTGGCAAATGCTTTGCCAGAAAATACATTTTTCTTAACAACAAACCCATTTGTTGTATCCGGGAGGGATACTGCCCCTGCCACTAATCCTGCCTTTAACCTGGCCGCTACACGCGGCGCTACGGCTTTCCCGTCAAAGTTATTGGGGAAGATCACCACATTAGCTCCTTCCTGATCAGCAGCAGCTGCTATTACTTTCGCATAAACGCCGCTTTCTACTTCATTCAGCCTGGCATCAGCTACCTGCAGTACCTTCTTAGCACCATAGTTGCCCAATGCAGCCAATTCTGCATTGTCTGCTGTACCTAACACGATGGCATATGCTTCTGTACCCAATTGTTGTGCCACCTTAGCACCATATTGTACTGCCTCAAAAGCAGCTTTTTTGATTTTCCCCTGAACCTGATCGGCAAATATTAAAACAGACATTGTATTTAAGTTTGATCCCTTCATCACCATTGCTGGAGTTTTGAAAGGAGAGGTGATCATTCACTTTTAAACATTTCCTTTACTGTGCAGTGAAAGCTTAAATCACTTTTGCTTCATCATGCAGCAGTTTAACCAGCTCCTCTACATTATCCGGGCTGATCATTTTAACACCTGCTTTGGCAGGCGGTAATTCAAAGCTCACAATACTGGTCAGGGTGTCTGCTGCTGCTGGTGTTACCACTGTCAGTGGTTTGGTTCTGGCAGCCATAATCCCTCTCATATTAGGAATCCGGGCTTCTGCCATCCCTTTCTGACAGGAAACTACGACAGGCAGGTTGACTGTGCATATTTCTTCTCCTCCTTCTATCTCACGGTTAATAGTGGCCACCGTACCATTTAAGTCAAATTTAGCTGCAATGGATACGTAGGGCAGGTCCAGCAATTCAGCCACCATACCACCAATACCGGCACCATTATAATCAATGGTCTCTTTACCTGTAAAAATAATATCGTATGCCTGTGCCTTAGCATGCTCCGCTATCTGCGCTGCAATGTAATAACTGTCCTGGCTATCGGCATCTACCCTGAACGCCTCATCCCCACCCAGGGCCAGTGCTTTGCGGATTACAGGATCACAATCAGCACCACCCACTGTTATAAGATGTACGGTGGCTCCCAGGCTTTCTTTCAGCTCCAGCGCACGTACCAATGCATACCATTCATCATAGGGATTGATAATAAACTGTACCCCAGCTTCGTTGAATTTCGTGTTATTGTCCGTGAAAGCTATTTTTGCAGTAGTGTCCGGAGTTTTACTGATACAAACTAAAATCTTCATGACCGTTAACTGTTTGGTTTGAAAAATGCGGTATGAGCAAATATATTTAAATATATTACGCCAACCGCATGAGACATACAGGTAAAATGTTAAAATGGGCCATAGCAGCACATGATTTATATCAGTTAATGCGGTATAGTATAAAAGAATACGATGGAAAGAATAAATAAGTTAAAAGAATTTTTACAGGGCAGTCCTGATGATAGCTTTTTAAAACATGCACTGGCATTGGAATACATAAAGCTGAACGATGATGCTGCTGCACGTGTATTATTTGAAGAAGTATTGGCACATGAACCGGAATACGTAGGATCTTATTATCATTTGGGTAAATTACTGGAACGTGCAGGAGAAACCACAGCAGCCATCAGTGTGTATGAAAAAGGGATGGAGATAGCAAAAGGACTTAAAGATATGCATGCCTACAATGAACTGCAGGCGGCCCATGAAGATCTTGTCTATTAAATAATGCTCCCACATCTTTACGATTCTAAGCAATATGCAGCAAACTATACTTACTTCATTCAAATCATATGTATCGCAGGAGCAACTGTTTGATACCTCACAACCAATACTGCTGGCAGTAAGTGGAGGCATTGATTCTGTAGTCCTGACCCATTTATTCAGCAAGGCAGACTTTTCCTTTGCCATAGCTCATTGTAATTTTCAGCTGAGGGGGGAGGAGTCTTTACGGGATGAGCATTTTGTGCAGCAACTGGCGCTACGGTATCAGGTGCCGTTCTATACAGTCAGATTTGATACCCATGACTATACGACAGCACATAAGGTGTCTGTGCAGGTAGCAGCGCGGGAGCTGCGATATAAATGGCTGGAGGAAATCCGCCAGCAGCAGGGGTACCATTTTATTGCCACAGCTCATCATATGCAGGACAATGTAGAAACTGTACTGATGAATTTTTGTAAGGGAACGGGCATTGCAGGCATGCATGGCATCCTGCCTCGTCAGGGGCATATTATCCGTCCACTCCTGTTTACGCAAAAAGAAGTGCTCCTGGATTATGGAAAAGCAGAACAATTGGATTATGTAGAAGATAGTTCCAATACTACGGATAAATACACACGTAATTTCTTCAGGCACCAGGTGATTCCGCAGATACAGTCCGCTTTTCCCGGAGCGGTAACTAATATGGCAGGGACAATTCACCGGCTGAAAGAGGCGGAAATACTGTATCAACAGGCCGTTGTCGTGCATAAGAAGCGGTTGTTAGTAAAGAAAGACAATACCTGGATGATACCTGTACTGAAGTTGCAGAAAACAATACCGCTGCAGACGATTGCTTATGAGATTTTCCGGGAGTTTAGCTGTAGCCCATCACAGACGGAACAGGTGCTGGCTTTATTGGGTAGTGAATCTGGCCGGTTTGTTGAAACGGCTACCCATCGTATTATCCGTAATCGCCAATGGTTGCTGATCACCGCATTGGAGGAGGAAGATGCCCCTGTGGTTGTAATAGAAAAAGGACAGTCACAGGTAAAATGCAAAGAAGGGCAACTGCAGCTCAGAGCGGTGACTTTACCTCATATCAGCGCTTCTTTAAATATAGCTTGTCTGGACGCAAAACAGGTACAGTATCCGCTGATATTGCGTCGCTGGAAACAGGGCGATTATTTTTATCCATTGGGGATGATCCGTAAGAAAAAACTAAGTCGTTTTTTTATTGATCAGAAGCTATCACTCCCACAAAAAGAAAAAGTATGGGTACTGGAATCAGGAAAACGTATCGTGTGGGTAGTGGGGATGAGAATTGATAACCGGTTTAAGATCACTGACAGTACAAAAGAGATGTTGTTGCTGGAATGGACAGCATTGCCATAGCGTGTACTGTTGTTGCAGGTAAAAAGGCTGATTAAAGCATGTGAAAGCTTTAATCAGCCTTTTTTTATCAGTTGAAATTGGTAAGTTGGTGGAGAAAATAACCTGCCAGTCCAGGTTTTAATGCCAGTGGAAATAGCACGCCTACCACAGCACCCCAAAAGTGGGCATCGTGATTAATGCCATCTCCGCCACGTTTTGCCATGTAGGCAGAATATCCCAGGAATAAAACGCCATAGATAATAGCGGGTAAGGGGAGGAAGAAGATATAAATTTTTGTCCAGGGCTGTACCAGTATAAAAGCAAACAGCACAGCCGAAACGGCCCCCGATGCACCAATAGAACGATATCCCGGATTATTCCTGTTTTTAATATAGCAGGGGATATCAGAAGCGATTAATGCAATGATATAGAAGAGCAGAAAATATAATTTTCCGCCAAATAATTGTTGAAACATTACCTCGATATATCTGCCAAAAAAGAATAGCGTAATCATGTTAAAAGCAAGGTGCATATAATCTGCATGCACAAAGCCTGAAGTGATAAAACGGTAGTATTGGTTTTTCTCCTTTACCATGTAAGGCCACATACTTAATTCATCAATACTGTTGTGCCGGCTGAAAGAAGTGATAGAGACCAGGCAGGTAAGTATAATAATAGCAATGCTTAATGTCATATGTTTAATTGTATAGCGTCCTTGTTAAAATGTAAATGTAACTATTGGTGGTGATATTTTTCCCTGTTCAATACCGTATATGCACGATAGAGTTGTTCTGTCATAATAAGTCTTACCAGTTGATGAGGAAAGGTAAGGGGAGAGAGCGACAACTGCAGCTGTGCCCGTTGCAACAGACTGGGATCAAGACCAAAAGCACCACCAATTAATATAATCAACTGCCGGGTACTGGCATTGGTACGCTGTTGCAAAAAATCGGAAAATTGTACGGTTGTCATCATCTTACCATGTTCATCCAGGGCCAGCAGATAATCTGCTGGTTGCAACATATCCATAATGATCCTGGCTTCCTGCTTTTTCAGCTCTGGTACAGAGAGACTGCCAGCCTGTTTTACTGTAGGAATAAGTTTCAACTCAAAATCTACATAGTGCTGCAAACGCTTTTGATATAGTGCAATACCCTCCCTGATATAAGGGTCATTTTCTTTTCCAATGCTCCAGAGTTGAATTTTCATCCGCAGGTATTTAGTTAGTACAGGCTCCTGTACTTATCTGTTTTTCTTATTATATCATGTAAATGACTGGCATAAAAGTAAGTGTAAATCAGAAATTTGCACAAAATTTTAAAAAGTGTTGGTAGAGTAAAAAAAAGCTTCTACCTTTGCAATCCTGTTTTGAGGGAATGGCATTGTAGCTCAACTGAATAGAGCATCTGACTACGGATCAGAAGGTTTCAGGTTTGAATCCTGACAGTGTCACCAAAGGGTTTCAAAAGCTAATTTTTGAAACCCTTTTTTTTGAATAATGTGTTTGTCCAGGACTGCTTTTTAAACCGTATCTTTGTTTACCAGAATGCAATGATACATTTCCGCTTTACAACAGCACACATTTTTCAATAGCAGAAAAAAAGTTTGCTGCGCTTGTTTTTTTTGAAAAATCATTTTACATTTGCATCCCGTTTAACACATAACGGCTCTGTAGCTCAACTGAATAGAGCATCTGACTACGGATCAGAAGGTTTCAGGTTTGAATCCTGACAGAGTCACCAGATAGAAAGGGTTTCAAGAAATTGAAACCCTTTTTCTTTAAGCGCTGCTGATATAGAAATGAAATAAACACTCCTGAAAAATAGCGCTAATCTTCATCATTACATTTTCGCCCGAAAACCTGTATTTTCAGCTTTGAATTTTTGAATGCTATTTCTCTTAACAAAAATCTTTAGTTTTTGAATAGCATGATTGTACTGACTTGATGATGACCTTGGTAAAATAACCCTTGTACCACATAAGTAAATAGTTATGAAAGGCAAGCAAATGTCTAATGAAACAAGAAACAATTATATCAATAGAATAATTGTTGTAATTAATTTCATAGAGAAGAACCTGGAGCAAGAATTATCTTTAAAGTGTTTATCTAAAATGGCATGCTTTTCCCCTTTTCCTTTTCACAGAAGTTTCCTGGCTATTACAGGTGAAACACTAAATGCTTTCATTACCAGGAAAAGAATAGAAAAGATTGCCGCACTACTTCTTACGGGTACCCGTGATCACTTAACTGACTTAGCCTTTAAGTATGGCTTTAACAGTGCCAACTCTTTTTCACGAGCCTTTAAGAAGTTTTATGGCGTTACCCCAACAGCATTTACAGAGAACTTTAGCAAGATTGGTATAGCCGTATTGACTTATGAAAAATACATTTGCAGCATTAATCACATGAAAAGCAAATGAATATGGATTTACAGATAGCAATAAAAGAATTGCCGGAAATAAGGCTTGCTGGTATTACTCAATTTGGTGGGTTTGACAAAGTGGAGGCCTCTTTTGGGAGATTATTCCAATAGGCAGGTAATAATGGGGTTTTAAGTTCGCTGGATTTTAAAGTGATAACTATTTATCATGACAACCCCAGGATAACAGAAAGATCTAAAGTAAGACAAAGTGCGTGCATTACTATAAAAGAAGATACTAAATTGGACGATGAAGTTAGTCTGCTTACGATTCAGAAAGGCAAATATGCTGTGGGGCATTTTGAAATCACAGCAGCCATGTTCCCGAAAGCATGGGAAGACGTAATTGTATGGGTAAAAACCAATGGCTATAAATTGGGGGATCGGGACTATTTTGAGGTATACCTCAATGATAGCAGGACTCATCCTGAACAGAAATTCCTAGTTGATATTTGTGTGCCTGTTGAATAAAAAGCGACCTGGAAATACTGTTATAAGGGTTATCAGGAATGGGCAAACCGAATTCAAATTCGGTTTGTCCTTTTTTGGGGACTGGTTTATAGTAGTAGTTTCATACCTATAGAACGCTTTTACCATGCTTTAACTATGCTTTAACCATAGCGTATCCATACCTATAGCACGCTTTTTCCAGTCCTTTTTATAACATTATCATAATAGCTAAAGGCTAGCAGCGCTAATTATATTCCCCTAAACCGCGGCAGATTAAAAAATAATATTTTAGAATTTCAGAAATATTATTTAGGTTTACAATGATTCTTTGCTTTTAACAGAATTGTAAAGAGACCATAACCATAATTAAAAGAAGTAATAGCCCCAAGCTAGCCGTTTAGTGTTTCGATTAAATTTATTCTTTAAAAATTGCTGTGCTGTAAGAGTAGGCATCTTTTTCGTGATGTGCATACCAACAATTAGGGATGCGAGGTAAGGTTTACCCCAAGTGAAATGAAAGCATGACTCCCATCCTGAAGTAAATTTTAATTTTAACTCGTGTGTAAACAGGTTGCATAGTTGCAATCCCATTGCTACTGCATGACCTGTTTGTTACGCCCCACTGTCTGTAAAAACAGGCAGCCATTAACTTGTACGTACACACGTATCAGGCATTTAATTCTTGCTAATGTTGCACAGATAAGTATTTTATCTGTGTGCAGGATTGTTCATTGTTGATGATAAATAACGGATATGATTGATGCTGCTTTTACCTTACTCAGGAGCCAGCTGGTTGCATATATCAACTCACTAGGTGATGGTGGAGATGGAGAGGCGGAAGTGAAACTGGCAAATGTTGCCACCCTGGAATCAGATAATAAACCTGATTTTGAACCGAATATTGTTATGAGCCTGGTGAATATTGAAGAGGAAGCTACCCTGAAAAACACTCCCGCAGCTTACCGCACTTTGCAAGGAGTAAGCTACCGTAATCCACCTGTTTTTCTGAACCTCTACATGCTGGTATCTGCACATTATAAAGACGATTATGAAAAATCACTGCTGCGGTTGTCCAATGTGATCCAGTTTTTTCAAAGTAAAAACAGCTTCTCTATCAGTAATGCCCCTTTCCAGGAAGATACCCTGTTATTAAGGGAGAACTATACAGAGATGCAGCTGCACCTGGAAATGTTTTCCCTCTCTTTTGAACAGATCAACCATTTATGGGGATCGCTGGGCGGGAAACAAGCACCTGCTGTATTATACAAAATCAGGTTAGTAAGAATCACAGAAAACAGGACTACTGCTTCTGGATCACTCATAGAAAGCATAACAGGCCAGGATGGCACCCCATATATCAGCTAAGTAAATAGTAATGGCATTTTCAATTACATACCGGCGTTTGGCAGCAGTTAACTTCCTGCATAACTTTTACCTGGATCAGGGAAGTACCGCCTTTTATGACCTTTCCGAAACAGACCGTACCGTCAGGCTGGAAAGTGTGGTGGATGCAGGAAGATATAGTCTTATGAATGATATTTTGCTGGAACCTACTCCTGCAACAGCGGCACAACTTCGCGGGCATAAAATAGTATGGCGACAGACTGCACAGGGACTGGTATTAGGCATGGCCATTCGCCGCGTAGTGACGGCTGGCGTGGAAAGACATGTGCCGGTTATCACCCCTTCGGCCGGCTTACGCTTAGAGTTCAGGATAAAGGTAAAAAAACGTTACTGGAATAACCGGAGCAACATGCGCCTGCAAACTGTATTGCCCGCTGCATTTTATTTCACCAATGATGATACTACGACGGGGAAGGTATATCCCTCCTTATCGCAGCCGATGCAACAATTTGAAGAAGGCCGTTTTTACGAAATGGGAGAGCTGGCCACCGTGAATGGTGTATCCAGCAGAGCTATTACCAATACCACTACAGCTATGCAAGGCTGGGCTGCCTGGCCTGAACACTATTGCATCAGCGAGCAGGACCGTCATCTGTTGCCTTTTTCTTTTAGATGCCGGTTGGATGAACGGAATTTGCAGGAGGCCGCCTTCACTCTTTTACAGGATGGAACGGTGAAAAAACAAATTATTATGCATAGTAATGATACGCTGCAAGAGGTGACCCTTGACTGGAATAAAGATACTAATGGTAACCGCTTACCGAATGGCTGGTATACGCTGACCATCACGGCAGCTAATGGTTATAACCGGATTTATCAGGTGTTGCTGCATCGGGAACTTTACCAACCCGATACGCTGGGTATTATAGACCTGGCTGTACAAACCGAAGCAAATGGGTTTAGTTTACTGAATCCGGATGGAGATCTTGTTCAGTTACCTGCACCTGCTGTGCACCCGGTGTTTGAACTGCGTTTTCTAAGTCGTACAGCCTACTGGAGATATATCTTCCAGGAAGAAGATCCCGGTGCACCGGACGCAGGCTGGACTAAAACTACTGCCACTGGCAGCAAAGCAGTTATATGCCGCACGGATCCTTTTGGCATGCAACAGGATTTCCGGAAGATCACTTACCAGGGTACCGTATTGCCCAACCCAGATGGCAATCTGCTGATAGCAGATGCGGAAAGAATTTATGCTGACACAATGCTCACAAAAATAAAATTGTAAACTATGGCAAAACCATACAAGACACCTGGTGTGTATGTAGAAGAGATCTCTAAATTCCCCCCTTCGATCACAGAGGTGCAAACAGCAATTCCTGCCTTTATTGGTTTTACAGAAAAAGCTAAAAAGGATGGAGAAGATATGACGTTAAAACCGGTACGTATCAGTTCCCTGATGGAATATGTAGACGTTTTCGGTGAGGCACAACCGGAAGAAAATCTGGTCGTCAACATTGAAACCACTCCTAAAGGTGTCCGGTATAATGTAGATTTTGACTGGACAGACGGGAAAGGGCCTTCCAGGCATATCCTGTATTATGCTATGCAACAGTTTTTTGAAAATGGGGGTGGACCTTGTTACATTATTTCTGTTGGCGGATTTACTGCAATAGGTACGGTGATCTCAGATGCTACACCGTTTTTAAACGGACTGGAAGAGCTGAAAAAGCTGGATGAGCCAACGCTGATCATTGTGCCTGAAGGGCAGGGTATGGATAAGGATACCTACTTTACCATAACAGGGAATGCGCTTGACCAGTGTGTGGACCTGATGGATCGTTTTGTGATTATGGATATGCATAAAGATGCCCGTACTTTAAAAACTGCCGGAGATATTTTGGCACTTGCGCAGGAATTCCGTAATTCCCTGAATAAAGATGCTGCTTTTCGTAGATATGGGGCGGTATATTTCCCCAATATCCGGTCTACTTTTAATTACTACCGGACAGATAGTGCCATAAAAATAATAGTAGATAATACAGATAAGACTTTTGACGAGTTAAACAGCCTGCAGAAAGCAAATGTGAAGCTCGCGGTAGATAGTTTTTCCATTTATCTGCCTCCCAGCGCATCTATAGCAGGTGTTTACTGCCGGGTAGATAATATGAGAGGGGTATGGAAAGCTCCGGCTAATGAATCATTAAGTGCAGTATCAGGTATTACCTGTGATATCAATGATAAAATACAGGAAACCCTGAATGTGGATGAAGACGCCGGGATCTCTATCAATGCAATTCGCTTTTTTCCAGGTAGAGGGATTAAGGTATGGGGCGCCCGCACTATGGACGGCAACAGTAATGAATGGCGGTATATATCCGTACGCAGGTACTTCAATATGGTAGAAGAATCTACTAAAAAAGCTACGGAGCAATTTGTGTTTGAGCCAAACGATGCCAATACCTGGGTGAAAACCAAGGCCATGATAGAAAATTTCCTGATCAATCAATGGCGTGCTGGCGCACTGGCAGGTGTAAAACCTGAACATGCTTTTTATGTAAAAGTGGGATTGAATGAAACCATGACAGCATTTGATATTCTGGAAGGCAGAATGATTGTTGAAATTGGGTTGGCAGTAGTTAGACCTGCAGAATTCATTATCCTGAAATTCAGCCACAAAATGCAGGAATCCTAGTCTGCTTTTAACATTCACTTCAAAAACTACCCCAAATGCAAGACGGAAATGTAAATACCCCAACCCAGGAAGCTAATCACCCTGGTCCCCGCACAGGCAACCCTTCTTACTACCAGCAGGTAATAAAAGACCTGTTGGTAAAAGCCGAATCAAGTAGTACCGCCGCTATTTCTGCAGACAAGGTAAATGACACTAATGCCTGTACCATGTATAAGTCTGTAGAAAGTGTACAGCAAACACAGGATAAAATAGCAGAAGCATTGTCAGAATATAATAAAATAAACCAGCGGATCACTTGCTGTATTTCTAAAGATGTGGTACGGTTTAAAGACACCGTAGGTAAAATATCCAAGAAATATGATACCATGATCAATACAGATTTTAAGCTGGTGGTTCAGGCTATAAAAGACACCAAAAACAAACAAAAACAAGTGCAGGAACTGGCTCGTAAGCTCAGTGACGCGGTGAGTGAATCATGCAATGGCGAAGAACAAACCATTATTAACCAGGCACTCCAGAAAGGAGGAAATGATAAAAGTAAATCAGAGCCAGGTAAGGGGAAATCTGATGATGAGAAAAAGAAAGCATTAACGGAAAAAGTAAAAGAAATACTTCGAAAGGCAAAAGCACTGGCTAATAAGGCGGATGATCTGTCTGAATGGGTAGTAAAGGTTTCAGCTATCAATACATTTATTAATGTAGGCAGCCTGACGCCACTGGCCGATAAAGTAAGTATAACGGGTGCTGCCCTGATTAAGGATGTAGAGGATAATATTAAAAAATTGCAAACAAGTCATGAAGATTCCAGAAAGAAACTGGGAGACGCCAAAGAGAAACAAAGCGATGCCATGGCGGACAAATACTACTATGGTGCCGAAAAAACCAGCTGGGGAGTTGTCGTCGATTTTATGAAAGATGAAGCCTGGAAGCCCAGCACTTCACTGACTGAAATTGCCGCTGCTGCCGAAGCTGAATTTAATTCATGACCAGTATGACAGTGTTGCAACACGATCATTCATTCACCTCAAAACATTCATAAAAATGGCAAACGATACGGAAAAAAATTGCACTAACAGTAGCGTGCAGGAATATATAGCCCATTTAAAAGGAGAAATGGAAAAGGCTTTGCAGGTTTTTGCAGAGGCTGCTGCCAGGGAAGGGCAATTCAATGCAAAACTGGATAAAGCAACGATATGGGCTGGTGGACTAAAAGTGATGAAGGACCAGGTAACAGAAACATACCGACTGGGTGGTGTGTATTATGATGAGTTGTCCAGAACCCTGGAACAGGGAAAGAAAGTAAGCACCAACGCAGGCAGAGGGATGGAAGCGGTAAGATGGCTGGTGTATGAAACACATCAGCACCTTGACTATACAGAAGACCTGATGATCACATTAAAAGAATTTAATGATCAGATAGATCCTAAACTTCCCAGGAAAAATGCCAACTCCATTGTAGCTATCCTGGATGAATTAAAGAAAGCGGTAGATGAAGCTATCGAGCAGGTAAAAGTATTGGTAAGTACATTAATGCAGCAGGTGCAGGAGGAAACTGATTTGTTCAAAGCGTTAATAAGTGCTAAAGATGAAGATAAAGACGGGTTGGTAAGTGTATTGGAGATTTTGAAACAAATACTGCTGACAGGGCAAAGCCCGGATTTATGCGGTTGTGCTAAAGACATGGAAGTAAACGGGGAGCAATATCCGCTGGCTGGTTTCCATAAGTTTAAGGAAAATGTGGAAGGGCTGGCAGCTACTGCCCAGGAAGAGATGAATAAAGCAAAAACAGCCCGGGATGCTGAAACTGTTAAACGACTAGCTGCCCAATCTAAAAAAGAATCACTGGAAGCTGCATATAAGGCTGCATTGGCCGCCAGAATTTGTGAAGTAAAGTAACTACTGAGAACCAAATCTTAAAAAACAATTACAATGGCAAATTATCCATTACCAAAATTTCATTTCCAGGTACAATGGGGTGGGGCTAATATCGGATTCACGGAAGTGACCGGTCTTACTGTAGAAACCGAAGCGATAGAATACCGTCATGGTGCCAGCCCTGAATATCATAAAACCAAACAACCCGGGCTACAGAAATACAGCAATATCACGCTTAAAAGAGGCACTTTTAAATCAGACAACGAATATTTTGAATGGTGGAAAGAAACCAAGTTTTTCCAGGAGCAAAATGGAAAATACCGCAGGGATATTACCATCAGCCTGCTGGATGAAACCCACGCACCTATTATTGTTTGGAAAATAAAAAATGCATGGCCCATAAAAGTACAGGCAGCAGATCTGAAAGCCGATGCCAATGAAATTGCTATTGAAACTGTAGAACTGGTACATGAAGGGCTTGAGGTCGAACATCGCTAGCCTTAAAAATAATCAGTATGGAAAGTAAACTGTATCCTCCGGTAGGGTTTCACTTTGATGTGACTTTTGGATTCAGGAGCAAAGTAGCGAATGACATGTACTTCCAATCAGTGTCCGGGTTGAATTACAGCTTACAAACGGATACGCTGAAAGAAGGTGGTGAAAACCGTTTTGAACATGTGATCCCTGTAAGGAACAAATGTTCTGATCTGGTACTGCGACGGGGGATTTTTAAATCAGGCGACACCCAGATTACAGAGTGGTGCTTACAGGCATTTAACAATTTTGAATTTTCGCCGGTAGATATTGTCATTAATCTGCTGAATGAACAACATAAACCATTAATGACCTGGAATGTACATCATGCCTGGCCCAAAAGCTGGAAAGTAGCTGATCTTAATGCAGACAAAGGCGAAATACTGATTGAAACATTTGAGCTGAACTATAATTATTTCACGTTTAAATAAGGGAACGATCATGCCGGTGGAGATCAGAGAACTCGTTATTAAAGCTGTGGTGGAAAATGAAATGGGAAAAGAAGGGAAAGGAGCTGCCGGGCAACAGGAAGCTCCTAAGGAAGCGATCATCCAGATCTGTGTGGAACGGGTGCTGGAAATATTAAAAGTGCAAAAAGAAAGATAATGCCTAGCGAAAAAGCCAATGTAGAAAAGATCGTCATTAAAGGCTTCCTGGATAAAAAACAACAGGACGAAATGGGGATCAGCTTTACCATTCCTGTAAACCCGGAATCCTATGCACGGACCTATAAAATAGAAAATGAAAGCGGCGCTACTGCCGGTAATCAGGGTGGTGCACCTAAATACAAAGGAACCGCACCGGAACAACTAAAACTGGACTTTACACTGGATAATACGGGCACTATTGAAGGGAATATTCTAAATGGTACACCAGTGCCCAAACAAATTGACCAGCTAGTGAAAGTGGTGTACAATATGCAGGGAGAATCCCACCGGCCGGGTATACTAAAGATTGTGTGGGGCAGCTTTTTTGTGTTTGACTGTGTATTGGCTTCCCTGGAAATAAATTATGTATTGTTTAATCCCCAGGGGACCCCACTGAGAGCTAAAATAAGTGCCACTTTTACCCAATATATCGCGCCGGAAAAAAGGGTGGAAAAGGAGAAGAAAAAATCTCCTGATCTTACCAGGGTTATTAAAATCACCAATGGAGACAGCTTACCATTACTCACGTATAGGAGTTATGGTGATGCTACGCATTATATGAAAGTGGCTAAAGCCAATAACCTGGTGAGTTTCAGACCGCTTCGTGCCGGAGATGAGCTGGTATTTCCACCAATAAGGCAAGTATCTGAGAACCAAACAGTAAAAACATAATGGCTGGAGAAAATACACAAGAAAGAGTGATACCTGTACCAGGCTCCCTGGACTATACAGAAGTAGAGATCTATGTTAATGGCTCCCGTGTAAAAGAATCGGCTTATACACTTCAATCTGTTACCATTAACCGGGAGGTGAATAAGGTACCCACTGCAAGAATCCTGATTATGGACGGAGATGCAGCTGCAGAAAAATTTGCAGTGAGCGAATCTGCTGATTTTATACCTGGTAATAAGATCCAGTTAAAGATCAGCCAGGGAGGGAAGGCACAATCATTATTTGAAGGACTGATTGTAAAGCATGCCATTCGCGCAAGTGAAAACGGAGGGGCCTGTTTACTACTGGATTGCAGAGACGCTTGTGTAAAGCTCACACTAGGGCGGAAAAACAAATACTTTGAAAATGTAAAGGATAGCGATGCGATCAGTACCGTATTACAGGCTGCCGGTGTATCCGGCAATGTGAAGGCTACGGATGTAACACATAAGGAACTCGTGCAGTATTACTGTACGGATTGGGATTTTATACTCAGTCGGGCGGAAGTGAATAGCCGGCTGGTACTCGTTAATGACGGCAAGGTGGATGTGATTGCGCCGGAACTGGCGGCTTCTCCTGTGCTTACTTTAATCTATGGCGCTACCATTGAAGAAATGGAGATGGAAATGGATGCCCGTACCCAATGGCAACAGGTAAATGCTGCTGCCTGGGATTATGCCGGACAGGCCCTGGCGTCATCAGATGCGCAAGGTGATCCGTTTAAGGCACCAGGTAATCTGTCTGGAAGTGAATTGGCCAAAGCAGTATCACCTGCTGATTTTCAACTCCGGCATAGTGGGTTATTAAGTACTGCAGAACTAAAAGCCTGGGCAGATGCCTGTCTGCTTAAAAGCCGTATGTCGCAGGTAAGAGGCCGGGTAAAGATAAAGGGTAGCCCCCTGGTAAAACCGGGTGATACCATTGCGCTAAAAGGTATGGGCAACCGGTTTAATGGACTGGTATTTATTACAGGAGTCCGGCATGAGCATGGTGATGGAGTATGGGTTACCCAGTTGCAGATAGGACTATCGCCTGGGTGGTTTCATCAGCAGGAAGATATTGTAGAAACACCGGCAGCAGGATTATTACCAGCTGTACAGGGATTACAGATAGGGGTAGTTGTGCAGCTGGAAAATGATCCGGATGGAGAACATCGTATACTGGTAAAGCTCCCTTTGGTAGATAATCAGGCTAAAGGTACCTGGGCCAGAACGGCGTCGCTGGATGCCGGCAATAACCGGGGATTTTTCTTCCGGCCTGAAATAGGAGACGAAGTAATTGTAGGCTTTGTCAATGAAGATCCCCGCTTTGCTGTGGTACTTGGTATGTTACATAGCAGTAATAAAGTGGCTCCCTTAACAGCACAGGATACGAATCATATTAAAGGGTTGGTTACCCGCAGCCAGATGAAAGTGATGTATGATGATGAAAATAAAGTGATGCAACTGGAAACCCCGGCTGGTAATAAAATAGCTTTAAGCGAGCAGGACCAGACTGTTAATATCACTGACCAGCATGGTAACAGTATCAAGATGGAATCAGGAGGGATTACCATTAAAAGTATTGCAGATATCACCCTGGAAGCTGCGGGGAAGATGACGCTGAAAGCTACTGGTGATTTTAGTGCAACAGGGGCTACGATGAAACTCAGTTCTCAGGCCACTATGGAAATGAATGCCCAGGCTACCGCCAAACTGAGTGCTTCGGCCATGTTGGAGCTCAAGGGTGGAATAATCAAAATAAACTGAAACGTATATGCCTCCAGCAGCCAGACTAACAGATATGCATGTGTGCCCGATGTTTACCGGACCGGTTCCTCATGTAGGAGGACCCGTAACGGGCCCAGGAGTGCCCACCGTACTGATTGGAGGTATGCCCGCAGCAGTAGTGGGAGATATGCTGGTTTGCACAGGCCCTCCCGATGTCATCGTTCAGGGATCTGCGACGGTGCTGATAGGAGGTAAGCCTGCTGCACGCATGGGAGATCTGACTGCGCATGGCGGTACGATTATGATAGGGCAACCTACTGTGATGATTGGAGGATAATACATATCACCGGTACAACAAACAGCATCGTAAACATAAATAGTATGAATGAGGAAAATGATTTTTTAGGTAGAGGATGGGCTTTCCCTCCGGCTTTTATAAAGGCCACGGATGAATGGGGAAGCGTAAAGGAAAGTTATGTGCAAATGGTAGCCGCCAAAGAAGATATAGAACAAAGTCTGGAAATACTGTTGTCTACCAGCTTTGGCGAAAGGGTGATGCAACCACAGTTTGGCTGTAACCTGTCGGACTATCAGTTTGAATCCATGAGCAACACCCTTATCGGATTTATAAAAGACACGGTAGAAAACGCCATTCTGTATTATGAGCCCCGTATTGAAATGGAGGACATTTCAGTATCCCAGGCAGACTTCTGGGATGCCATACAGGGATTTCTGAGGATTGAGATCAGTTACCGCATATTAACGACTAATTCAAGATCCAATTTTGTATATGATTTCTATCTGAAAGATATGCAACCTAACGAAGCTAAAACAGGTTCCAGCACATTATGAGCAGTAACAAGCACATAGTTCACCCCTTAATCCGGGACGGTATAAGCCAATGGGAACGTACATCCGAGGCGCTCCGGGATAGTTATGTAAGTATGGATGAACGGAAACCCCAGGAATTACTAAGTTTTATATATCGTTATGCCAGATATGTCCTGTATTATGAGGCATCATCTCCTGAAAGTAATAATGATGTATTGCTGCCATCAGGTGACTGGCAGGATTTTTTCCGCAACAATGCGCCTTTTCAGTATGCGATCATACATGAGTTTCCGGTTGCATCACTCAAAAATGCTTATGATAAAGCCCGCAAAGGATACGAAAGTGGATTTGATGCAGGCCAGCTATGGCCGGTTATAAATCAGGTACTGGCAGTGATGCTGCAATTAAATAGCTGGTACACGAGTTTGTATGACCCGGCACAAACAAATGTCAATGATCAGACTTTATACCGTATACTGGATGCGCTTATCCGTACCGACTTCAGTAAAGGATTATTCCGCCTGATTGCATTAACCAATTCTATTGAAGCAGGATCTGAAAAATCTGTCTCCCGGTTGTTCAGCATTAACCACCTGAAAGAAAATGATGCCTGGGGCCTCACCATTGACAAACTGGTGAGCAGTGATCAGGAACTAAACAGGTTAAATAACTATCCCCGCCGCCAACACATAAAAGCATTAGCCACCCTGGATGAATTGTTTAACATTGGGTATAACGGGGTGATGCAATTGCAGACAGCGGCAGCAGATAATTTTGATAAAGCCCTTAGCGGAGGAGACCTGAAAAAGCATCCACCCCACCTGGGGTTATTATATGCTTTTTTGAAGTTGTTCGATAATGTCAGGACAGAGATGAACCGGTTTACCGGAAAGCACCTCGACTTTTTTTACCGGGAAATTCTGCAATTGAAAGAACGTCCGGCTCAACCTGATCATGTACATGTATTGATCGCATTGGCACAACAGGTAAACAGCAGGTTGTTACCGGCTGGTACCGCATTCAAGGCAGGTAAGGACAAAACGGGTAAAGACCTGAGCTTTGCCATGGAGCAGGAAGGGGTCTTCAACCAGGCAATGATAGCGCAGCTACGCACTTTATACAAGGATGAACACTCCACGCTTTTTATAGCCCCTGTGGCCAATAGTGCAGATGGGGCAGGTGCGTCTTTTCAGGATGAAACAAACAATAGCTGGCCTTTATTAGGAAATAAACAATACTTTATTGACAAAAGTAATCCTGATGTCGGTACCAGACTATTTCCATTTGCCAGTACAGGTCTGTTAGTAGCTGCACCTATATTGTTATTGCAGGAAGGTATGCGTACAGTAACGATACGAATCCGGTTATCTGCTTTACAGACTACACTGCCTGCAGCTATCCTTCCCGCATTATTACAGGTTCGATATTCTACTGATAAGGAATGGGTAGCACCGGCCACCAGTCCAACGATTACTTATACCGCCCCGGAGCTAAAAATCTATCTGGAATTACAGCCTGCTGATCCTCCATTGGTGGCAGCGGACCCCAAAAAGTGGAAAACCGGTTATCCTTTAAAAGAGCCAATGGTACAAATACTGTTTAACCAGCAGGCGCAATATCAATTGAACGACCAGTCTGTCAAGTGGTATGATGAGCTAAGTAAGGCAGCTTGTGATAGTATTGCTATTGAAGTGGGAGCAAATGGTTTAAAAAACAATCTGCTTAGTAATGATAATGGTCAGATAGATGCGAGCAAACCTTTTTCGCCTTTTACCAGTGTACCGCTAAATGGAAGTAATTTTTACATAGGTAATGAGGAGGCTTTTCGTAAGCCCCTTACTTCGCTGACATTATCCATGGAATGGGAAGGGTTAAATGCAGTAAAGAAATTCGGTACCTATTATGTAGCCTACACACCCACAGTTGATAATACTTCCTTTAAGGTACAGGTGGATGCGTTAAAGAATGGCGTATGGACAGCCCCGGCAGATGAGAAAGGCCTTTTTGCGGAAGCTTCAGACAATACATTATTAAGTACCACGCAGTTTGCCCTGACCCCATACGATCGTTTGTTAAAAAATGAACAACCGTTATTGCCTTATACCAATACTTCTATAGAAGGATTTATCCGCTTAAAATTATCTCCACAGGATTTCTTTCACCAGCAATATCCTGGTTTATTGGCCCAGACCTTGCTGGCGCTTGGAAAGCCTGGTATTACTGCCGCTGAAGTAGCTGCAAATCCATTGCCTAATGTACCCTATACCCCAACAATTAAGCAGTTGAGCCTCAGTTATACAGCCAGTACCGGTAGCCCTTCGGATATCACCTGTTTTCAGTTATATCCGTTTGAAGAAAGTAATGGCGTAGTGGTCACTCCAGGCAGCTGCACTTTATTACCTGTTGTGGAAGATGAAGGAACCTTATTGATAGGATTGTCTGGCGCTATACCGGGAAGTCAGCTCGCATTATTCTTCCAATTGGCAGTATTTACAGCCAATCCGGATCTCGCTTCAGCGGCAACTCCTGTATGGGCGTACCTGGTAGGTAATAACTGGCAGCCCCTGCAAAAAGATATTCATCTCATTCGTGATGATACAAAAGGATTGCTTACTTCAGGTATTATAACTATTTCACTTCCCTGGGATGCAGATACCGTCCACACAGTATTGCCTGCAGGTTATCATTGGCTGAAGGTGTCTGTTAACCAATATACGGCAGCCATCTGTGAAGGTATTCTGGTAGCAGCACAGGGAACACGGCTGGTATTTACAGATCAGGGTAATGATCCTGCCAGGCTCAGTATTCCTTTGTCGTCCAAGGTAATCAGTAGTTTGGTCGTCCCTGACAGTGCAATTAAGAAAATAGTGCAGCCTTATCCTTCATTTGGAGGGCGTATGCCGGAAGAACCGGAAGATTTTAATATACGCAGCAGCGAACGGCTAAGGCATAAAGGAAGGGCTATTAATGTATATGATTATGAGCGGTTGATACTGGATGCCTTTCCTGACATTCATAAAGTAAAATGTATTCCACATACACAATTCCGCCTCAATGGGAAAAATGATCTGGTGAGTGTAAAAGCGCCAGGATATGTAACCATCGCAGTAATCCCCAAAACAGATACTCATCCGTTGGCAGGAAAACTCAGACCCCGCGCCAGCAGCATATTGTTGCGTGAAATAGAAGAGTATCTGAAATTACGCACTTCCCATTTTGTAAACGTAAGTACGGTAAACCCCATCTACGAAGGTGTCAGTTTTGAAGGAAATGTGGCTTTTGCAGCAGGTAAAGATGCTAATTTTTACAAACAGGAACTTAAAATGGCTGTACTCCGGTTCTTATCTCCCTGGGCATTTAACGGGCAGCAGGATATCACCTTTGGAGGAACTATCATGATGTCGTCCGTATTGCAATTGATAGAACAGCAGGATTATGTGGATTACGTTACGTCATTTATTATGTATAGTAACAGAGGAACTCCTTTGAAGAAAATAACAGCGGGTACGCCATGGTCTGTGCTGGTACCTGATGAACAAATATACCATGCCCTTGCACCTGAAACAGATATCGTTATGTAACAGCAAGTGGCAATTATCATAAAAATTCGTGGTTAAAAATAAAAAGATACGCTCATGGCAAGTATTTCACGTGCAGCACTGAAGGCTCAGTTTAAATCAGGTGCTGCTCCTACTCCGCAAGACTATTTCAACCTCGTGGATTCGACCCTTGTAAAAAGGGATGATGCTTTTTTCGGTAAGTGGCAGCCGGGCGTCAGCTATCAGCCAGGAGATGTGGTAATATATGAAAAGGTACTTTATATATGCAAGGCCACCAAGGCTGATTGTCCTTGTACGGAAGATAAACAGGAACAAGAACCGGAACAACCTGAGGCATCAAATATCTCCTTTTGTTCGAAGTTGCCACCAGATCAGGACAAACGCTGGGAGCCCTTAAAAATGGAAGATGATGACTGGGAAATAGTAAAAAAGGACCCACCTGAGAAGGATTACATGTATGCCAAAGTAACCCACCGCATAGGAATGGGAACCAGCACACCAGTGGCCAGGGTACATATACAGGATGAAGAAGCCGGCAGCGATTTTCTCTTTAATGCAGCAGGTGCAACCACCGCTACTTTTACCCTGCAACAGGGCAATGAGGGCAATACAGTTTATTGTACGCAACAACTACTGAAAGACAGTATTTTTGTAACTAATGCTGCCGGATTTCTATTTGAGCAATCCAGGTCTGGCGGTGAACAGGCGGAACAACAAATACAGGAGGGGGAAACTACTATTCCGATGGTATACCTGACCACTCAGGAAGATAAGGTAGCAGTAGGGGTTTCAACAGTAACACCTCAGGCTACAGTTGATATACAGGCCACCAATAGTAATCGTATATTACTACAACCACAACAAAAAACAACCACAGAAACGATATCGGTATATACTACTACTACTACTACTGAAGAAGAAACGGCAACAGCCACCTATCTGGCTACCGCCGCCATAAAAACTGCCGCCGTATTCACTACCAATACAGCCGGTGGGTTTTATTTCCGTAAAGGACCGGATGACCTCGATGGCTATCTCCAACAGGAAACTCCGCAACCCGGAACACCCGAAAGTTCTGGTAGTCTTGTTGCTATACGTACGGATGGTAAAGTAGGGGTGGGTACTGAAAAACCAGTAGCGAATCTTGAGGTAACGGATAATGTTTCCGGCCGGTTTTTATTAAGCCTTCAAAAAGCAAATCCCGCATTTAGTATCATTAACCTGCGCCCTGCACAAAATATTACTTACCTCGCCATGGGGGTGGATAATGATCAAAGTGTTTTTGTTACTAATGCTGACAAGGGTTTTGTGTTTCGCAAAGGCGGGCCACATGGGGGGCGCGAAAATGAGACTAATATCAACCAGGGCAAAGCCTTTTTGTCTGTCCGGCCAGAAGGGAAAGTAGGAATTGGTCCTGAGCTTTCCGGTGATTATGAGCTGGAGCTATATGGGAATGCCCGCATGTTCTCTTTATATCTGTATACGGATCAAAAGAATATTTCCAACTGGAACAGCATGGAAAGTGTACTTCCCAAAGTAAAACTGCTGAATCCGTTAATATTTAACTGGGATAATAGTACCACGAATTGCAATGAGAAAGAATCACATGCAGGTTTCCTGGCACATGAGTTAGCAGAACACTTTCCTGAATTGGTAAAAACACACCAGAAAGAGGATGATGGCGAGCAAACAAAAGCGATTGCATATTCCAATATGGTAGCTGTACTTACCAAGGCAATACAGGAACAGCAGAGCATGATAGAAGAGCTTAAAAAGCGGGTGGAAAAGCTGGAAGGCAAAGGTAGCAGTAATACTAAAAGTTAGTACTATAGGCTTTTTATAGCTCATTTTTAAAGAATGTTTAATATAGATACTTACCCCAAAAGCAGGATTTAAGTAATGGCCGATGCAAAAACCATAGCACCCGATAACAGTGAATTTCCCGCATCACTTACCTTTGAGGCTTTGCGAAAAGCGGGCATGGAGCATATTGCCTCCTTTTCCGGGAAAGTATGGACAGATCACAATATCCATGATCCAGGTATTACTATGCTGGAGGCGCTCTGTTATGTGTTGACCGACTTAGGATACCGTACTTCCCTGCCATTCAGCGACCTCCTGGCAAGAGGCAATAATCCGGATACTCCTGATAACAACTTTTTCACGCCAGCACAGATATTAGGTAATAATCCATTGACATTAATGGATTACCGTAAGCTGCTGATAGATATAAATGGTGTACGTAATGCATGGCTGGAAAAAGCAGAACCGGAAAATCAATTCAAGATACCTTGCGGTGCTGCTGCAGGCACCAGTATGCCGGTGAAATTAAAGGGGCTCTATAAAGTATTGATAGACCCAGATAATGTTTATCCTTCCTCTTTTGTGAAGGACACCTGTGGTACGGCTTATTTTCCAGCTGATGCCATGCTGAAAGAAGTTACTGCAAGGCTGAACCGGCATCGTAACCTTTGTGAAGATATCTTTGATATCACCTTGCTGCGGGATGAACCTATCCGTATTTGTACGCATATCGAAATAAAACAGGATGCTGATCCCGAAACCGTACAAACAGAGATTTTCGGGAGGATACAGGATTTCTTTTCACCTGCTCCCAGGTTTTATACTTTGCAGGAGCTATTAGACAAAGGGAAAACGATAGAAGCGATTTATGAAGGGCGCCCTTTTGATACATTAACTGGAGTAGAGCAGAAAAATGGGTTCCTGGATACAGCAGAACTGGACAGCCTGCAGCAACAGAAAGTGATTCATGTTTCAGATTTATACAGGATCATTATGGATATAACCGGTGTGGCAGGTATCACCCGTTTATCCCTTACCAGTGGTGCTTATTTTCAGAAAACAGCAGATAGCCATACTGTCAAACCTAAATTCACTACGGGAGAAGAATGGCGTTTTGAGCTGCAACCGGATCACCGGCCGGTGCTGGACCTGGATGGCAGTCAGGTGATTTTTTATCGTAATAAACTGCCATTGACCATTGGTAATACACAGGTAAAGGAGCGCTTCCTGCATCGAGTATCAGATTATCATAAGACCCCTAAATTACCTGCAGAGCTGGATATACCCATCCCAACAGGTACACAACCTGATCTGGCCCAATATACTTCTGTTCAGTATGAATTTCCACAGTTGTATGGCATTGGGCAGCATCAGCTACCAGATAAAGTTGCTGCTGCCAGAAAGGCCCAGGTATTACAATTACAGGCCTACCTGTTCTTTTATGATCGCCTTTTGGCTGATTACCTGATGCAATTATCCCGTATCCGGGAGCTGTTTGCACTTTATCCAACTGGAGGGCCCATGTCCAGCACTTATTTTCCTTCATTATTAGATGATATTCCGCAACTGGAAAAGCTGATGCGTTTCCGCCAGCAAACACCAGGGACCTATACGGGTAAAAAGTTACTTTATCCTGTTATTCATAACGGAGAGGATGCTGATGTCCGGGCATATTATGCGGCATTCTCTCAGCGGGAAGGGATTATCCAGTTGTTCATAGCTGCTTGCAGAGACAATCAGATAGTAACCCAGGTATATATCAACGAAGCGGGGTGTTACGAGTTTATGCTTTATACCGATAATAAAGAAATTTGCCTGAAAAGCCTGGATAGCTATGATACCGTTGAAAAGGCGCACAGTGCTGCGCTGGACTGCCTTTTTATGGCAGTGCAGGAGGATTGTTATAACCGCATCAACGAGTGGGAAGAGGAGCAATATAGTTTTGATCTGGTATATAACCTGGCTGGGTATAAGGCCGGACTGGATGCATTAATGGAAACGCCGGAGCAGTACGCCGGGAGAAAAGAACGTCTTCTGAACCATTTGCTGGCACGCTTTTCAGAGGATTTTACAGATTACACACTGACGATGTATGCCCTGAATGGCAAAAAAAATGACCCTGAAAGCAATATTAATAGTAAAGCCACTTTTTTAGCAGCGTATCCTGATATCAGTGCTAACAGGGCGCGGGCATTTGATTACAGTCAACCTGTACCGGCACTTCCAGTTTGTGGATGGCAAAAAAGGGTGGCCCGTTTGATGGGGATCAGCCGGGAGCCAGGTACCGTTCTGAATAATTTTGACCTTATTCCTGTAACGGATGGATGGATATTCCGTTGTTACCTGCCAGGTGGCGTGCGTCTCGAAGACCCGGCAGCGACACCTCCTTATGCAGCTGAAGCGCTTAATACTTATACACCTGTTTTCGAAAGCCGTATCACTTATGCTAGTCAGGAGGCTGCTGCTGATGCTTACCAGCGGTTGCTTGAACTTGCCAAAGATGACGGTTACTACGTTATGCATGACTGTGATGCGGATAATGTATATGGTTTTTCTATACAATCTGCTCCCCAGGAGCAGATCAGCATTGATGCCCGGCATCCGGTAACATATGCCAGCGCAGAAAAACGTAATGACATACAAGCCTGGATCAGGGAATACTTTATGCAGGGAGGGTATTATTTACATGCTGTGAAAGCACAGGAAGGTTATTATTTCTTGTTTGAAGATGAAAAAGGAAAAGTACTGCTAAAAAGCATTACAGATTTTTCCAGTACGATAGCCGCTTATACAGCGGGAATTGATTGTCTGCCTTATTTGCAGGAGGAAGGGCGTTTTAGTGCCGTGCTGCGTGAAGACACCAGAGATTATGTAGTGCAGGTAAGCAGCAGGGAAAAGGTACCGCTGGCGCAATATCCTTTACCCTTTGCCCGTAAAACGGAAGCAGACACGATGATGGCTTGGTTGATAGCTTATTTCGGCAGCAGGAAACTTGTTTACAAGGAAGATAAATTACCCCTTTACAATTGGCAATTATGGCAACATAACACTGTCATCTGGGAAGGGGCTTTCCTTTTTAAATCACCGGATCAATTATCTGCAGCCCGTTATCAGTTGCTACAGTCAGGTGCTCATCAGGATAATTACCGGTTGATGACTACCACATCCGGTAAAGCAGGGTTGGAGATAATTACCCGCTCACCGGCAACAACAGCTGATCCTGCCACGGAATTACTGATAGCCAGACACATACCTTTGTATGATGGAGAAACACCTGCCAGGCAAGCTATCCTGGACTACGCAAATGGGTTTGAAAAATTACTGCAAGTAATCCATGATGCGATTAAAGAAGTGGTGGCCGCGCCTTACATTTTCTTTGATCCAACACCTGCAGAGCCGGATCGTCGCATATTACTGACTACTACCGCCTTGTTTAAAAGTGATCTGGAAAGCTTATCCCAAATTGAGGCCATAGCTTCCGCTATCCGGATTTCTTCCCGGCTGCTTGTGCAACAACAAACGCTGGATGAAAAGGATTGTTTGTATAGTGTGGTGCTTGTAGATGAAAACAATGAAATATTGGCGCAAAGCCCGCTGGTGTATACTGCCGGTGAGGCCGGCCAGATACGGGATACTATTATTGAACTGGTGCAGAGCTGCCGGTTGGGTACAGAAAGAGGACCGCTTACCAAGGGTTATATATTTGAATGGCGTACCGCTATAGGGACACCATTATTCAGGAGCATTCCGGTATGGGACACTTTCGAAACAGTGGCCATCCTGCTCCTGGACTGGCTCCTTTCAGTTACCGAAACGGATTTTAAAGTAAACAATGCTTATGGAGCTACCAACTATAGCTTTACGATCCAGCCCCCTGGAAAGCATGTTTTAGCCAGGCAGGAAACTACCTGCCATTCCAGTGAAGCAGTAATGCTGCTTATAAGACAACTATTACAGGATATTGCCCTGCTGACGCGGGAGTACAGATCAGGTATACTCACCCCACATCATTATTATTTTCAGGTGAAGGATGATCAGGCCCATACTTTACTGGAAGAGGGCAGGCCTTACACGGATAAAACTGCTGTTCAGATTGCTTTTTATCAAACAGTAAGAAGAGGCATGTCAAGGGCCAATTACTTATTGACCCACCCGGAAAAGTGCCTGTACGGGTTTAACTTAACAGATGAAGAAGGCGGCGTATTGGCTGTCCATCCACAGGTATATATTACAGAAGAGGACAGGGATCATGCCTTGCAAGATGTCATTGCATATTTGCAGGTACATGGTACTGCGCTGGATACACAGTTTTTACCCGGAGCATGGGGTGCTAACTGGCAATGGCTGCCTTGTTTGTCTGCTCCGGCCATTGCATTGGAACTATTGGAAGAAAAGGCGGAGGAGCAGGAGGCTCTGGCTGAAATGAATGAAGTAATACATCTTGCAAGACAATCTGCCAATTATGAAGTCGATATTAATCAGCTGCAGCATACCTTATTTGTAAAAGATCCGAAAACCAATAAAAGGGTGGCTGTACATCCACAAAGGTATCAGGAACAAGCTGCAATTGAACGGCTTCAGCAGCGATTGATCTGGTGGGCTAATTACAACCTGTCCGATACGGCTAAAGCTGTTAATACCGGTAAGATAAAGATCACAGGCAATGCCTATATTCCTGAGAAGACGGCAATACCAGTAAGATCTGCTTTCAGGGTATGGAACAGGAATGATACCATCGCTCATTATCTCCATCATTATCCTTCGCCTGAGCAGCGGGAAACTGCATTATTATTGTTATTGAAGAAATACCGAGATCTACCCGCATATACTACCATTGATAAGGGGGCCGGCATTATTATCCAGGAAGGAAATAAGTATCGTTTCTGCATCAGGCAACGAGGGGCAGGAGAATTCCTCTGGCAAAGCATGGAACTATATGATTCTGCAGCAGATGCCCGGAAACAGTTTGAAGAGCAATACCTGCACCTGCTTTACCTGGCGGCACAAACACAATATTATACTTCATATGAACCGGATATTGAATACCTGCAGCTGTCAGATAAAAAAGGGAAGCTGGTAGCCCGGTATAAACTGCCAACGGTAAACAGGGAAGCCTATGATCTTGCCCGCAAGGTGAGACAGGAAGCTGCAAACATGTATCCGGTATTCAAAAAAAATAAGGCTTATGGATTTCGGTTGTATGACCCTCTTTATCAGCAGTATGACTGGGTCAGTGCACAACAATTTGATACTCCCGAAACAGCCTGGACACAATTTGAGTGTTTTCTGCAGTTATTGTCATACGCCGGACATTATTGCCTGGTTGATAAACCTGAAAATTGCAGGTATGAAATTGTGCTATCAAAAGTGTTATTGGATAGTAGTGCCAGTTATCCATGGAACAATCCTTCAGCAGGCGTCTCCCCTGAAAATGAGGATAGCAGCAATGACGGCTGGGAAAAAGTGAACACTTTCCTGGGACTCATTGAAGACGAGGAAAGCGCTTTTTACAACTATAGCGAGCATCAACCTGCCTGCCGATACGCTTTTCGTGTAGTAGACCCTCAAAAATATCAACAGGCCATTCATCCGGCTTTTTATAATACACCTGCACAAAGGGAAATCAACAGATTGCGCCTGCAGTCGGAAGTATTGTGTTTCAAAAAGCTGTATGCCTGGATTGTAAATGAGCTTCAGATCCCTGATGATGTTTTGTTCACTGCACTACCTTGCTTAAGTGGAGTAGAAATAAGCCAGCTTTGGCTTAGTTATCAGCAGTTGAAAGCGGTAAGTTGGGAAATAGTTGCGCCCAGGGCAAAAGCGGTAAGCCAGGTTTATGCCCCTGAGCGGGATCCTTACTATTATTACCAGCTGAAGTATAATAGTAAAGTAGTCTGGGAAAGTGTACATCGCTTTACTACTGAATGCGATTTGACCACATCAGGAGTTTCCTATATTGATCTGCTGGAGCTGGCAAGGGCATGGGATGCTTATGACTATAGTCCGGTACCCGGATGTCCCTGTAAATTTACCCTATCGCTGCGGGATGTAGATGGTAGCATCGTTGCGGTTGCTCCTGAATGGATAGATGAGGCAGATATAGCGTCCGACAGGCATACGCGGATGTTTAATGCTTTGCTTTATCCTGTAACACGTGATGGAGAACTGTTTATGTATAATATTAATGAAGTAACGGCAAAAGAAGTTGGCCAAAAGATAACACTAACCGCTGTAACAATCTGGGAAAGTGCGCAAAGGTACGAGCAGCCTAAAAATGCAATAGATGCATTAGCAGATGTATTCAGGCTTTTACAGCAGATAGATAACTACCAACGGGTAGAAAATAACGCCTGTGGACCATTTGGTATTGAGATCACGCATCCTGATTCTGTATTGGCTACACACCCTGTTACCTATACTACTCATGCAGCGAGAACCGCTGCAATTAAAGAAGTGAAAGCAGCTATAAATGCAGAAGGATTGCATGTGATGGAACACATTTTATTACGTCCACCAGCTATGGCTCCAACGGAGGTACAATGGCAGGTGAAGTTGGATGTGTCAAAAGTGGAAGGTATCATTTCACCCTTCCTTATTATTACAGCTCGTACCTTCTTTAGTGATCAACAAGGTGCTTTCTCTAAAGAAGCATTTCTGCAAGCTATACTACCAGAAGTAAATAGCGATGATAAGAATAAGCGGAATAAAAAAGCAGCTAAGGATAAAGTACCCCCTCTTTGTAAAATGTATCTGGTGGGTAGTAACAAAACAGGTAAACGGGAATATAAACTGACGTTTGTAGATAAAGATCAGGTGGTAGTTGCTGATGCGGTCTTGTATACTATTTTAACTCAGGAAGATAGTGCATTTATGAAAGCATTGAATGATATCATTGCTGGTGCACAGCTAACTGATATAAGTAGCACAATGCTTGAGAATCCGGTTGTGAGCAAAACATTGCACTTCTGTATGGATGAGGCGGATTGTGAACAATGGGAAGTAGCTTCAGCAGAAGAACAGGAAATGGCCATAGATCCTTATTCTTTCAGGATGACAGTGGTTGTGCCGGGCTGGCCTCGCCGCTTCAGATCCCAGAAATTCCGCCAGTTTTTTGAATATACCATGCGAAAGGAAGCCCCAGCGCACCTGTTACTACGCATTGTATGGATAACACCTGCGCAAATGAAGACCTATGAAGCCGCGTTGCGGAGATGGACCAATACGCAATGGGACAGCAGCGGTTGTGATGCTACAGATGCCTGGGCTATGCTGATTACTACTTTGCAGGAGCTTAGGAATGCTTATCCTGTGGTTACGACCTTATACGACCAAAAAGGAAATGAAGCAATAATACTGGATGAAACGCGCATCGAATAAATGAGGTTTGTTAATAATGTTATTACTGATCATCAGTTGTACATATAGTTAAAAAGGTTTACTATGGAATTTACAAGAACACCCAAATATCCCCTTTTTGTTCCAGGACAAATACTCAAGAGTGAACAGTTGAACATGATGCGGGAATACCTGGAAAAAGAAAACAATCAATCCAATGCGTTTCTATTGGGGTGCGGTATTTTCTACGGATTAGTACCTTCCTATGAGGGAAATGTAATTAATATAAGCCCTGGTGCCGGAGTTAGTTCAGATGGATCCCTGTTTGCGTTGGAACAGGGGCAGACGTTTAAGTATTACATTACAGATAACAGGAACCTTAGTGGGATAACCTGCCCTGTATGGAAGCTTTCAGAAGACAGTAAAGATGGAAAAGGAACCCCCGGAATACTTTTACCTGTAAATGATGAAGCTGTTAAAAATAAAATACTGCTACTTTTTATCAATGAATCTAAAGTTGTAAGGGAATCTTGTCTGGAAAGCTATGAAAACAGTGTGGGAGAAAGTACTAAAGAAATGGAGGTATTACTGATTGAAAAATCTTATATAGATCAGGTCAGATCTCATTGGCTTAGTCATGTAGCTCCTCCGGAAGCATTGACAAAGCAACCTTTTATTCACCGGTTTGGCTATCAGGAGGAAGGGAAAAAGATCAGCTTTGATACCTTTACAGATTGGAATGGTGTGAGCACCAACTTTAAGAGCGTTTGTTCCGCAGCATTGGAAATGCTGGCAGCAGCCTATATAGAGGCATATGAAAAGCTGAAATCCCTCTTGCAACCGGAAGAGCAAACGGCACCTTTCAATATGATGAAGGAAACATTGCAGGCACTATTGGAAAAGATTACACAAAGCGGGCCCAATAAAGACGTGTTGTTACCTTATTATTATGATTATCTGAAAGATCTTATCCTCGCTTACAAAGAGTTGCAAAGTACTCCACTATTCCAGCAGATCACCGCGTTCCCTGATACAACGGCTTTTCCGGGATATATTTCACTCGGAGAAACAGATAAGGAGGAGGCAATATACCGTATGGCATTGTATCGCCCTCCAATAACAGATATCAATACCTCCGGAGTGGAAAAAGTGAAAATGCTGCTGGGGCGGTTAAAAATCATATTTGAAAAGGGGATAGCCTTTTTCAATGATTTAAAATTGCCGGAAGCAACAGCTATCACACCATGTGCCACCCGGAGAGAATGGCTGAGTAACAGATGTATTCCGTTCTATTATGCAGGAAAGGAAGAGTTGGTAAAATGCTGGAGCTTTGAGTCTATAAAAGCGAAAACCGAAATTCCAGGACAGCATGATGAGAGAGATCAACAGCTTTGGATGGAAGATATGGATAGGTATAGCTTTTTCCATATCAAAGGCCATGTAGGAACATCTGCTAAAACAATAAGTCCATTAAAGGCCCTTCGAAAAGACAATCATCTGCCTTTCGATATCAAGATAGTGTACCTCGCAGAGGAAGCATCATTCCTGTCATACTACATGAATGATGCGGAATGTTGGTTTGAGAACCTGGCATTACTGGTACAGGATATCGTAAGTAGTATCAGCTGTCATGATCTCTGCAATGGAAAATACATGGAGGTGGTTTTTCAATCAGCTGATCCAGCAGATAAATTTTCACTATTGGTGGCCCTGGAGCGTTTTTTTAAAGATGCACCAGCAGAGGAAACCGCAATAGGGGAATGGATAGCAGAACAATGCAAAATGATTTGCGGGGATAGCACCAATAAAGAAGGTGGCTGCATTGATGGGATTGCTTGTTGTGAGCGGTATACCCGGTCGCTTTATAATATATACCTGAGCTTCAAAAAACAAAAAGAGGCCTACCTGTCACAATTGTTATTCCACCGCTTTGCAGCTTCACATCCCGGACTGGAACATAATGCAGGTGTACCCAAAGGAGGTACATTAGTCCTCGTGGCAGCACCGGGATACCAGGATGGTGGAAAAACAAGCGAAACTTTAAAGCTATTGATGCAAAACAGAGTGGGCGCTAAACAACAGGAATCCGGGTATGATTCGGCTATAGCCATGTTGCGGAATACACTGTTGGCCGAAGCTACTATTGTGGCAGATTTCTGTTTGCCCTATCAGTGCTGCAGTGATGGCCCGATTGTAAATGTAGAGTTCAGGGAAAATCCCCCTATTGCTATTTTCTCTGAAAAAAGCCGGATTCCAATTTTGAAAAAAGAGTCAAAAGAACTAATAGGTTATAAAGTAGTACTTGAAAACCGCTCTTTGTATGCCATTAAATACAAATGGGAACTAATGGATAAGGAGGGAGCTATATTAGCAACCTTGGAAGATCAGGATGTTTCCTTTAAATTATTATTTGAAAAAGGTATTGCATATCAGGTAAGATTAACCGCCAGCAGAGGGGCTTTAAGTGCAACAGATGAACAGGACCTGTTTATCTGTCCGGATCTGGGAGAGGTACTCCTTAACTGGGATGGGCAATCCTCTTTTGATGGGAGCATCACGGACGGAGAGGAGGGAGTCATTAATCTGAATTATGCACCACAGGGAGGGAAGCTGATCCTGAGAGATAAAACAGGGAAAGAAATCAGTACAGCAGACCGGGTAACCTGGGAGGATCAAAGCCTGCTCTTTAATTATAGCAAATTAAAAGAAGGTAACTATGAGCTGAGTTATGGATTTGAAGCATGCGACAACAGTGTGGTATTTCACATCAATCTCCATGCAATAGAGAAAGCACCTCCCAAGACAGTTGAAGAAGCAGGAATGTCTGCTGCAATTTTCAAAAAACGGCAGGACCAGTATAAAGAAGAGCTGGTAAAGCTCAGTGAACGGAAAAATTTGAAAGATACCGAAGCACTTAAGCAGGGAATGGCATGCGTAGGGCCTAAAATTAAGCTGGACGCCAGGTACAAACGCTATGATGCTTTATTACAATTACTGGAAACACCTGATGCCGCGATTACTAAAACCCGCAGACAGCTATTATTACAGTTATTAGCTGTTTGTACAGCGGCTTACCTGGATGCCTTAATAAATGAAAGCCCTGAAAGCATTGTCGCAACAGGCAGTGATGCCTTAATCCGTGCTCATGCATTTGCAGCTGCCGATCCTGAAAATACTATTTCACTTTCTGATAAGTGGGATACTACTGAAATTAAGAGTAGCAGTAACAAAAACATAATCGAAAAGTATAGGAAACTCGCAGGCTGATGTCTCAAACACATGTGATAGGATGTATTAAGCTTGAATTACAGTTGCCGGAAGCAGCCGGGGCATTTTACATCCAGGAAAAAATGGGCAGTATATGCCGGCTGGACTTACCTGCGGCATTGGCCCCATTGTTTGATCAATGGAGTGGGAAGGAAGAATTACTTTGCATCGATCAGCTGGAAATCGACCTGGGTACACATAGCCTGGATACCTTACAACAAGCGTTGCCACTGCTTATAAAGGAATTTCTTGTTAAACATTATCCGGCACTAAAGCAAGGAAAGACATTGCCTTCGGGGATGCACCGTATTCCAGCAGTGCAGGATCATTTTGAGACATGGCTTTATTTCATTGCACATGGCAAATTACCGATTTATAGCAGTATCGGGGATCCCATAACCTGGGAAAGAGCCGTGCTGGAAGTGTTGGCCACACATGCGCAGGCTCCTGAAAGATGCCGGCAGCTCTTTATTGCCAACCCCACATGCCTGGACCGGCTCACCCGGCAATTCGACACTGCTTTTATTGTACATTGGCTGGAAGCCTACCACGGGAATAACTCCGGACCAGCATTGCTGCTGGCACAGCAATTAATGCAATGCTGTTATTATCCCGGTTTTTCAGCTCCCGTAATGTACTTGCCTGCAACAGCTGTTTTTACGCGGTGGTTATATCGCAGGCTGATTAAGTCTATTGTAGTTGAGGGGAAAATTTTTAATCCCGTAATATGGTTGGAAGAGATACTGCTGCATTTTATCCCTGCCAATGCATTACCCTATTTCCTGCATGTGATGCAAATGGTAAATACAGCGATAGCTGGAAAAGAAAGTATACTGGCCGTTGCATTACAGCAACTGATATCCCGTCATCCTTACTTTCCTAAGCAGGTATCGGATAAGCCGGGTGAAGTGCCTGGTAATGAAATTTTCCCTGTGAATACGCAAGGCAGGCCAACCAATAAAAATACACCGGAAGCAACAACTGGAGCTGGCTTTGCCAATGAAGTCATCCTCCATGATACCGCCGGCGATATAGCATCAATAGTGCCACCGCAAAAGCAGGAAGTCCCTCCCGGAGTAATTGCTTCATCAGAAAATCCCCTGGCACCTGTGGAGGAGCCTGCCATATCAGACATGGCTATATCGAAGGAATATCCAATAAGTCAAGATATGGGATCCATAGTAGAGGCTATACAGCAGGATAACGTAACAGTGGCGAGCAACGATATTATTAAGGATAATCAGTTGACCGAAAACACGGCGCTGCCAGACAGCTACATCGGGAACGCAGGCTTAATCATCCTGCATCCGTTTATCCCTACATTATTTGAAGCGTTGGGCCTTATCCATAACCAGGCTTTCTGTGATATTACTGCCAGAGATAAGGCTGTCCAACTACTAGGTTACCTGGCTGGTGGCCAAATAGCATTACCTGAATATGATCTGATATTGCCTAAGTTGCTTTGTGGGATGCTACCGGTACAGGTGACAGATCGTTTCGTAGAACTGACTCCATCTGAGAAAGCGGAAGCAGATCATTTGTTGGCAGCCGTAATTACGCACTGGAGCGTACTAAAGAATACTTCCCCGGATGGCCTGCGGGCTAATTTTCTTTTAAGACAGGGCAAACTTAGCTGGGAGCAAGAAGGGTGGCGGTTGCGGGTGAGCCAGGAAGCATACGATATGCTCTTAAATAGTCTTCCATGGGGAATCAGCCTTTGCCGGTTTTCCTGGATGCCCTGGGTAATAAAAACGGATTGGACATAATAGCATATTAAGGCATGATTAAAGCTACTGATACCAAAAGCGCTGCGAAGCCGGCACATACTGCCGATAACAATAGCACTTTCTTCGGCAAAGAAAGTGGGGACGCTTTTTTTGCCGGTAGTAATCAGTCTGCCCATAAACACAATCCTTTCTTTGTACAAACAAAACTAAGGATTGGCAAACCGAATGACCATTATGAAACAGAAGCAGATACAGTTGCTGATAAAGTAGTACAGCGGTTAGGTAATAAGACTAATGAGCAAACGGTACAAACAAAACCTGTTGCGCCTTTATCTGTCTCCAGGATTAGCCAGCCTCTACCCGCTAATGATAAGCAGGAAAAACTGCAACAAAAGGAAGAGCAGGAAGCAACAGAAGAATCCCTGCAACGAAAGCCGATTTTTGATAGTATGGCAGATCCTCCACCGGATGAAAATATTCAGCGCAAAGCAGATGGGGGGGAAGCCCCTGCCTCAGCTGGATTACAACAACGTTTACATAGTACCAAAGGTGGCGGGCAGGCATTGCCTGAAGATACGCGTAGTGCAATGGAGTCTTCTATGGGGGCTGATTTTAGCCAGGTGAAAGTACATACGGGGGCTGCGGCCACCTCCCTGAGCAACGACCTCCACGCACAGGCGTTTACACATGGCCGTGACATCTATTTCAATGAAGGGAAATTCGATCCATCCAGTACATCCGGTAAGCATCTGCTGGCACATGAATTGACACATACTATCCAACAGGGAGTTGCCCATGCTCAGCAAACTGCTACGGATGAGGCGGGTACTATCCGGAAAGCCGGTAAGCCTGGTGTATCAGGAAGCCCTGCTGCAGCTGGTGGAGAAACGGTAAATATTGCGGGTGGTAACTTTAATCCGTCGGAACAATTAAAAGAAGAGATTACGGCCAGTGGTAACAAAGGGCTGGATGTGGGTATTGTGGCAGGTACTATTGCAGGAGCGGGTACTATCCGGGTGAAAATGGAAGATGGCCAGTTGCAAAGTGTTAAAAATGCTTATCTGCCACTGAATGTACCTTTCCTTGCCGCTGCGAGCCCTACATTAGCCGTGTCTGTAGAAAACGGGCAGGTAAAAGGCTTTGGTACGATCGGCAACCGGAATGAAGTGAATACGATTCCTAAATGGCTGAAAGAGAATGAGGGCGCTATCTCCTGGCTGACCGGTATTAATGTACAAAACCTTCCAGTGGGTATTACCAATACCTTTGAAGGCGGCATTTTTACCTTGCTGCTCACCGGTGTAAAAGTGAAGGTAGGCGGCTTTGCTGATGCTACCATGGATGTAGGGTTTGAAAACATGAAACCTACCGTACATGTGGTTGCCAGTATTGACGTGAAAGGGATGGCGCAGAGCAACCTGGATATTAATATGAAGGAAGGAGCCTTATCGGGTGAAGGTACTTTTGCGGTAGCCTTTGCTTCCTTCTCAGGGAATATTGAAGCAAAATTCACGGGCGGTGTTATGGATGTGAAAGGCACCGTAGGATATGCAGCAAACAAACTGGAAGGATCACTGACATTGGTAATGACGGATCAGGCAACGGCAGATAATTTTGCACGTAGCCAACTGGGGGTAGATCCACAGGAAGCACAATTGCCGTCAGAAGTACCTGCAGCAGGGGACAAACCCGGACCAAGAGCTTTAGCAGGGATGGGTACCCTTACGTTTAACCTGACAGAATGGTTTGCCGGGTCTGTAAATGTAATTGTAGACGGCAAAGGACGGGTTACTGTAATTGGGAAAATAGCGCCACCTAAAGAGATTATCCTTTTTGAACAGAAAGACTATATCAAGGAATTATTTAAGCTGGAAGCCAGGGCTTCCTATGGCGTACCATTGATAGGCAATGTATTTGTGTTTGCGAATGTATCACTGTCTGCACTGGCTAAAATCGGACCAGCCAAGATTTATAATATAGAAGTGGCAGGCACTTACTCTACAGATCCGGCTATCGCTAAAAGTATTACTCTTTCCGGCTCATTGAATATGTCTGCCTATGCCGGGCTACGGCTGCGAGCAGAAGGTGGTGCGGGACTGCAATTACTGGGACATGACCTCAAACTGGGGGTAGGTGTAAATGCCGATGCCGGCGTGAAGGGATATGTGGATGCACGGCCCACCATCGGATACCGTGATCCTGGCGAATTCTTCTTTAAAGGACATATGGAAATAGCTGCCCAGCCATTCCTGGGTTTAAGTGGGGACTTGTTTGTAGAACTGGATAGTCCATGGTGGTCACCTATTCCGGACAATAAATGGACCTGGCCTATCGGGTCATTGGAATATCCATTACCGGGTGAATTCGGTATTGGTGCGGATATGGAATATGTGCTCGGTTCTGGCAAGATCCCGGAAATTAGTTTCTCAGAGGCCAAGTTTGATGGTGCTAAATTCATGACCGACCTGGTAGATGATCATGTTCCTAAAAAAGGCGGTGGAGACAAAGGTGATAAGGCTGGTAAATATGTGGATGGAGGTGCTGCAACACCTGCGCCGGGTAAAGCACAGACCCCGGGAGCCAGCGATAAGGGAGGCAAAAAAAGTGCTCAGAAACCGGTGCCAGGCGGTAAGGGCAAGGATAAGAAAGGACCGGATGCTGATAAGAACGATGAAATGAAACGTTTTGGGGAGGCCATGAAGAAAGTGAAAGAACTGGAATCCCACAAACCTATGACCAAAGCGGAAATAACGGCTGCAATAGATAAGATCAAAGCCCAGTATAAGATAAGCACCATTACCATTGCAGCCAAGGGAACTGATTCATGGATGATTACAGGTAGCCTTAAAGGGAAAGGAAATAAACAATCTGTAAAGGTAAAGGCCAATATGCAACCTGGGGATGATAAACCAGGAGATAAAGAAAAAGATAAACAGGTGCAGGCCGGTATTAAAGCGCTGGAAGCAGAAGATAGAAGCGTAGCTAAAGATGGTAAGATGAAGAAGGAGGAGGCGGAAAAAGTAGCTAAAAAGATACAACATGCGCACAGTGTATTCAAGTCTATCACAGTAGTAGATGAGGGAGAAATGTGGGAATATGACTATATCCAGGCAAAAGGTAAGAAAACAAATGTAAAAGTGAAAAAGGATATGGGCGTCACTCCTAAGGTAGGAGAACACACTGTGCCGGAAGATGAAGGGGTGAACAGGGAATCGCATCATGTGCCGGAAAATGAATTAAGCAGTGTCATTACTGATTATTATGAGAGAACCGGAACCAAACTGGCCAATGCTATCCCGGATAGTGCTCTGGCTGCTTCATTGATTAAAAGGGCAGATGAGATCAAAGCTGCCTACAAGAACGGAGACAACCTGTCTGCCATCCTGATACATGAAAAAACACACAGAACATCCAGGAAAGGGGTACACAGGAGTGCTATTCAGGGAGATGTATTGGCCGATATTAAAAAGCAGGTGGCGGAAGAAGAAGAAAAACGGGTAGTGATCATTAAGAAAGATGGTACACGTTTGGCTGCTAAATTAAATAACATCCACTGGCAGGCATTCCTGAAAGCGTATCATGATATAGAAGCTGCCAATGAAAAGAAAGCCGGAGAAGAACTGGCTACTGAAACAAAAAGTAAAGATGAATTGCTTATCAGAATAAAAGGTAGCGACAAAAATGCAGTAGCTAAAATTGTAGCCAAAATGACTAAAGAGCTGATAGAAAAAGTGGAAGCTTTGAAAGGGAATGCCGGTGATAAAAAAGCGAAGCGGATCACCATGGAAAAGAGCGTGAAAGCAAAAATAGAAGGGGTGGTTGCTAATACATTCAAAGGAGCATTGGATAATGCCACTACCTCTTTAAGCAATGCCCTGAAAAACAGCGAAAATGATGGCGATAAGACCAAACATGCAGGAAAGGTAAGTGCGGTTAAAACCAAGGCCAATAACATATGGGGTAAGAATATTGTTAAGAAATTATAAAGCGATGCCATGATAAGCAAGCTAATGACAGCGTTAAAAACACTGGGGCAAACCTGGAGTGAGGAAGATAGTGATACGATCTCTTTTCATCCGGGCATACCTATGAAAAAATGGTTGCCTTATCTGAAGAAAGGTTATTGGCATATACTTCCTTTAGGACATGACAGCTACTCCGTATATGGGCTGAGAATCATGCCTGATAAAAAATGGGAGGAATGGCCGGTAGTCGTTTTTAATGACCTGCATAGTGCAGTGACCATTGCTCCTGATAGCAGTGCTGCACTTCCCTTGATCCGCTATCAGATTATTACAGGTGATCAGGAAATGTTTACGTATATGCTGGAAGGGTGGAACAGATATAAGGCACTTGCACTGCCCCTGCAAAAAATACTGGGCAACACAGCAGATCTGGATGAATTTAAACAGTTTCTGGAAGCTCACAAGCCGGATGACTCTCCTGGTAATGAAGATGCCTTGTTCTTAAAATTATGGTATTTATATGATACTACAGCAGCCCACAAAGCTATGAGAACGGCGATTACTGAAATGGAGGAAAATGATGAATATTTGCCATCACTTTCACCGGATAAATCTTATGGCATCTGGCAAACCAGGCTGTATCATTTGTTTGCCAGGCATCTGGATATATCTCATGTTGAAAAGGCACTGAAGGATGCGAAGCTTACGGCTAATATCATTACTGCTTTTGATGAACCATTGTGTTATGATAATGAGTACGGGGGTATATCCCAATTCCCTAATCGTGCTATTGAACCGGATAGCCTGTCGGTAGACCTGGCAGCACTTATCCTGACAGAGGAGGATAACAAATGGGTGCAGGCAGATCCATTATTTCCGGTCATGCAAGAATTGACCCAAAAAAGAAAAAGCAAGTATATCGGTACTGCCCATATGGAAGCAGCCGCTTTGCTGGATGATCAGCTGGATCGCCCGTTGCGCTCCTGGAATGCCCTGGTGAGCGCGGCCTACTGGTCAGGTAAAAACTTACAGGAAACAGCTTTGCCAGCCTGGGAAGCAGCCATATACTTATGCAAAAAGAATAAATGGAAGGACGCTTTAATGGCTTTGGAATATCAGTTGAACGAGTATAAAAAGTAGTTTAGATGATTTGCATGCTATCATGAAAAATAAAACATTATGAAAACATCCAGCCCCCGCTATCGCAGACACCGGAACCCGGATAAAACAGCGGAAAAAAAAGAAACACCTTTTTTTGCCGGAAGCCAGCAGCCGCTGCAGGCTAAAGAGGATGCATTCTTTCAACCCAAATTAACGATGGGGCAGCCCGGTGATCAATACGAAAGGGAAGCAGATGCCGTAGCAGACAACGTAGTACATCAGGCTCCGGCAAAACGGGGAGGGGCATTGCAACAAAAGGCGGTTACGATGTTGCAAGCAATGCAGGCACCTCCAAAGGAAGAGGAAAAGAAACCTCCGGTACCCGAAAAGAAAAAGGAAGAAGAAAAACCCTTGCAGAAGAAAGACGAAAAGAAGGAGAAAGAAGAGGAGAAAAAAACAATACAGGCCAAAGAAGAAGCACCTGAAAAAGAAGAAGAGAAAAAGCCCGTACAACAAAAAGAAGATACACCTGAAAAAAAGGAAGAGCGGCCGGAGGTGATGGCCAAACAACAACCAGACGGGAAACAACCTTCGTCAATAAGTCTGGATACCCAACTCAAACAGCAACAGGATAAAGGAACACCATTGTCACCTCAACTACGTGCGGAAATGGGAAACGCAATAGGAGCCGATTTTAAGGACGTGAATATACATACCGATCAGGAAGCCGTACAAATGAATAAGCAGATAGGCGCTCAGGCATTCACTCATGGAAAGGATATTTATTTCAATAGTGGGAAATATGATCCCGCTACATTGGCTGGCAAACGGCTACTGGCACACGAACTTACACATGTAGTGCAGCAGGGTGCGGCATCACCAGCCAGGAGGCGATCCGCTGGAGGTAGCGCCACAAGCCGGCAAAAGACAACTGCCAGACAGGTACAGCAACAATCTGCTACTCCCTTACCGGAAGGTGTGAAGGCGGATAAGAAAACAAAGATCGCTTCCTTTAAACGGGGAGACTTTACAGTAAAAATATTACCGGATAAAACTGCTTCCCCAAAATCAACTGCGGTGAAATCCAGAGGAGCGGTTACGGATGGAAAGATCAAATATCGTGTAACTCCGCAAACGAAGGACGGGAAGATCGTAAGTGTAAAGATTAAAAAAGAACTGGTGATTCAAACAACTTATGCGGCCAATGCCAAACCAGCAGGACCTTCTGCATATGGAAGAGGTACCACGGAAGAAGATAAAAAACAAGGTAATACTTCTTTGAAATATCATGAGGGTAATCATGGACAGGATTATATGAATTATATTACAGATCATCCTTTCCCTGAATTGGTGATCAATGAACCGCTTACACAGGCAGAATATGACCAGGCATATAAGGACTGGGAAGCTAGTGTACAAGAGTTTATTACTGGTATGGAACAGTATAGTAAAGAGAAAACAGACGAAACGGGGCATCCTTTATCTGAAGAAGAAGCCCAATAATCAACAGGACAATTATTTATCATTATGGTTACCCCTGCGCAAAATGCTGCTGTATTACAACAATACCTCGACTGGCTGGCCCAGGTAATGGAGGCCAGGTTAAGTGGAAAGCTGGGAAGCCATCTTATGGTAACAGTACCAACAGACCCTTCCGGAATACCATTGCCGGTACCATTGCATGCGGCAGCCCCTTTACCCGCATTTATCAGACAATATGAATTGCCTGCTAATGCCCAGCTGCTATTGGTCATGGCGCTTACCCCTCATGTTGATCCCTTGTTTTTTGACAGGCAGATCGCACCCTTTATACCAGAAAATGGTGCCAGCTTTCCTCAGCTTGGCGGGGTAAAAAGTGAGCAATCCAGGGTATTTCTGCCTACCGGTGAAACCGCCCTCTTTTTGCTGGCGAATGAGGAACTGGAACAACGGATGATGATACAGACACTGTTTACCCCTCCATACTTATTTGCCAGGCAAAGGGTACTTTGGCTGGATAGAGTAACGGATGGCCAGCCTGCTATGAGTGGGCGAATTGTACTTTCACAGGATTATGTAGATTACTTTCTTACAGGTGAACATATCCTCCCAGGGTTTAGCAGCGACTTTCCCGCTGCTCACATTACCACACCTCTAGAATGGCCAGACCTGGTACTGCAGCCAGATACAATGGAACAGGTGCTGGAGCTGAAAAAATGGATCCGGCATAAAGATGCACTGCTACAAACAAATAAGCGATTAAAACCAGGTTACCGGGCCTTGTTCTATGGGCCTCCGGGAACGGGAAAAACGCTGACCGCCTGCCTGCTGGGCAAAAGGAGGGACCCTGCCGAAGAGCAATATGATGTGTACCGTATCGATCTGTCTATGATCATCTCCAAATACATTGGTGAAACGGAAAAGAATCTTGAAAAAATATTTACCCGGGCGGAACATAAGCAATGTATTCTCTTCTTCGACGAAGCAGATGCGCTCTTTGGTAAGCGTACCAACATTAAAGATGCGCATGATAAATATGCCAACCAGGAAATTTCTTATCTGCTGCAACGGGTAGAAAACTATAATGGATTGGTAATTCTGGCCTCTAATTTTAAAAGTAATATTGACGCTGCATTCTCCAGGCGTTTTCAGTCTATCATACAATTTCCCATGCCGGATCAGGCAGACCGGCGAAAGCTGTGGGAAATGATTTTTACGTCTGTGACTTTAAATGAGCGTGTAAGACTAACTGAAATAGCGGCCCGGCATGAACTTTCCGGAGCCGCTATTAATAATGTAGCACAATATTGCTTTCTGAAAAAAATGAATGAAGCAGGTAGTATTGACAATATAGACTTGCCTGATATTGAAGAAGGCATTTTACGCGAATACCGTAAAGAAGGTAAAGTATTCAGATAAATACCCTCAGGGTAGTTTCTGCTAAAACCAGGAAGTTGCCTGTTCTTCTTCCGCAGGCTTGTTTTTGTCTTCTATCGGGTCATTGGCCAGCGCATCATCCGCCAGTTCTGCAGCGGCAGCAGGCACAATCTCTTTCCGGATAGCTCCTTCAATAACGGCACCTTCTTCTATGGTGAGCACTAATGCCGTAACATCTCCTCTCACATATGCTTTATTGGCGATAATGGCTTTGTGACTTATGAAAACATCCCCATAGATCTTTCCATAAGTTATCAGTTCCGTGGCATGCACATGTCCTCTTACAACCGCGCTTTCACCTATTACCAGCTTGCCTTCTGTTTTTACATCACCTTTTATATGTCCATCTATACGTCCGGGAATAGTAGCTTCAATAGTACCATTCACCATCACTTCAGACGGTAGCAGGAAACTACGTTTCCCCATGGTGCGGTTGAATAAATCTATAAACGTACTCAAGATTAATGGTTTACACTGTCAGTTGTTGAATCGGTACCAGGTTCAAAGATGGAAACAATAGAAGAGGCATTACCAAGGTCCAGTCCAACGCTACGTTGGTATTTATTGTCAGACAAACGGAGCGAGTTGTAAAGATAACCTATGCTAATCAGTTTTTCTGGTTCCGGTGCCACTTCTACAGGAATAAAATCTTTAAATTCCTCTGTAAAGGCATCCGTGAGTTCCCGGTAATAAGCGCCGCCACCCATCAGATAGATACGTTCACAATTTTCAAAATCCAGGTCTGTGAAGTAGCTACGCATCAGGGGAGAAACGACTTCTTTATAATATTGTGTCAGCACTTCTTTACGCATCGCCTTCAGGTCAATTCTCTTCCGGTTGGTGAAAATGGACCCCTTCATAAAAGCATCATCTACCTGATGCTCGTTTTTCATTTCGAGGTAATGTTTCTGGTTCAGTTCACGGGTAAGGTTATTGATCGCATAGCGGATACCATGGGAACTAAAACAGGTACGATGTACCAATCCGTCACCGGTAGCCATCCCGCCTTCTATAGTCCCAAAACCAAAACTCACAGCGATGAAGTTGTCCAGCTGAGGGTTATTGATAGTTTTCTTTAATCCAATGATCCCACCTACGATTTCAGGAATCACCTCAAACCGCTCAATATCAAACATTGCTTTCTTAAACCCGCCTTTGTTGTTAAAGGTCTGGGTATCATAATCAATCAGAAAATGCCGCTTGCTGAGGAATTGCTCTGCAGCTGTTTTGTATACATTATAGGTAGAAAAAGGGAATCCTGCAGTGATTGACATAGGTTGTTCTACTTTATCCACCACATTTAATAAAGCAGCTTTGAACAGGATGTCATAATCTTCTTCCTGAGGAGAGGCATTGGTAATTCTTCCAGGATTGATACCCCCGCGTTTGGCAAGGTTGCCAACCAGATACCAGGTATCATCTTTTTTAATTTTTAATCCGTTTAAAAGATCTTTAGAGGAGTTTTCTGTGTTTCCGAAGGCAGTTTCAAATACACTCGGGAAACTGATAGTTGATGCTTTCATGGTCATGCATTAGAGATATAAAACGACATACTACGTAATAAATATATAAAATATACTTAAAAACAAAGCAAATATAATATTATTTATATGTTAAAACGTCTTAATTATCAATAATGTATGAAGAGCTGATTAATATGTACCACTGGCACCACCACCGCCACCCGAACCTCCTCCAAACTGAAAATCGTCTGTTACCGGCGCCTGCTGGGTATAGGTTTCCGCTATGATAACAGACTCGAGATGTAACTTGTCCAAAAAATGCGGGTCGTCCGTATTTTCATCTGTAAGTCCATATCTGGGTGTTTTCAGATATTTTATACACCCATAGGCCAGCCCGATTAAAATAAGGCCTCCGATCAGCATGGCTATCTCCAGTGGAGCTACACTATGATAATATCTGATGGTAAATACAACTCCGGCTACCAATATCAGTCCTGCCCGGAGCAGGATGGTATCTTTCCTTTTAAGTCCGAGGAAGATATAGATAACCGGTATGGCAACAGTGAGGATCCAGAAGAACCACCCCATAGGCATTCCCTGCATATCCTCGGGATAAGGTCCGAACAGCGTAGCACTGGTTTCCCGTACTGCAAAATAGTTCCCACTGATGTATAACGTAACCAGGCATACTATCTGCACCAGCAAGCAGCAGCGTTTGTAATGTCTGAAAGCGCTTATTTTCTCACTCCGCTTCATCAAAAGATATACTCCCAGTGAAATGGCCAATAGCAAAAAGGGGAGCACCATTTTGGCAAGATCTCCTAAAACCGTTGCCCGCTCAAATACGATACCTAATAAAGCCAGAAAGGCAACGATGCTCATCAGCGTATCCGCAAACCGGAGGGCAGCGTATAAAGAGAGTAGGAACACCAGGATACACTGTCCCCATACAGAAATATCAAAATCTGCCATGGCATTGATACCGCAGAGTATCAATATGGCTGACACCCATAACAACGCATCATCTACTCCGGATTGGTAATGCTTTTTGGTTTGAACAAAATATTCCAGTATACCATAAGTGACCAATCCGGCAAAAATGAGTAAAGCGGCAACAACATCTTTGAGAGCATCCAGGAGCATCAGCGCAAATAAACCCAGGGAAGCAAATAAGATCACCAGTGTTAAAATAAAGAGTCCGATGCGGATAAAAGGATTAGGTGTATAAAAATCTACCGGATAAGCAGCCTGAACAGCAGCATACTCCTGCGCTGTAATACACTTTTTACGACAGGCCGTTGCGGCCTCCTCTTGTATATTCAAATGATCTAATCCTGTATTGTTATATGCGAGCATCGTTTTTTATCTTTTTATTGTAATGGATTAATAACATAACCAGGCCAATGGCAGAACCTATGTAGTAAAAGAAGGCTAAATAGAAAGCTCCTTCTTCATTGCCACTATCTCTAAAAAGTATCCGGGTCACCACTGTACTCAGGCCTATGTAACTATACAAGGTCAGAATCAGTAAAAAGTAAAAAGAATGCTCCTGCATAGCATACCGGTAAAAGTATCCCGCAATGCCCCATAACAACAAGATCCAGAATAGCGTGTTTTCTTCAAACTGAAAAAGGCCTGCGAGGCAGGCAATAAACAATATATGTGCGCCGAAATTAGTGTACGTAAAATCGAAATGCCGCTTCACGTTCTTTATACGGGAAAGCACCCCTGCTGCTATCAGGATAGCACCCAGTAACAGTGCCGTGTAAATAAGGGGGCTGCTGCTGAAATCATTTTCTTTCAGTATGCGCGCAGGCGTTACTGCAATTCCCATCCAGGCCGCCAGATTAGTAATCGCCATGGTTAAAACACCCAAATGGTCAAAGAAGTAAGCACTGAACAATAATACGGACAGTGGAATAAAGGTGGCCAGGCCATAAGCGGTTCCAAAAGCTGTATACTGAAACTGGAGATACCCCACAAAGGTGATAAACAACAGGCACCCCAACAAAAGGAGGTAGTCAAAAAAAGAATTGGGTGCGGGTACTTTATCCACCGAGAACGGTAGCTTTTTCCTGACGCAATAGGCAAAGCAAGCTGCACAAACAAACCCGATACAAAGTAAAATGATCTGATGCCCAATAGTGTCAATATGCTTATAAACAAGGATGCCCAGCGCACCGCTCAGTAATAATACCCCCAGGTACAGTAATGTTCGTAGTTCCCAGTGAAGCGAAAAAAGCCGGTTGCCGGCAGTTACCTTAACCTTTTCCAGCGAAACAGGAGAAATCAATCCGGCTGCTGCTAATTTTTTAAATATTGCTATATCCATAGTATGCGTAAAACGTGGGGAAATATAGTGCAATTATTCCATTTCAAGGCAGCTCTTGATTTTTAGCCTTTTGCTTTTAATATCAGAAGTTAAGGGGATACCATATTAAGAGGGTGTAAAATATCGCAGTTGTTCAGCATTCCACCATATCAAAATCAATAAAAACCAAAATATCCGATATGGAGTATGGAGGAGGTTTGTAATTTTTTTGAATTTATGGGTGCAGAGAAGCGTATATACCCTAAAGCTAAAACCGAAATTTCGTTTAGCAAATGTGGTTAGAAAGTCAGATAAGATATACCTTGTAAAACCTATCTTGAATATACAACTTTTTCTAAATAGTTTCAATTTTTTTGTAAATACTCAAATCTTCTGTGATTGGGCATTCTGTGTCAGAAAGACCATAAAGATACTATGTGGATATTTAACGTTAACTATAGATTAACTAAATCTTAGTTTACATTTTTGATCCTTCCAAAATCAATGCGAAGAAATATTTCTTGTTAACGTGGTATTAACAGGAAATGAAATGTTAAGCGCTAAATTTATTCCATCAACACAAAATAACTGACTTACGTGCTGTGTAAAATGGTGATCAAAACCACCTGATATCACCCGGAAATTGAAACCGACTTCTTCACCTTTAATGAGCGAGTATGAACCGATCTAGCTTCAAACATCTCTTGTTTCCAATCGCTGTGCTATTACTAGCTTTGACCCAACCTTCCACTGCTCAGGATTTTAATGAATTTACCTTCGCATCAAACAAGCCATTGAAAGAAGCATACGATTATGCGGTAAGTTTATATGAAGCGTCCACTGGTATACAAAAAGGACTTAATAATGGTACGCAGTATGCACCTTATCCGTACCACCTGGAAGGACATGCGTTTTTTGAAACTGCCGGCTGGAGCCCGGGAAGTATCTGTTATGAAGGCATGCTTTACAAAGATGTAAAGTTGCTTTATGATCTGATTACCGGCGAAGTAATTGTGCCCTACAAAGACACTTATATGCAATTACACCAGGATCGGATCAATAAGTTTACCATCAACCAGCATCAGTTTATCCGTATTGCACCAGATAGTGCTTCAGCACTGGGATTATCTCCGGGATTTTACGAACAACTTTATAATAACCAGTTGAAGGTATTGGCCAGATACTCGAAAAACGTACAGGAAGAAGAAATTATGAACGAAAAACAATACGTAGTATATTCCAAACGATGGTATTATTTAAAGATAGGCGACAAATATCATCAGGCAGACAATGAACGTATGGTGCTGAACCTGCTGAAAGACAAGGATAAGGATATCGCCCAATTTATCAAAAAAAACAAACTTAGTTTTAAATCCAATAAAGAACTTGCACTGACCAGGATCGCTGCTTATTATGAACAATTAAAGAATTGATCATGGCGATGTTATCCCGTTTTATTACGTGGCTGTTGTCAATTATCCTGTTTTCTACCGCATACATACAAGCGCAGCACCCTCCCGACAAATCAATAGATGCAGATTTCAAGGAAGCGCCCATCGGACAATTTGTAAAACAACTTCAACAGGAAACAGGCTACCAGTTTTTCTACGACAATAAACAGCTTGACAGCCTCCGTATTACACTTACCGCAAAATCACAGACCCTTTCACAAATTCTTGAAAAAGCTTTACAAGAAAAAGGATTCTTTTTTTCAATAGCAGGGAAACGCGTCTTTATTACGAAGGGTTGGTATATCAGTACCCAGTTGCCGGATAATGTTTCGGGCAGTGATACCAACAAACAAAATAACCGGCAAGCAGTAGCCCGCATGTTATCCGCGTATGATGAAAAGTTCCGGAAAGAGACAATAGTACCCGTAGTAACAGATAATAAACTTTATGAAATCGGCAATAAAACCAATCAGCAGAAAACAGGTAATGCTACAATTGCGGGGTATGTTAAAAATGATAAAACCGGAGAGCCATTGGTAGGAGTATCCATTTATATCGACCATCCCCGTATCGGAGTGTTTACCGACCAGTTTGGGTATTATTCCATTTCCCTTCCCAGGGGGCGCCATACACTGAATATTCAAAGTATGGGCATGAAAGACCTGCACCGCCAGATACAGCTTAATGCTGATGGTAAAATGAATATGGAAATGCGGGAACAGATCATCACGCTCAGGAATGTGGATGTTGCAGGTGGGAAGTCTAATAATATCAAGCGGACACAAATGGGGCTGGAGAAGCTGACAATTAAAACGATCAAACAGGTGCCTACCGTATTCGGAGAAGCAGATATTTTAAGAGTCGTACTTACCCTCCCCGGTGTTAAATCTGTAGGGGAGGCCGCTACCGGTTTTAATGTAAGAGGCGGGGCTGCTGATCAGAATCTTATCCTTTTCAACGATGCCACCATTTATAATCCGGCGCACTTTTTTGGCTTCTTTTCCGCGTTTAATCCTGAAGTGGTTAAAGAAGTAGAACTCTATAAAAGCAGCGTACCTACCAAATATGGAGGGCGATTGTCATCCGTACTCGATGTTAAAAGCCGGGAAGGGAATAAGAAAAACCTGGCTGGATCAGCGGGTATTGGGGTAGTGACCAGCCGGCTTAATCTGGAAGGTCCCCTGATCAAAGATAAAATGTCTTTTATAATTGGGGGACGTACTACTTACGCTAATTGGCTGCTCCAGGCTTTGCCTGCCGAATATAAAAACAGCAAGGCATCCTTTTATGACGTTAACCTGCACCTGGCCTATCAGGCCAATAAATCAAACAGCCTGTACCTGACCGGATATTTAAGCAGGGACCGCTTTAACCTGAATAATGACACTACCTATGGTTATGGCAATAAGAATATTTCCCTGAAGTGGAAACATGTATTCAACAATAAGCTCTATGGTGTATTTACCACTGGATATGATGGATATGACTATAATATCACCAGTGATAAGGATCCTGTAACGGCCTATAAACTTACCTTTGATATCAATCAGTTAAATGCAAAGCTGGACTTTGACTATCACCTGGACACCAAACATACTTTCAGCTTCGGATTAAGTACTATCCGGTATAAGCTGCATCCGGGTAATTACCAGGCATTAGGGGATAAATCTATCACCCGACCGGACCAGATCCCTGCAGAGCAAGGACAGGAAAGTGCCGTTTACTTATCGGATCATTACGAGGTATCTTCGGCATTGGCGCTGGACCTGGGCATACGTTATTCCATGTTCAACTACCTCGGGCCTCAAAATATAAATCTATACGCACCAGGTATTCCTAAAGAAGAAGTAAACCAGCTGGAAACGGTTTCCTGGAATAAAGGAAAGGTAATTAAAACCTATACCACACCAGAATACCGCCTTTCTGCCAGATATGCTTTTTCTAATAAAGTATCGGTTAAAGCAGCCTATAATACGCTTAGTCAATATATCCATACACTATCCAATACTACCGCGATGGCACCCACGGATATTTTTAAACTGAGTGATCCCAATATTAAACCTCAATCCGGTAGCCAGGTATCCCTGGGATTGTACTCCAATTTTAAATCCAATACGGTCGAAGCTTCTATTGAAGTATATTATAAGCGGATCAGCGATTACCTGGATTATAAAAGTGGTGCACAACTGATCCTCAATCATCACATTGAAACTGATGTGCTCAGCACTAAAGGTAAAGCGTACGGGTTGGAGTTTATGCTGAAGAAATTAACCGGGAAATTAAATGGCTGGTTCAGTTATACTTACTCCCGTACTTTCCTGAAAATGGACGACCCCGCACAAGGGGAACTGGTAAACCGCGGAGAATATTATCCGGCTAATTATGATAAGCCACATGACTTTACCATGATTGGCAACTACCGGCTGTCGCACCGCTTCAGCGTTTCGCTGAATGTTACTTACAGCACCGGCCGCCCTATCACATTGCCCGTGGCCCGCTATTATTATGCCGGCGCTCAAAGGGTGTTGTATGAAGACCGGAACAATTCACGTATTCCTGATTATTTCCGGTCAGATTTTTCACTGAACATAGAAGGAAACCATAAGGTAAAACAGAAGACACATAACTCATGGACTTTTGGTGTATATAACTGGACCGGGCAACGAAACCCTTACTCCGTTTACTTTGTATCCGAAAACGGAAAAATAAAGGGGTATAAGTTGTCCATTTTTGGCACAGCCATTCCATATATAAATTTCAACATTAGATTTTAACCCATGCAACAGTACCGGATAAAAATAGGTTGGGTGATTATATGCCTGCTGGCAGGGATCAGTTGTAAAGACCTGTATAATCCTCCCATTACTTCAAAAGATTATAACTACCTGGTGGTAGAAGGATTTATTGATAATGGTACTGCTCCCACACATATCAGGCTTACCCGTACCCGCCGCCTGGGCCTGGAGGCACGTATTGTGCCGGAATTTAAAGCAAAAGTAGCTGTAGTAGGGGAAGGGAATGAAAGTTATGCGCTTACGGAAGGAAGTGAAGGAGACTACTTTGCTACACTCACACTGGATAACGCTAAAAAATACAGCCTGCAGATCAAAACTGCTGATGGTAATGAATACCGGTCGGCAGCAGTATCCCTGAAAAAAGCTCCTCCTATTGACTCTGTATACTGGCAAAAAAATCAGGAAGGTGTACAGATCTACCTTACCACACATGATCCGCAGAATAACACAAAGTACTATCGCTGGGAATATGAAGAAACCTGGGAATATCATATGTACGATACCAGCTTCTTCGAATTTAAACCTAACCTGCTGAAAGTAGTGCCAAGAGATACCCCCCTGGTAAATGTGTGCTGGAGAACCCTGTTGTCTAATCAGATCTTGCTGGGATCAACTGAAAAATTCACCACTGATCTGATTCATGCGTTCCCTTTGGTGAAAATTGTGGAGGATTCGGATGATGCCTGGAAACTCGGGGCACTCTATAGTATACTGGTAAAGCAATATGCATTTAACAAGGAAGCTTTTGCGTATTGGTTGAATATGAAGAAAAATACAGAACAACTGGGTACTATATTTGATCCACAGCCCACAGAAATAAAAGGCAATATCACCTGTATAAATAATCCTACCGAAACGGTAATTGGTTATATCAGTGCCGGTACAAGTTCATCACAAAGGATATTTGTGAAAGTACCTCGCTGGAACTATCGGATTCCTTGCTCAGACAGCACTGAAAGAAGGTTGAAACAACTCGAAATGTTCTTGCCTAAAGATACTATTGGTCCTTTTATTGAACCATATGTGCCCATGCGGGAAGTAAAGCGGGGAGGGGAAGTAATAGGGTATCAGTCGGCAGATTACATCTGTGCAGACTGCCGTGCCTACAAAGGAGAACCCCGTAAACCTTCGTATTGGCCATAGTAGTCCGTGTAGTGGCTTTATTTTGTACCCAACGTTAATGGACATGATACATTCCGGTTATACCATACCCACCCGCTGTTGCAGCTTCTTAGCTGCATGCCTGGTCTGGATGATTCCATTCCATCAACTGATGGCGCAGGCGGATACCTTGCGCAGTATAAAACAGTCCTTTGAACAATACCGTAAGAAAGCCTTCCAGGAAAAAATATATGTACATACTGATAAGCAGTTTTATGTGGCAGGTGAAATGCTCTGGTTTAAAATATATGATGTGGATGGAATGCTACATCATCCTATAGATATCAGTAAGGTAGCTTATGTAGAGCTCATCAATAATGCCCAGGTACCGGAGTTTCAGGTAAAAGTGGGGATGGATAAAGGTACCGGCAGTGGATCGGTCTTTTTACCGTTAACACTGGGTACCGGCAATTACAGGATACGGGTATACACTAACTGGATGAAGAATTTTTCGCCGGAAGGATACTTTGAAAAAGTAATCGCAATTGTCAATACCCAGGAAGCGGCCGTGCTGCCTCCGGCTGGTACAACGCCAGCTTATACTGCACAGTTTTTCCCCGAAGGCGGACACCTCGTGAGTGGCCTGCAAAGTACACTTGCTTTCCGTATTACTGATCATACCGGAAAAGGAGTTGATTGCCAAGGAATCATTATCGATGAAAAGGGAGATAGTATCACCAGCTTCCAGCCACTAAAATTTGGTATTGGCAGATGTACATTTACCCCTGTTGCTGCACATACTTATCGGGCAAAGATTACCCCTGTAAAGGGAAGCCCCTTTACGCAGGAGCTACCTCGGATAGACGGGCAGGGTTATGTGATGCAGGTAAGTGATACCACTAAGGAGCTGATAAAAGTGCTGGTGACTGCCAGCACCGGCAATAGTATGGTGGCGCCTGCTCCGGTATATCTGTTTATACATACCCGCCAGGAAATTAAAGTGGCAGACATGAAAGAATTGCAGCATGGGCGGGCTGTTTTTCTGGTAGACAGGAAAATGCTGGGAGAAGGGATATCCCATTTTACCGTTTTTAACAGTACCAGGCAACCCGTTTGTGAAAGACTGTATTTCAAACCACTGGAAAAACAATTAGCTATTATAGCCAGAGCTGAAAAGGAGAAGTATGCCCAGCGAACAAAAGTGAATATACCCATACAAACTAAAAACATGGAGGGCGAAACAGCCGCAGCCGACCTGTCCGTATCAGTATACCTGGTAGACAGCCTGCAAAAGGCACCGGAGGAGAATATCCTGACCTGCTTGTGGTTATCTTCAGATTTGCAGGGTACAGTGGAGTCACCGGAATACTATTTTACACGTGATATCAACGTACCACTGGCAGCCGATAATCTCATGCTCACACATGGATGGAGAAAGTTCCGGTGGGAGGATATCCTGCAGCGGAAAACACCGATGTTTAAATATGTACCGGAGTATAATGGTCATATTATTACGGGTACAGTGATTAATATCCAAACCGGTAAACCGGTAAATAAACCTTTAACAACTCATCTTTCCGCTCCTGGTAAATGGTGGTATTATTATCCTGCCTCCAATGATACTGACGGGCGGGTAAAGTACGACACGAAAGGGCTCTATAACACCAGGGAAGTCATTGTTCAGATAGGGGAGGGAAAGGATAGTATACACGGTATCAATATTGATAACCCCTTTTCTACATTGCCTTCTTCCGGAATACTTCCAGCGTTTACTTTGCCAGCTCAGTATTCGGCACAACTGGAAACACATAGCATCGGTATGCAGGCAATGCGTACCTATTGGAATGACTCCCTGAAAAAGCCGAGTCTTCCACCTGGAGATACGACCCCTTTCTATGGTAAAAGCGATTGGGATTTCAATCTGGATGACTACACACGCTTTACCACCATGGAAGAAGTGCTACGGGAATTTGTCATTCCTGTGGATGTAAGAAGAATTAAAGGGCATTTTTTTCTGCGGCTGAAAAATCAGCCCTTTAATGAATATTTTAACGAGGACCCACTGATGCTGCTGGATGGGGTACCTGTTTTTAACTGTGATGAATTAATGGCAATCAACCCTTTAAAAGTGAAACGGGTAGAGGTAGTTACAAAACCCTATTTCTACGGGGCTACGACTTCAAGTGGCATTATCAGCCTTACTACCTACAACGGCAATCTGGATGGGATAAAGCCTAATCCGTATATGGTTGTACTGGATTACGAAGGTATTCGGCAACAGCAGGAATTCTATGCGCCTGTTTATAATACTGCTGCAGAAAAAGAAAGCTCCCTTCCTGATCTGAGAAGCCTGTTGTACTGGGCACCCGTGGTTAAAACGAGTACAAAAGACAGTACAGCGGTCAGTTTTTATACCGGAGACCAGCCCGGGAAATACATCGTGGTATTGCAGGGTATTACGGCTGATGGGCTGGCGGGAAGCCGACATTTTACTTTTGAGGTATTACCGTAACAAAAAGTAACGAAATAAGACCCAGGTGACTTTTGTCACGTTTTATGTCTGCAACATTGGTGAATTTTGCTATAGTACATTAAAAAATAGCAACTATGAAAATTGAGCAGATTTATACCGGTTGCCTGGCACAAGGCGCATATTATATAGAAAGCAATGGTGAAGCCGCCGTGATAGATCCGTTGCGGGAAGTACAACCTTATATTGACAGGGCCAACCAAACCGGGGCCCGGATAAAATACATCTTTGAAACACACTTTCATGCCGATTTTGTGTCAGGTCACCTGGATCTCGCTCAAAAAACCGGCGCGGCAATTATATACGGCCCTACTGCTACACCTTCTTTTGAGGCACTTATTGCTGCTGATGAACAAACCTTTCCTTTGGGTAATGTAACGATTACCTTACTACATACACCGGGACATACCCTGGAAAGTGCCTCTTTTCTGTTAAAAGATGAGAAAGGGCAACCCGTAGCCATTTTCACGGGGGATACCCTCTTCATAGGTGATGTGGGCAGGCCGGACCTGGCGCAGCAAGCTGCTAATATGACCAAGGAAGAACTGGCAGGATTGCTATACGATTCTTTACGGAACAAGATCATGCCGCTGCCGGATGAGGTAGTGGTATATCCGGCACATGGTGCAGGCAGTGCCTGTGGTAAAAATATGAGCAAGGAAACATCAGATACGCTGGGACACCAGAAGGCAACCAATTATGCGCTAAGAGCAGATATGTCCAGGGAAGCATTTATTACCGAAGTAACTGCAGGACTAATGCCCCCACCTGCATACTTTCCGCTTAATGCTATGCTGAATAAGCAGGGGTACGAAAGTATAGACGTAGTACTGCAGCGTGGACAACAGGCCTTATCACCTGCGGCCTTTGAAGTGGCTGCCAATGCTACAGGCGCATTGATACTGGATACCCGTGATCCGGCTGTTTTTGCGAAAGGGTTTATCCCCAATGCGATTAATATCGGTATAGATGGCAACTTTGCTCCATGGGTAGGTGCCCTGATTCCGGATATCAAACAGAAACTATTACTGATCACCGAAGCCGGCAGGGAAGAAGAAGTTATTACCCGCCTGGCCAGAGTGGGATATGACCATACTATCGGCTACTTAAAAGGAGGCTTTGCTGCCTGGGAACAGGCAGGACTGGAAACTGACCGGATCACCTCAATTACCCCCGAAGAACTGGCCATCCGGCTCAAAACGGATCGGCAGGCCGCTTTGCTGGATGTCCGTAAAATAAGTGAATACCAGAGCGAACATGTGATCAATGTGATGAATACCCCGCTGGATTATATTAACTTTAACATGGTGCAACTGGACAAAAACAAAACATATTATGTGCATTGTGCCGGAGGGTATCGCTCTATGATTTTCATCAGTGTATTGCGGGCAAGAGGATTTGACAACCTGGTAGATGTACAGGGTGGGTTTAAAGCTCTTAAGGCATCCGGACAATTTCCGATAACAGATTATGTATGTCCTAATACATTGTTATAATAAACTAGGGTGCGGCACCAGCCGCACTTATTTTTATGGTCTCAAATTTACAGGTATATGATGGAATGGCTTAAACAGCCCTGGCCCTGGTATGTAGCAGGTGCTATTGTTGGTTTAACAGTACCGGCCCTTTTGTTATTGGGCAATAAACATTTTGGCATTTCAGCCAATTTGCGGCATATGTGTGCCGCCTGTTTTCCTGCCAGGATCAAGTTTTTTCAATACAACTGGAAGCAGGAAGCCTGGAACCTCTTCTTTGTAGCCGGTATCCTGATAGGTGGCATCATAGCTGCCTTGTTCCTGCAAAACGATGCGCCTATTAAGGTAAATCCAGCCTTGGTTAAGGAATTGGCACAATATGGTATTACAGATTATAGCCAGCAGGTACCAGCAGACTTATACAGCTGGTCTTCCCTGTTTACACTGAGAGGTTTTCTTTTATTAGCAGGGGGTGGGTTTCTTGTAGGATTTGGTACCCGGTATGCCGGTGGCTGCACTTCCGGGCATGCCATCATGGGAATCAGCACCTTGCAAATCCCTTCAGTGATTGCAACGATTTGTTTTATGGCAGGAGGTTTTTTAATGGCCAACTGGATTTTGCCCTTTATCCTTCAACTTTAATCTTTAAAGATCCTGATAATGCTCAAAGAAGATGTGATTGACAATACCCTGCCCACTAATGATACGGACTTTGAGGTCCGTTCCCTGGATACTATTTGTATCAATGAATCTGCATTAACACATAAATGGTACCACCTGTTAAAATACCTGCTGGTAGGTATTATCTTCGGGATCACTTTTGTAAAGGCGGAAGTAATATCCTGGTTCAGGATACAGGAAATGTTCCGTCTCCAGAGTTTTCACATGTATGGCATCATTGGTACAGCAGTAGCTGTAGGTATGTTGTCGGTATGGCTGATCAAAAAATATAAGTTAAAAACGATCTATGGAGAGCCTATCGTATTCCATAAAAAGAAATTCAACAAAGGGCAGATAATAGGCGGATTAATATTTGGATTTGGATGGGCTATGACAGGTGCCTGCCCGGGGCCACTTTTTGCTCAGATAGGTACCGGCGTACTGGTGGTAACGGTAGTGTTATTGAGCGCTGTTGCAGGTACCTGGGTATATGGTTATTTCAGGGAAAAGTTGCCACACTAGGACTTTTTACATAAACTTTCACTGTATTTTGCTTAATTTCCCGCTGAATTATTGGGGGCTGATTTCCTGTACCGGATAATGTGTGCAGACAGCCTCCAATACAGAAAATGAAAGTGCATACAATGATGATGGATCTGGAAGCAAAAAGAAAGAACAGGAAAGAGCGGGTTATTTTCTTTATTAAGCTGTTGATATTTTTGGCCCTGCTATATTTTAACCATATACAGGAGCCTGATCTTTATGTTAAATACCCGACACTGGATAAACTAACAAATGCGTTAGCCCTTTTTCTGAGTGCCAATTTACTGATCTCCCTGGGATGGCTCATCATCATTTCCTGGTATATCCGCAAAAACCAGCTAAAAACGAATGTAAAAGATAACTTTGTCCTCGGTATCAACCGGATTGCGTCTGTACTGAATACGGTTTTCTTTATAGTAGCCATAATGTTGTTTTTTGATATCCACCCTAAACAATTCCTTACCAGTATCAGTATTGTGGCTGCAGCCATTGCGTTGCTGTTCCGTGATTATATTACCAATATGATCAATGGACTGATCATCATGTTTTCTGATCAGCTGTCATTAGGCGATCATATTGTAATAGGAGAACATAGTGGTAAAATACAGGATATTACCCTTGTCAATGTAGTGATGCTTAATGACGACGATGATGTAATACTTATTCCCAACTCCTCCATCTTTACCTCCCTTATTGTTAACCAATCCAAACAAAATATTAAAAAGGTAACAGTGGAATTTGAATTGGATCATAAACACCTGCTTACCCTGGATGTGCTGGAGCAAAGACTGCAAAATGTACTCAGCCCTTATAATAACGCGATTACACCGGGTACTTTCTTACTCAGAACACTGGAAATAAAGAAAGACATGGCCCGGTTTAAAGTACAACTATTGCTGTCTATGCAGGACAAAAAAACCGAGCGTGCCATACGCCGGATGCTCTATACGGAAATACTTGCAATATCTAAAGAATAATAACAGATACATTATCAGATTAAAAACAAGCAACTGATGAACCCACGTCAATATGAAATTATTTGTTTCGGAGAAGTTTTATGGGATATATTACCCGACAAAAAGGTTCCTGGTGGAGCGCCTATGAATGTAGCCTACCACCTGGAAAAGCTCGGGCATCCTACTGCTATATTTTCAGGAATTGGAAATGATGAAGCCGGCAGGGACTTATTAACTGTACTGGATAATATTGGCCTGGACGCCTATTTTATCCAGCGGAATGAAGCATATGAAACCGGCAAAGTATATGCAAATGTTGCAAACAATCAGGAAGTAAGTTACGACATTGTAAAACCGGTAGCCTGGGACTTTATTGTACAGGATGATAAACAGGCAGAGCTGCTGACCAATGCTGATATTGCTTACGTTGTATTCGGAAGCCTGGCTTGCCGTAATCCGGTGTCTATGCATACCCTGGCCAATATCCTTAATTTTCCCGCAGTAAAAGTATTGGATATTAACCTGCGGGCGCCGCATTATACGCGCGAAATACTGGAATGGCTGATGAAAGCAGCTAATATAATCAAGCTCAACGAATCAGAACTTACACTCGTTACTGATTGGTTTACTACTGCTACTGGTCTGGAAGAGCGTATAGCAGCACTTGCCACCAGGTACAAGGTACCGGAGATTATTGTTACCCTGGGTGCAGCGGGTGCCATCTTATACGTAGATGGCACATTTTACCGTCACCAGGGATTTGAAGTAACCGTTGCTGATACCATTGGAAGCGGAGACGCATTTCTGGCGGCTTATCTGCACGGCAGAATTAAAGGACAATCACCACAGGAGAATATCACTTTTGCTGCTGCGATGGGTGCATGGATTGCTACCTACAACGGCGGATGCCCGGATTATGAAGTAGCGGAAGTAGGACAGCTGATAAAAGGGTAATAAAGAGGCTGTACCTGACATCAGATACAGCCTCATGCCGTTTTTTTGATAAATGTTGATGAAATACGATCATCACGTGGGTAATAACAACGGACCAAAGGCCGGTACAATTTCAAGGTCGGCAAAGCGGCTATTTCCTTTGCCTGTGTCAGATTAAATTCGCAATAACCGGACGTAGATCGGAAAATGCGCTGCCACATATAGGGTATCTTTAGCGACTTCAGTTATCTTTTTAATGCCAGATCACGCACGCCCTTCCCAAATACAATCATACCTGCAATGGCCAGTATACTGGCAGGCAGCCATTTGCCACCCCATTGATACATCCACACTACAGAAGTGTGTACCGGCATGGTGTAACCACTTGTTTCCAGGTTATACAACCGGAACCATACCAGCGCAGCTCCCACCATCAGCATAATACCAAAGGCAATAAGCCAGAGCGGTTTTATTCCATTATTTCTTTTTCCATCATCCATGAATGAATGATTTAATGACGCTCTCGATGGCATAAAGAGGGTTTTAGATGCTTTGCTGTTGTATGATGATACAATACTAGCACCTATTAAATTAATAATCAGCCCGCTTTGTTAAGCGTAGCTGCTTTCTTTATATCCGCTTTATTTTACCTGAAATTTGCAAGTGCCGGCACCTGTTATTGGAATGGGATCAGCATCCGCACGGTAGTACCTGTTTCACCACTGGTATTATCCGGCAGGGATTGCTTATCCGTGATCTCTACTGAGGCGGGTTTCCCTGTTTTTTTGCCTAATATGGCCAGCCGCTCGCGGGTAATGGTGGTGGAGAGAGACCGTTTGTTTTTATTGGTAGTACGGGTATTTAACCCGCATCCGTTGTCATCAATAATACATTCCAGCACATCTGTCTTTTTACGGATGATAATGCGGATAATCCCTTTACCCGGCATCCCCCGTAATCCATGCTCAATGGCATTTTCCACGAAAGGTTGTAACAACATAGGTGGAATTAACAATTCATCTTCCATATAACCGCCGTAAATCTCCAGCTCATAGCTGAATTTATCTTCAAACCGCAGTTCTTGCAGGCTCAGGTAGTTTTCCAGTGCCTTTACCTCATCTCCCAGCGAAACCAGGCTGGCACGGGAACTTTCCAGACTAATACGCAGCAAACTGGCAAAGTTGCGCAGGTATTTGATGGATTTCTCCTTCTGGTCGGTACGAATGATATGTTGTAATACAGACAGGGTATTAAAGATAAAATGGGGCTCCATCTGGCTGCGCAACAAGCGCTGTTCCAGGGATACCTTCTCCTTTTCATTGTTGATCCTGCGCTCCCGCATCAATACCGCCAGCAGGATTACAATAGTGGCAGCCAGTAGGATCACGAGGATACTGACCAGCAATAACAGGTTTTTACGCCCGAGTTCATCTGCTACCAGTTTGTTTTCGGTATCCAGCTCATGAATGAACTTCTCTTTTTCCTTCAGGTGGTATTGCGCTTCCAGATCATTGATCACCCGCATACGTTCCTGCGTATAAAAGGCTTTATTGGCCAGTGTCAGGGCTTCCAGCTGTTGTTCCGCCTTATCCTGCTGTCCGGCCACAATGTAATAATGCAGCATGTTTTCCTGCAACTTCAGGCGGTCGTCCAGCAGCAGAGAAGAGTCTGCCATTAAGATGTCCTGCGCTTTATGCAAATAGGTTGCTCCTTTTTTCAGATCGCGCAGCCAGGTATAAATATCCCCCAGGTTATAATATTCTACGCCCAATTCGTCAGGAGTAACGTCAGGGTCTTTCTCCATAATATCTACCGTTAGCTGACAGAAGTAACGAGCACTGTCCCAGTTCTTAACAGTATAGTAATAACTGGCATTATGGTTCAGCAGGATAGCACTTTTCTCAGAACCAGGAAACTGCTTGCTAAAGGCATTCATCTGATCCAGGAAATATCTCGCGCTATCCAGTTTATCACTTTCTAAAAAAATAGGTAATGCTTCAATATAGGCGTCCAGCAGCCGGCGGGGATAACGTTTTTCTATTTTTTTTCCATGCACGATGGCCAGCAGGATATAACGCTGTGCCTGTTCGTACAATTGATTAATACGGCTAATGCCGGCAATATCTTTATACAGGCTGGCCAGTTTGTAATCGGTAAATAAAGTATCGCCATTGGGACCATTTAGCTCAATGCCGGCTCTGTTTACATAATAACTGGCAGATACCTGATTACCCAGAAAATAATAGGACTTTCCTATCCGCTCATACAGTAGTGTACGCTGCCGGGGATATTCAGGATGATGATCGAAGAAATAACTGGCCTGACGCATATACTTTATAACACTATCCGGCGTGCTTTCCATATTAAAAAGCAGGCCTCTGCTCACCAGCAGCATGGCATAGGAGAGTGAGTCCCTGTAGGAATATTTTTGTAATAAGCTATCCACATACCGGGTTACACCTTTTACATCACTGATGGTTTTATCCTTGCCAAACAGGCTGTCTACCATAATAGCTACATCCGGGTACATCGACTTTCCAGTGTGAAGGGGTAGGGTACTAATAGCAGGGGTATCAGTGGCCGGGCCACAAGCAGTGAGTAACCATAGGAAAAGTGCGGTCAGTGTGCTGCCAATATATTGACCAGTTTTTTTGATCACCATTTTGATCGGGGTTATTTACCTGTGAGGAATTGTACTACATAATCTTTTCGCCGGCTGGATACAGGAATTTCCTGACCGGTTCTTAACACCAATAATCCGTCTTTGATAAACCGGTCTACAAAGAGGTAATTAACAAGGTAAGATTGATGAGAGCGGATAAACAAGTTAGTGGGCAGGATTTCTTCATATTCTTTGATAGATTTTGAAACAACAATCTTTCTTTTATCTGTCAAAAAAAAATAGGTGTATCCCGCATCGCTCTGGCAATATATGATCTCCTGTAAAGGCACCACCTGTAAATATTCCTGCGTCCTTAAAACAATCCGGTCGGTAGCCACCGTTTTATCGGTATTGGCTGGTTTATTCAGCCAGGACTGGGTTACATCAACCTGTTCAGGCAACGTACCTCCATTATTGTTAGCTGCTCTTACTTTATGTAATGCCTGATCCAGGTCTTCTTCATACACTGGTTTCAGCAGATAATCCATCGCACCATACTTAATGGCTTTGATCGCGTAATCATTATAGGCGGTAATAAAGATTACAGAAAAGGGAATGGGGTGAAAATGCTGCAGGATTTCAAATCCATCACCATCTTCCAGGTGTATGTCCAGCAGTACCAGCTGAGGTTGAGTTGCCTTCAGCACTGGCAAGGCATCTTTAATGCTGCCGCAATCGGCTACCACTATAAAATCAGGGTGATTATCCAGCAATTGTTTGAGATCTCTTCTTATAGCGGGTTCGTCATCAATGAGTACTGTTTTGATCATATCTCGTATGTTTTTCATTCACATGGCCTTCCGGGGGCTGTTGAATTTACAATTATATATTATTTTAATGACAATACGCCGTGAACATCACATTCACGGCGTTACGCTAAAAGTTGCATTGTCGTAGGTTACATCAATGGTTATAATAAAGACACGGTAATACTTATTTGGCTGCTGTTGCTTTATAAAGGCCATCTTTTTTGGCCTTCTCTTCAACTTCTTTTGCACGGGCCCCACTATCCGGATGGGAGCTTTTCATTTTCTCCATTTTACTTTGTTTTTCTCCTCCACTCAGATCAGCCAGCTTCTGAAAGGCACTGGCCATGGACATGACGTTATATCCATGCTTTTTCAGCATTTCATAACCATAATCATCCGCCGCACTTTCCTGTTTACGGCTGTATTTTGATTCCAGTAAGGAATTGGCGAGGGCGCCTAACTGGCTTTCCGTCAAAGCGGCAGCGGCACCCGACTGGGAACCAGCGGCATCTTTAGCAGCAGAACGCAGGTACGCCTGACGGATAGCATCGCGGGTGTCATGATTTTTTACATGACCTATTTCATGGCCTATTACAGACAGTAATTCCTCATCTGTCATCATATCCATCAGGGAAGAAAATACCCGTACACTGCCATCTGCGCAGGCAAAGGCATTTATATCTATTACTTTATATACCTTAAAATTCAGTTTCAGTCCATCTTCTTCCTGATGCTTGGCAACCAGCTTGTTTAAACGAACGGTGTATGGATCATCGTCCGCAGCTACCGGATTATGCGCATCCATCCAGTCTACCGCTTCTTTTGCCAGCTTGGCAGCATCGGCATCACTAAAAGTAGCCGCAGTAGCTCCTTTTGAAGCTGCCGAAACCGTCTTTGCATTGATCTTAAATTGTGCCTGTGTGGCAGTAATTCCTGTAGCCAGGAAGAGCAGGGTGATAGCTGATAGGCGAAACATGGTCATTGTTTTCTCAAAAATAGGACTTTGTACACCTATAGCTCCCCGGCTTCCATATTCGTAGGTATCTTTCCGAAATCCGATGTTAAATACATTAAATCCGTGATACACATACCTTTATAGACTACCAGGTATTCAATTGATATTTTATACCATTATTTAACTGTTGAGGATATGCGCTATTTCCTGTAGTTCAGCAGCCGTAAAGGAGGTCTGCTTTAGTGCATCCAGGTTATTATCCAATTGGGCTACCGTACTGGCACCTATAAGCACCGTGGTAACACGTTTATCTTTCAGGAGCCAGGCAATAGCCATTTGTGCAAGGGATTGTCCACGTTGTTGCGCCAGTGCATGCAGTTTTTTAGCCTTATCCACCTTCTCTGTGGTTACCTGGTCAGTTTGCAGGAATCCGGTAGGCCGGCTAGCTCTGGAGCCTTCAGGAATCCCTTTCAGATAACGGTCTGTTAAAAGTCCCTGTGCCAGGGGAGAGAAAGGGATACAACCTACACCATTGGCTTCCAGCACATCCAGCAAACCATTTTCCACCCATCTCTCAAACATGCTGTATTTAGGCTGATGAATGAGGCAGGGGGTGCCCAGCGATTTTAATACTGCCAATGCCGCAGTTGTTTCCTCTGCGTTATAATTGGAAAGCCCTACATACAATGCTTTACCCTGGCGTACAATGCTGTCCAATGCTCCCATGGTTTCTTCTATTGGTGTAGCGGGATCAGGGCGGTGGGAATAAAAAATATCCACGTAGTCCAGTTGCATACGCTTTAAACTTTGGTCCAGGCTGGAAATAAGATATTTACGGGAGCCATTGTCGCCATAAGGACCAGGCCACATCAGGTACCCGGCTTTAGAAGAGATCACCAGCTCATCTCGCAGGTGTCCGGTAAAGTCTTTCTTCAGGATCCTGCCAAAGTTTTCTTCGGCTGATCCTGGTTCCGGCCCGTAATTATTAGCCAGATCAAAATGGGTAATGCCTTTGTCAAAAGCATTGCGGATGATATTTCGTCCATTTTCAAAAACATCTACAGATCCGAAGTTATGCCAAAGGCCCAGAGAAATGGCAGGTAATTGTAATCCGCTTTTTCCGCAGCGGTGATAGGGCATAGCGTCATATCGTGCTGCTGATGGTAAGTAGCTCATGTAATGAATGATTTGCAATAAATTTCAGGATACCGGATATCCGGTTATAACAAGCGACAAGATAATTCCTTCAGTGCGGAAAATGATACATTTTTTATGCAGGACACATCTAATTAATACTGGTAAACAAACGTTGCCAGCGTATAGCTCGGTGGCTGTCATAGCTTAGCCAGATAAAAGAGGCCTTTCCTACAATATGGTCTTCCGGTACAAAACCCCAGAAACGGGAGTCCAGGGAGTTATCCCGGTTATCGCCCATCATCCAGTAATAATCCATTTTAAAAGTGTAGGAGGTAGCTATCTTCCCATTAATCAGGATGTGGCCATCTATGATGTCCAGCTGATTACTTTCATAGGTTTGGATCACTCTTTGGTACAGTGCAATGTTATTGGTATCAAGCCGGATGGTAGCGCCTTGCCGGGGAATATACACAGGCCCCATAAAGTCGCTGTTCCAGCGGAAATGAGAGAGGTCATGAGGAAAAGCATAAGCATCTATCTGCTTGTCGACAAGGGGTTTTACGGTAATCACTTTAGGCCAGCTCTTGATTGTGCCGGCTTCTTTGCCGGTAAAGTTATAAACGTATCTGCCGGCTCCCCAGGTCTCTTCCGGACCATGGATATTCATATCCTTCAAACGCTGCTCATCCAGTGGCCTGCCTTCCCGCGTGCTGACGGTGTAATTCTCCTGGCTTTCCGCCGGGATCATGGCTTTTTCTCCATTTACATAAACGACGCCGTTTCTGATCTGCAAGGTATCTCCTGCGATAGCAATACAACGTTTAATATAGTTTTCCCTTTTATCTACCGGACGGGTAATCCTGTTGGGGTAATAAGCCAAAGCTTGTTCCCGCCCCATTGCCACAATGGTCATATAATAGTCTACATCTTTTCCGTTTGCATTCAGAAATACCGTGTCTCCTGCCGGGTAATTGAATACAATCACATCATTCCGTTTTATCTTACGGAAGCCAGGTAAACGGCGGTATACCCATTGTATTGCTTCAGAGTATGCTTTAGTGCCTTTGGTAAAAGGCATGGTATGGTGCGCAAAAGGAAAGGCCAGTGGGGTCATGGGGATACGTGGCCCGTAAGTGATCTTGCTCACAAAGAGAAAATCATTTACCAGCAACGTTTTTTCCATGGAGGCGGATGGGATGGAGTAGGCTTCAAAAATAAAAAGACGCACTAATGCAGCTGCTATCAAAGTAAACAACGCGGCATTTACCCACTCCCTTATAACCTGGAAGATGCTGTATCTTCTTCTGGGAGGCGCAATACTATCATTGGCAGCAACACTTTGCAGTGCATCATTGGAAGGTTCCATGCGTTGTTAATTCTATTATTTAATTTAACAAAATACGGTCAAACCATCAAATAAACAGTGGGCTTACCTTCAATATTCTCGTTTGCCGGTTGTGCTGGCTTATAACCGGCAAGTCATTTCAGCTGCGCGGTCTGAGCAAGTGCTGTTTATGGGACTGATGGCTTTATTCACTGATACATGATAGCAGTATGTCCTCCTGCTGGTATGCGAAGAAAGTGTAAAAAGAGCAGGAAATGATTATTACAGTTAAGGTACTGTTTGTAACCAATTTAAAGTGAATTGCCACACGTCCTTCTTGTTCAGTTCATTATGAATTTCATGATACAATCCGTTCCATTCTTTATAGGTGAGAAGTTGCCTGGGGGCACGTGCGGCAAACAAACGGGAACCTTTTACATTGGTGAATTCATCGGCATTGCCATGCATCAGCAGGGTAGGGACCTGCAGCCGATCCGCATGCTGCAGGCACCAGTCGCCGTTTTGTAACATGGAAGCGCCCAGGAGCAAAGTCATTTTATCATGCCTTAAGGGATCATTTTTGAACTTTTCTACCTCAACAGGATCGCGGGATATTTTATTAATATCCAGGGGTTGCCTGATAATGATATTGGGAAAGATACTGGCGGCAATTCCAGCCATCCGTTTCAGAAATGTGCTTGGATCACTGGGTAATAACAGCATCGGGGCCGAAATAACTGCGGCGGCTATCCGTGGCTGACGATGCAGGATAAATCCTGTGGTAACACCTCCTCCCATACTATGCCCATACAATACTACCGGCTTGTTGTATTTTTGTATCACTTTATCCAGAAACGCCTGCAGGTAGTCAAAAACAAAATTCATCCCCTTGCTGGCTCCTTTTTTACCTTCACTGTTTCCGTGACCATAATGATCTATCCCAGTTACCAGAAATCCGTGTTGAGAGAAGTATTCCGCCACAGGTGCATAACGTGCTGTATACTCACCAATACCATGCACCAGGATCATTACCTTATCAAATTGGGGAGGTTCCCAGGTTACACCTGCAAACCGGGTGTTTTGTGTACTAAAAGTAAATGTCTTCAAAGGAGATACTTTATTTAATCCTAAATGTATGAATTTAGAGATAAACCAGTAGGGTGGTTAGGGGATGAAACCAACCCTCCGGTTAAATGTGGATTTTTCTCCTCTAATTGTGTTTTATTTTTATAGGTTTAAACAATGGGCGGTAATTGATAAAAGCTTAATACCGCTATTTTTTGCCGGAGCCACGGGCAATTAAAAAAATGATCAGGAAAACAACGATCCCAACTGCCAGTATCCCGGTCCACACACCGGCTTTAAAGATACCGCCAATAACTTCGCAACTGGTAAGCAACATGGTAATGCACAATAATAACAGGCTTGCAACTTTCATTTTTTACGGTTTAAGGTGAGTATAATATAACTTTCCGTTAAGCTAATAACATATCCTGTGCCATTAATCCTGTTACCATAGTATGCGGCCTGCGCATTTATTTGTTGATGGCAATAATACGGTATCCTGATGGTGTTTGATTAAACCAGATCAATCCATCACCTATCATAGCGCCCTGGTAATTACGGAAGATCCGGTCCAGGCGCATATTGGCCACTACCTGCTTGGTTTTCTTATCAAAAATCTCCGCATACTTTGCCTTGAAGAGGGCAGGGGTAGCATATTTTTTCAATGGAAACTGAATATGGGCGATAATGGAATCTGCTACATCCCGGTTTACCCAATCCTTAAATTCAATCATGAACTTCTTAAAATCAGCCGGGTCATCAAAACCAGCTACATCCCATCCCGAAGGTTTACTACCATCTTCAAACAGGGTATCCTGCGCTTTTAACTCTGTTACATAAAGGTCAGGTGGAGCTACCGGTATCACTGGTGTAGCCAGCGTAGCTGGTGAGATAGAATCTTCAGTGCCGGTATTTTTTTGGGTGCCGGATTCACAGGCAAACAATAGGCCTGACAATGCCAGTAAGATAAAATAAAGGGGCTTTCTCATAAACCTGTTTTTAAAGGGTGATGGGCAAAATGTATTATAAATTTAAATAAGATCCGGCAATACAGGTGCCAGTTATCCCCGAAAACGGATATTGGTCATACGTACACGTTTATCATTATTCACCCGGCAAATAATGATTACCAGTGAAATAACAAATGATATTGCTTTATGTTTGCTACCAGTAAAAATATCATAATGAGGAGCCTTTCACTTTTTGTCATTGTTGTTAGCTATATACTGCCGGCCTGTACGCAGTATACCAGACCGGCAGCAATACCTGCCACCAACCTGCAGATCGAAACCCTGCACCGTGCCTCCTGGGTGAAACCACTCCTGCAATCAAAAAAGATTTCTTATCAGGAAAGCGGAGTACACTTTATAACCTATACTTTACTGGATGAACGCCAGCTAACCTATATGGGGGTACCAGTGGATGAGGTGAGGTGTGAAACCAATGAAGATGTTTTGGAATCACTGGAGGTAACATTATTGCAGGATACAAAAAGGTCAGCGGATCTCTTTGCGGCATTACAAAAACAATTTGGCACTCCGGTAAAAGATACCGCAGATGATTTCGGAGAACCAGCTACCAGAGAAAATTACAAATGGGAAAATGATACGATCCGGATAATACTGGAGCAGGCGTCTGTACCTGAAAAATCCCGTTCCGCTGGTAGTATCCACATCACTTTTCTGAATCCGCAGCCTAATTACATGACCTTCTGATTATATGAAATTTACAATAACATTTCTTTTAAGTACCTGCCTCCTGATAGCTGGCTGTACCTCCCGCAAACAATATAATATAAATGACCTGTTATGGACCGGGGAGCTGGAAAAAGCGCTGAAGGATATTCCTCATAAAAAACAAGTAGTAAAGGACCTCGATAGGGGCACCCTTGGCCGCAGGATGTATGGTCAATACGATGAAGTATATACGATTAATGATCATCAACACCCTTATTTCCATTACAATGGCATACCGGTATATGATGTTGTATTGGGGGTAACAAAAGGAAAGGTAGCCCATATTGATAGCAAAGCGGGAAAGGCGATGGAAATGATCCAATCACCTCCTGGTTATGCCAAAAATGAACATCCCCTGGATTTACTGAACGCTATGGAGGCATTGTATGGTACCGGTAAAATGATCTATGACCAGGGAAGCGCTAAACAACTGGAATGGATACTGCAGGACCGGAAAGTAACTTATAACCTGTACGAAACGGATTTGGTTAAGCTGGATAGTCGCCCGCAATGGTCTGATAAAAGTGTGGGCCTCCTAACCATCAGCGCTATAGATACTTCACAGGGTACGCCATTGGGCTTTATTACAACTTTACAGAAAAAGGTACAGCCATACGATAAAGTATTGGCATATACCTTAAAGGTGAGGACCACGGATTGCGCTGTAGCGATTCGGATCAATGATGTACCGGTAAATATAGCGACTCCAGTAACAGAGGTAAATACCCTGGATGAAATATCCGTGAATCAATTAATCCTTTCAAAAGGACCACAGCAGCTACATATAAAAATCCTGCCGGGAGAGGATGAAAATGGCCGTCCACGTAAAGTACTGCCTCCTTCTGCTATACTTGAGGTAACACTTATGGTAAAGGAAAGTGGCGCTCCGACCGGACAACAACAGCTATACAGCTATCAGCTACCCCGCGTAGCGCATTCGGAAGTAAGGGGAGGTATTACTTACCATAGCCAGATATACCCCGGCAAGGGAGTACCTTCTCTGGAAGCCGGTACCACATTTAATGCGGAAGTACCTTATCAACTCGGCGGCTGGACTACATCAGAAGCGCTGACGGCCATACCAGATATCAAACAGGAACTGATCGCTGCCTATCATGCTTACCGCGATGCAGTGATGAAAAAGGATATGATGGCATGGCTGGCTATTTCCAGGGACTCCTACCTGGAAAAGGCGCAAGCTGGTAACTATAGCCAGGAAGATGCGGTAGCATTTCTGGAAGAACAGTCGGCCAGCTTTGAAAGGCGGATAAGATGGTTGCCTGTTGAACAATGCGAAGTGAAGTTTTACGGCAATGGCAAACTGGCTACGCTGGTAAGTACTGATCCATTGCATAAAGGCAGGGCTGCTATGATCGGAAAAGCAGAAGATGATTATATTTACATCCCGCTGCTTTTTCATAAAAAGAAAGGGAGCCATGAACTGACGCGGATCCGGTAAATTATTAAAACAGTAAGCTTTTGGCCAATCATACAGCAGGCAGTCATTTCAGACACGTAATTACAGCAACGCGCACGTTGCTGTTTCCCTTTTTAGTAGTACTGGCAGGATGTCTGATCGTAAAATTGTTATTCGATAAGGAATCCATTTACTTTTTCCTGAACGGGCTGCACTTTCCCGCAGGAGACCACTTCTTTGCCTGGTTTACCGATGTGGGTAATACGCCTACAGCTATTGCACTCACCATCATCCTGCTGTTTTTCAGTTACCGGATGAGCTTTGTGCTGGCCAGCACCTATGTATTTACTACGCTGGTCAATTTTGGGTTAAAATTCCTGTTTTCCTTTCCCAGGCCTACCAAATATTTCGAAGATCGCCTGCATGACCTCTACCTGGTACCAGGCGTACATATGTTATCAGACTTTCTCAGTTTTCCTTCCGGGCATACCGTATGTGCATTTACGTCGGCCACTGTGCTGACCTATTATGCGAGGAATAAAGCCTGGGGGGTATTATACCTCTTCCTGGCTTTACTGGTAGCGTATTCCCGGATTTATCTCAGCCAGCATTTCTTTGAAGATGTGACGATGGGCGCTGTTACGGGGATTACACTCAGTATCGCCTGGCTCACCTTTATTGACCAGCAATCTTTCCTGGAAAAGCCTTCCTGGAGAAAAAGTATATTAAATAAGCATCCGGGAAGCGGAGATCATTAAAATTCGAACAGCTCCCGTATGCCGAGGGCAAACATCTGTACACCAATAACAGCTAATATCAGCCCCATCATTTTGGTGATTACCAGCATAACGTTGGTACCAATGACCTTTACGATGCGTGGACCTGCCAGGAATAACAGATAAGTGATAAAACAGATAATGGCATAGATCGCAATGACGATCAGCAGGTGGGTAACGTCTTTTGCTGCGGAATAACTCATAGAAGTAGTAATCGCACCAGGGCCTGCCAATAATGGCATTGCCAGGGGAGTAATGGCCATACTGATCCCTGCATCTGCTTTTACCGGCTCATCACCGAGCTTTACTGATTTTCCGATAGATTCAGGCTTGCCACGTACCATTTCATAGCCTATGACAAACACCAATATGCCTCCCGTGACACGGAGAGCAGCCAGTGTAATCCCAAATACATGGAAAATGAGTTTACCTGCTATACTAAATACCAGGATGATACAAAAAGCCACCAACACCGATTTCGCAGCTACATTACGCTTCTGTTTATCCCCCATATAATCCGTCAGCTCCAGAAATACCGGAATAGCGGAAATGGGATTCACAATAGCCAGTAAACCCATAAAAACGGTGGTGGCAAAGGCAAAGTAGTTCTCGATCATACCCAGGTGTGTTGCAGGAATCAGAAATTGTGTAAAACAGCAATCAATCAGGAATATACTGCAATATACAATTCTAATCTATTCCTCCCCACGCCATGTCCGCTCAATACGGTTACGCAGATCTACACTAAAGCCAACGATCTCAATCCGGGGATGTGTGTCCAGGTTGATCATAATACGCCCGGTTTCCCTCATTAATGCTTCATGCAAGGGTTCAAGCAGCGCATAAAGCATTTTCCTGGCTTTTTCTGCCAGTTGATTCAAAAAGGTGTCTTCCAGATAAATGAACTCACGGTTCTTGTACAAATAGGATATCTGAATCATAGAATACGGTTTTTCAAAGAATTACAAAACTAAAATTATAACATAAAAATAGAAAAAGTTTATTTCTAAATAGGATTTTAACAAGATTTATATTTTTTTATCTCAAAACAGGGGAAAAGGAGGATGGGAATAAATGTATATATGAATGATGCACGGTAATGGGACATCGCCTCCTTTCTTTATCTTTACGCACAACTTAATCTAAACTATGCAACAATTTCGTTTATTCATTCTTGTATGTTTGAGCGCCCTCCTGAGCCTGAGCAGTACCCAGGCACAACCCGGCCCCGGTTTTCAGTGGACAAAAGACGGACAGGCATATATGAAGGCAGAAAAGTCTGCTATTGTCGTTTATCAGGTGAAAAACAAAACCTCCCGTATACTGATTACTCCGCAGCAGTTAACCCCTTTGGGTGCTTCCCGCCCGCTGGAGATCAATGGTTTTACCTTTTCGGCAAATGATCAAAAGCTGCTGATATATACCAATGCACAGAAAGTATGGCGCTACGCTACCCGGGGTGATTACTGGGTGCTTGATATCGCCAGCGGCCATCTCCGCCAGTTAGGCAAAAAACAACCGGCAGCCTCCCTGATGTTTGCCAAGTTTTCGCCGGATGGTACACGTGTGGCCTATGTGAGTGAACATAATCTTTATGTAGAACGCATTACCGATGGTGAAGTGAAGCCCCTGACCACCGATGGTACCCGCCGCTTGATTAACGGTACGTTCGACTGGGCCTATGAAGAAGAATTTGGTTGCCGGGATGGCTTCCGCTGGAGCCCTGATGGTACCTCCCTGGCTTACTGGCAGATCGATGCTACAAAGATCAGAGATTTCCTGATGATCAATAATACCGATTCCCTCTATTCTTTCAATGTTCCGGTAGAATATCCCAAAGCAGGACAAAGCCCTTCCGGCTGCCGTATGGGGGTAGTAGATATCGCCTCCGCCAAAACTACCTGGATGCAGGTGCCTGGTGATGAACAACAACACTACATCCCCCGTATGGAATGGATTCCTGGTAAAAAAGAGCTGATCCTGCAACAACTGAACCGCAAGCAAAATACCAGCAAAATCATGACCTGCAATGCGGTTAACGGAAAAGTACAAACACTGTATGAAGAGAAAGATAATGCCTGGATAGATGTTAAATCCCGCTGGGATGATGATAAAATTGCGGGATGGGATTTTATCCGTAATGGGAATGCGTTTATATGGGTAAGTGAAAAGGATGGCTGGCGTCATGTATACAGTATCAACACTAACGGAGGGGCAGCAACCCTGCTCACACCCGGCAACTATGATGTGATCAATATCCGCCGTATCGACGAAGCCGCAAATACGATGTATATACTGGCCTCGCCGGAGAATGCCACCCAGCAATATCTTTATAAACTAAAGATGGATGGCAAAAGTAAACCGGAGCGTATTACGCCTGTTTCCCAGCCAGGTACCCATGAGTACGACATTGCACCGGACGGGCAATATGCCATGCACAAGTTTTCCAACTACTATTTTCCTAATACGGAAGAGATTGTTCATTTGCCGGATCATACCAGCCTGTCTCCAAAAAGTATTGACCAGATTTTCCAGACCAGCAGGTTCAATATGGGAAGCCTGGAGTTTTTCCAGGTAACTACCGTGGATGGGGTAACGATGGATGGCTGGATGCAAAAGCCACGGAACTTTGATAGTACCCAAAAATACCCGGTGGTGTTTTATGTGTATGGAGAACCGGCAGGAGCTACCGCGAAGGACGAGTATGGTGCGGGGCGTAATTTCCTGTACAACGGGGATATGTCTGAAGATGGCTACGTATACGTATCTATCGATAACCGGGGTACGCCATTGCCCAAAGGCAGCAACTGGCGTAAAAGTATTTACCGCAAAGTGGGTACACTCAATGCCCGTGATCAGGCCATGGCAGCTACCGAGTTGCTGAAACGTCCTTACCTGGATGCCTCCCGTGTGGCGGTATGGGGTTGGAGTGGCGGAGGCTCAATGACCTTGAACCTGCTTTTCCAATATCCGGATATTTACCAGACGGGGATTGCAATTGCGGCTGTGGGTAACCAGCTTACCTACGATAATATTTACCAGGAACGTTACATGGGACTGCCACAGGAAAACCAGGAAGATTTTGTTAAAGGATCTCCGATTACTTACGCTAAAAACTTAAAAGGTAACCTGCTGTACATACATGGTACCGGCGATGATAATGTACATTACCAAAACGCAGAAATGCTGATCAACGAACTGGTGAAATATAACCGGCAGTTCCAGTTAATGTCGTACCCCAACCGTACGCACAGCCTGTCTGAAGGCACTGGTACTTTCCAGCACCTGGTTACCTTATACACCAATTACCTGCAGCTGCATTGTCCTCCGGGCGGAAAATAGTTAATGGCCGGGTAAATGTCACAGATCAAGCGTTTAAACTTTGTTATATTTGCGCCTCGTAATTAAAAGATATGTCCAAAAGTAATCTGATAGGCATACTGGCTGCCGTAGTTGTAATCGTGAGTGCCTTTCTGCCATGGCTTACCATAGAAAGTAAACAACTGGTGTTTACAGGTATTGACACCACGGGATCCAGCTTTGGAGAGCCTGGTAGAGTAAATGTGTTTATGGCGATCATTGCCGCTGCACTTTTTGCGGCCAACAAATGGTGGGCAGGAAGGGTTAACCTTTTTATCTCCGGTTTTTTGCTGGCATGGACCTTTCGCAACTTCCTGCTGTTTTCCCGGGTGGAAATGGGAGAGTGGCCTCACCGGGAAATAGGATTATACCTTTCTCTGGGTGGTGCTATTGTTGTTTTTATTTGTGTGCTGATGATGAAGGTAAAGCAGAAAAAATAAGGTCAGAATAATTTTGCTACCAGCCAACTACCGGCCAAAACACCGGCGGCCATTAAGAAATAACGGAAAATGACTACCCACGTACGTTGGGTGGTCATTTTTGCTTTCAGGAAGCTGAAACAGGTAAGTGCCAGGAATGCGACCAGCATACTAGTCCTGGAAGCAGCATTAAAATTTTCGTTGGCCAGGAAAGGGCCTAACGCCAGGATGCCTCCAAACAGGAAAAAGATACCACTTACAATCGCACTCCTTAATGCCTGGGCTAGCCGGAAAGTACTGGTAGCTACCTGTTGCTGTACAAGTATATCTTCCCATAACCGCGCATCTTTTGCCATCTCGCTCTCTATCTGTGTGATCATTCCTGTTGAAATATCCAGCTGTTGCAGTTTATGCCGTTCCCGGGGTGTTAGCAGCGACTCATCCTGTTTATCTCCCCGGTTGGCCAGATACACAGCGATCATCACCAGCAATGCACCTCCCAGCCATATACTCAGATGAATGGTATAAAAGGTTTGCACCGACAGGTTCATTCTTTGCATAGCCTGTGTGCAAAAGAAAAGCACGAACAGACCGTCTGGAAAACCGATTAAAAAATCTGTCTTCCAGCCGGTACTCCGTATGGCTTTAGGTAATGTTGTCATCTTTGAAGAAGGTAGCTTTTCCGTTAGCAGCCATGTTATTTGCCTAAGGCACTCTCCAGGCTTTTACCAATGATCTGCACACAATCAGCAATTTGTGCAGCAGTAATCAGCAGGGGAGGTGCAAAACGTATTTTATCGCCATGGGTAGGTTTGGCCAGTAATCCGTTTTCCTTCAATGCCAGGCAAAGTTCCCAGGCGGCTTCCGGATCTTTGTGTTTAATTACAATGGCATTTAACAGGCCTTTACCACGGATGGTATCAATATAAGGTGATTGCAGCTGTTCCAATCCGGTACGCAATGACTGCCCCATCGCTTCCGCATTTTCAGCCATCTTCTCTTCTGTAAGCACTGACAGCGCAGCAATTGCTACTTTGCATGCCAGAGGATTGCCGCCATAAGTAGAACCATGTTCACCAGGTTTGATGGTCAGCATAATTTCATCATCGGCCAACACCGCGGATACCGGTAAGGTGCCTCCTGATAATGCTTTACCCAGTATAAGGATATCAGGTCTCACATTTTCATGATCACAGCACAGCATCTTTCCTGTACGTGCCAGACCTGTCTGAATCTCGTCTGCTATAAATAATACATGGGCATCCTGGCAATACTGCCGGGCTTTGGCCAGATATCCTTCATCCGGAACCACTACCCCTGCTTCTCCCTGTATAGGCTCTACGAGAAAACCAGCTACATTTTTATCCTGCAATGCCTTTTCCAAAGCGGCGAGATCGTTATATGGAATAACGTCATACCCTGGCATATAGGGTCCAAAATCACGACGGGCCACCGGATCCGTACTGAAAGAAATAACATTCAACGTGCGTCCATGAAAGTTATCTGCGCAAATAATGATCCTGGCCTTATTTTCGGGAATGCCTTTTACCTGGTAGCCCCAGCGGCGGCACAACTTTAAGGCTGTTTCCACCGCTTCTACACCAGTATTCATCGGCAACACTTTATCATAACCGAAAAACCGGGTAATAAATTGTTCGTATTCTCCTAACAGATCGTTATAAAATGCGCGGGAAGTCAACGTTAGCTTTTGTGCCTGCGCTACCAGCGTATTGATGATACTGGGGTGGCAGTGCCCCTGGTTCACCGCTGAGTATCCCGAAAGAAAGTCATAATACCTTTTCCCGTCTACATCCCATAAATATACTCCCTCACCCCGGTCCAATACTACTGGTAAAGGGTGATAGTTATGCGCGCCATATTGTTCTTCCAGCGCCAAAAAATGTTGTGTTCTTTCACTTATCGTAAATGCAGGTACCATATTGTAAAATTAGGAAAAAAAAAGCTCACTGCTGGTAGTGCATAGCTTACCCTTTCAGCTTATTTACCAAATCTATATATTCCTGCATAGCTGCTGCTTTGGTTTTTCCTTTGAGTCCTTCCCACGCCTGGTATTTAGCTTTTGCTACAAAATCGAACATATTGGCAGGGGCTTCCACATTCACATCTCCCTCAGTACCTTGTTTATACAAAGCATAAAGCTGCAATAAAATATCATTTTCAGGCTTTTGGCTCAATGTTTTACTGTTGGCAACGGCAGCTTCAAATTGTTGTTGTAATTCCATATTGCTATTTTTTTTAAATGTAAGAAAAAAAGCGGTTAGCCATAAGCAATTAGCTGTTAGCAAAATGCACCGGATAAGAGGAGATATTTAACACATATGGATTCATAGCTAGTAATAATTTGTTATATATGTTATGTGCAGGTATTCGCTGCATTTTGAGCTAATGGCTAATAGCTAATGGCTAATAGCTTACCATGTGTTTTTGTGCAAAATTTAAATATCTTTGCGGCTTGAGGTGAGCGGTGGCAAAACCCGCGACCGACAGGTTAAAATAATATATGAAGAATATCCGCAATTTTTGCATTATTGCACATATTGACCACGGCAAAAGTACCCTGGCAGACAGACTTTTAGAGTTTACAAAGACAATCTCCGACCGCGATATGCAGGCGCAGGTATTAGATGACATGGACCTCGAAAGGGAAAAGGGCATCACTATTAAAAGCCATGCTATCCAGATGAACTACCTCACCAAAGGAGGAGAGAACATCGTGTTTAACCTGATCGATACACCGGGCCACGTAGACTTTTCCTATGAAGTGTCCCGCGCACTGGCCGCCTGTGAAGGTGCCTTGTTGCTGGTAGATGCTACCCAGGGGATTCAGGCACAAACCATCTCTAACCTTTACCTGGCACTGGAAAACGACCTGGAGATCATTCCGGTAATCAATAAGATCGATATGGATGGCGCCATGGTGCCGGAAGTAAAAGACCAGATCATAGAACTGATCGGAGTGAAGGAAGAGGATATTTTACTCGCTTCTGCCAAAACCGGCATTGGGATCGAAGATATTCTCGAAGCTATTGTAAGCCGTATCCCACCACCTAAAGGAGATCCTGCGGCACCATTGCAGGCCCTGATTTTTGACAGCGTATTTAACTCCTTCCGTGGTGTAATTGCATATTACCGCGTTTTTAACGGCTCCATCAAAAAGGGAGACATGGTAAAGTTTGAGAATACCGGTATGGAATATGGCGCGGATGAAGTGGGGATCCTTAAACTGGGCTTACAGCCGAAAGCAGAAGTAAAAACAGGGGACGTTGGATATATCATTACCGGTATCAAAAATGCAAAGGAAATTAAAGTAGGGGATACCATTACCCTCGCTTCTGATCCGGAAACGGCTGCCATCAAAGGTTTTGAAGAAGTAAAGCCTATGGTATTTGCGGGCATTTTCCCCGTGGTGACAGACGACTTTGAAGAGCTGCGCGACTGTATGGACAAACTCCAGCTGAATGATGCCTCTCTTACCTATGAACTGGAAACATCCCAGGCGCTTGGTTTTGGCTTCCGTTGCGGATTCCTTGGCATGCTCCACATGGAAATCATCCAGGAACGTCTTGAAAGGGAGTTTAACCAAACCGTAATTACTACCGTACCCAACGTAAGCTTTATTGCACATACCACCAAAGGCGAGGTGATTACCGTAAATAACCCTGCCGAAATGCCGGACCCCAGCAAACTGGAGCGCATTGAGGAGCCTTTTATCCGTGCGCAGATCATTACCAAACCAGATTATATCGGTAATATCATGACCTTATGTCTGGGTAAACGGGGTATACTGATCAATCAAAGTTATCTCACTACCACCCGTGTGGAACTGATCTTTGAATTGCCCCTCACGGAAATCGTGTTCGACTTTTATGATAAACTGAAAAGCCAGACCCGTGGATACGCTTCCTTCGATTATTCTCCTATTGGACGCCGGGATAGCGATATCGTAAAAATGGATATCCTGCTCAACGCTGAAAAGGTGGATGCCCTCAGTGCACTGATCCATCGTAGTCGTGCCCAGGAATTTGGCCGCAAGCTGTGTGAAAAACTGAAAGAATTATTACCCCGCCAGCAATTCCTGATTGCTATCCAGGCAGCTATCGGTGCTAAAATCGTAGCCCGCGAAAACATCAGCGCCATGCGTAAGGATGTAACTGCTAAATGTTATGGTGGTGATATTTCCCGTAAACGTAAACTGCTGGAAAAACAGAAAGAAGGTAAAAAACGTATGCGCCAGATAGGTAATGTGGAAGTACCACAGGAAGCATTCCTGGCGGTGCTTAAACTGGACGACTAATCCTCACCAACAAAATATAAGTATCATTGAAAGCCCTTGTATCATGGAGTGGCGGAAAAGATAGTTGCTTTGCTTTCATGCAGGCACAAACAGCAGGCTACCAGCCTGCTGTTTTGTTTAATGTCATGAATGAAACAGGTAACAGATCCCGGTCGCATGGGTTGCCACAGCATATATTGCAGCAACAGGCGGATGCCCTGGCACTACCGCTGGTAACCATCGCCGCCTCCTGGGAAGCATATGAAGAGAACTATATAGCGATGCTGCAACAGCTGGTACCGGCTTACCAGCTTACCCATGCTATCTTTGGCGATATAGACCTTCAGGCACACCGCGACTGGGAAGAAAAGGTGTGCGCTGCTGCTGATATCACAGCAGTACTTCCCTTATGGCAAGGCAACCGGAAAGACCTGGTTCTGCAAATGTTGTCTGCCGGAATTACGACCATGATCGTTTCCTGTAATACCCACCTGGGGATTGATTTTCTGGGACGTACGCTTGACTTGTCACTACTGAACGACCTGGAAGCCAAAGGAGTAGATGTATGTGGGGAAAACGGGGAATTTCATACGGCGGTTATTGATTGCCCGCTCTTCCGATCACCGGTAAAACTGCCAGCCTGTACAAAAATAATCCATGGAGATTATTGTTTCCTTCAATGGGAAGTATAACAAAAAAGGCGTCTCCTTGTGAGACGCCTTCGCTATTTTAAACCAAAATTAAAATTAAGCCAATTGTTGTTGCCCCTTCAGTACCAGGGACTTGAGCAACGCATATCCACCAAACAGTACGCCACTGTAAAACACGTTCCCCATAATGGTATTCAGTAAGAAGTTACCAAACATATCATTCCGGAAGAAAGGAATAGCGGCTGCGTAGCAGGTCATCAAACCACTTAATGTAATAGGGTACATGCCACTCAATAACCAGGTGCCCAGATTAGAAATGATAAAGAATAAAGCACCGCTACCTATTGAAGCCAACAGGATCGTCAGGGTATTCACCTTTTTCATGCGGGTACCTATCCAGGTAATCAGCAGAAATGCGCCATATACAAAAAACATCTGCCCACCATAGAAACCCTGAATACTGGTAAATAACTGGAAAAACAGGTCCGTCAGAAACAATGTAAACAAAGGTAACGCGTAAGCATAACGTTTATCTTTCAGGATAACGCCGGCAAACAATGCGCTGGCACCTATGGCAGTAAAGTTCCACAACTGCAGCTCATTGGTAAAAATACGGCACATAGCAGTTGCGAAGATCAGCCCCGCTACAATGCCCGCCTGTATTAAAGAAGAACGTTTCATATATGAACTTTCAATGAATTAATAGCCAAATTTACATTAATTAAATGAATTTTGCAGCAGGTAATCCGCGGCATACTTTCAATTAAAACTGACCAGGGCCTGCTTTAAAGATCACTACTTCGTTGTCAGTACTGATCTGATAGTGCTCGCCATTAGTCACTAAGGCGCATTGTCCTTTATGTAAAGCCAACGTATCAGAGCCGGTAATGGTAGCTGTTCCTTTCATCACGATCAAAATAGCCGCAGCATTGCTGGTACTTTTATATACCTGACCTTTTTGCAACTCAATTTTGCTGGCAGCAAAGTCCGGAGCAGGAGAGTGATATAATTGCTCCAATCCATCCTGTACAGCACTGCCTTGTATAATGACCGGGTGTACCCCTTCAAACCGGGTATGTTTCAACAGTTCAGGTACGTCAATATGTTTAGGAGTCAGGCCTCCGCGTAAAACATTGTCTGAATTGGCCATTAATTCCACATTCTGCCCTTCCAGGTAAGCATGCGGGATACCGGCATCCTGGAATACGGCTTCTCCAGGCTGTACATTCATGATATTGAAAAAGTAAATAGAGAAAATCCCTCTGTCAAGCCGGTTCATCCCTTCGGGATCATTGGCAATAGCCCTGCCAGCCCAGAATGCAGGATCGGATTTATCCAGCTGATTAGCCTGGTAAGCGGGCAATACTCTTTCTGCCAATGGCCTTAACAATGTATTGACCTGTTCCTGCGGCATTTCCATCACAGCTTTATACAAGCCCTTATAGCCTTCCTGTTCATAAATACTGGTCAGCGTTGCAAATTCAGGTACGGTTTTCAATACCTGCTGTAAAGCATCGTGGGGCAGAAACCCATGTAATAGCCAGAAATCACTCAATGCTACCATGATCTCCGGTTTGTGATTGGCATCTTTATAGTTACGGTCGGGGGCATTTAGCGGGATACCGGCCTCATTTTCACGGGCAAACCCTTTTTCTGCTTCAGTTTTACTGGGGTGTACCTGTATAGACAACATATCTTTTACATCCAGTATTTTGAATAAATAGGGAAGCTGCCCAAAACGTTGCCATACTGCTTCTCCCAATACCTCCTGCGGACGTTCCTGTATCAGCTTATCCAGGGTAATGGTACCACCGGGAGTGATGACCTGTGAAGGAGCACTCTGATGCGCCCCCATCCAATATTCTGCACTGGGCGTATTGCCTGCCGGAATACCCAGTAATGCGGGTATATAAGTATACCCACCCCAGGCATAATGTTGCACCTTACCTTCCAAACGAAATAATTTCCTTTCCATAGCAGTCGTCATGATGATAATATTCGTATTTTAAATGAATCATTAATAGCCAGTTAACCGCCCCAAGTACCGGAATAGTGCTCCAACACCTGTAGCTGTTAGCGTATGCGCACAAAAATACTTAAAAACCAATGGCTTCCCATCATGAACTGGGCAAAAAAGGAGAACAGATTGCGCAATCCTATTTATTGGAAAAAGATTACCAGGTATTATATACCAACTGGAAATACGGCCGGAAAGAAATTGATATCATTGCCAGTAAAGAAGACTGCTTGCTCTTTGTGGAAGTAAAAACACGCTCAAGCAGCCAGTTTGGATGGCCGGAAGAGGCCGTTCACTATCGCAAGCAGGAATTATTACAGGCCGCTGCCGATGCTTTCCTGGAATACAGCCCACTACAGCCGGATATCATCCGCTTTGATGTGATTGCCATTACTTTTAACTCCCCGGATACCTACGAAATCCTTCACATAGAAGACGCCTTTTAAAGAGGTGAAATGTACATTAACCATCACTTAACAAAATAATTACTTGTAAAAATTAATTAATCCGATTGATAGGCTTACCTTTATCCTGTTATTATTACCAGGCTGTTCAAGACAAGCCTGTTTCCTATCTTAATCATTTCCTGCGAAAAACTCCAAAGTCACCCTTTAACCTGTTGGTACATGAACTTTTGGAGTATCCTCTTTTTGCTGCATCAAAGCATCACTATAACAGCTTTTCCGGCTCAACTTCCGGAGAGCAGGGCAACCCATACAGCAACTGTCAATGAGCCGTCTTTGGCTCCCGAAATGTACTGTAGGTTAGATCAACCCGATCCTGCCACTGCCGTGTATGTCGTAAAGCTGGCAGGTATGGTTACAGCTGGTATACCAGCCCAGGTGACCGTTTTTAATGCACAACAACAGCCGGTGCGGATGCTGCCCTTTATTACGGATGTACTTGTCGAAGGACAAACCATCCGGTTACGGACGCTTCTCCCGGGGCATTATAGCCTTCAGATAGCAGTTAGCGGAAAAACAACCGCCTGCGTTCCATTGATTATTGCGCCTTAACTGCTGTAAAATCCGCCTCTTGCAATATAAAAAGCTAGTATTAAAGGATATTTAAAATAAAGATAAGGTAGAGATAAGGTAGACCTCTCTATGTCTACCTTATCTCTGCTTTATCACTATTTTATGTCTACCTTATGTCTGCCTTATCTATAACGTAACCTACTCCCATGGCGCACTTATATATTTTGCTTCTTGTGAATGGCAGGTTGAATAAAGAAAAGGGAGTCCTTTTTACAAGACTCCCTTTATTTGTTTGGATATTTAGTACCGGATTAATTCCAGATACCAGTATAATTATGCGGCGTGATAGCTTTCAGTTCTTTTTTTAAAGCAGCATTGATCTTTAGCCCATCAATGAACTTATGCATTGTTTTCTGATTGATCTGGTCGCCGCCACGGGTCAGTTCCTTCAGCGCCTCGTAAGGCTGGGGATAATTTTCCCGGCGTAATACCGTCTGGATTGCTTCTGCCACTACTGCCCAGTTGTTGTCCAGGTCTTCTTTCAGTTTGGCTTCATTGAGGATCAGCTTTTCCAATCCCTTCTGGATGGATTTGGTAGCCAGCAGGGTATGACCAAATGGTACCCCTACATTACGCAACACCGTAGAATCGGTCAGATCACGCTGTAAACGGGATACAGGTAATTTGGCACTCAGGTGTTCAAACAAAGCGTTGGCCAATCCCAGGTTCCCTTCTGCATTTTCAAAATCAATAGGATTTACTTTATGAGGCATGGCAGAAGAGCCTACTTCATTTTTCTTCACCTTTTGTTTGAAATAATCCATGGAGATATAGGTCCAGATATCCCGGCAAAAATCCAGCAGGATATTATTGATACGTTTCAGCGCATCAAACTGGGCGGCCAGGTTATCATAATGTTCGATCTGTGTGGTATATTTCATGCGCTGCAGACCCAGGGTGGTGTTGACAAACTTATCGCCAAACTTTTCCCAGTTGATCTTAGGGAAAGCCACATGATGTGCGTTAAAGTTGCCGGTAGCACCACCAAATTTAGCAGCAAAGGGGATTTCTCCCAGCAGTTTCATTTGCCCTTCCAGTCTTTCCACAAACACCAGGATTTCCTTACCCAGGATGGTAGGGGAAGCGGGTTGTCCGTGTGTACGGGCCAGCATAGGCACTTTCATCCAGGATTGTCCCATTTTCCGGAGACCCAGGACCAGGTTGGCCAGTGCAGGCATGTATACCTGTTCTACGCCGTCTTTCCAAAACAGGGGAGTAGCGGTGTTATTGATGTCCTGCGAAGTAAGACCAAAATGCACCCATTCCAGTTTATCTTCCAGGCCGAGATTTTTCATTTCATTCTTGAGGAAGTACTCTACCGCTTTCACATCATGGTTGGTAATCTTCTCGGTGTCCTTGATCAGCTGGGCGTTTTCCAGTGTAAACTCCTGGTATATTTTGCGTAGTGGCAGTACTTTGGCTTTAGGCAGGGTAAATACTTTTTGTTCTGCCAATGCAATAAAATATTCCACCTCTACCATGACCCGGTAACGGATTAATGCAAATTCAGAAAAATAATTGGAAAGCTCATCCAGTTGTCTGCGATAGCGTCCGTCTAACGGGGAAATGGCTGTTAAAGGTTGTAGTTGCATATTTATATAATTCCAGATATCAAATCAAAAATCGTCTCATTTACGCTGCAAATATCTTAAATCGGCGCCGGAAGTTGGATTTTAGTTATTTTTGCGGCTTCAAAAATACAGAAATTGGAACGGAAAGTAAAAGTAGCGGCTGTAAGTTATTTAAATACGAAGCCTTTGTTGTTTGGATTCAGGGATCATCCGGTGATGAAGATGATGGATTTATCGGTAGATTATCCGGCTAAGATAGCCCAGCAATTAATAGATGGAGAAGTGGATGTTGCGCTGGTACCGGTGGCTATCATCCCAAAAATGAAAGAATATCACATCATAGCAGACTTTTGTATAGGTGCAGATGGCCCGGTGGCATCGGTGTGTTTGTTCAGTGAAGTGCCATTGCATGAAATAAAGCGGATTTACCTGGATTATCAGAGCCGCACATCTGTAGCTTTATTAAAGCTGCTGGTAAGAGATTACTGGAAATTATCTGTAGAACTGATAGAAACTACTGATGATTACCAGGATAAGATCAAGGGAACGGATGCAGGCTTAGTGATTGGCGACCGGGCACTGGAGCAGCGCAAGGTATCTCCTTACATCTATGATCTGGCTGAGAACTGGGTACGTTTTACCAGCCTGCCCTTTGTTTTTGCGGCCTGGATCAGCAATAAACCACTGCCGGTAGCATTTATCCAGGAGTTTAATAATGCCAGCAGCATTGGTATTAACAATATTCCTGGTGTGGTAGCAGAAAATCCCTACAGCGTTTACGACCTCACTACTTATTATACGCAGAACATCAGTTATCCACTCACTCCGGCCAAACGTCAGGGGATGCAGCAATTTCTCAGTTACCTGAGATAAGGAGGAGCTATAAAAAAGGACTTTAAACGATGAGATAAAGCAGTGATGATCTCATCGTTTAAAGTCCTGTATATGCTTGCAAGTGACAGTTAATTATTTCTTTTCTTCCAGGCTTATTCCTGTAGATACACGGGTACCATCCAGGAAGAGGCTCAGTTTAGCAGGTTTAGCACCGGCAGGTACATCAAAAATAACGCTGGCCTGACTGGTAGACTCTGCTTCGGGGTTGGTAGTCCCATCAGATGTTTTGTATGTGATAGCAGTACCATTGTCCAGTTCCAGTCTGGCATTTGAAAACTCTACTGTGAAATAAGTCTTGTTGTCCAGCTTACTTCTGTTTGTAATACTCATTTTGATAGTCACTTCTGTACCGGTAGATTTTCCATCAGCATCCTGTAAGGCAATAGCATTACCATCTTCAAATTTGATGAAGGCTTCTCCTTTTTTACCCAATATGGCAGAGTCCGGGGATATTTTTACCACATAAGACAGTGGCTGATTACCTACCGGAGTGGGTGCGGCACTTTCGGGGGTAGTAGTAGCAGTAGTTTCCTGGGTATCAGCAGTTTTTGCCTTGTTGCCACAGGAGGCCATACCACTCATGATAATCAGGGCAGCTGCTGGGATCAGAATTTGTTTACGCATAATTTATGGTTTCTGGGTTTGGTGTTAAAACGTTTAGGACCCCGAAGATAAAAAAACAAGTTAAATCCCGGCTGGCAATTTTGTGAATGTTTAAGTATCTTCATACACGCTTTATCAAATCAATATGCGGTCATGAATATTGGCATTCTGGGCAGTGGTCCTGTCGGGCTTACTTTAGGGAAAGCACTGATACAATCCGGCCACCACGTTATTATCGGCACCCGAAATCCCTCCAAAGAATCTTTACAGCAATGGGTAAAAAAACACGGTAAGCAAGCCACTGCTGCTCCTTTCCGGGATGCGGCACAAAACGGAGAGCTGATCGTGATTTGCACCAGCTGGGCAGGCACTAAAAAGGCGATCGAAGCCGCCGGTATCTGGAATTTCAAAAATAAAATAGTGGTAGACGTTACCAACCCGCTGGATGGAAAAGGACCCGATGCCAATGGTATGCTCACTTTTGCGATAGGACATACCACCTCTGCAGGTGAGCAGATCCAGGCATGGCTGCCACCGGATGCGCATGTGGTAAAAGCACTGAGCTGTATTGGATATCAGCATATGCAGCATCCTCAGTTTGAAGAAGGTGCTCCGACTATGTTTATTGCTGGCAATAACAAAGCTGCCAAGGAAGCCATCACCCAGGTACTCCGCCAGATGGGCTGGCAGGATGTGGCCGATATGGGTAATATTGAGATGAGCAGAAATATAGAACCGCTTTCTATCTTATGGTCGGCCTGGGGCTTTCTGAACAACAGTTCTGGCCATGCCTTTAAACTGCTGAAAAAATAGGGTGTATCAAAAATTTTGATACACCCTATTGCTATTCTGAGAGGATAATCTGTCCGCCCCTGTAGTTACAATTTAAAATCCAGGTTGCTGTTTGCGCTTTGTTCTGTGGCAATAATGCCACCCTTACCAATCACCACCTTATACCGGCATACATTACAGATCTGGCCACCACAGTAGGCAGTATAGGTAATTGTGTAGGTGCCTGTTTGCTGAAAAGTATAGCTATAACCATTGTTGCCCAGGGTTTGTGTGATGTTTGTACCCGGACCACTGATGTTCAGCACCACCTGTTTGTCGCAATTGGCTGCTGACCCGCCACCACATTGATAACCTGCAAAGAAGGTATAAGCAATATTGCGGTTAAGTTTATAAACGGTGTCACACTTTGCCTGGATTGTTCCCAGCTCGTGTATAGTACCGGTACCTGGCAGGGTTGTTTTACTTAAAACAGGGCCTTCTATCAATATGGGATTCCAGGAAATTTTGTTGGCTGTCCAGTGGCTGCCCCGGCAACAATCCGTTTGCTGAGGAGGTTTTACGCAGATAATAGTGTCACAGGTATTACAATCCTTATCCTTGAAAGTAACGCGGAAACAAATACTGCGTATTTCCAGTTCACAGCAACCATCTACCACAGGCTTAGGTAAGCTTACCTGTAATGGTACGGAATAACTACCCGCTGCGGCAGTGGTGCCCGGCTTCCAGATCAGTTCTTCCATACAGGCGCCGGGGGCTGCATTAGGAGGGAGGGAAAGATTACTATAGTTATCCCATACCAGCCCGCCGATGGTTTGTGTACTGCTTTGGGGATAGAGACAACCTCTTTCCATCACCGGTATCTTACAGTCGCCACAACCTTTATTATTCCAGGTATAGTCCACGTTGGCCAGGCTTACCCTGAACTCCTGCAGTGTTTTTCCTGTAGTAAAATTGAGCACTGCTTTCTGCAGGTAATAATCCGATTGCTGTTCCAGGGCACCTTGAGTAGCAGAGATATTGCGCAACACTTCCCGGCATGGGTGACATTGGGGTGGCGGACTTACTACCTTCAGGCAGGCAGGATTTGATTCCACCGGGTTCATCGCTGAACTGTTGTTATTATTATCTATCAGCTTGCAGATCATACCAATCGTATTGCAGGCAGTCTGACCTTCCGTAGCACCAGCTGGTATTACCACCGGGAAAGTAAAGGTAAAGCTGCCACCCGGAGGAATATTGTTTTGCAGTGCTATCTTAATACTGTTTGGCTGAAAATTGGTACCAAATGATCCAGGAACCGCACAGGCAGTAGCGGTAGTAGGCCAGCCGGTGGCAATATTGGCTGTATTGGAATAGGTAACAGTAGCATTAGGAATACTGAGCGGACCAGATGGGAACAACTGGAACTGGCTGTTGCGGGGCGTGCAGGTCATAATGCTGGCATCACCCGGTGCAGGCAACCGGTCTATCAGCTCAATACTGCCGATCGCAGTATTACCGGTATTCTTCACGGTGACCTCATACTGAGCTGTGGTGCCAGGATAACCGGTACCGTTAGCAGAGAAAACGGCATCCAGATTGCCCTTTACTTTTTTATGTACTTCTGCCTGTGGCAATGCACAAATATTGACATAAAAAGGGCACCCATTACCGGTCAGCGGATAACCAGTCCCACCTATTTTATAACTCAATGGGTAACTGCCATATGCAGCATTAGTATTCACCTTTACTTTAAAACAAATATCATAGACAGTGCTTTCTGGTAAGGTGGGCAAGTCCCATTTGGCGCTGGTACCTGGCTGGTATACAGGATTTGAACTGAACCCTGTAAATGTTTCAGAACCTGGTATAAAAGTGAGAAAAGCCGGCAGATTATAATCCAGTACCCCGTTCAGGAGGGGAGCGCTGCCATTGTTACGGAAGCGCAGGCATATATTGGCCGTATCTCCCGGTTCATAACAGGCAGTACTCATGTTGGACGGAAAATCACAATTCATCATAGGCTGCCGTACATAAACTGCTGTATCATTGACCATACCTGCGGCACCGTTACATCCATAACATACTGTACTCAGCCCTGCCGTGCTACAATTAAAATTCAGAGAGGAGTACAGGGGGAACTGGTTTTGTGTGGGCACACCACTGCAGGAATTACTGAAATCATAGTAAATAATATAAACGATCGCATGTCCCGGCAGCAGATTCGTAATATTAATATTAGCCTTGGTTGCATAAGCAGGTACGGACGTGTTCGTCGTTCCCTGAACTAATGAAAAAGGACCAGTAGCCACATTACTGCAGTCATGGTAAGTAACTGCAGAGGAAACACTGCTGCCCTGTGTATTACTTTGTATTGCTACTCCAGTAGTCTTTACGGATGGCATTGTATTCGTCATCACCAGGTTCAAAGGGGTATTACCTATGTTCACTGCCTCTAGTCGATAGTAGCCGTTATAGCCATTTACTGTCAGGGTAGCCTGGGCATTATTGAATACAGTAGCCGGTGTGGTGTAGGTGGCTGGCTGTAACGTTTTAATTGTAGCATTACTATTGCCGCAATTGGTGCCACGGAGGGTCACGTTGCTGGTCACCACTGTACTGGCAGGGGTAGTACAAGGCAGTTTGATGGTATAGTAATAGATATAAGTATTGTAGGGAATAAACTCCGTAACATTGGTAGGTGTAAAAGTATTACCGCTCACCGTAGCATTAGTAGCACTCACCAGCGTACCTATATTGGGATTTACAACAAAAGAAGGGCTGCCTATCTTGTGGCAGGTGCTTCCGTTGACGGTTACCTTAAAAGTAACTTCAGCCGAACTTTGGATAAAGCTGCTAAAAGTATGCTGGGTATTCCAGTTATTATTGACAATCCCGTTTATGTTTGCCGGTGCGGCAGTGCTGCTCAGCGAATTGGCCGGCGCACTGATGCTGCCATTGATGGCAGTATTGATATTTTGGCCGGCGCAGGTTTGTGGACAAATATAGGAAAAACACATCATGATCACCCCGGTCTGATTATTACCAGAAGTAGCAGGGAAGGTATATTTGATCCGGGTAGTAGTAGGATTTACAGTACTTGTAATTGCCGGATAAGGAAATGCCGTACTACCGCAAAAGTAAAGTATAGTAGAGTTAAAGGTCACTTCCACCTCCACATTACCAGTGATATTGCTGTAATTATAATTCGCATATACCTGGAAGTTAGTGCCCGCCGTATAAGGCTGGGTGCCCTGAGGGGCTATAGTAAGGCCAACCTGCTGGGCGCGTGCAGCAAAACTGCAAAGCAGTATGCCGATCAGTAAACTGGTTAGTATCTTTTTCATCGCTGAATTTTTTATCGGTCTGAGAACTTATTGTTTGGGGAGCTGTACACCTTCATAGCATACCAGTCTTTCGCATGTTTTGCAGTCTTTGTCTGTAAAGGAATACCGGATACATATCCTGATATTGCGGGAACAACAGGAAAGTTGTGCCAGCCCTGGTAAGCCTATCTGCATGTTTAGCGCAAGGTTGCCCTGTGTATTGCTGCTCCAGCCGATAATACGGGAAGGGAAGGAGGTATGGCTATTCTGTGCTACGGCCTGGACAGTATTACCCCCATTCCATTGTGCGGTATTACTACCCGTAAAATGGAAAACGCTGGTTTCATCCTTTGCACAGGTACGGCAGGCGTCGTCAATGCCGGACTCACCTATGTACACGATCTGCGCTTTTACACCGATGATATTTTTAGGAGAAATATTGAACTGCTGGGTAATGGCTACCGTTTCAGCATTCAGCTGATTCCATGTTTGTGCACCTTCTGTAATGTTCATGTTCTGGGGATCATCGCAATAGGTACACATACAACAGGGTAGGGAAATGGTATCCGCACATGGGATGACAGCAGGTGTATTCAGTGAAGGACATTGATACGAAAAATTATAGAATACCCTTAACTGCTTGTTACACATATCGCCCTCAATTTCAAAGCTGAATGCAGTATTGGACTGTGTTACAGTAAAAGAGGCTCCCGGCTGGAAATTGGAGGGCGTTACCTGTGTATTACCGGTAGTTTCAAGAAATGGTGCGGTAAAACTAATCGTACCGCTGGTTACACCAGCGCTGTTGGGCAGAATGGCCACATGTCCGTATACCCTTATCTTATCATCTTCCAGGCATTTGGTACTGTCCAGCACAAAAGTGTGATCTACGGTACAGTTGTTTTGCATCACAAACCGGGCAATATTGCTCTCACCATTATTATCATACACGGGTACTGTGTTTTTACTGAACAGCAAAGTATTGCTACCCGCTTTACCTGGTGTTGCCGGGTGATAGGAGGCCGTTAGCTGTGCTTCGTATGCGCTGGTATCATTCTTGTCTGCCTTCAGATATTTTTCGCTCACCATTCCATTCCAGGGAGTGGTATAAGTGTCGTCAAATACTTTTTCCCGCCGGCTACCATTTAATTTCCAGATCACCACCCTTGTTTTGGAATAGGGGAAATCCGAAGGAACGTAATGGAACTGGAGGAAGCCGTTTTTTGTACCCGCCACTGTATTGAAATTGGGAGAAAGGATGCGGGGAGCGCTGGCCCTTTTGATATTCCGGGAGGAAGTATCTTTTCCTGCGCTGTTATTTACTGTAGCAGGTATTTCACGGAAATTTTCACCTGGAGCAGCCGGGGATGTTTGTTGTTTACCTCCACCCAGGCTCACTGACAGACCTCCCTGGAGGCTCATTGCACGGTATTTTGATTCATTAATACGGGTGGCGGGTTTCCCTTCTACATACTGACCAAATGTATAAGCGCCTTCTACAGGATCACCATATGGTTTCCAGTAAGTAGTAGTGGTAGTGATGTCTGGTCCAGTGATATATTGTGCGCTGGTCCATACTGCAATGGTCCTGCTTAGCTGATATCCTATTTTGAGCTGGGGGGAAAGTGTAAGCCCGCTGGCACTGATCCTGTCCGAAGTATAAAAAGGGATATACCGTTTTCTGCCACCAGCATCTGCCAGGGAGTCAATGATGCTGAACCCGTTGCGTTGCAGACTAAGGTGTCCGACCTGCAAGGCTGGCGCAACAAAAAATCCTCCGGTGCGCCAGTAAAGTCTTGGCCCCAGTGTAATAGCCAGTACCCGCCCTTTTTGTTCACCTTCCGGTGAAGTAGGGGAAATTGCACCATCGCTGAGGCGGTAATTGGTTTTCACGAAATCGATGCCGCCAGCCTGTTGCCTGGCATAATCTCCACCCAGGCTCAGCCCGAGAGAAACGTTATTACGGGCATATTGCCATTGCCAGAGGCGGGCAAAAATATCTCCGCTGATACTGGGGGCATTGTCCATGAAAGCACTGTCTTTCAGATAGGCCTGCTGCTGGAGGGTAGTACCTCCGCCAGCAGAAATAATGAACCTGCCCGGGTTATTGGCAGCTCCGGCCTGGGGCGGATACTGCGCATATACGCAGCAGGAAAACAATAGGAGCAGTAGTGTCAAACAATTTTTCATATCGCTGTTTTTAATATGGCCAAATCCCCGGAACCCGGGGGACTCAACACTATATCAACAGCATATGATTTTTGTTACCCCACTATCAGTACTTTTTTTTATGGGTGGAAAAAATCAAGTATGGCCTTATTAAACTGGTCCGGAATTTCCCGGGGAGCGTCATGTGTGGCCTTTTTAAAAATAAGAAGGTGGCCATTGGGAATGCTGTTGGCTATCAGCTCCGTATGGGCTTCTTTAATTACATCCTTTTCCCCCGCCATGACCAGGACCGGACACTTTATAGCCTGCAATGAGGCAGGGAGCACATGTGGCTCCGTAAGCAGGGTTCTTTTCACCCGCAATTCAAAATCATAACCTGATGAGCTGGTTTGTTCCAACCGTTTTATCTGTTGGCGGAGCGTGTCGTTTACCCATTCCTGTATAGCCGTATGGTCATTATACAGGTTGGCACCCATTACCGCCAGTTTCCTAACTTTCTCCGGATGTTGCATGGCCAGTATTAATCCCGTGTTGCCACCATCACTCCAGCCTAATACGTTAACACTATCCAGTTTTAATGTATTCAGCAGCTGGTACATATCAGCTGCATATAATTCGTAAGTGAGCCTGGTAGTGTCGGCTGTTGATCTGCCATGCCCACGTGTATCTACCGCTATTACCTTAAATTGCCTGGAAAGAGTGGGAATCTGATTACCAAAAGCCTGTATGGATTCCAATGCCCCATGTAATAACAGGAGCGGAGTACCAGTACCATATGTTTCATAATAAATCCTGTTACCATTTATGGTAGCATAATGAGCGGCTGTATCATTATTGCCATAGGTATAGCTGGCTATCTTGCTGGCATCGATACAAAGTGCCTGCTTTCCGGTATGTACCAGGGTGTCTGTTACAGCTATGTTTACTGCTGCAGGGGTGTTGGCAAACTTCCAGGGTGCTAAATCAGTGGCTTCAAAATCTCCGTTTTGGAGCGTGCGCCCCTGTTCACCTTCCTTGCTTTTTATAGTGAGCTTTATGTCGTCATAAAAGAATTTACCTTTGCCGGAGTAGAGTGCTCCCACACTCAGCATATCTGCACGTTTATCAATTTTTCCGGACAAGGTCAGCTTGTTCCATTGGCCGGGCTGAAAAGACTCCATACTATATTTATCAAACATAACATTCAACTGTTTCCCTTTTTCCGTGCTTATTGCCATCAGTAAGGATCCGGTATTAAGATCTGTCCGTTCTGCATAAAACCAGCATTCCAGAGTAAAGGAGGCCTTCTGATAACCAGCAACATCCACATTTTGAAAAAACAGGGAGGAAGGGGTGGCCTGGGATTTTGCAGACAGGGAAGAAAGGATCGTTAACCAGGTTATACCTGCAAAAAGGATTGCTTTCATTTATTTTGATTGAAGTACCCTAAAATAAATATCTTTTGGTAAATCAAGCTGTATATCCTGAAAGTGATAATACCAGAAAGTAAGCAGTTAGCCAGTGCCCATTGGTTAGCAAATTATTAATATATATATTGCGTCCATTAAATCATCCTTAACCTATCCATTATGCAACAAACGTATGTTCCCCCTGATTTTTCAAAGGCACCTGTTCCTCCTGCCATTACCTTTAAAGGCAGTGGAGGGGATTATTTCGGGATTGTGATCGTTAATTTATTATTAACCATTATTACACTGGGACTTTATTATCCCTGGGCAAAGGCCAAACAATTACAATACCTGTATGGCAATACGGAGATGGAAGGCAGCCGTTTTGCTTTTAATGGAACCGGTAATGAAATGTTTAAGGGTTTTATTAAAGCCTTCATTTTCATGATTGTGTTATATGGTATCGCGGCAACGTTGCTGATGAACCGTATGATAGGCAGTGCGATCCTGGTATTTTACCTGGGTATACTGGCTATATTACCGCTGGCTATTCATGGTGCCTACCGTTATCGCTTTTCCCGGACGTCCTGGCGTGGAATACGGTTTGGCTACCGGGGTAACAGGAAGGAGTTCATCTTCCTCTTTTTCACTAATCTGTTTTTGACCATTGTTACTTTTGGTATCTATGGTGCCTGGATGCAGATAAATCTACGCAACTATTTACTGACAAATATCCGTTTTGGAAGTGCGCAATTTGAGTACAAAGGAGATGGCTGGGCGTATTTTAAGCTCAATATTGTAGGCTACCTGTTAACAATAATAACATTAGGTATTTATATGTTCTGGTGGCAGGCAGACATCTTCCGCTATTACATAGACAATCTGAAATTAAACCACGAGGGCAAAGCATATTCCCTGCGTTCTACCGCTACCGGAGGCGACTTCTTTAAGCTGATCTTTGTCAACCTGTTACTCTTTATTTTCACGCTGGGTATTGGTTATTCCTGGATCGTGACCCGCACGCTGACCTTTGTTTTTAACCATGTTGAGATCACCGGAGATATCAACCTGAATGCATTGGCACAAACAGAAGAAGAATATAAAGATGCTACCGGTGAGGATATGGCTGATTTCCTTGACCTGGGCTTTGTGATCTGATTATAATGGGATACGAAGGCAAATATTATGATCATCAATCCTCACAGGTAATTCCGGTGAGTATACAATTGCACGCAGAAAGCCTGCTGATCAATACACAAGATGATGTAAAACGGCGATGGATCTGGCTGCTTCCGGAGATAAAACTGGAAGTGAATGGTCCGGCTTTTATGCGTATCACCTGTGAATCGCCGGTACCTGGCACCATAGAGGTGCAGGACAAATCATTCATAACAGATTTGCTTCGTATATACAAGCCTTCCGGAAGTGCCCGCCTGTATGGGCTGGTGCTCCAGGGAGGGGTTAAAGTAGCCCTTTCCGCACTGGCAGTAATCATTGCTATAGCTGTCGCTGTTTATTTTTGGGTGCTTCCTCCGCTGGCCGACAAGGCAATAGACCTGATACCTTTATATTATGATAAAGAGCTGGGCACGCTGGCCAAAAACCAGATAGGAGAAAAGCCCGACAGCGCTGCCAGCCAGTTGCTCACTTCTTTTGCTGCTCATATTCAATGGGATGTGAAGGATACTATTACTTTTAGTGTGGTCGATAGCGATGTGATCAATGCCTATGCATTACCAGGTGGCTATATTGTAGTGTACAGTGCCTTACTCCGCAAACTGGATACGCCCGAAGAGCTGGCTGCTTTGTTATCGCATGAAATCTCCCATATCAAGTACCGGCACTCCATGCGTAGCCTGGTACGCAACCTCAGCGGCTATCTCTTTGGCTCCCTGGTATTTAATGATGTAAATGGTATGATGGCTACGCTCTTTAAAAATGCCGATCAGTTACGTACACTTCAGTACTCCCGGGAATTTGAAGAAGAAGCTGACCTGAAAGGACTGGAAATGATGCGTCGTAATAAAATTGACCAGCAGGGAATGCTGGGGCTGATGGAAGCACTAAAAAAAGCGGGGAATGAAAAGAGCAGTATCTCCATTCCTGAATTCATCAGTACACACCCGCTGACGGATCATCGCATCAGGTATGTACAGCAAACAATGCTGGAGTATCCGCAGCAAGGCAGTACAGATGAGATTCGTAACAACATCTTCCAGCAACTGAAAGCAGCGGTGAAGTAAAATTGCCTATCTTGTTTAAAATAAGACTACGGGCTATAAGCGGATAATATTCCTGCTTATGGCCCGTACTATTAGCTGATTTTATAACTTAGTTATTTTACCTGCCTGGTTTCAATATAAAAGCGTTTGTCTATTTCAAATTTCGATGGATCGGTGAGTGTAAGATTGGCACCGCTCCATTTGGTGGTAGGAAAGATAAACTGGAAGCCCCGTTCGCCCAAGGTAACCTTTACGGGCATATTAAAGCCTTTTACATCAGTTACCCAGCGGAACAGCAGTTGCTGACCTTCTATTTTATATTCCAGCAATGGTACCGTTGTATGCCGTAAATACTGGTCAAATACCTTGCTGAAATCCATCCCCGACTTTTCATTGATATAGGCTTCTACCTGCTGGGTGGTAACCGTTTGGTGCCAGAAGGTTTTATTCAGTCCCCGCAGGATTTCGCGGAATACATTATCATCATTAATGATCTGGCGGATGGTATGGATCATATTGGCTCCTTTGTAGTACATATCCCCTGAACCTTCCTGATTTACCCCGTACGGCCCGATAACAGGAATATCATTTTTGATGTTTTTCCTTACGCCTTCAATATAGGCATCCGCAGCCTTCGGCCCATACTGGCATCCGGTAAACAGCGTTTCGGAGTAGTTGGTAAAGCTTTCATGTACCCACATGTCTGCAATGTCTTTGGTAGTAATATTATTGCCGAACCATTCATGTCCGCTCTCATGTATAATAATGAAGTCCCATTTCAGGCCCCAGCCACTCCCGGAAAGGTCAGTACCTTTATAGCCCATCTGGAACTTGTTCCCATAGGCTACCGCACTCTGGTGCTCCATACCTAGGTGAGGTGCTTCTACCAGTTTATAGCTGTCTTTATAGAAAGGATATTTCCCGAACCAGTATTCAAAACATTTCATCATAGGCTTTACCACCTGAAAATGTTCCCTGGCCTTGTCCTCATTATAGTCCAGTACCCAGTAGTCCAGGTCCAGTTTACCACCTTCCCCTGAATAAACTTCTTTAAACTCCGTGTAGTGTCCAATATTGAGGGCTACATCGTAGTTGTTGATGGGATTGCTGACATACCAGAGGTAAGTAGCCGTTTCATCACCATTGTCTACCCGTTTTTTCAGCCGGCCATTGGATACATTCGTAAGTTCTGCCGGAACGGTGACGCTGATGGACATATTTTCGGGCTCATCACTCTGATGGTCTTTGTTAGGCCACCAAACGCTGGCCCCAAGTCCCTGACAGGCAGTAGCTATCCATGGGCGCCCCTTATTGTCCTTCCCCCATACCACGCCACCATCCCAGGGCGCATTTACGGCCACTTTGGGTTTGCCGTGGTAATACACAGTGATCTTTTTTTGTTTATCTTTTTCCTGAATAGCCTTCACCCTTATAAAAAAGGCATTGCCCTGACGCTCAAAAGACAGCGCCATCTTATCCTGCACCACGCTGTCTATTTCCATGGGCATTTGCAAATCAATCTGCATAACGGTGTCTGGCTTAAGTACCTTATATGTGATGGTATTAAAACCGCTAAAGGAGCTATCCCCCGGTGATACCTGTACGTGCAGGTCGTAAGTGGTAACGTCCCACCAGGCGCGCTGGGGTGTGATAGATCCTCTCAGTGTATCGGCCCTTGTAAAATGATGCTGCTGTGCACCAGCACTGAAGGCTGACAGCAACACCACTAAAAGCATAGGAATGGTGCGCATATTTGATCGTGATTTTAACCGGAAAGGTATTAATTTACTGCGAAATGAAACATGTATGTTTTTTAACGTATAAGACATTGAAAATCAATATAACGTTATTTTAATTGCTGATGAAGCTGCCTTACATATCCGTACAACGATTTTATTATCAGTCTGTTACCTTTTGGGGTATCGCGGCTGGATGTTTTCTATTTTTTTTATCCTCCTGTGGAAGAAAGGCAGCCTCCCATCAGCAGGTATTCCGTTATAACCAGCAGGAAGGGATCCCAACTTTAGACCCGGCTTTTGCGAAAAGCCAGCCTGTTATATGGGCGGTAAAACAACTCTACAACACATTACTGGAGCCCGACAGCCTGCTGGAATTGCGTCCTTCCCTGGCTCGGCATTGGGAGATATCAGCTGATCACCGGACTTATACCTTTACATTAAGGAGTGATGTTTATTTTCATGATAATGAGGTATTTCCGGAAGGGAAAGGAAGGAGGATGACAGCCGCAGATGTGGTGTATAGCCTCCGGCGGATTATGCTTCCAGCCACTGCATCCCCCGGTGCCTGGATCTTTAATGGTAAGGTAGATCCTGATAAAGGCTTTATTGCTTTGAATGACTCTACTTTCCAGCTTACCTTACTGCAGCCTTTCCATCCTATACTGGGTATCCTGAGCATGCAGTATTGTTCCATTATTCCTAAAGAGGTGGTGGAAAAATACGGGGCCGACTTTCGTAAGCACCCCTGTGGTACCGGACCTTTCCAGTTCCACTACTGGGATGAAGGGCAGGCGCTTATTTTCCATAAAAACCCCCGGTACTTTGAGAAGGATAGTGCCGGTATCCCCTTGCCTTACCTGGATGCTGTACAAATCAGCTTCCTGGACAGCAAGGCATCCGAGTTCCTGTTGTTCCGGCAGGGGCAGATTGACTTTATGAATGATATTGATGCCTCCTTTAAAGATGAAGTACTTACTAAAAAGGGCACATTAAAGAAAGCATGGGAGGGTAGAATCCAGCTTTCCAAAAGCCCGTATCTCAACATTGAGTATTTTGGCTTTTTGATGGACAGCAGCATCGCAGCGGTGAAACAATCACCCACCCGGCTGAAGAAGATCAGACAGGCAGTGAATTACGGGTTTGATCGTACGAAAATGATGACCTACCTGCGCAATGGCATTGGTACCCCTGCACTGGCCGGTTTTGTGCCCGCAGGTTTGCCTTCCTTTGATGCGGATAAAGTAAAAGGGTTCACTTATAACCCTGCCCTGGCAAGGCAGCTTTTGCAGGAAGCCGGTTATCCGGAAGGGAAGGGGCTCCCGGTAATGAAGTTATTGTCTATTCCAAACTATGCCGACCTGGCCAACTTTGTCGCCAATCAATTACAGGAAATCGGTATCCGGGTACAGGTAGAAGTGATACAGAAAGCATTGCTGCTGGAACAAACCGCCAAATCGCAGGCTGTGTTTTTCCGGGGCAGCTGGATTGCGGATTATCCGGATGCAGAGAGCTTCCTGGCGATGTTTTACAGTAAAAACCCTGCACCTCCCAACTATACCCGTTATACCAATCCACAATTGGACCGCCTTTATGAGCAGTCCCTGCAGGAAAATAATGATAGTATCCGATACCGGCTTTATCAGGAGATGGACCGTATGATCATAGCAGACGCCCCCGTAGTACCTGTGTTCTATGATCAGGTGATCCGGTTGTTGCAACCCAATGTAACAGGGCTGGTCAATAATGGCCTTAATCTGCTGGAGCTCCGGTGGGTAAAAATAACTGCACAGCTTTAAAGAAACTTTAACATTTGCCGGCATGATGACTAGTACCCATATTCAGCGGTAATATTGCTATGACGGCATGATAAACCGCTTAACATCCAACATTTTAACCTACCTTCGCGCCTTCAATAAGTTTTTCTACAAAGCGCAATAATGATAGCAATACTGATCTTCTTTTGTGTGCACTGGTTTTTTTCCTTATTCTTTCACACATTCTATTTACACCGGTACGCATCCCATCAGATGTATACCACCAGTAAAGGCTGGGAAAGGGTATTTTACTTTTGCACCTGGTTTTTCCAGGGATCATCTTACCTGATTCCAAGAGCATATGGTGTGATGCACCGGATGCATCATGAATATAGTGATACAGAGAAAGATCCGCATTCTCCGCATTTTTTTAAAGATGTATGGGGCATGATGATCCACACCCGCAATATTTACAATGGATTCGTGACCCGGAAAAATCTGCCCGATGCCAAATTCACCCAGGAGCCTTTACCCGAATGGGATGCACTGGACCGTTTTGGCGACAGCATGATTACCCGTATTACCTGGATGGCCGCTTACGTAGGGTTCTATGTTGCTTTTGCCCCCAGCTGGATCTGGTTCCTGCTATTACCTATCCACTTTCTGATGGGGCCTATCCAGGGTGCCGTAGTAAACTGGTGCGGACATAAATACGGTTATAGTAACTTCAACAACGGCGATCATTCCAAAAACAGTTCTCCCTGGGGTATATTATTGCTGGGAGAATTGTTCCAGAACAATCACCATATGTATAAAGACAGTCCTAACTTTGCCAAGAAATGGTTTGAGCTGGATCCTACTTATCCGATCATGAAATTAATGAACTGGGCAGGTATCATTCAACTGAAATCTGGCAGGGTAAAAACGATTAAGGCAAGAGCTGCGGCCTAGCAGTTATGTGATCAACAAGCTTATCCGGTGATGCCGGACACCAAAACATGCAATCATTCCTGTTTCAATAATAAGAAATGTCCTGCTACTGGCAGGACATTCTTATTTTATAGCTGTCAGCTATTAGCCTTTAGCTTTTGTAAAATTATCCCCCGAAAGATGGGAGCTTCCTGCGGTATTCAGGCTTTAGTTTCTAAAGGGTTTATAATGCGGGTGTTGCGCCAGTGCCAGCATATCGCGGTCGCCGCTGCTGTCACCATAAGCATAGACTTCCCGGAAAGCGGTAAGGTCGAACTGTTCGCGGATACGAACCACTTTTTGTGGTCCGTTACAATTCAGCCCTACCAGGTTACCTGTAATCCGCTGTCCCTGTTCTTCCAATACAGATCCAATGCAGCCTATTCCCATTTCTTTGCACCAGGGGGCTACCCAATCATGAGCAGAGGCCGTAACGACCACTACCTGGTGCCCTTTGGACAAATGTGATTTTATAGCTTGTACCGCATGAGGGCGCAGCATTCCTGGCAACCGTTCCCGGCAGAAAGCCTGGCACTGTTCCCTGAATTGCGCTACAGTGGTATCTTTAAAGAAAAAACGGAGCACCCGTTCTTTCATATCCTGGTTAGAGACCAGTTTTAACTTAAACAGAACGAGGGCAGGGGATAATCTTAGCAATCCCCTGTACAGCGCAGGGCTTCCTTTCTGAAAACGGATGATCTCGAAAAGTGTATCCTTATTCGTGATAGTACCATCAAAATCAAAAAAAGCAATCGCTGGTTTCACAGTTTAAGCTTTTTGAAGATCCCTTCGGGAATCATTTTAATAATGAGCATAATATACCGCCAGAACCATTTTACATACAATACATTTTTCCTCTTCACGACACCTTTGTAAACGGCCACTGCCACATCCTGGGGCTGGGCTGTGAGGAGCGGGGGCAGGGTCAGGTTTTCAGTCATACGGGTATATACAAACCCTGGCTGTACACTCATTACATGTACCCCTGTATGAAACAACCGGTTTCTCAGCCCGCTCAGGTAGGCGGTAAATCCTGCTTTGGCACTGCCATAAATATAATTGCTCTGACGGCCACGTTCTCCCGCCACAGAGCTGATCCCAACAATCACACCTTGTTTTCTAGCTGCATAAGCAGTAGCTACAACATTTAATACAGATACGGCACCAGTATAGTTCGTATGAATAATCCGGGCGGCTTCCTCCCAGTTTGTTTGTCCCTTTTCCTGGTCACCCAGGTATCCGAATACACAGATGGTAACATCAGGTTTTACGGGTAGTCCATCATAAAACGCCTGATGGCTATTAAAATCAGTAGCATCAAAAGTATGGCAGCTGGCTGTTACTTCATGGCGGATTTTCAGATCCTGTTCCAAAGCTGTTAAAGCAGCTGCATTTCTGGCAGCAAGCTGTACATTATATTTTTGACGGGCAAATTCCCGGGCAATGGCGATGGCCATATCAGACCCGGCTCCCAGTATTAAAACAGTAGGCATGTTTATTTAGCTTTTAGCTATTAGCTGTTGGCTGTTAGCTATTATGTTATTTTTTGAGCTATTTACTGATCCCCAGGCGATCGGACTGCAGGGAGGTAAACCGTTTATTGACGTTATAGGATTGCACAATATTGGCAAAGCGCTCCGCATTGGGGTAACTTTTCCAGAACACTTCCTGTTTCATGCGGGCGTCTTTTGATAAGTATAAACGGCCGCCATATTGCAATACGAGGGCATCCATCTCATCGAGGAATTCAAACAGCCCATCCCGAACCGGAAAATCCAGCGCCAGCGTATAGCCTTCCATCGGGAAGGAGATAAGGCTGTCCTGATTACCAAATACTTTCAATACCGCCAGGAAAGATCCCAGCCCTTTATCGCTGATGCGATGTAAAATAGCAGCCAGCCCATCCTTTTTTTCCAGGGGTAATACAAACTGGTATTGCACAAAGCCAGCTTTACCATATCCACGGTTCCAGTGCAGGATAGCATCCAACGGGTAAAAGAAAGGTTCATAGGGCACCACGTTATTGATCACCCTTTTGAAATTCTTTCCATAGTATAACCAGTTAAATGCTTTTACGGTGAAGGTATTAAGTACAAAAGAGGGGAGGTTAAAAGGTACCGTCAGCTTTGGCTTGCCCGGTATCTTCAGTGGCGCCTTTCTTTGTTTGTCGTTCAGCTCATCTGGGGTAGCATGTTCCCCAACGATCAGGATGCTGCGTCCAAATCCGTCACCCTTTTTAAGACAGTCTATCCAGGCCATGGAATACGTATAATGCTTGTATTCTTCAAAAAGCCGGATAATCTCATCCAGGTTTTTGGCCTTGATCTGGGTTTGTTTGATATAGGCCGTCGAGATTTTCTTGAGGTGGAATTTAACCCTTGTAATCACCCCGGTAAGCCCCATACCGCCACAGGTAGCCCAGAAAAGGTCACTTTCCTGATCTGGTGCGCAGCAAACTGTATCTCCATTGCCGGTGATTACATCCATATCAATGATATGACTGGAAAAAGCCCCATCTACGTGATGGTTTTTACCGTGCACATCAGAAGCAACCGCACCGCCTACTGTAATGTATTTTGTACCTGGGGTAACAGGGAGGAACCATCCTTTGGGAACAATGATATCCAGTATCTGATCCAGGGTAAGCCCGGCCTGACATTCAAAAATACCGGTTTCGGTATCAAATGCCATTACCTTATCGTACTTCAACATGGAGATACTGTGTTCGCCCAGGGAAGCATCGCCATAACAGCGGCCGTTTCCCCTGGCTATAATATGCTGATGGGATGTTACAAACTCTTTTAATTGTGCTTCCTGTGAAAAGGTGCTTTCTTCACTGGAAACAACGGGGTAATTTCCCCAATTTGCTAACCGTTTTTGCATTATTCAAAAAAACTTTTGTTAGTGGGCAATAAATAAATGATCACATAAAAACTCAGGACCCAAAGGAGTATGGTTAATTGAATAAAACGGTCTTTATATAGGATTTTAGTGGGAGAACCAGTATTGTTCTCCACGTAGGTTATTTGCAAATATCGTAATAATCCGGCAATTACAAAAAGCGTTGTGTAATAGAGGCGATAGGTACCGAAGTGTTCTATCGTTTGCGGACTCATGGTATACAACAGGTAAGAAACGATGATGACTGCGGAAACCAGTCCCAACATTACATTCATAAAGTCCAGGTTATAGCCCTTCACGGCTTTGCGCATTTCCTGGCCAGACTGCACTTTAATCAGTACATCATCGCGCCGTTTGGCAATGGCCATAAACAGGGCCAGCAGGAAGATCATCACCATCAGCCACTCTGACGTGGGCACCTCTGAAGCAATCCCACCGGCTTTTACCCGTAATACAAACCCCATGGAGAGGATCAGGATGTCCAGGATAGAGATATTTTTCAATCCAAAAGAGTACAACAGGTTCAGAACAAAATAAATCCCTGTTACAAACAGGAACTTAGGTTTTACATACCAGGCCAGGGCCAGTCCGATTACCACTGAAAGCACAAAGATTACCAGGGCCGCCGGTTTAGATACCGCACCAGACGCCAGCGGGCGTTTACACTTTTTAGGGTGTTTACGGTCCGCTTCAATATCACGGTAATCGTTAATAATATAGATACTGCTGGCAGTGATGCTAAACGACAGAAAAGCGATCAGCAGATCAGTTATTTTAGCCACATTAAAAATCTCACCTGCGAAGAAGAGGGGTATGAACAGGAAGAAATTTTTGATCCAATGGGATGGTCTGAGTAGTTGTAAATATTTCACTGAGATGTATAAGTTGACGCAACAAGTTACACTTACTGCTTTAAATTAAGAAAAAATAATAAGGTTATACTGCACAGTTATAGTTTATTAAATTATTTTTGGTGCCTGGAACAGGATAAAGATATCCGTTTTTTGTTAATCAAGATATTACTCATCAGCACATATTTAAATTACCTACATGCCATTTTTATCCCTGAAACAACAGAAATATACGCTTGCAGAGCTATTTATTATTGTTGGATTGGCTATAGTGCCACTGTTTGTAACGTTTCCGTATCGCGTAAACATTTTCCTTTCCTGGGAAGGCGCTTATCGTTTATCCTCAGGCGAGGTACCCTTTAAAGATTTTGGCTCCCCGCTGGGATATGGTTTCTGGATCATCCCGGCCTTGTTTTTTAAATTGTTTGGCCCACATCTGATTTCCCTGGTAAAAGCACAGGTGCTGATCAATATCATGGGCGGGTTGGCTTTCCGGTCTATCCTGAAAAGCCTGGGGGTAACCCCGCAGATCAGATTTTTGTCTGTCCTGGTATTTGTGTTATCCTATTCTTATTCCAACTTCTGGCCCTGGTATAATCATACGGTTATTATTTATGAGCTGATAGGATTGAGCTTTCTGTTGCGCTATCAACTCACCAGCACGGGCAAAATGCGCTTTGTATACCTTACGCTGGCCGCCCTGTTCACCTTCCTTTCCTTATTTACCAAGCAGGACGGAGGCGGTATGGCCTTACTTGTATGCCTGGCCTTATTAGGGTATAGCACCCTGCTGGAAAAGAAATGGTGGGAAATTCCCCTGTTCCTGGGAATCTATGGATTAGTTGCAGTATTGTTTATTGCCCCTTTAATGCCTGGCTTTGCGTATTGGTTCAATCATGGACAGGCTCCACATAATTCCCGGTTATCGCCTAATGACTTCATTTCAGAAATCATGGGTAGCTCTCAGTGGATCAAGGTATACTTTTTGCTGATTGTCATTTGTCTGCTGCCGGCCTTTTCCCATTTTAAATCCTATTGGCACAATAAGCAGCAGATGCTTTTTATCCTGCTTACCTTAGGGATACTGACAGAAGCGGCTCTTTTCCAGGTCACCAGTTATACTCCTCCGGATAACAATATTTTCTTCCATAGTTTTGCATTTGCCTTTATCGTATCACAGCTGAATGTACAGCTGCATTTAAAGCTGGAGCAATGGAAGCCTGTACTAGTCGCCACAGTACTGGTACTTTTCTGGTGGTCCGGCGTGTATTGGAAATACTTCGACCGGGTATTGTCCAGGGTTAATCCTGAAGCCACCGCACATGCCAATATCAGCGCTACCGGAGAGAATGTAGTATCCCGGAACAATTATATGGTGAATACAGATACTACAGACGTACCTACTTCCAAATGGATCTTTTCCAGCTTACCGGAATTCAGGAAGATCTATATGCCACCATCCACGGTGGAAGGCATAGACCGGATCATGGCTTTACCCGTAGTAAAAGAAAAGAAAGGCGATATTAAGGTATTGAATATGACAGAGTTAACGCCACTCGCGCATGCCATGCCATATAAAACAGAAACAGGGCCTGATTTCCCGTTATGGTATCATTTGGGGGTGGGGATGTTTAACCAGCAGCTGGCCGCTTTTACACAAAAAGTGCAGCAACAGCATTATGACCTGATCCTGTATGAATACGCACCTACTTTAAATAATTTCTTCCCGTTTGCCTTGCAAAAAGAATTAAAGCAGCATTACAAACAGGTGGATACCTTCCTGGCACCACGCAGGCCTACCAATGCGATTATTGAAGTGTATGTAAAACCGTAGACAGGAAAACAGCGATGTTCAGGAGGAAGATTAATCAGACACATGAAAACGGAAACCGGTGGTTCACACCCCAATAAAGTAAAATTATTTGCATGCCTCGGTGCTGTATACATTATATGGGGCTCCACCTTTCTGGGCATGAAGATCGCCACAGAAAAGGTGCCCCCGTTTCTGGTATCCGGGTTACGTTTTTTGCTGGCCGGAAGTATCCTGTTGATGATAGGCCGGTTAAAGGAAAAAGTATGGCCAGCACCCCGGCAGTTGCTTTCCGCTATCCTGGTAGGAGCGTTGCTGATAGGTATAGGCAACAGTGCAGTAGCGCTGGCCGTGCGCTATATGCCTTCCGGGCTGGTAGCCCTGATTGTAGCTGCATTACCCGCCTGGTTTATTGGGTTGGACTGGGCTTTTTTCAGTAAAAAGCGGCCGGCAGCGCTTACTTTGTCAGGTATCTTTGTTGGCTTTGTAGGTTTGTTCTTCCTGTTCAATCCTTTTTCAGAGGATACCGTACGGGACTATCCGTTATGGCCTATCATCATTGTGGTAGCCGGTTCCGTGAGCTGGGCATTTGGCTCCCTGCTGGTACAACGGCTGCCTATGCCTACCCAGATTACCTCTACCGCCATTCAAATGTTATCCGGCGCTGTATTATCCTTATTACTCAGTGCTATATTTGAACAAAAGTGGGCTTCCGTTTTTGAGATAACGCCGGTTACGCTCTCCGCTTATTTTTACCTGGTGTTCCTGGGATCGCTGGTAGGCTTTACCTCCTACAGCTGGCTGGCCAAAAATGCACCTACCAGGTTAACGGCCACCTATGCATATGTAAACCCGGTAGTAGCCTTATTCCTTGGGTGGCTGGTGGGCAAGGAAAACCTTACCCTGCATGCCGTTATCGCATCCGGGATTGTGGTAGCCGGTGTAGTGCTGATGACAATGGGAAAACAGACCGGATTGCAGAACGATCAGATCTAATTACCTGCTAAAGAGTATTTACGCATCCTTCGGGTAAAGTCCCTTCCCGGAAATGATTGACAGCATTATGCGCCAGGCGGGTAGGCTCGGGTAAGCGATAATTGCCGATACACTGTGTTATCAGCGACAAACTACCAGGTACATCCATTTTATAACCGGGAGAAACAAAAACTGGTTTCACATTGGGTTTCGTACGCAAAACAGCGCCAATCATCACCCCTTTATTGAGCAAAGGAGAAAAATCCCCCCGCTGCTCACCAGGTTCATCATACTTACCAAACAGAAGTTTCTTGGCACAACCAATAGCCGGTTGTCCTGTTAGCACCCCAAAATGTGCAGCAATACCTAATCCCCTTGGATGTGCAATACCATGCCCGTCTACTACCAGTACATCCGGCTTTACCTTCAGTAGTTTCCAGGCTTCCAGCAATGCCGGCACTTCCCGGAATGCCAGGTATCCCGGCACATAGGGAAACGTCACTTCTTTTTTTACCAGGCAGTAAGCTACGGGCTGTAATTCCGGAAATTTCAACACTACAATGCCGGCATATACAGTGGTGCTGTTTTTATTAAATGAAATATCTGCACCGGCAACCGTATTGATGGGGAAATCAGGTGCCTGTATCAACACTTTACTGCGTAATTCCTGCTGCAGGGCAGTGGCTTCCGGAATGGTAATCTGATTATAATCCTGCGTCATCAGGCTGTTGTTTTTTTAGCCGTGGCCTTTTTTCTTGTACCTTTTTTAGCGGCCGCCTTCTTAGGCGCTGCTTTTTTAGTAGTTGTCTTTTTTGTTGCAGCCTTTTTAGCAGCTGCTTTCCTGGGTGTTGCTTTTTTGCTGCTTTCCTTTTTCTCCGGAACCTTATAACCCTTTTCCCTTGCTTCTGATAAAGCAATTGCAATCGCCTGTTTACGGCTCTTTACCTTTGCACCACTGCCGCTGCGCAATGTGCCTTTCTTTTCGCGGTGCATGGTTTTTTCTACCTGTTCTTGTGCTTTTTTGGAATAACGTGCCATAACAAATAGGTTTTACCTACCTGGTCCAAAAAACAGGCCATTCCACAATTTGTTATTCAAACAAATCCAGTTGCCGGCCATTTCCTTTCCTGCCGGGAGGCTGCGCTTTCCCCATTACGGTACGCCCGCCATATTTCCAGGAATTATCACGTTCCCGTTCAATCACCTTGTCGAAATTGGTGTTAGGCTCAAAGTCTTTTTCTACCTGTTGCGCCAACACCGACAATTTCCGGATAGCCTCCTGCTTATCAGTATTCCCGATTTTAGCACGTTCGAGGGAATCCCGTAACACACGGATCGTTTCATCATAGACCCTTGTGGGCACAGGAAACGGGTGACCATCTTTTCCGCCATGCGCAAAAGAGAAGCGGGCAGGGTCTTCAAAACGGGAGGAGGTACCATGGATTACTTCACTGACCAGAGTTAAGGACTGAATTGCCCTGGGGCCAACACCTTCCAGCAATAAAAGGGATTCAAAATCGGCTAGTCCGCGTTCGTGCGCCACTGCGAGGATGCTACCCAGCCTTTTCAGATTAACATCGGTGGCCCTTACCTCATGATGGGAAGGCATTACAAGTTTACGCACTTCCGGCAACAGGAAGGAGGGTTGTTCTTTTAACAATTGCAGCATGCCCGCCTTCGTAGTAGCGGCAGTTTTATCTGTAAGATTCAGAATGAGGCCCTGGTTATGACCATAGATAAAAGTATGTGGTACTTCTGTAAAAGAGCGGAGTGTAGCAGAATGCCAGTGGTAGCGCCTTGCCATTCCATTTGCATCATTCATCCCTTGCTGCACCACTGCCCATTCACCCGTATCCGTTACAATAAAAGAATGCAGGTATAATTGAAATCCATCCTGAACAGCTGTATTATCTACTTTAGCCGCCAGTTTGCTACATCTTACCAGTTCATGTCCCGGTAATCCGGTTTTGTCCGCCATTACCAGCAGTTCGGCAGGCGTTTGACGGGAATGTTTTCCCTTTCCGCCACAAATGTAAATACCCAGTTCTTTGGCTTTGGGATTCACTGCTTTTTTCAATGCTCCCATTACGCTGGTAGTAATACCGGAAGAATGCCAGTCCATTCCCATTACACATCCTAATGCCTGGAACCAGAAAGGATCACTTAAACGGCGTACTACTTCTGCCTTGCCATAATCTGCTATAATAGCTTCCACAATAGCGCCTCCTAGTAAGCTCATGCGCTGTGCCAGCCAGGGCGGGACTGCACCATAGTGCAAAGGCAGATCTGCATATCCTCTACTCATGTCTCAACAGTTTAAATAATGTCTACCTCATATTACAAAGGATTAGACTGTATTTCCAATTCCCTGATATCTTTGTTATCATACAAAAAGCTGTCCAGTAGATTCAGGTTTTTCTGGGTACCCCGGGCTGCATATTTTTCCTGTACCATCCCATCTTTTCTTTCTACCGCTTCCCGGATAAACTTCAGTTTATGGCTATTAAAAATGCCCGGCATATCAATACATGGTTCCTTATCCATATCATATTTTACGGCATAGAAACGGCGGTCATTGATGCGAGGTATATATGCTTCCACATATTCCAGCACAGTTAATATCAGCAGGGAGCCCAGGAGCGCGAATCCAGCCAGCCAGTATTCGCTCATACCAATGGCCATACCCAAAGCGGCTGCAATCCATATCGTGGCCGCGGTAGTAATACCATCAATAGTAAAATTGCCTTTAAAAATAACCCCTGCACCAATGAAACCAACCCCGGTAAGAATATTGGAGGCAACGCGATCGGGGCTGTTGGGGTATCCCAGTTCTGCCGAAAGGATAGTAAACAGGGTACAGCTTACACAAATCAGGGTGATGGTGCGCATGCCAGCCGTTTTGCGTTTATATTCCCTTTCCAGCCCCAGAATAGCACCCATTGCCAGGGCCACACCCACTTTCAATAACTGATCTTCTTTTATTACAGTAAGCAGCTGCTCCATGGTTTTAACAAATTGTATGCATTACAAATGTACGTGTTGGCACAATTCTTTCCCTATTCCTGATGACCATACTTTATTAATCTACCTTTTAAAAAGAATGTTATGAAAGTACAAGCAAACGTTCAACAGCAAATGCCCCTGCATCTTTACTTATATAAACTGTGTATTACCCTTTGTGTAGCAGGGATACTCAGCCTCTTTCTGTTTGCCTGCGACGGCGCTAAAAACAGTACCAGCAACACAGATACCAGTGGTGTGATGCAAAATACCGATACAGCAGCTACCATGCCTGCTGATACAGCTATGCAACGTGACACGACCACCATGCCGGTTCAATAATTAGTTTACGCTAAGAAGCAGCCTCATACAGCTATACTACTCTGATAGTATTAGCCCCGTATTGTGGCAGGAGTGATACTAATTGTAGAAATAGCACCCTTGTACGAAGAATACAGGGAGTAGTTTTTTTTGACCTATAAATCGATGATGATGAAACCATTAACAAACGGACAACCGATGCACAGCAGCAAAATATGGAAAGCTTTGCTGATTACAGGCTTTTGTGGCACCCTGCTAATGGCCTGTGGAAACGGCGGACAAAAAACAACGGAAGATTCAATTCCACCCACTAATAGTATGGATACCGCCATGATGACACCAGACACTGCACCCGGCGCAGAAATGCCGCCAGGAGCAATTAATCCGGGAGAAGATTCTTCCCGTTATGGTACTGGTACAGCAGACTCCTCCAAGAACAGGAGCGGCAACGGTGGAAAATAACAGCGTATTCTCCACATAAAATATGTGGTAATGGCATTTGCCATTCATGGGGCTGGTCAAAAGCCTGTTTTGCTTTGACCAGCCCCATGTATTTTTGCCTGCTTTACAAGCCTGTTTGATTACTCACTACCTAAGTACAAAACTGCTATATTTGCTGCGGAAATAAAATATTTCCCTTTTCCATCCGTCTACTACTTATGGTCAACACCAGTACAGGTTAAGCGGATGTTTCACTTCGTAACCTATGACTGCGCAAAGTTACCGGCCTATACGCCTGCCATTACCCGGCACGCAGGAGGCACTCATGAACAAACCTGGTAATATACATGGAAAACGAAGCATCAAAGAAAGGCCTGCAGGCAGGATCATTAAAAAAAACACTCCGGCTCTTTAAATATGTAAAACCTTATTGGCTAGAATTCAGTATCGGCCTGCTCTTCCTCCTTATCTCCAGTTTGGCAGGACTGGCATTTCCCAAGTTATTGGGGCAACTCGTAGACGCAGGTACCCAGGGACATCTGACAGAAAGCATTAACCGGGCCGGTTTATTGCTGGTGGGCGTATTGGTAGCCCAAGCTGTCTTTTCCTTTTTCAGGATCATGCTGTTTGTAAATGTGACAGAGAAAACACTGGCAGCGCTGCGTCAGCATATCTACAACCACCTGATCCGGCTTCCCATGAAATTCTTCCTGCAGCGGCGGGTAGGAGAGCTGAGCAGCCGCATTTCTTCAGACATTTCCCTACTGCAGGAAACGTTTACCACCACTATTGCAGAATTTATACGACAGGTTATTATTATAGTGGGCGGTGTAATTCTGCTGATGAGCACCTCTTTCAAGCTAACTGTATTTATGCTGGCAGTATTGCCGGTGATTGTTATAGTGGCCATATTCTTTGGGAAGTTCATCCGTCGCTTTTCTAAAGAAGTACAGGAACAGGTAGCCGCTTCCAATACCATTGTAGAAGAAACCCTGCAGGGCATATTAAATGTAAAAGCCTTTGCCAATGAGTTTTTCGAGATGAAGCGTTATCGTCAGAAAACCGATGCTGCCGCACGTACCGGCATGAAAGGCGGTAAATACAGAGGTGCTTTTTCTTCCTTTATCATCCTCGGGATTTTTGGCGCCCTGGTAGCTGTCATCTGGAGAGGTGCTGCCATGGGATTACCTACCGGCCTGCTCTTTTCATTTGTATTGTATTCTGCTTTTATTGGTGCTTCTATTGCCGGCCTGGCAGAAGTGTATTCCAATCTCCAAAAAAGTATTGGCGCTACAGAACACCTGCTGGAAATCCTGGATGAACCGGCAGAACCGATAGAAGAACAAACAGCAATAGCACCCGCACATTTTCTCCACGGGCAAATAGACTTTAAAAATGTGTCTTTTCATTATCCCTCCCGGGAAGATATTCATGTACTGAAGGAAATCTCTTTCAGTGTGGCTGCTGATCAGCAAATAGCCCTGGTAGGTCCAAGCGGTGCGGGGAAAAGCACAATTGTGTCCCTATTGTTGAGACTGTATAACCCTACTCATGGCAGTATCCTCTTTGATGGAAAAGCGGCTACCTCCTTTCCCTTATCTGCATTGCGCAGCCAGATGGCCGTGGTACCACAGGATGTATTTCTTTTTGGAGGTACAATCCGGGAAAATATTGCTTATGGCAAACCCGGTGCTACAGATGAAGAAATTATACATGCCGCCAAACAGGCCAATGCCTGGGAATTCATTGAACGGATACCACAGGGACTGGATACCATAGTAGGAGAGCGGGGCATTCAGCTTTCCGGAGGGCAGCGCCAACGCATCGCCATTGCCAGGGCCGTATTGAAAAATCCCAGGATATTAATTTTAGATGAAGCCACTTCAGCCCTGGACTCTGAATCGGAAAGGCTGGTACAGGATGCACTGGAGAAACTAATGGAAGGGCGTACTTCTATTGTCATCGCCCACCGGCTTTCCACCGTAAGACAGGCAGATAAGATCATTGTACTGGATCAGGGACATATCGTAGAACAAGGCACCCACCACGAATTAATCCGGGTAAACGGCGGGCTTTACAGGAATCTGAGTGAGATGCAGTATACGAGTTGAAAAATAGCTCGCAGCTATTTAAAGATATGGTTTCATTTCCTCTTCAATATCTTTACGCAGAGCCATCAGCTTTTGGGCATATCCTTCCATGCCTATATCTTCCGGAGTACTGGGTATCCATTTAGGGACAGGTATTGTTTTACCATTGGTATCTACAGCTGCAAACACCATGATACAGTGGGTGGTCTTTTCTCTTTCCTGCTGGCGGGGATTACCTGCAAAAACATTGATTGCAATATGCATGCTGGTATGGCCGGTATAAATGATGGCAGCATTTATTTCTATAAGGTCACCAATAGCGATGGGCTTATAAAAACGGATTCCACCCACATAAACGGTTACACAGTATTGTCCACTCCAGTTGGCTGCGCAGGTATAACCGGCCTGGTCTATCCATTTCATCACAGCACCTCCGTGTACTTTGCCACCAAAGTTTACATCAACAGGTTCTGCAAGAAAGCGGAGTGTAATGGTACGTCTGGTATCCGGTGTATTCATAGCAAAAAATATGATTCCTGCAAACTACCACTTTTAACTTAAAAAGTCAGCAGTAGCAAAAAGCGCTATTAAAATCCTTCTCCGTTCATGTCCTGCGTGGTATTTTCCTTATCGCCTTTCGTTTTCCGTTTGAACAGATGGGTATCCATTTTACCAAAACGCCAGGTGGCATTTACCCTTAGTTCGCGGGTAGCTCTTTTGCGGTACATTTCCTGTTCTGCAAAAGCAGTGTTGGTATAGCTGAGATCTCTTTCTGTATTGAAGATATCATTGATACCCAGGGAAACAGAGAGGGCTTTATTTTTAAGAAAATCTTTCTTAATGGCAGCATCTACCGAATATTCTGCTGCTTTTTCGCCCTGTGGCAATATCCGTTTGGAGTCATACTTACCCGTTACCTGGAAAGTAGTATTCCAGGGCAGGCGGGTATTGCTGTTGACCTTACCAAACCAGGTAAAACCCTGGTTAGTGAGATTATCTGCCAGATTTTTCGCATCTACCTTTGTTTGTGCAAGATTCAAATTGGTAGTAATATCCCATCCGGTGGTAATCTGATTCCTGATAGTAAATTCGGCCCCATAGGAGTTACGGGTAGCCGCATTAACCGGATAGCGCAATAGTACCCGTTGTGCCTGCTCATTAATCACAAGGGTTGTATCCACGTAAAAATCGGTGATCGCATTATTGGTATTCCGGAAATATACAGACACCAGTACATTATGCTTGCGATTAAAATCTTTCAGGTAAGATAGTTCAAATGAGTTGGTGAATTCCGGTTTCAGATCAGGATTCCCCCGGCTGGCACTCTGTGCGTTATATTCAATGTTAGGCAGCAGGTCGCGGAACCAGGGACGGCGGATACGGCGGCTATAATTCAGTTGCAGTTCATGATCACCTGTTAATTTCTGTGACAGGAATATGCTGGGGAAAAGGCTGATGGGATAATCGATTTTATAGCTACCATCTTTTACACTTTTCATTTCGCCGCTGTAAAAAGATTGTTCCCCTCTCAAACCTACCTGGTAACCGAAGTTCTTTTTACTGCCGGTAAAGCTTACATAAGCAGCATTTACCATCTCCTTATAATGATAATTATTGGAGAGGGCAGAATCCAGTACAAAATTACCGGAAGTATAATCCTTGCCAAAGGTATTCAGCAGATTATCAAACTGTCGGGAGGTAGCACGTAATCCCATTTCAAGTTTGGCCGTTTCCGTGATAGGGTTGACATAATCCAGCTGCCCGGTTAAATAGGTGGTAGTCCCATTACCGGTACCATACCGCTGTTCGGGCCTTCTTGGATTGTCCGTGGCCACATGCTCAGGAGTAAAGTACTGCAAGGAATAATCACTGCTGTTTTTACTCGTAGCACGGTTATACGTGAAATCTGCCGTCAGTTCCTTACCCGTTTTTTCATACGTATGTTTATAGCCTAATTGGGTAGTATAGTTACGGAAGCTGTTTTTGCTGTTGTCAATACCAGTACCATAGCGTACCAGTTGCTGGTGAATATCCTGATCATTCAGGGTTTGATTATTGGTTCTGTCGAAATTGCCACCCACTATTGATTCAGAGAGGCTGATAGTGTTACGGTTATCAATAAACCAATCAAAACCGATACGTCCGGTCTGAAACTTCCGGTAAAAATCACCGTTCTGCAATTGTTCCAGGTAATTCGTAGTATCCCCCAGGATGTTTTTCCTGAACAGGCGGCTGTTAGTAGGGGATTTTCTGTCACGGATGCTGTAGTTAGCGAAGAAGTTAAACTTATCCTGCCGTATATTCAGGTCTGCACCACCATTGATGCTTCCAAGGGTGGAAATACCCGCACTGACCATTCCATTGATACCGGCCCTTTTGTTTTTCTTCAATACGATATTCAGGATACCACTCATTCCTTCCGCGTCATACTTGGCAGAGGGGTTCGTCACCACTTCCACAGATGCAATCGCATCTGCCGGGATCTGATCCATCGTGAGGGTAGAAGGGCGGCCATCGATAAATATAGTAGGCGCACCATTTCGCACCGTTACATTACCATCGATATCTACGTTCACAGAAGGTACCTGTTTCAAAACATCTGTAGCGGTACCTCCAATGCTGGCCAGGTTTTTATCGACATTAAACACACGCTTGTCAATGGCCATGGTGAAAGCAGGCTTTTCGCCTACTACTTCTACCGCCGCCAGTGATTTAACATTTGGATTCAGCTTGATATTACCCAGATCATGTACAATATTTTTGGCCGTAACAGCAGTTGACTTAAATATAGTGGTATACCCAATAAAATTAATCCGGAGCAAATAAGGGCCCTGTGGCACATTTTCAAAGCGGAAATCTCCATTTGTTTTGGACAGCATACCGGTAACCAGACTGGAATCGGCTACTCTCAGGAGCGCTACAGAAGCATATTCTACCGGCTTCCCGCTTTGTGCATCCAACAATTTACCATAAAGCACACCTGCTTCACCGGATTTATTCCTTTCCTGATTTTGTGCATATACCTGTCCCTGGATAATCAACATTATTCCTATCAGCAACATTACAACATACCGCATATTTACCATTTTACTTTGCATTCCACTAACAAATCAACAGTAAAAGTAACAGTTATTCAAAAACAGGGGACACTTAATGGATGAAAGGAATATTAGGTCCTTCATTTCATGCACTAGCGCTGGAATATATTACAGTAAAATGCTTACCCATATTGTGTTACACTCGTTACGTTCTTGTTTTTCCACTTGTGTTAAATAGTGTTAAACAAGTCATTAACGGCAGACATTCCTAATTTTCCCTTAATATAAATTGATGGAAAAAACTAGTAAAAAAATGCGTTGATATTGGCTTAAGATTTTTACCAATCGCATAGAGCTACGTATCTTTACAGTCAACTTTTGCCTGAATTTAATTGAATATATATGCATAAAGATTACCGGCCGGACTGGGATATTTATACCTGTCACATTGAAGATGGTCCTGCTGTAATAGGTCTTGATCTTGATCTGAGGCGTTTTGCGCCCCTGAAAGAAAAGCCCAATGCCGTATACATATCCGTGTACCTGAACAACCCCAGAGAAGATGGTTTTCCACGGGGGGATGAATTTGCTTTAATGGGAGAAATTGAAGATAGCCTGGTAGAAAATCTCCAATCCAAACTCAATGCACATTTCGTAGGGCGGACTTTTTCAAATGGAGTAAGGGATTTTTATTTTTATGCTGGCAATACGCTGCTGCATGATAAATTCATAGCCGATACCATGATCAACTTTCCCGATTACAGGTATGATTACGGGGTAAAAGAGGATAAGAACTGGGAATTATATTTTGATTTCCTGTTTCCGGATGTATACGAGTTTCAACGTATTCAAAACCGGAAAGTACTACGTACACTGCAGAAGCATGGGGATATTAAAGAAAAAGAACGCCCGATAGACCATTGGATCAATTTCCGCAATGAGGCTGATAAAGCCCTGTACTGGGAGCGGATCAAGGACATCGGATTTAAAATAGAAGAAGATAGTAAAACATCTGACCCCGAATTTCCGGTAAAATTGCATATTTCCCGTGTAGACAAAGCTGACGAGCCTAATATTAATGAGGTGGTCATGACGTTATGGGAGCTGGCAAAAGAGTTGAATGCAAATTATGATGGCTGGGAAACCTGTATTGTAACAACCTAGACCCAAGGATGCCATAAGCGGGAATTACCCGATATGAGCAATAATTTCCACCTTTAGCTGCCCTTTCTGCCGTGTCAGTATATATTACAGCAGTTGGAATGATCCTTGTAAATATTTGGTTAACAATATTAAAAACTGTAACTTCTTACAGTATTGTTTAACCAAAAAACATCCACTATGTTACGTTATGCAGTCATCTTTTTCATTGTTGCTATCGTTGCTGCCATTTTCGGCTTTGGAGGGATAGCGGCAGGAGCAGCATCTATTGCTAAAATCCTTTTCTACATCTTTATTGTATTATTCCTGATCTCACTTATATCCGGCATGCTTAAAAGATAAATTATTATTATGACAGTTACCGGCATGGGCCTCACGACCCATGCCGGATGTATATAACTAAAATATTAATAAATCATCTTCCTGCTACATACCTAACCCTATGCAACCCATTCACTTTGAATCGTTATTGATCTGTTAATGTATGCCCTAGCTATTGAAAAAGGCGTACTTTTGCAGCGCAATTAACCCTTGCAATCATAAAAATTTAACCATCACCTAGCGAAAACCTTTACCAGTTATACTTATACAATTAATAATAACCGATACATACACACCGAAATGAAAAGAATCAGTTACACGCTTTTATCACTGAGCGTAGTGCTTGCATTTACCTCCTGTAGCAAAAAGGACACCTCATCAGTTAACAAAGATCCGCACCAGGTGGAAATAAACACCGATGCAACGGAGCTTACTAAACGAATTACCACCCAGGGCGAAGGCATAGGTGTGGTAAGCATTATGCCGGTAGACAACGCCGGAGGCAGAAGCAGCGCGGTTAGTGAGTCCAGTCTTAAATACCCCATGGAGCTGATTGCTGAAGTAGCTCCCCCCATGTATGAAGGACGTGCACTCCGTGCCACTCACGTAGATATCAATGGCAAATATGCTTATGTATCCTATAACAGGGAAGGCGAAGTATATCTGGGTGGTATCAATGTGTTTGATATCAGCGAGGTAACCACCCCCCGTTTAGTAGCAGAAGCGATATTTCCGAATACAGATATCAGTGCTGTTGTTTTTAATAATAACCGGCTTTATTTTTCAGGTGCTACCAGTATGGATCAGGATGCTACGCTGAAATCTCCGGGAATAGCAGGTTATATTGAGGTGGTAAATGGTATTCCTGCCAGCAACTATAAATATGCCAGCATACAGGGACAGGTAGCTACTGATATTGCCCTTGCTAATAATAAACTGTATGTTGCTTCCGGATCCACAGGAGGATTAACAATCCTTGACCCGGTATCCTTACAACAGGAGCAGTATATTGTATCTAAAGACCTGCGTGCAGTAGCTGCCAACAGCAATAAAGTAGCCACCCTCAGTGGTGAAACCGGCATTTATCTGTACGATCCTCAAACATTGGCACAACTGGCCAATATAACTACTCACCAGGATATTGCGGAGTCCAAACGTACGATTGACTTTAATAATAACTACCTCCTGGTAGCTGCGGGCAGGAAAGGAATTCAATATTACAACCTGGCCAACAACAGCCTGGCAGGCGAATTACCCTTACCGTCTACCGCCCCCTCCGGAACAGATATTAATGAATATGTGACTAATGCCGTGTCTGTAAACAATGGCCTGTTTCTGGCCGCCAATGGTGCTGCCGGGCTGTATGCCTGTAACGAAACCAGTTCACATGGGCTGGAGCTGCTTGGAGCTATTAACCTGGATGGATCCTCCAACTACGTGAAAATTAAGGATGATTACATCTTTGTAGCTACCGGTAAAGGTGGGTTAAAAATCATCAAGCTAACCCGGCCAGCAACTAACAACGGTTGCGATAACCTGCCTGCCTATACAGGTGATGCAAACCTGAATGTAAATTCCGGTCAAAAACTGTCTTACTCTGGTTCAGTAGCCTTACAGCATGTAAACGTAAATGCGTCTCTGTTCTATTGCGGATCCATGACCGTTCAGAATCACTGTAATATTAACAGTACCGGAAAATTCGAATTCCATGGAACACTCGCTATCGGTCAGTATGGTAAATCAAGCGGGCTGACCATTAACAACAATGCCTCCCTTGACATTGAAGGCGCACTGATTGTTTATGGCGACCTTACCCTGAACAACGGCGCCAAACTGAACTTTATTGGCAACGGCGCCAGTGTTACCATCTACGGAAAAGTAACAAAAGGGAATAATGTAACCATTACCGGTAATTATACGGATGCTTTCAATAAGCTCAAATAACGTACGCACATTTCCGATAAACAAAAAGCTCCGGTAATACCGGAGTTTTTTGTTTATCACCACCATTCTCCCCAAAGCCCCGCTGACAGTTTAACAAAACTTTTCCTGATAATACAATCCCCGTTTGCTAAACGTATTGAAATTTTTAATAGTTTAGGCCACAACTGTTACACTGTATTTACCGTTATAAGCGTGGTACGGTATAGAAATTGCAACATAACGTACCGGTATGCTGTAAATGCCAATAATTGTTACCTGAACCTTTGACGAAGCGATTTAAAATATTACTATACATTGTGGCAGCATGCTGGCTATTATTCCAGTACCATAGGGCACAGGCGAATGACCTGATGCCGTCCTCCGGCTATTACCAATACAAGCATGTCCCTGATACAGTACCTAAATACAGCAAGGGGCTTTTCAAAAGGATCAGTGAATACAGGGATTCGCTCAGAAATAAGGCCTATCGGGATTCGCTGATCAGGAAAGTGACCAGGCAGGATGTACTGGAACGGCCGGATGACAGCGCTATTATAAAAAGTGAGGCCTATTTCACCCCATTTTCAGGGAAAGTAATCCGGGATATTTACTACCGGCAGGTAAAAGTATTTGGTCCCAGTAATATCAATGACACCACTTTTACAACCAGTATGAAGCTGATTCATCTGGCCAACCGGCTGCACTTTGACTCCCGCAACTGGGTGATTAAACAATCCCTGTTCTTTAAGGAAAATGATACCCTGCAACCTTATGAGCTGGCAGACAATGAGCGTTATCTCCGTAACCGTCCTTTTTTACAGGATGCCAGGCTCTATATTATCAATGCAAGTGCTTCACCGGATTCTGTTGACATCCTTGTAGTAACAAAAGATGTATTTGAATATGGAGGAGATGTTGGTCAGCTTAGTCCTACCAATATAGATGGCAGGATATTTTCCAACAACTTGCTGGGAGCAGGACAGGGGCTACAACTTGGCTTTTCCTGGCGTACTGATTACAACCCAACTTTCCGGCCGGAAATTAAGTATACCAAATATAATATAGGCGGTTCCAATATAGATATCACCGCCGGCTATAGCGCACTCAATAACTATTTCCCCCTGGATACGAATGTTTATGAAGGCTCTTATTATATTACTTTTAGCCGTCCGCTTTACCGGGCTTCGTCCAGGTTTGTAGGAGGTTTGACCCTGGCCAGCAACTTTTCGATAAATGCCAGACAGGTACCGGATACAATTTACCGTGATTACAGGTATTCCGTAGTGGATGCCTGGGTGGGTTTTAACTTCTTTAATCAGTATAAACTGAAGAACCCCGCGTCCAAAAGACCCAATCTCGCGCTTTTGATACGTCATTATAACCTGGCCTTTCAGCAACAACCTACACAGAAGATCTATGAAAAAGACCCAGTATACAATGACCACCGGTATTATCTGGCGCAGCTGATCGCTTTCCGGCAGGACTTCTTTAAAGCCCGTCATTTCTTTGGTTTTGGCAGAACAGAGGATATTCCTCTTGGATACACGATATCTGCTTCGACCGGATGGGAAACGTGGACGGGGAGGAGGAGGATGTATTCGGCACTGGAAGCACAGAAGTTCTGGACAACAGACCGGCAGGCACTTATCAATGCTTCTTTAGGGCTCAGCAGTTTCTGGCAAAACAACTCATCTGAAGATGCTGTCATACATGCCCACGTGGAGTATTACAGCCGGTTATTCACATTTAAAAAGGCCAGACTGCGTCAGTTTGCTACTATCGACTACCTGGCCAATCCCAACAACTACTTTTACAAGAAGTTAAATATAAATATGGAAAATGGCGTCTGGGGATACCGTAATACGTTGCTTAACGGTTATCAAAGGCTCAATGTAAGAACAGAAACAGTGTATTACAGTCCACTCAAGCTACTGGGATTCAAGTTCAATTTCTTTTCTGCCTTACAGTTGTCGCAGATTACTTCCCAGAGCGACAATCTGCTTAACAACCCCTTGTATACCGGAATTGGGTTGGGTTTCAGAGTGCGTAACGAAAACCTATCTTTAAATACGTTGAAAGTATCCGGTAATTATTACCCCAATGCGCCTGCCCCCATGAAAGGCTTTTTATTTGAGGTAACCACTATTGTTGACTTCCGGTTTGATATATCTGCGCTGAAGGCCCCCAGCTTCCTCCAATTCTGGTAACCGCCGGCTGAAAGGACATGCTAATATTTTTCCGGATAGATTCTTTTAAAGATACCCGGATAATCTGTCACCAAACCATCGTCATCAAAAGGCAGGTCGGCCGAAAAAGCTACCGTATGCTGATCATATCTTTCATAACGGTAATGTTGTTCATCCAGGCAGGTATAGTGTTGCTGCACCTGTTGCAATTCGAATTCCGGCAATTTAATATAGAGCATATTCACTACTTTCTTTTCCCCAGGTTGGAAAGACAGACGCTTTACCGGCAGTGTATTGGTGAAAGGTGTTAATGAAATATCTATATCCAGACAGCTATCAAATGCCTCAATATGGTTGCCTGCCAGATCAAACCAATGTCCTGCCAGGTCAGAGGTAAGTTTAATCTCCCTGCCATGAGGAGCGAGGGAACGGATATGGAACCAGGACACTTTCCAGTTGCCTGTCATTTCTATTTCATATTGCAGTGCAAAGGGCTGCACACCGATAACCCCTGTAATATTTCCGCAGGCGTTTCTCAATCCATTATTATCCGAAAGCGTAAAATGTTCTATAGCCGGCCATTGCATTGCCTGCCACATTACAGTTGTATTACTCATGCTGGGGGTCACTTTTCTTTATTTTCAATATAACCATTTTGGAAGTAGGCGTATTACTTTTATCTGCCACACTGTTGACCGGCACCAATACATTCGTTTCCGGGAAATAGGTGGCAGTGCATCTGGAAGGAATACTGCATGCCACTATAATAAACTTACGGGCTACACGTACTACCCCTCCATGGTCATTATACAGATCTACCACTTCGCCAGGCTTAAAACCTGCCTTACTGATATCGCCTTCATTCATGAAGATCACGCGTCTTTCATTATACACACCACGGTAACGGTCATTGAGTCCATATATGGTTGTATTGAACTGATCATGACTCCGGATGGTCATCATCATATACTCATCTGCTGCCAATGGGGTAGTCACTACCTGGGCTATATTAAAATGTGCTTTCTGGCTGTGTGTATCAAAACGTCCTTCGCGGGTGCAATTGGGAAGATAAAAGCCACCTGGATGACGCACTCTTTCATTATAACGTTCAAAGCCTGGTATTACCTTCGCAATATCATTACGGATATGATCATAGTGAGATGCATACAATTGCCAGGGTGCTTTGGAACGTTGCCCAAGCGTTGCCATCGCCATCCTGCATACTATAACCGGCTCACTAAGTAAATGTTCAGACACCGGCTGCAGATTACCTTTAGATGACTGCACAACCCCCATGGAATTTTCGCAGGAAACGAACTGCTGTTCATTCCCGACCATATCTTTATCACTTCTTCCCAGGCAAGGTAATATAATCGCTTCTTTTCCATGTACCAGGTGACTGCGGTTAAGCTTGGTAGACACCTGTACTGTGAGGCTGCAGTTGCGTAATGCCCTGGCTGTGTATTCCGTATCCGGAGTAGCAGATAAAAAGTTGCCTCCCATCGCGATAAATACCTTTGCCTTGCCCTCATGCATGGCATGTATTGCTTTTACTACATCATATCCATGTTCCTGTGGAGGCTCAAAACTATATACCTCCTCCAGTTTTTTTAACAACGCAGGAGAAGGTTGTTCATAAATACCTACAGTACGGTCGCCCTGCACATTACTATGTCCTCTGACAGGGCAGGTACCTGCCCCAGGCTTACCGATACTTCCTTTCAGCAGGAGCAGGTTCACGACCTCCTTAATGGTATCCACTGCATTTTTATGCTGGGTCAGTCCCATTGCCCAACAGGCAATTATTTTCTTTTTTTGCTGTAATACTGTTGCGGTTTGATAGATCTGTTCTGCCGGGATACCACTGTCAGCAATCAACTGTTCAAGGTTGCATTGCTTCAGGTGTGTAACGTAGGCATCATAATCCAATGTATGCGCAGTAATAAAGTCCTGGTCAAACACAGTACCCGGATGCTGTTCTTCCTCCTGCAGCAGCAGGATGGCCAGAGCTTTCATGAGTGCCATATCCCCATTTATTTTCACCTGCAGGAAAATATCTGAAAGATGCGTTTTGATATTCAGGACCCCGTCAATAGTTTGTGGGTTGAGAAAATTCAGCAAGCCTGTTTCCGGCAATGGATTTACTGCAATAATAAATGCTCCGTTCTTTTTAGCCTTTTGCAATGCGGAAAGCATACGTGGGTGATTGGTGCCGGGATTTTGTCCCAGGATAATGATCACTTCAGCCTCATACAGATCTTCCAGGGTCACAGATCCTTTGCCGATACCCAATGATTCACCCAAAGCCACCCCGCTGGATTCATGACACATGTTTGAACAGTCGGGCAGGTTATTGGTGCCATATTCTCGTACAAACAACTGATATAAGAATGCCGCCTCGTTGCTGGTCCGGCCGGAAGTATAAAAAACGGCCTCATTGGGAGTAGCCAGTTTGTTCAGGTGGTGGCCTATTTTATCGAAAGCCTGTTCCCAGGAAACCGGTTGATAATGCGTACCTCCTTCTGGCAGATACATGGGTTGCGCAATCCTGCCTTTCTTACCGATTTCATAATCGGTGAGCAATCCCAGTTCAGCTACACTATGTTGCGCAAAAAAATCCGGTGCCAGTTTTTTCGTGGTAGCCTCTTCGGCAACCGCCTTGGCCCCATTTTCACAATATTCTGCAATAGCTGAGCGGTCATCATCCGGATCCGGCCACGCGCACCCCGGGCAGTCAAACCCATCCTTCTGATTCAATTTCGCCAATGCTTTTAATCCGCGCAGTAGGTTCATTTCTTCGAGGATATGTCTGGCACTGGACCATACAGCAGGAATACCTGCCGCTACGGTTTTAGGTTTCCCCAGCTTTAATCCGGTAAACCTCTCCGGATTTTGCGCACCGGGGATAAGTGCTTGTTGCTCCTTCATCATTCCGCTTGTTTTATGATGATCAAAAAGTAATTCTTTCTGCGCCGCTATAGATATTAAAACGTTGTTCCCGCAGAAAACCAATAAGCGTGATATCCCATTCCTGTGCCATTTTTACGGCCATGCTGGACGGAGCTCCTACGGCAGCAATGATGGGGATGCCTGCCATAGCCGCTTTTTGGATGAGTTCGAATCCGGCACGTCCACTTAATAATAACAAACATCTAGATAATACTGTTGCCGCTGTATCCAGAGAGGCGCCAATGATTTTATCCACCGCGTTATGCCGGCCTATATCTTCCCGCATCAGCAATAGTGTTCCATCAGTATTAAACAAGGCAGCAGCATGCAAACCACCGGTATTTTCAAATATTTGTTGTGCTGCTTGCAGCGTACCTGGAATACGATGCAGGAGAGCGGCAGGAAAGAGAAAAGGAGATGATACTTCCTGTTTTTTTACTCCGGTAAGAATGGCGTCAATACCCGCCTTTCCACACATGCCACAACTGGATGTAGCCAGGAAATTCCTTTGGGTGGTTTTCAGCTCCGGGGTTACCTGCTCTCTTAACGTAACCTGGATAACATTACTTCCGGGAAGCGTTCCACTTATTTGCCGGATATTGGTAATATCTGCTACAGACCTGATAATGCCTTCGGTAAATAAAAAGCCGGTGGCCAGCTCTTCATCATGCCCTGGTGTACGCATCGTTACGGTAAGGCTTTGCTGCTGGCGGTTGTGAGAAGGGCCATGGATCAGCTTTATTTCCAGGGGCTCTTCAGCCGCCAGGAAATCTTCCGCATCTGTTACAACAGCAGCATTGACCTTTTTTATATGGATGTGAGCAATTGCAGCGGTGTTCATAATCAAATTTACAAAACAAAACGCACCAATTGCAAACGCTGCTCCATGGCATAAGGTATTTTGGCACCTCTTATGGCAGCGGTACCAATGTAATCACTTCAGACAAGCTGCTCCGTGAAGGGAGAAAATTACTGAGTACTATCTTTTTACTGCTTCTTTCAATAATCTTGTATCCTTTTTCTATAATGGGCATCGCGTTATCCTGCTGCTTAAACATATAAATAGAATCCTTTCTTAACTGATAGGCAAAGCTTACATAAAAGCGCCCGGGGGCAGGCTTAATATCACTACCCAGATTAAAATAGGGTAAGCTGGCGCAAAAGTCGCAAGGCGGAGAAAAGAAAATGGTATCCAGCCTTTGGGAGCTTTCTATCCAAACACCGCTGATGGATCTGGGTAATGGTTCCTCAGGGGGTGTCTTAGATTTCCGGCATGCTAAAACAGTCAGTAACAGTAATAAAGGCATCCATGTTTTCATACAAGGGATATTTAAATATTTAGATATTCTGGTTGTTTTATAACGTATATAAATTAAAATAGTTACAGCGCAGGCATATTCCGGCAAAAAATGTACTTTAGGATTAAATTACTTTCTTATGCGTTGGCTAAACACAAGAATGAGCGACAATGTAGAAGACCGCCGGGGGGGTGGGGGCGGTATGCGCAACCTGGGTATTGGTGGTGGTATTGGAGGTATCATTATCATTGTCCTGGCCCTTTTACTAAAACAGGATCCCCAGCAAATTATGCAGCAGGTGCAGCAGGGGACCGGGGGGACCGGGGGGACTGAGCAGTCGGAAAAGGTAACTGAACGCAGTGATGAAATGTCGAAGTTTGCGGCCACGATGATGGCTAACACAGAAGATGTATGGAAAAAGTTGTTTTCAGACATGAACAAAACCTATACAGATCCCAAAATGGTCATCTTTACAGAGGCCAGCCAGTCTGGTTGCGGCTTTGCCCAATCTGCTATGGGACCGTTCTATTGCCCTGCCGACCAGAAGGTATACCTCGATTTATCTTTTTTTAATGAGATGCAGCAGCGGTTTAATGTATCCGGCGATTTTGCACAGGCCTACGTCATTGCGCATGAGGTAGGGCATCATGTACAGAACCTGTTGGGTATCAGTGATAAGGTACAGGCCATGCGCCAGCGGGTGAGTGAGAAAGAATATAACAAACTGTCTGTAAAACTGGAATTGCAGGCTGATTTTTTTGCAGGTATATGGGCTTATTATGCGCAGAAGATGAATTTCGTGCAACTGGATCCCGGAGATATTGAAGAAGCATTAAATGCTGCCAATGCGGTAGGCGATGACAAATTACAACAGGCAGGGCAGGGGCATGTAGTGCCTGATGCATTTACCCATGGGACCTCTGCACAAAGGATGCGTTGGTTTAAAAAAGGCTTTGATACTGGTGATCTCAGTCAGGGGGATACTTTCAATACTACCAATCTTTGATTTTCTATAGCTGGCGCCATGGCTGCTGCAATTTCCCTTTAAGGTAAAGGTTATTGTGGCAGCCATAGCCGTTGCTACTTTTCAGACGATACCTAACATCGCTTTAGCCAGTGCTATCATCTGCTCATCTCCGGTATATTTGCCACTAACATCTGACAGTTTTACCACTGGCGTCCAGTCTGTAGCATCTTCAGGATAAGCTTCATACATTTTCACAACAATATTTAATGGTTGCAGCCCCACATCGTTCGTAAAGTTCGTCCCCACGCCAAAAGAAATACCAATCCTGCCACTACAAAACGTTGCTATACGGGCTACCTTTTCATAATCCAACCCATCAGAAAAAATGATGGTTTTGCTAAGCGGGTCAATGCCCATCTTTTGATAATGTTGCATGGTACGTTCCGCAAATAATAAAGGATCACCGCTGTCATGCCTCACCCCATCAAACAACTTGGTAAACTTTTTATCAAACTGCTCAAAAAACACCTCCGAAGTATAGGTATCAGACAGCGCTATTCCCAGATCTCCGCGATAAACCTGTACCCAATGTTCCAGCCCAAGCATATTAGCCATCTTAAAACCATATTTGGCGCCATGGTACATAAACCATTCATGTGCATGTGTACCAATGGGCTTTATACCATTACGCATCGCCAGATGTACATTGCTCGTACCTATAAAACAACCTTTGCCAAACTCCTTTAAGGTTTGTACTACCAACCGGTGCACTGCATAGGAATGCCTCCGGCGCGTACCAAAATCGGCAATGGTGATCTGTAACGCCTTATATTTTTCGATCTTCTCTTTATTAATACGGACCACTTCTTCATCCGGCACTCTTTCCAGTTGGTTTAACTGATAATACAACTCACAGATCAGTGACATCAATGGCACTTCCCACAGAATAGTACGGTACCAGTATCCTTCTACATATACTTCCAATTCACCTTCCTGCTGCGCAATATGTACCTCCGCAGGATCATACCGGTATCCCTGTAAAAAATCGAGGTAGGTAGGATCCAGGTAAGAGCAGGTAACTGCCAGGTACTCCTTTTCTTCCCGGGTCAGTTGCAACCCCTTCAATTCGTTCACAGCTTCCCGCAATGCAGTTCCAAAGCCTGGTGGGAATACATGTTTTCCGCGATTAATAAATTTATAACGGGCACGCGCCTTTGGAAATAGTTTTATCACGCAATGCTGCATGGTAAATTTATAGAAGTCGTTGTCCAGAATAGAAGGTAGCATGTGTATGTTTTAAGTGCCGTGAGCTACTAGCTATGAGCCACGAGTTTTTGTGCTTTGTGGTATGTGTGGTTGCAGGGTCATTAACTAAAGCTAATGGCTAATAGCTCATTTTTCCATCTTACTCCCACAATATTTACAGTATACTGCATCAATATCATGTCCTTCCCTCATACAATTCGGGCATACCTGCATGCTTACTTCGTTCTTACTGCGGATGCGGTTCATTTCTACGGTAACAATACCGGTAGGTACTGCAATAATGGCATATCCCATGATCATGATCATAGCTGAAAATGCCTGTCCCAGGGGAGTAACAGGCGCGATATCCCCATAACCTACTGTTGTTAATGTTACAACGGCCCAATATACGCTGATGGGAATACTGGTAAAACCAGAATTGTGTGCTGACTCAATCACATACATCAGGGAGCCTAAAACAATGGTCAGGAGGATAATAAAAAAGAAGAACACCCCAATCTTACGCCGGCTATTCTTCATTGCCAGCACCAGTTGCTGGCTTTCATTAATGAACTGTACCAGTTTAAAAATACGCAATACCCTTAACAAGCGAAGCACCCGGATGATCAGCAAAAAGTGTGCACCACCAAAAATGAATTCCAGGTACATTGGCAGGATACAAAGCAGGTCAATCAATCCATAAAAGCTAAAAATATATGCCCGTGGCCGGTAGCTACAGTATATCCGGAAAATAAACTCCAGTGTAAAAACGATCGTAAATAGCCATTCCAACACCCTGAACCATATCCCGAAACGGGTGCCCAGGCTAGCCACACTTTCCATCATGATCACGATTACACTTAACAGGATTAATACCAGTAGAATGACATCAAATAACTTTCCGGCCGGTGTATTTGCTTCAAAGATGATATCATGCCACTTTCGCTGAAAGGGGGTTAAGGACCTCCTGTTGTTATTATCCATACGCTGCAAGTTATTTAAATTATATGTTTTCGTTGGATAAGCATACCCAATAAAAATAGGGAAAAAACTCTTGTTCACCAGAATGAACAAATTTGGTATTATTTATGTTAGTTCACTTGTAGCAAATAATCAATACACCATGACACACACTTTTTTATATGCCGCAGGAATATCACTAGTTGTATTAAGTGCCTGCCAGGGCGGGCAGAAACCCACCACCGAAACACAACAGGACAGTATTGCATCTACAAGCCCCCCGGTAGAAAATGAAGATAGTTACTATGCAGCAGCATTACCGGCTGCTTCCAGTCCCGGACGCACCATTGAGCTTTCTGTAAAAGCCAACGGAGATGCCGAAATGGTAACAGATTACAATAACTTCTCTCCGGAAATCGTACAAATGGGATCATGGGTGCAACAACCGGAGGACCGCATCCTGTTGTCATTGGTAACTGTAGGAAGCGGGATATCCAAAAAAGATACCCTTGTTTTCAAAAAGGAAGGCACTACCCTGGTATATGAGGGTACAGATATGGGGACCGCAGGGTTAAAACTGACCAAGGCAGAAAAGCCTGCTCCGAAAGAAAAAGAGCTGACCATGTGGGTAAATAAGAAAAAAGGCACCTGTAATACAGGAGCCGGAGCGCCCCAGGAATGTTATCTGATAGCTTACGGTAAAACAGCCCCTACCAAGGAAAGTGAATGGGAAAACTTTTCTTCGGAAATAACTGGTTTTGATTATAAGCCTGGTAAAATATACCAGCTGAAAGTACTTCGTAAACCACGCCAGCATCCACCACAGGACGTAAGCATGTATACCTATGAATTAAAGGAAGTGATCTCTGCTAAATAACATTTGCAAAATCAGGGACTGAAGGATGCTATACGCAGGTATGGCATCCTTTTTCATTTTTATGCCTTAATTTAGCTGTATGCTTAATCATATTTTACTGGAGCTTTTTAACCGGGATTTGCCCCGGCTTGAACAGGAAATAGCTGCCTATCCAACTGCCGCCGCTATATGGTTGATACCACCTGGAATCAGCAATGCAGCCGGCACATTATGCCTTCATCTCAACGGCAATCTGAATCATTTCATTGGCGCCACACTGGGTAATACTGGTTATGTACGCAACCGTGAACTGGAATTCAGTGCCAGGGATGTTCCCAGAGAGGAGTTAATTGCAGGTGTACAGCAAACACAAAGCATGATCAATATTGTGCTGAAACAGCTTTCACAAGAAGAGCTGGATAAGGAATATCCGCTAAAATTTTCTGATAGTATCCTTACTACAGGTCATGTATTGATCCATCTTACTACTCATCTGAATTACCATCTGGGACAAATCAACTATCACCGCAGACTGATGGGGATGCGTGGCACTGCTTTATAACTATATGTATATTATTCTGCGGGAGACATATTCACAGGTATCTGTTCCTGTATAATCATTGTGTAGGGGCGGGGAGCGGCATCTACTTCATCTGATAAAGGAATAGTGAAATAAAAACTGGTTCCCTTTGCCGGTTTGCTGATAAACCATATTTTACCATGATTGCGTTCTACAAAATCCTTGGAAAGATGTAAGCCCAAACCACATCCCTTTTCATTTTGTGTGCCCACGGTAGAATAATAAATATTGGAAAATATCCTACTCTGATTTTCTGGTGCTATCCCTACACCATTATCCTGTATGCTCAGTTCTATTACCTGAGTATCGCATTTGCCTGATACTGTAATTATGCCACCCGGTGGTGTAAACTTAATCGCGTTATTGATCAGGTTTCTCAGCACCAGTTTAATCATATCCGGGTCAGCATACACCATTACCTGATTATTAAGGTGATGAATTAACTGTACCTCTTTTTGACGTGCCAGTGTTTTAAGCAATTCAAATTCCTGGCTGATTAAAGTTGTGATGTCAAAATCATCTGCTTTTACACCGATCCCTTTCATTTGATTGCTGGCCCAATGCAGCAGATTATCCATCATGTAAGCCGTATTCTTCATATCCCGCCATAACTCATCCGTATAATATCTGAACTGGGCAGCAGATATCTTATCATCCCGGAGCAGGAAGAGAAGGCCTTCCAATATGGCCAGGGGAGAACGCAGATCATGGGAGATCACTGAGAATATTTTATCCTTTACTTCATTGAGATTCCCCAGTGCTGCATTCTGTTCCAGTATTATGTGATTTTGTAACGACACTTCCTCACTTTTACTGTTCAACTGACGGAACAGCTCCTGTTGGCGCCGGTATAAGCGATATATTACAATAGTAACAACAAACAGGCTGGCCAGCAGCAAAGCCCCTGCCAGTACAAGCATCCATTGTTGCCGTATCGTAGCCAGATGCAGCAATTGCTCTTTTTTCAGCATCTCATTCTCTCTTTCCTTCTTTTCTGATTCGTACTTTTGCTGCGTATTGGCGATCAGTTTTGTTTTCTGCACATTAAAAAAGGCTTCATTCAATGCAGCAAACTCTTTATAATTTGCTAGTGCGGCTGTAAAGTTATTCCTGGCTGAATCCAGTTGCGATCTGTTCTTATAATAGATCATTTCATTTTTAGCATTCTTCAGGCTGGTATTTAAAGTAGCAGCGGCTGCAAGGCTTTTCTCCGCATTTTTAAAGTCCTTTAACATAGTTTGTGCCTGTCCCATATTCAGATAGGCCTTCGTAAGCCCATGTAGATTTTCGGCTTCCCGGTAATAATCAGCTGCCTGTTGTTGAAATCTTAATGCTTCATCATATTGCTGCCAGGTAAAATAGATGAGTCCCATATTTTCATAGGTCACAGCCAGCCCGCGTCTGTCATTTAAAGTTTGTTTTATTTGTTCCGATTGTTTGAGAAAATAGAGTGCAGAATCCGGCATGTCCAGCCTCATATAAGAACTGCCCATGTTATTCAGGGTACGGGCAATTTCGGCAGATTCCTTCAACCGCCGTTTTATGTGCAGCGCCTTTTTCAGATATCTCAGTGCCTGGCGTGGATTTTCCTGTTCAATAAACACATTACCTATATCATTATTAATGATTCCCAGGGCCCGCAGATCCTTCAGGCTATCTGCAAGCATTAGCGCATCAAAGGATAATTGCATCTGTCGGTCCAGGTTACCCTTGCTGTTTTCTACCAGGGACAGGTTACGGATGGCCCATATTTTCCCGGTTGCAAACGCCAGGCTGTCACTTAGCGCCATGGCCTCCTGGCTTAATTGTTCGGTCAATACGGGATTTTGGGTAAAATATGCTCTGGCCAGCTGATTCAGCAGTTTAATCCGGCTGGTATCCCTGCCTACATGCTTATCCAATACCTTCTGCAGACTATCATGCGCCGGTGGCTGTGCCATAGCTGCAGTGAATGATAAAAGCAATAAAAAACATAGATACGTTTTCACGGATAAGGGTGGCATAGTATAAAACGTTGTTGTTGGCAGAGCAGTAGGGGTATCAGCGGTAATTACCTTACTGTGGAATAAAATTAGGTATAATGCCGGAGGTTTCAAAAAAAAGCGGGCCAAAAACCATTTCTTGTCAGTTTTTGGGGGTGTTTATTCATCATATGAGCTATTGCGTTTGTCAAATGATGAACAGAGGACAAATAATAGTAATTCAATATTTTGCATTCTTCACTATCTTTCGCCAAAATTTGCTGGAATGACTGTAAAAAGAAGTGCTGCGTTGGGCTTTATCTTCGTCACCATACTCATCGATGTTATAGGATTTGGTATTATTATCCCTGTTATCCCCAAGCTGATCGAACATCTTACCGGTGAAGGCTTGAGTGCTGCTTCCAGGTACGGAGGCTGGCTAGCGGCTTCGTATGCTATTATGCAATTGATATTTTCACCTATCATAGGTGGACTGAGTGATAAATATGGCAGAAGACCTGTATTGCTCTTTGCCCTGATGGGGTTTTGCCTCGATTACCTGTTGGTGGCTTTTGCTCCCAGCATTGCGTGGTTGTTTGTAGGCCGTATTATAGCAGGTATTACAGGAGCCAGCATTACCACAGCTACTGCTTATATTGCAGATATTAGTACACCAGAAAAACGGGCACAGAATTTTGGTCTGGTAGGGGCTGCCTTTGGACTTGGGTTTATCATAGGCCCGGTATTGGGTGGCATCTTCAGCCAATGGGGGCACCAGGCACCTTTTCTGGCGGCAGCCGGATTAACCCTGATTAACTTTCTTTACGGCTATTTTGTATTACCGGAGTCTTTACTGCCGGAAAACCGCCGGCCTTTTGACTGGAAACGGGCTAATCCGGTGGGATCATTGATGCACCTGGGCCGGTATCCGGTAGTAATGGGCATGATCATTACGCTGGTATTACTATATATTGCTGCCCACTCCGTGCAATCCACCTGGACCTTTTTCACTATGCTGCAATTCAACTGGGATGAAAAAATGGTAGGTTACTCCCTGGGATTTGTAGGGCTGATGGTGGCCCTGGTACAAGGCGGCCTTATCAGGATTGCCATCCCCAAACTGGGGCAGCGTAATGCCATTATTACGGGTATGCTGATGTATACACTAGGTTTTTCGTTGTTCGCTTTTGCTACCAAAGGCTGGATGATGTTTATCTTTTTGGTTCCCTATTGTCTTGGAGGTATAGGAGGCCCGGCATTACAAGGGCTTATTTCTTCTCAGGTACCGGCTAACGAGCAGGGAGAACTACAAGGTGCTTTAAACAGCCTTATCAGTGCGACTGCTATCATTGGACCGCTCATGATGACCAACCTGTTTTCCTGGTTTACTGCAGCCGATGCCCCTCTGCATTTTCCCGGCGCACCCTTTGCAGCCGCTGCTGTGCTTACACTGGCCGGTTTGTTTTGTGCACTACCATCCTTAAAAGCATTTAAAGAGCCATCTAAAACACCTAAAACGGTAGATACCAGTGCTGCTACAACAGTGGGACATTAATATCTCCCGGAGGTGCCAGCACTATTATCGTCAGGCACAAACGCATACCATCATATTAAAAACATCATCAAATGAAACCAGGCATCACTATAGAATATTGTCCCAAATGTGGTTGGCTGCTCCGTGCGGCATACATGGCCCAGGAGCTGCTTACCACTTTTACAGAAGATATCAGCGGAGTGACGCTTAAGCCAAGTGAAACGGGTGGCGCTTACCTGATTTACCTGAACGATGAGATTATCTTCAATCGCAAGGATGCCGGACATTTTCCTGAAATAAAAACACTTAAACAAACTGTGCGCGACCGGGTGAATCCGGAAAAGAGTTTAGGACACAGTGACAGGTAAAACACCCGCCTGGATGTATCAATTTCAAAACATATACATTTGCAGCTCAGTATATCAGAAATTTGGACATCAGCAACATGTTAAGAACCATTCGCCTTACGCTTGTTTTACTTATAACCGTCCTTAGTGTACACGCACAGGATACCATATTACCCCGTAAAAGCAGTTTTTTACCCCTGCCTGTGCTGGGCTATTCTCCGGAAAAAGGATTGGAAGTTGGAGCCGCTATGCTTTATTCTTTCTATACCAATAAAAAGGCTCCGGACCTGATCACCCGCAACTCTACCATCAACCTCATTCCCAGCATCACTACCAAAAATCAATATAAAATTGATCTTAAAGCTGATATCTGGACTAAAGACAATACCTGGCATTACAGGGGAGAACTGAGATATCACAATTATCCGGTATATTTTTATGGGATAGGAGATAGTACCCACTATGATGACCGTACGCTGGTGGGCAATACCCGGTTTAAAATGCAATTGGAAGGGGAGAAGCGCATTAGTGGCCATTTTTATGCCGGAGCCTCTATTATGTACCAATATAATGAATTTAGTGCTAAAGAAAACAAAGGCATCTATCCAGGAATATCACTAACAGATAAAGCAGGGGGGCATGTTACTTTCATAGGGGTGACCGGTATTTTTGACAACCGTGATAATCAGAACTATACTACCAGAGGCACCTGGCTAAAACTCAATGTAGCGCATGCACCTGCATTTATAAGCACTACGCCACTCTGGAAGGTGGAAGCACAGGGAAAACAGTTCTTTACACTTTCTGAGAAAAGTACCCTGGGCTTCAACGGTTACTTAAACAGCATACAGGGTAAAAATAAACCCTTTTATCTCCTGCCTGAAATGGGGAATGATATGATTATGCGGGGCTACTATACCGGGCGCTACCGGGAACAGAATTATCTGGCTTTACAAACTGAATACCGTTATCTCGTTGATCCTAAAATAAGGGTGAAGATCTGGTTTGTGGATACCAGTCCGAAGTTTGCGCTGGCAGCTTTTGCAGGTACCGGCACTGTATTTTCCAATCGCAACCTGGATCTAACCCGTTTGAAACCTAATTATGGTCTTGGGATCCGCTATTTCTATGATGAGGCCTCTCGCTTAACAATACGGATCGACTATGGCTGGGGGGAAAAGAGACCCGGTGAGAAAAGACAATCAGGGTTTTATCTTTCTTTAGCTGAAGCCTTTTAATGTTTCCCGTCTAACAGCACAAACTTACATCCTGTATATAACGCCCACCAGGCTACGTACATAAAGCAGGCATCACTTTTGATGTTTTGGTAACAATTCGTTAACTTCCTATAGACGGAACAACCGAATACTATCACCAAAACAATTCTATATGAAAAGCCTCACCATGCTTTCTACAGCCATCTTTGCACTGGCCTGTACAGCCAATGCCCAGTCTGTTAACGATCCGGCACCATCAAAATTCTATTTAAAGGCAGCCGGAGGCTATTTCTTCAGTGTGTCGCAGGGACAGTTCCCCGATGTGGGGCAGTTTCCCCCCAGAGATATACGTCAACAGGCAGATCCTGTTACAGGTGCTACCACTATCATTTCCCAAAAAGTGCTGACCGGTTCCTATGGTGCCGGAGGGCGGGGAGGATTGACCTTTGGCTGGAATATCAATAAGTATATGGCACTTGAGGGAACATTTAACTACTTCCATAGCCAGAAGAACCTGATGACCAAAAATATCACCACTGTAAAAGGTACCAGCCAGGTAGCTGCCAGTGTGGAATCGCATGGATATGTGAATAGCATCGATTTCGCACCCAGCCTGGTACTGAGCCCTGGGTTGGAAAAAGTAAACCCTTATGTACGTTTCGGGGTAGTTGTTCCGTTATGGGGTAACCTGAACATTGAAACGGATGCCACCCGTAACAGCCCCGGCCCATCCGGCAGTATTGCGCAAACAACTATTCATCGTAAAGAAAAGATCCATCCCAATCCTACCATCGGATTTCAGGGGGCCCTGGGAGTAGTGTTCCCGGTTGCACCCAAACTGGGTATTTTTGTAGAAGCAGAATACCGTAACGTTCCGGTAAAAGGAAAAGATAAAGAAGTAACCGCTTATGATGAAAAGACGAATGTGGTGAATCCAACTACCGGGCAAGTCATCGCAACCACTTCCCGCGGTCTCGATGATCTGAGTGTTGCTGAAAAGAAAACAAAATATGTAACTACCCTTGATCAAAATTCCAACACACCCACCGGAACACAAGGCTCACAAACAATGTATAAAGATAATAATGCTCCCGCCAATGATCTTAAATCCTATATCAATATTGGCGGACTGGGGGTGAATGCCGGTATTAAATGGCGGTTCTGATATATTATTCGGGTATAAAACAAAAGAGCCAGCCTGAAAAGGCCGGCTCTTTTACATTTCTCATAAGCAAATATCTTATTGATGCGCCCACTCACTGGCGGTATTTAATATTTCCATAGCAGCATCATCCAGCTGCAATACTACTGCTTTTGTCAGGTCTGCCAGTTGCTCTGTACTGGTAGCACTTGCAATAGGCGCCGCAATACCCGGACGATGGATTAGCCAGGCAATTGCCACGCTGGCAGCAGTTGTATTATACTGCGTTGCTACCTGATCCAAGGCGCCAAGTATACGTAATCCACGATCATTTAGATAAGTCAGCGCTTTTTGCCCCCTGGCACTCTTACTCACATCCTCCTGCGAACGGTATTTGCCTGTAAGAAAACCACTGGCTAATGCATAATAATTAATAACACTCAATCCTTGCTTCTCACAGATAGGGGCATAGCTTTTTTCAAACTCTTCGCGGTCGTACAGGTTATATAACGGCTGTAATGTTTCGTACCGGGGGTATCTGTTCCTTTCACTTGCATCCAGTGATAACAATAATCTTTCCGGGCTCATATTAGAAGTACCGATTACCCTGACCTTCCCTTCCTTTATCAGCTGTCCATAAGTATCCAGTGTTTCTTCCACTGGCGTATTCATATCATCATAGTGCGTCTGATAGAGATCAATATAATCAGTTTGTAAACGTTGCAGGGAATCCTCTACCGCTTTTAATATATAGGATTGGGTTAGCTTAAATCCTCCTTGCCCCATATCGGCACCTACCTTTGTAGCAATCACCACCTGATCCCGGTTGCCCCGTTGTTTTAACCACTTTCCAATGATCGTCTCTGATTCTCCTCCTGTATGCCCCGGTACCCACCGGGAATAAACATCAGCGGTATCTATAAGGTTGAAGCCTGCATCTACAAAACCATCCAGTAACCGGAATGAAGTAGCCTGGTCTGCTGTCCACCCAAAAACATTACCGCCAAAAGCCAGTGGCGCTACCGATAATTCAGATCTTCCAAGTTTACGTTTTTCCATCATGCATTAATTTAAGCTGACCGTATTCATTTATTCTTCCTTTCTAATGCCATTGACTTTCAACCATACAAATCTATCAAAAGTGATACCACACTAAAAAGAGTTCTTTAAAATACCATGAGATGTGCTAATTGTACCAGCCTACGATATCCCTTCTAATTTTTGGACAATCTGTCTTACTTTTGTTGCATATCCACCTCACTATGCATTCACCACACACCAGTATAACTAAAGATACCTTTGATTGGCTAACACGGGCATATGGTCTACCAGGCGGATACTCGCATTTTGATAGTAAAGAAAGCGTTGCCCATGAAGTTTTTACTGATAAGGTACTGATCAGTACTGCATTCCTCAACTTTGCTTCTTATGAACTGGCATTTCATCAAAATCAGCTGATTATCAAAAAAACAAGGCTGGACAACTATAAACTCCAGGACGATGCGGTCCTTATCACAGATGAAATGGAGCAGGAGGATTGGGAAGAACTGGATATACGCTGGCAGGAAATGGTATATGCACTCCGAAACCGGGAAAAGTTACAGCAGTTGACCAATGCCAGAGATCTGCTGGAGCAGCTTTTTTATGACATTTTTGAAGAAACGGCTGCAGAGCAATACATTGCCCGTTTACCTAAGGTGGTTAAACCCATAGTACCTCATATCTGGAAGGAGTTGGAAACAGCCCTTCAAGGCGCTAATAATCTGATAGTATGTGAATGGAACGAGTTGCTGGACACTGCACTGGATGATCTGAATGCCCTGGCGCCATTGCAAACTGCGGGCATTTCCCTGCAAGCACCCGCACCGGAAGCTTATGAAATGATCTTCAATAATACAGAAGATGCAGGGAAAGGGATCCTAGATTTCCTGAATCAGCAACTGGAGGTACATGAACTAAAAATTGCAGCATTGGGAGAAGTGCTGGATGAGTATCAGGCATTTGCTTGCCTGCCTACGCAGGACCTCCGCCTGGCAAATGCCATGACAAGGCTGGATGAGCTTTGCCTGGTATGTTTTTTTTAGACGGAAGAACAAAACAATATTCGCTCGAGCAGCTGCTACTTTTCGTACGTTCCTAGAGGTTTATTTGTTTCACATCGAATTTTGGAGAAAGAAACTCCCATTCTCTGATGTGTGCCGGCTGATGTTCCTTTTTCACAATAGCATCAAACCGGCGGATCAGTTCAGGATGCTGGTCAGCCACATCCACTGTTTCTGCAGGATCAGTGATCAGGTTAAACACCATCCACTTATTATCCGGCTGCTTACGGAGATTCAGTTTCACTGCTTTCCAATCACCCATACGAATAGCCAGTTGTCCTCCTTTTTCCGGATACTCAAAATACAGGTAATCATGTTTTTGTTGCTGCGCCCTTTTCCCAAGCAATTCAGGTAAAAAAGAAATACCATCCGTATTATCTGCGTGTTGGCCTGTTAATTCTGCCAGGGTAGCCATCAGGTCATATTGGGCGGAGATAAGGTCACTGGTTGTACCAGCAGGTATTTTGTCTGGCCATCTGGCAATAAAAGGTTCCCTGATCCCACCTTCAAATACATCCATTTTTAGCCCACGTAAACCGCCTACACTATTAAAAAAAGCATAATTTACCCCACCATTAAAAGTAGCGCCATTATCGCTAGAAAACATAATGATGGTGTCATCATCCAATCCCAATGCTTTGATTTTATCCATGATAATACCTACCTGGTCGTCCAGATAAGTGATCATCGCAGCATAAGTGGAATAAGGGTATTTAGCAGGGGCATATCCTTTGTCACCGTAATAAGGTTGTTCTTCAAACGTTCCTACATACTGCTGAATATAGGCATCCGGTGCCTGTAAGGAAACATGCGGGATTGTATATGGCAGATAGAGGAAAAAGGGTTGATCTTTATGCTTATCAATAAAGCCCAGGGCTTTTTCCGTCATCTTTTCCGGCGCATAAACATTCCCCTTATAATATGCAAAATCCTCGTCCTTTGTAGTAGCAGGGTCTAGTGGACGATGAACGCTGATAGGTGGATTATCCAGTGTATCCCACCTTTCATTTTCCCATAAATGAGAAGGGTAGAAGTTGTGCGACTGCTTTTGATCCAGGTAACCATAATAGTAGTCAAATCCTTGTCTTAAGGGCGAACCAGTGGTACCATTCATTCCCAGTCCCCATTTGCCACAGAGGCCTGTAGTATAACCCGCTTTCTTTAATAGCGTTGCAATGGTAAAGGTACCTTCCGGCAAAGGCATTTGTCCTCCTTCCATATTGTCTTCAAAACCACCCAGTTCATAGTTGCCCCGGATATAAGCGTGTCCGCCATGCTTACCCGTCATGAGCATACAGCGGGCTGGGGCACATACCGGTGTGCTGGTATAATGCTGTGTAAACCGCATGCCTTCTTTTGCCATCTTGTCAAGATGCGGTGTTTTGATCTTTTGCTGACCATAACTTCCCAGCTCGCCGTATCCCATGTCATCTGCATACACATAAATGATATTGGGCCGTTTCACCTTTTTATTATTCTTTTTTGCTTGCCCGTATAGCTGCCCGCAAGATAATACCAAAGCTAAGCCCAATAAACATTTTATCACTTTCATTGCAATCTCTTTAAACTACACACTGTCCTGTATATGCTACTATCGCACTTTATACATTCAACTGCCCTTTAGCGGCATCTTTTTCTGCTTTTTTCACACCTGTATTGCCACCACCATCAAGGGTAAGGTTTACAGGTTTATTGTTTTTCCAGGCGCCTCTGGTAAAATCAGGAATATCCATGCTGCCGGAACGTTTGGCAATTGACTTGCCACTAAGTGGAATAATACTGCTCCAGGAAGCAGCATCATATACATCCATATCCAGTGGCAATCCATTACGCAAGCAGTCTATCAACCGCCAGTCCATCATAAAGTCCATACCACCATGGCCACCTATCTGCTTGGCTATTTCCCCTACGTGTTTGATAATTTCCGGGGTATATTTTTCGTATAATTCTTTCAGTTCAGCTTCCTTAATCCACTCATGGCCAAAAGAAATCTTTTCAGGCTCCGGCCATTTCTGTGCAACGCCTTTTGTACCGCTGATCAGGTGAATACGGGAATAGGGGCGGGTAGAGGTCACATCATGCTGAATCATAATGCTCTTACCTTTATTGGTCTTGATCACGGTGGTGTTCATATTACCGCGATAGTTTTTATTCGCAAACTCTTTGTAGAAAGGATCGGCAGCTGCTTTTTCATTAGCCATTTTCTGCATCTGGAAGTCATTGCTGGACAATGATACCAAGTAATCCATTTTATCCCCGCGGTTAATGTCCATGCATTGTGCCACAGGTCCCAAACCATGCATAGGGTATAAGCTACCATGCATTTTATAGTTTTCTCTCAGGCGCCACATGTTTGCATAACCGTTTTTAGAGAAGTTCAGGTCCAGCAGATTATGGATATAAGCTCCTTCTGCATGCACCAGCTCACCAAACAAACCATGGCGGGTCATGTTCAGTGTCAGCATTTCAAAGAAATCATAGCAGCAATTTTCCAGCATCATACAATGCTTACGGGTCTTCTCGGAGGTTTCAACCAGCTGCCAGCATTGGTCCAGGGTAAGTGCAGCAGGTATTTCCGTAACGGCGTGTTTACCATGTTCCATAGCATATACAGCCATTGGGGTGTGCAGTTCCCAGGGGCTGGTGATGTATATCAGGTCAATGGCTTCCTTACTAATCATATCTTTCCAGCCGTTTTCACCGGAATATTCTTTTGCTTTAGGCATACCTGCTTTTTCCAGGATTTGTTGCGCTTTAGTTACTCTGTCGGGGTACAGATCGCAGAGCGCCACAATTTCCACGCCTTCAATATGGCTCATACGGGATACTGCACCGGGACCGCGCTGGCCTAAGCCGATGTGGCCAATACGTACTTTATCCAGTTTTGGGGCTGCATATCCAGACATATTGAAACGCTGTGACTTTGTACCCGTTTGCAGTGCATGCTCCAGTTCCCGATCACGGGAATCATTGCTGGCAAAGGAAGGGATACCAATAGATAAAGCACCGGAGCCGAGGGCCAGCTGGCGCAAAAATTTCCTACGATTACTCATACAAACCAGTTTAAATAATAAGTTTTATCAGTTATAATTGGGTTTTGCTCCGGCTATTTTGTTCACTTAAACGCCGGGTGGAACTGCTAAAGATAATCATGGCCGGCACGAAAAGAAAACTTTTTGCGTTTTTTTTATCCATTCTTCCGGATAAACCTGTTTCTTTTTATATACCAAACCGGTAATGGCAATCTTTTTATGGGATATCAGTAGCCAGCAGGCTATTATTTATTCATTTTCAACCCATTTCCCATGACTATAAAAAAGACTAGCGGTACCCCATTGCCTGCAAATGGAATAATTCGGCATAACGGCCATTCAATTGCAGCAGGGTTTCATGACTACCTATTTCCAGCAACATTCCTTTTTCCAATACAAGGATACGGTCGGCCATGCGTACCGTAGAAAAACGGTGAGAAATCAGTACTGCTGATTTACCCTTAGTCAGATCTGCAAAACGCTGGAACACTTCATATTCTGCACGGGCATCCAAAGCTGCCGTAGGCTCATCCAGGATCAGCAACTGTGCCTCACGCATATAAGCCCTCGCCAATGCTATTTTCTGCCATTCACCACCAGATAGCTCTACCCCCTGGCTAAAACGCCGCCCTAACATCTGATCATATTTGCCAGGCAACCGTTGTGCCAGCGGATCTGCTAAACTTTGCTCTGCTGAAGATATAATTAGCTCCCGGTTTTCTTTTTCTACAATATTGCCCACCGCAATATTTTGAGCTACCGTCATCTGAAAGCGAAGATAATCCTGGAAAATAATGCCGGTATTCATGCGTAAGGCTGCCAGGTCATATTCCCGCAGGTCATATCCATCCAGCAATATCCTCCCTTCCGTAGGATCATATAATCGTGCCAGTAATTTGACCAATGTGGTTTTTCCAGCCCCATTTTCACCAACCAGTGCCAGCTTTTCACCAGCATGCAAGGTAAAATTCAGATGGCGGTTGGCCCATTGATTGGAATGCGTATACCGGAACCCGACATTTTCAAAAACAAAGCCTTCCCTGATAGGATTGGGGAATGGGCGGGGATGGGCTGCCTGCGTGATGCGGGGCTTTATCTCAAAGAACTCAAACAAGTCGCGCAGGTAAATAGCACCCTGAGACACGCTGGTAAAGCGTGTTAACACCCCTTCCAGCAAACTTCTCATCTGACGGAAGGAGCCTGCCAGAAAAGTAAGGTCACCTATAGACAAACTCCCGGTGATGGCTTTACCAATAATCACTACATAGGCCGCATAATAACCGGCACTTCCTATCATGGCAAATACACTCCCCCAGACCGATCTGCTGGTTGCCAGCTTTCTGTTATCGATATAAAACTTATCTGATAAGTTCTTAAACCGTTCTATAAAAAATCCTGAGAGGTCGAAAAGCTTTACCTCTTTAGCCGTTTCATCACTGGCTCCCAGGTAACGCAGATAGTCCAGTTCCCGCCGCTCAGACGTTTGTCCCCTGGTAAGCACATAACTCTTGTCATTAAAATATGCTTCTCCCAAAAATGCAGGCACCACAGCTACCAGTAACAATAATATCAGCCAGGGGTTAAATACCATCAATCCTGCTGCCAGAAAGCCCATGGTAATCAGGTCCTGTACCTGGCTTAATACCTGCGACAAAAGTATGGTACGGCCTACTGTTTGCTGACGCGCCCTTTCCAGTTTATCATAAAAGATGGCATCTTCAAACTGATCCAGGTCTAATGTAGCAGCATGCTGCATAATCTTTACAGAAGTTTCATTGGCAAACAGGTCTCCCAGCAAAGTATCCAACAAGGTTATCCCCCGGCTTAACACATCCGACAAGATGGCCAGGCCAAACTCAATTGCTACCAGCTCCCATAAATATTCGTGCGAAGTATGGCTTTTATCAGTGCTTAATAATACTACCTGATCAATAATCAGCTTGCCCACATAAAGTATGGCTAGAGGCAAAGCAGACCGGGCAATACGTAACAGGGAGTTAATCACGGTAAGCCATGGGCTCGTATGCCATACAAGTTTAAAAAATGCTGGTAAGTTACGAAGGGCAGTCATCCGCTCCTTTAAGGTTATAGGAGCTATTTTACTTTTCACCGACATGCGATCACGCGAATTCATTTCTGCAAATTAAACAATTGCAGAGATTTTAAGAGCTATTAGCTTTATATAGAGGGGATGCCCAAAAGCGATTAACCACTAACTTAACACCTGACATCAGCGGTGCAGCTGCATGCTTAAGCTAAGGCCTGTACTACGCCACTGAGGATTATAATAGGGGACTACCAGCGTTGTGGCAGGCTTGTCTTTAAAAAGTTTTTGTTTTACCCATGGATACATCCAGTAAGCCGCTTTAGTACTAAGGATACCAAATCCAGCGCCAGCAATTACATCACTTAGCCAATGCTTATTATTGTACAAGCGTAATGCGCCTGTTGCGGTAGCCATCGCATAACCAGCATAAGCATACCAGGGAGATACCTCCTTATATTCCTGCCGCATGAATTCGGCAGCAGCAAAAGCGCTGGCTGTATGCCCGGAAGGGAAGGAATAGTAATTGGACTGGTCCGGCCTTTCTTCATGAGTCAGCTTCTTGGTTACAAATACAGTACCACTCATCATAAGCATAGACATGCCATACAGCATACTCCGGTCACGAAGGTTATGTTGTCCATGTATGCCTGCTGCATTTAAGCCATAAACAGCCACAGCAGGTGCATACTGCAAGTAATTATCAATGTGATTCGCAAATGTGGGATGGTCTTCCTGCAGCTCTCCCTTAGTACTACCATTCAGATCTTTTAATGCATTATTCCCTAAGGCCAGGAATCCATACGCCATCATAGCCCCCGGCACCACAACACCTGCCATGGATGGTTTATACCGGGGTACAGCCTGCCACAAATGCCCCTGTATAACCGGCAATGTATCTTCTGCTGATGTAGGAATGATGCCGGTATATCCTGAATCAGCAGCTGGTAACAATAAGGCCCTGTTTTGTGCTTTCAGCGCTACGGTATGTATACCCGATAATACGGCCACCCAGATAATACCCTTCCTTATCCACATATAATACGCATATTGCAGCTTTTATTTGCCTGCAGGAATACAAATATGAGCCTAGATTCTGAAGGGATTCTGTAGTTTCTTAACAGCAAATCAGAGAATACCAATCTAACATTATTGTGTGATCTTTTATACTAAAACTTTTCTTTTATTTTGTGGTTTCATTTTTAACCCGCATGATGTCATGAGAATAATTTATTGGGGAGGTTGTTTGTGCCTCCTGGTTGTTAGCCTGCTCTCTTGCTCCAAAGGCAGTTCATCAGATACAACCAAGCCTGTACCTAAAACAACGGAGTTTCGCAATGTAGCTTATGGCCAGGATGCCAAACAGCAATTCGACATTTTTCTACCTGCAGAAAGATCCAGAGAAACACCTGTGATGGTATATGTACATGGAGGGGGCTGGACTTCCGATGATAAAAGCAGTGAATATACCCGTGCTGAATCCCAGTCTATGCTGCGGAAACGGATTCCTCAACTGCTGAAAAACGGTTATGCTGTAGTGAATATGAATTACCGCTTAGCCGATAGCCTGTTGTTGCCGCAGGGGCGTAACAAATTTCCGGCACAGTTGGATGACATTAAATCAGTACTGGATTATGTTGACAGTCATGCTACTGAATACAACATAAAAACGGGTACTTACATATTAGCCGGGCATAGTGCAGGTGCTCACCTGATTGCTGTTTATACGTTTAAAACCAAGGACCCTCGTGTTAAGGCGCTCGTACCTATTGCAGGTGTAATGGACCTTACTGCCCGCAAATGTCTTAATTACACGGTCTGGGCAGATAAATTCTCTTATCTCCTTGGATATCCATATGAGGGGCATGAGTCTGTTTATACCAATGCCAGTGCAGCAGAAGTATTTAAGACAAATAAATACAGCCCTCCTGTGCAGATCCATTATTCCACTAACGACAACCCATGTATTACGGAAAGTGATCTGCGCCTGTTTGACGTATTGAAGGCAGGAGGAATTACTACTGCAGCTTATGGCTATAATACCAACCACGGCTTTGATCAAAACCATATCATAAAAGACACGTTATGGGAAAGAGCTATTGAGTGGATGGATCAATACACAAAAAAATAACATTTAGTAAAGCATATACTGCAAGCATTAAAAGGGAAAAACCTGGTCAAACTATCATTGATCAGGTTTTTTTATTATTTTTGCTGTCATACAGGAAATGGTGTCTTCCTGACCCAACCGTTCCGCACATTCCGGAGCTAATGGCGCCTACAAATAGTAAATGGATCATACACCCATTTTAAATTGTTATTTGTAGGAATATGCAACGATTAAAAAAAACGCCGGAGCAATTAGCTATTACTTATCATTTACTTCGCTGGACTTTACTGGTTATACCGGTAGCGATAATAACCGGATCGCTGGTAGCCTTATTTCTATGGCTGCTGGAAGAGGCTACCTCATTTCGCTGGGCACATGAATGGCTGATCTTTCTCTTACCAGCAGCTGGTGCCTTTATCTTCTGGCTGTATAAGACCTGGGGAGGTGATACCGTAAAAGGTAACAACCTTATTATGGAAGAAATACACCAGCCAGGGGGAGGGGTACCTGCCCGCATGGCCCCTCTGGTATTACTGACCACTGTGATTACACATTTATTTGGCGGAGCTGCCGGCCGGGAAGGTACTGCGGTACAAATAGGAGGTAGCATGGCCCAAATGGTAGGAAAATGGTTACGGCTTTCGGATAAGGACATACGTATTTTATTAATGACCGGTATTGCTGCTGGATTTGGCGCCGTATTTGGCACACCATTGACCGGTGCTATCTTTGCATTGGAAGTACTTGCCATTGGAGTTATCCGTTATGATGCGCTCATTCCTTGCCTCATTGCGGCTGTTTTTGCAGACATTGTCTGCTCTTCCTGGGGCATTCACCATACCCATTACACCATTAACTTCACGGCTCAGGAGGCTGCTGCAACCTTCTCCTTTATTCATATAGATTTCTTACTGCTGATCAAAGTAATCATAGCTGGCGTCGCATTCGGGCTTACCAGCTTCCTGTTTTCCAAAGGCATGCATGCCGTACAGCACTATTCCAAACAATACATCCGGCCTTCCTGGCTCATTCCTGTAGTGGGCGGGATGCTTATCATTGCAGGATGTTATTTGTTGGGCACGATGGACTATGCCGGATTAGGAGTTACCAGCAAAGATCCTGATGGAATCAGTATTGTAAATGCTTTTCGTTCCAACAGCACCGTTACTAACTGGAGCTGGCTCTGGAAATTGCTGCTCACTATTATTACCCTGGGAATGGGATTCAAAGGAGGGGAGGTAACTCCCTTGTTTTTCATGGGGGCTACTTTAGGACATACACTGGCCATTTTATCTGGCGCACCGGTAGACCTGTTTGCCGGTCTTGGATTCATTGCCGTTTTTGCCGGTGCCACCAATACCCCCATTGCCTGTACCCTGATGGGAGTAGAGTTGTTTGGGACGGAACATGTGCTTTACTTTGCTGTAGCCTGCTTTACCGCCTATTATTTCAGTGGACATTCTGGTATTTACCGCGCTCAACGCCTGGGCGTATCCAAAATGTTCTGACAAGCTAATAACCCGTACCTTTATGCTTTAACTCTTATCTTAAACTTCTGATAATATGAAAGCGGTAGCTGTATCAAAATTTGGCGCTTTACCTGAGGTAATGGAATTACCCAAGCCTGTTCCAAGAGATGGCATGCTGTTAATACGTGTAGCCGCTGCGGGTATAAACCCTTTTGACTGGAAGTTGATAGATGGCATTCTGGATGGAAAGATGCCCCACCAGTTTCCCCTGATCATGGGAGTAGATGGTGCAGGTGTAGTGGAAGCTGTAGGAGGAGGGGTAACCCGTTTCAAGGCAGGGGATCATATTTATGGTCAGTTTTTACATGCTCCCGTAGGTGAAGGCGCCTTTGCAGAGTATGCCATTGTGCCGGAAAAAGCGGCTATTGCTCTTGCCCCGGAGAAAATCTCATTGGTAGAAGCTGCCGCAGTACCTACTGCAGGAATGACTGCTCTACAACTGCTGGAAACACTGGAATTAAAAGCCGGACAAACCCTGCTGATCATTGGCGCTACCGGCGGAGTAGGCTCTTTTACCTCTCAGCTGGCTAAACAGCAGGGGATTCATGTTATCGCTACCGTATCTGATGAAGCTGCCGCCTACCGGATGTTAAAACTGGGGGCCACAGAAACAATTAACTATAAAGAAGCTGCTATTGCTGCTCAGATCAGCACCTTATACCCCCATGGTGTAAATGGGCTGATAGACCTGGTAAGTGATGCTGCCGCTTTCAATGCGATGACCGGACTGGTAAAATCAGGGGGAGCTGCACTCACCACACTATTTAACGCTAATAGCCAGCAATTAACCCAAAAAAATATCAGGGGAGGCAATTTTGAAACAAAGGGTAGCACTGCATCCCTGGATAAACTGACGACCATCATTAATACAGGTAAGCTACGTATTCCTGTAGAAAACAAAATCTCCCTGATCGAAGTCCCTGCAGCAATCGCTGCCAGCAGAACGGGAAAAGGAAAAGGTAAAACTGTGATTGTACTGTAAGATTAATCTTTTCAATATACAAAGGGATGGCTATCTGGTCATCCCTTTTTTTATGTCCCGTTATCCACCTTCATTCGGCCAAAATTGAGTATCTTACTATACTTATCTTCCTTAACCAGCCACGTATGAGACATGCATTAAGCACCCTTTACTGTATACTGGTATTAAGTGTTCCTTTCAAAGGTCTGGCCAACATTGCCGATCCTTACTTTTTCCAGCAGCTGGATAACAGAAATGGCTTGTCCAACAGCGCTATCAACCACTTATTTTGTGACTCCGATAATATCTTATGGGTGGCCACATGGGATGGGCTCAATATGTTCGATGGCTCAGCCTTTCATGTATTTAATTATAGTAAGGAAAATCCGTCGAAAAGCATAGGCAATAATGTGGTTTTGCAAATCACCGAAAATAAAAGAGGCGACATCTGGATGAGCACTGTGGAAGGAGTATCCAGATATGATAAGCATACCGGCAGGTTTGCAAATTATTTCTATGCACGCCCACAAAGCAGTAAAATCAGTGAACAGGAATATGCACTGCTTACTGATAGTACCGGGCAGGTCTACTGCCTGAACAAGAAAGATGGCCTCACCTGGTATAATGCCGCAACAGATTCATTTGTAAAATGCACCTTACCTATAACTGATAAAATTGTAAAAGCTGCTTTTGATGATGCCAACAGGTTGTGGGTGCTTACCAGTAATAATCAACTACAGGTATTTAGTTGGCAGCAGCAGCAGTTCCATCCTCTCCAACATATGCAAGGGGAAGTAAATAATTTCTTTTATACTCATCAACAACTTTTTTACACTACTCCCGACAAACAATTAATAGCAATAAATCCACAAACCCTGCAGGTTAAAACGGTAGCGCAACTGCTACATCCGCTAAAGGCTATTACCTATTATCAGGAACATTATTTCCTGGCCTGGACTACCCAGGGGGCAGCAGTATATGATCAGCAGTTTCGGCCGGCCACCTTTCTGCAACAAGAGACGCAACCGTTGCAGGACATGCGGATCACTACCTGGGCCTGTGGTACGGAAAATGTACTGTGGTGTGGTACGGATGGCAACGGCATCATTAAAATATATCCAAGGCCTCAGTATTTTGGTGCTATCACCCGGTATACTGATGGCCTACCTTATAATAAACCTGTGCGTGCTTTTTGTGCAGAGAACGATAACTTATGGGTAGGCACAAAAGGCAGTGGTATTATCTGTGTACGCGACTTCTGGAAAAATGCCCATAAGGCTACCGGCAAACAGCTCTTTACGGCACCGGTACAGCTGGAAAACAATGCTGTTTTTGCATTGTATAAAGGGATGGACAATCTGATCTATATTGGTACTGATGGGCGGGGATTAGGCGTTTTTGATGGTACTGCGCAAAAGTTCATCAAGTGGGAGCATATCGGAGGTACTATTGAATGCCCCACTTTTGGATCTGTATATGCTATTCTACAAGATAAAGATAGTTCCCTATGGCTGGGCACCAGTGGTTATGGATTAATTCATTTGCAGTTGCAACGGGATAAAAAAGGACAATTATCCCTGGCCTCATTTGAACAATTTACATTTAATGGTACCAATACCGGTCCAGCCAATGATATTATCTATGCACTTGCTCCGGGAGAAAACAATGAGCTGTGGATTGGTTGCCGCTATGGCGGCCTTAATCTTTATAATAAAAACACCCGGCAATTTCGCGCGTTCAAAGCCTTTTCTTATGAAGGTAGCTTATCCCATAACGATGTACTGGCTATTTACAAAGACCAGCAACAGCGTATATGGATCGGAACCAGCTACGGACTTAACTGGATTCCTGCTGCAGCAGCACATGAGGCACAGCCTCATTTCCAGAAATTCAATACCAGCAACGGATTGCCGAATAATACTATCCATACAGTCACTGCGGATAATAACGGTTTTATCTGGGTAAGTACCAACAAAGGATTAGCCCGTATTAATCCCGGTACCGGCGATATCTCCCATTTCCAGGAAGCAGATGGTTTACAGGGTAATGAATTCAGTGATGGAGCCGTATGGACTGATCCTGCCGGTTATCTCTTCTTTGGAGGCACCTATGGATTCAATTTTTTTCAACCGGGCAATATACGGGAACGCAACTGGCATCCAAACCTATTGATATCCGGATTACAACTGGCGGGAAAAGGAACAGAAGAGGAGGTGCTTCAAATCCTTAAGCCTGGCTCAACTAACCGCCAGGTGTATACGCTTAGCCGCAGAGATGATTTTTTTGAATTGAAATTGAAAGCAGTCAGCTTCCTTCAGGCAGAAAAATGTGAATATACTTACTACCTGGAAGGATATGATAAAACCTGGCATTATTCAGGTGTAGTTGGTAAAATTTCCTATAGCAACATTCCTCCGGGTAATTACCTGCTGAAAGTAAAATGGTCCAATGGAGAAGGAGCTTGGACGCCGGAAACCACTGTATTCCAGATTACAATCCGGCAGTACTTCTGGCTTACCTGGCTTGCCTTTTTGTTGTACTTTATAATTATTACAGGTGCAGGATATGCTTTTCACCGATACCGGAAAAATAAGCTGGAAATGAAACATCAGTTGGCAATGGAACATCTTCTACGCAAGAAAGAAGAGGAAGTGCACCAGGAACAATTGGGCTTCTTCACCAATATTGCGCATGAACTCCAAACACCACTTACCCTGATTGTAGGAGCGGTAGAACGTTTTGGCACTAATGGGCATGCCTCTCCACCATTACAACAGCAGCAATATTTTTTATCACTGGTAAGACAACAAGCCTCCAGACTTACCTACCTGGTGCAACAACTCCTGGAATTCCGGAAAGCAGAAGCAGGGTTTCTTCAGAACCATTATAGCCATCTGCATATCTCTGCCCTGCTGACTAATCTTTCGGCGCTATTTACCCCAATAGGAGAACAACGTAAACTCCAATATACCCGCGACATAGCACCGGATATAGTAGGCTGGACGGATAAGGACAAACTGGAGAAGATTATGTTCAACCTCCTGTCTAACGCCTTTAAACATTCCCCAAAAAATCAGGAAATCCACCTGATGGTAAGCTCCGAAGCCGGTCAGTTAAAAATTGCCGTAGCCAACTCCGGCTGCCATATACCCACTGATCAGCTGGATAAACTGTTTGATAAGTTTTTTGCATCCGGTACAAACGAACAAGAAAAGTTTAGCGCTGGTATAGGTCTTGCATTTACCAGGCAGCTGGTTACGCTGTTGCAGGGACAAATAAGTGTGCAAAGTGATCAGAACTGGGTAACATTTATAGTGCTACTTCCACTGTCGCATATACATACTGCTAATGCCTGGATATTACGGGAAGATACCACCACCGATGCCACACCATCTTATCTTTTTCATTCCATGACGGCTAATCATGAAAAATATGAACCAACCGCCACCCGCGAAAATAATAAACAAGCCTTACTCAGGGAATGGGAGGAAAATAACAAAGAAAGTATCCTGATCGTGGAGGACGATCATGCCATTCGTTATCTGTTGAAAGACATTTTGCAGGAACATTATATTATATATGAAGCAGAAAATGCAACTGAAGCATTGGGACTGCTTCAACAAACGCTCCCTGCTCTCATTATCAGCGATATTATGATGCCCGGCACAGATGGCCTTACCTTTTGTGAAAAGGTAAAGAATGCCCCGGCTACCTGCCATATACCGGTTATTCTCTTATCAGCAAGAGGAGCTATGGAACAACAAACCGCCGGGTATGAATCCGGCGCAGATGCTTACATCCCAAAACCTTTTCATACTGCCCATTTATTGGTTAGAATCCGTAAACTGCTCGAATACCGGCAGCGTCTTCATCAACTGTTTGCCAGAGATAATGAACCTGCAGCCATCAATAGTGAGGAAATACTGGATACAGACAAACAATTCCTGCAGGAGCTGGTAAAAGTCATAGAATTAAACCTTGATAATGAAGACCTTTCAGCGGCAATGCTGGAAAAAGAACTGTCTATGAGCAAAATGCAGCTTTACAGAAAGCTCAAAACGATTGCTGATATGACACCTGGAGAATTTATACGCCGGATCCGGCTGCAACATGCTGCCCAATTATTGGCCAAAAGCAAGCTGAACGTAGCAGAGATTTTTTACCGTACCGGCTTTAATAACCAATCTTACTTTTTCAGGGAGTTTAAAAAAATGTATCAGTGTTCCCCAACAGAATACCGGGCACAACAGTCACCAATCAATCACTGATATTTTTATCAAGTTCCATCCATTTGGTACTCCTGTACACTAAAATGCAAGAATAGTGTACCTGTTACTTTGGCCATAGGCTTACTTTTAGGATCACAGCAACCAAGATCATTCCACTTTAAGCAAAACATAAATTCCACCCTTCCGGGATGCTAAAAACACATTTCCGGATAGGTACAAACGTTTTTGATGATCAATGAGCCTTTTAAATCTCAAATTATTCCACATGAAACGCTACATCCATCTTATTGGTTTTGCCATGATGTTATTATGCTGTCATATCAGTTATGCGCAGGTAAAGGTCACAGGCAAAGTAACTGACGACCAGGGTACTGCACTCCCCGGCGTAACCGTAGTACAGCATGGCACTAATAATGGTACCATCTCCAATACGGAGGGTAATTATTCGCTAACCCTTCCAGCCGCTGATGCCACCATTGACTTTACTTTTATCGGATACCTCCTCCAGTCCGTTCCCTATACCGGCAGCGGCCCCCTGAATGTTGTATTAAAGCGTGACGAAGTGAACCTTAAAGATGTGGTGGTGGTAGGCTATGGCACGCAACGCAGGAACCAGGTAACAGGCGCCATTGCCACCGTAGATGGTGCCCAATTGGCCAAAACACAGGCTGTAGACCTCAGCACCGCCCTGCAGGGACAGGCAGCGGGGGTAAATGTAACAACGCCTACCGGTGCTCCCGGCACAGAAGCCGTAGTACGTATTCGGGGCATCGGGACATTCGGTAATAGCAATCCTTTATATATTATTGACGGTGTACCCATGTCTGGGGGACTAACCAGTATTTCACCCAATGATATAGCTTCCATTACCGTTTTAAAAGATGCTGCTGTATCTGCCATTTATGGAGCCCGTGCGGCCAATGGTGTAATATTAGTCACCACAAAAACCGGGAAACCCGGAAAGAGTGAGATTGCCCTGGACGTATCCTATGGCATTGCCAATGCTACCGGCTTGCCCAAAATGATGAGTACTGCCCAGTTCATAGAATTGGCCAACGAAGCATTTAAAAATGATGGATCTGCCACCCGCAATGAAGATGATCCCTCCAAACTACCTAATACCTACTGGCTGGATGAGCTGTTCAGACAAGCCGGCACCCAACGTTATAATCTCAGCTTCTCTGGCGGTAGTGATAAAACAAGCTACTATGTAGCTGGCAACCTTGTAAATCAACAAGGTACTATTCCTAACTCCGGGTTTAAGCGATATGGGGTACGTTCTAATATCAGCAGTGATGTAAAAAGCTGGTTACGCATAGGGGAGAATCTCAATATAACATATGATCAGACACAGGCCATTGGTGCCTCCGGCGACGGTGGCCGGCCAGGGAGTCTTCCTGGTGTGGTCCGCTATGCTTTGATCCGACCTAATGCTATTCCTGTATATGACCCTCAAACAAAACTATATACAGATTTACCTCCTGCCGGGCTATATAAAAGCCCGCTGTTATATGGTGATGGTAAAAATCCACTAGCCATCGCCGATTACCGTAACCGTACCAACAGTAAGTATCGCCTATTGGGGAATATATACGCCGAAGCAAGATTCCTTAAAGATTTTAAACTAAGATCCGACTTCGGGCTGGATTTTTATACACTGGAACAGCAACAATACAACGGGCAGATTCCAGGTGACCGCACCACACTCACCAGTAAAGATAAATCCGTGGATAAATACCGGAACCGGTATAGCACCATGAACTGGACCAATGTGCTCAGCTATGCTCACAACTGGAATAATACACATGATGTAACCGTTACAGCCGGTACTGAATTCATTACGGCTAAAGTCGATTATCTCTCGGCCTCCCGGAATGGGTATGATAACCGTGCGGACATGAATCCCAGTTTAAGGTATCTTACCTATGGCTCCGGATTACAATTCGGCGATGGTAATCTGGAAGAATCAGCACTTATGTCTTACTTCGGCAGAGCAACTTACTCCTACAAAAATAAGTACCTTGCCAGTGTAAACTTCCGTGCGGATGCATCTTCCCGCTTTAGTGCTGAAAACCGTACCGGGTATTTCCCTTCTTTTTCACTGGGATGGAACCTGGCCAGAGAAACCTTTATGGAGCATGTTACCTGGCTGGACGACTTCAAGATTCGCGGCAGTTGGGGGCGCTTAGGTAACCAGGAAATAGGGCTATATCCTTTTGCTACCTTGTATTCTACTGCCAATAGTGTACTGGAGCCTATCACAAAAGGTAATCCGGATGTAAAATGGGAAACTACCGAACAATCCAATATAGGTTTTGATGCCAGTCTGAGGAAAGGCATGTTCAATATCTCAGTGGACTACTTCAATAAAAAATCATACGATGTATTGATACAGCTACCCGTATCGTATACTAATGGCGATGCAGCACCTCCTTATGTAAACGGTGCCAAATTATCGAACAAAGGATGGGATATTACGCTGAACTACAAACAGGCTTCCGGTAAAGACCTATCCTGGGATATCACCGCCAACATTACCCAGTTGCACAACAAGGTAATCTCCCTGTACAAGTCAAAAGAACAGCTCTTCTCTTCCGGATCAGGTAAAACACTATTACGCGAAGGGGAAACCATCAGTGCACTATACGGTTATAAGACCAATGGTTTATTCCAGAATGAAAACGAAATACAGGACTATAAAAACAAGGACGGGGAGTTATACCAAGCCAATGCCAAACCCGGTGACATCCGTTTTGTGGATGTGAACAATGACGGAAAGATTGATGATGCAGACCGTACCATTATTGGTAATCCCAATCCCAAGATGCTCTATAGCCTCAGTGCCGGTGTTAATTACAAAAACTTTGACCTTACTTTATTTTTCAATGGTGTATATGGTAATGAGATATATAATGAAGTAAATAATATCATCAACAGTTTTGATGCCCGGGGCTTTAATTCAAAAGAAGATTTTTACAATACCCGCTGGCATGGGGAAGGTACCAGTAACAGTACACCACGTGTTACCTTTCAGGATCCCAATAATAACCGGCGCAACTCAGACCGCTATATAGAAAGTGGTTCCTATCTCCGGCTAAAGAATGTGGTCCTTGGTTATACATTACCCATATCATTGCTTAAGCATGCGGGTATCAGCAGTACCCGCTTTTATGCCAGCGCACAAAACCTCTTCACTATTACAAAATACACTGGTATGGATCCCGAGCTGTACACAAATGATAATCTGGCAAACTATGGAGATTTGGCAGTAGGAATAGACATGGGGACTTATCCGCCTTCCCGCACATTTACATTTGGTGTACAAGTGAATTTCTAACCATCGCAAAAATTAGTGTTATGCAAAAGTTGCTATATATTTATTTACTACTGGTTCTGATCAGTACCGGATGTAAAAAAGAACTGGAGAAGTTTCCACAAGGCAAACTCACTGAAAACAACGTTTTTACAGAAGCTAACGATTTCATACTTGCTATTGACGCCACTTATTTACCGCTCACCAACCGGTTCCGGGGTAATTGGGAATGGGATAATGGTGCCTCCATACCCCGTGAGTGGGTGGTAGGTGATCTCATGAGCGATGATGCGGTAAAAGGTGGCGGTGGCCTGGGTGATCAGGAAGACATGCGTCGTATGCAAACCTTCAGCATATTTCCAGAGAACAATAACGTGTTGGGCATCTGGCGCTATAATTATAAAGGAATCACTGCCGCCAATACCATCCTCCTCCAGGATGGCAGTAAAATACCGGGATTAAGTACGGAGCTGCTTAGCCGCATCAAAGGAGAAGCTTATTTCCTGCGCGCCTTCTATTACTTCAGGTTGGTCATCAATTTTGGTAAAGTGCCACTGCTGATTCCTGAAAAAAAACTGGACGACAACACTAAACGTGCCACTGTAGAAGAAGTGTATCAGCAAATAGAAGAAGACCTTAAAACAGCTGCCGGATTACTGCCTCCTTCGTATGATCCTGCCGAATATCAGCGAGCCACCAGTGGCGCCGCACATGCTTTGCTCGCTAAAACATACCTGTACCGCAAGAGCTGGCAGAATTGTCTCAATGAAATTGCAGCAGTAGAAAAAGGCGGATACACCTTGTTGGATAAATTTGAAGATAATTTTAATGGTATAGGAGAGCGGGGAAAAGAAGTCATCTTTGCTGCCCGTCATGACGCAGGGCAAGTGCCGTCACAGGGATCCATTCTCAATGCCGTGTTTGCACCACAATCCAAAGGATGGGGCTTTAATATTCCTACACAGGATTTGGTAAACAGCTTTGAAGCAGGTGACCCCCGTTTGCATGCAACTATCTTCCGTGCAGGTGACAAGTGGGTAGATGGTTCCAACTATGATCCTGCCTGGTCTCCATTAACAGGATACAACCTGCGCAAATTTGAAAGCAATGTGAACCCTCTGGATGATGGTGACGTGGACTATATCTACATCCGGTTTGCAGATGTGCTCTTATGGAAAGCAGAATGTTATGCAGAACTTGGACAACCCCTGGAAGCCAAAAAGCCACTGGAAAGGGTAAGGGGCCGTGCACGTACAAATGCAGCCAACCCAGCTACAGCATTGCCTCCCGTCACTACAGACGATAAAGCAGCTTTGCTTACAGCCATCCATCATGAAAGAAGAGTAGAACTCGCCTTTGAAGGGCACCGGTATTATGACCTGGTAAGATGGGGACTGGCAGCTACCGTACTGGCCAAAGCAGCAGACGCCGATCCGCAGAAAGGATACCACGATTACGGCGATGGCTGGCAATCCCGCAATGTATTACTCCCCATTCCTCAACGGGAAACCGATCTGTTAGGACTGGATCAGAATACGGGATATTAAAGAGCTGTTAGCTTTTGGCTTAATACAGCGATTGAAAAGAGGTATTAGCTAATGGCTAATGGTTCTCTAAACATAACATAATAGCTAAAGGCTAATAGCCAATAGCTAAAAGCTAAAAATTATGGTCCACCGCTTTAACGAAAATCCGATTCTGACTCCTGCAAGTATTGCACCTAGCAGGGAAAACTTACAAATTGCCTGTTTATTGAATCCCGGGGCATTTGAATTTGATGGTAAGATATGGTTGATTATCCGTGTGGCAGAACGACCGTTACAGCAGGCCACCACCATTTCCTTTCCAGTACTGAATGGCGAAGGGATAGAGATTATAGAAATCCTCATGGATGATCCGCAACTGATTGCTACAGACCCCAGGGTGATTCAATATAAGGGAGCAGATTACCTGACTACTTTATCTCACCTGCGGCTGATGTGTAGTGAAGATGGTATTCATTTCAGGGAAGCAGCAGGCTATCCCGCTCTGTATGGGCGTGGGCCATTGCAAACGTTTGGTATTGAAGACTGCAGGGTGAGCAGGATAGGAGATACCTATTATCTCACTTTTACTGCGGTATCCGACAAAGGTGTGGGAGTAGCATTACGGACTACCAAAGACTGGAAGACCTTTACATCACATGGCATGATACTGCCGCCACACAATAAAGATTGCGCCATTTTTGAAGAAACCATTGGAGGCAAGTACTACGCTTTGCATCGTCCCAGCAGTGTGGATATTGGCGGCAATTATATCTGGCTGGCCTCTTCGCCGGATGGTATCCATTGGGGAGATCATCAGTGTCTGGCTAAAACCAGGCCCGGGCAATGGGACAGCATCCGTATAGGTGCCGGTGCAGCGCCGATCAAAACAGATGTGGGCTGGCTGGAAATTTATCATGGTGCCAATGAACAGCATGAGTACTGCCTCGGAGCATTGCTACTTGATCTGGAGCATCCTGTCAAAGTAATTGCACGTAGTGAACAGCCTATCATGTATCCACAAATGGATTATGAACTCACTGGCTTTTTCGGGCATGTCATCTTTACAAATGGGCATATCGTAAAGGGCGATGAAGTTATCCTTTATTACGGTGCTGCTGATGAAGTGGTGTGTGCAGCAAAACTGTCTGTCAAAGAAATTCTATCATCATTAAATGTGTAACCCAACCATGTTCAATAAACTAAAAACAGAACTGCAATTCTTCCGGGAGCAACCCCATGATTTCAGAATACTGGTGCTCACCAATATGATCTACGCCCTGGTATTACCAGTGATAGACATCTTTGTGGCGGCATATGTAATGCGTAACTCAAACGACCCCACAAAAGTAGTGATCTACCAGCTCACTATTTATACTGGTATTCCGCTCACCTTTTTACTGAATGGTTTTCTCCTTAACCGCTTCAATATAAAAAAACTTTATGCGGCTGGTATGTTATTAAGCGGTGTGTCTATGATGATTATGATGTCGCTTAAAACACTGGACCTGGTGGGAGTAGGCATTGCAGGCATTATTATGGGTATGTCCTTTGGTTTCTATTGGGCCAATCGGGATTATCTGGCACTGGCTATTACCAATGATAAAAACCGTAATTATTATTATGGTCTTGAAACCTTCTTCTATACTATTATTGCAGTGGTAGTACCACTCGTTGTGGGCTGGTTTATTCAAACAGCCGGAAGCGGGCAGGATGTAAAAAGCGCCTATATTATTGTAACAGGAATGGTATTCCTGATTACCATAGCAGCATCCATTGTCTGTTTTAAAGGACACTTCCGGAATCCTAGCGACAAAAAATTCATTTACTTCAGCTTTCATCCTTATTGGCGAAAACTACTGACACTGGCCTCTTTAAAAGGGTTGGCGCAAGGCTACCTAGTAACCGCGCCAGCCATGCTGATAATGTTGTTGCTAGGGAAGGAGGGAGCACTTGGCACTGCGCAATCTCTTGGAGCCATCATTGCCGCTTTTATCATGTATATTATTGGCCGTAACGCCAAACCAGAACACCGGCTCCTGATATTCGCCGCAGGGCTTATATGTTTTGCATTAGCTGCCTTATTTAATGGAGCACTCTACAATGCTACCGGGGTTATTTTCTTTATGCTTTTTTTACTGGTAGCAAAGCCTATGCTGGACATGGCTTATTTCCCCATTCAATTCAGCGTCATTGATATTCTTTCTAAAAAAGAGCAACGAAGTGAGTTTGCTTATATTCTCAATCATGAAATGGGTCTATACATAGGCAGATTTATAGGTGCCGGCACATTTATTTTCCTGGCATATTATTACTCCAATGAAATAGCCTTACGCTATGCTATCATCATCATTGCTTTCATGCAATTGATGTCCATTTTTGTTGCCAGGATTATTATTCAGCAGGGAAAGTCATTAATAGCAGAAGAATTGGCTCCAGGCAATGAAATACCAGATGAATACCAGCCACAGGGGAAAACAAATATTCATCCTTAAAGCATTGGTTGCAATTTGTAATTTAATCTCGGTTTAATAAATTAAATCAATGAAACAGTATATCCGTTTAGGCTTTATTTTAATCATACTGGCACTAAGCTGCAAACAAAAAAGCAGCACAGTATACACACAGATAAAAGTAGCCCGCATAGATTCAATGGCAGCTATTCCCCAACCATTGGAGATCATCGACTGGCAAAAGATGGCATTACGATTTGATAGCACTGTATATGATTTTAACGCACAGGGAGCCTATTGGCCCCTGATATGGTGGGATAGCAGTGGCAAAAATTTTCCACAACCTGTTGTAGCGCTATACACAGCCATTGGTGATGCGCGTCAGGGCACCCAGCATAACAAGGGTATGTTTCATGAAGCGCTCGGCAGCATGGGAGCAGTATTGGGGGCTACCCTGGTGGGAGTTGACAAAAGCCACCAAAAAGGGTTGGATTATGTAGCAATGCTAAAAAACTACTACAATAAGGATAATGGCTGGAATATTATGATGAACAATACCTGCCCCGAGGTAGCCTTGCAAGGTGGCGGATATGGGCGTGACTGGTGGTATGATGTATATCCTAATATGTTGTTCTATAGCATTTATGACAAATATCCTTCCCAATCTGGTTTTGACACGCTTGCGCGCAACATCGCAGAAAAATTCTGTCAGGCTGATTCTGTATTGAATGGTAATTACAACTACTCGTATTTTAACTACGACAGTCTTCTCCCTAAAAAGAACTGGATCTGTGAGCAACAGGATGCAGCTGCCGGACATGCTTACGTATTATATGCTGCTTATAATAAGTTTGGTGACCCCAGGTATCTGGCTGGAGCCAAAAGCGCATTGAAAGCATTGGAACAACAACCAGGCAACACCTTTTACGAAATATTCATGCCATTTGCAGCATACATGGCTGCCCGTTTGAATGCAGAGCAAGGTACCCAATTTAATACACATCAGTTCCTTGAATGGACATTTGGATCGGCGGGATGCCGGGCAGGATGGGGCGTATTACAGGGTCGATGGAACGGCATTGATATTTCAGGCATTGTCGGTAGTACACAGGATCATGGCGGATACGGCTTCCTGATGAATACCTTTGATGCTGCCTGGCCGTTGGTTGCCATGGTAAGATATGATCCTTCCTATGCCAACGCTATCGGCAAATGGATGCTAAATGCAGCCAATGCGGCACGCCTGTTTTACCCGCAATATATGCCAAGAGATCATCAGACCATTCCACAACAGGCAGAAGTTACAAAGGGAGTTATTGGATACGAAGGCATTGTAAAACAGTCCACTTTTGATAAATATGTGCATATTAAAGCGCCCGTAGCACAAGGTGATGGCCCTAACTGGGTACCAGGTAAAAATCCGGATGTATCACAATTTAGCGTGTACGGTAGTGCTCACGTGGGTATCTTTGGCAGCATCATCCGCTCTACAGATGTACCAGGTATACTTCAACTGAATCTATTGTCCACCGACTTCTTCCGGAAGGAAGCTTATCCTTCTTTCCTATATTATAATCCTTACCCTGAGTCCAAAACGGTTACGTTATCGGGTTTGCCAGAAGAGGCAACAGATGTATATGAAGTTACAACAAACGCGTTCCTGGTACGCAAGGCCAATAACGCATCCACTATTCAAATCCCGGCCACCAGCGCTGTAGTCCTGGTGTTTTCACCTGCCGGAGGAACAGTAATGCATAAAGAAAATAAAGTGTTCATTAATAATGTAATCGTGAACTATCATTCCAATAGATAGTACTATAATACTCATCCTCATTAAAAGATATCCCGGCTAGCAGGGCAGCCGGGATATCTTTTATGCTGCATATTGCTGCCTTCTCATCTCATAACCATTTATTTACCTTACAATTGTAACTTTTGCAATATTTTGCCGTTCCATATAGATAAAACAACCAACATGCTACGCCTTTACCTTCTATGCTGCTTATGCCTTAGTTTATTTTCCTGTAGGGATGACGTTAGATGGATCAATGGATCAGTAAATGGTTTTGTACCTGTTTACTCAAAAGATACCATGTCCAGGGAGATTACCGTTAAGCCAGTACGAAATACAACCAAAGCAGGAAAAATATATACTTATAATAATTACCTCTTTCAGAATGAAGTTGATTCCGGTATCCATATTATTAATTATGCGGATAAACTACATCCCCAGAAAACGGCGTTTATCAGTATTCCTGGTTGTACAGAAGTAGCTGTGGAAGATCACTTCATATATGCCAACAACTACAATGATCTGGTGGTAATTGATATTTCCTTATTGCCGGCAGTTAAAGTGACCAACCGTGTTCCCAATGCCTTCCCGGCAGTAAATCAGATGTATCCACCTGAAAATGGATACTTTGAATGCGTGGATCCTTCTAAAGGCAGGGTCACCGGCTGGAAACGTCAACAACTAGTAAATCCTAAATGTCAACGATGAAACATTTTTACAATTACTTATACCTACCTCAGCTTATACTGTCCCTGCTTATATTCAGTGGCATTTCCTGTTCAAAAGAAAACAATAACCTTGCCCCTAAAAATAACACAGGCGCAGGTGGTTCGTTGAATATGTTTACTATTACAGCCGGGCATTTGTATATCGTAGAAGGCAGCAATCTTCAGGTATATGATCTTAAAGATCCTGCGAAGCCTGTTTTTAAGGCAAAGCAGAAAATAGGGCGTGATATTGAAACTATTTTCCCGTACCAGGACAAATTATTCATCGGCTCCAGGGATGCGATGTACATATTTAGTCTCACTGATCCTGCCAACCCGGAACAGATAGGAATGGTTAATCACTTACGCAGCTGTGATCCTGTAGTAACGCAAGGCAATACTGCCTACGTCACCTTGCGCAGCGGTGCAGCATGTGGCGGCAACCTCAATATACTGGTAGTGTATGATATTAGCAACATCCAGCAACCTGTACAAAAACAACGGATCAATTTTGCACATCCTTATGGGCTTGGGATAAAAGAGAATGCCCTATATGTATGTGATGGTTCAGCCGGGCTGCATATCCTGGACATCAGCGAGCCGCTCACTCCAAAAGCAGACTCTGTTATTAATGATACATTCTATGATGTCATTCCTTATGGAGATGTACTTATTTGCTACCTGGAAAAGGGAATTGCTTTATATGATATCAGTACCCCATTGAAACCTGTTTTATTATCCAACATTAAATAATAATGAAACCTATATATTTCTGCATCATATTATTGTTATCAGTGAGCAGTTGGACCTATGCCCAACTTAGAGTAGCCAAAGCAGATAAACTGCCCATAGAAGGAGTTTATCCCATGGAACCGGCATTTATTATCAGCACCAATGTATTCTCTCTTACTGAACCTGATGGAGGACCATCTCTTGCTTTGGAATACCGTTTTAACCTACATTGGTCCATTCTGGTAGAAGGCACGGCTATATTATATGACCTGACTGAAAACGAAGCCGGTGGCTCTAACAAAGGATATAGGATAAGGCCGGAAGCACGTTATTACTTTGCAGGTAAACATAAGACATTCAGGGGCTTCTTTGGAGTTGAAGCAAGTTATAAACAGGTAGACTTTCAGGAGTATGTCACCCTGGATCATGAAAACTATTATGAGAGGACAGCCTATTCCAGGCGGAAAAAGATGGGTGGAGGGGCATTTAAAATAGGTTTTCAAACCTTCTTTGACAAGAACAGACGGATCATATTTGAGTTATATGGAGGAGCTGGTTTCAAATACCGTCATACCGACAAGAAGGGGATGCCTGAAAATGTTTATGTCCCCAGATTCAAAAACCCCTGGAGGTTAGACGAAGATGGATTGATGCCTAATATTCCGATGGGAGTTAAAATAGGATATAGGTTATAAAAACAGGTAATCCCCCAATTAAGACCCTGCCTCCACTAATTCATTCAACAATTATTGGTAACTTCCTGTTCCATCAAAACATCTCTTATGTCATTCAAAGGCAAAACAATAGTGATTACCGGAGCCAGCAGGGGAATTGGCAAAGCAATAGCCTTACGGTTGGCGCAGGATGGCGCGAATATAGTGATCGCCGCCAAATCTGTTACAGAAGATCCCCGCCTGGGTGGGACTATCTTTTCGGCCGCAGCTGAAATAGAACAGGCCGGAGGCAAAGCACTGGCTGTGGCCTGTGATATCCGTGATGAAGATCAGATTAAAAATGTGGTACAGCAGGCAAATGAACATTTCGGAGATATTGATATCCTTATTAATAATGCGTCCGCCATTTTCCTCGGCGGTACTGAAGCATGCCCAAGTAAGAAGTTTGACCTGATGCACACCATCAATGTCAGGGGTACTTTTCTTATGACACAGCATTGTATTCCGTCTTTAAAAAAGGCCGTCAATCCGCATATCCTCACATTATCTCCGCCGGTTAACCTGGATATTAAATGGCTTGCTCCCCATATTGCATATACCCTAAGCAAATACAATATGAGTATGATGACTATGGCCTGGGCAGCCGAATTCAAAAGCAACCACATTGCTGCAAATGCACTATGGCCGGTAACAACTATTGGTACTGCTGCAATACAGAATCTGCTGGGAGGCGATAAAATTGTTGAAAAGAGCCGTAAGCCCGCCATACTTGCGGATGCCGCATATTATCTACTTCAACAGCCCTCTGTTGAATGCACAGGGCACCTGTTTCTCGATGAGGAAGTATTGAAGCAATTTGCCGGAATCACTAATTTTGACGACTATGCCATGCAACCTGGTGCTTCCTTACAGAAAGACCTTTTCCTCTGATATACATAATATGCATCTCTCTATAGAATGCTATTGTATATCAATTATGATCAGATAGGAGTTTCCGCTGATAGAAAAGCACGGAATCCTTTTTTTGAATTCTGCTAAAGTAAAGTACTTTCCTGTCATACAGAAACCTGGGATTTACTTCAGTGGGGAAATTGGCATACAACTCCTCCATTTTATGAATACACTTTAACAATGAGTCTGAATGAGCGCCAGATGCATTATAAGCAACTGCCAGTTGACTATACACACGGTTAATCAAAGAAATATTGTCTCGGAGCCGGCTAAGCAGGAGTGAAAGCGCCTGATAATTCCGGTCAATTGCTTTATCAATCTGGCTACATGCTTCGTCTGATTGCGCGGCAGCTAATAATATAACTATTTTTTGCTTTGGCGTAAGTTGCAGGGAAGTATCCGTTATCAAGGATTGTGCAGCCTGATTGTAAAAATAATTAGCTTCCTGTGTACGTTCTTCCAGGTTAGCAATATTACCTTCTCCTGCATTCAATAATACCTTCTCTTCTTCATTACCCTTTTGCCCTTCCATTAGATTCCATGCCTGTTCCATATGCCATTTAACAGAATCCAGGATATTCTGCTGATAATATACTCCCGCAATATTATAATGAATTTTTGAGAGCAATACCGAGTCGTTATACTTGTTATTGAACAAGTATTGCTTCCAGAAGTTTAGCTTTTTCTGAAAACCAGCAATACTATTGGATTTTACCATAGCCTCATTCAGCGCTGCTAACCCTGATTCCCGCTGAGGGAGCTTATTTCTTTTATACTTTTCACTACAAGAAAACAGCAGGGTCAAAAAACCAATGACTGCGATATAAATTAGCTTCATCCAGATAAAATATTACAATTTTAGAATATGCCGGTATAAAGATAATTTTTTGCAACCAGATACAGGTGGAAGTGCAAGGCTCAAAAGTTATTTTTGGGCAACAGTAGGTAAGTATAGGACAGTTGCCTCTTAGCGATGGTAAAGGGTTATAAGGATTATTCAAGGAATCATACTTTGATGTCAGCCGGTTCTATAATCCTTTTGTGTACAGCCTGAATGGATATGATAAATTATCAGACCGTTATTTTATAACAAATACTTCACAACATCACTTTACCTGGAGTCGCGATTAAATCTTAACCGGATCCCAGGAATATATTGTTATGGGTGAAATTTATGCATACGGTTGGTAAGCAATCAGAGAGCATAAAACCTTCTTTAGAGATCCGGAAATGCATGGCTGCTTTCCGGATCTCTGTTTACCGAAGTAATTTAAGGGAGGATGAGAAACTGATTCTAGAATGGGGCCTGTAGTTAATTAATTGAAATTCAAGAGGAATGAGAAAGGGGTTTCAATAATCTTCTATTTAACATAACGTAAATTATAAAACATATTAAAGTATTTTATTTTTACCTGACAAGTAATAAGTTGTCTATCCCTGGTGTAAATGGTTATCGGGGTCTATACAATTGTTCCCTGATCTCTAACAATATCGCGCTAGCTTTTATTGAATCAGGTCTATCAGGTAAATCACAATCAATATATTACTTTTAGCCAGGATCACTTATTCACCCTCAAACAATAGGTAATCCGATTTTTTTAATTTATTTTGTTTAATAAATAAGTCTACTTATTTTGTAGACTAGATTACCTGACACTGCCTTCCCTTAAAGAAACCAGTATCAGGTAATTTCCTTTACCTTAAAAACTTATACAATATGTCTAAAAAGCCTTTAAGTTTTGAAACACTGCAGGTACATGCAGGATACCAACCAGAGCCAACCACCAAATCTGCGGCAGTGCCCATTTATCAAACCTCTTCCTATACTTTTGATAGTGCGGACCATGCGGCTGATTTGTTCCAGTTGAAACAGTTTGGCAATATCTATACCCGTATCATGAACCCCACTACGGATGTGTTTGAGAAACGTGTCGCTGCATTGGAAGGTGGTGTTGGCGCTTTGGCGGTTGCATCCGGACAAGCTGCGCAATTCATTGCATTGCATAACATTCTGTTACCCGGAGATAACTTTGTGGCCTCTTCCTTTCTATACGGTGGTACCTACAACCAGTTTAAAGTAAGCTTTAAAAGAATTGGTGTAGAAGCCCGCTTTGCCAACCTGGATCAACCGGAGAGCTTTGAAAAGCTGATTGACGAGAGAACAAAGGCAATATATGTGGAAACAATCGGTAATCCTGGTTTTTCTATTCCCGATTTTGAAAAACTGGCTGCGATAGCCCGTAAATATGACCTGCCTTTTGTAGTAGACAATACTTTCGGGGCTGCCGGATACCTGTGCCGTCCACTGGAACTAGGCGCTAATATCGTGGTACAGGCTGCTACCAAGTGGATCGGGGGCCATGGTACCAGTATTGGAGGTGTAATTGTCGATGGTGGTAATTACAATTGGGGTAATGGTAAATTCTCCCAGTTTACCCAGCCCGATGATGCCTACCACGGCATGAAGTTCTGGGAAGTATTTGGCGACCAGAGTCCATTTGGCAACATTGCCTATATCATCAGAGCCAGGGTTACAGGCTTACGTTCCTGGGGCCCGGCAATGGCACCTCAAAATGCTTTCCTCTTTATCCAGGGATTGGAAACACTTTCACTTCGCGTACAGCGTACGGTAGAAAATGCCTTGGCACTGGCGCAATGGCTGGAAAAACATCCACAGGTAGAATATGTAAGTTATCCTGGCCTGCCTGGTAACAAATACCATGAACTGGGTAAGAAATACCTTAAAAATGGATTTGGTGGTGTATTGTCCTTCAAGCTTAAAGCTGGCAAAGAAGCTGCTGATAAATTTGTACAGTCACTGGAACTGATCTACCACCTGGCTAATGTGGGCGATGCTAAAACACTGATCATTCACCCTGCCACTACTACCCATCAACAGTTAAGCCTGGAAGAACAACGTTCTGCAGGAGTAGAACCGGGTTTATTGAGATTATCTGCAGGTATTGAACATATTGATGATATTAAAGCCGACTTACAACAGGCTTTCGATAAAGTCAAATAATATTCGCTCACAAAACAACAACCCTGCTGGCCACTATAAAACCAGCAGGGTTGTTTATGTATGGAGGATACTATATTGTACCCTTACCCTGCCTTGGCCCCCGGAGTTGCCAGGTTATTAAAAAGGGGAAACTTTAATTCCTGCATCAATAATTCCGGTCTGCTGCCGACACCTCATCCTTTTTACCACTACCCAATTTAATTTTCACCTTTCCATTATCATCATCTACTGCTCTCAGGTGCAAGACGAGCCCACGATTACTTCTTTTACGCCTTTCTTTCTTATCCGTGATCAAGGAATCCTTTTGAGGGTTACGTAAAGGAATATCCAGGTTGATATTTGTTCCCTTTCCTATGCCATATACTCCGCCTACATCTATATTTAACGCACTGGAAGCAATCCGCATGGGCGGAATAATGATTTTAGATCCTTGCAACTGTAACGTATTTTTAAGGTTCTCAAAAGTAATTTCGGAAAGATTACGCTTACGGAAAACAAAGTTCCCTATTTCCTCCAATGGCCCAAAATGCATCAGTGCTCCCTGCCTGAGATCAAAACGCAATGTTCCATACAAGGAGTGCGGAGCCAGATTACCATTATCATGTATATTTCCTGTAATCGCAGCATTAGCAGTTAATATCCCCTTTAGGTTCTTTGACCCCAGAGATTGCATACCAAAGTTTTCGAAGGCATAAAACAACTGGTCTATGTGTACATTATTAATCCCAGCATTTAATTTAAACTTATTGTCGTTTCCCTGTTGCTGTAATACCCCCTCTAATTGCAATGATCCTCCTGCATGCTGCAATGCAATCTTGTTCAGCCTTATACCCGTTTGCATCAACACAATATTGGCCACTACATTTTGTGCACTGAACTGACGGTAATTTACCTTACCTAGTTGTATCTGCATATTTGCACTGGAGGCATTCAACATCACATCCAGCTGCTGTGCTGCACGGCTGATATTCTTTTTAACACTGGAAGGTGTCTTTTTATGTTGTTTACGCGGGATAAGGAAAGCACGGAATTCATTCAGATCTACCAAAGGGCTGCGAATTACCCAATCCAGCAATATTTTCTCCGGTGCACTAAAATAAAGATTCATGAGATTACGGATACTGCCATCCATCATTAAAGTACTCTTACCACTTTGTATATTGATATTTTTCAGGTAGAGATCTTTACCGGTAAAGTCCAGCAAGGCAGTACAATTACGAAAAGACAAATCTCTGGGCAGATAAGTTAATGTTCCATTTTCAATCCGGACGGTCCCTTGTATAAATGGCAGTATGGTATCACTTGATACAAGCCCACCCTTATAATACAAATCCGCTTTAGCACTCCCCTCCTTAAACTGGAACGACTCCTCATTGGTAAGTGAGTTTAGCCGGTTTAACGGGAAATCTGAACGAAAGCGTGCTGTCATACCAGGATACTTCAAATTCAACACCCGCAAGGTATCAGCTGAAATAGGAATGTCAAACCACTTTCCTTTCAAATGATAAATATTGATGGCGGAGTTCTCATCTGTAAACCCCTTCCCTGCTACTACTTCATTATTATATCCTCCTGAGAAGCTGCAACTGTCCAGTATAACCTTATGCGCTACCAATGTATTGTTGGTTACAGTCCAATTTACTTTTACCCATGGTGTACTATGAGGCAATAAACTGCCCTGTATATCTGCCACCACATCCATAGGTTGCTGGATATCATAGGGACCGAGCTTTGAGGCAGTTCCCGGTAACAAAAAAGAAGCGGCTTTTCTAAAGAGTACCTGATTAGCTATCACCTGCAATCTAAACGCCGGTGAAGTGCCATCAAAGAAAAAATCTGCACCAATATCCAGTGCCTGCCCATCAACCCTGAAACGCTGGGAAGGAATGTAAAGGACTTTTTTCAGTTTATTGAAATATACCTTTATATCCATTTCCAGGGTTTTGTCTTTTATATAGCTTCCTCGCCCGGTATTAAATGAAAAGTCTTTGGCCAGAATATCAGTACGCATATCAAACACATATCCCGTATCACTGGCATCCATTTTTCCCCGCAATGATTTTATATCCAGATGGAACAGTTTTCCCTTTTGCTGATTGTCCAGCACAAAGCTGATATTTTCCAGGCGCAACCGGTTGATCACAGCATCTTTACTACCATTGTTTTTGGCAGCACTGTCTTTTTTTTGTCTCAGAATACTCGTGTTAGAATACCCTGTACTATCTGTAAACAGATAAACCGTTCCTTCCTCCAATGTCACTTCACGGATATCTGCCTGCTTCCCCAATAATGAAAAGGTATTTATTTTAACAAAGATATCTTTCACAGCCAACAAGGGATGCTGATGATGGCTAAATAAACTATCCTGCAGTTTCACATCTCTTAATGCAAGAGATATATTAGGAAAGCTTCTTACCAATGCAGGTTCCATATCCCCTACTGTGAGTTTACCATTTATCTTCTCATTTAACTGGCTGGTGATCTCTGCCAGCAGATTAGCTTTGTTTTTATTGATATAAAGCGCCATGCCCAACCATAGCAGTACAATGAGCACAATAATACTACCTGCTGTTATAAGGGTTACTTTCAGCCATTTTTGCATACAGTTTCACATTCTATGATGAAAGATGGGATGATTCAACATTCATTCCAGCTCCATAATAAGCTGCTCCCCAAAGGGCTGTTTTATCATTGTTAATAATATGAATAGGTACTGCCGATAATAATTCCACCATACGATCACTTTGAAGGTAATGGTTATAGAAGTCGTTATTCTCTAATAACGGGGCTATTTTAGGAGGAATACCTCCTCCAAGAAATAACCCACCGGTAGCCTTCATCTTCAATACCAGGTTGGAGGCTTCTCTGCCAAGGTAGCGTACAAACAATTCCATTGTCTTAATGCAAATAGGCGCCTTTCTGCCAATACCATTTTCACTGATGACCGCTGCCGTGTCTTTTTCTTCCATCGCTTTGGCAAGCCATGCAGGCTCATCCATACCTTTTACGTCTCTCAAAAAAAAGTAAATATTGTTAATACCCGGACCGGATATCAGACGTTCCCAGCTGGCTACTTCATACTTTTCCTGTAAATACTTCAGTAATTCCATATCCAGATCGGTACGAGGGGAAAAATCACAATGTCCTCCTTCTGTTGGAAAAGGATGATAAGCTTTTCCATCCCAGTACAGTCCGGCTTCTCCCAATCCTGTTCCCGGCGCAATAATGGCCATATTTCCCTTATGCTCAGCATTTCCCTTATGCAAGGTCAACAGCTTATCTGGTGATAAAGTAGCCAACCCATAGGCCGTAGCTTCCAGGTCATTAATCAACGCTACCTGATTAAGTCCGGTATTTTCACGGATCTCATCCTCACTTAAATCCCTTGACAGATTGGTCAGCTCTACCCTACCTTTGATAACCGGGCCGGCTACGCCAATACAAATACGTTCCGGAGGGGTATCCGGATGTTGTGTAATAAAATGCTGGATAATCTCCGTAAAGGATCCGTACTCCCTGGAGCGATAAGTATGCTCCTGCAATATTTTCAATGTTTCCCCGGTTGCACTGAATAATGCGAGGTTTGTTTTGGTGCCTCCCAGATCTCCCGCTAATACATACACCTCTCCACTCCCTTCGTGACGATGAGTAGTAAAACGAGGTAAATAGGTTTGATTTTTAACTGTTTGCATTACACAAATCCTTTACTATTAAATTTAAGCATCCTGCTCCAATTTCCGGCACTAATTCTCATATATAAGCCAATTTATGTGCTATACTTGAAATTATACGTTAAATTAACAGCTATTGGAACAGCTTTTGTTTGTAATGAACAATTTAAAAGGATTTGTGTAAAGTTTGTGTAAAGCTAATAATATCATCAGCATGGAAAGACATACCTATCAGACCGGTCTCATTGGCAATTGTGCATTTTTAGCGCATATCAATAAGAATACGAACGTAGACTGGCTTTGCTGGCCCAGGATGGACAGCTCCTTTATTTTCGGAGGATTACTGGACAAACAAAAAGGAGGGGAATTCTCTATCCTGCCGGCCCATGACTATACTTCCCGGCAGTACTACCTGGATAATACCAATGTGCTTTGTACGGAAATTACCACGGCAGAAGGTAAATATGTGGTAACAGATTTTGCGCCACGTTTTCTGCAATATGAACGCTTTTTTAAGCCCCTAATGCTGATCAGGAAGATAGATCCTGTAGAAGGTTCTCCCCGTATACGGGTGAAATGCAACCCTACCTGCGATTATGGCACTGCTCCGTTACAAAAGCTCCGGGGCAGCAGTCATGTGGAATTTGAAGGCTGCGATGAAAAAATAAGACTCACTACCAATATCCCCGTCAGTTACCTCTTTGAAGAAGAATTCTTTGTGCTCAATGACACCCGGTACATGATCCTGACATACGGACATCCACTGGAGGCACCACTGATAAGTACTGCTGAACGCTTCCTTCGTGAAACAATCGCATATTGGCGTCTGTGGATCAAACATTCTTCTATTGCCAATTTTTATCAGACCTACGTGATCCGCTCTGCCCTCACGCTTAAAATACACCAGTATGAAGATACCGGGGCTATTATTGCCGCCAGCACCACCAGCTTGCCCGAATACCAGGACAGCGGGCGCAACTGGGATTACCGTTATTGTTGGTTAAGGGATACTTACTATGTAATTACTGCACTCAACCATATTGGTCACTTCGAGGAAATGGAACGGTACTTTAACTATGTTACGGATATCTCCTTTTCGGATGAATTCCGGTATCAGCCTTTATATGGTATTACCGGGCAAAAAACGTTGCAGGAAATCATACTCCCCCATCTTGCCGGTTACCTGGGCAACCAGCCTGTTCGTATAGGCAATCAGGCATATGAGCATATCCAGAATGATATCTACGGGCAAGTGCTGATATCCATGCTTCCACTTTATACAGATCACCGGTTTATATTTTCAGAGAGAAAGGATTCGGACAAATGGATTGAACTGCTGCTGGGCAAGATTGAACGTACCATCGATGAAAAGGATGCTGGTATCTGGGAATTCCGCAATATGGCCAATATCCACTGTTATAGTAATCTGTTTCAATGGGCAGGTTGCTGCGCTGCTGAAAAAATGGCGCGTACCATTGGGCATCAGCAATTGGTGCAAAGGGCAATAGCACTTAAAAACAAGGCTGCTGCACATATTGAAAGCTGTTATGATCCGGTTAGAAAAGTATATACCAACGCTGCGGGAAGTAGTCATCTGGACGCCAGCACCCTGCAACTTATTATGATGAACTATCTGAAGCCGGATTCTGACCGCGCCAGAGACCACCTGGTGGCACTGGAAAAGGAGCTTAAAACACCGCAGGGATTATTTTACCGGTATTTGCATGCAGATGATTTTGGAAAGCCTAAAACCACTTTCCTGATTTGTGCTTTCTGGTATGTGGAAGCGCTGGCTTGCGTAGGCCGCATAGATGATGCCATCAGGGAATTTGAAAATCTGTTACAATATTCTAACCATCTTTTGCTCTTCAGTGAAGATATAGACGAAAAAGATGGCAGCCAATGGGGTAATTTTCCACAGGCTTACAGCCATGTAGGCCTGATGAATGCTGCCTACCGTATTGCAATGAAACTGGATGTTCCCATCTTTATTTAAACGGAATAACAACTTAAACACAGTGGGCTATTATCTCTGATAATAGCCCACTGTTATTTTATTGTCTTGATTTTATGAATGTTTTATGTGCAACCAGTGTTTTCAGTAAATACCTTACTTCCTGGTGGCTGCGTAAATGATACCTGGCTACTGATACCTGGCTGCCTACTTTGATAGTAATTGCCTCTTCCGGTAATGCCTTAAAGATGTCTTCATCTGTAAAATCATCTCCGATCGCCAGGATAAAATCATATGCCTGTTCTTCCAACCAGGTAAGCGCAGCTTTACCTTTATTGATTTCCACATTCTTTACTTCTATCACCTTATCTCCTGGCAATAATTGCAATCCTTTATCGCTGGTATAATAACGCAGGGTATTCATCAATTCATTGGCACGTAATTCTCCTAATCCTGATTCTACCTTGCGATAATGCCATACCAGGGAAAAACTTTTTTCTTCAATGAAAGAGCCAGGTGTACGGTCGGTAAAGCCCTCCAGAATAGGGGCTATTTCCTGCTTCCATTGATCATTTAATCCCGGTTGCCTTTGCCATTCCTGATGAATTGGTTTTTGCCATACGCCATGCTCAGCTATCAGATTGAGTGGCAAATGACCGAACCATTCTTCCAGTGTTTCGTATTTCCTGCCACTGATAATATAAACATGGTTGGAAGAATCATCTGTAAGCTCATGCAGCAGTTCATACAGGTCATCATCCGGTGATGCCATATCAATATTCGTTTTAAACCCTACCAGTGTACCATCATAGTCCAGGAATATGATCCGCTTTTCTGCCTGATCGTACTCACTGCGTATGTACTTCTCTGTTTCCAGGTTTATAAGCCTTGCCAGCATAGATTGCTGCATCTTATTGACCTCTACCAGCGTAGCCATAAATAACTTCACCCAATGCGAAATATTAAACTTCGCTACTACCTGACGCATAGATTTCATCCGTCGCTCTTGCTCTGCCAGTGGCATATCCAATGCTTCAATTATGGCATTGGTCATGGCGCCAATATTATTCGGATTTACAATAATAGCGTCCATCAACTCCTTGGATGCCCCTGCCATTTCACTAAGTACAAGCACCCCATCGTTATTGGTACGGCTGGCTACATACTCTTTACTTACCAGGTTCATCCCATCACGCATAGGTGTTACCAGGCAGATATCAGAAAGCGTATACAGGGCTGATAAAATTTCTATGGGGAAGGAACGGTAAAAATAATGGATAGGGTTCCAGCTCATTGTACGATACCGAGCATTGATATTCCCTACCAGCTTATCTATTTCATCACGTAACTCCTTATACTGTGGCACGGTATCCCTCGAAGGCACCACAATCATACAAAACCCTACCTTTTCAATATACTCCGGATGTGTTTGTAATAACAGTTCAAAGGCCTGTAAACGCTGCAGGATACCCTTACTATAATCCAACCGGTCGATAGAAAGGAGGATACGTATATTCTGGAACTTTTCCCGCAACCCATGTGCCTGTTGTATAACTTTATCCGAAGCTGCCAGTGATTCAAATCGTTGATAATCTATTCCCATAGGGAAAGTATCTACAACCACAAAACGGTCATTGATGGTAACCACATTAGAAGAGGTCAGCACGGGCAGAATACGGCTGGCTGCATTCATAAAGTGACGGGTATCATCGAATGTATGAAAACCTATCAGATCTGCTCCTAACATGCCTTCCAGCAGTTCGGCCCTCCAGGGAATAAGACGGAACAATTCGTAAGAGGGAAAAGGGATATGCTGAAAGAAGCCGATGGATATTTCAGGTAATATTGCCCTGATCATTCCTGGCAATAATAGTAACTGGTAATCATGAATCCAGATAGTATCCCCTGGTGCTGCTACTGAAAGGATGATTTCCTTAAACTTGTTATTCACCTGGTAGTAGGAATCCCAATAGGCTTGTTCATACCTTGCATAAACGCCCATATAATGAAATACAGGCCAGAGGATTTCATTCGAAAATCCTTCATAATAATTATTGATTTCATCCTGTGTTAAATATACCGGCAGCAAGTTCATTTCTGCCAGTTTTTCACGTACCGTTTCCTGCTGTTCAGCATCTGCCAATTCAATACCAGGCCATCCTATCCAGATGTTATTTCCCTCTCTGTAAATAGAGCCAAGACCGGTAGCTAATCCGCCTTCACTTGCTGTTGCTGTAAAAGCACCTTCATTTTCAGCAATCTTTACCGGTAGTCTGTTCGATACAATAATGGTCTTTCGCATAATCTGGTTTGTATGTCTATTATCTAATATTTATACTGTTAATCAATACCTTTCAACACGTCTTAATTTATAGGGACTATAATAATAGCACGCAAAAAATACACCCAAAATGAGCGTAACTGTCGAAATATGTAATGCTGAATTTACCTTTGGTGAAGTTGGTTCATCAACAGGGTGGCCAGAATAGACTGTAGAATGTACTACTGGCTGTAAAACTATCTCAGATAGCGTATTGGTGCAAGATACAATTTTAAAATAAAAAATCCGGCAGAAAATTCTCCTGCCGGATGTCTTCATCCCTTTTATGACACAAAATGCTGTGCATTTTTTTCGTCAATATGTGTAATTCATATAATAACTATTACTTAACAAAAGCATCCAGCAATAACATGCTCTTATATCCTTCCCTGGCTGAACAGGGGTTCTCTGCTGTTCCCTGAAAATATTTTACCACCGCTTCAATCATGGGCTGCTGAATATGTTTAGGCGTTTGAAACTGATGTACTTGTGCACCATCCTGATTATGTACCTCTACCTTTTCAATATTGGAGAAAAAGGAGAAATGAATACTCCCTGTTGTACCCGTAATAATACATTCATCTTTTACTTCATTGGCTGGGGATGCAAAATTCCAGCACCCATTAAACAAGATGTTACCTGGCAACACCATTTGTCCACTTACAATATCGGGCACATTTCCGCTGATACTGGTACCCGTACCGAAATAACGGGAAGGCATGCCAAAATAATACAGTAGAATATCCAGCTGATGCGGGGCAAGGTCATGAAAATGCCCGCCACCTGACAATGCTGTTTGAAGGCGCCAGTTGTGTTCTTGCGCTGTGGTTGGCTGTTTCCACAACTGTAATTGTACCATGCGCACCTGGCCAATAGCCTGCTGATCCAGCAGGGATTTTATGAATGAAAAAGAGGGCAATCTACGGCGATAGTGTGCCATGGCAAACTTAATTCCCTTACTTTCTGCTACACTGGCAATCACACTGGCAGATTCTGCATGCAGTGCCATCGGCTTTTCCAGGTACACCGGCAGGCCCCGCTCCAATGCAGCCAATGCATATTGCTGATGTGAAGCAGGTGGGGTAGCTACATAGATAGCATTAATTTCGGGATCATTGAGTAAGGCGCGGGCATCGTTATACCATTTCTTTACACCATGACGCCTGGCATAATCTGCCGCTTTCTCTGCATCACGGCGCATTACAGCTACCAACTCGCTTCCTGGTACCAGATTAAAGGCCGGACCACTTTTAACTTCTGTTACATTTCCACAGCCAATAATTCCCCATTTAATCGTTGTCATGCATGCTATTTTTACTTAAAAATAGCACAATTCAGATATTGCACAAGTTATTAAAGTTGTAACCAGGCGATATATGCTTTTTTATCGCTTCCATTTCTGGAAATCATAACGGTGGCGTATATATTCCCTTCTGCAGCGTAATCAGATGCACCTAACATGCAATAGTAGCCTTTATCTGCATCCGGAACACCAAATGGGAAAGTCCGCTGTACATGGCCGTTCTGATACCGGTAACAAACCAGATTAGCATCATTGGCATATTTCAAAGGTTTATGCGCTTTTTCTGAACCACCTTTTTCCAGGTACTGGAGATAATCATTAAAAAGCAGAAAGGTCGCCTGTGTTCCCCGGAGATACTCAAATGATAAGTAAGTATTGGTATTCAACGCCTGTATTTTATTCCGGAAGCTCCACTCCCCTTTTACCTTACGCTGCAGATAAAAGGGTTCACAAATGCCATTTACTACCTGCGCTTTGGCAATAGCAGTACCATCTGTTTCTATTCCGGCTGTATCCAGCTGACATATGCCGATATCCCCTAAGTTAGTGTGCTGCTTAAGGTATTGATGATGACCTTGTGTAAATTGGGACAGGTTTTCAAGCAATAAGGTACTGCTGCCATCTTCGTGTAAAAACCACTGTTGAGGTAAGCCGCTGTAAGTCCCTGTATATCCCAGATGTTGCTGCGCATAAGCGGAAGTCTTATCCCATTGCAGGGGGTGATGGCTTTTTAATTTACCATCAATGGCCTCTATATCATTGAGAAATACCTGATATCCATCTTCTTTTCGGCCTTTTCCTGCTGGTAGTACCAGTAGCAGCCGGAACAAATGTCGTGCTGCCTGATATTGTATATTTGCCTTTACATTACCCGTACCTGCAGTATAGTGCAGCGGTTGATGTTCAAATGTTTGCCGGCTGCTTTTCAATGTGGATACAATTACCTTCGATGCAGCTACTGTAGTCTTGCTCCTGGGATTAAAACCAGTAGTTGCCAGCAATACCTGACTACTATCTGCTACTGCCATGCCTAAATAAGTAAAATACCGGAATGTACTGTCAGGCAAATAATAACAGGCCTGATTAATCAGTTCATGGTTGGGCGAAAAATGCAACAGTCGTACCCTTTCATGGGTATTTTCATCACGCCGGATCTCTCCTCCGGCAAATAAAGCCACTGCATAATAACCGCTATTGGCATCCTTTTCTACAAAACAATCGTGTGAAGCCAGGTTATTTAAAGCATATACATCTTTTTGTAAAATGGAGGGCAGCTCTCCCAGCCTGTCTTCTCTGATCACACTTCCGTTTTCACTATCCAGAACGATACGGAACAGGCATGGCTTATATTTAATCAACTGCTGGAGAAAAATGACCACCTGCCCATTCATCTCAAAAATGCCATCTACTTCCGTTTCTCCCATGTTCCGGGCATCCCATCCGGCACCTACAATTGTATCTGTGGCCACTATGGTACGCTGCTGATTATAGATGGTTACTTCAATGCCTGCCTTACGGGTAAAATGCAGATAAACGGTATGTCCGTTCTTAAGTAGCAGCAGTTTATCCCAGCCATCTACCGGCTCATTAAAGGCCGGGCCTAACTGCACCTGTGGTGGCTGTGCCTGCAAAGTACTACCCCAGCCTATTATCCATAAGCAAAGAGAACACCAAAAAAGCTTCATGTATTAATTAATTATATTTTTCAAATATATGAAATATATAATTAGTATTAATATATATAATACAATGGAGAGCTAGCTATAACCAGGTATGCTATTATTGGAATTTCATCCGTTGTATCCTGATCGCATTTAAAATGGCCAGAAAAGCTACGCCTACATCTGCAAATACAGCTTCCCACATAGTGGCCAGCCCCCCCGCTCCCAATATCAGCACTACGGCTTTTACAGCAAATGCTAATGTAATGTTCTGCCACACAATCCTACGTGTCATCTTACCTATGCGTATTGCCACAGGTATTTTAGATGGCTGATCATTCTGAATCACGATATCTGCGGTTTCGATAGCAGCATCACTTCCCAGTCCACCCATCGCAATGCCTGCATCGCTCAACGCTATCACGGGGGCATCATTCACACCATCCCCCACAAAGGCCACACTGCTATTGGCAGCCTTAATCCCCTTTACCTTATTTACTTTATCTTCCGGCAGCAAATCACCAAAGGCTTGTGTAATACCCAGTTTTTCTGCCACATATTTTACTACAGAAGACTTATCTCCGGAAAGCATCACCGTGTTTACCTGCAAATCATGTAGTTGTTGAATTGCTTGCGGGGCATCTTCCTTGATTTCATCTGCAATGGTGATATACCCAGCGTACTTACCGTCTATGGCGATAGCTACCAGGGTTAATACAATGGCTTCGGGATTCACCGGATAAGGAATGCTGAATTTGTCCAGTAGCTTAAAATTACCTACCAGTAATTCCTTTCCTGCTACTACCCCTTTCAGCCCGTGCCCAGCAATCTCTTCTACTCCGGTTACCGCCAATACCTGTGCTTTAGCTCCCAGGTATTCATGTATGGCTGTAGCTACCGGATGGGTAGACCGTTGCTCAATCACATTCACCCATTGCAGCACAGCGTCCTCATCCAGGCCTGGTTCCAGCTTTACTTCCTGTACCTGGAATACGCCCCTGGTCAATGTGCCTGTTTTGTCCATCACCACATTTTTAATAGCAGCCATTACATCCAGGTAATTACCTCCTTTGAAAAGGATCCCATTCCTGCTACCGGCTCCTATCCCACCAAAGTATCCCAGTGGAATTGAAATCACCAGGGCGCAGGGACAGGAAATGACCAGGAAGATCAGTGCCCGGTATAACCAGTCATTAAACACATACTGCTGAACAAAAAAGTAGGGCAATAAACATATCGCCACCGCCAGAAAGGTTACGATAGGTGTATAGATCCGTGCAAATTTCCGGATGAATAACTCCGTGGGGGCTTTCTGGGTAGTGGCATTTTGTACCAGATCCAGTATCTTGGACAACTTACTGTCGGCATACACCTTGGTTACCTTTACCTCTGCTACAGTACTGCCATTGATCATTCCAGCCAGTACATCTTCCCCTTTCTTTTTAGTATCAGGCTTACTTTCTCCGGTCAATGCTGCGGTATTGAAGGTAGCCTTTTCAGATAACAACTCACCATCCAATGCCAGTTTTTCGCCGGGCTTTAACTGCAGGATACTCCCTGTCGCAACAACAGCTGCTTTTCGTTTTACCGCTACGCCATTCTCCAACACATTTACTTCATCTGGACGTTGATCCAGTAAGCTTTTAATATTAGCTTTTGCACGATTTACGGCGGCCGACTGGAATATTTCTCCTACCGCATAAAACACCATCACTGCCACGCCTTCCGGATATTCTCCAATATAAAAAGCGCCTACAGTGGCAATTGTCATTAACAAAAACTCACTGAATACATCTCCTTTCACCAGGGTAAGCCAGGCATCCTTTATTACAGGTATGGCTACCGGTAAATAAGCACACAGGTAATAAATCAATCTCACCTGGCCGTTAAAAGCAGGCCAGTAATTATCCATGGCAATTCCTGCCAGTAATAATACCAGGCTGATCACACATAAAATGAATGCCCGGCTTTTCCACCATACACCAGCTCCCTGCTCATGACTGTGACCTTCGTGATCATGATCATGCCCTTTGTGTCCGGCCTGTTTAGCTGGTTGCTTTATCTCTTCGTCCGTATTACAACATTGTTGCGACATGGTATATCCTGTTTAGCTGTTATTAGGAAAATCTTATTGATTAATGGGCATGCCCACCACTGTTTTTCTTCTTGGCCAGCAAATCATAAGCACCTTTTACTGCAATAGAAGCATTAGCAGGTACCTCTTCCGGCAATGTGATTTCGGTATATCCAAACTCACTGTTGCCTTTTTTCACTTCCACCATAGCAAAATGATGTATTCCTGCTGCCACTTCCTCTTGATGCTTATCTTCGTCTGCGCCATGTTTATGACCAGGCTGTCCATGCGCCGGCCCCTCTTCCATGGCTACATTCACAAAAACATAAAACTTGTTCTCAAAGTTCACTATCGCAGCATCCGGCACCGCATTTACTTTAGCGGCACCTGTTTCTATCATTGCCTGCAGATAAGCTCCCGGCAACAGTTGCCGGTCTTCCTGCTCCAAATGGCAATGTACCCGCACCGTACGTTCCTCACTGATTTCCCTGCCTATCAGATGCAAAGTGGCTAATCTTTCTTTCGTTTCGCCAGCCAGGGTAAACCGTACCGTTTGCCCTATCTTCAGCTTAGGAATATCCTTTTCAAATACCGTTAACTCTGCGTGCAAGTGCTCTGTATTTACAATCCTGAACAAAATATCTGCCGGATTTACAAACTGCCCCAGATTCACATTCACCTGTGTTACGTATCCGCTAATAGGTGAATTAATACTAATAGTACGCTGAATATTTCCTTTCTCCAAAGCAGCAGCACTGATATTCAGCAATCCAAGTTTCTCTTTTAAGCCAATGCTTTTTACTGATAATGATTGAAAGCTAGCCTTTGCCTGCTGCAGGGTTTTCTGCGCATTCACATTCTCTTTTGCCAGTTCCTGCTGACGTTCATATTCTTCCTTTGCATACTCCAGCTGACTTTTTACATCCAGGTAATCCTGCTGCAACTGTATATAATCCATGTTCTCCAATACAGCGAGCGACTGTCCCTTGTTTACCCCCATTCCCTGCAACAAGGTGGTTTGTTTAATAAACCCTCCCATTGGTACAGATACACTCACCATTTGCTGGGGAGGTACATCCAGATAGCCATTTACCTTCACGGTACCACTGATCTGTCTTGGTTCCGGTTGCCCCAGCTGAATACCGGCTGTTTGATATTGAGCAGCCGTTAATGTTACCGTATTACCTTCATCATCGTGATGGTCTTCTCCTTCCCCCGCACTTTCTGCTGTTTTCTCTGCCGTAGTATTTCCGCAGGATATCAGGCTGGTGGTAGCTACCGCCAGTATTACAGGGATGATTATATGAAAAGTTCTTTTGAACATCATTGTAAAGATTAATTAGTGATTACCTTGTAAAAAGTCAATGTATAAAGCAGCCAGCTTTGCATCCAACAATGTCTGCAAATAACCCTGCCGGATATTCAGTACCTGCTCCATATTAATAAAATGCTCCGCATAACTTATCTCCCCTTTACTATAAGCCAATTGCGACTGCGTAAGGATTAATTCCGCATTGGGTAAGGCGGTGCCTTTATAATAAGACAGGTTATGCTGTTGTTTAATATACTGCTCAATTGCCTGCTGATATTCCCCCTTCAGCAATGTCCTGCCGTTATCATAGTTCAGGCTGGCTGCCTGGCGTTGCTTTTCTTCTGCCCGCACCCTGGCTTTCATTGGGCCTAACCATAAAGGCAATGCCACTCCTACCTGAAAGCCCTGAAAACGGTTGCTGCCAGTAGCCATTTTTACACCGGCGGCATCTACAGGAGTACCTATCAGCGAAAGGTTAAAATACCCCAATGTAATGTCTGGCATAATACTGGCGTTCAGGAGTTGCTTCTGTTTTTCTGCAATGGAAACATCCTGTCGTAAGTATTCCAGATAAGGATTATTTTTTATCACTCCTGTATCTGCAGTAATGGTGATATTTTGTTCGGGAATACCGGATTCAGTAAGCTCCGGGATATCATTTGTCATCAGCAGCGCCTGCAGGCGGGCTGTAAAAATAGCAGCATCTGCTTCCTGCTGCTTCAACTGATTCTTCACTTCATTCAACCGGCCTTCTGCAGCTACTTTTTCCAACATGCGGCTTTCACCAGTACGGTACCGCAGCTCTGCGCTCCGTGCAAATGTAGTAAAGAGGCTGTCCTGATGCAGTAGCAGCCGCTTTTGTTCTTTCTGATGCAGCAATTGCATATACACCTGTTTCACCTGGTATACCAGTTCATTCTGTGTATTAGCTTTGAACCAAACTGCTTTTTCTTCCTGTGCCTTACTCAACTGCTTACGGGCCCCAAATACAGTGGGAAAAGGAAGCGCCTGGCTGATAGCAAAATGGTTATCGTTCTTCACATAACTGTTATACTGACCATATTGTAATGACACATCCGTTTTAGCTACCTCACCAGCTGTTTTGGTCAGGTACCGGTAATACTCCACCTGCGTTGCGGCAGATTGCAAGCCCTTATTTTGCTGTAACGCCATTTCCACCGCCTTATCCATTGTTAATGGAAGCGACTGGGCCATTGCACCAAAAGGCAATAAGAGCAATAATATCCTGATATACATAAGCATATATTTTAAAGATCCTGTTTGGGGTGATCATTTGTCTGCAAAACGTCTGTTCCTCCTTTCCTGTTTGCAAACTTTTCAAAATAAATATACAGACAGGGCAACACCAGCAAAGTAAGCAAGGTGGAGGTGATCAAACCGCCAATCACTACAGTAGCCAGTGGCCGTTGCACTTCCGCTCCCGCACTGGTAGCCAGCGCCATTGGCAGGAAACCCAGGGAAGCTACGCAGGCTGTCATCAGCACCGGCCTCAAACGTGTAGCCGTTCCTTTTAATACAATGTCCCTCAAACTGCTAATACCATCCTGTTTTAAACGGTTAAACTCCCCGATCAATACAATGCCGTTTAATACTGCCACACCAAACAAGGCAATAAAACCTACGCCTGCGGAGATACTGAAAGGCATCCCCCTTAGCAGTAAAGCAAATACACCACCAATGGCAGCCATAGGAATGGCGGTAAAGATGAGCAGGGATTGTTTTACAGAATGGAAGGTGAAATACAATAAGGCAAATATTAACAGTAAAGCGGCCGGCACAGCGACAGACAAGCGGGCATTGGCCTCTTTCAGATTCTCAAACTGTCCTCCATAACGGATAAAATAACCTTCCGGCATTTTTACCTGCTGTCCGATTTTCTTTTCTATATCTTGTACTACACTGGCAATATCTCTTCCCCGCACGTTGAAGCCTACGATAATTCTCCGTTTCGCGTCTTCCCGTTGAATCTGATTTGGCCCGATAGCCATCTCCACTTTGGCCAGCTGTTGTAGGGGCACCTGGTTACCATTAGGGGCAGTAATAAACAGGTGTTGTACGTCCTCAATGGCCTGCCGGCTTTCATGTCCCAGCCGGACCACCAGGTCAAAACGCTTTTCCCCTTCATATACCAGTCCTGCACTCTGTCCGGCAAATGCTGTATTGATCGCCTGATTGATCGTTTCTACATCCAACCCGTATTCTGCAATCCTGGCACGATCTACTGATACCACAATTTGCGAAAGCCCCCCTATCTGCTCCACATACAGGTCTTTTGCACCATTCGTGCTGCTTACAATACCTCCTATCTTTTCTGCCAATGAGGCCAGTGTGCCCAGATCCTCTCCAAATATCTTAATCCCGACATCCTGCCTTACACCAGAGATCAGTTCATTAAACCTTAACTGTATAGGTTGGGAAAAACCGAAATTAACACCCGGTATAGCCTCCAGCGCTTCCTGCATCTTATTGGCCAGCTCTTCGCGATTCCCGGCACTGGTCCATTCTTTTTTCGGCTTTAACAGGATTGTCAGATCGCAGGCTTCCATCGGCATAGGATCTGTGGGTATCTCAGCCGACCCGATCTTACCAATTACCTCTTTTACTTCCGGGAAATTTTTGATCAATATATCTGATGCCAGCGTGATCTTATCAATTGTTTCCGACAAAGAGCTTCCTGTCAGCAATCGGGTTTCTACTGCAAAATCCCCTTCATCCAGCGTAGGAATAAACTCTCCTCCCAACCGGTTAAACACCAATAGTGCTATTACAAATAGCACTACGGCTATTCCTATTATCCAGCCTTTTATTCTCAATGCTCCCTGTATCAACGGGTCGTACAACCGCTGAAAGAATGCCATCATCCTATCTGAGAAAGTGGTTTTATTCCGGATGTTTTTGTCCAGAAACAAGGCAGATATCATTGGTACATAGGTAAGCGAAAGAATAAATGCCCCCAGGATGGCAAAGGATACCGTTTGAGCCATGGGCTTGAACATCTTCCCTTCGATCCCTACAAGGGCCAGAATGGGCAGATAAACGATCAATATAATGATCTCTCCGAAGGCAGCAGTGCTCCTTATCTTGCTGGCGGAATCATACACTTCTGCATCCATTTCCTCCTGCGACAGGCGCGCCATACCCGGCTTACCTCTTTTATATACCAGGTGATGTAAAGTGGCTTCCACAATGATCACTGCACCATCCACAATTAGCCCAAAGTCAATTGCTCCCAGGCTCATCAGGTTGCCCGACACGCCAAAGAGCCGCATCATGGCAATGGCAAACAGCATGGATAAGGGGATCACCGAAGCAACAATCAGCCCTGCACGCCAGTTGCCCAAAAACAGTACCAGCACAAATATTACGATCAATGCGCCTTCTATCAGGTTCTTTTCTACGGTACCAATTGCCCGCCCTACAAATTCACTTCTATCAAGAAAGGGCTCTATTACAACACCTTCCGGCAGCGTTTTCTGAATTTCTGCTATACGTGCTTTCACATTTGCCACTACCTCATTGGCATTTTTACCTTTGAGCATCATTACAATCCCACCTACTGCCTCACCATCCGCGTTACGGGTAAGGGCGCCATAACGGGGGGCTTCTCCGATCTGCACGGTAGCCACATCCCGTACCAGCACAGGAATCCCCTGGGGAGTGCTCTTGACTACGATGTTCTCAATATCCCGGAGATCACCAATCAATCCTTCACTCCGGATAAAATAGGCATTAGGCTTTTTATCAATATAGGCACCACCGGTATTCTGGTTATTGCGCTGTAATGCCGTAAATACATCAGTAATGCTAAAGTTATAACTACGTAATTTATCCGGATTCAATGCCACCACATATTGTTTCAGCAAGCCACCAAAGCTGTTTACCTCTGCAATGCCCGGCGTACCTAAGAGTTGCCGCCGTATATACCAGTCCTGAATAGTCCTTAACTCACGTGCGTCGTATTTCTTTTCGAACCCTTTCTGCGGATGTACCACGTATTGATAAATTTCTCCCAGCCCGCTGGAGATAGGTGACATCTCCGGCATACCAATACCGGGAGGAATGCTGCTTTTTGCTTCTCCCAGCTTTTCATTTACCTGCTGACGTGCCCAGTATATATCTATGTCATCATGAAAGACGATGGTAACTACTGATAATCCAAACCGGGAAATAGAGCGTATTTCCTGCAATTCAGGTATCACTGCCATTGTTTGTTCTACCGGAAAAGTGATCAGCCGTTCTACTTCCTGCGCTGCCAGGGAGGGCGACAGCGTAATTACCTGTACCTGGTTATTCGTTATATCAGGTACTGCATCCACAGGCAGGCGGGTGAGCGAGAATACACCCCACACGACCAGCGCCAACGTGAAAATGCCTATGATTAACTTGTTCTTTATGGAAAAGTGAATGATCTTATCCAGCATGAATAATGGTGCTTTAATAATAAATAATAATGGCAGCCGGAGTGTATACATAACTCACCCCAGCAGAAACAAAACACGTCTCCTGCCAGGCCATTATGTATAAACGCCTGTCCATTTTAGTATCTGCTAGCAGTCATTAAACCAGTTGTGGAGGTTGCCAGATATTATCCGCAATAGCAGCGGGCGGATTAACAGCAACTAAAGCGTAAGTCATCAGCAAACGCTGATCTGCAAAATTGTATACGGTACTTTTAAGTGGGGTGATCTGTACACTGCAACACGAGCACACACATAGCGGGGAACAAAAATCCATATGACGATCCTGATCGGTATGAGGTACTTCTATAGTAGATTGAACAGTAGTTTGCACATCAGCTACTGCGTGATCACTGCAGGGAATGCAGGCCAGTGCCAGTATATAAAAGCTGAATATGTAAACGAACCATTTCATGATACAAAAATAAGTATAAATATTAAAACCTATTCCCATAAAAAGTGCAGCAAAGTTGCGTAAGCAGCTATAGTACCGCAGTCGCGTAACTTTTCGTAGATTAGCATGCCTTAATTAGTATAACAGATGAACTGTCTGATCGTTGATGATAATAAAATGGCCCGCACGGCTATGAAACAGTTGGCCAGCCATGTAACACATTTGCATGTAACCGGCGAATGCAGCAGTGCAATGGAGGCTTACAATCTGCTTCAAAAAGAGAAGATAGATCTACTGTTGCTTGATATTGAAATGCCGGGTATGAGTGGGCTTGAATTGACCCGTAACCTGGGTAAAAAAAGGCCGCTCATTATCTTCACGACTGTTAAAAAAGACTATGCCGTGGAAGCCTTTGAATTAAATGTGGCCGACTACCTGATAAAACCGGTAAGTCCTGCACGGTTCATACAGGCTATTGAAAAAGCAAGGGAAATAGCAGACAGCAACAACCGGGAACTTCAGGTATCGGACAATGAATTTGTATTTATAAGGGATAATGGCATCCTGAAAAGAATAAATACCGCCGATATTTTATTTATGGAAGCCATGGGCGATTATGTCAAGTTATACACCGGTCAGAAATTTCACGCGATACATACTACTTTAAAATCCCTGGAAGAAAAACTGTCTGCTTCCCATTTTATGCGGGTACACCGTTCTTATATAGTGGCGCTGGACAAAATAGAAGCCATAGAAGATGGTACCATCATTATTCAAAAAAATGCGATACCGGTAGCAGATGCTTACCGTGCAGCCCTGAACAGCCGGCTGAATCTCCTGTAATCAGGCAACTGCAACTTTCCTCTAACGACACTTTTTCCTTTTTTACCGATAGCTGATGCCTGTTGGGCCATTTGCAAAAGTAAAGTACCTTTTGCCATACTACCTTTAGGTCGTTAAGTTATTCATTAAAATAAAAACTAGAGATCATGAAAAAGTTAGGTATAATGATGACCGCAGCAATATTGTTCCTGGGTGCATCTGCCTTTGCAAATGACGTAAAAGTAAAACAGGAAAAACCTGAAGTGAAAAAAGAAGCTGCTACGCAGACAAAAACGCCTAAAGCACATAAAATGCACAAACATCACCACAAGGCAAAAGCAGCTGCCCCTAAAGCAGCTCCTGCTCCAAAAGCATAAGCTATAGTGGTTTTAGGTTCGAGGAAAAAAGGACTATTCTATTTTTAGCAACTACAGGCAAACAAAATCTGCTTTCACCCATATGCTGATAAGGTGGAGGCAGATTTTGCTGTTCCGGAACTGCACTATTTCCGAACCATCCGTTAATTATTGTTGTTATCCTTGCTAATACCTTGTCATAGCTGCTTTTAATGCTTACATTTAAGGCGGTTTTCCCTGTAAGAGATTATTATTCATGTATCATGCAGCCTAAAAGGATTAAATATTATTTACTTGGTCTGTTCGTTGCAGGTATGATACTGTTTATTGTATTACAATTTAATTCGGCCAATAACATCCAAAAACTCATCTCCGGAAATGAACAATTACTGCAACAGCTGAACGTAAAAAATGAGTTGCTGAAACTGCAGACCAACATGGCCAAAACAGACAGTAAAGTACGCGGTACTGTCATCTCCCAGGATACACTTCAGATAACCGGTATTGAAGCTGAGATTGCTATTATCAAGGCAGACCTCTTTACCATTAATAAAATGGCCCGTACCGACAATACGGAAAAACTACTGAATCAACTGGGGTACCTGGTAGAAGAAAAAAACAACTTTAACGTACAGGTGCTGGACACTTTCTATAATAAGGGGAAATGGGCCGCCGAAAAATTCATCAATAACGAGAAAGGTAAACGGCTCACGGAAGCTATCACCGGTATCCTCCACCAGCTGGATACCACCCGACAGGCAGAAGTAAACCGGGCTACGCATATCGTAGATACCAGCGGGCAAAGTGCCCTCCGCTGGGGAACAGTGCTGGTATGCTTTGCCTGCCTGTCCAGCCTCCTCGCCTTTCTGTATATTATCAGCCGTATCCACAAACAGGAGCAACTGATTGATGCGCTTGATGAATCCCGGACAAAAGAAAGAACCCTGGCCAGCGTTAAAGAGCAATTTCTGGCCAATATGAGCCATGAAATACGTACTCCTATGAATGCAGTTCTGGGGTTCACCCACCTGCTCAAAGTACAGCCGCTCAATCAGCAATCAAAAGAATATGTGAATGCTATTGAGAATGCCGGAGAAAACCTGCTGGACATCATTAATGATATTCTGGACATTTCCAAGATAGAATCCGGCATGATGCGTATTGAAGCTACCTCCTTCAGTATCCGCGGCCTGCTTCACTCCCTGCATACCATGTTTAAGCCTAAGGCACTGGAAAAACAACTGGAGCTTACGATCAAAGCGGATGACCAGGTGCCCGATATCCTGTTTGGTGATGCCACCCGCCTGACGCAGGTGCTGGTCAACCTGATAAATAATGCGATCAAGTTTACCAACAGCGGCACAGTAAGCATCCAGGTCAGTAAAAGCTGGCAGCAGGACAATGCCGTGCGGCTGCTTTTCACTATTACAGACACTGGTATAGGCATTGCGGCAGATAAGCTGCCCACTATCTTTGACCGGTTTAATCAGGGAGAAACAGACACCACCCGCAAATATGGTGGTACGGGTCTGGGGCTTACCATTGTAAAACAACTGGTAGAATTACAAAACGGATTTATTGCAGTGGAAAGCCGGCCGGATAAGGGTACTACCTTTAAAGTAGAACTCCCCTATACTATCAGCGATCTGGTTCCTGAAAACGGGGATCTGTTTTCTCCGGAAGGCAAGCTGCTGCCATTTCATGCCGATGTACACCTGCTGGTAGCAGAGGATAACCGCTTAAATCAGCAGCTCCTGCAACATTTGCTGGAAAGCTGGCAACTGCATTTTCAACTGGTGAACAATGGTAAAGATGCGCTGGCTGCACTGAGCAAACGTCATTTCGACCTGGTATTAATGGATATTCAGATGCCGGAAATGGATGGATATACCACCGCACAAAAGATCAGGACAACATTAAATTCCAATGTACCCATTATTGCGATGACAGCGCATGCCATGAAAGGAGAACGTGAAAAATGCCTGCAATACGGGATGAACGAATATATTGCCAAACCTATCCGGGAAGAAGAACTCTACCGTATGATCCAGGTATTTACCGGCCACAACGGTATGCCGGAATTAGCGGCCTACGCTCATACCTTAACAGAAAACACCACCCAGCTGATCAACCTGCAGTACTTAAAACAACTTTCCAAAGGTGATCAGGCATTTGAACGTACCATGCTGGAGCAATTTGTTACCCAATTGCCGGAGGACCTTGCTGTATTGAAAAAAGCGATCCAGGAAGACAATATACCTGGTATACAAAGTACGGCCCACAATATCAAAACCACGGTAGCTTTTATAGGGCTGGAATCCCTGTTGTATCCGGTATTGGAGCAACTTGAAAATGCAGACCCTGTAAGTCATCACGCCGGTGAAACAACCGATCAGTTCAACCAGCTTAAACAGCAATGTCTGCAAGCCATCCGGGAAGCCATGAATATACTATTGTAGATGGCCTTTATAACCGATACTTTTAACCTGTTCAACGACAGTAATCTCCCTTTCACCGAAACATTTCCCCTGCCCGCTTTTCCTGTCCTACTTTTATGTAAGAAAGCTGAAATAAATATTTCTCTTATTTAATCATTCAAAAAGACAAGTCATGAACATCAAAAAAAGCCTGATGGCAGCAGTATTATTAATGGGTGTTAGTGCATTAACCTTTGCACAGGCACCTGCTGCAAAACAAACTAAAAAGGAAGCAACTAAAAAGGAAGCAAAAGCTCCTGCTACAGATACAGCTCACAAAGCGCCTGTTGCACATAAAGCAAAAGCTGCTAAAAAAGCCTAGCTCCGAAAGATTGGCATTTTGAATCAAAAAGCCTGCAGATACAAGTTATCTGCAGGCTTTTGAGTGCATATATATTAATAACAATACATTATTGTTATAAAAAATACTTGTTTAACCCTACAGTAGTATCCGCAAGAACTTACGTATATCTACGCAATTTATTTGTAACACTCCCTAATATCTGAAAATACTCCTATTTTTATAGTATTCTTTCACATTTAAACCCCTGATCCCAATGTCAAATCCTGTTTTTACTGGCAATGAAGGCCACTTTATTCCCGTTCAGGAAGCTGCTAAACACACAAAGTCTTACCGTCTTAAAAAGGCTGCCCAAAAGGATGCAGGCCCGCATGCATTTGCACATTTTTTTGGGGCTAACGTCATTCAGCGCCTCCTGAAACAACCCGGATGTGTGGGTATCCGCATTTATCATGCTACCAATGAAAAGGGGCACCGTGATTTAGTCATCGTAGGTGTAACAGCAGATGGAGAAGATATTTTGCAATTGACAGATAGCCCGGATACTAAAGGTGGTATGATGCTCCCGGCTTCTCCTACGAGTGGAGGTGCAGCAGCAACGGGGGGTAATCCATGTCCCAATTATTGTCCGAAACAAAGCCCGCTGCCTACGTTGCCTTAACCCTATCAAACACATGTATTATCTAATTTCGGAGCTGGTGCAATTTTCAGGTATCCTACTTTGTTTTATCGCATTTCAGCGGAAGAGGTACCTGTTAAATAAACTGCTGTTAACAATATACTTCTATGTAGCACTTTGCCTGATATTACAGATATTACAGTTTGTACTGGCTTACAGCGTCTCCAATAATTTGCCCGTTTTTCACGGGCAAACGCTATTGGAATTCATCCTATTGTCTGTTTTCTTTCATCAGTTTTTTGAGAAGAAAAAAGTCAAAAGGAGCATTGAGATTATTGCAATACTATTCATACTGTTTGCAACAGGCAATGCTCTTTTTTTAGAACCTCCTCTTGAGACATTTAACTCAAATACCAGGGCAGTCAGTAGCCTTATTATCACCGCTTACTGCCTGGCCTATTACTATACCCAGATCAGTCATCCTAAACTGGTATCTTTACATCAGGATGCTACTTTCTGGCTGGTAACAGGTATTTTCTTTTACTATTCCGGCACGGCAATCATTGGAAGTATATGGAGCTTTCTAAACCAGTCTAAGAGTGAGCTGTTCCGTATTACCTGGGAAGTACAGAATCTGTTCAATCTCATCAAGTATGCACTTTTTGTCTTCTCCTTAAGATATATACCCGCAAGATGAATATCGCTGTTTATATCGTTATTGGTACGTTAATTACTGTTCTCCTTGTCATTGGTGTTATTGTAATCGTACTGCTATACCAACGTAAAGTATTTCAATACCAGATTGATCTGCAAAAGATGCAGGAGGAGCAGCAAAAACAACTGTTGCAGGCTAGTATAGAATCACAGGAAAAAGAGCGGAAGAGTATTGCCAGCGACCTCCATGATGAAATCGGAGCTACCCTTTCTGCAGTAAGGCTGTTGTTGCATCAGCTTCAGCAGGGAAGCCCTGAGCAAAACAGTGCGATAGGTAAAAACGCAAAGATATTACTGGATGAAGTGATTCAGAAAGTAAGGCAGATTTCTCATCAGTTACAGCCGGAGATGCTAAAGGATTTTGGACTGGATGGTGCTTTCCGTCAGCTGGCCAGCAAAATAACCAAAGCCGGGGTGGATATGCAGTATTATGCTCCCCAGGCTGTTCCCCGCCTGGCCGAAGATCAGGAACTTTCCGTTTACCGTATTGTAATAGAGTTGGTGAATAATACACTTAAACATGCAGGGGCCAAACGCTTGCAGCTCACGGTCACCAATGAATCCGGCGGGTTGAAGGTAAAACTGGAAAATGATGGCAAAAGTTTCAGCCAGGTAGACTTTGAGCACCTGAAACATAGTCCTGATGGCCTGGGCCTGAAGAATATACAAAGCAGGGTGAACATTCTTAAAGCTACGATTGCCTTTAAGCCGGTGGCTAATGAAGGGGGCACCCAAACCACCCTTGAAATCCCGATGACAGCATAGCCAGCTGCTTCCGTGCTTTACTTCCATCAGCAAAGACTCCCTTTTTGCACTGCTCTAATTAAAAAGGGCCAACCCATTACATGAGTCAGCCCTTCTTAAAGATATATATGGCAGTTTCCCGAAGGAAAGCTGCTCAGGTCTTATTTCAGACCATCCAGTTTCTTTTTCACTTCTTCTACTTTCGCAGTCTGATTTTTGATCGCATAGATCTTCTGCAGTGCATACAGGCAGCTTTCATAAGTTTGTCTGTCACCTGGTTCCAGGCTGCTTGCTTTAGCAGTAAAACCAGCATCTGCCTTCTCAAAATAAGGCAATGCAATACCCATCAGGTTATCCACTTTACCTTGCAGTTCTTTTGCTTTGGGAGAGCTTTGCTGTTTGCTGTCCATGCTATTCAGTTCTTTATTGAAACCTACTGCACGGTTAAAGTAAAGTGCACCTAACTGGAAGTTGGCGGTAGCATCATTACCATTCAGCTCAACTGCTTTTTTATAAGCAGCTTCTGCTTTATTCATCAGCTCATCGTAGTTAGCCGGTTTAGGTTGGTCCTCGCCTTTTTCATCACGGGGATTAGCCATATTATCAACGCGGATAGCATAGTCAAGAACGGTAGCAGCATCATTTGGATTTTCAGCCATTTTCTTTTCCAGCATACCTAACAACTCAGCTGTTTTACCGGTTTTGGAGTAGTAAATCATCTCCATATCGTTAAAACGCTTGTCCTTAGGGAACATGGTCTTCCCTTGCTCGATGGTTTTCAGCCAGTTGGCATTATCACCTTTTTCTTCATACGCCTGTGCCAGGATTACATACAAAGCAGGCTCCCCTTTAAACTGCAGGTCGGCAGCTTTTTTCAGGTAAGTCAGGGCATCATCTTTCTTATTGGCCTGCTGTGCAGCGTAACCGGTATAGAAAGTCATGGAAGTATCTGTAGGAATACTGCCGCCCAGGTTTTTGCTGTTATAGAATTCAGCAATCTCTGTAGCTTTTTTGAAGTTCTCAAAGGAAGAATCCCATTTTTGTTCATTCAGGTTGCCATAGCCTGCATTGCCAACGGTAGCATACAGGTTAAACATACGCTGGTTCATTTCCAGCATGGCTTCCTTCATTTTAGGATCTATTTCCAATGCTTTCTTGTAAGCATCAAATGATTCCAGGGCATCTGCCACGCTTTTGTTCTTGGTGGCCATTTCTTCCATGACCTTCCCCTTAACGTACCAGGTTTTGGCGTCGTTCTTCGTCTTGTCGTTCTGCAATGCTGCATCAATATCCGCCTTGGCCTTTTCCAGTTCCTTTTTACCCAGATAATCTTCTGCACTGCTCACTTTCGCCCGCTGGGCTACTGCTACGAAGCCAGCGCTGCAAAAGAGAAACGATACAAATAGTTTTTTCATGTGATCGAATTTTTTTAGTTGCTGATTACAATAAGAGTATGGTGTTAAAAATTTTAACTATTCCTGCTCCGCGTCAGGTGTTGCCGTATCGTTGTCTTCTTCACTGTCAGGAGCAATGTTGTTTTCATCACTTTCTGCAGCTGCAACAATACCGTCGATGCTGCCTGCTTCTCCTTCTTCACCAGTCACAGTTTCTTCTTCCTGTTCATCCAGACGGGCCACCGCTGCAATTTCATCGCTGTCGTCCAGGCGGATCAAACGTACCCCCTGGGTCGCTCTTCCCGCTTCGCGGATACTATCGATAGCCATCCTGATCGTGATACCAGACTTACAGGTGATCATCAGATCATCTTTGTCTGTTACATCCAGGATAGCAATCAGGTTACCTGTTTTTTCCGTAATGTTAATGGTTTTAACCCCTTTTCCTCCACGGTTGGTAATACGGTATTCTTCAATGTTTGTGCGTTTACCAAAGCCCTTTTCAGAAACCACCATGATGGTTCTGGCTTCATCTTCCTTATTCACACAAATCATACCAACTACCTCATCTTTATCATTATCCACTTCAATTCCTCTTACACCAATAGCACCGCGACCGGTATCCCGCACGGTATTTTCAGGGAAACGGATCGCACGGCCGCTCTTGATAGCCATCATGATCTCGCTGTTACCATTTGTCAGTTTAGCTTCCAGCAACTGGTCGCCTTCATTGATGGTAATAGCGTTCACACCATTCTGGCGCGGACGGGAAAACTCTTCCAGCAAGGTTTTCTTGATGGTACCGTTTTTAGTACATAATACGATGTAGTGGTTATTGATAAAGTCTTTATCTCCCAGATCTTTGATATCTATAATTGCGCGGATCTTATCATCACTTGGCAGGGTAATCAGGTTTTGAATAGCCCTTCCCTTTCCTTGTTTTTCTCCTTCCGGTATTTCGTATACCTTCAGCCAGTAGCAACGGCCCTGTTCAGTAAAGAACAGCATGGTATGGTGGGTAGATGCTACAAACAGGTGTTCAATGTAATCCTCCTCCCTGGTTCTGCCACCAATAGCTCCACGGCCACCACGTTTCTGCTGACGGTAATCATAAGCAGAAGTACGTTTGATATAGCCCAGGTGAGAAATGGTGATCACCACATCTTCCTCCGCAATGATATCTTCAATACGCATCTCACTGGCCAGGTATTGAATTTCTGTTTTACGCTCGTCGCCAAATTTTTTCTTTACATCTTCCAGCTCTTCCTTGATGATCTGGAACCGTAATCCTTCATCACTCAGCACATTTCTCAGGTAAGCGATCAGCTTCATGATCTCATTATATTCTTCCTTGATCTTGTCACGCTCCATACCTGTTAAACGTTGTAAACGCAATTCAAGGATGGCTTTGGACTGGATCTCCGTCAGGTTGAACTGGGTCATCAACCCTTCTTTTGCTTCATCCGGTGTTTTGGAAGCGCGGATCAGCGCAATTACCTGGTCCAGGTGATCCAGGGCAATCAGGTATCCTTCCAGGATATGGGCCTTTTCTTCAGCTTTGCGCAAATCGTAGCGGGTTCTTCTTACCACTACCTCATGGCGGAACTCAATAAATTCGGCCAGCATCTCTTTCAGGTTCAATACACGTGGACGACCTTTTACAAGGGCTACGTTGTTGATACCATAAGAGGTTTGTAGTTCTGAATATTTAAACAACTGGTTGATGATCACATTGGCAATAGCTTCCCTTTTCAGGTCTATTACCAGGCGCATACCATCCCGGTCACTTTCATCTCTTACGTCGGAAATACCTTCAATGATCTTATCATTTACCAGTTGCGCTATTTTCTGGTGGAGAATAGCTTTATTGATCTGGTAAGGTAATTCGTAGATCACCAGCTTTTCTTTACCAGCCTTGGTGGTTTCGGAGGTAATTTTACCACGTACCACTACCCTGCCGCTACCGGTTTCAAAACCTTTTTTCACACCGTCAAAACCATAGATAACACCTCCTGTAGGGAAATCCGGTGCTTTTACGTGCTTGATCAGTTCTTCTACTGTAATATCCCTGTTGTCTACATATGCAATCGCACCATCAATTACTTCGGTAAGGTTATGCGGCATAATATTGGTAGCCATCCCAACCGCGATACCGGAAGCACCATTTATCAGGAGGTTGGGGATACGGGTAGGCAATACAGTAGGCTCTTCAAGGGTATCATCAAAGTTCAGTGTGAAGTCTACTGTTTCCTTGTCGATATCTTCCAGCATAGCCTCGGCTATTTTCTGTAACCTGATTTCCGTATAACGCATCGCTGCCGGCATATCGCCATCCACAGATCCGAAGTTACCCTGCCCGTCTACCAGCATGTAGCGCATACTCCAGGGCTGCGCCATACGTACAATGGTGTTGTAGATGGAAGAGTCACCATGCGGGTGATACTTACCCATTACATCACCCACGATACGGGCAGATTTCTTGTAAGGCTTGTTACTGTTATTCCCTAATTCACTCATGCCGAATAAAACACGGCGGTGAACAGGCTTTAAACCATCCCGCACATCGGGTAAGGCACGACCTACAATCACTGACATAGAATAATCTATGTAGGCCGTTTTCATTTGTTCCTCAATGTTTATCTGAACAATTCTACCTTCCTGTGGATTTTCCGTATGCTCTGTCATTTTTAGTTATTGATTTACAGGTTTTTCTGCTGAAAATAAATAGACGCAAATATAGCCATTTCATGCCGTATTCCGGCGTAAAAAGGAGTAAATGTGAATAAATAGGCAATTGTCATCCAACCCGTAAAAACAGCATGACATTCACTCCTTTATAAAGATAATTATGGTAGATTTGCGTCATCTGCTGTTATTATTGAATATATGTCTATTTTACCATATTTAATAAAAAAAATATTGGCAGACTATTTGTTTCTAACCTCATGATAATCAAAGCGTCGAATCAAGGGAAAATTAATTTCGTATCAAATAAATCCAAAGATTGTAGAAATAACGAACATTAGTAACATAACTGCTGTTATTCCCCTGATTCTTAACCATTTTTCTAAAGAAGGACTATGAGAAATATTCTGTTGTTTGGCGCTGGCAAATCGTCAACATGCCTGATAGATTACTTACTGGCTAATGCTCCAAGGCAAAAGTGGCATGTTACCGTGGTGGATCATGACTTAATGCTCATTAAATCAAAGACTGGCAAATCTTACTATGCTACGCCCACAGCAATCGATATTAAGGACCAGGCGGCCCGGCAGCAACTGATTCAGGATACTGACCTTGTTATTTCATTACTTCCTCCTGCTCTCCACATCATCGTGGCCAAAGACTGTTTGCAGTTTCGTAAAAATATGCTTACCGCTTCCTATATAGATCCGGAAATACGTAAGCTCCAGAAAGATATTCAGAAAGCCGGCTTATTATTTATGTATGAAATGGGCCTCGACCCCGGTATAGATCATATGTCTGCCATGAAGCTCATTCACTCTATTGAAAAGAAAGGCGGGCAGATATTTTCCTTTAAATCTTACTGTGGCGGACTGATATCTCCCTCCAGCAACGATAATCCCTGGCAATACAAGATCTCCTGGAATGCGAGAAACATTGTACTGGCCGGACAGTCGGGCGCTGTTTACCGTGAAAAAGGCAAAGTGAAGGAATTAACGCATGAACAACTGTTTGACCAGTCAAAAACCATACAGGTACCCAGTCTGGGTAAGCTGGCCTACTATCCCAACCGGGATTCCCTGACTTATATGGAGGCTTATAAACTGGAGAATATCGCCACCTTCATGCGGGCTACCCTCCGGTATCCCGACTTTTGCGAAGGCTGGCATACCCTGATCAAACTAGGTCTTACAAACGATACTCAACCTGTTGCTACGGATAATCTGACCTATTTTAAATGGGCATCCCAACAGCTGAACGTAGACAAGCAGCTCAGTAACGATGATAATATGGCACAACAGCTGGGGGTAAGCAGTAAATCAAAGATCATCCGCCAGTTGAAGTTCCTGGGACTTCTGAACGGAGATATGATCAATATGGGAGAACAAACCAATGCGGCCGTCCTCCAACGTATCATGGAAAACAAGCTGAAAATGGAACCGGCAGATAAAGATATGATCGTGATGATGCATGAAATTGAGTTTGAACGCCGTAACATGGCTACCCGGATGCACAGCTATATGATTGTTCAGGGTGAAGACAATCTTCGTACTGCCATGGCAAAAACAGTGGGCCTGCCACTGGGCATTATGGCCAAACTGATGCTGCAGGATAAAGTGTCACTCACCGGGTTGCATATTCCGGTAATGCCGGAAATATATAACCCCATATTAAAAGAATTGGAAGAACACGAGATCCGCTTTGAGGAAAGTTTTGAATAAAATCATTGATTTCCTGTGGAGATCTTATGAGGCTGACCAACAATGATGGTCAGCCTTTTTAATGTCAGCGCCCGGAAGCAGGCCTTACCTTCATCCTCTTTGGGGCAGTCCTCCGTTTCCAGATGATCATACATTCAATAATTCCAGCAATGCCGCTACCCCTGTTGTAGCAGGCTGCTCTATCAGGTGCAGCTGACTATGATGGTTTACCGGAGGGATTTTTTTATCAATGATATACTTGGGGACTCCCTCCTTCAAATAATCTATCAGGCCCGCTGCCGGATACACGTTGAGGGAAGTGCCTACCAGCACAAAGATATCTGCCCTGGCCATTTCTGATGCTGCCCGTGGTATCATCGGCACCTCTTCTCCAAACCAGACAATATGCGGACGCAACTGTCCTCCATCGCTGGCTGTGTCGCCCAATTGGATATCACCTTCTACCGGATAAGTGAAACGTGGATCCCGCTCACTACGCATCTTGAAAATTTCTCCATGTAAATGCAGCACATTTGATGAGCCACCCCGCTCATGCAGGTCATCAATATTCTGGGTAATAATACATACCTCATATTTTTCTTCCAGCCTGGCCAGGCCTTTATGCGCTGCATTAGGCAGGGCTGTACGCACATCCCTGCGCCGCATATTATAAAAATCCAGCACCAGCGCCGGATTCTTATTCCAGCCGATGGGAGAAGCTACCTCATAAATATCATATCCTTCCCATAATCCATCGGTATCCCGAAAGGTCCGGAGTCCGCTTTCTGCACTGATTCCAGCGCCCGTAAGTACTACTAATCTGGGTTTCATTGTAAGTGGCATTATCTGAAAACAAAGTATTCGTAAATTTAGTATTAATCTCCCTGTTACCTGGATGCAAATTATCTGCTGCCGGTTATTTTACGGCAGGAAATTATTCGTAACATTGACAATAAATGATAGCACATCATACGTTTACCATTCTAAAGAATTGGATTTGAGGATCATTCATGTGTTTTTAATTTGCGGGATCTGTAGCAGTACACTAACGGTTTCAGGACAAACAGACACCACCACTTTACCCAAAGACAGCACCCTGCCTGTAATGGACCAGGCTGGTCGGCCGGCAATACTTCCTTCTCCGGCAGACAGCAGTACACCGCAGGAACATATTGTTACTGCTGCTGATACGGTAATACGGTACCGTATCAACGGCAGGTACCTGGGCAGTATGTGGCAGGACCTCAAATATACCGTAGCCCGCCCCGCCCACTGGCAACAAAAACAATGGATACAATTTGGTACCGTTACCACTGTAACCGGATTGCTGATGGTGGGAGATTATGAAATCAAACAGTTCTTCAATCATAATCATGCTTCGGTACTTAGCCAGGTGTCGCGCAGAGTAGAACCATTTGGCAACGCCTACTCCCCTTATCTTATAGCAGGATTGTATGTTACCTCCCTCATCACCAAAAACCGGGAGCTGGAACATGCCTCCCTGATGACGGCCAAATCACTGGTGATTACGACCCTGTTGTACAGTATTACCAAATCAACTATCCGGCGGGAACGCCCGTCGTATACAGATCATCCCTTTAATATAGATCCTCCTTTCAGCAACGATAAAAAACACACCTCCTTTCCGTCCGGGCATACCCTGACTGTTACCACGGTGGCTACTGCTATCTCGGAACTATATGGCAAAAGATATCCCTGGGTGCCCTGGGTTGCATATGGTATTGCCGGATTAACGGGTATTTCCAGGTTGTATGACACCCGTCACTGGAGCAGTGATGTATGGGTGGGGGCTTCTCTCGGTTTTTTTGTCACCAAATCAGTATTCAGACATCACCGGGAACAGGAACAAAAGCTAAAAAAAATGCAGCTGGTAAAATATTAGCAACGCAAGCAGCGCTGCCTCAAATTAAATACTTTAAAATGACCGTAGCACAAAGACTCTCTTTTCTGACCATTGGGGTAACCGACCTCCAACTCGTAAAACAATTTTATATTGACCATTTTGGCTGGACGCCATTAAAATTCGATAGTGATGGCGTAGTATTCTTTAAGCTGAATGGTTTCATCCTCAGCCTTTTTCCTTTGGATGAACTGGCCAAAGATGCAGGCATCCCTAATGATGCGGGTAATCCTGGTTTTAAAGGTATGTCACTGGCTTATAACCTTGATTCAGAGAAAGCCGTGGATGACCTGGTAGCCAGCTTGCGGGCAAAAGGTGTACGGATTGTAAAAGCACCGGAGAAAGTATTCTGGGGAGGCTACAGCGCCTATATTGCAGATGTGGAAAATAACCTCTGGGAAATTGCTTATAATCCCTTCATGGAAATGGATGAACAGGGAAATGTTATAAAGATGTAAGTCAGGCTGAAAGCAAAAAAGCTGACCATATGGGATGGTCAGCTTTTTTATCCTTTACATTTATTTTAGCTTTTTTTCTTCATACCCCCCATTTCCATAATCACGTCAAACTCTTCCGGGGTAACGGCACACACAGACAAGCGCCCCTGACGTATCAGCGACAGGTTCTCCAGTCTTTTCTCCACTTTCATCTGCGCCAGGGTAACCGGCTTTTTGAAAGGCTTCACCGGCTTCAGTTCCACAACTACCCAATTCGGATCCGGCGTGGTAGGGTCCTGGTAAGACTCCTTCACTACTTTAGCCAAACCCACTACAGCTAATCCTTCATTGCTATGGTAAAACAGCACTTCATCCCCTTTCTTCATGCCTTTCAGGTTGTTCCTTGCCTGATAATTGCGTACACCATCCCAGAAGGTTTGTCCGTCTTCTACAAACTTCTCCCACGAATATTTAAAAGGTTCTGATTTTACAAGCCAATAGTTCATATTAGATCAACAGTTAAAAACAAAATAATGTGTAAGATAACAGCGCTTACCAGCCACTCGCCAGTACATCCGCGATGTGCATGATCCTGATGTTATTACCGTGCTTGCGAATATAGCCATCAAGATGCATCAGACAGGAAAGATCAGTAGAGATGAGGAAGTCTGCACCGCTTTCTACAGCGTTTACCACTTTTTGTTCGCCCATCCCGATTGAAATAGGCTCAAACTTCACCGCAAAGGTCCCCCCAAAACCACAGCATACCTCACAGTCATTCATTTCGCGAAGCTCTAATCCTTTTACACCTGCCAGTAACTTACGGGGACCTTCCTTGATCTTGCACTCCCGCAATGCACCACATGCATCATGGTAAGTACCCACACCATTCAGGGTAGCGCCAATATCAGTTACATGCAACACCTCTGTTAAAAACTCTGTAAACTCGTACAGGTTCTTTTTTAGCAGCTTTACGTCATTATGTACAGCAGAATTATCAAACAATTCTGAATAATAATTGCGAACAAATCCTGTACAGGAACCACTGGGTGCAACAATATAGTCGTAGGTGCGAAAGTCCTTTACAAATTTGGTGGCTACAGCACGGCACTCATCCTGATAACCCGCATTGAATGCCGGTTGTCCGCAACAAGTCTGGTCCGTATTATATTGCACATTACAACCCAGCTTTTCCAATACCTTCACCATATTGAAAGCAGTTTCCGGAAAAAGCTGGTCTACGAAACATGGTATAAAAAGCTGTACGTTCATTTTTTAAGCTATTAGCTCTTTTAAAAATTCGTTTTGCCCAATTTCCGTTGCAGGGCGATCATCTTCAATGCAGTGATGGCCGCTTCCTCTCCTTTATGTCCATGTGCACCGCCAAGGCGATCGGTAGCCTGCGCCATATTATCAACAGTAAGTATGCCAAAAATAACGGGGACGGGCAATTGCAGATTTAACTGTAAGATACCTTCGGTAACCGCTTTACATACATAGTCAAAATGTGGGGTTTCACCGCGGATCACACATCCGAAGGCAATAATAGCACCAGGTTGTAAGCCGGTACCTTGTGTTTGCTCCCAGTATTGCTTGCAGGCAAAAGGGAGTTCAAAAGCGCCTGGTACCTGTACCTTGTTCACCTTAGTCACCTTATATTGTTCCAATGATCTGCTGCACCCGGCTACCAACTCATTAATCACAGTATCATTCCATTCAGTATATACCATAACAACACTGGCATCCTCCATATTGAGAATGCCAGCGTCGTTCAATAAACTATTATTATGTTCAGACATTTCTTTTAATTACAAATCAGTAATTACGAATTGTCAATTACGAAGTAGTTATTGCATTCAATTACACCTTTAATAACGAATCATTCCGTCATCCGTAATTGGTTTTCCGTACAATTAGTTCTTTACATCTCCCAAACGGGCCAGGTATTTATCCATATCACGGCCTTCATTTGTTTGTGGAAATTTCTCTTTGATTTCTTTGTAGATAGTGATGGCTTCCTGAGTTTTGCCAGCTTTTTCCAATGCCATACCAGCACGGAACAGGTAAACAGGAGCAGTGAATTCATTATCGTTATAGTGGCCAGCTTTTTTGTAGAATTCGATACCTTCTTCAGTTTTACCGGATTCCATAGCAGCATCCCCTATCAGGCCAAAAGCCATCGCCTGAACGATCAGGTCGTCTGCTTTAAATGACTTCAGTACTTCAATAGCTTTATCAAACTGGCCGAGCTTTACATAACAAACACCTGCACTGTATTTAGCCAGGTTACCAGCTTTAGTACTACCGTATTTATCAATTACCTGCGCAAAACCATAGTTGTTACCATCGCCGTTTAATGCCAGTTTAAAGGAATCAATAGCAAAGTAGTTCTGTGCATGGAAAATCATTTCCTGCGCTTTGTTTTCGTTAGGTTCTTTTACAAAGTGTTTGTATCCGAAAATACCACCTGCAACAACGATAATAGCGATTAACGCAATGAAGATATTGTTTTGGTTTTTCCGATAAAAGGCTTCTGCAACATGCATAGTATCCTCTAGGGCAAATTCCTGTTTAGATTCAGGGGTAGTGGCTTTGTGTGTAGTTTCTGCCATTTTATTGGTTGTAATACTTGATTATTTAATATGAATTATAACACCGAAGGTTAACAGCATCCCCAATGGCGATAACTGTTAACCTTCGTTATATGAATTAGTCTACAATGAAAGGGTAGTCTTCCTGCGTGTACACATCTTTCAGCAGCTCATCATCAGAAGGCCATGGAGATTCTTCTGCGAATTTAACGCATTCTTCTACCTGATCTTTCACCTTATTATTAATCGCTTCAATTTCAGCTTCGGTAGCCCATTTGTTCTTCTGGATTTTGTCCAGCACAATGCTGATCGGGTCCTTTTCCTTGTATTCTTCTACTTCATCTTTGGTACGATACTTAGCCGGATCGCTCATAGAGTGACCACGGTAGCGGTATGTTTTAATTTCGAGCAAGGTAGGTCCGCCACCTTCACGGGCGCGTTTTACGGCTCTTTCCACACCATCATGTACTGCTTCGCAGCTCATGCCATCGATAGAATCGGCTGGCATTTCGTAGGCATCTGCCAATTTATAAATATCCAATACGTTAGAAGTACGTTCTACTGAAGTACCCATCGCGTACATGTTATTTTCGCAAATAAAGATCACGGGCAGTTTCCACAGCATGGCCATGTTAAAGGTTTCATGCAGCATACCCTGACGGGCAGCACCATCACCAAAGAAGCACAGGGCTACGTTGTCTGTTCCTTTATATTGCTCAGCAAAAGCCAGGCCTGCACCAGTACCAATCTGGGCACCTACGATACCATGACCGCCAAAGAAGTTATGTTCCAATGAGAAAAAGTGCATACTGCCTCCCTTTCCTTTAGAACAACCGGTAGCTTTACCATACAACTCCGCCATACAAGCATTAGGTGTAATACCTTTTGCTATTGCCAATGCGTGATCCCTGTAAGCTGTTATGAATTTATCTTCCGGTTTGGTTGCCGTCATTGCACCAGCTGCTATTGCTTCCTGTCCGATGTACAGGTGGCAAAAGCCACGAATCTTCTGCATCCCATACAACTGGCCCGTCTTTTCCTCAAAGCGGCGCAGCAAAAGCATCAATTCATACCAGTACAGATACGTCTCTTTGGTGAATTTCGTCTTCACGTCTGTTTTAGTTTGCACTCTTTCTAAATTTGTCCGCAAATATAACAGGAAAATCCTAAAATCTAAACACCATTTCTGATTCCTGTTAAATTATGTAATTATTTCAGATTCAACCCCTTGCCCAAAATCACCGGTTATCCCCTATGAACGAAGCATTTATGTGTTTTGAATAAGTAGGGTAAAGATTTTATATGTAAAATATGTTTTATTTGATCATCACATCTTTTACAATGCGCTCCCCTAACATCTCATTTACCAGCTTGATAATTTTATCTTTGGAATAGGTCAGTTCCTGCTTTAAAGGCGCTACCGTGGTAGTAACAATCAGCTTCCCTTCTATCAGCTGCAAACTTTGGGTATATCTGGCAATGGTTTTTCCCATCAGTTTTTCCCAGTTTTCCTGGATACGCACCTCCATCAACCGGGGCTTAAACCGGCTCTTGTTCATAAACTCCTTTAGCGCATCTCCGATATTTGTAATTCCATGAGGCATGCGGCAAATGTAGCAGTAAATTTCTGATTTCCGAGAGCTCAAAACAGAATTCCACCATAGAAAAATGCACATGCATACCCTGCCCCCGATCTACACACATACCATATTATCAACATACCTTATCTCGCCATTAAAAAACACTTCAAATCCGCCCTAAAATCCCCCTAAACCAGCCATGAATAAGCCTCCTGATACTAAAAAACAGGTTAAATCAGCCATGGCAATACCTTTCCTTATAGATAAGGTAGACATAAGGCAGACATAAAGTAGTGATAAAGTAGAGATAAGGTAGACATAAGGACATCTGCCTTATCTCTACCTTATGTCTATTTTAAGAGTGGCTTAAATAAGCTATTAGCTTAAATGCAGCGAAGGATTAAAAGAGCTTTTAGCTGCTAGGAGCTAGCTGTTAGCTTAAATGCAGCGAAAGATTAAAAGGGCGGATGGCTTTGAGATTAATACTGCGAATACAAAAGTTGCAGAGGAGCTCTTGTCCCTCCACTGCATTAGGCTAACAGCTAATAGCTAATAGCTAAAGGCTAACAGCTTTTACATTAAAACCAATTGTATTTCCTGCGGTGTATTCGCAAATGCCTGTTTCAGGCGTTCCGGGTGGGTATCGGTTATAAATACCTGGCCATAGGTATCACTGGACACCAGGGTAATCAGGCGGAGAATCCTTTCCTGGTCCAGCTTTTCGAAAATATCATCCAGAAGTAATAAGGGGGCAAAGGTCATATGTGTTTTCATCACCTCGTATTGTGCCAGTTTGAGGGCAAAGAGGAAGCTTTTCCGTTGTCCCTGGGAGGCGCTGGACTTCATGGGGTAATCGTCCAGTAAAAAAAGGAGGTCATCCCGGTGGATGCCGGTGGTAGTACGTTGTAATAACAAATCTTTGGGCCGGTTCATGATCAGCATCCGGGCAAAGTCTTCTTCCTGTAAATGGCAGAGGTAGCGGATATTCACCACTTCATGCCTGCCGGCCAGATAGTCATAGAGCCGCTGGACCTGCGGGATAAATTCCGTTAAGAACTGGCGCCGGGCCTCATATACCGGTACGCCATGCTGTACCAGTTGCTCATCAAAGATATCCAGCAGGCTATCCTGGTTTTGCCCGGTGGCAGCAATAGTTTTGAGCAGGCTATTACGCTGTAGCAGTATTTTCTGGTAAACAATGAGGTGTTCGAGGTAACCATGATGCAGCTGGGAGAGCAAGGTATCCAGCCATTTCCGCCGTTCTTCGCTCCCACCCAGTATGATCTCCGCGTCATCCGGCGCAATCATCACCGCCGGGAATTGCCCGATATGCTGGGAGAAACGGTCATACCGCTCTTCATTCCGGGCAATATCTTTCTTCCCGTCTTTGAGCGTACAAACGATCTTTTCCGGGTGGCCATTCTTTTCCAGCGCACCTTCCAGGCGGAAACCATTGGTACTGTATTGGGTATTCTGACTTTCATTGCTACTGAAATAACTCTTCGTAAAACACAGGTAATAAATAGCATCCAGCAGATTGGTTTTGCCTGACCCATTTTTTCCTGCAATGCCCACAATACGCTGTTGGAACTGATAGGTACTTTGGGCATAGTTTTTAAACTGTACGAGCGATATTTTCTTTACGGTCAGCAATAAAAATCAATTACGAATGAGCAAACGGGCTTTACACCCCCAAACTATTTGCAAACGTAATAAAATCCTGTGGGAAATCCGGATTGTAACAGGGATAACGGAACAGGGCTGACCAGATGATCAGCCCTGCTTATTCAGGTAAGTACTTTTTTAGAGGAATCCGTTATTAATCCGTGGTAATATTCAGGCTTATGCTGTTGTTCGCTGCGGGATTTACCTTGTGATCAGACACGTGGCGGATCAGGGCGTTCAGATCCTCCATTTTAAGGCTGGTGTGCAGATTGACCATCACCATTTCCTTATTGTCCTGTACCAGCATAACCAGGTTGCCGATCTCATCTGCACGTCCTTTATTCAGGATATGCACTACACTGCCTTTGTCCCGCACCTCCATCAAACTTTCAAACCCTGCTTTGCGGATCAGCTTTTGTTTCAGGTTATAAATGTCTTCGCTGCTGATCTGACGATCTTTCATTTCAATAGTATATACTTTCAGGCTGCGTATTTTGCGGACGATATGTTTTATTGAAACGCCACTTTCTTCGTCAATAGCATCAGCCGGAATAATCCAGCTGGCCAGCTTCAGGGGTACAAAGCTCAGGCCCAGGGTAAATGTTTCGCCCTCTCCCCGGTGGGCATTACGGAACTCGCGTAAGATCTTTTCCTGTGCAAAGGCAGCATGACCGGCTAAAAACAATAAACCTATAATAGTGAATGCGACAGTACGTTTCATAACATTTTTTTAGGTGTGGATGAAGTATATAAGCAGGTGTTTAATGTTTCTTATTTACATTTTTCAGTTTGTCCATTCCCTGTATGTTCATAGATCCGGCAATCTTCGACACTTCATTCAGGTCAATGTCTCCTACCAGGCTCATGGCAACAAACTGGTCTATCCCTCCTACCAGCATGATCAGTTCCTGGATATTACCTCTGGCATTTTCCTTCACCATAAACTTTACATCGGTATCTTTATCTCTGACCGTCATCAGTTCCTCAAATTCGCGGGTAAGAGCGGACGCTGCTTCTTTATAGAGCCGCGGACCATCTTTGGTATCTTCTTTCACCAGTATACGCAGGCCTTTAAGTTTCTGGATCACCGACATCATACTTTTGGCATCCGGATCATTTACATCCAGTTTGGTAAACATGCCAAACATCTTAGGGGTAATGCTGACCAGTGTAAAGGAGCGGTCGTCTTCATACTTCTGAAAAAAGCGGTCTATCACGCTTCCCTGTTGTGCCAGGAGTGGCAGGCTGGAGCAAGCCAATAGTAATAAAATCAATAGTGACCGTTTCATGTTAGTTTTTTTTAAACAAATTATATCAGGTTTTATAATGGCCGATGTTAGTTACTGCCCTCAATCTTCTCCGTCGCTTCATCAAAGTAGGCGAGCTTTTGCATCTGGGAAGTACCTTTATTCAGGTTCTTAGCCAGCAGCTGTAAAGCTTTTTGTGTTTCGGCAAAAGCTTTCTCCGGATCATCAAAACTGTCTTTCTGCACCAGTTGTTGCTGTATGGTAGCCTGTTTTACAAGAAACTGTTTTCCTCCATAGCCTATTCCTGCCGCCATCAACAGTACTGCTGCATACTTCATCCAGTTTTGCCAGGGCGCAATACGTACTACCCTGGGCGTATGATTATCCGCAACAGGCAATGGCAGCTGTGATCCATTGTGCCCCGGTTGTATTTCGTGTAGTGATGCCGGTAATAGCTCCGGCGAATGTGCTGCCGGCCATTCCCTGGTCACTTCCCCCTCAAAATATTGAAACAGCGGGGCAGCCTCCTGCAAATCTGCAGGCAAAGAATGTGTGTGTGTGGCAAAGAACTTACGCAGTAGCGTTTCTTCCTCCAACGTAGTTTCACCTTCCCAGTATTTATTTACCAGGGCACTGATTTCACTGTAATCCATACACATGCATATTTTGTAGTTTCTCCCGTACCGTTTTACGGGCACGGTGTAAATTCACTTTCACCTCATTCAGATCTATATCCAGAATTTCTGCAATCTCCTGGTAGGAGCAGCCTTCCATATCCCTCAACTGGATAATAGAGCGGTATTTTTCCGGCAGGGCATTAATCACCGCATGTACCCGTTTCATGGTATCCTGCTGTTCGGCTACGGTATGCGGGCTTTGCTGATGCAATGCCGGCAACTCCCCTGCCTTGTCCAGCTCATCAGCCTGCCGGTATTTCTTCGACTTGATCTTATCCAATGCCAGGTTGCGCACGATACGCATACACCAGGCCTCCAGGTTTTGCAGCTCTGCCATTCTTTCCTGCTGGTGCCATACTTTCAATAAAGCATCCTGTATGATATCCTTTGCATCTTCCTCATTCCCCAGCAGGCGGAATGCAAAGCGATACAGCTTTTGCCTGACAGGAACAACTTCGGAAAGAAACAATTCTAAGGACATAGACGAAGGAAACTAAACTTTTAAATTGTTGTTTTCAATGCTTTATAACAAGAAGACGACTGCTTATACACTTTGTTACAAACTGCTGAAAGAAAAATAGCAGATTTATCTTATCTGGCTGATTATAAATAGTTTACACTCCTGAAATGCTTAATTATATTTTATACGGGGGTCTACCCAGCTATACAGGATATCTGCCAACAGGCTTACGAGTACAAAGATACCAGCTGTAAACAATACGGCTCCCATTACTACCGGGAAATCAAATTTATCGAGGGCATCCACGGTTACCTTACCGATGCCTTTCCATCCAAAGATATATTCCACAAAGAAGGCCCCCGCCAGCAATTCTGCAAACCAGCCCGTAATAGCGGTAATCACGGGGTTGAGCGCATTACGCAAGGCGTGCTTCCAGATTACGGTTTGTTTGCCCAGCCCTTTGGCATAGGCGGTACGGATATAATCCTGGTGCAATACGTCCAGCATGGCACTGCGGGTAAGTTGCACAATAATAGCGAGGGGTCTTATTCCCAGGGTGATAGCCGGTAAAATGAGGTTACGCAGATTAAGGGTACGCCCGGCAAACGGGTCGATATCATACAGGCTGCCGGTCATATGCAAACCGGTATAACTACTTAAAACAAAGCCAAACAGATAGGCCAACACTATACCGGCAAAGAAAGAGGGCGCTGAAATGCCGGTCACACTGGCAAAAACAGCCCCGGTATCCATCCAGGTATTTTGCTTTACAGCAGACAGTACGCCAAGGCCTATTCCCACTACCGTAGCAAAGATCATTGCTGTAGTAGCCAGTATAAGTGTACCCGGCAACGCCTCTGTCAGTATTTCCCACACATCTTTTTTGCCCTGGTAAGAGCGGCGCAGGTAAGGCGTTTTTAACACCAGGATCTTTCCGGCTGGCAAATGAGCCAGGGTTACATACTTGAGATTAGCAGTGGCCTCCTGCTGTGTGTGTACACCGATAGGTGATAAATCATTAAGGTACAAAATGAATTGAACAGGCAGGGGCTTATCCAGGTGTAGTTCCCGGCGCACATTTTCCAGGGAGGCCACATCTGCCCTTTGCCCCAGGGTAAGACGGGCAGGGTCGCCCGGAAGTACGTTGAACAGGAAGAATACCAGTACCGTTACACCTAACAGTACCAGTATTCCATATGCGATCTTTTTCAACGTATATCTTATCATACTAAAATTTACGATGGTAGCACCACGATGCCGGGAGCTCAGGGGATATCATTATAATGCCACTTCCCGGTGATGGTACCATTTTCCAGCCTGATCAAACAGGGGTTGCTCCTGCCGGCAGTTTTAATGGCGGTACCATCCATTTGTACAAACGGGAACTGCAATCCGTGCGCCTGTTTGAAAGCATCTACAGCTTCCTTGCCGGAGGCGGTTACCCCATATATCACTGTTTTCCCTTCCAGGAAATCCTTTTGCAACGCCTGGATCTTTTGATCCCATCCGCTGCCTGCTTTCTCCGTATTCAGCACCAGCAGTAGGTAAACGGGGTTGGTTTCAGACAATACGGAGGCGGTCACATTTGCCCCGTCAAAATCAGTTAATATAAAATCTTTGATAGCAGGGCCATCACCGGTCCCTTTTTTGATCAGCTTGTCTTTCCGGTCTACAAATACCCAGGTACTATCCGACCAGGGATATGTATCCATGGTAAACTCCTGTTGTTTGCCATCCTTTTCATACACCAGCATGGTTTCATATACATCTGGCTGAGCACCTGGCGGCAGTTTCATTTTTTCAGGAATGTTATTGCCGGTTTTATAGGGCAGGCAATCTATAAAAGGTAAATGCTGTAATACATACCACTGCATGCCAAACGCCAGTATACCACTTATAATCACTGCTATAGCAGTAGAACGCTTTTTGAACAGGGGCTGAATACGCTTGCGGAAAAAGAAAATCACCAGGATCATTATCAGCAGGGCAATATCTTTATAGAAGGTTTCTACCGCCGTTAATTTAATACAGTCCCCAAAGCAGCCGCATTCTTTGATCTTTCCGCTGAACAAGGCAAAACCGGTCAGGAAAGTGAAGAAAGAAATCAGCAATAACAGCAGTACAGAAAAGATGCGCATACTGTATCCCAGCAACACTGCTACCCCTGCTATAATTTCAAAAGCATTCATTACAATGGAAAACACCAGTGAATAAGGTGATAACCAGGTCATATGAAGTACTTCAAAAAATTCATCCATCTTATAGCTCAGGCCCAGGGGGTCATTTGCCTTAATAAGACCAGAGAAAATGAATAACACGCCAACAATGATACGGAACACGTTAAGAATGAGCTTCATTATACGCTAACTTTTAATGGTTAAAGGTAAGGGTAATCGTTTAGGTATCTTCGTTACCGGTGTGACAGCCGGTCCATTTGTCTACTTTTCGCTTATTTTAATCAATGCAAACAGTGCATAGTTGATAATATCGGTAAAATTGGCATCTATCCCTTCTGATATAAGGGTTTTACCTTCATTGCGGAGGATTTGTTTGATCCGCAGCAGTTTGGTAAGGATAAGGTCTACAAAGGATTCCTGGCTGAGTGCGCGCCAGGCTTCTCCATAATCATGATTCTTGTCTTCCATCACCTGTTGCACCTGATGGATGTATTTATCATATAGTCTGTCTACTTCCTCCACCGGCAAGTCCGTATAAGGATCTCCGGGTAGCTCCAGTTGTATCAGGCCGATCACGCCATAATTTACAATACCTTTAAATTCCCCGTCAATATGATCGGCTACTTTTTGTGTGCCTATTTCCTGGATATTACGGATACGCTGTGCTTTGATAAACAGCTGATCTACCACAGCAATTAGCCGTAATACCCGCCAGGAAGTGCCATAGTCTTTTGTTTTTTTGATGAAGATGTCTTTACATCCTGCTACTGCCTCCTGGTACTGTTCCAATGTTTGCTTCATAAATATTCTGATCATTTGACAAGATGGCGGCACCGTTGCATCGCCACATTATTTAACTTTGCATCTTGTAAAACAACGTTTTACCGCTATCAAACCAGCAAAATGAGTTTCAAAAATACACTATTACCCAAAACTTTCGTGATTAACTGCCGGGGAAAATTACTGGACTTATCCCGGCCGGTAGTGATGGGCATTATAAATATAACGGATGATTCCTTTTATGCCGGCAGCCGCACCAAAAGTTTGCACCTGGTACTGGAAAAGGCCGCGCAGCATCTGGAAGAGGGAGCTACCATCCTGGACATAGGCGCGCAGAGTACCCGTCCGGGTGCCCCGGTAGTAGGTGCCGACGAAGAAACCGCCCAGCTCCTCCCAGCCATTCATGCCATTATCAACAAATATCCGGAGGCAATTATTTCCGTAGATACTTATCATGCTACCGTAGCTGAAAAAGCAATACGGGCAGGAGCTGCCATTATAAATGACATTAGCGCCGGAGATATGGACCCGCAGATGCTGACCACTGCCGGACGCTTACAGGTGCCTTATATCGCCATGCATATGCAAGGCACACCTGCCACCATGCAGCAGCAGCCGCACTATGAGGATGTGAGCAGGGAGGTCCTGGACTACTTTATTCAAAAGCTGGCACATTGCAGCGCAGCAGGTATAAAAGATGTGATCATAGATCCGGGATTTGGCTTTGGGAAAACACTGGCGCATAATTACCAGCTGCTGGCTCATCTCCATACTTTTCAAATACTGAACGTGCCCCTGCTGGCAGGGGTTTCCCGCAAGTCTATGATCTATAAACTACTGGGCACTACCGCTGCGGAAGCGCTGAATGGGACCACCATAGTAAATACCCTGGCATTGCAACAGGGCGCCCATATATTACGTGTACACGACGTAAAACCCGCTGTAGAAGCAGTAAAAGTGCTGGCGTATATGAAGGAAGGAAAGTAATGCACTTTTCACGGAAGGTATAATTAAAACTTACTATTTTTACAAAATGACGGAATTATTTCAAATTAAAGGATATGCGTTTGGCTGGATGAATGTTTTAGACGTATTAGTAGGTATTTTCTTAATTATTCAGTTTTACCGTCTTATCAAGAGAACCCTGGCGGTAAAAGTGTTCCTCGGATTATTAATGGTTTGTTCCGTATACTTCCTGCTACGCATTTTACAGATGCCGGTAGTATATGACATGAAGGAAGTTTTTCAGCTCTATGGATATGAATTCAGGTGGCTGAATATATTAGATCTGCTGATTGTAGTCTTTTTAGTGATTCAGCTATACCGCTTATTACAAGGGAGTCTGGCCTTTAACATCTTCGTAGGGTTATTGGTGGTATATGCCGCCTACTTCCTGGTGCAGGCACTTAAAATGCCTATTCTCACCAACATCTTGCAAAACTTTATTAATGTAGGTATCATCGCCATCATCATCATCTTCCAGCCGGAGATACGCAAGTTTCTGCTTGTGCTGGGCAAAAAGACACCGCTCAGTAAGGATAGTTTCTTTACCAAGCTGTTTTTGCCCGACAAGTTCAAAAGCTATAAGGAAGAAGAGAATATTATTGACGAGCTGGTGATTGCCGTAGCCAGAATGGCTGCCAGTCACACCGGCGCCCTGATCATCATTGCTACCAGCTACCGCGTTAAGTTTGATACAGCCTCCAGTATTACCATAGATGCCAATGTGAGTGCCAAACTGATTGAAAGCATTTTTGCAAAAAACAGCCCCCTCCATGATGGAGCTATGATTATCATTGGCAATAAAATACTGGCAGCCAAAGTAATCCTGCCGGTATCAGAAAACCCGGACCTTCCCACCCGGATAGGATTACGCCATCGTTCCGGTGTAGGTATTACAGAACACAGTGATAACCTGGCCGTTATTGTTTCTGAAGAAAGAGGTGCCGTATCTTATGCCCAGGATGGTACACTGGTACAGAATGTATCATTGGAAGACCTGAAGATAAAGCTATATGAGGTGTTGATTGATGGATGAGAAGAGAGCTATTAGCTATTAGCTGTTAGCTTTTGGCTAAATGCAGCGGAGAAGATAAAAGGTACTAGCTAAAAGCTAAAAAAATGTCAATCATCCTTTTTGACGGTGTATGCAATCTTTGCAATAACAGTATCAATTTCGTGATCCGTAACGATAAGGCTAACCATTTCCTGTTTGCACCGCTGCAATCAGCAGCAGCTAAAAAGCTGGAACAACAGTACCAGCTGGACCTCTCGGCTATGTCTTCCTTTGTGCTGATAGAAAATGACCGGGTATATTACCGGAGTACGGCCGCTTTGCGGGTATTACGCCGGCTACCACTTCCGTGGAAATTAAGCTATGGTTTTATAATTGTTCCCTCGTTTTTGCGTAATGGTATCTATAACTGGATTGCCCGCAACCGCTATCGCTGGTTTGGCAAACAGGATGCCTGCATGATCCCCACACCTGCACTAATGGCCAAATTTCTGGATTAAACCCATTATAAATAAGAACACCCACCTGAAAACTGGTACCTGGTGTCTTTAAAAGTAAAAGGGCCGGCCTTATTTGTGGCCAGCCCCTCGTTGATGGGTTACGAACAATGGCGATTTCCCCAAGATCTTTTTAGAAGTTTCCTTTATTCACGTCCCACCATAGCCTGGTACCGCCGTTATCCGCTCCACCTAACAATCCCAGGGCATTCTTTACAGCAGCCCCATTAGTATTGTATTCGCTGGTAGGAAAAGGCAGCCGGCGGATCTGGATGGTAGTATTGATCACATCATTACTTTTATTGTTTACCACAGAAAACAGTTTCGGATAGCCTGTTCTGCGAAAATCGGCCCAGGCTTCCTGCCCATCGGGGAATATTGCCAGCCATTTTTGCGTAATGATACGCTCCAACTGCTTTTCCTTTGTTGCAGCAGGCTCCCATTTAATAGTGATGGTAGAAAATGCGGTGGTATCATTAGCTTTGTTTTTAGGATCAGCATAAGCAGTGGGTACATCTGTAGCATTGTTGATATAATCTCCGGCAGCCACTCCCCATTGCTGCATGGAGGTATTGATACCCTTTTCATAATTAGCCTGTACATCGCCTGCTCCGGTCCATCCCCTCAATGCCGCCTCTGCTTTTAAAAACCAGACTTCTGCAGCAGTCATCAGTAACTGCGGCGCCGTTTGTGTGAAAGTGGTCGTCGTATTCAGGCTGGCATAAGTAGTATAATCATCCTTGGATTTAATATTACTGCCAATACGGATGCCAATATACTTACCTTTAAAAAGCGGATCTGTTGCCGGCGAACAATACACAGGCAAACGGGGATCCTTGTACCCCGTCAGATAAGATTGCAGAGAGGCTCCCATCCGGTTATCCATGTAAGGTTCCGTTACAATCCACAGATCATTGGACCGGCCACCGGATTGTTTAACGGCAGCATCATCTCCAGGAACGGCCAGCAATCCGCCGGGGGCGCTCATCGCTGTTTCCGCTTCCTTTTTTGCCATCACCGGATCTGCTTTTACAATACGCATAGCCAAACGTAAACGTAGCGAATTGGCCAGCTTCAGCCATTGTGTATAATCGCCATTGTATACCAGATCACTGCCGGCAAGCTGTGTTTTGCCGGGGTTAGCAGCAATATAGGCCTGCAGGTTATTGGCAGCAGTATCCAGCTGCTTGAAAAAGGTTTCATACACCGTTTTCTGATCATCATACGGAATGGAGGTAATGGATACCCCGGTTTGGGTATATGGAATAGGTCCAAAGCGATCGGTTACCCGGTGCATAGCCTCCACCTGTATCAGTAAAGCTACTGCCCATAAATCCGGAGCCTTGGTTCTTGTACCTGCCGCCGCTATTTTACTGATAGGTCCCATTACATAATTATACTGTTGGTTAAATCCCGCCTGGTTCCATCCATCTATCAGGGCGTAGGTCATGTTATTAATGCCCCCCGCAAATGGGTTGGGCGACATCATATAACCTGCATAAGCATCTGCACTCAGGTTCTGGGCTACCTGGTAGTCGTGGAAAATTTCCTGTTGTAAGGGGCCATATGCAGAAGGCAGAATAGCCACCGTCTGATCATCTGTAAGTGAATTGGGATTCGTATTATATTCTTCAAAGTTTTTGGTACAACTCACCACGCTGCAGATCATCAATACAGATAGTACCATTTTATAGTTATGCTGCCCGGCAGCGATCATATTTTTAAGGCTTAATTTCATGGCTTACAAATTTGGGTCAGTAATTAGAATGCAACATTTAAGTTCAAACCAATATTGCGGGTAGCTGGCTGGTTGAAGATGTCAATACCAGAAAGACCATTTCCGGTAGACATGGTCAGCTCCGGATCAAAAGGCGCCTTTTTATAGAAATAAATCAGGTTCCTTCCTGTCAATGAAAGGCGTACGCTTTTGAATACACTATTTGATACCGGCATGGTATACCCGATAGCAGCCTCCCTTAAACGGACTACGGTAGCGCTGTAGATATACTGGTCTGTAATACCATCCCGGCCACCAATCGTTTTATACCACGTCTGTGCATCTACGCGGGTTACTGCCTTGCCATCTTTATCTACGCCATTTACTATTACCCCACCCTCATCACGTGCACGACCGGTTACATCAGACACACCATTCTGATCCATGATGGCCTGGGTAAGTGAAAGTACCTGTCCTCCGAACTTTCCATCGATGAGGAAACTGAAGTTGAAGTTCCGGTAGCTGAAACTGTTATTCCAGCCAGCCTGGAATTCTGGATTGGGATTGCCTAATAGCGAAAAGGTTTTATTGACCTGGGGCGCATAGGGATCGGCAGCAGTTCCTTTACCACTTAAAATCACACGGCCCTGGTCATCCCGCAGCAGGCTATAACCAAAAATATCGCCGTAGGAACCACCTGTAGTCAGGTGAGATTCATAGTTATTGCCACTACTCCCGGTTAACACAAAGGAATTAATACCATCCTTGCTGTCTACATCTATTACCTTATTGGTATTCCTGGCAATATTCACTGAAGTATTCCAGGTAAAGTCTTTGTTTCTGAAAACATCATATCCCAGTATAGCCTCTATCCCGGTATTCTGTACATTACCGGCATTCACATATCCTTTTGAAAATAAAGATGCGGTGATGGGCTGAATCGGGAAGTATTGATTCTCCGTGTTTGTTTTATAATAAGTAAAGCTAAAGTTGAGCCGGTTATCTATCATACGGAGATCTGCCCCTGCTTCTATAGATTTTGTACGTTCTGGTTTAAGCGTTCTGAAAGCAGCGGCCGTATTAAATACCAGTTGGCCTGCCGTATTCTGCGTGTTTTGAACAGAGGTTAAATATGGAGGAATGGTATTCCCTACTTCTGCATAGGTACCCCTCACTTTAGCATAATTAATAGCAGCGGGCAATTTCAGTAATTGATTAAGGATGACTGACAGGCCGGCAGAAGAATAGAAATAGGATACATTAGGTGTAAAGGCCAGGTTAGAAGACCAGTCATTTCTGCCGGTAAGCGTTAAATACATCCAATCCTGGTAAGATAAATTTGCGTTGGCAAACAAAGCCTGCAACTGGCTGTGATTAGGAGGAATGGCAGTAGCATTGCTGGTGGTATTGGAAGACGTCCCTCCCAAAGCCGCGATCACATTACCAGGCGTAAACAGGTCCGGCGTAGAAAGATCTCCTCTGAGTGTCAATCCTTTGGTAATGTTATCTGTGATACTTCCTCCGATTAAACCATTCACTTTAAAGCTGGACTGAGTAGGGATCGTAAAGTTTACAATCAAGTCCCCGTACTTTTGTTTTAATGTCTGGTTGCTCGAAACCAGGTAGCCATTACCGTTGGTATTGAACAAGGCATTGGTACCGGAATACCGTTTCTGGTCATAGGCATCAGTGGTCTGATCTAAATTCCCCCTTACCTGTACATTCAGCCAGTTTGTAAATTCATATTTCACACTACCGATTAGTAAAAACCGCTCCCTGGTGGTGATGGTGGGTACCCTGTTGGCAATCCACCAGGGGTTTTGTTGCAGGTTATCTGAGGTATGCCAGTTTTGTCTTGCAAATTTCGTTTCCTGGTCCAGCAGATAGCTATCCTTATACTTATTGATATCCAAACTTCTGGGGAAGAGGTATAAACCGGTAAGTGGATTTAAGTACAGTCCCAGGTTGGGCGAATTATTTATTTTCTGACTTATGTAATTAACATTTACATCTACGGTTAGTTTATCGTTCAGGAATCGGGCGGTTTCTCTTAAGTTAAAATTATTGCGGTCCAGCACATTACCGGGTTGGATTCCCCTGGCGTGGGTGTTGGCATAAGAGAAATAGGTTTGTGCTGTTTCAGTACCGGCAGAAAGGTTTACCGCGTTGGTCCAGTTGGTACCCGTCTGGAAATATGCATCCAGGTTATCATGCCCACCACCGGTCATCTTTGCCCCCCAGCTATCAATAGCCCCATTGGCAGTTTGCCCGTAGCTGTTTTGAAACTTGGGTTTATAGGCGATCTTATCTACGGAAAAAGTGGAAGAATAACTGATCTGTGCTTTTCCGGCTTTTCCCTTTTTAGTAGTGATCAGTATCACGCCGTTTTGTGCCTGGCTACCATACAAGGCAGCTGCAGAGGCTCCCTGCAACATGGTAATGCTTGCAATATCTTCCGGGTTCAGATTGGAAATACCATCTCCTCCTTCGGGGTTACCACCGTAGGTGTCATTAATTTGCCCATTGGCATTAGCACTGTTGGTAATCGGTACCCCATCAATTACATACAAAGGCTGGTTGTTGCCGTTAGCAGATCTGCTCCCTCTCAGGATCACCTTTACCGATCCCCCCACGCCAGACGCGCTGGGAGAAATGGTTAAACCGGCTACTTTCCCATTCAGGGAGTTCATCAGATTGGTGCTTTTAACCCTGGTAAGGTCTTCCCCGCTCACCTGCTGGGTAGCATAGGTCAGTGACTTCTCCGACCTCCTGATCCCCAGTGCAGACACTACCGTTTCCTGTAATCTTTCCATCGCTGCTTTCAGCACTACCTGCACTGTTACGGTAGCATCTGCCACTGTAATACTTTTCTCCTGCGCCTGGTACCCGATAAAGGAAATGCTCAGGGTATAATTTCCGGGAGCGATTCCAGGGATAGTAAACTCTCCCTTTTCATTGGTTTGTGCGCCCTTTTTCAATTCTTTAATAAACACAGTGGCACCCAGCACCGGATTGCCCTGCTCATCCACGATCCGGCCGGTAACTGTTTCCATTGGTAAAACAGGGGAAGTATCCGTTTTTTTCCGGATAATGATAATCCCTTTATTGATAACATAAGTAAGCGACTGGTTTTTGAGGCATTCATTCAGCACATTTTCTAGCGGCGCATCCTTTACACTGATATCAATATTACCCGATTGCTTGATCATCCTGGTATCATAGATAATGGATAGCCCGCTTTGTTGCTGGATAGCGGTAAATACCTTTCCCAGAGATACATTCTTTCCTGAAAAGGTGATTTTCTGTGAAAATCCATAGACGCTTACATGTAGGAGCCCCGTTACTAACAGTATGGTTGATACTCTCATTACCCACAATAATTTAGTTAGCAAAGCGCTATGCCGGGGCATAGTTTTGCGCAGTACGAATAGATACATACCTTTGTTTTGTTTAGGTTTAAATAAAAAATAGCAGTAAACGCGCTTTTTGAGTTTGAACCCTGACATATTTAACCGGGAGTGCTGTCAACACTCCTGGTTTTTTTATTCCTGGCTTTTACTCTCTGAACTCTTTTGGTTGTTGTTAAATCACAGGATGCTCCCATGATCCTTACACCGTCATTGGTTAGGTCATAACATTTTTCTTTTTCATGGTGGAGTGGAATTATCTCTTTTTAATAACAAGCTTTTATATGCTGCCCATTAAGGCATTACAATCAGTTTTTTGCCATCAAAGCGGCAATGTACATCACTCAGTTCCAGGGCTTTGATCACATCCGACAAGTAAGCAGTTCTTGCAATTTTTCCGCTAAATTCACGTTCAGGTACAGCGCCTTCATATACTACGTCCAGATCATACCATCGGGCAATCTGTCTTATCAATGCAGGCAGGCCAATACCGTCAAACTGAAAATAGCCGTTTTTCCAGGCGATCGCCTGTTCTACATCCACTTCTTTTATCAGCTTTAAGGCGCCATCGGGGAATAATTGGCCCTGCTGTCCGGGTACTAGTCTGATACCAGATTTTTTATTATTCAGTTTCACCGCCCCCTGAAGCAATGACACCTTGATGGCCTCTTCTTCCTGATAGGCATTCACATTAAAGTGGGTACCCAGTACCTGTATTGTTGCCTCTTTAACTTTTACAAAAAACGGTTTGGCGGCATTGAGAGCTATTTCAAAATAGGCCTCCCCTGTGATGGTTACTTCCCTTTTGTTGCCTTTAAAAACAGCAGGGTACGTAATAGAAGAAGCCGCATCGAGCCATACCTGTGTGCCATCCGGTAAAGTAAGCTGATACTGGCCCCCACGTGGGGTAGCAAGGGTATTATACATGGATTCATCCACCCCACTGTTCCCTGCATTATATACCAGTTGTCCGTTAGGCAGTTTCACAATACTGGTATTTCCCTGCTGTGCCACTTTCCCTTCCGGAACGCTATCAATCAAAACCACACTCCCATTGGACAGGGTAAGCGTGGCTTTATTCCCACCTGGCGCCACATCCATTGCTACCGCAGGAGTATGCACCACTTGTTTCGTTGGGCTGTTCAGGTAAAAATAAGTACCGGTGCCCAGCAGGATAAGGATGGCTGCCGCTGCTGCCCATTTCCAGGTATAGGGAACTATTTTCCTGGTGTAAACCGGTACAGGGGATTCCTCAATTTCATGCAGGATGTTTTGTAACCTTTGTTCCAGCCGGGCCTTCACTACTTCGTCCGGTTCCTGGCTTGAGGCAGTAGTACCTGCCACCTGGGCTGCTACCAGCTCTTCCCAGATACTTTGATATTCTGGTTTCCGGAGAGATTGCATCAGTTCATCCACCTCACCAGGAGTACACTGGTTAGCTAAGTATTTATGAAATAGCCTGGTAATATTTTCCTGGTTTTGCAAGGTGTACTTTTATTAAAGACAGGTGTCAGGAAAAAAGTATCGGCTTACCAATCATCTTTTTTTGAAATAATTATTTTTCCCGGTGCCAGCAAAGGAATAAATAGAGTGCTAAAGTGATTTCCTGGTTGTTCAGGATAAATTCCTTTATAAAATCACGGGCTTTTGCCATATGATCTTTAATGGTAGAGAGTGAAACGCCTAGTTGTTCACTGGCTTGCTGGTAGGATAATCCCTGGACCTTACAGAGTTCAAATACTTTTCTGCGCTGTGGAGGCAGGGCGGCTACCGCTTTTTGAAACAGTTCACTGTTTTCCTTGTCCGTCAAGGCTTCTTCAATATGGGTATACTGATCTGTAGCAAGCGCCTTGATCCGGTTATAAATTTCCTGTTCCCGTTGTATTTTATGAAAGAAGTCTATTACGCAATTACGGCTTACCTGGAAAAGATATCCGGCAAAATGCTGTTCAATATGGAGGTGCTCCCTTTTTTGCCATATCCTCACAAAAATATCCTGCAACAATTCTTCTGTCACCACAGGATCCTTCACCATAGCGAGGATATTATAATAGAGTTGTTCACTGTAATGCCGGTATAATTCGGAGAATGCCGCATGGCTTCCCGATTGCAGCTGTATTAATAACTCCTGTTCGTTTGGTAGTAAATGCTTACTCAATGCATTGCTAATAATAACTTAAAAATAAGAAAAAACTGCCATTGGTAAAAATTGACAACATGAGCGCAGGTGGGCAAACGATACAGCTATGAACATTCCGGCCCCTCCAAATACAAAGCGGGTGCCTCAGACTTTGAGACACCCGCTTTTATACTTATAACAGTTATTACTTAGCTGCCGGAGCTGGCGTTTTACCAGCTTTGATATCCACCAGTTCTACATCAAACACCAGTACAGAGTTACCAGGAATTGCCGGAGGGCTACCTTGTAAACCGTAAGCTAATGAAGACGGAATTACCAGGGTGGCTTTGGAACCTTTTTTCAAAGCACCGATACCAGCATCCCAGCCTTTAATTACCATACCTTGTCCGATAGGGAATTTAATAGGCTCTAAAGGCATACCTGGACGTAAAGTTGAATCCTGGCTGGAATCAAATACTTTACCACTCAACAATTTACCAGTATAGTGTACAGATACGGTATCACCTGCTTTAGGTTGATCACCTGCACCTTCCTGACTTACTGCGATATAAACACCTTCCGCTGTTTTTGTAGCTTTCAGTTTGTTCTTGTCTACATATTCCTTGATTACCTTTTCGTCTTTCTCGTTTTGTAATGCAGAAGAATACTTGGTTTCTACGGCAAAGGTTACATTGATCTTGTCACCTTTTTTACCAAATGGAGGGCGAGGTTCTGGTAAAGAATCCCAGGGAATTGCAAAAGTAGCACTGTCACCTTCTTTCAGCAAGGCAATACCTTCCATCAGATCATATTTATCCATGGATTTAGCTACTACCACTGGAATTGGAGCACCTACTATTTTACGGGAAGATTGCATTACGGAGTCATTCAGACTTTGGGTAATGTTCATTAAAACAGTATCGCCCAGTTTCAGCTGTGCACCGCTACCGGATTTGTGAACGGTATATTCAATACCGTTTGGCGTCTTTTTCACACCTGTACCTGTACCGCAGCTGGCTATAAACAGGCCTAACGCTGCAACCAATAACTGATTGTTCTTTTTCATTTGATTGTATTAGTAGTTTCAATTACGCTACTGTAATAATAATTCGTTTTCTTCTATTGCTTTAATAAATCTTTCTACGGTTTTATCCAGCGAATCGGAACTCCGGCCTCCTGCGGCATTAAAATGCCCACCACCTTCAAAATACTTCCGGGCAAAAGTATTGACATCTACCCCGCCTTTGGAGCGGAAAGACAGCTTTACTTCGGAATTACGGTCAATAATAAGTGCTGCCAGTTTAATTCCCTGTATGGATAACAGGAAATTAACAAGTCCTTCTGTATCACCTGTTTGCAGATCAAATCGCTTCAGATCTGAATAAGGGATCGCCAGGATGGCGGTATTATACTCATAAAAAACCTCCATACGGTTCAGCAGGCTGTGGCCCAGGAAACGCAGACGGTTTTCCAGAAAGTTATCATAAATCTCCTGGTGGATTACTTCGTGTTTCAGTCCCCTATCCATCAGGTCGGCCACCATACGGTGCACCCTTGAACTGGTAGAAGCAAAACGGAAAGAACCAGTATCCGTTACCGTGCCGGCATAGATACAACTGGCTATATCCACATTAATATACTGTTCATCTCCCAGTTTGTAAATGGTTTCATACACCAATTGGGCCGTAGAGCTCGCGGTGGTATCACTCACTCCATAATCAAAATCAGGCTGCGGCTCCAGGTGATGATCAATGAGTATCTTAATGCTGCTCAGCTTTTCCAGGTAAGGAGCCATATGTTTGGTACGGTACAAGGCGTTGAAGTCGAGGCAGAAAAGCAGGTCTACCACTTCCATAGCTTTCAATGCTTTTTCCTGCATAGATTCAAAATCTATAACCAGATCAGCACCCGGCATCCACTTCAAAAAGTCTGGAAAATTCGTGGGGGATATAACGGTTACTTCATGCCCTTTTTGACGCAGGTAGTGGAACAACGCCAGTGATGAACCCATTGCATCTGCATCAGGTTTCTGATGCATTGTAATAAGTACTTTTTTCGGGCTTTCCAGCAAAGGCTTAATTTCCTCTATTGACTTCATTCAAAAACTGTAATATAATTTATTTACAAGGTACTACACCTGTAACCGTTTCCAAAAGAAAATGAAGTGCAAAGTTCTTTATTTGAGGCACATTTTCAAATTTTTTTACCACTAAACAAATTCTGATTACTTTTGCGGCCTGCACATCGGATTAAAAACAGGGCGACAAATGCCAGATATCTGATGCCAGATGACCGACATGGCATTACAATTGGTGCCTGTCTTACAATAATCACCATTTTAGTTAATCGGAATTTTACTATATATGAGCAATAGAACATTTACTATGATTAAGCCTGATGCAGTTGCAAACGGGCATATTGGCGGTATCCTTAACATGATCACTGAAGCTGGCTTTCGTATCGTAGCGATGAAAATGACCAGACTTTCTGGTGAAAAGGCTGGTGAATTTTATGCAGTGCATAAAGAAAGGCCTTTTTATGGTGAACTGGTTGAATTCATGAGCAGTGGTCACATTGTGGCTGCTATTCTTGAAAAAGACAATGCAGTTGAAGCATTCCGCAATTTGATCGGTGCTACTAACCCTGCTAATGCTGCAGAAGGTACCATCCGTAAAAAGTATGCAGAATCTATCGGTCGTAACGCGGTGCATGGTTCTGACTCTGATGAAAATGCTGAAATAGAAGGTAACTTCTTCTTCAGCGGTTTGGAGAAATTCTAAGATCAGTACCTTAATAAATTATACAAGGGTTGTTTGCTTCGGCAGGCAACCCTTTTTTTTGAGGTGCGAAAAGTGATATTTATTGAGCAGGTATTTTTAGAGCTACAAGTTGAGGTGAGAAAACCGAATGACAATCCGGATGACAAATAAGACAAATTTGGAATTTCCAGCAGGTACTTTTTTAATGGAACATCCTGGGATTTTGACTAAAACCAGTAGATGATAGCTTGGGATACTGAATGGGTGTTTTTGAATTATTTTTAACACATTAAGTAGCTGATAATTAATGAAATGAATTACATAATATCATACATCGCTTTAATTAAAGCCCCAAATCCTCTTATAGGCCCCTTTTACCTGACTTTTACCCCATAGAAATGTACAATTTTAGTGGTTCATTCCTGCAAAAAGGTCATAAAAAAACCTCCAGATACATGAAACAGCACCTGGAGGCAATGATTATTCTATAATTACTATTAACTGATTTTCAATAAACTATATCAACAAATCTATTGGACAACTTTAATACCTGCAAGATTTTGCAAGATTCAAACTCGCTACAAGGCTTATTTGTCTAATTCCACGACTAAATCGTCCTGTGTTACCATACTTCCTTCTGATAAGTAAATCGCTTTAATTTTGGTATTACGGGTAGCTGTTACGGTTGTCTCCATCTTCATTGCTTCGATGATAAACAAGGGGGTATTCAGCTCTACCTCGTCGCCAGGACGAACCAGCAACCGGGATAATTTACCCTGTAAAGGTGCCCCTATTTCCAGCTCAGGATTATTCACTTTCTTATTGGCAGGCAGCACACTCACCACACTTTTATCCCTGATCTGGACTCTCCGGGAATAACCATTCAGTTCAAATACCACGGTTCGCATACCACTTTCATCCGCAGGTAAAATGTAAAGGAGCTTAACAATGATCGTTTTTCCCTTCCCTAAGGTGATCAGTATTTCCTCTCCCAGTTTAAGTCCATAAAAGAATGCCGGGGTAGGAATCGCTTCCACATTACCATATACCATGGCATGGTGATAATACTCATCAAACACTTTAGGGAACATATGATAACTGAGGTAATCCAGGAATTCTGCCTGAGGATACTTCAGCTGGAAAGCAGCAAAATCACTGTCGAAGTCTACCGCCGGGAGCTTGTCATTCGGTTTGCCCGTAAGCGGCTGTTCTCCCTTCAGGATAATGTTTTGTAGTTTTTTAGGGAACCCACCATAAGGAACGCCCAGCTCTCCTTTGAAGAAGCCGGTAACCGAAGCAGGGAAAGAGAGGTTCTTTGTTTCGTCCAGCACATCGGCCTCTGTAAGACCATTGGCTGTCATAAACAACGCCATGTCACCCACTACTTTAGAACTGGGGGTTACTTTTACGATATCACCAAACAACTGGTTTACAATTGTATAGTTCTTTTTAATAGTTTCCAGCTTGCCTCCCAGCCCCAGCGATTCTGCCTGCTGGCGCAGATTGGAATACTGGCCTCCGGGTATTTCGTTTTCATAAACCTGGGCAGTGCCGGATTTCATATCTGACTCAAAAGGATAGTAATACTCTCTTACATCTTCCCAGTAGTTACTGTATTCATTCAGCGAACGCTGATCCATCGGCATACTTCTTTCATGGCCATCAAGAATGGCAACCATCGAGTTGAGGTTAGGCTGGGAAGTAAGTCCGCTGAGAGAAGCAATCGCACAATCCACAACATTCACTCCTGCTTCAATAGCTTTCAGATAGGTAGCCGCCTGTACAGAAGCGGTATCATGCGTATGCAATACAATCGGGAGCTGCACGGCTTCCCGCAGGGAACCTATCAGCATCTCAGCAGATTGCGGTTTCAGTAACCCTGCCATATCTTTCACCGCCAGCATGTGCGCGCCGGCATCCTCCAGGCGTTTGGCCAGGTCAATATAATATCCCAGGTTATATTTATTATTACCGGATTGCAGCACATCCCCGGTATAGCTGATGGCCGCCTGTGCCAGCGCGTTGGTATTTTCTCTTACAAAACGGATACTTGGTGTCATCGCCTCTACCCAGTTCAGTGAGTCAAAGATGCGGAACACATCCACTCCATTTTCCCATGATTTTTCTATGAACTTGGCAATCAGGTTTTCCGGGTAGGCAGAATAGCCTACAGCGTTGGAGCCACGGAACAACATTTGCAGCAATACATTGGGCATTGCCTGCCTCATTTGCTGCAAACGGCGCCAGGGGCATTCATGCAAAAAGCGCATCGCTACATCAAAGGTGGCGCCTCCCCATACTTCCATTGAAAAAAGCTGGGGATTATTTTTAACATATCCTTCCGCTACTGCCAGTATATCATTGGTCCGCACCCGGGTAGCCAGCAAACTCTGATGAGCATCCCGGTAGGTGGTGTCTGTAAAATACACAGGTTTTTCGTCCCGCAGCCATTTGGTAAAGCCCTCCCGACCCATTTGCTCCAACCGGTTCTTGGTACCTTCAGGAAATGGTGCCAGTGGATTAAAGGTCGGAATCTGCGGGATCCTGAACTTCTTGGCAGCATCCTTTACTTTCACGTCCTGATGGCCATTTACCGTTACATCCGCCAGGTACATCAATGTTTTGGTAGCGCGGTCGCGGATCTGTGACAGTTTGAACAACTCCGGATGTTTGTCTATAAAGGCTACTGTACAGTTACCCTTACGAAAAGTATCATGGGTAATTACATTTTCCAGGAACCGGATATTTGTTTTCACCCCCCGTATGCGGAACTCGCGTAAGGTACGGTGCAAGCGGGCAGATGCCCCTGAAAGCGTACGGCCCCAGGCAGTCACTTTCACCAGCATGGAATCAAAGAAGGGAGATATTTTCACACCGGAATAGGCACTACCCTCATCCAGGCGAATCCCAAAGCCCCCCGCATTCCGGTAAGCGATCACGGTACCATAGTCCGGAGTGAAGGCATTTTCAGGGTCTTCCGTTGTAATACGGCACTGAACTGCAAACCCATTCAATCTTACATCCTCCTGTCCTTTCAGGAAAATTTCTGGATCAGAAAGCCGGTGTCCTTCGGCTATTAATATCTGGGAACGTACAATATCGATACCAGTCACTTCTTCCGTTACCGTATGCTCAACCTGAATACGCGGATTCACCTCAATGAAATACACCTTGTTGTGTTTGTCCACCAGGAATTCTACCGTTCCCACATTATTATACTTCACTTTTCTGGCCAGGCGGAGCGCATATTCATAGATCTCTTCCCGGGTATGTAGTGGCAGATTAGGGGATGGGGCAATTTCCACCACTTTTTGAAAACGGCGTTGCACGGAGCAATCCCTTTCATAAAGGTGAACAATATTGCCGTAGTTGTCGCCCATCAGCTGCACTTCAATATGTTTGGGCTCTTCAATAAATTTCTCAATAAAGATGGTATCATCGCCAAATGCCTTGGCTGCTTCACTACGTGCTTCACTGAATGCTTTCACCAAAGCAGCTTCTTCCGCCACCATACGCATTCCTCTTCCGCCGCCACCAGCAGCGGCCTTCAGCATTACCGGAAAGCCTATACGCCTGGCTTCTGACAATGCGACCTCTACGCGATCCAGTTTTACGTTACTATCCGCAATCAGAGGGACCTCTGCTTCTCTGGCCAGTTCTTTGGCAGCAACTTTATCCCCTAGTTGGGCCATAACTTCCGGAGCCGGCCCGATAAAGGTGATGCCCTCCTCCCGGCAACGGCGGGCAAACTGTACGTTCTCACTTAAAAATCCATATCCGGGATGTATAGCATCCACCTGTTGGGTTTTGGCCAGGTAGATAATTCCTTCAATATCCAGGTAAGGCTTCAGGGGGTCATCATCCTTCCCGATCTGGTAGGCCTCATCCGCCTTATAGCGATGCAGGGAATACCGGTCTTCGTAAGTAAAAATAGCCACAGTACGGATACGTAATTCTGCTGCTGCTCTTAAAACCCGGACAGCTATTTCTCCCCGGTTTGCTACTAAAAGCTTTTGGATCTTCTTCATCGAGAGGTCTGACATATAACTTTTATGATACTTTCTCTAAAAATAATGGAAAATAAAACGGCTTGATGGTCGTAAAAATAGTAAAAGAACAACTGTTTTTATTAAATCTATTTTAACTAAACCATATTAATTATGAACATCCTTCAAAACCAAAGCGGCGATTATCGACAGTTTCTAACATATTCAACTTTTAGACTATACTATATTATTCTATAATTACTAATAAATGGACCACTCTGTTTTCAAATATGCATCGATTGGCAAAGATTAATGAACAAAGTAGCAGGATGGTGATGGCAATCATTACCTTTGCCTGTTGGTATATACATTCGGGTTACCACGCCAATTGATAAAATAAATATATGTGGGAAATTGACCGAAAAGGATTCAAAGCATATCTGCAACTGGAAAAGGCCATGTCAGCCAATTCCATTGAAGCTTATCTCCGTGATGTAGAAAAGCTGGAGCAATACCTGTCAGGGAGCAATCAACCCATTTCCCCTGCCCAGGTAACACTTGATCACCTGCACGATTGTGTGCAGTGGATTGCTGCACTTGGCATGACCGCCACTTCCCAGGCGCGGATCATTGCGGGCATCAAAGCATTTTACAGATACTTATTACTGGAAGACAGGATCACCCATGACCCCTCTCAACTGCTGGAAGCGCCTAAGATACAGCGCAAGCTGCCGGATGTACTCAGCTTTGAGGAGATCGAACAGTTGATCGCGCAGGTAAGACTGGATAAAGCAGAAGGCCACCGTAATAAAGCCATCCTGGAAACAATGTATAGTTGTGGATTACGGGTAAGTGAGCTGATCAATCTCAAAATATCGCAATTACATTTTGATGTAGGTTTTATTAATGTGATTGGTAAAGGCAATAAAGAGCGACTGGTGCCCATTGGCCGGGATGCTATCCGGTATATTACCCTTTACCTGGACGACCGCAGAAAGATAGCCATCAAGAAAGGACAGGAAGATATTCTTTTCCTCAACCGCCGCGGCAGTGCATTAAGCCGGGTAATGATTTTCCTGATGATCAAAGAGCTGACCAGCATGGCTGGCATTACCAAGCAGGTTTCCCCTCACACCTTCCGGCATTCCTTTGCCACCCATTTAGTGGAAGGGGGAGCTGATCTGAGAGCTGTTCAGGAAATGCTGGGGCATGAAAGCATCACCACTACAGAAATATACACCCATCTGGACCGGGAATATCTCCGGGATACCTTACAGCGCTACCATCCCCGTTTTTAGCTTCCTTTTTCTCCCTCCTTGAAGATCAGGGGAAATGCTGCTCTGGGCATCTGTTTTCAGCATAAAAAAACAGCTACCTGGGGGGAACTGGCTTAGAGTAAGGTAGCTGCTTTTGTGTATCGGGGTTCTCAAACCTGGGGATAATCTTTAACAAGATATCGTTGTGAGTTAAGTTTTGCCCCCGGGGATGCCATAAAACTATGCAGCCAGCTGGCGATATGCCTGGATGCCCTTTTCACTACAGACGGCTTATAGGTTAAATGGATCCTGGTACAGGGAGTAATACATTGTCTGTTTGCTGATGAGGAGGCCTGATCGTTTTCGGCCAGCACCAGCTTATTATTACGGTATATTTTAAAATAGATGTCAGGACCTGCATTGCTTCTGCCATGCATAACGGGCATGAGCACACCTGCCGACAGGTCTTTTCTGGAAAAATGCAGCTTGTATCGCCCATATTCATTGGTGAAAGCGGTACCAAGCAATTGTCCGTTAAAGGCACTATAAGCTTCCACTTTTAGTTTAGCCTGCCCTTCCTGCGAGTGATGGTGCTTTACAGTACCTGCTATTACCCAGGCACCAGCCTGTTCTCTGATATCACTCCATTGGGCCGCTGGTACTACATAGGCGAATGCAGCGAGGTATCCTGTTTTTGATCTTTTCCAATGTGGCACCAGCCGGCTCATATTAAACTGACGCCTCAGCCGCCTGCCAGCACTTTTTCCGGGTACCTGATCCAGACAAAGGTCCAGTTCAAGTGGCTCCGTAAACAAGTGGAGCTGTTCCCATTCCAGGTTGAAGCTGCCATCTTCATCTAACCTGGTTTCTGCCAGCAGGCGGTCTGCTTTCAGCAGTACCTCCTTTTCTGTTAGCTCACACAAATCCCTGAAACGGTCAACGTCTGCCTGAGCTGCCTGATACCCCGCTTCCGGCAGATAAACACGAATCCGTGCATTTGCCAGCGGCTCAATACAATCATCACTAATGAGTGCAGAGATATTTCCAATTAAAAAGTAACTCATAGTTAAATTTTTAAAAAAGAGGTTAACGAGTTTATCTTAAATGGCACTGTTTAAGGCAACAGTAAACCCTCTGCATACTTTAATAAAAAACAAACAAGGTAGAAAGGCCAAATTTTAATTCCAGTACGGCAATAGTAGTTACAATCTTATATTGTCTAAATTCCGGTTGTTGATGCAAAGGTTGGAAAGTAATCTATCCCTGTCAAGCGTTATACCCCTAGAAAATAGAAATGCGTAGTTCTACGCATTTTTAGGGGAAAAGTACGCAAACCCCAATTTTGGCACGGCTTAGGATACCCTCCAAAATCCCCCTCCAGGATATATTTCATGCACCTATACCGCAGCATAGCACAAACGTGCTATGACAATCAGCTAGTTGGATAAGTCATTTTTTATAATAATTTTACCGCCACTAAAACTATACCCAATCATGAGTACAAATGCGAAAAAACCTTTTCCTCCCGATGCCGGTGAATTTATTTCCCTGGAAACAGCGATGAAACTAAGATTGAATTATGAGGATGACCAGTCTCAAAAGAAGAAAAAAGGATATACCAAAGCCATCTGTTTTGGTAAGGAGAAAGTAATTGAGTTACTAAGCCATCCTGACTGTGTAGCACTGCGTATTTATTATGGTATAAAGGTTGACACTGATGGAGATGGCGTAAAAGAAAAGACAATGGTATTGGTAGGCGTAGATAAGAACGGGGATGATATCCTCCCGGCAGGCCCTACTGAAGCTGTTGCTAAAAGTGCAGGGGCACCGGCATTATTGCTTGATGCTGGCCTTCCATGTCCAACCTATTGCTCTACAAAACCCTAAGAACCCCTCTAAAGGAACATAAGTGAATATTCTTGTTACTATTTTTTATTGTATGGTGGGGATCGAAACACTGTGTTTGATCCCCTTTACCATCAAATACAAACAACTTAATAAAGCCGGGAAATGCATTTACTACTATCTGGTCGTCAGTTTATTGTTTGCGGTTGGCTCTGATTTACTAAGAACCACTGGAAATAATATGTGGTTTATGACTATTATGTATTTTATCCAGTTCGTTATCCTTTCTATCTTCTTTTATCATGTTATCCACGCTCCTTTTTTACGCAAGCTGATCAGGATTGTTTCCGGAATTGCGACAGGTATTTTTGTAATCGACTATTCCAAACTGGAAGGGCTCAGGTTTTTTAATTCCATTTCTACTTCCATCAGTTCCTTTATTTTAATATCTTACGGAGTCCTTTTCTTCTTCCAACTCCTCCGTGATGAAGAGCTGATACAAAAGTCTATTTACATTAACTCCTTACCTGCTTTCTGGTTTAATGCCGGTTTGTTTATCTATCTGTGCTGCTCCTTCCTCTTTAACCTGAGCTATAATTTTCTGCAAACCAATGCTATTACCACCATTACGTTACTTGCCCTCATCTATATTTCAGGCATTATTCAGGTAATTCTTTTTTATATTGGCGTTTTAAAGGTAAAAAGAGTGGCGCCATGAATATAGTGGACATTATTGTGATAGGTTCAGCAGTAATGCTAACCTTTGGAATATTGGTGGTAGTACTGGTGATCCTGCAACAAAAGCAGGTAGTACAACATAAACTGACGATCAGGGATAAAGACCTGCAGCTACAGAAAGAGCGCCTGATTGCAGTATTGCAAGGACAGGAACTGGAAAGAAAGCGCATTGCGGAGGATCTGCATGATGAAGTAGGTGCACAACTGTCTGTCCTTAAACTAAATCTTAATGGATTGCAGCCTCATCTGAAAACCGGCAACGGAGAACAGGAGCGCCTGAAAGAAACCAAGGAATTTACAGATATCATTATCCAGCAGCTGAGGTACATCTCTCAAAGCCTGCACCCCCAGGCGCTGGACAACCTGGGGCTGGCACATGCACTGGACTCCTTTTGCAGCCTGATGAACAAGAACAAACAGGTACAGATCGCCTTTAAAACAGCTGGCAACGGGCAAAAGGTAGACCGTGAAAAGGCATTGAATATATACCGGGTAGTGCAGGAATTAATTAATAATATCCTGAAACATGCCCAGGCCAGTGAAATTGTCATTACCTATAAGAGTTCTCCTACCCTGTTGACTATCAATATTGAAGATGATGGAAATGGGAAACTGCTGACCTCCCTCGAAACTTCCCGTAAAAAAAATGATAGCCTGGGGCTAAAAAATATTGAAAGCCGCTTGAATATTATAGATGGAAATATCAATTTTGTACAACGAACCCCCAAAGGAACGATAGCGGAGATAAAAGTGGAAAATTATCAGCCGGTTGCCTAAATAGTTGATACTTATGTTGTTTTATTGGTAAATTGCCGCCGATTACTGGTTTGAATTAACAAAACTGTGATTTACAACATCTTAACATGACTAAAAATACCTCTCAATCAACTGTCACCCTATGGCACATTTAATAAAAGTGGCAATTGCGGATGACCATAAGATATTCCGCAGTGGAGTGATTAATACACTCATTCCCTATGAAAACATCAATGTAGTATTTGAAGCTGAAGATGGGGAGCACCTGCTTCAGCATCTGGAACAACAAATGCCGGACGTTATTCTCATGGACCTGAAGATGCCTAATATGGATGGCATCGCAGCTACTATTAAAGTAAGAGAGAAATATCCGCAGGTAAAAATCATTATCCTGACCATGTATGAGGATGATAACTTCATCGTACATCTGATAGAGCATGGTGCCAATGCCTATCTGCTCAAAAATGCAGAACCGGAGGAGATCTATGAGGCCATCTGTACCACACATGACAAAGGCTTCTATTTTAATGAAAACGTAAATCTTGCCCTGCTTAAAAAGGTATTACATAAAAACAAACAGCAGATCAAACCTACGCTGAGCAATGAAATCCAGTTAAACGAACGGGAAGTAGAGGTATTGCGTATGATCTGTAATGAACGGACCACCCAGGAAATTTCGGAAGAGATTTATTTAAGCCCCCGCACCGTAGAGGGGATCCGTCAGAAACTCCTTGAAAAAATCAATGTTAAGAATAGTGTTGGCTTAGTTTTATATGCTTTCCGCAACGGAATTATTGAATAATAGGCTTACATTTACACTCATTAAAAATGCCACCAATATGAAACCTTTACGCTATTGTATGCCTGCCATGTGCAGCCTGCTTATGCTGACCGCTTCTTCCTCATTTGCCCAGGGTATTAAGATGCCTGCTCCCAGCCCCGCACAAACTATTAAACAGGATTTTGCGTTGTCTGCGGTAGAAGTAAGCTATTCCCGTCCTGCTATGAAAGGCAGAACGATTATGGGTGACCTGGTTCCTTTTAATAACAAAGTCTGGAGAACAGGTGCCAACAGCGCTACTACCATCACTTTTGGAGAAGATATTAACTTCGGCGGTAAACCGGTAAAAGCTGGTAAATATGGTTTATTAACTATTCCCGGCCGTTCTGAATGGACAGTTATCCTGACCAAAAGCCTGGATGTAACCAGCCCGGCTGCTTACAAACCAGAAAATGATGTGGTACGTGTTAGCGTTAATTCAGTTGATATGCCCATCGAAGTGGAAAGCTTTATGATCAATTTTGATAAGGTAATGCCTTCTTCCATGACGATGATGCTGCTATGGGATAAAACCATGGTACCTGTAGAAATCACTGCTAACATTGATGGCAAAATTACTGCTGATATTGATGCAGCAATGAAATCTGATAAGAAACCTTATTTCCAGGCTGCTGCCTATTACTTTGAAACCGGCAAAGACCTGAAAAAAGCACTGGGCTGGGTTGATGCTGCGGTAAAAGAGAATCCGAAAGCATTCTACATGTATCACCTGAAAGCTAAGATCCAGGCTAAAGCCGGAGATAAAGCGGGTGCTAAAGCTACTGCCTTAAAATCTATTGAACTGGCTAAAGAAGCTCAGAACGATGATTATGTAGCTTTGAACAATAAACTGCTTGCTACCTTATAAGCATCTATTGCTTTTAAAGATAAAAATGTCATCTCTTTCCGGGATGACATTTTTATTTTTAAAACAGGTGTTTACCGATACCACCATTTACCCTGATTATTCCTCCGTTTATCTCCCCCGTTTCACCTGCTATCGTTCCAGTCCTACCGCCACCAGTAAATATACGCCGGCATAATTATCCGTATTATTTCTCTTGGCTGGCATGCACAAATGTGTCTATATTTGTATCCGTTAAAACGTTTATGCTTATAAACGCACACCCCCAAAAAACACGTTTAAGATTACTTGTGAAAAATCAACGTTTACACTTTCTGAAGGGAATGTTGTGAATCATCAGCTTGTTTTTTATTGATACACCCCAAAATGCTAAAGCATCATGTAAATCTGTTCCTATCAATCAATGTGCAATGCAGTGCACGTCTTTATGATTACAACACCCCATTATTAAAACTGAAAAACTATCTATCATGGCAAAAGAACAATTAAAGCTGAGTATCCCCGTCAGCTTTGAGTCCAAACCCCAGGAAAACATTCCATTAAAGGCCTTCCTGTTCAACCGGAAAGGCGAGCTGATGGAATCCGTCGCCGTAACCGGTGATAAAGCGGATTTTAAAATGGCTGCACGAGGTATAAGAGATACCCGTGTATTTATTGTTCCCGCCGGTGACGAAAGGCTGGAAACAGCTACTACCATTGCAGATCTGCAGCGGTTCAAGCCTTATGAACCGGTTTTAAATCTTGATCCCAAAGGCAATCTGAAGGTATTACCCATCCCTGCCAATCTGCTGAAGCTTTGGAAACTACGTTTCTGCAGAGTAAGAGGCAATGTGTACAAAACATTTAGCATGAGCGGCGTAACGCAGAACAGGCCTATCTGTCATGCTCGCGTACATATCTGTGAAATAGATAAAATATGGTGGCTGCTGCCTAAAATACCCGATTACATCATCAAAAAGATTCCGGACATTATATTATATCCGGAACGCCCCATTCCGATTCCAATCCCGGACCCTGGTCCTATTCATTTTCCCGGAACAGTAATCCGGCCTGAAATAGCCACAGAAATACGCCCGTTGGCGTTAGATGTTCATCCTTTAGCCGAAGCAGCCCCACGTATAACCGGTGCCCAGTCTATGATTACGCCGGTAGCACGTGAAAACGTACTGCGCAGCATTACCCCTGAAATCAAACAACAATTGCTATCCGGCAATGTAAGTGCTATCCGGAATACCCTGCAGGCAAATCTGCAGTTATTTCATCCATATTTCTGCCTCATCCCCTGGATATGGCCTTACTTTTACCGGAGTGATGAAATTAAAACCGTATATACTGATTACAACGGTAAGTTTGACACCACTATCGTGTATTGGGTGGATGGAGATCATCCCGACTTGTATTTCTGGGTAGAATATTTTATAGATGGTGTATGGACCACTGTATATAAGCCACCTATCCCCTGCTACACCTATTGGGATTTTGTATGTGGCAGTGAGGTGAATATTAAAATTACGGATGACCGCGTTCGCTGGGAATGCAGTGATGTGATAGATGGTGACATTGTATGGGTAAAAAGCATTGGCCATGGCGCCAGTGTATCCCGTATCAAACAGGTGGATGACCTGGTTACCATCCAGGGAAAAAGTTTTAACCGTATAGGCTTAACAGATGCCGTAGTCACCTTATCACAGGTCACCTCCGGCGATTACCGCCAACCATTTGGTGGCGGACTCTACTTCCTGCTTCAGTTTGGCAGCGGCCTGCCATCTACCGGTGTTAAATATTACCGCTGGTCTTACCGCAAGGTAAAAGAAGCAGACCTGTCTGACACCGGCATCACCGCTTATACCAGGTTGAGTAACCCCATCAGCAAAGGCTATACATTTGAATATATAGATGGTGGCGGCCATAAACAATTTGGCTCCAACAGCTTTAAACTTGGGCCCTACCCTATTGGCGGTACCCCTGACTTGTACATCATCCCTCCTACAAGCCCTGCTATGGCCCCTGTAAATGCACCGGAATCTAGCCCTTTCTGGGACCAGAACACGGTGAGTGTAACCTTTGATTCCAAACTGGATGGAGATGGGCTTTATGAATTTAAGCTGGAATTGTTCAATGGTGCCGGGCACCTGGTAAATGTTCCGAAGGCCAGTCAGTTCTTCCGGGTTCCCAAACCGGATACTTTCAGCCCAAGTATCCTGGCCCCAGACAATATGCTGATTGAAAGCGGTGGAAACGTTTCGGCCTATAAAATGCTGATGCGGATCGACAATCAATCATGTAAAGCAGCCGTTGACAAAATAAAAATACTCACCGGACCTGATTATGTAGACGCTTCAACCGATTGTTGCGGATTCGTTAAATATAACCCAGCGCAAAAAAACAATAACAGCCTCATAAAAATCTCATTCCAGGCCTACCATCCTAACAACTTTGCCAACTTTGGCTTTGTAGTACAGAAAGGTACCTGTAATGATGCGGCACAAAAAAATGCTACCAATGTAAGCGGTATGGTCATTGGCGACGCTCCTGCAGGAGATGGTGTACCATATGTACGCAGCACTGCCAGCATCTTTTCTAAAACCTTTTCTCCGGATACACTGCTGGGTATTTGCAGCAGCGGTGGCAAAGGCGCATTTGCAGAACAACTAAGTGTAAGTGTATTAACCATTGACGGCAACATCCGGTTATATTCCCGTGATGCTTCCGGATTAGCTGCCTTTGCGCTGGAACCGGCATAAATAGCATTTTGCTTTGCCTGTCACCAAAACAGCCGTTCCCTGTTGGAGAGCGGCTGTTTTTTTAGCTTTAATGGCTAAAAATTATGCCTTCCGCATTTTAGGCATCGTTACTTCCAGGATAGCTGCCAGCACAATCACCAGCAAGCATCCTATTACATTCAGCCAGAGGAAGGACACAATATCTGATTTATAAATAGTGATGATCAGCACTTCCGATACAATAGCCGACCAGAATACTGCCGTGGCCCCGATCCGTTTAATGTAGAAGGCAACCAGGAAAATACCCAATATGACCCCATAAAACAGGGACCCCAGAATATTCACGGCCTCGATCAGGCTGCCCAACTCACTGGCAAACTGTGCAACTGCTACACAAAATATTCCCCATACCAGCGTACACCACTTGGAAGCCTTGAAATAGTGCTCTTCCGTATCGTTTGTGTTAATCATTCGCTTGTAAACATCCACGATGGTAGTGGAAGACAGCGAATTTAAAGCTGCCGCAATACTTCCCCACGCTGCCAGGAAAATAATGGCAATCAACAGTCCCACCAGGCCTTTGGGTAAATTATTCACTACAAAGTGAAGGAATATGTAGTTAGTATCATTGGTATCGGCAGCAGGGTCCGCCTTTTTGATCAGAGTGATCGCTTCCGCCCGCACCCCAGCAGCCGTATGCTCTGTTTGTTGCAACGCTGTTTTAGCCTGCCCTATCTGTGCTTCATCTTTGGTAGCCAACGCTGCCGACAAGGCTTTTACCTGGGTATGTTTCTGTTCAGACAACTGCTGGTAAGTACTTTCCAGTTGCTTCAAGGCAGGCCCCTCAGCTGTTGTATGGACTTTAGCCAGTTGGGCCTCATTAAAGAATATAGGTGCCCTGAAATACATATAAAATACAAATACCAGCGCCCCTATCATCAGTATTAAAAACTGCATAGGCACTTTAACCAGCCCATTCATCAGCAGCCCCAGCCGGCTCTCTGTAATAGAACGTGCCGTAAGATACCGTCCTACCTGCGACTGATCAGTTCCAAAATAAGACAGCGCCAGGAAAAAACCACCGATAGTACCACTCCAGATATTATACTTATCCTTCCAGTCAAAATCCGTAACGATCACATTCAGTTTATCCATTTTACCAGATACATGCAGTGCCTCTTTGAAACCTATATCTGGTGGCAACAGATGCACTACCATCCACCCGGCCAGGAACATGCCTGCAAAGATGATTGCCAACTGCAGGGTTTGCGTATAAGATACTGCTTTAGTACCTCCGGCTACGGTATAAATGATCAGCAACCCGCCCATAATTATATTGGTCCAGTAGATATTCCATCCTAATAAGGAAGACAGAATGATAGAAGGAGCATATATGCTGATCCCGGTAGACAGTCCCCGCTGGATAAGAAAAAGCATGGCTGTCAGCGTACGCGTTTTCAGATCAAAACGTTTTTCCAGGAATTCATAGGCCGTATATACTTTCAGCTTATGGAAAATGGGTACAAAAGTGATACATAATACCACCATTGCCAATGGCAATCCGAAATAATATTGTACAAACCGCATCCCATCTGTATAGGCCTGTCCGGGAGCAGATAAAAAGGTGATGGCACTAGCCTGGGTACCTATAATGGATAACAATACAATAAACCAGGGCATCGATTGATTACCCAGGAAATAGCTGTCCATGTCTTTCTGGCCCCGGCTTTTCCACACACCATACAGTATTATTACTGCCAGTGCTACTGATAGTACTATCCAATCAATAAGACTCATGAAAATGTTTTAGTGAATAAATAGAAAAATTCAATCAGCAGCAGTAACCAAATAATCACTACTGCATACCATATGCCCCAGTTGGGGAACAGTGGAGGTTTACCATTTTCCATATGATTATCATTTATGAATGACCAAATGCTGATTTATCTTCCTTTACGCAACAGGCTACCGCTCAATAACCCCAGCCCCAGTCCTATCATCAGACCTATATGTACCCGCTTAATCGCAAACCCAATCAACAGGCCGATAACAATACATAATCCTGCACCTATATTGAGCCGAGCCCGGTTTCCCTCTTGTTCTTTTCCCATATAATTCAATATCACTTTTTTGCTGAAATCAGATTTACAAATAAACGGTAGGCACCAGGTACTCCAGCGGGCAACTGCCGGAAAAACGACAACCCGGTATACACATATCTTCCTTTACCGTAGTTGGCCACAATAACAGCTGCATCCAGGGGGGCTTCATTACGGTCATTCATCTCAAATAGTTTTTCATAAGCACCATCCACATTACCCGGATAGTATAATCCCCTTTCCTGCACCCATCCTTCAAAGTCAGCGGCAGTAATAGTATTTGGATATTGCATTATCTGATGATCCGGATGCAGTAGTTTTACCGGTGCAGTTTCATCCGTAACCCTGTCGCGGGAAAGGCTAAACGGATATGGTCCCAATGCGGTAGTCACCAATGGGTTATTTACATTGTACTGTACCAGCAGCACGCCACCCTCTTTAACATAGTTCATCAGTTTTTCCTGCCAGTATTTAAGACGGTTATTGGTATTATAAGCCCTGACCCCGGTGATGATGGCATCATACTGTTGCAGGTTGCCTCCCATAATATCTTTTTCTCCCAGTTCCGTTACATCGTACCCTACCTGTCTGAGAGAGGCCGCTACCATATCACCTGCTCCCGGTATATACCCCAGTTTATTTCCGTTATGTTTCAGGTCTACCGCCACCAGTCTGGCAGCAGCCTGTGGGAATAAAGTAATGGCTGGTATATGATCATAATTAATATGCTGTATACTTTGCGTGTATTGCTTGCCGTTGCAGTTCATAGCTACGGTAAAAGTATCCACCCGGTTATGCCCATTCATTTTTACAGGAGCAATATTAAACTGTACTGTCATTTCATCTCCTTTCTTTGACAGGGAAAACGGCAGGCTGCTTTCAGCAGATTTGAAGCCGGCTGGCAGCTGTAACTGTACGGTTCCTGTAGTGTTGTCGGCCATGGCCTTCAGCTTTACTGGTACAGTTTGTGGCGTAGCACTGGTAAAAATAAATACCTGATTGTTCAGGTTAGCAACTACCGGAGGAGCAATGACCAATGGTTCATACAATTCTCCTTTTACAGGGTCGGTATATTTATATTGCAACGCACGGGTAATCGTAAAATCCTGCCCTCCTATGTTCAGTTTCACCACAGCCTGCAGAGCAGGGATATTTTCCGGATTCCCGATAACCAGCGGGTCTTTTACTTCAAAAGTACCCAGCGCATGCGCTTCCTCCAGCCAATAAGGCTGAGAAACCGGCGTGGTAGCCGGTACCATTAAAGCTTTAGAAATACTTACCAGCTGGTTGAAAGGCAATGATTGCGCTCCCATGCTGGAATCTTTTCCGGGTAAAGACAGTTGCTGCAGTTTTACCGGGATCTTACTTCTGTTGATCAGTTGTACCAGTGCCTCCATAGGCTGCCCGGGCACTACCGTAGCAGTAGTACTGTATGCCTCCACCCATATACCGGAAGCAGCTAGGATGAGCTGTTCTGTTTCTTTTAGTTTCTGGTTACGCCAATAACTTTCGGGCAGTGCCTGGATAGCTTTTCGTATAGTCAGCAAAGCGGGTACACTGGCAGCAGGATCTTCCATGTTATAGCCAGCCAGGGCTTTAGCCATCAATTGTTCGACAGCCTGTCCTCCGGGTACACGTTGCCAGGTAGTATTAATCCCATCCAACAGCCCTTTTTCAGGTGTAGTACCTTTAATGGTGGTGAAGTATTCCATTGACGAACCACGGCCCGCCGGCACACCAAACCCCTGGCTTTTATGCTGAGAGCGGCTTTCTGCTGCAATTTCCCCATATCCCTTTCCCAGCAGGTAGTTATATACCCCCACATCTATCTTAAACTGATCATTGGAAGTGGTATTCAGGGTTCCAAAGTTGTAGGTGTTCCACAACAACCGTTTGGTTTGCCAGGGCTTTACATAACGCAGTTGTTCAGGATATTTTTTAGGATCTGCCGCTGCAGTAAACGCTTCCGCTGCAATTATAGCTGAAGCCGTATGATGGCCATGGCCTGCACGGCTATCCGCCGGAAACCGGCAGATGATCACATCCGGCTGGAATTTCCGGATTACCCAAACGGCATCTGCCAGTATTTTATCTTTATCCCAGATAGTAAATGTTTCTTCCGGATTTTTAGAGAACCCGAAATCCTGTGCGCGGGAAAAAAACTGTTCCGCACCATCTAAGCGCCTGGCAGCCAGCAACTCCTGTGTACGGATCAACCCTAGCAGTTCGCCCTGCTCATTTCCCACCAGGTTTTGTCCTCCGTCACCACGGGTAAGCGACAAATATCCGGTGCGGTATAACTTCTCCTTGGCCAGATACCCCAACAGGCGGGTATTTTCATCATCAGGATGAGCGGCAAAATATAAAACACTGCCCAAAACATCCAGTTTCTTCAACTGCAATTTGATATCAGCTGCATTAAGTGCAGGAGATGGTTGTGCATAGGATATCGCACAGGCAGTGAAGATTAAAACAAGTGTGGTATAAATTCTTAAAAACATGTATAAATACGCGGTTTACAGAGTTTCAAAAATAGTAATTAATTACTCCCGGAGGGAAAATTATGATGGATGGGATTACAAATCACGGGGTTTCATTGACACTATTCAGGCACAGCAGCGGCTGTACCCTGTTACCAACTATGATCTAGCGCTTTATGAAGTGAGGATAACCAGATAATGATCAACGATTAATTCTACAGACCATAACAATACTATTTTAAGGCGGCTGACAGCCGCCTTTCTTATTTTTTGAACATGAAATAAACAGCCCCTAATATAAAGGCGAAGGAAACCAGGTAATTCCAGCGGAAAGGCTCTTTCAGGTAAAAGATGGCAAAGAGTGCAAAGACAGTGAGTGTGATGATTTCCTGTATGGTTTTTAGCTGAAATCCGGTAAATCCTTCCTGGGCACCAAAGCGATTGGCCGGTACCATAAAACAATATTCAAAAAATGCAATTCCCCAGCTGATGAGAATGACTTTCCAAAGTGCTACTCCCTGGTATTTCAGGTGACCATACCAGGCAAAAGTCATAAATGTGTTGGAAATGAGAAGGAGAAGAACGGTACGCATAAAATCCGGAACTGCTTTTTAATCAGCCACCGAAAGTACAATATTTATAATTTAACAAAGTCCTAACATTTGTTAAACTGGACAAAAAAAGCCGGACTTGCGGTGTGCAAGCCGGCTAGAATTTGGGGAACAATCATGCAATAAAAAACTATGGTTAGTATTGTTCCTGATAAGCGACTATTGTTCCAGTTTAATTTCGCCTAAGTCCGTGGGCTTACCATCTTCCACTTTCACATCTTTGATAGTGGCATCTTTGTAAGGAGCTTTGCCCTTTACAACTACGGTGTAAGTTCCGGCTTTGGCATCTTTAATAGTGAACGCGCCTTCTGTGATAGTTGCAGTCAGCTTGGTTTCACCTTCAGTGGCCTCTACTTCGGTAGCACCGTCTGCAGGGCTCACTTTACCAGTGATAGAACCAGCTTCTACCGCTTTTAGGGAATCATTGGATTTTAATGAGTCAATTACTTTGAGGGAGTCAACTGCCAGTACAGCGGCACTATCTGTTGCAGATTTACCGGTAATCATTCCGGCATCAGCAGTTTTAAATGCAAACAATCCAACTGTTACGGCTACCATTGCGAGTGTTCCTGTGATTACTTTTTTCATGGCTTTTCAATTTAGTATGATGTAAAATAATGGTGACTAAATAATGATGACGGATAATAAGCATGGTTTTTGCATTACTCGCTTGATGTAGCTAAATGCTAAACATCCTGATGCCCTTTCCATTAATAATACAATCATCCGGATGGTTACCATTAGTCTTACTAAAAAAAAGTTTTCAAGTAAATAAATAGCCCGGTAGTAAATGAATACAGCGGTCATATTAATATTTTGTAATGTAAATTCGCGGCTGGAATGATGCAGTTGGCAGGAAAAATAAAGGATCATTAATAACCCAAGGACTCAACGCATAAATTAAAAGGAATGATGCATTTAAGTAATGCGGAAATAGTTGCCGGCATCAGGAACAGGGATAAAGCTGTGTTTGAAGCAGTATTCAAACATTTCTCCCCTTCCATGTATAATATAGCCGTTCGTTATTTAAAGGATGAAGATGAAGCCAATGATGTGGTGCAGGATGTGTTCCTCAATTTGTGGAGAGGCGCTACACTCCTGGACGAAAGATCGCCTGTGCAGCATTATCTGGCCAGGGCCACTGTGAATACTTGTCTCAATGCTATCAAAAAAGAACAACGGAAACAAACTTACACCCGCGAACAGTTGTTTACAACGGCCTCCGTTACCGATTATTTAGCACTGGAACACAAAGAGTTAATAGCCCAGTACCATGCTGCCCTGGAAAAACTACCGGAGCAATGCAGACGGGTGTTTGAAATGAGCCGGTTGAAAGGACATTCTCCTACAGAAATTGCCACCCAATTGAATATTTCTATTAATACGGTGTATGCTCATCTCACCACTGCCTTGAAAAAGCTGAGACTTTCCTTAAATCAACAATAAATACCTTTTTAGTTTGCGGAAATAAATTTTAACTTTTTTTTAATTCCGCTTAGTGGTACTCCCCCTATTGATTGTATTATTATTAAGCAGACATGAATACGCAACCCGACATACAAGTAGTAATCGAATATCTGGAAGATCCGGAGAACGAGCAACACAAGCTGGCACTGGATAAGTGGCTGCAGCAGGATGCCGGCCATCTGGACATCTTCCTCGAAATGCGTGCCCTCTGGCAGGGAGATGTGCTGCCTGCTATTTCCTCCTATAATACTACCCGGCAATGGGAACAGCTGGAAACACAACTCGATGCCCCACAGCCATTGACGGTCGCGCCTTCAACTGTTACCCCTGTTAAAAAGATATCTCCCCGCTACTGGTGGGCTGCAGCTGCCATTTTATTGCTGGTGGCAGGATATACTATTTTCCACCAACCAGCATATCTGGTAAAACAAACAGCACAAAAGCAGGATAGCCTCCTGTTGCCGGATGGTTCCATGGTATACCTGAATGCACATACCAGCATCAGATACCCCAGGGAATTTAAAACCCGTCATATTACTATCGAAAAAGGGGAAGCCTTTTTTGATGTCGCACAAAAGCCGGATGCTCCCTTCTCTGTAAATACGGATAAAGTAGCCATCCAGGTATTAGGCACCTCTTTTAATGTAAAAGACGATGGCCGTGCCGTAAAAGTATTTGTACAAACAGGAAAAGTAAGTGCTGCATTTAAAGGCAGCGACAATAAAGTAACCCTCACTCCTGGTGTTGAAGCAGCACTGGCAACGGCTAATCAGAAGATTGAAACCAGGCGGCCCCAGAAAAACAATAATATTCTGGCCTGGAAAACAAGACAGCTTGTTTTTGAAGATTCCCCACTGACTGCTGTAGCGGCTGCCCTGGAAAATTGCTACCATGTAGAGGTAGTGATCCGCAATGAACAACTGGCCGATAAGAAACTTATTGCCAGCTTCCGTAACTTGCCGCTTGAAGAAGTACTGGACATTATGGAGAAAACCCTCCAGATTAACATCTCACACAAAAACGACCTGGTAGAAATCTATTAAGACCCGGAACTGCTGCTTATGAAGGGATTTTTACTACAGGATCGTTGGTCACAGACCAGGTGGTGGGGCGCGTTATTTCATGCGCTCATGAGATGTGTATATCTAGTAACGGCAAGTACCCATTATTCCTTCGTCAAATGCCGCTGGCGGCTGATGCTGCTGGGCCTGTTACTACCCGTTTACTGGGCAACTGCACAAATTACCCCTCCAACTACTTCTCCGGTTAAAAAGAAAATATCTCTTCAATTTACCAATGCCAAACTCAGAAACGTTCTCCGGGAAATAGAAAAACAAACCCGCTATTCTTTTGCCATCTCTTCCGATATACTTGAAGCAGCTTCCCCTGTCACCTTGCGTGTAAAGGGAGCTCCACTGGAACAGGTACTACGCAGTATATTTCCCCCCAACAAATATGTCTTTGAAATAAAAAATGGCCAGATTATCGTTTTTCCCCTGAACCAGGCAGGCGATCCTATTAAAACACCTGTGCCGGCGCCCCCTCCTAAACCTGTAAAATGGCAGATAACAGGTACCGTTACAGATGGTATGGTACCCCTGTCAGGGGTTTCCATCCGGGAAAAAGGAACCACCAATGGTACTTCTACCAATGAAAATGGGGTATTTGAATTAGGCGTTATAGATGGGCAGGCAATCATACAGGTGTCCCTGATTGGCTATGAAACCAGGGAACTGCCTGTAAGAGACAGAAAAAACATGGACATTACCCTCCGCAATGATTTAAAGAACCTCAATGAACTGGTCGTTTTAGGATATGATATACAGAAAAAGGCGAACCTTACCGGCGCCATTTCCCAGATAGCAGGCAAGCGGCTGCAAAGCAGACCAGTGGCTAATGTAATGGCTGCCTTGCAAGGCACCGCTACCGGGCTGCAGGTAACCCGGAATAACGGGCAACCAGGTAAAGAAGGCTTTAATATCCAGATCAGGGGATTAGCCTCTGCTACCAGTAATACCCCACTGGTCATCGTAGATGGTATAGCCAACTCACTTTCCATGCTCAACCCCAACGATATTGAGTCTATATCTGTATTGAAAGATGCTGCCGCTACCTCTATCTATGGTGCACAGGCAGCTGGTGGTGTGGTGTTGGTCACCACCCGTACAGCGAGCCCCGGTAAGCTCTCACTGGAATACAATACCCTGGTGGGAGTGGAAACCCCTATCCATCAACCCAGGCTGGTACCTACGTATGAGGCGGCACAAATGGCGAATGAAGCAGCCGGAAATGCAGGTCAGCCACTCCCCTGGCAGCCTTATGAAATAGACTGGATGCAACAGCATCCCGGCAGATATGCAATTGATTATGATCAGCCCGATTATTACAAATACTACTATAATTTCCACCAGCTGCCTTTACTCACACAAAAGCGGTCTGGCATTCAAACCCATAACATTGCCATGAAAGGTGGTAATGAACAACATCAGTTCGCACTGTCACTCGGATACTTTGGCCGGCAAGGGCTATTCCGGATAGGCCCTGACAATACCTCCCGGATGAATGCGCGCCTGCATCTGAATACCCGGTTCAGTAAGCATGTAAGCCTGGAATCACGCTTATCTTTTGCACAAACCAATACCTTATCCCCCAGTACACAAACGGATGGCCCCAGAGGATTGCTGCGTGCCCTGTACCAATCATCCGGTAATGCCCCCATCTTTGTTCCTGGTACAGATCACTATGCCTATGGCAGCGTACCGGTTTATGCCATCCTGAAAGATGGCGGACAACGCGATGAAAAGCAAGAATTTGCAGATGCTATCCTTACGCTACGCATTGATAGCCTGGCCAAAGGGCTCGCATTACGCGCCATATACAGCCCTCAGCAACAAACCTATCAGGATAAACTGGCCAGAAAAACCATTCCCCTCTGGAATCGGGTAGCGCCTGTGTTTAATGCACAATTTCCCAATATGCTGGAACAAAGCCGGTTGATAAAAAAAGGAAGTAATATCCGCTTACTGGCCGACTATGATTTTCATGCCGGTGCACGCAGTAATTTTCATCTGCTGGGTAGTTATTCTCTTGAATCCTTCCGGCATGAACAAAATACCATTGCAGCACAAGGGGTGTCTAATGAAGAACTTACTACTCAATATATCCATCATCCTGAGTATGGTACCACCGCCAGAGAGGTGCGCTATGGCTCCTTACAGTCTTATTCTGCCAAGCTGAATTATATTTTTGACAACCGCTACCTGGTAGAAGTAAATGCCAATGCTGCCCGGCTTTATCAAATGGCCAACACAATCGGGACCGTTAAAAGCTGGCAGGTATTTCCTTCTGTTTCTGCCGGCTGGCGCTTGAACAATGAACGCTGGTTCAGCAATGCTTTTCCTGTATTTGATGAGTTTAAACTACGGGGCTCCTGGGGACAGCCAGGCAACATCAAAGGATGGAGCAATACCAATGATGAATTGCTACGTATTTTTGTCCGGAATGCCACTCCTCTTACTCCTTTTTACAATTATCTCCCTATTCCGTTAACCAGTGGGTGGGAAAATATCACAGCTACCAATGCCGGATGGGATATAGCGATGTTTAAAGGGCGGTTTACCCTGTCTGCTGATTACTTTGTAAAGCGTCACAAAAATATGCCTGTCCCGCTGCTACAATCATCTGTCAACGGGCCGGCTTTTGCAGGATTTAATGATGGTGAAATGAAGGCCAGTGGCTGGGAGCTGAACCTTGGATGGAAAAGCAATACCAACAAATTCAGCTATTGGCTCAATGCTAATATTTCGGACAGCAAAAATAAGGTCCTGCGTAATGACGCGGCGGTCAAACAATATGGTCTTAACCTTGGATTACCCGGCTACGCTTATGCTTCCCTGTTTGGATACCTTGCTGATGGTTATTTTCAGAATGCAAGTGAAGTACAGCAACACGCTGTACAGGATCCTCAAACCGGTCCGGGGGATATCCGTTATCAGGATATTAACCACGATGGAAAAATTGACCAGGCAGATCTTGTATACCTGGGTAGCACAGATCCCCGGTATACCTATGGCTTTGATGCCGGCTTTAACTGGAAAGGGCTCGATTTTTCCATTTTCTTCCAGGGGGTAGGACAAAGGCAGCTATTAGCAGATCCCCGCTACAGCATGCCTTTTACTGATGGCTGGCAGCAACCCTGGGATATTAACCGTAACTACTGGCAACCTGGTAATCCTGATGCTTTATTTCCCAGACTGTATCAGGGAGGTGGGCAAAATCTGGCCCCCTCCTCTCATTGGATCATGAATGGTGCTTATCTCCGGCTTAAAAACCTGCAACTGGGCTATACTTTACCGGCTGCACTGCTGAAGAAAACCCCGGTAAGCAGCGTCCGTGTCTATTTTTCAGGACAGGATCTGTGGGAAATCAGCCATATGAAAATTAAATATCTTGATCCAGAACAACTGAATTATAACGGCTATGAGTATCCATTTTTCAGATCCTATACTTTAGGGTTAAATATTGTTTTCTAAATTCATGTAGTGCAGCTCCCGCCTGCTCATTTGCATAAAAAAAGCATCACGGATCAGGTGATGCTTCTTGATAATTATTTTACTGAAAATTGATTAATCAGGCTTTTTACCCGCCAGCAGATATAAGGCAGCCATCCGGATGGCCACTCCATTTTCCACCTGGTGGAGAATCAGCGACTGGCCGGAGTCGGCCACATCAGAATTTAATTCCACCCCACGGTTAATCGGGCCCGGGTGCATGATAACAATTTCCTTCTGCAAGCTATCCAGCAATTCCCGGTTTACCCCATATGCCAGTGAGTATTCCCTCAAAGAAGAGAATAAAGGCATATTCTGACGCTCCAGCTGTATACGGAGCACGTTAGCTACGTCGCACCAGGCCAGTGCCTCCCGGATATTATAACTTACGTTGACTCCTAATGCTGCTCCCATATGTTTTGGGATCAATGTAGGCGGGCCTACCACGGTAACTTCCGCTCCCAGCTTCTTCAGGCAATAAATATTGGACAATGCTACCCGGGAGTGCATGATATCACCACAGATAGCTACCTTTTTGCCGGCTACACTCCCCAGTCGTTCCCGTATGGAGAATGCATCCAGTAGCGCCTGTGTGGGATGCTCATTGATACCGTCTCCGGCATTTACAATGGGGACATTAATGTGTTTGGCCAAAAAGTGAGGGGCCCCGCTGGCTGAATGCCGCATCACCACCATATCCACCTTCATAGACAGGATGTTGTTCACCGTGTCGATCAAAGTTTCTCCCTTGGATACCGACGAGCCGGAGGCGGAGAAATTAACGGTATCGGCACTCAAACGCTTCTCCGCCAGCTCAAAAGAGATGCGGGTACGGGTTGAGTTCTCAAAAAATAAATTGACGATCGTGGTATCTCTGAGGGTGGGAACTTTTTTTATCGGCCTTTGTAAAACCTCCTTGAATTGGTCGGCTGTTTGAAAAATAAGTTCTATGTCCTGACGCTGCAGATCCCTGATACCGAGTAGATGTTTTACTGATAATGACATTCTAATGTGCAAATATAAAGGCCAAAGTTGAAAAAATAAAAAACTATTCCACCAGCACTACTTCATCCTTCCCATCCCGCTCCTGCCACAATACCCTCACTTTTTGCGAAATAATGGCGTCAATGGTACGGCCAGTGTAGTCCGGCTGTATGGGTAACTCCCTGCTGAAGCGACGATCTATCAGTACCAGCAGCTCTACAGCTGCCGGACGGCCAAAGTCCAGCATAGCATCCAGCGCACTACGGATAGTACGCCCGGTATACAACACGTCATCAATCAACACCACTTTCTTATTTTCTATGGAAAAATCGATGTCCGTTTCATTAGGCACATGCAATTCCGTTCCTTTATTAAAGTCGTCCCTGTAAAAGGTGATATCCAGTTTGCCGTAGTTGATAGCAGAGCCCGGCAGCAATTGCTGCAAGGTATGATAAATCCTTTCGGACAAGTGTACTCCTCTTGGCTGCAAACCAATCAGCACCGTATCTTCAAACTGAAGATGATTTTCTATTAGCTGGTGACAAAGCCGGTCTATGGTAATAGCCAGTTGCTTCCCATTCAGTATGGTTTTCAAAACACAACGTTTTAGGGCTCAAAAATAACGATTAATGCTACAGATAAAAAGTATCAGGCCAGTTTTAATGAAAACCAGGGTAAATATACCGGTAGCAATTATCTGTATACTATCCGGATGAGGCAATTGATGTAACTTTGCAGTGGTATTGCAGGAACTGTAAACAACAAACCACTGATTCCGGATACTACACCACATAAAACTGCTCATATGAAACCGCTCAAACAACTATTTATGATAGCCATGATATTCCAACTCTTTTCCTGCTCCTCCCACGCACAGGTTACCACAGGCTCAAAAGTGCCGCCATTTACGCTGCAGGATCAGGATGGCAAAACCTTTGATGTTACCACCCTGCTGGGTAAGCAACCCCTGGTGATCTATTTTTATCCTAAGGATGAAACCAGTGTTTGTACCAAAGAGGCTTGCTCTTTCAGGGATGCATTTGAAGAGTTTAAACAATATGGTGCCACTGTAATCGGTATCAGTTCAGATGGCGTAGCCTCCCATAAAAAGTTTGCTGCTAATCATCAACTTCCCTTTACCCTGTTAAGCGACCCTGATAATAAGGTAAGAAAACTCTTTGGAGTACCTAAAACCTTTGTACTGCCAGGAAGGGTAACTTATGTGGTAGACAAAAACGGAGTGGTAATACACACTTTTAACTCTATGCGGGATGGAGAAAAACATGTTACAGAAGCACTCCATGCATTAAAGGAGGGCAGCTGAAGAAGAGCTGTCAGCTATTAGCTTTTAGCCAAAAGACCATAGCGGATAAAAAGAAAGTTGCTAGCTGTTGATTAGAGAATAAATTAAAAAAAGCGATGAACATGGTGTCCATCGCTTTTTTAGTATCATTTAATCTCCGCTGCATTAAGCTAAAAGCTAACGGCCAACAGCTAATAGCTATTTTTCCTCATTCAAAAAAGGATACTTATAATCTGTAGGAGGTACAAATGTTTCCTTTATCGTTCTTGCACTTAACCAACGATACAAATTCAGCTGAGAGCCGGCCTTATCGTTAGTGCCGGAAGCACGGGCACCGCCAAAAGGTTGTTGCCCTACCACCGCACCGGTAGGTTTATCATTAATGTAGAAATTGCCCGCACTGTTTACCAGCTTTTTAGTAGCCAGCTCTACTGCATAACGGTCCTGCGCGATGACAGCTCCGGTTAAGGCATATTCTGACGTGCTGTCTACCAAAGCCAGCGCTTCTTCAAACTTCTCCGCATCGTAGGTGTAAATGGTCAATACAGGCCCGAAGATTTCTTCACACATGGTGGTGTAGTGTGGATCTGTAGCCTCTATCACAGTAGGTTCTATAAAGTATCCTTCTGTTTTGCTATAGTTTCCTCCTGCAATGATCTTAGCTTTAGGATCTTTCCTGGCATTATCTATATAGGAAGTGATTTTATCGAAAGATTTCTCATCGATTACAGCATTGATGAAGTTACCAAAATCTTCTGTAGAACCCATTTTCATGGTTTTCAGTGCTGCACTCAGCTTCGTTTTGATTTCTTCTGCCAGGTTGCTGGGAAGGTATGCCCTGGAAGCGGCAGAACATTTCTGGCCCTGGAACTCAAAAGCACCACGTGCCAAAGCTGTTACCACTACATCAGGTATAGCAGATTTATGTGCAATAACAAAATCTTTACCACCGGTTTCGCCTACAATGCGTGGATAAGATTTGTATTTGCTGATGTTATTACCAATGGTTTGCCACATTTGCTGGAACACACCGGTAGAACCGGTAAAGTGTATCCCTGCAAAATGAGGATCAGCAAAGCAGATATCCCCCATAGTAGGACCACTGGCATATACCAGGTTGATCACCCCATCAGGCAACCCCGCCTCTATAAGAATTTTCATGAACATGCTGGCAGAATATACCTGGGTATTTGCAGGTTTCCATACTACCACATTACCACATAATGCAGCAGATGTAGGCAGGTTACCACCAATGGCAGTGAAGTTAAAAGGAGTTACTGCCAGTACAAACCCTTCCAGCGGACGGTATTCCAACCTGTTATGTACACCTGGTGAGCTTACAGGTTGCTGGCGGTATATTTCACTGAGGTAGTGTACATTAAAACGCAGAAAGTCGATCAGTTCACAGGCACTGTCAATTTCTGCCTGGTACGGGCTTTTGCTTTGCCCCAGCATAGTAGTACCATTCATGTGATAGCGGTATTTGGTAGCTATCAGATCTGCCGCACGCAGAAAGATATTGGCACGTACTTCCCAGTCCATATTCGCCCATTTTTCGCGGGCTGCCATAGCTGCTGTAATAGCTGCTTTCACATGACTGGCATCCCCCTGGTGGAAATGTCCCAGTTTGTGTTTGATTTCATGTGGAGGACGGATGTCTACCGTATTACCGGTACGCACTTCCTGACCACCGATATACATAGGTATATCAGCTACTTCTGCCTTAAACGCTGCTAATTGTTTTTTTAATGCTGCCCTTTCCGGGGAGCCTGGTGCATAATTTAAAACAGGCTCGTTGCTTGGTGCTGCAAAATCAAAGTATCCTGTATTCATTCTAATAAAGATTGCCTGCCCATAGGCAGCGTGTTTAGATATTGTTGTTGTTTATTAACTAAAAATGATCAATGACGAATTACGAAATGCGGATTATAAAGGTACCGCTTAATTTGTAATTCACCATTGACCATCCTCAAATGATATATTATGCTTCTTCTTCTTTCTGCATCATCAGGTAGGCTTTGATAAAACCTCCCAACTCACCGTCCATCACCGGTTGTACATTCCCTACTTCAAAATCGGTACGGTGGTCCTTGATCATCTTATAAGGGTGGAATACGTAGGAACGTATCTGAGATCCCCATTCAATTTTACGCTTAGTGGAGTTAGCCGCATTCTTAAGTTCTTCCCGCTTACGGATCTCTTCTTCATAGAGGCGTGACTTTAACATGGTCAGGGCTTTTTCCCTGTTCTCTCCTTGTGTACGCGCCTGCTGGCATTCGATAATAATACCGGAAGGAATATGCTTTAACCGCACAGCCGTTTCCACTTTATTTACGTTCTGTCCCCCTTTACCACCTGAACGGTAAAACTCCCATTCCAGATCGGCAGGATTTACGGCAATCTCAATGGTGTCATCCACCAGCGGATATACGAAAACGGAGGCAAAAGAGGTATGACGGCGGGCATTGGCATCAAATGGAGAGATACGTACCAGCCGGTGAACACCGCTTTCCGCCTTCAGCTGCCCATAAGCAAAATCTCCGTCAAATTCCAGTGTTGCCGATTTAATACCTGCACCATCACCATACTGCACATCAATTTCCATCACTTTCCACCCCTGCTTTTCACCATACATGCGATACATACGCAGCAGCATTTCCGCCCAATCCTGGCTCTCGGTTCCACCCGCGCCTGAATTGATCGTAAGTACTGCCGGCATTTCATCTTCCGGCTGATTTAAAGTAGATTTAAACTCCAGCTCATCCAGGGCTGCCAGCGCTTTATTATAGGCTTCCAGCACCTCTTCCTCCGTGGCTTCCCCTTCTTTCTGGAAATCATTTAAAACACCACTATCCTCAATAGCGGATTGTACCTGCTCATATAAATCTACCCAGAACTTATTGACTTTAATGTCTTTCAGGATCGCGGTCGCCCTTACATTGTCATCCCAAAAGCCAGGTGCGAGGGTAAGTTGTTTATCATTTTCTATTTTAGCTATTCTGTCGGGTACGTTAAAGAAAACCTCCCAGGACGTACAAACGGTCCCTCATAGCTTTAAGCTGCTCTGATGTCATAGGGAGCAAATGTATGTAAAAGTGTGTGTATGTACAAATCTGTACCTACCAGCTTCATCCCGGAACAGTTTTTGCGGAACATTTTAGCCGGATGTTTAATATTTCAAAAAGTAGCTATCTATGCTGGAAACCCATAAATCCCTGTTGTATAAGAACAAATCTGTATTCAACACCATTGGCCTCATCATCGTTATTGCCATCAATATGCTGGCAGTGCTACTCCCCATCAATGGAAAAAGTACCGGGCAGATAGCAGATCAATATCCTAACTTGTTCACTCCTGCAGGAATCACCTTTTCCATCTGGAGTGTGATCTATCTTTCGTTACTGGCCTTCATTATCTACCAGCTATGGCTGGCTTTTTCCGGCCGTCGCCCGGAGGAACTGAAGCACTTTATGACCCGTATGAAAGGCTGGTGGCTCATCAGCTGCCTGGCCAACAGCTGCTGGTTATTGGCCTGGCATTACGAACTGCTCCCACTCTCCATGTGCCTGATGCTGCTATTACTTTTTTCCCTGCTGATCATTCATCGTAATTTCAATATTAGCCGGACTCCTGCACATACACATGAAAAATTATTCATACAGCTTCCGTTCAGCCTGTACCTCGGTTGGATCAGCATTGCTACCCTGGCTAATATTACCGCGCTAATGGTATACTACGGATGGGATGGTGCTGGTATCTCCCAGGTAAACTGGGCAGTGTTAATGATTGGCATCGGCACCCTTTTATCACTGATCATGATACTGCGCCGCAACAATATCACCTACGCCCTGGTTAGCATCTGGGCCTTTTATGGTATTTTATTAAAGCGGGAACAAGCAGATGTAATGGAAGAATCTCCTGTTATTCATGCCAGTATTATCGCCATGGGTGTTATTGCCGTAGGCATATCCTGGCAGCTATACCGCAGAAAAACAAACTAATACCTCTTTTACCAGCTATAGACTGCCAACTAAATTATTTACTTTTGGCCTGCATTAATTTGAGATATTATGTTTCCAACTACCGATCCTACTAGCACTAAAGCATGGCAGGCACTGCAACAACATGCTACTGAGATGAAAAAAGTGCAAATGCGCGACCTGTTTGCACAGGATGCCACACGCTTTGACAACTTCTCGCTACGTTTTGAAGAGATCCTCTTTGACTATTCAAAGAATATCCTCAATAATACAACCCGTACCCAACTGCTGGCACTAGCCAGGGAATGTGGCGTGGAGCATGCTATAAAAGCGATGTTCGGAGCAGAAAAGATCAATGCAACGGAAAACCGGGCAGTATTGCATGTGGCTTTACGTAACCTGTCAGGTAAACCAGTAGTATTAGACGGAAAAGATGTGATGCCGGATGTGCTGGCGGTGCTCGATAAAATGGAAGGCTTCTGTGCCAAAATACATTCCGGAGAATGGAAAGGCTATACGGGAAAGCCCATACGCTATATCGTGAATATCGGTATTGGAGGATCTGACCTCGGCCCCGTAATGGTAACCGAAGCATTAAAGCCTTACTGGCAACCAGGCATCCAGACCTATTTTGTATCCAATGTGGATGGTACGCATATTGCCGAAACACTGAAAAAAGTAAGTCCGGAAGAAACTCTTTTCCTCATTGCTTCCAAAACATTTACCACCCAGGAAACCATGACCAACGCACTCACTGCAAGGCAATGGTTTCTGGAGCATGCTAAGGACGAAGCACACGTGGCCAAACATTTTGCCGCACTCTCCACGAATGAAAAAGCGGTGACAGCCTTTGGAATAGATCCCGTAAATATGTTTGAATTCTGGGACTGGGTAGGCGGCCGTTATTCATTATGGTCCGCTATCGGTCTTTCTATAGCGCTCACCATTGGCTTTCCTCACTTTAAAGCATTACTGGAAGGTGCCCATGCGGTGGATCAGCATTTTGAAACTACTCCTTTTGAACAGAATATACCGGTACTGATGGCGCTGATAGGTCTTTGGTACAGCAATTTCTTTGATACGGCTACTGAAGCAATATTGCCATATGACCAATACATGCATCGCTTTGCGGCCTATTTCCAACAGGGTAATATGGAAAGTAATGGTAAGTATGTAGGCCGCAATGGTAAGCCTGTAAGTTATGAAACAGGACCTATCGTATGGGGAGAACCCGGCACGAACGGACAACATGCTTTTTATCAGCTGATCCACCAGGGTACCCGGATGATCCCATGCGACTTTATCGCACCTGCTATCAGCCATAACCCTATTGGTGATCATCATGTGAAACTGCTCTCTAACTTCTTTGCCCAAACGGAAGCACTCATGAATGGTAAAACAGCTGCGGAGGTAAAGGCAGAACTGCAAAAAGCCAACATGCCGGAAGCAGAAATGGCTGCCCTTATTCCCTTTAAGGTATTTACCGGCAACCGGCCTACCAACTCCTTCCTGGTAAAAGAAATTACGCCAAGGTCATTGGGATCACTGGTAGCACTATACGAACATAAGATTTTTGTACAGGGCGTTATCTGGAATATCTACAGCTTCGACCAATGGGGTGTAGAACTGGGTAAACAACTGGCCAACAAAATATTGCCGGAACTGGAAAACAATGACCAGATAACCAGTCATGACGCATCCACCAACGGGCTGATTAATGCATGGAAGAAGATAGCTTTTAGCCGTTAGTATTTAGCTATTAGCTGATTAAACGAACTTCGAGCCCAACACAAGCTAAAAAAAGCGAATGAACAGGTTATTATACTTTGTTCATTCGCTTTTTTTAGCTTAAATACTTACCAATACATCCGCTGCATTGGGCTAAAAGCTAAAAGCCAACAGCTACAAAAAAGGAGAAGAACAGTATTGTTCTTCTCCTTTTTTTATTGCTTTGCCAAAGCTCGAAGCTCATGGCTTAAAGCTCACAGCTAATTTTACCATTTGTCTACATCATCGCTATGGGAGGCGGCGGCAGCTGCCGGAGCAGCAACTTCAACGTCGGCACTAACTACTGCTGCAGCAGTGTCGGCAGATGCTACTGAATTGCTTTCAGCACCTTCTGCATCGTCCTGGTCTTCCTGTACATAGTCATGATTGTAGGCATCAAAGTCAAAGTCCGGCATCAACTCAGTCTTCACGTAGTTAATGGTCTCCGTTAATGCATTCAGGAATTTATTAAAGTCTTCCTTGTACAAGAATACTTTGTGCCTGTCATAACCGTTGTCATTGAAACGCTTTTTACTTTCAGTAATAGTTAAAAAGTAGTCGTTTCCCCGAGTGGTCTTTACATCAAAGAAGTAGGTCCTTCTTTTACCCGCTTTCAATCGCTTAGAAAAGATGCTGTCGTTATTTCTTTCCTGTTGATTGTTGTTTTCGTACGCCACAGTTGATAGATTTAAGTGTTAACGAATCAAATCCTGTTTTCAATAAGGAACAAATATACTATTGTTTTACAAATATCAAAATATTTTTAAATGATTTTGATAAATCAGAAAAGATGGCTGTAAATCCCTGCCACCGGGGGTATACAAGATAATGATTGTTATTCACTTACAGACTCCTCTTCTCCCGATTGCTGGCGCGCATATAGCTCGGCATAATACCCATTTAATGATAATAAATCTCCATGTGTACCTTCTTCTACTATACGCCCTTCGTCCAATACAATGATCTTATCAAACTCAAACAGGGCAAAGATGCGGTGGGTGATGATGATGGCAGTTTTATCTTTCAGATAGGCATACAGGTTGCCAATTATTTCCTTCTCCGTGCGGGCGTCCACTGCAGAAAGGCAATCATCAAACAATAGAATATCCGGGTTTTTGATCAGTGCCCTGGCAATTGAAATACGCTGTTTCTGGCCACCGCTCAGCGTAACACCCCGCTCTCCTATCATGGTATCAAACCCTTCTTTAAAGTTAAGGATATCCTTTTCTACCGAAGCCTGCCTGGCGGCAGTTTGCACTACTTCCTGATCGGCAGAAGGGGTCCCAAAACGGATGTTATTCGTAATGGAATCGGAGAACAGGAACACATCCTGTGGCACATAACTGATCTGGCTACGGAGGCTTTCCAGCGTTATTTCCCTTAAGTTATGTCCATCCAGCAATACCCGGCCTTCCTGCGGATCATACATACGTATCAGCAGTTGTGCCATGGTAGACTTCCCGGAGCCGGTACGCCCTATTACAGCCACTTTTTGCCCCGGCAGAATGTCCAGGTTAAAGTCTTTTATTGCCGTAATACCTGTATGCGGGTAGGTAAATGTAACGTTCTCAAACCTGATGGCTCCGGCTATTTTCACGCTTTGCGCTCCAGGCTCATCCTTAATGGCAGGCTTTACCTGTAAAAATTCGTTGATCCGCTGCTGTGAAGCTGCAGCACGCTGGATCATGGAAGCTACCCAACCAATAGAAAAGAAAGGAAAGGTGAGCATATTCACATAAATCACAAACTCTGCCAGGTTGCCTACCGTAATATTTCCTTTGATCACCTGCATACCTCCAACAAAAATGGTCAGGATCACACTCAGTCCGATCATTAAGGCCATGCTGGGTTGGTAGAGGGCATCTGTTTTAGCAAGACTGATAGAGCTTTGTTTGTATTCTTCACTGGCTTCTTCAAAATGCCGGGCACTGGCATCTTCCTGTACATAGGATTTGATGACACGGATACCGGAATAAGATTCCTGGGCAATAGAAGTAATGTTGGATAATTGCGCCTGGATACGTTCACTTTTGCGGTGAATAATCCGGTTCACATAATAAATCGTTACTGCCAGCAACGGCAATGGTGACAAGGTATACAGGGTCAGCAACGGATTCACTTTTACCATCAGGTATACAATGATTACCACCATAATAATAGTACGGGTAGAATACATCAATGCAGGCCCTACATACATCCGTACCCGTGACACATCTTCCGTAATACGGCTCATCATGTCACCTGTGCGATGCATTTTAAAGAAGTTGAGGTCCAGCACCTGGTAGTGCTGGTATATTTCATTCTTGAGATCAAATTCAATATGACGGCTCATCACTATCAGCGTTTGCCGCTGCAGGAACATGAAAAACCCACTCAGCAATGCAAAGAGCAGGATCGTAATACCATAGAACGCCAGTACTTTGGAAAAGTCTGCCCGGAAAGCACTTTTCAAACTGGCCATATCACTGATCATGCGGTAACTGTCCAGGTTCTTGGCCAGCAGATCAAAAATCTGCCTTACCATTATAGGCTGGAAAACGCTGAATACGATAGATATAGCGGTAAACAGCATGCCCAGCGTCATATACCACTTATACTTGATAAAGTACTTATTGAGTGCTGCCAGATGTTTCAAAAGCTGATCGTTTTAACTCCAAAATTAGCGAATATGTACCCGTTTCTCTTAACGGTTGCTGTATTAAAACTTAAATGACTGCAATGCTTCTGCCAGCTGGGGCTTATACGCTTCCAGCTTTCCGCCCTGTGCAGTGCAGGTAATAACATAGGCGATATTATCTTTCGTTAAAGCATAAATCATTGCATCTATAGCTACGCCACTCTGTGTATGACTATACTTAAACCAACGGGCTTTCAGTCCGTTAATATCCTCCTGCCCTTCTCCCAGCTCCTTAAAATCCTGTGTATACTGACGGATAGTGGACATGTTCTTTTTGTAATACGTATCCCAGGAGTCTTCTCCCATGGATTCTGTCACTACATTGATATTTGTGCGGAACCGGGCGCCTGCTACCACGGGTTCAAACAAAAAGGTAATCTTCACCCCTCCTATGGAAGTGTCCTTTTTTTCCCACCCCCTGGGTGCACTGATCTCATAAGTGCCTGCGCCCTTATTTATACCGGGACTATTGGCAGTTACCTTTTCAATGATCTGATCTGTAGTCTCGGATTCAGGTTGGTTGTTACAGGCCAAACAAACAAGGGCATATGCTACAGTCAGCAGCGCTATCTTTCTCATAAAAAACCAAATATTGACATCTAAAAAAGCCCCGCCGGAGCGAGGCTTTTACGTATTAAAGACTTTTTAAAGTTGCTTTTATCTTTTCTTCTGCTGCTTCCTGGGAAACATCTTCTTTCACAAACTTTTGTCCGGTAATGTTTTCAAACAGCTCAATATAGCGTTCGCTCACACTGTTTACAAACTCGTCTGTCATCTCAGGTACACTTTGTCCTTCTTTGCCCTGGAAGCCGTTTTCCATCAACCATTCCCGCACAAATTCCTTACTCAGCTGTTTCTGCTGTTTGCCGGCTTGCTGGTTTTCCTCGTATCCTTCTGCATAGAAATAACGGGAAGAATCCGGTGTATGGATTTCATCGATCACATAGATGGTATCGCCGGATTTACCAAATTCATACTTGGTATCTACCAGGATCAGACCACGTTTTGCTGCCAGCTCTTTTCCTCTTTTAAACAGTGCCAGGGTATATTTTTCCAGCTGCTCATAATCTTCTTTGCTTACCAGGCCCTGTGCAATGATCTCTTCACGGGAAATATCCTCATCATGACCTTCATGTGCCTTGGTGGTAGGCGTAATGATCGGCTCCGGGAAAAAGTCATTCTCTTTCATTCCTTCCGGCATCTTTACACCACACAATACACGCTGTCCGCTCTTATAAGTACGCCAGGCATGACCGGTAAGGTTACCACGCACCACCATTTCTACCGGGAAAGTGTCGCATTTTATACCAATGGTTACATTTGGCAATGGAACTGATTTTACCCAGTTTGGCAGAATGTCTTTGGTAGCATCCAGCATAATGGCAGCTACCTGGTTCAATACCTGTCCTTTGTAAGGAATAGGACGTGGTAATACCACATCAAATGCGGAAATACGATCACTCACTACCATCACCATCAATTTGTCCTCAATGGTATACACATCACGTACTTTTCCTTTGTAAAAGGCCGTCTGACCTGGAATTTGTAAATTAGTAGCTATCATGAATTATAAATTATTAATATAACGTTGTTACCTTTCTCCCTGATAGCCATACTTTAACAGCTACCAGATTGCAAAAATACTCCACGATCACTACATTCTGAAAACCAATTCCTCACATCTGTGAATAATCTTGCCATTCATCCTATTAATGCGAAAAATAATCACTCAAATGTTTAGATTTATTTACTAAAACATTACAACATTTACTTATGTCAAAATCCCCCCTCCTGTTACTATCCGGTATGCTATTGCTCTCAGCGGCCTCACAAGGCCAGGAAAAAAGCACCATGGATTTTGAAAAATATGATCCGGTGTCTACACTGGTAGTACCAGAGCATATCAAAACCAGGGCCAGATTCCCTTTTATTGACGTACATAATCACCAATGGAACCTGGGCGAACAGAACCTGGATGAACTGATGGCGGCCATGGACAAGCTCAATATGCAGATAATGGTGAATTTAAGCGGAGGAAATGGCAGCGGCCTGAAAAAAATGACCGACAACATCAAAGCTCATGCGCCTAAACGGCTGGTGGTATTTGCCAATATTAACTTCTCCGGTATTGGTAGCAGTGGCTGGACGGACAAAGCAGTAGCCCAACTGGAAGAAGATGTAAAACAGGGAGCCCGCGGACTGAAAATCTTTAAGAACCTGGGACTGTCCGTGAATGACAACACCGGAAAACGGGTCACTATCGACGATCCTCGCCTGGACCCTATCTGGAAAAAATGCGGTGAATTGAAAATCCCGGTACTGATACATGCTGCAGATCCTAAACCTTTTTGGGATACACCCGATGAACATAACGAACGCTGGCTCGAAATTACCACGCACCCAGGCCGTAAGCGGGGCCCTAAAAACCCTGTACCCTGGGAACAGATCATTGCCGAAGAACACCGCATGTTCAAAAAACATCCTCAAACTACTTTTATCAATGCACATTTTGGCTGGTATGCCAACGATCTCGGCCAGCTGTCCAGGTTAATGAACGAAATGCCCAATATGTATGTGGAATTTGGTGCCGTTATTGCGGAATTGGGGCGCCAGCCTATCATGGCCAGGCAGTTCTTTGAAAAATACCAGGACCGGATCCTGTTTGGTAAAGATTCCTGGGTACCCGATGAATATGCTACTTATTTCCGGGAACTGGAAACAGCAGATGAATACTTCCCCTATCACAAGAAATATCACGCTTTCTGGCGTATGTACGGAATGAACCTACCGGATAATATCCTGAAGAAGATCTACTATAAAAACGCACTTAAAATCATTCCTGGCCTGGATAAAACAATGTTCCCGGAGTAATCCCATGCCACCTGAGCAGTAAGACGGGATATGTCCCTATTCTATGGTCATCGTGGTAAGTATAGTCATCGTGGTCAGGAAGCATTGCCAGCCCGTCAGGAAAAATGAAGTACCTGCCGGATGTTTACGGTGGCATGATGCCGGATCAGATTGAGGATATATTCATTCTCCGGATATGGTGTAAGCAAATCTTTCAGGTGTTCTGCAGAGTTTACAGACAAATCAGCTGCTACATACCCCATGCCATAGAAGCGTCCCTTTTCCATTAAAATGCAGCTTTGTTCACCCGCCTCCCGCCCGTGACCAATAATTGCAAATGAAGGTTGCTGTTCCTGTAAGTGGGTAATGGCTTGTAGTACACGTTGGTTATAGTCTGCAGGCGCTTCCTGTTTTTCACAGGCTCCATGGCAGGTACCAGCAGTTACACCTGTACAGGTGCCTGTTCCGGTTTGTAAAAAACATAGCCTCGGACATAATTCAAACTCCCGGATCAGGCGGCGCAGTAACTGGTGCCCATCTACGAGCAGGTTAAAACTGTATACCGGGGTGGTATGTTTCCGCCTTTTTTCAATGGCCAGCCGTAAATACCCCTGCTGGTCTTCAAACAGGTAAAAGCCATAACGCAATTCCACCCGCTTTTGTGAATGGTTATAAACCGGCCACAACCGCTTGATCTCTACCGACTCCAATACACAGGCCATCAGCTCCGTACCGGTTACCTGGTAGCTGATACTGTAAATATTGCGCAGAAACTCCTGCCGCTGCCGCCCGGCATTGTTGCCGGTAAAGTGGCTGTTCACCCGCTTCTTAATATCTTTTGCCTTCCCTACATATACTACTTTCCCCTTCTGATTATGAAAATAATAAACCCCTGGGGTGGCAGGTAATAATAATACCTGCTCAGGTGGCAGATTGGGTGGCAGGAAGTATTCTTTTGACCCTGCTTTTAAGGCTGCGGCAATGGCCTGCTGGGTATCATTTTGTATATATAACTCAAACAATTTTGCCGTAGCAGCGGCATCTCCCCCAGCCCTGTGCCTTCCATAAACAGGAATCTGAAGATGACGGCACAGATTACCCAAACTATAAGATGGCAATCCCGGAAATATTTTACGCCCCAGCCTCACCGTACAAAGCTTCTTACTCTTCAGCTCATGCCCAGACAATTCCAGATAATGTTTCAGAAATGAATAATCGAAGTTGACATTATGCGCTACGAAAATCCGGTCCTTCAGCAGCCCTGCAATTAACGGGGCTACTGCTTCAAACGGAGGCGCATCCGCCACCATATCATTGGTGATACCGGTCAGCGACTGAATATGATAAGGGATAGGTACGCCCGGATTAACCAGTGTTTCATATTGCTGCACCACTTCCTTGCCATCATGCAGATAAATGGCTACTTCCGTAATACCGCTGGCACTGGCATGGCCCCCGGTTGTTTCTATATCTACTATTGCGTACATGGCTACAAACAAGTTACCCGCAAATATAATGCAGGTTCTGCAATTCGCTAAAAAAATTAGCAAAATACGGTTTTACCCCTGTGCCGCCTGTGATTGTTTCCTGTTCACCCGTCGTAATCCCAATAACGCCAGTAGTACATAAAACACCCACAATAGCAGCAGATGCAATATAGGACCCGTATTTTCCTGTAAGGTGCCACCTGTCTGCACCACAGACTGATACATCCTCAGAAATGGCGTGATAGGCAATAATACGGAAAGCCATTGTACGGGTACCGGCAAGGCCGCATAAGGCCATACATAACCGGCTATCAGGAAAAAAGGATAGGTAGAGAAAGCCATCAGCTGCGCTGCCAGCAACTGGTTGGGAAACAAACTGCCCAGCCATACGCCCATAGGAATAAGGCACAGCAGGAACAGCAACATCGTCACCCCGGTGTTAAACGCGGTGCCCTGAAAGGTCAGCTCCAGGATATTAAAATTCACCAGCAGGAAGAAGGTGGCATAAGCGGCAAATAAAAGCAGGTAAAACAGTCCTTTTCCCCATAGTGTAGCTGATAAACTACCGCCTCCGGTTTGTACAAGAGCGGGGATCTGCCTGTTTTGTTTATCCAGAGCCACACTTCCTGAAAGTCCCAGCAACAGGGTTTGCTGCAATATCAGGGCCAGTACCCCCGGCAGCAGGAAGTCGCCATAACTGGAACGTACATTGTATAATGGCCGGTAATCTACGCTTACTGGCTGTGTTTCCTGCAGGGCCATTGTACTGTTCAACCCTTTCATCTCATTATACTTTAACCGTACGCCGGCGCCTATCGTAAGACTTACCTGTGTTACTGTAGCCACTAATTCGCTGGAGGGCAGAAAGCGGGCGGCATTGACGGTCAGCACCACATTACTTTGCTGAATGGCCAGAATATTAGCCTCCATACCCTTTTCAATATACAGGTACCCCTGACACTCTCCCCGGTACATCTTCTCCTGTGCATCCTGCAAATTGGTGGCAGCAATCACCTCTACCAGCTGGGTATTATCCAGCTGCTCAGTAAACATGCGGGATAACTGGCTCTGATCTGCATCCACCACCGCCAGTGCAACTTCTTCCTCTACTTTATAGCTATAGATGCTACCGTAGAAAAACGCGTACAACAGCGGTGCTATCAGCAGTGTAAGCAGCAAACTGTGATCCTTTATGATCAGCTTTACTTCCCGCAATAACAAACGGCCTATACTTCCAAAAAAGTTACGCATGCTGCACCTCCAGTTTATTTAACTGCCGTTGAAACAATATAATAGCCAACGGATAAGTGACTACGATAAAAATCAGGATATATCCCATTTCCGTATAGGCATACCGGAGGGGTAACTCCATAAAATATACTTTAAAAAAGGCATCCAGGAAAAAAGTAAAAGGCATGATAGCAGCATAATACTGGTCGTACCAGGGCATCGCCCACCTGGGAAACGTAAATCCGCTGAATACAAATGCAGGGGAAGTATAAAAAAGCCCCAGGTCGCAGGCTACCATTACATCTTTGAAGATCGCAGATACCAATATTCCGATACCAATACAAGCCAGTACCAACAGGGTAAAAACAACAAACAGTGTACCGGTAGCTGCCGGGTGCCCCACCTCAAACAATGGGAGCACGATGCCCGTCACCAGTATAAAGTTAACCCATCCTACTACCAGGTGTGCCAGGGTTTTGCCGGTAATAGCAACAAAGGCAGAACCTTTTGCTACCTGGTGTAATTCTTCCAGGGTGTTGGTTTTCCGCTCATAGTTAAGCAACAATACCGTTACCATAATGATCATCATCTGAAGCGCTACGAAAATAAGTCCGGGCACCAGGTATTGCTGGTAGTTGAAAGTAGGGTTATACAACTGGTAACTGGTGAGCTTTAAAGGCTGTACCAATGTCATGGCCTTATCTTTAGGCATACCCAGCTTTACCAGTTTTTGCAGGATCACACCGGAACCTGCAGTCATCAATACCTGAGCGGCATCTTTATAGATCAGTTTGGCTGTAACAATTGCTGCTGCATTCGTATATACAGTAATGTATACCGGGTGCCTGCTTTTAATATTCCGTTCCATGCGCGCCGGAAAATGAATAGCCCCGGCTACCTCTCCCCTCCGTATCAGTGTTTCCAGTTCGGTCTGGTTGTCTACCTGGCGGGTGATATGAATGCTTTCCGTTTGTTCCAGCATAAAGGCAAACTGCCGGGAAAGTACTGACCTGTCATCATCCCAGATGGCTACCGGCAGATCCCGTGCATTCCTGGCCTGATAGATGTATGCATAAAAAGCAAACAGCAATGCAGGCATGACCAATAGCACCAGGTAATGCACCGGCAGCGTTAAAATGCGCTTCCATTCCCGTATGGTTATTTGAATAATGGCCTTCATCATGGCATTTGCATGGCAGCGGTCATGCCAGGACGCAAGCCCTGTAAAGCCGGCTGATTAACAGGTTTACACTCTACGGTAAAGGTGCGTAATTCAAACTTTCCTTTTTCCTGTACCGGCACCCAGTTGGCAAACGTAAGCGATGGCGATACCTTCGACACTTTCGCGTCAAATGTTTCCGGTACACATCCGGGTATATTCATTTTCACCACTGTCCCCAAGGCCAGTTTACTCATATCATCCTGACGGATATTAAACCGGATAAAGTAAGAGTCCGGTTTCTGGATAGTCATCATCGGATAACCGATAGATGCGATCTCTCCTTCTTCAATCACCAGCGACGATACAATACCATCTGCAGGGGCACGGATATATGTTTTGTCAGATAATGATTTAGTTAACGTATAGGCTTCTTCTGCCTGTTTTAAAACTGCCGCCGCTGCAGTAATCAATTCCGGACGGGTACCATTTTTCAGCATCTGCATATTCAGACGAGCTGTTTCCATCTCCTTCTCCGCAGCCTGGTATCTGAAATAAACGATATCCTTTTCCTGCCCGGATACTACCTGATCCCGGTGCAGTTTCTCAATACGTGCATATGTTTTTTGCATCAGCTCATATTGGTCCTGTGTAATCTGATACAGCTTATCTGCTGCCTGTATAGCTTCGGGCCGGGCACCGCTCTGCAGCAATTTCAGCTGGCTCTGCGCTGCTTCGATAGCTGCTTCTGCCTGATTTCTCACGGCATTGATCTCTGTAGTATGCAATACGCCCAGCAGCTGGTCTTTTTTCACGGTATCTCCCTGATGAATCAGCAAGCTATCCAACCGCCCCGGAAAACCTGCTGCCACATCCACAAACTCGGCATCTACCATTCCGATAACCGTATTCTCTGCACTACTTCCTCCAGACCTCCGGAAAAAGAACAGCAAGGCAATGATCAATACCAGTACCGGTATTCCTAATGCCCAATAATTTTTAAAGAAGGATCGCATACAATATTAATTACGATGAATTATTTAATAAACTCCTGTAGCCGTTGTGGTGTGCCTACAATGCTCCAGTATTCTGCCAATGCCAGGTAATAACCCAACACGCCGGTATAATAAATCTTTTCCATCTCCTCTTCTATCAGCAAGGCATCGTTTACATCTTTCACGGAAGACATCTCCGTTTTCATCCGCTCCTCAATCAGCGTGGTAGTTAAACGTGCCTGCTGGCGGGCGGTATCCAATGCAGCAACATCATTTTTCAGGGCATTCATTTTATTAATACACACCTGTAATCTTACCTCCAGGGATGACCGGGTGTTTTCTGTAAGCATCCGGGTTTCTTCTACCAGTTGTTTACTGGCCTTCACCCGCTTTTGTTTCTGGAACCCGTCAAAGAGGTTCCATTGCATTTCTACGCCTACCAGCCACGGGGGCATAGTCAGTGGCAGGTCTTTTCGGTAAAGGCTTACATTGCCAATGGCAAAGATATTGGGTAATGACAGGGAGCGGGTCGTTTTTACCGCCACCTCTGCCAGGCTGGATTTGCTTTCCAACAGCCGGTAAGCAGGGTTTTGCTGATAAAAATCAGGCGTTGTAGCGGTATGGATCGCCGCCGGAATATATTTTAGTGTGTCCGTGATGTTTATTACAGTATCCAATGGTAATCCCATCAATTTATTCAGTTCCAGCAACGCATTCTGTTTTTCCAGCTGCTGATTACGATACCGGCTTTCTGCCTGTACCAGACTCACTTTTGCCCAATTTAACAGATAAGGTGGCAGTATCTCATTGGCTTTAAGAGAAGCCGCATAGTCCCGGTTCTTCCGGAAGGCGTCTACTATCCGCTCCTCATGCCCCAGAATGTTATTCAGGTACATAATACGCAGGTATTGTAACCCTATCAGGAGGTATAATTCCTTTTCCACTACCTGCCGGTTTAACTCACCGGAAGTAACCCGCGCCTGGGCCAGGTCTTTTACTGCAGAAAGTTTACCTCCCAGGTAAATCGCTTCCCGGAAACCCAGTGATGCTGTAAAGTACTGTTGCTTGCTGAGGGCCGGATTATAATCCGGGTATACTGTATTCAAAATCCGCTGCGTGGCATTGAAGATCCGGTCCTGTACCTGCTGTGGCAAATGCTGACCGGTTATCTGATTAAATACCTCGTTGGCCGTATTCACACTTTGCTGGGAAGAACCTTCCACAATGCCGTCCTTCACCTGCTGCAGATTAATTTCCAATGGCTTGCCCAGGTAATTGTACCCCGCCAGGAGATCTACCTTGGGAAAATACGACCGCTTTTCTGCTTCCAGGTTATATTCACTTGCCTTCAGCGCATGTTTTGCCTGCATGATCAGCGTATTCTTCTGTGCTGCCATGTCATAACACTCCTGCAAGGTTATGGGCCTGCCCACCTCCTGCGCGTACACTGCCGACATCAAAAAAACCGGAACAATAAACAGGAAGCCTCTTCTCATATGGATTTTCTTTTTTTTTACCTGTATAGCAACATGGTATCAAACACATAAACAAAAAATCATGCATAATGTTTATTATATTTTTAATACACTGTGCCATTACAAATTATTACGATTCCAGGCGCGAAGATATCCATCTGTTCCTTTAAAACCTTAAATCAGTGATTTACCTGCTGCCCATTACCAATATATGATAATTTACGTTTATAACACCCTCTTCTGAAGGGGAGTTAAAGCGTTCTTTCCCTATGGTTAGAGCATAGTTAAAGCATGGTTAAAGCATAGTTAGAGCATAGTTAAAGCATAAGAGAGCATAAAAGGGGTATTTTCTTCCAATGTCCCTCTTTAAATATTTAAAAAATTGTACATCAGAAATCATTTTTTATCCATGTCCTGGTTCATAGTTTGGGTTGATATTTGTATCACAGCTAAACAATAACTTTCGGCAGTTGTTATGAATTAGCTGGTGCCTTTAATCTGATTAATATTTATTCACGTTTAACTAAATAATGCATTATCATGGCAAAGTATCAATGGGGTATAGATCCTGAACACAGTGAAATCACCTTCAAAGTAAGGCATTTGATGATTACCAATGTAACAGGGGCATTTCATAAATATGATATACAGGTAGAGACCGAAGAAGAGGACTTTATGACTGCCAAAGTAACGTTTACAGCTGATGTAGACTCCATCAGCACTAAAAACGAACAACGGGATACGCATCTGCGCTCACCGGACTTCTTTGACGTTAATAAATATCCAAAAGTTACATTCACGGCTACCAAATATGAAAACGTGGACAATGACGGCTCCTATAATCTTTATGGCGACCTGACCATCCGGGACGTCACCAAACCTATTAAACTGGCGGTTGAATTCGGTGGCGTAACCAAGGATCCCTGGGGTAATACCAAAGCTGGCTTTACCATCAATGGTAAAATCAACCGGAAAGATTTTGGGTTGAACTGGAACAATGTAACAGAAGCGGGTGGCATGGTAGTAAGCGACGAAGTGAAAATAGTATGTGAGATTGAACTGATTAAAAAATAACCTCTGCCACCGCGTCTGATCAAACAGGGTAAAAAATAAAATAATGGAAGATAAAATCACCGGCATTCATCACATTACTGCGATAGCCGGGAATGCCAAACGCAATTATGATTTTTATACGCAAGTATTAGGATTAAGGTTTGTAAAAAAAACAGTCAATTTTGACGATCCGCATACCTACCATTTTTATTACGGAGATGAAGTGGGGACTCCTGGTAGTATTCTGACCTTTTTTCCATGGGAAGACATCATGACCGGACGCAGAGGTACACATATGGCAACAGAAATAGGTTATTCTATTCCTGAAGGCAGTATTGATTTCTGGATCAAACGGTTTGAGGAACGCAACATTCTTTACAACAAACCTTCCCAGAAATTTGGCGACTTATACCTGACCTTCCTGGATCCCGATGGCCTGAAACTGGAGCTTACGGTAACAGAAAAGCCCGACAATCGGCAGCCATGGGAAACATCTGCTGTTACGGCGGCTAATGCCACACGGGGATTTCATCATGTTACCCTTACCCTGGAAGATGTACAGCCTACTGCAGATCTGCTGGTGTCTTTATTTGGCTTTAACTTGTTAAAACACAGTGCCAACCGCTACCGGTTTGAAAGCCCCGCTGGCGAAAACGGTACTTTCATAGACCTGGTTGAAGCTAAAGGAGAACCCAGAGGGCATGTAGCGGGTGGTACTATCCATCATGTGGCTTTCCGGGTAAAAGACGATGAAACACAATTACGCTTCCGGGAAAAAATAGAACGTATGGGACTAAACCCAACACCACAACTGGACCGGAAATACTTTAAATCCATTTACTTCCGGGAACCCGGTGGTGTATTGTTTGAATTGGCAACAGATGGTCCGGGCTTTACGGTAGACGAACCTAAGGCATTGCTCGGCAGCCAGCTGATGTTACCACCGGAATTTGAAGCCAGAAGAGAGGAAATACTGGGACAACTGCCAAAGCTGGACTAGCCTGAACAGCGCATGGCATAGTGCCTGCTGTGATCACCACACTTTAAAGCCGGATGAAAATGGACTTTCAACCTTTAAAATATGTTTATCAGCGCACGGATAATAACAAAGCCTATACCTTGCTCCTGCTGCCGGGAACCGGAGGAGATGAGCATGACATGGTACCCCTGGCGGCCAATTTTGGCTATGATGTAAACATCCTGAGCCTGCGGGGTAATGTGCTGGAACATGGCATGCCCCGTTTTTTCCGGCGTTTGTCAATGGGGGTATTTGATGAAGCGGATCTGCATTTCCGTACGCATGAGCTGGTGCATTTTCTGCGCAACCTGGCACTGGAAAAGCACTTTGATGTCAATAAGCTTATTGCCATCGGCTATTCAAATGGGGCCAATATTGCCGGGGCTATACTCATGTTATATCCCGAACTGCTGGCCGGGGCACTACTTTTCCGGCCTATGCAACCTTTTCAAGCGCTGGAAGATGGCTTTGAAACACAAAGACAAGCACCTGTTTTAATTACTACGGGCAGACAGGATACTACCATTGATCTTGCTGACACCAACAACTATGCAACACTGCTGAGTGCAAACGGATTTAAGGTAAACACCTATGAAGTGAATGCCGGACATGCCCTCACACAGGAAGATATCACCCTGGCCGCGCAATGGTTCAGGGATAATTTTCAGATCAGGAATTTTAGTCAATATGGATGAAGATGTAACCGTAATGCTGGGCAATGTCCCTTACCAGGTATCAGTAGAAAGCCGTGGTCACCGCTGGCTGGCAGATGAACCCGACACCGTGGGCGGTGGTGACACCGGCCCCAAACCAGGGGAATTATTGTTGTCCAGCCTGGGTGCCTGTACTGCAATCACTGTGAAAATGTATGCCACCCGCAAAAAGTGGCCCCTGGAAAATATCACCATCGTTTTACGCTATAACAGTACCAACAAGCCCACCCCAACTACCACCGTGATAGAAAGGGAAATTGATTTTACGGGCAACCTGGATAGTGCACAAAAAACAAGACTGCTCGAAATAGCAGAGGCGTGCCCTATCCACAAACTATTAAGTAACCCTGTTATCATCATTACAAAGGAGTCATAATATGAAAGACATTACAAAAGAATATACCAACGGGGAAGTTACCGTAGTGTGGAAACCTGCAGTATGTATCCATTCCAGAGTATGTTTCAACAACCTCCCCGAAGTATTCAATCCAGAACAAAAACCCTGGATCAACATCGCAGCAGCCACTTCTGAACGTATTGTATCCCAGGTAAAACAATGCCCTTCCGGTGCATTAAGTTATTATTACAATAATGAAATAAAGGATGGAAAAGCGCCAACTGTAGAAGTGCAGAGCATTGTGGAACCTACTCCCAATGGGCCGCTGCTGGTATATGGCAATATTGTGGTGAAAGAACCGGATGGCACAGAAACAAAAAAGTTTAAAGTAACCGCCTTTTGCCGTTGCGGGGCTTCTGCCAACAAACCTTACTGTGACGGCTCCCATAAAAGAGTTGGTTTCACGGATAAACCTTAAACATCATGTCTATCACACCTGTTAACATTATCAATAATGAAGACAGCCAGCGGTTTGAAGCTGAACTGAATGGTGTCACTGCTTTTGTGCAATACCGGCATTATAAAGGAGATATTGCCTTTATGCATACCGAAGTGCCGCAAGCACTCGAAGGCCAGGGTATTGCTTCCCAACTTGCCATACATGCACTGGAATATGCCCGCAGCCATAAACTGCCAGTTATGGTATACTGTCCCTTTATTGCCGGGTATATCAAAAAACACCCGGAGTATAAAGTTTTACTGGATAAGAAATATCATCCCTGATAAAAGGCTTGGGTTACCTGCAATTGCAAGCAGCCCAAGCCAGGTTTTCATCTGTGGATGATTATTTTTTTAAGGATGCCTTCACCGCTTTGGCCGAATCAAGATGCGTACGTAAGGTGGGCAAAGTATTGGAAGCGAAAGTTTTCAGTTCCGGATCTTCCAGGTTACCTGCTGCTTTATCAAATTCTGATACATCTTCTTCGTGATCATCTGTCATCATATCCATATAAGCCTTATCAAAGTCCTTACCCGTTTTCTTATTCAGGTCATTTACATGCTTTTGCATATCTTCTCCCAAAGTACCAGGCAGTGTAATGTTTTTGGCGGTGGCAATCGCTTTCAGCTCATCATTGGCTTTTGTATGATCACTGACCATCATGGCACCAAAGTCCTTAACCCGCTGACTAACACCCTTTTCCTGCGCCATTTTACCCAGTTCTACTTCCATCATGCCACCATTAGCTGCTTTTACGGCAAAGTCAGTTGATTTTTCATCTACTGCTTTTACTTCATTCACCGTAGCTTCATTCACATCTTTGGCACTGTCTACACTGTCTTTATTCCTGTTTGCGTTACCTCCACATGATTGTAACAACCAGGCAGTCATTATCGTCATCGTAAAAAAAGTGATCCTTTTCATAACAGGTTATTTTTTGTTTTAGTGATATGATTAACAACAATAACCAGGGCGCAAAAAGAGTACCACGCCGGAAATCTGCTAAAAGAGAAAAGCCATGCATACAGCAGTATACATGGCTTTCATCTGTTTAATCTTATCTGTTGACTTATCTGTCAGGGCTCTTTTTGCCGGGATTTTTATGTAGACCCTTTTCCCCACAGTGAGTGTATGGTTGCTCCTTATGCGCCGGAACTGGCCTGGTAAATAAGGTAAATAGCGACAATAACAGCAAGCACCGTTAATGTGATCTTCATCCAACTATAGGGCCTGTCACCTGTTACCTCACCGGTACAGGCATTTACCACAAAATGATACAGTTTTTTATCATACTTATAAGCACTGATCCATACCGGCAGTAGCAGGTATTTGAGGGCCAGGTTATTGTAATCCGTATTATAATGATCAATCCGCTGTTCATCGCCGCCAATATCATCACGAATGGTGTCCTCAATCACGGGTGCCATTCTTTGTTTGGCCATTTCCAGTCCCTTTTCAGCATTCCAGGTATACATTTCAGCACGGAATCCACTGAGGTAGCGGGGGTCAAATGATTTTAGCTGCTCCAGGTGCCAGGGCTCCAGGATCTGCGCCATCTTAGGCGGTAATGAAGGGCTGGCACAGATCAATACATCCCGGAAAACATTGTTGACATCTCCACTGGCACTATACCAGCGGGTGTGCCTTACCTGACGGGTGCGGGTTTCAGCACGCCCGTTGACCGTAACGGAGTAAGTTTCTGTAGTATAATAATACTCTCCCCGCTGACCGCTATACCGGGAATAACTATCTGTATCATAGCTCCAATGCGGAATATACACCCCTTTCAGCTGATGGGAAGAAGCATCCTTTACCTTTTTTACCAGGTCCGATGGTGCAAACCATAATTTGTTCATCCACTTCTGGAAGTTTTGCAGCGCCTCCTGTTCTTTAATGATAAAAGGGATGACATAATGTGGCTGCAGTACATTCGTTGTTTCTGCATGATCCACTACCAGGGGTGAGGCACAGAACGGGCAACTGTCTGCCGTTACATTGGGCAACATGGTAGTAGATGCACCGCAATTATTGCATTTTACTATTACGGCCTGTTGGGTATTGGCTGTAGACCGGACCGTAGTAGTAATAAAATCGTTATAATCTACAGCATGGATTTCCTGCGTTGAAGATTCAATCTTATTTACCGTGCCACAGTAGTCACATTTCAGGCTATTGGTACCAGGGGCATAATGTAAAGTAGCGCCGCAGTTCTCGCATTTCAGAGAGGATACTACTTCACCGGTTTTTTCCTCAAAGAGCATACCCGAATTAGTATTTTTAAATCCATGTTACCGGATTTGCAATGAATAAAGAAAATCTTGTCTTACCGGATTAAGGTAATGGTGGTGGTGTATTGGCCAGTATCGGAGCCAGCTCATTTACTGCAGAAGCTGGCGCCCAGGCAGCCATCCCGTTTTTCCAAACCAGGCTTTGCGCGTTCAGTTGTCCGCTTCCCGCCATTTGCTGTAATTCCTCCATGGTAAATGGTCCCGCTTGTTTGCCTCCTACGGCCACAAAAAAGGTAACCGCGCCCGGCAATGGTGGTGGCGTTGCCCCACCAGCGTTAGCACCGGCATTCACCTGATTAGATTGGAATACACCTCCCATCTGCCCCATCATAGCAGCTCCCATACCAGCGCCCATGCCCATGGCAGCCATACCACCACCTGCGGTGTTCTCCGCTGCTTTTTCCATTGCCGTTGCGGCCTGGAATTGTGCATAAGCCCCTAAATCACCAACAATACCCATACTGCTGCGTTTATCCAGTGCTGTTTCTACTTCCGGTGGCAGCGAAATATTTTCTATCAGGAATTTGGTAAGGTCCAATCCTAACTCATTGAACTCCGGTTTTATTTTTTCTGTAATCAGTGCAGATACTTCATCGTACTTGGCGGCCAGGTCCAGCACCGGAATACGGGCCTCCGCAATAGCATCCATACCACGGGATACCGCCAGATTACGCAACTGCTCATTAATGTCTTCTACTGTAAATTCAGGGTTCGTTGCTGCCACTTCTTTGAGGAACTGTGCCCCATCTTTTACCCGGAAAGCATAGCTGCCAAATGCACGAAGACGTACCGGGCCAAATTCTGCATCCCGCAGCATCACTGGATTCTTAGTGCCCCATTTCTGATTGGTAAACTGACGCATGCTAACAAAAAACACGTCTGCCTTAAAAGGACTGTTAAACCCATAGATCCAGCCTTTTAGAGTAGTCAAAATCGGCATGTTCTGCGTAGTAAGCGTATACATACCAGGGGTAAACACATCCGCAATCTTGCCCTCATTCATGAATATAGCTACCTGCGACTCCCGCACGGTGAGTTTGGCATTCATTTTAATCTCATTCTGGTAGCGGGGAAACTTCCAGATAATAGTATCAGGGGTATTATCGGTCCACTCGATAATATCTATAAATTCTCCTTTAAGTTTATCCAAAAAACTCATAACTGCGGGTTTGTGTGGTGATGGTATTAACTAACACTCAAATTTAGAGAAATATTTATTTGATGGTGGGAATTATTTGCCCCAGCCATTTTGCCATTAATCCCGGCCATACTTCGGCTGCCGGATTGCCCGGACGCAGTCCGTAACCATGACCACCAGTATCATAAAGATGCTGCTGCACCGGCACCTTAGCGTCGCGTAAAGCTCCGGCCATAACCAACGCACTGTTGGCATAAGGATCATCTGCTGTGGCAAACAGGAACATGGGTGGGGTATTGGTATCTACTTTTAAATCAGGCGTAATGGTACGGTTGGTGCCATTATCGAGGTAAGCAGGATATATGAGTGCGGCAAAGGCAGGACGGCAGGATAACTGATCCGCTGCATCTACCGGTGTATACGTGGGCTTGTCATATTGGGTGCTTACCCGTGCACTCAGGCTCCCCCCTGCCGAAAAACCCATCACGCCCACTTTGGATGGGGTAATTTTCCATTGGGCTGCCCGGCTGCGTACCAAACGGATAGCCCGCTGTACATCCTGCAAAGCACCGGCAGGCTTTTTAGGTACCCGGTATTGCAATACAAATACCGTATACCCCAAACCATTCAGCCATTTAGCGACCTCCTCTCCTTCCAGATTGATAGCCAGGATATTGTATCCACCGCCAGGACATACCACTACTGCGGCATCTGAACGGCGCACCGCAGGTTTATACACCTGTAATACCGGATCGGTAACATCAGTAAGCCGGATCACTCCCCTGCTGGTATCCGGCGTAGCGGGGGCCACCTGCTTGGCTTCTCTTTCTCCAGGTACTTTTCCCGGCCATAAATGAATCACTTCCTGCTGCTGTGAAAATACGTTGCTGCTCATACTCAACACCATTATACTTAATAAAACAGACTTCATAAAGTAAGGCTTTTGAAATGTGGTTGTAAGGTACGTTTGACAAGGCAGAAAATATAGAAAATTTATACAGGTATAAAAAAAACGGCGCCCCTTGCGGGCGCCGGACGATGTCAAACCAGACCATGGAACACATCGTGCTTATGAGGAAAAAGAATGAGTGTTTACCTATAACCGGGCACTTACTCCAATTTTAAACCAGGAAACATCATATCCCAACTCTGAAAACACACTCACCTTAGGCAGGAAATAATAACGGGCGCCTACTACCAGCCCACCAAAAACTTTGGTATGATTATAATTGTAGAAGGCATCGAATTCCGATTTAGGGCCATCCCACTTGTACTTTTCTAACCGCACACCAGCTATTGCAGCACCATAGATATCATACTTTTCTGACAATAACCCCTTCCAGTGATAGGTAGCCCGTAATCCCAGGTAAGTATTGGAATACCTGAACTTGTACGTACCGGATGGGCCTTCTTCATCCACCACCGATTCTTTGTAAGACGCTGCCCGGTAAGCTACAATCGCGCCTACTCCCAGTAAACCAGGACCAATTTCTTTGGGGAAAATGTGCTCGTAAGAAAGACTTAAGGCAGGAAAACCTTTCATGCCATGACCATAAGTAACAGTAGATCCAAATCCGATCCCCAGGTTAACAGTATTATCGTTTGTTTTAAGGACCTGGGCAAAGGTAGTGCCCGATAACATGAACAGTAAAAGGGTAACAAATGAACGTAATCTTGTAAACATTTCTTATTGATATTTTTATGCAAAACTACCTTCCATTGTATACCACCACCTCAGTAGAAACACTTATTTCAGAAATAACGTAGGATTGCTTATCAATAAAACTGCCCGCAAATATTTGCGGGCAGTTCATCTATGTGTAAAATTACAGGTTAAGCTATTTAATTGTTTCCATCCAGGCCTGCGCCATCAGCTTAGCCCCGGCCAGGGAAGGATGTACACCATCAAACGTCCAGTATACGCCAGGTGCAACTTGCTGTGCCTTGTCAAATACAGACTGGTAAGGAATAAATGCCGCATCAAATTTAGCAGCAATATCTCTTGCTGCTACCCGGTATTCATTAAAAGCTGGATACCATTTATCGTCTACGGCCTTCACACCTTTTACAGCAAAAGGTTCTCCGATAATCAGCTTTACTTCCGGCAGTTTTTGTTTGGTACGATCCAGCAGTGCTGTAAAGTCATCCCGGTAAGTTTGTACCGTTCCTTTATAATTACCACTCATGGTATGCCAGAAATCGTTTACACCTACCAGTATGCTCAATACATTTGGCTTGATATCCAGACATTCTGCATCCCAGCGCTCTGCCAGCTGAAATACTTTATTACCGCTGATTCCCTTGTTGTAGATCTTCAGATCCTTATCTGCATGTTTCCAGAGTAATTCTCCTGCTGCCAGATAAGGATATCCATTACCCAATACACCGGCATTATTATATCCCTCTTCCCTTTTTCTGCCAGAATCGGTAATAGAATCACCCTGGAAAAGAATGATGTCTCCTTTTTTAAGGGTATGCTTTTTTCCTTTTTCTCCTTTAACGGCTGCGGATACTATTTCAGGAATGCTTAACGCAGCTACGCTTCCCAAAGCTACGTTCCTCAGAAAATTTCTGCGATTTGAATGTTGTTTATCCATGGAATTATAAAATATAAAAGTAAAGTTGTTTTTGCCGGTAAGGCATGGCATCAGATAGCCAACGGCTGCATAAGATAAAAAGAATATTTACAATCTTCTTGTTTTTTTACACAAATGTAAAATCACCAGGTTATACAAATGCACTGAAGCCTGTAATAGCGCGGCCTACAATCAGGGAATTGATCTCTTTGGTGCCCTCATAAGAGTAAATGGCCTCAGCATCCGCTACAAAACGGGCTACATTATATTCCAGCAAAATACCATTTCCTCCCATTACTTCTCTTGCCCTGCTTACTACATCGCGGGTACGAAGCGAACAAAATACTTTGGCCAGGGAGGCATGTTCATCCTTCAGCAGTCCCTGATCCTGAATCTGCGACAAACGGTATACCATGGTTTCCATGGCGGTAAGGTTAGACAACATTTCCACCAGGTGGTTCTGGATCAGCTGAAAGGAGGCAATAGGTTTTCCGAATTGTTTGCGCTTGCGGGTATAGTCCAGGGCATTTTCATAAGCTCCTCTGGCACAGCCTACTGCTTCCCAGGCTACCCCTGCACGGGTCATACGCAATACCTTGGCCGTATCTTTAAAGGAATTGGCATGCTGCAAACGGTCGGCCTCATTTACACGGCAATCTTTTAAAGTAATCAACCCGTTTTGTACAATACGCAGGGCCATTTTATCATGAATCTTTTCTACACTGAAACCAGGTGTATCCTTCCGCACCAGGAAGCCCTTTACCTCATTATCATCCAGATCCCTGGCCCATATCACCTGTACATCTGCAAAAGTGGCATTCCCGATCCATTTCTTTTGTCCGTTAAGTATCCAGGAATCGCCCTCCCGTTTAGCCGTGGTCGTCAGTCCACCGGCCGCACCGGATCCTACCTCCGGCTCTGTAAGCCCAAAAGCACCGATGATCTTCAGCTGCTGCATCCCCGGCAACCACTCCGCCTTCTGCTCCTCAGAGCCTAACAGATAGATAGACCCCATTGCCAACCCGCTTTGTACCCCAAAGAAAGTAGCCACCGATGCATCTACCCTTGCCATCTCCATCGCAATGATCCCCTCCATCAGAAAAGACCGGTTGGGACAACCATAACCTTCATAAGTAACTCCACAGATATTCAGCTCCGCAAATTTGGGAATGATCTCAAAAGGAAATTCTGCCTTGAGCCAATATTCATTCACAATAGGCTGTATTTCCTTCTCCATAAACGCCCGCACCTTCAACTGCAATGCACGGTCTTCTTCATTCAGCAAATGGCTAAGATCGTAGAAGTCACCATCTATAGCGGGCAACTCCTTTTTATGTCCCCCTCCACCATCCAGCATCTTCATCAATCCCGCCAATTGCTTGTCGTCCAGCTTTGCTACAGATGCCATCACCTTAGGCAGATCTATTTTTTCGGATAGCTTGCCCAGCATATTAAAATCTATACTCTTAAAAATATGCCAGGCCTCTTTGATCTTTGAAAACGTACTTGCCATAGAATCTTTTTTTATACTAATAAAAGTAAGGCTTATTTAATAAACCGGCCCTGCCGGTCAATCTGTAAGGCCTTATTTTTCAGTTTAATAGTAACAGGCCCCATTAGTGCTCCTCTATCCGTTTCCCCTTCGCTTTCATTTTCCAGCTTCAGAAAAGACACCTCCTCATAGCGGCTCGTTTTCAGGGTAATGTATAATGGATAGGCGTCGATCTTCTGATTATCCTTTCCGGAAGTAAATAACTCCATCAGGCATTCCCCGTTTTTGTAATAACTGTAAATCCCTACCACAATTTTACTGCCTGGAATAGTAAATTGTACTTCCTCCCAGTTTCCGGCAGGCTCCTCTTTTTTCCTGTCGAAATAGGCCTTCATATTGTCAGTATCGTATTCAGTCAGAGCATATTCTATCCGGGTAGCTCCCAGCGGTTTAAACTTGCCGGAGGCATCTACCTGGTACTGCATATCATAGGTAATCGTATAGGTATTATTAAACTCCAGGTATTCACCATGCACCACAGTGCTTTCTGTCAGCGCTATCATACCATCCGGCGTAATACGGGTATTGGTATAATCTGTATAGCCGCCTTCTCCGCCATCCCCGCCTGCAATCTTCATCAGGTCCTTTTTTGCGCCTGCCGGACTATAGCTAACCAGCTCTACTGATGGCGCAATGATACTCTCCCCTTCTTCTGCCGCTTCATTTATATACAATAATACCGGCCCCTTCCCAGGCAAGGATATTCTCCCGTAGGCGTATACACGCCAGTCATAATAAATATAATCCTCAAACCTGTAATAAGGAGTAAGCTTGGACACAGCGGTAAGCCCTGCATAACTAACCTTATTAATGGTAAGGGGCAGCGTTAACAATGGGAAACGCTCCTGGTAGGCAGCAAATGATTCTGTATCCTTTGCCCGCCGGTCTATTTTGCCATCTGTACGCACCTCATAAAACCGGATACAGGTAGTATCTGTTGTCTGGGTCTTTGCCCATTTCATATAATGCTCTCTTATTTCTATGAGGCTGTCTTTATGAATGGTAAAATGCTGTTCCGTACGCTCCGGTTCTTCTACTCCGCTACGTTCATTATGGTACCCTCCTTCCATTATGCTGGAGATTTCCTTTCCCTCCGGTGTATAGGTAATCATCCAAACTTCCTCTATATCACTATCTACCTGCCCGGCATACACAATAAGGGTATTACCATTGGGTAAAGACAGTTTGCCGGCACTGACAGCAGTATACACCTCATACCTTCCGTACAGCGTTTTAAGATCGGTGTCTTTCAGTGCAGCTTTATCAAGTGGTAATGTTACCGTTTTAATTTTCAGCAGGAATTCATTAAAAGGAATGGGAGGCAATACAGCAGGATCGGCCGCTGCCGTATCTCTGGCCACCATAGTACTATCGGTCTGGTTTCCTCCGGCAGCTTTATTACCAGTACTATCACATGACATCAACATTAAGGTAAACAGGGGAAAAATAGTCGCTAATATTCTAAGCATATCCGGTTTTTGTCTGCAGGATTAATAGCCTGCTTTACTTAAATAAGCGGGCAAGATAGGACAATTATTGCTTACTTATAACAGCATGGTTTTCCTACAGCATTATTCATCTTATCCCATATCAACATTGACATTCTGCGGTCAAAATACTACCTTGGTGCCTGCCCCTTAAAAACAGGTTATGCCATTAGAGAATAAAAAAGCCGCTGCAGCCGGACTTACCGCAGCTGATTTCACCAATGATCCGCGTGTGCAGGCATGCCTGGAAGAATTGCATGCAAAATTTGGCCCCGGAGGAACACCATTGATTGTATCCGATGTATTGGATGCCAACGGACACCAATATGTAAACCTCGTGCAAAAGGGAGGTGGTGTATTTGGAGTGGCCCTGGTAGGTTATACTTATGTACTGGAGGAAATGGGCATCCGCTTTTTGCGGCTGGCAGGTACCAGTGCAGGTGCTATTAATACAGCACTTATGACAGTGATCAATGCCAAAGAAGAAAAGAAGTCGGACCAGGTTCTGAAAGCCATTTGTGAACTGGACTTTTTTGCATTGGTAGATGGACATCCTGCTGCCAGATGGATCATCAGAAACTTTATTACACAACGTAACTTTACCACCAAAGCCAAAAGATGGGTATTCCTCATCTTAGCTGTGCTGGCGCTGTTGATCACCGGTGATGTAGTACTAATGGGACTGCGCAGCAGCTTCCCTGCCCTGTCTGTGCTGGCAGGTATCTTTTTTGTGCTCAGTGGATTCTGGACCCTGCTGATGGGTGTAGGCATCTATTATGTTACCAACCTGCTGAAACGGTTAAAGAACTCTGGCTTTGGGATCAACCCCGGCGACTATTTTTATGACTGGATAAAAAAACTGTTACTAACTAATAATGTAGCTACCGTTTCTGCGTTGCAAAAGAAAGCCGGCACCTGCCCTCCGCTACAATTAAGGGTACCGCATCCACAGGGATTAAAAGAGCTGGAGGGGGATGTAACATTCATTGCCTCCGAACTGGTTACCCAGAACAAGATCCAGTTTCCCGCCATGTGCAACCTTTTCCGCAAAGATATTGACACCTTGCAACCGGCAGGTTTTATCAGGGCCTCTATGTCTATTCCGGTGTTCTTTGAATCATACATGATCACAGAAATTCCCTACAAAGATGAGGACATCAAAAAAGCATGGAAAGATACTTTTAATGAAACAGCTCCTCCCGGTATCGCAAGATTTGTAGATGGTGGGATCTTATCCAACTTCCCGATCAACCTGTTCTACAATCCACGGATCAGTACTCCCCGGTTGCCTAATTTTGGAATAGATCTGAATGACAGCAAGCCTGGTGATAGAAAACAGAATGCATATGGCTGGTCGCTGCAGGGATATTTTGGCCGCATGTTTAATACTATCCGTAATTACTATGACAAAGACTTTTTGCTGAAAAACAAAGGCTATCAGCGGGGAATTGGCACAGTAGATCTTTCTTCCGACAAATTTAACTGGCTCAACTTCTTCCTCTCCAAAGAAGACAAAATCGAATTGTTTGCATTGGGAGCTATTGCAGCTAAAAACTTTCTGGAAACCTTTGATTGGGAAGCCTATAAGCGCGACCGGGAAAAGATGCAGAAAGATCTCAACACAGAAGCCGCGCCGGCAACACCTGTCAGCAATATTTAATCACCTTATTCCGTATATACATGCAAGTAGAAATAATCAATCCCTGGAGCTGGCTCTGCATTACAATGGCCGTAACACTGTTTACCGCTTTTATCATGCACCTGCAAAGCGAACATTTTTACACCCATGATGTGGTACTGCGTAAATTCAGTATCCTTGATCTTGAATTTCCAGCCACTGCCAGGGAACTGCCCAACCTGATCAATGGTATCTACCTGCTGCCACAACCACAGCAACAAAAAACACTAAGTGCATTACGCGGACAGCTCTGGGTAGACTTTATCTTCATGCCTGCTGCTTATGGGAGTATCTTTCTCCTGTGTATGCAGGTAGCCGGCAAAATGGAAGCCTCAGGAAGGATCTTCTTTTCCGTGCTGGCCTGGATACAAATTATTCCCTGGATCTGCGATATCATTGAAGGATGTTATCTGCTGGGAAAAATCAGGCGGGATGTACGCCCCTCCACACCGGGCATACACCGGGCTTATCAACTGCTGGAAGTTGGAAAATGGGGTCTTTCGCTTACTGCCACTGTATGTGCCTTATCTGCATTATTATTCTTCTGGCTAACCGGGAAGTATGAAACAGCCTCCCTGCATTATCTGCTGATATTGGTAGGTGAAATCGTGTTGTTTGGGGTGATGATCTACCTGGCTAACCTGCGGACGGCTTCGCCTGCTGTTCCTGAATAACTGCCTGCAGAATATCCAGTATGTTTTCCTGCTGCACGATCAGCATACCCAACTTTTCTGCTGATACACCTTCTTTTATTTTGTAACTGTAGGTAAGGCTATTCAACTGCCGGTCCGATTCAAAATAGCGGAACAGGATATTGGGATGCTTTTTCAACTGGTCCGCAATCTCTATGATATGCGTAGAGATGAAAAACATGGCACTTTTAATTTGCGTCAGTAAAGAAATAATTTGCAGGGAAGCATCATAAGCATCTTTTACATTGGTGCCACGAAACAACTCATCAAAGATGACAAAAACATGCTTCCGTTGCTGGATTTTAAGGGCCGTATCCTTTACCCTTTTTACTTCACTATAATAGTGGCTGTATCCTTTCGAAATATTATCTGCTAAATTAATGGTAGTGATGATTCCACTGAAAACGGTGGTTTCCATATACCGGGCAGGCACCGGAAAACCAGTATGCGCCAGATATACCGACAACCCTACCGATTTTAAAAAAGTAGATTTCCCTGCCATATTGGGGCCTGTCAGAAAACATAGATTATCATGATCCGCCAGCGTAATATCATTAGGCACAGCCTGATTCACCAGCGGATGAAACACACCGTGCAACACTACCATAGGCGTGGCAGCAGTAGTGTATACCGGAAATGTTAGTTGGTATTTACAGGCGGTAAGTGCAATTGCTGCTCCGGCATCCAGTGTATACACTAACTGTAACATACCTGTCAGTTCATTTCTGTGCAGCTCCCGGAATAGATGGTCATACGTGGCAATACTATAAAAATTAAACGGGCCATTTCTATTGACAGCTGCTTGTATCTTCTTTTGCTGCAGCAACGCTTGTACTGGTGCTATTAATTGCCTCAGCTGTTCTGGCAGGGAATATGCCCCCCAACCTTTGATCAAACCTGATAAATAATGGAGGAGAAAAGTAATTTGTTCTATACCCGTTTTTATTAGATAATATTCGTTGGTAGGCTTCCATTTGTATTTCAGTCCCTGGTAGGTAGCATCAATAATATTGTCCCGCAACGGGTCGGCAGTTAGCCGCATATAATGTTCTGCCAGTTCCACCCGGTAAGGATCTACTTCCTGGGGCACCGGATGTTCTATAAAGAATTTAAGCAGCTCGCTGCGTTGGTACAGGAACGTAATATCTGCCGAAGGGGAGGCCAGCATTTCATTCAGCTTATCTTTTCCACCTGGAGTACTGGTTTTATTAAACAGGGAGAAAATGGAGCGCATCCCCTTATCTTCTCTGAACAGTTCCAGGTCCTGTAATGTTTGCTGATCTATTTCAAATGCCATGTTTCTGCTTATTATTTGCCGGCCAGGTATAATTGGATTGTATTTAAATTACCAGCACACTTTCTGCAAACTTCTGGGATACCGTAGTAGCAGTCCCCTTTCCAATTTTTATGATCACAGAATTATCAAATGCGATCTTCTCCATCAATGTGATGTTGGTGCCAATGGCTACTTTTAACTGTTGCAGGTATTGCAAAAATGCGGTGGAAGTATCTCTTACCCCTACTACCTGGCAGGTTTTACCAGCTTCTATTTCTATCAGGGTTGTTTTGGAAGCAGCAGGTATTTGTCCGTCTGATTTGGGAATAGGGTCGCCATGCGGATCGTATTTAGGATAGTCCAGGAATTTATCCAGGCGATCGGCCAGGTCTTCATGATGAATATGTTCCAGTTGCTCTGCAATGTCATGCACTTCGTCCCAGGTATAGCCTAATTTTTCCTGCAGGAATACTTCCCATAAGCGGTGCTTACGGATCACCAGCAAGGCGGCTTTTTGTCCTTTTTCGGAAAGGCGGGCGCCTTTTTTCTTATCGTACTGAATAAGCTTTTTTTCTGTGAGCTTTTTAAGCATATCAATCACAGATGCAGGGTTATTCCCCAGCACTTCTGCAATGCCAGTAGCACTGGCTTTCCCTTCTTCTTTGCCACACAGATGATAAATGGCTTTCAAATAGTTCTCTTCCGAAAAAGTTTGTGTACCCATCGGGCAAAGATAATAAATTAACCATCAGGGATAACCGGACTTACCATAGCGGTTAGGCCGGGCTGCTCCCTCCTTAAATTATCAAGCCATTATGATCAACTTGTCTAATTAAGTTAAATAATCCTACCTTTGCCCCGCATTGGTTCATTGCTGTCCGCTCCGGACTTCAATGATTAAAAGGGAACTCGGGTGCAAATCCCGGACAGTCCCGCTGCTGTAAGTCTCGCTAATGTTATGGCAATACCAGATGACCACTGTTGATTTCAATGGGAAGGTCGCCAGAAACAGAGATAAGTCAGAAGACCTGCCGTGCAATATCGTTTTTAAGCTTTCGTGGAATGAAGCTTGGAAATTAAATGATCTGCCGGCTAAGGCTGCCTGAGCATTTTTTCCGATTATTTTCCCGAATTACGAAAGCCATTTTGATGTAACATCAAACAGGTTTTATATGTGTACCAATGAATGCATGCGTTCAAGGGTAGCAAAGCTATATGGCTTTGCTTGCTTACTTGTATGTTTTGTGCTGCCTGTTTGCGCGCAGGAAAAGGATAGCCTCACCATTAAACAGCTGAAAGAAATTGCCGTAAAGGGGCTGCGTCCAGCTCAGGAAATAATACCGGCACAAACACTCGAAGGGAAAGAGCTGGAAAGGCTGAACAGCCATTCCGTAGCAGATGCTGTGCGGTTTTTCTCAGGCGTTCAGATAAAGGACTATGGCGGTATAGGTGGCTTAAAAACAGTAGATGTGCGCAGTATGGGCACCAACCATCTGGGTGTTTTTTATGACGGCATACAATTGGGCAATGCGCAAAACGGACAGATTGACCTGGGGAAATTTTCCCTGGATAATATGGAACAGATAGCCCTGTATAACGGCCAGAAAAGCACCATCTTCCAGCCTGCCAAAGACTATGGCTCTGCAGGATCCATCTATTTAACTTCTCTTAAACCCCGGTTTACCGAAGGGGAACATACGCACCTGCGGGCCACCTTTAAAACAGGCTCCTTTGGGTTGATCAACCCCTCTCTGTTATGGCAGCAAAAAGTAAACAGGCGTATTAACAGCACCATTAGTGCGGAATGGACGCAGGCACATGGCCGGTATAAGTTCAGGTACAAAAAGAAAAATGGATACGATACCACCGCTATCAGAAAAAACGGAGATGTAAATGCCTTCAGACTGGAAGGAGGACTAAACGGAATAATAGACAAGGGCGAATGGAGTACTAAGGTTTACTACTATAATGCAGAACGTGGCCTACCCGGGTTTGTGGTTAAAGGTGTTTTTGGCCATATAGACAGACAATGGGATGAAAACCTCTTTATACAATCCTCTTTCCGTAAGGATGTCAGTAAAAAATACAGCTTGTTGTTAAATGCCAAGTATGCAGACGACTATACCCGCTATGTAGCTCCCGATACCGCAGCATTACAGGTCGACAATCATTACCGTCAAAAAGAATTTTACTTCTCCGCAGCTAATCAATATGCACTCACCTCATTCTGGGATATCAGCCTTTCCGGCGACTTCCAATGGAATAAACTGGATGCCGACCTTCCTGAATTTCAATATCCGGTACGGTATACCACTTTAGTTGCTGCGGCCTCTGCCATACATTTTTCCCGCTTCAAAGCCCAGGCCAGTGTTCTGGCTACTATTGTGAATGAAACCGTGAAGGTGAAATATGTAGCCCCTCCCCGGCAGGAATTTACCCCTGCGGTATTTATTTCCTGGCAGCCATTCCTGTCGCCTGCCTTTAATATAAGGGCATTCTATAAGCGGATCTTCCGGATGCCCACTTTTAACGATCTCTATTACACAGACCTCGGCAACTCTAATCTCCAGCCGGAATTTGCTACACAATATAACTTAGGCGCTACCTATACCAGGGTATTTGAGCATAAAGCCCTGCAGCACATCAATCTGGAAACAGATGTTTATTATAATGAAATAACGGAAAAGATTGTAGCCATGCCGGCAGCCAGCCAATTCCGGTGGACTATGATGAATCTGGGATTTGTGCAGATCAGGGGAATAGATGTAAAGGCCCAGGCAGCCTGGCAATGGCAAAATAAGGTACGGCTCAATACCCGGCTCTCCTATACCTATCAGAAAGCCCAGGACTTTACAGATCCGGAAGATTTCTACTATCGTCATCAGATCGTATACATTCCCTGGCATAGTGGATCCCTGGCAGCGAATACCAGCTATAAAAACTGGGATCTCAACTACAGCCTGTTGTACAATGGAGAACGCTACAACGGCAAAGCCAATATACCCGAGAACCACCTGCAACCTTGGTATACCAGTGATATCTCTGTGGCCAGATCACTACAGTTTAAGCAGGTGGGATGTAAGATTACTGCACAGGTCAATAATGTGTTCAACCAATATTATGACGTGGTTTTAAGCTATCCAATGCCAGGCAGGAATTACAAGTTTACCCTGGCAGTTAATATTTAAACATAAATACTGAAATACCTAAAATATGATGACAAGAACAACATCCATTAAGTACCTCCTCCTTATCTGTTTATCAGGTAATATGCTGCTTACTGCATGCCGGCAGGAAGAGCCGGTCATTCCTCCGGTGGTAACTCCCGTAGACACTCCCGTACATAAAACAGTGGTAAAAGGTTTTTACCTGCTGAATGAAGGTAACATGGGAAGTAATAAGGCTACCCTGGATTATTATGATTATCTCACCGGCAATTATAAAAAGAATATCTACGCCGAAGCCAATCCCAACGTAGTAAAGGAAATGGGAGACGTAGGCAATGATATTCAGATATACGGCAACAAACTATTTGCAGTGATCAATGTATCCAACAAAGTAGATGTATTGGATGTTGCCACCGCCAAACATCTGGGAGAGATTTCCGTACTTAATTGCCGGTATGTAACATTTCATAAAGGCAAAGCATATATCTCCGCTTACGCCGGTCCTGTAAAAATTGATACCAAAGCACCTATCGGCATTGTTGTGGAAGTAGATACCGCCACCCTGCAGATAACCCGCAAAGTAGAAGTGGGGTACCAGCCGGAAGAAATGGCAATTATCAACGGAAAGTTGTATGTCGCCAATTCAGGCGGTTATCGTGTTCCTAATTATGATAGTACCGTTTCTGTCATAGACCTGAATACTTTTAAGGAAATTAAAAAGATCGATGTTGCCATTAACCTCCACCGGCTAAAAGCAGATCAATACGGCGATATATATGTTACCTCCCGCGGCGATTACCAGGAAGTACCCTCCAGGTTGTTTTTAATAGACACTAAAACAGACCTGGTAAAAAAACAATTCGACATTGCAGCCAGCAACCTTTGCATCGTAGGCGACACCGCATATATATACGGGTCTGAATTTAATTACAACACCTTCAAGTGGACCATCTCCTATAATATGGTAGATGTAAAACAGGAAACAGTGATCGGTAAAAACTATATTACTGATGGCACCACCGATAAGATCAAAATGCCCTATGGCATAGCCGTAAACCCCATCACAAGAGAAATATTCCTGACGGATGCCAAGGGCTTTACAGCGCCTGGTACATTATACAGCTTCACTAAAGATGGGAAACAGAAATGGTCTGTTACTACCGGTGATATTCCGGCACACTTTGCATTTGTTCTTGGAGAAGAATAATCAAACAATCATTCCAATACTAACTATCAATAACTAATAAACATGAAGAAGAAAATTTTACAATGCGCATGTGCTGCCATGCTCCTGTTTACAGGATGTTACAAAGATGACATTAATGGCCTGAAAGACGACATCAACCTGATCAAAGAACAGCTGGCCAAGTATGAAACGTTGCTGAATGCATTAAACAGCCGGTTATACATCACCAGTTATGAAACCACAGGCGACAAGTACATCATCACCCTCAGTGATGGCACCAAATTGAATGTAGGGAACTCCCCTGCTTTTATCACAGTAGGTGCCAATGGCAACTGGCTGATTGATGGTATCGACAGTAAAGTACCAGCGCAGGGAGACCAACCCCAGCTAAGCATTGGTGAAAATGGCAACTGGGCTATAGATGGTACCGATACCGGCGTAAAAACCAATACTACAGTCAAAGCAGGCGTTACCTCTATTATGGCTATTGTAAAAGCCAATGAGCTGATGACCTTTATCTTCAGTGATGGTAAAAGTATTCAGTTAAAATCTACTGCTCCTGAAGTAAACATTACCACACCCATAGGAGGCTTTGTGTTCGACAAAATGAAATGGATAAAGATAGCTGCCACTGTAAAATATGATGAGGGTGCTGCCTATTCCTGGACACTTGGAACAGACACACTTTCTAAAACCCAAGAGTTACTGCACGTGTTCGCCAAGCCAGGCTCATACCTGCTTAAATTTTCTGCTAAAAACGGTATTGGTACCGGACAACAGGAAATAGTGGTTACTATTAAAGACAAGCAATATACCAATGGAGTAGCCAAAGTATTTGAATACCTTCCAGCTCCCGGCCAGTTTGTAAATACCTTACCTGCCTGGGTTACCGGCGAAGATCAGGAAGCCTTGAATGCTAAAGCTGAAAATGCCCTGAAAGATAATTCCCTGGTTCATCTTGGTGGCTTTGGCGGTTATGTAGTAATGGGGTTTGATCATACCATCGTAAATACGCCTGGTGAAAACAGTTTCCTTGTAAAAGGAAATGCCTTCAACAACTGGTCAGAACCTGGTATTATCATGGTATCCTATGATGCCAATGGTAACGGCCTGCCGGATGATGAATGGTTTGAAATTGCAGGTTCTGAATACAATCACCCTAAAACGGTAAAAAACTATAAGATCACCTACTATAAACCTGATGAAAATAAAATAAAAACACCCAATAACAAATACCCTTACCTGACCGATACCACTTATATCAAATGGAAAGACAACCAGGGTAAATCAGGATATCTGTCCAAGAATTCCTTCCACAACCAAAGCTATTATCCGCAATGGAAAGGTGACAGTATCACATTCACAGGCACCAAGCTCACAGAAGATAACGTAACGGACCTGTCAGGTACCGGCTCTTACTTTGTAAGCCCTGCATTTGCTTTTGGTTATGCTGATAACTGGGGCAACGGCGATGACCGCGCTAAAATTAAAATCGACTGGGCGGTAGATGCTGCCGGTAATCCTGTTAAATTAAAAGGGGTTGATTTTATCAAAGTATATACCGGCATGAGAGCTGAAGGTGGCTGGCTGGGAGAAATATCTACGGAAATCGCAGGTGTGGATGATCTGAACCTTAAATAACTTATTAATCTGAATCCCGGGAGCGTGCTCCCGGGATTTTACACTTTATACCCTGTTCTGTACCTCCCTTGGCAAATGACGCGGAGATCGTGTAAAAATATCCTACTTTAGTGGCCAATTATTTATAGCCTGATCATTTATCAGCGGGAATCAACTATGACAGGGAGTGCTTCCTACCAACAGTTCAAAGACCTTTTCCAATCGCTCTATGGCGAATTGTGTAATTATGCTTATTCCTTTCTGATGGATGACGCGGCAGCAGAAGATGTGGTACAGGAAACATTTATTAAACTATGGGAAAAGCATCCCGAAATGATCAACATCCCTAGCATAAATGCATATCTGTTCCGCGCAGTACGTAACAACTCCATCTCGGCATTACGGAAAATCAATACTACTGCCACTGCTACCAAGGCGATCAGTTATACCCTTCCCATTGAAACAGCCCCGGATGCTTTTTCAAAGGAGGAATTGACACCTTATTATGAACAGTTTTTATATGAAGCCATTGCCAGTTTGCCACCGCAATGCCGGGAAGTATTTACCTGTTGCAAGCTCAAAGGGATGAGCCAGCAGCAAACAGCAGCCCAATTAGGGCTTTCCGTCAAAACCGTGGAAAACTACATGGGGAGGGCATTAAAGCTGTTGCGTAAGTACCTGAAAGCTTGTGGTTTTCCCACAGGCCTGCTTTTACTCATAAAAATGTTATATTATTGATAGAGGGCAAAGCGCAATGCATGCGTTATCAAGACAGAGAGCACAACCATGAATTCAGATAACAGTCACATACATGATCTGATTGCCAAAGCACTAGCTTCAGCATGCAGTCCTGAGGAAGCACGCCTCCTGCAGCAATGGCTGGACGAGTCGCCTGCCAACAGGGAAGAATACCAGCAAATTCAACAACTATGGCAGGATATCAAACCTGCTGCTACCCCTCCCAGGTCTTATAACACAACGGCTGCCTGGAATAAGGTAGATAACCGCTTGCAAGGCACCCAACCTGTATTAGTACCCGTAAAAAACAGGCGTTCACTTATCCTGAAAGGATTGACCGCTGCTGCTGTCGCCATAGTGGTTGCAGGCACATTATGGTGGTTTAAATCTGCCCGCACCAGTAATATTCCCCAGGTAATTGCTGCAAATGAAGGAAAGGTGAAAAGCCTGGAACTGGAAGACCATTCCCTGATTACACTAAGACAGGGAGCCAGCATCACCTATTTACCCGGCTTCAATGCACAACACCGTACCGTACGTTTGAAGGGACAGGCTTACTTTGAGGTAACCCCCGATCCGGACAAACCTTTTCTGATAGAAACTCCGGATCATTCTGTTATCGAAGTTTTAGGTACTGCCTTTACTGTACATACCAGCGATACCAGTACCACAGTAGTAGTATCTAATGGTAAAGTAAAATTATCAGGTGGTAACAATTCCGGCTCGCTGATATTGCTCAGTGGAGAAAAAGGGATGAATCAACCTGGAAAAATATGGCAACAACCTAACAATGATATTAACTACCTGGCGTGGAAAACTGGTATATTGCAGTTCAATGACCAGCCCCTGTCCGAAATTTTAACACAGGTGGCAGGGTTTTATGGTAAAGTAATCAAGGTTGAAAACGCATATCAACAAACCACCACAACACTTAAAGCTACTGCCCGCTTTGAAGGCCAGTCCTGTGCGGAAGCTATGCACGAATTGCAATTATTGCTCGGATTCACATACCGGCAGGAAGGGGATACTATTATTGTGGGGCAATAGCTGCTACTTTCAGTGGCTATTGTACTTTACATTTTTTAATCTCTGCTTTTTCAGCACTACCAGCTCAATTGCCCAAACCACCCCTACCAGCCTGCTGTTAAAAGCTTATTCCCCTTCCCGTACCCACGGTACCATTCTGTTCTTTCTGCAGGATATACAGCAAAAAACCGGCATCCCTATTACTTACAGCTCTACTTATCTGCCACTTAGTAATAAGGTGGTATTAACAGGCATAGAACATACAGTTGGCGATGCCCTGGCCACCGTTTTAAGAGAAACCGGCATTGGGATGACAGAAATAAATGGCAAGTTATTATTATTAAAAAATGTGGAGGCACCTGCTTACCATACTATTAGTGGATTTGTAAAGGAAGCTGGCAGTAATGAAGCGATCATCGGAGTTTCAGTTTATGATCCGGTATCCAGGAAAGGGACCACTACCAATGCTTATGGCTTCTACAGCCTGTTAATACCGGATACCTGCCGGCAGCTCGTTTTTTCGCATATTGGCTATGAAGCCATTATACACCGCCTGTCTGACAATTCCCGCGAACAGGATATCTTCCTGGAAACCCGAAACCTGCTGCAAACAGTAGTAGTAAAAGGCGCCGGAGATTCTGTTATCATTCAGCCCGGACACCTGAGCATGCCAGTGAGTTACCTCGACAACTTCCCCGCACTATTAGGGGAGAAAGATGTATTGAAAAGCCTGCAGTTATATCCCGGCACCGGCAGCTCACTGGAAAGCAGCAGTAACCTCCTCATCAGAGGTGGCTCTGCTGATCAAAACCTTTACCTCCTGGATGGTGTACCGCTATACCACACCGGCCATCTGTTCGGGTTGTTTTCTATCTTCAACGGAGACGCCTTGAAAGATGTGCAGTTTTACAGAGATGGGTTCCCTGCACGATATGGAGGACGCCTGTCATCCGTAGTCGATATCCGTACCAAAGACGGCAATATGCTGGAATGGCATGGTAAAACTACCATCAGCCCGCTGGCAGCTAATATATTGGTGGAAGGCCCCATCAAAAAACAAAAAAGTGCCGTTCAATTATCCGTAAGGCGCTCCCTCGTAGACGCGCTTTACCGTAGCAGGGAACTAAGGAAATATGGCAACTACTACCTGTATGATATTAATTTTAAGCTGAACCAGGTGATCAATAAAAAAAACAGGGTGTATCTCAGCTTTTACACCGGGCAGGATAAATTAGTAGTAAACAGCGACAACCCTGTACTTCCCCTTTTTGACAACTATTCTTTTGCCTGGAGTAATATTACCGGCTCATTAAAATGGGCAACTGTATTCAATCCGCGTTTGTTTTCGCATACCTATTTTACTTATGGCCGTTTTTTTAATAAGTTTTATCAAACGTCTGTAGTGCCACTGCCATTCAATGATTCCATTTTTGTAACCGGCAAAGGTATTTCCAGAATCCAGGACCTGAGCATCCGGAATGAAACAGAATATGCACTCAACAGCACCCACCGGCTGTCTTTTGGAGCAGGTTATATCTATCACAATTTTGCTCCTACCGCCTATAAAACAAACGTGCATAGCAGTGAGCCTATTCATCGCAATGCCCCTAAGTATTACATGTCGGAGTTTAATACTTATCTGGAAGATGAATTAAACTTATTGGAAAATAAAATAACCCTGCAATTGGGAGCACACTTTGCGGGCCTGGCTCAGGAAAACTCATTATATACATCTCTCCAGCCACGGTTATTATTCCGGTGGAATATGCAAAAAGGACAATACCTGCAAGCCAGCTTTAGCAAAATGACACAGTTCATCCACCTGCTCACCACCCCTATTATTAACCTGCCTACGGACCTTTGGGTACCCAGTACAGATAATATCAAACCGGAACATGCTTTTTCCTATAGCATAAGCTACCAGAAACAATGGTCTAACACTTACAACTTCGGAGGTAATATCTACTTCAAACAAATGAAAGACATTGTTACCACAAATACCGTCTTAAATATTTTTGATAATTCTGACCTGTGGGAGAAAAAAGTGGTAACGGGAAACGGGTATAATTACGGTACCGAACTCTCGCTGGAGAAAATGAAAGGGCGCTTTACAGGCATTATCTCCTATACCCTCTCCTGGGCTTTTCGCCAGTTTGATAAACTAAACGGAGGGCTCATTTATCCCTATAAAGATGACCGCCGGCATAATCTTTCTTTGGCACTTAAATATAAGGTTACTCCCCGGTGGAATGTATCAGCTTCCTGGAAATATGCCAGCGGCGCACCTTTCACATTACCACAGCAAATATATCCCGACTTTGATCAGGCACGGAATATTGGCGGTTATCTCGATGAAAGGTATTCTCCTTTCAGAAGCTACCTCCCTAACTATTTACAGTACATTACCAGCATTAATAATTTCAGGTTAAAGCCGGTACATCATTTAGATCTCGGTACTACCATCTACCTGGGAACCAATAAACCCTATCAGCATATTATCAGTGCCGGCATATACAATGTTTATAACCGCCGAAATCCATTCATAGTAAGTTATGATCAGTTTTCCCTGTTGAACTTCAATAGTGAATATGCACTGAGCCTGTATCAATACAGTATTTTCAGAGCATTACCTTATTTAAGCTATACTTTTAAGTTTTAACCATGCCCAACACTATAAACATATTGATACCATTTCGCTTCCTGTTTACATTAAGTGTCCTTTTCTGTAGCTGCCAGCAGGAAACACCACTGCCCCCCAATAATGCCAAACCGGAGAATGTACTGTACTGCGAGCTGATAGCGGGCGAACAATCATTAGTGCGTGTGGGCAGAAGTAAGCCAGTAACAACAGGTACCAACAACGAGTTTGAACCTGTAAGGAATGCAGTGGTAACCTTGATGAATGGTAATGAACAGACCATTGAAACACTTACCTATGATGCAAGTGCAGATGGCCTGATGGGGACCTACAGAGGAACTACCTTATTACAGGCAGGGCAACAATACAAATTACAGGCAGCTGTACCCGATATGAAAACAACCTATGCCCGTACCTACATCCCCACCGCTTTTGATGCAGCACTCACAGACACGATCAGAACCGTACTCAATGGCAGGGCTGCATTAAAGTTTCATTTTAAAATACGGGCCAATGCACCGGGAGGCAAACAATTCATCGTACTCGAAGCACTCAAGCAGGCTTGTTATGCAGACTCCACTGCGCTGTACAATGGAAACAAATTCAGCAAAAGAGATGATCCTGAAAACTACAACCGGGTTAAAACACTATCCGGTGTACTCCTGCGTAAAGATACTATCTGCCTGGACGACTATTTACGCATCCCCTGCTATACCCAGGATATGAATGCAGATAATAACCAGATAGGAGGATTGAACGAAAATTTCAACCGTATCCTGTTTACACAAAATAGTCCTGTACTAAGTACAGACCTGTATCTCAATGCTGCGGCTATTAATGCCGTACCCGATGATGAGCTTATTCCCAAAGGAAGGATCATTGTATACGTACGTTCTACTTCAAAAGCTTACTATGACTTCCTCCTTACTTATGAGAAAGTAGTACGTAATCCTGGACTAAACAGTCTTTTCCAGGCTATTCAACTAAAAGGAAATACTCTAAATGGATTAGGTATTGTAGGCGGGCTTTATCAGCACACTTACTATTTGTATTATGATGACCTGAACTAAGCCAGATTAAAAATTAAGCCGGAAGCTTCCAAATATACCAAAACGGCGATGATAAGCTTCCTGAGGCAGAGGCTTGGGGGCCAGCCTCCACACAAAATCTACCCGGAAAAACCTTAAAATATTGTCTATACCTGTACCCACTTCAATATAAGGATGTGCCTCCAGCGTCCGGAACCGATAGCTGGTATGCATATTCATAGCTGTATTTTCGGGCGACAGGCTACCTATTACCCCCTTGGCTGTCCAAAACTGTCGTAGTTTCATTTTTTTAAGTAGCGGGATGTAATTAAACAGACCACCTTCCAGGTGATGCTCCAGATTAAATCCGGCGTATTCATCACTGATAAATTCAAAGCGATTCATCATGTTAAATGCCCGCCCGCTGTAATAATAGATTTCATTACCAGGATGATTCTCCAGCAGGAAATAAGGCAATGGATTAAATATTTTACCAGCATAAACTTCATAAGTCAGCTTGCCCAGAGGAGCAATCTTCACATGTTTGCCAGCTATCGTTGCTTCCAGTTTATGATAGTGGTAGCTACTCCCTAAGACACCTTTGATACCTGCATCATATTCTAATGTTAAAGCCGGGTATTTGCTACCCAGGCTGATACGGTCAAACCTTCCCTGCAAGAATTTTTCGCCGGGAGCATAACGAAGTTTTATACCAAGTTCAGTAGTAATATTGTTAGACTGTCCGGTTATTCTTCCTTTAACTATGCTATCCACTGCCGGCAATGGTGCATAGGGATAAAATGCCTGGTTTACTCCTTTAATATGGATAGAGAACCCATTTCTCCATTCAGTAAAGTAGTCTGCCCTCTTCTCATCCAACAGAATAAACTTCTGCTTAATGCCTGGCTTCCGTAATAAAAGGGTAAACACATTATCCGTACCTATTTCCTCATGTTCTCCCCGGCTAATTCCGCCATTGTCCAGTTCATGTGTGTAGGAAGCATACAAGGCTTTGCGGGGGTACCTGCTGAGTATCCATAATGCAGAAACGTGCCCTTTTAATTCCTGATCAGCCACACCATACGCCAGATGTCCTCTTAAACGAAGCATAGGATTAAATCTCGGCGTAGTTCCGAGATCAATACGCACCCGTTGTTTTTCCAACTGGTTCATACTGATCATCCGATATACCGGCCCTATCTCAATCGGACCAAATTCCTTTTTCCCTGTAAATACAAATTTAAGCGTATTGGTATACGTTTTAAACAATGGTAATTGTTGTAACGTATCCACCATGGCATAAATAGCCCGTTCATTTTTACTAAGGGATACCGGCCTGATGCTATCCCAAAAGCTACGGGCAGTTGAGGCGTTGTATAAAGCTACTTCCACCGCATCGGGGTTACCGTTATTATTAAAGTAAGCCGTTACCTCAGGCCGGTTTACCCGGATGCTGTCATACAACAAACTACGCCGGCCGATAACATTTACAGATTTCTTACCAAGTACTGTAAAATCAGCTACCAGGATATCTTTTATAATAAACCATGCAGAGTCATTTAAAGGGGCAAACTCCTGTACCACTGATACTTTATTAATGAAGTTGATATTCGCATCCTTATCCGCATACAACGACATTTTTTGTATCGCAAACGTGGAATCATGCACCCAGAATTCCCCTTTAAATACGAGCTCTTCAGGCCTCCGGGGCACAAAGCTGATGAGGTAACACTTTTTACCCCGGATATATTGGGTATCCAACATTTTATAGTGGTAGTAAAATGTTCCGCTATTACTGATAGGGCTTACAAACTGTTTGCTGAACAACTGAATGTAGTTATCGTATATATTCAGTTTCTGATACATACTACCCAGGTATTGCTGTATGGCATCGGTCTTAATACCGGAGGTTTGCTGGGCATGAATGACCTCTTTCTGGCGGGAAGGAGATTGCTGGTAATAAAAAGAAGACAGTGATTCTGTAAGAAAAATAGGTAAAAAGGGTTTGTCTTCTGAGGTACTGTCAATATTCTTCGCAATAAAAGCAAAAGGTTTTAATAACCTGTTGCGCTGTAAGTGGCGTTCCTGAATATGTTTCAGGTCTATTTCTACCTTATTATATGCCTTCAATGAATAGTTATCCAGCGCATGCATGTCATTTACAGGCTTACGCTGGATCACTTTACGCAAGATGATCAAGGCGGGGTTTATCCCTGCATTCACAACAAACTCTTTAATACGTATGCCTCTTTCCAGTTCAAAATTCACTGTTTGTCTTGCAGCCTGACGGTTCAGCCTCATTACCATCATATTATATCCCATCACAGATGCAGTAAGGCTATCTCCTGGCAGACTGTGCAGTGTAAGACTGAACTGTCCGTCTTCATTTGTTCTTACGCCATGGCTGGTACCTTTAAAGTATACATTGGCAAATGGAAGGTATTCCCCTGTTTGCGCATCTTTTACACTACCACTGATCGTTTGTTGCTGTGCAGATATACAAATAGAATAGGTAAAGGCAAGAAAGAGCAATAACGTAAACCGCTTTATACACAGTACATCAGTCATAGGCAAATACAATCCTTTAGTATAAGACGGAATATTAGGGCTTCCCCCCTATACCTCATTTATTGCAGCATGAATATCTTTCCAGGTAATCATCCCATTGCAATATAAGGAATATATCACATATAACTACTCAGGCAGGCCCCTGCCATATTTTCCCTACTTCCTCTGCATAAGCTGACCCTACTGGTACCTGCACGTTCCCGATCCATACGGACGTACGGTCAATCTTGCTTATCTGTTGGTTTGATACAATAAAAGAACGATGGATACGGGTAAAAAGGCTTTCTGGTAATAATTGGCTGGCTTCATTCATTGAAAGACGGGAAAGCAGCTTACGGTCTTTTAGTATAAAATTAACATAGTTTCCCGCGCTTTCCAGATAGAGGATCTCATTGAGCAATATCCGTATCTGATCATATCCGCTTTTAATAAAGATAAATTCCGGTATATTCACAGGTATTTTTTCCTGTTTCAATTGTAAATAAGCATGTACTTTATTACAGGCTTTCAGAAACCTTGCCAGCGAGAAAGGCTTTAAAAGATAGTCTATAGCATCCAGTTCAAAACTGTGAACAGCGTGTTCTGAATAAGCGGTTGTAAAAACTACCAGAGGAGGATCCGGCAAACTTTTGAGTAATTCTATACCTGTCACATCGGGCATTTTTATATCCAGGAACAGGACATCTACTTTTTCTTTCCTTAAATAATCCAGCGCCTGGAAAGCATTGGTAAATAACCCTTTCAATTCCATAAAAGGTACTTTAGCCGCATGGGCTTTTATTACTTCCAGAGCTACCGGCTCATCATCTATACCAATGGCAGTCATCATACAGGTGGATGATTTGAACGGTTAAATATAATCATAATTGCCTGGCTTCAGACTTTATGAATGAAGAGCGATTTCCGGGCATTATTCCATAAAGTCTGGTACTGCTTGCCGTTTGTTTCATTCCAGCTTTTCACTACTTCTCCAGCCTGCTGCTGCCGCATATCCGCTGTCATACTAAAAATGCGATCTACCAGTTCTTTATCCTGCTGTGCTGCCGTTTCATGAAAATACTCCTGCAACCACATGGTATGTTCCATATTAAGCTGGCAGGCAGCTACATCCGCTGCCACATTACAGGCTACCATCTCCTCATACTCCCCTTTAGGCATCAGCAGTTTACTCAGCAGTGGTAAAATCTCAATAAGCGTAATGATAAATACCACCAGGCGATACCGTAATCTCAGGGCATTGTTTTGGGTCATCAGGTCATTTAATGCTGTTACCTGTGTCAGAAATCCATCCGTAAGGGTGGCAGCATACGCTTTTTCCTTTTGCTGATTTTGATCCGCCAGTTGTTTTAACCGGGTGGACAACTCTTCCAGCTGTGGCTGTATTTTTCCTTCCAATGCCAGCCATTCTCCTTCTGCTTTCAGATACTCATTCTTTTTTATCCTGGCAATTTCAGACGCCCCTATCTTCCCGGAACCGCCAGTACCATCTGTTTCCTGAATATAACCATCCTTATATGCCTTCACTTGTGTCTGCTGTTTTTTCAACTCATTCTGTAAAAAGGTTTGTTGCTGCTCCAATGCCATTTTAAGATCTGCTGATGAGGCAGCCAGCTGTGCTTTGAATGCGTCCATTTTTGTCTGTTTGTTGATAGCCATCTGTGCCTGAATGTCTTTCTTAAACAGCATTAATACGACAGGTTGTGAAATGAATAATCCAATGGTGATGGCCAGCAACATTCTGAATACCGCAGGTGCTATGGCCTGTCGGCCATGCTTTCTGGTCATGGCAGCAATAAGACTTCTGTCAATGGACAATATGGCGAATCCAAAGAAAAGCGCCAGCAGACCTACTAATAAATCATCTTCCACTACGGTTGAAAAAAAGTAGCCCCAGGATAGGGTCGCAAACATCCAGGTGATCAATACGGCAGTACCAATAATGCGGTACCGCTCCCGGTCGGCACGGCAATCTTTCAGTGTTTGGGTATCGGCAGCAGCCATCCACCATAAAAAGCGGCTCGTATTATCTACTGCTGGTGCTGGCACTTGTTGTTTCATCTTATACATTTGGGCTATCAGTATCTATGGTCAGGTGTACAAAAAATTCAGAAGCAGACTGACGGATCGTTAATTCATGCCTGCCCGGATATAACAGGGAAAGCCGTTGTTTTACATTTTCCAGGCCTATACCTGTTCTTTCGGGTTCGGTATCTCCCTCTGGCTTTGGATGAATAGTATTTGACACATCAAAATAGATTTTCCCGGCCTCACAATAAAATGATACAGAGATTCTGGATTTATTCCGCAGGCTGATACCATACTTAAATGCATTTTCAATAAAAGGGATCAATAGCATAGGAGCTATTTCCAGGCCGCCATCATAGGCAGCGATATCAATATCGATCTGTATATCAGGAGATGTTTGTATACGCAGCCGCTGCAGGGAAATATAATTATGCAGGTAAGCGACTTCCTTGCTCAAGGGGATTTTGTCCCGGTTATTTTCATGCAGCATAAAACGCATGATATCGCCTAACTGTTGAATCCCTTCACTGGTACGAGGTGCATTTTCCTGCAAGGAGGTACCATAAAGCGTATTAAGTGCATTAAAAAGAAAGTGCGGATTGATCTGGGAGCGCAGAAAGTCCAGATTGGCTGTTGACTGCCCCAGCTCTGCACGTAAATGACGTACCATAGCAGCACGCGACTTGATTCTGTAATGCCGCCACCAGCCCAATGGCAATACTACCAGCAATTCTATGGTAGCTGCCATCGCCACAAAAATGGCCACTCTTTCCGGCCCCATCCATCGCCCCATCGTGAATAATTTCAGGAATACAAGACCCAATAATACAGACACCAGAAACGTTTGCCAGTACAGGGTATTTTTGTTTTTGTGTTTATCATAGCGGGGTAATAGCCAATAGTGCCATAGAAAATATATAATCACATAAAAAGGCACTACCCACAATAGGATACGCTGCAGGAACCACAACTCCTGGCCGATAGTCACCACTAGCAGTAAACACCAGACGGCCACCACCAACCCGATTTCTTTCAGCAAATAAATTGTTTGAGGACTGCTGATCAACCTGCCATGTATCTGTAGCAGATACAAACGCCTCACTAAATAATAAGTAATATAGATAATGCAGTAAAATATGGTATTATTGAATGCAGCCTTGGCCATATGCATATGTGCTCCCTTAATGGTATCATAGAGCCCATATAGCCAGGCATCCTGGTAGGAGTAGGCAACCAGCATCACTAAAAACACAACACCTGCGACCGGAATACACAACAGCAAACCTTCTGCATACCGATGCTGATCAATAAAGCGGGGCACAATAAAGGTATTCAGGAACATAAATGCCCCATAAACAACGGTCACATTAGCGAGCCTGGGCAACAGATAATTAATATAGTAGTCGAATACCTGATGATGTGCAGCAAAATTGTTTCCGTACCAGCGCTGTAATGAAAACACATCGTGGGTAACTCCTTCTGATATTAAAGGAAACAGGATCAACAGAAAGATTCCCGTTGCTACCCATCCTTCTATTTTTGTCAATTTATTCATGGCATGGATTTGAACACAATGATACTATTCCCTGAGGGCCAGATCATTGAAATGTGACAAAACAGCTTAAAAATGGGACAAAAATGATTTAATTTTACCCAAAATGAATCACATGAGAGCATATGGCTGGTTACTTATTCTAATAGCAGCATGCAGCTGCCAGAGTGGTGCAGATAAAAAGAAAGGCGTACCTGTGATTGGCTTTGTGGACGCTTTTGAAGACAATACCATAGCACAGGCTAAGACAGGCTTTATTGCTGCCCTGCAAAAAAATGGCTTTAGTGAAAAAGATCATACCGTAGAAATTATATACCGGAATGCACAGGGCAATATCCCTACCCTCACCCAGATCGTGAAATATTTTATTGCGGAAAAGGTAGACCTGATTGCATCCAGCCCTTCTTTGTCAACGATCACGGCTATACAGAACACGCATGAAATACCGGTATTTATGATGGTGGCTCCTGAGCCTCAGCTGATGAAAGTAATAGATGCCCAGGGAAAAGCACCTGCCAATTTACTGGGTGTAGGTGAAAACCTGGAATATATAGATACCTCTTTTGCCCTGATTCCTCAGCTGGTAAAGCCGAAGAAAGATGTTTTAACCGTAGGTATGATCTATAACCAGTCGGAACCACAGTCGACCGAAGCGCTTGACCGGATCAAAGCACTGGCTGACAAACTGCATATCAATATGATATCCCTGCCGGTAAATACTTCTGCTGATGTACAGCTTGTTACCCGCTCCCTGTTGAATAAGGGTATTGACGCTTTCTTTGCAAACCCAGATAATACCGTATTTGCCTCCTTTGAAACCATCATCAAGGCCTGTAATGAAGCCAAGGTACCTGTATTTACCAGTGAAGCCGGACTAGTTACCAGGGGAGCAGTAGCTGCCTATGGAGCCGATATTTACCAATGGGGGTACCAGGCAGGAGAACAGGCAGCGCAGTTCTTAAAACAAAAATCTGCCGCCGGGATGACCTGGCAAATGGTACAAGTCCGTAAACGGGTATATAACCCAACGGCTGCCCGACAATTCAACATCTCTGTTCCTGCTAATTTTGAACCTGTTCAATAATGACATTTTATCTCACGGCACTGATATCAGGATTATGTCTTTCGCTGATGGCATTAGGCATTTTTATTTCCATGAAAATATTCAGGATCCCGGATATTACAACGGATGGCAGCTATACGCTTGGCGCAGTGGTAACAGCCATTGTTCTTACCCTTCACTGGCCGGTAGCACTGACCATTCCCGTGGTCATACTCGCGGGAGCCATTGCCGGAGCACTTACCGGCATTATTCATACCCGGTTTAAGATTGATGCCCTGCTGGCAGGCATATTGGTGATGACAGGCCTTTATTCTATTAATCTTACCCTATTGGGCAGATCCAATCTTCCCCTGCTGGATATAGCTGGTATTTTCAACTGGCTTCCGCAAAGCACGGTTACTGATCTGCTGATATGCGTGGTATTTGCAGGCGTCATAGCAATAGTTATAGGCTATATCTTAAAGACAGACTTTGGTATTGCTATGCGGGCTACCGGTAATAGCCCTACTATGAGCAAAGCTTCTGGTATCAATGTAAACCGCATGAAAATCATCGGCTTATCTATTGCCAATGCCTTGACAGCACTGAGTGGTTTTCTGATGAGTCAATACCAGGGGTTTACAGATATCAATATGGGCATAGGCATTGTGATTGTAGGATTAGGCGCAGTATTGATAGGCGATGCCCTGATCTCATTACTGAAGGTGAACCGGCTATGGCTGCAACTGGCAGCAGTAATGCTGGGGAGCATTCTTTTTCAGCTGGTACTGGCGTTTACGTTATCCATCGGTGTAGATCCTAATTTACTTAAACTGGTTACGGCCATTTTTGTACTGGCCATAGTAGCTATTCCTGCTTTAAAGCTGAAAAGAACGGCATGATCGCATTACAACAGTTAGATAAAACCTTTAATAAGGGTACTGCAAACCAGGTAAGTGCACTGCAGAATATATCCCTTACCGTAGCTGATCAGGATTTTGTGGTTATCATTGGCGCCAATGGCTCTGGTAAAACCACCCTATTCAATATTATTGCAGGGGCGGAATTCCCCACACAGGGGCAGATTCACATTAATGGACGAAATGTCACCCATGTACCTGATTATAAAAGAAGCCAATGGATAGCCCGGGTATTTCAAAACCCATTAAGCGGCACGGCACCTGATCTTACGATATTGGATAATTTCCGGCTGGCAGCATTGCGCACCAGCAGTAAAAAATTACGCATTGGTATTAACGACAAATTCAAAAATACAGTCCGGGATAAAATTGCAGAGTTAGGTATGGGATTGGAAAACAAACTCCTGCAGCCGATGGGTACACTCTCCGGTGGCCAACGGCAGGCACTCACATTGGTGATGAGTGTAATGGACCATACTGAAGTGTTATTATTGGATGAACCTACTGCTGCACTGGACCCGAGGAGTGCAGCGGTAGTGATGACCACTGCCCAAAAGCTCATAGATCAATACCGGCTTACCGCTATTTTTATCACCCATAATCTTAAAGATGCGCAACACTATGGCAACCGGCTGCTCCATATGCAGGAAGGAAAAATAACCCGGGATATTACCGGCCCCGACAAACAGGCATTACAATTAGCAGATATCTATGGATGGTTTGCATAAAGTAAACCCCTATTTGCATGTTTAATCTCTTCTCCTCTTAGCTGTCATCATTTTACATACAGGAAGCAAACCTTATTTAAGGCTTGCTTCCAGGAATGTTTCCAGTTGTTCATGCGTCATTTTCTGATCGATGACTTGCTGGGTGTTGTCTATCAGGAAAGTTGTAGGTAAAGACGATACTTTATAATAAGCAGCCAGTTCACTTTTGAAATTCTCCGGCAGGATCACCTGTTTCCAGGGAATGCCATCTTCCTGCAATGCTTTCTTCCATTTTGCAGGATCAGTATCAAAAGAGATAGAGATAATCTCAAATCCTTTTTTACGAAAACGGTCATAAACCGGCTTTAATTCTTTGTTGCCCGCACGGCAAGGTGCGCACCAGGAAGCCCAGAAATCAATGAGCACATACTTATGCTGTGCCAATTCCCTGAACAGGTTAATTTGCTTACCAGCTGGTGTTTTCAAAGTAAAATCAGCAGCCGGTAATCCTGTTATCACAGTAGCCTTTAGTTCTGCTTGTTTTCTAAGCAGGGGGTCCAGATAATAAGCGGGGGTATGCCCAGTTTTTAACCAGGGAATTAAAGTGTCCAGGTCTTCCAATCTCCAGGCGTAGGCATTCCGGCCCGCAATATAGCCCCCCAGCAGGTTACCGGCATTCGCTTTTACTTGTTGCAGATTATCTTCCAGCTGTTGGATGAAGATTTTATTGGTTACCGGTAGTAAGGCTTCTTTCTTTTTGAGGTCATCTCCAGCCGCCTCCAGTAAAGGATTTACCCTTTGCCATTCGGCCTGATGCCGGAGAGATAATTGTTCATATTCCTCCAGCCGTTGTTGCAGCGGCCCTCCCTTCACCGTCATTGCCTTGCCATCAATACTGATTTCTACCGGAACTCCTTCTGTTATAAACAATGCATCCTGATACGACTTTGCCACCCTAACTTTATAAATACTACCGGAAGGTACCGCCGAATAATCAAACCTGCCAGCCGTAAGTATACTACTATCTAATGCTTTACGCATACTGCTGTCGGCATAGAGATATACTTTTGTACCATCCGGTTTCCCGGCAACACTGCCGCTTACACGAATAGTTTGTGCGTGTACTAAAAAAGTACTGCACAACATATAACTACCCAGCAACGCCTTTCCTAAAATACGATATGGATTATCCATAGCTATTAGTATTTATAAATCTTACCGGCTTTCATGACCAGTGAGGGTGAAAAAAGAAACGATAAATCCTTTAAAGGATCACCATCGATCAGCAACAGATCTGCCCGTAAGCCTTTTTTAACTGCTCCCCGGTCCTGTAAACCTGTTACACGGGCATTATTCAGGGTAACACTCTGCAGTACCTCGCTATTAGACATTCCACACTTTTTTGCCAGCACCAGCAGTTCATCCAACAGAGGTACCGGTGCATTTTCTTCCGGGTATATCCAGTCTGTACCAGCAACGATCTTCACTCCCAATTGGTGAGCTCTGGCAGTAATCAATACTGCATTTACCATCTTATTATTCTCTGCATGAAATACGGTAGCATCCAGGAAAGTTCCATTGGCTTTCATCTCCAACAGCAGTTTATCCTGTTTGGCCCAATCAGCTTTCAGTCCTTTGTATACCTGTTCCCAGGCATTACCTATCTCAATTGTATCTCCGGCCAGCTGTTCAAAAATAAGGTCATTACTATGGGACATGCTGTTTACCCCTGCTTTTGCCACAGCAGATGGTTTGGCAGGAAATACCGCCGCATGGCTCCATACCTGTATTCCCTGTGCATGTGCAGCTTTGGTGATGGCCAGGATCTGTGCTGCAGAAAGATCCGCATATACCTTGATCCCCGATACCCCTGCTCCTTTGGCAGCTGCAATAGCCAACTCAATATTGGTCGTATCTGTGATGCTGCAATACCAGGGAGTAGCACCCAAAAGTGCATTTCCATTTATATCTCCGGGACGCTTTACCATTTCAAAGTAAGATGGTCCGGCAAACTGCGCAGCATAGAAAATAGCCGGTGCAGGTATCTGCTGCCATTCTGATGCTCTTTTATAGGCTGCCAGTGTCACGGCATCCCCTGCCATATCCCTGACGGTAGTAATACCATGGCGCAACATATTGGCCAATACCTTTTCTATACCGTCCATGGCTTTTTTCCGATCGCTCAAGTCACCTGTTGCCAGGTGGACGTGGCCATCTATCAACCCCGGTGTGATATACTTCCCCTTGCAATCTACCACGCTGTCTACTTCCTTCGGAAGTTGGTCATTACCAATAAAAACACCGGCAATTACCCCATCTTTAATTAACAGGGAGCCTTTTCGGGGTTTCATAAAAGCATCTCCATCCACAATAGTAGCATCCTTTAACAGAAGACCCCGCTTTTGTTGCGCCAAGCTCCAGGAAGAGCAGGCCATCACCCCGGTGAGCAGTAGTATCAATGACTTTCTTTTCATGTTTTCCGTTTTATGCGACTATACTTCGCAGTTTCATTATCTTATTCTTTTCCTACCGGGGGTTTTGTGTAATATTGGGGTTTAGCAGCAATATTTTTGGTGCAATAGGTAATACGTATCTTGGAGAACCAGGCTCCAGCGTATAGGTTTCTCCTTTATAGATGCGCTGTAATGTCTTTTTAAAGCGGTCTTCCTGATTCAGGCGCTTCAGATCAAACCAGCGCAATCCTTTAAATACCAGCTCCCTGCGGCGCTCAGCTATGGTTAGTGTAAGAGCAACTTCCGGAGTAGCGGCAGTCAGATCCTCATAATCTGCTGGTCTGAACCTTTTCTTTCGCAAGGTATTAAGTAACTGCACGGCCTCCTCTTTATTACCATCACGTGCAGCACATTCCGCTTTGATCAGCATCAGTTCAGGAACACCTATGCTGTAATTCATTTCCTGGTTCAGGAACAATGGGAATGGTTCCGGAGAAGGGGCCCCTAGTCTGTCCAGACGGGTATAACTGAACACATATCGCAGGTCTTTTTCACCCAGCACTGCCAGCAAATCCGGATTGATCAGTGAGTTATTGACAATAGTAGAAAAATTAGAAGTACGATACAGTACATTCTCCGGGTTGTCAATATTGAGCGGACGGTTATTGATACCGCTAAAAGGTTTGGCTGGTACTTTAAAACTATAGGTATTAAAATCCAGCAGGTTGCTTTTTTCTGCCAATGCAAGGGACGCATTTTTGTAAGCGTCCTTGTAATTTTTCATAGAAAGGTGAACTCTTGCAGCCAGTGCATAAGCCCCTATTTTATTTACCCGGTACACATTTTTAGAAGTAGATGGCAGCAAAGTAATGGCTGCTGTTACATCTTTTAGGATCAGGTCATATACAGCAGCTACACTGCTACGTGGTAATGCCGCTTCCAGATCTGTTGCTAATGACAAGGGTACCCCTTCATCTGTTGCAGCAGTAGCTGCATTATAGTCTTTGGCATAGAGATTCACTAATGTCCAGTAAGCAAAAGCACGGTTCAGCAATGCCTCCCCTCGTATCCTTTTACGATCTCCCTGTGCATCCTCCGGCAGCTTTTCTATTTCCTGTAAAATAAGATTCAGTGTATAAATATTCTTGTAAGGGCCGTTCCACTCACTGTCATCATCTTCCTGACGTAATAAGTCCTTCATCCACAGATAAGACTTACCCGTCCGGCTGGTAATAGTGGATACTAACCTATCATCTGTCATGTAATAATCATCTGTCATTTGCTCTGCATAGGCGTTCCCTGCTGATAACAACGTAGGATGCCCTCCCATTTCGTCAAAGTCCTGCAATGTCTTGGGAATAAGTTTGCCTTTGGGTTTTACATCGAGATATTTATCACAACTGCAAAGTGCGGCAGGTATAAAAAGGGCGAGTATATATTTTTTGATGTTCATGTTACGATCTGTTTAAGAATGATTAAAACGATGCCCGAAGCCCAAAAGTGAACACAGTAGGTTCGGTCAGGTTGTAAGTACCTGCCACCGGGTCTATTGCTTCAGGATCCAGGTGGTACTTATTCTTTGTCCAGATATGGATATTATTTGCCTGCGCTGTAATGCTCAGTGCACGCAAAGGAGTCTGTTTTAATATACCTGCAGGTAGTCCATAGCTCAGCTGTATTTCACGCAGTCTTACGAAACCTCCGTTAAGTACGCTATTGGAAGAATATTTCACCATCCGTTCGCGTGAATCAGTGAAGTCTTCCATAAAGGGAATCCCTGCTACATCTGTTTTAGCTTCATCGCCTGGTTTACGCCATCTATCTGCAATCAGCTCATTGGTTTGAGGGTTGGTGTCCCATGGATTCATTGAAGGGTATTCCCGGCGAAACACATGACCTGCATTAAATACCAGGAAAAACGATGCCTGTAACCCTTTATAACTGAAGGTATTGCTCCATCCACCAGTATACATAGGGCGTATGTTACCACTATATACAAGGGAAGCAAATACAGGTGTATTGATCTTTTCACCTTTTTCATCATAGGTAAGTGGGCCTCCTTTTTCATCCAGTCCCGCCCAGGCATAGCTCCAGAGTCCTTCACGGGCATAGCCTTCTACAAAACGCTGGCTGCCTATGCCGGAAGAAGGCAATACACGACCTATTACCGGATCGCTGTCTGTAACATTATTTTTAGTGATCTTATTATCATTATATGCCAGATTAAGGGTGGTTTGCCAGCTAAAATGACGGCCCTGTATTATATAGGCATTAATAGATGTTTCTATTCCATTATTTCTGAGATCGGCTGCATTGATACGCCCACTGGGGAATCCATTGGTAGGGTCCATTACAATTTGCCCTAACAGGTCATAACTTCTTTTAAAATACCCTTCCACAGAAGCGGATACACGGCCTTTCAACAATGCCACATCTACACCAATATTTGCCGTACGCGTACGTTCCCAGCGTAACTTGGGATTAGGAGGTGTACTAATGCTGGAGATGTAATCCTGCACCACATTATTGTACAAACGGCTTGCTATCAGGAAGGGGCTGGTGCTTCTGTCAAAATTACCTGTAAGACCATACGTACCACGCAGTACCAGATTGGATACTATACCAGATTGAAAGAAAGGTTCATTAGAAATATTCCAGCTCAGTCCTGTAGACCACAACGGTGTTCTTTTATACTTGGGGTCTGTACCAAATAAGTTAGACTGATCAATACGGAAGCTTCCGCTGGCAGTATATTTTTCTTTATAAGTATAAACAGCGGAAGAATAAAAAGAAGCCTCCCGGTTGTCTGTAAATCCAAATCTATCATAACTGGTGACGTCATAGGTATACCTCGTTCCATCCCACCATTCAATACCTTTGGCCAGTTTCTCTGCATTCAGGTATTGCCAGCTTAGCAGATCATCATTATACCCCATCTTACGCTGGGTATTACTTTCCGCAATAAACTTCTTCACCTCCGCACCACCAATAACATTAACGTAATGCGTACGCTGGTTAAAATAACGGGTATAGTTCAGTTGCCCCCGCACGGCAAAATTATTTGCTATAAGCCTGGGACTGATCAAAAATAGTCCCTCTTGGCAGGTTGTAGATGTTCTTTAAGGTATTAGTGGCAGGATCAAATTCCTGGGTAGTAAACTGGTTGATTAACTGACGGGCACCAGCAGACTGGGGGTCAGCAAAATTCTTCCCTGTCTGACTATTCTTTTCATACTGAAAGTCAGTTGTAAGGTCCAATCCCTTGAGGATGTTAAGATCTATTCCAAAGCGGGTACGCAATCCAAAAGTTGAAATTCTGTTATTCGTCAGCCTGGATTCTTCTAATACATTCTCCCCATTATCATAATAGCCTTCTTTTACAAGACGGTCATTTTCTATTTTGTTGAAGCTGGAATAATCATACACATAATCTCCTTTGCTGTCCAGCAATTGCTGATAAGGCCACATATTATAGATAGCTCCGGCCACATCATATCCAGGCTGTTGATTATTGTATATCGCGTTAATGTCTGTGCGTAATTTCAGGCGGGGGATTATCTGATAGGTAGTCCTGGAGTTCAGTGCCATATTCTCCGATTTGTCGCTCACATATTGAGAACCGGATTTATCATAACTACCAGATACGAAAAACTGAAATTTATCACTGCCACCAGATAATGACAGATAATGATTTTGTCGTACACCTGTACGAAGCAGGTAATCATTCACCTGTTTTTTATTAGATAACTTAGACAAGGCATTAAGTCTGGCATCACGTTCCTCCAGTGTTATATTTCCCCGGTCATATTCCAGAAAAGCGTCGTAAGATTGAGAATAACCATATTTGCCACCATCAAACATATATTGTTTAATATATTCCTTATCATATCCTTCCTTTTCATAGTCAATCAGTGCTGCCGCATCCGCACGATGAAGCTGGTTATAATCTGGTTTGGAAGTAAGGTATAAGTTTGCAGCATAATCTACCCGCAGCTTGCCCTCTTTACCCCTCTTCGTAGTTACCACTACTACCCCATTGGCTGCACGCGCTCCCCAGATAGCTGCTGCAGCGGCATCCTTCAGTACTGTGATATTAGCTATATCATTCAGGTTCTCGGGCAGGTTAGCAACTTCAAAACCATCTACTACAAATAAGGGGCGTGTACCGGCAAAAAGTGAACTTCCACCTCTGATCTGCACATCATTTTTATAAAGGCTTAATCCAGCTACCGTACCTTCCAGTATACGATTCAGGCTGATGCTGTTACGCTGTTCCAATTCAGCTGTAGTGATAGTTGCAAAAGACCCGGTAGTATTTACCCGTTTTAATGTTTGATAACCGGTTACCACAACTTCTTTCAGCGCTTCGGCAGATTCTTCCAGCGCGACATTTATTTCATGACGGCCATTCACCATTACTTCCTGTGGCTTATACCCAACATAAGTAAATATGATTGCTGAGTTACCTCCTTCTGAAAGCAGGAGCGAATAGCGCCCGTCTACATCTGTTAACGTAACACGGCCACTCTTCTTTTCCCTTACGGTGATACCTGGCAGGTAAGTATTTCTTCCACCTTCCTGAATGGCTACACGGCCATTTACCAACCATTGCTGTATTACCTGCGGATCATCTCCCGCCTTCAGGATCACCTGATTGCCGGCTACGGTGTAAACAAGCTGATGCTTTTTTAATAGCTGTTCCAACGTTTTTTCCAATGGTTGCGCAGTAATGTGCAGGGTCACCTTATGCATCTTTTCGCGGGTATTCCCATCGTATACAAACCGGATACCAGCCTGCTTTTCAATCTGCTTTAATACAGTGGCCAGTGGTTGCTCCTCCACATGCAAAGTAATAGGCTTATTAGGGGCATATTGCGCCCATACAGGTGATTGCAGTAAAAGTGCCGTACCGGCAATAATGATTCCTTTTTTCCATGAGAATAACTTCCCACACAGGTGTATAGGCAACCCTTCTTTCCACATATTGGTTGGTATTTGATTTTGGTAATTATATTTGGCTGAAAATCTTCCCGCTAGTTTTTTGGTTTTATTCTGTTGTAACTCCTTTTTGAATGCTGGCGTTTACTTATGTTGTATGATATAAGTATTATCTCCGCCAGTTATAATATGAACATCGTATGTCTGTTCTATCAATAGTAGTATATGTTCCAGTCCTTCCTGTTCAAAATCTGCTGTTAGCTTTTCATGCAGAATAGCTTTGTATTTAACGTCAAACTTCACTCCATAATATCGTTCAATAGCTGTCAGTACATCCGCCATGCTCAGATTATCAAAATACAGTTTACCTGTTTTCCAGGCCATCCGTGAGCTTCCCTCCAGCGTCCGTACACTGATTTTACTATTTTGGTCCCTTAACACGCCTTCCATATTAGCGGTCAGTACTGCCTCCTCCCCATTGGCAGCAGTTAAGGCTACTTTACCGCTACTTACATATACTTCTGTAAATGTGCCGGAACGAAAAATATTAAAGGTAGTACCCAGTACTTTTACAGCCGACTGTTCATCCAGTTTTACCTCAAAAGGCATGGCCGCATTGGGGTTGATGTCGAAATATGCTTCGCCGCTAAGCAGTGCTACTTCACGTTTGCTGCCCTTAAAGCGTGATGGGTACCTGACTACGGCACCTTTGTTAAGAAATACCTTCGTCCCATCAGCCAGGATCAGGGAATCTACCTGCCTGGAATGATTGGTATATGTAAGTTCTTGCACAGCCTGCTGCTGATAGTACCATGTTCCGGCTACCGCTAATAAAGTAGCCGCTGCCACCCCGGCTGTCCAGCGCCATATGGCTCGTAACCGTGTTGGGCTGGCTGTTTGGCCTGGTAATATAGCCGCCTCTTCTTCCAGAAAAGGCAAACCTGAATTTTTCAATACAAACTGGTAATGCGGCTTCACCTCCCCTGCCCCTTCCCAGGCCTCCAGCATCTCATTTACATAATTTTCCTGCGCCGGTCCTTGTGCTTTAAAAGCGGCTATTTGCTTTTGTAGCAAAGGATCCTGCGGGTTTTTCAGGAACTGTATTACAAGCGATATTTCTGTTTCACCAGGTTGATACATCATGGATGGTTTGACTTACTATATATACTAATACAGGTTAACAGGCAAATACCCGTAGTCATTTCAAAAAAAATATAAAAGGTAGAAATTATGGCAAAGCTCATTATCCTTGTATAAAATACCCATTGGACAATTGCTTGTAGGAAGCTGCCACTAGTAGATTAGTAAAAGGCAGGGGTTATCTCCCTCCCAATAATGCTTTTAGTTTTTTTAATGCCACCCCAATATGCTTTTCAACAGTACGTTCAGAAATATCCAGTTGGGTAGCTATTTCACGGTGCTTCAGCTCTTCGAAGCGGCTTAACTCAAATACTTTCCGGCATTGTTCCGGTAAAGTAGCAATGGCCCTTAAAAGGGTAATTTTCTCTTCTTCTCTTTCCAGGAAATCATTATGAAAGACCTCTTCATACAGGGTAGCAATACGGGGAGCGTGCATTTCCCTCACTTTACGGGATTCCAGGGCATTACGGCATGCGTTAGCCAGGGATTTATACAAATAGCTACGTACATGAACGAGGTCCTCAAATGCCAGGTCTTTTTCCCAAAGCTTGAGGAACAGGTCCTGTACCAGCTCTTCGCTGATATGAAAATCGGTCATAAAATTGTAGGCGTAGGCACAAAGTGCCTGATAATAATGCCGGTACAGGCGGGAAAAACCTTCCTTTTCTTTCCGGTTGATCGCCTGTATCCATATTTTTTCATCCCCTTGTTGCATGCACATTGCCTCCACAGTGAGCGCTAAAATATTAAACCACCCGCACTCTTTCATTACATTATCAAATATAATATATAAATACAATTATCCCGAAGTCCTCTCCTGACAATACGGTACTTTAGTGAATAGGTACAAACAAAAGCCCCATTCCTTTTCCGGGAATGAGGCTTTTGTGGTATTAAAACTGAACTATGCGGATAGGTTAATGGTAACCAGGGTTCTGGGTAAGGGTATTTTCGCCTCCTTTGGTAGTCAGATCGATCTGCCTTTGCGGAATCGGGAAATACTCATTGGTACCTTTGGTAAAGCTGGCTCCTCTTACATCTGTCACCTTGGTACCCTCATACTGGAAAAATGCATTCAGGGTTTTATCTGCAATTCCCCAGCGTACCAGGTCAAAGAAACGGTGTCCTTCCATTGCCAGCTCCAGTTTACGTTCAAAATAAATGGCTTTTAAAGCATATTCTTTTCCGCCGGCGGCAAAGTTACCATCAGGATATGGCGCTACTTTATAATTACCTGCCGGAATGTTTGTAAATCCTTTCATGGGCTGGGCCGGATCGAGATAGGTATGCACCCAGCCTGTGGGTTTGGCGGCACGGTTTCTCACCATATTTACATAGCCCTGCGCTTTGTCCAGGCTCTGCAATTGTGCTTCACACTCCGCTGCCAGCAATAATACATCCGCATAGCGGATCAGGTTGTAATTGATTGCATTACCGGGAGCCCAGCCACGGGGATCATAATATTTGTCCTGTGTAGCCTGCCAGTATACATTTTTCTTAGGCGAAAACGGCCCGGCGGAAGATTCTTCACGTGACCATACGGCTCCGGGATGATTGCCCCAATCCAGGTAAGGAATACCCAGGCGCCCTACTGTCCAGTCAAGGCGGGGATCAACAGATTCTACTGCCGGATTGTGTGTATTGTAATTATCCAGGTATGGTAATCCCTGTGCATTGGTTACAAATGAATTCACCAAATCAAAAGTAGGCTGATAAAATCCGCAACAACTAAAAGGTCCATTATAAGGGTAGTTCAACATATTACCCTGGTTGGCATTTGCAGAAGTACCGGAATTGTCCATCGCATCGTATTGGATAGAAAAAACAGACTCTGAGTTATTTTCTGTGGCAGCATCAAAGTTGTTTTCAAAATTAACCAGCTCGTATTGTTCTCCCTTGGCATTTACGCCCTGGGTAGTGATCTGGTCAAAAAGTGGTTTTGCTTCCTGATACTTGTGATCAAACATAAATACTTTGGCCAGGTAACAGGCAGCTGCCCACTTATTAGGTCTTCCTACTTCTTCCTGTGTTTCATGCAGGTTGTCCATGGCAAATTTCAGATCCTCCCGTATAAGGGATAAAATCTCTTTATCATTTTTCGCTTTATAATCAGTGGCATGCTCATCTATCCAGGGTACCTTGTTAAACATCTTGTGCAGATCAAAGTAATAATGGCCACGCAGGAAACGCGCTTCCGCCGCGGCTTCTTTCTTTTCATCATCTGTCATATCCTTTACTTTCTCCAATACACGAAGCACTGTATTGGCACGGGCAATCCCTTCATAGTTAACCCGCCATTTATCACTGAAATAACCATTGTTGGCATCAGTGGAAAAACGGGCGATGGCCAGTGTTGCCGGAGAATCTCCTGCATCACTGCCCTTATGTGCATCTCCACCACATACACTACCATAAATCCAGTTATCCGGAGATACGGCGTAACCACTACCACCAGCCAGATTTACCATATCCCCATCTACATAGTCCTGGCCATCCAATGCACCATACACACCAATTAATAATACGCCAATACCTTTTTTATTAGCCAGCAAAGCTTCATCCAGTGCACCTGGCGGAGTACGTTCCAGAAAGCTTTTACTACAGGAGTTGGACAACAGGCAGATAGCTATCATCCCAAACATGAATATATTTTTACGCGTTGTTTTCATCGCAGACTTTTTTAATGTTTACAAATGATGATCAGAAGCTCAGATTGATACCTGCCAGGAACTGGCGCTGGCTGGGATAAGCACCATCATCAATACCATAATCAGTGACGCCGCTACCACCAATTTCAGGATCCATGCCTGTATATTTGGTAATGGTAAACAGGTTGGCTGCCTGCACATAAATACGCAGCCTTTCTACTCTTATCCTGCTGAGCATATTCTTCGGGAAAGTGTATCCCAATTGGATATTCTTCGCTCTCAGGTAAGCACCATTTTCAACAAAGTAAGAATTGGGAACATTGTTAGTACTGAAAGTACTGGCGCTTTCCTGAATAGGAGCCCTTGCATTTTTGCGGTCAGGCAGCCAGGAATCGTACAAAGCTGTTTTACTCTTTGCCCCTTCAAAAGGCCCGGGGAAGTCCATCCACCACCGGATATTATTCCATATCTGGTTACCATGTACCCCATAGAGAAAAATGCTGAAGTCAAAGTTCTTATAGGTAAATCCCAGGTTGATGCCATAAGAGATCTTAGGATTGGGATTTCCCAGAAAAGTACGGTCATCACCATTGATCTGCCCGTCGTGATTAATATCTGCATAGCGGAAACGTCCTACACCTGCCTCTGTCTGGTATTCTGCATCAGGATTTTTGGTAGCCTCCTGAGCTTCTTTATTAGCGGCCTCTATTTCGGCCTCATCATTCCAGAAACCAATTACCTGGTAACCATAAAAAGAGGATACAGGATGGCCGGCAGCATTACGTATAATTTTGCTGCCTTCCAGCCGGCGACCGTCTTCTTCAAAGTAATCCACGCCATCAGCCAGTTTAACAATCCTGTTCTTATAAGTAGTAAAAGTAAGTGTTGCATCCAGTTTCAGATCCCTGGTAATATTGGTATGTGAGCCTACCGTGATGTCTATCCCGTTATTCTTCATGTTAGCCACATTTACAAATGGTGGCGGTGCGGTTCCATAAGAACCTGGCAATTCAGGATTGTAAAGCAGATCGGTAATATTCTTTTCATAATAGTCGGCAGCTATATCCAGTTTTCCGCCAAATAAACTGGCATCAATACCAATGTTGGCATTAATATCCTTTTCCCACCTGGCATCAGGGTTAGCGATCTGGAACTGCTGGAATCCCTGCAGTATACTATTGTTAGTGCCTCTCAGGTCATAAAAGGAGGTATTCTTATTTCCACCAAAAAGGGAGAACGCATTACCTGCACTAAGATTCAGTTGATTACCCATGATTCCCCAGCCACCACGCAGTTTCAGATCATTGATCCAGGACACATTTTTCATGAATGGTTCCTGAGAAACGCGCCAGGCAGCGCTGAATGCAGGGAACCAACCATAACGGCTGTTAGGGCCAAATTTGGAGGATCCATCCCGGCGAATGGTAGCACTTAACAGGTACTTTTCGCGGAAGGCATAGTCCACGCGGCCTATCAGCGAAGCCAGGCCTTCGGATGTTCTGGTAGCAGTAATGGTTTGTCCACCGGAGCCCGTGCCATTATCTACAAAAATCGGATCAAAGGAAAAATAGTCCAGGGTGGTACCTCCCTGTGTCCTGGTGCGTTCATCATATGCCTCTGTCCCTACCAGTACCTTCAGGTCGTGGGCATTCGCAAATATCTTGTGGAAGGTAAGGGTGTTCGTCCAGGTCCAGTTATATCCGTTATTGTTCGTTTCATTGTAAGAGTTTACAGAACTGTTTTCCTTATTCTCATACTGTGGGTAAGTAAAAGTATGGTTCCAGTTGGAGTATATTTCTCCACCAAAACTGGAATGCAGGGTAAAATAATCCAGGAAGTCAACATCTGCATATACATTGCCCAGCACACGATTTGCCTGCCCCCTGTCATTGCGGGTACGGTATTGTGTAGCTACCGGATTGGCGCCATCTCCTAAACCAATGGTGGAAGTGCCCGCAAAATTCCCTTTGATGTCATATACCGGAATAATAGGTTGCTCCCGGAAAGCCATGCCAATAGCATTATCTGCACTCAACGGGCTGATGGTAGGATTATCAGTAACTGACACGGCCAGGTTCTGGCCAATGCGGATACCTTTGCTGATATTAAACTGGCTGTTGGAGCGGATGGTATATCTTTTCAGATAGGTATTCATCAGTGTGCCCTGCTGATTAAAATAATTGAAAGAAAACAGGTAGTTGCCTTTATCACCGCCACCGCTTACAGATATATTGTGACTGGTAATCGGAGCCGGCCGGAATATTTCATGATACCAGTCTGTACCTGCTTTATTTGCTCTCGTAATACGGTAGAAGTTGTTATAATCATCTGCAGAAGTATAATCCGGATTAATATAATACAGGTCCGGATTAGTGCGGGGATCACCTTCTTTTAATCCTACGGGATTCAGGTAATCCGGCAATACAGGCTGTGCCCCTCTGCCATAGAGCGTATCTGCCAGCTCTTCATTGGAATTCCGCAGGGTCATCCATTTCAGATTGGCCATTTCCTGCGGGTTGAGGGTGTTCCATACATTCCCACCTTTAGGGTATTGACGGCCATAGTAGGCATCATACTGTACGGTTACTTTACCACTGCCTTTTTTGGTGGTAATGATAATCACCCCATTAGAAGCACGGGAGCCATAAATAGAGGCTGCACCCGCATCTTTAAGCACCTGTAATGAGGCAATATCATTCGGGTTCAGGTCATTGATACTTTGCGTAGGTACTCCATCCACTACATATAATGGGGTGTTGGTACCAAAAGTATTGACCCCACGGATATGTACCAGCGGTTCTTCCCCTGGCTGTCCGGATCCGATAATCGTAACACCGGATGCCTGTCCCTGTAATTGGTTTACTACCAGGCCACTCGGTTGTTTGGTCATATCATCCAACCGTACCACACTGATTGCACCAGTGAGGTCTTTTCTGCGCTGAGAGGTATAACCAGTGACAATCACTTCATTCAGCACACTATTGCCTTCCAATAGGGTGATATTGATCACCTGTTGATTGCCTACCGGTATTTCCTGTGTGGCATATCCAATATAGGAGGCTTCCAATACTTCATTGCCGGTACCTGCAATGGAGAGTGAGAAAGTACCATCACCCGTACTGACGGTGCCGGTGTTGGTTCCTTTTATTTTAAGGGTAACGCCCACCAGGCCGTTACCACTTTTATCTGTTACTTTACCGCGCAAGGTACGCTGTACACCACTCAGCAGATGAGCAGGAACAGCCTCTGCCCGTTTCTTTTCCGTGATGAGATAAAAATGTTCCCTTACTTTTTCAAACGACAGGTCAAATTGCCCCAGGGCTTTATGCAGCGCATCTTCCGGCGTTTGACAGATACTGAGGTCAATACGTACCTTTTTATTTTTTATCAGTTCGCTTTTATAAGCTATAGAAACACTAAATCTGGATTCGGTTTGCTGCAGTGCGCGTTTGAGGGACATTTCTTCTATCTGGCTGTTGGAGGCTGGCGCATTACTCCGGTTATTATTGGTGGCCAGGTCCTGGGCAACCAATGGAGCTCCAAGTAAGGATAATGCCAATGCCTGCATCAGCAGCACACGTAAACGTGTTTTCATGTGCAAAGGGTTTTAATTGTTATGGGAATGGAATTACATATCTTCTCTGTTCACAGGGCATGTTACATACCTGTGTTACTTATTTTGCTACAATCCTTATTTTGTTATCTGCTTGAAATTTCCGTGCTGCTATTTGGTTGAAATCTTATTTAAGGCTGATCTGTTCTTTTGTTTTTTACCCAGAACTCATTTCCCTGCTGCCTGAACTGTACCCTGAATACTTTTTCAAATTGCATAAGCATGGTATCCGCATTATATATAATAGGCATCGATCCAGAAACCTTGTAGTTCAACATCACAGAGTCCTTTACGACCAGCCGCTTTCCAAATACCTGCTGCATAAACACGCCTGCGTCTGCCAATGTATAGTTGTCCATGCTGATCCTTTTGGAAATCCACGCAACATAGGTATCTACCGTGATGTTATTTTTGTTATAATCTCCGTCCACCTTACTGTAGTTAACCATTTCTCCGGGTTTCAGGTATAGCTGTGTTTTATTACGAAGGTCTGTTTCCGTTATGCTCAGCTTTATCTGCCCCTCCTGTAATACCACCGCCACGTTGTTGCCAAAGTTATTGACATTAAAGCGGGTGCCCAATACTTCTACTGCAAGGTGTTCATTCGTATGTACTACAAATTTTTGTGCATGACGGGTATGCTTTACGTGAAAATAGGCTTCCCCTTCCAGCCATACTTCCCTGATCTGTGCGTTTTTCTCTGCGTATACAATGCTGGAGCCTGCATTTAAAACAACAGATGAGCTATCCGGCAGCCATATCTGTTTTACTTCTCCCAGGTTGGTACTTGCACTAAAGGTCACTGCTTCAAAGCCGAATCGTTTTTCTGCCAGCCATACACCGGTTAATATCAGTCCGAGCACCAGCGCTGCAGCGTATTTCCAGGCATGCGTCCATATACTCCTGCGTATGGGAACAGGTAACTCTGCCGCTTCATGGTCCTCCCCCATATTTTCCCAGATACTATCCCACAGCTGTGTTTTATCATGGTCAGATATTTTGTATTGCCTGAACCCGATAGCCTTCACCAACCTGGTAGCCTCTGCTATCAATGGTTGCTTATCAGGATTTGCCCGCAGCCAGGATTCCCATACATACGTATTTTTGATATCCGGCTGTAACACCCATTCCTGAAAGTCCTCATCGAGGGCAAAATCCCGCGCAGTATATAACTGGTAGTCCCTGGCTTTCAAATGTGACCTTTTTAGTATAGAGCCACTTTGGGACAAAACCTCATCATTTTTTGGGAACTTTTTTTTTAAATAAATTGGGAATCCGCTACTGTAGGGGTATTAGCGTTGCAGCAACAGTAGGATAAGTGGAAGGGTTAATGTCTTTTTCATCTCCCCAATAGCTTTGGAGATAATATTATATACAGAATCTACTCTCATAGACATTATATCTGCCACCTGTTGGTAAGAGAGATTTTGAAAAAAACGGAGATATATAGCTTCCCGTTGCCGGCGTGATAGCTTTGACAATGCCAGGTGCAGTTGCTGCCATTGTTCTTTACGTGCCTCATCCTGAATAATGGTGTATTCATGTGGCGGAGTCAGCTCAAATTCAAAGGGAATAGTATCAGACTCTTTGCGCCAGCGACGTTCTTTCTGCAATGCCCGTAATAGCTTGCGGCGCAGGCAGCTCAACAGGTAATACCTGATATTCTGCAGCGTTTCGCAAAGGTGCTCCCGGCTTTGCCACAGATCCTGGAAAAGGTCCTGCAGACAATCCTTTACCCTTTCCTTATCCCCACAAAAGTGCAGTCCATAATTATACAGATCATCAATATTACTCCAATAAATAGCAGCTAATGCATCCCTGCTTCCATGACGGAACCGTTGCCATAGCTCTTCCTGTGAGGAAGCTGCATGTAAGTGAGGAGCCTGGGGCGATCCGGATAATCCGGCAGCATTCATAAACTGGCTTTTGGTTGACGAACAAAAAGTACTACTAATTTTCAAATTAACCAAAGACTTTATCCCATCTTATTTTACCCGATGTGATTCATCTTCCAGGCCGAAACTGCGGTGACTGTTTGTTTTTAACCAGGCATTCCCAAAAGCGGTAGCTGAAACTAAATTTGATCTGACGGGAGTCCCTCCCTAATAATAAAAGACGACTAATTTTCTGCGGCAACTTTTATCTTGGTAAGCGTATCCATCCAGCCACCATCACTTACTGTATGCTGGTAACGAACATCTCCCATAGCTACTTTTGCAAAGTCCCCCTGCCATACGGACAGTACTGTTTGCCCGTTCTCCGGCGTCAATGTATATTTTACGGTAAGGTAGTTGGCCGGAATATCCGGCACCCCTTCCATACCGGGGGCTATTACTGTATATTCCAGGTATTTTGCGGGATCGCTCTGTACGATATCCCCTTTTACACATACGATCTCCTTTCCTTCATGTTCCAGCTTCCAGAGCAGCGGACTGCCTGCTTTCCAGTCGGACTCCGCTGCACAGCCCACCATATACTGTTTGGTGTATTCAGGTGAGGTAAGTACTTCCCAAACCTTTGCAGGAGTGGCATTGATCGTAATTGTTTCCTCTACAGTCAGTGTATTTTTCATCATACTTTTTTTATGTTGACAGATGCGGTTTTATGAAACAAAGATAGGTGGGCCATCAATGACCAACGTATATAATCGGGAGTAAAACGTATAAGTTCCGTTATTTTTTTGCATCCCGTGGGGAGCGCCCAAATTTCTTGCGGAAGGCACTGCTGAAATGCTGGGGAGAGGAATACCCCAGTTCATAAGCTATTTCGCTCACCGTCTTTTCAGTATCCAGCAATTGCTGGCGGGCAGTGTCCAGCCGGTAATCTGATAAATACCCAAATACAGTAGTGTTAAATACTTCTTTAAACCCTTTCTTCAGATTGTATTCGTTAATCCCCACAATTCTGGACAGCTCGGACAGACTGGGAGGTGTTTCTACATTCTCTATGAGATATTCCCGCGCATGCAGCACCTTTTCTTTTGCTGTACTGTTCAATCCTTTAGCCGCCCTTATTTCCAGCGAGCGGTTGTAGGCTTCTGCCTGTAGTACGAGGATCTCAATACTTTTGGACAACAGGTACATTTTTTTGAGTCCTCCCGAAAAGCGGCAGTTAATGATGGCCTGTATTGCCTGCTCCAGGTCTGGTGTAACTTCCAGGGATTGCGGCGCCAGTACCACCGGTTTTCCTTCCAGCATCTTATCTGCAAAACGTTTCAGCACCTCATTACTATCCTGGATAATCTTCAGAAAAACCGGCGGAGCAAACTGTATTTCAAAAATTACCGATTCCAGGGCACCATTACGGAAAGTGTTATTATTCCCTTTGGAGTAAACAATATTATGCAGATGAGGTTTTACATCATACTCATTTCCCAATTGATAAATCGTACTCCTTCCTTTCAGGTTAAACTGCATATACACCACATCCTGTGTATTGATCTTTTCAAACAGGTAGTAATCATTGTAGCGTTGTTTACGCATAGATATCCGCAGCCCATCGAAATACCAGGATTTAATTTCCAGATTACCATAGGGTAATGGAATAACTTCATTTTCCTCTATCAGATCAGGGGAATATAGTTCGTCAGGCGACACAAAACGTTCATAAAAGGTAAAATTGCCTGAGGTATTTGTAATGCCTTTGCTCATTTTCAAATATCGTTACTAAAAGCAGATTGGTTTCCGGCAGTGCCGTTATGAATGCAAAATTAACTAATCCCTGTGGCATTTATACATCCCTGTATGCTACTCCTTCTGCCGCTCCGGAAAAATATTGTTTGGGGTGATACCCGGAAAATTCGCGGAAGTCATGGATAAAATGTGACTGGTCATAATAGCCGCATTCGTAGGCAATATCCGTCAGGGATTTATGTTTATGGTCATATTCCATCAGTGCTGCCTGGAAGCGGATAATGCGTGCATATGTTTTGGGACTAAAGCCGGAAAGTTCTTTAAACTTCCGTTCAAACTGGCGGGGTGACAGACAATAGCTACTGGCCAGCCGCTGTACATTTACCATGCCTTTAATAGCTATCACCCCCTGCACCGCTGCATGCATCGCAGTATAGTGGGGCGACTTTTTTCTTAGTTGCTGCAGCAGGAAATCGGAAATAAGCGCCACCCGTTGCCGGTTATCTTTTGCCAGCATCATTTTTTCTTCCAGTATCTTTCCAGAAGCCCCCAGGAGGTCATCCAGTCCGGGAAGATGATTGCTTACCACAGACGAAGGCATAGAAAAAAAAGCAGGTATGGCAAAGGGGTAAAGGTATACCCCAAAAATACCGAAGCTCTCCCCTACAATAAACCTTCTGAAATGCCGGGTTTGCGCATGCAATTGGGCAGGTGCATAACTATCCTGGCTATCTACATCCAGTTCGTCAAACATGCCTTTATAATGAAATATCATCTCTGCAGATCCGTCTGCCATAGTACGGTGAATATATTCCGTACCAGGAGCCACCCCAGCTTCCAGCACCCAATAGTACCGTACATATTTTGCCAGCATGGGAGGAGGCGCTATGGTGTAATATTTCATATGGTGTGCGTCCGGTAGTTAATAGATGTAATTTACATCATTCAGGCTAATAGTGCTAAATTCGGTAACTTTGCCTGTCATGAAAGAGATAAAACTACCGAAGAAGATACTGGCTCGGCAGCATGAAATCACCACTGTTTTTTTGCAGGAAGTAGAAAAGCATCTGGATGATATTGTAAACGGGCGCACCACCGATATGTATGAGATCCGTGATCTGGCCCGAATCATGCACATTCACCCTACTCACCTCAGCAATACGATCAAACTTACTACCGGCAAATCCCCTTGTTTTTTCTTTGAAGACAAGATCATGCATATTTGCCGGGATATGCTGCAACAACCCCATACTCCTATCGCCGCCATTGCCTCCCTGCTCACCTTTGACCCTTCCAATTTTACCAAATTCTTTAAACGCTTTGAGGGTATTACCCCCAAACAATACCGGGAACAGGTGCTTGCCCTCCAAAACAGGAAAAAAACTGAAACAGTCACCATTTAATCTGAAACAGTCACCATCATTCCTCCCCTCTTTCGTCCCAACTTTGTGCCATCATTAAAAAAATATATGATGGACAACAACAGTAAAATTGCGTTAATCACCGGCGGCAGCCGTGGCCTCGGCAAAAATACCGCACTGCAGCTCGCCCGGAATGGGCACCAGGTAGTGCTTACCTACCATACCCGCCAGGAAGAGGCACAAAAAGTAGTGAACGAAATTGAGCAACTGGGTCAACAGGCTTTTGCCCTGCAACTCGATACCGCCAATATCTCATCTTTCCCTGCTTTTATTGAAGCATTAAGCACAGAACTCTCCTCCAGGTGGCATACCTCCCAGGTTGACTTCCTGATCAATAATGCCGGCATTGACGCTTCTTCCCGCATTCCGGATACTACAGAAACAGCCTTTGACCAGCTCTTCAATGTTCATTTTAAAGGAGTGTATTTCCTCACACAAAAGATGCTGCCCCTATTGGCGGATGGTGGCCGTATTGTTAATTTCTCTACAGGGTTGGCCAGGTTCGTCATTCCCGGATACGCTGCTTATGCTTCCATGAAAGGGGCTATTGAAAACTTTACCCGCTACCTGGCTAAAGAATTGGGCAACAGGAACATTACAGCCAATGTAGTAGCGCCCGGCCCTATTGAAACTGATTTTACACGTCATGCGTTTGAAACCAATACACAAATGAAAGGATACCTGGCCTCTCAGACTGCACTGGGCAGAGTAGGCACTCCGGACGATATTGGCGGTGTGGTAGCATTCCTGTGCAGTGAGCAGGCCAGGTGGGTAACTGCACAACGTATTGAAGCCTCCGGTGGAACATTCCTCTAAAGGCTTCAGGTATCTGTCTGCCTATTGTTTGTTGGCAAACAGGCGGCCTATCAACGCCAGTTCTGTATCATTCAAAGCAGAAGTTTGTTTTAACACTTTGGTAAAGTATGCAATCTCCTGTGGAGTGCCCGGGCAACCGATGTTACTCCCCTTTTCACTAAGGCTGGCCCCTTCCGGCCTTTCCTGTGAATCGGCCAACAATTTACCGTTCTTATCAAACACGAGCCAGTAGGGTATCCCTTGTCTGTCCCCATTGAACTGTTTCATCATCTCCGCTGCGCCAGGATTTTCCAGATGCTTTTTATCATCAGCTTCCTGCACCACGAGGTGACGCACCACATAGCTTTTATCAAACAGTGGTTTACACTCCTTTTGGTTCATGCGGGCATCCATTTCATGACACCAGTGGCACCAGGAGGCATGAAATATAATGATCACATTTTTCTTTTCTTTGCCTGCCTGGCGGCAAGCTTCTTTCAATACTTCACTGGCAGGCTTTACTGCTTGCTGGGCATGGGTAGCGGTAAAGAAGAACAGCAGGCATAGTGAGGCCCAGTTAAACAATCTTTTCATGATGGTTGGTTTTGCCCCTAATATAGTATATTTCTTCAGCGGTAGGGGAATTTTACCTTCTCTGAACCGGTTTTATATTTAATCTGTACCCCCGGAGATTTCGCTATGTTTTTGCCATAATAAATACTATATTGGTAAAAACGCGTATCCCTATATGCCTTTTAGGGCCCATACATTGGTAATCGTGTAATCAGCCCCGGCTGGCAACCGGTATTTATGCAGGAATTTATAATTATCAACCACAAACCACGATTATGATGAACAATCCCCAACGACTGTTTGACTGTATTGACTATCATCTGCAAAGATCTCCTTTGCCTGATATGCTGGCCGCTAAGGAAAACGGCACCTGGAAAACATATAGTACACAGGAAGTAAAAGACATTACGGACCGGCTCAGCGCCGGCTTGCTAAAATCAGGCATCAGTGGGCAGGATATGACGATTGAAAACCGGGACAAGATAGCTGTGCTCAGCAAAAACCGGCCGGAATGGGTAATGCTGGATCTGGCCGTACAGCAAACAGGCGCTGTACTAACGCCGGTATATCCTACCATTAATGCAGCCGAGCTGGAGTTTATCCTGAATGATGCTAAAGTGAAACTGGTATTTGTAAACGATCAGGATCTCTATTTTAAGGTGCTGAGTGTAAAAGAACGGGTACCCAGTCTGCAGGACATTTATACTTTTGAATATGTACCAGGCGTAAAGCACTGGAAAGAAATAGGTGCACTGGCAGATGAAGCCGGTATTGACGCCATGCGGAATATTGCCGCAACGATCCGGAATGAAGACCTGGCCACTATTATTTACACCTCCGGTACTACGGGGGTGCCTAAAGGCGTGATGTTGTCGCACAATAATATCCTTAGCAATGTTATGGCCTCTATACCTTGTTTTCCTCCCGGAGAAAACATGAAAGCACTTAGTTTTCTGCCGCTGAACCATGTTTTTGAGCGGATGGTGACCTATCTCTATTTATTCAAAGGCATCGCTATTTACTATGCAGAAAGCCTGGATACCATAGCAGACAATCTGAGAGAAGTACAGCCAAGTATGTTTACCACTGTCCCCCGGTTGCTGGAAAAGGTATATGATAAAATCATGCTGAAAGGAGCTGCACTCACCGGCATAAAAAGGAAACTCTTTTTCTGGGCACATGATCTGGCTACCCGGTTTGAGATCAACAAGGACCAGGGGATGTTGTACAACCTGCAAATGAAGCTGGCCGATAAGCTCATCTTCCGCAAATGGCGGGAAGCACTGGGTAATAACCTGAAATGTATTGTGAGCGGAGGTGCTGCCTGTCAGGTGCGTCTTATCCGCATCTTTACTGCCGCGGGGATACCTATCATGGAAGGGTATGGACTTACAGAAACCTCTCCGGTTATCAGTGTAAACCGGTACGAGGTAAAAGAACGTATGTTTGGCACAGTAGGCCCTATGATCAATGGCGTGGAAACTAAAATTGCGGAAGATGGGGAAATACTCACCAAAGGGCCTCATGTGATGATGGGGTATTATAAACGACCCGACTTTACCGCCGAGTCTATCATCGATGGCTGGTATTATACCGGGGATATCGGGATGATCGTAGATAATAAATATCTCAAGATCACCGACCGCAAAAAAGAAATGTTTAAAACCAGCGGCGGAAAGTATGTGGCGCCACTCCCGGTAGAAAACAAGCTCAAGGAATCCATGCTCATAGAACAGGTAATGGTAGTAGGCGCCGACAGGAAATTTGTATCTGCGCTGATCGTACCTTCCTTTTCCAATCTGGAAGACTGGGCGCAGCGGCAGGGAATTACAGACACTTCCCGCGAAGCATTACTCCGTCATCCAGCCGTAATCCAGTTATATACCGATGAGGTAGAAACCTTTAACAAGGAATTCAATCATATATCACAGGTGAAAAAATTTGAACTCCTGCCGGCAGAATGGAGCGTAGCCACCGATGAGATGACACCTAAACTCAGTCTGAAAAGAAAAGTAGTACTGGAAAAATTTGCAGCGGTAATAGAACGCATTTATCAATAACCGGGCTTGCCCAACTTATCACTTCCGGAAGCGTCTTTTTTGGAAGCAGTTTTTTTCCTAGATTTAGTAGGTTGTACCGTAGCTAATATACGTACACCCCCAGCTATTACCTGGTAAATCTAAACTGCTTATGACAAAGACAACAACCCTGGCGCTGATCGCATGTATGGCGGGCGGACAGGCAATGGCCCAGATAGACGCGGGCCTTTTCCGGTTTCCGGATGTATCCCAATCACAGATTGCTTTTTCTTATGCCAATGACATCTGGATTGTTCCTAAAGAAGGAGGCACTGCCACTAAATTAATTTCTCCCCCCGGTGTGGAAATCCTCCCTAAGTTTTCACCGGATGGTAAAACGCTGGCCTTTACCGCCAATTATGATGGCAATAATGACGTGTATGTGCTGCCCGTAACTGGTGGAGTACCACTGCGGCTTACACAGCATGATTATATCGACTGGGTAACCGACTGGACACCAGACGGAAAGCGAATACTGTTTGCTTCCCGCAGGGAAAGTACCAAGGAGCGCTTTAACCAGTTCTATACCATTGCCGCCACGGGTGGTCCTGCCACTAAACTACCATTGGCCTATGCAGAGTTCGGTTCTTACTCTCCTGATGGGAAAAAGATAGCCGTAGTTACCCGCACCCAAAGCTTCCGTAACTGGAAAAGATACCGGGGAGGTATGAAAGCAGATATCCATGTATTTGATTTTGACAAACAGGTATCGGAAAACATCTCTGTCAAAAGTGAAGCCGGTGATGAATTCCCGATGTGGCACGACAACTTCATCTACTTCCTGTCCGACCGGGGTACAGAAAAGCGGATGAACCTGTGGCGGTATAACACTACGGATAAATCATTTGAACAGCTTACCAATTATAAAGATTACGATATCCATTTCCCTTCCCTGGGACCTGCGGAAATAGTGTATGAAGCCGGAGGAAAAATGTACCTGCTGTCGCTCTCCACTCAACAATCCAGAGAAGTAAAGATCAATGTAAATGCCGATCTGGCCACTTTAAAGCCACGTACCGTACGTACCTCCAGGTATGTCCAGACCGCAGCGATCAGCCCGGATGGCAAGCGTGCCCTGATAGGTGCCAGGGGGGATATTTTTTCGCTTCCTGCAGAAGATGGGTTTGTAAAAAACCTTACCCGCACCAGCGGTGTAGCAGAGCGTTCCCCTTCCTGGTCGCCGGATGGTAAACAAATTGCTTACTGGAGTGACCAGTCAGGCGAATATGAACTATGGGTGGCCCCTGCAGGCAAAGAAAATGAAGCCAGGAAAATTACATCTTACGGACCTGGTTACAGGTACCAGCCTTTCTGGTCGCCAGACAGTAAAAAGATTGCATTTATAGACCAGGCCATGAAGATATGGGTAGTAGATATCAGCACCGGCAAAACCACCGCCGTAGACAAGGCCCTGCATTACTTACATGGTGCCCTGGAAGGATTTACCGTAAGCTGGTCGCCGGATAGTAAATGGATCGCGTATAGCCGTGATGTTGACAACGGGCATGAAGCAGTATATCTTTTTGACACCAAAGCCAACCAGCGTCATCAGGTTACCAGCGGCTTCTACGACTGTTCCCGCCCTGTATTTGATACAGAAGGCAAATACCTTTACGTACTGACCAGCCAGGCCTTTAAACCATCTTACAGCAGTATTGACAATACCTTCATTTATGCTAACAGCACCCTGATCGGTGCCATTAGCCTAAAGAAGGATACTCCCCCATTGCTCACCACCAAAAATGATACAGTAAGTATTAAAGGAACTGAACCATCTGCAGCAGATACCCCAAAAGAGAAAAGCACAAAAAGTAAAAAAGATAAGAAAGATGCCCCAGCGGCTTCGCCCCAGCCCACCAACACAGCCATCGATCTGGATAATATGGAAGCCCGGTTGTTCCTGTTACCTGTATCTGGTGGCAATTATTCCCGGCTGGGCGCAGTGAAAGGAAAGATCCTGTATATGCAGTATCCTAACACCGGTGAAAATGAAGCGCAGGCCACCCTCAAATATTACGACATAGATAAGCGGGAAGAAAAAACCATCTTCAAAGACCTGGGACAATATGAACTTTCTGCCGATGGAAATAAACTCCTCATCCTGGGCAATCGCATTGGTATTATTGATGTGGGAGAAAATCAGAAGATGGAGAAACCCCTTCCGCTAAATGATATGGAAATGGTGGTAGATCCCATGAAGGAATGGAAACAGCTGTTTATCGACACCTGGCGTATGGAGCGCGACTTCTTCTATGACCCGCATATGCATGGGGTGAACTGGAACGAAGTAAAAGAAAAGTACCTGCATCTGCTGGAAGGTGCACGTACCCGTGAAGAGGTGAATTTTGTGATCAATGAATTGCTGGGTGAAATGAATGCCTCCCATACTTACAACGGTGGTGGTGACCTGGAGTCGGCAAAGCAGGAAAACGTAGGCTACCTGGGAGTAGACTGGGAAGCTGATGGTCAGTATTACAAGATCAAACGTATCATCCGTGGTGCCAGCTGGGATGCAGAAGCCCGCTCTCCTTTGGATGAGCCCGGTGTAAAGATTAAGGAAGGAGATTATGTTCTGGCTGTGAATGGTATTCCCATTACCACAGCACAAGAACCATTTGCCGCCTTCCAGGCCCTGGCAGAGAAAACGGTAGAACTCACCTATAACACCCGGCCTTCTCTGGAAGGTGCGAAGACGGCAGTGGTAAAAACCCTGAAAAATGATTACCGCCTGCGGCACCTGGCCTGGATAGAGAGCAACCGTAAGCAGGTAGCAGCTGCTACCGACAACCAGGTAGGCTATATTTTTGTACCCAGTACCGGTATTGACGGACAGGATGAGCTGATCCGCCAGTTCAATGCACAATGGGATAAGGCAGGGTTAGTGATAGATGAACGTTTTAATAATGGCGGACAGATACCCGACCGGTTTATTGAACTGCTTAACCGTAAACCATTGGCTTATTGGGCTACCCGTGACGGCACACCTACCCCCGGCCCTTCAGTAGCGCACTTTGGGCCGAAGGTGATGCTGATCAATGGCTGGAGTGGATCCGGTGGCGATGCCTTCCCGGATTATTTCCGCAAGGCAGGCCTGGGGCCATTGATCGGTACCCGCACCTGGGGTGGCCTGATTGGTATCAGCGGCGTACCTCCCCTGATAGATGGTGGCAGTATTACCGTACCCACCTTCCGCATGTACAATCCGGATGGTACCTGGTTCCGTGAAGGACATGGCGTAGATCCGGATATCCTGGTAGACGAAAATCTGGGAGATATGGCCAGAGGAATCGATCCACAGCTTACCCGTGCTATCACCGAAATAAAGGCCCTGCTGAAAAGCAAAGGCTACCAAGCACCCGCACAGCCTGCATTTGAAGTAAGATAACCTCACAGCAAGGGCTGACTGGAAAGTAACATATACCTGTTACTTTTCAGCCAGCCCTTTTACTTTTATACGGGTGCTGAGCAGCACGCCCATTCTGACAAACGCTATTAAGCATACCATAGCAAGCAGCTTCCCTTTTTAATACTTTCTTTTTTGCCGGAAGTCTTTGGCTTGCCGGGTAATCCGGCCAAACTGCCGCTCTACCCGCTTTCTATCCGCCGCATGGGTACCATACCGTTGCTGCTCTCTGTACAGTTTCAGGTAACTCTGATATACTACTTCCGGCAAGGTGCCTTCCTCCATTGCAGCCATTACCGCACAACCAGGTTCCTGGTGATGGGTACAATCGCCAAACTTACAGTGGGCAGCCAGTGCTGCTATCTGAGGGTGGAAAGTACCTTCCATCTCTTCCGTGGCTATCGTGATCCCGAATTCCCTCATCCCCGGCGAATCAATTACCATACAACCATTGGGTATCAGTACCAGGCTCCTGTAGGTAGTGGTATGTTTGCCTTTGCTGTTGGCCATACTTACCGCACCTTCTTTTTGCAGAATACCTCCCCACAAGGCGTTCATCAGGGTACTCTTGCCCGCGCCGGAAGTACCCAGCAAGGCATAGGTTTTACCAGCTTCCAGGTGTTGCGAAGCCAGCTCAGCTACCCCCTCATTATCAAGGGCACTGGTCAGGACCACAGGACACTGGTACCCCAATGAGGCCACCTCCCGCTGATAATATTGCGGATTTTCCACGAGGTCTTTTTTATTCAGGACCACTATCGCCCCTATACCATTATTGGCTACCTGATACAGATAGCGCTGTATCCGCATGAGATTAAAATCACGGTCCAGTCCCTGTAAGAGCAATGCCGCATCAACATTCGCAGCTATCACCTGTTTGTCCATACCTTTGCCGGGCATTTTCCGGCTCAGTTCATTCAGGCGTGGCAATACCTCAATCACATACCCCTGCTCTTCATAAGCTTTAAAAACTACCCAGTCGCCCACTTTAGGTAAATCCCCCGATTCTTTTCCATTAAGCAGTGTACCAGACAGTTCTGCTGTGATTATACCGGCTTCACCGATCAATGTATAGAGATATCCGTTAATCGTCAGCACACGGCCCACGTCCAGTCCATTATTTTTATGGTTTGCGTAATTATTTTCAAAGGCTGTATTCCAGCCATATTGTAGTAGCAATGACATCGCTGTATTATTTACCGGACATATCATAGGCAATACTTTAGCCCATGCATATGTCTGCATGAATAAAAATTAAATAGTATTAAAGTGCGGAGAAGGCATGGCAAGGCAGCCTAACACAAAGGACGTGCGGCATTGCTTGCCTAAGCCACTATTATTGCGGCAGCGATAGTGCGGTATGTAAACTGCGTGCGTGTCATAAGCAACAAAGATATGCATTATGCAGCACATAAGCCTCCCTTTCTTACGAGTGCTTTATACATAATTCTTTATCAATATATCAGTTAACAATAAACAGTTTGTTGGCATTTATTTAACATAGAAGTTGTATTTTTATTTGTTTAGGGAGATTTTTCCCCCTACCTTTGGTACTTATTTTTTTACAATATTTTTTTTACATGACAACACAATACAAAGGAACTGTGAAGTTCTTTAATGAAGAAAAAGGTTTCGGATTCATTAAGCACGAAGAATCTAATAAAGAAACTTTCGTACACGTAAACGGTCTTATTCATGAGATTCAGGCAGATGACCGCGTAGAGTTCGAACTGCAGGAAGGTAGAAAAGGCATGAATGCCGTTAATGTTAGACGTATTGACTAAGCTAGCTTTTTAATACCTCATTACGAGCCGGATATATTATATCCGGCTTTTTTGTTTTTAGTTGTCAGCTACTCATTTTTAATGCTGGCAACCATAGTTAATTTTCCATTCAGCTACTCCTCCCCCTATTCATTACAATATATTATAATAGTTCAATACTAAAAGCAATGGCTAACAGCTATTTCCCTATTCTTACTATTATTTTCACCCTTTTTAAATATTTTCTATAAAAAACAGCAACGTTTGTATATTTTTACAGCATTATCTCAAAACTTTAAAGTTTATTAAACATATGGATGTATTGGTAGATGAATTTATGAACCGGGTGAAATCCCGCAACCAACATGAACCGGAGTTTTTACAGGCAGTATTAGAAGTAGCGGAGTCGGTGATACCATTTATTGAAGCACATCCAAAGTATAAAAAAGCAAAAATACTGGAACGTATGACGGAGCCTGAGCGCGCCATTATGTTCCGTGTTCCCTGGCTGAATGACAAAGGAGAAATAGAGATCAATCGTGGTTACCGCATACAAATGAGCAGTGCCATCGGACCATATAAGGGCGGTTTACGTTTCCATCCTTCTGTAAACATCAGTATCCTCAAGTTTCTGGCTTTTGAGCAGGTATTTAAGAACAGCCTTACCAGTTTGCCAATGGGTGGTGGTAAAGGAGGTTCTGACTTTGACCCTAAAGGTAAATCTGACAATGAGGTCATGAAGTTCTGCCAAAGCTTTATGACAGAATTGTTCCGGCATGTAGGGGCCGACATCGATGTACCCGCCGGGGATATCGGTGTGGGTGGCCGGGAAATAGGTTTTCTCTTTGGCCAGTACAAGCGTATCCAGGGTGAATTTACCGGGGTTTTAACCGGTAAGGGCAATGAATGGGGAGGCAGCCTGATCCGTCCGGAAGCTACCGGGTATGGCGTGGTGTACTTTGCCGCAGATATGCTCGAAACACGTGGCCTGTCGATGAAAGGTAAAACCGTAACGATCAGTGGTTCCGGTAATGTATCACAATATGCCATCAAAAAGTGTATAGAAGTAGGTGCCAAAGTAGTAACGGTATCTGATTCAGAAGGTTTTGTATATGATCCCCAGGGAATAGATAGTGCGAAGCTGGATTATATCATGGAATTGAAAAATGAACGCCGGGGCCGCATTCGTGAGTATGCTACCCAATATGGCTGTGAATTTTTTGAAGGGGAACGCCCATGGAAGATCAAATGTGACATTGCTTTTCCGAATGCTACTCAAAATGAAGTGAGTGCGGACGACGCCAGGATATTGCTCAGTAATGGTTGCATCTGCGTGGCAGAAGGCGCTAATATGCCTACTACCCCCGAAGCGATACAATTGTTCCGGGAGGCCCGCATACTATATGCACCGGGCAAAGCCGCCAATGCCGGTGGTGTGGCAGTATCCGGACTGGAAATGTCCCAAAACTCTCTCCGTTTCTCCTGGAGTGGCGAAGAAGTAGACCAGAAACTGCAACAGATCATGAAACATATTCACCGGATCTGCGTGAAGTACGGACAGGAAAAAGATGGCTATATCAATTATGAGAAAGGCGCCAATATCGGTGGCTTTGTAAAAGTAGCCGATGCGATGATTGCCCAGGGATTGGTATAAACTTCAATAACATAATAACAATAAAAAAAGGACTGGCATTGCTGCCGGTCCTTTTTTTTAAAGCGGGTGCCCACGATCAACAGGCACCCGCTATTATTCCAGGTCAATGGCATTCATAGTAGATACTACACTTACCAGCTTATTTAATAAATTTAACGGTGTTGGCTACTACGGTTCCTTTTTCATTCCTCAGCCGAACGATATACATTCCTGCCGGCAACTCGTTTACCTTGATCATCAGCTGTTTACCACCGGCTGGCTGCCATTTTGATTTACAAAGCCGTCCTTTCAGATCGAATACTTCTATCAGCAAGCGACTGGCTGGCTTAGTATTTCCTTCGAGCAACAGGTGTACTTCATCCGTATTTAAAGGATTACCCATCAGCGATAACGCCACCGGCATTTCCGTTGTTTGTTTTATTTGCGGCACTGCTGGTTGCTGGGTTCTGGCCAATGGTGTAACGAAGGAGAGCTTCAAATGCAAGCGTCCGATACTCGTACCATTCCGCGAACCAATGATATAAAAGTCATCCAGGTCGATCTCCTCATTGTTATCGCCGGTTTTATTCAGGAAAATGGGATAGTGCAGCTCCGACGCCTCCCATCCGCCAGACACATCGTCTACCAGTAGTTTACGGCTGCTCCAGGTAACCATATCTTTAGAGAGATACAGCCCTATCCTCGCTGCCGGACTGGTACCGCTCACACTATAATCCAAAAATAGTTTAGCACCCAGGTAATAGTCCGTTCCTTTTATTTTGGCTACAGAAAAGCGTACAGGATCCATCTGCCATTCATAGATCAGGGAAGCAGACGCAGGGCCGTTTACCTTTACATAATTCAACATCGTTTCTTTGGTAAATCCTGATGGCAGGGAGGCCACCCATCCGGATGCCGTATACACATACCATTTGAGCGGATCAATGGCATCATTCAGATGAGCCTTTGCTACTTTAATGCCACTACCCGGCACGCCTGGTGCAATATTATCTACAGAGCTATCGATATAGTATACATAGATAGAATCCCCTTTTGTCACAGACGTAGGATGCCGCAGCCCGGAAGAAGATTTGGAACCATCCGTATGATAATAACCACTGTAAGGCCATACAAACGGACCATGATCATAATAGTACCCATTCCCCCAGTCTGTTGCCGCAGTATTGGGTAACCAGGCCAGGTTTACCGTGGCGTGATAGGCCCGCCAGCATTCCAGGTAAGTAGCGCTGCCCGGTGCATAACCGGAGTAGGTAGCAGGATTTGACAACACCGGCGGATAACTGGTATCAAAGGTATTGGCATATAACTGACCGGTACCGGAGTTATCCAATTGCCGCTCATTCTTATTCTCTCCATGTGTAAAGGCCAGGTTAATGCTCCCTTGCGTGCTATGCGTGTAGTGATGCACAGAAAAAATGCCGTTATACTGTCTGCGCCAGTGATATCCGGCAGGCAGACTGGCGGGCGACAGAAACCCGTTCCACCAGCTGAGCTGACATAGTACATTGAAAGGACCATACCCGCTGGTACTGAAATTAATACTGGTAGTAGGTTCTGCCAGTGATGTGGGAGATGCCCATGTTTTTGTCCACGCAGTAGTAAAAAAATACTGATGCCAGCTGCCTTTGATCACCCAGGGAGGCACTTCACAATAAGCATTGCTGGTGTTGGTAAAACTCACATTACTGCGGTGTGAGCTATCCAGGGAAAGATCCGGAAAGGTTTGTGCCACTGCTTTTCCTGTCAGCACTACTGTCAGCAAAAGCATGCAGCGTCTGGCAGCGCTGCAATAATATGCAACGCTGCGTGATAGGAATGAAATACGCATAAGGATCTATTTAAAAGGGATGAATAATTGCAGATTTTGCACCATCCTCACTTTACCTTTATATCCGTTATAACGGTCCAGCCTTGTATATTTTTAGCCTTGTCTATAGCCAGCCGGATACCTGGCTTATCACCATCTGTAGTATCGATGATCGCCACCCCTAAGGCATAGTTGCCCGCTGGTACGTTCACCTTCGTTTCCAGTATATACTTACCATCTTTTCCTTTTATCCAGGTGGAAGGATCGGACTGCTCATCCTTCATTACAGCCGCTATGCTGTTATCATTTTTATTAATCAGGGCAAAGGCTACCTTGTATTTATAGTTCCAGCGGGGGTTATTGTTAGGGCACATGCCTACCCCTGCATTTTTCCAGTAATGACCCATCTTAAAGTTCTCACCGTTGTTGATAACAGCGGGTACAGACAGCTGGGTTACGGTAAAGCGATAACCGCCATTACGAACAAAACCGTCCACCAGTTCCGGTGCAATGGTAGTCCAGCCTTTGGTTTCCACCTGTTCTCTCAGGTCCAGTGTATTGGCGTGTGCGCTGATAGCATCATTATACGTTTGCGTATATACGTCTTTCCAGCCGGTCCAAACTTTGCCATAGGTAGGATCTGTGGCCCAGGGTTTGCATTCAGGTGTATTACATCCCCAGTAGCAGGATTCTGCAATGAAAGGTACTTTTGGGAACCAGTGGTTAATGATATCTTTTTCTGTTTGCAGGAACCAGGTACTCCCTACTCCATCGCGGCGCAGTACATAACTATTGCCGGTCAGTGCCACTTTACTTTCCAGCTCTATGCCTATCTGGCTGCCAAAGGTGATGGCCAGCAATACCTTTTTAAAGCTGCTGCCATAGAGGTTGATAATCCAGTTAAATACTTCTGCTTTTTTAGCCTCGTCTTTAAACACCAGGTGGTGTCCTTCTCCCCACCAGCCCAGGTTGTATCCATCTACATAATCTACCTCTGCCGGCTTATCAAACGCTGCGGCAAAAGCGCGTACAAACGTGGAGAACTTTTCCTGGAAAACGGGATCATCCAGATAAGGTGTCCAGTTTTTGCCTCCTCCCAGCTTGTCTACCTCATACCCCTGCGCACCGGCTTTTTTTACATAGTCCGGCGTACCGGGTTCGCTATTATCCTGCCCATCTATGTATATGCGAAAAGCCAGTTTCAGTCCACGGTCACGGGCACCTTTTACCAGCGCTTTGAAATTATCATCATACAGCCAGGCATACTTTCCTTCTTCCGGCTCCATACTGTTCCATCTCCAGCGGATATAAAACACGGAGGCATATTTCAGCGCGGCATCATTTTGCGCCGCCCAATAAGTAGCGGCATTTGCCACCGGATCATTGGCATCATCATACATCACCCAACCCATGGCAGGATTTCTGACCAGGGAAGTAGTATCTGCGGTGATATTCACGACCTCATTGCCTTTTATATTAAACAGGTCGGTAGCTGTTTCATTTTCATTGCTGCCAGCGGCGGTACTTTTGCTGCATTGTACCGCAGTAAAGGTAGTACCGGAGAGGAGCAGGAGATATAATAACTTTTTCATTAGTAGCCTTCGTTTTGTGTTAGATTCGGGTTTTCATTAATAGCAGACTGTGGAATAGGATACAGCACATGTTTAGGTTCTGCAAAGATCTTCCCACGTGCTTTGGCATTGCTGATCAGCTTGCCATGCCGGATAAGATCCTGACGCCGGCCACCTTCATAGCATAGTTCCCACTGTCTTTCCTGCAGTATCCTGTCGCGGAAAGTAGTCTGATCAAAATCAGAGAGCTTGATCGGGTCCACACCAGCACGGACTCTCAGCTCATTCACCAGATCTATTGCTTCCTTTACAGGTCCGCTCTTGGTTTCATTCAGTGCTTCTGCCCTGCACAACAGTACATCTGCATACCGGTAGATCACATATTCACTGGCATCCCAGGTTCCATCCGTATTAGGATTTTCCTGATACTTCATCGGCAATGCACCTGCTTTGAGATACGTATTGACAGTTCTGCCGTCTATTACTTCCGATCCATTCCAGTAATTACGTACCAGGCGCTCCCTTCTTTTATCCTTTGCATCAAATGTATCCCAAACACCCCAGGGCAAACGGTATCCATTCCAGCGGGTGAGTGATACACCATTGCGGGAAACATAATCCGGAGGTAATGTTTCTGCCAGGAAATTATTGCCATAACCGCCGGTAGGTGCGCTGGACACAGAGAAGATGATCTCCTTGTTGTGCTGGTTATCATGGCGCCAGATGGCAGCATAATCCTGTTGCAGCTCATAGTGCTTCAAATCCATGATAGCTTTGGTGGTAGCTTCTGCTTTTGTCCATTGTTTTTCATGCATATAGAGTTTTAGCAGCACCATCAATGCAGCACCTTTTGTAAGACGTCCGTAGTCGCCGCTATTATCATAATACACCGGCAATACTTCCGCCACTTCTTTCAGTTCTGTTTCCAGGAAATTAACATACCAGGCCACATCCGGACGGGAAGGTTTATAAGCCTGTGCAGCAGTCGGGTCCAGCACATATTTAGGGTCTACAATAATGGGTAAAGGCCCGTATTGATCATATAAGTCAAATGCAATCAAGGCTCTGATAGCCCGCAGCTCTGCGGTATATTGTGCTTTCAGTGCATCACTTACCGGTGCATCGGCCACCTGGGCAATTAAGCCCGTAGCCTTAGTCACCGCAGGTAACATCGCTTTGTAAAACAGTCCGCAGAAATCAGTCTCTGCACGCCATAGAAAATCTGTTTGCTGTTCTGTGGACCAGTTGGTGGTCCACTCATCGGTGCAGCCTATTCCCTGTGTAAGCCAGCCACCCCAGCTGGCCGTATATCTTTCCCAGCCACCGCCTCTCAGTTCATAGTAGATCCCGGTGACAGCTGTTTTCACATCACCTTCCGTTTTAAAGAAGTTTTCCGGGGAGATAGCATTATACACTTCTGGTTGAAGTCCTTTTTCACAGGAGGTACCCGCCAGTGCCAGGCATAATATGAGCCCTTTATAGTTCAGTTTCATGATTTGATCCGGTTTAAGTAAAAGAGAAATGCTTAGAATGTAACATCTATCCCAAAAGAATAGGTACGTTGGTTAGGATATCCTGCTTTTGAATCCGTTTCGGGATCAATCCCTGTATAACGGGTAAATACAAACGGATTACCCAGGTCAGTATAGATCCTGCATTTACTGAATACTGATTTGATCAGCGGTGCAGGCAGATTGTATCCCAGGGAGATACTCTTACAACGGAGGAAGCCACCGTTCTGCCATAACCAATAAGCCGATCCGGGATAAGGGCTGACCATGCCGGAAGGCAGGTAGGCGCCGGTATTATCATGTGCCCAGCGGTCTTTTACTTCCCTCAGCAGGTTATAGCCGGTTGTTAACCGCGCTACATTACTTACCCCCCAGCTATCACGGTTAGCATTATATACTTTACGGTCAAACATGCCGTAGAAGAAGATATTCAGGTCAAAGTTTTTATAACTGAAACTATTGCCGAAGCCTACGCTAAAACCAGGATCGGTAGTACCCAGCAGTTGCTGATCTTCCTGGGTTAGTTTGCCATCTCCGTTCACATCTTTCAGCTTTTCCTGTCCAGGCAGCAGTGCCGGCATATAAGCAGGCGCCTTTTCTCCTACCTGCAATAGTCCGTCGGTCAGGTATCCGTAACGGGCACGGATAGGGTCACTATTTTTTTCATACAAAGCCAGTACTACATCCGGGTTGCGTTCTTTCCACGTGTCTACAAAACGGGTAAAAGTAATATCGGTATTCCACCTGAATGCCCCTTCCAGGTTTTGGCTATGCAGGGCAAATTCCCAGCCCTTGCTTTGTGTTTTACCAATGTTGTCGGCCACGGTTTGCACCTGCATAAAAGAGGGCAATCTGCGGAAGGCCAACAGGTCTTTTACCACTTTCTGGTAATAATCCACGCTACCGGTGATACGATTATTCAGTAAGCCAAAATCCAGTCCTATATTAGCGCCGGTAGTAGTTTCCCATTTCAGATTAGGATTGGCGATCTGCGACAGGTAAGCTCCTGTGCTGATGGCATTATTACCATATACATAACCGTGCCAGTCGGCCTGATAAAAGGCCAGTGCATTTTGGCCAATGTTCTGGTTCCCGGTACTACCATAACTCAACCGCAGCTTTAAATCAGAAACATAAGATTGCTGTTTCATAAATGGTTCTTCTATCACACGCCAGGAGAAGGCGGCTGAAGGGAAGAAAGCATATTTATTATTCGCACCAAACTTTGTAGAGCCATCTATACGGCCTGTTAAAGTGAGGTAATACTTTTCTGCAATGGTATAGTTGACCCGTCCAAAATAAGAAGCCAGTTTATTTTTGTCCTTGTAAGAGCCCACTGTACTGGGACCAGCCACCTCTCCAGCTCCCAATGAATTATACAGGAAAGCATCCGTAAAAAAACCGGAGCTGCCTGCAGAAAAACCATCGCCCATAAACTCCTGGTATTCGTATCCTACTAATGCATCCAGGCTGTGTTTATCATCAAAAAGGGTCTTCTTATAATTCAGGGTAGCATTAAATAATTTATCCAGCTTGTTGTTTTCATTAATAGAAGCCTGGCCATCTACCTGGCTGCCATACAGCGTAGTTCTGGGCAGGTAAGTAGTACGTTTGCCTATCTGATTATCGATCCCTACACTCATTCTGGCCTGTAAGCCAGACACGATATCTGCGGTCATAAATACATTACCCAATAATCTTTTTGTAACTGTAACGTCGTTTACTTCCAATAAGGACACGGGGTTAGGCATACTGGCCTGACCAGGGCTGATCATATATTTTCCGTTGGCATCCCTTACAGGAATAGTAGGATCATAGGTCAGTGCACTGGTGAGGATCCCTGCATTTTCCCAATCCTGGGTACCCAGCGGTACATTGCTGTTGGTGATCTGGTTCATCATCAGGTTCAGGCCCATGGTGAAACGATTACTCAGTTTTTGTTCCAGGTTGGTACGCACCGCATATCTCGTGAAGTCTGAATTTTTCACCACCCCTGCCTGGTTAAAATAATTACCAGACACCAGGTAACGGGTACCATCACTGCCACCGGAAACACTTACATTATGCTGCTGGATACTTCCCTGGCGGGTTACCAGGTCGTACCAGTCTGTGCCTGCACCTGCCGCCGCTACCTTATCTGGTCCATACCAGGGAGTATAGGGTGTTACACCTGCGGGGTCTGTATTACCATAAGGAGCGATTTTATTTTCCACCAGCCATTTTTCATATACGAAGCGGTTTGCTTCCGTCATGAATTCTTTGGCATTCATCAGGTCCATTTTCTTGGAGATCTGCTGTACGGAATAGTTGCCATTGTAGGACACAACCGGTCTTCCCAGCTTACCTTTTTTGGTAGTGATAAGCACTACCCCATTCGCTGCCCTGGCGCCATAAATAGCTGTAGCAGAAGCATCCTTTAACACTTCAATAGACGCGATATCATAAGGGCTGATCGAGCTTAATACATCGCGGCTGCCATATTGATAACGGTTGCCGCTGCCAGGTTCTACATTATCATTACTCAAAGGGAAACCATCCAGTACATACAATGGTTCGTTGCCGGCCCCGGTAGAGGCGGCTCCTCTCACCAATACGGTAACCCCACCACCCGGCTGGGCACTGTTTTGGGTAACGGTGAGCCCCGCAGCACGTCCGGCCAGCATATGCGTAATGGAAGAGTTGGATGACACCGGCAACTCATCTGTTTTAATACTGGATACTGCACCAGTCACATCTTTTTTACGTTGTGTACCATAGCCTACTACAATTACTTCATTCAGCCCTTTGTTCACCGGCTCCAGCCGGATGTTTAAATTAGCGGACCTGCCCACCCTTACTTCCTGTTGTTCGTACCCGATATAGGAGATGATCAATACTGCATCGTCCGGTGCATTCAGTTCAAAATATCCATTGGCATCAGTGACACCTCCATTATTGGTATTGCGGATCTTAACGGATACACCTGGCAGGGGTTCTCCTTTTTCATTGACCACCCTCCCCTTTACAGTAGCATTGATCCCATCTCCCTTGTCTTCCGGAGAAGGTTTTGTCTCCGGAGATGCGCCTGATTTAGGAGCCGACAGGATAACAATATTCCCATCTACTTCCATAAAACCAAGTCCGGTATCAGTGAGTAATAGCTGCAGGGTTTGCTGCAGGCTGCGGGTAGCCTTTTCCAGGCGGATACTATCAAAAGCAGCCACCTGCTCATTGCGGTAAGCAAACCGGAAGGTGGTTTGTTGCTCTATTTTACGAAAGGCAGTGCTGAGCGATTCATCTTTTAACTCAAGGGCAATCCTTGTTTGTTCCAGTTTCTGGCTTTTCCCTTCCCTCGCCAGCAGCAACTGTAAACAACTGATCATAAAGAACGACCAGATACCGCTTACTTTCATAATAAATCCCCAGTTAATTGGTACGTGAGTAATTGTTTGTGAGCAACGGGCAATAGCATCCCCGTAAGCAAGATTTTTCATAACTTGCAGTAGTTTTAAATGTGTTCTCAATATTTAAGACAAACCTGACTGCCCTGTTACAGCAGGGCAGTTCTTTTTTAATAATTACGTGTTTTTAGTTACAGCCTGCACCATCAATAAAGATGGTTTCCCCTTCTTTCCGGTAAGAGACATTGCTTAACTGGCATAATACATTCAGTACGTGATCAATGCCATGCTGGCTGAAGAAAGTAGCCGTCAGGCGGCATTGCTTTAATGCTTCCCTGGCAAAATGTATTTCCACATGATACTTATTTCCTATGATAACCGCAGCTTCCCCCAACGTAACGCTGTCGAGCACCAGGTCGGCCTCTTTCCATGCTACTACAGGTGACAGATCTGCTTTGATTTTGGTGATTGCATTGTCTTGTTTATCATATTTTACCTGTTCATTCGGGAGCAATACCCCCAGGTCTTTTTCTTTGGTTGATACCTGTACTTTACCACTGGTAACGGCCACTGTGATCACCGGATCACCGGGATATGCACGCACATTAAAAGTGGTTCCCAGCACGCGGGTGGTAATATCTCCGGCATGTACCAGGAAAGGTTTTGACGCCAAAGGGGCGATATCAAAATAAGCCTCTCCGGTCAGGTATACATCCCTGGTACTATCATTAAACTTTGAAGGGTAATGCAGCTTACTGCCGGTATTCATGATTACCCGGCTGCCATCCGGCAGGTTGATCACCTGGTGCCCGGTATAATCAGCCGCCTGCCCGTTGACCGCAATATGTTGCAGGGGAGCTGCAGGCCTGAATAAAACAAATGCCAACAAACCACCTCCCAACAGCAGGACCAACGCTGCTGCAGCCTGCCAGGTACGCCACCAGCGGCGCTGTGGTGTAATATCGGGCAGCGATACTATCTCCTGGTGCTGACCTACTGCTGCCTGCAGACGCTGCAGTTTCCCCTCCCATTCCTGATCAGTAATGAGCGCCTTTTCTTTAGCCGCAGACTCCCATAATGCCTTCAGCTCATCGTCCAGTATATTCTCCGCTGCGCCCTTTTCCAGCAATTGCCAGAATACTTCCTGTTCTGCTGCAGTAATATCATTTTCGAGATACTGCCGGAACAGCTGCCGCAAGCGTTCATGTTCATTTTTCATATGATTGTAGCCATTAACCTAAAAAGAGACGACAAAAAGTGATGGCAGTACCAATGGGTAGTAAAAAAAATTTTACAGGTAGTAATCAGCGGGCAATACTAAGGAGCAGTATTACGATTTCCAGCCCCTGGGCCAGGTAAGTGCGGATAAATTGTAAAGATGCAGACAGGTGATTACGGACAGTATTGCGGGATAATTGCAGGCGCGCGGCTATTTCGTCATAATTCAGCCCCTGCTCCCGGCTTAGTTCAAATACCAGCTGGCGTTGTGGAGAAAGCTGGTCTACCGCTGTTTTCAGCGTTTGGTTAACATCCCTGTTGAGTAGTTTTTCATCAGCAGTTTCATCCGACGACAACAATATGGCTTCCGAAATGTCTCTTTTGAGCAATATGCTCCGCTGGGCAGCACGTAAAAAATCGTATGCCTTGTTGTGTGCTACCCGGAATAAGAAGGCCTCAAAATTGGTGATTTGCGGAGCCATTTCCCGGCCCGACCATATTTTAAGGAATACATCCAACACGATCTCTTCCGCTGTTTCTCTTGATTTGGTGATTTTAAATAAGTACGTGAACAGTTGGTTCCTATAACGTGCGAAAAGTTGGTTGAATGCTTTCTCATCTCCACCGTGAAATGCCAGCAATAGTTCATTGTCCTTTAATGCATTCATATATTATCCCCCTCTGACCCTGGTTGACGATACGCCAATATACAAAAAACAATATTTGCTCCCAATAATGTTTATAAAAGCGGCTAATGTTGGTTATCAACAAATCTGCTACTTTTGTGTCCGTTAAAAGGAAATCATACTATGCCTGTTGTCAGTCAGCGGGGACAGCAAATGCCTCCCTCGCCTATCAGAAAATTAGTCCCGTTTGCAGAAGCTGCAAAAAAGAAAGGACTCCGGGTGTACCACCTGAATATTGGTCAGCCCGACATTGTCTCTCCACAGCCTATCCTGGATGCGGTTAGACAATCCGATTTTAAAATCCTGGAATATAGTCATAGCGCAGGTAATGAAAGTTACCGCCGTAAGCTGACAGACTACTATGCCCGGTTCAATATCCCGGTACAACATGATCAGATCATTGTTACCACCGGCGGCTCCGAGGCCATTGTATTTGCATTGCTGGCCTGTCTGAATCCGGGAGAAGAAGTACTGGTACCAGAACCATTCTACGCCAACTATAACGGGTTTGCGATACAGGCTGGTGTGCATGTTCGTACGGTTACCTCAACGATAGAAGATGGCTTTGCACTACCCTCTCTCGCAGCCTTTGAAAAAGCCATTACTCCCCGGACAAAAGCCATCATGATCTGCAATCCCAACAACCCTACCGGCTATCTTTACAGCCGTCAGGAGCTGGAATTGCTGAAACAGCTATGCCTGCAGCATAACCTGTTCCTGCTTTCTGATGAAGCTTACCGGGAGTTTTGTTATAATGGCACACAGGTATCTGCCCTGCATCTTACTGATATGGATGACAAGGTAGTACTGATGGATACTATTTCCAAGAGGTACAGCGCCTGCGGCGGACGTATTGGCGCACTCGTTACCCGCAATCAGGAAGTGCTGGATACGGTAATGAAGTTTGCACAGGCGCGTTTAAGTCCGCCTACCTTTGCACAGATAGCAGGAGAAGCGGCAGTGGATATGCCCATGGATTATTTTGATGAGATCAGAATGGAATACCAGCACCGCCGTGATCTGCTGGTGCGTATGCTGAATGATATACCAGGTGTATACTGTCCTAACCCCGAAGGGGCTTTTTATGTAATGGCCCGTTTTCCGATTGATGATGCTGACCGCTTTTGTCAGTGGATACTGGAGGAATTCAATTACGAGGGGCAAACAGTGATGCTCTCTTCCGGTACCGGGTTTTATGCCACCCCCGGCTTAGGTATCAACCAGGTAAGAATGGCTTATGTATTAAATCAGGAAGCCATTACTAATGCGATGCATTGCCTGCGGCATGCACTGGAAGTATATCCTGGCAGCACCCTGTAATATGTCAGCTATATATAAATGGATCAGCCCACAACTTTGTGGGCTGATCCATTTAATAAGCTCAAGGCTACAGCTGATCATTTATTTCACCCGCAGCAGTTTGGCATTAATGGCCACTACGATTGTACTCACACTCATTAATACTGCCCCCATAGCAGGACTTAACATAAACTGCGGATAAAGTATCCCCGCCGCCAGCGGAATGGCAATTACGTTGTATCCTACCGCCCAGATCAGGTTCTGAATCATTTTGCGGTAGGTAGCTTTCCCGAAAGCAATCATTTGCACCACATCCTGCGGGTCACTGTTGACCAGGATGATATCGGCTGTTTCTGCAGCTACATCTGTCCCGGATCCTATCGCTATGCCTACATCCGCCTGCGCCAGCGCCGGAGCATCATTTACCCCGTCGCCTGTCATAGCTACGATCTCCCCTTTAGCCTGAAATTCTTTTACCTTACTTTGTTTTTCGTGGGGCAGCACATTCGCCAGATAACCATCCATCTGCAATTTGTTGGCCACCGCTGCAGCTACCTGCTCATTATCTCCTGTCAGCAAAAAAGATTTTATGTTCATGGCTTTCAGCGATGCCACTGCAGCCGCTGCAGTTTCCCGGATACTGTCGGCCAGCGTAATAATACCTGCCGGCGCACCATCAATCAGCACAAAATTGACGGTATCGGTCGACTGATCCACCGTTGCAGGGATAGCAGGCATCTGTCTGTTCTCCTGTTTAAAGTAGTTGGGACCGGCAGCTACTACCTGTTTTCCATTGACGGTACCGGTAACGCCTATACCCTGCATATATTGAAAATTGTCCGACTTCCATAATTCCAATCCTTTATCTTTCAGCTTGCGCATCACGCCATGTGCAATATGATGTTCAGAGTTTTGCTGAATCGCAGCGGCATATTGCAGTAATTCATCTGCGGTAAACTGCTCATTCAACGGGATCACCTGTTGTACCTCATGTGTTCCTTTGGTAAGCGTGCCTGTTTTATCAAAAATAATCAGGGTAAGTTTCCGGGCATTTTCAAAAGCGGTACGGTTACGGATCAGCAATCCATGCACCGCTGACAGCGTAGTAGAAATCGCTACTACCAGTGGAATAGCTACCCCAAGCGCATGCGGGCAGGAAGTAACCATTACCGTTACCATCCGCTCCAGCGCAAAAGACAGCTCCTTGCCAGCAGTAAGCCATACAATAAACGTGATCACCCCTACGCTGATAGAAACGATAGTCAGCCATTTCGCTACTTTGTTGGCCAGGTTCTGGGTATTGGATTTGGCCCCCTGAGCAGACTGGATCATGTTGATCACCTTGTTCAGATAACTGTCGCTCCCTGCCCCCGTTACCTTTACTTTCAGTACCCCGTCTCCATTTACCGCACCTCCAATTACTTTGGCATCCTTCTCTTTCTTTACAGGGACACTTTCTCCGGTGAGCATACTTTCATTTACGTAAGAGCTCCCCTCAATAATCAGCCCGTCGGCCGGTATCTTTTCCCCGGGTTTTACCATCGCCACATCTTCATTCTTCAACTCTTTTAGTGGAATATCACTTACCGTTCCGTTGCGCTCCACATGTACCACCGCTGGCAACAACGCTACCAGCGATTCCAGTGCACGGGAAGCCGCCATCTGCGACTTCATTTCCAGCCAGTGCCCCAGCAGCATAATATCAATTAAAGTAGCCAGCTCCCAAAAGAAATCCATTCCCGGTAATCCAAAGATCACGGCTACACTATATACATATGCAGTACTAATAGCTACCGCCACCAGCGTCATCATTCCGGGATTACCCCACTTCAGTTCCCTGACCATTCCCGTCAGAAAAGGCCACCCTCCATAGCCAAAAATAAATGTGCTGAGCACGAGCAATACATACTTATCTCCCGGAAAGGTCCACTCAAATCCGAGCCATTGCTGGATCATATGCGATAGCAGCAATACTGGTACAGTCACTGCCATACACCACCAGAACCGGGTCAGGAAATTGGCAGTATGATGTCCGGCATGCTCATCATGCCCTCCCTTACTATCGTGCTGTTTGTGATGTGCATGTGCATCCGCCTCCATGGCAGCATGATCATGCGTACTGTGATCATGTTGCTGATGCTCCTGTTCCGGTGGTGTGGAGGAGGCCTTGTCAGTGTGCTGATGATGTTCATGACCGTGATGGTGCTCCATAATGTTGTATTTTGGATAGTAATGTTGTAAGTAATACAAGCCCCGTGCCTTTATTGTTGTAAAATTACCTTTGTCCCGGGGCGAAAGCGTTATACAATTATTATTTCGTTTTATATAATCTCCGGCAGCCGGGTTACCGGAAAAGGTGGTGCCAGGTTAATTATATGTATCTTTTCCCCTCAAAAAAGCAACATCCTGAAAAGAAATATTATGTTTATGCCGGGAAGCTTATCACATGCAACAGTACACGCCAAAGAAGCAATTTTATGCCATCCGGCTCATTACCGGATTCCTGGTAGTAGTGTCCTGCCTGGTAGGGTTGTTAAGTCTTTCCTATCCATCCAGCTCCGCTATCGGTCTGGCACCTACAATAGCCTATTATAAAACAGCCGCCCAAGACTTTGCTACCACTACCACCCGTTTGCAGGAAGCATTAACAGCGATGGATGCCAAAGATCCGCAAAGCATCCACCAGGCTCAGGAAACACTTAAACAATGCAGGCTGGCTTATAAACACATAGAGTTTTTTCAGGAGTACTTTTTTCCCAGTGCAGCTATCATCTACAATGGGCCCGCTAAAGTAGAAGTAGAAGAGCCATATATGGAATTTCACACGCCGGTAGGGCTACAGGTGATAGAAGCCCTGTTGTTTGAAAAGGATGTGGCTGCCCAGCAAAGTGCGCTGTTACAGGAAGTGGCAGTGGTACAATCTTCCGCACAGGATTTACAGGCGCAACTCTATGGATTCACAGCAGACGATCAACAGATCCTGGAAAGCATACGCCTGGAGCTGATACGGATTTACACGCTGGGCCTCACCGGATTTGATGCACCGCTCCTCAAATCGGGAGTTACAGAATCCTATGAGGCGTTGCAGAGCATGCAACAGGTGTTAATCCCTTATGTAGCACAACCTACCCGTTATGCCGACAGTGTAACCCATTATATGAACAGCAGCCTGCAATATCTTGCTGCCGGCACGGATTTCGACACCTTTGACCGGTTGCATTTTCTGACCCGCCATGCATTGCCATTACAACAATATATTGGTTTGCTGATAAGGGAAATGCAACTTGAGTTAAATACAACTGATCATGTACTCAATTACGATGCCCCTCACCTATTTAGTCCCGGAGCCATTAACAGTCACGCATTTCCTAACACCGGAATTACTCCCAATGCCAGTCTGGTTACCCTTGGCAAAACACTTTTTCATGAAACGGCACTATCCGGCAATAACAAAGTAAGTTGTGCCACCTGCCATCAGCCAGCCAAACATTTTACAGATGGGCTGGCTACCAGTGTTGCATTTGACGGACAATCCCATGTTAAAAGGAATGCACCTACGTTATTATATGCAGGATTGCAGCATGGGCAATTCTGGGATGCCAGGGCCAGCAGTATGGAAGAGCAGGTAAAAACGGTGATGCTTAATCCGTTGGAGATGAATGGCAATACTACTAATACAATCCGTCAGCTGACAGGCAATCAGCAATACCTGAAGTTTTTCCGGGAAGCTTTTCCACCGGCCGGCGACAGTCTGATTACGCTGGACAAAATAGCCGCTGCCATTGCGGGATATGTACGTACCCTGCAGCCCTTTAACAGCGCATTTGATAAATATATAGCCGGCAACACTACCGCATTAAGCCAGCAACAAATCAATGGATTCAACTTATTCATGGGCAAGGCACAATGTGGCACCTGCCATTTTGCCCCACTATTCAACGGGCTGGTACCGCCGCTTTATCAGCTTACAGAACTGGAAGTCCTGGGTACACCCGGCAATGATCAGCTAAACCAACCGGTAGCCGACAATGATAATGGACGGTATGATATCTTTCCGATTGAATATTATGAACAGGCATTTAAAACACCTACAGTACGTAACGTTACAGCTACGGCTCCCTATATGCACAATGGCGCCTTTGCCACATTGGAAGGTGTAATGGATTTTTACAATAAAGGAGGTGGATTGGGGCTGGGATTATCCGTAAAGCATCAGACACTCTCTGCGTTACCATTAAATCTGTCGGCGCAGGAAATAGCCGATGTGGTGAGTTTCCTCCATGCCTTAGAAGATGAAGGCCCTTATTAATCAAACAATTTAATTTAACTACATCAATCACTATACAAATGAAGAGAACATTATCCTTAAGTATGCTTACGCTAAGCTTAGCCCTCCTGGCCCTAGCCGTGAATGCACAGGAAAAGAAACCAGAGCGCAAGCCCACCGTCGTAGCCAGCCTGTTAAGAGGTCCTTATCTGCAGGTAGCTACCAGCAACAGCATTGTGATCCGCTGGAGGACCAATACCCTCACCAGAAGTGTGGTTGCCTATGGTACAGCCGCAGACAACCTGGATATGGTAGCAGAAGACTCTACCCTTACTTTTGAGCATAAGGTAAAACTAACCGGCCTCACCCCACGTACCAGGTATTATTATTCCATTGGTGGCGGATATGCCGACACGCTTCAAACCGGTGCAGATAATTATTTTGTAACTCTTCCAGTTCCAGGTACACCAGGCAGCTACCGCATCGGGGTATTTGGGGATTGTGGTAACAACTCCACCAACCAGCGGAGTGTACGTGACCAGGTAGAAAAATACCTGGGGGAAGATAAACTAATGGACTCCTGGATATTGCTGGGTGATAATGCTTATAGCAATGGTACCGATCCTGAATACCAGGAGAAGTTTTTCAATATCTACAAGGATAACTTTCTGAAGAAATATCCTGTATTTCCTGCACCGGGTAATCATGATTACAATGACCTGTACCGGTTCAAATCCTCTGCACAGTCGACCCACGATGTGGCCTACTATCAGAACTTTTCCATGCCCACGGAAGGAGAAGCAGGTGGTGTACCTTCCCATAACCAGGCATTTTATTCATTCGACATTGGTAATATCCACTTCCTATCACTGGACTCCTATGGTAAAGAAGACCAGGCCACCCGGTTGTATGATACTACCGGAGCACAGGTACAATGGATTAAAAAAGACCTGGAAACATTTAATAAAAAGGGGAAAGGCTGGGTCATCGCCTACTGGCATCATCCCCCGTATACTATGGGTTCTCATAACTCTGATAAAGAATATGAGCTGGTGAAGATCAGAGAAAACTTCATCAAGATCCTGGAACGTAATGGGGTGGACCTGATCCTTTGCGGTCACAGCCACCTGTACGAGCGCTCCAAACTGATGCAGGGACATTATGGTATGGAAGAAACTTTTGACTCCGCCAAACATGTGTTGAACCATTCCACCGCTTTATATGATGGCAGTAAGAATGCCTGCCCCTATATCAAAGACCCTGTAACGAACCTCGGCACTGTATACGTAGTAACAGGTTCTGCCGGCGCCTCAGGAGGAAAACAAGCCACCTACCCACATAATGCCATGTACTATTCCAACTACACCATTGGCGGTGCTTCTATGCTGGAAGTAGATGATAACCGCCTGGACTTTAAATGGATCTGTGCAGATGGTGAGATCAGAGATCATTTTGTGATGATGAAGGGCGTGAACAAAAAGAATACGATCCGCCTGAAGAAAGGGCAAAGCGTTACCCTCACCGCCTCTTTTACAGGTAAATATAAATGGAGCCAGAAAGGCGCTACTGGTAAAAGCATACAGGTAACACCCAAGGTGGGAAAAACAATATATGAGGTAAGCGATCCTTATAGTTGTGTGAAGGATGTATTTGAGGTGGTGGTTACAAAATAGACATAAAAAAGGGGAACGAATAAGACCGTTCCCCTTTTTTGTTGTTATTATTTTCAGCAGTTTATTCCACTGTTGTCACCGTGGTGGTCTCAGCAGCCTCTGCTGCATTTTCCTTTTTAGTACCCATAAAAGCAGGCAGGTCCATCCCCGCCATATTGAACATATCCTGTAAAGGTGGCACCGACTTATACAAGCCTGAGATAAAATTAGCTGTAGAGGAGTGGCCATTCTGACCATTAGCCCCACCGCCTTCCCAAACGGTTACCTTATCGATCTTGATATTCTTGATGGCTTCTGTCTGCATTTTCACCAGTTCAGGCAGCTTGTCGGCTACCAACAGCAGTACCGCATCTTTAGCATTGTCACCCGCCGCTTTCACGATACGGTCCAACCCTTCCGCTTGCTTGGTCAGGATTTCAAACATACCCTTTGCTTCCGCTTCCATTTTGGCGAAGATCGCATCCGCCTCCCCTTTGGCTCTTTCACGGATCTTCTCTGCTTCTGCCTGTGCTTCGATGATGGCTTTTTGCTTTTGGATTTCTGCACTTACTACGATGTTGGCGTTTTGGGAAGCTCTTTCTTTTTCAGCACGGGCCTGTTCCGCCTTCTGTTCTGCCACATAGGATTCTTCCAGCGCTTTGGCCGACTGGATCTTTTCGGCCGCTACCGCACGCTTGCTGGCTTCCGCTTCTTTTTCCCGGCGTTCAGACTCAGAATTGGCCACCTGGATACGGGCGATGTTTTCTCCCTGTACTGCCAATGCATTTGCTTCAGAAGCCTTGATACGGGTATCCCTTTCCGCTTCTGCCCTACCAATAGCCTCATCCCGGTTGGCCGCTGCAATCAGAATGGCTTTGTCTTTATTCGCTTCCGCAATCTGGGTATCGCGGTCTTTCTGTGTTTCAGCAATACTGACATCCCTGTTTTTGAGGGTAGTCTGGATCGTGATATCTTTTTCCCGGTCGGCTTCTGCTTTTCCGATCTCCCCCATTTTTTCCTGCTCGGCAACGCTCTTTTTAGCCTCGTTAATCGCCTTGGCAGCAGCTTCCTTACCCAACGCCTCAATATACCCAGATTCGTCCTTAATATCCGTCACATTCACGTTGATCAGCTTCATACCGATCTTCTTGATCTCGGCCTCCACATTGGAAGCTACATTGGCCAGGAACTTATCCCGGTTACTGTTGATCTCTTCAATATCCATGGTAGCCACCACCAGGCGGAGCTGTCCGAAAATAATGTCTTTCGCAAGGTCGTGTATCTGCGGGCGTTGCAATCCCAGCAAGCGCTCTGCCGCATTGGTCATCACACCCGGCTCTGTAGAAATAGCCACCATAAAACGGGAAGGTACATCCACACGGATATTCTGACGGCTCAACGCATTGGTCAGGTTGACTTCAATGGAGATAGGTGTCAGGTCAATGAAAGAATAATCCTGGATCACCGGCCAGATAAATGCAGCTCCTCCGTGGATACAACGGGCACTATGGGAACCATCGGGGCCTTTGCCCACTTTACCATATACCACCAGGATACTGTCTGAAGGGCAACGCTTGTATCGCTTGAATAAAGAATACAGGATTGCAAATACAAAAACAACGGCTACTACAATAGCAATTAAAATATAATCCATCGGCCTAGGAGGTTTGTTTGGTTACCAATAATATCTGATCATTAATAATTTGCACTACTCTTACGATCATCCCCGTTTTGAGATCGGTTCCATCATCTGTCATCGCATCCAGCTCTCTTACTGATCCCTGTACCTTTAGCTGCACCTTGCCTATATTGTTGCGATTAGCCATAATGGGCAGATATACTTCTCCGATTATCCCTACAGCATTCTGCATTTTAAGTGTACCGCTTTCCGTCAGCTTGCTGATAAAATAAAACAGGGAAGCCATTAACACCATCATGAGCAAGCCGCAGATAAAAGAAATCCCTACAATAGCCGCAGTAGATAATTCCGCATTGATACAGGCCAACCCTACCCATCCGAAAATAGTAAAAAAGCCTACCAGGTTCTTTACCGTAAAGAACTGAAAACCAATACCATGATCATGGTCAATCGCGGCATCCGCATCCCCCATCGTATGGTCTGCTTCACCACCAAAGGCGCTGATCACATTCTGCAATAAAAAGAAAAGGGAAAAAGTAATGGCAATAGCCCAATACACTTTAGTAAACCCGGTAGCGCACTCCACCAGTCGTTTATGTTTAACAGTACTAACATTAGGTTGCAGGTCAATAGATGAGGGGCTAAGATAATAAAAAAGCTGTTAGTTTTTAGCCTTTAGCTCTACCTACCCACCAATCATTCGCTGAATTAAGCTAAAAGTTAACATCCAATAGCTAAAAGCTATATTAAGCTACTCTTAAAACATAGATAAGGTATAGATAAGGTATTAAAGCACATTGATACCTTATCTATGCTTTATCTATACTTTATGTATACCTTATCTATACTTTATCCCTAAGGAAAGGTAGTATCATGGCTGCATTACCATGATTTTATACTTAAATGACATACTGGGTAACGGTTTGCCCTGTTTTAAGCTACTTAAAATAAAAGCCAAAGGGCCGTGTTCCTGATCGGAGACGGCCCTTTATTGGGAATACTAGCTGCGTAAACTTTACATTAACCCAAATTTGAATCCAAAGAAGAAGGTTCTCGGGCGACCGGGACCATAGATGTAGTTACTATCCCGGTTTTTACCGGTGTCAAAATCATCCTGGTATTGATTGAAGATATTTTGTATACCTGCATTGAACTGGAGATCCTGGCCAATGCTTTTCAGGGTAAACTGGTAAGATAATTTCAGATTTGTTTCCAGGAAGGCGGATGTCCTTTTCACCAGGTCTTTATCTATTCCAGGGGCACCGGCAAAGTGCGGGATATCCATCGGACCGGTAAGCACACCCGACAGGGCGGCATTAAAACGGCTTTGTGGTAAAATGGTGAGCGTATAAAAACCATATACTTCCGGAGTGCGCAGGTATTTGGTACTACCCGGCAACTCGGTAGACCAGGCTACGGGGTCTCCATATACCGATTTTTGCAGGGTAACCCCGGTTTCTAACTGAAAACGCTGGCTGTAATTCAGGCGTCCTTCCAGGGTTACTCCTTTTACGGTAGCAATACCACCATTTTTGCGGATCAGCTGCTGATTACCATTTTCATCCGTACCAGTTTCTTCCAGTATAAATACATTGTTCAGGCGGGTGTAAAAACCATCCAGGGTAAAACCATAAATCAGCTTTTCATTAGCCTTGTTAAAGTCTGCCGAAGCATTAAAACTATTAGATGTTTCAGCAATCAGATCGGGAGAAACACGGATCACAGATACTCCACCGTTGGCAAAAGCCATGTGCATATCTGTTTCCAGTGCCTGTGGCGCCTTAAAGCCCCTGGCATAAGAAGCACGGAACTGGGTAGTAGTGCCCAGTTTGTAGAGCATGCTCAAGCGTGGTGTTACAATAGCTTCCTTTACCCGGTTCGACTTATTGACCCGGAGCCCGGACAATACCGTGAAGCTGGGGGTTACCTCCCAGTCGCTTTGCAGAAAAGCGCCTGCCAGGTTTACTTTCTGATCAATGAGATAATCGTATGCTTTGATCTCATCAAACGTGTATTCATATTGTTCTTCTATACCGGTGGTCAGGGTGTTTTTACCTCCCAGAAAATCATTCAGGGTATGGTTTACCTGTATGCCTCCCTGGAAAGAATGATTTTTGGTTTTGCCCCAGCCATCTACGTGGTCCATCCCGGTATAGTGATTCCTTTTAGTGTTTTGAGCCGAGCCATATATACTGAAGGAAGTATTTTCATTACGGAACCGGTGTTCATAATTAAATCCGCCCACGAGGATATTATGCAGGCGATATTCAGACTGGTCTGCCTTATCGGCCTGTTCATCTATCTTATTACCACCCCGGCGTTCTTCATTGATGCTCCATCCGTTTAGTTCCAGCTTATTGCGGGGATCAAATTTCAGGAAGGCGTTAAAACCGAAGGAATTGTTAGTAAGCTTAGGCATTTCTGAATACCCATCGCCGTTAGCATCATAAGCATCCCGGTTGCGGTGGGAAGCAAAAAAGGATACCCCTGCATTCTGATCTTCATTTACCACGGTTACGTTGGCATTGATAAAATTGTCCGGCACTTTACCATCCACCAGGGATGTATTATTAGACACCGTAAAGGAGCTTTTCTTTGGCTCTTTTGTGATAATATTCACCGTACCTGCAATAGCAGATGAACCGTATAATACGGAGCCTCCACCTTTTACCACTTCCACACGATCGATCATATTGCTGGGGATCTGTTCCAGTCCGTATAAGCTCATGAGCGAAGAAAAAACGGGCCTGCTGTTGATCAGGATCTGGGAATAAGCGCCGCCCATGCCGTTCATCCGCAATTGGGAGTAGTTGCAGGTCTGGCAATCAGTTTCCATACGAAGACCTGGCTGAAAGCATAATCCGTCCGATAGCGTATTAGACTGCGTGATGTTAAACGTACGGCTATCCAGGATATTAACCGCCACCGGACTTTCCAGCCGGCGACGGCTGGTACGGGTACCCGTTACCACCACTTCATTCAGGGCAGCAAACGTTTCGTTCATCGCTACCGCTACAGTGACCTGCTGATCTGCAGTGATCTTTAATTTTAAAGTACTGGTTTGAAAACCGATCGCGGATACCACCAGCTCATAATTGCCTGGTGGGATATTTTTCACTTCAAAAGCCCCTTGCCTGCCGGACGAAGCACCTAAGGTAGTGTTGGACAAAATGATATTGGCATAAGGCACCGGCGCTCCGTTTGCCGTTACCTTTCCTTTCACGGATCCGTTTTGAGCAATAGCCGAAGCTGACAGTAATAATAGTAGTGCTGGTAATATTCTCCTCATCGTACTGATAGTATTTGACACAAAAATAATATCAAATATCGACCAGACGAATACTAATTATTAGGCCGGCCTAATAATAAATCAAAGGGCAATATACCATTGAAAATCAACATACTAATTACTTTCCTTTCAGCGGGGTTAGCAAACCTCCCAATCCATTCAGCCGGATTTCATACATAGTTTGCAGTAACATCCCCAGTTTGCCTTTGGGATAACCTTGCTGGCTGAACCACACCAGGTAGCTTTCCGGCAGGTCACAGAGTAAGGCGCCTTTATATTTTCCGAAAGGCATTTTCATTGTCACAAGATCTTTTAGCAGTTCCGGATTGGGCATAGCAGGTTCCATATCTGTTCAGTTATTATATTATGCTGTTTGCACAAATATAATGGATTGAGAGGCTGACTACCCACTTGTAGGTATTTTTCATTTTTCATTGCGCAGGTAGCGGAGAAGCTGTAATTTTCGTTCTTTAGCCCATGCTTAATCCATGAAGAAATTTGTACTGTTATTATTAGCTGTGATAAGTTGGTGGGGCCGTCCTGCCGGAGCGCAGGCTTTACAGCTGGGTATCCTGGAAGATACCACCGGTACCCTTACTGCTGCGGGTGCTTACGACTATTACAAGCAGCAACACTTTACACCTATCGGAACGCAAGCCATCAATGTAGGGTTTACAAAATCTGTTTTCTGGATCTGTGCTGTAGTAGATAGCGGTATAACGGATATCAATAAACTGATCATAGCAGCGCCGCACATTAATATCATGGAATATTATGAAATGGAGCAGCAGCAACCGGTATTGCGCTATCAAACCGGAGATTATTACCCTTTCTACCAGCGGCCCTTATTCAGCAAGGATTTTGTTTTCCCGTTACAAGGCGGTCATACTTATCTGCTCAAAATAGATAAGCGTCATGAATCGCTGAGTTTTTATATCTGGACCGCATCTACCCAACAATTTTATGAAGGCTATCTGGAAGAAAACCTGGTTAACGGCATTTTGTCGGGTATTATCCTGATGATGCTTCTCTTTTGTGCTTTCCTTTATATCAGTGTAAAAGACCGGTTGTACCTGTTTGCCATCCTGTATATAGCGGGCATATGGCTGTGGGTAATGACCGATAAGGGATATGCTTATCAATACCTATGGCCGGACAGTACTTATTTTGCAAGCCGGTCCAGGCCTGTATTAAGCTTATTGACCAATGCCGCCGCACTCAACTTTATGCAGCGCTTTATCGGGCAAACGAGGGCTAGTCGCTTATTCCGACCGGTACGGATCCTGCAGTACCTGGCTATTGGCCTGGCATTGCTGGTGTTGATACCTATACCCTATGAAGCCGTTACCCAGGTAATCACTCTGATGCTGGTCATTGTGCTGCTATTCGCAGTTTCGACCATTACTGTAGTCACACTTAGCCTTATTTCTGGTATACGCAAAGGGAACCAGCAGGCCATGTTTTATCTGCTGGCCATCTCCCTGCTGTTTATCTTTGTATTACTGGAAGCATTCAGCCAGGCAGGATACTTTACCCAACCTGGCAATTATCTGTCTAAATACGGTGTACTTACAGGGGCCGTTACGGAATCTATCGTATTGACGTTTGGCCTGGCGCACCGCTTTAACCAGTACAAACGGGAGCAGGAGCAGCTGTTACGGGCATTACACCAGCAGCAGAAAGACCTTACCCATCGCATAGTAGTATCCCAGGAAGAAGAACGTCAGCTCGTAGCCGAAAAACTACATGATGAAGTAGGCTCCATGTTGTCCGTAGCCCGGCTCAACCTTTCCAGCGTAATCGAAAAGGCCCCTTTCATAGACGAGCATAACCGTCAGCGCCTGTTGAAAACCGGGGAAGTGCTCGACAATACGGCCGCACTGATCCGGCAAATGAGTCATTCCCTGATGCCTGTAGCGATGGAACATTATGGGATGAAAAAAGCGATCGAAGATTTTATTCACGGCATTAATATAGCCGACAAATTATACGTGGAACTGGTGATCATCGGTTTTGAAGACACCTCTAAATACACGATGGCCTTCCAGGTAAACCTGTACCGCATTATCCAGGAACTGCTGAACAATACTATCAAACATGCCGCTGCCACCAATGCCCTGCTTCAGTTGATTGAACATCCCCAGGTAATATCCCTGATGATAGAAGATAACGGGAAGGGAATACACATCACGAATATCCAACAGGGTAAAGGGATTGCTTCCTTAAAATCAAAAATTGAGTATATTACCGGGGAAATACAGATAGAGCAGGGCACTGATAATGGGACATTGATTGTCATTTCCATACCGGTTCCTGCGCAGTAACCGAACCCGCGCTATGTTTAGAATCTATATTGCTGACGATCATGCCATACTGATTGATGGGCTGCATGCCATATTACGTGAAGAGCCAGATATGCAAATTATTGGTACCGCTGGTGATGGTGTAACCTTATTACAGCAATTACCTGCTGCCCAACCGGATGTATTACTGCTGGACCTGAATATGCCGCGTCTGGACGGGATCAATGCATTACAGCGCATTGGCCAGGAACATCCGGCATTAAAAGTACTTGTGCTCAGTAACTATGACCAACCAGAACTTGTAAAGGAAGTACAGGCACTTGGCGCCAAAGGGTATATCCTGAAAAACAGCCCACGGCATGCTTTATTACAAACGATCCGGCTAATTGCCGCTGGCGGTACTTATTTCCAGTCTTTTCATGCAGATTTCACACCGCCTCCCTCCTCTTTTTTCCTGGATGACTTTATGCGTAAGTATCAGCTTACCCGGCGGGAAGTGGAGATCATACGGCTGGTGTGCAAAGAACATACCAGCAAGGAAATTGCTGACAATCTTTTTATCAGTGAATTTACTGTACAAACGCACCGGCGGAACATTATGCGTAAGCTGGACCTGAAAAATGCCACCAGCCTGATACTGTTTGCGCAGGAACAAGGATTGTATCAGGGCTAACATAACAATCAGCTATTCCGGCCTTGTCATACCAAAGAAGTCATGAGGCAATCCTTCGTATTCAAATGATTCGATGTATTTAAGCCCTGTTTTTTCCAATACACGCCGGGAGCCGGTATTGCCCACTTCCGTCATCCCATAGATAACCGGTAATCCCATCCTGTTAAAACCATAATCCCGTACGGCCCTTGCCGCCTCTGTAGCATATCCCTTTCCCCAGCATGATTTGATCAGCCGGTAGCCCAGGTCGTAATAGTTCACCCGGTTATGAATAGGTGTAGTGATCAGTTTTAGGCCAGCCCATCCGAGAAACAGGTTAGTATCTTTTTCGATCACCGCCCAGCGGCCAATGCCATTGTCAACATACTGGCGGCGGATAAACTGTATCACACTTCTCACCTCCTCCATACTGGTTACCGGCTGATTGCCCAGGTATTTATGTACTTCAGGATCTGCATCCAGGGTAAACATCCCTTTTTCATCTGCGGGAATGATCTCTCTTAGTATAAGTCTTGGCGTAGCTGCAAAAATCTCCATGTCGGGTGATGTCGTGTAGGTATTAAGCAGCAAAAGTAAAGAAAGTTTACCAAGTGGTAAATGTGGAAAATGTATTATATTTAAAAGGAGCGGTGGCTATTAAATGGCGCCTGCTATTCCTCATATGAAAGCTAATACTGCCAGCAGAACTGCACAATATATGGCATTATTCCGGGCGCTGGAACATAGAAGGCCGGCCCATAAACGCTTGTTTACTGACCCTTACGCCATTCACTTCCTCGACCGTAAATTAAAGTTTGTGAGCCGGTTATCCATCATCCCATTTGCCCATCAGCTCATCGCAGGCATTGTTCAACGCAAATTACCCGGCGCACTGGCATCCGGTATTGCCCGTACAAAATATATTGATGACCTGCTGTTACAAACCATGCAACATGGCGTGCAACAGGTGATTATATTGGGAGCAGGCTTTGATACCAGAGGGCTTAGGCTGCCCTTTCTAAAGCAATGGCCGGTTATTGAGATCGATCATCCCAATACGGCAGCACTCAAAACACGTACGCTGAATGCCCTTCCGGGACAGTTACCCGCCAATATCCGCTACCTGCAAACCGACTTCAATACACAAAGCCTGGACGCGCTTTTACAGGAGCACCAGGTAGATATGAATATTCCTACCACAATCATATGGGAAGGGGTGACCAATTACCTGACGCGGGAAGCTATAGACCATACCTTTTCTATGCTGGAAAAGTTCATCCACGGATCTTATGTTATTTTCACCTATATACACAAACAGGTATTGGAACAACCAGACACCTTTTTTGGTGCGGTTAAGTTATTGAAAGACCTCGATGATATTGAAGAACACTGGACCTTTGGATTTGATCCGGAGGAGCTGTCCAACTATCTAAGCAGGTTTAACTACACCCTGCTGGAAGATGCAGGTGCAGCGGAGTACCGGGAAAAATATATACCGGAAAGAGTTGCTCTTTTGAAAGGATATGAATTTTACCGGCTCGCATTTGCCAAAAAGAAAAGCCAGGGAGGAGATGGATAATGGGCTGACTAAATTTTCCTGATGGCACCTTCCCTTTTATCAGGGAAAAACTGATTTAAAAGCATATTGTATATATAATATAAAACCCCGGACAACGCCGGGGTTTTCTGATCACTAACATGTGTAGGTTGTTTAATTCAGTGAGGTTGCATGTTGTTTTACAAACTATTATAATTTCCTATTGCCAATTGCTGAATAGCCTGCTTTACGGTTTCCTTGTTTTTCTTAGACATGGTATCAATTTTTAGTTCATGATAACCTATCCAAAATCTATTCCGGCAGGCGTGCCATTTATTTTTATTAAGAGAACTTTATAATAAAGTTTTGTTAAAGCCTACTTCTTAGTTTCCTTCTTTTCGGTGATATAACCAGAGAAGGAAATAGGCTGGCGGTTAGTACTGATTACCTGTAAGGAGCCATATCCGTTTTCGGAAATAGTCAGCGTCAGCTGCTGCACATCTCTTGCATCTTTAGGACGGATCAACACTTCCCATCCTCCTTTTTTGCGTGGTGTAGCCGTATATTCAAAGTCCTTGGAAGTGAACTGTATGCCTCCCTTGCTGGGATCTATCGGCGCGGAATAAGCCCGGCCAAAATAAGGCAGGTAAGCCACCACTTCTTCTTTAGTTACCTTCAGATCATAGTCCGAAGTGATCTGACGTGTACGACCTGACATCGGAATAACAGTTTGTGCTTTAAATACGTATTCCTGTGCATCTACCATCCCTTTTACCTCCGCTGTTTTTTCAGCGGTAGCTTTCTTCTTTGACTGGGCCTGCATATCAAATGGCACAGCCACCAGCATTAAGCCGGCTAATGTTACGCCTATAATGTTTCTAAGTGTTTTCATGTTAAAAAGTTTACTACATAGGAATATACAATAATTATTCCACAATACGGGGATTCTTACCAGCGCATTCCTTTTAACAACGGGGATCACAGGCAATAATGGCCCTTTTATATCCATGAAATAAATTGTTAAAATTTTAGTGATGTCCAAAGCCTGAAATCATTACAGTGCCGGTAAAACTGTTGTGCATTCCCCTACCATTTGCATATTATTAATTTATTATATAAATTTAAGCACCATAACCATCAAACCACAGCTATCACTATGTACACAACACTCTTAATTTTAACAATTGCATTTTTTGCAGCGCATGTATTTTTGCTATTCACCTCATTTGGAAAAGCAGGATTTCAAAAAACGAAGTACCTGTTTTCTCATATTACGCTCTGGGCCTGTGGCATATTTGCCTACCTCATAGCCTCCCTCTATGCAGGCAAGGGCGTATCAGCAGTAGCAGATGTATTTGACACACCTATGAAACAGGGCTTCCTGATTTTGCTCGTCATTATTCTATCCATCGTAGCACATACTATCGTGAAGTTTTTAGTATTACCGCGTTTTCTGGCGGATAAAGAAAAATAAACGGCTTATTTAAAGTCCAGGTTTAATTTATCCCGTGCTTCTTCTTTAGAAATTTCTCTTTTAATGGGGGATGATTTTTGAGCCAGGAGGTCTTTTACCATTGCTGCATCAAAAACATTGATCAGGCTGGTATTGTTTCTGAAAACGCTTAAAAATTCATCCCTCGCATAAAAGAACTTCTTTCCATCTTTAGCAAATCCAAATATATCATTAGCAGTAAGCTGCAAACCGGCTTTTACCGTCATTGCTTTATCCAGCAATAGTAAGCGGTTACTTTTGGTAAGCACTAATACATTATCCTGCTCGTTGTTATACATCACCTTATCAATACCATCCGGATGCACATAGAAAAGGGGGCTAAAATCTGACAGCCTTCTGCGCCATATCGTATCCCGTATACCAGGTGTATCCAGTGTATCCAACCTGCTTGATCTCGTGACAAAAGCATCATTTTTAAAGCTGACTGCCAACAATTCTTCATCATACAGCTGCCGGCTCTTCCTATGTTCATCCATCCATAACAGATAATACCTGTAGGTATCCCTGTCTATTGCCTCTACCAGCAATCGTTTATCATCAGAGTAGGCATAATTAACAATATTTACCATCGCCAGCAGTGGTAGTTCATTACTTTTTAGTTTTAAGCGGTTATCCCTGCAATACAATACATCACCTGTGGTAGTAAAATCTCCGAAGCTGGCGTTTTCCAGGGAATACAAATATTTACCGGATTCTTCATAAATATCCAGTACATAATTACCCTCTACAATATGCCCGGACATAAATTTCTTGCCATCCTTTGATAAGCTCACCGTCATATCTCCGGGCACTTCTATTTCAGGTGCTCCTGGCCTTATCACCTTAATATGTCCCCGGATGCTATCTTCCGGTCCGGCAGTAATATATGGTACCAGGATATTCCCACCTGCGGTGAATCTTACGCGGTGGGAATCGAACTCGGTATCCCTGGTTTTAACAATCTGTTTTACAGGATATAGAAAACGTCCTTTTGCACCTAATGTAATGACATTACCTTTCCGCTGATTACAGTCGTACAGCATAAACCGGTTAGGCGCATCCGTGAAATAAGCGTTGTTCTTCATCACTTTTTTATCAGCCTGCAAAGAATCCAGTCGTGACAGCAGCAATATATTATCTCCATTAGTGAAATAGGCATAGTTGATCCGGGTAAATTCCCTGACCAGCTTTCCGGTACTATCCAGCAGCATATAGTCGTGTACCGGGTTGCTGGAAGAATCCCTGCTATATTTATCCACCAGGATATACCTTCCATCCGGAGATATTTCCACACTGGAAGCATCCAGGCTTTTATAGGGCAGCACATGCGTGAACAATGCAAACTTTCCCTGGATAGGCTGCGATTGCATTATCTGCAGCATTTGCTGATCCAGCAATGGGGTATCCTGCGGATATACTCTTTTCCGGATATACTCAAATAGGTTGAGCGCATCTACCTGATCAATATCTTTCATAGGATAGGCCGTAAAAAACATGCCTATGTACCTGTTAAACTGGCGGGTAGTTTTTCTTTCTTTGATAAATAGTAGCACCAGCCCAATCAGCAGGGAAACAGATAATCCAATGATCCATTTTCTGGCTGTTTTTTGTTTGGCTACTTTGATTCTTTCTTCTTCCAGTTTTTTAGCTTCCTTTATTTTGTCATTATTCTCCTGCGTCCTCACTTGTGCACTCTGCGTAAAAAAACTGGCTAATACAGGTTCCAGGTTAAGCTTATCTATATATTCATAGTAGGCATCCAGTTCTTTTTGTGTAAGAAATTCGTGGGTATGCCTGAACTCCTCAAACCTGCTGCGGATCTGGTGTTTTATTTCATTGACCCTTCGTTGTTCTGCACTGCGGAGGTTATCGATCAATGCCGCCAGCACATCATGCGCCAGTTCAAAACAGGTACCATCAGACCGGAGTATTTTGCTATTCTCCAGTTCTTTAAGACAACTATGCAGCATGTATACCGGGCTTTGCTGCAGGTATTCAGGAGCGTTATTACCAATCATAATCGTTTCCTGCTGGATGCTGTAGGCAACAGGCAGTTTAGTTCCCTCATCCGTAACAAAAGCATCCAGTACTTTTCCTGTAAAATCTTCCGGCGTATCCGGGAAGGCTGCTTTCAGGGCCTTTTGTATAGTACCTTTTCGTTCTGTCAAAAAGCGCTGCAGCACATCCTTTATCTGGCCAAAGCTTTCTATTTTTTCGGTAGTGAACTTAATATAAGGATGGCCGTTGCCAGTATACCCTCCGGGGTAGGTTTCCCGGAATACTTCCCGCCATAGCTGGTCCAGGTATACCTGCAGGTAGGGCAACGAAATGGTGGATTTTCCGGAAAGTATAGTAATGATCTGTCTGGCGTTGGCAGCAGGATCTTCCAGTTCAATATTAAAAGCCTTGCAGGATTTTTCAATCACCTCTTCCACATCATTTGCCCGCATAGCTTCCACCCGCAGGCGGCGGTCGGAAAAACCGGGGATCACCTGTTCAAAAGGATCCATCCAGGCAAAATATTCTTCCCGCAGGATGAACAACAGGTTACAGAACTGTGTATCTGCACCCAGGAAAATCCGGCGCAGCAGCCGCATGAATTCCTCCTTTTCTTCCTGTTTCCCCAGTATAAGCAATTCTTCAAACTGGTCAAAGATGAGGTATACCGGGCGGAGATAATGTACATTGATCTGTTGCAGTATTTTAATCACCCCTTCATCAGAAAGGTCTGTATATTGAGCGGGAGTGATAGCATTAGAATGCAGGAGGGTATCACGCAAGGCAGTATTGATATCCTTTCCTCTCCGGATGAAGAACGGAATCCAGTCGGTTACCTCCAGCCGGTTGGCCAGCCCGCATTGTACCAGGCTGGTTTTGCCCGTACCAGAAGTACCATATACCAGCACCAGCCGGTTTTTGTTGACATAATGATAAAGGGTTTCTGTTTCCTCTTCCCTGCCGAAAAATATTTCGCTGTCCCCTTTGGCATAGGGGTCCAGGAATTTGAATGGGCTGTTCTGCATTTTTTCCATCACACCTGTTGTGTTTGTTCATTTAAAATGATGGCACGGAAAGCCATGAACTGCAGGCGTACCGCTTCATACCTTTCCTGCTGCTCAGATACTTCGTAAGCCGCCATCACTTTTGTATCATCCGGTACCTTTATGGATATTTCCACATAGTCTTTTGTGCTCTCCGGTTCTTTCACGCTTTTAAATACACACCGCTCATCCGCAAGCCTGCACTGATCAAAAAACATTGGTTTGGAACGGTCTGCTTTACTCTCGAACGCATTGAGGTCTATTACAAAAGGAGAAAGGTTAAGGAATTCCAGTTTATCCCCCCGGTATTGCCTTTTTCCGGCATTAAACACCTGTAGTTTCTGTTTCGTAAGCACTACCCCGCTATTATCGAGGTAATCAGACAACAGGTAATAATTGATATCGTTATTGCTGATGGCGTTCATCAATTTTACTACCTGATGATTAAACTCTGCCGGCGTATGACGGTATTTGCGGATATGGATCTCCTGAATACTGGTGAGCGTATACCGGTGCAGAAATCCCAGCTTCCGGAAGAAGCGCGCCAACATATTTTCCGCATTGATGCAAAGCTCCGGCACTGAAGGAGCAAATACCTTTTTGTTCACCGTATATTTACGGATGTAATAGAGAAAATCACAGGCGGTACCAAAATCATGCACTGCCGCCACATCCTCCCGGAGCCCTTCCAGCTCTTCCACAAAGAAAGTGACCTCTTTCCCAAGCGTATCAAAGTAGGTACGGATCTGTCGTATAAAACTCACATAATCAAATAATGCCCGGTCTTTAGCGGTGAGATAGAAATAATCTTTGAGCAGGGCGATCATTGCTTCGGGCAGCTCTTTTACTTTTCCGATCATTTTCAGGTCCCATAGCTGTGCCACCATGATAAATCCCATGAACTCCATGGTAACATGAAACACACGGCCTATTTGTTCCAGGCGGCGCAGGCCCATCTGATCAAAGCCATCTGCCCCCTGCTCTGCAGAAAAGAGTTTTTGCAGATGCACCGCAACAGGATATGGCAGCGCCGCCAGAAAAGCCTGCTGGCGTACGTTGTCTGCCACAATATCCACCTCTGCCTGTGCCTTTAATTGCAGCACCAAAGGGTTTCCTGCCTCTGCCACCGCATCAAAGATCGTTGCAGTCAACAGTTTGTTGGGTTTATAATTTGCCGGCGGAGGGCCGCTCACTGCCACAAAAGGATTACTATCTACCATTTCATCCAGCTTATAGAATAAGCCCCATAGTGGCTTATCCTTATCGGCCTCCGCAAAAGCCCCGATATCCCTTTTAGATGTATCAGCCAGCCCCAGGTCTGTTGTAGTAGCCACCTGTGCCGCTGCCAATGCATCAAAGAAAGCGTCACGTATAGTCATGCCTTTACTCGCCAAATTAGTATAAAAGCGAGTAGAAAAAATGCGGGCACTGGTATCTCCAACAGCAGTATTAGTAGCAATTACCGCAGGGATCCCCAGGTCCAGCAGTGTTTTCACCTGCCCTACAGTAGAGCAGCCATTCATCACTACTAGCTTCAGGGCACCATTGCTAACACGCTGGCTAAGCTGATACGCGATACCCTTCGCATTGGCCACCCCATCATTGAGCAGGAGCAACTGCTGTCCTGCATGACCACTGTAATGGAAGATGGCCAGTTCATCGGTATTATCTTCCAGGAAATGGTTCACATTATCGATGGTAGCAAATTGCTCACGGAAAACAGTATACCGTTGTTGTCCATTCTGTCCGGCTTTGTTATTGTCCAGGGTGGCATATACGGTCTCATCCTCTTTTGTCAGGTCTTCCAGTGGATGTTCGCGGTTGTTGGCAAATGCTATATAGACTACTTTCATACATTATTTTTCGTATCAGGAATCACCGGGGCGTACCATTGCTGAGAATATCGTAAAGCACCTTTTTGCTGTCGGTGTCAATAAAATAGTTCATGTGATGACAAGCTACTTCGTGTGATACCACCGCAGGGTTACGTCCTTCCGGAACAGCATAGACGCTGGTTTGACTTACGGCAATATCATTTGGTTCATTACCGTAAGACAGGCGTGCCCCCAGTTTGTACATTTTGTCCATCAGGTTTTGTTGTTCGATATTTTTTTGCAGGTAGTCTGCCACATTTCCTGCAATGAGGTAATAAGGAATACCCGGGTCGGCACTTTTGGCCAGGTTTTTCAGGAAGACACTCTTTTCCATATCCATTTCTTCCAGTGTAGGCGTGATCCATTTGGTATTGCGTAAAATCCCCAGCAGCACCGCTATCGCCATCTTCCCTATAGGTGCATTCAATCCCAGTGACAGCAGCATCACGGCCACATCGCGGTAGGCGGTTACCCTGGCAATAGCAGCGCCGGCACTGGGAGTACCCAGGAGAATCACCCGTTTTACAAAAGCTCTCCCGCTAAGGTGTTCTACCAGGTAGCGGGTAACCAGTCCTCCCATAGAATGGGCTACGATCGTAATTTTCTTGTTCCCGTTTATAGTAATACCAGCCTCCCGGAGTTTATCCAACAGGAGGCCTGCCGTATCCTCTATCGAAGTATTAAGATTTTCATAGTCAAACGTCATCACAAGGCTTTTACCATTTGCCCCATATGCTTCCCGCAGGGACTCGGCCATCTCTTTGGTATCACCAATGATACCGTGGATCATCAGTACAATATCTTCTGCAGCCTGCACTTTTCCTTTTAGGCCGGATTCCATTCTTTCTACCTCCGCCTTACTATAATCCACCCAGCGTAAGTATTGCAGGTCTTTTCTTTTAAACACCAGTTTCAGGAAACACAGTTTCAATGCTTTACCCAGGCTTTTCCTACGCAGGTCCTGCATATCGGGAATATGGGTAATATCTACCCTCACTTTCCCATTATCCATCGGCGTCACCTCGCCTACCGGCAAAAAGTGTACACCATCAAAAGTAACCGGCAATAAGTATTCCTCTGCTTCCCCGTTGGTAACCAGGTTGGCAGCGATCTCCAATTGCAGCGGATGAGCCGTCAACGTTTCCGTATTCCGTATATCAGTAAGCGTGAGCATGTTTGGAGTAGCGGTACCCCGGGAGGCTGTTCCCAGGGGAAGTATTTCCATATCATAATTATTAGCCAGGTCTATAATCGCCACCATATCTTCTATATTCCGGGAAGTGTTGGCCACTGCTGATAGTTCCAGTCCGGCAGTAAGCGCAGGATGCCCCAGTACTGTAATGCCTGCTTCCGGTAAAGACACATTGCCGGGTCCTACTTCTGCCAGGCGGGCCACACATTTGATCCGCATGGTATTAGTCCGCCAGTCAGTCTGACGGATTACAGCATTTCCTGTACCCGCAGATAAGCCCATAATATCCCTGCTTGCCGCTGTAGCCGGTAATTCCTTAGCACCTCTTTTGGTCCAGTAAGACACTGTTTCTCCCGGAACAAAGCCTTTTATTTCCAGCAGATGCGCATCGATCTTTTGGGTGCTGATGAATAGTTTCAGGATATCGGTAGCTTCCGGCTTACCATTCAGTTTAAAATCAAAGCGGTTACCATTTGCATCCCTGTCCATGGCCCATATTGTTTTTTGTGCAGGTACTTCTTCATTAAAGCCGGCAGGCATAAAACCATAACTGCCGGAAGCATAAAACAGGGCACAGTGATAAGACCAGGAAGGGTGATTATTCCTTACCTCTATCCGGAAAGGTACTGGCTGCTCTTTTCCTCCTGACACCAGCACTTCTACGATCACCTCAGCAGCAGCAGTTTTACGCACTACTTCCCCCTCTGCATCCAGTTCGGCCAGGATTAATTGCACCTCCTCTGCCTTTATGCCTGTAGCCTCATTCTCCAGCTGTAATGTTTTTTCCCAGCGCCCAATGGTTTCCAGTTTCTCAAAAGCATCCTGCAGCATGGGGTCCAGATTGTCGCCTTCCAGGGTTCTTACCACAAAACCATCTGCGTTTCTGATGATCCTGATTTCATCCCTTTTCACCTCCAGCGTATAAGGCGCCTGGGTGATATTCTCCTGCAGACTGAAATATACCGGCTGGAAAGTCTGCAGTGCTTTTTCCACCAGGTCTTTTTGCTCAGGTTTTGCCGTCTTTAGCGCATATCCTTGTGGTAATACTGATATGCTGATAGCCCGGCATTCGTATTGCATGAGCGGGTTAGCGTTAAAATCGGGCGCAACGATACTTTCATCCAGGCCTACAGACTGTGTTTGTGCATGCCCCAGCATGTTGCCGTCCTGCCACACTTCAAATACAGATACTTTATCAGGACTGGCAGGCAATCCATTTATTGCCCCTGCAGTAATCTTCCATTGCCCATCCAGGTTATACAATTTATACCCTGGCGTCGCAACGCCTCCTCCCAATTTCAGAAAGCCCTCACAGCCATTAAAGAACCCATATGTTTCGAATTGGGGGTGCTGCTGATCGGATACTTTCGCCATTTCCAGTCGGCAAGCGGTGTAGAGATCAGCATAAGCGATCTTCCCTTGTGATTCCTGCAATACTTTCAGGAGATAATGAGAAAAAGCACCACCGGGTGTTCCTGACAGCTCGTAGGCTTTTTCCTTACGGTCGCATGCCGACAGCAGGATATGCCTGCTGGCAGGCAGATAAAACCCTTCTCCCCCGGGGAATCTCGCCTCGAAATACCCCTGCAGATAATCCTTATAGGTACGTGGCAAGCTTCTGCTGGTGGTATGTCTGGCACTACCCAGCTGCACATCTGGCGCAAAACGGGTAGCAGAACCAGAATGACAGGAGTCCAGTATCACTACTACATGAGCACCGGTTTTAGCGACCTGTTCAATAAGCACCGCCATTTCCTTATCCGCCAGATCATTATGCCCCGGCAGGCGGCTATCGTAACACACCAGTGTTTCCAACATCCCCTCCGGGAAATAGCGGGTCAGCTCCGATGCTGCCGGTTCGCGGGAACCATGTCCGCTGAACACAAACAATACTGTATCCTCCTTACCTGCCTTTAGCAGATGATCTGCACCAAAACCGCCCACGATCTGATCATAGGTAGCCTGTTCATCCAGGAATACTTTTATCTCCCGTTGCTGCGCCGGAAATACCTGTTCCAGGAATTGCTGCAAATGCAGTACATCATTGTGGCAGCCTTGTAATGATGGTACACGGGATTGAGGATGGTATTGATTGATACCAGCCAGGAGTGCATATAGCTTACTCATATGGGAAATGATTGGGGGTCAAGAAAAAGCATTTGGGGTCTGTCAATTGCCGGGCAGACATAGTAAGTTAAGCATTTTTTTGCTTATAGGGAAGAGTTGGGGTAATATAGGCAGTGATAAAAAAGGACTGGCCAAAAGTGTTGGCCAGTCCCCCTCTTCGTTTTTTCTATTAGTTTTCTATCAGCACCAGGGCATTTATGAAGGACGTATTTCCTTTACTGGTGCCTTCCGGTGCCACTACCGCAATACGTATTTTGCCGTTTGCATCCGGGGTAACATTGGTTACCACAGTTTCATTCGTTGCATTATTGATAGCATTCTGTGATAATTCTGCTCCACCATTCACACGCCAGCAACCATACTTTACGTCTGCCTCCGGATCTCCGGTTCTCGATGCATATAACTTGAGTGTATAAGTTTTAGCGGGATTAAGTCCTGATAACTGTAGATTTTCATTACCGGCAACATACCGCTGACTATAATTAAACCAGAAACTTTTCAGGGCAATATCCGGAATGATCCCACTATTATTATCCGTACTAAACCCATCAGTATCGGACGCATTATTCCCCCCAACCGGGCTCCAATAAGTTAAAGAGCCATTTACATTATCCACTGTCCAATTAGTTACCGGATCAGTAGCGGAAATGAACACGTCTTTTACCGCTCCCCATACATTGAACCATCCAGGAATAGGCATTGCCGCCGTTTTGGAAAAGTTAACCCTTAATGTTTTCTTTCCGCCATTATCAGGGAATACATCTACCCTGGCCTCGTTGCTGTAGAATTTTCCATCCGTAGTACCCACCGTTAACTTAAACCGGAAAGTGCCATTTGTGAGACCGCTGATATTGGTAGCATTATCAAATGGATTGGCTATTACTGCAGTATTAGGACCTGATAACTGTTTCCATTCATATTCACTCACAGTAGCCCCATTTGTAACTACCAGGCCAGTCAGCCGCATGGTACTCAGGGTGGTAGTAGTATCCCTCAGCAATACTTTTGGTATTATTGGCAAAGTACCTACAATACCAATATCCATCAGGCTGAGATGCGCAAAAGTACTTCCTGCGCCTACCCGCATATTAATATCTATCGAATCTACACCAGTAAATCCATCCAGGTTGATAGCATTATTATAGTTTGGAGACTGCCCGGAAAGCAAACGGGTATCTACTCTTTTTGAGGCAGTCCATGGTTCAGTCCCCAATTTAGCCTCCAGTATTCTCGCTGACGCATCAATCCTGGCCCCCCATAATTTAATGTAATAAGTATTGGTCTTTGATAGCCCTTTTAACCTGACAATAATTCCATTAGGGTTAATGGAAGTATTCAGGAACATATTATCATACAACGCCTCCATTGGATAATCCTCTACCCCTACGGTGGGGCCATTGAAGTTCATTGATTTTGTAATTGCGTTACCATATGTTCCCTGTGGCAATCCTATCAGCTCCATACCAATTGCGGTAGGATTACCTACCGTTGTTCTTAAACCATTAATAGCAGCCCCACTTACGAAACCGGCCTGCGTTCCATCACCAATCCAGTTATTCCAATATTTACCCTGTGCATCGGGAGAAGGGGTTAGTTTTCCATCTTTAGTTGTATTATTACCATTTAATGTTATCACTCCATCCCCTCCCAAATCAACCAGCAGCCTATGATCAAATATCAAAGGAGGAGGGGGAATCACATATTCTTTTAATTTAGCAATATTGGAGAAGTCGGCATAGGTATCATTTACATATTCCGGTCTTACCCTAAAATACAGTTCTTTCTTACTTGGACGGATATAAGTTTTTTTAACCGTATTCTGATCGAACACTTCATCAAATTGTGCCCAGTTAACCTGGTTATTAGAAGTATCAATAACATACCTCCGCACCCCTTTAATCGGCTTAAAGTATTCCTGCATACGCTCTGCCAGGCTATTGGCCATAAATTGAACGCCTGCCGCATTCAGGTGTACCCCATCTCCAATACCATATTCTGTTTTTATTACCGCATCTGTAGTAGCAAAAGAATCCACGACTTTAGCAAAAGCCTCTACGTAGCGGTCAGGCCATAGCGTGCGGATACTATCTGCCATTCTTTTCAGCAATGTTTGTTTAGCCGCACTCAATCCTGACCTGGGTTGCGTAGTGGCCCAAAATATTGGAATCCCCTGATTCTTAGCCAGACTATCAATCTTTTTGTAGTAAGCCACACTCTGTTCTACTGTAAAATCTGAAGCGGCATCATTAGACGCCAGAGAAACGAAAATAAAATCAGGATGCGCGTTAAGTGCCGTATCGATATTATGCCCTACCACACCTCCATCGGCCGTTTGTGATAAATCCCGGCTTGTTTGCCCAAATACAGCCAGGTTTGTCCAGGAGGGCTCATCCGTATTCGCACTCAGCCAGGCAAATATTTTTTCGCCCAGCTTATTAGGCGAGTCTATCCCATACCCAAACAAGGTAGAAGCCCCCAGACCATATACATTAGGTTTCAGATAGAGCGTTTTAGCATTGGTAGCCCATCGTAATGTGAAGGTATTATCGCCGTTGTCAAAGACGGTTACTCCTAGTTTCCCTACCCCTTTAGTGGCACCATCATCAATCGAAGCTCCGTTTAAAGAAAAGTCAATCCCCGAAAATGCTTCTATATAAATCCTGTCATTAGCACTTAATGCAGGACGAAAAACCACCTTCCCACTATCCGTATTCACCCCTACTCCATCTGTGTTATCCTGGTACTGCAACAAACCATTCCGCCACACCTTGATGGTATGATTGGCCAGGTCCGTGTTTTTGTATACCGAATCGCCCGCATTCGGAAAATTGGGGCTGCCCACTTTAAATTGTACACTTCTACCCAGCTTCCTGAAGATCGTTTTACCGTTATCAATGTTAAACAGATAGCCCGCAATATTTTTGGTAGAATTCTGGACAACCAGTTCGGCTTTAGCCACCTTAACGGTATCGCTGCTTAAACGTAATGCAGACTGGGACATGGCAGTATTACTCCATACCAGTAAAAGGATAAATAGCAATTTTTGCATACATAGGGATTATTAAAACACTAGTTAGATGATGCTACATCATACATGACTAAAAATGGCACTCTCAAAAGCTAATACACTATAACAAACCGGGTGAACGGCTAACAATATATTCCTCAACTAATATACTAATTAAATTTATTCATTTTTTATAAAAAAGAAAAGTTGGGTTATTATAGCGGGTATTCAAATTACGCAAAGTCCAAAGGGGTGACTGCAAAAGGGGCAGATTGACAGAATTGATACTGATCGGGTGATATAAAGAGAAGGGGCACAACCGCTAGTAGAAGCGCTTGTTCCCATAGATTATTTGCTTAATGGTAGCACTGCTGCGTGTAATAGTGGCATTAATCAGGAATGTTAAAACTAAGCAGGCGTATAATTAAACGAAACAACATTCGTCTCCCTAACAATGGCTAGGGATTGCTATTTATAACATCTTAACATTAATTAAATCTCATAAGGATAATATTATTAACTTCTCTTATCTTATCCTTCCTGTTGCTGATTCAATAATATCTTCAAATCATCTTTCCATTTCTTATAGTAGTTATTTTGTTCTTGAATCGTCCCAATATTGCATTCAGTAAAGTCAAGAAGATTCAATATAATTGACGGAGTTTTGCCCGCTTCAAGAAGATAAGTACGAACCCCATTTGACGTATCTCTAAGTTGTCTTGATGGATAGGTATCTATTCTTGAGCCATTACAAAGAATAAAAATACCATCACCTTCTAGTCTTTTTCTACACAACTGTAAACACTCGTAGAGATCAGTACCAGAATATAAAAGTGGCTCCCTATCCCAAATCAGCTTTATATTAAAATCTTGATTTGCCCAACATTCTAAATCTGCATTCAATAATTTACCAGAAGTTTTATCAATCAATTTCAATTCAAATGACTGTTGCATATCTAAAATATTAATTATCAGGCTTATAATTTGGATTTAAAATCAGCATTTTCTCAATCTCTCCTTTTTCTCCTACTTTAACAGCTCTCAAGATCAACGGCATCTATCAGCCTATTACTTGGAAACCGATAAGGTGTTAAATCAGGATATTCCTTTGTAATTGGGCCTACACTTACTTTCGGATCATAGATCCGCATCCCATAATCCTGCTGAATACCATCACCCCTCACCTCATTATCATTCTCCTTTCCGTTGAACCCATAGCGATATCCTTTCTCCCTTGTACTCTATTAGCAGTCTATCCGTTATCCCATTTAAATTCAACTTGTATATTCAAAAACATACAAGTCAAAATTAATCGGTAGATATATGGTGAGTATAATCCTCCATCTTTACGATTCTATACTTACTTATCAATTCCTTTAAGGCTAATAAGATTTAGTTCTTCTTCAATATCAATTTTGTTTGTCCAATTTTGTTCATCATCTGAACTATTTACTACATGTAATTGAATGCTCTCTCTTCCAGCCTTTAAAGTAAGATATTCAAAAATGGGAAAATTACCAACCTCCCAAGCCTTCTTGTATCCAACAAACCCGAAATTTACTAACAGTCCATCTAAAGAATAATAAATATTGTTAAATAAATCCTCGATAGTCAATCTTCTGTTTACTAATTCAACTTTATAATCTGAATTTGAAGGAGACAATTCATGAATTTTAATCTCAACATCAGAGCTTACGGAATCAACACTTATACTCCATGTGTAATTAATAAAATCATCCTCCCATAAAACTTTTGCCGTATAAGGAAAGTACTCCCTTTCATTATTTCTCACTACTTCATATAAATGAAAGAACTTATTTAATAATTCCTGGAATCTATCCCCGTATGATGAACTATGCCCAATTTTCACTTTCGTTTCGTTAACAGAGAACTCCGCAACAATATACCCTGGTGTTTCTATTGTAAATACTATGTCCATTTGATTACTTTTTAATATTTTCGATAACGTCGAGATTTTTTCTTTGGAAGGCCCCCACCCTCCAATTACTTGACCTCATAGTACAGTTCCTTGATTATGTTTCACTACAAATAATACTACATCTTCATTTTCATCCAGCTTAATCTTCTGGCTTGTAACAGGTGGGAGCTTGATCATAACCATTCCAGAAAAACCAAAGCCTACCACATCGATTACATTTCAACATTCCTTTCATTTGCATATATAATGCTTCTGAATCTACTCCCACGGTAAATTTGTCATACTCAACATCTGAAATAAATAACCACTCATTGGGATTAGGGATTTCTCCCATAGAAATTACATTATCACATTTACAAATTAACCTAGGCATTGCTATTTTTGGGCATTACTACTATATCCTTAATATTTTGAGCTTCAGCTCCTTATACTCTTTTCAAAACATCATCTAATTACTCTTTTGTTATAATTGCTTTTAACAAATCTAAAACTATTCCTGTTGTTTGGCTGTTCTTCTTTGCTAATCCAGAAATAATTCTGTTTGGATCGAAGTTTCTGAAGTATAAAACATCATAATTTATTCCATTGACCGATGAATCAGAAATTCCTCCTTGAGTTCGAGTTGCCCTTGGCATATGCGATACCACACCATCTCCCAATCCTTTCAGATATGAACACAGATAAAATCATTGCAGACTTAAGGGATAATCACAAACGGATCTCGCCGATAAAAGCGTAGTGTCCAAAGTGATGATTGGAAAGTATGAACATGGGGAAGCGGTACCTTCCATTGATGTTGCTAAAAAAATAGCAGATGCCCTGGAAGTTAGCCTGCATTATTTAGTGGGGGAAGGTATGAACACCAATTTTGATAAAAAGACCCTTAAAAAACTGGAAGACCAAAGAAGAAAAGAAAGAAGTACTCTACGATTTAATTGACACCTATAACCGCGATGCTAAAGCCAGGAAGACTTATGCTAAATAAAAAAGCGCAGCTTTTAGGGTTATGCTTTTAAACTTAGTTTGATCTTGACACCAGTAATTTGCCAAAATACTATCCACTTACATCTGTAGATAATATTATTTCTACTTCGCTACAAGAAATTATTAATTCCACTTTACCCATTTCAACTTCTGTTATAAAAATAATCTGACGATAATCATCCGGATTCAGTCCCTTCTCCCTACATAAATATTGGTTTTTAAATCCCAGCAAACCAACATCACAATACGATACCTGCTTTCCAATAAAACCAGTATCCTCAAAAGACAATACACCGTTAAAAACAATTCGTACACTAGCTATATCATCATCCTTTTTCTTAAGCAACAAAACAAGGATATTATTCTTCAATTCCAATTTTGAAGAATAATATCCTTTATACTGTTTCAAATCAAGTAATACATTACTGGTATTCATTTGCTAATCCTTTATAAGTTTTAAACCTAAATCCTTAGCGGATTTCTCTTTTCCTGCTTGGTGAAAAATTGTACTATTAAAAAGTTCCTTATCTCTCAATGCTTGTGACAATTCCCATTCTGTAATTTTTCCCATATCTACTGCCTCATCATATTTTCAAACCCTTTCTTAGCCAAATCAAAAGCAACGTCAGTTACATCAAATGCGATTTTCTTCCCTTCTTTAACTGTAGAATACATTGCTTGCATTAATTTATTTGATTGGCTAAATACTTTAGGCATTCCTAATCCCAAACCTTCCTTAAACATATGAAATGCATCATCAGTGGCGGATGCATATTTTTGAAGAATATACGATTTTCCTAATAATAATTTTCCGCCTCTGATAACATCATCTACCCCCCTGGATAATCCGTATTAGGTGAGGGGTCAATAAATGATGCTACCGCCCAACTGCACCAACAACCGCCTGCTGATTGACCGGATTAGATGCCCATAATCCAAGTCTTGTCAATCCTGTTCCGACTACTGTTGCGCCAGAAGAGGATAAAGCAAGTACTGAAACTGGACCTACTGAAACAATAGCAGCAGGTGCTAATATCCATTCCTTCCCATCTCTTTTGGAAAGTCTATTTCGAATATCTTCACTCCTTTCTGCACTAGGAGGCCCCCAACCTGCCTGAATCACATCTTTCATTTCTCCACCATCAAGATCAACTGCTCTTATTGGGGTATTACTTGCAAACTGGTAAGGTGTTAATTCTGGATAATCTTTATAAAGCATATCCATACTTAAGAACCTGCCTATACGTGCGATAACTACCCCCGCCCAAGCTATATTACCTGCCCACTATTAGCAAGCCTAAACGGTGAGGTTTCCTCAAAGAACTACACTAAAGGTATGCTTTGTCACGTACTAATTACAGCATTATATATTCTTTCAGATATGAACACAAGCAAAATCATCGCAGACTTAAGGGATAAAAAAGGATGGTCACAAACGGATCTCGCCGATAAAAGGGAAGTATCCAGGGTGATGATTGGAAAGTATGAACGTGGGGAAGCGGTACCTTCCATTGATGCCGCTAAAAAAATAGCGGATGCCCTGGAAGTAAGCCTTGATTATTTAGTGGGGGTAGGTATGAACGCCAAGTTTGATAAAAAGACCCTTAAAAGACTGGAAGACCTGGAGCTACTGGAAGAAGAGAAGAAGAGAAGAAAAAAGTACTTTATGATTTAATTGATACCTATATCCGGGACGCTAAAGCCAGGAAGGCATATGCTAAATAAAAAAACGATTATCATTATCTAATCTTTTATAATAACAAAACCCCAGCCGATGGCTGGGGTTTTGTTGTTTTAGTTTCCTAGTAATTATTTCCTCCAAAAATCCGATCTTGGATTAGTTTTTGAAGATATTTCCCCTTCAAGATCAAAATCTATTTCCAATTCCTTATTCATTTTATCATACTTATATATACCATCTCTGAAGCATGCCAAGATTGTAGTAAAAACACTTTCTATGGAATCATAAATTGTTTGTGGCACCGGAGTCAATAACACCGTTGGAGCAAATAGTAGCAACATACCAAAAGTGCTACTATCACGATTAGTATCATAAAGAATATAATCTCCGCTATTATTTGAAAAAATAGGAAAATATTCATTTTTCCATAATTTAATACTTACATGCGTATCATAGTGGATCAATGCTCTTTCTAAAGGCAACATTTGACCATTAGAAAAAAAATTACCCCTGCTGACTGGTGTTTCTCCATTATAATTAATCCCATTATGCCATTGATAAAGTTCTATAAGTTTATTATTTACTATTCCTATATCGTTTAAGGAACTACTTATCTTAGAATAGCTAATTCCAGGTTGGAGAAGATTATAAACATCATTCAGATTATGCTTAAGGCATTCTTCAAAGTCGAATAATATTTCTTTAAAAACCATATATCTTTTTTAACAATTATAGTTATAACAAATTTAAAAAGCCGGTACAGGAGCTACAACTGGCGAGGGAACTGGTGGTGGAAGATTCACCTTTTTGCCAAACAGTCTCTCTATTGTCCTCTCTAGTAGCATTTCTACAGACTGCCCTGGGTACCCCATATAAGGCTTCCGCCTAAACTCTGGATTTACAAAAGGTTTAATCAATGGAATGGGGCTGGGTTGGCTTTTTTTTATCATTATCTGGTATTAGAATAATATCAAACTGATCTCCTTCTTTCATCTTCGCCACTAAATGTACCTAGATACGCGCTATGTTGCCTATTTTCACTTATCCTAACGATATTTGTACCAGCATTTGCTCCGCCCTGTAAAGTTGAGGCATAAGGAAACTCATCTATATCAAATTGCATAGGGTCAGGATTAACTACATTTTTTGTCGCTTGGTATCTCCTCTTTCTTGCATTTGATTTACTTGGATCATAATCTAGGAGAATTCGTCCATTATTTCCTCTTAGACCAGGATTCTTTGCTAATCCCTTCATATGAGTCTGATATACATTAGGCCACTTTTTCTGGGATATTATAACAGGTACAACTGTATCTCCTAATGGATCATTATACCAGATCGGGTTATTACTAAATGCTGAATATTCACTTATCCCAACTGTTGGTTTCGGATCTAAGTTCCATCTCCTCCCTGACCTTGTATCATATTCCCAGAACTGTGCTGTATTATGATTTCCTTCTCCTTTTATCTCATCAGATTTCTCTTGCCCATTAAACCCAAACCGATGGTTGGGGTTTGTTATTTACATGCAGTTACATTTTACTAAATAAGCAAGATCTTTTCTGCCCCCATTACAACTGAAAATTATTTGATTTATTCTTAAAAATATCTTCAAAATAGAAAACCCTATTGTTCTGAATTTTTTCTAAAAAAATCAAGCTTAATGAAGGCCCGACTAATTTAACATTAAGGGATGCCCGATCAATCATTGCAAGCTTAAATCCTAAATTGAATAAGCGGTTATTATATGCAGGGATATAAATATAATCCTCATCACATATAAAAGGGCCCCCAAACCTATAGCCGGCAATCTGTTTACCATTAATAAATAAATCCCCAACTACCGGGCCTCCTTGACCAATCTCTAATAAATTATCAAACGATAATAAATCATTACCACATTGCTGCTTTATATCAAAATTTATTGGATCTTCATAATGTTTCATCTTACAATAGTTGTTGTTTGGTTTATAATAGCCTTTGAATCAACCATAAACTGCAAAGACCCTCCCACAAAAAAACCTCCAGGTTGAGGCCCGACAATCCCAAATTTCATTGGGGTTCCTTTAGGTATAACTCCTTTTGTATAAACACTTAGAGGATTCCACTCTGGCTTAATTGCTACAAATGTTCTATTTGCAAATTCACTTGGCCCAAGCCTCAACCCCCAATAATCCAGCCTACCTGTACTCATATTGCCAAATCTTTGAACTCCGATATTGAAAGGTGATTTAATAGTAAATCCTTTAAACAAAAATCCATCCGTAGTTGTAACATTTCTAGCAAAAGCATTATAGGCTGCTCCTAAATCCATGGCCTTTGTAAGGAGAACCGCTTCTGTAGCTTTGACTGCTCCAAAACCAACATCGTGCCCTAATTCATTTCGTTTATAAATAGCAAACCCCAGCCGATGGCTGGGGTTTGCTATTTATAATACTTAAGCAAAAAGCAGATAACTATCTGATTGGGTCCAGCCATTTAGCACTGGCAATTGTTGAACCTCTTTGGGTATAATTCCTTCAATAAATTCAAATTTACAAACAGTCTTCCATCCATGAGGAATTTCATCTAATGGAAGAAAAAACTGTTGTGTTACATTCTTCAAAACTACTCTGCAATTAATACCTTCGCTATCTTCATCTGTTTTTATGTGTGTAAAACAATGTCCAATAGGAATATCAAAGTCCGAATAAGTGCAAAAAAGAATTAATTCATTTTTCTTTAAGTTCTCGCTATCTAATGCTTTAAAAAAATTAACCTTTAGATCTTCACTAATGTTTCCAATAACCTTTATCCACAGCCTTTCCATATCTGATTATTTTGATTGTATTGATGCAGCTTGTTTATAAAATTCATCTATTTGTTTTTCTGTAAGCCTTGGTGTGTTCTTTAGAACATCATTCATACTACTATTGGATATCCTAGCTGGCAAATTGATTCCCATACCCTTTAAAATTCCTCTCGATTGCTCTGCTGTTATAGTTATATGAGCCTTTTGCGCAAATTCCAAAGGCTTTAATCCTACAACAACTTCTGCTTCCATATCAGCTAATACATTGTTTGCAACTCCAATCTCCACATTCTTTAAACTTTTAGGAAGCGCTATTTGTAATACACCTTTTCCATAATTGCTAGAATTTATTGCAAAAATAGTTCCCACGCCTGGATCTGGGCTAGTTGGTGTACTTTCTGTTATTTGTGCAGATCTATTTCCTGGATATCCCTCACTAGTACCCCTAAAAAGATATTTAATCTCCTCTTTTGGGGTTACAAGATTAATAGATCTTTTTACCAATCTATTCATTCCTAGTCCGAACAAGGTACCAAATAAGGCGGTTTGCCCTCGTTCATTCTGTGCAATCTTTCCTTCAGGAGTCTTTGCTGTATTATGCTCCACAATACTAGCTGCCTGGGTCACCAAAAAGAGCCTCGACATCCAACCTTTAGTCAAAAGTATATCCGCAGCAATAACTACCGTTGTTTGATTCTCTTTAGCGGTATGACTACTTACTGCTCCAGCAGCATCTACAACCATCTTACCGGTCTTAGGGTCTGCTTTCAGCGGCGGCGACCACTCTAAACCATCCAGATCTATCCCATCTATAGGCCTATTACTTGCAAACTGATAAGGGGTTAACTCTGGATATTTAGAAGTTATAGGATCTACTGACAAGAACCTTCCTACGCGTGGATCGTATATTCTAAAGCCATAATCCTGCTGATTCCCTTCGCCCTTAATTTCATTATCATTCTCCTTCCCATTGAACCCAAAACGGTACTTAACCCCACCTAAACTATACTGTCGACCCACCATCGGCATGCCAAACGGCGTATAGTCCCCTGCATTAACCACCTCCGCCGTATATACCCCAGACTGGGTGAGCTTTTTATCTGAAATAGACGCTAAGACATTCCCCAAATGGTTATTCAGCTCATAACGTTTAAGAGCGGCCCTTGTCCATAATTGAGAAGCCGTATCACTGGTGACTGGCATATCCGGCAGCCACATCCCCAACCGGCTACTACCATACAGATGTTGTTCTTTCCAGTAGATGTTGTTATCTCCATTTCTATTCCCATACACTGCCAGCGTATTGCCTTGTGCATCGCGGACATACCAGGTTTTGTTGATCCCGGTACCAGAGCTCTCCTCTTTGTATACACGATTACCTGCTGCATCATAAAGGTATTTCAATACATGGTTATTACTCTTTTTGATACGCTGGATCTTACCATATACTGTCCATTCGATGGATACCACCCCTCCTTCCGTATCACTCACCATGTTACCGATGGAGTCATAGCTATAGTTAGCAGCAAGTTGGGATTTCAAATCTACGGAAATACTGTTATTATTGGTAATAGCATCATCAATATAATCCAACTGGTTGGTTCCCAATTTATAATGATAGGTTAGGTTATCCATAGCCAATGGAAACGCAGTACTCCCCTGACCATTACGAAGGTAGGTGAGAATATTACCATTACCATCATACGTAATATCTTCCTGGTAGGCCTGCTGGACAGAAGAAGCCCCCCACGTAGTAGCTCCGGCTGTAAGTGGATGCTGACGCATCTGTTGCAGCCGGTTCAACTGATCATACCCATAACTGTAGCCTACCGGTTTTCCATTTTCCAGCTCAGTCAATGACAACACACTACGGCTGATATTACCATTAAACAAATCTCGCCCAATACTATCTCCTGCAGTAGCACCCCACTTTAACGGGAAAGCTGTATTGGTACCAATAGGTTTATAATCGTCCGTAAAATAATCCAGTGTTAATGCCATAGCATCCTTCCCTACTGTAACAGTAGGAACACCTGTATGCCCATCCTGTCCCATCTCATTAGCTGGCTGCAGGTAATTACCATTAATCCCTTTCAACCATCCCTGCAAGGTATAGGCATAATCTACACCCTGTACCGTATAATCCCCCAACACCATTCTTGCTAAAGGGCCGTGTTTATAATACTGGTAATAAGCATCCGTTACAGGATTCTGAATGCTCCACTGATCCGCAGAAACAGAGCTAATACCACTCATCGCCTTTGTCAGCCTGTTTTCTGCATCATATTCATAACCATAATAAAACTTATCTTTTCCCCCTGGCTGATAGCGCACGGTATTCACCTTTCCGCTCACCAGGTCATACTTGTAATCTATCTGTTTGGCACCAAGGCCATTAAGCACCTGCGTAAGGGTCTTCACATTACCGGCAATATCATAGCTATAATAGGTATACTGGTAGGTAGCAACATCCGGCGGATTATAAGTAAGTGTATACGCGACCCGCTTGCGGAGGTTCTCCTGCGGATAACTACCCGTTGCCGGCACATCATAAAAAGTCTGGGTAAGCTGCTGCTTGGTGCCACTGCTCAGGAAAGCCGCAGCATTACTTCCGTCGTCATCAGGCAATATGGCCATAATGGATTGCCCTACCTCAGTAATCCGGTTTTGTTCATCGTGTTTGGTATAGCTATATGTCAACTCCTCGGCCTGCTTGCTATTCTGAGAAGCAAATAAGCGCCCGGATTTGTCATACCAGAACTTAGACAGCTTTGCATCCGGAGTGTATTGTTTTACTACCTGGTTCTGCGCATTGTAGGTGTAATCCGTTACCATATGGTGGTTAGGATATAGAGCAGTATACTGCTGCTCTGTAGTTCCTCCTCCAGGTATAGTAGTCCCTCCACCGGGCTCAGGGGTATTAAATCTGGCCCAATAGCGCAGATGTGTGTTCAATGCACTCAGGTATTTTTCACTGATTGACAGGCATGGTTCCTGTGCATTGGCCAGAATTTCTGCACTGGTAAGCTGTCGCTGGTAGAGTCTCAGATGTTTGAGGAATGACAGATTTTGTGATATCGCTAATTGCCCGTTTCCAATCCTGGCTTCGGAAATACAACTGCCTTTTGGTGCGTCATAAGCCTGCGGGCAAAGCATCCCGTTTACATATACCGATATAGGGCTGCCTATCCATTTGCTGCTCTGCAATACTACATGCGTCCACTGCCTTAATGGGATTAATGCGCCCATGTCAGCCGCTACATGATTAGAGCTGGCCATATTAACAGCATTCGTCTGTTTATCAAGAGTATAAATATCTCCATACAAATAACGCCCGTCTACACAGATATTGAATAAGAACTGGCGGGTAGCTGTTACCACCTGTGCAGGGCCTGTCCCATTATTATAAAGCCACATTTCTATGGCCTGGTTATCAGCTCCCAGTGCATAATTCAGTTGCTGCAGTCCAGTGCCGCCAAAGGTATTATCTGTTGGCCCGTTATAGTTGCAGGTAACAGTTTTCAATTTACGGATCGCCCTCACCTGCTCCAGCTGGCTCCCCTCCAGCAATGCTACTCCTGCCGGCGGCACAGTTCGTACCAGATTGCCCGCCTGGTCATAATAATAAAGTGTAAAATGGTATAATTGCTGTTTCGTGACAGCTCTTATCCTTGCCTGCGTAGCGCTGCATTCAATGACATATTGTTTACGGAAATCACGCTTAACAGAATCTATGTAGGCCGCATATTGTTTTGCACCTGCGGCAATAGCAGCTCTTGCCAAAGTAAGCACACAATCATATGGATCTTTCTCTTCCGTAGTATATACAGGTACATTACAAAGCAGCTCGGTAGTAGCCGGATTCAGGGCTATCTTGTCCATAAAATCTTTATACCTGCCATATCCTAATGAAAAGCCCCAGCGCTGGTTCATATAATTGCTGAAAATCAATTCATAACCAGGATTGGTCACATCCAGATCACTCCACAACCCATTAAAGATGGCTTGTTCAGCAGTAAATGCCGTAGCAGTAATACAACCGGTAGCGGTGGCATCCATGAACACAGGCAATTTCACATCCGTATCCAGCAGATAACGGCAATTCGTACACCCTTTTAGTAATGCATTGAGGTCATCTTCTGAGATCTGCATCCCATCTCCATATTTATCTTTCAGATACTTGTGGAAAGAAATAGTTGTATTGGTATGAGCTTGCTTCAATGCATTTAACTTAGTACAGATATCACTAGTGGTTACGCTCAGTATCTTTTCTACAGACTGCCCTTTTACATTGGCAGGATAAGGCATACTCAGTACCCAGGGATTACAAAGCATACTGAATTTAGCAATGCCTAATACGCCTTTAATAGCAGCTGCTACCGAATTATACCCTCCAGTGGTAAGCGCGCCATTGGTAGTACTGGCTCCATAGAGGTGATCCTTATCAGCACTCAGCCTGAGTACCTGGTACATCTGCGTACGCAGTGTGTTCTTAACACCTGAGGAATAGGATGCCAGGCAAGGTGTCAATTGCGCTATCCACGCATCTGCCATATTATTGCAATTAACATTCAGGATACTATCTAATAAGGCCTCTCCATCCTGCCTGAGCTTAGTGGTGTCTGTTGACAATGCCTGGTTATAATTAACCGCATTTATCCTGGATATTTTACCCCCATATTCGGGGGGACAGCTAGGCGCAGTACATTCAATATAATCTATCCACACCGGGATACCATCTTCTGCATCCACCCGGTAAGCATTAATTTCCTGGTAGGCCAAACTATCTTTTGTAAACTGGCGGGTCACTTTCACGATACTCCCATCCAGCTTCCTCAAATTAACATGCGCAATCAATGTTATACCATCCCGGATTGGCTTCTGATAACCGCCCAGATAACTTATCTTAAAGAGGTTAGGCTGACCTGTAGTCCCGATATACGAAACTGAAAAATCTGCGTTGGTAATACCATCAGCTACACAAGCATCATTACATCCTACAGTACCCCATAATTCGGCATCTAATACACGTCCTTCTCCCGGCCGTTTAATTTCATACCCTAAACCAGGCTGGCCATTTATATTACAGAAAGACAATGGTCCTATCGGTACATTACTTTTAAACTCGTTGCTACCATTCTTTTGATATTTATAATTAACAGTAATCCGCATACCCGGAGGAATGGGTTTTGTCAATAAAGAATCATAGCATATATAGATGTCATCATCCGCCGGACCAGACACAACTGTCAATGTAAAGTCACTCATCTTTATATCTCCACACTTAACTACCCTCCCTCCTGTAGGTGGTGGTGGTGTCCATACCAGCGGCACCGTTGCCCCCACCTTACAAGCTGTCGTGCAAATTGAACTTCTCGCTTCCGCATAATATTTCTCCTTAAGCTCAAAGTACTTCTGCCGGTATAACTCCCATTGGCGATCTGCTACCCGGCAGCTGCCATCCGGCACACATTTGTTCCATCTGTCAGAAAGTGCCACTATTGTTGAACTGTTCGTATTACCCGTACTATCACTACAATACAACTGATAGTCTACAAATTGGGTAAGCCCCTTGTTATTGAGCCGGGTATCTGTCACCTTTAATACCTGGCGGGAATAGTTGTCCAGGTCTGACTTAAACCGGGTGTAGTAAGAATTTCCTGCACTGCCACTGGCAAAGAAGGGGTCCGCTGCCAATAACCAGGAAGGATTGTTTACCAGGTATTCCAGCCGGGGCTTCAAATCAATAACACTGGCTGCAGTAGGATATAATTTCTGCACCCTTTCATCCCACTCAAAATAAGTTTTATTGCTATTACAATAAGTCAATGCACAATATTCCGGGTGATATTTTATGAATCGTGCAGCCCATTCCGGTTTCCAGTATTGTACCAGATCCTGCAGCGTAAATGCAGCATCATTCGGAGAGGTATAACTTTCATCTGTCCGTTGCAACAGATTCTCCTGATACCTGGCATCTGTTGCTGCATACACTGGAAACTCTGTTCTCCAATACAATGCCAATATATGAATGGTGGCTTCTAATGGGGTACCCTGCGCATCAAACAATGCATACTGCCCCCCCGGACTAACATCCGCCTTCAGCAATGCCTCCAGCCGATCACAGGGCGACGGGGTGCAAACGGCTCTTAAATACTGGCACCGGCCATAAAGTTCATCATACAAGCCCTCTGCCCAGGCCTTGATATTATTGGTATAAGGTATTAAATTAACTTCCCCGGTTTTCAGTCTTTCCGTGAGATTGGCTACAAAATCACTTTTGGTTCCCAGTGCTGCTGAACATGTTTGACAGTCTTCATAACATCCCAAAAAATTAGTACGTTTCAGCTCTTCCTGAATAAAGTAAAACAATGTTTTCAGGTTAGTATTCCGCACTATAAAATCTTCTGTGTAAGCATTGATTACATCCTGGTTCAGCCCCATCTCAAAAGAGATATAATAAGTACCAATTTTATTCATCGGCACATTGATACTCCCGCTATTGATCCCATTCAATCCGCAATTGGACGTTGCACTCCCTATTTTGATAGATTGTGTATTTTCATATACCTGGGTATTGCAATCATCATAAACACGAATCTTTAACTCATAATAACAGTTACTGCAGATCGTTACATTCTTTTCTGTGTATTGCTTGATCAGCTGATCTATATTATACGTAATCTTTGCACCGGAATCTGGTACTGCTGCCAGGAAAGTAGTGTTGCCCGACATTTTTAGAGTAACACTGTCAAATACAAAACTGTCTGGCGCCAACAATGGCGACTCTTCGGTTTTTGCTTCCGGCATTAAACTTAGTGCAGCCGTATTGCGCGGAGGAGCTCCTGCCAATGCGGTGGCGATCGTTTTTCCGGAGGCATTTACATAACTTACGCTGATCTGGCCATTAGGATCTATCACCATATTCTTCAGGTAATGATGTGCATATCCTACATCATTACCAAACAGGCGATCCAATTCCCATTGTTCTGGTTTTCCATAATAATACCGGGTAACCTTATTGCCGGTTTGGCCACCGGCATTTGGCTGAAACGTTGGCCCTACACCGCCTTGCAGGCTTACCCTTCCCGTGTTATCAGGCGTATATGCTGTTATTGCCAGTGGATACCCTTCTGCATCTGGTATATACTTATTAAACGACGCTTCTGCCAGGAAACTATTGGCGGAAGAATAGTATTTACCGGCCCCGGCAGTATTACCCAATGGATCTGGGATAGTAAAACAACTGGCGCTATTACCTTTATATACATTAGCATAAGTATAAGCTGCTCCGGTTGCTGTTTTGGTTGCGCCTGTTTCATATGCCAACTGTTCTCCAGCCATCGGAGCAGGTAATACAGAGGCCGCTTTCCGGCCAAATTCATCATAAATATTTTCCTGTACTACCTTATATTTATCAGTTCCTCCCACAATACCCATCTGGCTAACCGTTACCGATTGGCGATTGCGCAAGGTGCCGTCAAAATAACTGACTACTTCTTTTTTCTTACCCTCCTCTGCATAAGATGCACTATACTGCCAGTTCAATCCCGGTTCATGCCAAGTATTATTCAGAATAATAACGCCAGATACCACACTTCCACCGGAATTAACCTCATAGCTCCAGGGCTGCTCTATACGGTCGTTGCCACTATAGGCCACGCTGCGTATTCTGATCAGCAAATACTTACTGCTATGTACCAGTGAAATATCATACTGTTGCCGGCTTATGGTAACACGGGTAGCATTGTTGCGGAACATGGGTGCCAGTACAGCAGGCGTAGTACCCGTGCCGGAGGTATTCAGCACATTCCCCCATACAGAGTTTTCATCAATGTAAGTCCATTCCAGGTCGTATTCTTCCTCCCCCGGCTGTTTAGTCCAGTTAACACTTACCTGAGAAGAGGTTTGGGTTATACCATCCAGCAGCATCGCTCTCTCCGCTCCACCATCATCCCCCTCCTTATTTTCAGTATTCACCATAAAAACATAGGGTACAATGGGCGCTAACGATGAGGTATACTGGCGGTCTACAATCACCTGTCCTGTTAAGGTAAATACAGGAGGTAATTCACTCCCCAACTCCTGACTGCTGATTTCATTAATGGTAATTTTAACACGGTAGGCATTATTAAAATTATAAACCGATTGTGCCTGAAATACAGCTCCCTGCGCAGTATCATAACTGATTTTTAACGGTACATGTGCTATGGTAATGGGTGTTTCCTGATCGGGTTGGCTCCAGTACTCTACTTTCAGATCCAGGTCACAAACAAATGGCTTATCCAGTACTATCATGGAATCTCTGTACAAACCAAACGTAATGATGTTAGTCACTGACTTATTCCGGATACTATTCCAGTCATACGCCGGGTTACGGAATTTTTCATCCTTCACAATTAAAGTGTCACCTTTCTTGAGCTTGCCCCGTAATTGCTGCTCATAAGGTTCAATGGCTGCGTGAGCGGCGGTCCACCCCAGCAAAAACAACAGTATACAGGTAAAGGACTTTTTAATCATTGTATGATAATGCTTTAATAACCCGCCCGTCAACGCAGGCATAATAAAGGTTAGTATTAATAAGTACTGAGCAGCTCATAATCTCTGTATAATGATGATGGCACATAACTTCCTCCCTGCACCGTCACATAATGATCTTTTTTGAATAACGCTCCCGGCACCTTGCCTTCCTCCCAATGATGGTAAGTAATCTTCACCGGTTTATCCATTTCTTTGTTCAGCGGATCATTAAGGTCTGTTAAACGCAGGTACACTTCATTCAACAATCGGGTATTCTCATTGTAAATAAACCGGTACTGCTTACAGGTAACATGATTTTCACATACCAGGTTGATCGTCACTAAGGGGGGAGCCACACTTCTTGTTATGGTATAGCGGTCTTCCTTCCAGATGTTCAGGATACTATCGGCTGGCATATGCAGGGCCGGCAGTATGGCCTTGGGAGGTCCCAGGAAAATCTTCTTCACACTGCTATTTACTGCGATTGATGCATCTGCCAATACTATTGTTTCATTGTCTCCTGCCCGGTAATAAAATGCCTTACCATTTCTGCAATAACGAAAATGCGTGTCGAGTACGTTTACACTATCTGCCGGATCTGAAGCCTGAATATTCCCCTCTACCGAAAACTGGTGAAGACTATCCATATGCCCACAGATTGCAATCAACTCCTGCAATATTTGTGCTTCCTCCACAGTATATGGCGTTTTTATCACAGGATCCGGAGTGCTCTCCTGCGCTGTATTTACCATTCTCTCTTTCCACCATCCCCGTATAGCAGGTACGCCTGCATAAGTTGCTGCTACCAGCAATACCCCCAACAAAGGCAATAAAATCTTAACAGACCAGGTATATTTTTTCATCAGTTGTACTTATTTTTTTATGTAAGAGGAACGGCTCTCCTGGATGGTCATGATTCCCCTATCGGTCTCTTTTTTCACCCGGGTCATGGAGCCTTCTTCGTCATACTCATAAAAAGTGGCAAAATTATTTTCATCCAGTACCGCCATTACCTTCAGTTTCTTGTCATCATACGCATAGGATTTCACCAGTGCATCAAATGGAAAGATGCGGAGGTCATCAATCAGGGTGTTTGAAGCGGTAGCAAGGAGGGTCATCTCTATTACCTTGTTGCTACCTAGTATGGCAGTTAGATCAATCAGGCCTTCCACCAGTGCCCAGCCTTCTACGGTAGCCTTTCGCGTTAGTGTAATATTGGTATTGTTCACCTTTAAATTGATCCCGGTACCGGTACTGGGTGGTTGCCCATCTTTCACCCATACGGAAAAGACATACTTGCCGGTACTGTTAGGACTGAACCCACGCGGATAAAGGTCAGGCAGAGGTTTCTTAATGTACTCTCCGGCAGGTCCTCTTCCAAGATAATCCACTGACTTATGCACTTTATCATGTGCTCTTGTGTAAAGCCGGATCGCATCCTGATTAGATAATTTGAGGCTGTTATTACCCGTATGCGCATCGGTTCTGTTTAAGCGCTGCGCATAATTACTTCCCAGGCTGCTGAAAATATTAAAACTATCCTGCACACAGGCACTACCTGTATTACACAAATTCTGGAAATCATAATCATCAAAGCCATCGTAAAACAGCTGCCTTTGCATCGCATTAGACGCTACCGCAGTAGGTAATGCTCCCTTATAACCATATAACGCGCTGCTATATACATTTATAACATTGCGATTTTCCAGCTCCTGACCATACTTATCATACAGGGTAATATAACGTACACTGGTCCATTTATTACTATTGCCGGATACCCAGTCAGCCCCGTTATTATTGGTCCAGAAAGGTGTAAACGCTTTATAATTACCGGTATTCCGGACATCCACACCACCGTTGTTATGGAAGTGATCATCATTACGTGCTACCTGGAACACCTGCTCTTCCGAAACCCGCCAGTTACCTAAAAAGCCGGTGAGATAAGGATTTACCAATACACCTGCCGGCACTGAGCCACAATTACATGGCATTGCGCAGATATCAAGTGACGTTCCTGCCGGACAGGTATACCGGGTAATAATATTCCCGTTATCATTGATAAAAGTAGATACTGGTTTGTTCCGCAGATTAAAAGTGGAAAACAGGGTGTGCTCCGCTACGTAAGCTCCGGTTTGATTCATGATAAAAGAGGGAGTACCATTGTATACTTCCACTGCTACGGCCGCCGTAAGCCCATCATTCATCGCTTCTATCCTTATTTTATGCCGGCCTCCAAAAAGTACAACCGGATATACCATCCATTTTGTAAATGCATCGGAGTTGGTGGTGGTAATGCTTTTGAACAGGACATCATCAATATATATTTTCACCTGATTGTCTGCAGCAAAGCCAACACTATAAGTGTCCCATCCAGGTACATCAAAACAGCTCTCTACCCCCAGCCATTTATTATAATAAGAAGATCCGTTTGCTCCCTTCAGCCAGATCCCTGCATTTATCAACCGCCCACAAAATCCACGTGGTTTACTTAACAGCGCCTGTACACCCTGCGGAGCAGATTTACCAACATATCCGGGCGCAGTTTTATTAATTCCCTGAGTGTTCTCTGGCTTTTTTTTCATGATCATCGAACCTGAATCACCTGCTACCACCCTTTGCGCGAGGCTATTATCTGCTATGGCGGTTTTGAAAAAAGAGACATAACCACCGCAGTCTCCTCCCCAGAAATCACTTACCTTCTCACCTACCAGCACATCTGTAAGATTCCGTTCATAGAAAAAAGCACCATTCATGCCATATGAGGTATCAGCAGCAATATCTCCTGCTACAACCTGGAAGCTGGTGTCTGTATTTTCAACAGGTGGTACTATACAGTTAATACCATCCGTGCTCAACACATAACCACTTGGACAAGTTATACAGGTAGTAGGCATCCCCCATTTTTCATCATATAGAGTCGCCTTGGCATCCAATACCCGGTAGGTAGTGTCCTGGCTAGTGTTAAAAATAGCTAACCGGTTACCGGCTATCGGATCGTTCAGACAAGTAATAGATGCCGCAGCGCTGGTAAGCTGATTGCGGAATCCCGAACGGAGCACCTTTACCTTTATCCCATTACAGTGCTTTATCTCTCCTCCGCTACCAATTACTCTCAGCTTTTGGGTTGCATCTTCATTTGTTGCCGAAAAGACCACCCACAATCGCTCCCCGTTCCCTGAAGTCAGGTTCAACAACTCGTCACCTGCCGACAAAAAATTGCCATAGCTGTTGTTTATCACGCCTGCAGCATCTGTATTGAACCCTTCCAGAATTGTGTTCTGATTTTTATAGGCACCTCCCATTTTTTCATATACCCAATATGCCGGCATGTTTATACTATATACCGGGTCATCAAATTCATTATTCGTTTGCACTACGACTGCATCACCTGTATACTTATCGTATACCAGGTTAGCGGAGGTAACCGAAGCTCCATTAACCGTCTTTACTACCTTATCCAGTATCCCGGAGTACTGTACTGTCTTTAATACACAGGCAGATCTGAACAACCTGTATTCATCATTTTCTTTTCTGGGCCAGTGCGGAATAGGTAATGGAATACCCCAGAAAAAAGGGACGACATCCACACCGATCTGTATGGCGGTACCCTTGTTATCTATCTCCTGTTGCCGCAGGTCTACAAACATTTCTATTTCCCGGCCTATCACCTGGTTGGGGGTAAGTGTTCCCTTTTCATCCGTCACAGTAACGCTGTTTCTCAAACGATACTTGCCGGCATCTATCTGCGAAGCATTATAATGATATACCGTGGAAGATATTTCACTGCCGGACTGGTTATAGATCCGTTCTGATTTGATTTTACCATGCATATCATTCAGTATCACCACATATCCCTGCGACATGGTAAGCTCATGTACAATATGTCCTCCCACAAAACTTTGCCAACCCGGGGGCTGATAATTTTGTACTGCTGGCTTTTTTTCATAATCTACCAATACAGGAAATTCTTTTGCAGTATAAAACTCCTGCGCTGTCCATCCCGTCTTTGCATCGGGATCAACTATACCGGCAGCATTAAGTTCTCTTACTGTAACCCTGCTATAGCCTACCTGTGCAGCAGGATACAACGATTCGCCAAATGGCTCTTCCAGATAAAAATAATTATTCATAGTACCTTTCATCTGCTCTGTATACGGTACAGGCATACGCAAGGGGTTTTCGTCACTTCCTATACCAGGTTCATAACTGGCCACACCACTACTAATTATTTCATCTGTTTTCCCATTACGGTTTTCTGTTTTTACATAAGCATATTCCTGGCCGTAGCTTGCACCTGGGGCTGTACTTTTACTCATGGTTTGCCAGTTGTCCGAGATCCTCACCCGCTTTACCCGGGCCCCACCCCCAAGCTTATGTCCATTGGTTTTCACTAAACGGCAAAAACTCTTTTCCAACTTAACCCGGTTGGCAAATTTCTTTCTCAGTGCCCGCTGATAAAAATTTTCCCGAAGCTCTGCAAGATTACCAATCGCATTTACGAGTGCCCCTAATGCGGCTTCCAATGCCCTATCGTCCGGAATGCTGTTTTGATAACCAGGATAAGCATACTGCGGATATTCCATTCTCATTTTCTGCCAGGCAGCAAACAGAAAAGGATTATTGGTAACCTTCCCTGAAGTCATATCCTCAAAAATCACATTCGCATAGTCATTGGCAAACTGCGCCTTTATTACCTTTGCATAACAGGGAATAAATTCAAAGCGCTTATCATCTGTATTATTGGGATCATCGGAAACATTGGTAAACAGCTTCCCATAAAACATATCACTTCCATTCAGATAGTGTTCTTTAAAAAATTTTGTTTGTTCCTCCACACTGCCGGTAGACATAACCGGTGTTTTTACCCGGAATCCGGCTGCTTCGTTCAGGTTAGTAGTAACCACCCCATCTGCTTTTATCAGCGCCTCAACTTTCACCATCTCCATGGCTTTTTTGTCCTGCACGTAGGCATAATCGCCCGACTCATAATCTACATTAATAGCCCCTCCCGTAGGCAGTTCTATTTTTGTCAGGTGCCATTTACCGGCACTATTGTCCATTAGAGACTTGTCTTGCAGACTATAAGGAAATTCATCATTCCGGAGTGCGGGTACCGTATTGTTGTATTTCGGTTTATAAGCCCCCCACCGATCGGCCGACAAATAGGCATAGGCCTGATTGTTCCCATAGGTGAACGAATAGGGATGACTTTTCCCCTTACCGGAACTGCCATATTTAAAATAAACCTTTTTAAGGGTGAGTTTTCCTCCTCCCACCGTAATATGATTAGGCACAGAGGGACACAGAGAATAGTCATACTCAAAATATGCCGTTTTAATAGGTTGCTGCAAATCGCTTTTGGAATATAGCCTTACTTCTTTCAGGTATTTCTGGCGGGTACCTATAAACCGTCCTCCGTTAACGCCAGTTACGCCCAACGCATCATCCCTGTCTTTTGTTATAAAGTAAATTATCTTGGTTTTGGTTTCTATAGACTGCAGATACCACAATTCTTTTTCCCCATACACAAAACTACCTTTATCATCTTTCCCATCCGCGCTAAGCCCTTTATTATAAATAGCCTGGGCAAATTCATATGGAGAGCGCCATTTGTAAACCCCACTTACTTTGGAATAGTTAAACCGGATAGCAGTACCCAGATCATCGTCTGTAATCCCATCTCCTGTCACATCCACATAATCAGGTGAGAGGATGGCAGTTAATAAATAGGCACTGGCGTAGGCCGGCTGTATTTCATGGTGAAAATATTTATCTCTGGAACTGTCATAAGGCACTACCAGTCCATTAACGATGTCTGTAGTGACCAGGTTCTTTGCTGAATCTACCTTAGCAGGATCTACTGCTACAGAATATTCTTCCTGTGTGGTGTTGTAAGTAGGCAACCCATATACCATCCGCTTACCATCATCGCCCTGTACTGTAATCTCTGAAAGATGATGTCCTTTGCGTATACCTCCATTTCTGGGAAGATTGTTTGTGCTGGTAACCCGGCAGGAAGCGGGCGAAAAAGTGGCAGAGTCCTGGAAAGGAGCGTTCATGATCTGTTTATCTAATGCCCCTTGTGCTGCTTCATCGGCAGTTAGCCAGGAAATATTACTCCGCTTTATCTGACGCCCATCTTTTTTGTAGGGAGCTCCCGCCATATTAAAGTTATCCCGCTGCTGCAATCCGGCACGTGTACTTTTACCCAACAATGGTACAGATACTACGCTCTCCCCATGTATACGGTTAATAAAATTATTATCAGACAGGTTCTTTTCTCCTACTCTTTTGAAATACACCTGTTCTTCTGTTTTCCGAGTAGAGTCAACCGGATAATCTGCTATAGGCAAAAAAGGATTATCCTCTTTCCACTTACCGGTTTTGCTTAGCACATATTGATCATAAAAATTAACGCCACCATGAAAATAACCACCAAAGCCCAGGTCTAAACCAGCTGTTTCATTATCATTCACATCGTTGGATTCAGCATCAAACAAAACCCCACTGCCTCCCCTGTATAAACGGAACTGCCCGCTCTCTGCCTGACTACTGAAAGAAAACACATCAGGAGTAGCTATTGGTACAGCGAGGTTAGGTAAATCCCTTACTACAGGTGCATCTTTTTCCCGCATAAAATCCATCAAGGCACTATCCCGCACCGTACCTTTTTCTGCATACAGAAAACCATACGCCTGATTGGTAATACGCTCTTTAGCTACTTCCCGTTTTGAATAATACCCCGTAAGCCCACCTCCAACAAAAACTGCTGTATATGTCACTCCCAGATCAATACTATAATTCTTGTTGGTAGACTTATACCCGATACCAGCCTGAGGATAAAAAGCGGGGGTATTGTAGCTATAGGAACTGCCATTTACTTCCCAACCGGTTGAACCTGATTTACTAGACCTATCCTCAAATGTTTTAGTACCACTGATCCCAAAAGATTGCGACAAGCTCAGGTCCTTAAGGCCCTGCCTGGTATTATAGCCCAGTACTGCAGACAGGGACATGTTAGTGGAACTTTGTTCGCCCACCTTCGCAGCGAGTGATAATGATACATGAGGTTTTACCGTTACTCCATCGCTGGTATTAGAATTTACTCCAATGCCCATACCTGCCGTTAACATGCCACTGTTAGCAATGCTAAAGGAAAGTCCGGCATTAGATCCTACCTCTGCCCCTATTCCGGTATAGCTGTCATTAAATACGCCTACTGATAAAGAACCGCTAAGCTTCGCGATATTTATTCCTGTTATCTCTGTTTTTAAAGTACCCCTACCTCCAACGGTAGTTTTAGGTTTCATTTTATGTTCTGTCACCACTATATCCCCCTTAAAGTCATCTGGTATACCACGTAATTGCCGGTTTATGGCGCCTGCATTCAGATTCCATCCCAGTCCCACCCAACTGGCTTCATCATCCATGCCTATACCCGACTGATAGTTGAGGTTGATCGGGTAACCATCAATATCCATAATCGGCACATCATATTTGAATGCCCCTGTAAAGGGATCGACCATATCATTTGTACCGGCTGTTACAAACTGTTGGCTTTCCGGTTGTGCCGGGCCACTGGTAAGCGCCCAGGCAAAAGCGGGCATCAACATTTCTATGGTGAGTAAACTCAGAAAAAAGCATGCAATGGTCTTTTTTATCTTAATATACTTTATCATAGCCCACAGCTGATTGAATCGATTTTTGCAATATTGATAGGAAATTCCATTCTGACACTGGTGAACAGCCAATCACGAAATACCAGTACAGCTTCTTGCCGTTGCCGCAAAGCAGTACGGTCAAATACCAGCAAATATTCCGCTCCCCGCAGATTACCGTTGGCAATCCGCTGAGCCAATAAAGGTGGCAGGCTGTCCTGTCCGGAGGTAAGTACAAACAGCGAGTCTATACCATAGCTCAATGCCTGTATAGTCTTTTTATCCTTTGTTTCTTTCAGTTGTGCTGAAAACACATTCAGTTTGAATACTACCTCTGTAGTATCTGGTTCCATCACCGCTCCCTCCTGCTTACAGGGCGGCACATACGTAAGCCTGATCCTGGTATCACGGATGTCTTTTTCCTGGATCCTCGGATCATGGACAGTAGGGAATCGATCTTCCGTACCACTTTTTCTGTTGTTATTACACCCCACAGCCATCCATAACAGTATCCATAAAAAAATAGATTGCTTCATCACTTATTCCTGCTCTTTTTTGTAAAGGAATCTGAGTTGTTTTTCTTCCCCTGAAGGAAGCTTTACGGTCAATATGTAGTAATAACCATCAATAAATGACCTGTTTTCCGACAAATCGATGGTAACATGATTAATGCCCCGTTCCAGTTTAATCTGTGGCAATTTTTTAATCTTCTGATCAGGCTGTGTAATGCATTTAATCTGATAGCTCAGGGTGTTTTTATCATATACATTCTTTACCGCAAACAGCAATTCATTCTTTGCCAGGTAAAAATTGCCCTGCGCCAGGTCCTCTATATTTCTGAAGCTTTCAGGTAGTGCTTTTTTACTGCTGTCAGTACAAGACACTGTAAAATTCCAGACCTCCGAGTCAGCCAGCTTCATATCATTCTTATAGGCAGTTACCTGCCAAACATACTGTTTACCTTCTTCCAGTTGTCTTGCTATGGAAGGATAAAACAGCATAGGCATAGCGATATTCAGCTGGTTAATGATCGGTGTATTGTAATGCAGCGCTTCTACCTTTGCCTGCCCGGACTTCAGTTCTACCAGTACTAACCGGTACTGCATACCAGGTATGGCGGGTAACAATGGCTGCCAGAAAAAAGACGGCTTCTTATCACAGATCACATCCTGTTCACCCGGTGTCATCAGAAGTAATGGAGAAAATGGCTCCAGGAAATAATCAAAACATTGTTGTCCGATTACTTCTTTTTGTTTGTTGATATCCGCCAATTCAAAACAGTATTCATAATCACCTTCGGTGAAATAACCGGATTGACGAGTAACATCGCCCAATTTATTTGCTGCAAAATGAATACTTGACCTTGCAACTAATCCAGCCGGCAATACATTGCTGCCAGGTAGCAATTCAAATGGAGGCGTTTGTATAGCTACCACCCGTCCTCCTCTTTGCTCAGTAACCGTCACCGTCAGGGTGACTATTGCTTTTTGTGCTGCGGGATTTGCAATCCTTACCATAAGCAATCCATCCAGAGTACGGCCATGTACCTGTGGCACAAATGAGAAAGCTACCTGTGCCCGTACATTACCTGCACCTGTTAACAGAAAACAAACAACCAGTAATTGTTTAAGCCTCTTCATATGTCCTTAATTCAATAAATAATGTAATGCTATTTCGCTCCGGAAATTGCCGAACAAATAATTCTGTGGTGTATTCAACAGATTCTTCCGGCAATCCAGGTAAAGGTTAGCATTAAGTTTAGGTAACAGGTTGGTATTAAAAGTCTGTTTAATACCAATTTGTTTCACCACATCCTTATTGTTAAGATAAGTTCCTCCACTGGAGCAGCTAACCTTCTTCAGTAACATATAATTCCAGCCACTTTCAATAGTCAGGAGATTACCATACAGTGCATGATTTTTAATATCCCTGTTATAGAATAAATTGAAAGCAAGCATATTACTATTAATCACCAGGCTATGATTTACATTTACATTCACCAACATACTCTGGTCATTGGCCATGTCCATTTGTTGCACACCTACCATCACATTACTACTATGCGGCAGCGTAAACAACTTTCCACCCATTTGAGAGGACAATGTGAACTGGCGGGTTAAAAAGCCGGTGCTGATATGATTATCACGCACGCTTTTCATTACAGCCTGTCTTAATTGTGCTGCTAAAGACAAGTTGCGTTTTAGTTTAATGCGGGTATCAAAAGCCAGCTGCTGATTCTTCCATTTGCTGTTTGTGAGCGGAGAGGTACTCATATCCTGCATATCCATTTTCAGGCCTACTACTACCTTATTCTTCTGCCAGCTACGTTTCACCTGCGCCCCATATTTCAAACTCCCCCGGCTGGCATACGGCGTAGCCGGGTTACTATAGCCCAGGCCGGAATAACTCAGATAGACCCGGTGTGTCAGCTTCCATTCAGCTACATTACCGGCAAAGTCAATACCCGCTGAGAGTGTTTGCCAGAAATCATCAAACAAGGTGAAGGCCGCTGTTTTTGAGGTCAATGCATATTCATTCCCGGTTGATGAATTATTAAAGGAAGTATTGGACTTCGATAGTTCTACTGCCAGAGCACCATATTCTCCTACACTTAGCTGTTGGGATAAGGCTCCTACAAAGATATTACGTGACAATTGCTGTGGAGTAAACTGGCGCACAACAGTGTTTTTAGTGTTAGCATTTACCAGCGCCACATGGCTATGTTCCTTATCCACATCTCCTTTCCCAAGTTGCATAAACTGCATCGCATAAGAAGAAGGGGCTATGGAGGAAGTAAAAGGCAGATCTTTAATACCGGCACCATCCTTACGGCTCCCCATGCCCAACATTAAAAACTTGTTGCTTTTATTCAAAAATGATCCCTGAGCGCCGGACATAAAAAGATCAGACACACTTCCTTTACTACCACTGGCAGCAATATTGCCAATGTTCAGGTTTTTGACATTCATCATCAGACGCTGGAAAAAACCCAATGGCAATAATTCTTTAATAGCACCTGATCTGGTGCCGGCATCATTCAACCAACCACTTACCCGTTGGTGAGTAACATTTTGTTTGGACAAAGTTTCTTTAACAGCCAGCCCGGAGCCTACTTCCTGCTTTAATGTGCGTATTTTATCCAGATATACATGCGTCGCTTTTACCTTTTGCAGCTGTTCCGCCAATAAGGAATTAGTGCTATCGGCAGCCACTTTCTGATATAATGCTGTCAGAGAGCCACTGTCCAGATCTCCCGGCTGTAAACCCAGTGATGACTGTGATAACAATACCTGCTTTATCTGGGCGCTATCCAGGTGGATGAGTTGATCAGCAGAAAGCAGGTCATTAAAGGGTGATCCTGATGGCAGCATTGCTTCCATTTCGTGCTGTATATTATTAATCCGGTTGGTAGCAAATGACTTTACCGCCGCTGTTACATCAATATCTGCCAGGAAGTATTTGTCCAGATCATAATTATTTTTCACATATTTAGACATCCGTTCCAGATAGGCCTCCTTGTCAAAGGATACTTTAGCCAAACTTTGGTCCGATAGTATATCTGTCAGATTATCCTGCCCTGATAAATTAGTATACCGGATATTAAAGGGAATGTTACCAACTATTAACTGATCTTCCAATTGTATGTGGAATCCACTTTTAGCCACTGCAGCAGGAGTATTGTCATAAAATGCATTAGCACTTACTCCTTTGAAATGATTATCATACGCTCCAGCCTGTAACAGTGGCTGCATACGGGGCATGTCTTTCCAGGCATAAAAGCCCCTTAGTTTACGCTCCAGGTAATTCGATATCCTGGCGGTATCTTTTAATAACTCATATCCTTTTTTTAGCTGCTCCACTTTATCTGGCCCCATTGATTTATTAACATAATCAAGAAACTGCACTCTTGTTAAATCATCCAATCCTTTTAATGAAGAAAAAGAGGCAGGCATTTCTCCCGCTAGTTTTAAGACACCCGGATGTACTATCGATTTAGGGATACCCATATGTGTACGCTTATTGAGCGAATCCAGGACTGTATTCTTCAGTACAGGATTGTTCCACAATTCCTTTGCACTTTCGTAAACAGGAAAAGGGGCAACCGAGGGCGCAGGACGAGCATGTTGCGCCTGCGTTAACAAGGGGCATAGAAGTCCCATCAAAATAATACATAGATATTTTGCCATACAATCAGGGGGATTGAAATGCTCTCATTGGTAGACAGTACACTATCAGGGAATAAAAAATTACAACATCAGTCTGTCGGCAGTATAGGTCACGGGTAACAAAACGACACATATTACACTGATAATTGCAAAGCGCTCATAGGTACATTACACACAACAGTTATTGAAACGATACAGGGCTACATAATTAAATTTTTGGTTTGATTAAATGCAATCACGAACTCTTTTAAAGATAAAGATATTTTTTATTTTTTTTTAAAATAAAAAAGGTTACTCTTATTTACATCTCACTATATAGGTTAGGCGTAGGTGGTTCCAAAATAAGGCCAACTAATTAATTCTGCTAAGACCAATAAAGTTACTCAGCAAACCTCAATCCAATATATCTTTTGCACTACGATAATTAATCAGTCCGTTTTCCATTGAAAAAGACAAGGAAGCTGCTTACTCCCTGTTTTCAAGATGCTTAATCCGGCCTTTCAATTCGTTGTTCTCTGTTTCCAGTAATGCTTGCCTTTTCTGCATATCAATCATATACAGGGTCAGCTCTTCTACCTTCTGCAACAGCTTTTTATTCATATCTCCCACATCCAGTCCTTCTGCTTTTATCACTGCCTCAGATGGAATGCCTGGCAAATGTTGATGTTCTTTGATAAACGTTTCTACCTCTTGCAAGGCAGGTAATGTATAGGACGGATGAAATACAAAGTCGGCCCAGGTGGATTGTGAGACGATCAGTTTACGGGCTCCGATAGTTCCTTCTACTGCCAGCTTATGCCCTCCTGTTTTTTTTGTTCCGATACCTATATTACCTTCAGTGGTGATCCGTAATCTTTCCACGCCATTGGTACCCATCGTAATATTCATGGATCTGTCCATCACCGCCGGATCATTGCTGGCACTGGTAGAAATAAAACCAGACAGATCAATAAACGACTTGGTCCATGCATTAGAACCACCTCCGGCACTAAGGCGCAAAAAACCATCATCCCAGTTAGAGCTGGGGTTAGCAGCGCCACCACCAAGGCCACGGATTTCTCCGGAAATAGTACCTGCGCCAACTTCCGGCCTTGGCGTTACATTATCCAATTCCGAATAAATGGCCATACTCCCTTTTACTGCCAGCCGCTCTTTAGGGTTCCTGATCGCAATTCCTACATTCCCGCTATCCCGCTGCAATACCAGTACTCCACCCAGCTGTCCCCCATAATAGGTTTGAATACTACCATAACCGGTAGCACCACCAGAAGTACCTGCAATCCTGATATTCGAATTGGCTTCATCTCCTATCTTCAACCCAAACATACTGGTGTTGGTAAATATATCCAACGGTGCTATAGGGTTGGTTGTTCCGATTCCAACATTTCCGTTTGCTTTGATCACCATCCGCTCTACCGGTGTAATACCCGTCACAAATAACATGTCCCTGTTCTGTGTACTTGTTTGTAAAACAAGATTATTATAGCCATTAAATGGATATCCCAGAGAGTTTACACCAGTCCGGTAAATAGTAGGTTGTTCTCCCTCCACGCCAGTGGCATAAGCCGCATTAGCTCCCAACAACTTTAACCTGCCTCCGAGGTTCAATGTATTTTCTATCACCCCACTGCTGGGCAACGCGCCTATCCATATGTTTTTGGTGGTAGTATTTCCACTATCCGTAACAGCTTGAAGCGTTTGTCCTTTGCCTGCCAGGGAAATCAGCAGCAGCATACTCATGGGTACAGGATACAGTTTTTTCATTTTACACAAAATATCTGATAAATAAATAATAACTAAAACGGGCCAACCATTAAGCTAACAATACAATGCAATATGCAGGTTAATTAATAGTATAGGAATAGCATCAGGCACAAAGCGTTGCCTTTTCCGCCGCCAAAGAAAAGATTTTTTTACTACATCACAAACACCAGCGAAAGGATCTTTTTTGTACAAAACGGGAATCAAACCATCTAACTTAAGCAGGGTATGTAAAACACAGCATCAACCATCACCATGCCTTCCTGTTCAAAAACGGACACCTTCTCCTCAAAAACGGACACCCGCCTATGTTAAAAACAACTTAACATATTGATTATTAATAGCATGATTTTATGGAATACATTCTGTGGGAATGAAATTATCAAGCATCACTCCCATGCTAAAGAACTATCTGAAAATCGCCTTCCGTAATCTGTGGGCCAATAAAGGCTTCTCTGCTATCAATATAGGCGGCCTCGCTATTGGTATTGCTGCCTGCCTGGCCATTTTCCAATACGTAGGATTTGAGTTAAGCTACGACCAATTCCATCCTAAAGGCAAACAGCTTTACAGGGTTACAAAAAAATATATGCTTGAGGGTGTGCTGGCAGATCATAGCGCAATGACTTATACAGCTACAGGCCCTGCTATGCAGGCAGCCTTTCCGGAGGTAATCGGGGCTACTACTGTTTCTACCATTTATGGCAGCGCAGTCATGAGCTATGAGCATACCCGGTTCAACGAGGAAAAAATACTTTTTGCTGATTCGGCCTTTCTCCAATTGTTTCATTTCCCACTGCTCCGCGGTAAACAAACAGATCTGAATGACAGCAGAACAGCCCTGCTTTCTGCATCTACCGCCAAAAAATACTTTGGGAAAACAGATCCTGTGGGTAAGATCATTACACTGAACAAAACCGGAACCTACCTGGTAAAAGGTATCTTTAAAGATGTACCTCCCAACGCTCATCTGAAATTTGATTTCCTGCTTTCCGCAAAGTATGAGCGCAACTGGAATAATTTTGATTACTACACCTACCTGCTACTGGCGCCTGGCACAGATCCCAAAGCGCTGGAAGCAAAGTTCCCCGCATTTATCCAGCAGGCAGGCATGGATAGTACAACAACAAAATTTGAGCTGCAGGCCATGCCGGATATTCATTTACATTCTAATATCCGCAATGAGGCAACAGTCAATGGTAATATCCGTTCCGTATATTTCCTGCTGATCATCGCCGGATTTATCCTCGCTATTGCCTGGGTAAATTATGTAAATCTCTCTACAGCAAAGGCTATCCGACGTGCCCGTGAGGTAGGCATCCGTAAAGTAGTAGGTGCAGGTAAACAGCAATTGCTCGCCCAGTTTTTACTGGAATCTATTCTCGTCAACTTTATCGCTGCGATGATAGCAGCAGTATTATTGATGCTGACAATGCCCTATTTTGCAAACCTTACCGGCAAACCGCTTGCAGACTCACTCTGGGGGGCACCTGCCTACTGGCTGCTTTTTGTAATGATCTTCCTGTCCGGCACCCTGATTTCCGGTGTATATCCTGCATTTATCCTCTCTTCTTTCCAGCCCATTAAGGTATTGAAAGGCAGCAGTAAAACTGCCGGTCATAACACACTGCGTAAAGCCCTCGTCATTGTACAGTTTGCCGCATCTGTAATATTGCTGATTGGCACCTTTACGATCTTCAGGCAATTACAGTTTATGCGCAGTCAGGACCTGGGCATGCGCCTGGACCAGACACTGGTGGTAGTAGGTCCTAAAATGGCCGACAGCAGCCGTATAAAGGCATTTAAAATGGAACTGCAACGGGAACCCGCTGTTAGCCAGCTTACCATTTCCTCAGATATCCCCGGCAAAGAAATCTGGTCTACCAACGGAGCCTTCCGGCTTAGCCAGGATCCGCGTGCCAGTATAGGGCTGAATGAGGTAACTATAGATGAAGATTTCTTAAAGACTTTCCAGATTAAACTACTGGCCGGACGCAACTTGTCAGAAGCGGGTGGTAGTGATGCCCGGGATGGCGCATTGCTGAACGAAACTGCCTGTAAGGCACTGGGATTTACATCACCCGAATCAGCTATACAACAGAAAATAAATTTCCAGGGAGATACCCTGGCGATAGTAGGTATATTGAAAGATTACCACCAGGAATCCCTGCGTAGTAATGTGAATCCCATTATCTTTCGCCTGGGCACTTCTTACAATAACTTTTACGCCATCCGGATGAATATGCTGCACCCCGATAAAACAATTGCAGCGATAGGCAAAGAATATACCCGTTTTTTCCCGGACGATCCGTACGACTACTTCTTCCTGGATGCTTATTTTGACAAACAATACCGGACAGATAAACAACTGGGGCACATCTTTCTGCTGTTTGCTTCCCTGGCTATTTTTGTGGCCTGCCTCGGGCTGTTCGGACTGGCGTCTTTTACCATTCAGCAACGTAAAAAAGAAATCAGTGTAAGAAAAGTGCTCGGAGCTTCTGTTGGTAATATTGTTCTACTGCTCTCCAAAGATTTTCTGAAACTGGTAATGCTGGCCTTCCTGATTGCAGGGCCACTGGCCTGGTATGCTATGCATAAATGGCTGGAAGATTTTGCCTACCGTACTGCACTTTCCTGGTGGATATTTGCGCTGGCCGGACTGGTAGCCCTGATAGTGGCCGTCCTCACCGTTAGTACACAAGCTATTAAAACAGCCCTCACCAATCCGGTGAAAAGCCTGAGAGCGGATTGATCTGATTATCAGCCCCCGCTTTTTACCCGGCTATTGATATCCTCACTGCCGGATTTGCGCTCCCGCACCGTAGTTTTATTACTGCCAAAACGGTAAGATAGAGAAACGGTGATCTTACGGCTATCAAACCGGACATGCCCGTTCATATCAATATTGTCATACAACATACGCTGCTTCCATTGATCTGTCTGGAAAAGGTCATTTACCATGATCTTGGCGGTGTACTTTTTGTTGAACAATTGTTTCTGAGCACCTAATGATACTACGTAAATAGGTTCCGTTACAAACATCCCATAGATTCCCTTTGATTCATAATAGCCACTTAGCTCTCCGGAAAATCCTTTACCAAACTGGAAGGCATTCTGCAGGTTAAAGCTATATCCGGTAATCTCGTTAAACAAATGTTCGTTCTGTTCATTGCCTTTGTATACTGTATGAAACAGGTTAAAGAAATAATTGGCAGACCACCATTTAGTAAACGGCATGGATGCGGTCAGGCTTACACCATAATTCACCATACTCTTCAGATTCTGTGGCTGTTCGTAACTGGTATTGGTAGTATTGTCCTGCCCCATCACCCAGTTCACTACCTTGCTGGTATTACTGTAATAGATACTCGAAGTTAATTTATCATGCAACACATGGCTGAGCTCAACCGCATCTGTCAACTGTGGCTGCAAGAAGGGATTCCCTTCATAATACAGATAGGGATCGCGGAACACCCGAAATGGATTCAACTCATCATAATCAGGGCGCTCTACCCTTCGGCTGTACGAAAACTGCAATTTCTGGTCTCCACGCAATGTTTTCGATACTGCCAGACTAGGAAATATCTGCAGGTAATCCCGCTTTACCAGGGAGTCTGTCGTAACCTGATGGCCGGTAGTGCGGGTATATTCTCCACGCACCCCTGCCTGTAAACTCCACCCGTCCACTTCCTTGCTAAAATTCAGATAACCCGCATGGATGCTCTCTTTATATTTAAAGTGATTACTAGTATTGGCATCTGGTACCCATTGCTCATTTCGCAGGGTATCGTATTTGAGATCATTATTTACGGTTACATAGCTACTCTTCCAGCCTGTTTCAAATTTTCCATCCCTCCAAAAAGGCTGCGTATAATCTACCTTGGCTACATATACTTTAGTAAGCGAAGGGATATCGCCTTTGCGGGATGAAAATGGTAAAGGCTCCTGTCCTTCCTCATCCTTATACCTGGTGGCCAGGTATTGTTTTCCTTTAAAATCGTTATAAGTATGATCCAGGTCAAAAGAAATTTCCTGTCCTGGTTTATCAAACTTATGCAGGTAGTTCAGATTATAGGATAGATTGGTCCACCGCTGTTCACTATTGCTGTTACTGGCAGCATCATAAATCAGTTTTTCTGCTGTATTTACCAGGCGGTTATTGGTGACGCTATTATTATTGTATTTACCCACATTGCCATTCAGTAGCACCCCAATCGTATTTTTGGCGTTTACATGGTAATCGGCCCCTGCTTTAAAGTTATTGGTATACAATGGCTCATCCGTAGCTGTTTTAGAGTACGAAGTCCTGTCCGGTGCGCCAGTATGCCCCTCATTGCGAAAACGGCGGATATAATCCAGGTATTCTACCTCACCCCGGAAGGCATGGTTATAACTACCATATACATTGGCCTTTTCTCCTCCATAATTAAGGCTCATACCCGCCCCATAACGGTTGGCCCTGCTACGGGCATAATTGGTATAAACATTGCCGTTCAGGCCGCTTTTTTCACTTTTCTTCAGTACAATGTTTATGATACCTGCTGTGCCTGCTGCATCATACTTAGCAGGTGGGTTGGGAATAATCTCTATTTTTGATACGGAATTGGAAGTAGTGCCCCTCAGTAAATGGGTCAGCTCCTGTTGAGACAGGTAAGTCAGCTTTCCGTTCAGCATCACATTCACACCAGGTTTTCCTTTCAGGGAAATACTGCCATTTTCAGCTACTGTTACCCCAGGTGCTTTCTGCAGCAATTCCAGCGCGGTATTGCCTTCTGAAAGGATACTGTTTTCAATATTCAGGATGGTACGGTCGGCTCGTTGTTCCAGCAAAGGTTTCCGTGCAGTTACCGTTACGGCACCCAGCATCTTTTCGTTCGACAGCAAACGGAGGGTATCCAACTGCACCTCATTATTCTTAGCCGACAAGATAAATACAGCTGTGCGCAGCGGTTGGTACCCCATAAAGCTGGCGTTGATATAATAAGTACCATGTGCTACCTCCTGTAATACGAAACTCCCGTCCGGATTACTTATTGTACCCTTTACAACAGCCGAATCTGCATTGCGGAGTAAGGCCACCGTTGCAAATTCTACCGGTTTGCCATCCGCTGTTACCAGCTTACCTCGGATAGTACCTCCCTGTTGCTCCTGCGCGATAACACCCAGACTGCTCAAAAGCAACACCAGGACCATCACTGGAATGATCCTGGTGACAGCAAAAACATTACGGATGCGGTCGTTTTCTGCCGGTGCGTTGATACTGTCATGCCAGACTATTACTCTTTTTTCCATTAATTGTATCTCGTTTTTGCTTGTATGATATGTTAAACAACTGCTGCCAGATGCTCCAGTTTATTTAATGGCAATAGGTTTGCCTTCCAATTCCACCCACAGGGGAATCAGGCAATTACTTTCCTTTAAATACAGGTTGCCTTTTGCTACAGCACCTATCAGGTTAATTTCAGCAACGCCCATTGCAACAGATAAGTTGTTGGGGGAATTACGATTGCTGCCGAATATTAAAATCAGTGCAAAGATGCAGGAGAATAAAACAAATGATTTAGCAAATCGGGAAAAACTTTTCCGCAAGCGGGAAAAAGGATAGCATAAAAAAGGGAGTTATTCAACTCCCTTCACACGAATCTCATATATGCGGGACTCTTCCTCCCAGGGATGATAACCTTGTCCAATATACGTGAACCCATATTTTTCATAATAACCCACATGATCTGTGGAGAGGTATAAATGGGTAAAACCAGCTTTTGCAGTATCTTCCTTCGCTTTTTCCAGTAGCAAAGCGCCATACCCTTTGCCTCTGTGGTGTTCATCAACATATATCGCACACACCCAGGGATACAGATCTACCCGGCTGATAAAATCATTTGTGATCAATCCGGCACAACCAATAATCATCCCGTCCAGCTCCAGCAGATACCATTGCGGCAATGGATTGCGGCTGGTAAGACTATGGGTTACACTATCCTCGTATATCACAGGATATACTTCCGGCCAACTGCGTTGCAGATATCCGATAGTCTTATCCTTATATTCCGGGTTTTCCCTTACTGATATAACTCTCATGACTGTTTGGTTAAAGTACTGCAAACATAGCCATTTTTTGTTTTGATAAATGGAGCTATACCGATAGCTTTTTCTATGAAATGATCCTACTGAGCACCCATGCTGCCAGGTACAACCCTACTCCATATATAGTGTGCGCTTTCAGGCTCCTCCATCTTGCCTGTTTAGGATTAGGGGTTTTGGATGCTGCGATACCAAATCCGAATGCCGGCTGCATCATAAACCATGGCGCGATGGTTGTCAACAGCCCAATGGCAATGGCTGGTCCAAAGGTGGGTTTATATGCCCAGCCAGTTCCCCAGATCAGCAAGAGCAAAAAAGCAAAAGTAATCCCGATAAGGTAATGTGTCATCCATCCAATAGCACGTTCGTGCGGAATCTTCCCGGCCTGAATAATCGTGGTATGGGAAAATAAACCTTTTTTAAAATGTCCGATCCAGCGTCCCAACAATCCATAATCCAAAGACGGAACATTAAAAAAGCGCTTGTTAATAATTGCATAAATATCCATCACAATAGTGGCGCCTGTGCCAATGGCTAATGAAAAAACAATCAATTCCAGATATGTGTTCATCTCAGTCAGTTAAGGTTAAAAATTGCTGCATCAGAATACTGATTAAATTAAAGATGTGCTAATGTCATCCAGCAGCTAAAGGACTATTTTAACATGGATAATGTTTCGATCAAAGTATGTTCCGGTAATACACCGGAACTCCTCCATACCTCTTTGTTATCTTTAAGGGCTACAAAAGTAGGTACAGCCCTGACATGATAGCTGTCTGCTACTGTCTCCTGTGCATCAATATCAATCTGCTGAACATTCAGCCAATCATATTTTTTCCGTTGTATAGATGCTATTACCGGCATCATCATTTTACACGGATAACACCATGCTGCATAAAATTGTAATAGTGTAATGGCTCCCACCTCCGGCGTTTTGTTTACTGCATTTGTCATAACTATTAATTTGATATAACAAAGCTAGCTACATCTAAAAGGTTGCGCTAACACTTTTGGGAGGCAAAATGGTACAAATCACATATTATTGATGTTTGTGCTGCTTCCGGTATTGCAGGGGAGTGAGTCCGGTCAGCTTCTTGAAAAACCGGCCAAAGTAGGAGTCATCCTCAAAGTTAAGTGCAGCTGCGATCATAGAAACAGTGGCATTGGTTTGCAGCAAATGGGATTTAGCTTCTTGTATGAGCTGCTGCTGTATAAAATAACTGGCAGAAAAACCGGTAGTTTCCCGTACCACATCATTCAGATAATGGGGATGTACATGCAGCAGGCCTGCATATTCGTTCACCTGTTTTTTTTCCAGAAAATGCTGGTTTACCAGCAATTGAAATTGCGCTACCAACTGCTCTTTCCGGGAAAGATTATAGGGTTGCGCCGTAGTATGACTATTATAAATCCGCTCAGCTTCCAGCAGGATAATATTAAGGAACATTCTGACCAGTAAATCATCGTTAAAAGTCTTTTTCTGGCACTTTTCACTGCTGAGCTTCCAGAACAGGTGTTGCATCATCTGAGTTTCCCGGTCAGATAATTTTATATAAGGGGCTTTATCCAACTGAAAAAAGGGAAATTGGTTAAGCTTGATCTGGTGCTTGATACACAGTAGAAAATAATCTGCATCAAACATACAGAGGATGCCCTTTATATCTTCACTCCAGGACTCAATAGCATGGAGCTGATTTTCAGGAATAAAATACATGCTTTGCGGACCAAAATGATATTTCTGATGCCCGATCACTTCCGTTACCTCACCTGCCGACAAAAGAATAATGCTATAAAACTTTCTGCGTGCCTGGTGCCCAATATGCTTGTTATGTAACTTTTGTAAATCCTCTAAAGCTACAATTTCCAGGAATCCGTTCCCATGCGAATATTCCACATTGCTACACTCCTCACAATAGGAATAGCGGGAATCCTCAAGATAAAACTGCTTGAATTCCTGTGCGTCGCTGATCTCTTTTATTTTAGCAGGAAGTGACATGATCTCATTATTAGCTTATCGTGATTTGATAGCGGAAGCCTTTACCAGTCTCTTCCTGAATCGTCTTTCCAGTCATATGGTAATATCTCTGCTAAGGTAACGAAAACGCCATCCCTGACCTCAACAATAGTCTGCAGATTCTCCTTTGAAAGCTGACTGATCAGCTCCCGGCATCTGCCACAAGGCGGAACGGCATGTCCTTCTTCATCCACTGCCACCATAGCTTTTATCCGGCATTCTCCATGCTTCAGCATTTCCGCCACGGCGCTATGCTCCGCACAAAACCCCATAGAACAAGCGGTATCAATACTAATGCCTGTATAAATATTGCCGGTAATAGTTTCAATAGCAGCTGCTACACCCCCATATTCAATAAAGTCATTCAACCTTTTTCCTCCTGCATATTTTTGTGCAATTGCTCTCAGGTTTATGTTGTTCATATACTTTTTTAGTTTATGTCAGGAAGATTGGTCAACGCGGCAATTGGTGATACCAGTTGATCGCTTTTTGTTCTTCTCTCTTCAGGAATACATCCTTTGCTTCATTGTATTCATTACCGTCTTTCCACTCCTGTATACTTAATTTTTCTTTCAATTGCTGATACTCCTCTTTGACTTCCGGATGGGTGCGAAGATAATCACGGAAAGCGATATGACGGATCCAATGTTCAGTATCCAATAGCATCACATGAATATGCGCTACCCGAAGTGCATGATTATGCAACTCTTCAGGAATAGTATCAGCAGGCCTGATATGAACCGGCAATGACAAGCTTTGGGGAGGTTGCTTTAATTTTACAAAAAATCGGCGGTAAGGCATCTCCTTATTGTACTTTTCATAATACACATAATCTTTTCTCATCAGCACCGGGGGAATAAGATCCAGATCTTCCTCATTTTTAACACCTACCAGGATATCTATTATGGGTTTGGCCGACAGACCTTCCACAGAGGTACTGCCAATATGTTCGATCTGAGGCTCCAGAAAACCTATCTCCTGCGCCAGCTCTTTTTTCAGGTCATCAAATACCTGTTTCCAGAATGGATGATATTGCTCAAATGTAATTTTCATGAGTGATTAAATGGATTAACCAAACAGCAAAAATACAGAACTATAGATTAAATACCCGGTAGCCCATGAAGGATAACTTCTCTGCCAGCTAATATTATGAATCGCAGTAAACAGCTCAAGGGGCAAACACCCATTGCATCCCTTTAATGAAGGTGGGTAATTGCGTATCCATATGATCAAGGCTGGAATAGATATCGTATTTATAGGTAACACCACCATTGGCATGTTTGGGAAACACGGCTGCCAGCTGGGCCGACAGGCTATCCAGCGTTATTGAAGCAGGATCATTCGAATTTTCCAGCCCGCCATAGGTAATGTATACCTTGGTATTGTCCGGCTGCCGGACAGTACTTGTTTTTAGCTGATGTAGCAGATAATAGTTATTGTAGTGCAGAGAGGGACTTGCAGCAATGTAGTTGTGCAATTTATGTGCTTTTCCTGATAAAGATTGCTCTAAGGCATACATTGTAAAATACCCTCCTAATGAATGCCCCATCAACACACGTTTGGTAGTATCTGTTTGATAAGTATGATCGATATAGGGCACCAGCTCATTATTGATGAATGATAGGAACTTGTCGGCCCCACCGCTTACAGACATTTCATATTCCGGAATAGCCTGCGGATAGGTATCATCCCGGTTACGCAGGGAATCCATAGTCGGAAAATCCTTGTAGCCAATGCCTACCAGAATTACTTCAGGCGCCAGACCTACTTCAGCATATTTACGAATAGTGGTAGCCATGATATCGAAATATAAGTTGGCATCCAGCAGGTATACTACCGGAAAACTTTTTTTCTCTTGCGGATGGTAATCTTCCGGCAGACTTACAAAAACCGAGAAGGAATCGCCCACTGCCTGTGCATATAGGCGCGTAGGGCCAGGCGTAGCCTTTGTTGCAACCGTATGCGGCTTATCTGATGTAGTGTGGCAGCCAAAGGCTAATAACAATAATCCTGCAAAAGAAAAGTACTTTATCATGCTATCGTATTATAGTGAAGTGGGTCCCCTCAATAGCGCTGCAGCAGGTATGAAAGTAGGGTAATTAATCATCCACTGTACCTGATCATTTCTTAATATATTGCTAAAAAACAGGCAACTGCCTGTTCGTTACTGAACAATGCATGTACTGAAAATGAACATTACCTGATAACAATAGTCATCTAACATTCTGTTTATAAGCACATTAGATGAATGGCATACTATTTACAGCACATATAATAACTGAAATGCGGATTTTATGTTGGGTAACTATTTTAAAATAGCATGGCGGAATCTGATCCGTAACAAAGCCTTTTCGGCGATCAATATACTCGGGCTGGCATCCGGACTGGCTTGCAGCCTCCTGGTGATCCTTTGGATACAGGATGAACGCAGTATGGACCGCTTTCATGCAAACGATGCACAACTCTACCAGGTATATGAAATCAATCATTATGATGGTAAGATCGAAGGCACTTACCTTACACAAGGCCTGTTGGCCAATGAATTAAAAAGAATGGTCCCGGAAGTAACATATGCCAGCAGTATGGAAAGCTCCTTTCCCCGTATCTTTTCAGCAAACGGGCAATTGTTTAAGGTGGAAGGGGCCTACGTGGGGGAAGACTTCCTGAAGATGTTCAGTTATCCATTGTTACAAGGTACGCCCGCAACCGCTTTGAACGTACCCGGAGGTATTGCTATTTCCCGTAAAATGGCAGCACAATTCTTTGGTAGTCCGGAAAGAGCGATTGGACAAACTATCCGGTATGAAAACAAAGAAGACCTTACTGTAACAGCAATTTTTGAAAATGTACCAGCCTATTCTTCCCAACAATTTGATTTTCTGAGAAACTGGCAGGACTACACAAAGGCGAATAGCTGGGTAAGTAACTGGGGGAGCGCAAACCCTGCTACCTATCTGCAATTGCACCAGGGTACAGATCCTGCTAAAGTAGCGGCCAAGATCAAAGGCTTTCTTGCCAGCTATAAGTCCCAACATAAGGAAGCATTTACCGAATTGGGCCTACAACCCTTTCCTGAAAAATATCTTCATGCTACTTTTCAAAACGGGAAGATCGATGGTGGCCGTATAGCATACGTACATCTCTTTAGCCTGGTAGCTGTTTTCATCCTGCTGATAGCCTGTATTAATTTTATGAACCTGGCCACTGCGGGAGCTACCCAGCGGGCTAAGGAAGTAGGCGTAAGAAAAGTAGTAGGCGCCGTACGTCGTACGCTGATGTTGCAGTTTGTATGTGAAGCGATCCTGCTCACACTCTGTTCCGTAATGATTGCAATAGCACTGGTAGTATTACTGCTGCCGGCATTTAATACACTCACCGGCAAACAGCTGCTGTTACCCACCACCCAACCTGCTTTCTGGGCCCTCCTGCTGGGGCTGATGGTTATCACCGGATTGGTGGCAGGCAGTTATCCTGCGTTTTTTCTTTCATCTCTCAATCCGGTCAAAGTATTAAAAGGCAACCTGAAATTCAGTACCGGGGCAACATTTTTCCGTAAGAGCCTGGTGGTATTCCAGTTTGCTTTGTCTGCCATACTGATCGTAGGCATGATAATCATTTACCAACAGCTGGATTATGTACAAACTAAAAACCTCGGCTATAACCGGGAAAACCTGCTTTATATTCCAATGGAAGGCGGGCTGATCAACAAATACGACCTGCTGAAAGAAGAAGCCGGCAAGCTGCCTGGCATCGTGTCCATTTCAAAAATGCGTGAAACGCCTACAGTGATCAGTCATTCAAGAGGTGATATTGGCTGGGTAGGTAAAGACCCCAGCCAGGAAGTGCTTTTTTCTGATGCGGTGGTGGGCTATGATTTTGTAAAAACCCTGGACCTCAGATTACTGGCAGGGCGTGATTTCTCCCGCGAATTTGGGGCCGATTCTGCCAACTATATTTTAAATGAAACAGCAGTTAAAAAGATAGGATATACGGACCCCATCGGTAAACCTTTCATCTGGGGTACCGACAAAGGTGAGATCATCGGGGTATTGAAAGATTTTCATTTCAGCTCTATGCACGATGCGATTGAACCATTATTTATCCGGCTGGATACCAGCCCTAAATGGGGTACTTTGCTGGTACGCACCACCGCTGGTAAAACACAGACAACGCTGGCGGCCCTGGAAAAGCTCTGTAAAACCATCAATCCGGGTATTCCCTTCTCTTACCAGTTTTCTGATCAGGAATATACCAAACTATACAAAAACGAGCAGGTAGTGAGCAAACTGGCTAATTACTTTGCATTCCTGGCTATCTTCATTTCTTGTCTTGGCTTATTTGGACTGGCCATGTTTACCGCAGCACAGCGTACCAAAGAAATAGGTGTACGCAAAACATTAGGTGCCTCTGTGCCCAATATCATTTTACTGTTATCTACTGATTTCCTGAAGCCAGTAGCTATGGCCTTACTGATCGCTTTTCCAATAGCCTGGTATACGATGAACCGGTGGCTCCAGGGCTTCGTCTATAAAACAGAGATCGCATGGTGGGTATTTGTGCTGGCAGGCTTGCTAACGATTGGCATCGCCATCCTTACCGTAGGTTTTCAAAGTATCAAAGCGGCATTGATGAATCCCGTAAAGAGCCTGAAAGCATAGCACGCGCCCCTTCCCTCAACATATCACCCAGCAATACCGTCACGGTATGGGCAAATCCTTTAACGGCTGTCAGATCAGTTCCCCATACGGCAGTATCACCAAGTACTTCTTTTACCAGTACTGCTGGTTCCAGCCTTTGCCATTTATCATGGTACCAGGCTGCGAAATCATCCTGTATCAGGTATGTCTGGCCATTGACCTCACCGGTATATTGTCCGCTGGTATCCTTACGGCTGCGCATAAATAACAGGTGCGCAGCAAACCCTAAGGCTATTAACCGGGGCACTTCCTGAGTACGCTGGTAATGCTTCAGTAAAACAGGTACATCCCGCATTTTCATTTTGGAAGTATACTGCATCGTAATGGCCAGCCAACGGTGGGCAATATACGGATTACGGAAACGGTCAAGCACTGCTTCCGCAAATGTCATCGCAGTTTCTTCCCGTATATACAGGTCGGTAATAGCAGGTACCAGCTCCTGCCGGAGCAATGCACGGATATATCCCTCCATCTCCGGATCGTCCATCGCATCTTTCACCGTATCAAATCCTGCCAATACTGCGAGTCCGCAGCTCAGCGTATGCGATCCGTTCAACAAGCGCAATTTCAGCTCCCGGAATAAATTGATATCCGGCACGATCACTACGCCTTCATCAGCCTCATTGAATGACAATACCGCCTTCACCTTTTCACTGTCTGTTTCAATGGCCCACAGGCGATAAGCCTCCGCCATGATCATCAACCCATCCGTATATCCCAGCTCTTTTTCAACATTGGCCTGCTCCTCAGCAGGAAGCCTGCCTGGCACAATACGGTCTACCAGCGAATTACAGAAATGATTGGCCGTATTCAGCCAGGTAATGAAAGCAGCTTCCAGTTTATTACGGGTAGCCAGCTCCAGCACTATTTCCTTCAGTTTGGTACCGTTGTCAGGAATCAGCTCCGCGGGGATAATTACCATGCCTTTTTCAGCATCTCCTTTAAAGTGCCGGAAACGCTCATACAGAAATGCCAGCAGCTTACCTGGAAAAGAGGCGGGCGGCGCTGCAAAAATATCATCATCACTCAGGGTAATCCCTACCTCTGTCGTGTTAGAGATCACCACTTCCATTGCTGCACTATGCGCACAGGCAAGGATTTGTTGCCAATGTTCTCCGGCAGACAATACCCTGCTGATAGCTGCATTGATCCAGTTTTCTGTTACCTGCTCCCCACCTGCAACACCACGGATGCACAGGGTATACAAATTGTCCTGCCCGTCAAAATCCGCAGCACCACCACCGGTAGATTTCACCACTACCACCCTGCCATTGAATAAACCTGCTTTATTAGCCTTATCTATAAAATAGTCAGGTAATCCCCGTAGCAATACACCAGTGCCAAACTGCAATACCTTTTCCGGCAGCTGCAAGTGTGCCTGCGCTGGTACGTGTACATTTCCACGCACCTGTGTCAATATTTTCTGTGACAATTTCATAATACGATGCTTTTATGCCGGCATTTCAGCCAGCTACAATTGTAACGAACTATCCAGGAATAGTGAAATTAACCGGGAAATTTATTTACGCAAACGTTACCGAAAGCCCAGAGAACATGATTGTTATTCCCCCGCTGTTATACGGTATACCGTAGTAGAATGGAAGGTTTGTCCTGGTAGAAGTAACGTAGTGGGAAACTGAGGCTGATTAGGTGAATCCGGGTAGTGCTGCGTTTCCAGACAGAAAGCAGCATGCTTGTTAATAGATTTTCCTTCCGGGGTTTTAAAATGACCATCCAGGAAATTGCCCGTATAAAACTGCATGCCCGGTTCGGTAGTAAATACTTCCATTTTCCGGCCACTCACCGCATCTGTAGCAATTGCGGCCAGCTGAAGATGGCCATCATTGGAAGGCAGTACATAATTATGATCATACCCAGCACCTTCTACTTCCCTGATACGAGCACCGATCTTTTCCACCTTACGGAAATCATAAGGAGTACCGGCAACACTGCTCACCTTCCCTACCGGGATCTGGTGTTCATTGAAAGGAGTATAATGCTCGGCTTTGATCACCAGGGAATGATCCAGAATGGTATGGTTAACATCGCCGGTAAGGTTGAAGTAACTGTGATTGGTAAGATTAAGATGAGTAGGCTGATCTGTGGTAGCCGTATAATCAATCTTCAATTCATTATTGTCACTAAAAGAATAACGTACCTCCACCTGCAGATTGCCGGGATAACCTTCTTCTCCGTCCTTGCTCAGATAGCGGAGCTGCAGCACTGGCGTAGCACCATTTACGATAGCAGCGCCCCAAACGGCCTGATCAAAACCTATCGTACCGCCATGCAAGTGATTAGGTCCGTTATTCACCACCAGTGTATATTGCCGGTCACCAATACTGAATTTCCCATTAGCGATACGATTGGCATACCGGCCCACCACTGACCCAAAGTAAGGATGTCTTTCCCGGTAATTTTCCAGGTTGTCAAATCCCATTACCACATCGGCAGATTGTCCATGCTTATCCGGAGTGATCCAGGAAGTAATAATGCCACCATAGTTGGTTATTTTCACCTGTGCACCCTGCGTATTTGTAAACGTATATAACCATACCTCCTGTCCGTTTAAGGTACCCCAGGAAATACGGCTGATACCTGCTGCTCCTGCAGCTGTCTTATTTTCTTCTTTTGGATTAAATGCCTGCAACATAGTCATCAAGATAATAGTAGCGGATAAGGTAGTAATAATTTTCATTACATTTATTGCTTTTAAATATAATTACGCCACTTCACCTGAATTATTCCTGATTAAACCACGCGTGTAAATCCTGTTATATTGCCTGCAGCAAGAGGAGTTATTACGTTTGCCGCCGTAGTTGTACCACTATTGCCAATATAGGCATAATCATGAACAAACCAAATAACCAGCTTGCTGCCTGCTGTGCACCTGGCACTCCTCCGGGTATTGTAATACCAGCGGCATTTACCACCAATCCTGTTAATGCAGTACCAAACGCAGTGGCCAGCAATTGTACAGTAGTAATCGAAGCGGAGGCCTTCTCCGACTCACCTGCCGGCGCAGCAGTAAGCACCCGCGTTAAAAGATGCGGCCATCCCATACCTACCCCTACCCCAATTATCACCATAAAAAAGCACATCAGCCAGAAACAGATGCCCGTATTACTTTGCACAACGGGTACCGTCAATACCAGGCCGGCTAATCCGATCAATACCATTACCGGGCCTGTCATCACAAATAATTTTACTTTCTCTTTGGCCGCGCCTGAAAAAAAGATAGAGGAAAAAGACCATCCAAATGCGATCAGCACTGTCAGATAACCCGATTTCAAAGGAGAAAAACCATGGATCACCTGCATAAAATAGGGAATATATATTTCTACGGCAGTAGCGAAGGTTAACATCACCATAACAACATAGGTGGTACTTAAAGGAGTGGATATTTTATAGGCACCTGTTGGCAATAACCGGTTTATCGCACTTTTCTCCAGGCGGAGCAACACGCCAAACAAAATAACGGCAATGACTATGCCGGCAATATTAGATGTGGCGGAGGCAGCCACACTACCTATTGAGATGGCCAGTGTAGCTGCTGCCAGCAATAAAAGCTGTGTCATGGGCAGCTTCGTATTACCGGTGCTTTGTGGTCCCGCTTTTGGTAAAACTGTTTCCGTAAGTATTAACAACAGCACTGTGATGATCACCAGGGTAATAAATGCCATACGCCAATGCCCATACTGGGCAAACATACCTCCTACAAATGGCCCCGAAAAGGCAGACACTCCCCACATAGCAGATACCAAAGCCATTGCCCTGGGCCATAACGCTTCTTCAAATACAATCCGGATCATGGAATAAGACAACGCAAATAATAAGCCTCCGCCCACCCCCTGCACAAAACGACCCAGCAACAATACTGACATATGTGGCGCTGATGCACTGATCAGCGAGCCTATCGCAAATAATATGGCTGCAATGCGGTAAGCGCCACGGGGCCCCCGATGGGATAAATGCCGGGAAGAAACCACCGATCCAATGATAGCTGCTACCACATAGATGGTAGTAGCCCACGCATAAAAAGATAACCCGCCAATCTCATTTGTTACGGAAGGCATAATGGTAGTGGCCAGATATACATCCGTGGCATGCAGCATTACTCCTCCGGCCAATGCTATTGATCTTAATCCATTTCTTCCCGACAATAAAGCACTCCACCCTACCGGGCTAGCCTGTATTTCCTGCATAGTTCCCTGCTTTTACCTGCGTTTGTAAATCATTTTCGGCATCCCGGGCTCCCCATACATCAGTGCCGACACTTTTCCCATCAGCAACTGTGTGGCTAACAATAATAATTCATCGGGGATAGCAGCATTGGCTTTCAATGCTACCTTCTTATCTGTAAATAGAGAAAAGTCTTCACCAGCGATCCGCTCGGCCCATAACCTGGTTTCATGAGAGGCTGCACGGCCATAGGCTACCGACTGTGCATAAGGAAACAGTAACGCGCCGATCAATATATAAGCCCACTGGGGAACAATGGCATCTGCTGAACAAAATACCGACACCACCTTCCCTTCATATGCTTTCCAGTCAATACCCGCCATGCTTTCCCGAAACTCCTTTTCCCGGAGTACCATCCCCATATAAAGGTAGGGTACAATATCAAATTCAACCACCGCCACGTCCGGCTTATAGTCCATCAGGTTCAGGGAAATAATTCCTGAGGCCTGAATCCGGTTAAATATCTCCCCGTTGTTTTCCATACTTCAAAAGTACGAACATTAGATAATAAACCAAATAATTACTTGGTTTATTATCAAAAGCAGAATGCATACGTATTACACCGTCCTTCAACAAGGAAAAAAGGGGTAAAATATCCTTATAAGGCACAATTAAAATATGGTTATATTGAGGATAAATACTGGTGATGGAAATAATCATAAAGGGCTTTATTGGCTTATGTGCCCTCATACACCTATACATTCTCTGGCTTGAAATGTTTGCCTGGACCACCAGAGGGCCCAAAACATTCACTTCCATTCCTAAAGAACTGTTTGTGCCAACCAAGGTACTGGCGGCCAATCAGGGCCTGTATAATGGCTTCCTGGCAGCAGGTCTGATCTGGAGCTTGTTTATCAAAGATCCTGTATGGTACAGCAATGTAGCGATCTTTTTCCTGGCCTGCGTGGTAGTAGCAGGGGTATACGGCACTGTAACTGCCAGCCGGAAGATATTTTTCGTACAGGCATTGCCCGCATTGATTCCATTGTTGCTGCTCCTGCTGGTGCAATAATAATGCATGTTCCACAACTACCTTATTTCGCTGTGCATAAAGGTCTGCTCAATTGGCCAACACGGTTTCCGTGGCTGTATCTATCGCCTAGCCTTCGGCTTCTTTGCCTTCCAGCCAGTTTTTGAAATCAGGTACTCTCTCCCTGCTAATAATAACATCAGTATCAACATCTGGATTCAATTGTAGGATTAGTCTGCTGTTGTAGTAAGTAGTAATTTTTTTGATGGCATCAATATGGATGATGAACTGCCGGTTGATCCGGAAAAACATATTCCGGTCCAGCATTTTCTCTATCTGGTCTAAAGAATAGTCCAGTGGCATCTTCTGATTATTGATGGTGGTAGCATAGGTAATTCCCTTTACAAAATGAAGCCATGCAATATCCTTGGCTTTAACATAAGTGAGCTGGTTGTTTAGTCTGCCAATAAACCGGGCACTATCACGCTTTAAAAACTCCTGCGCCAGCCGGGCAATATCAAAACTCTCCTGCTCTACCGGCTTAAACTCCTCATATTTTTTCAACGCTCTTTGCAGCTCTTTCAGCTCAATAGGTTTCATCAGATAATCTATGCTATTGACTTTAAAAGCCTGCAACGCAAAGCTGTCATATGCCGTGGTAAAGATGATAGGTGTTTTTACTTTCGTCTGTTCAAATAATTCAAAACAATTCCCATCAGACAGCTGTATATCCATCAGCATCAGATCTACTGTATGCTGCTGCCCTAACCATTTAATCCCTTCAAAAACAGAAGAAATCACGGCTACTACTTCAATGCTGCTGTCACATTTCTGTAACAATTGCATCAGCCTTTCCGAGTTATGCATCTCATCTTCAAAAATGACTACTTTCATTACTGCAGGATAATTGGAATTTTTACAATAAAATAATCTCCGGAGTTCACCACGCCTATGCCCATATTACTGGCCAACTCATATCGTTTACGGATATTATTCAATCCTATGCCGGAAGATATTTCCGGAATGGTTTTCTTTCTCAGTGGATTCGACATCAACAAAAATCCATCTTCACTTTTCAGGGTGATCACCAAAGGGTCGTTGGTAGAAAAACGGTTATGCTTGATCGCATTTTCTACCAGCATTTGCAACGTAGCTGGCGGTATCATCCCTTTATCCTTTACCTGTTCATCTACATCTGCTTGAAACTGTATACTCTGCTGATGCCGGATGCTGATCAGGAAAAGATACGATTCCAGGAAATCCAGCTCTGTTTGTATAGTAACCAGGTTATCGAATTTCTTATCCAGGATATACCGGTATATTTTGGCCAGCTGGGTAATATACTCTGCCGAGAGATCTGCACTTTTATACACCAGATTTGTAAGCACACTCAGAGAATTAAAAAAGAAATGCGGATCGATCTGATTACGGAGGGCGTCATACTTGGCCTGAATGTTTTCCCGCATCAGCCGCTCTGTCTTTAGCTGGTATTCTTTCCAGGCTTTGTAATAAAAAGTGATGCCATTAAATGCCAGTATCAATACATAAAACAGAAAGATCCCAAAGTTCATATTATAGCTCACGGAAATAAAGCTTTCCCAGGCTTCATACCGGTTAAACAACAGGATATCCAGTTCTGCATACAGAAACCCGAATACAAAGGAAGCAAGTGCTCCATATACCAGCAACGCTCCGCAAAGAATCACCAGCCTGCCCGAAACGTGATCCTGCACTACTCTTTTCTCTACATATTTGGAAACGGCTACCCCTCCTTCCCATACAATCAACCCAAAGACCACATAAAACAGGCTGAAGATCTGCGACCGGAAAGCAGAGGTACGCACTTCCTGGATAAACGAGAGATCAAAGGATTTGAAAATAGCACTGAAAATATAAAGGACAATGATTCTCGACAGGTACCGGAACAGCTTGCTGTTAAACAACTGCGCATTGTTGAAAAAATCATCCCGCTTATCTGACCTTCTTCTTGGTATCATTAGCAATAATTGTTCTCTTTAAACCAGCTGAGTGCTCTTTTTACCGCTTCTTTCACCGGGGTATACTTCACCTGTAGTTCCCGTTCTGATTTCTTCCCGGAATAGTAATTATCCAGACACAGCAAATAAGCAGCCGTATAATTCAGTTTGCTGGATTTGCCTATTACCTTCTCTCTCAGGGTACCGAAGGCGCCGGCCATTTTCATCACAAATACCGGTATCCGGATCATGATGCCAGGCGCCTTTTCTGTATCATTTACTAACTGGAAAAACTCTTTATAAGACAGGTTCTGACCGGCCAGTAAATAACATTCTCCCACCTTGCCATTATCCAGGGCATTAATAATTCCCTGACAAACATCATTAATATAAACAAAATTCTTGCCTCCCGGTGGATAAAACAACACCTTTTTATGTAGTCCGTACAGGAGTAGCTTACCGGAACTGGGCTTAATGTCATTAGGCCCGATCATAAAAGTAGGATTTACAATAATAGCAGGCAGGTGATTCCGCTCCACCTGTTCCAATACATATTGCTGGGCCATATACTTGGTATTGATATAGCCAGAGTTAGCATGAAACAAGGTAAACCCGCTCAATTCACTTCCAGGCTGTGTTTTACTTCCCGGTCCCATTGTATTGGCGGTGCTTACATAAATAAAGCGGTCTACCTGCGCTGCCAGGCAAGCATCTGCAATATTCCGGGTGCCGGTATAGTTTACCCGCTCATATTGTTCAAAGGTAATATTCCACTGATCAGTAATAGAGGCTGCATGTATCACTACATTACACCCCACTACGGCCTGAAGCACTTCTTCCTGATGATCAATATTTCCGAAAAATATTTCACAGGGGATATCAGCCACACCTTTCAGATCAGCGCCTGCCCTTACCAATATCCTCACCTCATATCCCAGCCGGTATAATTCCCTGGTGAGATTAGATCCCAGGAAACCGTTTGCGCCGGTTATTAATACTTTTTTCATATCAGTTGATTAAACAGTGGGGGTATACTGTATTTCTTTTTTTACTTCCCTCGATACAATTCGTAGTTTTAACCGCATAGGCAGAATGCCCATCAGAAAATGATTCACTTTGTTCATGAATCCCGGAATAATTGTAGGATGTTGGGTCAAAGTCCGGCTCAATGCAATACTGGCAATCTCTGCGGCAGACAATAACCCCATCTTCCCTTTCCGTCCCTGGCTGATCACCCTCCTGGTAGTGCTGGAGTTGGTCATAATAGGCCCTGGATACACCACACTCACCGACAAACCCGTCCCTGCCAACTCTTCTCTTAACCCCAGTGAAAAAGAGGAGATAAACGCCTTGGATGCCGGATACACCGTTTTATAGGCAATGGGCGTAAATGCTGCCATACTGGAGATATTCATAATATAGCTGTGCTCATGGGTGAGCAGGTGCGGGATCAGCAAGTGCGTGAGTAGCGCCATACTTCTTACATTCAGCTGAATGATCTGATCTATCCTTTCAAGTGAGGTATCTACAATCGCAGACGTACCACCTACTCCGGCATTATTAATAAGAAAGTTGATACTGAAATGTTTCAGGATATATACAATATGATATCTCAGCTCAATACTATCCGTAAGATCAAATTCAAATACCTGTGCATCTATACCAAACTCTTCCATCAGGCTGGCAGCCAGTAGCCGGGCAGCACCACCAGGTAATGCTATCAGAATGATATTACGGCCGGAGCGAGCCACCTGTATGGCAAATTCCTTTCCTAAACCTGAACTGGCTCCCGTTATCAGGGTGTATTGCTGATCATTCATAAACGATGGTTTTCCAAAATATTTCTAAAGGTGGTCATGGTAGAAAAAAGATTATTCCGGATAATAGGGTCCGAAACCCATCTTGGCACTTTTTTACTGCGGTCCGTAGTAATCATGTAAGTGATCTTCATATGCCCGTCCCCTTCATCCTCCATCAGCCACTTTCCCCGTGTACCGGTAATGCGGGCTACGTCATATGATACGGGAAACTTATTATGCAGCGTACTTTCAAAGGTGATCTCCCCCGTTCTGTTGCGTTCCGGATCTTTATACAGATGATAACTCAAACAACAATCCTGATCTCCGAAAGGCCAGGGTATCCCATACCGGGTGTACGTGATCCAGTTATCTGCAACACCGGACAACAATACCTGGTATACTTTAGCATTGGTGTTCCAGTTAGTGCCCATGGCCTGATTTGTAAGCAGGCGGGCTACTGCGGCTACATCCGACTGTACCAGGAAAATCGCTTTTATCTGCCGGACCTGCCCTCCTCCTGCTCCCGGAATCCATCTTTCATAGAGAGAGATGACCTCGTCCTGTTTCACCAGTTTAAAGTCGCCGGCAGACTGGGCAGCATATAACCACGACGCTATCATTAGCTGAAGCAGCAAGAAAATAAATCGCTTTTTCATGTTATCACATTTTTAGTTCCCTTCATTTATCAAAAGTCAGTTGCTTTACCTGTTCTCTGTCCTCCGGCTCTTTAGCCAGGTTAAACATGGTGCCAAATACCATATCCCACAGCGTAGAACTTACTCCAAAGCCCAATTCTTCATCCTTATAATGATGGAGGTGATGATTACGCCAGAGTGGTTTCATCCATTTAAAGGGTGGTGCCCAGGCATGGATTGCATAATGCATGCTGGCATATGCCAGATATCCGGAGATAAATCCTGGAAAAAATACAAATGCATTGCCCCTCATCAGGCAATAGAAAATGGTAAAGAGCCCCCCTGAAATAATCAGGCTGGGTACAGGCGGCATAAAAAGCCGTTGTTTATCACGCGGATAATGATGATGATTACCGTGCATCGTATAACCTACCTTTTGCCAAAAGGGTTTATCACTCACCAAATGAAAAATATAACGGTGGGCAATATATTCGAAGAACGACCAGAAGAAGACAGCGCCGAAATAGGTCAGTGTTATCCTTCTAAAGGAATAATGCAATGCCACTTTGCTGTAATAAAGCATATACCCGATAATAGGTATATAAATACCAAAGATAATCAGCGGATGTGTTTTGGTCAGGATCTCCAGGTACTTACTCTTAAATAACCGGGCCTGCCCCTTGTTGTTAATTTTATCCAGTTTCATATGTTCCGGTTTAATACACATGTGTAAAATCATCCGGAACAAAAGTGCAGATAGTCGGCAAGGCAACCAGCAAATTTCTATTGACCTGTAGAATTAAGGGGACGAACTGTAGAAGTGAGCTATTAGCTGTTAGCCTTTAGCTGTTAGCTTCGGAGATTATAGCATGCTAAACAGGGTGTACTCCCTCGTAAAGCCATAGTAAAGGGCGGGTAAAAGCGTTCTAATGATGACTACTAGCAGCAAGCCTTTAGCCATTAGCTAAGGAGTAATCCTCCACCCCGGCAAAATGCAGGGAGCTAACAGCTAAAGGCTAACAGCTAAAAGCTCTTTAAGGTACTGTTACCATACTACCGGCCACCACTTCATTGGCAGGGAAGTCGGTAAACAGCCATAAGGAGGGCGTATCCTGGATATAGCTCACGGCTATCTCGAAGCTACCTGCAGGGAAATTGCCGGCCTGTAATATTACACGGTTGCCATCCACCGTTACGCTGGTGAGATTCACCTGCTGTACCGCACCATTTTGCTTGAATACATAATGGTTGGCATCACCTCCAGTAGTAGCATCAATTCTTTTATTAAAAGAAATGATGATGGAGCCATTGCTCTGACGCGCGGCTTTAACGGGTTTAGGCTTTACAAAGTAAGTAGTGCCACCAATGTGATACTCATAGCCCATTGAAGTGGAATACCCGCGCTGGGTAGCAATGCTGTCAAAATCATGCATCCAGGATGCAGAACGGATCATATTACGGTGGGAACCATAATCGGTCTGTATGCCAATTGGCAGGTTCGGCTTCACATTACGTACCTGGTCAAAAAACGGCTGATAGTCGGTTATATATCCTGGGGTAAGGTCTGTCTTAATCCAGTCGGGCCAGTGTGTTTCCAGGAAATAAATATCCGGGTTCAGTGCAGTAACCAGCGAAGCGCCATCCAGTCCCTGCAATTCCCGTAATAAGGATACGGCACCACCCCAGTTTAATCCTACTCCCCATGCACCTACCAGGATATCCGGACGGGCAGCACGAATACCATTAGCGCCGTTAAAGATCTCCGTATGCATGTCCTTCAGCCCGTCCACCCGGAATTGTACCCAGGTATTGTACAGGCTGGTATTGGTTTTATAATAGTTGGGATCTGCAGGATTGGTAAAATTGGGGATAGACAAACCATGTTTTTGCTGAAAGGCCTGTTGTGCATTTGGTCCTATATCGCCATAGATCGCATTCTCAATACCATTCCAGGCAAAATCCGGAAAGAAAGGCTCAAATATTTCTACCCCATCAAAAGGAATGGTAGACACCAGGGAAGCCAGTACACTCTTTTTCCAGGCCACATAACTGGCGCTGAAAGGAGAAAAGTAGGTAAAGCCGGCCGCTACATTACCTGGGTTCAGCACCTGCATTTTCCAGTTCTCCCACCCAGCCGGAAAGCCCCAGGCAGAGTAAGTACCATTACCAAATACCAGCAGCCATACGGCTATACCCCGCTGATGAAATGCATCTACCAGGTCGGATCGCACCTCCAGCTCATTCACTACCATATAGTGTACGGCCTGATAACCTGCCAGTGCTATTTCATCGGCTATGCTTTCGGCTGTACGGTTCTTGTAATAGGGATAAGAAGGATCTATTTTTGTAGAACGGCCATTGAGTGCATTGTAACGAAAATCCACATCCGGATTAATACCATTCGTTCTGGCGGCAAGCACCACACTCTTACTGATGCCATTGCCAGCTATCAGCTGTACCCGAAGCGGATTGGAAAGATCCTGCGGACTGGCCAGCGAAGGGCTTATCCGGGCATCTACCGGGATATTGGCTCTTACCATTACTTGGGTAAGATCAATACCTTTTCCGGAACCAAAAGGAAATTCTGCCGGCAGGTTAAAATAGATAGTATCCTGTGAGGCATTGACTACCCCATTGAATTTTGTTTCTGCCACACCTTTGCCGGGAACAGCAATCCAGATATCAGACAACTGATTTTGATCATTTGGTTTTGCCGGGTCTGGTTTAACACAACTTTCCAATACACCGGAGAAAAATATCGATATGATAGCAATAGTGAATAGTTTCATGATGATATATTTTGACAGTGAATGAATTACCAGCCTTGGATCTGGCTCATGGCAGTATTATTTACAATTTCTGATTGTGGAACAGGCATATAATAAAACGATGCAGGAAAATAGCGGTTCTGTTTATCACAATCTATCACCTCGTAATTAAAGCCGCTTCCGCTAGCCGTTATTTTATGGCCGTGAAACCGGGTATTATTAAGTACAATATGCGCTTTTCTCCAGCGGCGCAAATCCCAGTAACGTTCCCCCTCAAAAGCCAGTTCCACCTTACGTTCATGTTCAATGGCGGTCATCAGCTGCGGTTCAGAGGTAATATTAATTGCCGGCAGTTGTACCCTTCCGCGTACTGCTTTCAGGGAAGCCGTCGCGGCATTGAAGTCGCCTGATTTGCCGGCAGCTTCTGCATGGATCAATAGTACTTCTGCATAACGCATTACCATCCACGACTGATCACTTTTACTATCCAGGATGTTGGTATTTCCCTCATCCAGCATTTTACGTATATAGTACCCGGTTACTGTTTTACGCGGTTCTGCCACACTCTTGTATTCCACAAATCCTTCCAGACTATTGGCTGGCGTAGTGTTCATCGTTCTGTTTTTCCAGCTGCTGCCATTATATAAAATGGTAGCATAAAAACGGGGCTCCCGGTTAACATAGGGATCTCCTGCCATCGCCGGATTATTCCAGGAAAACCTGCTGCCATCTGCCATTTCAAATTCATCCGCCAGCTCTGCCGTAGGTACGCCTGCTACCAGGGCACCACTCACATCTGCAGGCGGACAAAAAGTGCGGTCAAACTCATGTACAACGCCGGGTTTCATAAACTGGATGGTGAGCAGGGATTCTTTGCTGTTGCGCTGGCTGAACAGTTTTTTATAATCTCCTTCCAGCGTATACTTTCCTTCACTAGCCAGCCTGATCACTACGGCGGCGGCATCCATCGCATTTTTGTAATACGCTGCTTTTTTCTCCGCAGGCACCCCCGTAAGGGCATCCTGATTAAATTGCTTCTTATCGTACTCCGCTATAGAAGCTGCATAAAGCCACGTTTTGGCCAGCATGCCATAAGCAGCGCCCTGCGTAACCCGGCCTTGTGCTTTACCGGTACGTTCTGCCGGAAGATGTTCCGCTGCAAAGGCAAAGTCTGCTGCTATAAAATTCCAGCAGGCATCCTCACCCGACCGCTTATTATCTTTGTTAAAAGCCAGCTGATCCAGGATCACCACACTGCCATGCAGCTTTACCAGCCAGAAGTAGACATATCCCCGCAGAAACCGTGCTTCCGCTTCATACAACTGTTTGTTTTTATCTTCCAGCTTCGCATACTTATTCAGCCCGGATAAAAACTCATTGATACGGCGGATATGCCCGTAACCCGCTGACCAGAAATCCAGGTACAGGCTGGAAGGGCTCACCCCTCCCGGCTCAAATACCAACCTGTTCACGGTACCATTGCCTGGTACGTCCGATGTATATTTCATCAGGTCGGTCAGGGCATCGGTGGCATTATCATATCCTATAGGAAATCTGCCAAATGCAAAGGTTTTAAATACCTGGTACTGGTCCTGGATATATAAATCGATATTATCCTGGCTTTGCCATATCAGGGCATCCGTATACCGGTCCTGCGGCACCACATCCAGCTTACATCCCTGCCCTGTCAGCAAAACAATGCAGGCAATCAGCAAGGGACGTTTGACGATATTGAAAAATTGAAATCCTTTCATGGTGGTGATGATTTAGAAGGTGATATTTGTGCCTACGGAATACATCCGTTGCTGCGGATAAAAACCATTGTTTACGTTCGGCATTTCCGGATCCAGGTATTTCAGATGATCCAGTGTAAACAGGTTAAAGCCGGATACATATAAACGGCACTGTGCTATTTTTAAGCGCGCCAAAGCGTTTTCGCCCAGGGATACGCCCAGTTGCACAGATTTAAGCCGCAGATAAGCACCATCTACGATCCAGAAAGAGTTGGCCAACCCATTATGTTGCGGATACCCGGCTTTATCGGCAGTAAGACGCGGATAACGGGCATTGGTAAAGTCCGGACGCCAGGAGTTCTCTACCAGGTAATACGGGGTATTACCATTCCCGTAAAAAGTGCGGGAAAAAGGCGTATTATCCTGTACGCCACTATTGCCGGCAGATCCTTCATAGCTGCCTGCCAGTGCTACATCATTGCGGGCTGCTCCCTGGAAGGAGAAAGACAGGTCTATTACGCCATAAGTAGCATGTGCATTTAAACCGTAAATAATTTCCGGCATATTAGACAAGCCGATAAAGGTCTGGTCATCCGGCGTGATTTTACCATCACCATTCAGGTCTTTATATTTAATGAATCCGGGTACAGTAGCTCCTACGGGAGAAGATGGCCAGGCATTCACTTCCTCCCAATCTTTAAACAGCCCTTCTGCTACATATCCTTTTTTGGCATCGATACTCTGCCCCACCCGGCGTTGCCATAACGGGATACCATCCGGATCATCAATACGCAGTATTTTGTTCTTTGCCCAGGTAATGTTAGCCTGTGTTTCATAACGGAATTTTTTATTCACCACATTCCGGTGCGTCAACTGCAGGTCTATACCACGGTTTTCCACTTTTCCGGCATTCACGGTGGATACATAATTCCCGCCTAATGATGGGGGAAACAACCCACCCTGGCCCATGAGAATGTCGGTAGTAATCTTATAGAAATACTCTGCATTGATCCCTAATTTATCTTTCAGTACAGAAGCTTCCAGTCCCACATTGTAGGTAGTAGCTTTTTCCCAGGTAATATTAGGATTAGGCGGATTACCTGTCCGCAAGGTGGCAACTGCCTGATCACCAAATACGCTGGTGGGCGATCCGCTTAAAGAAAAAGATTGCAGGTACTGGAATGCATTGATGCGATCATTACCCAATCTTCCCGCAGATCCTTTAAATTTCAGGTAACTTACTTTACTGGTTAAACTTTCAAAGAAGGGCTCTGCACTGATCACCCAGCCCACAGAGGCAGCTGGAAAAAATCCCCAGCGCTTGTCTGCCGGGAAGTTCATCGATCCATCATACCGGCCTACCAGTTCTCCAAAGTATTTTTGTTTATACCCATAGTTCACCCTGGCTACATATCCTGCTCTTTTGGTGGTGCCGCTATTGCCGGATGGCTGTATAAAATCACCGGGGTTTTTACTTCCAAAACTGATCTCCTGTATATCTTTCAAAGGAAAATTTTTGGCACCGGTAAAGAAGGAGTTCCAGTCGTACTGCGAATATTCATACAATACCAATCCGCTTACACTATGGACCCCAAAATCACGGTTGTAACGGATAGCTGGCTGAAAAGTACTGCGTGCGTTGTGATCAAAGCTCTGAAACACCCCGCTGTTAAGCAGGCCGGGCGATTGTCCTTTTAACCAATACCAGCTCCCTCCCATCATGCGTATATTGAGGTCATAGGCCTGCTGCCAGTTTTTCCATTGCTGAAAAGATTTGTCATAAGCCAGCAAGGTGGTGATATCCAGTCCGGGTACAAAAGGTACATGCAGGTTAAGATTCAGGTTTCCCTGGATAACATTGGTTTCATACCGCTGATAACCGGAACGCTCTACCGCAGCCAGTGGATTTACGATACCAGCTTCTGATGGGCTTGCTACCGGAGTGCCATCCGGCGTATACATAGGCAGATTAGGCTGCATGCGGATAGCCTGAAAGAAGGGATTCATCCAGCCGGCATTGTCCGCCGGCAATCCAGGATTATCGCGGTTCTCTTTACGGATTCCTATGTTTACCGAAGCATCAAATATTTTACTGAATGTATAATCCAGATTGGTACGGAAATTATAACGCTCAAATCCGGTATTCTTTACTACCCCCTCCTGCCGGAGATAACCGAGGCTGGAAAAGTATTTTACTTTTTCCGTACCGCCGGTTACCGAAACATTATGATGATGGCTGATACTTTTCCGGTCAAGGAACATGCCTATCCAGTCGGTATTGTCGTAAAACTGATTGGTATTCGTTCCATTTCTCAGTGCCGCAATATCATCATCCGTATACGTATAAGGGATGGGGTTAGCACCAATTGCCTTTAAATAATCATTGTCTGTTTCCTCTGCTTTTTTATACCAGGCCATATAATCCGGGCCATCCAGGAATTTCGGAAAGCGGGTAAACGCATTCACCGACAATTCTCCATTGTAGGATACTGTAGTTTTCTTAGCGCTGCCTTTGCGGGTAGTTACCAATATTACGCCATTAGCGCCTTGCACCCCATAGGTAGCTGCGGCCGCTGCATCCTTCAGGATGGAAATGGTTTCGATCTCACTGGGATCCAGCTGCTCAAAAGAGCGTTGTACACCATCTACAATAACTACCGGATTATTATCGCCAAAAGTGCTTAACCCACGGATACGCAGGGTAGAATTATCAAAGCCCGGGCGGCCGGATTGCTGCGTAGCAATAAGTCCCGGCAGTTTTCCCACCAGCAGGTTGGAAATATTCATGGCGGGTGCCCTCCTTAGTTCGGTCCCTTTTAATTCCGCTACCGATCCGGTAACGGCTACTTTTTTCTGGGTACCATACCCTACCACTACCACTTCATTCAGTCCGCTGTTGGCCGGTTGCAGCCGCACATCAATACTGCTGCGCCCATTTACCGGCACTTCCTGCTTATCATATCCCATATATGAAACCAGCAGGATATCATCTGCTGCTACCGTAATCCGAAAACCGCCATTATTATCAGAAACAGCTCCCTGCTTACTGCCCTTTACCTGTATGGTAACACCCGGAAGCGGATTCCCGGAAACAGCATCTGTAATCGTCCCCTTTACTTCTATCCTGGCTGCAACCAGTGAACTGTTACTTACCGCCTCCTTCTTTTTAACAATAATGATCTTGTCGCTGATATTGTACTGTAAGGACTGATTGGCAAAGCAGCTGTTCAACACCTCCCGGAGATCAGCCTCTTTTACATTCAGTGTAACTGGAACGGCCTGCTGTAATACTTCATTGGTGTAAATGAAATTATAGCCGGTTTGTTTCCTGATCTTACCAAATACCTCTTTCAGGGTGATATTCTTTCCTGCAATAGTGATCTTCTGGGCAAAAGAAACTGCGCTTGCCTGCAGGCACATGCCAAGTAACAGGATACTTGTTAATCGCATAACCAACGTGATTTTGGAACTCAACAGGGATAGGAAAGCCCTGTCTTTGAAAAGTATTTTCAAATACATACATTTGTTTTGGTTAGATAATTAGGTCATCTGTAAAACGTGATACTGTATTATTCTGCCATTTAAAGGGGAGCGGTGCAAACGCTCCCTTTCTTTAAAGGCTACGTGGAATTATCTCTTTATCATAGCTATAGTTTAAGGTGAAACAATTATTTTGTCTTTGGTGATCATATAGTGCATACTACCCGCCTCCTGCAGGATTTCGAATACCCTGGACACCTGCACATTTCTGGGTATGGAGCCGGTAAAATGTAAGGCAATATCTCCCCTTACTTCCACATCCACATTATACCAGCGCGCTACCTGCCGCATTACACTGTGGACATCTGCGTTCTCAAACCAGAAGAGGCCATTCTTCCAGGCCATCACCTCATTTACATCTACTCCTGATGCCAGGCGTATTGCATCTCTGGCACCGGCCTGCGCCTGCTGCCCAGGCTGCAGTACCACGGATTTATCCTGCCTGCTTACCTTTACGGCTCCTTCCAGCAACGTTGTTCTGATCATATTTTCTTCCTCATATGCCATCACGTTAAAGTGCGTGCCCAGTACCATTACCTCCATATCATTCACGGTTACTTTAAACACACGTGCAGCATCGGGAGCCACTTCAAAATAGGCTTCACCCGTTATTTCCACCCGTCGTTCTTTTCCGGTAAATGTGGCAGGAAAACGAATAGAAGATGCAGCATTAAGCCATACCCTAGTGCCATCGGACAGCGCTACACTGTATTGCCCGCCGCGGGGAGTAGTTAGTGTGTTATACACTAATTCCTGAGTATGGTTATTACTGGTATAGCTGATGCTGTTGCTTCCAGGTTTTAATATCTGTGCTGCACCTTGTTGCGCAAGAGGGCCATTATGCGCGCTGTCCAACACGATAGTACTGCCATTGCCCAATGTCAGCACCGCCCTGTTGCCTCCTGGGGGCAGGTCAGCCTGTAGCATCACCTGCATACGCTTTCCTGCAGGCAATGGTCTTTCTCCATAAAAATAAAGGGTACCACCTACCAGCAGTACGGCTGCGGCAGCCCACCATTTAGCCGCACGCCAGCGGGGCAATGGCTTTACCTGCCGGAATACCGGGGCTGGTGCCGGCTGCATACGCTGCGCCATTTTATCTTCCCAGGCTTCCGCCGTAATCACCGGCCGGAAGCTGCCCGACTGCTCCCATAATAACTCCAGCTCCTCCTGTACGGCGGCATCTGCTGTACTCAGCAACAACAGCCATTCCTCATACTCCTCCCTGGTAAGGCGGTTTTCCAGGTAACGCGGAAACAAATCGTGCAGCCGTGCTACGGCATTTTTCATATGCATGTTTTTGGGTGCTATAGAAATCTAAACAGAGGATAGACGTAAAAAAAAGGCGGGTGTACTAATGAGTAGGAAAAAAAATATTGGGATAAGCGATATAACTACCGGGATGAGCCACCGGCAGCAGAAAACCAGGGGTTATTCCTTTCCAGGAACAGCCTCTATCAGGGATTATGGCTTTAATAAAAAGTACAGGGCGGTAAGCTGGTAGGTAGTATCCAGTTGTGACCGGATAAATTGCAGGGAAGCGGCCAGGTGATTGCGTACAGTATTGGAGGATATTTGCATGCGTTCCGCAATTTGTTCGTAGGTAAGTCCATGTTCCCGGCTCAGCTGAAACACCATTTTTCGTTGTGGCGACAGCTTATCAACTGCCTGCCGTACTGCGGTGGCTACATCCGCAAACAACAACGCATGGTCTGCTGCACCTGTTGTAAGCTGCTCCTGCATCCGGTTCCACAAGGCCGTCTGCTCTTCCCGGCTTTTCTGCAACTGCCGGAAAAAATCCACCGCTTTATTACGGGATACCCGGAACAGAAAAGCTTCCAGGTGATTGATTTCCATGGCTGCGGCCCGCCCCTCCCATATTTTCAAAAATACATCCAGGGTAATTTCTTCCGCCGCTTCTTTGGACTTGATAATGGTAAACAGGTAACCAAAGATGCGGTTTCTGTAACGTTCAAACAGCACGTTAAAAGCGCCCTGATCGCCAGCTGCAATCCGGGACAACAGGTCCTGATCGGCACAAGAGACAACATCCCTCATCAATAACATGATATTTATACCTCAAATAATGGTGGCGCCGCATTCGTGGAACTATACTTCGAACATTGATCGCTATGGCCAGGGGGGCAAGGTAATATATTTTATGAGGATTGTACCGGAAAAATGGTTTACAAACCGGCCCCGTATTGTTTAAGGGACTTCCGGATCTTGTCCAGTGCCCTGGCCATATGGGTTTTCACGGTGAGCGGAGAGATATTTAACCTGGAGGCTATTTCGTTGTAAGACATGCCTTCATCTTTGGCAAAATGAAGGATCAGCTTCTGTTGCTGGGGTAATTCGTTAATGATGGAATTAAATTCTCTTTCAAACTCTGCATGGATCAATTTGGTTTCGCCATCTGCTTTGCTGCTACCCGATTCTGTAGTATAGGCATTTCTTTTATTCCACTCCCTGGCTAATTTTTTGAATTGATTGATGAGTTTGTTTTTAGCTACAGTGATCAGCCAGGCTTCTACCGGCCTGTCGGCATTCATATTTTTTCTTTCAAACCATAGTTTCAGAAAAACATCCTGCACTATTTCCTGCGCCAGTACGGGGGATTTCAGATAACGGATCGCCAGTTTATAGATCCGGTTGCTATATTGTTCATACAACAATTTAAAAGCATACTCGCTGTCTTTAGCGAGCAGGTGCATCAATATTGATTCTTCCTGCTTTTTTTCAATTGCCATGATCCAAAAATAACGCTTAAACAATATAACAATAAAGAATGAATATTATGAATCCGTTATCTAAAAAAAACCGGTGAGCATATAATAACCGGAAATAATCCGGGTATGGTACGCCCACCGGTGAAAAGGCGGCAGGTGGAAAATAATAGTACTATCTACAGCTTTGTATATAATTGACGTTAATAATGATAAAACAGGCCGCCCGAAAGCCCTGTACTCATGTGCTGTGTTTTGCAGTTATCCGCAGACTTTACTGCTAAAGGGACTGCTCACTTATTTAAAGTGCCGGAAAATACTTATTCAGCCATGCTAATGTTTTGTTGAATACATCCATGGCTGCGGCTCCGCGCATGCCATGTCCTTCTTCCGGATAATACTCATACTGCGCAGGGATATCCAGTTCCTGCAGCTTTTTATACATTTTATTCGCCTGTGCTACCGGCACTAACGGATCCTGCCCGCCATGAAAAAGCAGTGTAGGCACACCAGTAGCTTTGGTAAGCCGATAGTAAGGACTGGCATCCAGACAGATCTGCGCTGCGGGATCAGCCACCCCTAATAAATTGGTCACTTTGGCATCAGCCTCCTTATTTTCAGCTCTCACGGCTTTATCGGCCAGGTCTGTTGGCCCCCAGAAATCTACCACCGTTTTAATCAGTTTCGCTGAGTCATAACCATAAGCATACAGCATAGCCAGATGTGCGCCGGCACTACCTCCCATCAACGCAAACTCCTTACCATTGAAATGATACCGGGAAGCATTGTGGGATAAAAAGGACAATAAGCTGGTAATATCTTCCATTTGTGCCGGGAAACGGTTCTTACCATCCTTTACCAGACGGTAATTAGCGGATACTACAATATATTTTTGCCGGCCTACCAATTCTTCAATGAGCACTTCCGGAAACTCTTTCTTATCCCCTCCGGTCCAGCCACTGCCATGCAGGTATACAATCACCTTGGCATTGTCATAATCCCTGGGGATATAGGCATCCATTACATTATCCTTATCCTCCTTACTATACCTCACGTCCTTCAGCTTCCTGTAGGAAGGAAGTTTAACCGCTTCCGTTTTTGTACTGGCATCTGCTGACGTAGTTTGGGCCTGTATACCCGTGGCTATACAAACCAGCCCTAAAATAAGCAAACCATATTTTTTATAACACTTCATGATTGTCGGGTTTGGGTTAAAGTACTTTTTTAGTATCTGTCATAAACACCCGGGTGCTTTCCATATATTCTCCTCCGTTAGCATCCTTATACTTCAGATTCACGTAAAAAGCACGATAGCCACTGGCAGGGAATGCTTCTGTTGTTATAACCTGCGACTTGTTTTTAATGCCCAGGCTTTTAGACTCCCATTTATCATTCCGGAAGTCCATATCACTGGAAGTGGCCGACCATACAATCACATCAGTGAGTTTATCAGCAGTGGCTTTCACCGCTATCTTCACCCCTTTTTTCTTAGGGGAGATCTTCCAGGTACACATAGGATAAGCACTTTTGGTTAAGGTAAGCCCCAGGAAAGCGCTCAGATTCTCCATCGCTTCCCGCTTGTCGCCCATGCTATGCCCCACATTCGGAATATAGTGTATCAGGTTCTGTCCGGGAATACTATCATAATAGTTTTTGATATTATCGATGGGCCAGTATTCATCATTCGTTCCCATGAAGATCATTTTGGGCATGGTCAGTTTGGACCGGTAGGCATACGGATCTATCATGGTAGCAATAGCGCGCCCGCTGCTGGACTCAATATCCTGAACAATTCCCAGCTTTACATAATCTTCTATCTGTATGCTGTAATCATTCCACACTTTTATCTGGTAGTTCATACTTACCGGCATATTCAGCATATCAATTACCATTGGCGCAATAGCAGTTACCCTGCTGTCATTGGCGCCTGTAAGCCAGGTGGTCCATCCCCTTTTTGAAGCACCGGATACTACAAAACGGTTGATCGTTTGGTGCAACTCCTGCTTTGAAAATTCCTGTACTGCATCCATTGCCCTTTTGGCACTCTTTACCATGGGAAACAGCAAGGGCCAGGTATAATCCCCGTCTTTCTTGAAGTTGTGCAGGGTAAAAGAAATCAGCGCATCTTCTACCAGGTTATCATAGAGTGGCTGATTAGGCGTTTGTTTCAGTACGGCCACAACAGCACTGTTCCTGCGGGCAATCTCTCCAAAAGAAGCAGTTAGCTGATCATCCTTTCCGCTCCAGTTAGGAATTCCTTCCTTATTAATGCTGCCACCGGTGATAAACAACAGGGCGCCATCATATTTAATCGTAGCGGGCACCAGGATATTCAGCTGATGCTTCCAGGTATGCTCCCGCCATTGCTGGGAAGTAAGCAGGATGGTATAAGACTTCACATCTCCTATATTATAGGATTCCTTGATTTCCCAGCTAAAGGTCTTATCACCATTATTCAGGTAGTGGCCCAGTGCAGTAGCAGGTGTTATAGCATCCTGCGCGCGCACTTTCACTACAGCACAAACGAAAAACAATAAGCATAGGCATTTTATATACGAACATCTGGTCATTACGGACATTTTTACGTTTAACTAAAATTTATTGCATCAGCCACATTTTGGAAAACTCGGTGTCTCCTCTATCCAGCTTTCCTATGGCCGTTTGGTAGTTGGCCGAATTATTTTTAAACTCTGTTTCCGGATACCGGTAACGTATAGGGAATGGATTGATAGTGGGGTTCAGCACACCATTGCTTTCCATGTATGGCATCCTGGTTCTTCTGTAATCGGCATACGACTCTACCCCCATCATAAATAAACCCAGCCATTTTTGAAGACCGATAATAGCCAGTTGTTTTGCTTTTACGGTAGGGAAAGCAGCTACAGGATTATCAAAATAATTAGCCGGTAAGGGTTCTCCCCAACGTTTCAGCGCCAGCTCCACTCCTTTCTTGTAAAGGGCGCCTGCATCTGCCGGGATCCATCCTTTTACAGCGGCTTCTGCCAGCAGGAACTGTACTTCATCCGCCTGCATAATGGTTGCCCTGATCAACGGATGTGCGTTCTGGTTAAATAATTTAGAGAATGCAGATATCTTATAGTTGCCCCTGGTGTCAACAAAATCATAGCTGCCATTTGAACTAAGTACATCTACAGAAGAGCCAGCCGGATATCCGGCATAGGTGGTCAGGGAATCTTTGATAAAAGTTGCTACAGCACTGATTTTAGGATTAGTACGGTCTATATATTCCCATTGGTAATTATAAGTAAATCCTTTTACGGTAATTGATCTTTTGCCACCGTCTATAGCCAAGGAGTCCATCTTGTTTGTCCACGGTTTTTCCAGCGGTGCGGCCCATACTTTCAACCGCTCATCATTGAGTGCCTTTAAGGTATCTATCAATGTTTTGCTGGGGCGGAAAATAAGGTAATTACCAGTAGGATCTAAATTGGCAGCACCCATCGGAGACGCCATCGATTTATCTCCATCAATATAGGGAATCGCAGCATTATCTGAAACATCGCCCAATAATGGCAGTGCAGCTACTTCCTGTATCTCGGCGGCATTGGCTACTTTACTGCTTTCTCTTACCAGCAAACGTAAACGCAGGGAGTTCGCCAGTTTTACCCACTTGGCTTTATCACCACCATACATGACATCGTATGCCTTATCCAGCGGTTCTTTACCATCCGCGATCAATTGCGCTGCATCTTTCAGGTTCTGGATCAGTGCGGGATAGATATCTTTTTGTTCATCAAATTTTGGGAAAAGAATTCCTTCCTGTCCACGCAGCCCTTCTGTATAAAAGATATCTCCGTACAGATCAGTTACAGCAGCCCAGAGCAGGGATTGAAAGATCCGGAATACGCCTTCGTGGGTTTTCAGTTCCTTTTTCTTTACGTCCGCTACTGCTGCATTTACCAGCCTGATTACATTAGTATACTCATACAGTTCTTCTTTCGGCAATTTAAATTTGAGGTAAGTATTATCATCGGCATCTCTGTTGCCCTGCATGTACTGTACCGTAACGGCCAGTGTTTTGGCACCAAAACCACCTTTATCCTGGTAGAGGAATGCAGATTTTTGTATAACGGAAGACAACAGTAAATTAGGTTCTGCCGATTCCAGTGCATCCCGCCTGCCCAATAATTCGCTTTCCCTGAATGCTGACTTCTGACAGGCTGCAAGCATACCCATCAGGCCTGTTATTATGATTAAACACTTTTTCATGTTGGTGAAGATTGAGATTAAACCTAAAAATTAACCGATGCTTTAAATCCATACGAAGACACGGCAGGCAACGCCTTACCAATGATTCCCTGGTTTACACCAACTCCTTCGAAGGCTGCTTCAGGATCTCCTTTTTCCCCGCTTTTGTTCCATTGAAAAATATTCCTGGCTATAAAGCCCAGGGTCAGGTTCTCGATCCGGTAGCGTCCCAGGAATCTGGCAGGTACGCTATATTCCAATACGATTTCCTTTATTTTCAGGTTAGTGGCATCTTTAATCAGCGTTTGCGGGAAAGACCAGAATTGCTGGCCCAATACCTGTGCTGCCAATCCATAAAAGGTAGCCAGTGAGTCGGCCCCGTTTACGATATAATCATCATCATTATTAGGATCTCCACCAGGTTTCAGCCATACGCCTTTAAAATAGGATGCGTCCTGTGCATAGGCGCCATAGTTGGCAAAATTTTTCACCAATGCTGCCATGTTAGGATACTTCATATCTCTCCAATCAGGCCAGGGCAAACCACCGGAAGCGGCATCACGGCCACCTACCGTATAATCATTAGGCCCGTTTACCAGATCGCCGATAGTAAGTGGCGAGTGTCCATTGGTTTGTGAACGGCGGGTAATATTAGATACATACTGACCACCTACACGAAGACTCGCCACAAAAGACAATTTGAAAGCCTTATATCTGACAGAGGAATTAAGCCCAAGGATAAAATCCGGGTTATAATTGCCAATGGATCTCCGGTCTTTTTCAAGAGAAGAGTACTTCCAGGTACCGGCATCATCCAGCACCAGCATACCGGCATATTTACTGGTGGCAGGCATCCTTTGAAATACATTGTTTTCCCACATCGTACCTATCCGATCACCTTCTGCCATCCTGATACTGATATTGGGACCATTACCATAAAAAGTATACCCGTTAGGAATATAGGCTTTTGACAATTTGGTAATGTGTGCATCTGTTTTGGTATAGAAAGCTGATAACTCCCAGTTCCATTTTTTTGTTCTAACGGGTACCAGTGTCAGTCCTATTTCTAATCCTTTGGCTTCCACTGTACCTATGTTAGACAGCATACCGCCATAACCGGTACCGGGAGAAGTAGGGATAAAGTCCTGCTGGTTTTCGTGGATCTTTTTGAAAAAGGTAAAATCGGCAGAAATACGCTTATCGAGCAATACCAGGTCAAAACCACCTTCATATGAATTGGTGATTTCCGGTTTTATGTTCGGATCTACCAGCTGCCCTCCGATATTCAATATTTTCACATTGCCATAGTCTACCGGGTTAAAGCTGAAGGTATTATTACTGCGTGGTTTGCCGATACCATGTCCTACCTGGGCAATACCTCCTCTCAGTTTAAACAGGTCTATGAAATCCGGCAGCTTAACGGTTTCTGAAGCCAGCCAGCTGAGGGCAGCGGAAGGATAAAAGTGGTGGTTTTTATCTTCTTCCAGGATGCCACTCTGATCATATCTTCCGGCAAGGTCCAGGTATACCTGACCATCATAACCAATTTGTGTGGTTAAGTACCCGCTTTGTGTTTTGCCGGTATTCCAGTAATTATTGGCAGTCAGCGTACCTGCTACTGCATTACCCAGGCTAAAATCGTTGGCACGTACCAGTTTATCAGCATTAGCCAGATAGTCGTAAGAATTACCATATACATAGTTGTAACCAGCGGTAGCACTGGTAGAGATCTTCTTAAAGTCCTTATTCCATACCAGCATGATATCAGAGTTGACTGAATAAGTACTTTGTGTTTGTACAGAATACCTGCCATCTCTTTTTTTCACATCAGTAAACCCTTTGGATAATTTGTACTCATAATTATCGCCATTATAATCCATACCGGATCTCAGCAACAATTTAAGTGGTTCGGTCAGCTGCCATTCCAGTTCTGCTTTTCCAAAAAAGTTGTCTTTACGATAAGTATTGATCTCTCCATAAGTAAACATATAGGGGTTATCGCCATAAGGTTCTCCGTTAGCCTTATAAGCGGGTGCATTTTGTCTGATTCCTTCATATCCTTTCAGCCAGATGTTCTGCATTTCTTTTACAGGCTGGAAATGTGACAGGAAGGAAAAGGTCAGCAATTCCACTACATCATTATTAGCGGATGATTTGTTGGGGGAATATTGTGAAACATAGTTACTGCTAACAGAGAGTTTTACCTTTTTAGCTATGTTATAAGAGGCATTCAGGTTAAATGTCATCCTGTCTGTAGAGTTGTTGGGCATGATCCCTCTGTTATACATCTTACCTACAGAGAAGCGGAAAGATCCTTTGTCGTAATTGCCGGTTACACTCACGTTATAATTATTCGTAGCTCCGTTTTGCATATACTGCTGCAAACGGTTCTCTTTCGTAGCCAGGAAGGGTACTTCCTCATTAGCCTGTGTAAGCATATTCCACCGGGTGATATTAAAAGAGCCATCCAATCTCGGCCCCCAGTCATATCCGCCTCCAGGTACATATACTGTACTCCTGACCCCTACGCCATAATCCGTTTGTGTTTCAAAGAAATTATAAGGATGATCGATGACCATGGAGGTATTAACAGACACCCCTAAACCTTTTTTTGCTCCCTTCCCGGATTTGGTGGTAATCATGATCACACCATTACCTGCCTGCGAACCGTACAGGGCACCAGCGCTGGCGCCTTTAAGTACCGTTACACTTTCAATATCTTCCGGATTAAGTTGGGAGAGCAGGTTTCCAAAATCCACCCCGTTTTTATTGGTTATATCTGTTTTACCCAGCGGGATACCATCAATAATATAAAGTGGTTGACTTCTGGCCGTAGAGTTGGGCAGGCTCAGACTGGTAGCCCCGCGGATAGTTATAAAAACAGAACCTGCGGGATCAGTACTGGCTTGTGTAAAATTCACCCCGCTCATCCTGCCGTCCAGTGATTTCAGCATATTGGAACTTCCTCCATTGGAAAGGTCAGCACCTTTTACATTGGCTACCGAATATCCCAATGAGCGCTTTTCCCTGCTGATGCCTAATGCTGTTACCACCACATCTCCCAGGGTAGTTGCTTCTGATTTCATGCTTACATTCACTTTCCTGTTGCCATCCAACCTTATCTGCTGGGTTAAAAACCCCACATAGCTGAATTCCAGCACCGCTCTCAGGTTGGGTACCACAATATTGAACGCTCCCCTTGCACCGGTAACGGAAGCCCCGCTACCGCCACTTACTTTCACAGAAACTCCTTCCAGCCCTCTTCCTGATTCATCAGTTACCATACCTGAAATCGTAGTATCGGCCACCGCACTTTCAAGTGGTTCAAATTCCAATTGCGTTTCCCCCCTGGCCGGCGGGGGATGGTTGAAAAAAAGTACAATCTGCCCATCCACTTCTTTATACCCAATGGAGAAGGGAGGCAGGATATCATCCAGTAATGTTTTTAGTCTTTTCCTGTTGGCCTTATAAGTAACTTTTTTATCTACATCAATTGAGTTCGGGCTGTAATTAAACCGGATATCTGTTTGTTTTTCAATAATGTTAAACACTTTATATAGTTCCACATTATTGATCTTTAAACTGACCGGCTTATCTAAAACCGATTGCGCTTCAATTTTATTTGCAAATAAGCAAGAAGAAAATACGATAGGTAATAGGGATTGGACAATCGTAAACTTCATGACAATAAAGATTGAGGCAACGAATAGTTGCTTTTTTTTCATAATTTTGATAAGTTTTGATCGTTTAAGAAGTCATTTACGGGCAAAATCAGAATACCGGAAGGTTTTCGTAAAACCGATGATGTTACGAGCATTATCGGTTTTTCTTGTTTTGGCTATGTCATAACGTTTAATTTAATGATTATCAGGTTTACAGGTTATTTACATCCTTTGCCTTTCACCAGGATCTTAGTGCCATTCACTTCATAGGTAGCGCCTATCGTCAGGCAGATAATATGTAGCTTTTCCAGCATCTCCTGTTTGGAAACATCTCCGGTAAAAACACAGTTATAAATATTATCGTTGTCTGCAATGATGCCTATACCATACACAGCCTCCAATCTGGCAAATATCTCCTTGAGGCTGGTAGGTTGCTGAAACAGGAAAGCATCCAGCTGCTTGCCATGTTTCATGTATTGTGCCATATCTTCTGCATCCAGTATCGGATAAATGGCATCTGCCAACGCCGTTTCAAATACCCGGCGCGTTTCATTATAAGTGGCTTTCTGGTTAGGAACCAGGATAATGCTCTTTAGCCCTGCATCTGCTATGTTGCCGGACGACCGGTACTTATTTTCAGATACCTGTACCTTACCTGTTCTTACAGATACTTCCACCTCTTTGGTGCGCTGGTTGGTTTTTATGCTAAAAGAGGTACCCAATACTTTTGTTACTACATTGTTGTAATACACCTGGAAGGGCTGGTCCTGCTTTTTAGCAATATCAAAAAAAGCCTCTCCGGTAAGGTATACTTCTCTTTTATCGCCGTCAAAATGTTCCGGGAAGCTCAGGGTGGCTTCAGGACTTAAAATAACCGTACTGCCATCTTCCAGTACAACTTCAAGCGGAGCAGCGGTATGGTTTACTTTTTTCAGATTTCCACCGGGAATGGAGGCTTCAAATGCAGTACTTTTTTTCACCGAGAACTGGTCTGTGAAGAAAAAGATGCTTGCCATGATGAGGGTAATAGAAACAGCTGCCACTGTAATCGCTTTCAGCAGCCGATACCTGCTTTCAGGATTTATCAGGAGACGGTTGGTACTAGCTTCAGACGCAACAATCCTTTCCAGGATCTCTGCCGATACATCAGGGGGCAAATCAGGGCCACCTGCCTGATTAGCAATAAAATCATGTTCTATCATCTGCGCCAAAGGTGCTTCTACATTTTCGGCAGCAGTCAGTTCAAACAGCTCTATATGCTCCTTACGGTCAATAGTGCCATCCAGATATTTTTTTAATAGTTCAATATATCTTCGTCTGTCCATCATAACACGTTCCTGATTATTTGGCTGAATTCGTTTGCATTGCTACAGAAATACAATTGGCTATGTGGCCTGCTGTGTTTCATGGTATATGTCAGGTTACAGGGGGCGTTGCCGCCTTATATATATGAATACAATAAAAAGATGCACACGGAGTACATGCCAGGAAAATATTTTTTCAAAACAGGTTATACCTCCTCCCATATGGAGTTTAAAGCCCTTCTCCTCCCCCCGCAGGTTCATATTAAAGATCCGGAAGATATCTGATGGCGTATATAAGGTGGCAAATGGCCCGAAACAGAACATTTTAGCCGGCTGCCATGTTATTTTATTATTTTACAATGCACTAATAGTAGTGTACATTTGTGACTTAATTATTTGCGGACCAATGACATATACTTTCTGTTAACAGATTGTCACCCTATGAGAAATGTACTTATTGTCGATGACCATGAAATTGTGAGATTAGGAACTATCCTTATTCTTAAGCAAATCACCAAAGAACTAACAGTTACAGAGGCCAGCGATTTTCACGAAGCGGTACGGCTACTGCGGGTACAGCCCTTTGATCTCGTGGTACTGGACGTAAATATTGCGGGCGGCGACAACCTTCAGATGATAGATACCATCCGCCTCAGACAACCAAAGGTGAAAATACTGGTGCTTTCCGGATATGAGGAACATATCTACGGCCCCCGCTTTATAGAAGCCGGGGCAGACGGCTACGTGTCCAAACATAGCGCTCATTCAGAAATTAAACTGGCGCTCCAAAAGGTGCTTAACCAGGAAAAATATGTGAGCCCTGCAGTAAAAGAGATTATGGGGCAAGAAACCAAACCCTTGCTTTCTATGCGGGAAACAGAGGTAATGCAGCTGCTGGTAAAAGGAAGAAGCATTGCGGAGATAGCCAGCCAATTGCACATACAGGTATCTACGGCCAGTACTTATAAACTGCGTATTATGGAAAAATTACAGGTAAGCAATGTAATTGAGCTGGCGGAAAAAGCCCGGCTCATCGGGCATAAATAAAAAAAGGTCGCTAAGAATAACGACCCCTAAATTTAACCATATCCTATTAAAAAACCAATTTCCTTAACCCCTAGTGTAATATCATTAAGCAATTGCTGTTTTCATTATTTGTTAGCCTATCCTTGTAAGCTGTTACAAAGATACCAGGGTTCCTTAAAACCATTTGTAGTACGATCGCTACAAAGTAAAAAATCCCGCACTTTCCCCCACTGCAGCGCATTTCTCCCAAATATTCATTAATTTTATTCCTTATCATTTACGGCAACCTGCTAACTTTTAAACCATTATTATGGGTAAGTTTTTTGACAGCATCCAGGAACAGCACCAGGCGTTTATTGTCAAACAGCGGCTGTTCTTTACCGGCACGGCCCCACTCAGCCAGGATGGACATGTAAACATTTCTCCCAAAGGACTGGACAGCTTCCGGGTATTATCCCCCACCAGAGTAGCTTATATGGATATTGTAGGCAGCGGTAATGAAACCTCAGCCCACATCCTGGAAAACAAACGGATCACTTTCATGTTCTGTGCGTTTGATGGCCCGCCTAACATCCTGCGCCTATACGGACAGGGCACAACAATATTACCCCACCACCCGGAATGGGAAACCCTGTCGGCGCATTTTGAATTACAACTGGCTACCAGGCAAATCATTGTAGCAGATATCCATAAGGTACAAACCTCCTGTGGCTTTGGAGTGCCCCTGTATGAATACCTGGGCGAAAGGGATTATACCCAGCAATGGGCTGCCAAAAAAGGCGAGGAAGGCATCGCGGCCTATAAAGCAGAAAAGAACCGGGTAAGCCTGGATGGATTGCCCACAGCGCTTTTCTGATTCTGCTTAGTACCAGGTAACATTTAATTAATACGCGGTTCACTTACTTTTTTTCCAACTTGCAGCGTGGAAAATCTGTTTTACTGTGAATGATATAGCGTTAATAAAAGAGGGCAATGAGCGGGCATTTGAAGCGATGTACCACTGTTATCATGAGCAATTGTACTTTTATGTATTAAAACAAACCGGCTCCCAATTCCTTGCGGAAGAAGTGGTACAACAAACATTTCTCAAATGCTGGACCTCCCGTATGCAGCTACCGGAAGACGTCCCTGTTACAGCCATCCTGCTGCAAATAGCAGGCTCCTCCCTGATAGACCTGCTCCGAAAAAAAGCAACAGAAAGAAAAGCGATGCAACAGCTTGCTACTACCGCATCGGAAGATCACCTATTGCACAACATCCAGGAAAAAGAACTGACCATACACATCCATCACGCTATTAATTCCCTCCCTCCTGTACGCAGACAGGTATTCCGCCTGAGCCGGGAAAACGGATTAACCTATGCACAGATCGCAGACGAGTTATCCATTTCCGTTAAAACAGTGGAAAGCCATATCACCAAAGCCATCAAACATCTCCGTAAAAGGCTGGCGGTAAGCCCCTTGTTTTTGTTACTGCTGCATCACCCTTTCCTGTTTTAAGGAATTGTTAAGAGGCAGGGTATTTTTACCGGGGCACGTATACTAATTGGTATACATACACTAAGATGATCACAGCTGAACTTATTCAACGCTTTTTCCGCGATGAATGTAACCATGAAGAAGCCGAAGCAGTGGCTGCTTACTTCAGGGAACATCCGGAAATGCTGACCGTATATTTTAACCATGAGCGCTGGCACCAGCTCGAAAGTGGATTTAAACTGGCTCCTGCCATATCCGGCAAGATGCTGGACGTGATACAGCAGGCACGCAAACAGCAGCGAAATACACGCCTGCGGAAGTATATGGCGGTGGCGGCAGGTATAGCGGCTGTTACCATAGGGGTCATATTTACCCTGCCCATGTTGCTTACAACATCACCTGCCAAACGGGAAGTAGCCACCATTATACAGGCGCCTGCACCAGTACTGCAAACCGTGCACCACGAAGGTCCGGGAACCAGGGCAGTACGGCTGGCGGATGGATCACTGATTACTTTAGAGGCACACAGCACGCTGCAGTACTATGTTCCGTTTGAGTCACACCAGCGCACCTTATGGATGAAAGGAGAAGCGCATTTTGATATACACCGGCAGGCTGACAAACCCATGGTAGTATATGCCGGCGGAATGGGTACCTGGGTACTGGGAACCACCTTCCGGATCAAAACAATGCCGGAAAAACGGGAAGTAAAAGTGCTCCTGCTTACCGGCAAGGTAATAGTAAAAGCTGCCGACCCGGCACTGAAAGGAAAATTACGTGATATCACCTTATCACCAGGACAACAATTAAAAGTGAATACACGCCAGCTAAAAACACAGGTGAGCCATATCCATACTGCAGTTAAGGTTGCTGCGCCGGTACCTGCTCCTGCTGGGATCAACAGCAGCGTGACCATGCACGCAGAGAAGATCACTTTCAATTATGTACCATTACCTGAAGTATTTGCAGTAATAGAAAAAGAATATCATATCATCATAAAAGGGGATCGTGAACGGCTGCAGAAGAAATTCTTTACAGGAGATATCTCCAGAACAGATGCCGTACTTGTTATACTGGGCAACATTGCCCTGCTGAATAATATTAAAGTGGATCAGGACACGACAGGAAATTATATCATTCATCAATAACTGATAATACAATTGCTGCTACAGGCAGTCACCACCGGTGTGCTCACCGGTGGACAGGGAATTCTTTGCGCTAAAAGCTCCTATATATGATGGTTAACATTTACAGTAAGCTAGCCGCCTCTTTGCGGCTAAAGCGCCTGCTGGCGCTCCTCTGCTGCCTTTATTGCTGTCAGGCATTTGCATGGCAAACAGGGCATAAGGTAACAGGCATGGTACAAAATGAAAAAGGAGAAGCCCTGCCAGGCGTTTCCGTTAAGGTAGAACATAAAACAGCGGGTTATACCAGCGGTACCTCTACCAACGAAAAAGGCGTTTTTTCCTTTCCCAATCTGGCCGTGGGTGGGCCCTACAGTTTCACCTTTTCCTACATCGGTTACGAAAACAAAGTAATGGATGGCTATATGGTAAAGGATGGAGAAAACATGTCGCTGATCGTACAGATGAAAGAACGCAATGCTCAATTAAACCAGGTGGTAGTAATCGGTTACGGTAATAATATCCGTAAAAACATTACTACATCAATCTCCAGTGTACAAGCTGCTGATGTATCGCCCCGCAATGCTTCCAGCGCCAACCAACTCCTGCAGGGACAGGTAGCAGGGGTTAACTTAACCATGAGCAATGGTACTCCCGGTGGTGCATCACGCGTGAGTATCCGTGGTATCAGTTCCATTAACGGCGACAACGAGCCGCTGTACGTGATTGATGGTATCCCGCTTTCCAAAGCACTGGCCAGCTACAACTATGCCGGTGAATACCGTCAGGATCCCTTATCCATGATCAACCCGGCAGATATTGCCTCTATTGATATCCTGAAAGATGCTGCTGCTGCCGCTATTTATGGTAGCCGTGCTACCAATGGCGTAGTACTTATCACCACCAAACGCGGCAAAAAAGGTAAACCACAGATTTCCGTGTCCCAGCTCTCCGGTGTGCAAACCATGCCTAAAAAACTGCAGCTCATGAATCCACAGGAATATATGGCCCTGCAAAAGGAAGCAACTGCCAACTTTAACCGGGATCAGAACCTCCAGCCAGGCGACAGTAAATTTGTAGATATCAATAAAGTACTGGGCAAGATCCCGGATAATCCTTATGATGTAAACTGGCAGGATCTCGTGCTGAACAGCCCTGCACAAACCCACCAGACAGATTTTGCTTTCAGCGGTGCCAATGATTTTGTCAACTACTACACCTCTGCTGGCTACCAATACGTAGAAGGACTGCTGAAAAACAGCTCTATGCGCCGTTACTCCGTACGTACCAACGTAGACTTTACACCCAATAAAGTACTGAATTTCGGTTTACGTGTAGGCGGTAACTATACCAAAAGCACCTCTGCACCCAATGGTGATCAGGGTACCGCCCTCCTGCAACGTTCTCTGGAACAACGCCCGTATGACAGACCCTTTAAAGATGATGGTTCTTACTACATAGGCGGTAAAGACATCCTGCGCCACAATGGTGTACAGGTATTGGCCAATGATGAGATATATGATAAGAACTACCAGGCTTTGGTAAACCTATATGGCAATATCCATTTCCTCCAATACTTTACCTTCCATTCTAACTACAACATGGAAGCACGTATAGGCCGCGGCTTCCGTCATCAAACACGCTTACACCCTTATGCATTTGATAAAGGGGCTACTTTTGATGTACGCAATACCCGCTTATCACAAAGCATAGACAACACCCTTACCTTCAACAAACAGTGGAAGGGCGATTTCACAACAGAAGCGATGGCTGGTTATAGTTTTTATAAAGACAACTACGATTTCAGTAAGGCAGAAGGCCGGGAATTCCCCTCTGATGATTTCAAAAACATTACTTCCGCTACAGTTACTGTTGCTGATGGAGATGCCTCTGCATATGCCATGGAATCTTACATAGGCAGGGTAATGCTGGGATATAAGGAACGCTATTTTATCTCCTCTTCCGTACGCTATGACGGATCTTCCAAATTTTTTAAGGATAACCGTTACTCCACCTTCACCTCTTTATCGGCGGGATGGGTATTCAGTAATGAAGCCTTCTTTAACAAACCTTCCTGGATGGATTTTGGTAAGCTGCGTGCCAGCTGGGGACAAACAGGTAACCAGGATGGTATTGATAATTTCAGCTACCTGCCGCTGGCTACAGGAGGTTCCAACTACGATCAGAAAACTGGACTGGCCGTTAAATCGCTGGGCAATATGGACCTGAGATGGGAAACAGCTACCCAATGGAACCTGGGTACAGATCTTACTTTCCTGCAAGGCAGATTGAACATTACCTATGACTACTTCAATAAAAAAACCAACAACCTGTTATACGACCTGCCTACACTGGCCAGCACCGGCTTTACAAAACGTACGGCCAACATTGGCGCCATGCAGAACACCGGGCATGAGATAGGTATCAATAGTGTAAATATGGACCGCCCCGGATTCCGCTGGAGCACCAACTTCAACATCTCTTTCATCAAAAACAAAGTCACCAGCCTGATAGATGATAAACCAACACCGGTAGGCAGCTGGAATGCGATCATTGCAGGACAGCCACTTGGGGTGTTCTACGGTTACCAGCAATTAGGCATTTATCAGTCGCTCAATGAAATACCGGAAAGCCTGCAAAAAGAAGGTGTACGTCCCGGAGATATCCGTTATGCCGACCTGGACAACAACGGTATCATCAACTCTGCTGATCTGACTGTAATAGGAAGCCCGCTGCCTAAGTTCTCCGGTGGTATTACCAACAACTTCAAAATCGGCAACTTTGATGTTTCATTGCTCACCACCTTCTCCCAGGGCAATAAATTAGCTGCTGAATGGAGAATGGGGCTGGACCACATGGGAGCATATGATTACAATGCTATTAAAGATTCATATGACAAGCGTTGGACAGCGCCCGGTACCAGCAATACTACACCACGTGCAGTAAAAAGCGCCTTTAACAACAAGCGCAGCAGCTATTACGTAGAAGATGCGTCCTTTTTCCGGATCAGGAACCTCACTATGGGTTATCAGTTACCGGCAGCTTTATTAAACCGTTTCTCCGTACAACAGCTCAGGTTATTTGTATCCTGCTCTAACCTGTACACATTTACCAAATACTCCGGTTACGATCCTGAAGCTGCCAGCTCACTGGATGCCAGAAGCTTTGGGATAGACAACCTGGTAACTCCACAGCCACGTAGTTTTATGGCTGGTATCAATATGAATTTCTAAACTGATAAAGTCAACAGCAGATGCTTAAAAAATATTATTCCCGGATCATACAGTGCACATTGGCAGGCAGCCTGTTACTAACCGCGTGCAGTAAACAGCTGGACATCAAGCCGGAAAGTGCCGTATCTCCCGATCAGATCAACGCGGGCAACATACAGTTTTTCCTGAACAGCCTCTACAGAACCACCCTTTCGCAATCATCCCAAAGAGATGATTATTTTATCAACGACCTGAGAGGGGGTAACTACACCTGGACCGCACTGTCGGGCAACAACAGCAGCTATGGTACCCTCATCACCGGCAACTCCGTGGATGATGGCTCCAGCTTTTCCTCTTCTGTCTGGAAAAATGGTTACAGCAACATTTACAGTGCCAATAATGTAATCAGTAATTGCGATAAGCTGGGTGCCGATGGTAGTGCGATTAAAGTAATACGTGCGGAAGCGATGTATCTGCGGGCGTATATCTACTATCAGTTAGTGACCACCTTTGGTGGAGTTCCCTTGATTACAACCAATACCACCGATAACCTGCCACGCAATACCGATAAAGAAGTATGGGCGCAGATTATAAAAGATCTGGATGAGGCTATTGCCGGTGCGCGTGCTTTTAAGGATGCCGGTTACAAACAGGTATCTAAAGAAGCTGCACAGGCCTTAAAAGCCAGGGCATTGCTGGCTACCGGCGACAAAACCGGCGCCGCCACATTGGCGCAGCAGGTAATCAACACCCCTGGTCTAAGCCTGGATGCAGATTATGGCGGTATTTTCCGCACGCCTGCCACATCCAAAGAAGTGCTGTTTGCTTTTGCCAATCTTAAATCTGAAAGTAATCTCCGCTTATCCAGCCTGTTCTGGCCATATGGTACCACCTGGGCAGGATCTTACTTTGTACAGCCTTCGGAAGAGGTCCTTAAAAATCTGTACACTAAAGACGATGTGCGCAGAACGGTGAACATAGACACTATCCGTAATACAGATGGCACCTTTAACGTCATTGTGAGCAAGTACTGGGATGTACAGCCGCTGGTGATCAGCCGCCTGGCAGAAATGTACCTGATCAGTGCGGAAGGCTCACCGGTATCACAAGGCATCACTTTCCTGAATGCCCTCAGAACCAAACGTGGGGTACCTGCTTACAAGGAAAGTGATTTCAACGGTGAAGGCGCTTACCTGGATGCAATACTAGCTGAACGCCGCCGGGAACTTTTCAGCGAAGGCTTCCTGTTCTTTGACCTGGTAAGGACCGGCAAAGCACTGAGCCTTCCCAATGTAAAGAATAACAAAAATTATTACGTACTGCCTATCCCCGGCGACCAGATCCGGTTGTCCAAAGGCGTACTTAAACAAAACGAGGGCTACTGATGATGAAAAAATATTGGTTATTACCCGTTATGGCAGGCATGCTTTTGTCCTGCCATAACACCCGCCACCTGCGTAGTGGCACCACAGCGGTAAAAGTATTAAAGGATCCCACCGGATGGGTTACAGACACCCTCTCCCCTGGACTGATACACTATCATTTTGCCGGATACTACACACCATCAGCGGCTTCTCAAAATGTGAATGTCATTGAAGTGGATCTGAATAATCCCCGTTATCAGCTTAAGATAGCAGAGGTACGCCCTTCTGATTCTTTATCAGCAGTGGCGGCCCGCATCCCTGGCGCATTGGCTGCCATCAATGGTTCTTATTTTGAGATCGTTGACGGGTTATATTCCGGCTTCTTCAAATCGGATGATACGATCAGGACACAGGTAACCATTCCGAAAGATCATCGCCTGTTCTGGAAGCATGATGCCGCCTTCTACTATGATACCGCGCAACAAACTGCCGGCATCCTGTATGGCAATAATGAGAGCTACAACCAGCTCCGCTATGCCAACGTAGTATCTGCGTCTCCCATGTTGATCTACCAGTACAAACCTGTAGGTGAAACCTTTGCCAAACCACGCCATACCCCTTTGGACAGCCTGGACTATGAAGATCCTGACCGTCACCAGGGCGTACGTCATCCGCGAACTGCTATTGCGCTCACCAGCCACAAACAGGTATTGCTGATCACTGTGGATGGCCGGGATAAACAGGCAGCTGGTATGTCGGCCAGGGAACTGACACAGTTCATCCAACATTATTTCCGTCCGGAACATGCACTTAACCTGGATGGTGGAGGTTCTACCACCCTATGGATCAAAAATGCCAATACGCCTACCGGCGTGGTCAACTACCCTACTGATAATAAACGGTTCGATCATTTCGGACAGCGAAAAATCAGGAATTATATTACAGTAGTGGAAAAATAGTGTGCCAGGGCTGACAAAAAAGGCGTACTCTTTTTTGTCAGCACTGCTTTATCTGTGTATGGAGGCGAATAACCCGGACCTGCTTTTACACTAAGCATGCAGGTTCATCCTGTAAAACACTGTTAACATTAAATTAATACGGCAACTGTATTTTTACGGTAGCTAACAGGTAATACTATGTTGACAGGCAACAATACTGAAAAGGATTATTTTACGCACCTGTTCGAACAGCATCACCGTTCTCTGTATGCTTATGCCTACAAAAAAACCGGGGATAGTTTCACTGCGGAAGAGATTGCACAATCTACCTTCATCAAATTCTGGCAATACCGTTTAAAAGCCGGCACCCTTATACAAGACAACCCGGAAAAACTGCTCTTCTTTATTACTAAAGCGCTGCTGGTAGATTATTACCGAAAAAAGACAGCGACCATTTCTATTGAAGAAGCCTTCACTGTTACGGAAAGCGTTGCCAGCACTTATGTCCTTCAGCATGAAGCCCTGCATTTTAATAACCTGATACGATCTGTCGCTGATACGCTACCTGACCGTCAAAAACAGGTTTTTGAAATGAACTACTTCCAGGAAATGAATCATGGGGAAATAGCTATGGCGCTCAACATCTCCCGCCAAACAGTAAAAAACCAATTGAGTAAGGCCATGAAGCAGGTAAGAAAACTGGTGACACAACAGTTCCTCTCTACTATGATTACCTTTTTATAAACAATACTTCCCCTCTTCTCCACCCTCCGATTGCGATCGCAGCAGAAAAAGCAGGCTATGTTACCAAATTGTGAATTCGATACCTGACATGGTACGATGCGCTTTTTAAAACGGTATTGTTATAAAGCTGCTTTACAAAAGTCATAAGAAATGAATAACAATTCAGTTCATCAGTTAATAGACCGGTGGTTAAACGGTACCAGCACTACAAGTGAACAGGAACAACTACAACAGTATTTCCTGCAATATGGGATGCCGGAAGAACAACTGACAGATGACCCACAATATCATCCGGCGGCAGACCAATCAGCAAGGATGTACGCGTGGTTAACGGGGCAACTGGCATTACAGGCGCCTGTAAAAAAAGTACATCCCTTAAACAGCAAATGGCTGTTACGCATAGCCGCCGCTGTGATCCCGCTGATAATGATCATCACGGGCGCTTATTTCTGGCAACAGGGAGCTGATAACGGTAACCCGACTGCTGCCATGAAGCATATCAGGAATAATGGGGATGGATTATACCAGGTCCAATTAACAGATGGCAGCACCGTATGGCTCAATAAAAACACTTCACTGGAACTGGATACGGTCTCCTTTACGCAACAGCGTCATATCATATTGAACGGAGAAGCCTATTTTGATATTGCTCCTGATCCGGCCCATCCCTTTACTGTTGCTGCCGGTGGTCTTACTACGGAAGTCCTGGGTACCACTTTTAATATAAAGCAGGATACAATTGCAGCACAAACTACCGTCACTTTATTTACAGGAAAAGTAGCGCTCACTGTTTCAGGAGCTTCCCCTCAGGTATTAGATCCGGCACATGCAGCCATATATGATGCTCATTCCGGACAACTAACCACCACCCCCATGTCGGCTTACGCGCTGGCCTGGAAAACAAAAGAAATCTTATGTAGGAATGAATCATTCAAAGATATCATTGACTATCTGCAAACATACTATAGCGTAGTCATTACCAGCAACAAATCCATTGACAGCAAACATTTTTCCGGAACATTGTCATTGCAGGGAGATGTATCCGCTGTACTGAACAGGCTGTTATTTGTACACGGGCTGCACTGTAAAAAAAGCGGGGACAACAGCATCATTATTTATTAATTCCAGACATAAAACAAAATACCCACGGCACCGCATCATAGCAGTGTCAAGGGGGAACCTTTGGCTTCACCTGTCATTTTAAAACCAAAAATAAAAGTACATCATGTACAATAGTACACTGCTTCATCCGTCAAAAAGACAAAAAACAACATGGGTCCTGCCTGCTTTTATGGGTTGCCTCCTGCTGATTTACACTTACCAGGTAAGGGCACAGGTAACTGGGGGTAAAGATAGCCTGGGGAGTATTATCCGGGAACTGGAACAACGGCAGCCTGCATATAAGTTCCTGTATGATTATGATGCCTTGCAAACCAGACTGGTAAATAGATTACCTGATCTTATCCATCAATCTTACGAACAGGTATTAAACACTTTACATCAGTCCGGATATATTAATTACCGTATAGAGGGAAAGTCCATTTCTATCGCTGCTTTACCGGCGCTAATACCACAAAAATCTACTGGCAGGATTGCTGGAAAGGTAATAGATGAAGAAAACGAACAACCGGTAATAGGCGCTACGATCCGGATAGGCGGTAAGGGCGTGACTACAGACGAACAGGGTGCTTTTACCATGGCTTTACCTAAAGGGAAATACGAAGCCACCGTATCGTCTGTAGGTTATGGCACAAAGAAGGTAACGGATATTATCATCCGGGATAATGAAGATTTTAACATCATTATCCCATTAAAAAGAGATAAAGGCCGGCTGGGTACGATCACCGTTTCTGCCAACCGTATCCGGGAAACAGGTACCAATATTGCCATTATAGATGAAATACATGGCGCCGATGCGGTAGTAAGCGGTATTTCCAAGGAGCAGATTTCCCGCAGCCAGGACAGAGATGCGGCAGAAGTAGTACGCCGTATTTCAGGAGTCAGCATCATTCAAAACAGGTTGGTCATCATCAGGGGATTACCTCAGCGATACAACACGGTGATGCTCAACAATGTAATTGCTCCCAGCTTTGAACCAGACAGTCGCGCCTTCAGTTTTGATATCATGCCATCCAGTCTGATCGATCGTATCATGATCTATAAAACGGCAGTGCCAGAGCTGCCAGGCGATTTTGCCGGAGGGGTTATCAAAGTATATACCACTGAAATCCCCGTAAAAAACAGCTTTAACATTGGTTATTCCGCCTCCGCCAATGCACATACTACCTTCAAAGAATTCTTTGAACAAAAGCAGGGCAAAAAAGCCTGGCTGGGCTATGATGATGGCACCTATAATTTGCCGGCAGATGTTCCCGGGAGAATTGACCAGGCAACGGATGTTGATAAAAGGGCGCTTACCTCAAAAATTAACAATAACTGGGAGCTATATCCAGGCAAAGCTCCTGTTGACCATCGGTTCAACCTGGATTTCACGAAGCGTATTGCCATGGGAAATACTTCCAGGCTGGGTATAGTAGGTGCTTTTAATTATTCTAATACTTACCAGTATAGCGTCATTGCACAAAATACTTCCGGCTTAATGAGCAGTGTCTTTTCCAGTGGATTCAGGTTTGCCGATCAATCCTACAGTCATAATGTCCGGTTAAATAGTTTACTGAACCTTTCCCTGGAAATAAATAAAAACCATCGCATCAGTTTTAAAAATCTGTACACACATATGGGCAGTACCAATGCCATTGTGCGAAATGGTACTACCGGGGACGCCGCCTCCGATGGCTCCGGATTATATTCCGGTCAAAACGTGCGGCAGTATATTCTGACTAATGGCTATAGAGGCATTTACACCGGACAATTATCCGGCCATCATACCCTGTTTGATCGTACCCAGGTGAATTGGGTAATAGGGTATACTAAAAGCAGGTATGATGATCCCGACCAAAGGTATCGCACCTTAAAGCAGGATACGGCGCTGTTTTACAACGATTCCTCCCTTACAGAACCTGCTGCTGGCATAGGTATTTACCGGGGCAGACGCTTTTTTACTTTACCGGAAGATATAAAAACTGCCGGGCTGGATGTTATACAGCCTGTTAAGATAGCTAATACTACCATCAGTCTGAAAGGGGGGATCTTTTACGAAGATAAAAAAAGAACTTTCGAATTCCGGCAACTCGGTTATGAAAAGGATACAGACACTACCATACGTATCACAGAAAATTATGGAAAAAACAATAGTTACAATGCCCGGAATGTACTCAAGGCAGGCTATGTAGCCGCAGAAATCCCTATTACACAACGGTTAAAACTATATGGTGGATTAAGAATAGAAGATAATACCCAGGAATTGCACACCTATACCTGGAAAACCACCGGCACTACCAATGATGGCCGTATCGATCTGATGCGTAAAAACACCAGCAAGCTACCCTCTTTCAATATCAGCTATGCTTTTACTAAAAAGAACCAGTTGCGGGCCGCTTATTCCAAAACATTAAACCGTCCTGAATTCAGGGAAATATCCACTTTCTATTATATGGATATGATGACATACCGGCTGGCGTATGGTAATGAAGAATTGAAGATCCAGACAGACATTGACAATTACGACCTGCGGTTCGAGCACTATCCAGGTACGGGCGAAATGTTTACAGCGGGCTTGTTTTATAAGAAGTTTAAGGATCCAGTTGAATTTTATTATTATGCCAGCACAGGTGGGTACAACAATTTCCAATGGAACAATGCAGCGGCGGCTACCAACTACGGTGCGGAGGTGGAGCTGATGCTGGGTATGCACCGTTATTTCAATGGTAGTAATACCATCAGTAAGGTAATGCAGCGGGTTTCCGTCTTATTCAATGCTGCTTATATCTACAGTACCGTAGACCTTGGCCACCGGGCAGGTTTGCAGGACAAAAAGCGGCCGCTATACGGGCAATCTCCTTACCTTATCAATGCTGCTTTAAATTATACAGATGAGACCATCGGATTAAAACTGAATGCCAACTATAACGTTGCAGGTAAACGCCTTACTGCAATTGGCAATCTTTCCAGTCCCAATATTTACGAAATGCCACGCCATGCACTTGACTTCAGCTTCTCTCAGCAAGCCGGAAAATACTTATTCATAAAAGGCGGGATACAAAACATCCTGAATGCCCGATACCTGCAAATACAGCAGGCTGCAGATATCAGACAACTGGCAGACAAAACTGATGAAACAATCCACGGCGATAATATCTATCAATCCAACTATACCGGAGTTTACTACACCCTCGGCATTGGCCTTAATCTATAATACATTCTTTTAAATAAATAACATGAAACAGTTTGTAATGGCAAAATATATAACCTTGCTGCTGCTGGCAGCAATCGCATTCAATTCCTGTCAGAAACAGGAACCCGTATTTCAATTTAAAGAAAAAGTAAAACCACCGCCACCACCTCCTCCGCCCCCTCCTCCGCCACCACCTCCATTGTCGGAAGATTTAAAGAATATCGAATTGGTTTACAATGACGCACCATTAAAAACCAGCATCATTGCCAGGAAAACTTTCAGTGATACAAAACAGCATTCAGGTAGCTATGCCGATGGTTTTGAGCTGGTGATCCGGTTAGATGACAACACAGCAGAGGCTGGCTTTCAACAATTACAGATAAAGCTTCCCATCAATGAAAACGGACAGGTGGTAAAAGGTAATTATATCATTCAAAACAATGAAGTAGTGGAGGGTGGTGATATAGCACTCACCTATACAAAAGGGACTTTTACAGATGTATTTCCCGATGCCTCCTATCCTACCAGTAAGGATAAGTTCAACTTTAACCTAAGCCTGCGGGTAGAAGATTTTGATGCCACTGAACATAAACTCTCCGGGGTAATAGACAGCTTAAAAATAAGTAATACCACCAATCCGGGAAAAAGCATCACCATGAAGGAAGCTGGTTTTAATTTTTACTATGATTTCCTGGAGCTTTATCTGAACGACCAGTTAATGTACGAAACTTCGACTAACCCCTATTCCCTTTGGTATCCCAGGGTATCCTCTCCTGAAGAAAATGTAATAGTTATTTCCGGGGAAAAACTTTATCCAACAACAGCTACCGCGCCTTTCAAATTCGGGCAATTGACCTTTATCCTGTCCTTCAACCAGGTAATACCGGTTTTCACCGGAGAAACAGTGCTGCCTATGCCATCTTCTACTCCCAATCAGTTCGTATTACGTTCAGAGGAATATATGGAGATAGCGGGTAAACCACTCTATGGGATATTGCCTGCTGCTACCTATCAGTGCAGGTTTATTACGCCTCCTAAAATGGATGTTTCCGGAGGAATGGAAGTCAGCACGGCGAATGCAAAAAATCTGCTGGAAGAGTTTTATGATTATAACCTTGATCCCCCTACCTATGAACCCCAACAATTTATAGATAGCCCCACTTATAAATTGAAATGTAATTTTTATCAGAAGAAGTTATAGACAACAACCGCCGCAGGAAATGCCTGCGGCGGTTATAATAATTATCAGATGTACTATTATCAAACAGGTATTTATTTCAACTTCTTTTCCAGCTTTGAAATTTCTTTTTTATCAGCTTCTGACAAGGCGCATATCTGGCGTGCTTTATAATACAGGTCAAGCCTCTGCTGCATTTCCTTCCGGGATTTACTATCACTGAGGGCATAGATATGCTGTTTATACAGTTCACATAAAATAGCCTCGAATTCCTTCACCTCCTCCCGGGCAGGTTTGTATTGCTGCACGTATTTATTAAAGCTTTCCTCTGCCAGTGTTATTTCATTGCTTTTGGCATAATTCTCAATCCGTGCCCGCATGTAATCAATGATCTTGGCGCGGGCTTCCTTCCGGTGCAGCAGGTAGTTCCGGTTTAAATAAACCTCGAATGCCTCCACGCGGTTTTCCTTTAAGGCAAGTTGCCATGCTATTTCGTCTTCACAATCTTTTATTTTACTGGTGATGCGTTGAGGCTTAGGGTTAAGTGCTGCAGCAACTTTTTCATAGACCACTTTGGCTTCGGCATATTTTTTCTGCGCAAAATAGGTATCTCCCTGTTTTTCCAGCTGTACTGCTTTATCTTCCGTGCTTACTTCCTTATCATTTTTCAATCTTTGGCGTAATGCCTTGGCGCCGGGAAACCCGGCAAACTCAGGATCATCAAGGATTGTGACAGCTGCCGTCGGATTTCTCTCCCGTACATAACATTCAATTGCACTGATCCCTGCATTGATATTGGATTTGTCCAGCTTCCAGAGCGCATGCCACTGAGTCCCTGTCAGGTTTTCAAAATGCGTCAGTTGCTGAATCCCTGGAAAATGTTCCTTTAATTGTGTTATTTTTTGCGACAGCTCCCTTGCTTTTTCCTTCCATTTTGCATCGCCATAGATCAGTACATTATCTATAAACGTTGCTGCCTTTTCTAAATCAGGCTGATGATAAAGTGCCAGCGCAGTATAATAATGGCCCTGCGGTGCAGTTGGTTCATCCGCAACCAGGTCTAGCGACCGGAGGATAACGGCATCCCATTTTTTGGCAGTGGCCAGTTTTTCGAGTTCCTGTGCTTCCTGTTGTAAAGCTGTTTGTGCGATCCCTCTGGCTGATATAAAACCCAGGATGCAAAACAGCAGTATCCACTTTTTCAGGTTCATCACTTATTAATTGTAAATGTTATCCAATCTGTTTTTAAAGGTCTGTTGCTGTATATCGTTCTGTGCAGTACCTGTACCATCTAAATATCCCGTCAGGGTGGCATAATAGGCGCTTAGTTCTTCACAACCGTATATCACATTACCTGCATTCCTGATCCCCTCTATATTACCAATACAACTTTTTGTTTTGTTCCAGACAAGGTTCGCTTCTCCGGGTACTTCTGCACCATAGCAGCTGGCAGCCACTGACTGACAGGCAACAAGGATACGTTTACATTCAACATCCACCCGGCCGGCCCAGTTATTGTAGTTTTTATTAAGGTCATTTTCGCGGGCCTGAAAAGCGCGCTTCCGGGCCTCCAGCAATGTAGCGGCATGCGTAAGGGAGGATTGCAAGAGTTCCCGTTTTGCTTTAAAGGTTGCTTCCACTATCTGCTGTGCCTGCTGTTTGGCATCATAAGTACCATGCCTGGTGCTGTTGACCTTTTTATTCAAAAGATCTTTTTCATACGTGAATTGTGTATTGAGGTCCTGAAGCTTACTTTTTGCTGCTGCCACCTTTTTTTGTTCGGCATACACTGCTGTTTGCAATTCATTACGCCGTTCTTCCATAGCGAGCCGCTCCCGCTCTGTTCCTTTATGCTGGCTCAGCCTGGTATCCTGTTCCCGGATCTTTGCCTGCAGCTCCATTATAGCTTTATTGATTACTGCGATCTCATCATCGATAGCGGTTACCCTTTTTTGCTGTTCCTGCTCCAGAATCAAGATGTCTGACTGCAGTTTTTTTACCAGGTCTTCCATCTCACGGGATACCTTTTCAATGGCTTTTGCCTTATTTTCTATTTCCTCATTCCTGTTCTTTTCTATTTGCTCCTGATACTTACGGATCACAGATTCCTGGAAATGGACTTCGGCAACTGACCGTACCAGCTCTTTTCCGTAACCGGTAGATAACTCACCTGCCTTTTCTTTGATATGCTCCTTGTACTTTCTGCTCAGTTCATTCATTTCATTTTTTAATATCGGGATCCTGTCCAATTTCCGTTGTTCTTCCTTCCGGATAGCTTCCTTTTCACTCTCTCCCGACATTTTTGCCCGGTCAATAGCTTCCTGGTAAGGTTTCAAAAATTTGTCCCTGTATTCATTGTACCTTTTCATGGCATCCTGTACATTGCTTTTAAACCAGTGATTAGCCGGGCAAATAGGTGGTGGGCCACCGGCAGAACAGGTTCCGGGATTAAATTCCTCCCAGCCGTTCCGGGCTGTCTGCAGCCGGTTCTTCCAGGAAGCATCGTTATTAATTCTTTGTGTAGCCTGTCGCAGGCTTTCCTCTGCATTCCTGATGGATTTCAGTTTGTCTGCATCTAACTTCGCCAATTGGGATTTAAGATTGTCCATGTCCTGTTGCAACTGTTTAATCTCACGGGCTTTTGATTCAATCCCAGACACATAGCCGGCACCGGTAGTTTGTGCACAAAGCCCCCCGGATAAAGCCAGGAAGAAAACAAACAAACCCGGCAGTTGATGGAGAAATATTTTCATAATTCGCATGACTGATAATTAAAACTTAATCTGAATGCTGGTACATTTTCCGGCTTCTACCCTGAATTTCCTTTCTATTACTGCTTTGTTGCCGGCAACCGCTTTATATTTATATTCTCCTGCTTTCAGCCGGAGCGTAATCGCAGCATCTAATCCGCAATACCCTTCATTTTGCGGGTTATTATAATAACGGTCAAGGCTACCAGCTTCTTTACCGTTTACATACACTTTAGCATTACCACGGGCATTACTGTTTTTTAGCAAATAAAATGCGATTGTGCCTTCATCAGCCCGGTTTTCATCCAGGTCATAATCAGCTTTTTTGATCCCCGAAAAGTTATTCAGCAGTACAGTACTAAAGAACGGATTAAAATAATCCGGCCGGTTGTAACCCACTTCTTTCATATAGTCCCATACTTTTTCAGGTATGTTGAAAAACATGACCCGGTTAACAGATGGCGGCACATTGGCGAAATGAAATGAGGTAAAATAGCTGGTACCCGTATATACCCTGTGGCTGTCATCAGTTTCCCGCTCTTCCGGTCTGTAAATCATGCCCGTTTCCAGGTCTATCATCTGCAGATTGGGATTAAAAAGTGTAGAACGGTACACATTTAAAGGAGTATGCGTAAAGTAAAGGGATAAGGATGAATGACCACGTTTGATGTAATTAAGCGTAGTACGGTCATATACACCTTTCCGACCGTTGATCATTCTATCGTAACTGACAGCTGCTTTATATAACGTGGATTTACTGCTTTTCTTTTGTTTTGCATACGCAAGCGGCAGATCACCTGTTCTTTTCACATCAAGCCCTTTATGAAATAGCAGGGATTGCATCAGTAATGCATTTGCCAGAAAAGGCTTTCCTTCCTTATATACCATTAGGCCACGGGTAGTGCCATATAAAGATAAAATCACGCAGCCGTTGATCGGCTCTGCACCCTTGTAATCCATAGGCACTAAGTGGTAGTGCTCAAATCTGCGAACTCCGGGATATTCCGGCTTGGGTACAGATGCCCGGCCAATCTGATAAGTATCCGTATTTTGCCGGGACAGATAATATACCACCAAATCTCTTGTGATAGCTGGTGGAAGCATTTGAGAGGAATAATAGGGAGAAACGATGCTATTATCGTGGATGTCAGCTGTTTTTAATAAAATGAGGCCATGTGCTTCATCGGCCACGACATACCCTGCTATGCTTCTTTCCACCGGATCGCCCTGCACATAATACCGGACACTGTTTTTATTAGCTACGAGCGAGTAACTGGTCAGCAACAGATCTTTATCAAGAAAAACGCCTTGGCCTTTTTCACCATCCGCATCAATAAATGCGATAGCGGAGAGTTCCTTTTTAATATTATCGGAACGGAGTGCTCCCAATTCTCCGGCATCAAGCAAAGAGGTGTCTAAGGTAGGCACTGTAACAGACTGGGCATACACACAATAAGATGACAGCCCTGCAAAAAGCATCAGCAGGATCTTTTTCATATAAAAACATTTAAATTAAGGGCTATGATCTGCAGGATTCATTCAACTGCCTGGGTCCCTCTACGTGTACTGGTTTAATTGGTTTTCATCATGACCTTATCAGGGGTGCAAGCTAATCGATCAAAAGGGGTTGTGCAATACCGATTAATAGGTATTTTACCAGAATTTTTCTATATTCATCGCATACGCAGCCGGATTTTGCAGTTAACTGCAGTATTTTTTTAGCAACCAACCCTATAGCATGTTATGAATGAGTTTGAGGACATTGAACAGAAACTATACCAGATAGAACGGAATATTACACAACAACAGTTTGATATTCCGGATATTGCCGCCGTTTTGCCAGCCTCTGTGATGATACATCACCTGGAGGCAGGAGTGCCCCAGGAAATTACCTATATGAACGAATGGGGATCTCACAGGCTCGGTGTTGAACTGGAAGCGTTGAACGCCATGAAGCAGGAATACTATGATCTGTTTTTTGTTCAGGAAGATCTTGACCAGGTATTGCCAGGCATTTTGAATTACTGCCAGGATAAAGGAGCTGCCACCCAACAATTTAATTTTTTCCAGCGCGTAAAACTATATAAGGAAGAAAAACACAGATGGTTCTATACCGTTTGCAAATTTTTGCCCCAGTTGACCCCAGGTGGCAAAGACCAGCTGATTATGCTTTCCAGCCCGGTGGAAGGAGTTGGTACTTTGATGAATAAAGTAACAAAGGTGCTGGATGAAAATGAATATATCGCCAACAATTACAAGAAATTTGCCCGGCTGACTAAACGGGAGAAAGAAATTATTTCGCTACTCTGCGAGGGAAAATCTTCTGCTGAAATTTCAGACATCTTGTTTATTACTAAATACACCGTGGATACCCACCGCAAAAACATCCATCGCAAAATAGAAGCCGAATCCTTCGCTCAACTAATGAAGTTTGCTACCGCATTTGACCTGGTATAACCTGGGGTAACAGGTATTTTCTTATAATACCATTACTAAGTAAACCCAGTTTTCTCATTTAATTGGCTCATCCTCTTCAAATAAAAAGACATCATTGGCGTATAATTCCAGTGCATCTCCTCCTTCAAATTCAAGATAAAAATATCGTCTTCCTTCCTCAGAGGCCTCATATAATGTTCCATTAATTTCAAAACGTCCTCTATAAAAACTATTAAGTGTACCCCTACCTGATGTTTCCTGTAGCTGTAGATTTAATTTCGTTATTACAACATCTCTGAATTCCAGTATCAGGCTCTTATCTCCTGCAAAAAAAAGCTTAAGATATTGTTCCTCAAAATCGTACAATACATTATGGCAATCATAGTCATTGTGCAAATCAATATACGCTCCCTCCATTTCCAAATTCAATAAACTTTTGAACATTTCTACATCGGATAACTCTTTCATTTCGTATTTCTTTAAATTCTTAAAAGCATCTTTTCTCCTTCTGACAAATCCCCCTTCCTTCATACCTGGCGCATAACACAACTCCCCTTAAAGATACACGAAAGTTACCCGGGCAGGAATACGCTGTTACTCTAAAATGAGCCTACCCTCATATCCCCCTTGTCACAATTACCCCCTAAAATATAGACAAATGCCACAATTGAGTATATCCACAGTAGTAAGCCTCATAATTAAAGCAGTTATAAAATAGTATTAAAGGATAGATAAGGCAGAGATAAGGCAGACATCTTTATGTCTACCTTATCTCTACTTTATCACTGCTTTATGTCTACCTTATGTCTACCTTATCTATAACGTAACCTATACTGGCAGCGGATTTAACTACAAAAAACATAATAACAACCTGGATATCAATACTTTTCACAAAAAAAGGGCTGTTCTGAAAAGAACAGCCCATCAGGATTTATTCAACCACCTCATCCATTATTGAAGAAAAACCTTCCTGATAGCTTTATTATCAGTATCTAACAGGTATATATTTCCTTGTTTATCGAGGAACATGTCTTTGATGCTTCCCATTTTAGCTTCAGAGAAGCTGCCATCTGCAAATCCTCTGGTTAATTTCATCAGGGTGCTTACCTGGTTGGTAACAAAGTTCACCTGACGGATAGCCAGGTTGTATTTATCCATGATCAGCATGTTGCCACCTGCATCAAAAAGCAGAGCGGAGGCATCATAGGAAATCTGAGCGGTATTGATAGGCCCGTCCAGGTAACCGGATACGTTAAACAGCATCGACTGGGTATTATTTTTGGCATACCTGACAATACCCGGTTCATAGGTATCATAAGTGAAATACAGGGTACCATTAGCATCTATGGCAGGACGGCAGGGATCATTCGCACTTCTGTTCACGGCTTTTTCTGTAGCTCCTGTAGGATAGATCCTGGTGATACCATTGTAGCTTTGTGTAACATACAGGTTATTATCCTTATCAATAGAGATACTTCCGCCGGAAAAGCTGAGTTTGACAAACGTAGTCACCTCTGCAGCAGGAGTTACTTTGCGGACATTTTCCATGTCTGTTACAAACAGATTGTCTTTGGGGTCAATGGCAAGTGAGCGGACATTAAAAAAACGGGCTTTGGTACCGGTACCATCCACACCTCCCCATACACCTTCTGTAGCACTACCTGCAAATACCTTCGCTTGTCCGTCAGGTGTGATCTTCCACACCGCCGTACCCGCTGTTACAAAAAGGTTGCCTTTAGAGTCCATCACCAGAGCAGACATACTGGCAGGTAATAAGTTACTTTCAGGTCCTCCGGCTATGGTAAGCATACCAGCCCTTCTGAAGCGTACCGGACTCTCTGCCGTGAGTGTACCACGGCTGATACTTACAAGACCTGTTGTAAGCCCGGCAGGGGCATTTACGACCAGCTCGGTACCGTCCCCGTTTACGCTGATCACAGGGGTAACTACTCCATTGAACTTTACGATATTTTCTGCTGCCTGCGCACTGAAACCAGTACCATTAATCGTTACCTGCGAACCTGCCAACCCGTTATCTGGTGTCATACTCACAATACCCAGCGCCTGGTCTTTAAATTCCGGCCCTGCTATCATCTGGTCATTTACTGACAGCTGGATCTTTCCGTTGCCGGTACCACCGGGAATAGTAAGGGTTAATGATGATCCAGTGGCTGCTCTAACGGGCACGGGCTTATCATTTATCTTCACAATATTCTCGTCCAGTACCTCACTGAAGTGAAGCCCCGTGATGGTCATTACTTGTCCTGCAGGACCGCTGAGCGGGGTCACTTTGAATATTTCCGGAGGTGGTACTACCGTAAATGCCGGGCCGGTAATCTTCTGCCCGTTGATGGTAACCGACAATGGTCCTGTAGTAAGATTAACCGGCGCAACTACTGTAAGCTGATCAGCAGTGGCTTCCTTTACTTCGGCAGTAAGTCCGTTGAAATCCACCTTGTTATTGGCTCCTATGTTTTCAAAACCGATCCCTTTAATCACCACCCGGGTACCTGCACCGCCAGTCAACGGTTTCACATTACTAATGGCCTGATAACGGAATCCGGGCCCTGCGGCTGTTTTACCATCTACCTCCACTACAACCGCTCCACTCCCCGCCTCTTCCGGTACTTCAGCTACCAGCAGGGTGTCACTCACACTTACCACACTCGCCTTTTTACTATTGATCTTTACTACCGCCGGTGAGGTGGTACTGCTAAATCCTTCTCCACGGATACGTATATGCGAACCAGTAGGTCCGTTGCCTGGAAAGATTCCCTGCACACTCAGGGCCTGATAAGTATAAGTCCCTATTTCCGTTTTCCGATCTCCTTCCATAAAGGTGATCACACCGGTAGCCCCCGTTGCAGGAGCCTGTACCACTACCTTTTCTTTTTGTAAGCTGATCAGGGAGGCTTCTTTACCAGAAAATAGCACTTTCACATTTTCCCGGTTCACCGGAAAGCCACTTCCTTCAATCGTCACCAGTGTACCATCTTTACCACTGTTAGGATAAAAACTTTCTACCCGCATCGGTTCCGGTTCCGGCTGCTTTTCTTTTTTGCAGGCGGATATCAGTATCGCTATACTGCACAGGCAGCAAACGATGATATGATTTATTACTTGCTTCATGATGCTGTGTTTATCATATTAAAAAGTGTAACGTGCGCCTAACTGCACCTGCGCTCTTGAACCAAAATAGTCAATGGCATAAGGTTCACCGGGATTGCTGAAACGATATAATGGCGTAGCTTCTTTGGTCTGCTGCGGTGGATACACCGTAGGGATCAACCCGGTACTGGCAGAAGAGTTGAAGGTATTGGGAGAGAAATATTGCACACCCCATCCGGAATTGATCATATTGGTCAGATTGATCACATCTATGGTAAAACTGATAAAATGCGTCTTCTTACCATTAAAATGGAACTCCTGTGCAAAGTGCAGATCAGCCTGTACATTCCAGGGGGTTCTGCCCATATTCCTTTCTGTGAATTTCCCACGCCGGCTGCTGAGATACTTGTTACCATCTACAAAACTGTTGAAGGCAGCCGCCTGCTGGGCAGCGGTAACGGTAACGCCATTCTCCGTATAGTCGCCAAAGAAATGAATGGCGTTCTCTGCAGAAGGGATATATGCCAGGCTCACCTGCTGCGGTAATCCCTGGATACTGTTGTTAACAATTCCATAGGTAAAGGGACTGCCGGACTGTGCGCTTACAAACAGGTGCAGGGAACTGATCCATTTATCATTCCAGGCTTTACGGTAATCTATATTGAAAACCATCCGGTGACGGATATCAAAATTAGAATAGGCCAGGTCTGCATTATTGGGATTCAGCGCCTGGTTCAACTGCCAGTTGGATTCCATAGAATTACGTACGCCGTTAAATACATCCTTGCTTTGGCCATAGGTATAAGCGCCTGAAGCGGAGAAGCCGGGTACAAATGTTTTGTTGACCGTAGCTGTGATACTATAGCGCATCCCTTTATTGGTATTACTCAACAGGTAAGCATTTGAAAATGCAGGGTTGATAGTTCCCTTGTAAATGGGCTGTTGTCTGTCCGTATCATACTTATAATAAATGGGATTGTCGGTAATATTCACCTGCTGAAAAAACACATCCTTCAACGTTTTTGTAAGCATCCCTTCTATGCTGAATTTCCACTGGCTGGCAGTTGTATGCTCCAATGCAAGCGTGGTACGTAATACCCTGGGCATGGTGAAGTTATTGTCAATCAGGTCTACCTGTGTTTTACCTGCATTCGGATTATTGATCACTACACCATTCTGCTCTACAAAATCCGCAATACCATTATTGCCGGGTTTATTGGCATCCGTGCCTGGTGTAAATGGTTTTTGCTGGGCACGCTGGTCAAATGATCCGTAGGAAAGTCCATTATTGTAATAGGCATATGCCAGCCATGCAAAAGGAATCCGGCCCGTAAAGATCCCCGCACCACCACGCAGCACCAGCGACTGATCCCCCAGGATATCATAACGGATACCAATACGTGGTGATAGCTGTACCCGGTTCAGATAGTTGCCCGTAAGACGGCTCAGGGGAGTATAGTAATAACTGGATCCGAAGAAAGGATCTGCAGGAGACTGGCTCACTTTGTCTGTCAGCTCCGGTTTGGTGGGCAGGTGTGTATAGTCGGCACGCAATCCGGGAGTAATACGCACCTTGTCATTCAACTGAATCTCGTCCTGCACATAGAGACTATACATATTCACGTTAAATACCGCCGCAGGATTGGCCAGGATATAATCCCTTGAATTATTCGTATAATTATAACTACCCCGTACACGGAAGGGCCGGTTATCAATATAATCGGCAATGCTCAGGTAATCCACACGGCCATTCCAGCTGTTCACAAAACCATAATCAATACTATACAATTCGTTGTGTGTACCAAATAACAACGTATGATTACCCTTAGTCCAGGTAAGGTTGTTACTAATTTCCAGTGTACGCTGTTTCATATTGAAGATTGCAGCTTCCCGATCTGTACCAATATAGATGGTAGTACCCGGAGAGCGGCCCATGATCTGCACCTGTGGAAGATTAGGGTTACTAAGCGGATCCCGGTTATCCTTCACCGAAGTATATCCTACTACCAGGCTGTTGGATACCGTATTGGAAAAACGGCTCTTCAGTTCAGCCACGGTACCTGACTGGTTGTTGTTTTGCCGGAATGCCAGGCTGCTGAAACGAAAGTCCTGCTGATCCCTGTCCATATGCGTGGCATTGGAGAAGATGGTATTGTTGCGCAATGACAACTGATGCCTGGCGTTAATGTTCCAGTCGAGCCGGGTAAATACTTTCTCCGAGCGGGAAGACGTGTTATACGCTCCGGCAGTACCCGGATCAAAAGCACTGTAACGGCTTTTTGTAGCGTTGATAATATCGGTGGCATCCTGTTCGGTTAGTATGGAAGCAGTTTCCGCCATACCTGCTTTGAGCAGCACGGGATCCGTGCGGCGGGTAAGTTCCATATTGGTGAAGAAGAAAAGTTTGTTTTTGATAATCGGAAATCCCAGTCGGAAGCCTGCCTGGTAATCTTCAAAGCTGTCTGGCATTTTACCGGAAGACCCCTGTTTATCTTTTCCGATGAGTGCCGCATTACGGCCAAAACCATAGATGGAACCACTCCAGTAGTTGGTACCGCTGCGGGTTACCGCGTTAATGCTCCCCCCTGTGAAATTACCAATCTTCACATCATAAGGTGCCAGGTATACCTGTATATCCTCAATAGCATCCAATGACACCGGATTGGTACGGGTGCTGCTGCCGGGTTGTCCGGAAGTACCACTTTGCCCACCCATGGAAGGGCTGAAACCGATCGCATCATTATTGATCGCACCATCTATGGTCACGTTATTATACCGGAAGTTGGTACCACCAAAACTGTTGTCTTTACTTCCCTGTGGCACCAGGCGGGTGATATCCTGAATGCTCCGGTTGATAGCCGGCATATGCTGGATACGTTCGTTCCCGATATTCTGCCCGGTACCATATGCGCTGGCGTTAGGCGACTTCCGTTTGGATGCCGTTACTTCCACCTGCTTCAATTGTTCTACCCCTTTTTTCATAACGATGTTAAAAAGCAGTGGTTCTCCCAGTTTAACCGTGATATTATCAAACTGCACAGCTGCCATAGCGGGCATAGTTACCGTGATAGCATATGGCCCTCCAGGGCGCATGCCGGGTATACGGTAACGTCCGTCTTTATTACTGTTTGCCGGATAAGGTGTACCGGAAGGAATGTGCAGGGCAATGATATCTGCCCCTGCCAGTGGTGCTCCTTTTTCATCCGTTACCTTACCGGTAATACCGCCGCTCGTTTCCTGTGCCAGACCGGTGAAGGGTAATACCAGCAGGTAAACTGCCAGGCAGATCTTCCACAGGCCATATATGGTTCGTAATTGTATTTTCATGATGCTGCTATTAGTGAGTTATCATTGTGTAATCCTCAATACCTGGTCTATCGTATGCAATACACCATTGCCGGTAATGATATCCTGCTGAACAATCCTGATCTGCGTGTTGCCATTACCGGACCCTTGCAGTGTAATCCCTTCATATCCGCCCTGTACCTCATTGTTGGGGATCAGTGTGATCTTGACGGTATTATCATCTATCATGGCCTGTGTGCTGGTGGCTGTGCTACCGGTACTGAGTATATAATCGTTCAGAAAGCGCCGGTCGGCCACGATATGATATCGCAGGAGCGCAGCAAGTGCTGTTGGACTGGCCTGGTTGATGGCCTCGAGTGAAGCATAGCCATAGGTGATCATCGCCGCATTGGTAGGTGCAAAAACCGTGTAAGGTCCTTTTTTGCGGAGCAGTGATTCCATACCTGCCCGTTGCAGGGCTTGGTAAAAAAGTGTCAGGCTCTGATCAGCTGCTATTGCATCTGCCAGGTATTCAAAACGGTAAGGTTTCAGTACCCGGTCTATTACCTGGAGCAATCCATTGGAAGCCGTAGTGGCCTGTGGCAAAATACGGCTGCCATTTACGGTCAGGATAGTATCCTGTGCCTTAATCCACCTGGTGATATATAGTTTGCCTCCTCCATAAGAAGTGATCTCCTGGTTAAACAGGAAAGGCAGTTCATTCAGCCTATACACCCCTTCCAGGATATGATAGGCTGTAAGGCTTTCCAGCAAGGCACTATTGGTGCCAATAACGCCTCCCGGACCATCAATGCCCGCTTTTGAGAAAGCGACATCTGAGGGTACCAGCAGGGTAAAAGGCCCTTTCTGCGATACTACTTTAGTGAGCCCGGTACGTTCCAGTGCAGTACTGAACGTTTTGAGATTAAAATTATCCGTCACTACAGATGGCAGGATGTTATTATCCCGCAGCCGGATGTTGTCGTCCTTGCTGCATCCCGGCAGCAGGAAAATTGCTGCTATCAGCATACATGCGGTAGATAGATATTTAAAGCGCATAAAAATTTGTTACTGTTTAGAAAGAAAAGCCTGGACGGATCAACAACCTGTCTACCACATGAATAGGCCCCTGGATGCATTCGATATCGGGGTCAATGATGGTAGCCTTTTCGGCGGTACTGCCTTTTACCTGCAACTGCACACGACCATTGCCATCTTTTGAGAAACGTAAAGGGAGCTCCACCGTTACTCCTGTTGATTGTCCATCACCCAGTACTATCTGGTCCATGATGGCAGGTATAAAATCATTAGCGTAAAAAATCGGGGGAATACCTACGGCCAGCATGCCCCGTTGTATGCCCCAGGCATGGAATGAAAGCAGGGAATCCAGCGGCGCATGGCCTACCATCGCATATTGTTCATTCATGTATGGTTTAAACCGATTGTTTAATACACGGAGATCATCCACATTGCGCAATCCTACCCGGCGAAAAGCATCATCAGTAGGCGCAAACAGGGCCATCCGCCCCCCCCTGCCCAATTTCCCGAACTCATACACGATGCACTCACAACCCCAATCCATCCTTGCTATCGTGGTATTAAGCCGTGTTTTGGCAAACCAATATTCTCCGATGGAATATGGGTAGAGTTCAGGGATGGTTTCATAAAGACTATCACTCAGTCTCAATGCTTCCAGGTATAAGGTAAAGCGACCATCCGCTTCCAGCGTTTGTAACAGGTTCTTCCTGGCTGGTTTCAATACCCTGTCTACCTGCCATACCGCACCATTTCTGGCGGCTATAGGAGCAGGCTTACCCACCTTTATCCCATTGACCAGCAATTGTCCTTCCGATGTAAGTGCCAGAAACTGGCGGTAGCGGTAGGGCATCTCCTTAGTTACGGCAGAGCCGTGACTATTCAACATTTCGGTATACAAAGGATTGAGCAGCAAAGTGGACCATTGTATGTTTCCCACTTGCGTTTGCATGGCGGTTATCTCCACTTTACCACTCAGGGTATGATACATCAGCAGGCTGTCCAGTTGTTCCCTTGATGCGCCATCAATACCGGCATTATCCAATCCTGCTTTGCGCATAGCCGCATCATCCGGTACCAGCAGCGTAAACTGTGCTGTTTTGGTCCATTCTTTCGCCAGCAACCCATTCATATTACTTTTATTCCAGGCTTTGTTGAAAAGGGAGTATTCAGGCCTTTTCAATACGTCCAGCAGCGTACTGTCTATCTCTTCATAAGCCACTTTCACTCCTTCAGGTGCCGGCATAAATTCTGCCTTTCTGCAGGCAGCTGATATGATAATGATGACCAGTGCCAGCCATATTTTTTTTGCAGTATTCATGATACAATGTTTTAGGTCGTTTACCCTGTTTTATTTGGTGGCATCTTTGGGCTGCACCGCCAGCGTCACCATTGGTTGAACAATACCATTATCTGTCAGATTGTCTCTCCTGGCTAATTCGCAACCATCGGCTTTGGGCAATACCTCATAAGGATAATCCTTTGCCGTACGCACCATCACCGAAAACAACAAATCTTTTTTGGGCCATGCTTCTTCCGCCTGCATGGTCAGGTAATAATTATCACCGTAGATATAATCGGACAGGGAATACTCATTGTTATTTGTCTTAAACACGATAAAATCTGAGATGAAATAATTACGGACGCGTTGTATATACACACCAAATAAGCGGTTGCCATAAAAGGCGCTGGTATCCATTTTTTCGATGGCGGCTATATCAATACCACTTTTTTCAAAAGCTGCATTATCCGGTGCAAACACGGTAAACGGGCCATCCTCTGCCAGCAGTTTCCAGAAACCGAATTTTTTAAATGCAGCCGTAATGATGCTGTAGTCTTTCCGCTTTTCAAGCCAGTCTCTCACCGTACCCTTTTCATACTTCATTACTTTATTGAGCACATGAAGCGTACCATTGGTAATCGTCACATCAGCAGGAGTGCTTAATGAACCATTGAAATGATAACGGTTGTATAAAGGTCCATTTGTTTCGTTGGATACATAGATCTCCTTTCCATCCGCCAGTGTAGCATACCTAACGTCCACACCCTTTACCGGGATATCCCGTGTGTTCAGTCTTCTGTTCAGCACATGATACTGCATCATAAAACGGAGGCTGTCTTTATTCAGGCGGTCAAAATCAGAGGGCCGTTGTAAGCCCAGTTCATAAAAAGCCTGGTTACTGGGTGCCAGTATAGTGAATGGACCTGGTCCGTTCAGTTCTTCCATGAGTCCTGCTTTTTCAATCGCTGCTGCAAACATGGAGAGGTCGTAGTTGTTTTTAATGAAGTCGCCACCCGGCCTGTAGCTGACATGCTCTGTGTATATTTCCAGTTGCTCATGCTTGCACGAAACCACAAAGGGCAGCAGGCATAATAACAGTTTGTATAAATGATGATAATATGATTTCATCCCTGGTTGTTTTGTGTGTGAATGATAATATCCTTTACCTCAATAAACCGGTGGTGGATATTTTCGTTGTATCGTGGTGAGATAAGCGACACCGTTTACAATCTCGATGGTATTCACGGTAGCGAACGAACGGGGATTGTAAACGCCGGAGTGGATATTGACCAGCATATTTGGCAACATCCAGGCTTTTCTTTCACTAACCGGTTTGTCCAAACCATTATTGTAACAGGTGATGATGCCATAGTTACCATAGGTATTGTTGGCGTTATCATTATATGGATTCGTAGATGGGTCCATCCCTACTGCCATCACAGAAAAGCGCTGCCATACACCAGTGTGGATACCGTTGGAAGCACTATCTGCAAAAAGCGGGATACTGAAATAGGTAGCTACCGAATCGGAAGAAGTATTTCTATGTATAGCCGTGAGAAAACGGAACTGGTAAGCGGGCAGCGGACTGGACAGGCTGTTCCCTTTGAAAAGAGAATACCATACGTTGGCGTGATCCTTGATACCATTGTTCAGTAAGGCCCCGATGTTGTAAGTAGGCTTCCGGTTGTCATCCGAATTCCAGAAACCTTTGGCGCTCATGTTGTAGAAGTTGACATACATCATGGAATCCGACAAGGGGAGTTTATGAAATTGCTCTTTCCTTACCAGGATGCCATTCTCTTTAGTCTCAAAATCCTTTTGCAGGATGTGCATGGTATATACTTCTTTTTCAATCAGGGTGATCGTGGTATCCAGCAATACAATATTCCTGAGTTTTGCTTCCAGTTGACCAAACGGCACGGTATTCCGGGGCCGGTACATGAACATAAAACGGTGTTTGCCTGACGGGATCTGTGCCCAGCTGGAAAGATCAAAACCGTTCAGCACCGGGCCTACCAGTACATTTTCTTTTCCGGGATATTCCGGATTATTAACTGAGGTGCTGCTGCCTACGTGAGAGGGATAAGGCGGTGCATACCAGTCGCGCTGATCCAGAAAATCTCCCACAATAGCTGCCCCTGCCGGTATACCATCGGCATCCATCACCGGGTCTATCAACATGGTGAGAAAAGGTTGACGCTGATCTTTATTGGCCAGCCCGATGGAGTAATTCAGGTTATTGAATACCCGCAGGTAGGCAGGTGCATCGATGCGGGTATATTCCACTTTGCTGCATGCGGCCATTCCTAACAACAGGCCCGCTGCAATTGCGTATCGTATAAGTAGCTTGTACATATTCCTATTTGGTATGTTTAACAATAATCATCCGCGCTTTCTCTCCGGCAGGGGTGCCCTGTTTATATCCTCCAATCAGTGCGATGGTATAAATACCCGGCTCATGCATGGGCAATGTACCGCGCACATACAATTCAGGCTGTGCAATCAGCGCACGGCTAGGTATGGATGGGATGTCGGACAACCAGGTACCGGGCACTACCTGGGGGGAAGAACGGTACACCTTTACTTCGTAAGCCGGAGAAGCTGCCCCCTTTCCGATATAAGGTATTTCTCCAAACGGCACTATACCGGGCTGCAGATTTTCGCACAGGCGATTCCCAAAAGACTGTCCATTAGCCTCCGTGAAGGTGACGTAAGGCAGGTCTTTACAGAAGTTCATAAAGCGGATATCAAAAGGGTATGTTTTTTTGTAAGCACTATAGGTGGCATCCTGGCCATTATCCCCCACCCGGGTGTAAGTACCACTCAGGTTGTTGGACACCATCGTGATAGCCACTTTTCCCGCGGTATCTTCGTGTACCCATGCAGTATAGTTCAGGCCTTCTTTCAGTGCATACGACAGGGTAGCCAGTGGTTTGCCGGCAGCATCTGCTGTAATCAGCTCTGCACTCCCTACAATACAGGCAGCATATTCCCCTACTTCTCCAAAGGCAGGTGCAGCTCCCAGCTTTTGTCCGTTCAGGCGCAGTGACAGGCCCTTACTTCCTGGTAATGCATTTACCCATTGTACCCTGGCATAAGTGTTATTCAGCGGAAGACTGGCATCTGTTATCACATCAAAGGCATTCTGTACCATCGTAACCGTTTCACCCGGATTGCCATTATAGTATGGAATGGTGATCGTTTTCGGAGCAATATAAATGGTATAGATTCCGCCCGGCTGATAAGTCATCACCGGAGCGAAGGTAAGCGCTGTGGTCACGGTATGTGGCCGCCCCGATGCGGGCCTGGTAATGGTGGAGGTAGCAGGATCTATTACATCTATGCCTTCCGTAAAGTTGTATGGCATAGCTGTTACCTGCGTACCGGAAGGCGTCAGCAATTTGAACTGACAGGTACCATAAGGCAGTTCTATATACTCCGAGTAATGCCCCGGCGCAATATTGCTGGTAGCAGGGTTTACCCTTGTACCATCTGCCCAGGTAAGTGTTAAGGGTAGTGCCACATTTTCTACATCCTGAAACTGTGAGGTTAAACGGGCAGCCATATTCACTACCCGGATCTTGAAATGGTCCGGACGGGCAGGTGCAATCACACCACGCGGAACAGCCACTACCGATGGTGGCGATTCCACAATATAAGGCTCCTCTTTTGTTTTCAGCAGGTAATAATCCATTGGCAGATTATAATCTTCCTGTACTTTAAACTCCATATTATAGGCAGCTTGCTTCGCACTCCGGATATCCACTTTTACCGTAGCCGTACCATCCTGCAATAATAGCGACCGGGGGAGATACCAGGTATTTCCCAACTTCCCATTTTTAGGAAAGAACCGGGTACCGGGATATTCCCAGGGATTAGTACCGGGCTCCGGCGGATCGGTAATGACTACATAGTTGGTGAGTGTATCACCGTTTACAATCACCTGATTATATCCATTGGTATTTACCAGGCGTACCCCGGAATTTTCCTGCCCGTCTTTAATGATCCTGTTATCACGTGCATGATCCAGTTTATCTTTTTTGCAGGCAGACAACAGCCATGCGCACAGACAGATCAGGTGGAACAGTCTTGCATAATTATATTTCATGCTTGATACGTTTATTATTTAGTACAGGTTTACCGTAAAGCCCATCATAATCTCGCTGCCTCTTTTGAAGCTCCTGTTGATGTATTTTCCTCCATACCATAAGCCACCAGAACCCGGATTGGCATATACTGTTTCAACAGCAGGATTCAGTATATTTTTAGCATATCCTTTAAAGAGGACACGTTTGGTAAGGCGCTGGCTGAACACAAAGTCCAGCACCGGAACAGGCCGGGTGTAGAGGTCTGGTTCACCGGTGAGATTGATCTGTATAAGCCGTTCTCCTACCATATTAAAGGTGGCTGTAAGATCGGTACCTGATGATTTGTTGTTGTAATTAAGCCAGAGATTCACAGAATACGGCGCCTGCTCAAAGAGTGGGCTGTTTTCAGGAGTATGCCTGTCCAGTGATTTATTGGCATCATAGCGCTCCTTTGTTTTTTTGATATTGCTCTGTGCGAGTAATAAATTGGAGCCAAAGAAAAAGTATTTAGCCGGCTCCCATATTTTGCCCAGGTCTTTTACCAGTTCCAGCTCCATTCCCCACACTGTACCGGTATTAGGATCGTTCTGAAACTGGATGGTAGGATACTCCGGATATTTTGCAGCCAGCCCATCTGTTTTCAGACTGAATACTTTTACCAGTTGATTATTGATCCGTTTGCCAAACAGGGATGCAGAGATTACCTCCCCTGCAGCAGGGAACCACTCCCAGCGGAAATCCAGGTTTTCCGTATGCTGGTTCACCAGTTTGGGATTGCCTACTACCAGTCCCATCTGGAAAGCATCAAACTCGAATACATTTGTCAGCTCCCGCAGTTCCGGCCTTGCCAGTGTAGTATTGTAGGCCAGCCTGAAGTTCATATTGCTCTTGAATGTATAGGTAAGATTGGCGGAATAGTATGGTTTGTAAGTGGTTTTGTATACCGTATTAGGATTGATCAACACCACTGGTACTGCATTCCCGTTCCCGTCTTTTTTTGTAAGTGCAGGGTCCAGGAATACATTGGAGGTATCTACTGCAGACTGGATATTGGTGCGTTCAAATCTAACCCCACCGGCCAAACGTAAATTTTCGATCGGGTGCAGGTCCAACATACCGTAAAAAGCCGTTGTTTCAAAAAATCCGGTATAGTTGTTCGGTGATTTCTGACTGTTGTACATGAATCCACCCACCGGGCTGGCACCTTCACTGGTATTCCCCGAGCGGGGGCGGATACCGATTATTTCGGGGCTTACCAGCCTGTCGAGGTTGCCTTCCACAGCATACAAGGGCACTGCACCATAGGGGGTGAAATTAGAACCTGGCAGGAAGAGCATGTTTTCCCTGAATTTGCGATCACGGTTCAGGTAGTTAAACCCTGTTTTAAACTCCTGCCGGTGGCCTAGTATTTTAAAAGGTATTGCCAGGTCTGCCTTATAGTTATAGTTGGTTTCATCCAGCTTTCTCCAACGGCGTCCGTTGGGTTCTGCCTGAATGATGCCATATGTACTGAATCCGTTTACATAGCCAGAGTTGAGCGCATAAAGGTTTTTCGTATATACATACTCCTCTCCTGCACCGCCGGGAGCCTCAATAACCGGTTGCCTGTACCATCCACCACCACGGGGCGTGTAATCCGTGAGTGTAATAAACCGGAAATCTGGATCATTCTGACTGGAAGTAGAGGTAGCCAGGTTATAGCTTAACCGGGGAGCATACTCCCCTGCCAATAGTTTGTGTTCTCCCTGGAAATTATAGGTATTGAGATTACGGCGGGTTTGTTTCAGCGAATAAATAGTGCTGGCTACATCCCCCGGCAAACCGGTATATTCATACTTTCCATTCATATTGATCGCCTGTGCCTCGCTGCCCCAGCTGCCCAGGTATTGAAAGCTCACCTCATGGCGGGGATTGAACTGATAGGTGAGGCCGCCCAACACTCCATAGTTAAGGGTTTCTGTACCGGTATTTTCCTTATAGGTCTGGTACTTGCCCATATACAGGTTGTTGGGCGTAATATAGTTAGGAATATTTCGGGGGCTGTATACATCCGGATTGCCGGTAATCACACCCTGGTAGATACTGTATTGTGTAAGATCACCACCATATACATCTGTGGCGCGCCGGTAATAATTAGCGCCCCCAATAATACCAATGCGGTGCGACCTGAATATCTTGAAGCTATTACCATAGGTAGCGGAATATAACTGGTTCAGCGGGGCCGTTTTGAAGCGGGTGGTCATCACCGGATCAAAGCGGTGCATGATACCATTGATACGTGCCGCTTCTTTTTCGGCAGCAGGGTGACCATTACTGCTGGCCAGCATCCGTTGTATATCCGCCAGTCCACCCGGGTATTGCGTGGAAAGGTCCAGGAAGTCGCGCGAAAGATTTTTATTGTTTACTTTCTGACCAAAGAAACCAAGCTCGCTGTTATAAAAGCTGTTCACACGCCCTCCTATACCGATGTTTGAATTAAAACCTGTTTGTGCGATGATCTCCAGTGTTTGTTTATCGGGAACGGATTTTGTTTTCAGTTCTACGATACCCGCAGCAGCATCTGCAGGTTTGTCTGGTGTTACAGTTTTGTAGATAGTGATATTATCCAGCAAGGAAGCAGGCACCAGGTCTAAAGGGATAGCACTGCGGTCGGGATCTGAAGAAGCCAGTCTGGCACCATTCAGCTGGCCGATCACACTTCTGTCGCCCAAACCACGGATGGCTACATACTTATCATCTGTTACCGTTACCCCGCTCACACGTTGCAATGCCTGTGTAGTAGTAATACTTCCGGTACGTTCTATCTGCTGTGCAGAGATTGCATCCTGTACGATAGCCGCGTTCCTTCTTTCCTGCAGTACGGTGATTTCCGTATTGGTTTTCCGCCGTGCTTCTACCGTTACTGCACTCAGTTGCCGGGAAGAAACGGTTAATACAATATTGAGGTGGCCGGATTGTGCCGTTACTTTAATTTCCCTGGTTTCATATCCCAGGAAGGCCACTACCAGCGTGGCCCCTTCTTTCGGCACCATCAGGGTAAAGAATCCGTTGGCATCCGTTGCCACACCGGCCTGGCCGCCTTTTACCCGGATGGAAACACCCGGTAGCGGTTCTTTTGTTTTACCATCCGTTACTCTCCCGGTGATTTTAACAGGTACCGGTTTTCGGGTAATTACTACATACCCGTTGACGGCCCGGTAAGCAAGATTTGTATTTAGTAAAATTTCATCCAGTGCATGTTTTACACTGATTTCCTCCCGGTGTACGGTAACTGTTTTCTTAACCCCTGCCAGCAATTCTTCCGGCAGCAGAAAATGTACGCCCGTTTTCATTTCAATGGCAAGCAGGCTTTCTTTCAAACCGGACTTTTCCAGGTGAAGGTTGAGTCTGGCATCCAGGTCCTGGCCTTTTATGCCCGCTGCATACAACAGCCCGGCAAGACTGAATTTGATAGCCAGGAAGATAAATGAGCATCTCATCAGGAAGTAGATTGTGCGCAAGCGCCTGATACCCGCAGACGACAGGCCTGCGGCCTTCTCAGCCTCCGGCGCATGGTTATGATTATTGGGCATGGATGCCACAAAACATCCTAAAGGATCATGTTTTAATCCTTTTTTCATACTTTTGATTGTTACTGGTTAAACCGGTTTTCCGGTAAATCTGTTAGCAGCCGGACAAATCAATGTCCGGTTTTTCCTTACCTGTTTCGTCGTCCAAAACATAACGGGTAATGGAAGGATACATAAGCGTTCCTGTAGGCTGTCCAGGCAAACAGGAACGTTTTTTTTTGCGTACTTTTTTTAATGCATAATTTCGTTTAAGATGTTATTGAATAATGACCTGCTTTCCGTTGATCGTGTATTTGAAGTTGCTGCCCACCGCTAGTGTCTGTAGTGTTTTTTCCAGGGAGGCGCCACTGAAAAGTGTTACTGTAATGCGCTCCTGCGCTTTTTCCGGCTGACGGAAAACAATCGCTGCATTATACCATCGTTCCAGTTCTGTAGTTACTTCCTGCAATGTTTTGTTATTGAATACCAGGCGTCCGGTTTTCCATCCTGTTATATCGGCGGCATTTACCGCTGCTACCACCGGACTATTCGAATTTCCATTCCAGGTTACCTGCCTTCCGGGGGTGAGTACCGCCAGTTCCATCCATCCTCCGTTGCGCTGCTGATCTACCCTTACCTTGCCCGTAGCCACCGCCACTGTGAGCGGAGCGCCACTAAAAGCGCTGATCCGGAAAGAGGTACCAAGTACTTTGGTTTGCACATCGCCGGTATGAACAATAAAAGGGTGCAGCGGGTCCTCGCTGATCTCAAAAAATGCTTCTCCATCCAGTGTTACCTCACGGGTATTGCCATTGAATGTTTCAGGATAAGTGAGCTGACTATTTGCGCCAAGCATAATCACAGAGCCATCCGTAAGGGTAATGGAGGCCCGCTGCCCCATGGCATTTCTTTTCACCATCAGTGCTTCTGTAGCAATACCGGATCGCTGCCGCCCCATCTGCTGCACGGCGTAATAACCGATACCAAATAACACGGTAGCCCAGATAGCCACCTGGCGAAAAAACATTTTTTTAATCCTTCCCCCCTTAGGTACCGGAGGGAGCATACGCTGCTGCAAAGTTGTTCGCCACGTCTCCATCTTCTCTACGGCTACGTCAACAGCTGCCCCTGCCAGTATATCATCCGGCAGTTTCTCCGTTAATATTTCATCCAGTACCTGCTCATTTCCGGGTAATTGCAACCACTGCTCCACCTGTTCTTTTTCCAGTGGCGTACACCTGTTATCCAGGTATTTCAGTATAAGTGCTTTGCTAACAAAATTTGCCATGTTTACAGGAGTGAACTGCTAATGCAGTCACTCAATATAGAAAGGCCCAAAAAGTGCGGGAGGGGCTAATGGAGAACAAAATATTTTTTAACGCAGGAAAAAACAAAGCAGAACAACAGTAGTCATGTCTACATAATCCTTCAGGTGACGGCGAAAATGAGAAAGGGATGCCTTTATATGATTCTTGACGGTAAAGAGAGAGAGGTTCATTTCTTTTGCGATCTCTGCATGGCTCATCTTTTCATGACGGCTAAGGGTATACACCAATCTGCGCTGGCTGCTCAATTCATCCAGTGTGGCTGCATAAGCCCTGTCCAGCTCCTCAGAAAGGATACGGTTGTCCGCCCCATCAGCACAGGTGATAGTTTCCTGCAAAGGAATTGTAACTGCTGATTTCCGTGTCAGTAGTTTGATCACGGCATTTTTCATAGCACGATAAATATAGGGCGCAAAATGGATATCAGCAGGAAGCTGTTCCCTTTTTTCCCACACCCATAACATCAGGTCCATCATGGCTTCTTCTGCCACGGCCTCATCATGAATGTATTTAAGCGCATAGTGGTAAAGCCGGGTAGAATAGCGACTGAATAACACATCAAAAGCTTTTACATCTCCCAGCCTGCACGCTTCCAGTAACAACTCATCTGATAATTCCGATAAAGATAATATCATGCACGACCTGCTTTTTCCGTTAGCAAACTTAACAGCAAAAAGCTTTGGTGTATATTATCTAAATATTAATTCTTGTTACAATGGCTGCCATAGCAGCATAAAAAAGGGCTGTTCCTAAAGAACAGCCCTTCTGATGATATGTATACCATACCGCTTCCCCACTATTCTTCTTCCGAATTATTTTTCATCTTCATCAGCAGGGTATATGCATTTTTCACCACCACATCTCTGGCAGGAAGTGGTGTTTTAATTTCAGTGTAACCATCATTGGTATGACCGATTTCTACCGGTGTCATCGTAAACTGTGATTTAGTATCTGCTACAAACACATAACATTTATTTTCCCACTTCACCACTGCATCATCCGGTACGGCTGTAACCGATGCATTATTTACTGCAATTTCTGCATTCATGAACATACCCGGTATCAGGCGCTTATCAGATTTATCAAAATGGCAATGTACTTCACTGGAACGATTATCCCCGATATTCCTGGCTACTAGGTGTATTTTAGCATGGTACTTTTCCTCCGGTTTATTATTGGCATAACATACCACCGACTGACCAGCGGCGAGGTTCAGTACATCTTTTTCAAATACTGTCAGGCTCAAATGAATGTCGGCCGGATTGATCAGTTCAAATAAAACATCCGTAGCACTTACATACTTGCCGGGATTTACATTCACTTTAGACACATATCCGCTGATAGGGGCATGCACCGCTATGCTACGGCTGATATTACCCGCATTAAGTTTGTCGGGATTGATCTGCAACAGTTGCAGCTTTTCACTCAGTGCCTTCACCACCACCTGCTGGCTTTCATAATCGCTCTTCACCTGTTGAAACACCTTATCGCTATTGGCCTTTGAAGCATTCAGTTCTTTCTGGCGTGCGAAATCCGTTTCCAGAAAATGAAGCTTGCTTTTAGCCACCAGGTAGTCTTCCTGCAGCTGTATATATTGCGGATCTTCCAGCACGGCCAGTACCTGTCCGCGGCTTACCTGCATGCCCGGCAATAACTGCATTTGTTTCAGGTAGCCACCTAAGGGGAAACTTACCGATACAATATTCTGTGGTGGCACATCCACTACACCATTTACTTTAATTGTCGTATGCATGTCCCTTGTTTCCGGCATATGCAGCTCAATACCTGCATTTTTCAGCTGTTCCGCCGACAACTGTACTTCATGGGCATTGCTGGTATCCGTTACGGCCTTTTCCTTTTCCCCGGTATCAGGTTTACTTCCTGTACAAGCCAGCAGCAAAGCTGAAAAACCGTATATTATGAAAGCTATCTTTTTCATGATCAATAACTTTTAGTACTAATTAATTCCACTTAATTTTTCCATCAAAAATGCAGACGCATTCAGTTGCTCTACCACCTGCAGGTAGCCACTTCTTATTTCCAGTGCCTGGTTAATAAGGATTACCCATTCCAGGTAGCCGGTTTCCCCGCTGCTCAGGCGTTTATTCGCACCGCTGATAATAGTTGCCGCATTGGGCAGCAATACTGATTCATAATTTTTCAGCAGCTGCAGATGGCGGTAATAGGTATGCGTAGCATTTATCAATGTGGTATTTAATAGCTGCTGCGTTGCTTCCAATTCCTGTTCCCGCTGTTTTACCAGGATACCCGATGCCTTGATCCGTGAGCGTTGTGCACTGCTGAAGATAGAAATACCCACCCCTACATTCACCGTTGAAAAACGTTTGCTGTGATCAAAATACTTCTCTTCTTCCCCTACACGCTGATATCCCATGATACTGCTATTGTTATAACCGACGTTAAAAGAGGGCAGCAGCACGCTTTTTGCCAGTTTGTTTTCCTGCTCGCTAAGTGCTACCTGCTGCCGTTGCAGCATCATAGCAGGTGTATTGCTGATAGCGGTAGTATCCGGTATTACAGTCAGTGGATACACTACCGCTGCTTCATCAGGCACCCATGGTGATGTGGTATTTAATAATAAGTGAAAGTGGTTTAAAGTCGTTTCATAATCTGTTTTAAGCAGGCTCAGCTGATTGGCAATCTGTAAACGTTGATTTTCTGCAGTAGCTTTTTCCAGGGCATCCGTATCACCGGTTTTAAGCCGCAGCGCTGCCTTTTGCAGAAATGCGCTGTAAATACTGTCTGCTTCCTGCAGCAATGCCGATTTATGCGCCAATACCAGCAAGTTATAATAGGTTTGTTTAACCGCAGCTTTCAGTTCCTGCTCCTTTTGCAGTGTAGCCGTTTTGCTGATTCCTATGTGCGTGTTATTGATATTGCGCTGATGCTTGTACACCGTAGGAAACTGAATACCCTGCGAAATCATGAAACGGTTATCGTCTTCAATGCTGTTGATCTGACCGTATTCAAATCCAACCTGCGTTTTGTCAATATCCAGATTGCTTTTCCTTAATGCCTGATAGTATTGTTCCCCCAATCGTGAAGAACGGATATCCAGATTATGCTTCACCGCCATGTCCAATGCTGCCTGCAGGGTAATCTTTTCTCCGGCAGGTACTGGTCCGGCAGATTGTGCCTGTAAGGACACGCCACTGCCCAATAACAGCACCAGCAATGTTATCCCTGCTTTTTTACCCGCATGATAATGCCGGAACCCTCTCTCAAATAAAATATACAACATCGGTAATACAAAAAGGGTAAGTAAAGTGGAGATGATCAGTCCTCCGATCACCACGGAGGCCAGCGGCTTCTGCACTTCCGCACCTGCCCCCTGGCTGATAGCCATTGGAATAAAACCCAGTGAAGGCACCAAAGCAGTCATCAGCACCGCCCTTAACTTAGATTTGGTACCGTGTATGACTACCCGCTTAATATCGTCCCAGCCTTCTTTTTTCAGGCGGTTAAATTCTGATACCAGCAGGATCCCATTCAGTACAGCCACCCCAAACAAAGCGATAAATCCCACACCCGCAGAGATACTGAAAGGCATATCCCTCACCCATAGTGCTACAATACCACCTATGGCAGATAAAGGGATAGCGGTATAAATCAGTAATCCCTGTTTCACAGAATTAAAAGCAAAGTATAATAACAGGAAGATCATCAATAAAGCAATAGGTACCACAACGGTCAAACGTTGCCGCGCTGCAGTTAAGTTTTCAAAAGCCCCGCCGTATACAATAGAATACGCTGGCGGGAACTTTATCTGTGTACTAACTTTATGCTGCAATTCTTTTACGATCGTCTGTACATCCCGGCCGTTCACATTAAAGCCCACAATAATTCTCCTCCGGGTGTTTTCCCGCTGAATCTGGTTGGGGCCTTCCGTTTCCTCCACGGTGGCTACCTGCTCCAGTGGGATCTGTATTCCCTGGGCAGTAGGGATGAGCAGATTTTGCACGTCGGTAATATGCTGTCGCGAGCCTCCGGCCAGGCGCACCACCATATCAAAACGCTTCTCCCCCTCATAGACCAGTCCGGTACTTTGACCCGCAAATGCCGTATTCACCACCCGGTTGATATCGCTTACATTCAAGCCATATTTGGCCATTGCATCCCGGTTATATTTAATCACCACCTGGGGCATACCGGTCACCGTTTCCACATACAGGTTAATCGCCCCATCCACGGTTTTGATCAGCTCTCCCAGCTTATTGGCATACAAAGCCAGGGAGTCCAGGTCTTCTCCAAAGATCTTACATACCACATCCTGCCGGGCCCCCGTCATCAGCTCATTAAAACGCATCTGCACCGGAAACTGAAAGCCTACGCTTACACCAGGTACTACAGACAATTCTTTGGTCATCTTCTCCGCCAGCTCATCAAAAGATTTTGCCGAAGTCCATTCCTTTTTATCTTTCAGGATCACCATCATATCACTGGCTTCCAGGGGCATAGGATCCGTAGGGATTTCTGCACTACCTATTTTGGTAACTACCTTTTCTACCTCCGGAAATTTTTTCAGCAGAATAGCCGCTGTTTTTTGCGTAGCTGCAATGGTGGTATTCAGGTTACTACCTGTAAGCAAACGTGTTTCCACCGCAAAATCTCCTTCTTCCAGCTCGGGAATAAACTCTCCCCCCATCCTGCCAAGGATCATTACCGCAATCGCAAACAACACCAGCGTCACTGCGATGATGGTTTTAGGAAACTGCAGCATCCACTTTAATGCAGGCTGATACCTTCTTTCCAGCCAGGTCATCATCCGGTCGGATAACGTAGCCTTGTGATTAATTTTCTTATTAAGGCAAAGTGCACTCATCATCGGCACATAGGTAACCGAGAGTATAAAGGCCCCCAATATGGCAAAGGCCACTGTCAGTGCCATCGGCTTGAACATTTTGCCTTCAATACCTTCCAGGGAAAGTATAGGAAAATAAACAATCAGGATAATGATCTGGCTGAAAACAGCCGATTTAATCATCGTGCCTGTAGCTGTATTTACTTCCTGATCCATCGTCTCCTGTGTAACGACCCCGGTATTCCTGAAATGACGGGAATGCGTAAAACGATGCAGGATAGCTTCCACTACGATCACGGTACCATCTACAATCAAACCAAAATCGATCGCCCCCAGGCTCATCAGATTACCGCCTACACCAAACTGGTTCATCAGGATGATAGCAAACAGCATGGACAACGGAATAACGGACGAAACGATCAGCCCTGCACGTAAGTTGCCCAAAAAGAATACCAGCACAAATACCACAATCAATGCACCTTCGATGAGATTGGTTTGTACAGTATTGATCGCATTATTCACCATCTTGGTACGGTCCAGGAAAGGTTCAATCACCACCCCTTCCGGCAATGATTGCTGAATCTGGGCAATCTTTGCTTTTACATTTTTGATCACCATCGAAGAGTTCTCTCCTTTCAGCATCATCACCACCGCACCGGCTACTTCTCCTTTATCGTTAAAAGTCATCGCACCATAGCGGGTAGCGGCACCAAACTGTACCGTAGCAATATCCCTGATCAGTAACGGCATGCCATTGTTCAGTGTTTTCACCACTACTTTCTCAATATCCTCCATGCCGGTGGTAAGCCCCTCACTCCGGATATAGAGCACGGTAGGCCCTTTTTCAATATAAGCCCCACCGGTATTTTCATTGTTTTTTTCCAGCGCATCAAATACATCCGCAATGGTAACATTGTTGGCTTTGAGCTGTTCTGGCTTTACAGCGATCTCATATTGTTTAAGTTCGCCGCCAAAGCTACTCACATCTGCCACCCCGGGTGTGCCCAGCAATTGCCGCCTTACCATCCAGTCCTGGATAGTGCGCAGCTCCATGGCATTATACCTGCTTTCATAGCCTGGTAAAGGCCGGATCACGTATTGATAAATTTCACCCAACCCGGTGGTTACCGGCGCCATTTCCGGCGAGCCTACCCCTGCAGGAATTTCCTGCTGTACCTGTTGCAGGCGTTCGCTGATTTGCTGTCTGGCCCAGTATACGTCTGTATGTTCCTGGAAAACGATGGTCACCAGAGATAATCCAAAGCGGGAAAAGCTACGGATCTGTTTCAACCCCGGAATATTACTACAGGCCTGTTCTATCGGGAAAGTGATCAGGCGTTCTACATCCGGCGCTCCCAGAGAAGGCGATACGGTAATCACCTGTACCTGATTGTCCGTAATATCCGGCACGGCATCTATTGGCAGTTTTGTAAGCTCATAGGTTCCCCAACCAACCAGTGCCAGTATAAATAGCCCTATTATCAGCTTATTCTTTACAGAAAAGCTAATGATCTTATTTAGCATAACCTTTTACATTAATGCTGATAGCAATTAATAAATGTATGGCGTGCCTGTATGAAGCAGGACCACAACCATAAAAACAGCAGTATAAAACGGATTATGCCCGTGGGGGTCTGAACAGGGCGCTTAATGCCGGTTCCGGCAGGTAATTATCTTTAAAGACGGGGTAATGAATCGTCACACAATCGTATTCCTGGCGCTTTACCGCAACGGCTTTGGCCAGCGGTACAAAAGAATAGTGAAAACTATGGATGTCTACATTCTTAAAAGGCAGCTGGCGGTCTCTTTCCTCATCGTCATCATCTTCATCCGTGCCCCAGTAATGCATACATAGAAAGTCCGTTACACCCAACTGATGATTCCGTTGCTGATGCTCCAGGTAATGCTCCACCAGCGTGGGCAGCTTCAGCAGCTGATTCAAAGCGGTATGCTGTAATATAAAAAACAGGAACAATATGTATACTCCCCTTGTTTTCACGGCCACAAATATAAAAATTATGGCTACAATGGAGGATAATTTTATTTAATAGGAAATAAACCGCCTGTAGCGTTATTAAATAACGCTGTAAGCGGTTTATCATGATTGTGCGCTGTTATGCTTTACTTATACCTGCTGCGGTCAGCATAAGCTGATGCAAAGCAATATTTTTCACAAAAGGCGGGAGCAGCTCACTCCCCGGGCCGTACATGGCCAGCTCTACATAATCGGCCGAGTGGTCCATGGCCCCCCATCCTATCGAAGTGTAAGCAGATTGAATCAATGCCAGGGGTTTAAAAGGCAGTTTATAAGGATTATAAATGCCCTTTTCATCCAGCTGGTTATAATGACTTAATATAGCTGCGGCTTCGTCTTTTGTAATAACGATCCCCTGTGCAGCTTCAATACGTTCTATTACCTGCGCAGCAGAGAAATCACGGGTAATACCCCTCAGGATCCAGTCGTTGGTATATTTAAATTGCTGTAGCCTGTCAAAGTTTTCATTGGTTTTACTACCGGAGAACAATCCCGGATTGGCATTACCATGATCCGTGGTAATGATCACCAGGGTTTCTTTATCTGCCATTGCAAAATCTATCGCAACTTTTACTGCTTCATCAAAAGCGATCTGGTCGTACAGCAATGCACCTGCGTCATTCGCATGAGCGGCCCAGTCCACTTTCCCGCCTTCTACCTGCAGCACAAAACCTTTGTTGTTCTTTTTCAGCTGGCTGATGGCCTTTTGCGTCATTGCCGCCAGTGTAGGTACCTGCTGGCTGATAGCCGCATCCTGTGCGGCATCCAGTGAATAAGGCAACCCTCCCTCATAAAAAACACCCAGTACCGGTTTTCCAGCAGGGGCATTTAATGCCTGCATAGTGTTTTTATCCTGTACTACCGCATATCCTGCCTGTTCAAACTGTTGGAACACATCTGCTTTATCCTTACGTTTTTCTTTGCTGAAATATTCCAGGCCACCGCCCATCATCACGTCAAATTTGAGTGGCAGGTATTGCAAAGCAATTTCTTCCTGATCGCCCCGGGATTTTGAGGTTACACAAAAGCCTGCAGGTGTAGCATGTGTAATCGGTACTGTAGTCACACATCCCACGGCCTTACCTGCCGCTTTAAATTTCTGCAGGATAGGCTTATGTGCTGTACCATCCGCGCTTACATTCAAAGCACCATTAGGTACCCTCACCCCACCACCCCAGGAAGAGCTGGCAGCTGCAGAGTCTGTGACCAGGGAATTGGCCGAAGCTGTATCCATCAAAGCGCGGGTTACCAGATTTTGTTCATACAGTTGCAGCCACTGGCTTTGGCGGCCATATTTGCGCTGCATCAGTAAGCTGGCCATATTCAGGGTACCGGTACTCATCCCGTCACTCACGAGGAAAATGATATTTTTAGCTGTTTTACCCCGTTTCTTTGCGTTACCTGCTGCTACCAGTTGTGAAGGGCCTAACAAAGAGGCGCCCAATGCAGTAAGCGAGGCATTCCTGAAAAAATCTCTTCTTTTCATTTCCTTTATTATGTTTTACAATCTACTTGCGTTGCTACTTTGCTTTTTTAAAATTAGCCCGGTACCATGGAACTGTGTCAGGCAATACCAGCCGTACCTACCGCACAGGTCCAACTTGTAAAATAGCACTATTATATTGATAAGCACCTGCTTTGCGCCGTTCATTTAACAAAAACATAATAACGTGTGCGCTTAGGCGTACTACCCGGCAAACATCTACTGTAGTATTATTTTGCCGGAGATTGATTTTTTGTACCGCAATAAGCATAATACCTACTCTGCCGCCAGTTCCGGATATGTGCAGTAATGATCAACGCTGCACCGATCAATTTGGCAGACATGTGTAAACTTTCTGTCGAAAAAAAGTTGCCTGAGATCATGAACACCAGCCCCATCAGAAAGAGCAGGACGATAGAAAAATGATGGTGTACCTGGCGATAACCTTTCCATAAGGCCCAGCCACCTACGCTCATAGACACCAGAATGGTGGCAATTTCCAGGTAAATATTTTCCAGGAGCTCTATCCCAAATAAAGGTAATGTGGTAAAAACAACCGGTAACAATACACAATGCAGGGCACAGGCCAGGGAAGCACCGATGCCGATAACATCCCATCTGGAACGGTAATTTGATTTCACTTGCATAATTCTTTTTATTAACTCAAACCAACAGCCTGTTAAACAAGCTGCTCCTCTCATTTTAAAACCAGATGGCAAATATAATATATTGCAACGTTGTTGCAATATGTTATTTCCCGTATTGATGAAAATAAGTGTGCAGCGAAGCAGACAACCTGCTGCGGTATTATTGCAGGGAAACTTTTTACTTTTGCTGCTGTTAACAACCCCAGGTTTAATCTTAGGCCTATACCTAAACCATCTCCTTACATTTTTGTCCCTTCCGTCCCATATGCAGGATTGGTATTTATTCTTATTCACATTTAAAATTGCATCTTATCATGAAGCATTATGCTACAAGGGCAAGTTTATTATGCCTGTTGTTATCCCTTTCGTTTGTTGCCTGCAAGAAGCATCTGCCAGGTGGGGTAAATGAAGGAGGATTCCCTCCTTTTAAAAGCCCATTAAAAAAAGTGTCCCTTTACTCCCTGGAAACGGGCGCCTTGTATGCCACAAGGGAATATACCTACGATGATAATTTACGGTTGGAAACAATCAGCAGCTGGGAAGGCAGTTTTACACTTACTTACAAACTGATGTACAGCGGTAACAACCGGCTGGATTCCCTTGTAGGTATCGACAGCATGAATATGCCTCCAACAGTTTATTATCAATATGACACAGTAGGAATAAAGTACATTGTTTTCGGGCAGGAAGAAATCGGCAAGGCGGAATTCTTACGTCCACCTTATCCTTTCAACTGGGACCCAAGGCCACAGCAAGTGGTAAAGCCCGTATCTTATGGATATATACTGGATTATACAGATAGTGTACAAAACATCACCCGCCAGGCAGCTGCCCTTGGAGAATACCTGGAATCAGAGCATTTCTTTTCATACAGCAATGTGGTAAATCCGGAATATGAAGTACTCAAACAAACCCACCTTGCATCGTTAAACATGATCTCAAATGCTTTTATCCTGTTTTCCAATGGTATTGATGTGGCAAGTCCCATGTTGCCCGCGAAAATTAAAAAACGGGTATATGATACCCCGGTAGTAGATGCCGGCGCCTTCTCCTTTGGCACCGATAACCACCTCCGGGTAATCAAAACCTTTGAAGTGGTGGATGGCGTAAGCAAACTGGTAAGGACCTACGAATATTACTAACAGGTTACTATCCATAAAAAGGAAGAGGCTGCCCCAAAACAGGACAGCCTCTTTATCATTGTTCACATGACTAAATCAATAATGCCCTCCCACTGTTTGTACAAACCGGTGGATGATAGGCGCAATCTTATTTTCATCCAGGAACAGGATATGATGTTTTCCACCCGCCTGTTCACTGAAAGTACTTTTCCCGTCGGGTGCTATTTTAACAACCCCGGCAGCTGACTCCCGGAAATAATGTTTATCGCCTTCCACTGCATGCAGTACACTGGTAAGATCCCATGTTTCACGGTCGTAAGGCATTTTAATATAATGGAAATAAGCGTTCACCATCGGATGGTCCCACAGCTGCGGAAAACTACGGATCAGGGCCTTTGCAGGGAAATGGATACGGGCCCCCACCTCGAATCCGCTGGTAACCACTTTACCCGGCCATTGTTCAAATACAATACGCGCAGCACTGCTATCCTCTACCACATTGTATTCCGGAAAGGGGTTATCACCAAACATTCCTGCCATCATATACAGCTTCTTTACTTTTTTAGCTACCAGTTCCCTGCCGCTTAAATTGGAATATTCATCCTTTCCGGATGCCAGCAGGCGGGCAATATTGGTAGAAAACCCTACTACGATCATCACCACAGATCCATCCGGCGCTGCGCCCAATACTTTTCTTTGCAGTTTATAGGCTTCTGGCACCTGATCTGCCAGTTGCAGATTAGCCGTAAAAACTTTTTTACCCTGCTCCCGGTATCCCAGGGTTTGCCCCGTATACAAGCCGGAATCAGGAGTAGCCCCTTTGGCGCCAACATACCCAATAGGGATATTCCCCATTTTATTGTAGCGGTTCATCAGATCAGTAAAAGCTACCGCATAGGGATGCGCTTTGCTGACTGTAATGGCTTTTAGATCGATCCGACCTGCTTGCTGATAGGTATATAGCATAGATAATGCCAGTACATCATCTATATCGTTGCCAATATCCGTATCAAAAATAACCGTCACCGGTTTGTGTGTTTGTGCTGATACATTACCTCTTAATAAAAAAGGCAGTGCGCAAAATGCAGTTATCTTAATGAGTGTATGCATCATAGTGATCTTTAGGTGAAGAACTTTTATCAGGAACCTCCGGAAATAATAATTAATGCCAGCCCAATTACAAAACAAACAAACATACCAGCCAGCAACCGGGTAATATACGAACTTGAATTTTTAAATTCCTTCCATACCCATACGCCCCATATCGCTGCTACCAGTGTAGCCCCCTGGCCTAATCCATAAGAAATAGCCGGGCCGGCCTTACCTGCCGCAATGAGGTTAAACAAATTGCCTATTGCCCAGATAGCACCTCCCAATAAACCTACAGCATGCACCTGCCAGCCGCCTTTAAAGTAATCTGCATAAGATAACCGCTCTCCTTCCAGTGGACGTTTCATCATCACGGTATTGAATAATATATTACTCACCAATATCCCTCCTGCAAAAATTACAAAGGCGGTATAAGGCGTCATCTTGCCTGGCTCCGGATCTACAAAGTTGTTCAGGTCCATTGCTACCGCAATAAAGCGGTAAAAGAAGGACATCAAAACCCCTGCTATTACGGAAAGGATGATTCCTTTTGCACCCGCCTTTTTCTTTTGGGCCGCTGCAGCCCGGTAAGCCATCGCATTCAGGATAATCGCTACCGTTACCAGCAATACCCCTATAAAAAGTAACATGGGATTACCTCTGGCAACCAGGAAGTAGTTCATCAATACGCCCCACACCAGCGCAATACCTATACCCACCGGGAAGGCCACCGACATCCCCGCAATAGCAATCGCAGCAGTAAGCAGGATATTGGCCAGGTTAAATACAATCCCGCCGATAAAGGCACTGCCGATATTACTGGAAGTAGCCTGCAGCAAATCGGGGACAAAACTCCGGCCCTGCTCTCCATAACTACCCAACGTAAAAGCCCCCAGCAAGGATACCAGGAAAATACCAATTACATAATCCCAGTAGAACAGTTCAAACCGCCACTTACCGTGTACCAATTTTTGCGTATTGGCCCACGATCCCCAGCATAACATGGTAATAATGCAAAAGAAAACAGCAACAGCATAGCTTTCTACAATAAACATAAGTTTGATTTACAGGTGATAAACAGATATTTCGTGGAATACTTCAACCATAACCTACAACCTGGGCAGATTGCTTACGATCAACTCATTTCTGTGTGGTATGGAAGATTGTGCACCTAACCGGGTAACAGAAATAGCTGCCGCCTGGCAGGCAAACTGAACCGCCTCTGCCAGGGTTTTACCTTCAGATAACGCTACTGCCAGTGCACCGTTAAATACATCTCCCGCTGCCGTAGTATCTACTGCTTCTACCGGACGGGCAGGCACTTCTTCAAATCTTCCATCTTCCAATATCAATGCGCCCTGTGCCCCCATCGTGATCACCACATTCTTCACTCCCATCCCCGCAATGAGTGTTGCGGCTTTTCTGGCATCTGCTATACTGTTCACAGGAATGCCCGATAACATTTCGGCTTCTTTACTATTAGGTGTAATAATATGTACATGCTGTAATAATTCCGGTGTCAGGGTATTCATAGGCGCCGGGTTCAGGATCACTTTAATACCCAGGGATGCTGCATATTTTGCTGCAAAATGGACTGTTTCCATAGGAATCTCCAACTGCATCAATAATATACCTGCACCAGCAATTTCATTCAATGCAGCTTCCAGGTCTTTAGGCAGCAGATTGGCATTAGCGCCGGAGGCTACCACAATACTATTCTCTCCATGGGCATCTACGGTGATCAATGCTACACCGGAAGGCTCTCCGGCATCAGCTAATAAATACCTGGTGCTGATCCCTTCTTCTTCAAACAACTGGGATGACTGCTTACCAAATATATCGTTGCCTACCTTGGAAATAAAAGATACTTCTCCTCCTAAACGTGCTACAGCCACCGCCTGATTAGCCCCTTTTCCTCCCGGATTCATAAAAAACGAACCTCCCAACACCGTTTCACCGGGCACGGGAATATGGCTTGTTTTCACTACCATATCCATATTGGTACTGCCCACTACAATGATCTTTTTTGCACTCATATGTCCTTTATATGATTAAGTTTAAATGTAATTACGTGGATAACGCTTTTCGTGGTAATAATAAATAGTGTACTGGTTGATACTGTTTCAAAAATATCTTTTGCTTTTGGCATTAATTGACCACTTTTTACCGGATAATAGTATCCTATAATAACAAAACAATATTACACTACAATTCAATTGACTGTATATCAATAATTTGTATACTTAAAAATGTTTTGTATTTTGGAAACCTGATTAATAAATTCCACCTATGTCCAAGCAGGGAATCATCCGGCTGGTAAAGTCACTTTCCAGCGCAGAAAAAAGACATTTTAAACTTTCTTCCCGTAAACAATCCGGTAATAAAGATTATCTGACCCTCTTTGACCTCATAGATCAAAGCAAACTGATGGATCTCTCCTCCCTGGAAAAGAAGTTCCAACAGCAATGCCCTGGCGCTTCCCTCGAAAATGCGGCCAAGTACCTGCTGAAGGTATTAACAGATAGTCTGATCCAAAGCCGTACGGAAAAGGATGCCGTTTTCCAGCAGCATTACAACCTCCTGCGGGTAAGGGTTTTATTTGAACGCTCCCTGCTGGATGAGGGCTACAAGGAACTGAAGAAAGTACAGCAAACAGCGGTGGCTTCTCAGAATCACTTTATTCAGTACCTGACTTACCGCTATGAGCTGGACCATCTGTCGGACCAGCAGTTTCCCGGTCTTACCGATAAGGATCTCCTGGATATACAAATGAAGGCAAGGCATACGCTCAAGGGAATGCACAAGATCCATGAGCATCATTCGCTCTTTGAACTGTTAAAACACCGGCTGATCTATGCAGGCAAAACCCTGTCGGAACAGGATAAGAAACATCTGAACGACCTGTTGCTGAGTGAACTGAGCCTGATCACCGGGAAAGTAGACTATAATTTCGAATCACAGAAACTACACCTGCTGTTTCAGTCATTCTTCTTTACGCATATCAGCGATTATAAATCTGCTCTGAAAATCTTCCAGGAGCTGAACATGCTGTTTGAGTCAAACCCTGGCATGTGGAATAACCCACCACTGGATTACCTTTCCTGCCTGGAAGGCATCCTGGATAGCCTGCGCACCATCCGCCATTACGATACCATGGAATTTTATATCCAAAAAATCCGGTTACTGACCAGACCTGACCAGACAGAATATTTTTCCTTCATCGCTGCAAAAACAATATGGATATACCGTTTGAATATGCTGACTGGCATGGGCAGATTCCAGGAAGCGGTTGCATTGGCACAGGATATCGATCCGGCACTACTGAAAGAAGGCAACATCATCGATTATGAGAAACAAAGTGAACTACTGTTCTACCTCGGGCTCAGCTATTTTGGCGCGCACCAGTGGGAAAAAGCCAACAAGTATATTAACCGGATTATCCTGATGGGTAAGATCAATTATCACTCCCCTGTTTACAAAGCTGCCCGTCTGCTTAATATATTAATACATTATGAACAGCACAACCTGGAGTATCTGCAGTATGATATCCGGTCGTACAAGCGTACTTTTCAATATAAAGGGCAATTGCTGAAAACGGAAAAGCTGATCTTTAAAATCATCTCGCTGCACCCTAATGGTAATGGGCTCATGAAAAACCAGATATTATGGGGAAAAATAAAATCATCCATTCCGCCGATTGAAGCAGACAAATACGAATTACAATTACAAAAATATTTCGATTTCCTGGCATGGAGCAAAGCCAAGTTCAAACATATTCCGCTGCAACAGGAAATGGAACAAGCACTACCTGCCAACAATCCGGCTTAAATATTTAAACGGTTATCGCTTTTTTGATTAGTTTTATCGTGAAACATAATCCTGTATAGATTGTCAATTAAACCAGCCCATAATGAGATAACATTACTTCACCAGGTAGCACAAGGAAATCAGGAAGCCTTTGCCGACTTGTTTCAGGCGTACCATCAGTCGCTGGCAGCTTATGTGTTCAGGATCACTGAGTCGATGGAAATGACAGAAGACATCGTACAGGATGTATTCATCAAGCTCTGGTTGAAAAGGGAGATATTACCAGGCCTGACCAGTTTTACCAACTATCTGTTTATCCTCTGCAGGAACTACACTTTCAGATGCCTCCGAAAAAAGGCAACTGATCACCAACGTAATATCTCCTGGGGAGAACAATTTGAAGAAACAACCGGCCCGGCGGATGATAATAATATAGGAGATACTTACCGGGCGCTGATTGATGCGGCCATCGCACAATTACCTCCACAACAACAAAAAGTTTATTTCCTCAGCCGGCATGAAGGGATGAAGCATGCCGAAATTGCGGCACAACTGGGCATCACTGCTGAAACCTCTAAAAAGCATATGAAACTGGCCCTGCGAAGCATTACAGCTTATGTACATGGCCACATGGATACAGTCATCTTATTGATATTGCTTACGCCCATTACCCTCCCCTGATAACCCTCAAAAAAAATTCTTATCCCTCATTACCCCTTTTTAGTAACCGGTGGGTCTTTATATTGATGCGGATTTTATCAACCATTCAAATTCCAGTATATGCAGGATGACAGGCTTACCTGGCTATTTTTCCGTTACTTCGAAAAAACTGCCAGCCAGGAAGAGCGGGATGAATTTATGTTGCTGTTGCGCGATCCGGCCAATGAAGCACAGATAAAAAAACTGATGGAACAGGCTTACCAAAGCTTTACTCCAGAGCAACCGCTATTCAGCGAAGCACAAAGCGAAAAACTATTTGCGGCGATCTCAGACAGTCAGGATATTATTACACCACTCCGGATAGAAAAAAGCTATTTTGCCTGGAAACGCCTGGCAGCCGCTGCAGCGGTATTATTATTGATTACCACAGGATGGTACCAATGGCAAAAAAAATACCGCCCGGTACAGGTGGCCGGGCAACATAGTCAGCAAGACGTGGCGCCTGGTAATAACAAAGCGGTGCTTACACTTGCTGATGGTTCCAGCATCACCCTCGACAGCGTGGCCAACCGTATCATCCAACACGGCAATATCAGTATCAGCCAACAAAACGGTCAACTGCAATACACTACGAATACACCTCCTGAACAGGTAAGCTATAACAAACTTACTACACCTAAAGGCGGACAGTACCAGCTTACCCTGCCTGATGGCAGTAAGGTATGGCTGAACTCCGCCTCTGCCCTCACCTTCCCGACTGCTTTCAATGGTCCGCAAAGGATCGTTAAACTACAGGGACAGGGGTACTTCGAAATTGCTAAAAAAGCAGCACAACCATTTATCGTGCAGGTGAACCAGCTGGAGATACAGGTGCTCGGCACCCAGTTTGATATCATGGCCTATGATGATGAAAGCACAGTTAATACCACCCTGCTGCAAGGTGCTGTAAAAGTAAAAGAAGCCGGTGCAGAAAAAATCCTCCAGCCTGGCCAACAAGCCATTTTTAATCCACAGGATCGTTCCATGTCTGTACAAAACGCAGATACCGACCGGGTTACAGCCTGGAAAAATGGCCGGTTTATTTTCAATAATGCCGACCTCGCCACTATTCTCCGCGAAATATCCAGATGGTACAATGTAGACATCGTTTATAAAGCTAAACCCGGCAATGCTACCTATGGTGGCGCTATCAGCCGTAACTTAAACCTGTCTGATGTATTAAAGGCACTCGAAGAAAACGACAACAACCATCACTTCCGTATTGAAGACAGGCAAATAATTGTTCTTCCCTGATCACCAGGGAATTGATGTAAATCCGTATAGCAACACGGCCATTTATAATGCAAATCAACCGCGTATGATCACATAAAACAATAATTCATGACCAATAAAAAACCGGGGTGCTGGCACACCACCGGTTAAAATCTGGTCTTCTTCTTTTCATCTGTGCAAGACTATTTTAAGAATTACCAAACACTGTAAAAGTATGCATTATAATTCTATTGCAAAAGCCCCGGGCATCCCCGGGCTATCAACCAAATTATGCCTGGTTATGAAAATGACGGCTTCCCTGCTCCTGATCACCTTTTTACATGTAAGTGCTACCAGCTTCTCTCAGCAGGTAGACCTTTCGCTGAAAAATGTGCCATTGCAAAAAGTGTTTGCTGCAATCATCAAAGAAGCAAACGTTAACATCATTTACAATGAAGGAATCCTGAAAGGCACCACACCCGTGAGTATCCATGTAAAAGATGCTTCTGTAAAACAGGTGCTGGACCTGTGCCTGGAGAACCAACCTGTGTATTATGTTATAGAAAATGATATTATTAAAATAAGGCCCCGGAAAGAAAAACTCCTGCCTGCGCCGATGCAGGCGGATACCTCTTCCGTAATTACAGGTACCATCAGCGGTCCCGATGGCACCGCGCTGCCAGGTGCCTCTGTACAGGTAAAAGAAACCGGTGCAGGTACCGCCACGGATGTCATGGGCTATTACTCCATCAAAGCAAAAAAAGGCCAGACACTTCTCATCCGCTTTATAGGATATGATAACAAAGAAGTAGAGATCGGATCAGAAAAAAAGATCAATATTTCCCTGACTGCGAATGCCGGCGGACTGAATGAAGTAGTGGTACTGGGCTTTGGACAAACACAGAAAAAAGTGGCACAAACCGGTGCCATCGCTTCTATAGGCACCAAGGAGCTGAAACAAAGCCCGGTGGCTAATATTACCAACGCCCTGGCAGGACGGTTACCTGGACTGATCGCCATACAACGCAGCGGTGAACCGGGATATGATCAATCCGACCTGCTGATGCGTGGCCGCGCTACTTTCAATGATGCTTCTCCGATCGTGACCATCGACGGTATCAAAAAAGATTATAGCGCCATCACCCTGCTCGATCCTAATGAAATCGAAAATATTACCATCCTGAAAGATGCTTCGGCTACGTCTTTGTATGGGGTAAAAGGCGCCAATGGTGTCATCATCATCACCACCCGCCGCGGTAAAGAAGGCAAACCGGCTATCAACGCCAGCGTACAACGCGCTATCCAGGCGCCGGTACGCCTGCCCAAATTCCTGAACTCCTTTGACCGGGCTACCCTGGCCAATGAAGCCTATAAAAATGATAACCCGGCAGGTACCCTTCCTCCTTTTTCACAGGAAGCACTGGATGCCTTCCGCACAGGTTCCGATCCGCTGAAATATCCGAACGTCAACTGGATGGAAGAACTGCTGAAACCCTCCAACCTTACCAGAGCCGACTTCAACATCTCCGGTGGCAGCCCCATGGTAAAGTATTTCGTGAACGTGGGATATGTACAACAGGATGGTATCTACAAAGCAGAAAAACAACCTAAATACAATCCTAATACACAATACAAACGTTACAACTTCCGCTCCAATGTTGACATCGATTTTGATAAAGACTTCTCCGTGGCATTGAACCTCTTTGGTGCTATTGAAAATGGTAATTATCCCAAGATGACAGCCGGTGAGTTATTTGATATGCTGCGGAAAGTAACTCCCAATGCCTTCCCGGTAAGATATCCTACCGGCCTGTATGGTGGTAATGTAAGTGCATTGAACCCTTTATACTGGCTCAACACAAAAGGTTATACGCAAAACTTTAACTCTTCTCTTTCCGGGATGTTATCGGCCACCCGTAAACTGGATTTTATCACCAAGGGCCTCTTCATCAAAGGCAACTATTCCTTTGATGGTTATTTTAAGAACAGCTTTTCCCGTACCCGCAATGAGCGCTTAGCTATTTATAAAGGCTCAGGCGATTATAATGACCCTAACAGCTATACTTACACCGGAGAAGACCTGCCGCTGTCAGCGCCATCTTCCAGCTTTAACCAGAACAGGGATATCTGGATGGACCTCTCCCTGAACTATCAGCGTACTTTTGGTGAACACAGCTTTTCCGGGTTATTGCTGGCCAACCGTACCCAGGAAGTACGGGGCGGCACCATACCTTACGTTTCCCAGGGGCTTGTGGGCAGAGTAGCCTATAGCTACAAGGATAAGTACTTTGCCGAATTCAATGCCGGTTTCAATGGTACTGATAACTTCGCGAAAGGAAAACGTTATGGTTTCTTCCCCGCATACTCCGCAGGATGGCTGATCAGCGAAGAACCTTTCCTGAAAGGCAGTAGCTTTGTTGACTTCCTGAAAGTCAGGGCTTCCTATGGTACCACGGGTAGCGACAAACTCTTTGGCAGAAGATGGCTCTTTATCTCTGAATACAACAGTAATTCCGGATATGACTATGGTGATCCGCTCACCTGGATGTCTGGGGTAACGGAAGGGGCAATGGCCAACCCGGACATCTCCTGGGAAATATCAAAGAAAATGAATGCTGGCCTGGAATTTAAAATACTTAAAAACCTCCTGGGCCTGAACGTGGATATATTCCGTGAAAAGAGAGATAATATCCTGATCACCCGCCGCTCTATCCCTTCTACCATTGGTGTATATCCTGATAATTTACCTCCGGTCAACTTCGGCTCGATAGAAAACAATGGCTACGAAATAGAACTTACGCATAATAACCAGGTAGGTAAAGTAACTTATTTTGTTCGTGCAAATATGTCCGTGGCCAAAAACAAGATCCTGTTTATGGATGAAGAGAACAAGCCCTACGATTACCAACGGCTTACCGGCCATCCTATCGGACAATTATTCGGACTTACTGCCATCGGTTTTTTTGCGGATGAGGAAGATATCAAAAACAGCCCTACACAATTTGGCAACCTCATCCCGGGAGATATCAAATACAAGGACCTGAATGGTGATAAAGTAATAGATGCCAATGATGAAGGCCCTATTGGTCATACAGAAGTACCTGAAATTTTCTACGGTATATCCGGAGGTGTTAACTGGAAGAACTTTGACCTCAGCTTTTTGTTCCAGGGTGCGGGTAATTTCAATGTCATGTTTAGCGACCAGGCTGCCTACGAATTTGTAGACAATGGCAACCTGATGCCGGAACACCTGGGCAGATGGACTCCTGCCACAGCCAATACGGCTACCTATCCGGTACTGCATCATGGCTTTAATGTTAACAATCACCGTCCCTCTACCTTCTTCATGAAAAATGCGGCCTATCTCCGCCTGAAGAACCTGGAGCTGGGATATACTTTTAAAAATGTTAAGCTCACTAAAAAAACAGGATTTGACCGGCTGCGGGTTTATGCAAACGGCATGAACCTCTATACCTGGGATAAAATAGGTGGTTCTTTTGACCCCGAAACACCCAGTGGACGTGGTAATAACTACCCACAGCAAAAGGTATATAACCTGGGGCTTTCTGTAGATTTTTAATCTTCAGCAACGGTTTTTAAAAGTGTACAATAATGCCTGAACTGAAACAGGAAAACTAAAAACGATCATGATGAAACTTAAAAATATATTTCCGGTAATCTGCCTCCTGGGTATGTTATTTAATACTGCCTGCAATAAATTAGATAGTTATCTGGACAAAGCTGAATCGGGAGGTATGTCGGAAGATGAAGTGTTTAAAAACTTCCGGCAAACCAAAGCATACCTCGCCAACATTTATGGCACCGGGCTTTTCATCGACTGGTACGGTGGTAATCAATGGGGCTTTTCTTTTGATGGGGCCACCGATGATGGTTATGGTGCTTATAAATACTGGCCTTGTCCCAAGTTTTTCTATGATGGTTCGCTGTCGCCTTCCAATAACCCGATGGATAAATGGGCTGACCTCTACTTCTCTATCAGGAAAACAAACATCTTCCTGGAAAAAATAGATGCCCTTCCTCTGGAACCTAATAATGCAGAGCAGGCACAGGAAAAACCCTGGATGAAAGGGGAAGCATTCTTTTTAAGAGCCTGGTTCTATGCCGAGCTGTATAAACGTTATGGGGCAGTGCCCTTGATCGATAAACCGCTACAGATCACTGACAACCTGAACACACCCAGGACCTCCGCAGATTCTGTAGTAGATTTTATCACCCAGTATTGCGATAGTGCGATTGCCTTGCTGCCACTTAAATACAGCCTGAAAGATCTGGGAAGGCCCACCAGAGGTGCTGCGAGAATGCTGAAAGCAAGAACATTGCTCTATGCTGCCAGTCCATGGCAAAATACCAGCAATGACAAGACCCGCTGGCAAAAAGCAGCCGATGCGGCTAAGGCGCTCATAGATGAAAAAATGTATGAACTGGATGCCAGCTACAAAGGGCTCTTTCATACCCGCAACTCTCCGGAAATCATCTTCCAGAGTAATGTCAATGACCAGAATCATCTCCATGACTATCTGATGCCTAGTCAGGCAGGCTTTAGTATCCTGCAACCTTTACAAGGTATCGTAGATGCCTACGAAATGAACAATGGCATGTCTATCAACACCCCCGGATCCGGATATGATCCGCAGGATCCCTACAAAAACCGGGACCCCAGGTTTGCGATGTCCATCATTTACAATGGCCGGAAATGGCGGGGCTTTACCATCGAAACCTTTGTGGGAGGCCTGGATGGCTTAAACAAAAACGGTGGTAGCGGGGAGTATACCCATACTGGTTATTACCTGGGTAAAACCCTGGATGAAACCGGCAGCCTTACCCCGGAATGGAGGCCTGGTAGCCATTACTACATTTTCATGCGCTTTGCAGAAGCGCTGCTGATCTATGCAGAAGCACAAAATGAAGCATCCGACAATCCCGACCAGAGCATCTATGATGCCATCAACCGTATCCGTGACCGCCAGGGCGTAAAGATGCCTCCCATCCCCCAAGGGCTTTCCAAAACCGAAATGCGGGAGTGCATCCGGCATGAAAGACGTATTGAACTGGCTTTCGAAAACCAACGCTTCTGGGACATCAGACGCTGGGGAATCACTACTACCGTGTTGCAGGAAGCCTGGGGTATGCGTATCACAAAGGATGCGAATGAAAATTTCACCTACAACAAGTTTATCATTGAAAGCCGTACCGGGTTGAAGAAAGCCTGGGATCGCTATCCTATTCCCCAATCAGAACTGAACAGGAATAGCGCATTGATACAAAATACCGGATACTAAACAGCTACCCTTACTATTAACGAATAAACGGATACCACCTGCCCTGTAAGGCAGGTACGGGTATCCTTTGCTTTCATCAAAATACATCCTCATGACACAACAGCCGCTGAATAATAACTCCAGAAGAACATTTCTTAAAACGATCTCCCTGCTGGGAGGCGGTATCCTCTGGGGTGGGCAAACCTTTTGCTCCCAGAGCGCTAAAAACAATACAGACTCAGGTATGCCAGACAACAAGGCGGATTATGTCATCTCTGCTATCAGTAGTTTGATCAGGGTAATGCCGGACGATAAACTACCAGCCAGTAATAAGATTGCCGTAGCATTGGCCGGTAACGAATACGAGAGTTTTCAGATTGTTATCCGTGCCCAACAGGATATCAGTCAGGTAAAAGTAGTGATGGAACCGCTGGTAAATGCGGCCAATACATTGCCTGAAATAAAATGGTACCAGGTGGGTTACGTAAAGATAGACACTTTCCAGGGTCACCCCACTCCGCTGATTGCCGCCAGCCAGCAACCAGGATGGTATCCTGACCCATTGCTGGAAAGGGAGAGCATTTCCCTCAGCGCCAACTGGTCGCACGCAATCTGGTGCAAAGTACATGCGCCTGCCGGCACACCACCTGGGGTATACAACAGCACCATTAATATTCATATAGGCAATAGGGTTGAAAAGATAAACGTAGCCGTAGAAGTATATGCGTTCAGTTTACCAGAGCGCCCTTCCCTTCCTACCCTTTTTCCAATGTCGCTCGACTGGGTGGCACAGGCCTATGGTACCCTCACTCCTGCTATGAAAAAGAAGTGGATGGACTTTGTAGCTGATTGCCGCCTTAGTCCTACAGAGATGTATATCAATCCTGCCGGGACCAATGGTGCGCGGGCCATTACGCCGGAAGAATACCTTCCGTTTAACGAGCGGATGAATGGTTTTGCTATCTACCCTGTCACCACTTCCTGGCAGGACAGAGACCTGGATGCCAGTGTATTGATAGAAAGGTTTGAAAGCAACCGCCCTTACATAGACCGTCTTATTGCCAATGGTACCGCTGCCAAAGGCAATGGTGTGTTTTATGGTTTTGATGAATGTGAGCCAGCTCATTTTGAAACCATGAAAAAAGTATTTGCCCATGTAAAGCAAGTATATCCGGATATCCCTGTTGCCACCACCTCCATGCATATCAAATCCTATGAACAAATGGAAGCGATGCACATTGATATTCTTATCCTTCACATCTTTGAAGATATCTACAACAACAACTTTGCCGATAAGATCAGGCAAAAGGGCAAAAAAGTATGGGCTTATATCTCCCTGCAACCTTATGCGCCTATGCCCAACTGGCGGATAGAAAATAACCCGATAGAAGCCAGGATACTCCTGAGCGCGATGGCTTACCATGAACGGTATGACGGCTTTCTGTACTGGAGCCTAACCCAATACAATAAGAGAAATGAGAAAATGCCGGCGCCTATAAAAGGTAATGATCCTGTTACCATTGAATGGTCTGTTACTACTCCTACAGAGGAATACAAATGGCTGCACGGAGATGGCATCCTGCTTTACCCGGGAATAAACGGCCCCATCGGTAGTATCCGGCTGGAAAACATCCGGGAAGGGTTGGAAGACTACGAATATTACCAACTGTTATCACAAAAGAAAGGACCTGCGGCAGCCATGAGCGCCGCAGGGCAACTTGTTACGTCCGCCAGGCAGTATGAACAGGATCCGCAGCAGCTTTACAAAGTCAGAGCACAAATAGCTGCTGCGATCGGATAAAGATTGGACCAACACCATCAGCACAACCATTACGGATAGATAGTATCACTTCATCTCTGCAAACTTAATGCTATGAAACTATTATGCTGTTTATTGCTGACGATCATCTATCACCCTGTCTTTTGCCAGAGTAGCTGGTATGTAGCTACTACTGGCAATGACAGTAATCCCGGCACCTTTGCACAACCCTGGAAAACCATCCAAAAAGCAGCCGACAATGCCACGCCGGGAAGTACCGTTTATATTTCAGGTGGCACTTACATTGAAAATGTAGTCATGAATGTTTCCGGTACTCCCGGAGCATATATTGTATTCCGTAATTATGACGCTACCCCTGTGATCATCAGTGGTAATCACCAACCTGCCAAACTGATGACCCTCAATGGTGTTTCCTATGTTGAAATACGGGGATTGCATTTCAGGGATTGCCTCGGCTCCGTATCGGCAGGGATCATGGTACTGTCCGGTGGATGGCGGGGGCCTTCGCACCACATCCGTATTATCGGAAATACCATTAAAAATCTCTATGCCAGTGCAGATACCACTACCTATGCCCCTAATATTTATGCAGGCGGCATCTCTGTAGCAGGTTATGACCCGGTAGATCCTATCAGACATCTCCTGATAGACAGTAACCTGGTAGCGGATTGCCGCACCGGGTGGACAGAAGCAATGGGTATCACTGGTTATGTAGATAGCTTCACTGTTTCCAATAATACTATTACCAATACCGGCAACATTGGGATCGATGCTTCCGGCCATTGGGGCATCTCCAGTGATCCGGCCACAGACTTTCCGAGAAATGGCCTCATCACCGGCAATCATGTTTCCAAATGTAAAAGCCTGATAGAAGGAGGCACCGGCATTTACCTGGATGGCAGCTCCAATATCATCATAGAACGGAACATCGTCCACGAAAACGTAATAGGAATTGCTGTGGGCGGAGAAACACCTAACTATACCGTACGTAATAACATCGTCAGAAATAATGTCAGTTACGGGAATGAAGGCTGCGGTATTGGTATCATGGGCTGGTCGCCGGAAAACAGGGCAGTCGAAAATTGTACCATCATCAATAATACCACCTATGCCAATGCACAAAACCCTGCCCTCCAATACCTCGGAGAAATTGCCGTGATTTATTCCCACAACACCGTGGTAAAAAACAATATCAGCTTTGCTTCCAACCCTGCCTCTAAAGTACTGTTTGTAAGTGACAACCCCGTCAATCTCCAGCTCTCCTACAACACCTATTATGCTGCTGCCACACCAGCCTACTTTGACTGGAAAGGTACGCTGTACAATGGGTTTAGTGCCTATCAGACTGGAAGTAGTAATGACACTTATTCCACATTTGGGGACCCTATGTTTGCCAATGCCGGTAGCTTTGACTTTCACTTGCAGAACGGATCAGGCTGTATCGATGCAGGAGATCCTGCTTATAGTCCGCCGCCTGAAATAAAAGACAAAGATGGTGCCGATAGAAAAAAAGGAGCTAATGTAGACAGAGGGGCCTTTGAATACGATCCAGGGCCTCCGGCTATCCCTGAAGCCTGGCGGCTGATCAACAATGGTGTAATGGTCAACAATGGCACTACACTTCATGCAGGGCCAGCTGCGCAGACATTTATTAATCATGGTACCTACGAAGCTGGCAATGGAAAGGATTACTTTATCGGACTGCGGGGCGCAGCCAGTGAGCAGGAAATAGCGGGTACTCAAAAGCCGGCTTTTGGAGAATTATACTTCAACAATGGTACCACCAGTAGTTGTTTTATTACGAATGAACAGGGTATTTCAGTCAGCCAAAAACTGGTATTGAATAACGGTATTACCCATACGCTCCGCCCCCTGCATAAAAATGGTGCAGTATCCCTGTTAAATGGCGCAGTCATCACAGGCGCTACCAGCAATAACCGTCACATCAACGGCTACCTTCATAAACTGGGCAACGAAGCCTTTTCCTTTCCTGTTGGCTCAGGCTCGAGGTTGCGCACCTTAACAGTCAGTGCACCCAATAATGCCAATACCGGAATAGCAGTGGCCTGGATAACAGGAGAACCGGCTGCCACGATCGATCCCTCTGACCAAACAACACATCCTACGGATAGCGCCTTCCTGCAAAGTGGTATCGAAGCGATCAGTACTACCGGCTACTGGGACTGGATCTGCACTGCGGTGCATACCAACACACTCAATGTAAGCGTATCTATTCCAGATCTTACGGGATTTGCCACAGCAGGCCAGCTCCGGCTGGCAGGCTGGAATGGGCAAATATGGATCACCTTAAGTGATACGGCTACCGCCACCGGAAATACGGAAGGCAGCATCCTCAAAGGTGTGATATCACCTGATCATCCCGTATCTGCTTTAGCGATTGCTAAAATAGCCACCGGAATACCTGGTGAACAACTGATGTGGACCAAAACAGGACTTACAACGCCGTCGGCTATCCATATCAATGTATTCCCTAACCCAGCTACCGGAGAAATCCAGGTGAAAGGTATACCGCCCAAAACCGTAGTAAAGATATTTGACATACAAGGCAGGCTCATTGATCAGAAAGTCCCGGCGCATGACACCGTACGCTTTACACTCAAGCAACTGGCTGCTGGCACTTACATCCTCCGCCTAGAAGACGCTTCCGGAAAATTGATCTCCGGCAGCAAATTCATCAAACAATAGTTATCACTTATTGTCCATCTTCGAAAAACTAAAAAAAATGAGATACTTTATTATCCTGCTCACTACCATATTACTGACTAATTACAGCTATGCACAAACGAAGATCGGGGCTACCGGTACACCAACAGCCACACTGGATGTACAAAACGGAGGCGGGAGTTTTGACGTCTGGAACGGTATGCCTATAGCTAAACTGAATAAGGTTAAAATGTTTGTCAACAGCGAAGATTTTAATAACCTTTCCACTACTGCAGTAAACCTTAACAATGGTAATAGCCTGGGCTCATCAGGAATTGTTGACTTTTTCCTCCAGGCACCGACCAGCAATGGTACCAGTACTACGTTCACGATCTACACAGGATTTCAGAGCCAGGTAGCATTTTCTTATAAAGTAGTGGGCGGAGCAGGTGCTACCATTACACAAAGCGGCACCGTTTTCACGATCAATATTACCAACGGGCCGGTATATCTGCTCAGTTTTGGTGGGGGTAATGGTACCGCTACGATCAAAACCCAGTCGGGTACGGTATCCGGCAAAACTACTATTGCTTACTTTGTAAGGGCTTTTGAATAACGTATTCATCACGGGCATAACCAGGCTTTCCACCAAGGCCTGGTTATGCTTCGTTTTCCAGTTCGTGTACCACCGTTTTAAGTGCGGCAATATATTTGCCATACCGCAGATGAATATGCAGGTTGATACAAACATGCGTAATGGCCAGGGAGAAAAAAAGCGTAACTATCCCCCATAATACCACTACCGGTGTAACCGAAAAACCAACTGTCAGCAGGTGCAGGAGATAGTCTGCCAGCCCCTTCCCACCCAGGATTGTAATGACGATGATAATGGTCAATGGGATGATACAGAAATTATATGTTTTATAGACCTCCGTATTAAGTTCCAGCTCATATACTACTTTCCTGACGCTCTCCCGCATATTAAAATCGTACCGGCTCATCGTGCGGTAAAAAAGATAAAAGCGGAAGAAATAATACCCGTTCTGTAACAATAATATAAACAATGCAGCTCCTCCTGCGATCAGGAATAAAGGCGCCTGGGAACGGCTGAGCAAGAGGAAGCCCATGATAACGTAGCCGATTAGGGTAATAAAAAACTCCCATCTCATGTTACCTCTTATCCTGTTAATGGCAGAAGATGTTTGCCCCTGCAATGCAGCGCTTACCGGTAAAGTCATATCTGGCGGGACATCTTTACCCCAGGCATCTTTTAACTCATCAAGATTCATAACCCATTGTTTTAATCAGCTCTTTTATTTTGTTTTTAATCCGGTTGAGCCGGACCCGGGCATTTACAGGAGTAATTCCCATGTTAGCCGCGATCTCTTCGTAGGTCTGGTTCTCCATATACAGGAATACCAATGCTTTTTCCACCTGGCTTAATTGTTTAACAGCCTTATAAAACAAGGCAAGCTGCTGTTCTGTTTCCCCATTATACTGCGGAGGAGCCGGTTGTTCATTATCCAGGGGAAGCATCACGGTATCCGGCCTTCGTTTTTCCTTTTTAAAAAACACAATCGCTGTATTTAATGCTACCCTGTACATCCACGTGCTAAACTGGCTATCTCCCCTGAACGTATCAAAAGACGCCCACAGCTGCAAAATCATTTCCTGCAGCAGGTCATTGCGTGCTTCCGCATCTTCTTCATAGATCCGGCAAATCTTAAACAGCACACCTTTATGCGCTTCCAGCAACTGTAAAAAACGGGCTTCTTTACTAGACAAAGTGATGCGTCATTGGTTAAATGAATGATTCCTGTCAGGTAAGTATCACTTTTGGGATTTTGTTACAAACAATCTTCACTTTTTTTTGAACGGGAAATGGAATACCCTAGCTGTTGGCTTCCATTGTTCTCAGCAAACTGGGTTTATCGATCATACCGGCATGGCGCCATAACACCTGCCCTTTTTTAAAGATGATAAAAGTGGGTACTGCTGTAACATTAAAATGCCGGGCAGCGTCCTGATTCTTATCTATATTAACTTTTACCACTCTTCCCCTCCCCTCCATGGCCCTGGCTACCTCCTGGATAATAGGGCCCATAGCCTTGCAGGGTTGGCACCAATCTGCATAAAAGTCGACCAATACCGGTGTTTCTGACTGAATAAGATCATTAAATGCGCCCATAGGAATATCGTTTTGCTGTAATATAAATCATGGAATCTGCTACAAATATACACCCGATATCCCAGCCCAGCAATTACAACCAACTGTACCAAAAGCGGACAACCATATATTAAAACCGAACAATCTGACCCGCCAGTAAATAAGTAACTCATTTATTTTCAATACTCCACGAAACAGGCATTATATTAGACAAAGGATTGGCATTAGGATCCATACCGTTATGCTAAAAGTTCATATTACTATTGCCTGGAGAAATATCCTGAAAAGCAAACTGCATGCTTTTATCAATATTGCCGGGCTGGCAATGGGGATGATGGTAGCCATACTCATTGGCCTGTGGATATGGGACGAGCTCACATTCAACCAATATCATAAAAACTATTCCCACATTGCCCAGGTGATGTACCATGCTTCTTACAATGGTACTACAGACACCCGCGAAGCGGTACCCATTCCACTGGGTAGGGAACTACGCAGCAGGTATAGCGGAGCATTCAAACATATTGTCCTGTCAGCTTATACCAGCAACCGGGTACTTACCCATGGCGATAAAAAGATCATTAAAACCGGGACCTTCATGGAAGCCGGTGCTCCTGAAATGCTGACGCTTCATATGCAGCAAGGTAGCTGGGATGGCCTGAAAGACCCCAACAATATTATGCTGTCGGTATCTGCGGCGAAAGCGCTATTTGGGGATGTAGATCCACTGAACCAGTTACTGAAGATGGATACTATCACCTTGAATGTGACCGGCGTATATGACGACCTTCCACTGAACTCACAATTCCATGAGCTGCATTTCCTCGCACCCTGGGAGCTATATATCGCCTCCGGTGAAGATATCCGGCAAAAACAGGACGCATGGAATATAAATTCCACAACACTTTATGTAGAGCTGATGCCACAGGCAGACATCGAAAAAGTAAGCCGGATGATTGCCCCTCTCAAACGGGATCATATCAGTAAAGAAGATGCAGCTGTGTTTAATCCCAGGTTGTTCTTACACCCGATGAGCCAGTGGCATTTACATTCCACCTGGAAAAATGGGGTTCCTACAAATGCACGCATACAATTTGTCTGGCTGTTTGCCACTATCGGGGCCTTTGTACTGATGCTGGCCTGTATTAATTTTATGAACCTCAGCACGGCACGTTCTGAAAAACGTGCTAAAGAGGTAGGTATCCGCAAAACAATAGGTTCCAGGAAAGGACAACTGATCGGACAGTTCCTAACTGAATCTGTACTGGTCACACTCTTCGCCTTTATACTGGCAATCTTACTGGCACAGCTTGTATTACCTTTCTTCAATGACATCGCTGATAAAAAGATCAGCATACTTTGGACGAATCCGTTATTCTGGGCAATCGGTTTAGGATGCAGTCTGCTAACCGGATTAGTTGCAGGCAGTTATCCTGCATTTTATCTGTCCTCATTCCAACCGTTACAAGTACTTAAAGGAACTTTTCACCTGGGGCGCTTTGCAGCGCTACCCCGCAAAGTCCTGGTTGTTATACAGTTTACTGTAGCAGTCACATTGATGACTGGCACTCTCATTGTTTACCATCAGATACAATTTGCAAAAGACCGGCCCATAGGCTATAACCGCGATGGACTGATAACTGTCCGCATGTCTCCATCCGATATCAAAGCGCACTATGATGCTTTAAAAAATGACCTTCTGAGCACAGAGGCAGCCGTAAGTATGACGGCCTCTCAGGGACCTACTACCGACACCTGGGATGCACGGGGTGGTTTTCAGTGGACCGGTAAACCTCCTCACCTGCAGGACGAGTTTGTCACGGTGGCTGTAACGCATGACTATGGTAAAACGCTGGGCTGGAAGTTCTCCCAGGGCCGGGACTTTTCCAATGGCTACCCTACAGATCTCTCCTCGGGAGTCATTTTAAATGAAACGGCTGCAAAGTTCATGCAACTGAAAAACCCTATCGGCCAAATCATTACCTGGGGTAGTGCAAAACTGCATGTAATAGGCATTGTAAAAGATATGGTCATGAACTCTCCTTATGACCCTGTTAAACCGACAATCTACTATTTGAGTTACGATAATCCCAACTTCGTCATCCTGAAGATAAACCCTGCCCAGAATGCGCATGCTGCATTGGAAAAAATAGCAGGTGTGTTTGAAAAACATAACCCGGCGGTGCCTTTTAGTTTCAAATTTGTAAGTGATGAATATGCCCGCAAATTTGCTATTGAAGAACGGGTAGGTAAACTGGCTGGCAGCTTCGCCCTCTTAACCATCATTATCAGTTGCCTGGGGTTATTCGGCCTGGCCTCTTTTGTAGCACAACAACGCACGAAGGAAATCGGCATCCGGAAAGTACTGGGCGCATCCATATTTGGGCTCTGGCGCATGCTGTCTAAAGAATTTTTTGTACTGGTAAGCATTGCCTGTCTGATTGCCATACCACTGACCTGGCATTTCCTGGAGCAATGGTTGCAGCAATACGAATATCGTACCGGGATCTCCCTATGGTTCTTCCTGGTAGCCGGAATAAGTGCCTTATGTATCACTTTGCTGACGGTTAGCTATCAGACAATAAAGGCTGCTTTAATGAATCCGGTAAAGAGTTTGAAGGCGGAGTAGCTGCGGGCTATTAGCTAAAATCCAACAGCTAATAACTCAAAATACATTCCTTCTTCGTCCACTTCGAAATCGTCCAGATTCATTTTCTTCAGCGTTTTTGTTTGCCAGGTAGTAGTAGGATAAATAAAAGTGTACTTGTTGGCGGAGGTAGTAATTTTTACCGGCATACGGAAATCTTTTACATCAGCCTGCCAGCGGTATTTTATCACCAGGTCATTTCCTATTTCTTTTCGGGCAAGCTCCAGCTTGGGGATCGTGGTATATTTAAGGTATTGCTCAAAAAAATACCGGTAGTCGGTATGTGTGCGCTGACAAATAAAGTCTACCAGCTCATCGGAAGAAAGCGTTTTATACCGGAAGAACTGCTGGATATCATGTAATAACCGGAACCAGGAGCTGTCATTGTTTAGTATATTACGGAAAGTATGTAGTATCACGATCCCTTTATTATACATATCTCCGGTATCATAAAAAATATGGTTTACGTCATATACGCCGATGACAGGTTCTTTATTGGAGATCCCGGCTCTTTGTTCCGTAATATAGTCCTGTGCATCGGATTCCCCTTCAGTGCAGGCAATCATCAATGCTTCTGCATAGGTAGCAAATGCTTCATGTATCCACATATCTGCCAGGTCTTTACAGCTGATGGCATTGCCCCACCATTCATGCGCAGACTCATGCCATAACAGGCGATTGGGGCCAACTGCATTTTCGGCTGTGATCCTCCCGATACAGACCCCACTTTGATGCTCCATAGGATATAAGCTCTCTACCAGCGTAAAGCCATCGCGGGGGAAAGGATATTTACCAAAACTCTTTTCAAAACATTGCAGCATGGGCTTTACCTGCTGGAACATATTCCTGGCCCGCTCCAGGTTATAAGGCATCATATAGTAGTCAATAGTGAGTGTATCATCTGTGATGTAATAGTCGCGATAATGAGTATGCTTACCGATATTGAAGGTAACATTGTAGTTGTTGATAGGATAACTCACCAGCCACTCGTACCGGGTTTTCCCATGCCCGACAGGCGTTTTACGGATCAGCCTGCCGTTGGATATTTCGGTAAATCCTTCCGGTACGGTAATCCATATACGCATACTGTCCGGTTCATCCGACAGGTGATCTTTATTGGGCCACCACAGGCTGGCACCCGATCCCTGGCATACCACCTGTGCCCAGGGATTCCCTGCTGCGTCTTTATCCCACAGTATACCCCCATTCATAGGTATTTTAAAATCCGGTACCTGCGGGACGCCTGCATAGTAGATCCTGATCTCCTGCTCACTCCCCACAGGCTGTAGCTGAGGAAAGCGGACAAACACAGCTGCTGCTTCCCGGGTATAAGCTAGTGGCTGCCCCCGGTAAAGGATACTATCGATTTTCATATTTGCATACAAGTCTACCTGCATTACCGCAAAGGGGGATACCACTTTAAAACGCATCAGGTTATTGCCTTGTATAGTGCGGGCATCCATGTTCACGCTTACATCGAGGTGGTAGTACGTGACATCATAACAGGAACGTAGCGGTGATAACTGTCCTCTCAGGGTGTCCGCATGGGTAAACCCGTTTTGCCGGTTCGATACCCGGGTAACCGGCACCGGAGTTACTGTAACAGTGGTATCTGGCCGCTGTTGGCGCAATGAATCCGGAATGACGGGTTTCAGGATATTATAGTTTTCCCAGAAACTGTCATCGGCCTCATTTCCGATAACACTACTCATTGCTGCGTTGCTGTTCAGGATATTACCCGCTGTAAAACGTTGTACACTGTCTTTGCTGATATCCGTTACTACCAGGTCCATATCTGCCCTCCAGGAACGATGATCGATCCCTCTCTTTGGACTGTTCAACGCTGCTTCAAAACTGCGTTGTATGGTGTGCAGATACCACTTCCCCTGGTAATATTTATAGCCTATCGCTACTTTTACCTGCGTGAAATCAAAAGTAGCCTTCACCACTTTGCTCATTATGGTATATCCAAACCCACCTTTCCCATGCCTGTTTACATACTTTACGCCTGCCGGACTTAAATCCCATTTGAATTTAACAATAGCCAATGAAGCCTCATCAATATAGAGCTGCGCGTTCAACAGCCCCTTTTTCGATTTTTGCTTCGGGAAAATTTCCAATACCAGCAGGTGCCGGTCGCCTTCCCGGATCGTTTCCTGGTATACACAGTCATAATACCTGTAATTCTCCGGGTTAAATACACTTCGCGGAGCCTTTATATTTTTTAAAGGTTCTTCCCCCAATGTGCTTTTGGCCGTATTACTGATGTTACTGATAAAACCAAAGAACTGGGGATCCCAATGATGTTTGATCTCCTTTTTTCGTCCTTTCAATATCCTGATCTGATCCTGCCGGGCCTCGTCTGTATAAAATGTTTTGATGATCTCCAGCACAGATTCATTAAAATTCAGCTCCTGGTCCTCCAGCCAGAGGTGTTCACGGTAAAAAGCGGTGAGTCGCACCGCAGCGGTGTCATAATTGTCCGGTATGCTGGCCATAGCTGCTTTCAGGATATCCCATCCGCTACGTACTTTTACAGCTACTTCCTTTAGCTCCAGTACCGCCGGGGTAAGCAGGATATCCTGGTCTGTAAAGCCAGCAGCAGGAATAGGTAATGTGCTACGCTGATATCCCATACAGGATATCACCACACTATCCGGCAGGTACTGAGTGGGTATCTTTAAAATAAATTCACCGGCAGTATTGGAGATGGTACCGGTACCTTTGGACTTTAACTGGATGTTGGCATATGGAATAGGGATACCGGTCTGGGCATTTACAATTTTACCGGAAAGCGCAAGAAATAGATCCTGGGCGATCCCCTCTATAGGAAGCAGGAAAAATACGATGATCAAACAAACGGGCTGAAGAATCTTCATTGCTTTTTTTAGCAGCAAATCACCGTTTTTCCCGGCAGCCTATCTACTCATATCCGGATTTGAGCACTATTTACTGGTATTTTAGCCGGATTTAATCCGTTTTTTCAATTCCATCGCCAGGTATTCCCGGGGCGACACCCCCATTTCGTTTTTGAAGGCACGTTGAAAAGTAGCCTGCGAATTAAACCCGGAATCATAAGCCACCCCTAAAATAGTGAGATGTTCCTGTCGGGGATCACAGATCTTTTGTTTGAAGTACCCAATCCGGTAGGCGTTCACAAATTCATTAAAACTTTTGTTCAGATGCTGGTTTAATACGGCAGAGATTGTTTTCTGAGGGATACCGGTATGCTGCACCAGCAATGCCAGGTTCAGGTTGGGATCAAGATAAAGCCGGTCTTCTTCCATTGCTTTGATCAGGACAGGTACCGTTTCTGCAATGGTATCTTCCGGCAATGCCATCGGAGCTGGTGCTGCTTTCTGAGCCTTTACTTCCTGGCGGAGCAAAGACATTAGTTCCATTTGCGGGATCATCAGGTAGCCTTTCATCCCCAGCCAGTAAATTAAAACCACCATCGGGATGTAAATTGGATACCAGTCTACCAGGTCCAGCAGCGCATTTGAATACCGGGGGATAATATACGGGATCAGGTATATCAGCCAGATGGCCTGAAAGATGGTAAGCCCTTTAAGCATCTGCCAGGGCCAGGTATAATAAGGTGCCTCCACCGGTGCTTCATTACTGGCCTTTAATCGGGTGAGATACCTGGCCGATAACCACACATAGGTAGTAACAGACACCCATCTCGGAATATCTGAATAAACATTGTAAGTATCAATAAATAGTCCCCAGGGTTGCGGTTTATTAGGTAACAGCCCGGTAAGTACGCCCACAATAAAGATAGCTGCCGCCAGCTGAGCACCCAGATCTATGATAACCGGGTAAAAATGAATACGATCCTTTCGTTGCAGGCTAAAAGCAGGATCTGTGCAGGATTTTACATAAAAGTAGATCAACGGCCCTATGGGCATTATAATCACCAGCGGGATTACACTGAAGATCAGGTTCACCCAGCGATTTATCTGGAACCAGTTGGTATTACCAAGGTACAGGTTCATACAGGCCAATGTCAGGAAAAAGATGATCCCGGCCAGCAGACGCTTGGATAATGACCGCTTTTTAGCATAAAAAAGCAATCCGCTGATGATGAATCCCTGAATGGTTCCCAATAAAAGAACAACATTTAAAAAACCTGCTATAAATTTCATCAGACAACATTATGGTCGCTTAACAGGTACTCCACGCTTATTTCCGGACAAATCCAACAGCTCAATTCTTCTGAAATCAATAGGCTGCCCCTCGCTCTGCAATGCAATATATCCTTCTGTCAATAACTTACCATCTATTTTAATGGCGGGATCATAACGGTTCACCACCCCTCCGCCAATCTGAGGCTTGGAATACTGTAATACCGTATCACCATTAATAATGTGTGTGATGAGAGAATCCCCCAATACAATCAATTCTCCATGTACCCATTGCTCTCCTTCATAGGTTTGGGAGGAGGATTCCAGACAATGCTGGGGCTCCAGCCTGCCTTTATACACTACATTGGTACCTGGTGAACACATATTACCGGTAGGGCGAGGTTGGCCATCTCCCAACCCAGCGAGTAACTGCATCTCTACAGAAATAGGCCAGTCCTGCTCCTTTGGCATCGTACGCGGGTCCTGGGAATGAAACATCACGCCACTGTTCAGAATAGTATACCCCGGTGCCGTAGTGCACCACTTTCCTACAAACCGGTACTCAAATTTTAAATGATAATGGGAATAAGGTTGCTTATAATATAAATGGCCATACTGTTCATTAAAATCACCGTACTGGTCGTACCGTATTTTAATAATGCTGTCTTCCACCCGGAAAGTATTACCGAAGTTCTCCCCCACCTCATGATGGTGGATTTTCACCATCCAGTCATTAATATCCTTGCCATTAAAGAGCGGAATCCACTCCGGCTTTTTAGCAGTATTGGAAGCACCGGAGGTGCCGGAGGCACTGGAACAGGCACTCAGGGCACAGGCACATACCAGCATGGTCAACAAACTCATCATCAGTTTACCCGGAAAAAAAATACTTGTCATATGGTCATTTCAGTTGTGGGAATAAATCAGTTTAAAAGTAACTTTTTAATGCAAAGAAAAAAAGGGTTTGTTAAAGCCTTATATTTGAGCCCGTTTAAATATGTATCTATTAATGAATAAACTGGTATTACCTGCTGCCCTTTGTTTGTTATCCTTCCATCTCCATGCCCAGGGTATTAATGACAACATCAGCAAACAACACCTGGCTGTCCGGGGTTCCCTTACACTGAAAGACTGGTCATTAAGAGGTCCTGTAAAATCAGTAAAAGCGTGCACCTACAGTTATGACAAAAACGGGCAGCAAGCAGCTACGGTTTATTGTACCGAAAGCGACTATTCATCCGCAGGGGTGTTGCTGAGAAGAAGCAATTACAGTAACCTGGAAAAAAACACAGATGACAGCTGGTATTTTTATTCCAATAACCGGATCGATAGTATCACCGGATTTCAGAAAAAGGTATTCCTGTATGACAATAATGACCATATCACCGAAATCGTTACTTATGGTTACTATGAGGAAAATAAACATCAGGTGGTACAACGGGAAAAACTCCGCTATGATCAACATGGCATGGTCATACAAAATACCCAGACCACTTATCCTGAAAAAGAAGTCACCCAAACTACCTTTAAATACGATAAAAAAGGAGAAATAGCCGAACAGCATACGGTAAGTGCAGATAACGATATCCTGTTTACCAATGAGTTTGACACCAAAGGCCAGCTGTATAAATCAAAGACAGTATATAAAGGCGCTGCGGACAATACTCTTTTTACTACCCTGGAGTTAAATAAACAGGGAGATATCAGCGCCATGACCAGCACCGATAAGGGAAGAGCCCTGCTGCGCACTTATCAGTATGAGTATGACACTCCCGGCAACTGGCTAAAACAAACACAGCTGGAAGCGGGCAAAGTGCAACTGGCCATCGTGCGGACCATTACTTATTATCCGCAAAACAATCTTAACAATGGGCAGGCACTTACCTCTGCTGCAGCAGACATGCCGGCAGTAGCAGTTCCACTGATGCCGGCCGAAGTGGTTACCGCGTTTATCACCGCCCTGGGCCAGCAGCAATACAACAAAGCCTATAACTATTGCACCGGAGGACGATGGGGTACGGCGGCCCAGTTTTCCCATAAGAATATGTATGGTGGTATTACTGCTACCAAAATGCTGCACATGGAGCCTCCTCCCAAAGTGTTTGGACAAACACCCGTGAATATCACCGCTACCGTATTTGTAGCAGATACCACGAATGGTAGCGGTACTTTTGTACAGCAGTTTCAGCTGCAAAAGAAAGACGATGGCTGGAAAATTGCGGGTATCAAACTGATCAGCAGTACCCGCCCGGCAGACAACTGGAGTCTGAAACTTCCTGAGCAGCCCGACTTTACCCCTGCGCTGGCATTACAACTGGCTCAACCTGTGTATGACACCGTTTCGCTGGAAGTTAAAATTGGCAATGAAAAAGACAGCATCGAACGTACCCTGGATACACTCCGTTTTTTCAAAGATGACAAAACCACCTACTGTATCGCTGTAATGGCCAACCGCGGGCCTGAATTTGGCGCTTCCTCCGGCTGGTGTGATGTATTGCTTTTCAGTAAACAGAACAACAGCTGGCAATTGCAGGATGCCGTACTAAATGCTGGCGGTGGCGGCAGGTTTGGTTACCCCGGCCACTTTGTTAAACTGGTCCGTACCGGTGATGCCCAAATGGGCGTGGTGCTGCATGGCGGACTTACCCATATGGGAGAAAGCCACGTATGGGCAGATATTATCGGCTTCGGGGATGGAAAGCTCAAACCCTTAATCCATATCCCAGTTAGCTATGAGTATGAAGACGGCAGCGGCGAAACAAGTAACCGGTGTTATGAAAACAAATACCGCTTTGAGAAAAACGGCAAACAGCTATACGACCTGATCCTGGAGCAATATGATTGTAAAAGCAGGATACCTGTTAAAAAAGTAACAGTTCCCTACAGTAATGGGTATACGCTGCCAGCTATGACCTCATTCCCCTGATGGTTTCTTAATCCGCTTGTCCAGTGGTAATGGCACCCCAAAATCGGGGGTACCATCTGCTCTCCAGGTGATACGTTGTATCCTCGGGCTGCGGGCATTCCCACATCCTTGCCCTGCGGATGGATTGGCATGATAGATGATCCAGTCCTCCTTACCATCCGGTGATTTAAAAAAACCATTATGTCCCGGGCCAAAAGCGCTATTTTCAGGGCTTTTGCTGAATACAGGCAGCGGTGCTTTTTCCCAATGAGAAGGCTGTAAGGGGTCTCCTTTCTTTTTCAGCCTGAGCTGTGCAAGTGCATAATCATCCGTCCAGCAGCCACTGGCAGAATAGATCAGGAATACCGCTTTCTTCGCGTTTTGCAGAATTTCCGGCCCTTCATTTACGTTGGGGGTACCTATTTTCTCCCAGGCATATGTTGGTGCAGATATTTCTACCCGTGGCGTGGCAAGTGTCCAGGGATCAGCCATACGGGCAATATATAAACGTTGGGTATTGTCCGTAGCCGAGATATGTCCGCTCCAGATAAAATAGTTTTTGCCTTTGTATTCAAGTACTGTACCATCAATAGCAAAGAAGTTAGCCGCCGTATCCCCTATCTGGCCTTTGTCTGTCCAGCTGCCGGTGGTAGGATCCGCAGCTGCATTTTCCAGCACGTAGGTGCGCTGGGTAGCCAGGTTGGCGGTAGCACCCGCCGTATAATAGAGATACCATTTTTTATTCAGGTAGTGTAACTCCGGAGCCCATATATTTTTTGAGTTGGCACTGCCTGGTGTTGGTTGCCAGGCTACCACCGGTTGCGCAGATTTCAATGCGGTCATCGTCTTTGTTTTCCGGATAACGATACTGTTGCCGGTAGTATGCAGGTAATAATAAAAGCCATCTTTGCTGATTACCCAGGGATCCGGCCCTACTACAAGCAGCGGATTAGTAAAGGTGGATGCCGTATCTGTACTGATGATGGGCGTTGTCTGGCTATTACCGGCAGTGGCCAGCAACAGGAAAATCCATAAAATATTTTTTTTCATCGTGGAATTATTGCAACCTTAAAGTTAATCATTCATCTTTGCTAATCACTTATATTATATTGTCCCGTATGAAAAAGCACTTTTTACTTACTGCCCTTCTTTTTTGCGCTGGTGCGGCCGCACATGCACAATCCTACAGCCTTTTTAATTTTAAAGACTTTAGCGGCTGGCATATGGATGTACCTGCAATGGATAAGGACACTTCCGTAAAGGCCCCTTTTATTATCCGCAATGGGCTGCTTGTTAGCCTGGCCGACCCGCAGGGGCACCTGATCACGGATTCTACCTATGAAAATTACCAACTGGAAGTACAATACCGTTTTGCTGCCAAACCGGGTAATTGCGGGGTATTGGTGCATGCTTCTACTCCCCGGGTATTATATGCCATGTTTCCAAAGTCTATCGAAGCGCAACTGATGCATGAGAATGCCGGTGATTTCTGGTGTATTGGTGAAGATATTGCGGTACCTGATATGGAAAAACGCCGGGGACCCAAAGAAAACTGGGGTACCACGGAAGGTAAAGGCCGCCGCATCCTTAATCTGACCGATAATTCAGAAAATCCGGTAGGTGAATGGAATACGATGAAACTGGAATGCCGGGGGAATGAAATAAAAGTATGGATCAATGGACAACTTGTTAACCACGGTACCAACTGTACCGCCAGCAAAGGCAGTATAGCCTTACAGGCTGAGGGTTCAGAGGTAGAATTCCGTAAAGTGGAAATCACGCCCTTAAGCAAAAAGAAGCGAAAATAAATAAACCATTCCTGCAGGTTGCATAGTAATTAAGCCTTAGTTTTGTACCCGAAAATAACAAGCACACAAACGCTTGTTATTTTCGTGCAATCTTGCCGGTTTATTTATATAAACGCTAAACTGCTATGGATGATTTTCTCGCTGCCAGATCTCAAATGGCGTTGTCCCTGGGCTTTCACATTATTTTTTCGTGTATTGGAATGGTGATGCCTTTTTTCATGGCAGTTTCCCACTATTATTACCTCAAAACAAACAATCCTGTCTATAAAAATATTACTAAAGCATGGAGCAAAGGAGTAGCTATCTTCTTCGCTACCGGCGCGGTATCCGGCACTGTTTTGTCTTTTGAACTGGGACTATTATGGCCGGAATTCATGAAGCATGCCGGTCCTATCTTCGGTATGCCTTTTTCCCTGGAAGGCACGGCTTTTTTTATTGAGGCCATTGCACTGGGCTTTTTCCTGTACGGGTGGGACCGGTTCAACCGCTGGTTTCATTGGGTTACGGGGGTAATCGTAGGTATCAGCGGGCTGATCTCCGGTATCCTGGTGGTGGCGGCCAATGCATGGATGAACAGCCCTACCGGTTTCGATTATATCAATGGAGAATATACCAATATTGATCCCATTAAAGCCATGTTTAATGATGCCTGGTTTTCACAGGCTTTACATATGTCTGTAGCGGCTTTTGTAGCTACCGGGTTTGCAGTAGCTGGTGTTCATGCGCTCATGATCCTGAAAGGGAAAAATGTACCATTTCACAGCAAAGCCTTTAAAATAGCAGCGGTTTTTGGTACCGTGGCGGCTATCTTACAGCCGTTGAGTGGTGATATTTCTGCTAAGGATGTGGCCAAACGGCAACCGGCAAAACTGGCGGCCATGGAAGCCCATTTCCATACGGAAAAAGCGGCCCCGCTCATTATCGGTGGTATCCCCGACGAAAAAACACAAACTGTAAAATACGCACTCAAAATCCCCGGCTTGCTGAGCTTCATGGCGCACAACGATTTTAATGCGGAAGTAAAAGGCCTGGATAGCACTCCACCCGAAAATCATCCACCCGTTGCCGTTACCCATTATGCTTTCCAGGTAATGGTAGGTTTGGGTATGGCCATGATGGGTATTGCGCTGCTTTATTTTCTGGCATTATGGAAACGTAAACGGTGGCTGGACAGCAGGTGGCTGCTCAAACTGTTTGTCATCGCCACACCGATGGGATTTATTGCGGTAGAAGCCGGGTGGACGGTAACCGAGGTAGGACGCCAGCCCTGGATCATTCACAATGTAATGCGCACAGCCGATGCCGTAACACCCATGCCTGGTATCATCTACTCTTTTTATCTGTTTACCGCCGTGTATGTGTCCCTTTCTATTATCGTGATCTTTATGTTATACCGGCAGATAAAAATGGTAGGAAAATTATACGATTTACCTGCTGATCCTTCACAAATAAAAGGCTAAGGTTATGTTATACGTTGTAATTGCTTATCTCTGGGCAGCCATTTTATTTTATCTGTTGTTAGGTGGGGCCGATTTTGGTGCGGGTATTATTGAATTGTTCACTTCCCGGAAAAACAGGAGCAAAACCCGTCGTACCATGTATCGTGCTATCGGGCCTATCTGGGAGGCCAATCATATGTGGCTGATCATTACCATCGTGATCCTCTTTGTAGGATTCCCGGCTATTTATACCACCATGTCTGTACACCTGCATATCCCTTTGGTGATCATGCTCCTGGGTATCATTGCGCGGGGTACGGCCTTCACCTTCCGGCATTATGATGCCGTGGCGGATGAAATGCAGGTGTTATACAACAAGATCTTCCAATACTCCAGTCTTATCACACCGCTTTTCCTCGGTATCATTGCAGGCAGTGCGGTGTCGGGGCATATTGATACGCAGGCCTCGGATTTTCTGTCGGCCTACATATTCAGCTGGCTCAACTGGTTCTCTGTATCTGTAGGGTGCTTTACCGTAGCGATCTGTGGTTTCCTGGCGGCAGTATACCTGATTGGAGAAACGGATAATGAAACAGACCGGCAGCGGTTTATCAGCAAAACAAAAAACACGAATATTGCTGCGGTGATCTGTGGGGCACTGGTATTTATAGCGGCCTATGCGGAAGGCATTCCTTTAACACAATGGGTGTTCGGTAATACCTGGGGGGTATTGGCTATCGTAGCAGCTACGCTTTCCCTGATCCTGATGTGGTACCTGCTATACAAGGGCAAAACACGTATTCTGCGGGTACTGGCCGGATTCCAGGTAACCATGATCCTGTTTACCACTACCTTCCGGCATTTTCCCAATATCGTATTACTTAAAAACGGCGGGTATCTCTCCTTACTGGAACACCGGGGGCAGGATAAAACCATCGAAGCGCTGGCACTGGCATTGCTGCTTGGCAGTATTTTTATCCTTCCCGCGCTATTTTACCTGATCTATAGTTTTCAGAAAAAAGCCAATCCGGAATTACATAAATAAAGCTGTGCAAACCACCGCAAGTATTCAGCGCCCACTATCCGATCGCCTTCCTGCGTACACCTGCATAACAGGTATTCCTAAATACTCCTGCCCGTCAGTTTGTATGCAGGCTTTTGACAGGATTCATGCGTGCCGCCCTGATAGCCTGATAGCTCACGGTAGCCAAAGTGATGAGTAGTGCACTCAACCCAGCCAACGCAAAGATCCACCAGGAAACCGGTGCCCGGTATTCATATTTTTGCAGCCACTGCGTCAGGAAATGCCAGGCTACCGGTGTAGCAATCACCACCGCTACGAGCACCAGCACGATAAAGTCTCTCGATAATAATTTCCATAAACTGAAAACAGATGCTCCCAATACTTTACGCACCCCTATTTCGCGGGTACGTTGCTCTGCTACAAATGAGGCCAGCCCCGATAATCCCAGACAGGAAATAAAGATCGCCAGCGCCGCAAATACAGCCGCCAGCCGCCCGATACGCTCTTCATCGCTGAACTTGGCGGCGTATTCCTGATCGGTAAACTGGTATACAAACGGACTGCCAGGGTTGTTCCTGGTAAATACCGGCGTTATCTTAGCCAATGCCTCTCTCACAGGCATCACCGGATTGATCCGTATGGTGATATACATTAGATAGCTATAATCCAGGTTATAAATGAGTGGATAAACCGGCTGGTAAGGCGATTCCATGACCACATTCTTTACTATGCCCAGCACTGTATGTGGTTTTCCATTCCAGGAAATGATCTTTCCTATAGGCTCTTTCATCCCGATAAGCTTTACAGCAGCTTCATTGAGGAGAAAACCGCCGGAATCTGTTGGAAAGCTCCTGGAAAAATCGCGCCCCTCTTTTATCTGCCAGCCAATAGTGTTACCATAATCATGCGTCACGGATACGGTAGCAAAGTTGGGTGTTGCTCCCGGAGGCAAGCCTTCCCAGCTAAAACCCGTATTGGTGTTTTCAATGCCGGTCGACTTACTGGATGATTCCCCCATATCGGCTACCGCACCGGTGGCCAGTAATTCCTCCCGCAATGCATTATAACGGCCGGTTATTTCCGGCGTATTCATTTCTATAGTGATCAGGCCCTCCCGGGTGTATCCTACCGGGCGGTTCTTTGCATATTGTATTTGCCGGTATACAATCAATGTGCCGATGATCAAAGTAACAGATACTGTAAACTGGGTCACTACCAATACCTTTCTGGGCAACGTGGCATAACGCCCTGCCCGGAACGTACCTTTCAATACTTTCACCGGCTTAAACCCGGATAAATAAAACGCAGGATAACTCCCGGCTATAAAGCCGGTAAACAAGGTAAACCCCAGCGTAAGCAACCAGAACATAGGATGCAGCCAGGGCACATGGATCTGTTTATCTGCCAGCGTATTAAAGAAAGGCAGTACTAACTGCAACAATACGATCGCTAATAAAAAACTTAGCCCTGCCATCAGCAGAGATTCACTGAGCAGCTGCCGGATCAGTTGCCCTCGCTGCGCACCTACTGCTTTGCGGATCCCCACTTCCTTGCTCCGCTTTTCACTGCGTGCGGTAGAAAGATTCATAAAATTGATACAGGCCAGCAACAACACAAACACACCAATGGTGCCAAAAAGCCATACAAACTGGATACGGCCACCTACCACCTTACCATTCCTGAATTCGCCGTACAAATGCCACTGGCGCATCGGATGTAATTGTAATTCCTCATTGCCGGAAGTGACGTGAGGTTTGGCAAGATCCCTGATCTGCGCATTTACCCGGTCAATGTCCACATGCTCATTCAATTGCACAAATGCCAGGAAACCATGATTATCCCATTCCTTTTGTGCGTAATCCACCCATTTTTCCGTAGCCTTATACTTATCCCATGCCACCAGAAATTTGGTATCATTAAAAGATCCATTAGGAGGCAAATCCTCATATACCCCGGCTACTTTCAGATCAATATGATTATCCATCTTCACCAGCTTATTCATAGGATCTTCTTTACCAAATAAAGCAGTCGCCAAACTATGAGAGAGTAATATGGAAGAAGGATCCTCCAAGGCTGTTTGCTTACCTGCTAACATCTTCAACGTCAGCATCTCCGGAAAAGCAGGTTCTGCCCACATCCCTTTAGCCGTGAGTTTCACCTCCCCTGCTGCCATGATACGGTCATTATTAAACGAAACAAGGGCTACGTGTTTAAAGTCGCCTCCATACTTATTCCGTAATTCAGTAATAGCAGGGATCGAGTTAATAGGTCCTGTTCCCGTTTCTCCATTAAATTTTTGGGTGATCAATACCTGGGCCAGCTGATCATAATGGGGATACCGTTTATTAAAAGTAAGTTCATCCCATATCCACAAACCAATGAGCAAGGCTACTGTCATACCGGTAGCCAGCCCGATAATGTTCACGGCAGAATATACTTTGTTTCTGAACAGGTTGCGCCAGGCAACTATAAAATAATTTTTTAGCATATAGGATGTTTTAGGAACAGCTGCTTATTCTATTCTTAAACTGTTAACAGGATTGGCCAGTCCCGCTTTGAGCGACTGATAAGCAATGGTAATACCGGCAATGACGAAAGAAGCTGCAATGGCCACCAGGAAAATCCCTCCGCCTAAATGTACCTGGTAGGCAAAGTTGCCCAACCAGTGCTGCATAACATAATATGCTACCGGTGCGGCTATACAAAAAGCAACAATAATAAGCAGGATAAATTCTTTAGAAAACAATACTACAATATCCAGTACAGACGCCCCCAATACTTTACGGATGCCTACTTCCTTGGTACGCTGTACAGCGGCAAAAGCTACCAGGCCATACAATCCCAGGCAGCCTATCAGAATAGCCAGGGAAGAAAACAATTTAAATGCGGTATAGGTTTTCGCATCCTGTTTATACATCGCTGCAATACGATCGTCCATAAATTCATACGCAAACAGCTCCTCCGGAAATAAACCGGACCACGTTTTACCAATACGATCCATGGTAGCATGCATATTGCTCATATCTACCCGTACACTCGCCATAAAAAATGCACCTGGCCGGTAAATTAATATACAGGGTCTGATCTTTTTATGCCTGGACTCACTCTGAAAATCCTGTACCACGCCAATGATGTTATACCGGTCGTTAATCAGCAGCACGTGTTTGCCCACCGCTACTGAAGGGTCAAAAATATTCAGTTTGTGCATCATCGCTTCATTGATCACCGCATTACGGATGGTATCGCCTGTATGCTGCCTGGTGATCTTTTCCCCTGCCAGCATCTTCAACCCAAACATATCCGTATACTGCTCATCAATGTATTTCACCTCCGTGACATCCCCTTGTGTCATCCCGTTTTCCGGCGACCTAAAATCAGTAAATGAAAAACTATACACTGGTGGGGAAGACGAAAAACTGAATGCCTGCACACCGGGATCCTGCAACAACTGTTGCCGGATCACTTCCTGCCTGGCACTGTCTGGCACCGGAAATGAAACAACGGCTGCTTTATTAAATCCCAGGTCCTGGTTTTTGAGGTAATCCATCTGGCTGGCTACTACCAGCGTGCCTACTATCAATATCTGGGAGATGGCAAACTGAATAAATACCAGTGATTTACGAAGGGTCAATCCCCGGGAAGTAGTACCACTTTTCCCCTTGAGGGAGATAACAGGACGGAAAGCAGATTGTACAAAGGCTGGATACAATCCTGCCAGCAGGATCACCAGCAAGGTCATCCCGATCATCAGTCCTATTACGGAGGGTGTTGCCAGCTCCGCCGCACTGATCTTTACATCCAGCCACCTGCCTGCTACCGGCAGGAAAGCAATCGCCGCGGCAATACCCAGCGCCAGCGCTATCAGTACCAGCACCGCTGTTTCCCCCAGAAATTGCCGGATCAGCTGCAAACGGTTAGCCCCCATTACTTTCCGGACGCCTACCTCTTTGGAGCGTCTGGTAGCCTGGGCGGTAGCCATATTGATAAAGTTGATACAGGCGGTAATGAGGATAAAGACCGCTACAATGCCTAAGCCCCAGTAAGTACTCCGGGAAGTAGTGGGGATGCCACCCTGGTCCAGGTAACGCTGATCAAAATGTATATCCGTCAGTGGCTGTAAAGGCAGCTTGGCCCCCGCCGCAATTTGAGGCCCCCAGTTCTTTTCTATAAATGCAGGCATTTTTCTTTCCAGCTGCTGCACTGTATAATTTTCCGGCAGCACAATAAAGGCATTACCGCCTCCAATAGCATAAAACTCTGCCATCGGCGCTTTCAGATCCGGCTTCACCGTTTCAAAGGATATCAGGAAATCAAAGGGCATACTGGTATTGCCGGGAACATCTTTGATCAGCCCGGTTACTTTCAGATCAAACCGGTTGTCCCAGCTGATTACCTGTCCCAGCGGGTCCTTGTCACCAAAATATTTCCGGGCAATGCTTTGTGTGAGGATCACCGTATTAGGCTCTACCAGAGCAGTACGGGCATCACCTGCCAGCCACTGGTAATCGAAAATCTTTAAAAACTGCGGATCCGCAAGCGCATAGTTACGTTCTTTATAACGGACATTCCCTACTTTCAATAACCCATCTCCCTGGTGCCAGTACTGAGACACTTCTTCCAGTTCCGGAAAATCATTCCGCATCGCCGGAACAATGCCAAATGACACACTGGGATTAAAATCCAGCGCATTCATTGTTACCCGGTAAGTACGGTTAGCCTTACGATGAAATGTATCATAGCCCAGCTCATTACGTACTACAAGAAAAATGATCAGGCAGGAAGCTATACTTAGCGTAAGCCCGAAAATATTCAGGAAGGTATAACTCAGATTACGACGGATATGCCGGAAAGCGTGCTGAAGGTAATGCTTAAACATGGATGCCCTTTTTTGAAATGATCCTGGTTACTGTAGACCCTGTACCAAGAAAGTGCCACCTTATTATATCCCTGATAATCAATGAAATTAAACTATTTCCCACACCCAAACTGTCCGTTTTCACGACCGCTGGTGTCCGGATTTGAACAGCATTTTTCTGTAGCAGCAGCAACTCCCCGCCAAAGGGCAGGTAAAGCGCTGATGGCATCTTACTATTTTTCGGTACCTTTGCGCCGATAAAAACCAACCGGAATCAACTATTTAAGTGAAAGGGCTATTTGTTTACTGATGCAGGGGGATCTATATAATGAGCAGGAGTTAATTGCCCGTGTGATTAATGGGGAAGAAACTGCCTTTGCCACACTTTTCAGACACCATCACCGTAAAATTTATGAAGTAGCACTCCTACTTACCCACTCTGAAACTGTGGCGGAAGAGCTGGTGCAGGAAGTATTCCTGAAAGTATGGACAAAAAGAACCACCCTGGCAGCTATCGAGGATTTTGAGTCCTGGTTATTTATTGTAGCCCGCAATGATGCCTTTAAAGCACTTCGGCGCAGCGCCCGTGCCAAGAGCCTGTTGTATGAACTGGGCCACCTCCAGGATATTACCCATGAAACGGATGAATGGGTCCACTCCCGCAACTACCACGCTTTGCTCAACAAAGCCATTAGCCAGCTTCCTCCCCGGCAGCAAATGGCCTGGCGCCTCAGTAAAGAAGAAGGGCTGAAACGGGAAGAAGTAGCCAGGATCATGCAGATCAAACCCGATACCGTAAAAGAACACCTGGCTATGGCTATCAAAAATATCCGTACCTGGATGCAAGAGCAAGATCCCCGCCTGGTAGGGACTGGCGCCCTTTTTATCTATGCACTCACTGCCCTGAAATAATTTTTTTCTTATCTACCCCCCCAAAATACGCCGGCCGGGATCTTTATATACAGGGAAGATACCACCAACCATTTTTTCCTCCTTAGCGTCATGAATCAATCGAGACTGGCATATTTATTTACGCAATACACCAATGGCAACGCTACGCCTGAAGAAATGGCCGCATTCAGTGAGCTCACGGCCGATCCGGCTTACCAGGAGCAGCTGACCGCACTGATAGATCAGCTCTTCCTGCAAGCTCCCGGCAAAACACAAATGCCGGAAGCGGCTATACAGGCGGCTGTTAAGGCGATTACAGCGCACCAACCAGTAATGGAAGCAGTACCACAACCCGCTACCAACTCCCGCCCGGCAATAATACGATACCGCTGGTGGGCGGCAGCAGCGGCTATTATTCTGCTGCTGGGAGCAGCTGCTTATCTGCTGCGTCCGCAAACACCAGCTCCTATAGCCAGTATACCTGCTGCAGATGTGGCCCCCGGTACAGAGAAAGCAGTACTCACGCTTGCCAATGGCGCGGCTATCGTGCTCGACAGCACCGGCCACCAGGTGATCAAACAAGGAAATACCGCCATCAGCCAGCAAGGCGGGCAGTTACAATACAGCCCCCAAAGCACACAAACCGAAGTGAGCTTTAATACACTCACGACTCCCAGAGGCGGCCAATTCAGGCTTACCCTCCCGGATGGTACCAAAGTATGGCTGAACGCGGCTTCTTCCTTGAAATTCCCCACCGCTTTTACCGGCAAAGACAGGACCGTGGTACTCACCGGCGAAGCCTATTTTGAAGTGGCTAAAAATACCGATATGCCCTTCCGGGTATGGGGTGGCAACCAACTGGTAGAAGTGCTGGGCACACAGTTCAATATCAATGCCTACGAAAATGAATCTAATACTAAAACCACCCTGCTGCAAGGAAGTGTAAGGGTGAGCCTGCCTGCGGCGGCGCAACAGCCCGCTGCCAGCGTAGTACTCAAACCCGGACAGCAATCGGTGGTTTCCGGTACTGGCACCATTCCGGTTACAACCGTATCTGCTGCGGATGCCGTGGCCTGGAAAAATGGCCTGTTCCAGCTGGATAACACCAACATCGCGGATATTATGCACCAGCTGGAAAGATGGTACGATATAGATGTAAAGTATGAAGGTAAAATACCGGAAGTACACTACACCGGCGGAATTAAACGCAGCAGCCCACTGTCAAAAGTGATCGCGATGCTGGAAGCTACCGGGGATGCCCGCTTCCGTATTCAGAAGGCTACCGCACCCGGCGCAGGTGAAAAAGATATTATCCTGGTTTTAAAATAAATAAACACCGGTACGGGAGGACCGGCATATGACTGATTTTTAAATAACTGGAAAAACAAAACTGAAAAAAACCGGAAACGTTGGAGCGTTCCCGGTAACATTCGGATTCATCAAGCCTGGTTAAGAGTAGGATCCAACACCAGACTTTAGCTATGATTTTATCAAACCAACTAATCGTAAATCCAAACAACACGAAGATATGAGAGAATCTCTATACTCCAAAAGGGGTATTTTCCCTTATTGCATACCATTATCAACCGTAAAAACCAGACCAGCTCCCACCATCAGCATGGTTGCCAACAGGAATCTTAAAAAATCTTTTTTGTTTATGAAGATCACAGGGATGCTGCTGCTTGTTGTGTGCCTCCAAGTAAGCGCCAGGGTATACCCGCAAAAGGTAACCCTTTCTGAAACCAATGTACCCGTACAACGGGTGTTTGAAGAAATCCGGAAACAAACGGGCTTCCAGTTCCTCTACAGCAATGAAATGCTCAGGAATACCCGTACGGTTACCACACAGTTTAAAGAAACGCCACTGAAAGAAGCGCTCGATCAACTGGTCAGCAATCAACCACTCACCTACAGCATTGAGGATAATAACACCATCCTCATCAAGCCTAAAAAGACGGCTGCCAGCGTTGTTGAAATGGAAGCTACCGTAGTACAAACCAACATCCGCGGAAAGGTGCTGGACGCGCAGGGAATGCCCCTGATCGGGGTAAGTGTGAAAGTAAAGGGTACACAAATTGGTACCGTTACCAACGAAGAAGGTATCTTTTACCTGAATGTTCCTACGCCTAATGCCACCCTGGTGTTTTCTTTTATAGGCTATAAAAGTCATGAAGAAAAGCTGACCGGCCTGGCTACGCTCAACATACGCATGAAACCGGAAGACCGTAGCGTAAATGAAGTAGTAGTAACCGGTTACCAGAAAATAGAACGCCGCAGCTTAACAGCTTCCATCACGTCTGTCAACATGGACAACCTCAAAAACATCAACCAACCTAATATCGACAAATTATTACAGGGCCAGGTGCCGGGGATGACGGTGATGAGTACTTCCGGTGCGCCGGGTGCAGTACCACAGATCAGGATCCGGGGTACATCTACCCTCAGTGGCAACGTACAGCCTTTGTGGGTAGTGGATGGTATCATCCTCGATGATCCTATCAATGCTTCTGTAGATGATATCATGAACAACAGGAACCTGATCGCTTCCGGTATCGGCGGGATCAACGTGGAAGATATTGAAAGTATCAACGTATTGAAAGATGCGGCGGCTACTGCTATCTATGGTACTAAAGCAGCGAATGGTGTAATCGTGCTCACCTCCAAAAAAGGGACTGCCGGTAAAACCAGGATGAACTTTACCAGCTTCGTAACGGTGGGCATGCGCCCCCGTATTGAAGATGCCTATATGATGGACTCCCGGGAAAGAACAGACGTAAACCTGGAAATGATCCGCAGAGGAATTTTAAATGCTACCTCTCCCAGAACAGGCCAATATGGTACCGCTTCCGATTTTGAACGTTACTTCATTGACGTACATGACCGTAAAATGTCCTGGGCCGACTTCGAAAAGAAAGTAAACCAGCTCGAAAATGTAAATACCGACTGGTTCCAATACCTGTTCCGTAACGCCGTTACCCACCGCCAAAACCTGAACATCTCAGGAGGGAATGAAAAAACAACCTTCTACCTCTCCGGCAGCTACATGGACGAACAGGCTACGGCATTAAAAACAGGACAAAAAACATATACCGGCTCCGCTAAAGTATATACCAAAATAGCTAACACCCTCCGGGTAGGTGGTATGCTGGATGTAAACATGCGTGATAATAAGAGCTTCTTTGCTACAGACTCCCGCGAAAACCCTTTTGAATGGTCTATCTATACTACAAGGGCACAAAATGCTTTTGATGAAAACGGCAATTACAACCACCTCTACTACACCGGTGAAAAATACAACTTCATGGAGAACCGGGAATTTGGATGGCGTAACTCCAGAAACTTCGGCATACGTGGTACCGTAGACGTAGAATGGAAACCATTGCGCTCTCTTATGTTTACCAGCTTGTTCTCCTTTGCCAACCAACATACTTCTGAAGAAGATGTGGCAACAGAAAACAGCTACTTTGTAAAACAACGGAAGAAAGACATCTTTACGACCGTGGATTATGTAGCGGTGAACTTATGGACAGATGGTGGTTACCGCAAAGGGAAATCCATCAACAACAATTCTATTACACTCCGTAACCAGGTATCCTGGATGCCCGTGATCAATGCAGATCATCGCTTTGATGTGATGGCTGGCCAGGAAATACGGAAATCCCGGTTTGAAGATGAAACCACTGAGATATATGGCTATGTGCACGACCGTGGCCATCAGCAGGTACCACAGTTTGCGCTCATGGAATATCTGGGTGTGCCTTACTGGCGCCAGAGCCTGAACGAAACCGCAGCAGTGTCTTACTTTGGTACTACCGGCTATACCTATAAAAACCGCTATACCGTTAGCTTCAACGCACGTACGGATGGGTCCAACCGCTTTGGTCTAAAAACCAACCAGCTGTTCCAGCCATTATGGGCAGTGGGCCTGAACTACCAATTAAAAGAAGAAAATTTCTTTGCCAATAAAGACTGGTTAAGCTACCTCACCCTCCGTGCTTCCTATGGCAGCCAGGGAAATGTAGCCTCTCAGGCCTACTCTGATCTGGTAGCTACAATAGGCACTACCGACGTCATCAACAAAGAAGGTTACCTGGTCATCACTGCGCCTAAAAATCCTAACCTGAAATGGGAAATGAACTACACCACCAACCTGGCCCTCGAAATAGGATTGTGGAAACGTAGACTCACCGGTACCATTGAATACTACAGCAAAAAAGGGATGGATCTCTTAGGTAGCAAACGCGTATCACAGGTATCCGGGTTTAATACCGTTCAGGTCAACTGGGCCTCCATGAAAAATAGCGGGGTGGAATTTTCACTGAATTCCATTAACATAGATAACAAAGTGTTCAGATGGACCACCAACATTAATGTAGGCTATAACAAAAACGAGGTACTGGATGTGTACTCCCTCCCTACCGTCAACTCCCTCACGGATGCACAACGTACCAACTACGCAGCCTCCGCCGTGATCGGTAAGCCCATCAATGGCTTATGGTCTTATCAGTTTGCCGGTTTGAATAAAGACGGCCGCGCTACTTTCTACACCAATAAACCAGGTGAAACCGTACTATATGGTATGAAATCACTGGATGGACTGGTATACTCCGGTACTACCATGCCTTTGGTACAGGGTGGATTTACCAATACGTTCTCCTATAAGAAGTTTACCCTTTCCGCCATGCTGGTAGGGAGCTTTGGGAACGTGATCCGGTTAAGAAACCTCTCACAGGGTTATGCATTCGGCTTCCCCGAAGCTACAGCCAATATGTCTAAAGAATGGGCCAGCAGGTGGCGCGAACCAGGTGATGAACTGCATACCAATGTTCCCGTACTGGAATCAGATCCATGGGACCTGGCAGTAACCGGCAGCAGCCCTTACAATGCAAAGATGTATGACAACAGCGACCTGAGAACCGTAAAAGGTGATTTTGTACGCCTGCAAAACGTATCTCTCAGCTATGACCTCTACAATGCAAAAATGCGTCAGAAAGGCATTCAGAATATCCGCTTCATGCTCCAGGGTAATAACCTGCATGTATGGAAAAACAGCCAGCTGAAAGGACAGGATCCGGAAGCCACCGGCGCTGTTATGAGATACAGTGCTACCAACTCGGCCAACGTTTCCTTTGGAAACACTTATCTGCCGGTGCCTCGCTCCTACTCTTTTTCCTTATCACTTCAGTTCTAAACGGGGATTATTTTATGAAAAAAATAAACATCATCACTAGTATACTTCTGCTGGCCATCACTGTCAGCAGCTGCAATAAACTGCTCGATATCAAACCGGTGAACAGTATGATACCAGTGAGCATCAGCGATTATGAATCTGTATTAATGGGTGGTTATCCTAAAACGGATTTCTTTATGAAAACCGACCTGATGACCGACAATGTATATGCCAACCTGAGTAGCACCCGGACTCCTGAGAAAGCCAATGAGCCCTGGTTTGCCTGGTCTGAAACCAAACAACTGGATGGTGTGGAAGAAGACCCGTACTGGGGGCAATTGTATAAATCCATCTACTGTGCCAATACCGTACTGGATGAATTTGCCAGCCGTACGCCATCACCTGCCGAAAAAGACCTGTTTGAAACCGTGAAGGGAGAAGCATTTGCATTACGGGCCTTCTCCTATTTTTACCTGGTAAATCTGTATGCAGAACCTTACGCTCCCACCACCCTCAAAGCGCATGGTGTACCTATGCCACTGAGCGCAAAGGATGTGCATCAGAATACCCAAAACAATGTAAGGGAACCAGTTGAAAAGGTTTGGGCGCAGATCCTGTCAGACCTGGATGCTGCTACCCCCTTGCTGGCAGGTAAGAAAACCACTAACAAGTTCCGCTTTGATGCTACCTCCCTGCAGCTCTTCAAAGCAAGGGTACACTTATTTATGGGAGATTATGAAAAAGCAATCGCCGCCGCTTCTGATATCATCGTTGCCAAACCATTATTTGATATGAATAATATTCAGGCAATTGTAGATAAAGCTGATCATCCTTCCTATGCTTTCTCCGGAACATTTGGCTTCGTTGATTCCGATTATAAAAATGAAGTGCTTTTTTATGTTGGAGGAAAGGCTAATGGTAACATTTTCTATTATGGTACTTATATGTTCAAACCGTCTCTTGAACTCCTGGCTTTATGTCAAAGGCCTAACAAGATGGATTACCGTCAGTATATCTTCGCTTCCCTGATGGATACCAATACACCAGAAGGATTTGAAACCGGTACTACGATCTATAATATGTATGCCAAACAGGAAAATCCATCTTACTACATCGGGATGAAAGTAAGCGAGGCTTATGTAACCCGTGCAGAAGCATATGCCCGCTTAAAACAAAAAGATAAAGCGCTCACAGACATCAATAACCTGTTGCAGAAAAGGATCAAAAAAACAGATTATGCCCCGCTTAAATCAGCAGATTTTAATGACGAACAACTCCTGCAACGTGTACTGGAAGAACGCCGTGTGGAAATGGCCTTTGACGGTGGCATGCGTTGGTTTGATCTGAGAAGATTAGGGAAGCCTGCTCTCACACACCTTTACAAAAATGGGGTGGAATACAAACTGAAACAGGGAGATCCACGTTACCTGCTGCAAATCCCGCTGTCGGAACAAACCAACAGCCCGGATATGCCACTAAATCCCTGATCATTTTATCTAAAAACAACCAGTCATGAAAACAAATTATTGCTATATACTCCTCCTCGCAGCTGCCGGCATTTTGTCTACCAGCTGTAAAAAAGAAGCCGCACCAGGCATCACCGACAACTTAGGGATTGTACAACAATTCACGCCCCCTGCTGATGCGGCACCAATGGTGAAAGAACTGTACGGAAAATACAACGTATGGGTGCGCATGGATTTTAACAACTGGAAAGAAGTGACCAATGCCATCCTGGATACCGATCCTTTCAACCGCTATGGGGTGGGTAAGATCGAAGATGCCGACCGGGAAAGTGCATTGATCTATTCCAAAAAACTGTTGTCCGGAGTATCGGATAAATATGCCAAAACCTTTTTCCCACTGGAGTTTTTCTTTGTAAAAACCTATGGGGCAGGCTATTGGGCATCTGAGCTTAAAAGGATAGGACGCAGCCGCCTGGTGATCTGCTGGCCCAACCACCTGAAAGATGCATTGCCTATCACGGATCCGGAAAACCACTACTACCAGGACAGTGTATTAGCTCACCAGATCTGGAGTAACATCGGGATTATGGTAGGAGCCCGTATGGAAGCACCTATCCTGGAATTTGCACTGGCAGGTAAAGCTTACGATAATCGTCAGGCATTGGACAAATTAGATAAAGAGTTGGATAATGATGGTGACCTTGAAAAATGGATTGCGGCTAAAGAAGAACTGGCAAAAAATGGTGGTTTTATTACGGCTTCCGGTTCTACCACTTTTGAATCTGACTTCGCTGAATGGCTGGAATTGCTGGCACTGGAATCCTACAGTAACATCAAAACAAAATACCTGGACAACAGCCCTGCCAGAGCTAAAAAGTATGAAATCATCATTAAATACTTCAAAAGCTACGACTGGGATATACAAGCTACCGGTAACCTTTATCGTCAGAAACATGATGAATAGCAATAATAACAACCCAACCATTCTTAAAACAATTTAATCACAATATGAAAAGACTACCTATCATCGCTGCACTGGTGCTACCACAACTGGTCCATGCACAGGACGATAAATACACCATCAATGGTACATTGGGAAAAAATAATACAGACCCTAAAGCCTACCTCTACTCCGGTAACGAAAAAGGACGTATCATAGATTCTGCTGAAATCAGGGATGGTAAGTTTGTATTTACCGGTGAAATGGAAGCACCTGCAAAAGCATTTTTGTTTACCGGCAGTACGCTGGAAAAATCCTTTACAGCCAACCGCTTTACCTTTTACCTGGAAAAAGGTAATCTTATTGTTACTACACCGGACTCTATCCTGCATGCAAAAGTGACCGGTGGAGTAGCCAACAAGTATTTCAATCAGTATAAAGCCAGTCTGACGAACGTAGACAAACAGAATGCCGAGCTGAGCAAAGCCTATTATGCGGCCTCTCCTGATGAAAGGGCTACGGATGAATTTAAAAAGAAATACCGCGAAGAGAATAAGGCTATTAAAGATGAACAGCAGAAAGTGCTGGTGAAGTTCATGAAAGCCAATCCTAAAACAAGTGTAAGCCTGGATGCTTTATCAGAATGGGCAGGTTACGACCCTGATCCTGAAAAAGTGGAGCCCATTTTTAAGTTGCTGTCAAAGTCAGTACGGGAAAGTAAATCAGGGGTGCGCTTTGCAAAAATGCTGGACACACAACGCAAAACGGCGATTGGTGTAATGGCGCCAGTATTTACCCAAAATGATACCCTCGGCAAACCAGTTTCTCTCACCGACTTCAGAGGCAAATATGTGCTGATTGATTTCTGGGCCAGCTGGTGCGGTCCCTGCCGGGCAGAAAACCCTAATGTGGTAACTGCCTACAAAGCATTTAAAGATAAGAACTTCGAAATCCTGGGCGTTTCACTCGACCAGGAAAATGGCAAATCATTCTGGATGCAGGCTATTCATGATGACGGCTTATTGTGGCCGCAGGTATCTGACCTGAAAGGTTGGAAAAATGAAGCGGCACAATTGTACGGCGTATCAGGTATCCCGGCCAATTTCCTGATCAACCCGGAAGGAAAGATCGTCGCTAAAAATCTCCGTGGCAAAACACTGGAAGATAAGCTCGCCCAATTACTGCAATAGTTACTGGTTATTTATGATAAAAAAATACCTGCCTGAATAAACAGGCAGGTATTTTTTTTCATAATTATTACGCTTAAGAAGACAGGGTAAACTCCGGCAAGTAGATGATCTTTCCTCCCTGCCTGGCAGACTCATGTGCCAGGATACCCACACAAGTGATATTGGCCGATTGTACCGCATTAGGATAAGGCGCGGTCTTTGTTACCAGCGCATTCACAAACTGATGTACCAGGTGCGGATGTGATCCGCCATGCCCGCCTCCCTGGGTGAAAGACAGGTGCTGATGTTCATCCGCATCATATACGCCTTTGGTAGTAAAAGAACGGATGGACTCCGGCAATAATTCGGCGAAATCCGGACAGGCCACCTTAGCAGGGATATCCGTTTCCGGTAACTTCGCCGTATGTACGATTAATTCCTCTCCTTCTATCAGCGGCCATTCTACCGATCTTTTAGAACCATATACCTCAAAGCTCTCCCGGTATTGCCTGGCCACATCAAAAAGAGAACGGTATACCTGCGCGCACAGGTCGGAATTACGCAATTTGATATGGGTGGTTTCCACAGCATAGGGAGAATTATAATGTGCCTGCAGTTCTTCCCGGATGGTACCTGATCCCAGACAGGAAACATATTCTGCTTCACTGCGCAGTAACCCCAGCACCGGCCCTACACAATGAGTAGCATAATGCATAGGTGGCAGTCCCGGCCAGTAATTGGGCCAGCCGTCCATATCCTGCTGGTGACTGGCTTTCATAAACTGCACCTTACCCAGTTCGCCCTTTTCATACAGTGATTTCATAAACAGGAACTCACGGGCATATACCACTGTTTCCATCATCATATAGGTAAGCCCACTGGCCTTGGTAAGCCGCACGATCTCCTCACATTCTGCTACTGTAGTAGCCATAGGCACGGTACATGCCACATGTTTGCCCGCCTTCAGCGCTTTGATGGATTGTATGCCATGATCCGGGATCGGTGTATTGATATGTACGGCATCTATCTCCGGGTCTTTCAGCAGCTCATCATAATCTGTATATCTTTTGGCGATATCAAAAGCATCCCCGATGGCATCCAGCCTGGTTTTATTGCGCTGACAAATCGCTACCAGGTTGGCATGCGGATGTTTTTTATAGATGGGGATGAATTCTGCCCCAAAACCTAATCCTACGATGGCGATATTAATTTTTTGATGGCTCATGGCTTAGCTTTTAAACAGTTGTTGTAAAAAGTGGAATCCTTCTATAGCAAACTGGTCCTGATCGTCGGCCAGGTTTTTCCAGATACATACTGCTCCGGCCAGTTCTTTTATGGCCGGGGTGAAACTTTCGATCGCTACCACGCCCTGATAGTTGATCCGTTCCAGCCCCTGTTTAAGTGACTGCCATTGCGTTTGTCCGCTGCCGGGGATACCCCGGTCATTTTCAGAGACCTGCACATGCAGCAAGCGTTTACCCGCCGCCACGATCGCCTCCTCCATATTCTTTTCTTCTATCCCCATATGAAATCCGTCCAGCATGATACCTGCTGCCGGATGGTTGATATCACGGATCAGCCGGTTCACATCTGCTGCTGTATTAACCAGGTCTGTTTCAAAACGGTTGAGTGGCTCCAACGCGAGGGATAATCCCCGTGCTTTTGCTTCCATACACGCCTTGTGCAGGTTGGTCACCGCCCTGTCCCACTCCGTTTTCCGCTGCTCAGCACTCACCATTCTCGCTTTTCCTACGGCAGCGTACATAGGCCCTGCCAGAAAGGAGGCTCCCCAGGTATTACACAAATCCAGGCATTGACGGATATACGTAAAGCAAGTTTCATGTACGGCAGGATCTTCATGTGTCAGATCACGGGTAGGGCCAAAAGCACCGCACACCACTGCTTCCAGCCCATTGGCATCCAGGGCTTCCTTTACCTGCTTACCCGCTATCAGTTCGGGATACTCTACCGCAATTTCCACAACATCATACCCCATGGATTTAATTTTAGGGAATAATGCGACCGTATCCGTGGTAAAAGGAGAAGTCCATAGCCAGGTACTAACGCCTGTTTTTACGTGTATACTCATCTGTTACTTTTTATCAGTTATCCGTGTGATACCACAACATACTAAAACTACCGGTTATTTTCCGGCTATCACTTTCATCACGCCATTCATAATAGACCAGTGGCCGGGAAATGTGCATACAAACGGGTAATCGCCCGGCTTTTGAGGTGCGGTAAACCGCAGCTTTACTTTATGTTGCGGGTCCACCAGTTTAGTAGCAAAGAGCACTTCCGGCATATCCGGTACATAGCTCATTTCTACCCCTTTGGGATGCTCCGCCAGTTTATCAGCTGTCCGGCCTACTTTTTCCAGTGCCCCAGGTTGTGTAATCACGAGGTTATGCTGCATGAAGTCCGGGTTTTCAAAAATAATCTCTACTGGTTTACCAGCCTCCACTGTAAATATTTTCCGGTCGTACTTCATTTCATTTTTCTTCACTTTCAGGTGCACCGTGATAGCCGCAGTATTATCAGCAGGTTTTGTAGTGCCTGCTATGGGTTTGTTACGGTAGGTATTGGCAAAAACGGTAGCCAGTGTGGTCCCTTCAAACAACGGGCGTCCTTCGGCAGGCTTTTTATCCAAAGGCGCTTTTCCCGCATCCGGATCTGCCTGCAGGCAGGCCGTCATAAATCCTTGCCGGTGATGTACCGCTGCCGCATATACGGCCTTTGACAACCACGCATCTTCGATCACGGCCTCTTCCAGGCTTAGCTGGTACAAGGTACGCCCCAGTGCTGCCGAAGGCGCAGCTGCGGTTAATGATACAATAGCCGCCAGCCGCGTATTCGCATCGGGGTCCTGTAGTATCCCCGACCTGAGGATCGTTGTTTCCTGCCAGGCTGCGGTAGCAAGTATTTGTATAGCTGCTTTCCGTACGCCAGGGGAAGGATGCTTTAACGCAGCGGTAGCAACCGCTTTGGTAGCAGGTGTTTTTGCGGCGGGGGCCAGCCCCTCTATCGTCCATAAGGCATGCAGGGCAGCAAAATTATTACCCGCGGCATCCGTTCCTGGCGCTTTGACCAGTTGATACAGGGCCGGCAATACATCTGTCTTTCCACGTTCTACCAATAAACGCTGAGCCGTGATCCGCCAAAAGAAATTATCGTTATGAAGGGCTTTGAGCAATCCGGAAGGCGCCTTTTTATCCAGCTGCATGGGCATTGCCCGTTGTCCTTCCCGGCTTACAATACGCCAGATCCGTCCATGCGTTTTATCCCGCAGCGGATTTTCATAAGCATTCCCCTTTCCGGTGGCTGCGGTATATCCTCCCCGTTCAGGCGTAGGTGTTGGGTTATGCTGTACAATAAAGTTATACCAGTCCAATACCCATACCGCCCCATCAGGTCCTGTTTTAGCTTCTACCGGAGATACCCATTCATCGGCGCTGGCCAGCAGATTCCAGCCGTCTTTTTCAGTAAAACCCGCCCCGTCTTTTTCGATCTTCGCCAGGTGTACCAGATGTCCTGTAGGCTCGCATACAAACGCCGTATTCCAATACGCTTCGGGATACTGCCGGGCGTTATAAAAATTGTGTCCGGTAGCTGCGGTGAATCCACCAAATACATCTACCTGTCTTACATGCTGCGTAACAGGGTGCATGGCATAATGCCCGTCTATTTTGATGCTGCCATTGATCCGGACACCTTCCACGCCTTTCAGCGCTTTATCCGGAATGCCCATAAATACACTGTGGGTATTATTGGCGGTAGAAGCAAATACATCATTATTTTCCGTAAACCCTAATCCCCAGGTATTATTGCTGGTACCGGTGAGCACCTCAAATACAGACAGATCCGGTTTAAAACGGTAAAGCCCCTGCGAAAACTCCCGGTTAGTACCGGCTATGCTGCCTTTAAATCCGGAATATCCCACCGACCCCCAGATATAGTTATCCATTCCGTATTTCAGGTTGGAAGGTCCTGCATGTGTATCAAAAGTACCCCATCCACTCATCAGCACTTTTTGCAGATCTGCTTTCCCATCTCCATCTGTATCTTTCAGGAACAGGAAATGTGGTGCCTGCGATACGATCACGCCACCGTTGTAAAAAGTAAGACTGGTAGGTATGTTCAGATGATCGGCGAAGATGGTAAACTTGTCCGCTTTACCATCTCCATCCGTATCCTCACAGATCTTGATCCGGTCGTCCCCATTGCCTTTATCATCACGCACGGTGTTGGGATAATCAACGGTTTCTATTACCCACAACCGTCCTTTCTCATCCCACTCCATTGCAATGGGATTAATGATATCCGGCTCTGCGGCAAATAGCTCCAGCTCAAACCCGGGTGGTACCTGCATCAGTTGTCTGGAGGCTTCCGGTGATAACGGCTCCTGGTAGCGGGGAGCCGGATCTCTCTTTTCATAATTGGGGATATTGTCTTTATCAGTGTAAACCAGCACCGGCATATTTTTCCGGTAGGCAGCCCATTGTGCTTTTACGTTATCGCCTACAGCCCATAAAATACCTGCTTTCATCAGTTGCTGAAAACCTGCATTATTCCAGGTACGCTCATCATGTCCATAAGCCGTATAAAATACCCGTCCCTTTCCATGCTGCTTTACCCAGGTCCATGGCTCCCGGTGGTCTCCTGCTATCCGCTCTATCAGCACAGTTCTGTCATTGCTTAATTTCGTATGTATATAGGTTTCATCCCAGGTGGCAAACTCCTGCACTCCTGTCATCGCCGGGTGATCTTTTTGAATAATAGCAGCTGTGAATGTGCCGGTATCATGCTGCATAAACTGCCCGCCTACCAATTGTATATAAGCAGGTGAATTCTGAAAACAGAAACTGGCACAATGCACCGGGATAAATCCTTTTCCCTGCGCTACAAAATCCAGCAGGGCCTTTTCCTGAGATGGCGTGATCTGCTCGTGATTGGCATAGATCATTACCCCATCATATTTTGCCAGCTGGCCTGGATTCAGGTCATCGGGATTTTCCGTATAAGTGAAATTGATCCCTTCCGTAGCTAATGCGGATGCCAGGAGGGGCAGGTAACGCGCTGAGGGATGATGCTCACTGTGATGTCCAAGAAACAGCAGTTCAATCTTACGGGGTAATTGCGCCAGGGATATGGCCTGGATACCGCATAACAGGATAACCATCAAAACGTGGAACCGGATCTTCATCGTATCATAGTTTTATCAGTACTAATTTCCGGATTTAATACCTTAAGGATTCCTGAATATTATCGTATTTTGACTGTATTTTGTCCTAAAATATTTAGTTTCACCTTCTTTTAAGACAAATAAGTAGAAAATAACAGACTCCTGATATGAAAGCTGCTGTGCAAAAATCGCCCATTTCTCCCGACTGCGCCTTTGAGGTCAAATTCCTGAAAGCGCCGCACTTTGATCCTAACTGGCACTTCCATTCCGAATACCAGTTGTTCATCGTTTTAAAGGGTACCGGCACCCGGTTTATAGGCGATCATGTAACGCCCTTTCAACCAGGCCACCTCGTATTTACCGGCCCCAATATCCCCCACCTGTGGCAAAGTGACCATGAGTATTTTGAGGGAGATAAAACACTATGGACGGAAGGCATTGTAGTATATTTCCAGGAGGATCTTCTGGGGAAAGAGTTCCTGCAAAAAAAGGAGTCCTGGCAATTGCGTCAGCTATTTATCAGGTCGCAGCGGGGCATGGAAATATCCGGTGCTGCTAATCAGCAGGCTAGCGCTTTGATGAAACGGTTACTGCATACTACCGATTTTGAAAGTGTGCTCACCTTGCTGCAGCTGCTGCATGTATTATCGCACACCAGCGAATACCGGCTGCTGGCCAGCGGAGGATATACGAACCAGCTAAAAGCCGGTGATACGGAAAGGATGAACAAAGTACACGCCTATGTGATGAAGAACTTCCGGGAAAAGATCACGCTGGATGAAGTGGCTGCCATTGCCAATATGACCAGCTCTTCTTTTAGCCGTTACTTTAAAACACATGCCAATAAAACGTTCTCGGATTTTTTGACGGAAATCAGGATTGGACATTCCTGCAAATTGCTGGCGGCAAGAAAAATGGATATTTCCCAGGTATGCTATGAGAGTGGGTTTCAAACACTGTCTAATTTCAACCGGCAGTTCAAGGCGATTACACAATATAGCCCGCTGGCGTATAGAAAAAAATATGCAGACACCATGCTTTAATATCATCATGCTGCCTGCATACCAGAAAATTACGCCTGTATCCTGTTGCCGAATGCTTCGCGGTTGTATTTATTTCTGTAGTCTATCGGCGACAATCCCGTGATCTTTTTGAATACGGTTCTGAAAGACTTGGTATCAGAATATCCTACATCATACATCACTTCATTGATATTCTTGGTACTGGTTTCCAGGTGTTTCTTCGCCGCTTCTATTTTTACCCGCTGTATATATTCCACCGGGGTATTATTAGTGGCCTTTTTGAACCGTCTTTCAAAGTGCCGCTTACCGATAGCATATTTTAAGGCCAGGTCTTCCACAGAGATCCGGTCGGAAACATTATGTTCAATAAATTCCTGTGCCTTCTTTATCGGCTCATCTTCATGTTTCTTTTGTCCGTTGAACATGATAAAAGGCGACTGGCTTTTTCGGTCTATCTCTATTGCAAAAACTTTAGAGGCCAGAATAGCAGTTTCCCGGTCGGTATATTTTTCTACCAGGTATACCAGCAGGTTCCAGTAGGAACTGGCTCCGCCGCTGGAATACAGCCCTTGTTCTTCCGTAATGATCCTGCCATCTACCAAGGTTACTTCCGGAAACATATCCCGGAATTCATTGGCGGTGAGCCAGTGACTGGAGCATTCTTTCCCGTTTAATAAACCGGTGGATGCCAGCAGAAAAGAACCGATACATAAGCTCGCTATTTCAGCGCCGTTATTATATTGCTTGATAATCCACGGAATAAACTCTTTATTTATTTCTACCGCCCTTTTCAGTTCACCGCTCAGTGCAGGAATGAACACCAGGTCCGTTTTCTTTACATCTTTAAGCAACACATCCGCGTGTACAGAAAATGCCCCATTGTTCAGTTTTATCTCCTTTTCCAGTCCTACCAGCTGCACCTGAAACATGGGTGGTTTGCCCGCTGCTTCCAGGAATTCATTTACTGCGGTAAACATGTAACGCGGATCGGCAATGCTCGCCAGGATAGACTCGCGAGGCAAGAGTATGGATATGTGTTTCATACGATAAAGATAAGCATTAATAAAGTCGCAATCAACCCCTTAAGATGTCGTATTCACACACTATCAAAGCAGTTTGCCGGGGGTACATTTGCAGTACTACAGGTTTGAAATACCGGAACATATTTGGGGATACACCGGTGAATTTACCGGCAACAATTTGCCTGGGTACAGGCGTAATAGCACAGCAGGAATAGCATGAGAAAAGTAATAGTATCTATCAATGTTACGCTGGATGGTTTCATGGCAGAATCAAACGGAGCATTAGACTGGCATTTTCCTTTATGGGATAATGAGATGGCTAAATCGGCCTACCAGCAACTCAGCAGAACAGATACCATTCTGTTAGGACGGGTCACCTATCAGGCTATGGCAGCCTATTACCCGGTTGCTGGCCGCAATAAGGTATGTACCCCCAATATTGATACGGCACTGGCCAATATGATGAACAACTATCCTAAAGTAGTATTTTCCCGCACTTTACAAACGTTAGCCTGGAGAAATGCCCGGCTGGCACAGGCAGGTATTGCAGAAGAAATTGCACAGCTCCGGCGGCTTCCCGGCAAGCACCTTATGATCTTCGGCAGCGGCAGCCTGATTGCTCACTTTATGCAACTGGACCTGATCGATGAATACCTTATCTGGGTACATCCCGTCATCCTCGGAAAAGGCAATCCCCTGTTTAAAGGAATAGATTACAAACTCAACCTGAACCTTCTGAAAACCAAGCGGTTCGAATCCGGCGTAGTGCTGTTGGATTATGAAGTACTACACCACCATAAAGCGTTCGTATAAGGCAGGAGAACGGGCACTATCCTGCTATGAAGCTGTTCTGTAAGCACATAGCCACACACCCGCTATTGCAGCAGGTCCGTGAATTTTTTAAGTGAGTTTTTACTGATGCTCCAATCCGGTGCTTTAATATCTCCCCAGGCTTTGGGATTATCATATAGATTAAAATAGCAGATCCCGAAAATATGCCGGTTTTGCAGAATGGTTTTTGCCGCATCTGCCAGCCACTTATCCTGAAAATCCTCACTGCCTTTCACCCCAAATTCGGTAATAAACAACGGCTTGTTGAGAAATCGCATCCGGTAGTTCTTGCGGCGAAATATGTCCTGGAAGGATTCCTGCTGGTGAGGATCTGTAATGTTCTTATCCGGCAATCCATATATTGCGATACTGATATAATCCACTACGTCATCCCCCGGATACCAGTCGGCCGATCCCCTGTCGCCTGCCGGTCCCCACACATAGTGAATATTGCCTGTTCTGGGGGCATTAAACTTTGCAAAATAACGGTAGGAGTTGATATACTCCACCGGGTCCTGGCTTTGCCAGGCATAACGGTGAATAGGAATTTCCATTTCATGTGCCCAGCGCAGGTATACCTGCTGTTTCCCTTTAGCCAGGGTAGCATACAACCGGGCGATCTCCCTGTCGTATTTACCCTGAACGGTATTGCGTAACACAGCAGTATCTGTTTGCCCGGAAGTATCTTTCCACGGTTCCATCGTAACAATGATATCATGATGGCGCTGCATCACTTCATTAAATTTATGCTCAAACTCTCCCCGCTGAATTGCTCCCCAATCCGTAAATACATGTTCTACACGGATCTCCGGCTCAGCAATTAGCTGTTGCCTGGGATCAAATACACCTATCAGCAAATGATGCCGGGCAGGCAGCTGCGTTTTCGTATTAAAATTCCTTTCCGCATAAATGGTGGTGTTATAGACGGTTATATTTTTTGCCGCTTCGGCCACCATTTCTTTCATAGCCGCCTGGTGAATGGCTGCATTGGCAGACAAAATCAACACCGGCTTATCCATAAACCGCATCCGGTGCAATTTACGTTGTAACACATCCAGGTTTGATAAATGCAGCAGCGAATCACTACCTGCAGCCAGTTCGGAAGGGCTGTCAAAAGTGATGCTGACCGCATCCACCTCTTCACCACCGGGCCAGTATTCCGAGTCACCCGGATAACCTGCCGGTGCCCATACCAGCCGGGTATTGGGCGCTAGCTTTTTTAAACGGGCAGCAAAGTAATTGAATGCACGGATATATAATTCGGGCGACTGATACTGCCAGGGGTATTGATGTACAGGCACTTCCATATCGGGGTTCCAACGTACAAAGGTTTCCTGTCCGCTACGCGACAACACCGCTCCCAATGATTGTATATTTTCATCGTAATTACCATCCAGCATTGCTTTCAGTACATTATCATTACTTCCGGCGGCAGGCCAGGTTTCAACAGTGAGTAATAAGTAGGGGTGTGTGGAAATAATTTTTTCCAGGGAGGGTTTGTCTACCCCGGCCCCCTTTTGCCATTTGATCCGGTAATGCCATACGCTGTCCATCCCTGCCGGTGGCAATATATTCCGGGGATCGTACACCCCTGCCAGTTGTTCGGTAGCAGGATCTTCAGACACCTGTGTTTGTTTTGGCCGGACCGCAGGTTGTTTTAAATACAAAACAGTGGCAAGTAATATTAATAAAAGTAACGTTATGGCAATAAATACAACCTGCTTATGCTTCATGAGAAGAATGAGTAATCTGCATCTAAAGTACCTATTTTTTCCCGTGAAATAGATTTAGATACAGACTCCTTCCTTTTCTAATGCCTTAAATGGCCATTTACTCATCAGGTCCAGGAAAAGTGGCTTGATCTTATCAATGTAAAAAATGGACTGTTGGTCCCGGTTCTTGTTCAACTTCAGCAAACGAAAGGAGAACCGTCCGCGGGAAATATTAAAATGACCATTCTTTAAGATCTGCTGGTATACTGCAATGCCCTCCCCCATACTTGAATAATCGGCAAAACACAATGGCTTTTCCAGTGATAGGATTTCAATTCTTGTCTTCATGATTCCAGATTTTTCGAGGTGAGCAGATAGGATATACACGCTTGCGAACCAACCATAGGAGTTAAGAAGACCAAGGTAACCTAATTAATTATAGGAAACAACTTTAAGATGTTACCATATTTTCAGCGCCCTTAATGTCCTTCTAACTCTCCTTTCGACAAGGGCACTGTTTGCGGAATAAAGTCTTTACCATCCCGGCTATAATCATAAGGCCAGCGGTGTACTTCCGGAATTTCGCCCGGCCAGTTGCCATGCCCCGGATGTATGGGCGTGCTCCATTCCAGGGTAGTAGCATCCCAGGGATTGGGGGTAGTTACTTTACGTCCCTTGAAAATACTGTAGAAAAAATTATACAGGAAAAAGAACTGCGCGAAGAATGCCACAATCGCCACAATGCTGATAAAGTGGTTCAGCGGGATGAACTGTTTGAAGGATTCCCAGTTGGAATAATCATAGTATCTTCTGGGCATCCCTGCCAGTCCCTGGTAATGCATGGGCCAGAAGATCAGGTAGGCACAGATGAGTGTAAGCCAGAAGTGGAGATAGCCTATTGTGTTGTTCATATAGCGTCCGTACATTTTGGGGAACCAATGGTAGATACCCGCAAACATGCCAAAGATGGCGGATACACCCATTACCAGGTGAAAGTGGGCAATCACAAAGTAAGTATCATGCACATGGATATCAATAGTAGAATTACCCAGCCAGATCCCCGTTAATCCACCCGAAATAAAAGTGCTTACAAAACCGATGCAGAACAGGGAAGCCGGCGTAAACCGGATATTGCCCCGCCAGATGGTGGTGAGCCAGTTAAACACTTTGATGGCCGAGGGCACTGCTATCAGCAAGGTAAGCAGTACAAAGAACGATCCCAGGAAGGGATTGATCCCTGCCACGAACATATGGTGCGCCCATACCAGGAACGACAATGCTGCGATAGCAAACAAAGACCCTACCATAGCCAGGTAACCGAATATGGGCTTGCGGGAATTGATGGCCAATACTTCCGATACAATACCCATGGCAGGGAGGATCACAATGTACACTTCCGGATGGCCCAGGAACCAGAAAAGGTGCTGATATAAAATAGCGCTGCCTCCCTCATTAGACAATACCTTGCCTGCCACATACAGATCGCTCAGGAAGAAGCTGGTACCTGCATGGCGGTCCAGCAGCAACAGGATAAATCCTGACAGCAATACCGGAAAGGAAAGTACCCCCAATATGGCCGTAAAGAAAAATCCCCATATCGTAAGCGGCAGCCTGGTCATCAGCATACCTTTGGTGCGCATGTTCAGAATAGTGGAGATATAATTGATCCCTGCAAGGAGCTGCGACACCACAAACAATGCCAGGCTGGCCAGCCAGAGATCCATCCCTATTTTGGAGCCGATAGATGCATCACCCAAAGCACTTAAAGGCGGATAAGCCGTCCATCCGCCGGAGGCAGGTCCGGTTTGTACAAACAGGGAAGACATCATCACTATACTGGCCAGGAAAAAGAACCAGTAGCTCAGCATATTCATAAAGGGAGATGCCATATCACGTGCACCTACCTGTAAGGGAATCAGTAAGTTGGAGAAAGTGCCGCTCAATCCGGCAGTGAGTACAAAGAAAATGAGAATAGTACCATGCATCGTTACCATGGCATAATAAGCTTCGGGAGAAATACGTCCGCCTTTAGCCCAATGCCCCAGCAGTGTTTCCAGCCAGGGGAAGGTACTATCGGGAAAACCCAGCTGCAAGCGGAACAGCACGGAAAACAAAGCGCCAATCACTGCCCAGATCATTCCCGTGATCAGGTATTGTTTGGCGATCATTTTGTGGTCCATGCTGAACACATACTTCGAAATAAAGCTTTCTGTATGATGTTCCGGGTGGGTTGCTTCGTGAGATTGTTCAATTGTACCGGCAGCAGCTGCGGCTGCGTGTTCCATTTCAGTATTGCTCATAGCGGGAAGGTTTTATGTCCAGCACTTCCAAAAGAAGGGTGAGCCGCTAATTCTGTGCCACTTCACCGGCTCACAGCTACGGTATTTGATTACCGATAATAAAATGAAGAGGGTCTTAGAATTGATAGGTAAACATAACACTATCTGATTACTTTCAATGGTACTTTTCAACGATTATTTGGTAATAATTCACTCCTATCCACTGCTATCCTATTTCCGGGGTATATATATAATGTTATATTTGTTCCTTATGTCAATCAAATATCTCAGCAGTTGCCTGCTATTCACACTGGCAACCGCCACATTATATGCACAGGAAGACACTACCCATCAGTTGAAGGAAGTGGAAGTAAAATCCTATCTCACCCCACAATCCATGCAACGGGTGCCTACAGCAGTAAGCGTACTGCTACCTGCACAACTGCAATTACAGCAAGGCAATACCCTTTTACCCGCCTTAAATACGGTACCGGGTATACGTATGGAGGAGCGTTCTCCTGGTAGCTACCGGCTATCTATCCGTGGTAGTTTACTCCGCTCCCCATTCGGCATCCGTAACATCAAGGTATACCTGGATGAAATGCCCCTGACAGATGCAGGCGGCAACACCTATCTGAACCTGATAGATGCTGCTGCCATTCGCCAGGTGGAAATATTAAAAGGTCCGGATGGTAGTCTTTTTGGCCCTAATTCCGGTGGGGTGATACGCTTTCAGCTCACGCCATCCACTACAGATACGGACCGGCTGCGGGTACAACTGCAAGGCGGCAGCTATGGATTGTTTCATACCAGTGCAGCTTATCAGCACCAGGGAAAGAATTATCAGTTCCAGTTATTCCAGGGATACCAGCGCTCCGATGGCTACCGGCAAAATACTGCGCTGCGACATTCCTATACACAAACCGTACAACAATGGCAATACAGACCAGGCTATCAGCTTAAACTGCTGGCTTTTTATACGGACCTGGCTTATCGTACCCCCGGCGGGCTCACGCTGGCACAAAGCCAGGCCAATCCTAAAGCCGCCCGCCCTGCTACCAATACATTGCCTGGTGCAGTAGAACAGCAGGCGGGCATCAAAAACCGGACACTGCAAGGCGCTATCGTGCATGAAGCACAATTCAGCGACCGCCTGAAGCATGTGATCACCTTATTCAGTGGCAACACCCATTTCGAAAATCCTTTTATTACCAACTACGAAGCCAGGGATGAAAATACCACCGGCTTACGTACGTATCTGCAACTGACAGACAATCAATCTGCTGCAGCCCTCCACTGGCAATGGCTGGCAGGCGTAGAAGCACAGCGAACCTCTACGGATATTATCAACTACGGCAACCGTGCAGGCAAAAGAGATACTGTACAGGCGGCCGACCGCCTCCTGACACATCAGCATTTTTTCTTTACCCGGTTTTCTGCAGATATTCATCAGCGCTGGCAACTGCAAGGGGCCATCAGCCTGAATTATTACCGCTATTCCTTTGATCAGCACGGACAAATGAAGGTGGCCTTCTCTCCGCAACTCATGCCTCACCTGGCCATGTCTTACCTGTTCAATCCTGCACTCACCGGACGGATTACCGTAAGCCGGGGATACTCTCCTCCTGCTACTGCGGAAGTAAGACCTTCTGATAATATCATCAATACTTCCCTCCAGCCGGAAACCGGCTGGAATTTAGAAACCGGCCTCCGGATAACTCCAGCAGCGCAACGTTACAGTATAGACCTGTCCGTATTTCATTACCGCATGCAAAATGCGATCGTCAGAATGCTAAGGGATAATGGGAATGAGTTTTTCCTGAATGCAGGCGGTACCAAACAAACGGGGATAGAATTACAGGGCATGGTATGGCTGCAGCAACCCAAAGCACACGGCTTTATGCGGGGCATACAACTCACCCCTAACTATACGTACAGTCATTTCCGTTTCGGGAAATATATCACCGGCGGAAAAGACTTTTCGGGCAACCGTCTCACAGGGGTACCCCAGCATATCATCGCAACCGGATTACTCCTGCAAATGGCGGGGAACATCTCTTTCTACGCTTCGCATAATTATACCGGCGATATTCCCCTCAACGATGCCAGTACCGAATATGCACCAGGTTATCACCTGGTACAGTGCAAAGCCAGCTGGCTGATCCCAACCGGTAAAAAGTATAAGATCACTTTGCAGGCAGGGATTAATAATATTCTGAACGAAAACTACAGCCTGGGCAATGACCTGAACGCGATGGGCAACCGGTATTACAACCCTGCTCCGGGACGAAATTATTACGGGGGTGTTTTATTTGCCTTGTAAGGTATGTTTATTTAACAATCCGGCCATCATCCATTTCAATAATCCGGTGCGACCGGGCGGCAAAGTCCGGATCATGGGTTACGATCAGCAGGGTTTGTTTAAATACTTCCGCCAGTTGTTTAAAGATATCAAATACCATCTGGCCGTTCTTTTTATCAAGGTTACCGGTAGGTTCATCCCCCATGATGATAGCCGGGTCATTGATCAGTGCACGCGCAATGGCTACCCGTTGTTTTTCGCCCCCTGATATCAGGTTGGCCCGTTTATGTGCCAGATGATGTACATCCACCATTTTCAGTTTTTCCATTGCCCGGTGTTCTACTTCTGCTGCTGTGTATTTGCCTAGTTTCAGCCCGGGCAGCATCACATTTTTCAACACAGAGAACTCGTTCAACAAATAGTGAAACTGAAATACAAAACCGATCTTTTCATTTCGGATGCGTGCCAGTACCGCTTCTTTTCTACGCGTCATTACTTCCTGATCTATCAGCAGCTCCCCTTCATAATCTGTATCCATGGTGGATAATATATACAGCAAAGTAGATTTCCCACAACCTGATCTGCCTACCACCGTCACAAATTCACCTTTATCAACAGTAAAGGTGATATCCTTCAGTACCTGCCACTGTACAGGATCGTGAAAGCTTTTGTTGATATGCCTGGTTTCCAGGATAACTTCATTCATATTATTTCCCCCTGATAATGATAACTGGATCTATTTTACTGGCTTTTCTGGCAGGGAATAATCCTGCAAAGTAGGTGGTGAGCAGAGAAAAAGCTATCCCGATCAGGTAATACACCGGGTTATAATTAACGGGATAGGTGGTAATGGTAGGCAACGCCGTTGTTTTAAACGGCACCTGGTCTATGCCGGCAGATACCAGGAATCCAAACAACAGGCCGGACAAGCCTCCTGCCATACCAATACTCAACGCGATAACCAGGAAGATGCGTTTCACATCTTTTCCTGCAAAACCAGTAGCTTTCAAAATAGCGATTGTATCCATCTTTTCATAGATCATCATGTTGAGAATATTGTAGATACCAAAACCTGCAACGATCAGCAGGGTAATACCCACTGCATAAGAAATAAGGCTGCGGATAAAGCTGCCGGTTTCATACTGGGAGTTAGCCGTTTGTATATCTTCTGCATCTGTCTGGAATATTGTTGCATATTGCTTTGCTATCTGAGGCGCCTGATTAATATCCTTCAACTTGATCTGTATATCTGTAATGTAGTTATTGGCTTTCCCCAGCATTTTTTGTGTGGTACCAATTGAGGCATAGCTCTGTCCCCTGTCAAAATCCTGTAAGCCAGACTGAAAAAAGCCCACCACCTTTAATGATATACGATTACCCTTTGCCGTAGTAATTTGTACTACATCGCCAATATCTGCCAGCAGTCTTTCTGCCAGTGCTTTTCCCAGAATAATGCTATTGGCCACATTCTTAATATCCATAGCATTGCCTGCGATCACATAGTCCTGAAAATGAAACAAGCTACTTTCTGCGGCCACATCAATCCCATTTACCACGCCGGTGATATCAATCGTACCATCATTAAAAAACACCTGTGCCGTTATTTTAGGTGCAAATCCTGCCACCTGTTTGTCTTGCCGGATGGCCTGCATGATAGCACCACTATTGTAGATCTCCTGCCGGCTGTTGACAGATTTTACAGAGCTGATAAAGTTATAGGCATTTTTACCTCCCCGCACCTGGTTAATAGGTTGATGGGCATTAGGCTTAATTTCATTATACAAGCGGATATGGGGAACGCGGTTGATTACCAGCCCATCCAGCAAATCATTGAGCCCGGTCATAAATCCCAGCAAAGCAATGAACATGGTAATACTGAACATTACGCCAATAGCCGCTATCAATGTCTGGCGCCATCGTGCCAGCAACAATGATCTTGCAATACTAAAGATGAGTTTCAGGTTCATGGCATGGGTTTGACGATAATATCCTCTGCTGATAGTCCGCTGAGAATCTCTACTTGCTGATAATCCTTTACTCCTGTAACCACCTTTCTCCTTTGCTTACCGGGTAATATTACATAGGAGCTATCAGTTAAATAACTTCTGGGAATGGTTAAAGCTTTTTCCCTGGACTGAATGATGATATTGGCTTCAGTGGTCAGGTTAGGGTATAATACAGGGGGGCTGGTAACAAAAGTAGCTTCCACTGTAAACGTCCTCGAGCTTTCGTTCATAATGGGATTGATCTTAGATATTTTCCCTTCAAACACCTCCCCTTTGTAGCTATCCATGCTAAAAAATACTGGTTGTGACAGTTTTAGTTTTACGATATCATATTCATCTACCTGTAATTCGAGATAAAAGTCACGGGCGTCTCCGATTACGGCAATAGGATTTTGCGGTGTAACAAGTTCACCCTGTTCTTTCATAATATCATATACCTTTCCATTGATATCACTTTTAATAATATAATCATTGGCGATAGTGGTACTGATCTCCAGGTTTTTACGGGATTGACGGGCCGTAAAATCCAGTTGCCGTTGCAGGTCCTGGTATTGCAGTTGAGCAGAGCTATAAGCAGTAGCAGAGTTTTTGGCGGCCAACTCTCTTTGTTCAAGTTCATTGAGTGAGCCGATTCCCTGCGCCCAGAGTTTTCTTTGCCTTTCCAGCAACTGGGCATCATTTTTCATTTTGCTTTTGGCCAGTTCTATTTGTATGCTGAGTTCGTTCAGTTTCTCTCCATTAACGTTCTCTTTGGCAAATCGTTCTGCCAGCCTGGCATTTTCCGTATTCAGGGCTGCCGTTTCGCTTACAATTTTCAACAACGGTGTACCTTTCTTTACCGAATCTCCTTCTGTAACGAATATTTGTTGGATCAGCCCATTTACTGTGGTAAACACTTTATACTGATGGGCGCTTTTAACAATCCCGGATGCATATACCGATTCCGTAATATCTTTTATCTCCGGGGTTGTTTGTTCCTGCTTTGGGCTACAGGATGTCCATAAAATAATTATCAGCAGATACCTGAAAGAAAGTTTCATCCCTTTTAATCTTAGCATATTCCTGCAATGGGTCCATTAAAGAAACCGTCTTCAAATATACGACAGTACATCTTTCCTTCCTGCTACCCGTACATAAAAAATACCTGTTTGTACCTAAGATAGGTACAAACAGGTATCCCTATTTTTCATTTCTTTTCACTGCATCTATTAAGCAGACTGGTTTATTTACGCTGACAGATCTGGAAAGCATATCCCAGTACTACTACCGCAGCGCCGGTATTATTCTTCCCGTTCACATCATCTTTCTGGATATTTATAAAGCCGTAGTTACCGCCTGCTTCCAGGAAGATACTGTTACGGCCTGTTTTGTAGGCCAGTCCCACATGGCCGCTTAACCCGGCGTTGGTGGTATTCAGCTTGTCTTTAATATCCTCTGTCCGGTCGAATGACGCATTGGGCACCAGTTGTTGTGTATGTGCATCGTCCAGATAAACAGCGCTGTTGCCGCTGGTAATATTCTTTGCCCCTACTACAAAGCTGGCAAAAGGACCCGCTGCTACGTAGAGGTCAAAACGGGGGTTCAGCTCAAAGCGGTATTTAGCCAATACCGGGATCATCAGATAGTTGATCTTTGCCGTACTTTTGTAGTCGGCGTACAGGTATTTCGGTATCGGGCCACCCTGGAAATAAGGCAGCATTTCGTCAGGAGGGGTAAAGGCCTGCTTGCCATTCTTTTTACCACCCTGACCGGAATACTCCAGCTGCGGCTGAATAGAAAAATGCCTGGACACATGAAACTCGGCATGTACGGCAAAGTCGGCCCCCAGCCTGGAGCTGTAGCCACTATTGATTGGATTATCAGAAGCGCCAGCCGTAAGATTCGGAATACTCAAACCACCTTTCACCCCCAGGTCCACTTGTGCCTGGGCATTGGAAAGATTCAAGAATAATAAGAGCGAAAAAGGAGCCAATAACCTGAAGGTTGTTTTCATATTCATAGCATAGTTTAGTTGGATGTACAAAGCTACACTATAATAAGACACTGTTTATTTATTTTCTTCATGAAATTTTGACGACCGCTAATTATATTTATCATATGAAATACGTGTCTGTTTTAATCCCCGAAGGAGATATCAGCCTGAGCAATGTAGAAGGTGTTCATCACATCTTTACGGAGGTGAACAAACTGCTCAGGAAAAGCGGGAAGTATCCTTTGTTCGAATTGCAGCTGGTAGGCAAGCGAAAGAATAATCTGCTGAAGGAAGATTATTTCAGCATACACCCCAACCGGCTTATCACAGAGCATTTCAAAACGGATCTGCTCATCATTCCTGCCCTGCATACCGACATCATGAAAGTGATGGACCAGAACAAAGACCTGCTTCCCTGGATTGTGGAGCAGCACCGGCAGGGTACGGAGATCATGAGCATCTGTACCGGGGCCTTTTTACTGGCAGCTACAGGGCTGCTTTCCGGGAAAAGTTGTGCTACCCACTGGATACACGCCGAAGAGTTCCGGGAAATGTTTCCCGATATCAACCTCCTGAAAGACGAGATTATGACGGATGAAAACGGGATCTATACCAGCGGTGCCGCCTTTTCCTATCTCAACCTCATGTTGTATATCATCGAAAAATATACTGACCGGGATATCATGATCTTCATCTCCAAAGTGTTCGCCATCGACACCAACCGGCATAAGCAATCCCAGTTTATCATCTTCCAGGGGCATAAGCATCATGAAGACAACGCTGTGTTGCAGGTACAGGAGTTCATTGAAGACCACTATCACCAGAAGATCACGGTAGATGAGCTGGCGACACTGGTATCGCTGGGCCGGAGAAACCTGGAACGCCGGTTTAAGTTAGCCACCACCAACTCCGTAGTAGAATATATTCAGCGTGTAAAAATGGAAGCGGCGAAGAAGATGCTGGAAAGCAAGATGAAAAGCATCAGTGAAGTAATGTATGCCATCGGCTACAATGATTCCAAGGCTTTCCGCGACGTGTTTAAACGGATTACAGGTATGTCGCCACTGGAATACAAAAGCCGGTTTAACAAGAGCCTGGGTAATTTAATTACCAAATAAAACATGTCGCATTTTTACAATTCCGGGAAAGGGTATTCTTTTAGTTTTACATTGTAAACTAAACACAAGAGATGATAAGTATCCAGACATTCAGGACTATGGCGATGTCGTTTCCCCAAACGACCGAATTGCCGCATTTTGAAAAAACCTCCTTCCGCGTCAACAAGAAAATTTTTGCTACCCTTTCCGAAAAGGATAAAATCGCCTGTTTGAAATTTTCTGAGATAGATCAATCCTCCTTTTGCGCTTATGATCCTGCTATCATTTATCCTGTACCCAATAAATGGGGTAAGCAAGGCTGGACTTTTATTGTATTGGCCAAAATAAAAAAGGAGATGCTGCTGGATGCCCTCACCACCGCCTATTGTGAAGTAGCCCCCAAACACCTCGCCCAGCCATTTCTGGACGCCAGGGAACAATTGTAATCATTTCCTGCTTTCTTTATGCTTTCCCGCCACCAGCGGGGCTATCATTGGTGTTTTTATACCTAAACCCAGTATAGGCTTACGTTAGGTTATGGATAAGGTATACATAAAGTATAGATAAGGTATACATAAGGCATAGATAAAGTATCTATAGTTTTTAATACCTTATCTATACTTTATCTACATTTCATATAGAAGTTAATTATATCTTATCCTTAATTATGATTTTTATTTAAATTGCCTATGTACAGCCCCAATTATTAATGTTATAAAATTTCATCCATGGCAGTGTTAAAGAATGCGGTCCAGTTTACAGGTAGTCTTAGCGGCCTCTCGGCCTATACTATGAAAGGTTTTGATAAAATCATCTTTCGCACCAAAGGAGGCGCCTCAAAAGAACAGATTAAAAAATCTCCCAATTTTGAACGCACCCGGGAGAATTATACAGAATTTAGTGGATGTGCTAAAGCAGGCAGCAGTATTCACCGGGCACTGTTTCCTTTAAAGCATCTGGCAGATCATAATTTCATGCCTACCCTCAGCGCGCTTGCCAAACGCATTCAACTGCTGGACAAAGCAGGGAAAAGAGGGGAACGTTCTATCCTCTTTTCGCAACACCGGTATCTGTTAGAAGGATTTCACCTAAATAAAAACACCACGCTAGATAATGTAGTCAGACATCCGATCTATTGTTCGATTGATCGTGCTACTGCCAGTGCAGCCATACAACTTCCCCGACTGATACCACAGGTAAATTTGTTTACACCAGGACCATATCCCTTCTACCGGTTTATTATCTCCCTGAGCATTATTACAGACCTCCGCTTTAATGGCACTGATTTTACTGCCCTCTCTTCCACGACTCCGCAAGTAGCATACCTGTACACCGAATGGCATCCTGCACGTCAACCTTTTGAAGCGCAAACACTGGAAATCAGTATGGGCTTACAGGAAGCCCTATCCGATAACAAAACCTTACTGCTAGCTGCAGGCATAGAGATGGGACTACCGGTAACGAACCTACTAACGGAGGGTGCCGGAGAAGGTGGTTGTGCGAAGATTTTAGGGGTAGGATAAGTGAAAAGACAATCAATAATTACTATCCTGAACATATCTCAAGTAAATGATTAAGATAAACTTTGACGAAATATTTGAGCCGATTGAAGTAACTCCGGACCTGACGGGAATGAAATTTTACTCGATACTAAAGAATGGTGATCAGGTTTTATTGAAAGTCGAGATCAAATCATTAGCAGACCCATTACTCCCCAATGTATTCAACCTGGCATTTGGTCCATCAGATGAGGAGGAAAAAATAGATGATCAGGTCAAATTAAATCACTCAGATATCAATAAGATGTTTTCAACCATTTTATTATTCAGTTTGACCTTTTTAAAAGTCAACCCCTCTGTTAAAATTGGTATTGATGGTTCAAATGATGTCCGTGCTTATTTATACCATAGGATGTTTCTCACAAATAAAAATTACCTGAATGAATTCTTTGTGACAATTGGAGTAGATTGGTATGTCCGTTTGCTAAGAGATGGCACAGTGGAAAGAGATCATCAAGGTTTGGCTTTTTTCAAACCTAAACCAGAACCATTTGATTATCAACGAACAGCAATAGACCTTTATCGTTATTACATGTTCCTTTTAAGGCCTAAATAATTCCTGAAAAATTCTTAATTTTGCTATTATGAAAGAAAGTGTTCAACATAAGATAGATCACATCATGCAACTTGCGGCTACCTCTATTAAGGCAAGCGATTTTAAGCATGATGAATCAACTTCCCGTGTTAATAACGACAGCCTTTCTATGTCAATCAGAAATGAAGCAGAAGCAAACCTTTTTCTCACAGAACTAGATGCTATAGTAAAGGCAGAACAGCGTAAATAGTTTAAATTACTTTATAAATGAAAAAAGCCGGTTCCTCTGAACCGGCTTTTTTCATTTATACCCTTTAAACATTGCTTAAATGTAACAGCGATAATATTTTAAATTGTCTTGTAATACTGATGGTTGTGCGAAGATTTTAGGGGTAGGATAAGTGAAAATAAAATGTATCTTGCGGTTTACATTGTTAACTTATTTTCATTAAACGAAACCATCTATCTCTGTATGAAGAAATTATTATTATCAGCAGCCGTTCTGTTTTTTTTCGGTGCTTCTGTTATCCTAACCACGATGAGCTACCAGAAAGAAGCTAAAGCAGAATCTCCTATCGTCTATGCACCACTTACCTTGTACACTAAAGATGTAAGAGGACAATCTTCTGAAATCTGGCTGATCGCCAATAATGACATTACCAAACAGCAAAAAATTAACATCACGCTCCCCGCCGGGCAATTAATTGCTCCCCAGGCTAAACTGGACAGGGATGCTTCACGTGTTGTTTTTGTTACGATGGATGCTAATGAAAAAGAAACCGGTATTTATTCCTGTACTATTACAGGCAGTGACGTCAGAAAAATTGCAGACGCACCTACCGGTACCAACAACGGGATTACATTACAGGATGCTTACTAAGGCAGCATGTATTTGTTAACTAGTTTTCATTAAACGGCATCATCTATCTAAACATGAAAAGATTATTATTATCCGGCATCATTTTATTTTGCTTGAGTGGCATACTCTTCTTAACTCAAATGAGCTGCAAAAAAGAAAGTAAGGCTCCTCCTGTGATCCCTCCCAGGATAGAGGTTACTTTACATAGCAACGACGTCAGGGGACAATCTTCCGAAATTTGGTTAACCACCAAACAAGATACCCTTACACACAAAAAGCTAAACATTACCTTACCGGAAGGACAGTTGATAGCGCCCCAGGCCAAGCTGACCAAAGATTACGCCGGTATTGTTTTTGTTTCCATGAACGCCGATGAAAAAACAACCGGCATTTATTATTGTAAGCTAGATGGATCGGGATTAAAGAAAATCGCGGATGCACCTACAGACGCAAATAGCGGGGTTACCTTGCAAGGGGTTTACTAATGCCTGTTAAATAATAAGTAAAAGAAAAAAGCCGTAGCTCTTTCCATAAAAGCTACGGCTTTTTCACAAAACCATGATAACAAATACAGACCGTACCGTTACTTTTCTTTATATTTATAGGACTATGAAGATTATATTTTAATACTCAGAAAACCATACCCTATTTTTAATTGTTATTCATTCTTCAATATTGTTTATAATACTGCTTCGTTACCCAAGTCATTCACCTATTAAATACAAGATATCATGAAGTATTTCTTCCCTTTTTTTGTACTGGCATTACTTTTTATTCACCAGGAAACGCAATCCTGCACCAGAGTAGTATATAAAGGGCCTAATGGCACCATTATAACCGCCCGGAGTATGGATTGGAAAGATGATATTGCCGCTAACCTATGGGTATTTCCCAGGGGAATGGCCAGAAATGGAGAAGTAGGTCCCCAATCCTTGAAATGGACATCAAAATACGGCAGCGTAGTGGCCAGTGCCTGGGATATTGCAACAACAGACGGCTTAAATGAGCAGGGTCTGGTAGCCAATGTACTATGGCTGGTAGAATCCAACTACCCAAAATTCAATCCCGCCGGTACCAAACAAGGGATTGCGATTTCGGCCTGGGCACAATATGTCCTGGATAATTTTGCTACCGTAAAGGAAGCTGTGAATGCATTGAAAGACGAACCGTTTGTGATAGTAAGTGATTACATTCCAGGCACCCAAAAGTTTACCACCCTCCACCTGTCTATTTCAGATGCCGCTGGCGATAATGCCATATTTGAATATATCAATGGTAAACTGGTGATCCATCACGATCCTTCGTATACTGTAATGACCAATTCCCCCGTATTTGAGGAACAACTGGCCTTAAACAAATACTGGAAAGGTATTCCCGGCACCATTATGCTACCCGGTACCAACCGTGCCGCTGACCGGTTTGTGCGTGCCTCTTATTATATCAATGCTATCCCACAAACGGAAGATACCAGGACGGCAGTAGCCAGCGTGTTCAGTGTGATCAGAAATTGCTCTGTACCTTTTGGCATCAGCTCCGAAACAGAACCCAACATCTCCTCCACCCGCTGGAGATCTGTAGCAGATCAGAAAAATAAAGTCTATTATTTTGAAACGGTGCTAACCCCCAATACCTTTTGGGTAGACCTTAAAAAATTCAATTTGCAACCAGGCGCCAAAGTCATGAAACTGGATCTGAAAGCGTTCTCTACCTTCAATGGCTTGTCGAATGCCAACTTTAAACCGGCTGCTCCGTTTAAGTTTATGGGGATTTAAATCACAATGGGCTTTGTTCCTATTCTACAGCAAAATATGATTTATAAAAGCGGCTACCTTTATTGGTAGCCGCTTTTTCGATAATGAAAAGCTAGTATTTTTCTCTATTTTCATAACTATCATTTTCATACATTGAGTGATTGCAACTGCTAACTGTAGTTAATAACCCACTGAACAGGTATAACAACATTAAATACATTCCGCAATTATCTATGACCACCAGAAAATTCTTACCCTATATAATTACAACAGCTATATTATCGTTCAGTTTTTGGATTACAATGATAATCCCTAATAAGACCTTACATTATTCTTTGGGACTTTACACTAGCCCACAAAACATTTCTACTTACAAACTTCTTCTCCAAAGAGATTTGTTTACTTATGGATTGGTCTGCACTTTGTGTGCTATCAATTTGTTTGAAAGACTGACAACTAATGACAGTAATTTCCTGGCACGTACGTTAAAATCTCTTCTTACCATCATCCTTACTTATCTTCTCGGTGCAGTTTTTTATTACTTACTTGGCAGCCCCAAAGTTTGGTGTATGTACTATTATTATAGTGGCATCCCGGCGAAATTGTTCAGTGGGTTAACAATTGTAATAACCTTGTTTGGATTAATCATCACGGAGCTGCTATTGTTGTTTGTGAAGGGGGGAAAAGCTAAAATATCATCCTATATGGCTAAAGCCTAAAAAAATGTATTCATACCATAAGAATTAGCAACACCATTACAACAAATTACATATCAACGTTTTACGACCACGTCAAAAATAAATTTTAATAGCTGGAATAAAAAACGTTATCTTAGTATTAGAACCTCAACCACGTACAATATCTATCTAATAAAATTATAACAAAAGAAATATTGAAACTTAGAAAGATGATGTACTAATACCTCCACTTATAATAAGGATTTCATTAAAAAAGATCCAGCCTGTTAACAAGTTAGAATCACTATGACAACTGGGTCTTTTATTTTTTAAAACAAAAATAATGGCAAGGGCAAAGAGAAAATTTAGTAATCCTTCTCTTGAAGATGGAGGCTTAGGTTTGCTTATCAACAAGCCCCTACACTGCAATTGCATTACGCCGCCTGAAGTCGACAAAGATGATCCGAACAACAGGTGTTGTGCAACTTGTGGAGCACGTTTATTACCTTAAATCATCTAGGAAATTCAATTCATCAAAAATAATCTCTTTTGTTTTTATGCGATGATCTTCTTAATATGCAATGCAAATCAACCAAAACCCTACTATGATATTAACCCTATCCCGCTTAGGTGAGCACTTAAGCTATGATCAGGATGAATGGTCCGATATTATTGATACTCCCAAGATTGATCCCGATAAAGACAACCTGGTAGTAACCCTTGTTTTCAACATAGATGAACAATCTATCAGTGTGGCTGTTGCCCAAAAATATGATCAGCAATCTCCCCGCAGATATAGAAATGTTTCTATTAAAGGGGGAAATAATAAAGCATCTTATGTATGCTGTGAAACCAACAAGGTTGCACAGATAGAGAAAACACTTTTTGGCAAAGTGGACAATAAAGGGAAAGAGCCTGTCAAAGGAGAATTTCTGGAGTATATAACTACCAAATTCCCTTCTCTCAGTACCACGCTCCTAGGCCAGGTATTAACGCCGCTTTTTAATTTCAGGGAAATGTTCCTGGAAGCGCAATGGAATCTGCCGGAAACTATTTACAGCAATCTTTTAGGAGAGGATTATAAAAAAAGTAGCCCTCATACTAAGCTGATATTGGTATATGCTGCTGTGGTAGCAAAAGATTTAGGCATAGCAGTCCCTACTCCCCTGTATGAATTAGATGGGTTTGATGAATTTATCCGCCTGGACCGGTTTACCAAACCGGTAAGTGAAACTAAAAAGCTAAGCTATGCAACAGGTATGCTGAAAGAAAATGTAATCAGTGTAGCATTCCCTAACAGGTATAGCCTGAATTACATGTTTGTGGAAACTACCCTCAATTATGCAGCAGGCTTTAATAAAAATAATTTTCATCAAAATTACCAGCTCAATTCGGAAGAACAGCTATACCTGGAACGAGCATCAGATTATCTTTTAAAGCATCAGCAAATCAGTATAGCCGGGATCCCTCATTGTATCATCCCGCAGTTTCCGTCGTACAAACCGGCCAACTTTACGAATGTGCTGGAATCCTGTTATAAAAAGTCAGAGTTATTATTTCAGCCCAAAAATTTCGAGTATTCCCTGGCAGCTTTTGAAGACCAGATTGATGAAGGAGAAATTTACTGGCTCAATTTCCTGGCATTTGAATCTGATGGCAATTCGTTTAAAACGATCAACCTCATTAAAGATGTGTCGAAAACACATTTTGAGAAGGTGTTAAGTACTTTAAAAAAGGTAGACAGATTCTTTGATACACTAGACTTTGCAGTAAATTGGGAGGATGTAATGAGTGATTATCAAAATAAAGAGAAAAAGAGAGTGCCGTTTAACTTATATACTATTTACCAACTCATCCCCCAGCGTAAAGACAAAGAAAAGAAGAATGAGGCCCTGGTCCTCTTTAAGTCGATACTTGAACAACGTAAAATTGCACCACAAATATTATTTGAACATTTTACTGAGCTTATATTATGTCATTATTATAACCGATATGAAGCATATAAAAATGTAAAGCGATTTGGAGAAAATGTATTTGACCTTGCTGTTCGGGATGCAGTATTTAAATATTTATCCATATTTACTACATTAAGCCACCTTAAACTTTTAAATCAGATGGAAACAACCAATCAGCAAGAACTTGATGACATAGAAGAGATAGTAGATACAACTAGCCTTGAGGAAACAACTACTCTTACAGAATATCAACAAAGAATTGAATCCTTTTTTGAAAGAATGAATTACGTTGATTATCAAAAGGCATTGTTTTATTTGGGAAGAATGCTTAGTACTGTAACTTCTATTCAACGTGAGAAAAAAAGAACAGTGCTGGATAAATTGAATTTTAATGGAATGAAAAGGAATGATATTGTTAGGCTAAGGGAAGCTTTAATAGAAAAATCCAAACAATATAAAGGGCTAAACAAATTAATTTTTAACGATGGTAAATTCCTGAGCTTCTTCGATTATAATAATTGGAATATTAACCCGAAAGAAGCACTATTCTTTATCCTAAACGGCTATTCTTTTGGTACCACCATAAAAAAATCACAAAACTAAATCCATAAAAATGTCTATTGTACAAAACAACTCCGATTTCCTATTCCTGTTTGATGCCACCTTATGTAACCCTAATGGTGATCCTGACCAGGAAAACAAACCCAGGATGGATTATGACACCAAAACCAATCTGGTAACAGATACCCGCCTGAAACGCTCTATACGTGATTATCTGAAAGCGGATGGTGTAGAAATATTTGTGGACATGGAAGGTGAAAATAAAGTAAGCCCAGCCACCAAGCTGCAGTATGTGATTGACAGGACCCTGAGCAATGAGGCCGATCTGGACCTGCTCTTCCAGGAAAACAGCATGTTAAAAGCCACTTTCCAGGAACTGATAAAAGCCCAAAAAGACAAAGAAAGTATCTTTAAAGCACTGGCTGGCAGCAAAAACCAGGAGCTTAATCATTATATTCTGGCACAGTTAATCAAGCAGAAGTTTGTTGACATCCGGATGTTTGGCAGCGCCTTTGCCGTAGGAGGATTTACCAAAGCATATACCGGTGCCATTCAGATTAACTGGGGCTATTCCCTTCATGAAGTAGACCTGGTAGACAGTAATTCTATCGTGACCACCATGAACGATGGCAGCAGTACTTTCGGAAAGGACTACCGTTTACACTATAGCCTGCTGGCATTTAATGGTACCATAAATAAATATGCCGCACAATCTACCAGTCTTACGGAACAGGATCGTGATACCTTCAGGGCTGCCGTCTGGAATGCGGTTTCAGCCAATCCCACCCGCTCCAAACTAAACCAATACCCTCAGTTATACCTGGAGATCGTCTATAATGACGGTTATTCAAATGGTTATTTTGGTGATCTGAGAAAGCATATTACAGTTACTCCCAAAAAAGAGAACGTAAGAGGCATGTCGGACTTAACCATTGACTTCTCCCACCTTAAACAACTGATTACGGAAAACACCGGTAGTGGCAAAGCCATCAAAACCACTTTTTCCAAAACCCATCCTGCCATCAATTATTAGAAATGCATGGAAGTTTTACAGATTGACGTTAAAGGGAAGATGGCGCATTTCCGGAAGTATTATGCTAATAATACGGCGATGTCGTTCAGCATTCCTCCCAGGACTACCATTATGGGGATGCTGGCGGCTATGCTGGGATTGCCTAAAGGAAGTTATCATAAAGCATTTGCCTCCGACCAATTACGGATAGGGATTTCATTGCAATCTCCAGTGAAGAAGTCATTTCACCGGCTCAATTTTCTCAGTATCAAAAGTCTGGGGAACCTGAAAACAGATATAGAAAAAGAAAAACCATTCAGCTCCGACTTCCGGGGTACCGGAGGAAACATACAAACTCCTTTTGAGATTGTTACCGGACAACATTTACAACAGGATGAAATATGTTACAGGATATTCCTCTCCCCCCACCCTTCTGCCATCACCTACTTTGAACAATTGAAGACATGTACTTTAAACAGGCGCTCTCATTTTAGCCTGACATTGGGGATTGCCAGTTTTTCTGCCTATATCAGTGAGGCGCATCTTTTCAATAGTGAAGCGGTAGTTACCAAAAGGGCCAATGCGCAGCAGGTAGTATTCAATTCTGCGGTTGTTTCGGATAAGATATCCGGTCTTCAGTTTGAGAAAACGAGCGACAGCAACTTTGTAGAGGAAGAGCTCATGCCCGCTGATTTTATTGATGACAATAACAGGGAGCTGTCAAAAATGAACCGGGTATTATTTGCACATAATGCATTGCCATTGCAGGTAATCTATACCGGTGAATATTATGAGCTGGGTGGTCATCAAACTATTACTTTTCTTGAAAATGAGTAATCCTGTTTTTTATTCCCATTCCATCAAAACACCTTCCGGTAAAACCGGCAGTAAACAACTGCAGGTTCATAATGCCGGTGTGAATGGAATAGGCTTAAAAAGTCTGTATAAGCAATTAGGGTTTCGCCTTCCTCTAACGGTTATAGAACAGTTGCTAAGCGATATCCTCCTGCTACATGATCTGGGGAAATATACCCAGTTCTTCCAGGATTACCTGCTTAAAACCGGCCGTTCAAACGGGCTGCTGAAGCAGCATGCCCGAATAGGCGCTTATGTAATACATGAAAAGTATAAAAACACCCATCCGGAATTGGCGTTGTTTGGCTATTTCACGATACTCTCCCATCATGGAAATCTCAGCAATATCTATGATTGTGCCGCAAAAGAACACGCCAAGCGGGAGGATTACAAATGGCAATTTGCGGAGCAAAGGAAAAGTTTATTGAAACACCTGGATCAGATCCAGGAGGAACTTTCCTTTGGCCAGTTAAATACCCTGCTGGCGATTCCTGATTTCAGAAAGTGCCGGAATGAGGTCATCCCTGCCATCCGGGGAAAAAGCGCCGATATCCAGCACTATTACCTGATCAACTATCTCTTTTCGCTGCTTATTGAAGCGGATAAACTGGATGCATCCGACACGCCGTTATATACAAGAGTAGCCATCGCGCAAGACCTTGTTGATAAACGCCTGGCCAACAGCACCAACGCTTTACGTAATAGCGTACGCAAAACAGTGATAGAAAAACTGGAGATACCTGATCTTTTAAGCCGCTGGATATTTACACTTACGGCTCCTACCGGAACCGGAAAAACGCTGATTGCCCTGGACTTTGCTTTAAAACTCCGTGAAAAGGTTCATAAGGCAACAGGTCACTTACCTTCCGTCATCTATGGCTTGCCCTTCGTAAATATTATTGAACAGGCATTTGATGAATATAAACAAACTATCCCAGAAGATCAGGCCAGTATATTGGCACACTACCAATATGCGGATATTTTTGGGGATCAGGAAGAAGCCGGAGATAAAACTGAGGAGGAGATGATAGACGAAAAAGCATATCACCGGAAATTAATGCAATTAGATACCTGGCAGGCAGATATTGTGATTACTTCTTTTGTTCAGTTTTTTCAGACTTTGATTGGTAATCGCAACAAGATCCTGAAAAAATTCAATCACCTGGCTGGGGCTATTATTATTTTGGATGAAGTGCAGACGTTGTCACTCGAAAAAATTCCCCTTATTGGGGCCAGCCTTTATTACCTCAGTAAATTCTTAGGTACCCGGATCTTATTAATGACGGCCACCCGCCCACAAATATTTGAACTGGCCTACCGGGAAATATTTAAAGACCAGTTAAAAGACCTTGATGAAGCAGATCGGGCCTTCTTCAATAACGGTCATCCCACCTATCTGGAGCTGCTACATAACAACCAGGATATTTACAAGAGTTATCGCCGTACCTGTATCATCCCCCTGTTGGATAGTACGCTCACCGATGAACAGGATTTTATTGACACCTGCTTCAGCCAATATTGGCAAGCCGGAGCCTCCTGTATTTTTGTAGTGAACAAAGTAAGCAGAAGTATTGCTTTATTTGAAGCCGTAAAAACGTATCTGTCAGCAAACAGCTATAATAATCCTGTTTATTATCTGTCTACCAATATTACCCCTTATCAACGATTTGAGGTGATTAAGCAGATTAAGGAAGACCTGAAAGCCAAACGGCGCCCGCTTCTTATTTCCACACAGGTGGTGGAGGCAGGTGTGGATTTAAATTTTGACATGGGTTTTAGGGATATAGCCCCTATTGACGCTATTATCCAGGTAGCTGGCCGTATTAACCGGGAGGCTAATCCTCAGCAGCCGGAAAAGCCTCATTTACCTTTGTACATCGTTGATTTTGGAGATTGCAAAGCCATTTATAGTGCTATTACTTATTTAAATGCACAAGCAGCATTAGCCAATAAATCCATCGTCCATGAGGCTGAATACCTCACACTTGTAAATGAATATTTCAGTACTACGTCGGCATCAGGAGGATTTGATTATTCCCGGGAGATATTTAATGCCATGAAAACGCTGAACTATGATAAAGGCCCCCGTTCGGTTGCTGATTTCAGAATTATAGAAGAACAAAAAAATGTTCGTGCTGTATTTATTGAGAGTGATGAAGCAGGAAGTGCGGCCCTCGCAGCTTACCGCCACCTACTGGATGCATCCGACATAGCAGCGGCTAACAAGCGTAAACTGGCATTTGATCTTCATTATAAGCAAATTTTTAATCAACGGATAATTTCCGTGCCTTTCTATCATACGCAAGACCTCCTGCCGGTACATGATAAATCAGAAAATATTTTGCTGGTAGATCGTAGCATCTTTTCAGCAAGATATGACCAGCATACAGGGTTCAAACGGGATAAGGGAAAGGAAAAAGAGTCGAATACTATCTTCTTTTAATTATGGCAATACAACTACATCAAACCATTATCCGGTTTCCGGAAATTAGGCTCGCCACCCGGGAAGCAGATAAATTGAGGGGGTATTTCGGGAATCTGTTTAAGGAGCAGTCGCCCCTTTTACATAATCACCTTGAATCAGGAGAAACGCTGTACCGCTACCCTATGGTACAATACAAAGTACTACAGGGAGTACCTGTATTAATGGGTATCAATGAAGGCGCTGATCTGCTCACACAGTTATTTATCAAAATCCGGAATATTGATATTGACGGGCGTAACTATCCTGTATTGGAGAAAAACATTGAAAGCAAGCAAGTTACCACAGGGCTTTCTGATGACCTGCATGCTTATCGCTTCGAAACTGCCTGGATGGCATTAAACCAAAAGAACTATGCAGATTATCTGAAAGAAGATGAGCAGCAACAGGCCAGGCATTTAAAAGCTATATTGATAGGTAACATGCTGAGCTTTTGCAAGGCTATTGACTACCAGGTGGCAGGTAATATCCTGGCGAATCTAAAAATTACAGGAACCAAGGAAACACAGTTCAAGCAAAATGCCATGTTATTGTTTGAGGCCAGCTTTGTAACTAATATGCTGTTACCTGATAACATTGGATTAGGCAAGCAAACTGCCCGTGGTTTTGGCAGTGTGCTCAGCGCATAAACTATTTCGAGATGCAAATCTACCTGAACACTTATGGGACTTATCTGCATGTAAAGGATGATATGTTTGAAATAAAGATACCCGAAAAGGATGCCGCACCTGTAAAACAGCATATTGCAGCTCACAAGATCAGTTCCATTATTATCGCTACTTCTGCGGCACTTAGCACGGATGCCGTACGGTTGGCCCTGATGAATAATATAGACATTATTTTCACGCAATCTGACGGTCATCCCATGGGACGTATCTGGCATAGCAAGCTGGGTAGCACTACCCGTATCAGAAAGCGTCAGCTGGAGGTAAGCCTTGGTTTGGAAGCAGTGACCTTTACCAAACAATGGATTATTCAGAAGATGAACAACCAACTGGAGTTTATCAAAGATTTGAAGAAGCATCGCCCTCAACAGGCTGATTTCCTCCATGACAAGATAACGAGGATCGAAAGCCTTTGTCAATCATTGAACGCGCTGGAAGCCAATTCCATTGATACGATAGCGGATACCATCAGAGGGCTGGAAGGCACCGCCGGCAGGTTATATTTTGAAACGATCAGCGAAGTAATCCCTGCTCAATACCGATTTTCGGGCAGGAGTATGCGTCCGGCCAAAGACGCTTATAATGTATTACTGAACTATGGCTTTGGTATCCTCTATTCGAGAATAGAAAAATGCCTGATGATTGCCGGACTTGACCCTTATGTAGGGTTTCTTCACCGGGATGACTATAATCAAAAAAGCATGGTCTATGATTTCATTGAGCCTTACCGGATACTGGTGGAGACTACCGTTTTTCGTTTATGCTCGGCCAAGAAAGTGAACAAAGCTCATATGGATGATATCACCAACGGTGTAACCCTGAATAAATCAGGGAAGGAACTGTTAGTTACCGCACTCAATAACTACCTGGATGGTGAACCGATTCGTTATAAGGGTCGGAACCAAACCCGGTCTAATGCCATGCAACAAGATGCGCACGTTTTCGCTAATGGTTTAACAGGTCGCGAGATTAAGAATGAGGAAACAGATCCCATTATGGATTTATAAGCATTATTATGATAGCATGGGTACTCTATGATATAGAAGATGATAAAGTCCGTTCAAAAGTGGCTAAACTCTGCAAGCAGACGGGGTTATACCGTGTTCAGTTTTCCGTATTCCTGGGCACACTGGACAAAAATCAAAAAGACACCCTGCAATTGCAAATAGAAGAGATTATTGATGAGGATAAGGATTCGGTATACATCTTTCCGATGTCGAAGAACGAGCTACAGTCTACCGTTCTATTAGGCAAAGCCTTCGATAAAAAACTGGTAACAGATGAAGTAAAAGCGCTATTTCTATAAACCAATCAGATCATGACCATTACGCCTTCTCATATTATCGAATATCTTTATTGCCCGCGATTCACCTATTTTGAATACGTGCTGGCTATTCCACAATATGAACAACGTAACTATAAAGTGATGCGTGGGCGTGACCTGCATGATAAAAAACTGGAGGAAAACAAAGCATATCTGCGACAACGGATCGGGGTTACAGACAGATACAATGATCAATACCTTACCAACTCATTACTCAGGGGCAAAATTGATGAAGTATTGCGATTAAAAGATGGTTCTATGGCTCCACTCGATTATAAATTTGCTTCTTACGATGAACGGGTTTATGAAACCTATAAAACACAAATATACTGCTATGCCTGGCTGATTGAAGAAAACTTCAAGTCTGTCGTTAATAAAGGATACCTCGTTTACACCAGGAGTAAAAATAAGCTAATCGAAATCCCCGTAACGTCAATTGACAAACTTTCGGTAAAAAAATACGCACATGAAATACATAAAATTATTGACACCAATTTTTTCCCTAAAGCCACCAAATATAAACACAGATGCATAACTTGTACTTATAGAAATATCTGTACCCAATAAACCTGCTCCGGGTGGCAATTTATTTCTTAATTCGCTAAAAATTGCCCTCAACAGCTGTCCATGGAGGATCTTAGCTTCCGGAAAAAAATTAAAACCAAGGGTTACAAGCTCTTTGAAATATGAATATATCAAAAAATAAGCCTTCGCAAAAAAGGCGTAAATACTTGATTTTATGTCATTTAGAAGAAAGGACGCGTTTGAGAGGTACGTCCAGAATAAGAAGGATTGAAACTTTGCAGCTCATGGAGCAAATTAAACTATCTGCTAATGTTTGAGAGGTACGTCCAGAATAAGAAGGATTGAAACGTTAAGTCAGTAGTTGAAAGAAGTTCAGCACTGGAGTTTGAGAGGTACGTCCAGAATAAGAAGGATTGAAACACCACCATTACAGATTTATTCCTTTGTATAGCACTAAGTTTGAGAGGTACGTCCAGAATAAGAAGGATTGAAACAGGAAAATGCAGACCAATTCATTCAATACGATTTAAGGTTTGAGAGGTACGTCCAGAATAAGAAGGATTGAAACTTGTCCCGGAGAATCCAGGCCCCTGTGCCGGAACTGGTTTGAGAGGTACGTCCAGAATAAGAAGGATTGAAACTCACATAGCACCATTTTTTTATACTCCAAATCTTTTGTTTGAGAGGTACGTCCAGAATAAGAAGGATTGAAACTGAAGGGGCTTACATCTGATGCACCCGGGTTCCGGGATGTTTGAGAGGTACGTCCAGAATAAGAAGGATTGAAACTTGCCTTATCTACGTAAGGTCGATACCACCTCAATGCGTTTGAGAGGTACGTCCAGAATAAGAAGGATTGAAACTTCCTGCATTAGATAGGGGGAAGGCGGCAGTTATCCAGTTTGAGAGGTACGTCCAGAATAAGAAGGATTGAAACGGCTAAGTAGTAATCCCGCATCCGCTGGGGCTTCTAGTTTGAGAGGTACGTCCAGAATAAGAAGGATTGAAACGTATCAATTAACTTTCTCTTATCTTCTAAAGCACTTGTTTGAAAGGTACGTCCAGAATAAGAAGGATTGAAACTTGAATTATGAATTCATTAATGCTATCTGCCAGCGGTGTTTGAAAGGTACGTCCAGAATAAGAAGGATTGAAACTCATGATTTTTTACACAGGCTGTAAGTGGCCATGAAGTTCGAAAGGTACGTCCAGAATAAGAAGGATTGAAACAATTTAAACTCAATTATTGATGGAAATAGCAACTGTGTTTGAAAGGTACGTCCAGAATAAGAAGGATTGAAACTGAAATAAACAAAGGAATTAACAAGCCGATAGAGTTGTTTGAAAGGTACGTCCAGAATAAGAAGGATTGAAACTCCGAAGTTGGCGCAGCAATGGCAGACGCTGAGAACAGTTTGAGAGTGGCATCCAATAAAACAAGGATCGATCCATTGCAAAATCAAACTACAGCATTTCCACATACCCTTCCGTGCCGTGTACCCGGATCCGTTGCCCGTCTTTGATAAGTTTAGTCGCATGTTCCACCCCAACCACCGCTGGCAAACCATATTCACGCGCAATTACGGCGCCGTGGGGCATCAATCCGCCTACTTCTGTAACCAGGCCTTTTATGGACACAAACAAGGGCGTCCAGCTGGGGTCTGTAAAGGAAGTGACCAATATATCCCCCGTTGCGAGATCCGCATCTTCCATGTTTAGGACTACGCGTGCCCGTCCTTCAATTACTCCGGAAGAAACCGCCAGTCCGGCCAATGCTCCGGCAGGGAGATCTTCCCGGTTGTACTTACCTGTAATGATTTCACCATCAGAGGTAATAACACGCGGAGGCGTCAGCTTTTCATACACCATGTACTCCGCTTTTCGTTTGTTGATGATCCCATACTCCAATAGATGGCTTTGTACCACTTCCCGAAATTCTTCAAAATAGAGATAGTAAACATCTTCTTTCTCGTGGATAACGTTGGCTTGTACCAATTGGGTTGCTTCTTTCAATAAAGCCTGTTTATAAATGAAGTAGCGATTGACTAACCCATATTTCGGATATTCCCGGTAACCGGCAAAATTCCGGAGCTGGCTGATCATTTGCTTGGTTGCTTCCGCTTTCTGCTCACCATCTGGTAGCTGGCGTAACCGGCTTAATAACTCCACCTCTTTCTGCAACGCTTCCTGTAATCCTTGTTCAAATTTCTGCTTGCTGGCACCAGGTGTAAAGTTTTTGATATTATTGAGGAGCAGTGGTACCAATGTAACAGGCCTTTCGCTCCAACGGGCTTTGGTAGTGTCGATCTCTCCTGCGCATCGCATCCCGTATTTGCTGAGATAAGCATAAATAGCATCCCGGACTTCCTGTCCCCCATTAAACGGAAGCAGTTCTTCCAGAAAGTTATCCGCTTTTACCTGTTGCAAATAATCAATAATTGCAGGATAAGGACGGATCACATCTGCTACATCCAAAAGTGCCAGCCCCATCTCAGAGGTAATATTGTTTGATACCGACTGAGCAAGTATATCTGCGGCATTCTTCTCGCCCAACCACTCATTCATTTTTTCGTTGAGCCATGATGAAGCATCAAAAAATGCCATCAGCGCCTGCATATTCTGTGCGCCAAATAAAGCCTGCCTGGCCTCCTGCAAATCTTCCAGGATAAAATCAAATACCGCTGTCCCGGATTTCAACTGAATATTTTGCTTTAACGCTGCTATAGATACTTTATGCCGCTGCATTAGCTCAACAACAATAGCCGGATCATTCGCGACAGGTGAGTCAGCCCCCGTAGCCCTTCTTCCAGGCCCAGGTGCAGCTTCATCATCCGGTATTAATTTTAGAAAACCTTCCCGGGCAACGATAGTCAGCAACGCGTCTTTGATCAACGGATCTGATTTTCCTAACACATTTTCTATCATCGCCTTTCTGCTGGCAGGAGAAGATAGCTGACGCGTGATATCTACAAACAGTCTTCCGCCCGCTTTGCTCATGCGTGCAGAGGTTGTTAACAGATAAAAAGAAAGGCCCAGCGGTTTTATAGGGTCGGTCATCATTTGCTGATGCCCCACAGATACATATACATGATTTTCCTGGTCGTTCACTTCCGGAACCGGGTACAAGGTAGTGATAGGCCGGCTCTGGACAATATAAAAAGTATCATCCGCCAGGCACCATTCAATATCCTGCGGACAGCCAAAATATGCTTCGATCTTCCGCCCGGTGTGTGCCAATTTTAAAATCTGCTCATCCGTCAACGCCTGCCTGTGCTGCTGCTCCTGCGCTACTGCCTGCTCCATCGTACCACCCTCTTTTAAAGCATAAATAGCCCGCTGCTTGGCAGGGATCCGCTTATCTACCAACTTACCACTATGTACTTTGTAGTTATCCGCATTCACCAGGCCCGCCACCATCGTCTCTCCCAGCCCAAAGCTGGCATCAATAGATAACATTTTCCGGTTGCCACTGACCGGATCAGCGGTAAACATAATTCCCGCTACCTGCGGAAAAACCATCTCCTGCACCACCACCGCTAAGTACACCTTACGATGGTCGAAGCCATTTTGAATACGGTAAATGATGGCCCGTTCCGTAAACAGCGATGCCCAGCACTTACTGATATGCGTTAAGATAGCCGTCTTTCCAATAATGTTCAGGTACGTATCCTGCTGTCCTGCAAAAGAAGCCCCTGGCAAATCCTCGGCGGTAGCACTGGACCGTACGGCATATGCACGATCTTCCTCCGGGAGAAAGCCGGAAATTTCCTTCCGGAGGTCCGGGGAAACGGCTGCTCCTTCAATACACCGGCGAATCTCACGGCTCAATTCCCGGATCCTGTCCCGGTCTTCTACTTTTAAAACGGACAACTTGTCAAGTAACCTATTCATCTCCGGTATCTCCGCCATCATCTTCTTAAAAGCTGCGGTAGTAACACAAAAACCATCCGGTACATGTATCCCTGCTATCCTGGTAAGTTCCCCCAGATGCATACCTTTTCCGCCTGCCTCCTGGAGTTTGGTGTTGTCGATGTCCTGAAAACCAAGTACAAATGAGCTCATATGAATAAGGTTTGTCCTATTTTTTTTCTGCAATTTATTCGGGTGTGTTTTGAGAGGTATAACCACGCTGTGCTATCAAAAGTATCTAATAGCCAGGTGTCAAAAAATCATTTTGCACTATATTTTTTTTGTACAATATTTGCTATCAACATTGCGTTTATAAAGCAAATTGCTACTAGCTGCGGAACAATCCCGGACAGGAGTAGCAAACAGCAAAAGCCGCTCTGATAGTGGCTTTTTTAAATATCACCAGACAGCCTATATGATACACGAAGTGATATCCCCATGTGAGGCGCTCAAAGACCTGATCAGTCATTTCTGGGTGGGTACGTGGGATACTACTTCCCAAAAACCACATACTACCTATTATGTGGTGGCCAATAGTCTGACAGAAATCATCTTTGCATTCAACGGTAATCACCCAGCTGCTGATTTGCTGTTTTCCGCTGTGCAGGGGCACACACACCGCCCCAATCAGTTCACTGTAGATGGGTTTTATCACCTGATAGGGGTATCATTTTATTCACATGCCATACCACGCCTTTTCAATATTCCCGCCTCCGAACTGAATAATGCATTTATCTCCCTGGATACATTTCTGGGACAGGAAGGTGTCATTTTAAATGAAAAAATAGCACTGGCCCAAAACACACCGCAACGTATCGAACTGCTATCGGCCTGTTTTATGGCCATGTTGAAAAAGCCACAGTTGGAAGATTCTTTGATCTCCCGTGCGATCAAAACAATAAGAAACAGCAACGGCAAAACAAAAATTGAAGATTTAGCCAATACGTTTTGTCTTTCCCAGAAACAGTTTAACAGGCGGTTTAAAGCCTTTTCAGGATTTAACCCCAAAACGTACTCCAGGATCATCCGCTTCGAATCAGTGATCCAAACCTACCCCCATACAGCCAACCTGACGGAGACTGCCTACGCACATGACTATTATGACCAGGCACACTTTATTCATGAATTTAAATCCTTTACAGGATTTGCTCCCGGAGATTTCTGGAAACTGGGCGAAGCACAACACTAAGAATGTCCATTTTTTACAATTCCCGAATAAATGCCGGTGGTAGTTTTACGGCAGGATCGATGAACGATCTGTATTGTATCAAAAAGACCACTTATGGATGCTCATAAAGCGATCAGATTAGCTGGAATACTCCTATTGGCAGGAATGGTAACGGGGATCTTCAGTGTTGCACCCGCTATTGATGCTCCTGATTATTTAACATCCGCAGCTAAAGCATCCAATCAGGTAATACTTGCGGCTGTTTTTCAATTGATGATGTCGCTGACTTATATAGGCGTTGCCATCTTACTCTATCCCACAATTAAAAGGTTTGGCAACAGCCTGGCTGCTGGTTTTTTAAGCTGCAGGATCCTGGCAGCATCCCTCTCGATTACCGGCACTATTGTAATGCTAACCATCCTGGCCGTAAGTCAGGCGTATTCACAAAATATACAGCAAGCACCTTTAGCACTGGAAACCTTAGGGAGTGTGCTGAAAGTTTCGCGCGACTATATTAATCACGCATTCATGGTGATCGTTTTATGTACAGGCAACTGCCTGTTTTATATTTTATGCTTTCGGGCAAAACTAATTCCCCGATGGCTATCTGTCTGGGGCATGGCAGGTGCTTTTTTATCAATGAGTGCCAGCATCCTGCTTTTGTTTCAAAAAGTAGATGTGATTACCTATGCATACCTGTCCTTAAATGCTCCTACAGCCATCCAGGAAGTAGTTTTAGGAATATGGTTGATCATAAAAGGATTGGGCAAACGGGAATTGCTTCCTTAAAACGTTATCACGAAGGGTAGCCCCTGCATTGTTTATATTATCTCATTTTTGTTATTTTACAGGCTATATATTATATAATTCACAATTGCCCAAATGAGTAATTTAAAGAACAAGATGCTGGACGGACGCTCCCGGATCATTTTTTACAGTCTGACACCCCCAAAAATCACTACCGCGCCTGAAAGAGTGCTTACTATTGCCGCCACGCAGGCAGAACGGCTCCGTAACCTGGATATTGATGGTTTAATTTTGTACGATATACAGGATGAATCGCTGCGGACAGACGAAACCCGAACGTTCTCGTTTATCCCCAGTATACCACCCGAAACCTATAGCAAAGATTTTCTTATCGACCTGCCCATACCCCGTATCATCTATAAAAGCATTGCCAACCAGACGAAGGAAGATTTCCAGCGCTGGCTCATGCAAAACAAAGAACTGGAATACATGGTGTTTGTGGGCGCCACTTCCCACCAACAGGTGGAAGCCACTAACTTTTCGCTCAGTGATGCCTATGCACTGAAACAGGACATCGTGCCTGATCTTTTGCTGGGCGGTGTTACCATTCCTGAGCGGCATGGCAAAAAAGCCGATGAGCATCACCGGATTTTCAGAAAGATGGAACATGGCTGCGGCTTTTTCGTGTCCCAATGCGTGTATAATATCAACGATACTAAAAACCTGTTGTCCGACTACTATTACGGTTCACAGGAAAGAGCATGTGGTGTGGCGCCCATTATCTTTACACTGGCCCCCTGCGGCTCACTGAAAACCCTGCAGTTCATGAAGTGGCTGGGGATTGAAGTACCCAAATGGTTATACAACGATCTGAAACATGCCAAGGACATCCTGGCCTCCTCCATTGATACCTGCATCAACATTGCCGGCGACATTCTGAATTATGCGGAGCAAAAGAACATTCCCGTTGGTTTTAATATTGAAAGTATTTCCATAAAAAAAGAAGAGATAGAAGCAGCGCATGAAGTGCTTAAACACGTGTTGCAACTTACCAGGCCGGCCAGATCAATAGCGGAAAACAAGCTGCAGGTAAGCGGCTGAGTGCGGATAGAGGATCATTGATCCTATTTACCTTTAGCAAAAAGATCGCCCATGCATATTTCCATTGTAAAAACCATAGACGCTTTCTTTGTAAAAAGTAGCATTGGCTTGTTATACCTGCTAAGTATTACGCTGACCAGTCAGGCACAGCAACAGCAACTGGACGCTTTCTTTAAACGGCTGGAAAAAACCCACCAGTTCAGCGGTAATGTATTGGTAGCCGAAAATGGTAAAGTTATCTACCGCGGTTCTTTCGGTTACGCCGACTTTAAAAGCCGGCAGCCCAACCGTGCCAATACAGCGTTTCCCATCGCCTCTATCACAAAAACCATGACAGCAACCGCCATACTCCAACTGGCAGAACAAGGCAAACTTACTGTCAATGATGCTGTATTTCGTTACCTACCGGGTTTTCCCTATCCTGATATGAAGATCAGCCAACTCCTGTCGCATACTTCAGGATTACCCCCTTATAATGCTTTCTTTGAACCAGCTTTGGCACAGGACCCTAAACGCATTTTTACGAATGCCGATTTTTTACCAGCAGCCATTGCCGTTAAACCAGCACTCATTTACGTACCAGGTAGCAGTGGCAACTATGATAATGTTAATTACCTGGTACTGGCGCTGATCATTGAAAAAATATCCGGCCAGCCATATCCGGATTACATACAGGAACATATTCTTAATCCAGCCGGGATGACCCATACCCGCTTTATGCCGTTAAGTGCGCAACTCAACACCGATACGCTGCATCAATACGCTTTTCCACATCTGTTCCGTGGCTTGTTCGATGCCTCCCCCATAAGGGCCAACACCATCCCCTTTATACGGGATTACTGGCGGACATTTGCAGTAACCGGGTTCGGGGATTATATCAGCACAGTGGATGATCTGCTCCGTTATGATCAGGCACTTTACGACAACCGCCTGCTCAAGACATCCACACTACAGCAAAGCTTTGAACCAGCCAGGCTTAATGACGGCCAGCTACAACCAGCATTATTTGGTCTGGGCTGGGAGATCAGTCAAGATAGTACCCATGGAAAAGTAGTTTATCATAGCGGCGCTGCCGTTGGGTTAAGTGCTATCCTCCTTCGCAATATTGATAAACATCAAACGGTCATCCTGTTCGACAATTGCCATTATAATGCACTCGAGACCGGCAACCAGGCCATGCAACTGCTGAATAAGGAGCCGGTGACACCCCCTAAATACAGTATTGCCAGACTATACGGCATCGCCCTGGCAAAACAGGGAGCAGTAGCCGCAAAGGCATTGCTGCAAAAATTAGCAAAAGATACTGTCAACTACCAATTGTCTGAAGGCGAACTGAACCAACTTGGGTATGACTTTCTTGGTACGGAAAACACCTATCATCTTCCCGAAAGAGTGCTGTATCCCCAGGCATTGGAAACCTTTAAATTAAATACAGAATTATTCCCCTCAAGCTGGAACACCTTCGATAGTTATGGAGAAGCATTACTGAAAGCAGGACAGCCCGACAAGGCTGCAGAGATGTACCAGCGGTCGATCCAGCTCAATCCGGAAAACGAAGGCGGGAAAAAAGCATTAGAAATGATCCTGGCCCAAAAAGAGCCCCGTAATAAACCCTGATGACCGGTTCTCTCCCAACGCTGTCTGTAACATGCTAACATTGATCAGGTGTGTATCTCTTTGTGAGTGCTTTCCGGGCTAACAAAGCATGAGAGATAAGTGCCCATACTCACTGATCCCGCTGAAACAGAAATTGTGAGAATTAATATTAGTTTTACCTGACAGAATCAATCCCTGATCGAAAGTTATTGCCAGTATGATAAACGAACAAGCACTACTGCAGCAGTTATCACTCGGAGACCGGCAAGCATTTGCGGCCATTTACGAGGAATACGGCGCGGGTATTTACAATTACCTGCTGAAATTCACCAAAGATCCTTTACTTACAGAAGACCTGGTGCATGACGTATTCCTCAAGGTCTGGGAAATCAGGGAACAGCTAAACGTTACATCTTCTTTTGGCGCCTATTTGTACCGTATAGCCCGCAATACCGCCATCACCCAGTTGAACCGCATTTCACTGTACGATACAGTAAGGGATGAGTTAATGCACCGTATCTCTCTGAACAACGACTATCCGGAACTGATGCATGAGCTGGAAGCAAAGCAATACCGGGAATTGCTGCAACAAGCTATTAATAAATTATCACCGCAGCGCCGTGAAGCCTTTATACTGGTTCGGCAACAGGGCCTGTCATACGAAGCTGCCGCTGCACAGATGAACATTTCGCGCCATACCCTCAAAGAATACCTGGTACTGGCGGTAAAGGCGATCAAAGAATACCTGTTGGCACATGGAGATATTTCCCTGCTCATGCTGCTGGTAGCCTTAAAATAATTTTTTATAAAGCCCCCCCCCATTTCTTTTACTCATTAGTCATATTAATATGGGCCCGAATAAAATTCCAGCAGCAGCGTTGTTGCAAAAATATCTGGATGGCACAATCAGCGAACCTGAAAGTGAGGTATTGTTTGCCTTTATACGGGAAAATTCCGTTGAAGGTGATACCAGCCTGGAGGAGGTATTGCAAAAAGCCTACCAGCAAGCCTTTGCAGCACCTGCCGAACTTAGCATCGAGGCCCGAAAGCGCATACTGGACAAGTTGATGATCACTACTTCTGCACCGGAGACAATAAGTGATCCGGAAGTTTCCCGCACGGTTGTTCACACGCTGCGCCACCGCTGGTGGCGTTATGTAGCTGCCGCTGTAATAGCAGCCGGCATAGCAGGTGGTGCTATTACCTGGTTCAATCAACATCGCGAGAAAGATTCGCTGGCCACATTGATGGAAAAAGCAGAAAAGATTGGCCCCGGTACAGAACGCGCCATTCTAAAACTGGGCAATGGCCAAAGATTGCCACTTGATAGTGCCAATGGCAACATTATGCAAAGCGGCAACCTTATAGTAAATAATTATGGTGGCAAACTGGACTATGAAGGCAAAACGGATGTTCCGGAATATCATACCCTGATCACTCCAAGAGGCGGACAATACAAAGTACAATTACCTGATGGTACGGATGTATGGCTGAATGCCGAATCAGCTATTGTTTACCCCACTGCTTTTACCGGCGATCAGCGGAAAGTAAAAGTAACGGGAGAAGCTTATTTTGAAGTAGCCAGACAAGCAGGAAAACCCTTTGTAGTTGATGTAGATGGCAAGGCGGTAGTGGAAGTTTTAGGAACACATTTTAACATCAGCGCCTATGCGGATGAAAAGCAGATACAAACCACACTGCTGGAAGGAAGCGTAAGAATATTGCACCACCGTGAAATGGCAGTACTCCGGCCAGGACAACAAGCGCAGCTCGCTAACCTGGAAATAAATGTGATCAACAATCCGGATCTGGAAACCGTGATGGCCTGGCGGAATGGCGTATTTCATTTTAACAATGCCCGTTTGGATGAAGTGCTGCGGCAACTGGCACGCTGGTATGATCTGGACATCGTTTACGAGAAAGAAATTCCGGGTATCGTATTCAAAGGAGATTTAAAAAAGGACCTGAACTTATCCCAGGCACTTATTATATTAAGTCAGCTGGGAGTTCATTTCAATATAGAAGGGAAAAAGCTCATCGTAGTACCATAGCATTATTATCATGTGAATTAAAATCAACTGTTCGGGAAACATCAGGCATGTGAAAATATAAATATGCCACTCCGGTACATTTATCTGATGGCGTCTGAAAAGTAAAGCTGTAAAGCTAATGGTAATGCTTTGCCTATACCACAACAACATCTTTTCATTTTAATCAACCAAAGCAGCGTTTATGCTACAATTCATTTTCAGCAGGCGGTTAATATGGAGGAAGCGGCCTTCAAGACATGCCATGCTTTTCTTTTTCGCTACTGCCCTGTTGTTTTCAATGAAGGGGCTTGCTCAAACCATCACATTAAGTGGCAGGCAGCTTTCTTTACAACAGGCATTTGATGAGATCAAAAAGCAGACAAACTATGTGGTACTTTTTAATCCCTTACTGGTGGATGCCAATACTACTGTTTCTTTAAATGTAAAAAAGCAGCCCCTGGAAGCATTCATGCAAACCATCATCGGGAAATCAACAAAGCAGGCTTTAAGCTTTACCATCGTAGGTACCAATATCGTGATTTTCCCTAAAGCCAGGTCTACTCAACCAGAGAGTGGTGATAACGCAGTACCTGTTGAGCCTCTCACGATTGACATTTCGGGTATAGTGTACGATAGCAAAACAGGCATTGCCATACCAGGTGCCACTGTTATGGCAATCCACTCCGGTAAAGGCACACAAACGGATGAAAAGGGTATGTTCACCCTGAAAAAAATAAACGACAAAGAACAGGTCAGCATCAGCTCTATTGGCTATGTGAAAACAACTATACCCGCTACCAGCATCGGCGCTAATGGCTTTATCAAACTGGAGGTTGCTACCAGCGAGCTGGATCAGGCGATCGTAAGGGCTTACGGTATTACCAGTAAACGTTTATCTACCGGTAATATCACCAGGATCAGCGGAGCAGAAATTGCAAGGCAACCAGTTATGAACCCACTGCTGGCATTGCAGGGACGAGTACCGGGCATGCTGGTAACACCTACCAGTGGCCATGCCAGTTCTCCTGTAAAAGTGGAAATAAGGGGGAGAAATTCACTAAGCGCCAATTACAACTCAGAGCCCTTGTACATTATAGACGGTGTTCCTATCAATGTGCTGAGCGTAGGAGCTTTCCGTTTTAACAACGGCGTATCCACCGGCTATGCACAAGGTGGCATTTCCCTTATTGGCGGCCAAAGTCCATTGTTCAACCTGAACTCCAATGATATCGCCAGTATTGAAGTATTGAAAGATGCGGGAGCAACAGCCATTTATGGGTCAAGAGGAGCCAACGGGGTCATCCTGATCACCACCAAAAAGGGAGAGCCCGGACGCACCAAGCTCCAGGTAACTATTGACCAGGGAATTGTCAGTGTGTCCCGTCCAAAGCCATTCCTGAATACACAAGAATACCTGAAGATCCGGCGGGAAGCATTTAAGAATGATGGTATTACCCCTACTATTGACAATGCACCTGATCTGATGCGCTGGGATACTACCCGTTATACCGACTGGCAAAGGGAAGTAACAGGTACCGGCTCACAGACCAGGATAGGCCTCAGCCTGTCGGGTGGTAATGCCCTTTCCTATTATAGTATTAGTGGCGGCTATGACAGACAGGTAGATGCATTGAACAGAAGCGGCGCGAACCAACGGGCTACGCTTAGTTCAAATTATACATTGCGTAGCCTTAATCAGAAACTGAAGGTTTCATTTGGAACAGACTTCTCCCACACCTTTGTAGACGCGATCAATGATTTCCGGGGAGCCGGTAAATTAGCACCCAATGCTCCACCGATTTTTGACAATAAAGGCAACCTGAACTATGCGGACTGGAATGTGGTTAACAAAGGCAGTGACTTCATGTTTGCATACCTTCTCATGCCAAATGTATCAAAGGGCAATCAATTCGGTTCCAGATTATCTGTGTCCTATGAATTACTAAAAGGTTTAACGCTGAGTACCAGCGGAGGGCTTACTTATACCTTGTTTAGTTCTGATTATTTTGTCCCTATCGCTGCCCAGAACCCACTACGGAATCCTACGGGAAGGGCTACATTTGGCTCAACAAAGAACAGCAACTGGATTATAGAACCCAAAGCCCTTTATAGCAGGGTGATCAACAGGGCCAGCCTTTCTTTGCAGGTAGGGGGTACTTTACAATCTACCAAGACAGTAGGCACTACTATCTCTGCAGCGGGTTACGACAATGACAATCTTCTTCACAGCATCAATAGTGCACCGTTCAAACAAATACAGGAAAGAGATGGGCAATACAAATATGTGGGCGCTTTTGCTATCCTGGACATTAACTGGGCAGATAAATACCTCTTACAGATAAGTGCCCGGAGAGATGGCTCCTCCCGTTTTGCACCAGGTACACAATTTGGTAATTTTGGTTCCGTAAGTGGAGCATGGATCCTGTCAGAAGAAAAATGGATGAAGCCGGTACTCCCAGCCTGGATCAGTTTGCTGAAACTCAGAAGCAGTTATGGCATAGGTGGAGGAGATAATGCCATCAGTGATTATGAGTATATGGCGCAATGGGCGAATACTGCCCCTGGAGAATTTGAACCGCTCTATCCATATGGAGGTGTACAGCCGTTCATGCCCATTAATCCGGTGAACCAGCGCTACCAATGGGAATCAAACAAAAAGTTTGAAGCAGCACTGGAGCTCAGTTTCCTGAACGATAAAATAAGTGCACAGGCATCCTACTATCTCAACCGTTCGGGCGACCAGGTAACAAAATTGCCTACACCGAAGTACACCGGCTTTGAATCAGTAACAGCTAACTGGATGGCACTGGTACAAAATACCGGAGTGAATATAGAGCTGAATGCACAGCTCGTGAACAAAACTGATTTTTCCTGGAGCCTGGGTTTCAACATTTCTGTTCAACGGAATAAGCTCGTATCCTATCCAGGTTTTGAACTATCTCCCTATGTCAGCGAGTACAAGATTGGCCAATCACTCTCCACAAAATACCTGCTACACTATCTGGGCATAGATCCCCTGACCGGCTTTCCCGGTTTTGAGGACCTGAACAAAGATGGCCGTATCTCAACCAGTTCCAGCGGAGCGCCAGGTACGCTGGAAGACGACCGGTACATCGCGTTGGAAACCAACCCGGCATATTTTGGAGGGATCGTTTCTTCATTCAGGTATAAAGATCTTTTTCTGAACCTGGGATTTGATTACATAAAACAATACGGTGCTAATCCATACGTACTTGGTTATCCGGGCAGAATGGAAAACATCCCGGTATCGGCCCTACGTGATTACTGGAGAAAACCAGGGGATAATGCCCGGTATCCACGCCTGTCAACAGTTGGCGACGCCGTAGGAAATATGGTACAATCGGATGCCTATTATACGGATGCCTCCTTCCTGCGATTGAACAGTTTCAGCATCAGCTATTCCCTGCCGAAGAAAATTATCAAAAGGGCCAGGTTGTCTGAAGCCAGGATCAACTTCCGGACCAATAACATTTTTACCATTACCAATTATATCGGAAGGGACCCGCAGTTGCAGGACCTCTCTGCGCTTCCCAGTCCGAAAACATACGCTACAGGGTTATCTCTTACTTTCTAAATCATTGATCATGCGGCCGCAAAATATAAAAACGATCCTCTTCTGCTGTCTGCTACTGGGCACGGTACATACATCGTGCAGAAAACTGCTGGAGATTCCTGATCCTACCAATACCATTTCTCCCGGTCAGGTATTCAATACAGACAAACAGGCTAACAGTGCCATGGCAGGTGTTTACACCCGGATGATACATGGTGATCAGGCTGTCTTTATTACCGATGCTGCCTCCAAACTCTTCAGCGCAGGTCTTGTCACCATAACAGGAGGGACTTCTGCTGATGAACTTTATTCTACTAATAGCGGGGTTGCAGACTACTACTACCTGCTTACCAACAAAATTACCGTCACCAATACCACCGTTCCTGAAACTATCTGGAGCAGTGCATATCAGACCATCTATGGTACTAATGCAATCGTGGAAGGCATTGCAGCTTCTACTGCCACTTCGTTCAGTGACAGTGCAAGAAGCGTCTTAACCGGGGAAGCGAAATTTGTACGTGCCTTCACTTATTTTTACCTGGTTAATTATTTTGGAGATGTTCCCCTGGTGCTCACGATTGATTTCAATCAAACCATTAACATGTCACGCACACCGCAGCAGCGGGTATATGAGCAGATAGTGGCCGACCTTAAAGAAGCGCAGGCCGCACTTCCTGAAAATTATATCAATGGCAATAACAGCAGGATACGTCCTAATAAATTTGCTGCTACCGCGCTACTCGCAAGAGTATATCTGTACCTGAACGATTACACCAATGCTACTATTGCTGCCTCCGGGGTAATTAACAACACGGCACTCTACGGTATGGAGCCGTTGCTTAATGATGTTTTTTCTCCTGCCAGCAGAGAAGCCATCTGGCAATTGCAACCCACCAATAATCATAACGAGCTGAGAAACGCAGTACCCGAAGGCTATTTATTGCTTCCTGCGGAATTGCATACCGGCACGCCAACTTTTGCACTGACCAACACCCTGGTACATGCATTTGAGAAGGGAGATCTGCGGTTCAGGGATTGGGTAGACAGCACGGTAAATACAGACTTACCTGGTCAGACCAACGTTTTCTACTTCCCTTTTAAATACCAGACCGGCAGAAGTAATTCCGAACTGGGCGGCACGCAAACAGCCTATTATATGATGATGCGCCTGGCCGAGATGTACCTGATACGCGCAGAGGCAGCCGCAAATGGAGGTCCTGGCGGCACCAGCGGCGCAATAGCCGACCTTAACATCGTCCGGAAAAGAGCTGGTTTGCAAAAGCTACCGGAAACGCTTACCCCAAATGAAGTAAAAACAGCGGTAGCAAAAGAGCGGCAAAAAGAGCTATTTGCAGAATGGGGGCACCGCTGGCTGGACCTGAAACGGACCGGCAAAGCTGGTACCGTACTTTCGGCTATTACCAACAAGCAACCCTGGGCAGGCGATTACCAGCTGCTCTACCCTATCCCGGTAAGCGAGATCACGCGCAATCATTTTCTAACGCAAAATCCCATGTACTGATATGTTACAGCCATTTATAGAAACACCGCATTTGCCATATCACCCGCAACGCCGTATTATCAACGTACTTACAGCAGTATTGGTGTTTGCAACACAGCTTTCCTGTGAAAGAGAAAAAGCGCCGCCTCCAGGTACTGCATCCTTGATGATGGTAAATGTGGTACCAGGCAGCAAACCACTTGTCACCAGCTTCGCCAACAATCCAGCTAAATATCTTTACACATCCCAGCTATACTACCTGGGCCAGAACCAGGTAAGCTCGTACTATGGCAGCACACCACTTGTGCTGCACCAGTACCCTGACACCACCGCAAAGGACGCCCCTCTTTTTAAACTTACGCTGGACCTCCCTATCGGCTCCCTGAACAGTTTGTTTCTTACAGGCACTGTTACCGCACCCGATACGTTGTTCCTCAGAGATAAGCTGCCTTATCATGAAGCCAAAGACAGTACCACCGGGATCCGCTTTATACATCTTTCACCAGGCACTAAACCCGTGAATATTACTATCAAGGGGCAGCAGGGTGTTCCGTTGGTACGCAACCTGCCCTATAAGGGCAGTACGGTCTTCAACATACTATCTTCCAAAGCTACCCAGGAAGACTATACGTTTGAATTCAAGGAGGTAGCCACCGGTGCATTGATAGCTAGTTATACAACCAAAGGCATCCATTTTCCTCAAATAGATGAGTATACCGGACATCCCTGGCTTTTCCGCAATGTTAACCTTGTGCTGACCGGGCTTCCCGGAAGCACGGGACTTACCGCGCTGACAGTGATTCCGGTCCGGTATTGATCAACGGCCATTCTTCATTCTTTAAAGAAATATAATGAACAGCATCGTAAAAATTGAAAAGCTTTCTCACAAATACAGCGCCAGCTGGGCTATCCGGGACATTAACCTGGAAATAAACCAGGCGGGAGTAATAGGATTGCTGGGCTCTAACGGCGCAGGAAAGTCTACTACTATGAACATTCTGTGTGGCGTATTGAAACAAACGGAAGGCAAGGTTTATATCAATGGTATTGATATGAGTAAACAACCACAGGCTGCTAAAAAGCAGATCGGTTTTTTACCACAGCAACCACCAGTGTATACTGATCTCACGGTAGATGAGTATCTCGCTTACTGTGCAGCACTACGCCTGGTAGAAAACAAAAAGATAAAAGCAGCGGTGGAAGAAGCGAAAGAACGCTGCGGCATTGCGCATTTCAGCACCCGGCTGATCCGTAACCTGAGTGGCGGTTACCGTCAGCGGGTAGGCATTGCGCAAGCCATCATCCATAAACCGGCCCTGGTTGTAATGGACGAGCCTACCAATGGACTTGATCCCAACCAGTTGATTGAAGCGCGGAAACTGATCAAGGAAATAGCACAGGAGCATACCGTGCTGCTCTCTTCACACATTCTTTCCGAAATACATCTTTTATGCAGGGAGGTAGTGATGATAGAGAGCGGCCGCATTGTATTTTCCGACACCATGGACGCTTTCAACAACTATGTACAGCCCAGCAGCGTGCTGATGAAGATGGAGAATCCTCCAGTGGCCGCAGAATTGCAAAAGGTAGCCGGTGTGACCCGGGTAGAGTTCCTGACCGAGCGCCAGGCCCGCATCTATTTCAGTGGCGATACCGATATCACGGAGCGCCTGGTATCCGCCAGTGTCCAGCATGAATGGCGGCTGCGGGAGATCAGTCTTGATAAAGGCTTGCTGGACGATGTATTCAAGCAATTAACTACTCAATCTATCCAATAAACTTATTTCATGAAGATGATATTCAAGATCGCGAAAACGGAACTGCGTAACCTGTTCTATTCACCTGTAGCCTGGTTCTTATCAATCGCCTTCCTGGTGCAATGTGCTGTATATTATACCGACATAGTGCAGGGGATCGCCAAGTGGCAGGATGTAGCTCTCACCAATCAGCCAAGGTTCAAAGGATTTGAAGTATCGCTGACACGGGCGATCTTTCTGGGAAGTGACAGCCTGTTCAGTAGTGTATTACAAAACCTGTTCCTGTTTGTGCCGCTCCTTACAATGGGGCTTATCAGCCGGGAGATCAATAATGGTACCATCAAGCTGCTCTACTCCTCTCCCATTTCCGTACGGCAGATTGTACTGGGAAAGTATACTGCTATCATGCTATACAACCTGGTATTGGTATTGCTGATAGGCATATTTATCATATCCGGTTTCTTTAACATTGTATCACCGGACTATGGCGTTTTACTGTCGGCCGTTCTCGGCTTCTACCTACTGATGTGCGCCTACACCGCCATTGGGTTATTCATGTCCAGCCTCACCACTTACCAGATTGTATCCGCCATTGCCTGCTTTCTTATGATCTTTATACTTACCCGCATCGGAGGGCTGTGGCAACGGTATGATTTCGTCAGGGACCTCACCTATTTCCTTTCTATGTATGGCAGGACGGAGAAGATGCTGTCCGGACTCATCACTACGAGAGAGGTGATCTACTTTTTGCTGATTATGTACCTGTTTGTATCATTTACGCTGATCAAACTAAGGTCTGCTACGGAGTCAAGACCCTGGTATGTAAATGCCACACGTTATGTAGCGGTCATGATATCTGTGCTGGCAGCAGGCTATATCAGTTCCAGGCCTGCCTATATCGGGTATTGGGATACTACGGCCAATAAGGTGAATACCTTGCATCCCTATACGCAAAAGATCATTCAGGAACTAGGCGACGAACCACTGGAAGTAACCCTTTACAGTAATCTGCTAGGCGGTGGTATTGACCGGACCCGGCCCATGAACCGCAACGATTATCTCTGGGGCTTCTGGGAAAAGTATGTGCGCTTCAAGCCTGACATCCAATTTAAATATGTGCACTATCAGGATATAGACGACCACGACAGTACACTTTATAAAACTTATCCCGGCAAAACGCTCTCCCAAATAGCAGGGCTACAGGCGGAGCTGATGGAGGTAGATACTGCCATGTATCTGCACCGTGAGGAGATCCGCAAACAGATTGACATGGCACCAGAGGATTACCGTGCCGTTATGCAACTGAAGTATAAGGGACGCACTACCTTTCTCCGTACCTATAATGATCCTATATTCTGGCCGGACGAAATGCAGGTAGCCCCTGCCCTCAAAAGGCTGCTGGCAGTTAAACTGCCGAAGGTATTGTTTACTACCGGCAACCTGGAACGATCCCCCTACAAGAAGGGTGAGCGGGAATTCTGGTTACACAGCCTGGCTAAGGCCAACCGTTATTCCTTGCTGAACCTGGGTTTTGAAGCCGATACCATTTCGCTGGACCACAACAATATTCCCAAAGATGTGAGCATACTTGTGCTGGCCGATCCAAAAACAGAATTGAGTGCTACTGTAAAAGCCAGGTTACGCGATTACATCAGTGGTGGTGGTAATCTTTTTATCATGGGAGAGCCGGGCAAACAACAGTTATTGAACCCGGTATTGCAACAGTTAGGCGTCCGTCTGATGAACGGCACTACGGTGGAAGTATCAACACAAGAGATGCCGCATATGGTAAAACCTTACATTACCTATGCAGGCGCCAACCTGGCAGAAGATCCTTTCCTGATAGAACTGAAGCTCAAATGGGGAGAAGACAGTATTTTCCTGTTGCAGCCCGGTGTAGCCAGTATTGCCTACGCTGACAGCAGCGCTTTTTCTGCCAAGCCATTACTGCTCACTGCCGCCAAGAACAATGCCTGGATCAAAGCAGGCGTATTAGTCACCGATTCGGTTCCTCCTGTATTTGACGCGCTTGCAGGCGACACCATGATGCCAGCATTCACCACCTCCATACAGCTGACCAGGCAGGTACACAATAAACAACAACGTATTATTCTGAACGGCGATGCCGACCTCATGAGCAATCTGCGTTCGGCTGGCGGCTTTATTGGCAGGGCTTTTTACAGTTGGCTGGATTATAACGAGTACCCGGTATATGCCCCTATGGCCCCTCCGAAAGATCAGCTGCTGACTATCAAACCTGTTACAGCCAACATACTGAAGATGGTATATGTGTGGGTACTGCCGGCAATGATATTGCTGCTGGGCACCATTATCCTGATACGCCGCAAACGGCAATAAAAAAGGTACGCTATGATACTACATACAGACGAGCAAACGATAGATGACCTGCGGATATTCAGTAAGCGTGATGTCAGTGGTATCTATGATATTTACAACAATACCCATACCCGCGGGGGAGAAAAGGTACTGGAAGAGCTGTTCCGCAATCCGCTATCCGACCGGGACGAAATTAACCGGCGCAGTAATCTCATCGCACATTTTGCAACCCTTAAAACTGCATTCCCCTTTGATGCAACACTGTTTGATATGGCGGAAAAATACCTGGCTAATGCGGATGCCCACCTCAAAGGCAGTGCACAGCAACCCGGGCTTAGTGAAAAAGATATCTACAGTGGTGTTACGGCTGTAATAACGCTGCTCCAACGCATGCAGACATTCATTACCTCCAGCCATATTAGTGATATAGACAGTTACGCCCGGGAGCGGAACGCAATTGCCACTCTGCTGGAGGGACCAGCACTGGAACCGGCATTAAATGATAAGACCAGGGGCAAACTATCCTATGCGGCTGTTACCGCCTATGATCAGCTTTTCAGGATACGTGAGCGGAATAAGATAGAAAAAATGCTGGGGCATATCTACTACCTGGACGTATACCTGTCTGTAGCAAAAGTGGCAGCAGAACGGCATTTCATCTTCCCCCAAGCCCTGGAAAAAGGGCAAAGTAAGCTGGTTTTGGAAGGGGTATATCATCCCGGCCTCAAAAACCCGGTAGGCAATAATATTACTATGCATGCCGGTCAGAACCTGGTGTTCCTCACCGGGGCTAATATGGCCGGAAAATCCACGTTCCTCCGGGCGTTGAGCACCGCCGTATACATTGCACATATGGGGTTTCCGGTAGCGGCAACTCAAATGGAATTTTCTGTTCTGGATGGAATTTACACCACAATCAACCTACCCGATAACCTGGGTATTGGCGCCAGTCATTTTTATGCAGAAGTGTTAAGAGTGAAAAAAATGGCGACAGCACTCAGCAGTGGAAAATCTTTGCTGGTAATATTCGATGAATTGTTCCGCGGCACCAATGTAAAAGATGCCCACGAAGCTACCATTGCTATTACCAGTGCTTTTGCCAGGAAAAAAAACAGCCTGTTTATCATCTCCTCTCACATCGTGGAAGCCGGAGCGGCGCTGCAACAACAGCCCACTATCAGCTTCCGGTTCCTGCCTACCCGTATGAACGGCCATACGCCGGAGTACACGTATAAGCTGGAACAGGGAATAACAGACGACCGCCACGGTATGATCATTATCCGTAATGAAGGCATATTAGACATATTAAAGGCCGGGCGCAAACGAAACGCCGGTACCGCAATACCACCTTCACCAAAAACTATGCACAGTCATCATGAGCTTTAGTACAGACAGGCAAACAACAGATGAGCTGAACCTGCTCGGTAAGTTCCGGCAAGGGTCTGTTTATCATCTGTTCAACCAGGTAAAAACAAGAGGCGGTGAACAACTGATGGATGCCATGTTCCGTCAACCGCTGGACAATGCCATTGCGATCAATGAACGCAGCAGCATTTTCCGGTACTTTCAGGAGCAGCAGCTCATATTTCCCTTTGATGTACAACAGCTACACCTGATGCGTGAGTACCTGGACACCGGCGCACAAAGAAGTGCCCCGGTGATCCTGGCAGATATCCTGATCAAAAAATGGCTGTCCGCCCTCACCCGCGATGAGCGCTATCGCAAGATAGTACAGGGATTACAGGCCACCATTGTTACATTAAAGCGCTGTTATGTTTTTCTGGAGATGCTGGCCCTCGCCAATAGCCCTTACGCCCTCCGGATAAAGGCCATCCGTGAAATACTGTCTGACAAACAATTGGAACGGCTCATCAACACAGACATTTACAAAGCGCTGCCCGTAAATACGCTTGCTTATTACGATCACCTGCTGAAAAGTAAACTGCAACAGGAAATGGAAGCGGTGTTGGGATTCATTCATGAAGCAGATGTATACATCGCTGTAAGCGATATAGCCCGGGTAAAGGGCTTCTCCTACGCCCAGGCACTGGCACCCGAAAAGAACACCTTCTCCGCTACAGGACTTTGCCATCCCTGCATCAACGGAGCTATTGGCAATACAATAGCCCTGCATGAGCAAAACAATGTGGTATTTCTCACCGGTGCTAACATGGCTGGTAAATCCACCCTTATGAAATCAATAGGTATAGCGATGTACCTCTCACATATGGGGTTTCCTGTGGCAGCCACACAGCTGGTATTTTCCGTAAGAGAAGGGCTCTATTCCTCCATTAATGTAGCAGATAATATCAGTCTGGGCTATAGTCATTTTTATGCGGAGGTAGTCAGGGTAAAACAGGCAGCAACAATAGCTGCCAGCGGGAAACGGTTGTTGCTGATGTTTGACGAGCTGTTCAAAGGCACCAATGTTAAAGATGCTTATGACGGCACACTCGCAGTAACCGAAGCCTTTTCTGAATATGCAGATTGCCTGTTCATTGTTTCCACGCACATCATTGAAGTAGGCGAAGCATTAAAAGGCCGGCCCAACATCCAGTTTGCTTTTTTGCCTACTGTCATGGACGGCAACCGGCCCCGTTATACTTATCAATTACAGGAAGGCATCACGGAAGACCGGCAAGGGATGATGATCATCCGGAACGAAGGTATACTGGAATTGCTGGACACTTAACACCAATACATTCTACCAAAACTATCATTCAAACATACAGGCATGAAGACATTACTTATTATTGGCATAAGCGCCATACTTACCTTCTATTGTGTCAACGCATCCGCGCAGGAAAAAAATCTGAACGAACTCACACAAGCTGATTTCATTGCAGACTACAAACTAGCGATAGACATACTAAAAAAACAACATCCCAATCCCTATAAGTTCATAGATTCCATCACCTTAGCGCACAAGGTAGATTCCCTGATGAATGAAGCCGCCAAAGCGCCGGATGTACTTGCTGCTATCCGTTATTCGCCGGTATACCTGGTAAAGGATGTGCATACGAGCCTGAGTATTTCGGGCGACAATTTCAAGGAAGCCTACCGGCAGCTTCATTTTTTTCCGTTCGCGGTACTCATCGAAAGAGGCAAGATATTCGTTAACCAGAAAGGCGGCAATATCCCATTTGGCGCGGAGATTACCGCTATTAATGGTATGCCCGCATCACAAGTGTTGCGTTCAGTGGAAAACCATGCCTATAGTGATGGGTTTATCACCACGGGAACAGACAGGTCATATCCCAATTTTCAGATAAATTTCAGTCTGGTTGATCCTTCCCGCAAAACTTATCAGATCTCCTATATTGCACCGGGTAGTAAAGCGATGCAACAAACGGACCTCCCGGCATCAGCACCAGCCCCCTCCTTCCACGCTACCAGGCAGGCTGTTTTTCCGATCAACCTCCTGCAACGTGCTTATTTAATATACTGTGATTTCCTGGATGAACAACAAACCGGTATACTCACGGTCAATACTTTTAATTTACTGGAGTCTGCCGCCTATAAGGAATTCAGTGAATTTTTCCGGGAAGTAAAAAAGCGGCAATACAAACGGGTGATCATCGACATTCGCAGTAATGGCGGCGGCAACCCGGCTATTTCTGCGCTGCTGTATTCTTTCCTTGCCAAAGGGCCCTTCCCCAATATTTATAACTACCGGACACGTACCATTGATTTTGCCTATGCAGAATATGCCATTACTGATGATGGCCGCAGATTATCTGATGATGACATCCGCAACAACAAGAATTTTCTCTATCAGCGTTTCGACAAAGACAGCTCCGGCTTCTACATCGGAAATGCCCGTTTGAAGGAAGGGCTCCTGGAAAACTTCCCACCTGATAAAGATGCATTTGATGGTAAAGTATATGTGCTCACCGGTGGCGGTACCGTATCGGCGGCCACATATTTTGCCTCCCTGGTGCAAAAGAACAAACGCGGGGAAGTGATAGGCAAGGAAAGCGGCAGCGGCGAAGCGGTGACTACTGCCGCGTGGTTCCTGAAATATCTCCTACCCAGGACCAAAAGTATACTCACGGTACCTATGGCAGAGCTCTTCTTCTTTAATGCCAATACTGACAATGGCCGTGGTCTTCTGCCCGACCGGGAAATTCCGCTTCCAAAGTTTGAAGCATATGTGCAGGCGGGAAAAGATCCTGAGATCACCTATACTTTAGACCTGATCAGCGCAAGCAGCAATAGCACAGATAAGCGATAAAATCGCAGAAGCGTTATGAAAGATTGATGGACAAGACTATCGATAGTTTTTTCCTGGAACTACATTTAACTTGTCTACCCATAAAAATGCCCCCAAAAGTGTCCAACTTTGGGGGGCATTACAAAAGACCGGTCTCTTTTTATATGTCAATTAATCAGTCATATACATCTTTCATAAACTAAAACCCTTCATCCGTTAATTCCCATCCTTCACAACCGTTTGGCATCCCTAGCTTGCGTCCAGAAAATCACTCCATAAAACCCCTCAATAGTTATGAAAAATACGTTTGTATTGCTTACCTCAGCCCTTCTGATTACCTTATGTGCCTGTAGGAAAGAAGGCCCTGTTGGTCCGGCAGGAAAAGACGGAAAAGATGGTAATAACGGAAATGCCAATGTCACAGCAAAGAAATTCATGACCATGGCATCCACCTGGAAATACCCCGGCCATTACGCTCTGGATTATGGTAACAACCAGGTGAAGCTACATTTCAGCAAATACATCACCATAGAAGCTCCGGAGATCACAAAAGAAGTCATTGATAACGGACTGGTAATGGTATATATGATCCCGAAAGGCGTACACAACTGGATGCCGCTGCCACTTTCGTTTCAGGCTGCATCGCCATCGGATGTGGTGCATAATTTCGCCTACGAATACCGCCAGGGAACGCTTACTATTCATTACTACTGGACATCCAATACCACCGGCAAACAGGTGCCCGATGGACTCGAAAACACCCTTATGCCTTTTTATAACTTCCGGTATGTGGTAGCATCAGGCGTTTAGCATGAATAAAGCATCTAAATCAGTAGTTAAGAGCAACAACCCATTAAAAACGCCACTTGAAATACCGTTATAATGGGAATGCCATGATGGTACTTATTGCCATTTTATAACGAGTTTATCAAAGACCTTACAATCAGCTGGTAACTTCGTTCCTGAAAAAGCAGATAGGAATAGTAAACACCAAACCCCAGCTGGATGCAAAAGAAGAAAAGCAGCTTATTGCCGGCCATGATGAGCATGGCAAAGTATTGACTTTTATCCCTGATGATGGTTTCAGGGCAGCACCTTCCATGTTTTCGACACCGGCAGATATGCTTAGATATGCTGCGGCTAACCTTAACGAAAAAAAATGCTGCCATTCACCTAAGTCATAAAATCACGTTTACCAAACCTGACGGCATGAGTTTGGGATTGAGCTGGATGATGGCTAAAGAAGACAACGGCTTACCTTTTATTATGCATACAGGCAGGGATGGAGCAGGCTTCAGCTCGCTATGCTACCTCTATCCTGATCACCACGCCGCCATTATCATATTGGTAAATGACAGCAGTGGCCAGGAAAGAGTAACTGATTTAAAAAATGAACTCATTTCAAATCTAATACAGGGTAAGTAATAAATTTAGTACGACTTCCTGTAGCACTCAGGGAAAGCATGATCAATTCAGTACTGTGTCCGGACACGCTTTATTAAAGAGAACAAAGCCCTCGACCAGCGAGAGCTTCGTAGTTTTCCAGTGAGACTTATGGTAAAAAACAGGTCAACAACCAATAACCTTCCAGGTCAAAAATGGATGAGAGGCCGGCTATTCAATCGCGAAATTAATCAACAGAGAGATGTATTGATCCTCGACTTGTTTAAAGTAAAAGCTCTCTTCCACCTTGGATTCCTGGGGGGTAAAATCCGTAACCATTAACACGGCGCCCAACTTTTTATTGATTGCTTTTGCAATGATGGCAGCTTTATCCCTGCTATTTAGAAATGCGGCCTCAAATTGTTTTTCATCTTTCACAATAGGTTTGAACTTTACCCGTGTACTAGTAATGCTAATGATGTTACCGTTCGCCAGGCTGGCGGCCTTCAGCAATTCATCCCGGGAATGGGCTTTAAAAGTGAATAAACTGCCTTCCCTGTATAGTTGTAATGCCTGATAACCCATTTTATCTTCTTTAAACTGGCTTTCATCCAGACCAGCTTCCTTTGCCTTTGCGAAAAAGTTCTTTTTCAGGTCATCGAAGGACTTTTTGCTTTCTGATTCTCCATACTCCGTCGCTATAGCAAAATCTATCAGGTAAGCTTCCACCTCGCGGTTTATTTTGGCGATGCCACTCACCTGAATAGAGCGGGTTTGTTGTTCCTGGGCATGGCTTCCCAATGCCGACACCAATATGATGACGGCCAGTATTATTTTTTTCATCGGTTAAAAGTTGAGTTGTAAAAGAATAATATTAGGCAATCGTAAAGAGGAAGGACGCAACGATCATCCATGCGCCAACTATGATGCCCAGTATACCTAGTTTACCCTGTTTGGGGGCTAATTGTGCCCGGATACGCACGGCCTTTTCCCTTGCCTTTTCATTGCCAGAGAGGAAGAACTTGTTGATAAGCGGGAATCCGAGTAAGAAACCAAGGCATGCTTCTACAAAACTGCCTACGGTTAATGTGGTCCACCAGATAGACGCCGAGGTAAGCCAGCTAATGTTTAAAACGGCGGTTACAATCCCCCATATGCCCCAGCAACAGAAAATCATTCCGATCCATCCCTGGTAGGGCTCCACCTTTTCCAGCAACTCTTTTGCATTAGGTTTTTTAGATAAAATCAGGGAGGGAACCGCAATGATGCTCAGCAGGATTAATGTTATTCCGTAGATCATAATGTTACATTTTTTAGTTACAGAATTCTTAGATATCAATTGTTTTATTATGCAACAAAAGTAACCTGGTACGATGGGAGCAACAACATCGTATTCAGTGAAATTCAATACCCTGTTTTCAGGGGGTTAGCTGAGGAGACCTAATTTGACTGCGTACCTGGTGAGACCCGCCAGGTTGCGCACTTTTAACTTTAGGATGAGGGTTTTACGGTAACTTTCAATAGTATGTTTGCTAAGAAAGAGCTTGTCGGCGATTTCCTGGGTGGTGTATTCTTCCGCAATCAGTTTCAATACATCCTTTTCGCGGGAAGTAAGCATTTCAAGGGTTTCTTTTTCTTTGTTAAAAACGCTTTTGAGATATTCCTGTTTCACGGCCTCTGAAAAGTATTTCCCCCCTTTGAGGATCATTTTTACGGCTTCCAGTAATTCGTCTGAATCCGCGTTTTTCGATAAAAAACCGTCTACATTATTTTGAATAAGCGCATCAATCATATTACTGTCGGTATGCATACTTACCACCAGGGTGCTGATCTCTGGTCTTTTTTCCTTGATATAATTATTCAGCGTGATGCCGTCCATATCCGGCATACTGATGTCGGTGATAACAAGATCAACCTGCTCACCCGGGTGCTGATCGAGATAGTTCATGACCAGTTTACCATTATGAGCATAATAGAGTACGTGGAGATCCTTGTCTTGTGCTATCAGCCTGACAACACCTTCCAGGAACAATTTATGATCGTCTGCAAGAATAATATTATGCTTCATAATATTTCTGATTTAAGGGTATTTCTATGTCAATTACCGTGCCTTTCGAAGGGAAAGAGTTGATGATACATATGCCATCGAATAATTTCAACCGCTCATGAATATTCTGAAATCCGATGCCAAATTTCACTGTTTCCATAGAAAACCCCTTGCCATCATCTTCAAACTGCAACTTTAGCATGTCATCCAGCCGGGTCAGTTGTATTTCAACTTTTGAAGCCTGGCCGTGTTTCTGGGCGTTGGTGATCAATTCCTGGATAATTTTATAGATCTCCACTTTCAGTGAAGTACCAATTCGGTCAATTTCTTCACCAGGAAAGGCATGGAAAGTGATGATGGCATTACCAGGCGTGTTAAATTGCCTTATATAGCCTGAAATGAGCTCTGTAAAGCCTATGTTGCTGAATTTTTGCGGAACAAGATCATGGGAAAGATCACGTACTTGGTGGTAAGTATCGTCTACCTGCCGGATAATCGTTTCCAACCTGTTCACGCCGACCTGGTTAGAGAGTTGGAGTTTGATAGCGGCGAGGTTGCCACCGATGCTGTCGTGAAGTTCACCCGCAATCCGTTGCCGCTCTTTTTCCTGGCCGCTAACAGAGGCTTTAAGCAGCTCCAGTTCTTTATCTTTCAGCAGCGTTGCGATTTTTTGCCGGTTCATTTCTTCCATAGTAGCATTTAGTTTGCTTTGAGCCTGCAATTTCTGATAATACATATACAGCAAACCTATGATTGGCAGCAGGATGATAAGGAACCCGATCAGCAGACTGTATTTCACCGTTTCTTGATGATTTAATTGGTTCTCTTTATTCAGTATTTCCTTTTCCTTCTGGGCCGTTTGGTATTTTATTTCGAGTTCGTTGATCTCTTTTTTATTCTGTCTGTTCAGCACGTCTCTGGAAATACCCATGTATTGTGTCATGAGTGCATAAGCATTTTTATAATCGCCTGTTACCGCGTGCAGGTTACGAAGACTGTTCAGCACTTTCAGCTGTGCTTCCAGGTCGTTCCATTGCAGCGCGTTAGTGTATACGAGGGACAGCAAAACTTTTGCATTATCATAATCCTTCCGGCCAATCAGCAGGTCGCCCATCCGCTGTCCTGCATTGATATACAGGTCAAAAAACTGATGCTGCTCCGCATTGTTTTTCACTTCATTGTAAATAGTATATGCCTCCTCAACCTGCTGGTTTAATTCCGCGATGATACCGAGTGTGAGTTTCGTCTGCAGTTCTTTTTTCTCCTGGTGCTGTTGTTGGAAATAAGCCAGTGCTTTTTCAGTGTATTGTTTCGCCTGAGGCAGGTCTTTCTGTTCGAGAAAAATAATACCCAGCCGCTCATACACCAAATGTCTCAGTCGTTCGTCCTGGTCCGTATTCAACAGGTCATTATATACAGCTATAGCTTTGTCATTTTCGTTGCGGGCAGCATATACGTTGGCTATCCCCATTTTGTTGTCATTAATGGCGATTTTGTTGTCGAGAGATTCCGCAATACTGATGCCCTGAATGTAATAACGCAAAGCTTCGTCGTACAGCCCTCCATTACTGTAAGCATTGGCCAGTGTAAGATAAAGGGAGACGAGGGAGGAATCTTTATCAACAGCTGGAAAATCACTTTGGTTCAGACTGCCAATAAGCTGTTGTGCATACATGATCACGGAATCCGTGGTGCCATGGGTTGCATGGAAAGCCAAAAGAGGCTGTAAGGCCTGTATTTTCGCTTTGATATCGGTGGCAAGATATATGCTCTGCAAAAGGGAATCGGGGGTTTTGACGGGTACCGTTCCATAACCTGTAAAAGTGGTTCCATTTTGAGCCAGGCAGCGACAGGAAACCGCTAGCAGTCCAACAAAAAGAAGCACTAACATCTTATTTCGCCTGGTTCGGGTTAATATGGCAACATCCATGATCAAGAAAATATCTTTGTTCAAACATGGAAGGTACTTAAACATAGCATCTTTGCCAATGCATGGGCGGATTAAGATTGTAGGCAGATTTAAGAAAAGTTGCGGATATAGCTGTTGGGATTGTTACTGAAATTGTCAAAAAGTTAATATAATGGCCTATATAGAAATGCACCCCATAATAATTTGCCCGATTCACCTCCGGTTTATTTTACAGCATCTCAGGATATAATTAAGGCATCGGGGCATTTGTGTGAACTGAATGGTCTTTGTGCCTCTTTGCCCGATCCTCAGCTGCTGATCAATACAATTAACTCTTTACTAGAAGATTTGAGGCGATTGAATCAACTGAAAAACAAATAGTCCCTATCAGCGTAATAGTTTTCTATACTCAATTATCCGGAAAGCCTTCTCTTCCCAAGAATGATGCCGCTGATATAGCCTTATATTTTGGTTAGATAGACAGCAAAAAAAACCTAAAAACTTTTGAAAACATCCTTCACAAAAAAGTATAAAAAACAACCAAAGGAAGGAGATACAACCCCAAAATCGGAGCCTGACTATGCCCCGGTTATCGATTATATTTGGTGATCGTCTGAAATTACGGTTATAAATTACAAGTTAACACAGTTTATTTTACACCCCCTAAATATGCATGAACGGGCATTCTTTTCTTATTCCTCTACCTGCGATTTTTTTGTTTTGTAGAATATTTCTTTAAGTAGATCATCCGAAACATGTATATTAACACAACAATGAACATTAATATAGAACCATACACTCCCATGAGCTCTTCCTCCTCTCTTCCATCATCAGGTAATAGCCACCAGTCACTTTGGGGATTATAGTACACTTTTATCTGTTCTCCTTTTTTATATTGTCCACAACGGTTATGGGCCATATTTACTCTGTGACCAGTTCCATTATGCTTAAATGACAGAGAGCTAAAGCTCTTCGTCACATAACAGTCAACATCTGTTATGGTGACATCAATCAGATTCTCCTCCTTCACCGTCTCGATACGGAGCTGATATTTCCCGTAGCTCAATGCAAAGAGAAGAATGGATATCCCAAGAAGAATCAGTGTTAAAATTAAATGTCTGGACATGCTATTGCTCTAATGGATTTTAATAAGGTGGCTTAATCACGATTCTTGTATTATCAGCAGGAGGAGCGGGTACTGAATTCAATGGAATCGAACCACTTCCCTCGGTAGTAGTATTCTCTGCTGCTATCCTTGTTTCATTAATAGCAGTCCTGCCTGCAGCTCCTTTCGCTGCTTCTCCGGTTAAATCATAAGCTGTATTTATTTCGCCCTGCCTTTCTAAGGTAGCTTTGGCCTGATTAACAGCATTAATCTTCCGTTGAGGTATTCTACTGGTTGTAGCATTCAGCGCATTTTCTGCCTGCCTTACCGCTTTTTCTGCTGGGCGGGTATTTACTATTTTTTTTGCCGGCCCCTCAGGTATCGGCAACGCATCAATGACTAATTCAGTTGGGTTCACAGATCCGTTCTGGGCCTGTTGCCTCCAAATACTGATAGCTCCCTGAGCCGCAACTGTTTTAACCGCAAGAGACACTCCTACTTGTTCTACTGCTGATAGTCCACTTGTTAAAGCCCCCACAGCCGTTGCTGCGGCCGATTGGGCACCGCTGAAGTCATTCCAAATTGAAGCAGGGGTTACAGGATCCCCTTTTGCAATTGTTCTTGATACAGATACCGACACTTGTAATACAGCATCAACAAAAAAACCAACAATGCCACCAACGAGGCAGTTTGGACATTTGCCGTCCGGGTCATTATACTTTACCGGATTATTTTTAGCAAAGTGATAAGGACTAATTGTTTCCTGCTCTCCACTTTCAATAAGCGGGTCTATTTGCATAAACCGTCCTATTTGTTGATCATAAGTCCTTGCATTAAAATCATACCACTCTAATCCACTCCCATCACTGAACTCTTTCGACTGTAGTTCATTTCCGTTATATTTCTTTCGATTCTCAGGATAGTTAGTCCCCTTCAATGCGTTCGAACTAATCCCCGCCATAGTCAATCCAAATGGATAATAATGCGTTTCCTCCAACAGTGGTCCGGTATTAACCCCCAGAAGAATGTTATCAAAGTACACCGGCTGTATACTTTCATTACTGGTGTAAGCATACAGAAAACCTGATTTCTGAATCACCATTTTATCCTGCCCCAGCGTCTGTAGCTGATCGGGCTCCTCTTTCACCTGTTTCACCCCACTATTCTCTTCCACTAATTTAAAATCATCGTCGAAAAGTACAAAATTAAGATAAGCTTTGGGCCGGTTGGCATCGGGTTGATCAGGTTCTTTCTCCTTCAGCCGCTGGTAATCATTATTGTAAAAGTTACTGTTAAATGGCGTTAGCTGATCTTCTGATGACACACCATGCGTACTTCTACTCTCACGACTACTTCCACCAAAGGCCTGTACCAGGTCTGCCACCATACTCTCAGTGATGGCGAGTGGAGATTTTTGGGCGGCGGGTCCCTCTGATTTATAAAATGCTTTTGCACTGAGTTGAATAGTATCACCAGCCATTACACGCAGTACAATGGAAGGGCCAATCTTCTTGCCACTACCCGTGGCCGTGAGTTTGGCCACCGAAGCATTCTTACCAGCACTTTCATCTGCCGGATAACCTACCGGTTTATCTGCACGGGTGTTATCAATATTGCTAAACATTGCAGTTTCCATAGCAGCAGCAGGCTTCTCCATCGTAGCAGCATAAAAGGTAGAGTCAGGTTTATCTGTAAGCACCATGCGTATATTTCCCAGGTGGTCCTTCACAAAATAGTCAAATGGATACTGAGGGTCCCGGCCGGTTTTAAATACTGGCCGTATCCGCCCTTCTTCATGCCCCACAAATTGTAAGGTATCATTCTGATATACCATCCCACCTATGTAGTCTGTAGTGGTTGTTTTCGCTGGGGTAGCTGTATTGTCGGTAATGACCTTTCTCAGTTTAGTTCCCCGGGCATCATACAGGTATTTTATGCTACCTTTTCCGGTAATCACAATGTTGTCGGGTAGGTTCATATGATTGTAGGTAATGGTGGTGATGTTCTTATTCAGGTCATATTTGAGGTTCCCATTAGCATCATAGTCGTAGTCATCCCCCGAGTTGGTACCATTGATAAAGTCTCCCAGTTTGGCACCGGCGGTATTGCAGGTATCAACTACTGCACTCAGTTTGTTAGTATAAGCATTTCCACTTTTTCCATAAGTATAGACAAGTTTGTCAATTGGTCTGGGAGCGCCCACGCCTACCATACCCATCTGGTTCATCGTTTGGATATTACCATTAGCATCATAATTTAAATTACTTACTGAAAAATCTTTTTGGTCCGAGGTCCAGTTAGGGCTATTGTTGTTTTGCTGTTTGAAATTGGCAGCAAGCAAGCGGTTAACCTTATCATAGCCATAACCATATGCCCTGGATATACCATCACTCCTACTCTTCCAGGTACTGCCGGCAATGTTGCCATTATACTGGAGGACAGTAAATCCTGAATCATAGGCCAGTGTTTGTCCAAACCAGTTCGAGATACTACCCGGCGTACTTGCAAAAGCCTTGTTCATTCCGGTGAGCCAGCCCTGGATATTGTAATCATAGGTTAGCGTTTCCAGCTGACCAGTTGGTGTAACGCCTAAACGCTTTGTTTTCATCTGCCCCAACTCATTGTAGGTATTGGCAACAATGGTTTTATCCAGAAGTGGGCTAGCATCATTGAGTCGCTTTTTAACGCTGGTAAGCCTTCCGGCTGCATCATAGTGCAACATTGTTAACACAGTGGTTTGCGGAGAAAGGCTGCTGCGAAGGTTTTTATGTCGCAGGTAGGTGCTGAGCACTTTCCCATTAAAATCATACAGGTTGGTAGTAACATCCAAACCACCGTTTACATTATTTGCCTGCACCTGGATTAGCCGGCCTTTATCATTATAGTGGTTGGTGGTCGTTAGCCATTGATTGGTACCCAGCACCCTTACTTTGGTGCCGGTTACCAACCCTTTCACCATGGTGCTGCTTGTAGCTGGTAAACTTTCTGCACTGGGACTACCATCAGCCTGGGGTTTTGTAATATCACCATTCGCATATGACTGCGCACCACTGAAAGTATACCCATCGTAATAAGTATAAGTCAGTGGCGTCAGCGAATCGACAGAAATGTTCGTCGGCGTAACCGTAGCTGCAATGATACTGCTACCACTGGTAGCCGCCGGATTGATCTCCAGGGATGTCTCAGCCCCGATCCCAGTTTCAAACCCACTCACTAAAGAGATGCTATTAGTGGCCTGATACAGCGGCTTACCATCGTAAGTATCTAACAGCATATCAGCCGGTGCCGGAAAATTGTAGGTAATATTCTTGCTGCTGCTACCTGCAATACCACTCATCGTAGTCTGCAATGATTCACGCGTAGCGGTAGCATTTTTGTATAACGCCGTCATCACCGGTCGGTTAAGGCTATCATAAAAAGTAGCCTGCCAATTTTTTCCCTTCATATTTCCATCCCTGATAAACGCCAGTCTGTCCCGTACATCATATACCATTTCGGTGGAATCTGCTCCCGGTACTTTTTTTACTATCATCCTTCGTCGACCGTCAAACCGGTAAATAAAACAAAGTTCCCCGGCTATCATATCATTGATTGACCAATTATTTACCATAATTGCCTCAACTGCCCTAGGAGTAATAACGAATCGCAGAAGCCCCAGTTCATCATAAACATAATAAGAACACAGCCATCCCATATGGCCAGACCCAGGAGATACAGAAAATTGCACTTTTTTTAGCACCATCCGGCCGTTTTTATCAGAATATTCTATTACTTGATTTCCTACTTCATCTATTGTGGTCTGTTTATATAATTGACCCGCATCATAGACGCTTCCATTGCTGTTGACAGGCTTTACATCCCCAATATTGAGACTCCAAATCCTGACTGAATCAGATGTTTTATTGACTAAATATTGGGTTTCGATCGGTCGGTTTCCACCTTTTTCTATACCATTGGGATCATTCTTTGCCCAACTATTACCAGGGGCATAATTTTTAATGATACGATTAAGCGGAGATGCTTCATAGTCAATCCGGTTATAGTATATGCGTTCGCCTGGTAATTGGGACTGGTAAAATGCTGCCTGAGCATTAAATGGGGCTGTTTTAAAGCTGCCATCACTCACACCAGTAGTGGTATAAGGTAAATATTTAGCTTCCTGCCGACCAAAAAAATCATATGCAACGGGTACTACCAAATCATTTCCACCAGCACTTAATCCCTTGGATACTGTTTGTACCAAACGTCCAAGCCCATCAAGGTATTGAGTGGATTGCTGGACTTCTGCAACTACTCTGGCCGGCGATATCACATAAGCTGTATCTGCAGTCGGTACTGCCGGAGCCCATGTTCTGATATAGTTAATAGTTGTAGTTTCATATGTTCCGGGTGCATTTATTGGAGTTGCCGTGGGGCGAACTGTGGTACCGGGAATCTGTGCAACGACACAATTAAGTGTTAATATCAATGTTATAGAAAAGGTTATCTTAATAACCGTGGAATTTTTTTTTCGCATCCTTACAGGGTTAGGTCGTATTTCTTAATGAGAAATAGGTTGTTGGTATTGAGAATTGAACAGCTTTAATATCTTTCCATTCATATCTTTAATGAGCCGCAGTTTTACCGCATTATCATACTCATAAAAGATACTTTTCCCGGCAGGATCCGTTTCACTGGTGAGCCCGATCGTTGGAAAATAAGTATAGGTATTAACCAGAAATTGGGGAAGGTTAATTCGCAGCTTATTCAATTCTGTTCTCATTTGCGTATCCGTACCAACAATATTATCCAGGATTGAAGGGTTTACAAATTGTATAGCCGTATTATGATCAACGCCTTCAATTTTTGCTACTGGATGCAAACCCTTATATCCCCAGATAAATGTCGTGGGTATATTGTCAGCTTGATGATAGGAAGTTAAATTACCCCATGAGTCATATGAATCATAAAAGGCCGTTATCTTATATTTTGGGTCCCTGTTGAAAACAGATGCCACTCCGGCTGGATAAAATTGTCCTGCTCCACGGTTGGAAAATTTAAAATTATTAGCTTCGATTGGCCAGTCATTTTCAAGAGACCACACCTGCCGTCTCAACGCCTGTGCAGAGCTATCATAAATAGCAATCTGTCCCGACAAAATAGTCTTTCCAGAATTATTTTCCCGATAACGCACTGTTTCAATAGGATATGAAAGATAGTTAGCCCTTTTCATGGATCCGATAAAGCCAGTGGTATCTGCATAATCTGACGGATATAATGTCACAGTAACGTCCTTATCTGCACGGCTTTTCACCTGCTCTATCCTTGTTGGAACTAAATAAGATGGGTTATCGTAGTAGTAAGTAGTTTGATTGACTAAAGAATCTGTCGTTCCAACATAATTTGTGGTAATAGTTTTAGTCAATTTCATAGCACCTATATATCTGTAAGCATCAAAATAGACATAGTAGTATTGGCCATAAGCTGCCAACCACCACCCGTAATGGAAACTAGCTCCGGAACCTACTAAATCATACAGCCTGCCGCTTTCGTCGCTCTTTGAAACATGTAGTCCCATTTTTGGTGTAGCTTCTCTATACTTTTCATACTCATTTATCGTCTTTTGAACAGGAATATAAGTACCATTTAAACTTTTGTAGTCAATTTTCATGACCAGCTGCCCTGACTGCCAGTTACTTCTATTGACAAGATAGCGGTTTCCATACTCTTTAATTCTGCAATAAGCAAATAAGGGGTTCTCAAAATTAAATTCATAGAAGGTCTTCCCATTCTCATTTCCACCGTTGGTTTGATATTCCTCCACCTCAGAGTAAAATATGGGGACGTTATTGCTATATGCAAATGAGCCCAAAGGTTCTGAGGAAATTGTTCTGGTATAGTACGCCGTCCCGTCCATAAACCCGTCATTTCCGCAAGGAGGGGAAACTTTTACTTTGTCATATGTAAATGGGAAATAGTCCGACATATTCATTAAAGTACCTTTTAGGTATTTAAAGCTCCGAACCAATGCCGGTTTAGTCCCATTCTGCATATCAAAATAAGCAACACTCTTCACTCGAATGCCTCCCACCAGTTTGCCAAACATACTACTATCCACCTGATTATTTTCATATTGAAAAATCGCATATCCACCTGTTGGATAAATGATTTTTTTCAATATATTGGCGCTAGTATAATTGCTATCAACGTTTCTGTCGCCCCAATTGTTATTATATATCGGATTAGGGTCAAAACCCCTTGCAATCGCTATTTCCCGTGGGATAGTTCCTTGATTATGAATCTTTCCATTATAAAAACCCCAATAGTCCACTGCCGTTGAATTTTCAGCGTAATTGTTGGGCAAGTTGTTAACTTTATAAGGAGGAAGTAATTGGGTTGTATTATACTCAAAGCCAAATCTATTTCTTGCTGTTGTTTGGTCCCAAAAAACTATTGAGTCAAGCTTAAGTCTATAATTATTGACAGTGCCGTTTGAATAAGTGTCATTATAGAAATATGAACAATTGAATTTGATATCATTTACTTTTGTTCCATTGCTGGCATATTGTCTGATTCCTGTTATCCTGACTTTATCCATATCAAGCCTGTCATTGCTGGCATCAAACTTGACATATCCTCCATCATAAATAATGCTGTCAATCTGCAAAGTATTTAACTGCGTAGCTGATGTCGAAACAAAAGCATCATTTTCTGGCCACGGGCAAGGTGTGCCTTGCCGTTGAATTTTTTGGACGGTATAATACTGAGAATAACTATCTGTATGGATAGCGTATTCCGGCTTGGGTTTATACTTGAAAAATACCATCCGATTACTATTCATATCTGTAATCTGTGATAAAAACAACGTACCTGGAACTGAATTTCCTTGCACTGAGTAAGATTCAGCAATATTAAATAAGTACTCCAGCCCATCATCTGAAATTATCTTGAAGCTATTAGGTATACTGAGGTTGCCATTCGTATTTATAATTTTTACACCTTCATTATCCGTACATACCTGGAGGACCCCATAAATATCATAAAAAAAATAACCGGAAAGTTTTCCACACCTAAATGTATACACTGGATTTTCCTTCTGGGCATAACCGTTAGCAAATCTTGAAATAGCAGCATCGTTGGACATTACAGGATATGCCTGACCCTCTGTTTTGATAAGGGAATTTGCAAATCGATACTGAGGCTGTATACTTGCGTCATCTTGTATAGTAATGGCGCCTCCAATATCCAGCCCCCAGCCCAATCCTATTGAGCTTGCTACATCCTGCACTTTTATTCCGCCTGTAGCGTAACTAGCTATAATTGGGATTTGGATTTTCCCGCTGGAAATATTACATAAAGGAACTTTTATACTAGCTGAGCCCGAAGTATAGTCCATAGGCACATCAGATACTTTAAACAGTGTTCCAACATCGGGAGACTGAGGAATAAGCTGAGGATTCTTGTAGAACTCTGTCGGCACATTCATTTGGGCTACACATACCTTGACCAGGCCTGTAAACAATAGGGCACAAATAATTCTTCGATTCATAGTATAGCAATAATTTACACCACCAACTTTTCGTGGTTAACATTCAATAAGTATTGAAACAGTGTTCCAGCATCCGCTTCAAAACATAAAACGTAAATTTTCAGTGCCAGGACGATTATCCAGTATCCTTAGTATAGCATAAACAAGCTAAGGATGGCTTAAACTTACGGAAGTTAAAATACTTTACCAAGCACCTTGTGAAAAATTTTCACTCATTTATAAAACCTTCTACTACTAAAACCCAGAGTTATCATCAGGGATGAATATGATTTTCAATACAGAAACTGTCATTATATTTTCTGAAAATACCGGATCATCTAATATATAGCATGGATAAAATTTTCGTAAAAAAGAAAATCGCACAAAACTATCAATTATAGACTTGCCCATATGGTGCACTTTATAAAACTCTACCCACTTCATACGAATTTGAGAAAATTAGCATAGTAAATACTACACGGCAACTGTCTTACCCTGATACCTATCAGCAAATTCAGCAGCAAAGTCTTCCAGTGCTACTCCGCTTTTTACTACTGGCTTATTACGATCAAAGTCTTCCCAAAGAATGTTCGTTCTGAGTGCAACTCCCAGTTCCACAAATCTATGTCCCATTTCTGCCGACATGCCATTTTGAACCAGTACCTGCCATATCTGCTCATCTTCAAATGGTGCCCATGGCAATCCGGGCTTGCCAATAGCAGCTCCTAATACCTGTGCTACTTCAGCAGCGGTACGATCATCACTGTAAATATACCGTACGCCCTTTCCGGTGAATGATTGCTGTAATTCTGTTGCTATTGTGGCTGCAATTTCTTCCGGGTGTATCAGTACGATCCTGGTATCTGCCGGGTAATTGTTGCCTATAATATCCATGTGTTTAATCATATCGATATTATTGAAGAAGTTGTAGTAAAAGAACGGTGCCCTTATATGTTTAACTGCGATCCCGGGTATACTATTGAGAATGACTTCCACATCATGAATGCCCGTAATAGGACCTGTCCCGTTTTCCAGGTGCGCACCAATACTGCTCAGATTAACGATCCTTTTTACCCCCGACTGCTGTAATGCAGTGGCATAGCTGTTTGCTATGCCAACAGCGTATTCCCTGAAATCGTTAGTGGTAAGATTTGGAGGTACCATCGTATATACTGCATCTGCCCCGGCAAAGGTATTTGTCAGAAAGCCGACATCTTCCAGCGAACCAATGGCCGGAATAGCCCCGAGTGTTTTAATCGCCTCCGCCTTTGCAGCATTACTGCTGATAATAGTAATCTGGTGACCGACTAACAGCAGTGTTTTTGCAAGTGGCTGGCTGATATTCCCTAATGATCCGGTGATAATAATTTTCATAGACAGCTATTTTGTTTTTCTATTGCAAATGTATTATTGTACTTACCTTTGTGCAAGTACTTACCCTAAAGTATGTATACATGACCACTATAAAAGAAAGTTCCACCATACAGGAAAACAAACAAGCAGCCCTTAATGAATGCCCTATTACTTTTGTAATGGAAAAGATAGGTGGATATTGGAAGCCAATTATACTCTATCAGCTGCTTACTGGCAGCAAGCGGTACAGTGAAATAAGAAAGGCCGTTCCTGGTATTACGGAGAAAGTGCTGATTCAGCAACTGAAACAACTGGAGTCAGACCAGCTATTATTACGCAAAGCGCTACCAGTAGTACCACCGTATGTTACCTATGAGCTAACGGATGCCGGGTATACGCTCAGGCCCATTCTGTATGAAATGGCAGTATGGACATTTGCGCAGCTTGGAGCAGGGCCCGGTAAAAGCCTAGACGCTTTCCCCCCTGCTAAACATTCGTAAGTAGCCGGCCAGCTACTTTTCATTTACTCATGGAATGACTGTACGCAACTCTCGGCAGAGATTACCTGATTATACAATTGATTTTTTTAAGACTGCTCTCTGATAAACCTAAAAAAGCGCACAATTGTGCGCTTTTTAGGTCTATCAGAGATACAGTTGGTACAAAATCTTAATCTTCGCTCTATAATCCAAATAACTCTTTTAACTTTTTCTCTATTTCTCCATCCCCCTCTTCACCAAATCCCACCTGCTTCATGATTATTTTTCCTTCCGGACTGATCAGATAACCTGTAGGCACTGCGGTTACTGCAAAGCTGTTTACAGACACATTTTTTGTATCCAGTACCTGTGGCCAGGGCAGCTGTTGTTTTTCCAGTTCCTTCAGCCAGGCTGTCTTATTCTCATCAATGGAAATACCCAGGATCTCGAATTTATCACTACGATACTTCTGATATAGCTCCTTCATATATGGGAATGAGGCTTTGCAGGGCCCGCACCAGCTGGACCAGAAATCAATCAGCACATATTTACCACGAAGGCTACTGAAGGTAACAGGCTGTTCTTCCGGCGTATTCAGTGTAAAATCTACCACTTCGAAACCAGGTACAGCACGTTTAAAGCCGATCAAACGGGCTTCAACTTCAGCACCGGTAGGGGAACGCTTTTGAAGAGGACCCAGTTTGTTATAAAGCCTTTCCAGCTCCTGTGCTGACAAAACAGATTGATAACGGCCGAGTATAAATGTACCTATGTAAGCATCTGCATTAGCTTCCACAAAGCTGCCGATATATGCAATCAGCCGCTGCTGTATCAATTCCTGGAAAGCCACATTTCTGGCCGAATCGCGTTGGTTTTTATCAGGAAAACGTTCATTTATGATAGCACTTACTTCTACCCTTACCTGTTCCCTTCCTTTTTCAAAATCCTGAAAAGCAATCACCGAACGGTTACCACGGATCTTTCCGGACCGAAGCCCCTGGGTTAAATCTGTAACATCGAAATAAATAGTACCAGGGCGATCTGCCACTATAGCAAATGCCGGAGGAATTGGCTTCAATGTGGTTTCATACTCAGCACGGATGGAAGGGGGCGCATCTTTTACCCAGGGCATACTGATCGTAAAACGGCCATTTTTTATTTCAACAGAATCCTTTTTTATACCATCTCCCAATACATATACTTTATTATGTCCTTTCAGGTCTCCTTTCACGGTACCTTTGATAACAAGCTGCGGTTGGGCTACCGCGCCGGAGGCGCACCCAATCATTATTAAGACTGAAAATAACTTTCGCATATTCATCCATTAAACAATTAATAAGGACGGGTTTCGAGCGGAATACCCCAGTTGGGGTTATGCTTAAGCACCACATTACTGATAGGCACAATAAAATCTTTCGAGTCGATGGTGCCTTTATAACTTTGTCCGGCAATTTTGTGTACGATCTCAGATTTGGACCAGGGCTTGCCTTTGTCGAGCGTAAAGCGTTTCAGATCGAGGAACCTTTTGAAACCACCGATTGGTAACTCCCGTCTTCTTTCTTCCAGCACCCATTGTATCACTTCATCCTGTGTGCCGGCAGTAAGTCCGGGCGTACCGGTTTTAAGCCGGTATTGGCGAAGTGTATTAAGATCTGCAATCGCAAGGTCGAGTCTGTTCATTCTGGCATATCCCTCTGCACGCATGAGCAATACTTCCGGCCAGGAGAAACCATCGGTCATCTTCGTTTTCCGGAAACGATAACTCAGGGTGCGCATACCATCATCATAACCACCCCCTTGCGTTGTTTTGTATCCGGGACTATTGAGGTAGAAAAAACTGAAGCGGAGATCATTTGCCTGATCGAACAAGGCGATCAGTTCTGCAGAAGGATACGAAAGTGAAAAACCAGCTTCCCTTTCTGTGGCCCGGTAGAACAATATCTCCCGGCTATTTACTAAACTCAGGTTAGCATCCTGTGAAGTAAGCAACAGTGAAGTGAGCGGCCTTGCAGGGTCCGCCAATTTGAATTTATTGTAATCATACAGCACATTCGCCGGGCTACCCGCAGCAGTCCATGCCAGGCTGGCATAATGTACCACACTATCGTACTTTTGGGTAAACAGATGGTAGTAAGCCAGCATAGCATAGCCAGAGGCTTTATTGGCACGGGAAGGCCAGGTGGATCTTACCGGAAGATCAGGTAATGCTTCATGCAGTTCTTTGAGCACCCGCGTAGCCACTTCTTCCGAGGTAGATAAATCGGGAATTGGTTTATTGATATCAATATCCACCACATACGGGATGGTTTTGGTGGAATTATCTGTACCAGGCTTGTATACCGGCCCAAAGATCATATTGGCATTGAAATAGCACCATGCCCTGGCCACGAGTGCCTGGGCCACCGAAGTTTTGCCTAAGCTCTCTTCCTCCGGTGTTTTTTGACCGATGCCCCGGATTCCTGCAATGACATTATTAAAATAGGATATCTGGGGATACATACCCTGTGAACCTGCACTCCAGAAATCGTCATCAAGGTTAGGATTTTTATAAGGCTGGCGAAAGATATAGGCATAATAACGTTCCACATTCGGATGACTGCTAAGCAGGAAACCTACTTTACCCTGTCCTTCCGTCACTTCAATGTTATCTCCAAGCCCGGCAAGCATTGAGCCTTTGTTTCCATCCAGGAAATTGAGTTCTACCGTACTTGTATTATCCAGCAGATGATCGTAATCTGCTACTGATGATGGGATCAGCTTTCCTTTAGGCTTCACATCGAGGAACCGTTGACAGGAGCTCATCAGGAAAAGCGCCGCAAAGGATATAATATATTTTTTATTGGTCATAGTAATTGGATTAGAGGTTTACGGAAAATCCGATATAAAACTCGGGTCTCAGCGGAAGTGCTCTGCTGGTAGGCATATTCACCACCTGCTCAATTGTTTCAGGATCTACCCCCACCTTATTGGCTGTCCACATCAAGAGATTACGGCCCTGGAAATAAATCCTTGCATTATTGAGTCCGGTGTTGCCCCATATTTTATTGTCGAGCCTGTAGGAAAGGGTGAGATCGCGGAGTTTCACGAAGTCTGCCTTTTCAATCATCTCCCCTATGTACGGGAAATACCAGGCATCTGTATTGAAAGCAGCGAGTTTAGGATAAATGGTATGCTGCTCATCTCCAGGTTTTCTCCAGCGCAGGGAAACATCTTTATGATCAAAATTATCCCCATTGTAAGTATCTCTGCGGAACACCCCACCCATTTGTGCAATCATCATAAAGGAAAGATCAAAGCGTTCATAGCTGAAGGTATTGGTAAGGCTCAGCAGATATTTAGGTCTGGCCGTTCCGGAATACACCATATCGTTTACTGTCAGATCAGTTCCGTATATTTTTTTGCCTGCTTCTGAGTAATATTGCGGCGTACCTGTATTATCCAGTCCGGCAAACTGATAGCTAAAAATCCCATCAAGCGGATACCCTGTTCTTAATACCGCACCCGCATTACTTCCGAGTATAGTACTGGAAAAGCTGAAGGTCAGGAAATTTGGACTTGGATAATCATAGTTGAACTGTAATACCTTGCTCCTGTTATAGCTACCATTGAAAAATACATTCCAGCCAAATTTATCCGTTTTCACTACATCTGATTCCAATGAAAGCTCAATACCGGTATTTCTTGCGGAACCAGCATTTCTTGTAACGATAGGTCTTCCATAGGTTGGGTCGATAAAGTCAGGCGCTAACAGATCTTTGCTTAGTTTATTGTAATAATCGAGCGTAAGATTGAGCCGTCCTCCCACCAAACGTATATCCGTTCCGATATTTGTAATCATCGTACGCTCCCAGCGCAGGTTATTATCCGGCAGGGAAGATATGCTATAAGGAATACCTCCTGTGATAGCAGAGTAGTTTGCCGGTGTAATCAACAGGAAAGGTCCCTGTGTAAAGGAAATATTTCCATTGATACCGTATGAACCACGAATGTTCAGTTGATCTATCCAGGCAGTTTTGAAAAATTCTTCCTGACCAAGTTTATAGGTTCCACCAACCGACCAGTTGGGTTTATACCTGTACTTGGGATTAGTACCGAACAGATTGCCCTGATCGATACGTGCACTACCGCTCAGAATAAAACGGTTGTCATATTCATAAGAGCCGTTGGAATATACAGAAACGAAACGGTTATCCCGCAGCGAGTAGGCGCCATTGCTGACAATCTTCATGCCATCCGGGAACAGGAAATCTGATTTATAGACGTTGCTGTTAAAATCCATGTAATTGAACGTCGCAAATGTTCCCGCCTGATCATTATACCCCATTCTGGTAGGAGCGGCATTGTTATCTACCAGATCTTTATTTATTTCGCCACCGGCAATCACTGAAATCCGGTGCACACCATTGAACGTTTTGCCATAGTTAACCTGTGCTCTCGCAGTGTAGGCTTCGCTCTGGCTACGGGTTTCATTCATTATTGCTCCTTCCGGCAGATAATGTTTGCCGGGGTTGGATATGGAAGACGCCGCGTTGTAAAACGACCGTACATAGAATGAGTTGGCACCACGCAAGTTGCGCAAAAGACCACTTCCCCTTGTCCAGGCACCTCCTACTTCAGCGCTTAAACCATCCAAGATATCCACGGAGATACTGGCTCCCAATCTTGCCAGGAATGCCTCGTTATTTGTTGTAGCTAACCCCAGGTCGTTCAGCGGATTGTATCCCATCGCTTTCAGACCACCATAATCAGCGTAGCGCTCAATGAGGTCGGGCCTTACAGCAGGAATATTCTGTGGATTGCCGGATGCGTCAACAATATCATAATAAGGTTTCATGATTTTTAAAGTGCTGAAATCAAGCATATCGCCTGCCTCCATTGGCGCTTTGCTATTGTTGAAATTGATATTGGAGAACATTTTAACGGTAACCCTATTCACAGGTTTCCAGTCGTTCTTGAGATCGAGTATCAGCCTGTTATTGCTGCTCCCTTTCATATTGGTCTGGTTGGTGATATAACGAACCGCAGCATTGGTAGAGAACTTATCTGAGCTGGCAGAAAGGGAAAGGTTATGTTGTTGTGTTAAGCTTTTCCGGAATAAATACCGTTCCAACTGGCCCAGGGTATTATTTTTTCTCAGCTGGCTGAGCTCCGCATTCACTTCATCTTCCGAAAGCAGGCCCTGATCTTTCTGGATCATTAATTGGGTAACGCGGCCATAGGTGGTATACGATTCATAATCCCAGGCAACGTTAGCCACATCGCTGTTGTAGTAGTCTACTTCAGCGTCCACAAAATCGGCAGCACTGGTTTTGTTGAGGTAGGATAATTGGGGACGGAGCGTCATGCCTGTACTGCCTTTATAACTTACCTGTAGCTTTCCACGCTTAGCCGTTTTTGTGGTGATAACGATCACACCGTTGGACGAACGGGCACCATAAATGGATGCAGCCACCGCATCTTTCAACACGGTGATGGTTTCCACGTTGTCAATATTCACAGATTCCAACCCTCCTGGTGCAGGAAATCCGTCGATTACCACCAGTGGTTCACCATTGGCCAGGAAAGTAGATCTCCCCCGTACTTCCACCTTACCCTCTTTAGTAATGGCAACACCGGCCGCCTGTCCTTCCAGGGCGGTCAGCAGACTGGGTTGCAATTTGCCTTCCAGCCGTTTTGTTTGCACGGAAGAATAAGCACCTGTCATTCTTTCCCTGGAGATAGACTGGTATCCAGTATTTACGGTAATAGCCACTTCATCCAGTTTGGTGGCAGCCCTGCTGAGTTTTACAATAAGTGCTGGCTGTCCTTCTTTCAGCATGTCGGCAGTAACCGTTATTTCACGGGGTGTATATCCCACATAGGAGAACCGGAGGGTGTTTCCTTCACTAACAGCGATCGAAAAACTTCCGTCGGAGGTAGTGGCGACTCCCTTTTGAGTTTCTTTAACCTGGATGCTGACACCAGGTAACGCCGCCCCCTCCATATCGGTAACCCGGCCCGTAATCACCGTTACGGGTGCAGGCAACGCAGCAGACGTTTCAACAGGAGCTCTCCGGGGCTTTCCGGACAGAATAATTGTTTTGCCCTGCAATGTATAATCGAGTTCCTGGCCTTTCAGTACCAGGTCCAGAACCTTTTTTAAAGGAGCATCTACAACTGTAAGCGAGATATTTTTGGATCCGGAAAGCAACTCTTTATTGCTAAACAGCACATATCCTGTTTGCTTTTCGATGACTGAAAACACTTTTTTCAGTGAAAGATTTTGGCCTGAAAGTGTTACTGACTGAGCAGAAGCAGCCCCCTTCACGGAAACCAGGGCTGTAATCAGAAAAAGAGGGAGCAGCCTCATTACTTTTGAAATTTGTGCCGGCAGTCTGCTTCCCTGCAATGCAGAGAAATGCAGGCAACCATAAGCAGTTTTTTGCATAAATTGTGAACTAGTTTTGGTTGTGAATAAAAACGGTGTGCGAAACCTTTTATGAATCAACTAAAATGCCGCCGGAAACGGGTCCAATCGTTTCCGGCTTTTTATTCTGGCTGTGTCATGGCATTACAATCAGTGTTCTGCCCTCCAGACGAAAATGAACATTTGACTTTTCTAATGCAATCAATAACCCGTTCAGCGGGATATCCCGCGTCATTTTTCCGACAAATTCAATATCTGGCACGCCTGACTCATACTTAACCTCGATATCATACCACCTTTTCAACTGGCGCATTACCTCATCAATTCTTGCATCTTCAAAATCAAAAACACCATTTTTCCAGGCCATTACCTTCCCTACATCAGCGGCGCCGATGGCCATATGGGATACTATGTCGCCACGCATGGTCAGGGAAGCCTGGCTACCAGGCTTTAATATTATTTTCTGCCTTCCATCCGGACGGTTCATGCTAAGTGCCACTTTTCCTTCCAGCAGTGTGGTATTCAGAGTAGGTTCATCCGCATAAGCGTTCACATTAAAATATGTGCCCAGCACCTCCACTTCAAACTTGTCATCAGCATTCACAATAAAAGGTAGTACTTGCCCTGCTTTTTTCAGGGAAGCCACTTCAAAATAGACTTCCCCGCTGATCACCACCCGGCGGGTATCTTTCGTAAACTGTGTTGGGAACCGGATTGAACTGGCAGCATTGAGCCAGGCTACCGTACCATCCGGCAACAAAATTTTGAATTGCCTTCCCTTTGGTGTGGTAAGCGTATTAAACGTTTCTTCTGCTGCAGCTTTTCCGGCCGCCTGGTACTCCAGCTGGCCGTTCTTCACCGACAGGTCGGCCCCGCTCTGATGCCCAATGATTCCATTTCCAACTGAATCGAGCAGAACTGTAGAACCATCTGCCAGGGTAAGCACCGCGCCATGCTGCCCCGGCATAATCTGCCGGGTTTCTTTTGGCGCCTGTTTTACCAGCTCAGTATTTTTACCCGGCCAAAAGAACCAGGTACCGGCAAACAGCAATAATACGGCTGCTGCATAGCGTATCCAGGAATGGCGCAGGAATCGGACAGGCCGGGCAGGTTCAGCTATCCGGGGCTGCTGTAGATGTTGCTGGTGGAATGCTTCCAGTTCTTTCGGTGCAGCCGCTTTAAAAGTTGAATATGCTTTATTTAGTGCTGACAGGTTCTCACCTTCGTTGAGCCAGGCCCGCCAGGCCTCATGCACTGGCTTCTGTTGCAGCCAATGCTGTAACTCTTCCTTTTCAGCCTCCGACAACTGATCCAGCTTTTCATATGCTATCAGCCTTGCCGCCCTTAGCAATGCAGGCAATTCATCCTCTGGTATATCGTTTTCATTCATCATCAGCAATAGCTATTCACTATAAGACAACAGCTATACACCAGAATTGACTTCCCCCATGAATTTTTTTTGTTAAAAAATTAAAATGACAGGTTAATCCGCCAGGAACAGGCTGATAAGTACCATACCGGGAGCAATTTTTCCCCGCAGCAATCTTATGGCTCTGGCTTTTTGGTGGCTTACTGCCGAAGGTGAGATTCCAAGTTGCAGGGCAATTTCATTGGTACTGAGGCCTTCAATGTTTAATTGCACCACTTTAGTGCATTCGGGGGGTAATGTTAATATGGCTTCGTGCAGTAAACGAATGGCTTCTGCATTAAAAACATTCTGCAAAATATCCTCATATGATTTTTCTTCCAGCTGCCTGTCGTAAGCTTGCCGGACTTTCTTTTCGTTCCGCTTTAGCTTTTTCAGGTGGTTTAAGGAATGATTACGGGTGGCTACATACAAATACGCATTTATGCTCCTTACTTCATTCAGAAACGTCCTGGTTTTCCATAGCTGCAGAAAAACCTCGGAAACAATATCCTTTGCGGCAGCCTCATCTTCTACAATCCTGTCAGACAGCACACAAAGTGCCGGGTACATTTCTATAAAAAGCTGGTCAAATGCCGCTACATCGCCCTCATGCAATCGTAAAACCAAATCTTTCTCACTATGTAACTCCCTATTTTGCAATACTTATATCACTTTAAATCTATATCTACCTTTCAAAGATAAATTTAACTCCAAAATAATCCTAACATTCCCCCCGGCTGTTTCCTGTTAATGTCTGGAAGATTTCCTTAATTTACTTTTACTATGAAGCAACATATCCTTACCAGTTCACAAGCCAAAAAAATAATCCTGCATGCAGCAGGATTGGCGCAGCCCGGGCAATTTGGGAAAGGGATGGCCGCAGTGTACAAACTCATCGACCACCTTGGTTTTGTACAGATCGACACCAACTATGTTGTTGAGCGGGCGCATCACCATGCGATTGCATCCCGTGTACCTGACTATCAACCGGCATGGATTGATGAACTGCTGGCTGCCGGAGACATCTTTGAATTTTTCACTTATGGTACGGGGTATATTCCCATGCACGAATTCCGGTTTTCGTTGCCGGTGAAGGAAGGTTTTTTATCCCGAAGAAAACCCCTCACCCCACCGGAAACCAGTCTGATGAAGAAGGTACTCGATAGAATTGCCCGTGAAGGTCCGCTGATGGTAAAGGATTTTGATAATGACCGCCCTGCGGCAAGCTCCGGCTGGTGGGATTGGCGGCCGGCAAAGCTCGCCCTGGAAAGACTATTCCTGGATGGCAGCCTGATGTGTACCCGTCAGCAAAACTTCCAAAAAGTATATGACCTGCCTATCAACCTGGTGCCTGGCCATGTGGATACTACCATGCCAGACCCGGAAGAATTTGCACGGCATGTAATCCGGCGTTCTTTACAAGCCCTTGGGATTGCCTACGCAAAAGACATGGCCTGGCGGGCACATTATGCAAAGGATAATCTGGTAAAAACGGAGCTGGAAAAGATGGTAGCAGCCGGTGAAGTTTGCCTCGTCAACATAGAAGGCATGAACACCGCTCCTCTGTATATGTTACCGATCTACAAAAACAAAAAAATAAAACTGAGCGACCATGCATTTATTCTTTCTCCATTCGACACATTAAATGTATTCCGGCATCGTTTAAAGGACTTCTTTAATTTCGATTACCAGATAGAATGTTTTGTTCCCCAGGCGAAGCGGAAATACGGGTACTTCTCTTTACCGGTGTTAGTAGGTGACACCTTTGTAGCCAGAATGGATGCAAAAGCTGACAGGAAACATCGCATACTTACGGTTCATAATCTCCATTTTGAACCGGTGCAACTATCTCAATCCATGATTGCTAAAATCGTGGATGCGATAAAAACCTTCACCGCGTTCAATCAGTGCAGGGAAGTTATCATCAAAAAATCGAATCATAAACAGTCGCTGAAAGCTATCCGGGATGGCCTCTCTTAAACAACTGGTAATTTTCTTATTCAACGTCTTTCCACCAGGAACGAAATGTTTGCAGACTGTCTTTAAAAAGTACAGGCTCCCCAATCATGGGCGTTATCAAATTAAACTGGTGTTGTTTTGAGGCCTGTGCAATATCATCAAGTGATTTAAACACCTGCAATCCGTCTTTTATATTCGGCCAGGGCATCTTCCAGTCGTTCCCGCGCTGTAGTATCCCCTGGCACATTGTGAGATGGATGAATATGCAGTTTCACCCCTTTCTCTACCAGTATTTCCGCCACTGTGATAACGGTCATCCACACACAGGTAATGAAGGCCATAGTAGATACCGGTCCCAGTTTGTCCTGATGATCTTTGATAGCCACAGAGGCATCCCCTATCGGTGCACAGGTGTCTACTACAATATCTGCCAGTTCAAAAATATTTTTGCCACTGGAGTGGCGGGTTTGTTTCCCTTCAGCTTCAGCAGCGGAACCAAAAGCGATCACTTTCATGCCTTTCTTCCGGGCTTCGATGGCAACATCAATATTCACGTTATTGATACCGGAATGCGAGAAGAGCCACATCGTATCCCGGGAGTCGAAAGTATAACCTTTCATGATCTCTACTCCATATCCTTCTACCCTTTCCAGGAAAACGAACTGATGAACGCCCATTTCCCCGGTAATACGGGTAAAGAACGTAAGGGGCAGTTCCACCATAGGATGGAAACCTACGAAACCACCAATACGTGGATACATTTCTTCGATGGGAATAGTAGCATGACCGCAACCAAAAGTATGCACCCATCTTCCGCATTCAATACTGGCAGCCATCACTTCGGCAGCTTTTCTGATATTATCCATCTGCGTTGCTTCGATCTGTGTCATCACATTTCTTGCATTCGAAAGCCATTGTTTTGCTAACATAATTTGTTTATTTATTGACAGTAAATTGGTTGTGACGAAATAAAATAAAACTAATCAGCATCATACAGGCAATCACGAGATAAGATACCGTAGTCAGATGACCGATACCATAATGATGCACCACTATTCCCATCAGGTAATTGAGCAGCATATTACCAATGAGCGCGAAGGTGAATACAAAGCTGAATGCTGTACCTCGCTGCGTTGTAAACTGCTCCCCAATAATGCCCAGCATCACCGGAAAACCAGCGGCCACGCCTGCCCCGGAAAGTACCAACCCGATTAACAATAATGGTTTGTTATGCCCTGCCTGCATCAGTATTACCCCTACCATCAGCAATAACAGCCCCGTGTAGATGCTGATCCTGGGTGATAAATTGCTTAGTAAGCTCCCATTTAGCAACCGCATGAGTATCATACCCACCACGTGCAGGGTTAGTGCAAAGAGTGCAGCTGTTTCATCCATCTTTCCTCTTTCAACCAGGTAAGTAGTTGACCAGTTGTTGATGACAGCTTCTATACTGCTCTGAAAAAACAAAAAGAAAGCTATCAGTATCAGGGTACCATCCAACAGTTGTTTCCAGGCAACAGTTTGCCTTTGTCCTTTCAGTTTAGCACCAGGAAAAACGATAAAAATATAGCCTATACCAACAAGTGCGGTGAATACGCCTACCCCTGCCACCACCTGATAAGCCTCAAAATGTCCGGTCAGCATACCCAGTATCAGGGGCATTCCCAGCGCACCAATACCAAAGAAGACACCGAGCAGGCTAAGGTCTGCGCCTTTATTACGGGTACTGATATCAGCTACTACTGCATTGGTAGTACCGTTCACGATCCCACTTCCCACACCAAACAGAAATATGCTCAGTTTGAGCCAGGATAATGAATGCGCATATGCAATCCCTCCAAAGCCTGCGGACATTCCCATACAGGCCATTACCAATAACCATTTATAACCATACCGGTCACTTACAGGCCCGAATATCAATGAACCAGTCAGCATGCCAACCGGCAACAAGGAAAAAAGCGTTCCTGCCGTAATCCCATCCAGCTGGAATTTCTGTTTAAGGAATCCGGCCACTGCACCGAGAGTTATCAGGCTTATGCCAAAGAGCAACATACCCAGGCAGGCAGCCAGGAAAACAAGATTTTTTTTATACATCGAGCTAATCGTTAGCAGCTTTTATCGCCTGTAGTGCCAGCCATCCTGCCCCCCAACATCCTGCCATCGCACCAAGTTGTGATGGCACTATCTCCACACTGTTCATACTCAACGGTTGCCCCCATTTGGAGGCTTCCTCATAAATGGCAGGAATCAGTGGAATAGCCGGGCCAAATACCCCACCCCCCATAATGATCTTTTCGGGATTGAATATGCTCACAAGATTGGCCACCGCCATCCCCCACCACACGATACATTCCGCTATTATCCGTCTTGCAAGCGGGTCCTCCTGTTCATAGGCCGCAAAGACAGCTGCTGCGTTCAGGCGCTCTCCGGCATTGTTTCTAAGCACACCATTGTAGGAAACATCCGCAGACAGTAATTCACGGGCTACTTTGGCAATACCATCTCCGGAGGCAAGCGTTTCGAAATGGCCGCATTGCCGGTATTTAGGAAGCCAGGACCTTTCCATTGTCATCCAGCCAATGGCCCCGGCAGCATCATTACTACCCCTTAGAAAATGGCTGTCGGCCATTATGCCCATGCCAATACCCGTACCTACTCCGATAAAGATGGCATCTGTACATCCCTGTGCAGCCCCCTTCCAGGCTTCGCCCATGATATAGCAGGTTCTGTCACTATCAATAGCCACCGGAATACCGGGCGCCACCGCCATTATTTCAGCAGCCAGCGGGTAGTTTTCCCAACCAGGGATATTAGGCGCCCAAACAGTACTGTCTTTCCGGTTGCTGATACCCGGCACACATGCTCCGATAGCAGATACCGGATCTCCTTGCTGCAATTGTTCCTGCAATAGTTTTGACACCTGCGCTGTAAGCAGGGCGCCTACAGCAGCACCGCTACGCTTTTCCAGGGGAAGACATTCCTGTCTCAACAGTTCTGCCTCTTCTGAAAAAACCGCCGTTGCCAGTTTGGTACCACCAAGATCGATCCCTAATAGTGACATACTATTTGTTTCGGATTATTGAAAAGGCTTTATCTAAGGTTATTTTCCTCCACTCCATTGATAGGCAGCCAGTAAGTAGATAAGCGAAGCTGTTCCATCCATCGTGGGTTCGTTGGTGGAATAGTCTCCATAGTCATCATGATAAACAGCCAGCTGACTTTGAAAAGGTGCATATGAGTCAGGGTTATTCAATTGGATGCCAATCAGATTATTGTATATGTTACCATACACTGGCCCATCCACAAGCCCTCCATCAATAGGAGCTTTCATGATATGCGTAAAAGCCGCATGTGGATCCACAGGCGTATCACCATTAGCCGGAAGCCCGTACACCATGGAGGTGCCCCAGGGATTACATCCGAAAAGCCAGTCGAAATTAGCCTGCTCCAGTTCACGAAATTGCTTATCGTTAGTAAACTGCCGGTACCAGTAACACTGGATCGCAAAGGAGGTAGTAAGATTATTGCTGCACCAGATGAAAGGAATACCGCGATAAAATGCATTCGTCTTAGCTTTGTTCCAAACACGGGCGATACCTGTATGATAGTACTGAATGATGGAATCACGCTGCGTCCCTTTCAGGTTCCTGCCCAGTTCGTAGTGCCCCAGATTGATAAAAGGATACCACTGGTAATGTTTGGCGGTATCGGCACCTAGCCAGGGGGTAACCGGTTCCTGCCTGGCATAATACAAGGCCTCCTCATTACGATGTAAAGTAGCGGCTGCGAACTCCATATCATCTACCCAATTATCTTCCGCATAGATGTAAGGAGATTTTACAGAGGCCGTTTGTGTCACACCTGGTTTCCGCAATGCGAATTTGTAAGCAGTACCGGCCTTATATTGCAGCAGATCACTGAACCCTTTATCGATACCCTTATAGATACCGGAAGCGATCGCGAATGCACTGGCGAATTTTCCGGCTGTAGAAGAGGTACCAGTGGTATTGTTCATGAATTTACCCCTGACCTGCGGCTCACCACTGATGAAATAAACCGGACGTTCGTATCCCCGGCCATACATGCTATCTAGCCCCGGTATCCGCATACCTGCGTGGTCTCTGTCGTCTGCAATCTGATTAAACATCCATTCATCCCTGGGGTGCATTTTCAGTAACCAATCAAGTCCCCATTTCGCTTCATCCAATACATCTGCTATACCATTACTACCTGACAAACCATTAGCAGCATGTGAGTCTGTGAATACGGAAGGAAAGTCACGCCATGCCATCAACAGATGGGCGGTAGCATTGGCAGAGGTAGTAGCATATTGCAGGTAATCACTGGCATCATGCCAACCACCAGTAACAGGTACAAAGGTACTGTCCGGCATGGGGCCATATAAAGTGAACCCATCATACATATGACAACTGTCGTTCAAAAAAGGATTGAAGCCTGAACGTTGCTGACGCATATAACGCAAACAGAAATCTGCTGCACCATCATATACATCCTTGTTTATTCTGAAAAAGGGGGATCTGGTATTCCCAGCCTGCAAATAATAAGTACCTGGTTTTGTGTAGGAAGAAAAGTTCAGGCGCCAGGTTTGCTGAAACGGGCCATATGCCCCCATTGCCCTGCCTGCTGTTTTACGCAGCACTTTTTGACCCGTTGCCGAATCCACTAATTCGAAAAAGCTGACCGGCCTCGTTCCTTTACTCCCATAAACAGCAACTTTTATCCCACCGGGTGTATAACCGAGCTGATTGATACGGATCCAGGCAGAATCAGTGTCCTGGGCAATCGTAGCAGCAAATGGAAAGAAGACAACTAATATGTAAGCATATTTTTTTTTCATAACCGGAAGAGGTGATGTTTTTCGATGATGCTTTTTTTTGCTGTTTTAGTACCTTTAAATTATGAATAAAGCACGAATCCGCAAAATAAAATCGAATATGTTTTAATACAGTTTTATATTTGTTGAACAATACAAACAGTCATGCTTCAAGAAGAACGCCAGAACATCATCATCAACCAGATAAACCTGCATCATAAAGTACTTACTACGGACCTCAGTAAATTACTGAACGTTTCACTGGATACCGTTCGCCGCGACCTGCATGAACTTGAAGAAAGCGGACGGGTTGTTAAGGTTCATGGCGGTGCAGTATCCAAATCTTTCCATATTCCCTTCCAGCAACCCAAGGTATATGCCAGGGAGGAGAAAAAAGAAGTGGCACATAAAGCATTATCTGTTTTCAAAGATGGCATGAACGTATTAATGGGCGGCGGCACCATTATGCTGGAGCTGGCGCGGATCATTCCTAAAAACCATAAAGGCACTGTATTCACAGTAAGCCCGCTCGTGGCACTGGAGATTGCGCAGCGCTCAAACATCCGGGTGATACTTATAGGTGGCGAAGTTTCGCATGATGCGTATGTGTGTACCGGTCCCACTGTGATCAGCCAGCTTTCTGAATTGCATGTAGATCTTGCCTTCATTGGCGCAAACGGTTTATCTGTAAAAGGAGGTCTTACGGACCATGACTGGGACGTAGTACAGGTAAAAAAAGCATTAATGAAAGCAGCAGATAAAACAGTACTAATGTGCATTTCAGAAAAAATAGATGTGTCACAAAAATTAATAGTCAGCCCATTGCGTGGTATCCACCTATTGATCACTGACCTTTCTCCTACAGACAAACGATTACAGAAATATGCCAAATCCGTAAAAGTCATTTAATCGGCCTGGAAGGCAACTTACGTTTAATCCTCCGCCTTGAAATAGGCGTACCATCCATAATCATCCCAATCTACCCCTCCGGTATATTTTACAGGATGGAATATGGTTAAATAGTCTTCGTTCAAAGTGAGTATCCAGAATTTATTGGACGTACCATTCTGACCGCAATCGTCATAGTTGGCACCAATGATAGGTTTGGAAGTGATCAGTTCGCCGAGTACACCCTGATCAGCAACATTATGATTAAAAGCGTAACTACCTTCTGCCGCGAGGCTGCCATCAGCGTTATACACCAGCAACTTATTGCCATTGAACAAGAGGTTCATATACAGATTGCCCACCATTGCTTCCGTCACATTAGCCCACCACATGAAATTTGATTCAGGCACATATCCTGCACTGGTATATTTCCAGCCACCATAGGCCCCCATATTACAGACAGATCCCCACGTTACATTCCGGAACTTCCATTTCTTTCCGGCCATGACATCCGCTTTGTCTTTAGCGCCTGTCAGATAACCTGACCAGGGATCAAATACATTGGTAACGGTGATGGTTACAGGATCAGTGGCAATCCTGGTATTCGCTGAAATACCGGTATAATATATCTGAAATGTTCCATTAGATTCATACACAATGGTATCATTATCCGTACCTACCGTTTTTTCGCCACCACCCCAGCCCAGGTGCCAGACACCTCCTATATCAGGTCTATCATTCTTAATAACAACATACTGATCTCCTTTCACCTCCCCCTCTTTATTTGGGAAAGGCTGGGAAACAGTTATAGCCTTTTGCAGCACTTCTTTGGAAACAGGTGTACCAACTTTATCAATATATTTTTCCCTGAGCGTAATATCTTCTTTGGTGGTACAGGCAGTAAGACAACTTACTCCTATCACCATACAATTTAGAAACAGCATTCGTTTCATATAATTTGATTTGTCAGTTTTTAATAATTATTCCAGTCTGTGAATTGCGCAGATGGATCCCAACCAGGGTTTTGCTTGATAAGACCGTTGGAGATATCAATCTCCGTTTGAGGAATGGGCCAATAGCCTTCCGTTACTTTGATCCGTTGCTTGTAATTATAATTGACCATAGGTACTACCACTGCCGCATTGATCACATTAAACCCGGTTTGCTTATTTAATGCATTTCCGATCTCTTCAAATGAGGGCCCCGACCAGCGCAGCAAATCCCAGTAGCGAATAGATTCAAAAGCGAGCTCCCATCTACGTTCCTGCTTGACAGCATCTAAAGAATACCCGATAGGTGCCAGGTGGGAACGCGCCCTTACCCTATTCAATCCTGTAGCATCTTCTTTCAGTTCTGACTGCATCAACAGCACATCTGCAAAGCGGATATGTATCAGGTCTGCTATCTGCAATAAGGAAGCGGAAGTTTGACCGGATATGGCGGGAAACATCTGTAATGAGAACGACAGAATATTATTATTGTTAAAAGAGTTGATATTGATATATTTCTTCTGAAAATATCCGGTGTTCTCATAATAACGGTAAGAAACCGTATAGTCCGGTTCACCTGCATCCAGTTTGGTATCCATCAGTACCGTGTTTGCCTGATTAGGATCAAGCGCACGGTAAGACCAGATGGAACCTGTAAGACGCGGATCAGTCGTGTATCCTCCGGTGTAGGTTTGAGCCGCCGCCCAGGCTTTCCATTCATTCACCATAGCAGGAGAAACCGGTCCTGCCCCCCAGCCCGCACCAAAAGGATAACTACCGGCCTTTGAATAATTATCTCCGGAAGGAGAATAGAACAGGCAATTAGTATTACTGAACCAGGTATAGGTCCAGTCTGCCTTCATGTTGTACTTGGTAGCAAATACTGACTCTATAGCACTGTTGCCCGCCCATTTAAGATGATTATTCACCACGTAATTGTAACGATGTCCCGCTGCATTGTTTTCAGTAGCTTCATTGGTATAAGACCAGATATTCCGCTGATCGTCTACCAGGTTGTGTCCGGAATTATTGACACAGTCGTCGATCCAGGCTATTATCTGGGCTTTCGTAATACCTCCGGGCAGTTCCTGTTTGGCATACCTGCCGGTATAGAAAAGAAAGACCCTTGCCATCAGTGCTTCCGCTGCATACTTAGTAGCATGCCCTGCCAATTCAGACCCTGAAGGGTAAATTTTTTTGGGCATCATTTCTATGGCATGTTTGAGGTCTTCTGCTATCAACTGGTATACTTCTTCTACAGTAGCCCTTGGCAGGTTCTCCGTTTCCAGGGTGGTACGAATTGGCACGCCGCCAAAGATCCTTACCAATTCATAATAAGCCATGGCCCTCAGGAAATAGGCTTCCCCAAAGTGGCGCAAGCGCTCCGATTCGTCCGACCATTTCTTAACGTTATCCAGCGTAGCTACCGCATTATTAGCCCGGTTGATCATCCGGTAACAGCGGGACCAAAGGCCTAGCAATCCATTCAGGTTATCCTTGTAAAGAAGGAAATTCACGGCGCAGTTACCGGAGAAGGAAAGATTACCGCCAAGGCAATCATCACCTGCCAGTTGTGCCACGTACATTTCGGAAGAGGTTTCCGGACTTTCATACAGCAGGTTTGCATAGATCGCTGTGATCATTTCACCAGCATCTTTCTCCGTCAATGGAAAGTTGGCAGTGGTTTTGGCCGTAAGATTATCCGTATCTAGGAATTTATTACAACCGGCGGCCATCATCATCAACAAAAAGATGAGAAAAGTATATCTGGACTTCATGTTACAATGATTAAGGATTAGAATTGAATATTTACTCCAGCCAATACTGTGCGGGCACTGGGATAAAAGCCAAGATCAATACCTCTTGCATAATCAGCCGCATCCTCCCCTCCAAAACCGATCTCCGGGTCCATACCTGAATATTTCGTAAACGTGTGCAGATTCTGTACAGACACATAAAGTCTGCACATGTGCAATGGTAATTTTTTATACAGCTTTTTGATATCCACCCCAAGTGTGATATTCTTGATTTTCAGGTAATCTCCATCTTCAATAAAAATGTCCGAAACACTGGACCAATTGGAGCTGGCGCTACTGGTAAGTCGTGGTAGTTTATTGGAGCTACCTGCTCCATTCCATCTTTCAAGGATATCGGTGGAAAAGTTATTCAGTGGAGAAGTAGCGAAGTCGCGGTACACTTTGAATATCTGTTGGCCAAAAGCGCCATAGGCATTAACAGAGAAATCGAAAGCTTTCCAGCCCACATTGAATACAAGCCCCATTGTATAATCCGGATGTGGATTTCCGATCATGGTACGGTCCTTTTCATCGATCACCTGGTCATTGTTTACATCTTTCCAGATGACATCTCCTGGCTGGGTTTTATCCCCATTCAACAATGGTCCTTTATGATTTTTAATTTGTGCCTGGTTTTGAAAAATTCCTTCAGACTGGTAACCATAAAAATAACCAATAGGATAACCGACCTGTACACGATAGCTTTCATCTGCCCCCTCCCAGGGAATACCACCGGGGCCATGAATAATACCATCCTGGTTGGCAATTCTGGTAACATTATTTTTATTGAACGCGATATTAAAGTCCACTCCATAACGGAAATCGCGTGACAAATTATCGTGCCAGTGTAATGCCAGCTCAATACCTTTGTTTACAATATCCCCTCCATTCACAGCCGGAGGTTCTGCGCCAAAAGAGTACAAAACAGGAGCGGTAACCAGCCAGTTTTTGGTTGTTTTTTTATACCAATCAAGCTCCAGCCCCAGCCTGTTGTTCAGAAAACGTGCATCGATACCGATATCTGTCTGCTCCTGGGTTTCCCAGGTAAGATCAGGGTTAGTAAGTTTATAGGCATATGACCCGGTAGCCACATTACTCATGGAATTACCGAAAGTATAACCACCATAGGTATTATTGGAAGTTACCAATGCCAGCCATTGAAAAGCGGATACGGCGTTGTTGCCATTCTGGCCCCAGGAACCTCTGAGCTTCAGGAAGTCAATAAATGTAGCCTCTTTCATAAAAGACTCGTTCGAGATGGTCCAGCCTGCTGAAACAGATGGGAAGAAACCAAACCGGTGTCCATTGGCAAAAATGGAAGAGCCATCATACCTGGCAATCAATGACGCCATGTATTTTTCTTTATAGTTATAGTTCAGTCTTCCGAAGAAGGAAACCAGCGCTCCCTGACCGTCGGGTAAGCCGGTGAGTGCTTGCACACTGGTGGCATTGGTAGCAACATTCGACAAATATGCATGTTCGAAATCATCAAAGTTGGAGCCGGCTTTGGTACCACTCATGGATTCTCCCATTCCCCATTTTTCGATCGACTGTCCAACAAGCACATCGAAATGGTGGTCTTTTACGTTGAAAATATAGTTAGCCGTATTTTCCCAGGTAAAGCGGTTGAATAAGGATAAGGATTGTATTACCCTGTCGTTAGCACTGGTGATGGCCTGCGTAAGCTCATAAGCAGGTGTATATGCCCTGTAACTGGATGCCCCCATAATATACCCGAACTGGGTCCTGAACTTAAGGTTTTTCAAAGGCTGTAGTTCAGCATAGAAAGAAGATTGCAGGTAATGCGATTTACTTTTGTTTTGATTCATCAGGTAATCCATATAAGCAATAGGGTTCTTATCGGCCCCATTGGAGATGTCCCAATTATAACCATCTGCCAGCCTGTCTTTATAAGTATAATAATCTCCATCCTTGTTATAGGGATGCATCAGTGGACTCATCACCAGCATATTATGCACGCTGTTCCAGTAGATGCCATCAGTAGCGAAAGAGCCATTGATCTCTGAGTACTTGTAATTAAGGGTTTCTCCTATACGAAGGATATTTAAATCATTTTTCCGGATGGCGACATGATCAGAATTAATACGGAGGTTATACCTGTCCAGGTCAGGCATTTTACCCGGCACTCCCATGGTAGCCTGCTGATTGGTATAAGAAAGTCCGATAGAATAAGTAGATCGGTCTGTACCTCCTGTAAAATTAAGGGAGTGATTCTGCTGGCTGGCATTCTTGTTCATGATCTCTTTGAGCCAGTTGGTACCTTTCCAGGAGCCATCATTGATCGCCTGCAAATCTGCTGCCGGTAAATAACTTTGCCAATTGTAGGGAGAAAGTCCGTCCATCAGCCGGCCTTCGTCCTGTATCATCATGTATTCTTTAGCATTCAGGATAGTAGGGATCTTATAAAGATTCTGAGCGCCATAGTAACCATCATACATTACCCTAAAAGCACCCGCCTTACCCCGTTTGGTGGTGACCAGTATAACGCCGTTGGCAGCCCTGGCCCCGTAAATAGCAGAAGAAGCTGCATCTTTCAGAATATCGATCGATTCGATATCAGCAGGATTCAATCCATCGATGCTCCCGTTGGCCACACCATCAATTACATACAGCGGGGAGGAATTTCCATTAGTACCGATACCACGGATATTCACTTTAAAACCTTGTCCGAGGAAGCCGTTGTTCTGAATGATATTTACGCCAGCCGCCTGTGATTGCAAGCCTCCCAGTACGTCCACCGTATTCAACCTGGCCACATCATCACCTTTTACCTGCACGGTAGCACCTGTTACTAATTTTTTCTTTTGGGTACCATAACCCATCACCACTACTTCTTCGAGGTCAGGTTTGGCAGATTGGAGTGAAATAATCAATGGCCCCGTACCCGATACTTTCAGGTCAAGTGTCTGGTAACCAACATACGAGACCTTCAGCGTTTGGCCATTGCTGGCCCTGATCGTAAAGTGTCCGTTAGCATCCGTAAGTGCAGTAAATGCAGCATTCATATTCCTGATAGTGGCACCCGGTAGTGGAATGCCGTCGGAACCGGTAACCGTTCCTTTTAAGGGAGGATCCTGAGCCATCGCGTGTGAGAGCAGGAACACAAGCAGCAGCGATACTACAGTTTGAGGTAATTGTCGCATTATTTTGGTATTTGTAATGAGAAAAAAAAGTTCCTCAGATAAAATGGCTTAAATAAGTACTCACCTGCCAGTACCATTCTATTACCGGAATGTTTTTACACACATTTCCGGCACCACACAAAACCAGAACCACGATTTCAAATATCTAATATTCCATGCTGCTTTAAAGGTAAAATTATTAGACAAAAAAGCAAAATAACTTACATAATTTCATGGGAAATATTTTTTAATAAATATAATTTACTCATTATCAATTAATTAAAATCAAATAAAATATTGCTGTTTTATACAGTTTTTAATATCAAAATACAATTACAGCATTATAACGCACAAAATAAACAGAGAAAACAGCATCTATAAATCAGGATGACCCGGTTTCCGAAGCCCCGGAATTATATTAATTGGGTTATGCTTATTTTTACTTCAAATTATTAAGCTATGATACTACAGTACCTGTTGGGTGAATTCGAGCATGAAGTAACCAGCACGCGTAAATTGCTACAGGCGGTCCCTGAGAAAGATCTTGATTATAAACCGTCCGAAGTTTCCTGGACGATGGGGCAACTTGCGCAGCATATTGCCACCATTTACTACTGGTACGAGGGGGCCCTTACTAAAGATGTCTATGATATGGCTGCTGACCGTCTGGAACGTGGTTCTCCCAATGATATCAAGGCAACTTTGGAGCTTTTTGAGCGTAATGTGGAAAAAGCCAGGGCCGCATTAAAATCCCTGACTGAGCAAAAACTACAGGATAACTGGACCATGAAAGCAGGTGAAACTGTGCTCCTTGGCCCCATACCAAGGGGTATTGTATCGCGTGGATTCCTTTTCAATCATATCTATCACCATCGGGGCGAATTGATAGTTTACCTGCGTGCTACAGGCAATAAAGTTCCGGGTATGTATGGCCCTACCTACGAAGAAAGCAAGAAAAACTAAATGCCTCGTTAAACAGTAAATAGCTGTTTAACAAGGCATTTGGCCTTATTTCAATCCAAGGACTTTTACCCCCTGTTCAAAGGTGATATCCACAGGGATACCTTTCTGTTGCAGCTTGTTGAGGTCGGCCTGTAAGTCAGGACGCACTACAGCCTTCTCTTTCATCAGTTTTTCTACCGCAGGTTTATCTCCATTTCCCTGTAAGGTCAGGATCAGGTTACTAAGGCCGTTCATTGCATCGCGGAATTTTGGCACATCCACTTTATAATGGCCATCCTGCGTTTTGGTGAAGGCGCCCTTTTCTTCGAAGTAATTAAAGGCCAGCATATTGGCCTTACCATGTGCCTCCCCTGCGCCAAATCGTACCGAGCGGAGAATACCAGCCATGAAAGTGGTATAGTAATTTTCTATCGGACCAGGCAGTTCATTCATCTCCACCAGTTTGGTCACCATATACAGGCCAAGGATATCCGCCTTCGCTTCTTCCAGCCAGGAACCCTGCTCCTGCAATGCTGCCCGGACAGTACCTTTCCCGTCTATCGTATTCTTAACACCAAGTCCGTGCGCCACCTCATGAAACATTACGTCTGCAAAAAAGGCATCGAATTGTACCTGGCGAAGTTGTGATGGATCTATCAACTCCTGTGCTATCGGCATGAGAATATTGTCAAACTTAGCCCGCATGGCATTTTTGAGCTGGGAACGGCGGGTACCCTTTGATTTTTGAAGTGCTTCATTGTTAGGCAGGTTCACCGCAATAGTCTTGCCTCCGGAGTTGCACTGACCGGCATAGTAGATCACATCATACGCATTCAATTGTGAGGATGTTCCCGGTACTTCTTTCTTATATTTATCCTCTACGGGGAGGCCTTTCTGCAAAGCCGGAAGCATGGCTACATATTTTTCCAGCTTCTTACTCCATACCTTATCCTTAACAAGAATATAGGCCTCAAAGGCATTCCGGGAATTATACAGCTGGTCTTCATAATTTTCAATAGGACCAATGATCACATCCAGGCCATTGTTTTTCATATCCATCCAGGCAACATCACTTGGCATGTAATTGTCGGTAATCAGTGCCTGCGCACGCAGCTCCAGGTACTTTTTCAAGTCAGCATCTTCTGCCAGTGCAGCGGCCTGTACTAATAAGTCTGATGCCCGTTTCAAGGGAGCCTGATAAAATTGATGATAAGGAATAGCGATCAGCTTTCCCGCGCTATCACGACGGATCACAGAATATTCGCCGTGTTTATCCTTTACATCCGATTTTTCCAGTTCTTCTTTTGTCATATCATGAGGATAAAACTCTCCACCAGGAGGTTTGGTACCCACACCGGCAATAAAAGGCGTATCGTTATTCAGTTTGTCCCAGGGACCATAGTTGATCCGGGCAAACTCGCGGGTAGTTGAATCTGTTATAGCATTAAGCAAACTGTCTTTATTGCCATAGGATTGTTGCCAGTACAGATCGTCCATTATTGCAGCAGCTTCGATCAGCAAAGGAATCATTTGCTTTTCCTTTTCAGACAACGCACTGAGATCTGCGGTCAGCTTTACAGGAGCATAGCCCGCCAGGCGTTGTGCAGCATATTGTTGCAGGGAATCGGGGGCGTTCTTCTTTTCTTGTTCAGTATTATTGTTGCAAGCTGCTATAGGGAGCAGGGATCCAAAGAGAAGAATTTTCAGCATTGGCTTCATATCATCAGGATGTTTTGGTGAGAAAGGCCAAATGTAAAAAAAAGCGGCTAGTGCTAGCTCATATTTTTGATTGCCCACACTTGTATCTCCGTCAATACCGGCTTCAGCCTTTCCCCTTTTTCGGTTAAAGCATATTCAACAGTTGGAGGCATAGTAGCAAAAGCCGTTCGGTCTATGATCTTTTTATGTTCCAATTGTTTAAGCTCCTTTACCAACATCCTGGTATTGATACCAACAACACTCCTTTCAAGTTCCTTAAACCGCATTTTCCCGCCCATCAGCACATTAATGATTGACATCGTCCATTTTCCGGAGATGAGGTCCATGGCTTCCTGAAAAGGGCAGCTTTCCGTTTTTTTTATTTTTCTTTCATCCTTCAAAGCCATAATACGCCCAATTACTTTACTTTATGTTACTGAATACCAAAATGGTAACTACTTGTAAATTTAACATAACCTGCCGAAGTTTGCAATAAGTCAAAACTGCGCTTATGTCATTACAAGCTATCGAACAATTTATCGCTAAACAACTTCCCAACGTTACACAGCTGGAAAGCTTTGGATACACCTTCTTCTTCTATGGGCCGGAGCAGGTACTCCCGTTCGTAACAATGGCTGCCTCAGACAATGAACATGACAGTGTATCGGATCTAAACCGGGATGGCGTATTCCGGGTAAACATAGGCGTATCAAAAAGCACTTATAACAAACTATTTGAAAGCCCTGAAGCTGAATGGGATTACACCACATTAAACCGCTTCATGCCACATCCACATTATGCTGCGCAACACTTTATCTGTATATTAAATCCGGAGGAAGACCAGCTGACAGCAACATACAAGTTTATCGAAGAAGCCCATCTTGTTGCGAAACAACGTTTTGACAGAAAACAATCTGCTAAGCATTCCGGTTAATGCCGTCACTGTTTTTTCAAAAGATTGGTGAGTGCTTTTACAGGGGCGGTATCCTTTACGACCATTTGTTGATGAAAGGTCGTATTATTTCCTGCATCACGCTGATTGGCCGGTACAGCAGCCGTAGAAGAAACAATACCGACCAGATTACCGTATTTATCCAGTATAGGCCCGCCACTGGATCCTACCGCATAATCTGCGGTGATTTCCATACGGATGGGGGGACTACCTAATGGATTATACCCCGCAGCTGCCTGTTGCCCATCCACCCTGACATTTCTGGCTACTATCCCCTTGCTGAAATAGTAGAAATAGCTAAGCGGATGAGAGATGCAATAGACAGTAGCACCCACCTGTGCGGGTACTCCCAATGGTAGGGGGCGAAACTTTGTGCCATTGGTGTTTACCTGGAACACCGCAATATCATTATTTTGTGAATAGGCCAGTATTTTTTCGATGCGATACAACGCTTTGTCCACGGTAGCGATAAAGTAAATACTGTCCCTGTTTTCTTTGGTGGTGTCTTTACGGATGATATCCTGTAACACATGATAATTAGTTACACAAATCCCATCAGGAGCAATGGCAAATGCTGTGCCGGTGAGATCAAAATCCACCCTTCCTGTAGCTGTATCCGCCCGCTTCAGTTTACCCATAATAAAAACGCTGTGCTTTCTTTGGGCATAAATAGTTTCATCCGCCAGTATTTTCTTACCTGGCGGCAGGGTTTTGATATCGTATCCTACAGGTGGCGCTTCGTCTGTTAATAAAGCAGCGCTATCCTGCAAAGCCATCATGGTTTTATGTTCAGCACCGCTGCCGGAAAGCGTTTCCATCCGGAGTGCGCCGAAGAATTTCATATAGTCTGTATACATCTCCGCTGATACAGCTTGTCCGTTTACATTGGAAGCATATAAGAGGAAAGTAATACTGGTCATTAACAGGCACCTTTTTTTCATCATACCGTTTTAACTTTTTTCTCCAGCAATTCCAATATTCCTTCATTCCGGATGATCATCATCCCCTGCCGGTCGGATGTAATACCTTCTTCAAGCTTATAGGTATAACGGGGATGTACGCCATCCATTACCGTAGGCATATATGCAAAATGTACATTAGGCCGCCCCTTCAGCGCTTCGCCTACTTCGATGATATGCGTAGACACAATAAACAGACATTCCTGGTAGCCGGCGAATCCTTCTGTTACAGAGAGCGTGCCATCATAGGCATCTTTTACATTCGTACCTTTGAACAGCTCATCAAACAGCAACAACAGCCGTTTGCCGCTTGCAGCCGCTTCTGCCGCTTGTTTTACCCTGACCACCTCCGCATAAAAATGACTGTAGCCAAGACCGATATTATCCGCAACGTTGATAGAAGAGTACAATCCTTCTCTTACGGAGAACGTCATCTGCACAGCAGCCACCGGAAAGCCCATATGCGCCATGTATAAACCAATACCTACTGATTTCATGAGGGTAGACTTCCCCGCCATGTTTGCGCCAGTGAGAAACAGGATATTGTTGTTTTGCGCTAACGATAAATTATTGCTTACTGCCCGGTCAATACAAGGATGACGGAGGCCCTTTACCGAGAAGATATTCTTCTCCGCGGGTAGTGCCGTTGCATAATGTAACCCTTTAGTGAGTGCTACCTGACTGACTACAATATTTACATCTACTTCATAGATAAAAGCAAGAAGAATCTCCATTTCCTTTAACAACCTTGATTTAAGCAGATGGTCGTAGTATGCCAGTGTATTTACGGATAAGGCTTTGTAGATATCTACATTTCTCAGTTGTTCCAGCCGCTTGTCGGACAACAACTCCCGGATGGCATTTAATCGGGAGGTATAAGGACCTGCCGCTGGCCGGAAGGACTCCACAAAGCCATAACACCTGTTAAGTGTTATAATCGTTGCCTGCAAGCCCTGCACCTTCTTTTTATACCCTTCATCCCTGGTAAGTGCCGACAACCATTTTTTCACATACATACCTGCCAGCACCAGGGCAGCATTTTTAGACACCTCAACATCCAGGTATTCCTGCATAAGATGCAGCTGTTCCACATCAAAAGGAAATGCGGGAGCTGCCTGCTGAAAGATCTGAAAAATGCTGCTGCGTTCGTTGATAGCTGCCGCATCCGTTAATGGATGGCGAAACATCTTATCCAGCAGCTGTTCTCCTCCCCTTGTTTTGACGCGGCTAAACAAATGATATACGGAATCGTGCCTGAATTTACCCAGGAGATTCAGTTCATCCACTGTTTGTTTATCTGTAATGAAACTTGTGTCTGTTTTTTCCGATGCTGGTTGTTTCCTGCCATTCTCCAATGTTTCCAGTATACTTTCGTTACGGATAATGATCATTCCATGCCGGTCTTCCGTAATACCCTGCTCCAGCTTGTAGGTATATTCCGGTACGTGTCCATTCATAAGTGTAGGCAGGTAAAGGAAGTGAATATTCTCTTCCTGTTTTAAAGCTTCACCTGCTTCCACGATGTGGGAAGAAATAATAAACATGCTGTTGCGATGCTCCGCAAACCCTTTCGTGACAGCCACCGTGGCCTCATGGGCATCTTTTACATTGGTTCCACGGAACAGCTCATCAAACAAAATAAAGTAGGACTTCCCCGTACTGAGTGCCGCTGCTACCTTTTTTACCCGTAATACTTCCATATAAAAATGGCTGGCACCAATACCGAGATTATCCGGCAGGTTGATCGTAGTATAGATGCCGTCCATCACGGAAAACTGCATAGAACGGGCGGCAACCGGAAATCCCATGTGTGCGATGTACAAGGCGGTACTTAAGGATCGCAGAAAGGTGGATTTTCCTGCCATATTTGCACCGGTCAGGAAGATCACATTACCAGCGGTATCCATCCTGATATCATTTGTGACGGGGTGCTTTAAAGAAGGGTGATAAACCCCCTCCAGGTTTAATTCACCGGAACCTTTATCCAGCGCTTTAGGAAAAACGAACTTTCGCTGCATAGCCGTGGCAGCCACTGACATATATACATCGAGGTAATAAATATAACCTAACAACTTTTCCACCTGCTTTCTTTCACTGATCCTGAACAATGCATCATAGGCGGTTACAGCACTGTAAGAAAGTTTACCTTTAGATCGCTCCCTGAGGACGGGCTCAAAAGCAGCGTTATTAATCAGAGAGGCAATCAATTCACGCTCCATCGCATAGGCCTGGATATGTTTCACCTCCTCCTTCTCTATAAAATCTTTTGTCAAGTGGATAATCTCTATTACAGCGCCTACGCCATGCTGTATTTCCTTTTCGCCAAGTGTTGCGGTATTATTTTTATTCTTTGTGCTATCTTCCACAACGCTCAGGTATTTTTCTACCGCATCAAACAGCGAAGCATTATAAGGAAAGGGAATAGCTAACCTGCCAAAGTTTTCTATAATACTGCTGCGCCTGTTGATGGCTTCCTTATCCGACAAAGGATGACGAAAGATCTCCTCCAACAGCATTTCCCCGCCATGGGTATTGGAGCAGTTGTAGATATCATAAATACCACCGCTATTCCTTTTCCCAAAGATCCCAAGATCTTCTATGGTCTGATCGTCAGTTTGTAATAAAGTCATTTTCTGTATTATTAATTGCGCTATTTATTTTTCCTTCTTATCAGTAAAATGGTCCCCGCCAACAATATTATTACAGGCAATACCCACAGGCATATTATCCTTTGAACATATGCATTGGTGGCGCCTACTCTCAATAAAGTGTCTTTCGGGCTGATGCGGGTCATAGATACCGGGAATTCGTTATAAGTCAGCCAACTATATACCGGCATCAGGAAGTAGCTATTCAAATAGGCAGGGAGCCGCATATTACTTGCAAAGTCTGCATCCCCACAAACAACGATCCGTTGTTCTTTGTCAATTACCGTTCTTGTTAACTGAACAGTAGTTGAAAAGGAGGCTGCTTTAAAATCACCTTCTTCCGGATTAAAGGGAGGCAACGTAGAATCAATTACGATGTCCCCTTTCTTCAGCCAAACTCTGTCTGGCACAGTTGTCAGTAATGGTTTCACACTAAACGAACTGTCCTCCGTATAACTAAGTCCTGTTGCACCAGGCATTAGTACTTTTAAGGTATCTTTTTTTGATGTCAGTGATTCCCCAATCCAGGATAACTCTTTTTGTAGTTTACCACTGTAAGTAGTCATATACGGCACTATTTTATCAGGCGTTTCGTCATACGTGGGCTCCACCAGTTGTCCATCTATTAGTTGTACCCCCAGTTGTTTTAAGAATGGGTTCAGCACATACTGCTTTCCGGGTTCCCCCAATATGAACAGATTACCTCCGTTTTGCACATATTGCTGCAACTTTCCTCGCACGGTATTACTTAATTCCATTTTCGGATCTGCAAGTACCAACGCTGAAATAACTGCAGGAATATCCTGTACTTCCAGATTCAGGGTATCTACATTATATCCGGCATTCACAAGTGATCCCCGGCTGGATTTAGCTGCAGTATGCAGTGCATATTCCCTGGTGCCTGTTTTGCTGATGCTACGTTCCAGTTCTCCTGTAACAAAAAACACGTGCTGTATTTTATCCGGATGCAGTAACCGCTTAAATGCAGCAGAAACATTCGTTAAATCAGGCCAGAAAAAGGGATCATCAAAAGTGCGCATCCACGCTGTTCTTCCCCTATACTTTACCTGCATCACCACTCTATAACCTTCTGATTGCAGGTTTATCGTCTTTCGCATCTGTTCGGGGGATTTAAACATGGATAACCCGGCATCAATCTCATCTGCTTTGTACCCCGCCATTTCTTTGAGATCTTTATAGGTTACACTATCAAAATTCTGAGGATCGATATCATAGTAATATTCATACTTAAATACTATTTTAGGTTTAAAGCGCAGATATGGTTCCCACATATTTACCATATAATCCGCATTACGGGCTTCTGGCAATCCACGGTTCAGACCAGCACCCAGTAAATTGGTATACAATGTAACTTCCAGTGTACTGTCGCCCATATCACTGATCAATTGTTGCATCTCCTTGGGAATAGTATTCCGTTGGGTAGCAGTTGTATCAAAATATGCGGTAAGCACGGGTCTTGAGCTGATATACACCAGCACCAGTACCATCAGGCTCACCATCATATATCTGCCCAGCTTTATGTACCATGGCCTGGCCTCTCTGCCTGCTTTGAGCTTTATCAATGTAAACCCGACAAACATGACAGCCACCAATATAAAATAGATCACATCCCTCGTTACAATCAGGCCTCCCAGCATTTTAAAGACCCGATCCTGAAGAGAAAGAAAGTAGGTCAGATCCCTGACCAGGTCATATCGTTGCCATAATCCCCCAATCCTGCTAAGAGCAAAAATGATGATAAAGGTGCTGAGGGCCGAAACTATCTGGTAGCTACTGAGAGAGGACATAAACAACCCGATAGCAGAATAGGCACATATAAGTAAATATAATCCCAGTGCTGCAGACAATAACATGCCATAGTCCACATGTCTGATATTAATAACACCTATTAGCATAAAAACACCCAATATGGATAGGAGCAATACATTGTACAACATGATACCCAAATATTTCCCACATACAATCTGCCAGAGACTTACGGGGGAAGAATACAATAATTTAACAGATCCATTACTTACTTCCCGGCTGATGAGTCCCATCGTCAGTACAGGAATAAATAAGTATAAATTATTGACAACATTGTAGAAGACACCCCCCAATATAAATATACCAAAGGTCAATTCTTTTTCTCCTTTGAACTTCGGACTGTTTTTAAGCATAATTTCCTGCCAGTTAGCAACACTGTATAAAGGACCCGCGAAATAAACCGCACACTGTACCAGGAAAACGATCATTACAAACCAGGCTATAGGTGAGTAAAAAACGTGGCGCAGCTCATTTTTTGCTATTTTGAATATTATCTTCATTGAAGTAGTGTTTTAAATTCAAGGAAACATCCACCAATTAGCCGGCATCTATTTTCTTGACCGTCTTATCAGCAATACTGTTCCCAGCAATAGCATTATACCTGGGATGATCCATATATACACTATTTTCTGTACCGCAGCTCTGCCTGGACCCAATAAAACTTTGTTGTCTCTTGGAAATGGAATCGTTCCATAAATAGGAAATTGGTTGTAGCACAACCAGCTATAAAGTGTTTCATCGAGCTGACCTGTATAAATATTACTCATAAAATCTGCATCTCCACAAACAATAACACGCTGCTCTTTACCCTTTATACTTCTCGACAATTTAATGGCAATGTCAAAGGAATCCCGGCTGATATCACCCTCCTGGCCATTAAAAACAGGTGCTGTAGAATCCGTCACCAGCTTGCCCATCTTCAGCCATACCTTTTCCGGAGCCGGCTTGGTTAACGGCTTTGTGATCACCAGGGGTTTTATAATATAGCCACTATCTGCTGTATAGCCAATGGAGGTTCCTCCCATTGTAGCATAGGTTGACATATTTTCATAGTAGATATTGTGGGTCCATAAGTGCCGGATATACCGGAGGTTGGGATTATTGCATAGATTAAAGTAAGTTGTTGTAAAATAGGACCCTACGAGATCAGGTGTTTCATTCCGGGAAGGCTGTACTAATTGTCCAGGCATCAGTTGTACTCCCAGCTGACTTAATAAAGGATTGATTACATATTGTTTCCGGGGCTCGCCCATTATCAGCATATTGCCCCCATTGTTCAGATAATCCCTGAGTTTCCCCAGCACAACCGGACTCAGCTCCATTTTAGGATCAGCCAGTACCAGTGCCGTAACAGCTGCTGTATCTATATCCTGGGTAGCCAGGTTGATTGAATCAAGATCAAAGCCGATGTTCACCAGGCCCCACAGGTTGGAATATTCCCGCTCACCTCTTTTGTAAATACTGCGTTCCAGGTTACCACTGACAAATGCCAGCCTGGGCATTTTAGTACCCAATACACGTTTAAACCCGGCATTTATATATGGCTCCGTTGAGAATACCTCTATTTCGGAAGGAATTCCTGGCAACGTTCTTAGAAACACTTTCCTACCCTGGTATTTCAATTGCATCCTCAATGCATAGCCTTCAGGTTCCAGATCAACCAATTTACGAATCTCTTCAGGCGACTTAAACATGGCTGAATCTACCTGGTATCCTTTTGCCATTAATCCTGCAATCTGCCGGAGCGTTTTACCGGGAAATTTTTTATAGAATGTACTATCCCCTGGTCGCACTGCATAATAATATTCATAGCTGAATTTAATGCCGGGCTTAAAACGCACATATTGTTCCCACAGCGCCAGGTAGTTATTACGATTGCCGGGGAGGCCTATCATAACATTTTTCGGTTCATCCAGGAGATTTGTATAAAGTGTGACCTCCAGCAGACTATCCCCAAGTTCGTTTACGACCTTTTGCGTTTCGGGCCTGATCGTATTCACTTCCCTGTCAGTAGTATCCCAATAGCCAGTAAATAACGGCATAGATGCAACATATCCCACCAGCAAACCAGATAATATTACGAACAAGTATCTCATGGCTTTTGTGTACCAGGGGATGATCTCTCGCCCACCTCTCAATTTTAGCAGTGTAAACCCTACGAACATATATATAATCACCAGGTAGTAGATCACATCTTTGCTTTTGATCAGACCATTTATCATCCACTCCGTCCGGTTCTTAAGAGAAAGAAAATAGGTAAGGTCTCTTACAAAGTTGTACTGCTGCCATAATTGCCCCACAGACATCAGCATAGCAAGCACCGTAAAACTGGCAATGGCAGACACCACCTGATAAGAGGTCAGGCTTGACATAAAAAAACCGATCGCAGTAAGTGCAGATAATAAAAGATAAACCCCCAGCATTCCTGATAGAAATGGGCCATAGTCCAGTGCCCGGATGTCGGCAAACGCATTCACAATAAAAACGAACATGATCAAAGCAAGGAGCAGGTTGTAAATCATCAGCGCCAGGTATTTTCCCAGCACGATCCGACGCAGCTTAACCGGAGAAGAATAAAGCAGCTTTATGGTACCATTATGCAGTTCACGGCTGATGATATTCATAGTAAGCAGCGGAACAAATAAATACACATACTGTACTATGTTCAAAAAAAATCCGGGAAAGATAAAACCTGTTATCGAATTGTTTACTACAAATTCCAAATCAGGCCTTAACTTATAATCAAAATAAGCACCCTTGGCAATTGGATACATTGTTCCCGCATATAGCAAGGCACACATCACAAAAAATGTAATCGTGAGAAACCAGGCTACAGGAGAATAAAAAAGGTTCAGGAGTTCATTCTTCGCTATTTTTATGATCTGTCTCATTAAATACCTGTTTATGGTTATCTTATTGTGCCACCTGGATAGATAATTGCTTGAAAATATCATCCAGCAATCCTTTGTCGAGATGGATCTCCTGCAACCGCCAGCCACCGGCCACACTTGCTTCCACCAACCGTACGGAAATATCATCATGGCTGCCATCGAAATAAACCCTTACCTGCTTGTCTGTTAAAAACTCAACACTGTTAATCCCATTTATTTTCAATAGCTCTGTTGTGGAGGGTGGATGATCCATCCGCATCAGCATGGACTTTGCTTGTACATAGTTGTTAAAAGCGTCCATACTATCAGAAAAAACCACTCTGCCCGATTCTATCATAATGATCTCTTTGCATAGCAAGCTGATTTCGGAAAGGATATGAGAGGATAGCAGGATGGTATGTGTTTCAGCAATCTCCCTGATCAGCTTTCTGGCTTCAATCAACTGGTTTGGGTCCAATCCGTTGGTAGGTTCATCCAGTACTACCAGCTTGGGCTTATGGATAATTGCCTGTGCAATACCCACCCGCTGACGATAACCCCCTGACAGGTTTTTAATAAGCCGTGAACTGAAGTGAGCAATACCGCAGCGTTCTTTCGCTTCTTCGAGAGCAGATTTGATTTTATCTTTACTCACCATCCGCAATTCAGCACAATAAATCAGGTATTCATCAATCGTAAGATCAGGATACAGGGGAGGCACCTGGGGCAGAAACCCGATTTCTTTTCTGGCATCTTCAGGTGCTTGTCTTAGGTTGATACCATTAATGTATACATCTCCTTCTGTTTGATTGAGTGCACCACAAATAATATTCATGGTAGTAGATTTGCCTGCGCCATTAGAACCTAATAAGCCAATAACTCCCGGGTATGTGATCTCCATATTGATATCCCGTATAGCCCAGTTGCTGCCATATTTATGAGAGAGGTGTTCCGTTTTTAAAATCATACTGCTATTATTGAAGTGGGTAATAAAATCTTATTTCAAGAGGATGCACAATCGTCAATGGCATCGTGAAGTGTACCATACCGGCTTATCTCCCATTTTGTATAATTTTTGGATTATTAGCAATGATAGATGGCGCAAATGGCATGAGGTACCTGGGAGAATTTGCGGGTAGTGTAGCGATGACTGTAGTACCGTCATCCCCTATCCTTTGCAGTGTTTGTGCCAGCCCGCTTTCCCGGTTCAACCTTTTCAGGTCAAAAAGCCTCGTCCCTCCGTGGTAGAACAGTTCCCGCTGCCTTTCCTGTAGTACCGCCGTCAGTGCATTAATACCCGGATCGAGCGGCACATAACGGATCAGGCGTTTTTTTCTCAGCTGGTTTACCAGGTCTACCGCACCAGCAGCATTACCTTTCCTTGCCAGGCATTCCGCTTTTACCAACAGCATCTCTGCTACTGTAACACTGTAGTTAAACACTTGTGCCGTATACATTGTATTCGGGTTAAACCGGGTGTTGGCAGCGAAATTTCCGATCAATCGCATGTCATTGCTGTCCAGTAAAGTGTGCAACGAAGCACCAATAAAGAAACCACCTCCACCATATTTCTGGTAAAATGCATAATCAACACCTAACCTGCCAAGTAATATTTCGGGGTTTCTTGACAGGTCCAGTAAACTTCCGGGATGCACGTTGCCAGCATTATAATCTGTAAGCGCATTGTTGATTTGTAAGGCAGCATCTGCAGAGGTTTCTGCCTGTCCATAATTACCCATGTACAAATAGGTCTTTGCCAGCAATGCATATCCAGCTGCTTTGCCGGGATGCACTACGGTTTTCCCTTTATCGGGCAGATCGGGATTGGTTACTGCAGCATGCAGGTCGCCTAAAATCTGATCATATACCTGTTTTACAGTTGCTCTTGCAGGCAGTTCATTGGCATTAGGCATCAACACCAGCGGCACTGCCAGATCTGTTGTCATGGTGGCCTCACGGTAATCCGGGCCATAGAGATTAGCCAGTTGCAGGTAATACCATGCACGATTGATCAACGCCTGCGCACGTACTACATTTTTCCTTTGAGCCTCTCCCGCAGCGCCATCTATTTTATCCAATATGATATTCATTTGCAGGATACGCGCATAGGCACTATTGTACGTAATATCTGCATCACCTGGGTTCCAGACATTTGCATCCCATAAATAAGCATGTGCAAAATAAGCGGTCCTATCTGCGGCAAGCATAGCATCGCTCATCCCTACATCATCCGTCACCACATCTGCCAATACGAAATTGCATGTAGCAATGGAGTCATTATTTAACATTTCTTCAAAATCACTGACGGTAGTTGGATTTACTGCGGTGGTACTTGGCCGCACATCCAGGAACTTGCTGCACCCCGTAAGCAGCAAGAAAAGCAGCGTAAGTTTTGTGATCAGATGTAATATAGTATGTTGTTTCATATCACTTTTTTTCCGGTTTAGAATGCAGCAAATTCTATCATAGATACTCCTGTTGGCGGTGCACCCTGAACTGCTGTCACTTCAAACTTTATATATCTTCCTGATACGGAAGCAGGCAAATGAACCATCATATTCCGTTCGGGTACTGCGGCCATGGGAATATCTATTGTTTGTCCCGTATCCCAGGTTTGATTATCCATACTGGTATAAACTTTTGCCTGGCGGGGCTGCCATCCTGTTTCATATGGGCTATACCTGATCATAATTCCCCGGATCAGGTTCACCTGTCCCATATCTATGGTAAACCATTGTGGCGGAAGCCCGTAACCTTCCGGCAGTGCAGAAAGCCAGTTGGTGTAATATTTTCCATCCAATAGATTATCAATAAGGTGATAATTATCTGCTGAAACTGCCACTATACGCCAATTGGTACGGGCATAAATGATTTCAGGAACCGTTTCTACAGCAACATATACTGCCTTGTTTGCACCTGGGATCACTGCCCCCTCATCTTTCATCTGCAAAGGCAGCAGATATTTACCTGGTTGGGGCATACCGGAAAACAAAATCCTGAAACTATCCAATGCAGAATTCATTCCTCCCGGGGGAATGGTAACGGAGCTTTGGGCCAGGCTGAAAAATGCAGGTGGAAGCGCTGTATACGAAGTGTGATTGGCGGCATTAAATTTCTCAACAAGTGATGGCGCCAACGATATGCCGATCTGCAATGGTATGGTTGCAGCAGTATTTATGCTTGCACCAAACCCTGTTACATGCTCTAATAGTGTACCATCAGACTGCCTTATAAATTGTATGTACTGTATGCTGTCGCCCTGGCTGGGAATAGCGGAAGAAACTTTCGTGAAGGTGACTCTGAAAAATATAGTCTGCCGCAGTGTATCTTCCGGAGATAATCCTCCGGGCAGGGTAGTATTTAGGCGTACAGGTATGGTATAGGTAATGTCCGAACCTGTTAAATCCAAGCGGGATGCATCTAAAAGCACCAGTTTGATGGAATCAGCAGAGGTGGTAGCACCTGCCGGTATAGTTACCCCAGCGTTGGCAAAACCAAAAGCGCCATCCGGAAGTGCAGGTGAAGGACCAGGCGATTGTGCAAGACGGTCGTATTCACCTATAAGGCTGGTCTCAATCTTTGCGGTGAGTGTCACCTCTTTATCGTAGGCAGCAAAAAGTTTTGCAGCAAACGACATAGCTGTACCAGGCAGAATAGTATCGCGAAGTACCAGCATGTTTGTTGACAATGTATTATACCCACCCACTCCATTAACCGGATCTACGTAGGCTATAAACCGGTATGGTTCCAGGAAGTTATCATTCTTCACGCAGGCCGGAATGGTTAACCCTGCTGCTATTATCAAAACGCGCCATAACCAGGTAAATCTTGCTTGCATCTGTATTAAATATTTTAATCAGAAATTCATGTTTATACTGAACGAGTATTGTTTGGACATGGGCATTCCGATCTGCCCGCCGCTGGACACTATTTCCGGATCTACCTGTAGTTTATTGCGTTTCCAGACAATCAGGTTTTGCGCCTGGAATGACAATGTCAGATCTTTTATAAAGAAATCTTTCAACAGTTTCTTTGGTGCCTGCCAGCCTATTTGTATTTCCTGCAAGCGTATATTATCCGCGGGCAGGATACTGTTGGTCGAGTTCTGGATAATAAATGCTCTGGTATCCGTTGCATTTGTATTGGCCATCGCGGCAATATCTGTATACAGTTCATCACCTGGTTTTCTCCAGCGATCACGGATCAGGCTGCTATTATCCAATGCTCCGGAAGGAGAAGGTATATATTGGCGCATCACATGCCCCAGCTTGAATGCAATCGTTGCCCTTGCAAAAAAATCGCTAACATTCCACTCTTGTATCAATCCTCCGTTATAAGGCGCCCTGGTTACCCCATTATACACCAGAGCTGAAGCAAGTGTAGCGCTGTCGGGTGTTGCTGTTTTTTTCCCCTGCTCATCATAAATCTGCGGATTACCATTTGCATCCAGTCCAGCCCAGCGGTACCCCCAGCTACTTTCCGTACTGTAATCATTGCGGTAAGCCATCAGATAAGCAGGTGTCTGGGAATAGTTAACCAGAGGAACATGCTGTGCCATGTTCTTGTTATAAGCGCCATTCAGCGTAATTACGTATCTGAATTTCTCCTGTTGCACCACCTTTATCATCAGGTACAATTCTATTCCCTTACTCACGATCTCGCTGTAGGAAATCCGGGCGCCTAATCCAGTAGAAGGATCCGTGGGAACAGGGATACTATTGTTTAAGCCACTGACTACTTTACGGTAATAGCGAAAATCAAGCTGATATCTGTCGTCCAGCAAACCGATAGTAGCATGGGCTTCCATGTTGCTGGTTTTGGGAGGTAGCAATCCGAAGTTATTATTGATGGCCATGGTATAGGCACCATCTGCTTTAGGTGTATTGGTTTCCATCATCAGGCCCATTGCCTGGTAAGGACTGATTTGCTGTAATATAAAATCTGCATTCAGGCTGCTGATGGCCGGTACATGAAAATAAGTTTCCCCCGCTATATTATAACCTGCCCGCAGGTTTGTCTGTGGCTCCCCTTCCGGTGAACGGCCATAACTGGCAATCAGGTTCAGTAGTCCTTTTCTGAGATTTGCCCTTACATTAGCGCCTATATAGTCATTCGTACTATTAGTACCTGCTACTTTTTCATTTCCTTTAATGCTAACAGCACCGTGAACAAGATCCAGCATCAGGCTATTGGCTGCCAGCCCTATAGTCAGCTTTTGGTAAATATTCTGTACACGCTGCCCCGTTTGCTGGGCCAGGTTGTAGTTGCCTACCCAGATACCATAGTTGTTCCAGGCAGTTTGTAACGTACGTGTCCCCCCTATCTCTGTAGGTAAAGCGGGGATCTCCACACCGGTTATTCCGGCCGAAAGACTAAGCTCGCTCATCCATACAGGCGGGTGAAAGAAGGGGAGTTTGTATAAGCGCCAGGTGGCCTCCGCATTATAGTTGGCCAGCATGCTATATGGTGGATTATATCCATAGCTGGGATTAAACACCGCATTGTAATCCCCTTTCAGGATGTAGGTATCGTTAAAGTTGTACTTCACCCTACCGTTCCAGCCCAGCTGTCGCTGGATCGTAGTGCTTTCCTGACCGGGTGCAAGTAATGTATGTGGGAAATTGGCGGTAAATACCGGATAAATCGTATTAGGGTCCGCATCACCATATAGTCCATATACGCCTGGTAATTGCAAATAATTCCCAACACTGCTCAATGGATCAAAGGGTAATGAAATAAGTTGTCCTTTACCTGTTTGTGGATTATAACCATAAATAGTGTTATAAGCAGGCACCCTGACCATAGTAGAGGAACCACTTCCTCCCAATGCTAAGCTAAGGTCATGCTTTCCTATTTTTTTATTGTAAAGTAAACCGGATCGCGCGTTCCAGTTTTTGTCCGATGAAAAGGATCTTCGAAAGATGCCACCTTTAGGCACATGGAAGGTGATTCCTGTCAGCTTCCTGTTTGCATCCGTCGTAACCGTATTAAAAAGCGGGCTTGCAAAATCGTCTACCAGCTGCCTCGCCCTACTGCTTTCAGCATCCTGGTAGTCCTCCGAATTACTATTGGTGTTTATATACTGAAAAGAACCAGACCATCTCAAACCTGGGAGTAACTCCCAGTCCATGTTTAATTGTGACTCCGCATTCAACATTTTACTGATGTTGCTATTGAGCCGTGCATCCTGTAAAATATTTACCCCATAATTGTTGTAGCCTGCGTTTACCAATATAGTATTGGCTTCGGGATTAAACGCAGCATAATCATAGATATATCTGCCTCCGGGATCCAATAAAAGCTGATAAGGTTGCAGTGTAGCAGGATCCAGGCTGGTACCCTGTCTGGACCGGCCACTATTTATCCTGATATTCCAATCAGCACGCAGCTTATTATTAAACAACAAAAAATTATTGAACATACTTAACCCTATGTTACGGTTGTAATTATTCAGTGCATTCGTACGGCTGGTGCTATAGCTGCCCGCTGCGTTGAAACGCCAGGACGTACTACCTCCCGACAAGGTGAGCATCTGATTTTGGTTAACAACATCCTGCTGTAACAATCCTAATTGCCCTTCATTAGATAACCCGCCTAAAGAGTCCCATTGTGCCTTAAAACGATCCTGCGAAATAGTACCGGAACTTAGTTTGTATAACAGCAATTCGGCTGGAGGTTTATTGAACATAAACCTGCCGGAGGGGTCGGGAGTGATATATATAAATCCCGAATCGGAAGCATCCTTTAGATAATCCAGGATATCCCCGGAAGTAGCCATTCGTTGTTTGCTCCGGTCAAACCTGGGCTTGGGAGCGTAGTAAAAATTTGTATTATACCCCCAGCGTAGTTTCCCTACCTCTCCACGTTTGCTGGTAATCAATATCACGCCTCCCGCCGCACGTGGTCCCCATTTGGTCAGCATTTCGGGATCCTTGATCACTTTTACCGATGCCACATTGGTCATGGGATAATCCGCAGGAAAACCATCCTGTGGAAATCCGTCTATCACAATCAACATACCGGAAGTATTGCCACTAAAGCCGCTCACCCCTCTTAACTGTGGTATCAGCCCATTATTGTTAACAGAAGTGGTATAATTGACTTTATAACCCTGTTGTACTATGGAATTCAAAAATTCTTCAAAGCTGGTATTAGGGGGCAGGCTTCCCTCTCCAATCTGCTCATTGTATTTTTTTCTTAAATCTGCCAGTGATGAAATCTGCTTTCCATATAACGTGGCATTGCTCCCCCAATCTAATGATGATATGGTGGTTTGGCTTTGAGAAGAGTTTTGTAATGTAAGCCCGGGGATGGTACCCTGCAATACCTGCCCCAGGTTGAGGTGACTGCGGAACTTCATATCGATAGTATCCGTCCAGGGTATTCTTTTATGGGAAAAGTCCAGGTTGCTGATCTCTACTGTATTCAGGTCTAATGCTTCTTCCTGCATACTAACGTTCATGCTTTGCCCGCCAATGAATTTTATTGCTGTTTTTCCATAGCCGATGATCGTGAACTGTAGTTTATCACCTTTGTTGCCTACTATCTCGAAGCTCCCATCAGCCCTGCTCACCGCCGTTATTCTCTGGGACGCCTTTCGTGTCATATTTGTAATACTCACCCCAACCAGTGGTATACCCGCTGCATTATCTACCTTCCCATATATCAGCGAATCTTCTGCAACCGGTAGCATCCCCTCAGATGTTTCTTTCTTCTCTGCCACCGGATAAATCGTAATGATTTTGTTTTCAATATTGTAGGTGTATTGCCGTCCTTCCAGGCATATATCCATTACTTCTGAAAGTGCAGCATCTTTCACGTTAATAGATATCTTACCCAGCTTCTGGATCCATTCGTTCCTGTAGATAAAACTATAGCCGGTTTGTTTTCTTATCTCCTTAAACACTACTTCCAGGGACACATTGGTCCTGTTGATCGTTACTTTTTGAGCAACACTTTTGCTGCTGAACGTCAATAATGCAGTGATGAGTAAAATGGTGATCCGTAATCCCGGATAGCATCCTTTACAATAAGCTTTTGGTTGCATAACGCTACATTGTGTTTGACCGGTGCCTTATATGCCAGATATATGCATACATCTCCCTGTGCGAAAACTGTTAATGTCTTTCGCCTGTTGTTGACCCGGTATATTTTGGTTGTTTATTTCAGCACAATGATCTTACCCATTTGTGCCGGTGTTGTACTTGTTTCTACTTTAAAGCGCATACCGCTGAGTTCAAGACTCTTTAATATAAAAGCCAGATTTGTATTCCTGTCTATGATACCGGAAAAATGTCCTTCCGGCTTTTTGCCCTCGTATACTATTTCCATATTGTACCACCTGCCTATCTGCCGCATGACCGTTTCCATATCCAGGTTATTGAAATTGAACAGGCCCTCTTTCCAGGCGATGATTTCCGCTACGTCCACATTGCTTACCGCAATCTCATCGTTACCAGCCTTGATCGTACCCTGCATACCCGGCCGGAGTACTTTATTATTACTGCCTGTTAATAACCGGATACTCCCTTCTACCAGGGTTGTTTTTATAGCAGGTTCATCACCGTAGGCATTGATGTTAAACGCCGTACCGATATCCTCAATTACGATACTGCCTGTCTTTACCCGGAAGGGGTTAAATGCATTATGGGCTACTTCAAAATACACCTCTCCCGTAGTTTCCACTTCCCTGTTCCTGCCTTTAAATGCGGTGGGATACCGGATAGAGGATCCTGCATTCAACCATGCTTTAGAGCCGTCTGGCAGTATCAATTTATACTGTCTTGCTGCCGGGGTCCTTAACGTATTATAAATGGTTTCTTCTGTTCCGTTGTGGCCGGCGTTGTACGTCAGCTGGCCATTCCGGTTGGTGATCTGTACATTACCCTGCCCGGCAATCTGTTGATTACCTGCGCTGTCCAATATCACATTACTACCATCTGCCAATGTAAGTATGGCGCCATTCTGCCCCGGGGCTACATCTTTTATGACGGATACCTGTTCAGTTGGCGGATTGATTTTATGATTGCCTGATTGCCAGAAATAAGCTGCAATGATCATTCCAGGTACAACAATAGCAGCGACCCAGCGCCAACGGTAATGCAGTTGCCGCACCGGTGTTGTAACCATGGCGTCCTCCTCCTGTGCCTGCTCCCTGCTTCTGATTTCAGTAGTCAAACGTTCATACATCCTTTTACTGGCGCTTTCCGGCAAGTCAGGCAGGTGCAGCAGCTTTTCCGAAAAGACATGGCTACGGTCTTCGTTCAGCAGTTCTGCTGCCAAAGCAGGGTGCTGAACAATATACTCCAGCATTTCCCGCACTTCGTCCTTGCTCAGGTCATCGCGGAGATAACGTTGCAGCATTTGTTCCAGATGTCTGTGATCAGCTTGCATAGCGCCCTTTCTAATAGATTAAGACATTACTTTTCCGATGCATTCACAACTATAAGACTGAAAAAGGGCAACACAGGGGGGGTGAAAAAAGAAAAATTATAAAATTTTTCCCAGAATGATCATTACAAAGGCCAGTTCGCCCTTTTGCAGCAGATAATTACGGAGGAAATGGAGGGCTTCCCCCATGTGTTCTTTTACCGTATTACGTGAAATACCTAATTCGGCTGCTGCTTCCTCATAAGTTTTACCCTGCTCCCTGCAGAGTAAAAAAACTTTCTGACGCTGTGGCGAAAGCGCGGAGATCGCTTCCTGGTAAATACGTTCATAATAAACAGCACGGTGCTCCTGAAGGGTTTGCTCTTTTTCTTTTACCTGTGGTTCTATCCATTGTAACACCTCCTGGCGAAGCTTTTCATCCTTCGCAATCTTCTGCAGGGCATCAATGGCCTTGTTATGGCAGATCCTGTATAGGTAACTGGAAAAAGAAGTGGTGATCGTCAGCCCTTCCCTGATCTCCCAAATCTTCATAAATACATCATGTACCACATCTTCTGCTACCTGGGGGGCTTTTACATAATCCAGTACGTAAAAATAAACGGCACGGTGGTATTGATCATATAACTGTGTAAACGCAGTTTCGTCGCCGTTTTTTAGCTGATCGATTAATTCGGAATCTCTATGTAGTGCTGAAGTACCCATTAAAATTGTTCTCCTACTTTAACTGCCCCTGTGTATAAAGATATCACAAACGGGTCATAGGTATAAGTAACAAGTATATGTAAAAACTAATATTGTGGTGTAGCTCGTTATCTAAAGTTAGTAAAAAGTTTAATTTTCTATTGCTTCGGTCTCCGTTTTCTTATATTTTCGGAAAATACGTTATTAATCTAAAAATATAAATCCGTCTACGGCATATTTCCATGATGATATTTCTTCTTTTCACAAGAATGTGAATTTGTGCCACAGGCCGCGGCACAATTGCCCTGATTATCACAGAATAACTCAATATATTTTCTAGCCTAAATTTCGTATATTCATTTATCAGCTCAAGTATCTCCTCAAAATAATATATTTTGCTATGACCCAGGCAAAGAAACCGAAAATTGAAACCCATGAAATCCAATACATTATGGTTTCAAAATTGGATAAACATTGGGATGCCATTACATCAAATAGTAAAAAAAGTAGTTCTTTTAAAAAAGACTTTATTGATGGATTAATTTGCAGAGCACCTGACGTACAGGAGGCTGTTACATTATTTATCCGTAGATATACCGACGGCACTCCCGATAAAAGTTGGCTTGGAAAGAGCTTTGGATTTGAAAGAGTATACCGTGGGAAGAGTCAATACACCTATTCTATACATTTTAAGATTCGTGAAATTCAACCCATCCCCTGCCCTCCTGCATTCAAAAATTATCCAATTGGCTGGTATCAGAACCCCTATCATATAACTGCCAACTATCACCTACAACCCCCGTTTCTGGAAGATATGGCTACTACTGATGATTGGCGGTTATTTGAATTATATTGTCATTACTTGTTGAAATTGTTAGGCATTAACCATCTTCATCCCTTTGTGCGTGGGCGCAACAAGGGTAAGGGTGATGGACAATTTATACTCCAGGACCTGTATGTTATCTATGATGCTACCTTAAGGGATGATTTTATGGAAACTAAAGCAGATCAAATCCTAAACTTCGCTCATAAGCTCAAAAACTCAAGAACTGTCAGCATAGGTGACCGTCAGTTTCCACTAAAAGATATCAAGAAACAAATTTGGATCATTACCAGAGGTGATGAATCCCGTGAAATTTTCACATCCTCCACTAATAAAAGCACAATTATTGTAAAGGAAATTCCATTTAAAAAACTGGAAATGTTGTATTATACAAGACTGCACCAAGAAATTAGTGAAACAGCACTTTGTGAACAGCTAAAGAGTATATGAACCCAATAAGGAATCTTCTGCATGTTTCTTCCCTCCTGAGATAAACAGTATACCAAACACCTACCCACTAGTGTTATTTTATCTTTTGCTCCACGGATTTTACCTGACGCTTTGTAAGCCCGCGATATCTTCTAAATTTAAATGGCATATAAATAACCATTATTATTGTAGTACCACAACTGGTAATTGAATTATGGAAAGGAGGCAATTTATCCGTCAAACAGGTTTGGCAGCAGCAGGTATCTTCGCATGGCGACTGTCTGCCCTTGCCCAGGACACCCCATCATATTCCGGCGTGTTGCTGCCGAAGCACAACATACCTGCCGACAAGCAACTTCCTCCCGGATGGGTACGCTCCCTTTATCAGCGTGGGCGCCCCACCACCTATACCAAAGCAAAGAATGAATTACGTTATATAGGTATGCCCGCAGGCGGATTGCATACCGGTACGGTTTATCTGGGTGGTGATGGCCGTTTGTGGCTATGGAGCATTTACAATGATGAGCAGGAAGGTATAGAACCCAAAACGGTGCGCTGGCATGATGGAACCTCCGAAAGAAGCATCCGCAACCGGGATGGCGCCAGCTACCTGGAGCCAGCCATTGCTGCCAACCATCGCATACTGGAACAAGGATTTGCGTTGCTTATTGAAAGCAAGGGGCAAACGCGGCTGGTGGAGCTAAGGCAAGAGAGCTGGGAAGAAGTGAGCTTTGAGGCCACCTACCCTACCGCCACGATACGCTACCAGCACAGGAACCTTCCGCTGGAAGTGACCCTACGTGCCGGTGGTATTTTCATTCCATTGGATGCAGATAACAGCGGATTGCCCGCCACGGTATTTGATATCAGTATAAAAAACACTTCGGGACAGCCAGTAACTACCGCTATTGCAGGCTGGTTTGAAAATGGCGCCCGGAAAATCTCCGCTAAAAAAGGCGAAGGAGAAAAAGTAAATACCGTACATAACGGCACGGGTTATACGCGCGTGTCGTCTACCTTCCAACCTGCCAGCGGCACCTCCGACCGTGCAGACGATGGCAGTACCTGTATATCATACATCGGAGACGGCGCTATTGCCAATGCTAATGCTAATCCCTGGCCGGTAGAGGCCGATTGCTTTACCACCCGTAATGAGAAAGCCACCACCGCAGCAGAAGAGATACTTGTTGCCTCCGTGGCCAGCCCTAAAAAACAGCTCGCCCCGGGCGCAACACTGGAAGCACAGTTTGTACTGACCTGGCATTTCAACCACCCACTTAAAAAAGTGAGTAAGGTGAAAGAAGCTGCCGGAGGTTATTATTATGGTACCCGCTTCACCGATGCCGCTGCCGTGGCCGACTATATCGCACCAAAGTTTAAGACCCTCTGGGGACAAACACTACGCTGGCGGGAAACCTACTACGACTCCACGTTGCCTTACTGGTTCCTGGAGCGTACCTTCCTGAATATCGGGACACTGGCTACCGCCAATACCTACCGCTTTGCAGGTGGCCGTTTCTGGGGATGGGAAGGCGTGAATGCCTGCGAAGGTACCTGCACCCATGTGTGGCAATATGCACAGACTATGGGCCGTATCTTTCCTTCCCTGGAAAGAGAAACCCGTCAGGGTACCGACCTTGGTATCGGGATGCAGGAAGACGGCGGCATCATCTTCCGTGCAGAATATGAGAACCGTCCCGCTATTGACGGACAAGCGGGTACTATCCTGCGGATCTACCGCGAGCACCAGATGAGCGCCGATGACCGTTTTCTGCGTCAGAACTGGGGGCAGATTAAAAAGGCGGTGAACTTCATGCTGGCACAGGACAAGAACGGTGATGGCATGACAGACACGCCGATGGAAAATACCCTCGATGCAGTGTGGGAAGGTGAGATTGCCTGGATTGTAGGATTATGCATTGCTGCTGCCCGTGCGGCCGAATATATGGCCACAGAAATGAACGATAAAGCCTTTGCTACCCGTTGCCGGGAATATGTAACGAAAGGGTCCGACAACATGTCCAAGCACCTGTTCAACGGAGAATATTTCATCCACCGTCCTGATCCGGTGCAGGGTCGTTCCAAACTTGGCTCGTACAACACTTGTCATATTGACCAGGTGTATGGACAAAGCTGGGCATTCCAGGTAGGACTGGGCAGGCTCTGGAACCGTGAACAAACACTTTCTGCGCTCCGTGCCCTGTGGAAATATAACTTCGCCATGGATGTAGGTCCTTATATCAAAACCCACCTGGGAGGCCGTCCCTACGCGCTGGAAGGAGAAGGTGGTATGATCATGAACACCAATCCGCACAACGAACCCAAACCATTTGGCGAAAACGTAACCTGGCAGCTGGGATACTTCCATGAGTGTATGTCGGGGTTTGAACACCAGGTAGCCAGTCACATGATGGCAGAAGGCATGACTGATGAAGCGATGATACTTACCAATGCTATCCATCACCGGTACCATGGATCAAAAAGAAATCCTTTTAACGAAATAGAATGCAGTGATCACTATGCACGTGCGATGGCCAGCTATGGTACTTTCATCACCGCCTGCGGCTTTGAGTATCATGGTCCTAAAGGGTATCTCCGGTTTGCGCCTGCTTTTGGAAGAGAGCGATTCAAAGCGCCTTTCACGGCTGCTGAGGGCTGGGGTACCTTCCAACAGCAAGTAAACATTAAAAATACGCTTTGCAGCATTGCGTTGCATTATGGCTCGCTGCGACTCAAAACACTAAGTCTGCAAACTACGGGTACCACTATCACGGCTACCCTTAATGGCAAGCACCTCAAAGCGTCCCTGGCGGCATCCGGGAAAGACGTTCATATCATCTTTGCTCAACCAGTAATTTTAAAGGAGGGAGAAACTTTAGAGATCCAGGTGGGATGATCTTAATGGTGCCTGTATTAAAATTTCTTTTTTATCAGGCAGTGTTGTAATTTACTGTAGTGGAAGATAAGATAAAAAAAGATATCGCTCATCTTCAAATGCAACTGGCAGGCGGCGACCAGGCCGCGCTGAAACAGTTGTACGACCGCTTCAGCGAAAGGCTCTTACATTTCTCCTTTGCTATTATCCATCACCGGGAGCAAGCCGAAGAAGTAGTGGCCGATGTATTTATACAGGTCTGGCAAAAACGGGCGCGTATAGCGTCACTGGAAAACTTTGCCGGGTACCTGTATACTATCACCAAAAACATCAGCCTTAATTATCTCCGCAAAAATGGCAAGGAGAAATATATCAATATCGATACCATCTACCTTCCCTATTTTTCCATAGAACCTACCGCCGTGGACCATCTTATTTCAACAGACCTCCTCCGGTGTATCAATAAAGCGATCAATGATCTGCCTCCCAGGTGCAGGCTCATTTTTAAGCTGGTAAAAGAAGATGGCCTGCAATACAGAGAAGTGGCGGAGCTACTGCACCTCAGCCTCAAAACAATTGAAAACCAGATGGGTATTGCCCTGAAAAAAGTACATGCTACTGTTAATATCAGTTTGCCGGTATACAGCCCCCCGGTAAACAAACCCTGATCCAGCCTTTTTTTAAGAAATTTAAAATATGCTTGGGGGTCGCCCCCTGCTTTTGGTGTTTTATTATGTAACAACCAAGATATATGGACGAAAGGGTGTGGATATTACTGGCCAAACGCAGTGCAGGCGAAGCTACAGCGGCAGAACTTATTGAGTTGGAAGCTTTGCTGAAAAATAGCCCTGATAGTGTGCGCCATGAAGCACTGGAAAAAATATGGAAGGCGCCCCTACAGTCCTTACCCGGAATGAAGCCGGGAAAGCCCGTATGGGACAAGATCGCGGCTAATATCAACAGCAACGACCAGGCACCTGTGGTATTTATCAACAAACGGAATCTCCGGTGGCTCGCAGCAGCCATGGCTGCTGCGGTCATCGTGGGACTGTTTTATATTAACACGCACCTAAACACCAATACAAAACGCTATACTAAAACCATCATCACAAAGCCAAGTGCCAAGCAGCAACTCGTTTTACCAGACGGCACCCAGGTATGGCTGAACGGTAACAGCCATCTTACCTACAATGAAAAAACTTTCGGGCAGCAATACCGGGAGGTAACGCTATCAGGTGAAGCCTTCTTCGATGTTACCAAAAATGCCGCACACCCTTTCATCATTCACGCGGCAAATGTGAATATTACAGTAAAAGGTACTGCTTTCAATGTAAAGGCCTACCCTGCCCAAAAACATGTGGAAACATCGCTGCTGCGCGGCCTGGTGGAAGTAACAACGCAGCAAGACCCTGAACGGAAAATATTATTGAGGCCAGACGAGAAAATAATCATTGCGGCAGAAACGCCAGCCGCTGCCACGGTACAGCCACCGGCGGGCAAACAGGATGCTTCTCTCTTTGTCATCGCCCGCCTGCAAAAAGATGAACAGAACGTACTACCCGAAACGGTGTGGATGAATCAATCGCTCACATTTAATAATGAACCGCTGGAACAGCTGGTCCCCAAGCTGGAAAGCTGGTTTTCTACTACCATTCACATTGAGGACAATGCATTAAAAACAAAAAGATTTTCGGGAGTGATTACCGGCGAAACCATGCAGCAGACATTGGAGGCGCTCAAACTTTCTTATCCTTTCTATTATACTATTAAACAAGGTGAAGTATGGATCACTAAATAAAAACAACATTCACTTATCTAAATTGATTACATGACATAACCTCCATCAAAAAGGAGATGTTTGCGCATCTCCTCTTAAAAAAGCATATCATCGGGAGCGTTCGTATTCTCAGGCACTTACGCGTCCCTATTGTTCAACTTTTCAATTTTGAAGGTATGAAAAAATTGCGTGCCAGCAAGTTTTCTTTTACCCATAAGGCATTATTTAAGGTTTTACTGCTCATGAAACTAACTGCCTTTTTTCTATTAATTGCCTGTTTGTCTGTACATGCAAAAAGTACAGGGCAAACAAGGATTAACCTTGTATTAAAGGACGTGCATATTAAAACTGCATTGCTCTCCATCCAACGCAACAGTCCTTACCGCTTTATCTACAATGATGATCTGTTGCCACAGGCAACCACCGTTAGCATCAAAGCCACCAATGCCGACATCAGGGAGGTACTGGATTCCGTTTTTACACACACCCTTCTTACCTACCGCATCCTGGACAATAACCTGATCGTCATTTCGCAACAAAAGGTGAGCACAGCCATCAAAGGGACGATCAAACTGCGTAATAAAGATGGTACCATCACTGCCGGGGCCTATATATCTGTGAGGGAAAAGGGCACCTCCAATGGTACCATCACAGACAATGATGGCGGGTTCACCTTAACCGTATCCGATCCCAATGCTATTCTTGAAATTTCGCACGTAGGATATACCAAGCTCAACTTCCCACTCAATGGTGAAACTACGGTAGCGATCATACTAAATGCCGATGAGAAGCAACTGAACGAAGTAGTGGTCACTGCATTAGGTATTACGCGCGAAAAACGGTCGCTCACCTATGCTACCCAGGGTTTAAAAGGAGAAGATCTCAGCAACTCCCGTGAAGCAAATATCACCAGCGCCATCAATGGTAAAGTAGCCGGGCTTACTATTAATAAAACAAACTCCGGCCCCGGCGGGTCCAACAGGATCGTTTTCCGGGGCAACCGTTCTATTGGCCGTACCAACCAGCCCCTGATCGTGGTAGACGGGGTACGTATAGATAATACGCCCAAAGCTGGTGCTGATGTGGCCCTCTTCGGGGCACGTGACAACGGCGATGGCATTTCCAATATTAATCCGGATGATATCGAATCCATGACCGTGTTAACGGGTGCTTCTGCCGCAGCATTGTATGGCTCCGATGCCTCTAACGGGGCTATCATTGTTACCACCAAAAAAGGCAGGATTGGTAAAGGGATCGGGGTACAGGTTTCCAGCTCGGCAGCACTGTCTACCCCACTCACCTGGCCCGGGCTGCAAAATATTTATGGTCAGGGCGATGCAGGTGTTTTCATCCCGGCAAGTGCCAATAGCTGGGGACCAAAAATGACTGGTCAGCAAGTGAAAGACTGGACCGGCAAAACACAGCCGCTCACACCGCAAGCCGGTAACTTTAAAGATTTTTTCCGTACCGGCTCGGAACTGATCAATTCCATCGCGCTTTCCCGTGGAAACGAACAGTCACAAACTTATTTTTCTTATACCAATACCTACAGCAAGGGTATTTTGCCTAACAACGATTATAAGAGAAACAATTTCTTATTGCGCCAAACCACCACACTGGCAAAAGGGTTTTCGCTGGATGTTAAAGCCAACTTCCTGGTAGAAGATGTGCTGAACCGGCCACTAACGGGGGCGGGTAACCGCATCATGAGCACGCTGTATGCCATGCCCCGCAGCCTGCGGCTGGATGATGTTAAAAACTTTGAAACAACGGAAGCAGATGGCACCCTGAGCCAGCACTACTGGGCCACAGAAACGCCCGCTTTTCAAAATCCATACTGGAGCGCTTACCGTAACCTGTACAGCCGCCAGCGCAACCGTTTTATAGGTCTTGCTGCTTTACGCTACCAGCTTACACCTGACCTCAGCATACAGGCGAGAACAAGTATTGATTATTATAACGACCTGGGTGAAGAAAAAGATTATAACGATTCCTATTGGCTGACGGATTACCCTGGCAGGGGCAATTATGTGATCAATAAAGAATCGAACCAGCAATTCAACAACGATATTCTTGTCAGCTATAACAAAGATCTTACAGATAAACTTACCCTTGCAGTACATGCAGGTGCCAGCCTGGAGCAATACCATGCTGAAAGAACAACGCTCAATAATCAGGGCCTCAATGCACCTAACATTTTCGCTACTTCAAATGCAGTAGCACTAACCAACAGCCTCAATAATTACATTCCATACGCACCGCTCACCCGGACGGAAAAGCAGTCGGTATACGCCTCTGCACAGCTGAGCTATAACAACTACCTGTTCCTCGATCTTACAGGACGCAATGACTGGAACTCTACGCTGCCCGTTAAAAACGCTTCCTATTTTTTCCCTTCCGCAGGTATTAGCGCTATACTCAACGATCTATTGCACTTGCCGCAGGCCATCTCCCTGCTGAAGGTGAGAACTTCGTATGCTTTTGTGGGTAACGGTACCGGCTTCAATGAGCTAAAACCCGTATACTCCCTGGTAGCTGGTGGTAATGGTGGGTTCTTATTGATTGACCCCACTTTGCGCAATGCTGATTTAAAACCGGAAGAAACACACTCTTTCGAAGCCGGACTGGAAGCAGGATTTATGAAGAACCGGTTGAGCTTTGAAGCTACCTTTTATAATACGAATACGATCAATCAAATCCTCACCATACCGGTACCCGCTGCTTCAGGATACTCTACCCGCATTATCAATGCAGGAAAGATCAGGAATACCGGTGTAGAATTACTGGTAAATGCGCAGCCGGTAAATAGTAAAAATTTTAAATGGAATATCAGCGTCAACTTCGGCGCCAACCGTAACCGGGTGATAAAACTCGATTCCTTACAGAGAAGGGTATTATTAAGCTCGCCGCAAGCGCTGGGTGCCATCGTGGTAGCAGAAGGAGAAAAATATGGGGAGCTATATACTTCCAGCCTGCAACGTGATGCAGCGGGCCATATCGTGGTAGATGCCACAGGAAAACCTTTGCTGATATCAGATCAGTCAAAGTATGTGGGCAATTTTAATCCCGACTGGACTGCCGGTATTGTTAACAAGCTACAATACAAGAACTGGACCTTGTATTTCCTGATCGATGAGCGCAAAGGTGGTACAATCATCTCCGGCACCGAGGCCCTGATGGCCGCAGCAGGCACCTTGTCGGCCACTACCGTCAATCGTGAAACCGGCTTTGTGATACCGGATGCCGTAACAGCAGAAGGAGATAAAAACACAAAAACCATTTCTGCACAGGATTACTGGACACAAGTGGCCAACAATTCCATAGGAGAGCTATTTGCGCACAGCGCTACCAACATCCGCCTCCGGGAAGCAAGTATTTCCTACGCCATTCCCGCATCATGGCTCCGTACAAAGTTTATCGAGCATGCATCGCTTTCATTGGTGGGCCGCAACCTGTTTTTCTTTAAGAACAATGCCAATGGTATTGATCCGGAAACGGCACTGGGCACAGGCAACAACCAGGGGATTGAATATGCAGCCATCCCAAGCACGCGTAGCTACGCACTGTACTTAAAATTCAATTTTTAACGGGCCAAAAACCGATCGTATGAACTTACTTTCTTTAAAATATACTTCCGCTAAAACCTGTATGGTCACCCTCTTTTGTTATGTGATCATGACAAGTGCCTGCACTAAAAAGTTTGATGCTATCAATACTGATCCTAACACTTTCAGCGGGCTTACGCAGGCTACTATACCCAATGCCTTTGCCAAAGCGGAATACCAGGGTATTTATGGTGATCCGGGCATCTACCAGCTGGCCCGTAACCTTTTTGCGGATCTCTGGAGCCAGTATTATGCCACTATTGACCCAGGTGCTTCTCCCGACCGGTATGTTCAGCGCAAAGACTGGGAATTTTACCAGTGGTTGTCTATGTACGGCAGTGCCTATCCTACCCTCAAAAAAGTGATAGATGCCACGGAAGGCAAGGATATTCCGGCCAATGCCATCGCCAAAATATGGAAGGTGTATATCTTTCATTCCCATACTGATTTTTATGGCCCTGTGCCTTACTTCAATGCCGGCAGTGGTGAGTTCAGTATTCCATACGATGCACAAAAAGATATTTACTACGATTTGTTCAAAGTGCTGGATACGGCCGTTACCGCACTTAAAGCCGCCAACCAGGAGCTAACACCTTATGGCAACAACGACCTGATCTATCATGGCAATATTGGCAAATGGACAAAACTGGCCAATACGCTGCGGTTACGCCTGGCCCTGCGCATCTCCTACGTGGAGCCTGGCAAGGCGAAGGAAGAGGCTGAAAAAGCCGTTACGGCAGGTGTTATGCAAACCAACGACGACAACGCCATGATGGATGTAGCAACGGCATCGCCCAATGGCTTAAACCTGATGTCGCCCTGGGGTAATTTCCGGATGAGCGCTTCTATGGAAAGTTATCTTAAAGGGTTCAACGACCCGCGCCTCCCCGTATATTTCAGTACTGCCTCAGATGGAAAATACCATGGCCTGCGCAATGGCCTGTCGGTAGCCCAGCTTACGGGCGCCAATCCGGGCGGCGCCGGCAACAATCTCTCTAACATCGGCCCCGGATGGGTTCCTGAGCTTGCCGCTACTAACAAACTGACCGTCATGTATTCGTCCGAAGCATACTTCCTGCGTGCGGAAGGTGCGCTCAATGGCTGGAGCATGGGTGGTACCCCACAGGATTTGTATCAGCAAGGTATTACCCGTTCCCTGCAACAATGGGGCATCAACAATACCGCTATTCAAAACTACCTGCAAAGTACCACGCCACCGGTAGCACCAGGCGACTTTCTTCACTCACCGGCAGTAGCAGATCTTACTGTAAAATTTGCTACCGACCCGAAAATACAACGGCAACAGATCCTCACCCAAAAATGGCTCGCCCTTTTTCCAGATGGGATAGAAGCGTGGGCAGAACTGCGCCGTACCGGTTATCCGGTGGTATACCCGGTGGCCAATTCTGATAATCCTGATGTGCCAGCTACCATGATCATCAAACGCTTTACGTTTATTACACTGGAATATGAATCCAACAAACAGGCTGTTCAAAATGCACTCCCCCTGCTGAATGGCCCGGACAAAAACAATACCCCTGTGTGGTGGGATATAAAATAAAAACCGCTGTAACCAGCTCATACATTAATTATTCAAAGCAACTGCTTTCTATCATGAAGCTTATCCTTCAGACGGCATTTTTATTTGCCTGCATAACCACTTGCTTAAAAACACAGGCACAACGGGTAAAAATCATACCGGAGCCGGTGCGTATAACAGACAAAGCCGGCGATTTTGTTTTCAGCAACAATACCAGGCTGATTACCACCACGCAGGATACCCTTGTGCTGCAAAGCATGGCACTGTTCAGCAGGTCGTTTCAGGCTACAACGGGCATCTGGTTGCACCAGTCAAACCCTGCTGGCAGTACCAGGGGTATTATCCTGGTTGAACTGAAGCCCGGCCCGCTTGTCAGTACCCCGGAAGGCTACCTGCTCAACATATCGCCAGACAGTATAAAGATCACCGCGGCTACACCGGCAGGAATATTTTATGCCTTTCAAAACCTGGCACAATTACTTCCGGCAGATCAGAAAAAACAACCGCAAAAACCATGGAAAATCCCCTGCGCTTACATCGTTGATTATCCGCAATACCCTTACCGCGGCATGCATCTGGATGTAAGCCGTCATTTCTTTCCACCTGCTTTCATCAAACAATACATTGATCTGCTCGCTACCTTCAAGATCAATGTATTTCACTGGCACCTGACAGATAGCCACGGCTGGCGGCTGGAGATCAAACAATATCCTAAGCTTACCACAGTGGGGGCCTGGCGTGCCAACAGGGACAATATACCCATGACCGTTGCCCAGGCCACCCAACCCGGAGAACCTGCCACCTATGGCGGATTTTACACCCAGGAAGCAGTAAAAGAAATCATTGCATACGCCCGGCAAAGAAATGTGATGATCATTCCAGAAATAGAAATGCCAGGGCATTGCACCGCAGCGTTGGTGGCTTATCCCCAATACAGCGATTTAAATAACAATACGCCCCTGCTGATGCCTTGTGGCTATCCCGGAGACCTGCAACATAATTTCTGTGTGGGCTATGATAGTACCTATATTTTCCTGCAAAACATCTTGCAGGAAGTAATGGCGTTATTTCCTGCGGCATACATCCATATAGGCGGTGATGAAGTACGCCCGGAGCCCTGGCTCAATTGCCCCAGATGCCAGCGTAAAATGAAGGAAAATGGCTTTACCACTGCCCGGCAGCTACAAGCGTATTTCACGGCACGCATCGATAGCTTTATCACTGCTCATGGAAAAAAGATGATGGGATGGGATGAGATCCTGGGTGCTGCGATCGCCCCATCTTCAGTGAGCATGTCGTGGCATGGAGACAGCAAAGCCATAGCAGCCGCGGCCCGGGGTAATGCCACGGTGATGACGCCATACCAATACACTTACTTCGACTTCTATCAGTCGGACCCTGGCCTGGAGCCAGCTATTACCTATGCCAGGTTGCAGCTGGATACTGTGTATCATTTTAATCCTATGCCCAGGGCATTCACGGCTGCACAGGCAGGCAGCATACTGGGTGGAGAAGGATGCCTGTGGACAGAGAACATACCCACCCCGCAGCACGTGGAATATATGTTACTGCCACGCCTGCTGGCTTTATCAGAAGCATTATGGTCGCCGGAAGATAAAAAAGATTATGCCAGGTTCATCACCAAAACGGAAACGCAGTTTCACCGTTTTGATGCCGCTGGCATTCGTTATGCTAAAAGCATGTACAATGTAAATATTCGTCCGGTAGCAGACAGTGCCGCCCAAAGCATCACCGTAACACTTACCGACCAGACCTACCGCTACCCTATCCATTATACCCTGGATGGTACTACACCAACGGTACGATCTCCGCTATATGAAAAACCAGTTGTTATTCATGCCAGTGCGGTGCTCAAAGCCGCTACATTTATCCATAATAGGCCAGCAGGGAAAATAAATACAGATACGTTCCTCCTGCATAAAGCTGTGGGCGCCACAGTTGCTATACAACCTGCTCATGAAGCCCCCGGCCGTTTGCTGGACGGCATACTGGGGACCATAGAGCCTTACGATGCACGATGGATGATGCTCACCGATTCGCTGACAACGGTCACCATCCGCCTGCACCCGCAACAGCTGGTACAATCTCTCACTGCAAGGTTTATGGAAGATCAGGTAGGCAACCTTTATCTGCCCAGGAAAATAAATGTAAGTGTTTCTATCGACGGCATACATTATACCGATTGTTTTACCGTTGCTAATGCCGTTGCACCGCAGCAGTTATTAAGACACGTGGCAAAGTATGTTATGCCAATACAGCAGCAAGCGCGTTATATAAAAGTATCTATACACAATGCCAACCTCCATACGCTGGCTGATAAGAACATCATCATGCTGGACGAGCTGGTAGTTCAATAGAAAAAGAATATGACTGATAATAGCCATCAACGTTTTATTACCCTGGATGTGTTCCGGGGCCTGACCATTTTCTTCATGATCGTGGTCAATACGCAAGGTAGCGGAGCCGTGCCATTTACCCAGTTAACGCATGCCGCCTGGAATGGCTGCACGCTGACTGACCTGGTGTTTCCCTCCTTCTTATTTGCAGTGGGCAACGCCATGGTATTTGCCAATAAGAAACTGGCGTTGTTGCCGGAAAGGGCAGCACTTTACAGGATTTTCCGGCGTACCTGCCTGCTTTTTTTGATCGGCTATCTTTTAAGCTGGTACCCGTTTGTGGGCTGGAACGGCGAAGGTGCTATCTGGCTTAAACCGCTTGGGGAAACCCGTATTATGGCAGTACTGCAACGTATTGGGCTGGCGTATTGCTTCGCTTCCCTGCTGGTGCGCTATATCTCTTTCAGGTATCTGGTCCTGGTATCCGCCCTTCTGCTGATCACCTACTGGGGGTTACTGCATTACTTTGGTTACGAGGGTATACCCTACACGATTGAAGGTAATGCGGTACGCAGGCTGGACCTGCTGGTACTGGGCGCACTGCACATGTACAAAGAAAATGGCATTGTCTTCGATCCGGAAGGGATATTAAGCACCCTTCCTGCCATCGTAAATGTACTGGCAGGCTATCTTACCGGATGTTTTATACTGCGCAAGGGAAAAACCATTGCATGTATCGTTCGGCTCCTGCTTACCGGCACTGCCCTGGTGCTGATAGCACTATACTGGGATCGCTTTTTTCCCATTAATAAAAAATTATGGAGCAGCTCCTATGTTTTGTATACGGGTGGTATCGACATCCTTTTCGTAGGTGTATTGTACTATTTCATAGAGATACGGCAGTGGAAAAGGGGAACTTATTTCTTCCTTGTGTTTGGTAAAAACCCCCTGTTCATTTATATACTGTCTAACCTGCTTGGCGTATTCCTGATCCTGTACCTACCGGGGAATATAACAGTAATAGACTGGCTCAATACCAAAATCTTCCAGGTGATTGCACCGGGACCGGTGGGCTGCCTGCTGTTCTCCCTCTTTTTTACGATGCTCTGCTGGCTGGCCGGTTGGATGATGGATAAAAAGAAAGTATACATCCGGTTATAGTACTTCATTAAAGCGGCTTAGCTACATGCGTGCCCGTCAATGGGCCTGAAAACCTCCTGGCCTCCAGGCAGGCTTAGGGGAACGTTTATCGAAATACTATCACTTCTTATCAATAAAGCTAATATGAACCCTCCATAAAGGGTACATAAAGCCCAGATAAAGCCTATTTTATTAGGTAGGTTTCATCTGGGCCTTATATAGGCTTCATATAGGCTTTATATAGGCTTTATCTATAAGGAAACGTAGTACCAGCAAGCGGTTATGGGTATGTTTGAATGCAAGTGTCGCGCTGGGTAAAGGTTTGAGGGGAAATAAAATGGTAGTGGAAAGGTTGTATCCCGGGGAGTGTTGGGAGGTTATCAGAGGGGGAAGCGGGGGGATTTGAGGGGGAAAGTGCAGGGATTTACCGTTTGAAATGGTGTATGCAATATGGCACATTCCCCCCTTATTTACCTATCAATAACTATAGACAAATCTATTTGGTGTTTAGTAGGGAATGTCATCGGTGAGCATTACACAAAAGAGGGCCGACAAGTGATTGGAAAAACTCTGTTAATGACAAAGAAACTATTAAGAGCATGCTTCAATGATTAACTAAAAGGTAAAGAATTAAAAAAATTCACTTTTCTTTGTCCGGTATAAAAATGTGAAAATGAACATTAGTTATATAAAAGGAGATGCAACAATGCCTCCGGGAGAGGGCATTAAAATCATAGCTCATATTTGCAATGATCAGGGCGGCTGGGGAAAAGGCTTTGTGCTGGCTATTTCAAAGCGCTGGAAGGAACCGGAAAAACAGTATAGAACATGGTATAAATCCCAGGATGGGTTTTCGCTTGGCCAAACTCAATTTGTACAGGTTGAACCCAATATCTGGATTGCTAACATCATAGGACAGCATAAAATCAATAAAGATGAAAATGGGAACCCTCCCATTCGTTATGAAGCAATTCAAGAAGGGCTTAAAAAGGTGGGAGAATTTGCGCAGGAAATAGGGGCCACTGTTCACATGCCAAGAATTGGCTGTGGGCTTGCCGGTGGCACCTGGGATAAAATAGAGCCGATTATCTCAGAAGAGCTAATAAACAGGAAAATAGCTGTAACAGTTTATGATTTTTAGCTAAAAGGGGCAATACAAGCCGTATACCTTGTATTGATAAATATAGCTATGATTTTCCTTGTATCCTGAATGCCAGGTATATCTATGCAATACCTCATTTATGTATAGTATTCACCATCCCATGGCTCCATAAAGGAAATTAAAGAGCTGGGCTCTAAAGAAATAGCATCGTATTCTTCGTCCTGAATCAGTCCAAAAATATGTCCATCGATTTCAGTCTGAAAAAGTTTGACCTCAATATCATTATACTCTACTTCTCCCAATTCCGATACCCATTCATCAAGAATCTCTTCAAAGTCTACTTTGCATTTATCTGCGGTCCCCCCACAGTAAGAGCGACTACTTAAATAGTTCCCATCTTGTCCAAAAAAATGCATTATAGCATAGTCCAATCTATATTGCAGCCAATTCTGTTCTTGTCTTTCTTCTGGAGGTACCAGATAGACAAAAGTTTCATACCCCCAAAACAGTTGGCCATTAGAAGCTCTGCCCATATGATGTGTATGATAATCTTCCATTCTTCGAATAAGCAACTTATCAGGTATATTCATTGTATCAAAGTATTAGTAGCAAATATTTTAAACCAAAATTATGATATTTATCCTTAAATACTTTAGCAAAACCGATGAAAACAAGTTTCTCAAAAAATAAAACAACATGAACTTTAATTTCTTTAAAAACACCGGGAGAACTGCAATTAACCCTACAACAGTATATAGGAAACAAATAATCGAAGGCTTTTCAATTCCTGCTATCATCCATAATAGCAGCTATTTCTTTGTTGATATTGATGTTTATGCTGATGGCAGAGTTCAGTGTTGGAACTTTGAAGACATTGAACACTTTAAAAAAGATGTTAGAAGAGGTTGGGTAGCATTAAGTATTCCTGACAATGAGGAGATTTCAATCCATGATCTGGGGAGTTGGACAATTACCAATGGTTCCTGGGTCTTTGACAAAGAGAGCTTTATTGATTACGTTTTATCGCTGATAAAAGAGCTAAACCCAAAATCAGAAAACATCTACCAATACAGTCCCAAAATCATTAATGGAATAAGAATAGGCGAAAGTGGCACAGGATCAATTTACAAGGAGCATAAAAGAACACCCAATGACCCATTTCCGAAGAAAATAGATGGTAAGAGTGTAGATCTATTTTACAAGATTGACAATGAGTACTATCTGGTTAAAGCAATTATCTTTCCCGATCTTACTATTGACCTTTGCCGTTTAGCAAAAAATGTGGAAATAACCTTACAAGAATTTGAGGAACTGATAGCTAAAGAAATAATAGTAACAACAATCCTCCCCAACTCCAAAGTCAATATTAATGGATTTGGAAGTTTTACTGTTCAAGAGGCTCAATACACTGTAGAAGTTAAAGATAAACTACTTGAAATCAAAGACACCATTAGAGAATTAAAAGGTGAACCCTCTTCCGTTGATATTTGCAGGGAAGCATATGAGCAATACATCAACCATCCAACGCTCAAAAACAAAGAACAACTGAAAATTAGTTACGAGAATGTGCCTGATCATCATAAAATGTATGTCGGAGATATGGACACTAAAGATATAGAAGTAAGAATGATAATTTATGGAGAACAAGAAATTGAAAACTGGTCTCATTACCAAGTTGCAAAATCAATGGGGGGAAAATTGCCAACTATTAGCATACCTAAGCCTAAAGATGAAAGCGAAGAATAATTTCTATATGAAAATGGGGTTGAATGCTATCAGGAAGGGGTGTTAACATCCTTTTTTTCAATCAGTGATTTTACGGGAGGAGAAAACTTAGGAGATTCAGATTGATATAAAAGCAAAAGCGGTTACTGTAGTATAGTAGCCGCTTTTGTCTTTTATGCAATTTGAAGTTATTTTTTAGTTTGGTGAGTTCATGACGAGGGTGTTCTATTTATATTTTCCTGAATTTAGGACTTGAGATGGTATAGTTTGGCTTGGCTCAATAAAATCAATCTGCCAGTTTAAAAAAATTAATGAGCATTAAAGGTACCCAAATAAGTAACATCACAATTAAAGGTACCCAAACACCCTTTCTCTTATAAGTATTAGTGCCTTTTAAAAGCACATCCCATATTGGAAATATCAAAAAAATAGCGCCTAAACCCACGGGCAGAAAAAACGTCCAAATAGACAGACCATCTTCCATTATCCATTTTAAGTGTACCGATTCAAAAAGAAGAAATCCAATAAAAAGCCAAAGAATACTCATATGCCGCTTTAGCTTTTTCAGATTGATGGATAGTAAGATAACCCCACCAATGATAGGAAAAAACAAAGCATAAATGAATACTAAGATTCTCGGATAAAGAGTGGGCGTTGCCTCTTCGGGATGATCCATAACAAAAGGTATAAGTAAATATCCTAAACTAATATATTTTATCGATTTCAAATGTAACTAAAATGCTAGTATCCGTATACTAACATTTTATATGAGATTCAAACTTAAACAAAAGGTGTTATAACCAGCGTTCCCTTCTAAAATGTAATAGCTTAACGCCATTTGCAAGCAGGATCCTCCCTAAGGCAACAAAGGCAACCCTGAAGATCAAGGTTGCCTTTGTTAGTATACTACTATAAAGTTATTTCTTTCTAAGTTTGGCGAGTTCTTCTCTCAGCCTTTCTATTTCAGCATCTTTTTCTTTCAGTGATCTTTCTAACAACTCAACAACCTTATCAATGGGATTGAAAGAGCATTGGTAATTCATGGCAGAAGCAATGGCATGCTCCTTAAAGTCACTAAAAGAATTTGCTACTATGCTAATAGCAGCATTCTCGTCAAAATGCTTAATAGCTTCGGGAGGTACACCTAATGCCTGTGCAATAGACTGTAACATTTCAGCATCAATAGTTTCTTTGGTTTCTAATAAAGAAACACTTTGCTGACTGATGCCCAAAGTATCAGCTAATACTTCCTGCTTGATCTGAAGTATTTCACGTATTCTTTTTACGCCTCTTCCGTGATGAACTTGTGCCATGGTATGTGTTATTGTCTACAAATATACTGAATATAAGGCATAAGAAGCAAAATAGCGCTGTTCATTTTGTAGCAAAAAATGAACACGTTGGTATGGTACCAGCGGAACTTTGTATCGTACCAAACAGTGCTATACATTTCTCCAAAACCCAATACAGATAAGGCCGTAAAAGACAAGTACCTTCTGGTATTTTACAAGCAATTTTGGTTCGGTACAATACCAGGATGATGTTACTTTGTTTATCAGATTGATTGTACCCAGGTCTTAAATCGAATTGCAAACTGATCCATCTAAGTTTAGTAAAAAAATGGCATGGACATCAATAACCCTGTTTCTACATGGTTATTTCTTTTATCTCATTGCATTTAACTTTAAAAGATTAGCTATGCATAAAAGGAATATAGAAATCAGCTATCCTATTAAACTGACCACCGAAGAGGTGACAAACCCCTATCAGGTAATTGCCGACTTTTGTAATTATGATCATCTACACGGTATCCGGGATAAACAATGGCGTCTCCTGTATGCCACTGTAACCGGCAGCTTCCACAAGATGCACCAGGCAGAGAAAGAGGGCCTCCTACGCTTTCTCCAATACATGGAAAAGACCCTGGAAGCGGTACACGCCATACATGCACGGAAGATTAAAGACCATGGAGAGGTAGCTATTTATAATAGCCTACGCGAAAGCATCATACAATCCGGGAAACACATACCTGGTATTGATAAAATATTCCTGGCCAATACCCATCTCCAAAATGACCATAAAGTAAGTGTGCTATATGTCATCGCCAATAATGCCAATAAGAGCTTTGACCATTACCACATGCAGATAGATAAATACTTCCCCGAACCTGCCCTCCTGAATGTCATGTTCCTCAAAGCAGCTGATGTACATTATTACCTCAAAGCAGGACACCTATTTTATGCCAATACCTGCAAACCTGAAAAGCTCCTCTTTTCTTCCAGGGATAGCTTTATACCCATACCTGGGAAAATACCCATAGAGGATGTAAAGAGTGCTTTTATTGAACATATAGCCCAAGTGCCGGCCTATTTTGAACAAGCAGCAACCTTTAGGCAAAAGCAAGACTATAAATCAGCCCTACTCCTGCTGCACCAAACAACTGAGCACCTCCTAAGGGCATTTCTTACTGCGCTTACCGGGCACCCTATCCCTAGACAAAGCATTTACAGCCTGTTAAAGCAAACGCTGTTCGTAACCGATGAAATAGCAGCGGTATTTACGCCGCATCAGTTGTGTGTGCTGAATTCTGCTAATTTAAGTAATAGTGGAGCTATCAATTGTGGTCAGATGGAGGGGGTGTTTGAGAGTGTGGGGAGATTGCAGGAAGTGGTGGGGAGGGTGTTTGAGGGGGTGGTATGACAAAATAATTTACAAATTACATTAAGCTTGTAAAATGGCTTAATTCGTCAATGTATTAGCTCAACAGGAAGTAAAATTTTCTTCTTCGGAATTACAAGTGGTACCATTACTAAGTTTTGAAGAACCACTTTCAGATATTTTCTTTAATCTAGTTTCTCTTTTTTCATTATATTGCAAATACTAAATTCTATACCAGTTTCGCTACTTGTAAACATAAAGAAACAAAAAAAGCATTTATATAAAAAACATGTAGCATGGTCATAAAATAAATTGGCGAATGTCAGATTCTATACCTAATGCTTTTGCGGATATTCCAGTACGCAACCCTCAATACTTAACAATGAGGGAACCAAATGAATTAGTTGAAATACATACTGGCGTTTTTCATATTAAGCTCTCCAACAGCACCTATAAATGCGATGGCAGAATATATTATAAGTGGTTCCCCTATTGCAGAATAGCTTTCGAGGGAAACATACTAGAGAGTGCTAATCTTTTCTTTCTCGCGGTTGATGCAAACGATATTGAATTGCATATTGGTGACATTTGCATTGGAAAAGGAACTATACTTGCAACTCGATCAAATAGCAGTTATATATCAGGCACTTCAGACAAAATCACCATGGGTGATTCCAGTATTCCAGTAAATGATATCTACTTCCCTGTCATTAACCTTCGGGAATATCATGGAACTAGCATTAGAGAAGTTAATCAGAATGGAGCATATAAAGGGAGACTATCCTTTGAAGATCACGAATTTATAGTATCCCTCGATAAACCCCCTTCCTCTCAAAAAATAACAGCTTCATTAATAGCAAATGGAGGATTCATTGATACGTATATGGGGAGGATTTCTAAAAAGAAAGGAGCTATGACTTCCGACAGTGTTTCCACGGTATTTAAGTGTCTTAATAGATTACTATTTTTTTTAAATGGATTTCGATCAGGCACACCTTTTTTGCTAGGGGTACACAACGAAAAAGTAGTTTGGCGAGAGTACAAAAGCATCACTGCTGATAGTTATCAATTTGTACCTTCTTGGTCTAACGTCTTGTTCTTAGGAAATCTTAGTACTATTTGGAGCAAAATGCGAGAACTTTGGAACAACGCCGATTCAAGAGATGTCTTAAATACTTCAATTTATTGGTACAATCAGGTAAATTACAATAGTGCTGGCTTGGAAGGGTCAATAATACTTGCTCAAACTGCCCTAGAATTGTTATACAACTGGGTTATTGTCGAAAAACGTAAAATGGTCATTGGATCTGATGCCCTTAACCTAAATGCCTCAAATAAGATTCGTCTATTACTGTCTATAATGAATATAAGTCCAGAGCTTCCCATGCAATTTAAGGAGCTTAAGAAGCTCTCTGTCATAGATGCTCCAGAGGCATTTGTATTTATTAGAAATGCACTTGTTCATGGAAATGAGGAAAAGCGGAAAAAACTTTTAGAAATTTCTGTAAATGCCTTATTGGAGGCTTCTCATTTAGCTACTTGGTATATAGAATTAAGTATTTTAAATATTCTTGGCTATAGTGGAAAGTATAATAATAGAGCTAGTGGGTTTCTAAGTCATACCCAAGGCCAGCTTGTTCCATGGATAAATGATCCCCAAAATTTGCAAGAGAATAAGCTATTGGTTTAATAATGACATTATGCTTTATGACACCTACAATGTATGTTAATACATTCTCGGTTTGTCGATTTAGTTTTTTTACATGAAGCTTTCAAGGCTCAATATATACAATACTAAATTCTTTCATCATCTCCCTTGGATGTCTATTTCAGTTATCTGATGTACTTCTCTCAGTCTCCAATTACTAGTAAGTTCACTTATTTCTTCATCTGTCAATTCCGGTTTTATTTGCCTTAACAATATTATATACTCATCAAAAAGTTCTCTGGGAGGTCTCTTACCACAGCAGTAAAGCATCATTTCTTGATGAGCCTTATTAAAATTCATTTTTAACACTTCATTCTTCGAGAGCAACTTATCCTGAACTTCGATTACTATTTTAGCCAATCCCGTTGAGCTTAAGTTAACTGCCACATGTGCCATCTTATAATTCTTTGTTTCATCAAATTCTCTTAATCGGATTTTAAGATCACTAACTTCACCATAGAATCTATAAATTAGATTTATTATTTCTGAAGGCATGTACAGCAAGTTGTTAGCTATCTCCCCATGATATCTAACTATAGATTCATCAAATTTTTTTAGTGCTTCTTCAATACAACCTTGGTCTACACATGACCCTGAAAGTGCTACATATAAAAGTTGTATATCAAAAAGCATCTTAGATAGCGATGCATAAACTGCTTTTTCAAGTTCTTTTATATCATTATTAATTTTGTGCTTCTGCTCGATCTCTTTCTCTCTATCTTTTAATTTTGAGGTAGCATTTAGGTTCATCCACACCAAGAACAATGGCAGAATAAACCCTGTTAAAAAAGTAGAAATAAACATGGGGTTCTGCATAAGAAAATCACCAATTGTCATACTGTACTCTTATTATTTAATTTATAGAGGCAATAATATTACAAATTTTTATTCTAAATTACGAATACTTTACTACATTGAGTTCAATCAGGTAATGACTATCTAGTAATCAAAACCAACTTACAGCTAAAGTAAAGAAGATTTACACTTAATAGAATAGGTCAACATCTTCTATGTATTTCCGACTTTCGCAATAGCAAAAAATGGTACCTACTGCACTTTTTAAAGACATACTTGCTTCATTTGAACAGCGTCCTCTAAGGCCATTACAGGAAACTGAAGTTTACAATCTATTACAAAAGCAGATCCCTGAATCCTATGGTGAGCTTACAATTCAAGAAAAGGCTGAATTAATTGCGTTCAGTTTCCTCGAACCTAGCAAAAACAAGGTTCAAGAGCTAGGCTTCTATTTCATACCATTATCCATTACCAAAAACGAAGCTGGAACGATTGTTGAATCTCCATCTGTATCAATGGTAACGCGGGACACTATCACTTATTGGTCAACCAGATTAGAACAAACAGACCATCCTGTCCTCGCTGCCCGCTATGCTGGCTTGATATACGACATGAGTTTGTATGTCACCGGTTCAAAACCACAATTCTCCATTGCTAAAAAATATGTCGAATCGCTACTAGATTTGATCGACCAGAAATTGTATAAAATTTCTACACAAACAATCTGCAAAGTTGGTCGAGCGCTAGAAGTTTCACTTAATTTAAGCAATCCTGATCTAATAGAACGATGCAAGGCTGGCATTCTTAAGCTGGAAGAAGAAATTGCTATTCCTGACAAACCGGGACTATGGGGATTCCCATATGACCTTTTAATAGGCGGCAAAAAGAAACTAGTTTCCAAAATGGAAGAAACTGCTATTGTAAAGAAACTGGAGGACCGCTTCGATAACATGCTGATGGTAAATACTTGGTGTGCAGAACGCGCAGCAAAACGTTTGATGAACTACTATTTTGGAAATAAACAACCTCAAGAAATTAAAAGGATATTAAGTGGGCTTGAAACATCGTATGACAATACCACAAATGGGCTTGCAATATTCCATCAATCGCACTCTGCCGAACAACTTTACCAGTTCTCTAAACAATTTCAATTAAATGAAGAAGCGGATTTCTATTTGAAAAAGCTTCGGATGTTTAGTAAAGGGGCTGATAAGGATCTGAAATCAACATCGGCTGAGATCAGTATCCCAAAGGACAAAATTGACAAGTATATAAACCAGATACTTGAAGGTGACAATTCAGAAACTATTTTTGTGAGGATTATTGAATCGTGCACACCAAGAGTGGAAGAGGCAAAGGAAGAGTTGGAACGTTTATCTAAAGTAGCCCCATTTCAATTTATTCTTTCGAGGGACCTTCTCGATAAAAAGGGGAGGCGTGTTGCTAGAATACCACCTATTTCGGATGATTTCTTTAGTCATCTGATATTGCACCTCTCAAATTCCATCCGAATAGGCACTATTTTTCTGCATTTTATTTTCGAAGAAGCTATCACTAGGGGAATATTAACAATACATGAACTTATGAAGTTTATTGATAAATCATGTATTATAGAGAAGGATAGGCTGCCAATTTTCCAAAAAGGATTTGAAGCTTACTTTGCCGGAGACTATATAGTTGCTATTCACCTTCTAATACCGCAATTTGAAGAAGCCATAAGAAATCTAGTAGAAATGAATGGAGGAAGCGTAATAATTCAAAAGGAAGACGCTTTTAACCTGAAAACCTTTGATCATTTACTAAAGGATGAAATTATAACAGATATTTTTGGAGAAGACAAATCGCTATACTTCAAAACTCTATTTACAGATAAACGGGGATGGAATATTCGCAATCATGTAGCACACGGAATGCTTGACGTTGCCCATTTTCTCAATAAGCAGAATATTGATAGAATTATGCATGCAATATTGTGCTTGGGCATGGTACGACTGAAGGAAAGTCAAATAGAGTTTTAAGTCAATAGAAACAACTATGATTCGCTTAAACGATACCTGCCCTTACAACAAGTACGAAACCTAATTGCCTCAATCAGTTTAATCCAACCTACATAACTATTTTGTTGTTTGTATGGGTTTATATGAATTTCCTGACAAAGTTTAGCTAAACGAATAGTTCAAGAAGGTTTGAGAAGGTTCAAGTATCAAGAGATCATCCTTATAGTAAGAATGCTCTTTGATTAGCAAACTTCTTTGACTCAAATCTTACCTCACCCCTTCCTCAGCCCCCCAATATACGCCACCACATCCGCCAACTTCTCCGCTCCTATCCCTTCACCCAGGCCATCTGGCATCAGCGATCCGGTAAGCGGTTTCTTCTCCATAATCTCCGTTTTCTTGTGCTTTTCGGAAATCCCCCTATTACTTTGATGGTAATTTCATCTTCCGTTTGACTGGCAATGTAGCCGGATAGTGTGGTACCGTTGGCCAGCTTGAAGTTATACCCTTCAAAGCCAAAGCTGATGCCAGCAGATGGAGAGAGGATGGCTTTATACATCGCTTCTACGGATAGTTTGGAGCCAATTTCTGAGAGGTTGGGGCCAAAATTGGTACCTTTGTTGTTTACCACATGGCAGGTGCTACAATAGGATTCAAACACCGCTGCCCCACTAGTAGCATCGCCTTTCATTTTTAGCAGTTCCGCTACCGGGGGTAGTTTGCTGGAAGCTACCGCCAGGCCATCCAGGTATTTACTGGCTGCCTCACGCATTTCTGGTCTATCCGTCTTTTTGAATATGGTTACGGCTACGCTCTTTACATCATCCGGGAGTTGGTATTTCTTCAGGAGTAGTAATAAGCGTTCTTCCCCACTATGGCCTTTGCCTAAAGCGGTAGTAGCTGCTGTCCTATCTTTGAGCGAATACTGTTTATTCAAGACCACCTGCTGGAGCAGGTCTTTGCTGGGCTTATCCCCTACAGCCCTACAGTGTCCCTTCCTGCTGCGGTGTTCCAGTTGCTATCCACCTACTTCATCCAGGCGCTGAAATAAAGCTCCCATTGTTTAACCATAATTGTCATACGGCATCACGTCGTTGATCCGCGCATCCTTATTACCATCATTATCATTGTCCCAATAATCAATCCCAACAGGAATCCTGATTTTAATCATGTATGCTGCAAAGAATCCTGAGGTTGATTACAATCATATCCCTGACTAACCATGATCATGGATAAGGACCTATCACCTTGATATATTTGAGATATATTTCAATTGACCTCATCATGCAGCTCACTGAAACAAAAAAACCGCTGTTGAACAAACTGATGTTGAACCATACAGGAAAACCAGACTGCCGGGAGTTTCTTTTGGTCAGTGATAATGGCACATATGCTTCAACTACCCTATGCGGATATAACAGCAGAAAGTATCACGGCATGTATGTAGCACCGCAACCACAGCTGGATGCAGACAATCATGTATTATTATCATCCATGGATGAGTCGGTACTAAAAGATGGTCAAACATGGCTATTAAGTACACATTATTATCCGGATATATATTACCCCGAAGGGTTCCGTTATATCCACACCTTCGATAACAATTACATTCCAACCTGGACCTACAGGTTTGGCAATATGGTACTGGTAAAAGAATGGCTGTTTCTGGCTAGGAATAACACCTTATATATCCGATATACGCTACAGGAAGCTGATGCTGGTATCACCCTGCGCCTGATGCCCCTGCTCGCATTCCGGAATATGCACACCGTCACTCATCAGAATGCCCAGGTAAATGGAGCAGTTACAGCGGTTACAAATGGGATATCAATTCAATTGTATCCTGGTTATACACCGCTTTATCTGCAATCTTCAGCCGATGGAAAGTTCATCCCTGCGGCCGACTGGTATTATAACTTTAGCTATCCTGAAGAGCAAAAAAGAGGGTATGAATACCGGGAAGACCTTTATACACCGGGATACTTCGAATTGACACTGAAAGCAGGGCAATCCGTTTTTTTTGCGGTGGGGCTGCAAGCAGCTCATATGGGAGCCTTACCGGAACGGGTCAAGGCAATGCTCCAGGAGCAGGAAACGCCGGGAACAATAGGTGATTATCTGAGGAAGAGTGCACGCAGCTTTATCATTAATAAAGACAACCGTGCCATGATCAAGGCTGGTTATTACTGGTTTGGCTCCTGGGGAAGAGACACTTGCATATCGCTTCCCGGACTCACGCTATTGACCGGAAATGTATACTATTTCAGAAAAATAGCAGACACTTTATTGGAAGATATGCAGGAAGGCGTAATCCCCAATACCGGTAATGGCAGCAGGGCAACCTACAATACGGCTGACGCCTCCCTCTGGCTGGTGTGGGCTATGCAGCAATTTGTTCAGTATTATGTGGCAGGAGAAAGGCTTTGGGAGATATACGGTCCCTCCCTTACTGCCATATTGGAACACTACCAGCGAGGTACCCTATGCAGCATCAGGATGGAGGAAGATGGATTAATACATGCCGGAGAAGAAGAATATGCCCTCACCTGGATGGATGCCATCATCGATAACAAACCAGTTACACCCCGCAATGGCAAAGCAGTGGAAATAAATGCCCTCTGGTATAACGCTGTTTGTTTCTGCCTGATGATAGCCGCAAAAGCAGGTGATAAAGACTTTGTAAAAAAATGGGCCGCTTACCCGGAAAAGATCCAGGATTCTTTTGTGCACTGTTTTTGGGATCCAGGGAAAAAATACCTGGCAGACTGCGTAAATGGATCATATACCGATTGGTCTGTACGCCCTAATCAGCTATTTGCAGTTTCACTCCCCTTCTCTCCACTAACAGATGAGCAACAAAAGGCGGTCATGGATAAAATAAAAGAAGAGCTGCTGACGCCAAGAGGATTACGCACCTTATCTCCGCATGATGTACGTTATCAGGGACATTATGGCGGCGATCAAGCTACCCGTGACATGGCGTATCACCAGGGTACTGCATGGCCGTGGATGCTGGGGCATTTTGCAGAAGGATACCTGAAGGTATACAAGCAGGAAGGAATACCATTACTGGAAGAAATATATGAAGGGCTGGCACCTGCCCTTGAAGAGAGCTGCCTTTATACAGTGGCGGAAATATTTGATGGGGACTTCCCCTACAAGGCGGGTGGCGCCGTTTCCCAGGCATGGAGTGTGGCAGAACTTTTACGATTCAAAGATCTGTTGAATAATCATAAATATTAAACATTACCAATATGAAGGTCCTGATGTTTGGCTGGGAGTTTCCTCCACATATTTCCGGAGGATTAGGTACGGCATGTCTTGGCATAGCTACCGGATTGGCAGCTAATGATGTGAAGGTGCTATTTGTGGTGCCCAAAAAGCATGGAAATGAAGATGCGGAGAAAATCAAAGTAGTGGGCGCCAGTGATGTAGAGATACCTGCGTCATCCATCCATACAGAAAAATTACGAGAAACGTTCTCCTATTTTGAAGTAAATAGCCCGGTCCTCCCTTATCACAGTCCCGAAACATTTGCAGCTTCAGCTAAAACCACTACTGTTACCAGCAGCCAAACCACCAGCAGGCCCGTGATGCGGTATCCATTCACCGGCGGTTATGGAAAGGACCTGATGAAAGAAATATGGCAATACGCATTAACTGCTGTTACTATAGCTACACAGCATGATTTTGACGTTATCCATGTACACGACTGGCTCACCTTCCCTGCAGGTATAATGGCCAGGGCTGTAAGTGGTAAACCATTGATTGTTCATGTTCATGCCACAGAATTTGACCGCTCAGGAAACAATATCAATACACAGGTGTATGAAACGGAGCGGTTGGGCATGCTGAAAGCTGACAAAGTCATTGCGGTAAGTGAGCTTACAAGACGGATTATCATTGACCGCTATTTTATTCCTGCTGACAAAGTAGTAACAGTTCATAACGCCGTATTGCCGGTTGCTGGAATACAAAAGAGCTTACCTTCAAAAAACTTTAAAGAAAAGGTGATCACCTTCGCCGGCAGAATAACCTACCAGAAAGGGCCTGCCTATTTTATTGAGGCTGCAGCTAAAATATTAAAAGTTGATAAGTCGTTCCGTTTTGTCATGGCCGGCAGTGGAGATATGCTAAAAGCGATGATTTCATACGCAGCCCAACTACGTATTTCACGATATTTTCATTTCCCAGGTTTTCTAAAAGAGGCAGAATTGAATAAGCTTTTGACTATCAGCGATGTATTTGTAATGCCTTCAGTTTCCGAACCTTTCGGAATTATCCCGCTGGAAGCCATCAGGGCTGGCGTTCCAGTTATAATCTCCAGGCAGTCAGGTGTACAGGAAGTGCTCCAGTATGCATTAAAAATAGACAGTCCTGATACTTTTGATATGGCGAATTGTATATACGCACTGGCCAGATACAAGGGTATACACAGCTTACTCAAACGTGAAAGTACCCAGGAGCTAAATGCGCTTAGCTGGGAAAAACAAGCATCCCATATTAAAAAAATATATGATCATCTTATCTCTATGTTTTATTAATTATTATCGTCCATGAAAAACATCTGTCTTCATTTCCAGGTACATCAGCCTTTCCGGTTAAACACGTTTTCCTTCATGGATATAGGAAACGGCATGCCCTATTATAATGAAAACCTGAACAATGAAATACTCAGGCGGGTATCCCTCCAATCCTATTTACCAGCCAACAGGGTACTGCTGAAACTGATAAAGGCCAGTAACCGTCAGCTTCGCGTGAATTTTTCCATTTCAGGTACCGCATTGGATCAATTTGAAATCTATATGCCGGAACTGATTGAAAGCTTTCGTGCGCTCACTGATACGGGTTGTGTTGAATTTATGGCCGACACTTACAGTCATTCACTTGCTGCATTGAAAAGCAAAGAGGAATTTAATCTCCAGGTAAAAAAACACGCTGCCAGAATAACTGGTTTATTTGGGTCTTCTCCAAAGGTATTCTGTAATACCACGCAGCTCTATAATAAGACAATTGCTGATATGGGCGCCGCTATGGGTTTCAATGCCACGCTCACGAATAGTGCTTTTCCAAAAGAAAAAATCATCAACTTATTCATAGATTATCAGACATTCGGCAAATTTCATGAACATGCAGATATGATCACCGGTTTTGCCAAATATCTACCCGATGAGATATTACAACAAAACAATTACCTGCTGCAGCCATCAGAAGTAACAAAACTATTACCCACAGTAGCAGCTATTATGAGGCCACAAACAGCAACTGTGCCGGAAGAAACTTATGACTTACAGCCTTGGCTGAATAATGATATGCAACAGGATGCTTTCGATACTTTGTATACACTCGGAAATAAAGTACGTGCCACTGATGATGCACAGCTGAAGCAGGATTGGCTGTACCTGCAAAGTGCGGATCATTTTTATTATATGGGCATTCATCAGGAGGCCGTAAATTCCCTTAGCCCATATGATAATCCTTTTGATGCCTTCATTAATTATATGAATGTGCTGACAGATTTCTCCCTCCGTACAGACCATTCCCTGGAAAAGAAAAAAATTATTAGCAATGGCCGATATACGCTTGAAGCCGGATTACATCTTTGAGGTAAGCTGGGAAGTATGCAATAAAGTGGGTGGTATACATACCGTATTAACAACCAAGGCGCGCTTATTACAAGAGCAATTCGGCAACCGGTTGATCATGATCGGGCCTGAATTGCCCGCCGGTGTTACCGGCAACCCCGAATTTACAGAAGATAAAAACCTGTTCCCCACCTGGAAAAAACATATGCAGAAAATCGGGATGAGGGTGCGAACAGGTAGGTGGAACATTCCAGGGAATCCATTGGTGATCCTTGTAGATTTTACCCCTTTCTTTCAGCAAAAAAATGAAATCTTTACGCACTTCTGGACAAAATTCCGTTTAGATTCCCTGTCTGGTCAATGGGATTATATTGAACCCGCCATGTTTGGATATGCAGCAGGAAAAGTAATTGAGGGTTTTTACCATTGCCACCTCAATGCCACCGATCATATCATAGCCCAGTTTCACGAGTGGATGACAGGTACAGGCGTTTTATACCTGGAAGAAAACATTCCCCAGATAGCCACTGTATTTACTACACATGCCACCGTATGTGGCCGGGCAATATCCGGTAGTGGTTTACCTTTCTATAGCAGCTTTGAAAAATTTCATGCAGAACAGGTTGCCAGGGATTTCAATATCATATCCAAATATTCCCTGGAAAAAACCACCGCTTATACCGCTGATTGCTTTACATGTGTAAGCAGCTTCACTGCAAAAGAATGTGAAAAATTTCTTGGTAAATACCCTGATTTTATTACTCCCAACGGATTTGATGCGGATATTATACCCAGTTCTCCGTTGTATGATATCAAACGAACCAAAGCAAGAAGTGTATTATTAAATGTTGCCACTGCTCTTTTCGGCCAGCAGCAACCGGAAGATAGCCTGCTCGTCATCCAAAGCGGCAGATATGAATACAGGAATAAAGGTACAGGTACCTTTATTGATGCTATTTCATTATTGAATAAGTCAAAAGAAATAAAGCGAAACATCCTGGCATTTATTTTTGTCCCTGCTAATCATACTGGCCCGCGTAAAATATTGCAGGATAACTTACTATCACAAACGCCACTTACATGCCGGACCGGGGAAGTACTAACCCATAATTTACAAGGGGCAGATGCAGATTCTATATTGAATCATATCCGGCAGCAACAACTGGATAATTCTCCTGCTAATCATGTAAAGATCATTTATGCCCCTGTATACCTTAACGGAGCAGATGGCATATTTAACCTCAATTACTACGATACCCTCATAGGGTTTGACCTCGCGATATTCCCCTCTTATTATGAACCCTGGGGTTATACTCCGCTGGAAAGCGTAGCATTTCACATCCCTGCTGTTTCTACAAACGTTTCAGGCTTCAGCAGTGCAGTGAACAGGATTTCCGGGTCTAATGATAAAGGAATGTTTATAGTGGAGAGAAATGATAACAATGAACGCGCAGCAGCCTCCCGCATCGCTGAAATTATCAGTACCTATGCCGGACAAACAGTAGCGGATACCGAAGCTGCCCGGAAAAGCGCTGCCCATTTAGCGGAACAATTCCTATGGGACCATCTCCTTATTTATTATTACCAGGCTTATGATCTGGCGCTGCAGAAAAGTGTCCAACGGGAACAACTCTTCTACAATAAACCACAGGTATCTCCAGCCGAAGCAAGTATTGAGGATACATCAGCTTCCAAACCTGTTTGGAGAGAAATAACCCTGCAACCTGTTTTCCCTGCTCCCCTTCAGCCACTGCAAAATATCAGCCATAACCTCTGGTGGTCGTGGCATCCGGAAGCCTGCGCACTATACGACTATGCAGATAATAACGGCTGGAAACACAGTAAACAAAATCCGTGTCTATTACTTAAGACGATCCGGCCAGACAACCTTGTCAGGCTTGAAAAGGACGCCACCTTCCTGCAAATGCAGCAAAAAGTATCAGCTGCCTATCAACAATATATGCAACCTGCTGATAAGAAGGCGCCTTTAGTAGCTTATTGCTGTATGGAATATGGTTTGCAGAAAGACCTGAAGCTTTACGCAGGGGGGCTTGGGATACTTGCAGGCGATTATATCAAGGCTGCAAGTGATCAGCAGCTAAACCTGGTAGCAACCGGTCTTTTATATAAGCACGGATATTTTAAACAAAAAATATCTCCTACCGGCGAACAACTCGTTATACCGGAAGTAATCACACTGGAAAATCTTCCGGTTTACCCAGTGAAAAATGGCCACGGTGAACCCCTAAGTATTGAGCTGTCCTTTCCTGGCCGTATTGTGCATGCTGCAGTATGGAAGTTAGCTGTTGGACGTATTAACCTGTATCTGCTGGATACAGATGTAACAGCGAACAATGAAGAAGACCGGCAAATATCAGGGCAGCTATATAACAGTGATCCTGAAATGAGACTAAAACAGGAGATCCTGCTGGGTATAGGTGGTGTAAAAATGCTGGAAGCATTAGGCATACAACCGAACCTGTATCACATCAATGAAGGCCATGCTGCATTTACTATCCTGGAACGAATACGTAATATCATGCAACAATCGCATCTGAGCTTTGATGAAGCAATGGAAATTGTTAAATGTACCACCCAGTTTACTACACATACTGCTGTGACTGCAGCAAAAGATGTTTTCGACGAAGTACTACTCAGAACCTACCTGTCTTACCTGGCAAAAGATTTTAATATCAGCTGGGATACCTTAATGAAACTGGGCGCTACAGGAGAAGAGCATAGCCAGGGAGGGTTCTCCATGATGCATTTTGCTGCCACGCTTTCACAGGGGATAAATGCGGTAAGTAAACAACACCGGGGGATCTCCTGTAACTTACTAAATCCTTTGTGGAAAAATTCCAAACCCGATGAGCTTCATATTACCAATATCACCAATGGCATTCATCTACCAACCTGGATGGCTCCTGCATGGCACCCATACATCAGCGATATCAGGTCAGGAAAAGCGTCTCTCATCCCGCATAACATAATATGGGACATACGAAAAAAACTGAAAAGGGATATGTGGCAGGGTATTATCAACAGGCAACAAACCAATACTCCGGTACTTGATGAAATAATTAAAAAAAACAATTTCATCCGGGAGGATATGGCACAGGATACATTAGTGATCGGTTTTGCAAGACGGTTTGCTTCCTACAAAAGAGCCGGGCTGTTGTTTAATGATATAAAACGGCTGGCCACTATTATCAATGATACCAGATATCCGGTGCTCATTATCCTAGCCGGCAAATCTCACCCTAATGACACAGAGGGCATCGCATTGTTAAAAAAAGTGATAACCGAAATTGCGATGCCGGTATTGAATGGGCGCATTTTATTCCTGGAAGATTATGACATGGAATTAGCTGCATTGCTGACACAAGGAGTGGATGTATGGCTAAATACGCCGGAACATACCATGGAAGCTTCCGGCACCAGCGGCATGAAAGCTGTTTGCAACGGTGTTCTCCATTGCAGCACAAAGGAAGGCTGGTGGGCGGAGGCAAACTATGAACATGCAGGATGGGCTTTGGATATCAGCAGTTCACCGGAACAGGATGGCTACCATGATCAATGTGATGCAGCTGTAATGTATGATCTGCTGGAGAAAGAAATAGTACCGCTTTTCTTTGAACGTAATGACAAGGGATTGCCTGAAAAATGGATCAATATGATTAAAACGGGCTTATCCAATATAACGCCTCAATTTGATATGAATCGTGCCATCACTGAATATAGCCATTGCTATGAGCAACTATACAACAGGAGTGAACTCTTACTGGCTGCAGGATATAAAAACACCAGGGATTTAGTAGCCTGGAAAAAGAGGATACGCAACACCTGGCAGGAAATACATGTAATGACGATCGAAACGCCGCAGGGGGGAAATTTCATCCAATCCTCCGGAGCACCCTTTAAGGCAAGAATAAGCCTCTCTATCGGAACTTTACGTGCAGATGAAGTTGGTTTGGAAGTAGTTTTCTATAATAAAGAGCAACCATACAATTATATAGCTGTCCAGGAGTTAACAATTGAAGGAGTAAATAATAACAGGATCACTTACTCATGTCAGGTACTGTTGCCCTTTTCCGGTACGCTTTTTTACGGCTTCAGGGTTTTCCCAAAACATCCCATGCTACCTAATCGTCAGGACTTTCCATTGATGACCTGGATATAATCATCCGGCCCATTGGTGATCTCACGTTTCCCCTGGCTGATGAAGATCAATACAAGGGTTGCCGCAAATCATTTTTCCTGAAAGCACAAAAGGGTACTTTTATTTCAAAACTGATGTATGAAAAAGATACTACTGGCTTTTGACGGCTCACATTTCCCGAAAAGCGCTTTTGAATTCGCATGCCAGCTCAACGAAATACAACCCATTTTTCTGACCGGTGCGTTTTTGCCCCGGGTAGATATCTCTGCTTCCTGGAGTTATGCCCCTGGCGGAGGCTCCTCCTTTATACCCACCTTAGAAACGCATACTGCCGAGCAAATAGAGCGGAATGTGAAAACATTTGAGCTGGAATGTATCCGGCGAAATATTGAATACCGGGTACATAGACATCCTTATGAAGCTACAATGCCAGAATTGAAAAAAGAAACCCGCTTCGCAGATCTGCTGATATTAGACAGCGAGAAATTTTATGAAGATATTAGCCTGGAATCTCCTAATGAGTATCTCAGAATGATTATACATGATGCAGAATGCCCTGTGTTGCTGGTGCCTGAATTATCCACCTTCCCTGAAAGCATTATCCTTGCCTACGATGGTAGTGAAAATGCGGCTTTCGCCATTAAGAATTTCTATTACCTGTTCCCGGAACTCTCCCATAAAAAGACCATCCTCGTACATGCAACAACCAGAAAAAAAACGGCTATCCCAGCCCTTCCAGACATAGCAGAACTGGTAACAAAACATTTCTCCGATCTCACAATACATACACCGGAAGCAATACCGGAAAAGCACTTTGAGACCTGGCTTGCAGCTATTAAATCGCCCTTATTGGTTTGTGGATCATTTGCTCGGTCTGAGCTATCCCAGCTGTTTAAAAAGAGTTTTGTAACCGAAATTCTGAATGAACATAAGGTGCCGGTTTTCATTGCACACCGGTAATTCTGCCTTATTGCTAACAGTTGCTGTTTCATTAGTTTTTCAAGTAAATATTATAAAATGAAAAACAGTTTAAAATTATTTACTGTCAAACATACCAACATTTACCTGCACTGGTCTTTTGTACTGCTTATAGTATTAATGTTATTTATACAAAGTGCCACAGGAACAGCTATAAGCGAGGTATTATGGTCTGTAATAGCGGTTGCTTCTTTATTTTCATGCGTAATATTTCATGAACTGGGTCATTCGCTGGCAGCGACCAAATATGGTATCCACACCAAGAGTATTACGTTGCTCCCAATAGGAGGTATTGCAGCTATGGAAAAAATGCCGGAAAAACCGGTACCCGAAATTATTGTCAGTGCAGCAGGCCCGGTAGTGAACCTACTGATTGCAGCGATATTGCATCCTTTCATCTCCGGATACCCACCATTCTGGAAGGCGACAGCGGTTATTGGATTAGTGAACATGAACAATTTTCTATATTACCTGTATGTGATTAATATAATACTGGCGTTGTTTAACCTGATCCCTGCCTTTCCTATGGACGGTGGAAGGATACTCAGAGGCATATTGGGGCTACGTATGGATGCAGTTCGTTCAACCGCTATTGCTGCTTTTATTGGCAGGATCATTGCCGGTATCTTTATTATAGGCGGATTAATCATCTTTGATATTATACTGATATTTATCGGTTTCTTTATAATAGTCAGCGGTGCAGGAGAGGAAAAACTGGTGTACCTGAAAGCAGCAGCGAAAGGGTTGTATTTAAAGGATCTAGCCGTAAATACTTACCACTCATTCTCCGCAAGTATGACGATTAGCAAAGCCGCTGAAAAAATGCTGCTGCACCAGGATAAATACTTCCTTGTGATGGAAAACGCAGTTATTACCGGTTTAATTGAACGGAGCACCATTCTCCGTTCGATATCAGATGGGAATCATGAAAAAACTGTCCAACAATTAATGACAACAAATGCTCCTGAGCTTGATGAGGGAAGCGCTATAGCAGAAGTGATTGATAAAATTTCGGATAATAAAGCAGCCGCTTTTCCGGTAGTTTCAGAAGGCCGGATAACGGGTATTGTGAATATGCAAAACATAATAGAATACCTGATCGTACATGATGCAAATCTGAGGAAACATAATCACAAAGGTGCTATGTATAAATTTCTATGGGCGGGTTAAAACCAACTATGCTGATGGCATTATCAGTACAGCCGCTCCCTTTATTTTTCCGGCCCGGAGTTTATCCAGCGCTTCATTTGCCTGGTGCAGCGGGAAATATTGCACGGATGTACTAACAGGAACCAGTGGAGCGATACTAAAAAAAAGTGTTGCGTCATCCCGCGTCAGATTGGCTACAGATTTAATAGCCCTTTCGTTCCACAGCATATTGTAGTGAAAACCTGGAATATCGCTCATATGGATCCCACCACAGACTACGATCCCTCCCTTATCCAGGTAAGATAGCGCAATAGGTACCAGGTTGCCATCAGGCGCAAAAATAATGGCAGCATCCAACTTTACGGGTGGCGCCTCCAGGGAACTACCTGCCCATGTTGCCCCCATTTCCAGGGCAAACTGCTGGCCAACACTATCACCCGGTTTTGTGAAAGCATATACCGATTTATGCTGAAACCTGGCAATCTGCGTAAGTATGTGAGCAGCAGCGCCAAAGCCATAAATACCAATGTGCTGTGCATGTTCATGGACCATTCGCCAGGAACGGAATCCAATTAATCCGGCACATAACATAGGTGCACTGGCTGCATTGCCATAACCAACAGGCATTTTAACGCAGTATGCCTCCCAGGCTACCGTATATTCCGCATAGCCACCATTCATAGTATAACCCGTAAAAAGCGCATTTTCGCAAAGATTCTCCTGTCCTTGCATGCAATATTTACAGTGATTACACGTATATCCCAACCACGGTACTCCCACATTATCTCCCTGCTTCAGCAGCGTAACACCTTCTCCCAGTGCTACCACCTCTCCTACTATTTCATGACCGGGAATGATGGGCAGCAATACCAAAGGGAGTTCTCCGTCAAGTATATGCAAATCTGTTCTGCATACTCCGCAGGCGGTTACTTTTATCAGTACCTGTCCGGCAGCCGGAATAGGTACAGGAAGTGTTTTGAGCTGTAGTGGCATGCCGGGTTTTTCCAGCACCATTGCCTGCATATTGCCAGATATACTTTTAACACTCATTGTAACAATTTTTAGTAATCACCAAGCCGGGATCATCATCAGTTCAAAGATATCTGCTACCTGCTGTGATGACAATGACAGCGAATAACTATAAAACTGATCTTCATCATGAATACAGCGAATTGTCCTGTCATCTTTTGCATGACAGCTATCACCAGATCCTCTGACCGGTATCATTGTTGTATAGCTACCTTTTAGGAACATTTGCGGTAAGTAAATCAGACATTTATCTATGTGCAACTTTGCAAAACTGTGACCCTTATCCTATGCATTATTGCTTCGGAAAAGGTGCCCAGGCAACAGTGAAATATTATCATAAATGACAAACAAAAAGATGTTGCTGTCCCGCAAGAAAAAAGTTGACAAATACTGGGCTTTATCTGGTGAAACTATCATAAATCTCTATTCAACAGATGCTACCAAAGGGTTAACAAAGGAAGAAGCTGCAACAAGACTGATGCAATATGGCAGCAATAGCATAGCAACAGTTAAAAGCGGGCAGCCTTTACTCATATTACTCCGGCAGTTTACCAATCCTTTTATATTACTGTTGGCGATTGCTACCATTTTTTCTTTCTTTTTTAAAGAATGGCTGGATGCTTTTGCTATCCTGATCGTGATGATCCTGAATATCATGATTGGCTTCTGGATGGAATATCAGGCACATCGTTCCATGGAAGCACTGAAAAAAATGAGCGTTGTTTCGGTGAGAGTTATCCGGGATGGAAAAATGATGGAGATAAAATCTGAATTATTGGTACCCGGAGATCTCCTTTTTGCAGAAAGCGGTGACATGGTGACTGCCGATGCGAGGATTATCAACTTTAACCAACTTCAGGTGGATGAATCCACCCTCTCCGGCGAATCCTTCCCGGTAGATAAACACCAGCACGAGCTACCGGAAAACACGCCATTAGCTGAAAGAAACAATATGTTGTATAAAGGCACTTTTGTTACAAAAGGCAATTGTTTAACTGTAGTTGTAAATACCGGCATGGAAACAGAACTTGGCAAACTTGCCGGTATTGTTCAGCAGGCAGAGCAAGTGGCTACACCGTTGGAAAAAAAAGTCCGCTACTTAAGTAAAAAACTGATTGGGATAACCCTGGGATTGATTGTCATTATATTTACAGGAAGCATCTTTTATGGCACTCCCATCACAACTGTATTAAAAACAGCAATCGCCTTGTTCGTTGCGGCCATCCCAGAAGGGCTACCCGTTGTCACTACACTTGTTTTGTCTTTTGGTATGCTGAGGATGGTCAAACATAATGTCATCGTAAAAAAATTGTCTGCCGTAGAAACACTTGGAGAAACGGAAGTTATTTGCACCGATAAAACAGGTACACTTACACAAAATAAGATTGAAGTATCTCTTATTCAAGTAGAAAACCTTTCAGCTCATGTTATGGTCAATGCCGCTGGAACCTCCATGCATTGGACGGAAAACAACAGCATCTCAGGTACAACAGCTTACGCTCATTTGTGCCGTATATCAGCATTATGCAATACGGCCAGTTATCAACCAGACGGCAATAAGACACATGCTTCCGGAGATCCGCTGGAAATAGCTTTGCTTAAAATGATATATGCGTCGGGAATAAAACCGGAGGATTATCAGCAGCAATTTATCAAAACTGATGAAATACCTTTCTCATCCGAAACAAGGATTATGGCTACCTGTCACAAAAGCCAAGACGGGGATGAGTTTTATTATGTAGCGGCAAAAGGAGCAGTGGAAGATATACTGAAACATTGCACTTCTGTGCTGGATGAAAGCGGGGAAAGGCACATGGATGATGAAGAAAGAGAAGCATGGAAGGGTATTGCCACCCAACATGCGCAATCAGGGTTCCGTATGCTGGCCTTTGCCTACCGGGAAACATCAAAGCAGGAAGGGTCATTCCTGTATAACTTAACCCTTGCCGGTATCATCGGCTTCACTGATCCACCAAGAGCCGGCGTGATGGAAGCGATTAAAGCATGTAAGAAAGCGGGTATAAGAGTAATCATGATTACAGGGGATCATCCGGAAACCGCAAAGCATATCGCAGTGCAATTAGGGATAGCCACTCCGGGGGAAGATGTAATAATTGGCAGTGACATGAAACCTAGTGATCAGTTAACAGTGCTGGACAGGAAACAATGGTTAAAGGCCAGCGTATTTGCCAGGGTAAGCCCTGAGCAAAAACAGCACCTGGTCACTGTTTTGCAGGATGCAAAAAAGATAGTAGCCATGACCGGGGATGGTGTAAATGATGCCCCGGCATTGAAAAAAGCGGATATTGGTATCGCCATGGGCCTAAGAGGAACACAGGTGGCACGCGAAGCGGCTGACATGATCCTGAAAGATGATGCTTTTACTGCCATTGTATCTGCTATCAGGCAAGGAAGGATCATTTTCGAAAATATACGGAAATTCGTCATCTTCCTGTTATCCGGTAATTTAAGCGAACTATTGGTAATTGCCATATGTGCACTATTCAATCTGCCATTCCAGCTTTTCCCGCTACAAATCCTGTTCATCAACTTCATGACAGACACAATGCCGGCACTTGCACTGGGAGTCAGCAATAGTGGTGATCAGATTATGCAACGAAAACCTTATTCTCCCAACACCCCGATTATTGATAAAAAAAGATGGGCGGCTATTTTTATCTATTCTTTTGTAATTACAGCCACTACTCTTGGAGCAGTGGTCACCAGCCATCTGATGCTTCATCGCAATGATGAATGGAATAACCTGGTATACAATAATATTCTCTTTTACACATTGATCTTTTCCCAGTTATGCCAGGTACTTAATATGACATTTAAGAGAGAAATAGCCTTTCATAAAACAGATGTATTTCGAAACAAGGTGGTATGGTATTCCATTACCTGCTGCATTATAATTTCACTGGTCGCTTACTGGGTTTCACCAGTAAAAAGTGCTTTAGGAATTACAGTGATCAGTTGGGCCGAGTGGGGTATTATATCATTATATTCTATATTAACTGCCGTTATTGTAAGGGTCCTTAAAAAAATGAGATTAACTATATAAACATCCCTGCACTTATATCAGGATCCAAATAATTTCCGTTGTAAATGCAAAATGATGTTTTGCCATGGCAGCAACCTGGGTCATGGGTGCGGGCTGGCATCCACATTTTTAGCTGCCCATCTTTTCAAATGCGGCAAACGGTTGACCGCCGCTTCCAATATATCTTGCGGTAATTTTTCATTCTCCATCATACTGACCATGCGTTGCTTCATCTCCTCCAGAGACAAACCGGGATGGGTAAATTCACCCTGCTGATAGCAATATTTGCAGTACTCCTGGCTTGGGGAACCATCTTTTTCTGTTCCCAAAAGTGCTGCCTGGTCCAGTGGCATACTACAACTCTGGCAAATCTTATTATTTTCCATGATTTTCATTTTGTTTAAATAAAATGCCTTCCTCTAAATATTGCGGCATTATTTTGCTTAAAAGTACTGCCAAAAGGTAAAAGAGCATATGACCGAAGTTACCCCTTGGCCTGATTTTCGTCATCATTGGAGTCATGATTCCCCTCACCCCTTCCTCAATCCCTCAATATACGCCACCACGTCCGCCAGCTTCTCCGTCCCCATCCCTTCGCCCAGGCCATCAGGCATCAGCGATCCTGTAAGTGGTTTCTTCTCCACGATCTCCGCTTTCTTGTGCTTTTCGGAAATCCCTCCTATTACTTTGATGGTGATGTCATCTTCCGTTTGGCTGGCGATGTAGCCGGATAGTGTAGTACCGTTGGCCAGCTTGAAGTTATATCCTTCAAAGCCAAAGCTGATGCCCGCAGATGGAGAGAGAATAGCTTTATACATTGCTTCTGCGGATAGTTTGGAACCTATTTCCGACAGGTTGGGACCAAAGTCGGTGCCTTTGTTATTTACCACATGGCAGGTGCTGCAATACATTTCAAACACCGCTGCACCACTGGTAGCATTGCCTTTCATTTTTAGCAAGTCTGCTACCGGGGGCAGTTTGCTGGAAGCTACCACCAGGCCATCCAGGTATTTGCTTGCTGCCTCACGCACTTCCGGCCTATCCGTTTTTTTGAATATTGTTACGGCTACGCTCTTTACATCATCCGGGAGCTGGTGTTTCTTCAGGAGTTGTAATAAGCGTTCTTCCCCGCTTCGGCCTTTCCCTAAAGCGGTAGTAGCTGCTGTCCTGTCTTTGAGCGAATACTGTTTATTGAGTACTACCTGCTGAAGCAGGTCTTTGCTGGGCTTATCTCCTACGGCACCCAGTGCAGCGATCAACCTATCCGGAGATTTACGCAACGCCTGCTGCACAGTCGCACTTCCATTGAGTTGTAACAATAACCGCATGGCAGCAGCCTGTATTTTAGTGTCATCAGTTTGCCGGATGATAGCCAGCAGTTCCGGGGCTTTGTCTTTAAGCTCGTAGTATCCTACCAGGTCCAGGTATTCCTGGGGATTGGCTACTCCTGCTAAAGCTATTTTTAGGGCTTGTTGTACCACAGGGTTATTACGCATATGCGCAGGATCCAGCAGGCCTAATACTTTTACGTTGATACGGGCCTGTTGGGGATGTCCGGCCTGCAATAAAGACAGGAGGATACCCAACTTGCCTGCTTCGGGATGAAAGTCGAACGCACGGAAGTATTTAACGGATTTATCAGGATCATTAGCCGGATCGGTAATAATCTTAGCCAGCAGTGGCAGTGCGGAGGTAGCCCTTGACCGCCATACAATATCTCTTCCGGTGGCAGTGTTCCAGTTACTATCTACGGTTTTCATCCAGGTGTTAAAAAACGGTTCCCATTGTTTATCAGCACCTATGCCCAGCGCTTCCAGGTACCACCGGTCTTTACCATCATACTGGCGTGCCAGCTGTGCCCATAGCTCCGGTGCAGCCGGTGAACTGTTATGCCGCAGGGCAATTACAGCTTCCCGCCGTACAGCGGGCTCCCCATCATTTACCAGCTGCTTTACCAGCGCAATAGTATCGCCCTTTAACTGCAAGCCTGCACGTAAGGCGGTGATACGGATATTGGCATCCTTGTCTTTTAATGCCTCCTGGATATAAGTATTTCCCGCAGGCAGCTTGCTTAACAACCACAGCGCACGGGCACGGTAACGACTATTGTCTGAACGATACTCCTTTTTAAGCGCAGGAATGGCGTTATCTCCTAAGGACATCAATTGCATCCACCCCAGGTAACGCGTGGCCAGATTAGGGCTTTCCAGCGCTTTTACAGCTCCTTCGGGAGTATCGAGGTTAACAGCGGGTACCTTATAAGCAGCATCGCCGGAGGGGGTTACCCGGAAAATACGTCCACGTGCCAGATCCCCTACCTGGTGCCCACCTACACCTGGATCATACCAGTCGGCAATGAACACAGAGCCATCCGGTGCCACACACACATCCGATGGACGAAACCAGTTATCTCCCGTGCCTTCTACTATATTGTTGATCGTGGCCTTGTATCCTGCACCGTCCTCCGTTAACGCATAGGAACGCACTACATTAGGCCCCGCATCTGCATGGATCAGCTGATTACGGAAACGCTCCGGGAGCAACTTGCCCTCATATACCAATATACCGGTGGGAGAACCTGCGCCTGTTTGCAATAAATTCGGCACCACACCCGGATCATTCAGATGCCAATGCCGGAAAGGAATAGAATCTTCCCGGTTTAAACGCGGATCACTCCAGCTGGCGCCGGTCATCTCATCCGTATAACCATAATTGCCATACGGCATCACATAATTGATCCGCACGCCTTTATTGCCGTCATCATCATTATCCGATTGCCATAAGGTGCCATAAGCATCTACTGCTACTTCATAATTATTGCGGAAGTTGTGGCCCAATACCTCCACCTCACTACCATCTGTATTACAACGAAACACCATGCCCTGACGATAAGGATGCCCGTCATTCTTCACTATATTACCTGTTACATCTTTCACAGGATTACCGTACTTATCCCTCAGCTCATGCCCTTCATTGCCAAAGTTGAAATATAACTTCCCATCCGGCCCAAAAGAAAAAGCATGTATGGCATGATCATGATGCTCACCACCTAAATGAGTAAATAACGTATCTTTTTTATCGGCCACGCCATCCCCGTTTTCATCTGTAAACAACAATACATTAGGACTGCGGGATACAATCACCTTATTACCTAACACGGCTATCCCTAAAGCACTGTTTACATCCGGTCCCTGGTAAAACACCGTTTGCTTATCGGCCTTGCCATCATGATCGGTATCTTCCAGGATCATGATCCGGTCACCTTTAGGATGATAAGGATTGGAGGGATTGAGCGGATTGCGGTAATTAAATCCTTCGCATACCCATACCCGGCCTTTGGCATCTATATCTATATTGGTGGGATTGACGAGCATTGGCTCATGTGCAAAAAGGCCTACCTGTAAGTTTGCTGCTGCCTGGAGGCCATAGAGGGCATTTTCCGGCAAATGCTTTTCTTCTTCCGTCAATACTACCGCTGCCTGGGAAGCACGGTTGGACTGACACGACAAGAGTACACCTGCTGCCAATACAGGCAGGGCATAGTGGAATACGTTCATAGGTAACTGTTTAGAAGATGTATCCCTCAATTACAGATTCCCCTTCTTCAGCTCCTCCACAGCATAATTAGCAGACCGGGCCGAAAAGGCCATATACGTAAGTGATGGATTTTGTGTAGAGGTGGAAGTCATGCAGGCGCCATCTGTTACAAACACATTCTTGCATGCATGCAGCTGATTCCAACTGTTGAGCATAGACGTTTTGGGATCATGCCCCATCCGTACACCGCCCATTTCATGAATATCCAGGCCTGGAGCACGCTCCCACCGGTGCGACTGTACGTCTTTAAATCCTGCATTGGTAAACATTTCAGAAAGCTGCTCAAAATAATCGTTCAGCATCTGCTTATCATTATCATCAAAGTCAACCGAGATCTTTGCCAACGGCACACCCCAGTCATCTTTCTGGTCCTTGTCCAGCTTGATGTAACTCTCTTCCTTGGGAATGGTTTCTCCCATCATATGCGATCCTACGCCCCATGATCCCAGCTTGGGGTTCAATAAGCTTTCTTTCAACGATGCGCCCATCGCGCCGGTATCGCTATGCGTACCACGGCCTGCGCCAAAGCCTGCTGCATAACCGCGCAGAAATTTAGTTTCCTGTTTGTACACATTCCTGAACCGGGGGATATAACAACCCGCCGGATTACGGCCATCTACCGTAAATTTATCCAAATCACCTTCATACCTGCCGGATACACTGCCCCCATAATGGTGGAAGGCTACATACTTACCCAATACACCACTGTCATTACCCAACCCCTGTGGGAAACGATTGGAGATAGAATTGAGCAGGATGATATTAGTATTAATCGCCGCTGCATTTACAAAGATCACTTTGGCAAAGTATTCTATTTCCTCTTTGGTATTAGTATCTATCACCTTTACACCGGTAGCTTTTCCCAGCTTTTCATCATAGATGATAGAATGTACTACGGAAAATGGACGCAGCGTAAGATTACCTGTTTTCTGTGCCCAGGGAATAGTAGAGGCATTGCTACTAAAGTACCCGCCAAACGGACATCCGCGCTGGCATAATACCCTGTTCTGACACTTACCGCGCCCCTGCTCCAGGTGGATAGGCTGTGGCTGCGATAAATGCGCGGCACGTGCCCGGATCACATGACGGCCCTGGTATTTTTTATTAACCTGCTCCCGGAAATAATCTTCCACGGCATTAAATGGATAAGCTGGCAGAAACTCGCCATCAGGCAGTTCTTTTAAGCCGTCCCTATTTCCGGCAATGCCTGCAAATTTTTCTACATAGCTATACCACGGCGCAATGTCTTTATAACGGATGGGCCAATCCACTGCAAAACCATCGCGGGCAGGTCCTTCAAAATCGAAGTCGCTCCAGCGCTGTGTTTGTCTGGCCCATAACAGTGACTTACCGCCCACCTGGTAACCACGGATCCAGTCAAATGGTTTGTCCTGTATATAAGGATGCTCTTTATCTTTTACAAAAAAGTGCGCTGCATCTTCCTGAAAAGCATAGCAGCGGCTGGCAATGGGTGATGCTTCTTTGACCGCCAACGGCAATTCGCCCCGGTGTTCAAACTCATACGGCAGCAAACTGGTGGTAGGATAATCCTTGATGTGCTTTACATCCCGGCCCCTTTCCAGCACCAGTGTTTTTAATCCTTTTTCTGTCAGCTCCTTGGCCGACCAGCCGCCGCTGATCCCTGATCCTATTACAATCGCATCAAACGTGCGGTCCTGAATACTCTTTATATTTAAATTTGCCATGATGTTCCTCTTGATAGTGTGATTAAGCTTGCTTTACCGGGAAATAACCATTGTACCTGCCAGGTACCAACTCATACTTGTTCAGATCCGTCATCACATATTTGGAATTTGTAAATCCCTGGATCACCCGGTGCTTGCTGATCTCCAACATGGTCTTAATCTCCTTGGGTGTTTGTTCTTCCTGCATGGCTGCGGTGAGCAACTGGCTGCGCTGCTCCGGGGTGCATTTGGCAAATGGTTGCTGATGCTTATCTTTTGCCAGCTGGTTTATCTTATTCAAACCTTTCACAAAACTATCCTGGTCGTCTTTACCATGGCAATCATCCACCATTTTTAAAGTAAACAAATGCAGGTTGAGTTCCTTTGCACCCGGTCCATCGGTTTTGGGAATGAAAGTTTCGGCAATCTCGGCCAATAGCGCTTCCTGATCGGCACTGATATCCAGATGGGTTAATTGAATAGAGGCCTTCCCTGGCTCCTCTGCACAGGATGGTAATAAAGCGATCCCCCCTGCTATAATCAATAAATTTTTAATCGCTGCTCTACGTTCCATGAGTACCTGGTTTTAATAATTATTACGTGGATGCGCCGGTTTATATCCGAAAACACCGTAAAATAGTAAATAAAAATAGCAAGTAAAAGGGATAAGGCAAGAAAGTTCCACACCCTGAAAACACACTACCAACGGCACACCTTAGTAAAACTGCCTTCGCAGCAGCAGCCGTTATAATTGTTTCCTTGGGAGATACTTCTTTCGGTGAAATACCTTACAGGATCACAAACTGGTAATGGCCTGCTTTCAGTTTCACCGTACCAGCTGTGTTCAGCTGCTTTTCCTTTTCATACCATTTTTGCCCGGGCTGCATAAATACTTCTCCGGTGGCATTGGGTGGTATGGTCACCTCATACATCACTGCACCTCCTTCCCTTTTCCACGAAGAAACGATTTCGCCATAAGGACTTGTATGCCGGGCTTCAAAGTGGTCCAGTCCTTTTACAAAATGCGGTTGCAGCAACACGTTGCGGAATCCAGGCTGACGGGGATCCGGCTTTATGCCTCCCGGACCCTTATACAGCCAGGCGGCTACTTCGCCAAACATCACATGATTCATGGAGATATCACGCGCGGCATCTATCTTCCAGTTTTCATAAAAGGTAGTGGCCCCGTTTACAATCCACCATCCCCAGGAAGGATAAGTTTCCTGTGCAGCCAGTGTATAGGCTACATCGGCATAGCCGTTTTCACTCAGTGCATTGAGGATGGCTTTTGCTCCCAGGATACCTACATCCAGGTGATAATTATCTGCTGCCACCCTTTTGGCCAACTGCTCCACTACTTTACTTTTCAGTTCCTCCGGTACCAATCCCTGGTGAAGCGGTACACTTTGCTCGGTTTGTAATCCCGAAGCATAGATGCCTGTAGTAGTGTTCAGGAATTTTTTATTGATGGCTGCTTTTATCTTTTGTGCCAATGCCTTATAAGTGCGGTAATCGTCTTCCCTACCCAGCACCTTAGCAATCTTTGCCAGGATGCTGGCATCGGTAAAGTAAAAGGCGGAAGAAGTCAGCTCCATATTGGCTACAGACTTTACAGGTACCCAGTCGCCCAGCCCCCAGGTGGTCAATCCATCGGGGCTGATGGTTTGAATATAGTTCACATACCGGCGCAGGTTGTCATAGTTATCTTCCAGAATTTTGGTATCACCATAAAACAGGTAAATGTTCCAGGGGATGATGGCAATGGTGCTGGTCCAGTCGGGTCCATTGGCCCACTCATATCCCCATCCGCTGGTGGGAATGATAGCGGGGAGCACACCGTTGGGCAACTGCTCATCGCGGTGGTCTGCCATCCACTTTTCATACACCGTGATCCCGTCAAAACTATATAGCCCGGTTTCAATAGCAATGTTGGCATCACCGGTCCAACCGTTCTTTTCCCGTTGCGGGCAGTCCGTGGGATAGCCGTACAGGTTACTCAGGTAGGAATTGTTATTAGCCCACCATATTTTGTCAAGCACGGGGTTGGAAGAGCTGATCTTTCCTACCGGTGGCACATCGCTGTGCATGAAATAGCCGGTAATGCTTTGTGCGTTCAGTTCTACCGGCGCATCTGCTGATACTTCTACGTACTGGAATCCTTTGTAACCAAATAGCGTGGTAAAAGATTCCGTGCCTTTGCCACTCAGGGTAAAGAAATCTACCTGGAAAGGATCAGAAGCATCAGTAGGATGATGATACAAACCAATGTTGGACATATCGGCACGGCCATTCTTGTCCAGCCGTTCGGTATGCTTTAGGCGCAGTGTGGTACCTGCCTTACCGCTCACCGTAATGCGGCTCACCCCTGCAATGTTTCTTCCCAGATCAAACAGATACACGGTATCGTTGATCTTCTTAACGCTTTTTGGATGAATTGTTTCCACATAGCGGATAGGCTGCATGGCTTGTGCTACGATATGTGGGGAAGGTGCAGAACGGTATACTACTTCTTTCCATTTGGCATCATCAAATCCATTCTTATTCCAGCCTTCCTGTTCCTGCCGTGCATCATAATGATCGGCAGTGTAGATATTACTGTATACCAATCCACCGAAAGATGTTTTCCAGGTTTTGTCGGTAGAGATCGTTTCCACTGTACCATCTTCATACGTTACCCGCAGGTTTAAACAGTAGGTAGGACGGTTTCTCCAGGGAGCCGCATTAAAGTACCAACCCTCTGTGGCGGGTTGATGATTATACCACCCATTACCCAGCAACACACCAATGGTATTATCGCCATTACGCAACTGTGGCGTAACATCATAAGTGAGATAGAGGGTACGGCGGTCGTACCGTGTCATCATGGGATTGAGGCGCTGATCACCTATGTTTGCCCCGTTGATATACAATTCATACAATCCCCCTGCTGCGATGTATGCCCTGGCAGATTTTACCGGTTTGTTCAGGCGGATCTGCTTGCGGAAGTAAGGAGCTTTCTTTTCGTTCACATCACGGGAATCGCTGATCCAGAAACCTTTCCAGTTTTCTTCCCGCATCATGCCCGTTTCAAAGCTGGCCACCGCACTCCCTGTTGATGGCTTACCATCTTTATCCCACAGGGTTACACGCCAGTAATATTTAGTGAAGGGCTGTAGCGGTTTTCCTGCGTATACTACCCGTTGTTGATCAGAGAGCGTTTTGCCCGTTTGCCAGCTGTTCCCTTTTCCTGCCGCTACACTCAGCGAATCCGTACCTACGGACAATTGCCAGGCGGTTTGTACAGCGCTCTGACGGTTGTCTTCCAGTTGCCAGGCAAGGCGCGGATGTGCGGCATCTATCCCTAACGGGTTTACCAGGTATTCGCATTGGAGCCGTACCGGTTCCGGTAAGGGCAAAGGCATAGCCTTAGGTTGGGAAGTAATGCCCAACCATAGCAATAATAGTGTGTTCATTTGCTATTTGCTTTTAGCGCTGTTAAGGTTGTTGCAGCGTAGCATCTTCCATAAATGCATAGCAGATAATATGGCAGATACCCATGTGCGCATCTTCTACCCTGCCGTAGTGCAGGTCGTCAATGATTACCGGATAGTCCGACTCCTTGCCCAGGGTGCCTACTTTGCCACCTACCAGGGAGATACTGTACATACCCAGCTTTTTAGCCATCTGCATGGCTTTTACCAGGTTGGGAGAATTACCGCTTACGCTCATACTGAAAAGCAGATCGCCCGGACGGCCATAGTTTGCCAACTGCATGGCAAATACATCATCATAGCTGTAATCATTGCCCAGTGCGGTAATCCAGCTTACATTGTCGTTGAGCGACAGGCAACGGAAACGTCTGTATGTTTTATCAGAAGCGCCTTTTCCCAGATCGGTTACAAAGTGGCTGGCATTGGCAGCGCTGCCACCATTGCCGATCACAAAGATCTGGCGGTCTTCTTTTAAGGCTTCTCTGAACTTTTCAATTATACCAGCTACTTTGTCGGCAGGGATCGTTTCCAGTGTTTTCTGATGTTGCTGGATATAACTTTGAACGTAAGATTCCATTTTTTGTAGAAATTTATTAGTCTGAATGATTTGTATTTATAAGATCATGGCAAGTGCACCCATTGGCACTACATCCTCTCCCAATCCGGCCAGCACCACTTGCGGTACCGGGTGAAATGCTTTCATCACAAAGCCCGGAAGTTTGTTATTGATACTACTGCTGAGCGGTTCTCCTATCAGCGAAATACCACCACCCAGGATGATAATATCGGGATGGAATAAATGCACCACATGCGATAAAGCCCAGGCCAGTTGGGTAGTGATATAATCCAGGATAGCCTGTGCATCCGGGCAATGCTGCTGGATAGCCGGAGGCAGAAAACGTGCTTCGCTTCCTGCGGGCCCGTTAGCGACCAGTCCTGCCAGAATACCGTTCGGGTGTTTTTGTACCGCCGCCTTTACCATCGCATCGATGGCCCAGCCGCAACATTGTTGTTCCAGCGTGGTACCGTCTACTGTCATACGCAGGTGACCAATCTCTACTTCTCCCGGGTATTTACCGTGATACAGTTCTTTGTGTTGTACCAGTCCACCGCCGATACCGCTGCCAATATTGGAATAAAAAACGGTATTATAACCTGTCCCTGCCCCATATACGGCTTCACCCAGTGCAGCCGTATTAGCATCATTTTCAATGAACACTGGTGTGTTGGTCAGTTCCCTCATCCAGTCGGCCAGCGGAAATCCTGACCAGCCATCAATCTGGTGGGATACGCCGATGGTACCTGCCCCCCTGTTGACCGGCCCGCCAAAGCCTACGCCGGTGGCTTGCAGGTTGAACTGCTGCCGCATCAGCGGCAACACCTCTTCCAGTTGTTTTCTGATCCCGGCAGCGCCCAGCTCCCTGGCCACTGCAAAACGCCGCTTTTCCAGCACCTGTGCGGCGGCATCATAGGCTACCAGCTGTAACTTACTGCCGCCGATTTCCACAGCGAGGAAGGCGTCTTCTTTGTGCTTTCCATTCATAACTTAATCCCGGTATAAGGTTTATTCTATTTTAAACTGTCTACCACCTGCTGGTAATACCCCAGGCTGGCAGCGATCTCTTTCATATTATCTTCCGGCTTGCTTTCATATTCAATGGAAAGAAAACCGGTGAATTTTTGACGATGCAATTCTTCCAGCATACCTTTTACATCAGACACACCTGTACCCCATACTACATCTTCGGCATCTTTACTTTTTGCTGATTCATCTTTAAAGTGCAGTTCCAGGATATGGCCATCCAGTTTTTTCAGGCTCTCTATTGGGTTCAATCCTGATCTTACCCAGTGACCTACATCTGCACAGGCACCAATGCGGGCACTCTTACCGGCAATAGCTGCCAGCAAAGTATCCGGATTCCAGTAATGGGATGGTGCCGGATGATTATGAATAGCTACACCGATCTGGAACTCATCGCACAATTTAGATACCATGTCCAGCTGATCCGGGTGTGGTTCTGATACAATGTTGGTAATATCCATTGCTTTGGCAAACTCAAACAACTGCCGCCATTGCGCGGGTGTTTCCGGGGTTACTACACCGAAGTCAATGAGCTTCACACCCTGTTCTGCCAGGTAGGCCAGGATCTTACGTTGTTTACTGCTATCGATGGTGTAGTCCATGTTGCCTTCCAGTCCGCCGCCGATGACTTGTCCCGGATAGCCGCCAATATAATTCAGCCCCAGCTCTTTTGCTTTCACTACGGCTTCAAAAAAGGTAAAGTTGCGGAACGTGTAAGCTATGGTAGCTACCTTCCAGCCTACTGCTGTTGCCGTGCTGTCTTTGGAGGAAGTTGATTCCTTGGTGCTATTGCCCGAATTACAGGAAACAACCCCGAATAATATTAAGAAGCCTATTAAAAGAACCCCGCAGATTATCAAGAGGCCTATAAAAAAGGTGCTTGTTCGTTTGATCATGGATTACATATTTTCAGGTGGATAGAATAGTATGATAATTAATTGTTTGACTGCCAGGTTCTTTCATTCAGTTCCTTAATGGCTTGCAGCATGTATTCCCGCGGACCATTATCTGGTCCTGCATTGATACCGTTTTCTGCATCATGAGGCGGATAATCAAATACCCACATGGCTGCCAGTGGCACCTTATACGTTTCAATACCATCCAGCAGTTCTGTATAATTTTTATTAGCTACACCAGTACCCAGTATTTGTTCCTGTGCCCCAAACTCACCGATGAACAACGGCTTTTTCAGTTTCACCGCATCTTCCATCGTAACCCGGATGATCTCTTTAAGAGAAGCAGGGAAGTCAGCAAAATAAGCCAGCGCATTATCGGGGTAGTGATGAATAGAAATGGTATTTACCGGGCCAGGATTTTGAATGGCCAGCATCTCCGCATATTGCTCCTGGGAGTCTTTGTCCCAGTTCTTCACTGTATGCAGGTGGTAGGCACTGGGGCGTGGATTGGCATTACCGCTCACGATGATGCGATTGGTATCATACAGGCGTACTGCTTTTCCAAATTCTGTTAGTGCCACTTGTAAGTCTTGTGTGCTCAGTTTGTCGGCTTTGCTGCGCGTAGGCGGCGTACCTACTTCTACCGCAATCTGCGGCAGGTTGGCATCATCACCCGGCAGGTCTGTTACCAGGTTCAGTTCATTCCCGAATTCCCATCCCCAGATAGCCGGGGAGTTTTTATAACGGGTTACCACCTCTTGTACATATTGACGCATAAAGGCATTCGTTTTACTGTCCTTGTTGCCCCACTGCCCCACCGGTTCTCCCAATAAATCAGGGATGGTGCTGTGGTTCCAGAATAGGGAAGGAATTAATCCGATCTCCAGCTCTTCTGCCGCTTTCACAAAGGCATCCAGGTTCTTAAAATACTGGTCCTTATTATTTTGGTATAGTTTAAAATTAACCGGCCAGAAACCACTGCACATAAAGCGTACAAAGGGTATGCTGCGGGCTTTGAGGTAGCGGAATCCCTTTCTGTAAGAAGTATCATTCCACGCACCGGGTTCCAATGTACGGCTAAAAGCATTAAAGTAGTTAACCCCTACTGCACGATAAGGCTTTCCTTTGAGGAGTAAAGTCCCGTCTGCCCTTACTGACAGGCCCAATGCCGCATCAGGAATTTTATTGGCTTCCAGCTTTTTAGAGCTGCATCCCGTTAGTCCGGTAGCGGCAATCCCTGCTGTTAACAAAGTGGCATAAAATATCTTTTTCATCCATCGGTTATTTAACGTTTGTGATTTCATAGAAAGTAACGCCATGATGTGCCAGGGTGACGGGCAGCACCAGGGTATTATTTTTCACCGCTACTGTCTGCGTTACGGGTTCCAGCTTTGTCAGTTGGTAATATCCTGGTTCTTTGCTGTTCCAGAAATCTTTGGCCGACTGGGTGCGCATATTGGACGGCAAGTCAATAGAATACTTAGACCATACAAAATCGTCATTCGTGATTCCCTGCGCATTCATATCCTTCCACCAGGTGGGCCAGAAATTGCCATGGGTATCATCTACTGTCCATTGTTTTACCTGTACGGTTTTGCCCGCCGCTGCGCTAACATTGCGAAGGGTGACCACGGTATTTTCAGCAGAGGCACTGTGCATATTGTTGTTAAAATTATACAACAGGACGCGTACTGTACCGGATTTTTTATCATAGCTGGCCATGGCGTCTACTTTATTGGCGGTATCTGCCGGTGTACCGCTTACGGCTACTCCAAGGCGCTGATTGCCCATCATTTTGTATCCCAATGCTGCCACGTGGGTACCTACCGGCAGCAAGCCTTCCCAGATACCTTTGGTAGTAAGGCTCCAACCCGAAAACCAATGGGCGTTGATATCAGACATGGTTTTAAACATCCGCGCATCAGAAGCTCCCTGGTAACTGAAGCCCACCACCCGCGAAGTCAGGTCACGCTTGTCATCCGGCGGACCATTCAGGATCCGGCCTTCATCAATACCGTATTCCAGTCCGTGCAGCCCGTTTTGCTCCGCACGATTGCGCAGGTGATTCAATACGCCCGCCAGTGTAAAGCCCTTGTCAACCAATACGCCCGGGCTTAATTCATAAAAGGAAGCACAGAGGAAATTGATCTGTGTGCCCTTTTTACCTGTTTTATAATTGGTGCCTTTGGCCACATGGTCAATAAATTCCAGCTCATCCCATAGTCCCGGGATAGCGCTCATACTGTGTGCACCTACTTTTAGATTTTTTGCTCCAATCACCGATTGCAATGCGGCTACCGTATAATCATACAACTTGAAATAAGCAATTTTGGTCGCTTCCGGATCATCTCCTTCTGCCGCAAACCAGTCCTTGTTTTCATACTCGGTAAGTACGCCCCATGACCAGGTATTTACTTCCTGGCGGCCAAATACTTTCACCACCGTATCGGCCAGTGCTTTAATGTAATCATGGTACGCGTTATAATCTGCCGGTGGACGTACATTCACACCAAAGAAGCCAATCTTGGGTTGGGCAGCGAACTTGGAAGGTACGCTGCCTGTTTTGATCATCGGTTTCAATCCCTGCCGGAGCACATTGTGGATGGCGGCAACGAGGGGCTTAAAATTATAGTCGGTCAGTACTGCCCGGTTGGCAGGATCTACAAACAGGTCTCTTTCCGGACTACCTCCGGTAGCTGTCATGATCTGCACGTGCTGTACAAAGGGGTAATGCTCTTTGAAAAAACCAGCCGGCTTATCGGCCGCTTTATCCATCCATTCAAACCTGAAATCCCAGAAATTAAGATCAGAGAAAACATTCCTGATCTTTTGACCTGCTGGCTTTGCCACGTCTACGGTAATATTCACCGCTGCCGGTTGTGTAGCAGTATGTTGACAATATGCTCCGGATACGATACCGGAGAAAACACTATAAAACAGTAACCATTTCATGTGGAATACGTTTAATCATTTCAAAATAGGGTATTATCTTTTTACCAACCCGGGTTTTGATTTTCCGAGAAATCGGGCACGATGGAAGCATCCGCAATCGGGATCGGGAAGATCCGGAACTTATCCTGCCAGGCATTGCGGCGTTCTGTTACAAAACGTTTATAGCTAAAGCTGTTGTCAGGATTTTTGATCACTTCCATACCTGTTACCAGTTTATCCGTTTTATCGAGGATCTTCCATCTTCTCACATCCCAGAAACGGTGTTCTTCAATGGCCAGTTCCACCCGACGTTCACGGCGAATCCTTTCCCGAAGAGCTTCCTTATCCAACCCGCCCAGGTCAGGCATCTGCGCTCTTCTACGGATGGCATTCACTGCATCCAGCGCTACCGCTGTAGGGCCATTGGCTTCGTTTTCTGCTTCTGCCAGGTTGAGATAAATCTCGGCCAACCGGTATTTCTTCCAGCCAGAAACCTGGTCTTGCCCGGTAGGTAGTTTAGGATCAAGGAACTTACGCAGGTAATACCCCGTATGAGTATTGGTACGATTTGGGGGTGATTTGATCAACTGATCACCACCGCCCGCATAGGTAGCTACCGTATGTACGTTGCCGTTGATATTGTCATACAATGCACCATTGTACCATACCGTAGCATAAAACCGGGGGTCACGGCCTTCATAAGGCTTGGCCGGATCATAGCCGGAAGCTGGGTTGATAATAGGTTTCAGATGATCCGCATCTTCATAGCCAGTGATCGCTGGTTCTCCGGTGGCCTGCATATCATAGCTATCTACCAACTCCTGGCTGGGACAAGCGCCTAACTTCCAGATCCCTCCTTTACTGGGTACGTTCATCACGCTACCGGGGAAGGCACTACGCCTTTCATAAATAGTTTCCCGGTCCCTGGGTACTACCGCAAAGTCGGCATTGTTCAGGAAATAATTCCCATAATCATCTGCCAGTTTATAATTACCACCTGCGGTAAGGGCTGTCAGCGCTTCTTTAGAGCCTGCGGCAGCTGCCTGCCATTTCGCTGCATCATTGGTTGGGTTCCACAGTGGACTGGCATTGTACAACAACGCTTCCGATTTAATAGCATACGCTATTGCCTTGCTGAAACGCACCCTTTCATTCTCTATCGTAATACGCAGGGGCATATTAGGATTAGCAATTACGGCGTCACAATCTTTTACAATAAAATCCACACATTCCTGGAAAGTGCCTCTCTTTAAACCCGTATAGTTAAAGTCATTATCAAAGGGCTTGTCTGCCACCGGCATAGCACCATATTTCTTGACAAGCTCCAGGTAAAAGAAAGCACGCAACAATTGTGCTTCACCTTTCAGCCTGCTTTTAAATTGCTCCCCTTTTACGGTAGCATTATCAATGTTTTGCAGGAAGATATTGGCATAACCAATCCCTGACCAGAAGGTAGGATATTGATTTACGGTGCCATCCACCCCTGCTGCCAACGGATCAAAGCTGGGCGTTAACCGCCCGGTGATCCAATCCCATACTACACCGGGGTTATTACCCACCTCTGCATCCTGGGCTTCATCGGTAGCGCCTGCCAGGAAAGACCATTCCTGATAAGCGGTATAGTAATATGGAATAAAGCCATAGATCGTATTTAAAAATGCTTCTGTACGTACCTGGTCGGAAAAAACATCTTTCATAGATATCTTTCCATCCGGTGTTATATCAAGCGGATTCTTTTTGCAGCCAATCACCAGGAAGCACAAGAACAGGCATATTATCGACTTTTTCATCTTGTAAACTTTGAGAGTTAGAACGTTACATTTACACCAAAATTGATCACCCGTAAAATGGGATACGACAGGTTGTAGGTCATTTCCGGATCCAGGTCTTTTGTAGGCAATCTATCCCACGTAAAGAGGTTCAACCCGTTTGCATAAAACCGTCCACCCTTGGCGCCTATTTTGTCAGCCCAGGTAGCAGGGATACGGTATCCCAACTCCAGGTTTTTCAGGCGCAGGTAACTGGCATCAATGGTAAAGAAGGTATTAGAAATTTCACTGGGAGAAGGCGTAGTGCTTAAACGCGGATACAGGATCTTTTCTCCGGCGGCGGCTCTTTCAGGTGTCCAGCTATAGTTGTGCCGGTCTATATAATTCAGTATCGGAAAAGTACCATAACTGTTATAGAAGTTGGTCACATTGGAAACACCCTGGAATAATGCACTCAGATCAAAGTTCTTGTAGGTAATGCTAAACGCCGTACCAAATGCATATTCCGGCACATTGGAATACCCAATGGGTGCCTGGTCTTTTTCGTTCACTACCCCGTCGCCATTTAGATCTTTGTATTTAAAGTCACCTGGCTTGGGGGCGCGTCCTACGTTTTGTTCGGGCGACTTGGCAATGTCTTCCTCACTTTCAAAGAAGCGGTCTACGATATATCCAAACAGTTGTCCGATACGGAAATCTGTTTCACGATACCGGTAAGCATAATCCTTTGGCAGTTGTGGTTCATCGGCAAACAGCTGTTTGTTTCTTGCATAGTTCAGATTCACCTTGGCCATCAGGGACAGGTCTTTGCTAAAGGCCTTGCGGTAGTTCAACTCAATTTCATATCCTTTGTTTTCTACAATACCCAGGTTTACCGGCGGGATCACACTGTTGGGGAATCCGTTGATCCTTGGAATAGTACCCCTTGTTCTCAGGATGTTATCCCTCCTTTCTGTAAATACATCTACCATCAGGGTCAGGGAATTAAACAACCCCACTTCTATGCCTACATTTGCTTTCTGTGCTACTTCCCATTGCAGGGCTTCATTTTTCAGGAGTGCAATATTGATCTTTTGCCCACGGCCCAGGCTGGGAGAAATACCACCACCGGTTACCTGGATATCATCCAGGTACAGGAACCTTCTGCCACCAATGCGGTCATTACCCACCTTACCATAAGACCCTCTTATTTTCAATAATGTTACCACTTTATTATCCGCCAGGAAGGGTTCGCCGGATGCCAGCCAGGCGGCAGATACTGCCGGGAAGAAACCAAAGCGGCTGCCTTTCACAAACTGCTCGGAGCCGTTGTAGCCTGCATTAAATTCTGCGAAGTATTTATTGTTATAGCCATACTTGATGCGGGAGGAGTAGCCGATCAGGTTATAAGGCAGTTCCTCATTAGACACCGTTTGCTGACGCTGATACAGGAGCAATCCCGACACATCATGCTTACCGAATTTTTTATCGTAGTTCAGGTATCCCTGTACGTTGGAAAGCGTTACATACGATTTTTGTCCGCTGATACTAAGTGGTGTATTACGGGTATCTCCCATCAACCGGTAGAAAGCAGAATCCTGTCCATTGCTGCCCGGTTGGATTTCCTGGGTGTATACCGCATAACTTTTTTGTGCCAGCAGGTTATTGACCGACTTGGAATCGAAAGAGATCACCGCTTTAACAGACAGCCCATCGGTAATAAAGTTCAGCTTTTGTTCCATGCCATAGCTGGCCAATACGTTGGTCCTGCTTTGCTGAATATACCCGGAGCGGTTCAGCTTTCCGAAGGCAGGCAGCAGCTCTACCGGAGAGGACAATACATCCCCATCTGGTGTAGTAGGCCCAGGTACAGTAGAAGGCAGGTAGATCATACTGGCCAGGATATTCAGGGCAGGTGAATTATCCGCATTACCATTAGGATTAGGCATGTTCTGTTTTTCCAGGTACCCCGCTACATTTAAAAAAGCCGACAATGTTTTATTCAGCTGCACATCAATATTGGAACGGAAGTTATATCGCTTGAGCGAAAAGCCCGGATCATAGGGTAGTCCTTTTTCCACGCGGAATTGCCCGCCCTGGTTAAGATAACCGGCATTTACAAAGTACCGCATGGTTTTGCTGGCACCGGAGATATTCAGGTTATACCGCTGTTGGAGCGACTGGTTTTTGAGAATAATACCACGCCAGTCGGTGTCCGGATAATGCAGTGGATCATCCCCGTTTTTAAAATGCTCCAGCTGTTCCGGTGTGTAAGCAGGCCCCAGGCCGTCATTGGTCTGTGCCAGGTTTCTCAGCATGGCATAGTCGTAAGAGCGTACCGTAGAGATCAGGCGGGTAAAATCCTGGGCACCGGCTTCTGCCGTGAAATTAATTTCCGGTGTGGCAGAAGTACCGCGTTTGGTAGTAACCAGTACCACGCCGTTGGCTCCTCTTACTCCGAATATAGCCGTAGAAGAAGCATCTTTCAGGATGGTCACCGACTCTACTTCATTGGGATCGATATAAGTAAGATCACGTTCTATCCCATCGATCAGTACAATGGGCGATTGTGCATTCACCGTGCCTTGTCCGCGTATAAACAGTTGCGTTACATCACGGCCGGGCTCACCACTCCGTTGTATACTCGTTAAGCCCGGTAAGCGGCCTGCCAGGGATACTGCCAGGTTGGCCGCAGGACTTTGTTTGATTTCTTTGGTCTGGATAGAGGCGATCGCACCTGTAACACTGGCTTTCTTCTGACTACCATAGGCTACTACCACTACTTCTCCCATGTTGCTGATCTTTTCTTCCAGGATCACGTTCAGCGGCCCATTGCCAGCAGGCACGGTCACCTCTTTATCCATATAGCCGATGTATGACACCACCAATGTTTGCCCGGGTTGCGCATTGATGGTAAAATGTCCGGACTCATTGGTATTGGTACCTGTAGAAGACCCTTTCAATTTGATGCTGGCCCCGATCAATGCCAGCCCTTCTGTGTTGGTTACCGTACCGGAAATAGCTTTGACCAGGGATACCGGTTCCAGCGGCAGCTGCACCGGGGCTGTACGCTTCGCCTGTGGTGTGATGAGGATCGTTTTATTGGAAATCTCAAACTCCAGGGATTGCCCTTTCAGGGAGATACCCAGAAATTCTGCCAGCGCCATATTGTGCGCCGACAAGGTTACCGGTTTACTCTTTTCCAGTAAACGTTTGTTGTAGATCACCATATAGCCCGTTTGCTGTTCGATGGCAGCAAAGACTTTCTTAATAGGTATATCCTTTCCCGTGAGTGTAACAGTTTGTGCTACCCCGGTGGCACTCACCTGCAGGCACATCACAAGCAGAAGCAAAGCGGTTAATTTCATCACATTTACAATTTTCCTGGTTAAGCTGTGATGGTCGCTTTCCTGAGCCCGTTTTGTCACGCCGTGCTTCAGAAAGCGGGAACAAGCTCTTTTGGTTGATAATGAAAGACTGTTGGCATTGCTGGCACTTCCAGACAATAAACAGACTTTACAAAGCGCAGTAATTTGCATAACTTTGCATTAGATTTGGTTAATAAATAAGGTGATTTAGCCTGAAACGTTGATTATTTTATTGTGTTAACTGAACTATCCACCGTTCTGGCTCCACCCGGAACGGTTTTTTATTATTACCCCTGAAGGCATAACAATCGTTGCAGTCCAACACATTATTACTCCCCGCTTTTATCCGGGATGATCCTTTAAAATACGCACAGTGTAAGTGAGAGAAGCGATCCCTTGCAGACGTTTCCCTGCATGGTGCTCCATTGCTAACAATGACGTGGAATGTTGTTTTTTCATGTAGTATAACGTGGTGTTGGTTATTTCATAACTATAGCAAACACATCGTTTAAGGTGTTACCACCAGCTTCCTTTCATCCAGGAGCTTAAAATGTACGCCTGATTTTTCCAGGAAAGACAGCACAACAGACAGTTTCAGATCCCGGCCCATCCGGCCTTCAAACACAATGTCAGGGATTCCTTTTTCGTACACGACATCAATATCATACCAGCGGGATAGCTGACGCATCACTTCTGCCAGGTTATTATCCTGGAAATTGAAGATGCCGTTTTTCCAGGACATGATCTTATCCGTATTGGCAGGCTGTACTTTAAATGCGTTGGTGCGGCTGTCCAAAATCCCCTGCTCTCCTGGTTTAATCAGGGCATTCATGTTATCATTACGCAGTCTTACCGCCCCTTCCAGCAGGGTGGTACTGATTCCCTGCTCATCGGGATAAGCCATTACATTAAAGTGCGTGCCCAACACTTCTACCTCCATCTTTCCCGTCTTTACGAAAAAGGGCACCTTTTCGCCATTGCCTGTTTTTTGTGTGCTGATCTCAAAGTAGGCCTCCCCTTGCAGTTCTACTGTTCTGGCCGATTCATTAAATGCAGTAGGATACCGGAGGGAAGATGCCGCGTTCAGCCATACCTTACTCCCATCCGGAAGGATCAGCTGATATTGTCCGCCACGGGGTGTTACCAGCGTATTAATACTCGCGGATGCTGCTTGCTCCTGTACATCATATTGCAGGATGCCTCCCTGCTGACGGATGGCGATAGCTCCCTGTTGCAGTACTTTATTGCCCGCGCTATCCAGTGTTACCACAGATCCATCTCCCAGGGTGAGTACCGCTTTATTACTGCCAGGTGCTACATCGGTGATAGCTAATGGCGCTTTTACCGGTGCCACAGGACGCTGCAACAGGAAGTATGTGGCGCTGCCCAGCAATATGACTGCAATAGCCGCTGCCCATCCCCATTTCCATCTGGCATACATAGGGCGCACCGGAGTATCTTCAACGGTGTGCATCTTTTCTACCAGCTTTTCGATAAACTGTTCTGTATAAGCAGGTGTTACCTGCATTTCATATTTATCTGTGCGCATGGCTTCCTGTAAGATAGCTTCCAGTTCCGCGCGGTATTGCGGCTGGTCAACATATTCCAGGAACTGCTTTTTCCCTTCCGGGGTAATAGCTCCTGAGATCAACTGTTCTACCAATTCTTTGAACTGAACAGACTCCATGCTTTACGGTTAATGCTGATTTTAAAAGAAGAAAATGCCCCTTCTATTATAAAGACGCTATCAGAAAGGTGGTATAATAGGTGGAAATGAAAAAAAATGTAAACTTTTTTTGCGGCCTGCTAGAAAAGCTGTTGGAGAGCCAGCACAATCACCAGGTGCTCCGCATATTTGCCCAGGTAGGCCCTTAAAAAGTTCAGCGCCTGCACAATGTGCCAGTTGACCGTATGTTTGGACACCTTCAGTTCTCCTGCTATCTGTTCATGACTGAGGTGTTCCAGGCGGCTCATGGTAAAGGCGGCCCGCTGTTGTGGCGGAAGCAGTTTTACTCCTTCGAGGATCAGCTGATAAATCTCTTTATATTGGTATTGTTTGTCTGGAAGCAGGATATTTTCCAGGGGGTCTTCTTCCGCCTCCCCTGTTTTCATAGCACGCTTGCGCATAGCAGAAATGATCTGGTTGCGTCCCAGGATATACAGATAATCTTTAAAGCTCACTACTTCCGGCAGCTGATCACGCTGCTGCCATACTTTCAGAAAGATGTCCTGTGTGATCTCTTCTGCCTCCGGATAGGATTTGGTGAAAGTAAGTGCATGAGAGAATACTTTTGGATGATAGTACCTGACTATCGCATAAAAGGCACGTTCATCTCCTGCTGCCGTTTGCAGCAGCAATGCCTGCTCGTTGATTAGTTTTTCACTCATTCCCGTGGAATTGTTCCTCGCTTACTGATAAAATGAAGACGGGGGTCAATATACTACATTAATAATTGAGTAGTATAAGTATTCTTAAAGGCATACTATCCTTTTCTGAGTGAACCCGGGGTGATGTTAAAATGCTTTTTAAATGCGTTGGTAAAATTGGCTACATTAGAATAGCCGGTTAGTGCTGCTATTTCATCCAGCGGTAAACTGCTGTTGTTCAGGTATTCCCTGGCTTTCGTCATCCGTAATTGCTGCATGTAGGCAAACACGGTGGAGCCAAACAATTCCTTGAATCCTTTTTTCAGCTTAAAATCGTTGGTCCCTACTTTATGTGCCAGGGCTATGATGGAGCAAGGTGTATCCAGGTTTTCTTCTATATATGCTTTGGCAGCATAGATACGTTCTTTATCTGCCGCATGCATGCTCTGGGATTTGCCGATCTGTTTCATACAGCTGGCCAGGTCCAGTTGCAAGGCAAACAGCTCCTGCACTTTGGCCTCTATGTAAAGTTGTCTGATAAAGGTATTATAATCACATTCCACAATCTCTTTCATGATCACCTGCATCTGAGGCGTGATGGGCATATAATCTTTAAATAACAGGGCTGGTTCCTGTGCATTTGCTTTATCCAGGAATTCATCCAGCAGCGCATATTGCCCATACCATCTTGTTAAGAAGGCGGGCGACAGATGCACATCAAAGGTCTGGTAATGTTTTTTTCCTTCCAGGGCAATAGTGGTACGTTCCCCGCACAGGTTGATAACATTGTGATGCATCGCAGGTGCCAGGATCTCTTCCTGCCGGTAAATACTAAATTCAATAGGGGCAGATAAATTAAACTGCATTTCTATAGAGGGGCCTGAAGTGCTGTCTTCTATAAAACAATCCGTTTCCATTTCATACCTCCCCTGCAATACATTAAACTGGTTGGATTTATATTCTGTAAACCCCACATGCCCGCCGGGAATATCAAAATGCATCACATTATCCTTTACCTTATAATGGCTGGCTAATTCAAGTATGTTGTTCTCATTGAGTGTAAACTCCATCATGCACGTCTTAAAATATCCCGAATTCACAAAATACAATCCCGCTTTCACAAGCATATTTGGCCATAGATGCCAAACTTTGCAGCCGTAAAAAAACAGTATTTTATTGTACCAGATGGTCATCACAGCGTCAATTTTACGGAGAGCCTTTGCTCTCCTGCCTTTGCTTGCATTTTCCTTATCTGCCATTGCATGCGATTGGAAGATCCGGGTGGTAGATGAAAACATGGTGCCGGTAAGGAATGCCAGTGTATTGGTGAATACACCTAAAACACAAGCGGTAACAGACAAAAATGGAATAGCCATCTTCAAAAACATCCCTCCGGCCCAATATCACCTCACCATTACCGCCCTGCAATTTGAAACAAAGCAGTATACCCTGCATTTCAATTGTGAAAAAGATAGTACTTACACCATTTACCTATATTCCCGTCAGTTGAAAGCGGTGACCGTCACCTCTCAAACCGCTGTCAAAAAACTACAGGCCTCCTCTTTTACAGTGGAGGCCATCGATGTCAGCGCTGTACATGGACAAAGCAGTGATGTGATAGGTTTGCTGAACCGCGCTCCTGGCATACGCCTGAGAACTGACGGTAACATCGGCTCCCAGGTGAATATCAATTTAAACGGCCTCCAGGGCGAAGCTATCCGGATGTTTAAAGACGGGATCCCCCTGGATATCTTTGGGCATGGCTTTGATCCGGGACTCATCCCTTCCAACCTGCTCAGCCGGATAGAGGTATATAAAGGCGTAATGCCGGTTTCACTGGGTGCAGACGCATTAGGCGGTGGTATTAATTTCGTGACCGCCCACCCTAAAAAATCACTGTTGGACGTTTCCTATGAATATGGTTCCTTTAATACCCATCGCACCAGCATCACGGGATACCTGGGGAATGACAGTACGAAGAGATATGCAGGCATCAATGCTTCCCACACTTATACGGATAACAGTTACTACGTAACGGCACCGGTATTTAATGCGGAAACCGGACAACAGGTGCCCACGCGTGTTAAGCGTTTCCATGACGGTGCCAATGCCTTTTATGGGGAATTCTACCTCGGCTGGAAACGTTTACCATGGGCTGACGACATCCGTCTTACGCTGATAGGCTCCAGCTTTTACAAAGCTATCCAGCATGATGCCAGAATGCACCAGGTATATGGACAGGCTTTTGGAGAAGATTTAGGTGTTACGTCTATGTTCCGCTATCAGAAAGCATTATTACAACAACGGCTCCATTTAGATGCAGCGTTGATCTATAGCTTCTTTGACACCCGGTTTGTAGATACTGCTACTACCCGGTATAACTGGGATGGCAGTATTTTAAACCGGCGTATGCCCAAAGGGGAAATCAATACCGGTAATGATCAGCAGCTTAATTATCATTTCTATTCTGTTCGTGCCAATGCCGGTTATAAGATCAATGAACAGCATAGCCTGCAATTAAACCAGGTGCTTACCCGCCGCCAGCGCAAGGGCACAGATCCACTCGGTGCCTTATCACATACAGATGGTGTCACGGATGTTTTAACAATACCAGCCATCTATAGCAAAAGCGTTACCGGGCTTAATTTCCGCTCCTTTTTCGCACAACATAAAATAGAAAACAATGTAGCTGTTAAATATTATCGCCTCTATACAACTGGTTACACGACTGACAACTTCGGCGTAAGTGTAAACGGAAAAATGAATACCAGCAGTTGGGGAGCTTTGGATGCTATCAGTTATCAATTTCACAACAACTGGTTGGCAAAGGCCTCTTATGAATATGCAGTACGCCTGCCCTCAGAATATGAAGTATTTGGTGATGCGCAACTGGTAAAAGAGAACATGCAGCTGCAACCGGAGAAAAGCCACAACGTTAATTTACAGGTACAATACAGCGATGCCGGCCCCTGGCAGGTACAAACCAACCTGTTCCTCCGTCATGTAAAAAATCTCATTTTCATTGAGCCAGACATCCCTTTCAGCCGGTATACCAACTATGACAATGCCAAAGTAAAGGGGATAGAATTTGATGTGCTGTATACGCCGTTCAAATTATTGACGCTGGGATTAAATGGCACCTACCAGGATATACGACGGGTTGATATCCCCGACCCCAGCCTGCAATACCTGGAAAGGTCCAGGGTGCCCAATATCCCGTTCCTCTTTGGCAATGCCAGCGCCCGCTTCCATTACAAACAACTGGAGGTTTATTACTATATCAATTATGTACACCGCTTTTTCCTGTTGCCCATACCCAGAGACCTGGAACCACCACTGTTTGGCAAACCGGAAAAGATCAGTACCACCTCTATCATCCCTAACGATAACAGAACCGGGCAATGGGAACATGCTGCCGGAGCGGTATACCGCCTCCTGAACAGGCGGATAAGCATCAGTGCAGAATGCAGGAATATAGGAGATGTAAACCTGTACGACAATTTTAAAGTACAACGCCCTGGCAGAAACTTTCATGTAAAATTAGGCTGGCAATTACAACAATAATCATTATAAACTATACAACATGTTAAGAACAACGAGTGCACTTCTTTTAAGTGCTATGCTATTTACAGCATGTAGCAAGAATAACGACGATAACAATGTAACACCAGAACCAGAGCCGGGCAATGATAAAACCTCCTGGGTAATATATAATACCACCAATCGTTGGGGTGGTAATATGTATGTTACCAAAGGGCAGCCCAAAGGTGTAGTCACGGCTACCAATCTTACCAATCCTTATCAGATTGCTTATTCTGCCGGTGGGCGTACCCATCAAAACGGGATCTACCGCTTACAGGGCGATCAGGGTGAGTCCGGCATTTCTTATTACAAGGTAGCCGAAGATGGTAAAATCAGCAGTGGCGGTTTTCTGGCTACTCCACAGAATGCCGGAAAAGTAGATGGTAACTTTTATGTGCGCAATAGTACAGAAGGATTCTATTTTGATCTGGGCAAAGGCGAAAACGGCAAGTACTTAAAGCTCCAGACTTTTAACCCTTCCACCATGCAGCGCACGGGAGAAATAGACTTTAGTTCCTTATCCCGTAATACACCTTACGAAACAGCCGGGCAACTGATTATCGCAGAAAAAGAAGGAAAGTTATTTGTAGATATCCAGTTCAGCACTGGCAAAAAAGTAGCTAATGACTGGCAGGACCATCCTGCTTTTGATTCTGTATTCCTCGCGGTATACGACCTGGCTGCTAAAAAACTGGAAGGAATCACCGGCTATAAGGATGCTGCCTGCCTGGGTCTTTTCAGCGATCATCCTATATGGAATGTGGATGCCGTAACCGGCGATCTGTACGTAACAGCAGTCAGTGAAATGCACCACCGGGATGGTATGCCTCCTTCCAAAATCCTGCGGGTAAAAAAAGGAGCTACTACTTTTGATAAGGATTTTGCTTTAAACATCAAAGACTATCAATACCCCAGCGATTTCAACCAGATGTTTGCCCATAACGGAAAGATTTATACAAAGATTAGTGCACGCGCAACCGGTTATTATGAAGCCGGACATGGGGTTAAATACCGGGATGATATCTGGTACTGGACAGAGATTGATGCTACTACTAAAAAGGCTAAGCGCCTGAATGATGTACCGGTAGACAACTGGTTTAATTATCAGCAGCCCTTTTTTGACAATGGCAAAATCTATTTTGTATCCAACAATAGCAAAGATAAACCAGAAGCCTATAGCGGTGTGTGGAGCCTGGATGTAAACAGCGGCAAAACACAGGAAGTATTCCAACTGAAAAACGGAGGACAGATCATGGGCTTTAACCGTTTGAAATAATCATTGGGTATAGTACATCCCATTAATACCAGAGATGCCGGTGGATGTTATTCACCGGCATTTTCCATTGCGGCCAGTTTTATAATGTCTTTGCCTTCCAGTATTTTATGCTCATAAGGATGTCCTGTCACATAGATCATCGCCCCTGCCAGTTCCTGCACCCGGCAAAATCCACCGGGGAATAAAGACCGGCCTATCGGAAACATCCAGTTGATATATTTATACCAACGGTTCACCCTGGTTTGCCCTGGTATAGGTTTAATAAACCCCGGGCGAACAGCATACACCTGTTTGAAAGGTAGTTTCATCAGGTCATTCTCTGTTTTTCCTTTTACCCTTGCCCACCTGCTCCGGCCCTGTTCGCTGCTATCTGTGCCCGCACCGGAAATATAGCAGAAGGTCATATCAGGATTTAAGCCACTCAGTAAACTGCCTACATGCGTGGTTAAAGTATAGGTAGTCTTATAATAAGCATCCGCATCCAGCCCTACGGATGAAATCCCCAGGCAAAAGAAGCAGGCATTATATCCCGAAAGCTGGGAGGCTATGGGAGACAGGTCATAAAAGTCGGTGTGAATAATTTCTTTCAGTTTAGGATGAGATATCCCCGCAGGTTTCCGGTTGATGATCAGCACCGCTTCCACCTGCGGATTTTGTAAACATACCTGCAATACCCCTTCGCCTACCATGCCGGTAGCTCCGGTAATCACTGCCCTGATTTTTGTGCTCATGTCGTTTTGGTTTTTGGCTGATGAAGTTGTTATTAATTTACACCATCTGCAGATGTCTTTGTTGATTGTGCTCAGAGATGTTACCCTCTAAAAATATGCATAAATATATTAACTTGAGCATATACCCTTTATCCGGTTAAAAACCCTCCCGATGAACCGATTAACGTTATTAACAGGCCTGATCCTTTCCGCTGCTATCACTTTTGCATGCAGAAAGCCATCAGGTAATGATCCGCAACCAGATCCGCCCGCAAAGCTCCGGATATTAGGCTACCTGATGAGTAATAATAACTGGCATACGGATATGGCGACTGTAGACTTTTCAAAGATTACGGACCTGAACCTGGCCTTTTTTAATCCGGACGCCTTGGGGCAGTTTGCTATAAATGAGGCGGTGCGACAGGTAGTGGAGAAAGCACATAACAACCAGGTAAGGGTGTTTATGTCTATCGGTGGTGGTGGCCCTCCGGCTCACCTGGCAGGATTGCTGATGCCGGAAAAAAGAGGGGCCTTGATTGCGGGTATCGCTACCCTGACAGAACAGTATGGTTTTGATGGTGTGGATATAGACCTGGAAAATGACCTGATCAATGCGAACTATGCCAGCTTTGTAAGTGAGCTGGGAAAAGTACTCCGGGCCAGACAGAAACTGATGACAGCCGCGCTGGCCTCCTGGAATGCGGGGAAAATAGCAGACAGCACGTTGCAGGCATATGATTTTGTGAATATCATGTCTTACGATAAAACCGGTCCCTGGAATGTGAGCAAGCCGGGACCACACTCCCCTTACGAAATGGCCGTGGATGATTTCAATTACTTTCATAAAACCCGCCAACTGGCAGCAGAAAAGCTATTGATCGGGGTGCCCTTCTACGGTTATGGGTTTGGTACCAATGCACCTTCAGATATACTTTACAAAGACCTGATCGTACAATATCCCGGAGCTGAGACTAAGGATGAAATGACCGTAGCTGGTGGCGGCAAGATTTATTATAATGGCATCCCTACCATGCAAAAAAAGGTAGCCTTTGCCGTAGCCAACAAAGCGGGTGGTATTATGATCTGGGAATTGAAGCAGGACAGCCGGGATGCTAAGTCGCTGCTCAGCGCTATTAACAAAGGTATCGCTGAATAATAATGTTGCTGCGATGGTAGCATAACCGGTACAATAGCAAGGTTTACTCCACCGCCTGTACGCTCAGGTTAAGTCCTGCTCCCAGCCCCTTGGCACGTGTCCAGGTTGCTTCGCTCGTTTTACGGTGGAAGGTGCTGGAATTTAAAAACCCGGCTGAGAAGAAGATCACACCACGGTTTGCACTGGTAGCACCAGCTATCCATTCCAGTGATACCAACACATCTCCATGCAGTAACAAATGATAAGGAGTGAGGTCTACCTTATAGGCCCCTGTTTTGTTGCCCATCGTAGTAATGATATTATGCTGCAATAAGTTCTCCGCAGGCATACCGTTGTTCATCGAATAGATGTTTATCCTGAAAGTACCCGTGTCCAGGCTGTTTTGCGAAATATTGAAATTAAGCGAACGCAGTAATACATCCTTCTTCCCCAATGCTACTTTTATCCCCAGCTCACTGCCCAGGTCGCGCAGGGGAAAACCTACACTGATAAACTTAGACTTCGTGGTGTTGCCTACTGTTTTCAGCGGAATATTTTTAGCTTTAACCACTACCTCCTGCAACTGTTCCTCTTTCCTGGCCAGGGTGATGACTGGATGCTCTGCCAATGCTGCTGACAACGCCTTTTTCATATAGATGCAGGATGAATGTTTTCCAGGCACAGTGTAAAATTGCACCCTGGAAAAGTAATTCATTCATCCGGCTCATATAATGCCCCACCGGCACTATAACTATACTTTAACGGAAAGTGTTATACTATTTACAAAAAAGTAACTAGACAATATTTAAAGACCACTGACCGCATTTACCCCTCTAAGTAGTCGCAATAGCCCCCTTTTAAAACGGATGCTGCGCAGTAAGTTTGCCCTAAATAAAATACAACCTCATGAACCAGGAAGTTACAGCCTATATAGAAAAGCTACCCGAATGGCAAATCAAAATTTGTGATACGCTCCGTAAAATGATTTATAAAACCATCCCTAACGTGGAAGAGCGTATGCAATATGGCAAGCCTCATTATCTGAAAAACGGGCATTATGCTTGTGTGGTGTATGCCGCTAAAGACAAAATCTCTTTTATGATCTTTAATGCCGGGGAGCTGGAAGAGATCAAAGGCTTCTTTAAATCTATGGCTACACCCGACAGGAAAACGGCTACCATTTTAAAGGATCAGGCAGTAGATTACAAGCAACTCGCCGATTTTCTGAAGCAGGCAAGCAAATCACTATAATAATTAACTGATTGATTATAAGGAGCTAATTCGTTATTGGCTCCTTATTTTTATTAAATAACATGCTGTCCAATCCCTTAAAAAGAAAGCGACTTTACCATTCCGGCCAACTAATAACCCCATAATAATTTAATTATCAATCATTTACACAGCCTCTCCCACTTAAACCTCATTGCCCCATCCCTGGCTGTCTACCGGAATCTTACGCTTATTATTAGAAAAAATGTGAAATAAATGCAGAATATATGGATATATTTTAAGAATTTAGCAGCTACCTTATAAAATTCTAAAAAATGAGCAAAATACCCACTACATTATTTGACAAAGTATGGGACTCACATGTGGTCAGGAAAATTGCAGACGGCCCTGATGTGTTTTTTATTGACCGGCACTTTATTCACGAAGTAACGAGTCCGGTAGCCTTCCTTGGATTAGAAAGCAGAGGCCTGGGGGCCATGTTTCCAGCTAAAACATTTGCCACCGCCGATCATAATACGCCTACTATTAACCAGCACTTACCCGTTCAGGATCCACTTTCTGCCAACCAGCTTAAAGCATTGGAAACCAATTCGGCTAAGTATGGTATCTCACATTGGGGTTTAGGCAATCCTAAGAATGGTATTGTACACGTGGTAGGTCCGGAAAACGGGATTACCCTACCTGGTATGACCATCGTATGTGGGGATTCTCACACTTCCACACACGGCGCATTTGGTGCGATTGCCTTTGGTATCGGTACCTCCGAAGTGGAAATGGTACTCTCTTCCCAATGCATCATGCAGCCCAAGCCTAAGAAGATGCGGGTGAATGTAAATGGTAAACTGGGCAAAGGCATTACCCCTAAAGATGTTACCCTTTATATTATCTCCCAGCTCACCGCAGCAGGTGCTACCGGCTATTTTGTGGAATATGCCGGAGAAGTGTTTGAAAACATGAGCATGGAAGGCCGTATGACGGTGTGCAACATGAGTATTGAAATGGGAGCCCGTGGTGGTATCATTGCACCGGACGAAACGACCTTTGCTTATATCAAAGGCAGGGAAAAAGCACCTAAAGGGGAAGCATGGGATAAAGCACTGGCTTACTGGAAGACTTTAAAGTCGGATGAAGGAGCTGTATTTGATATCGAGTATACTTACAACGCAGCAGACATAGAACCAATGATCACCTACGGTACCAACCCCGGTATGGGCATGGGTATTACCCAACATATCCCTACCGCGCAGAACGCAGGTGGCAGCAAGGCCAGCTACGAAAAGTCGCTCAACTATATGGGCTTTCATGAAGCGGAGCCAATGTTGGGCAAAAAGGTGGACTATGTATTCATCGGTAGCTGTACCAATGGTCGTATTGAAGATTTCCGTGCATTTGCCTCTATCGTAAAAGGCCGGAAAAAAGCTGATCATATCACTGCCTGGATCGTACCTGGTTCTCATATCGTAGAACAACAGATCAAGGAAGAAGGTATACTGGATATCCTGACACAGGCCGGATTCGAGCTGCGTCAGCCAGGATGTTCTGCCTGTCTGGCAATGAATGATGACAAGATTCCTGCCGGCAAGTATGCAGTAAGCACCAGCAACAGGAACTTTGAAGGCAGACAAGGACCTGGTTCCAGAACCTTGCTGGCCAGCCCATTAGTGGCAGCAGCTGCTGCAGTAACCGGTGTGGTAACAGACCCAAGAGTACTGCTGGCTGATTAATTAAAAACTTTAAACGATACTATTTAAAATGGCTTACGATAAATTCACCATACTTCGCAGTACAGCTGTTCCCATGCCGATTGAAAATGTGGACACGGATCAGATCATTCCTGCCCGCTTTTTAAAAGCTACTGAACGTAAAGGCTTTGGCGATAACCTGTTCCGCGACTGGCGCTACAATGCCGATGGCACCCCTATCAAGGACTTTGTACTTAATAACAGCATCTACACCGGCAAGATCCTGGTGGCGGGCAAGAACTTCGGCAGTGGCAGCAGCCGTGAACACGCTGCATGGGCTATCTACGATTACGGATTCCGTTGCGTAGTGTCCAGCTTCTTTGCGGATATCTTCAAAAACAACTCGCTCAATATTGGTATCCTCCCTGTACAGGTGAGCGCTGAGTTCCTGGATAAAATATTCACTGCTATTGAGGGCAACCCCAATGCGGAGGTGGAAATCAACCTCCCTGCGCAGACCATTACCATTGTGGCTACCGGTGAAAGTGAATCTTTTGCGATCAACAGCTACAAGAAAGATAATATGATCAATGGCTATGACGATATCGATTATCTCCAAGCCATGAAGAACGAAATACAGCAATTCGCAGCGAAGAGCATGTATTAAAAAATACCCTTTACTTATTATGTCAGTTGCCCAGCGCTATATTGAAATAATGGATACTACCCTCCGCGATGGGGAGCAAACCAGCGGAGTATCTTTTTCGCCAACAGAGAAACTAACCATTGCCCAGCTTTTATTAACGGAAGTAAAAGTAGACCGCATAGAAATCGCCTCTGCCCGTGTGTCTGATGGCGAATTTGCAGCGGTAAAAGCGATTACCAAGTGGGCTAAGGCGAATGGTTTTTTGAACAAGGTGGAAGTGCTGACTTTTGTGGATGGCGATGTTTCTGTACAGTGGATGCTGAAAGCAGGTGCCAAAGTAATGAACCTGCTTACCAAAGGTTCTCTGAATCATTTGACCCACCAACTCAAGAAAAAGCCGGAACAGCACTTCGCAGAAGTAGGTGCAGTGATTGCCCTGGCCCGGAAAAAAGGACTGGAGTGTAATGTATACCTGGAAGACTGGAGCAATGGCATGCGCCATTCCAAAGAATATGTTTTTCAATACCTCGACTTCTTACAACAGCAACCCGTAAAAAGAGTGATGCTGCCGGATACCCTGGGCGTGCTGATCCCTTCAGAAGTGGCGGCCTTTATAGGAGAAATTGTACAACGCTACCCTGATATCCACTTTGATTTCCATGCACACAATGATTACGACCTGGGTACCGCTAATGTACTGGAAGGTATAAAAGCCGGTGCAAGGGGTATTCATCTCACTGTAAATGGCATGGGCGAACGTGCAGGTAATGCTCCTTTGGCCAGCGCCATTGCGGTGCTGAATGATTTTATTCCGGAAGTGAAAACTGCGGTAACGGAAAAGTCATTGTACGGAGTGAGCAAGCTGGTGGAAACCTTCTCCGGGTTCCGCATTCCAGTCAATAAACCGGTGGTAGGTGAAAATGTGTTTACCCAAACAGCAGGTATTCATGCGGATGGGGATAAGAAAAACAAGTTGTATTTCAGCGACCTGATGCCGGAACGCTTTGGACGCCAGCGGGAGTATGCCCTCGGCAAAACCAGCGGTAAAGCCAACATTGAAAACAACCTGCTCCAGATTGGAGTAAAACTGTCGGAACCCGACCTTAAAAAGGTGACACAGCGGATCATTGAACTGGGCGACCGGAAAGAAGTAGTGACCCAGGCCGACCTGCCCTATATTATTTCTGACGTACTGAGCAGCAATGCGGTGGAAGACAGGGTAATGGTAGAGAACTATGTACTCACCCATTCCAAAAACCTCAAGCCCTCTGTAACACTACGGATCTCTATTGAAGGCGAAGTATTTGAAGAGCATTCCCAGGGAGATGGACAATACGATGCATTCATGAATGCATTGAAAAAAGTGTATAAGAAGAAAAAGCAGGAGCTGCCTGCATTGACCGACTATACGGTACATATCCCACCAGGTGGTAAGAGTGACGCCTTGTGCGAAACCATCATTACCTGGAGCCTGAACAACCGGCATTTTAAAACCAGGGGACTGGACAGCGATCAGACCGTATCTGCTATCAAGGCTACGCAAAAGATGCTCAACCTCATATAAGGCACTACGCAAGTATTTTATTCATATCAATATAAACAACGAATGGCAACCAAACATATTTTAATTGTTCCAGGTGATGGAATAGGACAGGAAGTAACAGCAATAGGTAAAAAAGTTTTAGATAAAATCGCTGCAAAGTTCGGACATACCTTTACTTATGATGAAGCACTGGTAGGTCATGCCGCTATTGAAGCTACCGGCAATCCTTTACCAGATGAATCGCTCGAAAAGATGCGGAAGTCTGATGCCGTATTATTTGGTGCGGTAGGGCATCCTAAATACGACAACGATCCTTCTGCCAAAGTAAGACCTGAACAGGGTTTGCTGAAAATGCGCAAGGAACTGGGCCTGTATGCCAACCTCCGCCCCATCAAGTTGTTTGATGAGCTGCTGGATGCTTCCAGTATCAAACCGGAAATATTAAAAGGGGCAGATATCCTGTTCTTCCGTGAACTGACCGGCGATATTTACTTTGGTGAAAAAGGCAGAAAGAACAATGGAGATACTGCTTTTGATGTGGCCGAATACAGCCGTTTTGAGGTAGAACGTATTGCCCGGAAAGCATTTGAGGCAGCCAGAACCAGAAGAAAGAAGTTATGCTCTGTAGATAAAGCCAACGTGATTGAAACCTCCCGTTTATGGAGAGAAGTAGTGCAGAAGATAGCACCCGAATATCCAGACGTAGAAGTAGAACACCAATTTGTGGATGCTACCGCTATGCTGCTGATCAAAGATCCCCGCCGTTTTGATGTGGTGGTAACCGCCAATCTGTTTGGTGATATCCTCACCGACGAGGCCTCTCAGATAGCAGGTTCTATGGGAATGCTGGCTTCTGCTTCTGTAGGAGATGGTACCGGTGTATATGAGCCTATTCACGGTTCTGCCCATGATATTACCGGCAAAGGGATCGCTAATCCATTAGCCTCTATCCTGTCGGCTGCCTTGTTATTGGACATCTCTTTTGGTATGACAGCAGAATCCGCTGCAGTAATCAATGCAGTAGACCAGGTGTTAAAAGCAGGTTTCCGTACAGGAGATATCGCCAATGCGCAAACGCCCAAAGATAAAATACTGGGTACCGAAGCTATCGGCGAAGAAGTCCTGAAATGCCTTTAATAATAAGATAAACATACTGGAGTACAGGTAACCGTAACACCGTTACCTGTACTTTTTATTTTAAGGATGACCTTACCTATTGGCGCAGACGCTCCACCACATTCACGATTTTCGTGCCTTCCTCATCAAGAAAGACTTTGGCAGGGGTCAGTCCTACATAGCGGCCCCCTTCATGTGGGCGAGCTTCAATCACCTGCAAACCTACCAGCTTACCGGACTTTACATAGCGGGCTTCCAGCTGGGTGGCACATTTGCCCTCTTCTCCTACCGGCAGGGACAAGATACCTTCAAAATCATTGGCGTCAAACAAACGGATCAGCTCCGGCTGGTGTTGCCGTTCAAAATACCGGGTATAATACTGCTGTGATTCACCTGTTTCAACATGCTTCAACATGATTAACAGCTTCCTTTTGAACAGTTTTAACTCCTCCATCAGGAAAGAATAAAGGTCTTTGTACTCTCCGGGGGCTACGGAACCGGATTGTATGATTTTCTGCTGCATAGAATGTGGTTATTTAAATAAATGTTCCTTCAAGTTATTTAATTGCTTGCAAAAAAAAGCCTACTTTTTCTTCCTGCAACACAGGTAAAGTAAAGGTACCGGGTACGGCAGGAATATATGGCTGTACATAAAACCGGTACTCACTCCCGTCATTCAGCTTCAATACATGCTTGCCAAACAGATTCTTTTTAAAGGAAACAATGTCGTTCCTGGAAAAGATCACCTTCTCCTCTACCGTAAAATGATCATTTTCCTGCCGGTCGGCTATATGTAACAGCGCAAACTGGTTCATCGATTCCGTATAGGCCAGGATGTAATTGGTGGTAATGCTTCTTTTGAAAATGATGTAATGTTTGGTCACAAAGTTGTACACATGGATAAACTGGTAATCTAAGGGGTTGGTAACGGACTTATCAAGCAGCTGATGCATGATTACCGTATATTTTTCGCTTTGGGCAACGGATGGTTTGAACATAGATAGCGGTATTTTTTAATAGCTATCGTAAACTTATTCCAAAAACCCAAAAGACATGGGGAGAATTAATAAGCGTAGCTGCTGGAGGAATATTAGCTGAGGAAAAACTTAAATACGCGGAATCTTTAAGCTATTAGCTGTTAGCCTTTAGCTTTTAGCCATTATGTTGTATTTTTAGTTTCCAGGAGGCAAAAGCGTTCTAAAGAGAGCCGTTAGCTCAGGGTAATTGTATGGATAAGCCTACCTTAAAGTACGATTAAAGCATGGTTGAGCTATAGTAAAAGCGTTCTAAAGGTATGGATACTCCCAGGCAAAGGGCAGGATAAGGGCTGAAAAGGGCACTGTCCACATTATGTTAAACAGGACATCCTGTGAGGCAAAATTACTACACAGGAACCTGGTCATGATAAAGCTAATTATCTTAAACTCATACGCTGCATTCAGCTAACAGCTAACTACTAAAGGCTAACAGCTAAAAATCCCCCCCATGAGAAAACTCGTAGTATTTATGCATACTTCCCTCGACGGCTTTACAGCCGGACCAGGTGGAGAAATGGACTGGATCCATGTAGATGATGGTATTTTTGAATATGCCCGGGAACGGACGGAAGCAGCAGATACCGCCTTATATGGCCGGGTTACTTACCAGATGATGGACGGTTATTGGCCCACTGCCGGTGACCAGCCTAATGCCTCCAAACACGATATTGAACATTCCAGCTGGTACAACCAGGTGGAAAAGGTAGTGCTGTCCAGAACCATGGCGGGGCAACAGAAAAGTAAAACCACCATCATCAGCGATGATCTTGCCACAAAAATCAATGCCTTAAAGCAACAGCCGGGTAAAGATATCCTGGTCTTTGGCAGCCCGTCTGCCGTACATGCGCTGATGCGGGAAAATTTAGTGGATGAGCTGTGGCTGTTCGTAAATCCTATTCTCCTGGGCCAGGGGATACCGATGTTTAAAGACGGGAAAGACCGGGTAAAACTACAGCTCACCAAAAGTCATGCTTTCCCTTCCGGGGTGATATGCCTGCACTACGAAAAAGCATAGTCATCTTATCAAGATCAGCCACTACCCTGACGCATAAACTACTTTTAAAATATTATACTTAATCACTACATAAATGTTGAAACCTCAATTTTAGATATCTTTGCGGCTTAATTTCATCAGACATGAGAAGAACGCTTTTGATATCGAAGTACTGTATTTACGCTATGCTGGGCATCGCTTTAATGACATCGTGTGCCGCCTCTAAAAAGAGCACCAGCCATCAAACGTATATGAACAAACAGTACCAGGAACTGAAAGATGTATTGAATGAAGCGGAAGTGAGCATCATTAAGGACAGTGTAAAAGTTATTTTCCCCAACAATGTACTTTTTGCCTCTTCCTCCGACCAGCTGAACGAACGGGTAAAGCCTATGTTCACGCAGTTTGCAGATGTACTCAACAGGTACAATAAAACCAAGATCCTGATCACCGGCCATACAGATAATACCGGCGCTGCCGACTATAACCGGCAACTGTCTGAAAAACGTGCGATGAGTGCCAAACAATTGCTGAACGAGAATAAAGTGAGCAACGACCGGATGTTTACCTGGGGACTGGCAGATCGTAATCCGCTGGGACCTAACAATACCGAAGCTGGTAAAGCCAAAAACAGAAGAGTGGAGTTCGTGATCTTATACGACATGAAAAACTAACCTGCTCACGTTTTAGCATCATGAAAAATGATGCCTAAACTATGGCGATGGCCACTGTGTAACGGGCTTACGCCATGTTTCATACTTACCCGGTAATACCCCCTGCTACCCTTCACCGGCCGGAAATTGGTGGTAAACAGGAGCAGGTCGCCCATACCGGGTTTCAACACATTGGCTTTGGATTGTGCCCGCGGGATTTGTTCCGTAATTACAAACTCACCACCGGTATAGTCCACGCCTTCCTGATCCAGCATAAAAACCATTTGCATAGGAAAAAACACCTCTCCGTACAGATCCTGATGTAAGGTATTAAAACCGCCTTTCCCATATTTCAGGATCAGCACGGTGGGGTGTACCTGCTGGTTGCTCCGGCACTGTTCCAGCATCGCTGCATGGCTAGCAGGAAATTGCTGATCAATGTTTAACTCCTTCATCCAGGCATTAGCCACCGGCGCGATCTGTTCGTATATCGTTTCCCGTATATCCGTGATCAGTTGTGGCAGCGGATACCGGAAATACTTATACTCTCCCAACCCAAACCGGTAACGCTCCATCGTGATGGTTTTACGATAAGTATTATCTGCCTTATAAGCTGCTATCAATGCCTCGCAGGTAGCCTTATCCAGTACGTTCTTTACCGTTACAAAGCCGTTGTCATGCAATACAGTCCTGGCTGCTTCCCAGTCAATGCTGGCAAGCTGTGCTTTTATATCTCTCATCTTTTGTGGATTAAATGTTTAATGGTGAGTTTGTACACGGGAAGCCTCCCAGCCAATGATGGCATTTTTGCGGGTGCTGCCCCAATGGTATTCCCCGATTTCGCCGGTGGCTTTAATCACCCGGTGACAAGGGATCAGCAGGGCTACCGGATTATTGCCCACTGCGGTACCTACCGCCCTGGATGCTCCGGTATTGCCTGATCTTTCTGCCAGACGGGAATAGGTGGTTAAGCCGCCTACCGGCACTTGCAACAGGGTTTCCCATACCTTGATCTGGAAAGCAGTGCCTTTCAGGTGTAGTTTAATAGTAGCCAGCTTACTCCAGTCCTGCCCAAAAATGAACAGGGCATTTTGCTGGATACTATCGACTACCTGTGTATACTTCGCATTTGGAAAAAGGGATACCAGCTGTGTAAAGGCGGCTTCTCTTCCTTCATCTGCAAAAGCCATATGACAAATACCTTTTCTGGTAGAAGCTACGATGATATTACCAAAAGGGCTCTCTGCAAAACTGTAATTGATGTCCAGTAATTCTCCGCCGTTTTTATACTCACCCGGTGTCATACCTTCTACCTTAATAAACAGGTCATGCAGCCGGCTTGTACCGGACAATCCTGTTTCATAAGCGGTATCAAAAAGTGTGGCACCTGTATTTTTCAGGATCTCCTTGGCATGTTCTACACTCAGATATTGCAGGAACTGTTTAGGTGTTACGCCTGCCCAATCCCGGAACATCCGCTGAAAATGAAAAGGACTTAAATGCACATGTGCGGCGGCCTCTTCCAGGCTGGGCTGGTCTTTAAAATGCTGCTTAAAAAACTCAATCGACGCAGCGATTCTCTTGTAATCTATTTCTTGTTGCGTTTCCATGATAATGATGTTTTATAAAGCAAAATTACGGCGCTGCCTATGGGAGAAAAACCCGTTCCTTGCGCTATTGAGTATTACCCCACAATAGTCCTGAAGGTAATATTAATTCTTCCTGTAGTCACTTTGGTAGTTTTAGGAATACTATGGTACCAGTGATGCTGGGTAGTTCCTTTCATCAACAACAGGCTGCCCGGGGTGAGCAGGATTTTTTCCCGCAGGTTTTTATCCTTTGCATGTTTTAAGAGAAAGTTCCGCTCCACACCTAAACTCAGGGAAGCTATCACCGGATTTGCTCCTAACTCTTTTTCATTGTCTTGGTGCCAGCCCATACTATCATTGCCATCCCGGTAAAAGTTCAGCAAAGCACTGTTAAAAGTATGCCCGGTCACAGCCGTTACCCTTGCTTTGATCTCCAGCAAAGCCGGTGTCCATTCCTGCGGATGCATGGTAATGCCGGTATAGCTATAGGATTTCCCACGATCACCATACCATGCGGTGAGCCTGGGTTGCATAATTTCACGGCCCATGATCCACACCGGCTCCTGTTTCCACGCTATAGAAGTGACCAACGTTTCAAATAAGATGTCCTGCTCTCCGGCAGAGAAAAATGCCGGATAAAAATACACTTCCCCATCTGCGGGCAATAAATTAACGGGTTCTTGCATGTTACTGATTTTAAATGTTCCACATCCCTCCTCCATCCACGGCAGGCCCGCCTTCCACAATTTATGCTGCCTGGGCAGGCAATGCCCGCAAGGACGGTAACCTGCCCGTACAGCTTCCTGCTCATCACTGAAAAAAATACGGTGTGCTACTTTCATCTGCCTGCCGGAAGCACAGGAAAGCAAGCCATAAATACCTGCCTTTTTATAGCCTCCTAATGTAATGACTCCGCTTCTGATCAGCGGAAACAAAGCCTTACGCCGCTCCTCACTGGTATTACCTAATGTAATGTGATGAATCATAACCATACTACCTCCACATACAAAGGTAAGATACCCTGGGTGTTAGGATGACCCGGTTCTTGCGATGTCTTCCTGCTCCTGCTCCTTTTCCCTGATAACATTTTTTCCTGAATAATAGACGCTTCATTAAAAATTTTCCGGATTGCGTAAATGAAATTCCCGTTTATATCACCCCGTTAAATTGAACCTGTCTAATTTTGCAACGCTTAAAGGGTATGATCAACCAGTGAAAATCCCGCCTAAGTGAACAATTGATACTATAAAAGACAGCTACGGCTATACCTGGTGAATAGGAAACGATCCCTTTCACTTTCATGCGAAACTAACAACGATGCAACTCAGGAAAATCTGGCAAACGATATTTTTTGTGCTTTTGTCAACAGCACTTTACGCCCAAACATCCAATCCAGCAGTACTTTCCGGTACCGTTCGGGCTACGGCCACCGGCAATCCCATCCCCGGTGCTACTATCCGGATCAGTAACACTTCAGCAGGTGCTGTTTCTGATAATAATGGGCATTATACCATCAAACAATTACCTGCGGGGAAACATACCGTGGAAGTATCTTCTATCGGCTTTCAATCTTTTAGTCAGCAGATAAGTTTGCAGGCCGGACAATCCCTCACCGTCAACTTCCAACTGGAAGAGCCAGTGGCTGGATTGCAGGAAGTACAGGTGTATGGTAAAACTACTGCCCAGATATTGAAAGAACAGGCTTTTACTGTAAATGCGATCGATACCCGCCAATATGCCAATACCACAGCCGATCTTAACCAGATCCTCAACAGAAGTACCGGGGTACGCATACGGGAACAAGGTGGCGTAGGTTCCGATTTCAACTTTTCTATCAACGGCCTTTCCGGTAAGTCTGTAAAATACTTTATTGACGGCATTCCCCTGGATGTAATGGGTAGTGCCATGAGTCTTAACAACATCCCGGTAAACCTGGCCAAACGGGTGGAAGTATTTAAGGGTGTAGTACCGGTCGACTTCGGCTCTGATGCGCTGGGTGGTATTGTGAATGTGGTAACCAATCAAAACATCGGAAAATACCTGGATGCCAGCTATAGCTACGGTTCCTTTAATACCCACCGGGCGGCCTTGTCAGGACAATTACGGGGCGACTCCGCAGGTTCTCTCATCGTTAAAGCCAGCGCTTTCTATAACTACTCTGATAATAACTACCTGATGCGTGGGGTGGAAGTATGGGATGAGAAACAATACGACTATGTGAAAAAAGACCTCAGGAGATTCCATGATCAGTATAAATCAATGATGGGCCAGGTAGAAGCCGGTGTGGTAAATAAAAAATGGGCAGATGTGCTTTTTGCGAGCGTTTCGTATAGTGGTTATATGCAAGACCTGCAAACCGGTATCGATCAGCAAATGGTATATGGTGCCGTGACCAGAAAGGGCGATGCTGCCAGCGCGGCTGTACGCTACCGTAAAAACAACCTCTTTACCAATGGCCTACATGCCAACTTCTTTGCTTCCTACTCGGCAGACAAGATAGATGTAACAGATACTACTTTCCGTCAATTTGGCTGGGATGGATCTTCCAAACCTACCAGTAAACCGGAAATGAGCAATCAGCGGTCTATTAACCACATTATCCGCCCACGCACCTTTGCAAGGTTGAATCTGAGCTATGACCTGAACGATCATCATTCTTTTAACCTGAATTATACCTTCGACAACCTCCAAAACAAAACGTATAATGAGCTGATCCAGCCAAAAGACAACAATCCCAGCTTCCTGCGCAAACACGTAGCCGGACTGGCTTATCAGCAAACCTTTTTTAATAACCGCCTGGTAAATACCTTCTTTGGCAAATTCTATGGCATAGGTATCGAACAAAGCAGGGTATTACAGTTTGATACTGATGGCTCCATTATCTACGAAAGGAAAAAAGATTTCCTGGAATACTATGGATATGGTATTGCTTCCAGGTATAAAATACTGCCCGACCTGGGGGTTAAAGCCTCCTTTGAGCACTCTTACCGGTTACAGGAAGCAGAAGAAATGTTTGGCAATGGTTACCTCACCGTTCCCAACCTGGACCTCAAACCGGAAGGAAGTGATAATATCAACATCGGTATCTTCTACGGCAAACGTTTTGGCAAACACAGCCTCTTTACAGAAGCTTCCTGGTTTTACAGGAATGCCAACGACTTTATTTACTATGTGCCTGCGTCCAAACGTTATGAAAACAAAGCTTCTGTAAGAGTAGACGGACTGGAAGGTGAAATAAGATATCAATACGCCGATCTCCTGGGAGCTTCTGTAAATGCCAGCTACCAGAACTCTATCAATACCACCAAATTTTCCAGACCAGGCTCTACCTCTCCGGAAATCACCTATCTCAACAGGGTACCTAATCAGCCCTGGCTGTTCTGGAATGCCGACTTCAACATTGGCAAGAATGATCTGCTGGGTAAAGGCTCCCGCCTGCAGCTGAACTGGTATACCCAATATGTACACTGGTTCTACCTGTCCTGGAAAGCCTTTGGCAACATCAACAGCAACCCCGTTATTCCGGAGCAGCTGGTGCACAATGCCATCCTTACTTATTCTATGAAAGAGGGTAAGTACAACATTGGGGTAGAGTGCCGCAACCTGACCAACGAACTGGCTTACGACAACTTCCGCCTGCAGAAACCAGGCAGAAGCTTTTCCGTAAAGCTGAGATATTTCATCCAATAATATTCCCCCATCATTAAACACAAGCCGACTATGACTAAATTGAAACTGATATGGAGCGCAATGGGGCTGGTATTGCTGATGAGTGTGCTGACAGCCTGCGAAAAAAAACCGGTGTACCCAAAGGAAGAAGAAAATCCGGCAGATAAAAAATATGGGGCAATGATCATGTTAGGTGCATGGCCCAATACTGCCTATTATATACTGGAACTGGCCTCCCTCAAAGAAGGTAAGGCCGATCTGAACGGACATGGGGTAAATGTAACCACCATTGTACAGGACCAGGGCGTAATACAGCGGGGTGGTTATTATTATTATCATAACACACAATCCGGCAGGCTTGGAAAATATCATATTTCCAACGACCGGTTGATTACCGATAAAGAAGTGCCCTTCAGCCAGATAGCCAGCGTTTCCTCACACCTGTGGATCAACGATGAAACATTACTGCTGTTTGGTGTAAACGGCGACCAGAACCAACTGCAGTATGCAGAAGTAAAAGTAGATGGATTGCAGGTAAGTGGAGGGGTTATCCCTATTCCTCCCTCTCCGGATGAAACATATAAGAATCTGGGAATAGGATTTGCGGAGTTCCGGGACGGTAAAATATTCCTGGGATATGGCCACGGTGCAGAATGGCCAGGGACTCCCCTGCCCAAAGTGCTGGTAGCTGTCATAGATTACCCCTCTATGGAATTAAGCAAAACATTGGAAGATAGCAGGTCTAAATGGCCGGGAGGTCCTACCCGTTATACACCTACTTCATTCGTTGATGAAAAGAATGATATTTATTTTAATACCGCTCCCGACAACGGTTCTGATTACGATGCCGGCTCTGCCATTTACAGGATAAAAAGCGGTAGCGATGAGCTGGACCCCAATTACTACTTTGATTTTTCCAGTAAAGCTAATGGCCATACGATCCAGGCCATGTGGTATATTGGCAACGGAGAGGCCATTGTTCGCGCAAGAATTCCTTCAGACAGGAATAAGCCGGATTTTTATTACAAATGGGACAGCTACTTCGTCATCGTGAACGTAAACAAAGGAGAAGTAGTGAAAAAACTCGATCTTTCTACCGATATAGGAGAAGTGTTTGTACAGGCAGTAGTGGTAGAAAATGAAAAAGCCTATATCATGCTGAATGATGCAGACAAGAAAGGGTATATGTGGGAGTATGATCCTGCCAATGGCAAGCTTACCAAGGGGCTTGAATTTGCAGAAGGATATGACTACCTGCTGCGTATTGACAAGTGGAAATAGCCTGTTTTAAGCAGCCTATTAGTAAAGGATACAACAGACTGATTACAACATTCATCATTGGAAGAAGATCGTATAGGATATGAGTTTTAAGAAAATAAACGCCTGGTTGCATTTATGGCTCGGTTTGATATCGGGGATTATCGTATTTATTATGAGCATTACCGGTTGTATACTGGTATTTGAGCATGAGATCAAACCACTTATCTCACCATGGCTACATGCCAAAGCACCGGCAGGTACCCCTCAGCTGCCCCCCTCTGTTTTGTTTCAGAGCGCACAGGCAGCCCTTCCGGGACTGGAAGCCAATTCTGTTTGGTATGGCGGCGAAGGAAGAACAGCAAAAGTAAGCATCGAAAATTCAGATTCTGTGGTATACGTGAATCCTTATACGGCAGAAGTAACCGCTATCCGGGATCATGAAGACTTTTTCCATGTAATGCTGGACGGGCATGTGTGGTTATGGCTGCCACAGGAAATTGGCCATCATGTTACTGCATGGGGTACTTTCATCTTCTTCTTTTTGCTGATCAGTGGCATTATCCTCTGGTGGCCTAAAAAATGGAGCAAAGCCAACAAGGATAAGAGCTTCAAAATAAAATGGAATGCACGGTTTAAACGGCTGAATTACGATCTCCATAATGTACTGGGATTCTACTCCCTGATTGTAGCCGCTATTATCGCTTTCACCGCTTTGCTGATGTGCTTTGGCTGGTTATCCAACGGGGTATTCTGGGTAAGCTCGGGAGGCGAAAGCAGGCCTCCACGCGTACGCGCATTCTCAGATACTACAAAGATTAACGTAGTGGCTGGTTTAGACCAGGTAGATAAAGCCTGGCGAAAAGGTGTTACTGAACTCGGCAGTTATAATAAACACGAGATCATCGTAGCTGCGCCTCATGATCCTAAAGATGCTATCTATGTATGTGTGGACATGATCAATGGTACCTGGCGGGATATTTACCTGGATCAGCATACCCTGGAAATGTTACCTTCCTCCGGTGCAAAGATTACAGACCTGAAAATGGCCGACCTGATATCAAGAACCAACTATGGCCTGCACGTAGGGGCTATTGGCGGTATTACCACCAAGATCCTGTATTTCCTGGCCAGCCTTATCTGTGCCAGTTTACCGGTAACCGGATTCTTTGTGTGGTGGGGAAAAAGGAATAAGCAGCCGATCGCTGCCAAAAGAAAACCAGCTACTAGAACTGGCGCATCAATGGCGTAAGAATCTGGTATTAGCACTGCATTTTAATACTTCGTCAATACGCTCAGGCAGTTATTCCAACGGCATAACTACCGGCTATCATCCTTTCGTTTTATCACAACTTCAAATACACTCAGCGGGCTGGTTTTACCGGTCCGCTGTTTTGGGTTAAGGTGCTGTCTATCCATTTTGTAATCCGGTCTTTTTGTGCTGCCGTAAACTTTGCATAACCATGCATCAGCGTATAGGACTTCAGGGGCATCTTGCCTTTTATAATTTGTTCCCGGATGCTCTTTAGTTTGTTCCGCTGCCGCTTGGCCGTATAAGTACCATACGTATCAAAATTCAGGGTGGCTTTACCTTCTTTGACGTGCGCTGCCATCATCCATCCTACGGGCTGTACATAAGTATACCAGGGATATGCCGTGTTATTGCTATGGCAATCATAACAAGCACTTTTTAACATCACCTGCACATCAGCAGGCACAGCATATACGTGCGTGATATCCTCACTGCCTCCCTCCTGGCCGTTGTTTTTAGCCGGTGTAAAAAACTGTGCCAGCAGAAAAACAACCAGCAATAGCAATAGTCCGATTTTCAGTCCCCGCATATAGTATTTTTAACGATTACTCAAAACTGCCTTCACAAGCCAACCGCCATCATGATCTGATGAACGGGTTGGCTTGCGAAAACAATGCGCGTCCTATCTGATCACTCCTTCTACTGAACCGCAGGAAAGCATTTTGCTCCCGAAGTATGGATTCTTCACGTCTTTCACTTCGCTTAACCAGGATGCACCTTTATTATCGTTATACATAGGGCAATGGTCATGATATAGTACCTGTCCGCCGCCGAATCCTTTTACCAATGCTAGTACATCGGCACTCATCTCTGCAAAATGTTCCCGCTGGTGACCTATATCCCCCGCATTTTTTCCGATATGTTCGGCATGTTCCCGCAGGTCTTCTTCATTCTCTTTATACAGGGCACTTTGTTCAGGGGTCATTAAAGACAGGTCTACCTTTGACATGGCGGCTACCATCGCTTCACCGCTGGCAGCAGTGGCACTGGCATCATCAGCCGCCAATCCGTTTTTAATTTTCAGGTACTCATCCACCACCGTTTTAAAAGACGCAGCTACTTTTGCATCTACATGGGTAAACTGTGGTTGGATCGCTGCTACAGCAGGGTCATCGGATGCTGCTTCCTGTGTCATTGTATGACCAGCCATAGCAGTGCTATCCTGCGCATTCCCTTCCTGGGAAGTATTGCTGTTGCAGGCAGTAAAAGTAACAGTGGCTACCATCAGGGCGCCGGCGATAATTGTTTTCATTTGTGTTTTCAATCTCTAGGTGTTTAGTAAATGGTGAGTAGGTTTAAGTATGGCCACGCTTACTGAATCGTTTCTTTCACCTCTCCGCAGGTCATCATCTTATCTCCGAAATAAGGATTGCGAATTTCTTTGCTGACACTCAGCCAGTAACCACCTTTGTCATGCAACGCCATCGGACAGAATTCAACATACACTGCCCCGCTGCTGAGCCCTGATTTTTTAACCATTGCGATAAACTCATTGCTCAGCGTGGAATACGTTTCGCGTTGCACTTCTATATCTGTAGCGCTGATTATTTTGCCTGCAGCACTTACCAGTGTTTCCCCTCCTGCTATTTCCTTAGCCCCTGCTTCTATAGCGCTGCTGGCAATCTTTGCCTCCGCTACATCTCCATTCACCAGCGCAGTTGATAAATGCAGATAATGCTGGTATACCGCATTCAGCTTATCATCTTTTAATTGCACACTTGCTGCGGGGGCGCCATTGGTGGCCTCCATCTGTGCATGATCATGTGTTTGCTGGTTGGTGCTGTCATTAGCACCACTATTCGTATTGTTGTCGCCACATGCTGCGAGCAAAACAACTGCCAGTACCGGCACAGCTACTTGAAAGATTTTTTTCATCAGTGTTAGTTTTTATTAAAGAATTGTGTTCACAGATTAATGCTGCATACCCGCCATCGGATCGGCACCTTTTTTCAGAATGTATTCACTATACAGGAGATAGGCACCGGTAACCACTACTTTATCACCCTCTTCCAACCCTTCGGTAATCTCTACTGCATCAAAATTTTCCATACCTGTTTTTACCATACGGGGGGCAAATTTTCCGCCTGCCTGGGCGATCCACACATGTGTACCTTTCCCATCCCGGATCACCGCATCTACCGGCAGGCTCAATACATCACCACTGCTCTTTACCGGCAGTGATATCACGGCCTGCATACCTGGCTGCCAGCGATTGTCGGGATTGGCAATTGTACCTCTTAGCTGCATCAGCTGACTGCCACTCTGCAATACTGGATTAATAAACTGTACCGTCATTTGCTGAGGCTCATTTTCATAGCCGGCCACCATTACCTTTACGGATTGCCCCACCTTCACCGCAGCAGCTTCTGCAGGATATACATCGGCCTCTACCCACAGCTGATGATACCCCTCCAAACGCATGACCGCCCCCCCTTCAGATACATATTGCCCTTCTGATACAGACAGCTCCGACACGATGCCGCTTACCGTAGCGGGGTAGGTAACATAGGGATTCACTTTCTGTGATTGCAGCAACGCGTTGATCTGTGCGTCAGACTGATCATATAATACCAGTTTCTGACGTGCGGCCACTGCTATCTGCCGGAAACGGGCATCTTCCGGGAATTGTTTTACCTGTGCTGCTGCCAGCAGGTATTCCTGTTGCAACGTGGCCAGCTGCTCCGAATAAATCTTGTACAAAGGCTGGCCTTTCGTCACCTTCACCCCTGTTTCTTTAATGTACAGCACCTCTACCCTGCCCGGCACCCTGCTGGAAATAACGGCTGTTTTTTCCGGGTCGGTTACCAGTCGGCCGTTCAGCTGCTTGAAGTTGGACAACGCACCGGTACCTACTGTGATAGTAGTGATATTAGCCAGCGCTATCTGGCTTTCTCCCAGCGTCAGTGCGGCATCTTTATTGTTTTTATCAAATGGTACCAGGTCCATGGCACAGATCGGGCAGGTGCCCGGATGATTCTGTACTATCTGCGGATGCATCGGACAGGTATAAGTTTGTTCCTTCGCTGCCTCCCCCCCTTTTTTAGCTGTTTCTTTACACGCTGCCAGGAACAAGCCCGGTACCAGCGAAACCAGGGCTACTTTTTTGATGAATGCTTTTCTTTCCATATCGCTGTTATTTCACTCCATGATTTGTTTTGATAAAACTCTCGCTATCTACCAGATAAGCTGCATTGGCTGCTACCTTCCAGCTGCTGGCCGTACTATCCACCTGTATCACCTCCCCGGCCTCAGCTCCGGTGGTGATTTCCACCGGCACGTACATCCCATTTTCCTGTTTAAACACCAGGGATTTACTGCCTAAGCGCCAGACTGCTTTTTTAGGCAGCCACCATCCTCCTGCGTAAACAATGGGGATGCTGCCACTTACCAACTGCCCTACCCGGAAATCATTGCGAGCCAGGTATATGCGTGCCAGCATAAAGTTTTGCCCATTTCGGAAAACAGGTTCTATTAAACCAATGTTACCGGTTTGCATCGCCTCCTTATGATCGGTAGGATAAAACAATATTTTCTGCCCGCGTTTAATATTGGCCGCCAGTTGAGAAGGGAAAGCAAACTCTGCCACCAGATTACCTGCCTGGTAGATGGTAAACAGGGATTGTCCGGCGCTTACATACTGCCCTTCCCGTAACAATACCGGTGTAGCAGCAGGTGCTGCCGGCGCACTGACTGCCGGGGCAGCAGATGCGCCTCCTTCCATACCACTCATCCCATCACCACCGGAAGAAGGTGCAGCAGCAGGCGTCATGGCTGATAACGCTGAAGCTGCCGCAGTCTTCTCTAAAATATACCCATCACTGTTACTATATACCGGTATCCGGTAAATAATATTACCCGTTTTCAACACCTGCTCAATCTGTCCGGATGCCATGCCCAGCAACTGCAAACGTTGTTTGGCGCGGTCAAGCATATCTCCTCCGTTTCGTGCAATGAACAGCAACTCCCGTTGTGCTGCTGCCAGATCAGGTGAATACACCTCCATAATTAGCTGCCCTTTCCGCACCGGCTGGTAATTATACTTGATCAATAGTTTTTCAATCCGGCCGCTTACCCGGCTGGCAATACTGGTTTGCTGACGGGTATCATAGGTGATCACCCCATTCACTGCAGAGGAATAAATACGGGTACCTCCTTCGGGCATAATAGCAGGAACAGCAGCGATGACCTGCGCATTTACTGGCTTTGTCAACCTCGAAATACTACTATCTACTACCAGTTCTTTATTATCTTCTTTGGATACCAGGTTCATACCGCATATAGGGCATTTTCCTGGCTTATCTTTGACCACTTCCGGATGCATCGGGCAGGTGTATAATGTCCCTGCTTCCTGACCGGTATGTGTATGCTTATCGGGTTTGCTTTTACAGGCTACCAGTCCAAATAAGGCAATGGACATGCCCAGCATGATATTAACGATATAACTGTTTCTCATAATCCACTATCATTTCGTAGAGTTTCAATTTTTCATCCAGTACATCCGACTGCATCATCGTCAGCGCTTCCCAGGAATCAATGACATTGGTTAATGCCAGCTTGTTTTCCTGATAGTTCAGAAAATTAGCATCCAGTGTTTGCTGCAGTGCAGGGATGATCTTGTCTTCCATAGCGGCAATACGCTTTTGCATGGATTGTACTTCATACTGCATACCATACAGCATCCCCTGTGTTTCCTGCAGCATAGCAGCCCTTTCCTTTTCCATGGCCTGTACTTCGTACTGCATGGCTTTAATACCAGACTTATACATCTTAGACGACCAGGGTGCAATAGGGATACTGATCATACCCATGGCGCTGTAAGCCTTTGGCATCATATTGCCCAATGGCGACATATGATCAAAGCGCACTTTAAAATCAGGCTTCTTATCCCGCTTCATACTTTCCACATTCAGTTGCATAGACCGGATGGTTTCATCCATCTTAAATACATCCTTTCTCACCAATGCCAGTGCAGCGGTGTCGTAAGAAGACGCTGTTTCAAACACAGGCTCATAAGTCGTATCTATTTCAAAAGGCTGATTACCCCGCGCATTCATCAAACTGTTGAGCCACGATCTGGCTTTCGCAATGGTACCTTCCTGCATACGGATCATGTTGCGGTTGTCTTCAATCTTTGCATTGGCTTTGTATACACCGCTCAGCTGGGATTGGTTATAAGGATACCTGATCTCTTCAATTTTCTTCATCGTCACCATGATCTTTTCATTCTCCTGCAGCACAGCAATACGTTGCCTGGCCACCAGCCAGTTAAAATAAAGACGCTTGGCCTGCGCTTTAAATTCATTGACGGTAATGTCTCTGGTGGCCAGTTCCACATTGCCCTGGGAAGCGAGGTAGCGCTTCTTGGCCTGAAGTTTGGCCGGGTTAGGGATATCCTGCTCCAGCTGCAGCATGATACTTCCTTTGTCTCTGTCATCCATCAGCTTTTGACCGGGGTAAGGCGTCATAAAAGTTCCTACCCCTACCATCGGCGCCATCCAGGCGGTAGCAGCCTCCGCATTGTATTTATAGCTTTCTGCTTTTAGGGCATAGGATTGCAGCAAAACATTATTCCTGTCAATCCTTTGCAGGATGCTGTCCAATGGAATCACCGGCACTTCCTGCGCCAGCAATGGCACCGGTGCCAACAGCAGCATCCCGATAATATATTTAGTGATGTACTTCATGTATTTCTAATTTTCCGTACTTGCGTAATTCATATTCTTTTGACATTAAAAAGATCAGCGGCGTTACCAGCAGGATATGTGTGGAAGAAGTGAGCACCCCGCCAATCATAGGTAATACGATAGGTTGCATAACGTCTGTACCTACTCCGCTGGCCCACAATACCGGTACCAGTCCGAATAATGACACACATACGGTCATCAGCTTGGGACGTAACCGCTTGGCAGCGCCATAGATCACATGCACCCGCAGATCTTCCTTGGTAATCGTGGCCGCCGAATTGCCTTTTTGTTTTACCAGCTGCTGCATAGCATCATTGAGATAAATCACCATCACAATACCTGTTTCCACCGCTATCCCAAACAAGGCGATAAAGCCTACTGCCACCGCAACAGACAGGTTCACTCCCCAGAAGTAGATCATGTAAGCTCCCCCTATCAGTGCAAAAGGCACCGTGATCAGGCTTAGAAATGCTTCCCGGATGGAGTTAAATGCGAAATACAGAGAGAAGAAAATGATGACCAGCACCACCGGTGCAATCCATAACAGCGTTTGCTGTCCACGTATCAGGTTTTCATATTGTCCGCTCCACTCCAGGTAATACCCCTGTGGCAGAATCCCTTTTGCTTCGTTCATCTTACCGATCGCTTCTTTTACGGTACTGCCCAGGTCACGCCCCCGCACATTAAACAACACCGCGCCCCGCAGCATCGCATTTTCAGAAGTGATCATCGGCGGACCATCCTCAAATTTCACATCTGCGACGGAGGACAAAGGCACCTCACCAGCAGTAGCCGACATGATAGGGATACGTTTAATCCCTTCCACACTATTGCGATAGTCCTGTGCCAGCCGCACACTGATAGAGAACCGTTGCCGTCCTTCAATGGTATTGCCGATAGGCGCACCACCCAATGCAGTTTCCACCGTTTGGTTCACATCGTCCACGCTAAGGCCATAACGGGCCAGATCAGCCCTGCGCACATCAATATCCAGGTACTTGCCACCAGTTACAGGCTCTACATACAGGTCCATCACACCGTTGGTTCCCTCCAGCGCCTTCTTCACCCGCTCAGATACGGCAGCAATGGTATCCAGGTTCTGTCCGTATACTTTTACACCTACGTCTGTACGAATACCGGTAGCCAGCATGTTAATACGGTTGATGATAGGCTGTGTCCAGCCATTTACCACACCAGGTATCTGCAGCTTGGCATCCAGTTCATTAATGATATCTTTCTTGGTTTTCCCTTCCCGCCATTGGGATTTAGGTTTCAGCATAATAATTGTTTCAATCATACTGATGGGCGAGTTATCTGTAGCGGTATTGGCACGACCAGCCTTGCCCAGCACCTTATCTACTTCAGGAACAGATTTAATGATCTTGTCCTGCACCTGTAAGATCCGCTTGGCCTCTGCATTGGAAATATCAGGCAACGTTACTGGCATAAACAAAATACTTTGTTCATCCAGTGGCGGCATAAATTCACTTCCCAAGCTTTTCAGCAATGGGATAGTAATCACCAGCGCCAGGATATTGATAGCGATCGTTGTTTTCCGCCACTTCAATACCGTTTTAATAATAGGCTCGTAAATCCGCTCCAGTATCCTGTTCACCGGGTTGGCATTGTCCGGCCTGAACTTCCCTTTCATAAAGAAAGAGATCAGCACCGGTGCCAGCGTGATCACCAGGATGGCATCCACAATCATGATAAATGTTTTGGTGAATGCCAGCGGGTGAAACAACTTCCCTTCCTGGCCGGTAAGCATAAATACCGGTAAAAAAGAAGTGATGATAATGATGGTTGCAAAAAACACCCCACGTGATACCTGCTTACTGGATTTTTCTATCACCTGCAGCCGCTCTTCTTCACTGATCCATTCTGGGGACTTCTTAAATATATTTCTCAGCCATTTCATAGTTACTTAGTTTTTTGTTGTTCCTCCCATATTGCATACCGTTCCGATAGATGCTTATAAGCATTTTCGCTCATAATGATCCCATTGTCTACAATCACCCCTATCGCCAGGGCAATCCCGGTAAGCGACATGATGTTGGAAGAAATATCAAAGGCATTTAACAGTATAAAGCTGGCTGCCAGCGTAATGGGAATCTGTATGATAATACTCAGCGCACTCCGCCAGTGGAAAAGAAAAATGAATACCACAATAGACACCACGATCATCTCTTCAATCAGGGTACCTTTGATAGAATCAATGGCTTCCGTAATCAGCTCCCCTCTGTCGTATACAATGTCAAACTTCACTTTTTCAGGGAATCCCTTGGCCACTTCCTGCATTTTGGCTTTCACCCTTTCAATTACCTCTGCAGCATTTTCTCCATAGCGCATCACCACGATGCCACCTACCCGTTCTCCTTCACCATCCTGATCAAATATCCCCAAACGGGTCTCTCCCGTCATTTGCACCGCCGCTATGTCTGCCACACGGATGGGGATACTGTTTTGTGTTTTAATCGGGATGTTCTCTATCTCGGCTACAGATTTCAGATAACCGGATGTTTTAATAATATACCCGATATCACTCAGCTCAAACTTCCGTCCGCCGGATTCATTGTTATTGGTACGGATGGCATTGATCACCTCCGCAGCGGACAACCGGTAGTATAACAGTTTGTTAGGATCTATTGTAATCTGATATTGTTTCTGAAAGCCGCCGAAGGATGCAATCTCACTGACGCCTTCTACATTCTGCAGGGCAAACTTTACGTACCAGTCCTGCAGTGCCCGCTGCTCTCCCAGGTCCATATTGGGAGCATCCAGCGTATACCATAAAATATGCCCTACGCCGGTACCATCCGGTCCCAGTTGCGGGGCAACGCCAGTAGGCAGCGTGCGGGATATGGTGCTCAACCGCTCCAGTACTCTTTCACGTGCCCAATACACATCTACGTCGTCATTAAAGATGACATAGATGAAACTCATCCCAAACATGGAAGAGCCTCGCACGTATTTAATCTTCGGAAGACCTTGCAAATTGGTCACCAGCGGGTAAGTAATCTGATCCTCTATCAATTGAGGACCACGCCCCATCCATTCCGTAAATACAATGACCTGGTTTTCAGATAGGTCGGGAATAGCATCAATAGGGTTTTTCTTTACCGCAAAAATCCCCCAGGCAAACAGCACTGCCGACAACACCAGTACAATAAAGCGGTTGTGTAATGACCATTCAATAATGCGATGTACCATATATATTCTTTTCAAAGGCGGGAGCAGCCGTTATACTACCCAGGCCATAATATCTTTTCAATAATGCAGGAGTTGCTCCTTTTTTAGTATGCTGGAAAACCGGTTACCCCTTTGCCAACACCGGTAAATAAAACACGGTGCGATGCACAGACTGCACAAGAGCGCACTTAGTAACAACAAGGTGCTAAATGCCCGGTTTGTCCAGAAAAAAAATGATGTAACGGAATATTAGCGGCGTATCAATCATACAATGGTATGTATGCGCGAAGCGTTATACGCCTGATGAGCAAGGGGCTCAGATACGGAAGGTACAGTGTAATATTTGGGGGGATACTTTACTACTTCGGGGAGGTGCATTGCTGACAGGAAACGCAGCTGTGAGTGAAACAGCTTGTATATCCTGAAGCACAGGAAAAGCTACCGGGATGGTAACTGCCACCAGCTGCATCAGATGAACGGTATTTTCCGCCACCTTCTGGTCTTTCTCCAGCTTTACAGTTTTATGCTCGTCCTTACAGCACTTTTTAGTGCATTGCTTATTATGCGCATGCTTTGCTTCACACTTGCCGCACTTTTCGGTTTCTCCATGCCACAACTGTATATCTACCAGCTTTTCCATGCAATAATGCATGTGAAAAGTGGCGCCTGTAGACGACCCCATGTAAAACATGGCCAGTAGTAGTGTAAGCAATTTTTTCATTTCAGGGCAAACATAGGCGTATTTGCCGGACCAAATGTTACATAATTTTGAGTTTCTTTTATATTATACCATTTTGAGGTGCCTTATTACCGCAACCATTAAACTGGAAGCACGGCTGTTTGATTGAAAAAAAATGCTTTCCTTTGGCACTTTAACTGCATTATGGAGCCATTAAAGGAAATGTTCAACCACCGCTTTTACGTCACATTTGCTACCGCATTTGAAAATGCTGACAAACACTTTAACGGAAAACAGTTTATTAAAGAGGTTACCCGGGACCTCGATGCCTTATCCCTCAACGAGCGTTTGCGCAATACCGCAGTGGTACTTCAGCAACATTTGCCGGCAGATTATTCCAAAGCAGTAGGGATCCTCTTCAAGGCCATTAATGAAGTACCAAGAGGATACACGGCACTGGTATTTCCGGATTTCGTAGGCAGATACGGTAAAGATCATTTTGAACTTTCTATGGAGGCGCTGAAATACTTCACTACATTTGGCTCATCAGAATTTGCCATACGGGAATTCCTGAAAGTAGCCCCTGAAAAGGTGCTCCGGGTAATGAAAACATGGTCGGAAGATCATAACCCTCACGTACGCCGTTTGGCCTCAGAAGGGAGCCGGCCACGCCTGCCCTGGTCGTTCAAACTGGATGCAGTGATTAAAAACCCTGCACTTACCCGTGATATTATCGAGCAATTAAAAGCGGATGAGGAAGTATACGTAAAAAAATCGGTGGCCAACCACTTAAATGATATCTCCAAAGACAATCCGGATTACATGATCAGGGTGCTGAAAAGCTGGGGCACCACCAATCCCCATACAGCCTGGATCATCAAACATGCCAGCCGTTCTTTGATCAAAAAAGGGCATAAAGATTCATTGGACATCTTCAATTTTGAAAAACGGGTAAAAGTGCGGATAGAAAAATTCCGCTTAGCTGCATCCCGTATTCAGCTAGGAGAAACATTACAGTTTGCCTTTGATATTGTGAGTGAAAAAGCTGCACCACAAAAACTGGTGATTGATTATGCCATCCATTACCCTAAATCGGCCGGCAGCATATCCCGGAAGGTGTTCAAACTAAAGGAAATAACCCTGTTGCCTGATCAGCGCCTGCATATCATCAAAAAACAAGTGTTCAAAGATTTTACTACCCGCAAGCATTATCCCGGAAAACATAGCATTGAAATCATCATCAATGGAAAAACTTTGGCCGAAAAGAATTTTCACCTGAGCGTTTAATTACAGTCCGCCTTCACGGCAGGAGCTAACCCCAACTGCTTTTTATACCATAGCTCCCATGAGGAACTTTGCATAAAAGTCAGGAATTGCGCTCTCCAAAATACCTGCAACAGTTGCTGCTACCGGATAATCCAGTTTGATCAGCTCCGCTCCTATGCCTTCATCATCTATGTTTAATAACAGATAGGTAGCCAGGGAACTGCCTTCCTTAGATCTGCCAACAGCACCACAATTGATGACCAGCCTGTCGGGCATGCCAGCTGCAACAGGGATCCTACGTACGTAAGATATATGCGTGTGTCCCATGATCAACACATCTGCCTGGTGCTGATCCATCATATGGCAAATATCCTCCTGTGGATGGTTTTCATAGATATACTCCTGATTACTGTTAGTACTGCCATGTACCAGCAGTATATTGGTTTTCCTGCCTTTAATATCAAAGGTGAGCCTGATCTGATGAGGCAGGTGCGCCAGATAGGTTTTATGTACGTCTTGAATGGTCTGCTTCGTATGATGAATAGCTGCTATCCTGGCAGTTGTTTCTTCAGCACTGTGTTTGGATAATGGGATTACGTCATAGTTATAAGCAATCCGCTCATCATGGTTTCCCATCAGGCATGGGATACGTAAATCCCGGATCGTAGCGATCACCTCATTATTCCAGGGTGCAAAATCTACCAGATCCCCCAGACAATACACCTGGTCCACTGCTTTACTTGTAATATCCTTCAGTACAGTTTGCAAGGCAGGCAGGTTACCATGCACATCACTAAATATGGCTATCCGGTTCATATGTTGTTATATTGACACAAAACTACTTCCTGGCAAGGGCTGTAAATTGTACTTTTAAACGGTACTTTTGTAAAAAATCATTCCTTGGAGCGTTTTATTCAGCACGAACCGCTTTTTGTTCGCCACTTCACTACCAGGGAGTGGCCATTTCCGGTGCATAACCACAATCATTTTGAATTGGTGTTTATCCATGCAGGGAAAGGCTTTCAGGACCTGAACGGACAACGTACCTCCTATCAGGGAAAGTGTCTGTTTCTCCTGGCACCTGCGGATGCACATATTTTCAAAATAACGCTGGAAACAACATTCAGTGTACTGAAGTTCAGCAATCGCTACCTTGATGGTACCTCTACAGAACAGGAATGGAACAGGCTGATCGACCATTTACTGAGCATCAGTAATGCACACGGAGCATGCCTGACAATGTCGGCGGCTTCACTGGATAAAATTGGGCATTTAATGGATATGATTGTGCAGGAATGGACTGAAACAGGAGGTGCTTCCAATGAAGTGATCTTTTACCTGATCCGCAGTGTCTTTGCTATCATTAAAAGAGAGGTATTTCAGCAACTTGCCCCCGATCATTTACCGCAGGAGGATCTCCTCATCAGTGTCATGAATCATATCCACCTGAATATTCAGGATCCTGCCGCACTGAGCTTAAAAACCTTGTCAGAACGTTTTAACAGGTCCCCTAATCACTTGAGTGCCTTATTTAAACACCAGATGGGCACTCCCCTCAAAAAGTACATAGGGGATTATAAGTTTAAACTTATTGAAAACCGTTTAAAATTCAGCAATGCACTGATGAAAGAAATCAGCCACGAATTTGGGTTTGCTGACTTAAGCCATTTTAATAAGTTTATGAAAAATCAGGCAGGCATTAATCCCAAGGAGATCAGAAAACAATAAGTGTTTATTGCCCCTCTCCGTTAATATCGGTTGTCAGTACTTCACTCATATAATCGAAGAAAGGACGCATCTCCTTAAAGGTTAAACTCATCTCTTGCAGAAAGTCTTTACTTAACACCTCTTTGTCTGAAAAGTGTTTGATAAGCAGGTACTGTTTATAGCGCAACAGATCGATGGCCTCGTGGTCTGCCCCGAAACCCTTGGGAGCCGTTTTCAATTGCTCTCCCTTTAATTCGCCAAACCTGGATTTGAATGATTTGCTGTTGAGTATTTTCCGGAGCGGGGCGGCATCAAAAGCAATATCATCCCTGATAAGTTTCATATCTGCCGGAACAGGTGCCCAAAAGCCTCCGGCTACAAAGGTATTACCCGGTTCAATCTGGAAATAATAACCTCCCCTGCGGGATTTGGTAGCACGGGTAAAGCTACCGCTCCAGTGAGTTTTATAGGGTGTTTTATCATGGGAGAACCGGGTATCCCTGTAAATACGGTACAGGCTCTGTTTCCCCGACAGGGTTGCTATCAGATCATGCGAACGGAGATTTTCCAATAACGCATCCGCAAATGTTATTATCAGTTGCTGTTCATCCTGGTATACTGTTTTATTTGTATTAAACCAGTCTCGGTTATTATTTGCTTTCAGATTATTTAAAAAATCAAATCCCGATTGGTGTATGCGTGGTAATACGATATTATTCATTGTCTTGGAACATGGTAATAAGCCTCAAATGTAAACACATTTTCCGGGATCAGCGGGTATGGTAATGGTGTGTGGCAAAACTTACTGCCTGTATGCTTTGGGGGTTACTCCTTCTAATCGTTTAAACAGCTTAATAAAGTAATTCAGATTATTAAATCCGGCCTGATAACAAACATCCGTAATACTCAATGCAGAATCAGCCATGATACGCTTGGCCTGCTGAATCCTTTCCCGCAATACGTATTCCAGGGGAGGAATACCAAATTGTTCTTTAAACGCCTGGAAGAAAACAGATTTGCTCATGCAGGATGCTTTGGCCAGTGCATCAATACTGATCTTTTGTGTCAGATGCTCTCTGATATAATGCAGCGCCGGTGTAAACCGGTGATCACGGGCGGCAGTATCATTAATAGCTACCAGGTTCTGCGTCTGTATAATCCTCAGCAATAAAAACTTCAGGGACAAATCGGCCAGGGCATCTTTGGCAAGATCTCCTTCCATACTTATACTGATGAGCTTATTAATGCTGCTGGCTAATTCCTTGTTATTAAAAAAATGATAATGACTGAAATTCAGTTTCCACTCAAATGGGGCAGCTTTATTGGGATATTGTTCATTCAGGAAAGCCAGATTCTTATTTACCATATCCCAGTCGAGTGCCAGCGTAGCACATTGTACCGGGTGTTTTTCATCCGCTTCCGGAAAATCCACTTTCATAGATACCCCTTCGGGAAGAATCACACTTTCTCCGGGTAAAAAAAAGAAGGCTTCCTCGCCGGACAACGACATGATTTTCTTACCACGCATCATACTGGACACTACCAGCCCATTGTAGGATAATGCTACATTACTGCAACGGTGACGTGTTTCGAAGATATTCAGTTCACAATGATTGAGATTAAACACACGACGGTGTTCCACCAATGTATCCAGAGAAGAGGTGTCACTCAGATTGATGGGAGCAAGATGGCATACCTGGTTCATTATTGGGCATTTTTATAATGATCAAAAGTGTGGACAGCCGGTTTTATCTACCCTATAAATTTATCGATTAATTCCCATAGCAGCAGTCAGGAAATTAAAAATAGCATTGTTCTATCAATTCGGATGATCGTTCAATGAATCTATCAGGGGTATTGCTAATATTGGTAATTCCTTCACCCAAAAATCCAGTTATGAATATCTCCCTTAAACAGGCAGAAGCGGTAATTGCTGCTGCCAAGGCCAAAGCCACAGAGATTAAAACCCTGATGAACATTGCGGTGGTAGATGCGGGCACCAATCTGGTCGCATTTGCACATATGGATGATGCATGGTTGGGGTCTATAGACATCTCCCAGAAAAAAGCGCGTACCGCCAGGTATTTCAATATGCCTACAGGAGAAATCGGCAAATTATCCCAACCCGGCGGCTCCCTTTATAATATCGAACACTCCAATGGCGGACTGATCACTTTCCCTGGCGGCGTAGTCATTAAAAATGCCAAAGGCGAGATCATTGGGGCAATAGGGGTTTCCGGCGATACAGTAGAAAATGATCATATCGTTGCCCAGGCAGGAGCAGACAGTATTAAATAACGCATAAAATCAAATACGATGTGTCAAAATCATGGCGTTGCCTATATAAAACCAGGTGTGGTAGAAGTAAGAGAAATTGAATATCCTAAACTCGCATTAGGTGATCGTAAATGCGAGCATGGGGTAATCCTGAAAATAGTATCCACCAACATTTGTGGAAGTGATCAGCATATGGTACGCGGACGTACCACAGCTCCTGCGGGACTGATACTGGGGCATGAGATTACCGGATTGGTCATTGAGGCCGGAAGGGATGTAGAGTTCATTAAAACAGGCGATCTGGTATCCGTGCCCTTCAATATTGCCTGTGGCCGGTGCCGTAATTGTAAGGCAGGGCAAACCGGCATCTGCCTGAATGTAAATCCTGCCCGGCCCGGAGCTGCTTACGGCTATGTGGATATGGGAGGCTGGGTAGGCGGACAGGCAGAATACGTGATGGTACCCTATGCAGATTTCAATTTGCTGAAATTCCCCGACAGCGATCAGGCAATGGCAAAAATCAAGGACCTTACCTTGTTGTCAGATATCTTCCCTACCGGCTTTCATGGTGCGGTAACTGCTGGCGTGGGGCCAGGCAGTATTGTTTATGTGGCAGGTGCGGGTCCTGTAGGCCTGGCCTGTGCAGCTTCCTGCCATCTGCTGGGTGCTGCCATTGTAATTGTGGGGGATATGATCGATGAAAGGCTGGCGCAGGCCAAAAGTTTTGGATGCGAGGTCATAGACCTGAAAAAAGAAGCCTCTCTGGCTGATCAGATTGCTGCGATCACCGGTGTTCCGGAAGTAGATTGTGCGGTGGACTGTGTTGGATTTGAGGCGAAAGGCCACGGGCATGACAGTAATGTGGAACAGCCTGCTACCGTCCTGAATTCTATTATGGATATCACCCGTGCCGGCGGGCAACTGGGTATCCCAGGGCTGTATGTTACCGGTGATCCTGGTGCTGTGGATGAAGCGGCTAAAAAAGGCAGCCTGAGTATCCGCATTGGACTGGGCTGGGCAAAATCACACTCCATACATACCGGTCAGTGCCCGGTGATGAAATACCACCGCCAACTGATGAATGCCATCCTTTACGATAAAATCAAAATTGCAGATGCCGTGAATGTGGAAGTGATTACCCTGAACGATGCGGTCAGAGGATATCACGATTTCGATAAAGGAGCCTCCAAAAAGTTCGTCATTGATCCACATGGAATGATTCGGGCCTGATCCTGAAAAACCACATGGGGCTGATTAAAAAGAACACTATCCTGGGGAGGAAAGTACTTTTGGTCAGCCTCCATTCCTTTTACCTGGGTTTTCTGGCTGATTTATGGCTAAGGCTGATTAGGATGATGCTGCGCCCATTTTTCGGAGAAAACCTCTCCCCAGTACTTGATGTAGGAATAATAATCGTATTCCGTAGGGAACCCCTGTAGCATCTCATAACTGGGCCGGTATTGCGCCATAAAGGTGTCCAAAGCGGTGGGCTCCAGGCCGGTTATTTTCCTTACCAACTCCTTATTAAAGCGGTGGTCTACATATTTATCCCGTTCATCCTGCTCCAGGTATCGCCTGAAGGCCTCCATTCTTTTGATCTTTTTTAAGCTGAACAAAGCATCCAGGTTAAGCCCTACCCCCACTCCACCACCTCCGCCCATGGATAGAAAATCCGGGGAGTAGTCAAATATCTTACGGTATTCATTACGGTGTTCCAATGAATCCCTCCTGTAGTTAGGCATACGGGTAGCTACCTCTACCGTCGGTAATATATGTACATCTACATGGAGGCTCATATCAAAAGGCCTGTTAAAGGGAATCTCTTTTACGGGAAATTTCATCGTAGCCTTTCCCTGGTAGGAAAAGCTAATGGAGTCAGTAAGGGGTAATTTAATACTATATCGGCCTAAAGAATCGGTTACGGTACCGGCGCCGGTGGTGCTTCTCACACTCACTCCTGGCATACCATAACGGGCAGAACGGTCATATACCGTTCCGCTCACCTTCACTTGTCCGCTAACAGACAAATGAAGTAAGGTTAATATTGTAAATATTATTGTCTTTTGTAAAAGATTAGTGACCCTCATTCCGCCCCCAATCTAAGACAGGATGGAGACATAAGCAAGCATAGCTGAAATATTAACAATTCATTTTATTCAACAACCACCGACATTAATGGTACAGCCTGAGGGGAGAACCGGCGCATCACCGGCTCTGCCAAACCCCGGCCAATAACAATTATCGCCACTCCATCAATGCAGCATTGAGGGCTACTTCCACCTTATAACGGGGATTGTGAAAATGGATTAACCCATGACCGGGCAACATGATATCCATGTCTATTTTTGCAAATTTCATCAGGGAGGCGGTATATATCTTTTTGTCAAAATCTATAGAACCACTCCACCCAAAATCTCCACCCAGTATAGTGCCGATCAGGTCTCCGCTGATCATCAGCCTTTTTCCTTCATAATTGAATGCATAAGCAGTACATCCCATACTATGACCTGGCACATAGATGACTTCAATATCCAGGCCCAGCAAGTGGAGTACTTCCCCATCAGCTACTATCTGATCTACTTCTACAGGATGGAAAGTTTTATGATATAAAAACCCGCAGCAACGTTCATCTCCGGCAGCTACGCTGGCTGCTGCTTCCTTGCTGGCCAACAGCTTTACCCCCCTTTTCTTGAGAAGATGCGCCCCTCCTGCATGGTCAAAATGGGAATGCGTGAGAATACAATACTTAATGTCATCAGGAGACAGATCCCAGTATGCCATATTCCTGAATATCTGATCCATGGTATCACCACAACCACAATCAAACATCAAGAGACCTTGTGGTGTTTTTAAAATATAAGAGTTGCCATCATTCCACAAGGCCCCTTGCTGATCGAACGTAATACCATTCAAATCACCACCTACCTGATAAAGTCCTTTTAATACCTGCATTACATTCGTTTTTGAAATCTGTTTCGTGCTACAGCATGATCATGCTTACGATTGTACACCAGCAGCTACCGGCCAGTATTGCTGTAACTTACGGCGCAGGAAAGCTACGCTGCGTTCCAGCTGATCCATACCATCCACACCATCTTCAATGCTGATCCAGTTATCGAATCCTACCCGTTTCAATTCAGTGAAAATAGCATCATAATCATTAAGCCCTTTCCCGATCTCTCCGTGACTCAGGCGTTTGGCATATCCAACTGCGCCACCTTCTTCCTTGCGGAGGTCTTCGATAGTACCCTCTTTAAGATAACGGTCGCTGGCGTGCATGGTAACTACCCTGGAAGATACTCTTTTCAGTAATTCCAATGGATCCTCTCCTGCCAGGAAAGTATTACTGGGATCATAGTTTACCCCAAAATTAGGGTGATGGATCCTGTCTACCAGTTTACAAAATACATCCATCTGCTGGGCAAATTCCGGGTACTCCCAGAAATCATCCTTATAATGATTTTCGATGATCAGCGTAATCCCTCTTTCCTGTGCGTATGGAATACAAGCCGTGATACAATCTGCCGCCAGTTTCAACCCCTCTTCCATCTGAAGTTCCGGTCTCTTCTGTCCTGAAAGTACCCTGCAATAGGAACCTCCCAGGATATGCGTCATATCTATCCAGTTTTTTTGTTTGTTGATTTCCTGTTCGCGGAATTTTGCATCCGGGTGTGTAAAGTCGGGAGAACAGCACATCATAGGGATGACTTTCCCCTGATCTTCTACCTGTTTACGAAAGATGGGCCAGTTGGCTTTATCAGACATTTCCAGGAATCCGGCATACCACTCCAGTCCTTCAATATCCAGTTTAGTTGCCAGCGCTATCCATTCAGACACCTTCATGCTACCATCCTTACATAAGGCGTGCATAAAGGCTTTTGGAAAAACGGCGAGTTTCGGCATAAAATAAATTCTTTAATAAATGATCGTTTGTTTCAGGAATATGCAGACTACGCTGTTTTAATTCTTAGGCGGGTTACGGCCAATCAGCGGGTGCTGTTCCAGCTCCACTACCTGTCCGCTGATAGGCCCGCTTTCATCAGCCAGCCAATATACTGCGGCAGCGGCAATTTCTTCCGGCTTCAACAGCCGGCCGGCAGGTGCATATACCCTTGGCAGATCCTTGTACCAGTCTTCTGCAAGACCTTGTGCTTTTTTACGCTCTGCTTCCTTTTCGGTCAGTACCCAGCCTACATTGAGCTGGTTTACCCGGATACCCATTTCCCGGTGGAGGGTATCCCCCAGGTTACGGCTTAAGGTCATCAATGCGCCTTTCGAAACACTATATCCGAAGAGGTTAGGTTCTCCGCTCCAGGCATTTACCGACCCAATGTTCAGCACACTGCCGCGTGCATTGCTCAGGTGAGGTAATGCGGCTTGTATAATAGCAAATGGTGCCATCAGATTGGCTTCCATAATACTACGAAACAAGGGCAGATCAGTAGTATGTACATCAGACGACACGATCATGGCAGCATTATTTACAATAGCATCCAGGCGGCCAAATTTATTGACCGCTGTTGCTACTAAACGTTGTGGCGCTCCTTCAAAAGTGATGTCTTCTATATGCAATACTGCCTTATCGGCTCCCAGCGCTTTCACAATAGCTTCTCCCTGTTCTCTGGCACCATCCCGCCCATGCACTACCACCTTGCCGCCTTCTGCCACACAACGTATGGCAATGGCTTTACCGATGCCGGTGCAGCTACCGGTTACTATAACAACTTTATCTTTCAACCGCATAACTATACTGGTTTAATAATACTTTTCACTACAGCGCCACTATGCATCTTTTCAAAAGCATCGTGCCACTCAGCGATTGGCCAGATACCGCCAATAACAGGTTTCACATCCAGACGGCCACTGGCCAGCAAAGCAATAACACGCTCCCATACAGGCCAGTTATGACTGAAACTTCCCTGCAAGGTTACGTTCTTTTGTACCAGCGGGTCAATAGAAAAACCAAGTGGCTGAGGTCCCCAACCGACCTTCAGGATATGCCCGTTAGGACGTACCAGGTCCATCGCAATCTTAATGGTAGCACTTGCTCCTGCGGCATCTATGATACAGTCAGCACCAAGACCATCTCTTTCTTTTGCCCATGCAGTAGCATCACCTACAATACCCTCACAACCATATTGCTCAGCAATGGCTAAACGGCCTTTATCTGCTTCCAGCCCTACCACTGCTACATCAGCCCCACAAAGGCGTGCTACGGCTGCACACAGGATACCTATCGTACCAGGGCCCAGCACAACAACACGATCACCTGGCTTCAGATGTGCATTGTTTACTACTGCATTGTAAGCAACACAGCAAGGCTCTGTTAAACAGGCATGTTCAAATGGCAGCTGGTCAGGAATACGATGCAGACAACGGGCAGGTGTTGAAACGAAGCGTGTCATCGCACCGTTTACACCATATCCAAATCCCTTACGGGTAGGGTCCAGATTATACAATCCTACTCTCGACATAGGATTATCAGGATCGATAATAGCAGCAGTTTCACTTACTACGCGGTCGCCTACTTTCCAACCTTTCACGCGGCTGCCGGTTTCTACAATACGACCGGCAAATTCATGCCCCAATACTACCGGATAGTTTACGGTCCAGCTATGACCATTGGTCCATTGGTGTATATCGCTTCCGCATACACCTACATAAGCAACTTCCAACAACACATCTTCTTCACCAATTACAGGTTTTTCTATTTCACGGATCTCTACGGCACCTTTTTCAGGTGCATAGTTCACCACAGCAGCTGATTTCATTTTATCTGAATGATTTAAATTTTAATACCATTTTTTCCTACCGCAACGTCGCCGTATGCATGAATTTTTTCACAAATCATCCGGAGAGATGCTTCCAGATCTCCGGTAGCTGTTTTAAAGGCATCTGCATCAATAGTCAACGGAGCGCCCAATACTACCAGTGGTGCGCCATATTCCGGACAGCGGATAGCTTGCTCCAGTGACAGGCCACCTACTGCCTGCACAGGTATATTTACGGCACTCACCACTTCACGTAATTGGTCCAGCGGACTAGGCATGCGCTTACCTTGTGCAGCGATACCACGTCTTTCATCATAACCGATATGGTGAATCACGTAATCGCAACCCAGGTCTTCCAGGATTTTTGCTCCTTCCACCATGTCCGGGTGCCCCAGATTATCTCCCATTACTTTTACACCAAAGTCGCGACCAGCATTCACCACACACTTGATTGTTTCTTCATGCGCTCTCACCATTACCACTACATGCGTGGCGCCGGCTTTGCCCATCATTTCCACTTCAAGATATCCACCATCCATTGTCTTCAGATCTGCTACAATCGGAATATTTGGAAAGGCTTCCCGCAGCTTTCTTACTCCATGTAAACCCTCTGCCAGGATCAAAGGAGTACCAGCTTCTAACCAATCAACGCCTGCACGCACTGCCAATGCAGCTGTTTCTAGGGCTTCATCAATGTTTGTTAAATCAAGTGATATTTGTACTATCGGTTTCATAAATTATTATATAAAAAGTATTCGCTTTTAATTATGGTAGCATCCTTACTTTCAAATCCTTAAAGAGTACTTTACTCTTGGGATCATGTCCCTGCAGGGCAAATGTTCCGCTGGAAATCAACCTGCCTGGATGTCCTTCCGGCGCCACCGCATTTTCAGGCTCCGTCCATTCCAGTACAGTTTTGTCGTTGACCTTAATGGTTACTTTTTTACCCTCTACCCGGATATACTCAGTAAACCATACATTGTCATCCACCAGCTTTTCCTTGATCTCCTTGATATCATACAAACTGCCTGTTCTTTTCCAGTCGCCATGCGAGTTGTTTACCTGTACTTCAAAACCATCATCCGGGAATTTTACCTCCTGGAATTTCGTGTGGAAATAGATCCCTGAATTTGAGCCTGGCATAGTCATTACCTGCGCCTGGAATTCAAAGTTTTTGAAGTTATGATTACCCACCTCTCCCATATAGAAGAGGTGTGCTCTCTTGCCATGCACTGCAATGGCACCGTCTTCTATCGAAAAGGTGCCGGGGTTTTCACCTGCCTGCCATCCATTCAGTGTTTTCCCGTCGAACAGAGAAATCCATCCGCCATTACCTTTTGCAGAAGCTCCGGCGCTGTCTGCTGATCCGGCTTTTTTACTGGTACTACAGCCCATCATCACTGCAGCAGCGATCAGGAACAACGTTATGTTATATTTCATCTTAGCTTATTACTAGTTTTTTAATAAAAATCAACCCAGTGTTCCCCAGCCTTTCCTGTACTCGCGTTTTACATACTGATTGGCGTCGTCGTAGTTGGTAACACGCATATTCTGATGATCCCAGAGTAACTTGGTATTCGCACCAGGATATTCATTTCCTTTTCCTGATTTTCTTGGCCTTGGAATATCTGCTACCCTGATAGCCAGGTTAGCCATTAATACGGCTTCTGTCAGCGGGCCTGCCAGATCAAAAGGAGAACTCAGCTCCATATTTCCGTATCCAGCTATAGCACCTTCTACCCACTGCGCATAGTGTCCTTCTGCGCTGCCTGGTACACGGGCCAGGGTTTGTTTTACCTTCACTTCATTCATGCGTGACAGTGGCAACAAACGTGGGTTAGCTGCATATTCACTGGCCATCATTTTACCTTTGGTACCAATAAATAAGATACCACTGTTACCATCTCCAAACAGTTCATCAGGTCCCAATTCTTCCGGTCTTTCTGGTTTTATACCACCATCCATCCAGTGCATGGTTACTTTGCCCTTGGTTTTGTCTGTTTTAGGGAATGTCAGGGTAGCATGACTTGCCGGAGGACAGCTATCGGGGAAGAAGCCTCTTTCGCCAAAATCCACAAACACACTGCTTACGCTGGCTTGTACATCTAATGCATATTTCAGGTTCAGTACACGGAAAGGTGCTTCGATCAGGTGACAACCAAGATCGCCCAATGCGCCGGTACCATAATCCCACCAACCGCGCCAGCTACCTGGAATCAGTTTATCAACATAATCTTTGTACGGCGCAGTACCTAACCACAGATCCCAATCAAGTCCTGCAGGAACCGGAGGTTTTTCTTTAGACCAGGGAATACCTTGTGGCCATACAGGACGGTTAGTCCAGATATATACAGTATGTACATCACCTATTACACCAGCATCATACCATTCCCGCAGCTGTCTTACCCCATCACCGGAAGAGCCCTGGTTACCCATTTGCGTAACTACTTTATAACGTTGGGCCGCTTTCGTGAGCGCCCTGGCTTCATAGATATCGTGGGTCATCGGTTTTTGAACATACACGTGTTTGCCCAGCTGCATTGCCCCCATGGCAATAATAGCGTGGTTATGGTCAGGTGTGGAAACCGATACGGCATCAAAGCTTTTTGATTCCTTTTCAAACATTTCGCGCCAGTCCTTGTAATATTTAGCTTTAGGAAAACGCTCTTTTGAAGTGGCCACCATACGGTCATCTACATCACATAAGAACCCAATTTCAGCTTTACCACTCTGATGAAAGTTATATAGGTCAGACCGTCCTTTGCCGCCAACACCTACCCCGGCGATTACCAGTTTATCGCTGGGTGCCAGATAGCCCTTGCCACCCAACACATGACGAGGTACGATGGTGAATCCGGCTGCTGCTACGGCCGCAGTTTTAATAAAATTTCGTCTTGAATTGGATTGGTTATCCTGACTCAACAAATTTTTGTCCATGTGTTTAATTTTAGTTGATTAAGAACGATAATTAATGATGATTAGCTTGATTGCAGACCATACTGCTGCAATACATCCTGCGGAACACCTGCCCATTTATTAGGGGTATTCCCTACATATCCAATATCCTTGATCCCCATCTCTGAGGTATAAAATCCGGTGGCAGTAAGGTTGCGCATCAGGCTAAAGAAAGCAACGCCCTGCTTCATTTCAGGCTTGGCTTTTAAAGGATAGGCTATCTCTGTTACGAGCTCCAGCTGTTCCTTCTCTGCACAATCAACAAAAGGTTTATTATAACGCTTCAGGCACTGCATGTCCAACCACTTCAATCCTCCCCGCATCGGTAACTGATGCGCAGGAATATCCTTTACAATAAATCCTATAAACTCCGGCACTTTGGCATCAGAAGCACTGCCTGATTTTTCATCTTTGGGAATGATGATATCTGCCAGTACCGTGATCGTGCGCATTTCATGTTCGTTAAAAAACGTTTCTGCTTCCAGCTTTTTCAACCGGGCAATTTCAAAGGCTTCCCGCCCATCCACCAGGGCTAAGCTACCTGTATCTTTCGCATCGGCAGCAGGCACCTTTTTAGTACCTGTATCACAAGATTCCAAAAGGATACCACTGCTGATCGCTGTCAGGCCCAGGGCCTTGATAAGTTCTCTTCTTTTCATCTTGTTATATGTTTCTTTTCTTACGCTGATCAAGTATATATTCTGCTGTTCTCATAGACAAGGCGAGGATAGTCCAGGTAGGATTCTTATCTCCCTGCTGTACAAATGATGCACCGTCTACTACAAACAGGTTCTTACAGTCATGTGCCTGACTCCACTGATTCAGGGCGGATGTTTTTGGATTATCTCCCATCCTAACGGTACCTACCTCATGAATAATGTCGCCCGGTTTTTTCAGACCATATTGTTCATCCAAACCTTTATCCGGCGTAGTAACAATAGCACCCATGGCGTCAAACAGATTCAGGAAGGTTTCTTTCATGTGTTTAGCCTGTTTGATCTCGGCATCACTCCACTTATAGTTAAATCGTAATACAGGGATACCAAACCGGTCTACTACATTAGGATCGATCTCACAGTAATTATCTTCTCTGGCAATGGCCAACCCTCTTCCGGCAAAGCCCACACGCGTACCAAAGAAACGGCGGTAGTCATCCTTCAGAGATACGCCAAATCCACCTGCATCTTTCTTATTACCATTACGGTCTGGTACCATCCCGTTCATTTCCGGTACGCCATCTGCAAATCCATAGGAAGGCATATTCATGCCGCCACCATACTCAATATGATAGCCACGTGGGAAATCCAGTTTTTTATTGTCCAGCCACCAGGGTGAATAGATATGCAGACTACCTACTCCATCCTCATTGTATCTTTTTCTATCCAGCAGCTTAGGCAGGAACCCCGACATGGAAACACCGGTAGAGTCATGCAGGTATTTACCGATAATACCGCTGCTGTTGGCCAGCCCTGCAGAGTGAATGGTTGATTTTGAATTGAGTAATATCCTGGCAGATTCACAGGCACTGGCGCCGAGGATCACGATATTGCCATTTACCTGGTACTCCAGCATGTCTTCTTTATTTACATAAGAAACACCACTGGCCAGTCCGTCTGCTCCGGTAATCACCTCCCGCACCATCGCGTTGGCAATTACTTTAAGGTTGCCCGTTTTCAGCGCTGGTATTACCAAACAGGAAGAAGAGGAGAAGTCACCATATACTTTACAGCTTCTGCCGCACTGTCCGCAGTTAAAACAGGCTCCTCTATCCTTATTGCCGGGCAATGCTTCAGTAAGTACAGATCCACGGCCTGCAATTACATTTACACCTACCTTTTTGGCACTATCTTTTATAAACAGCTCATGCAACCGTGGTTTAGGGGGAGGCAGGAAGATGCCATCCGGATCATTTTCCAGCCCTTCATTGGTACCATATACACCTATCAGCTGATCTACCTTATCGTAATAAGGTTTTACATCCTCATAAGTGATGGGCCAGTCGTCCGTAGCTCCGTCAAATGATTTACCTTTAAAGTCATGCGGACCAAAACGGAGAGAAATCCTGCCCCAGTGATTGGTCCTGCCACCCAGCATCCTTGAACGGAACCAGCTGAATTCTGTATTATTCTTTTTGGTGTAAGGCTCTCCTTCTATTTCCCAACCGCCAAAGGCGCCATCAAAATCACCAAAGGCCCGGTTGGTACTGGCTCCCCTGCGGGGAGATTCCCAGGGCCATTTTAATTGTAAGGAGTCTTTTGCAGGGTCGAAAAAAGGACCGGCTTCCAGCATCAGTACCTTCATACCGGCATGGGCAAGGACATACCCTGCCATGCCGCCACCTGCGCCCGAACCTACAATGATAACATCATAATTTTCAGTTGATTTCTTAATTTGCACGCTACCCATAATTTACTAAATATTTCATAAGTGGACTTCTGATCCAGACATATTAATGTATCCGCTACGGACATTTACTGTTTATCTTCATTTATTATTGCAGTAATCTGGCAAAACACACTTCCCTCCATTTCCCTGCTTTAAAACTGCCTGGTTGTATAATTTCATAACGTTGCAATCATAACTGGTTTGAGAATATGGACTTATGATTTCATAGCATTTGTTCCCCGGATACAAATAAACCTACCCCCAAAGACGTATAGATTTCCTTTGGCGATAATGAAACAAATATCCTAATTATGGAACCGCCATTGTTATACGATATTGTCCTGTTTGTATCAAATGTTATCTTAACCTGCTTTGGCAGGGATGACTGCCTTACTGTGGCGGATCCTGGCCGATAAAAAGCAGTAAAAATGCAGCTTTTTATATACCCTGCGGCTTGCCGCTGTAATCTCCTTTATTCCTGTAATTATTGATAACAAAACAGATATCTTGAAATATGCAACGACACTTTTAGTCCTTTTGATAATATCGTATAATATAAAGACAATGAGTGTGAATAACCGCCCCTTTATTTAATATATTTTAGTGCTTTGACTTAATGATGACGGCACCATACACCATGCATTAATATATTCAGTGTCACTAAACCGGGAGCCTTAGATTGTAATCAACGCTTCATTAAACCAACGGAATTCAGTAGTTATATTGAGCAGATTCTTATGAACAAGTTAAATTCCACAGCACATATTGTAAAACAGTCAGGCAACTTCCTTTTATTCAGCCTGCTGCTGCTCATCTGCAGTTGCGGTGCACCTGCAGTGAACAATACAAACAAAGAAGATACAGTTGCCTATTATACAAAAGATGATTATCCCACTGTCGGAAAAATTGATGCACACGTACATATATGGACTGCCGATACCACGATCGTACATGTAGCAAGAGAAGACAACTTCCGGATGTTAACAATTGTAGTGGATGAAGATCCGGGTATTATATTACAGGAGCAATATGCCGTACAGCATCAAAAACAATTTCCGCAATATGTATCTTTTGCTACCTCTTTTACGGTAGATGACTGGGATTCCCCCGACTGGAGCAAAAAAACCATCGATAAGATAAAGACCTCTGTCGCCAATGGAGCAATAGGTGTTAAGATATATAAGAATATAGGTATGACCCTTAAAGATAAACAGGGTCATTTTGTAATGATAGACAATCCGCGGTTTGATGAAATGCTGGATTACCTCACTAAAGCCAATATCCCGGTGATCGGCCATCTGGGTGAGCCCAAAGATTGCTGGTTGCCACTGGATCAAATGCTGATCAATTCCAACCGGAAATACTATATGAAACATCCGGAATTCCATATGTATGCCCATCCCTCCTACCCTTCTTATGAACAACAGATTGCCGCCAGAGATCACATGCTGGAAAAACATCCGCAACTGCAATTCGTAGGGGCACATCTGGGTAGCCTGGAATGGAATACAGATACACTGGCTATGCATCTTGATAAGTTGCCTAATATGGCGGTAGATATGGCGGCAAGAATATCCTCCCTGCAATTCCTGGCCAGCAAAGACTGGCAAAAGGTGCATGATTTCTTTATCCGCTACCAGGACCGGCTGATATATGGTACCGACAGAAGCGCTGAACCTACCAGCAAAACACCTGCTGAAGTAGCTAAATTTATACATGATGCATGGCTGGAAGACTGGGTCTTTTTTACCACCAGCGACACCCTGCACTCCTCATCCTTTGAAGGGCCCTTTACCGGTCTCAGACTCCCCAAAACAGTCATAGACAAAATATACAGAACGAATGCGGAGAAATGGTTCAAAGGATTGAACCGTCCATAAGTAAACGATCCGCTGTTAGTGCATAACCGAAACTATTTTTATTATGATTTTATTTATTAGGAAAGTTGGTCAATTGGTGCAGTTAGCAATGTTGTTATTGTTTACTATCCCGGTAGTTGCGCAGGTAAAAGAAAACCGTTATCCACCCACCGATCAGCCCGACAGAGTAAATCTTACCGTTACAGCAGCCCCTTCCACCAGTATGGCAGTTACCTGGCGTACGGCCACTACCGTAACTACAGCATATGCTGAAATACAGGAGGCTAATCCTGATCCTTCTACTATTAAAGATGCCCACAGGATTACGGCGCGTACAGAAACTTCTGTTGTAGGGGATGGCAAGTATAAAGACCTGGTATGGAAAGGGGTAACGGCCAATTATCACTCCGTGGTTTTTGATGGGTTAAAACCTAATACCATGTACTCCTACCGGGTAGGAGCCGGTGATTTCTGGAGCGAGTGGTTCCAGTTCAAGACTGCCGGCAACAAAGGCCAGAAACTGTCCTTCATCTACCTGGGTGATGCGCAGACTGACCTCTATTCCATGTGGTCCAAGGTGATCCGGCAAGCCTATTCGCAAATGCCGGAAACACGCCTGATTTTACATGCAGGCGACCTGGTAAACCGGGATAATCATGATGAAGAATGGGGCGAGTGGTTTGCTGCGGGCTCATTCATTTTTGGAATGGTTCCCAACATGCCTTCTCCGGGTAATCATGATTATGGACGGGATGAGAACATTCACACCCTCTCTCCTTTCTGGCGCCCACAATTCACTTTGCCGGAAAATGGACCCGAAGGCCTTTTGGAAACCTGCTATTTCACCGATGTACAAGGGGTAAGATTTATCTCCCTGGATGCTTATATGGCGGAGGAATCCGACGAAATGCTGGCAAAACAAAAACATTGGACAGACAGCGTACTGAGCCACAATCCCAATAAATGGACCTGTGTACTTTTCCACCATCCTATCTATTCTCCCAAAGCTTCCAGGGACAATAAACGGATGAGAGAAACATTCAAACCTTTATTCGATAAGTATAAAGTAGACCTGGTATTGCAGGGACATGACCATACCTATGCACGTGGTATGGCCAAAATCCCAATGCCACAGAAAGGTGCTACTTCCGGTACCATGTATGTGGTGTCCGTAAGCGGCCCTAAAATGGCAGACAGCGGTATTGATCCAAAATTCTGGATGGACAGGTCTGCAATCCATACCCAACTGTACCATGTAGCAACAGTAGAAAATGAGCGATTACAATTCAGAACGTATACATCCAATGGTAAACTGTTTGATGCTTTTGACCTCGTTAAACAAAAAGGAAAAATCAATAAACTGGTAGAGATCATGCCTGCAAAATAATCCTATACTGGGTAGGCACACCAAAAAACTGTGAAATATAAACGTTATGAAAAGAATTACCTCTTTAAAGATCCATGTTGCTGCCTGCGTCTTAATGGCAATGACAGCGTGTGAGAACAAACGTGCTGCCTCCGGCAGTAACTATTCCCGGCCTAAAATTGTAATAGGGATGATGGTAGACCAGATGCGCTGGGACTATCTGTACAAATACGGGGAAAGATATGGAGAAGACGGCTTTAAAAGGTTGATCCGGGAAGGATTCAGCTGCGAGAACACATTGATCAGCCATGCGCCTACCGTTACTGCGATTGGCCACTCTTCCGTATATACCGGTTCTGTACCTGCTATTACAGGGATTGTGGGCAATGGCTGGTACGACAGGGCCTGGGGCCGCTCCATTGAGAATGTGGAAGATACCACGGTTACTGCAGTAGGTAGCAAATCAAATGGCAACCGCTCTCCCAGAAACCTGCTCACTACCACAGTGGGTGATGAACTGCGTATCGCCACCAACTACCAGAGTAAAGTAGTAGGCGTTTCCATAAAGGACCGGGCTGCTATCTTGCCGGCAGGACATACCGCCAACGGCGCCTTCTGGTATGATGAGGATGCCAACAGCTTTATTACCAGCACCTATTACATGAATGCATTACCTGACTGGGCCACCAAATTTAATGCGGTTAACTGGAAAGATTCCCTGATGCATGGTAGCTGGAATACCCTCTATCCACTGGAAAGTTATATCCTGAGCGACAAAGACGATAAATCTTACGAAAACGTATTCAGCGGAGAAGATAAGCCTGTTTTTCCCCATACCAAACCTTCTCTCTCCAACACCCCTTTTGGCAACACCCTGACGCTTGAATTTGCTAAGGCTGCCATTGAAGGCTATAAACTGGGGGATGGACCTCATACTGATATGCTGACAGTAAGCTTGTCCAGCCCTGATAAAATCGGCCACCGCTTTGGTCCCAACTCCATAGAAGTGGAAGACAATTACCTGCGGCTGGATAAAGACCTGGGAGAATTCTTCAAATACCTGGACAGCCGGTTTGGAAAAGATGGCTACATCTTCTTTATCACGGCAGACCACGGTGTAGGCCATGCTCCCGGCTACCTGCAGGAACACAATATCCCGGGTGATGCGATTAACGAAGACGCTATGAAAGAACGGGTATATGCTGCGGTAAAAGCTAAGTATGGTACCGCCGATATTATACAAACGTTTACCAACGGCCAGGTATATCTCAACTATGAGGTACTGTCCAAAAAAGGATTGGATAAAAAAACAGTAGCCAGTTACATAGCAGGACTGTTCAGCCAGGAACGCGGACTGGCATATGCAGTGTCTCAGGACGATCTGGCTACCGCTCCCATACCTGAACGCATCAAAAAAATGTACATCAACGGATGTAATACCAAACGCAGCGGAGATATTTTTCTGTTAAGAGCGGCAGGATGGAAAGCCGGATCCGTAAAAGGAGCCTCTCACAGCGAATGGTACCCCTATGATGCACATATCCCCTTAGTATGGATGGGACACGGTATTAAACACGGAAAAACGAACCGCACAGTAGGCATGGTGGATATCGCACCTACCCTCGCAGCACTACTGCAGATACAAATGCCCAGCGGAAATATTGGAGAAGTCATCACAGAAATAAGCAACGAATACATGAAGTAACCTAAAAACCATCAATCAAAAGACTAAAAAAGCCAATTACAGGTAGCTGTAGCTACCTGTCAGGAATGTTTTGTTTGTAACTGAACACCTAACTATTCAGTGCAAACTTTTTTACAGATTCACATTTAAAGTTCTACACCTTTTAAAAGCGTCTTTATGCAAAGAAGCAGATGTATTCTACTATTTTTATTTGCGGTGCTGGGCTGCTTTACAGCCTTTGCGCAGGAAAGCCCAATTACCGGGGTAGTGCTCTCAAGTGATGGTAATATACCATTAGTGGGGGCTACGGTATTACTTAAAGGAACCAGCACCGGGTCAGTAACGGATGTAAATGGCAGGTTCGCTATCAAAGCAAAAGTTGGACAAACACTACTTGTCCGGTATGTGGGATTTCCGCAAGCGGAAATAACCATCCAGAACACAGCATCACTTACTATTAAACTGGATGCCCAGGGTACCAGCCTGGGAGGCGTGGTAGTAACGGCCCTGGGGATGAAAAGGACCAAACGGTCACTTGGATATTCCGTAGGCGAAGTAAAAAGCGAAGACCTCAGCAAGGTGCCTCAAGAAAACGTCCTGAACAGCTTAACCGGCAAGGTACCTGGTATGAAGATCATCAACACTACAGGAGAAATAAACTCAGATCCAATGGTAGTCATCCGCGGGTTTAAATCACTGTCTGGCAATGATGCGCCATTGATTGTGGTAGACGGACTCCCTACCGGTAATGATGCGGGTGTACTCTCTGATATGAGTGCGGATAATATCGAAAGCGTGAGTGTACTGAAAGGACCCAGCGCTGCTGCACTTTATGGCTCCAGGGCAGGTAGCGGCGTTTTGCTGATCACCACCAAATCAGGTAAAGGACAAAAAGGAATAGGGGTTTCCGTTAACTCTTCCTATATCGCCAGCGTACCTTACAAATATGTACCGCTGCAACAGGAATTTGTTACGGGCTCCAATGGTGGCTTCAATGAAACGACCAACCTCTGGTGGGGACCAAGAATGGGTACCAAAGTGGCCAGATTTGGTACCAATGGCGAAGCTACTCCTTTAACACCCCACCCCGACAATGTGAAAGACTTTGTAAATGTGGGCAATAGCTTCATCAATGATGTTTCCATCAGAGGCTCCAATGACAAAGGTAGTTTTAACCTCTCTCTCTCCGACTCAAGATCTACCGGTGTGTATCCTGAATCTGAACTGAGAAAGAATGCGATCTCTCTTTCCGCCACCTATAACATCACCAGCAAGTTCAGAGTAGCTGCCAACTTCAACTACCTGAATTCCGGTTCGGATAACTTCAGACAGCAATCTGATAACTATTTCCCGTATGAGGATATTTACTTTACGCCCAACTGGCTGGATATCCATGCGCTGAAGAACTACTGGAAAGAAAAGGATGTACAACAGGATGTATGGGGAAGCGACTTTAACAACCCCTGGTTCAATGTATACGAAAACGTAAGCGCCTTCCGTAAAGTACGCCCTTATGGTAGCGTAAAATTCGATTGGGACATTACCAAAGACCTGAGCCTGATGGCACGTATCGGTAGCTTCAATGAATCTGCTACTAATGAAAGCCGTACAGCCAAGTCAGAACATAATCGCCGCAATGGTAGTTATACTAATATCACCTCGCAGGTACAGGAAGTAAATACAGACATCCTCTTAAACTACAAGAAAGAAGTGGGTGACTTCTCTTTCAATGTATCCGGTGGTGGTAACCTGCTTTTCAATAGCGGTTCATTGTCCAATATCAACGGACAGAAACTGATCCTGCCTGGTTTATACACTGCTGGTAATATCGACAAGTCTGCCGTATTATACAGCAGCAACAAATACAAGAAAAGAATCAATGGGTTACTCGGCATGGCCTCTATTGGCTACAAGGAAGTGGTTTACCTGGATATAACCGGAAGAAACGACTGGTCCAGTACCTTACCGAAAAACAACCGGTCCTACTTCTACCCTTCTGCTTCTTTAAGCGTCATTGCTTCACAGCTGTTAAACTTACCTGAAACGATCTCCCTGCTGAAATTAAGAGGTGGATGGGCTAAGGTGGGTAAGGATACTGATCCTTATCAGCTGGCTATGGCACTGGAACAATCCCTCTGGGGCGATAATACCCAGTTCACACTGCCTGGTACACGTCCGTCATCCGACCTGGTACCTGAGAGCATTATCTCCTCAGAAGTAGGTTTTGATTTCGCCCTGTTTAAAAACAGGTTAGGCCTCAACTTCACGTATTATGAAATGGAAGATAAAAACCAGATCACAAACGTGTCTGTGGCACCGGAATCCGGTTACCTCACAGCCAACATCAATGCAGGTATCGTAAAGAATAAAGGATTTGAAATTACCTTACATGCTGTCCCTGTTCAGACAAAGAATGTAACATGGGACATGAACTTCAATTTCACTACGGAAAGGAGCCGCATCACACAATTACCGGAAGGGGTATCTAACTACCAGTTCTGGAATCGTGCCAATATCTATAACCAAACCGCTGTAGGGGGTGTTGTAGGTGATATATGGGGTAATGATGTGGTACGTGTTCAGGAGGGGCCTTATGCAGGATGGCCTTTGCTGGATGATAATGGTTATGTAAAACTGGACCCAGCCTTGAAAAAAGTAGGTAATGTAATGAACGACTTCTCACTAGGTTTCCAGACAAGCGTATCCTACAAGCGTTTCACCGTATCCGCCAACATCGACTGGCGCCAGGGTGGTGACTACTACTCTGAAAGTATGAAAAGGCTGGCACGTGATGGTAGAGGCGAAACCTGGTTTAAAGGGGATGGTTCCAGCACATTTACCGGTATCCTCTCCAACAATTCATTTAATGGTGATAATAACAAACTGGCAAACGAAATCAAATCCAACCCTGGCAAATACAATGCGGCAGATGGTCTTACCTGGGTAGGTGGACGTGATGCAGACTATGGTGGATTTGAATATGGTGGATCAATAGCCAATGGTGCTTTCTTCCCTGGTGTCAGACCTGATGGTAATGGTGGTTATATCGAAAACTTTGGCGCCGCAGGTACCAAGTACTTTCGTAGCGACCTGATTGCGGATCCAGGATCAGGATACTGGAGCAGAGGTATCCAAACCTGGATATACGATGCATCTTTCATTAAATTAAGAGAACTGTCTATCGCGTATAGCTTACCGGATCCACTGGCTAAAGCTATATCAGCCAAAAACATATCTGTCTCCGGCTTTATGAGAAACCTCATGCTCTGGACAAAAGCTAAGAATTTCATTGATCCTGAAACGGCTATCAATAATACAAATGACCGGGAAAGGACAGCCAGAAAGTACGCTTTGGGTTATGACAGGGCCTTTATGTATCCCTGGACTTTGACAATGGGTTTAAAATTAAGTGTTCAGTTCTAATTACGTCTTTATGAAATTAATCAATAAATTATCTCTGGATGTTATCAGGTTTGGTATGCCGTTGTCGCTATTACTAGCGGGTTGCGGTGATAAATTTACCGATACGAATATCAATCCAAATGCTTTGACAGATAAGCAGATCAAGCCTGCTTTTATTATGACCAGCGTTATTTCCCAGTCGGCGATAAAAGTGGCGGAAACATCACTCACCAGTAACGTAACCATGTGCGTAATACCGGAAGCGATGCAATATACGCAACGCGACTTCCTGGAGTATGCTGTAACCAACACCTTTGGCTGGAGCCAGCTCTCCTGGTCTACCCGCGATCTGTTCAAACCACTTTCCAACGCTGTTTACCTGGAAACCAGGGCAGCAGGCGATGCAGACTCTTCCTTTATCAGAGGAGTAGCGCTGGTGATGCAGTCTTACTGGTTTGGTTTCAACACCTCTGGCTGGGGAGATGTACCCTATTCTCAGGCGATGAAAGGAGCGGACAATGTATTACAGCCCGTTTACGACAAACAAATAGATGTATTTAAAGGTATTCTTTCCGACCTGGATGCTGCTAATGAAGCGCTGACAAAAGCAACTGCGGTTACTTCCACTACCATGAAAGCAGATGCATTGTTTGGTGGAGATCCGATGAAGTGGAGAAAGTTTGCCAACTCCCTGCGCCTGCGTTTTCTGATGAGGCTGTCTGAAAAGGCTACTGAGATGAAAGCCCAGGGTGTAGATGTAGCTGCTGAGTTTAAAAAGATCGTTGATGATCAGACAAAGTATCCGATCATCAACAGCAGTGCTGAAAATGCGGCAGCCAGCTTCCCGGGGAATAATAATGTGGATTCATGGCCGTTAGGTCCTTTGACCACGCCTACTACCTCTGAATTTTACAGGAAGAAACCGGCTGCTACCATCATCAATTTCTTAAAAGCGCATAATGATCCCCGCCTGACGGTATGGTTCGCTCCTACCGACGTACAAACACTGGTAAGAGACAAGGGTAAGGATATGGTGATCATGAAAGACGAAAATGGTGTGGTAAAACGTTATATAAAAACGTACAGCCCGGACATCGACACGTCCCTGTATGTTGGTCTTAAAATCGGGTTAAGTAACCCCGATGGTTATAACAACAACAAAGCGGAATACCTGAATGAAGCAGCTGCCCTCAATAGTGCGATCTATAAAAGTGGTGCTGCCAACCCATTCGTTTCGTATCTGGCTCCTATGTATCGCCAGGATCGTAATGCACTGGTAAAAAGCATCTTCATTTCAGCCGCAGAAGTGCAGTTCACTTTAGCTGAGGCTGCAGTGAAAGGCTGGATACCTGGTGCTGCACTTGACTATTACATTGGTGGTATTACTGCTTCTTTAGAACAGTATGGTATCAACAACGGAGATGTAAAAGTGTATAACACACAAACACACAAGATCGTTGCATTTGATAAGTCCGCCTTTGTTAATAGCATGACGGCTGAGTATAATACTGCTACCAATAAAACAGAAGCTATTCTCACCCAGAAATGGGCCGCTGCATTTGTTACTACAGATGGCTGGTTTGACTGGAGAAGAACCGGCTTCCCCAACATTGGTAAAAACCTCATGAATGGTCCGCAGGGAGAAAAAATACCTGTAAGATTTATGTATGGGGATAACGAACTCAACTATAACGGACAAAATGCCAATGCCGCTATCGCCAACCTTGCCCCCACCACCAATGACCAATGGTCTAAAATGTGGCTGATTCAGGGTACAGGAAAACCCTGGTAATAGCAGCGCAAAGCTATGGACATCCCTATGGCTTGTGGTTACAAATAAGCAAAGGCGCGGTATATCGCGCCTTTGCTCATTAAAGGAATGTAGTATAAGATTTAATGCTATTGTTTGATAAAGAACATACCTTCCAGCTAGGTAACAAACATCCTCTCTCCTCCTTTTAATATCCAGCTCTCCTTTTTTAAAGAAGCGCTTATCTCCGCAACAACAATACCCCACTCCAAACACCCCGTTTCGGATACACAAACCCGTGCCTGTTGTAGTATTACACGATTCCCCTTTTCTTTTGGGGTGGTAACTGGTTGAAAAACTGCTGCAAGCGCATCCGCCAGCATCGCTGCTGGTATCCCGGCTTTTAGCAGTTGCATAGCCGTACTGGTCATTTTTCTGTACAAGGTCACCTGCCGTTGGTCAGCTGGCAGGCTGCGGTATAGTTGGGCAGCAGTGCGGGAAGATAAGGCCAGCCGCTCCGCATATACCATAGTAAGTGCAAAGGCTGGATCCGTTTTTACACGGTTTCCGCGTAGGCTGCTCTTCATACGTGCATAGTACTGCCCATCCATTTCATAAAATGTAATGTTGCCGATGGTACCGGTAAGTAAGATCACGCCAGCCTGCTTTGCCATCTCTTAACTTTTACGGTAATTTAATGGGTATCCGGAACATGGCCAAATGAAGGACTATTTATGTCACATCTTCCCCCTTTAGGCATAGCTAGAGCATGGTTGAAGCATAGTAAAGCTATAGTAAAAGCGTTCAATAAGTATGGATGAGCCTACCTGGAATCATTCGCTGCATTAGGCTAAAAGCTAATAGCCAATAGCTAAAGGCTGTTTTAAAGCGTTCTACAAGTATGGATGAGCCTACCTGGAATCATTCGCTGCATTAGGCTAAAAGCTAACAGCTAAAGGCTAACAGCTGTTCTCAGGCAAAAACAGGCATCTCTATCCGGAAAGTAGTACCTTCTCCCTCCTTACTTTCTGCCCAAATCCGACCACTATGAGCCTCCACAATCTGTTTACAGATAAATAATCCCAGCCCGAAGGATTGTTCTCCCGAAGTGCCGGTCCGCCTGGCCGTTTCTGAAAGCGTGAACAGCTTTTCCTGTAATGCCTCCGGTATACCAATACCATTGTCCTGGACTACGATCCACACCAACAGGCCATTACTTTCCATCGATACCCGGATAACGCCGCCCAAAGGGCTGAATTTAATGGCATTCGTAATCAGATTACTGAATACCCGCCACATCTTTTCCCTGTCGAAAGCCATTACCACAGGTTGCAGATTAGCAATGATCCGCTGTTCCTTCTCCCCGGCCTGCTGCTCTAGTAGCGATATACAATATTGCATCACCGTATGCAATGCGCCCTGTTCCCTACAGATATCACTGGATATATCCAGCTGCATCATCTCCTGAATGAGCTGCAGCGAATGAGATGCCGATTCCCTAATAAGTGTCAGGAACCCCAGGTTTTCATGTTCACTAATTTCACCCGAATCGCGCAGGAAATCCGACAGGGGAATAATAGCACCTATAGGATTGCGTAAATCATGGGCCACTATTTTCATCATCTTGGTGTTGTTCTGATGACTTTGTTCCAGGGAACTAAGGCTCTCTTCAAGTATTTCATTTTGTTTGGAAATCGTACCATTCATTAACTGCAGCTTTGCTGCATGCGCGCTCTTTGCTTTTGCATTATACCACACCTGCAGCATTATACCTATGGCCATTACCAGGAATAACCCGGATACAATGAGATAAGCATTTTTCACCTCATTCTCTTTCTTCAATAGTTTTAATTCATAGTCATTGGCTAAAAAATCAAATTGCTGTTGCGTATTGATACTGCTTAGCGGGTTATTGGCATTGTCCAGCGAGTCTTTCATCCGGAAGTAACTGCGCAGGTAATTTAATGCCAATAAAGGTTGCTGCTGTTCCTCGTGGTACTGAGATTGCAGGCGCAGCCAACCAAGCATATTGCCCGCATTGGGGAGTGAATCAATTGAACTTTTTAGTTGGTCCAGCCATGCAGGCACTTTATCATATCTTTTTTGGCTCAGCAACATACTTACCAATCTGATGATAGTACCCTGCCCATCCCACACCTCATTTCCTTTTTGAAGATTAATTGCAATACTCGCTTTATATAATCTTTCCGCCCGGGCAGTATCTCCTGTTTTCCAGTACGCCTCCCCCATATTACCATAAATGACCGCTTTAGACACCTGTATATTCCTTTCCCGCTCGGGCATACCTTTAAAAACCGGCTCAAACTGCTGAATATAATGCAGGGCACTATCATAATAAAACAATGCACTGTCATGACGGTTAAGCTCCCGGTAGCATAGCCCCATATTGTCCAGCAGCCCCTGCTGATAATGAAAGCGGTAAAAGGTGTCTTTGGTACAGGCATACAGACTTTCAAAAGCTTCCTGGAAATAAGGAAGTGCATTGGTAAATTTCTTCTGACGATAGTACACCATGGCAATCCGCCCATCAAATTCATAGAACATACAGGTATCCTCAGATTGCTGTATATATTTCCTTCCCTCAAAATACTGGGCAATAGCTTCGCTGAATTTCAGCTCATCCCGGAATATATCCCCCCGGCATAATAATGCCAGGCCATACATTTTAGCGCAAGCAGGATCATCTCTGAAATCAGCAAGTACATGTAGGATACTGTCAATATACACATTGCCCATTTTAGGCTCCTTCAGGGCCAGCCAATAATGGTCCAGCTTAAAGTAGTATTTCTTTGATAAGTCCAGTGGGCTGGGATTAGGAAAAGCAGCGTATATGGAATCCAGTAGCCGGAAAGCCTCCCCATACTGATCAGAAGTATATATTTCGAGGCCATTAAGTAAAGGCTCAAAATGGGCGGAGTGATCAGGTACCTGTTGATGTGATACGTTACAGGCACTTACCAGCAGGATACATGAACACAAAAGAGCCAATATGTACGGGGTCCCCCATCGGATAGGATACATGCAAAAAGCCACTTTATACATAGCGCATTACATCAGGTTAAGCATTGAGGTAGTAAAGACACTGATGGAAGTTATTAATTGTAATATAAGGTAATTCTTCAAATTATCTTTTAAAGATATACCGATACCTTCTACCCATTGTCCGGAACATGGGCATTTTTCTTATTTTTTATCCCTGCAGGCAGGTACCGGTAACCGGGGCTATTTTTCTTTAAAGATCTCCGCCAGCTGCTCGTGCAGCTGCGCTTCCCGGAGATTGCGGGCAATGATCTTACCGGTGGGGTCAATCAGGAAATTTGTAGGGACACTACGTATGCCATACAGCTTGGCTACCGCATTCTCCCAACCTTTGAGGTCCGACACCTGTGTCCAGTTCAGGCTGTCTTGCTCAATCGCTTTCAGCCAGGCGTTTTTCTGGCCAGGCATATCCAGGGATACGCCCAATACGGTAAATCCTTTCTCTTTATAGCTATTATGAGCCTTTACCACATTAGGGTTTTCCTTGCGGCAGGGACCGCACCAGCTGGCCCAGAAATCAAGTAATACATACTTCCCCTTGAAGTCGGAAAGCCGGACCATCTTTCCTTCAGCAGAACGCTGGGCAAAATCAGGTGCGCTCTTACCTATTTGTGTAGCTGCTTCTGCCTGGAGTAAAACCGGAATACTTTGGCCCAATGGGGTCTTTTTAAGACGGGCTGAAAGCCGCTGATAAGCTTTCCCTGCCTCTGCGGCCATACCTGGCTGCGCTGCAATATGTGCCAGACTGATCACACTGAGATAAGAGGTTGGATACTTTTTGGCAAACGCCAGGTGAATCAGGTACGATTCATGCAGTAGCTGCTTTTCCTGCTCTAACATGCCATCAAATATCTTCTTATCCTTTTTTTGTACTTCCGGCAGGGCTTCATATGCTTTGTTTAATGCAGCAAATTTATCATCGTTCGGTTTAAGCATGGATTTGAGCACCGCATGCTCCGCATTAATAGGTGAATTTTTGATAACAATATTCTTCAGAGAATCCGGAGCTTCTACTACAATATGACCTGGCTCCAGGTACAGCCTGAAAAAATCCATATTTTCCCCAGCTGCCAACTGCTGCACATAAGGGTTTTTATGAAGATACAAAGCGGCATTCACCGGATAAGCTAACGTACCACTAAAATCAAAATGACCACCTGCTACTTTTGTGGAGTCTGCTATTCGCTGGTCTTCTACCTGGTAAACAAGGTAAACCTGATCTCCATCCTTCAACCCTGCTACCTTCCCCTCCAAAGTATAGCGGTCTTGCGACATCACATAAAAGGGCAACAAACAGAGCAACGGTAATATGAATCTACGCATACCAATTATTTTTTCATTTTCCTGTCAAGCTTATCCTGCAATACAGCAATCAGGTTCACACACTCTTCCAACCGGCTGTAACTTTTGCTCCCCTCTACTGTCATATCTCTTTTAGTGACATCTACCCCCGCTAAAAATGCTTCCAGATTAGATAAAAACCGGGGCTGTTCCCCATATAAAATGTTATAAATATCATCATTCAGCTTATCCCCTTCTGCCCGTAGCTCATCATTTACAAAGTCCGTTACCCCGCGCATATCTCCCATGATAGTACCCATTCTGGCTTTAAGGTCCTCCAGGTTACGCTCATCTTTCTTGCCGGGAGTGATATTGTTCCGGAACAAACTGTCGGACAACACCTTTCTTGCTTTCATATAACCGGTCAGGTTACGCTTTAAATCCGTTAGATGCTGATTTAATGCTTCCCCTTTTTCCTTCACAAAATATTTGTCTGCATCATTATTCAAATGTTTAATCCATGCCAGCATACCGAACGTAACATCCGTAACGCCATATTTATCTGCCTGTCCGAATGCTACTGAAGAAAAGGCCAGCAAGCAACAACATATTATCCTGAAAACCATTTTACTGAAGATCATGGTGCTATCTTATATTAAAATATTGCAAAACCCGAACTATTTGATCATTGAAAGTAAACAATTTCCCTCATTCCCGCCATTCATCTATTAACTTGAACACTGCTCTACTATTTTTTGGCTTCATTACGCTTTCTGTTAATATTGTTTTAGGAGAACATCAGCTATTTTTCATCTAAAACCTTATATTATGAAGCCTATCACAATTAACCAGGTTTTTATCAAGCTATTTGCGCTTATTGCACTATGCTTTACTGCATTTAGTTTTACGGCAAAGTTAGGATTGGATAGTTATGAGATCTATCTCAACAACAAACTTATCCTGAAACAATCGGTGAACCAACCTTTAAATTTAAGAGTACTGCAACTGGACCATGCCAAAGACAAAGATCAACTGCGCATCAGGTACAAACATTGCACCCTGGAAGGCGCAGGTACAAACAGGAGCATTGTATTAAAGGATGAAAAGGGAAACATCTTAAAGAAGTGGGGTTTTGCAGATGCCACCGGTGCTGATCTGAGTATGACCATATCTGTAAAAGAACTGTTACAGTTACAGCAGGATCATGCACAGCATGAGCTAAGTATTTCCTATACCGCACGGGAGCTTCCCAAAGGTGAAACACTGGCGCTGCTTCGTCTTAAATAAGCCATTATAGTGCTTATGCAAATGAGATAAGCTGGCTTTTTATCAAGACCGTCCGGAAAGTTTTCCGGACGGCCTGTGTTTATTTGATACTATACCTGACTCCCAGATACAGCTCCCTTCCTCTTGTGGGTCCCCATACAGAAGACAAATCAAAGTATGGTCCAAAAGGATTATTGGCGCTAATGATAGGATTAGGTTGCCTGTAATCAGCCAGGTTTTCACAACCTGCATAAATGTCCAGTGTTTTCAAACGGAAGGTACCTTGTATATTTACCGTGGCATAAGGGGTAGAATACAATGGGCGCTGATACGCTACCGGATTACTCCTGGTATCAGGCAAGCGCATTTTATCAAACCAGTGCGCATTGATATCACCCTGCCAACGGTTGTTTTTAGTACGGTAAGATAATGCCGCCATTACCCGGTTGCGGGGATTAAACGGCAGGCTTACCTTTTCACCGTTTTCCCTGCGGTATACATCCAGATAGTTATAGGCCGAACGTACCTCCAGCTGCTTAAAGAATACAAAGGACGCTTCCAGTTGTAATCCATTGGAGCGGGAAGAGCCTTCAAAATTCCGGATGATAGCCTTTGTTGGATCCGAATCATAGTCCGGGAAAAACTGGTTACTAAAATGTGTACTATAAAAATCGCCACTCAGGGTACCGGTGGTTTGACCGGTAACAAAGTGATAGGTATGGCTTACCCCCCAGTTAAATGCAGCTTCTGGTTTCAGCGGCTCCAAAAAAATAATATCCCTTGAACTCACCAGCAGGTTAGCCTGTTCGCTGAACAGGCTAACCTGTCGCCACCCCGTACCGGCTGAGGCTCGGAATGTATGATTACCATTGACAGCATATTTAACCATCGTACGAGGAGTAAAGTACCAGCCCCATTGCTGATGATGATCTATTCTTGCACCTGTTATCAGCGTTACTTTATCATCCAGCCAATGAAAGGTATTCTCTGCAAATACACCGGGCACCCGCAGACTCGTCTGATACTTACCGGCATAGCTCCGCGGTAATGATGAGTTTATAAAGCGGATATCTTCCTCCAGCTCCTGGTAACGGTAACTTACGCCGTATTTTAACAGGTGTTTTTGATTCCAGTACCATTCATGTTGCAGATTCAGGTAAGCGCTCTGCTGTACAGCAGCATAGCTGGTGGTGCCAAACCAGGATTGCTGGTCATGATAGTACCCCGAAACAGCCAGTACCAATGCATGTTCGTCCGACCACCGGTATGCAGATTTAATATATGCTTCCGGTTGGGTATACCCTACCTGTTGCCCATACACCTTGTTACTACCCTTATGTCCGGCAGCATCATAGTCCATTTGTCCGCCAATCCGTTTTTCTGCTGTAATACGAAGCCCTATCTGGGTACTGAAGCCTGTTTCCTTATCATTACCGTACTTCCATTTGTTGTAAGCCATATAACGGGTCAATAAAGGTAGGTCCAGGAACCCATCTTTATTGCCATCTGTTTTTCCGGCAGGTTGTACAGTGTGTAATGCCAGCAGTGAATGCCATTTCTTCTTTTTTCCAACAGGCGTGGCTACGTTAGCGTTAAAATGCTTTTCGCCAAAGCTGTTGATATAAGCATTCAGGTACAGGCGCTCTGATTTTTCCGGGTGGCGGCTTTCCACGTTAATTTGTCCGCTGATACTTTCATAGCCCTGTAATACAGACGTAGTCCCTTTCGATACATAAATATTCTCTACCATCGAACCAGGATATGTACTGATCCCATAGGTATAACTCAACCCCTGTATCATGGGCAATCCGTCAAACAGTACCTGGTTGTACACACCGGATAATCCTAGTATCCGCAACTCCTGCGCATTGGTCACCACATTGGTAGTTTGTGGCTGTACAGATGCCTGTGTGCCAAAACACCCTGCCAGATCGCAACAAGCGGCCTTAGACAACTCCTTTTGATTAATGACCTCCGTTTTGGCCACCCCAAGGCTCGAAATATATGCCCCCGCCCTGTCAGTAACCGTGATCCCTGCAAGTTCTGTTGCAGCTTTACTTAATACAATGCTGAGGTATGTCTTCTCCTCCACCATTATTGTATCTGTTACAAATCCAGGATGGCTGGCTACCAAACGGCGGTCTGTAACGTCTTGCACCGGCAGTTCAAACACACCATTTTCGTTGACCACTGCCACCACTCCTGTACCTATCCAACGCAGCATACCACCCGGTAATATTTCCCTTACACCACCCTGCATCCCAAACAGCTTGCCTTTCAGGGTTTGCGCAGATAAGGATAAAGACAACAATAGCAGTAACAAAGCAGCTATAGCAGCCTTCATGATTTTTTCTTCTTTCCGGAAGCCTCTTTTTTAACTTTATAGGGTGTGGTACTTTTATCATCGCATCCAGGCGTGGCTTCTATTGCCTTTTCTATTTGTTCCTGGCTGGTGGCTGCACCATGATAGGTAATTGTAAAAATAGAAGACGCCCCGGCAATAGCTGTAAAAGCCACTTCCTCTACCCCATCCTGATTGAGCAGCTGCTTTTTGATGGTTGGCATATCATTATTACAATGCAGGTTTCCCACTTTGATTACCACTTTCTTTACACCATCTGTGCTTTCCTTAGATTGTGCAGCAGTTGGAAACGCTATAGTAACTATAGCCATCAAGGCTATGATTGAAGCAAATATTTTTTTCATTCTAATAGTTTTGACTGATAAAATAATCCGGTTGTTATTCTCCCCTTCCTTATGGAACATACCTATACAGATAACCGCTAACATCCCGCCGGTGCATGACTATCAGAATGCTACTCCGGCCAGGATACTTTCCCGGAATGTATACATACCCTAATGGGATAATAGTACCATCCTTCACGCCCTGTCAAAGCATGAAAAACGATATCATGTAAAGACTTGTATTATGCTATTCTTGGAGGCTGCCAGAAACCGGACACCGGCGCTTCTGAGAAATGAATGAGAGGAATGCCCCATTGCGGGATATTAAAGTGAATATAAGAAAGAAATGGGGATGGATGCAGCGTAAGTACAGAAAAGGCGCAACAATTACAAAGCTGAAAAGGATTACAGCCACTGTCGCAGTCCTCTTGGGAAGAATGGTTATTTGCTTCCACCGGCTGCTGCGCAGGTTGGTCCTTACAGCATTCTGTCGCAGCAACACTGCAGCAAGTATCAGCTGCCGGCATATTGGCGCACACTGGCTGTACTGCCAAAAACAGTACCAATATAGCCATTAAACTGCTGAACCATTTCATGCCCTAAATATAGTATATTTCAGATATCATCATTATTCATAGCGCACTTTTTTTTGTATGCATATTTTTAAAAATTCGGTAATTTACAGGGAGTGATAGCCCAAAGGATCAACTACACGCAAATCACTTTCAACTCATTTACCATGAACACAAAAGAAACATTCACCCTCCACGGGGAAAACCTGCTAAAGAAAATTAAGGAACTGATAGCAGAAGGTAACATCCGTAAAATCACCATTACGGATAAAGAAGGTAAGGAAATCATGTCCTTCCCGCTCACCATAGGTTTAGTGGGTGCTTTACTGGCCCCTATCCTGGCCGCTGTAGGTGCACTGGCTGCTTTGATCGGAGAGTGCAGCATTACGGTGGAAAGAGAGCCTAAGGCAGAAAATGAACCTAAAAAAGAGCCATAGCAGCCATATGGAAGGATAACTACCTCCCCAGCCTTTCAACTGCCAGTTCCGGCGAATCCAGGAAGTTGACCAGCTTCCCTTTATTGCTTTTATAAATAAAATCCTTAAGGCTCTTGCCCGGATATCTGGAGAACTCACCAATGATAACCAGCTGCGCTTTGTAGATCATGTAATGAATACGGACATATTGACCGTAAAATAGCGTAATTTTTCGTTGCTGTTGGCTATTTTTGTTTGGCTTGCCCTAACCATTTATATAACTCTAAAGCATCCTCTTTATGAAATAATTGTGTTCCCGGATTCATCGTAGCAGCAGTGCCACAGGCTACTCCAAAACGCACCATTTCTAATAGAGAACCTCCCTGTTCCATCATCCAGGCCATTCCACCTACCATACTATCCCCTGCTCCTACAGTACTCTTTCTTTTTACTATCGGTGCGGGAATACTTACATATTGGTCCTGGGTAATCAATAATGCTCCGGCAGGTCCCATTGACACTACCAGCACCTCACAATGCCCTTCTGCAATTATCTTTCTGGCAGCGGCCTCCACTTCATCCAGCTGCAGATACGCTTTACCAGCCAGGCTGCTTAATTCTGACAAGTTAGGTTTCAGCAGATAAACACCCTCCTTTACAGCCATTTGCAAGGGTATTCCGGAAGTATCGACAATGAATTTTGCCCCAATAGTTTTCGACAAACGCGCCAATCTGGCAAAGAAATCTTCCGGTACGCCCGGCGGAAGGCTACCACTCGCAATAATAATAGAGGGCATTACCTCCATCATTTTTATAGTGTCCAGACAACTTTCCACCTCTTCCAAACTTAATGCGTCACCAGGGAGTACAAACCGGTATTGCATATGATCAGTCTGCTCAGTTATCATAAAATTCTCTCTTGTTTCTGCCGCTACTGGAATACCAATACCACGTATTCCCTCTTTTAATAACAGCTCCTCCAGCAACTTTCCGTTTGTCCCCCCCGCTGTAAAAACAACCAGACAATCGCCCCCCAACCGATGAATAGCTTTGCCAACATTCACGCCTCCTCCCCCTGCTTCTTTCACTAAAGCACTACAGCGCAGCTTCTTATCTGGGATCAGTTTTTCGAGGGTGGTGCTTTTATCAATGGCCGGGTTCATCGTGATAGTCATAATCATCGTATAATCATTTTAGTTGGTTAACATCATCGTTTCCAATAATTTCATTTAAAAGCACGCTTCATTTCAGAGGGTAGTCCAGGACAAACCCAACTGCCATCAACCATTATGCGTTCAATCGTGAATATCCCGTTCTCTTCGCTGTTCTTTCCTGTTAATCTAAAGGCTGCTTTAAATCCCGAGACCTTTAGTTGCCCGATAACAGTTTCATTCCACTCCCCAAAAGGATAAGCAAAATACTGAACCGGCTGGCCGGTTATTTTTTCCAGCGCCTGCTTCGGATGCCTGATCTCTTTTTCTACGTCCAGACCGGATGTCCCTTTTAAATGAGGATGATCCCATGTATGACACCCGATAACATGCCCCATATCTGCCAGCATCTTTATCTGAGCAGCTGTCATGTACCCCTTTTTACCTATAGGTACTGTCATTACAAAAAAGATACCCTTAAAACCATATTTTTTCAGAATAGGGGCAGCAACCGTGAAGTGAGTATCATGCGAGTCATCAAAAGTGATAACAACTGGTTTTGATGGTAGGGAAGTACCATTTTTATAATAGTTATATAGCTGATCTGGTAAAATGGTATGATAGCCGCTATCATACAGGCATTTCATTTGTTTATCAAAGGACTTTCCTTTAATATGCATCAAATTATCCGGCCCCTCATCTTCTAAACTTATATTGTGGTAGCAGAGCACCGGCACCTTCACCTGAGCAATTGCATAGGAAGGCATGATATAAAAGATTCCAACAAAAAAACTTAATAATTTCATACTATTCTTTTTATCCCAAAGGGTCTGGCAGCTTTAATATTTATTGATATTGAATGTAAACCGGACTGGGGTATAGTTGCAACACCTCTGCCGGCTCCATCAGGTGCTCCCCATTAGCTTTATCATTTTTATAAAACAATTTAAATCCGGTAAACTGAACGGGCTGTCCCGCAATCCAGCTTTTATAAGTATCTATTTTCTTGGCCTGGGAACCGAACCCATCCATATTGATCACAATCTGGACTTCGGGCCGTATAAGTATATTTCTGTAATTGGTGACCATGGCCTGTGTAAAGCGGTGTACGATCAGTATTTTAGGAGGCAGATGGTACTGTTGTACCAGATCTGCAAGATAGGAAGTAGCATAATTAATATCCGCAGCATCAAAAGTGCCAATGGTCGTACATGGTACTTGCCTGTTTTTCATAGCGTACTCAGGGTCAATACCCAGATGAACATTGGGAAGGCGCAGGTATTTCTCCAGGGCCGGAATTTCCTCTTGCAAAGACCCAAGCCCTACCTGAATATCCAGGAACACAAGTGCATCGATTTTTTGTGATAATTGTAATACTTTCTCTATTTCCGAGGCGGGCATTTGCAAGCGGTACTTTTTGCTGGTTCCTGGTGTACTTTGGGCAGTAACGGCAATATAATGTAAAGCAGGTATCACGGGTAATGTAGTATCAGCAACCTGCCATTTTTTCACTTCATTGCACAACTGCTGTAACATCTGCTCCGGCGGCAACTCACCTAACACGCCCATACGGGATGAATAGAAATTCCCATAATAAGCAACCACTCTTTTAAAAGGAAATATAGCGCCAGGCAACGGATAAGTGGTTTTAACCGGCCATTTCCCGGATGGTTTATTACCCACCAGGTGCAGCAGCAGGTTATTGTACAACACCGTATCAAGTGAATTTATCACCGTATCTTTTATCTCGTCCATCTCCAATTTACCCACACCAGCAGGATTCATCCACTCCTGGTTGTCAAAAGGATGACAGGAAGTAATGATCAGAAATAAAGCTGGATAATATAATACTTTCAAATACATAAAAATATTGCTGGATGATTCTAACATGTATTTTCCGGTACTAAACTACCCCCACCTGGAAACATAGCATATGATCATACTCAAGGGATCAGATGATTCCCATCATACCAGCTAAGGGTTATCCTGACAAGAATCAACCTCAGAGCTAACGATTATCATATAATGAGAATCTGTTGTCAGCTACTTTAGTAACAACTAAAAACCAACACTATGGGATCAGAACAGCCCGCTATTAATGTAACTAAGTCGACAGGAGCGGTAGTACCATTCTCAGCAGAGAAAGTTCGCAAATCTTTAAAAAAGGCCGGGGCTACTTCTGCCATCACAGAGGAAATCATACAGGAATTGTATAAGCAGATTTATCCCGATATGCCTACTAAAAAGATCTATAACATTGCCTTTCAATTACTAAAGAATACTGCCCATCCTGCTGCAGCCAGGTACAAACTGAAACAGGCCATATTTGAATTAGGACCTTCCGGGTTTCCTTTTGAGCAATTTATAGCTGCCCTTTTCCAGCATGCAAACTTTACAGTTGCTACCAACCAGCTGATAAATGGCCACTGTGTTAAACATGAAGTAGATGTAACAGCCTTTAAAAGTAACAGGCTTCATATGATTGAATGTAAATACCACCAGCAAGCCGGCACTCATTGCGATGTAAAAGTCCCCCTGTATATAGATGCACGATTTAAAGATATTAGAAAAAAATGGGAAGCTAGCGGTGATAAAAAGACGGAAGGGTACCAGCCATGGCTAGTTACCAATACCAGGTTTACAACAGACGCTTTGCAATATGGCCAATGTACGGGATTACATCTCCTGTCCTGGGACTTTCCATTTGGGAAAGGATTAAAGGATATTATTGATAATGCCGGCCTTTACCCCATTACTTGCCTTACCACACTTAGCCGAAACGAAAAATACAGGCTCCTGGAAAAAGGCATTGTGCTGTGCCAAACACTGGCAGAACAACCTGAAAAGCTTAAGATTGCCGACGTCCCCCTTCAAAGGAGAGCAATTGCTATACAGGAAGTTGAAAATTTATGCAGACATATTGTCAAACTGGAATGGGCTTAACAATCAATCGGCATGAAAGTACTTAACACTTTAAAACCAGCAAAATGAAAGCAAATAAACAGCCTCCGAACGTTTCCCGTGTATCATTATGGGATGGTTTTGTAGCCGGGCAAGAAATATTAAAAGCTATCAACCAGCTGCCTGAGGTAGAAAAAGCAGCATTGGCCGGGAGCTTAAGAAGAGGTACTCCAACGATTGGGGATATAGATATCGTAATTCAGGCGAGTAAAGCGGCCAACCAGCAATTATTGGATAAACTTCAACATCTCGAACAAGTTGCATCTGTTATTGATAGTGGGCGCACCTGGATCACAATGATGCTGCGCAACCAAATCAAGGTAGACATCTGTATTGTCGAGCAACAACAATATGGGGCTGCCATGCTCTATTTTACAGGTCCTGTAGCACATAATTCTGCCTTACAGTCCTGTGCCCGCCAAAAAGGCTGGAAGCTTAATGAATGTGGCTTATTTGATTTGCGTACAGATAGTTATCTGCCCGCTGGAACCGAAGAAGATATTTATAACCAGTTAGGCTTGCAATATATTGCTCCTGAGTTAAGAGAAACAATAGATAGTATTACTCTTACCTCACCCTACCAATCGCCATCACTGATATCATTCAGTCAGATCAAAGGTGATATGCGTATAAAAAGCAAATGGGGAAAGGGTGAGGCAGCCATTCCACACATTGCACATTATGCCTTAAATGCCTTTCCCCACTATCAATATATTATCATAGCAGACCAACTTCCTGATAGTACTTCTGACCAATATCTCAGGCAATGGGATGAAATTGACGAAGTAAACAGGCAACTAAAAAATAACTTCATTAAAAAAGGTATAGAAACAGCAATAGGCAATCATGGCAGTTTATCCGTGAAAAATGAATTGCTTCTGTCATTTGATTGGGTAACGGCTACCATTCAGGAAGAAACTACAGGGGATAATACTGAAAAGTTGATAAAGGCCTGCGAATGCCCATATGTGCACTGTATTGGTCATACAAGCAGCCAGATTTACAATGCTGGATCTCCACCCCGGATCAACTGGGATCAACTCTTCAAAAAAGCAGCTGCCACTCATACGGCTATCGAAATCAATGCACAGCCCAATTGCCTGGAACTGGACGATGCCCTGGTATATAATGCTGTTCAACAAGGGGTGCACCTGGTTATAAATACGGCTGCTACCGCATTATCACAATTTGATTTAATGCAATTAGGTGTTTGGATAGCAAGAAGAGGTGGCTGCACCAAACAAAACATCCTAAATAGCAGATCCTGGCAGGAAATAGAACAGTTTAAACTTAATAAACGGCTGGTCTGCCAACAAACGCCTGCCACCTGAGGTACTACGATCTTCCAATACTAGCTTAACAATCAGCAAAAGTTACAATTTTGCTGAAATATTTATAGATTGTCTTTATTTTTTAAATAGATTTACTTATGAAAGTTGGGAAAATACTACTTTGGTTATTCCTGGTGATCCTTTTGGGAATACAATTCATCCGTCCGGCGCAAAACAAAACATCTTCGGTCTCTCATGATGATGTAACAACAGGATACCACACACCCGTGGCAGTACAGGATATATTCAAGCGGGCCTGTAATGATTGTCACAGTAATAACACGGTATACCCCTGGTATGCCAATATCCAACCGGTAGCCTGGTGGCTAAACAAGCATATTATTGATGGCAAACGTCATTTAAACTTCAATGAATTTATGCGTTATCCCATAGCCCGCCAATACAAAAAATTAAAGGAAACCGCAGATCTGGTGGAAAAAGAAGAAATGCCTTTAACTTCCTATACTATTATTCATAGAACGGCTAAATTAAGTGCACAGGAAAAACAACTGGTCAGCAACTGGTGTGATGAAATACGCGCTCAGATTAGCAGTCAATATCCGCCCGACAGCCTGGTAGCAAAAAAAGGGAAGTAATAGCTGCCGGCCTATCTGAAAAGGAATTCCTCAATTCATGATTTGCAGTTTATTTAAACGAATAATACGCTTTTCCCACAGCTCAAGTAATACAATGGTTTCTTGTTGCTGTTCTTTGAGTTCATAGGTACTGCTTACCAACATTTTGAGTTGTTCCCATGTTTCCTTCCTAAATAACAGTTTATCAAATCCACACCTCCTGTTTATACAGCTGCTAAGAAACGTGCAAATGATATCTGTACTCTGCATAAATTCCATAATCACAATTTCTATTTGCCGTATATTGTCTGCTCCAATTTCAACATACGTACCAGCGTCAGGAAAGTCAGGCATTGAAGACAATTGAGTGGCAATATGTTCCTGGACATTATGTTGGTACACAGACAAAATGCGCTGGTAAGTAGATATAGTATCTGCCAGTTCATGATAGATAGCGGGGCGTTTACTATTGCCTTCACTGGATTCCATTAATTTAAGGCAAACTTCCTCCAGCTGTAACAATAGCTGTGCTGCAATTGGAATATCCTGTTGTTGGAGCTTCTGTAACAGAAACTTAGCATATTGCCTGCCAAAATTGTATTCTTCACGCTGAACCTCTAAGATCCGGTGGGCATTATCGGAACAGGTATAACACTTGAATATGAAATCATCATATTGTTCGAGGGCATTGAAGGGAAAGAAAGCAAACCCCTCACAAAATCTTTTCTGTAATTCGGTATAACTGAAAGAAGGATACATAGCTTTTTTATACAAAAATGGATAAAACACCTACCTAAACCAATGATACCCATCAAGCTATTATTTGATAGTCATCAGGGCCTATTAAACTTTCTGATGTGCAACAACTGTAAATATTGATTTATATCAGGTTAACAAATGTCATTGGTCATTTTCTTTAAAATATTTACACTATAGCTTTGTTAATCTAAAACAGCCTGTCATGCAATATCAACTTTCTAATCCACATGTGCATTATCAGATGCTTTTATACAGAATCGCTGAATGGGGGATAGCATTCTTATTAATGATGGGATTATCTCCGGTACTTAAAGAATTATTGCTTTATTTCCTGGTCAAGCTATATGAATACCTGATACAATACCAGTATTTCAGCTAACCTGAGTATAACATTACAACAATATGGTTCCCCCCAGCGACCTCCTGGAAGAATCACCAAGGGAACCATATTTTCCTGTATCATTAAGGATGTGTGATGAATATAGGAATATTCACTGTCCGCAGTACACTATTGGCATCACTTCTATGAAAGAAGCGGGATACCTTACTCCGGTTGTATGCCCCGTAAGTCACCAAACAATCAGTTCTGTTTATTAATAATCCCAGCAACTCTGTTGAAGGCTCGCCTTTCAATACAGTAAACCGTACTTCATCATAGTGATGATCCAGATATTCCCTGATGAGTTTTTCTGATGGTATAGCGGTACTATTCCCTTCCGCTACATATACCACATTCACAGGCATATCAGAAAAATATGGAAAAAGCCGGGTAAATTCCCGGATAGCATAGGTGGATGAATAAGATCCGTTATAAGAAAATACTATTTCCTTCAGCGGCGAAACTTTTTCCGGCAATACCATCACCGGACATTCTGCATCTGCCAATACCTCTTTTACAAAAATAGGAGGATCTGTTTCATACACTGCGGCAAAAGAGGTGCTGTTATTGATAAGTAACAGATCGGCAAACCTGCTTTCTGCAATTATTTCGTTGGCTGCGTAGCCGGTAGATTCTCTGATATTAAAATCTATCCTACTATTACTACACATTTTTTGGAACAGTTCCAACTGCTGCTTCATAAGCCTCTCCCGCTCTGTGACACTTTCCAATATTATCGGGTCATAATTAAGTGCATATAATTCCGGATATGCACTTGCAAGGGGGATATACTGTGCGGCAATATTCTCCAGGAAAATAGCGGTTACTTTACCTTTTACTTCTTTGGCTATGTATTCGAAACCGTCCATTTGCTCCTCTGAAAAATGGAAAGCATCAATAGCTGCAAGTATTTTTTTCATACGATTAAAATTTAGACTGCTAATCTACCTCCGGAAGACTTTGCAAAAAATGAGCCTGCTCACCTCAAAACATGATTATAATTAGTACCAGTGCAAAGGGTGATAACGGAATGATTGAAAACAACCAGGTGACTAACCGCTATCATTGTCTTTTTATTGTGACCGGAATAATTTGGATCATTATTAATCATAAAAACCAAACCTCATGCGTGGCAATATTTTCTCTCCGGAATCCCTTGTTTCCAATGGAATCGCCCTCATCTTGCTGATACTGGCTATCAGGAAACCGGTTGCTTGCCGGCTATTATTATGTTTTATTTTTATAGGCGCGTCATTTGTAAATGCCTTCATGGCCATCTATCATCCCGACCGCTACCTTATCTATGGGGAACTGGCTGCATTATCATCCTACGAACAATTTATCATGGGTGCATTCAGCCGGCACATTACTACCTATGTGCTGATGATTGCAGCAGGGCAGTTTTGCATAGGCATTTTTTTAACGAGCAAAGGAAAACTGCTGAAAGCCAGTTTGGCCAGCGCGGCTATTTTTCTCATAGCAATTGCTCCTCTTGGGGCTGGGTCAGCATTTCCATGCACACTCTTATTGGCGGCAGCGTGCCTGATACTTTTATTCAAACACACGTCTATTGCCTTATCAAACATATGGCTCTCAAAGATCTGGAAATAGCATTAAATGGCTTATTCTCCAATAACGCATGATTATGAGCCTAATAATGTGCTATAAAAACGGGTTGAGTTAATAATTGCACCACTGTTCCCGCATGACTGGGAGCCAACAGGTTAGATAATACCCCTCTCCCATATGCTCCCATCACTACAAATACCTTTTCTTTCACCAGTAGGTACTCCAGCAACCGTGCCCTTACATTTCCATCTTCCAGGGTAACCAGCTCAATATGATCATAGTGGCTTCCTAACCATTCCTTCAGTTTGTATTTATCCCCTTTTACCTTTCCTCCGGGATGAGTTACACTGAGTATAGTTACCTTTTTATCCCCGAGCTGAGGAAAAAGGTGTATGAATTGCTTAATAGCAAAAACGGAGGACCGGCTACCATCATAGGTAAAGATGATTTCATCCACGCCGTCAAATCTTTCAGGGGCAATTATTACCGGACATTCTGCCTCCTGAAGTACTTCCTTTACAAAAGAGGTAGGTGTAGTCTCACGTACCGATGTAAATGAAGTGGTTACATCTATTACGATCAGATCAGCATACCGGCTTTCAGTAATCACTTCCGCCAGAGGAACACCATTATCTTTGTGAATAGCACAGTTAACGCCTCCTGTTTCGCAGGCATTTCTAAAATGCCTGATGTTTTCCTCGCAGTAATGATCTTTTAATGCGCTTGCTGATACCCCTGGAAGGGTATTGCCCACAGCAGTTTCTATAATTTCCTGCCGGGATCTCGCTTCCTGTTCCTTGTTTTCCAGAAAAACACCGGTGAGTCTGGAATGGGTAAGATTACAAACAAAAACACCGAAATCAAGACATCGGGTATTTAGTTTAATAGCATCTGTTACATAAAGTATCTTTTCCATAAAAGTGTTTTTAAAGTGCAGTGAGTAATAAACCAGTATTCTATTCCACTCAGCAGTATGTATTTAATCAAATTTTCATGCTCACTAAATTATCTCGCCCCATCCAGCCAAAAAATGACGACACTCAAGCCTCTACATGATTATCGTCATACCAGCCCTTTCCGGAAATAGACAACCGGAATCATAGCAATGGCTGACAGCTGTCATTGTTCCGCTATCATCAACCGGATACCTTTGGAATAAAACGCTGTATGGAAAAGATAATACTGGTGATATTAGGAGCTGCCCCGGCCCCCAATGCATTAAACTTTGCCTGCTACCTCTCAGATTTAACCCGGTCAAGACTGACTGGTTTATTCTTTCAAAAGGATCTATATACCGAGCAGCCAGCTTTAAAGCAATTATACGGTATGACCTACGTAGAAAGCATTGTTTCCGGAGATTTACCGGAGCACAATGTAAAGAAGAGGCAAATAGAGGAACACATGCGGAATTTTAAGGAAAACTGCGAAGAAAAGGGCATCCAGGCTTCCACGCGTTATATACAGGAACCTATACTGGAAGAAATTATTTCAGAGAGTAGATTCTCGGACCTGATTATTGTGGATGCAGCCGTTTCTTATACTACGGAAGCAAAAGATATACCAGCCACCCTGCTGAAAGAAATTTTATCATCGGCCCAATGTCCAGTTATCATTGCACCGGTAATACAGGAACCAATTGAAGAAATTGTCTTTTGTTATGATGGCAGCCCGTCTTCTATATTTGCTATGAAACAACTGACCTACCTTTTGCCAGAACTAACTGAATCCAGGGGTACTGTATTACAGATACAAAAAGAAGGAGAAGTAGCTCCCTCTGAGAAAAAAATGATCACAACCTGGCTGAGTAAACATTTCACTTATTCCGATTTCACAGTTTTAAAAGGGAATACGGAAGACGAATTATTTACCTATCTCCTGAAAAAGAAGCATGCTCTTATCGTTATGGGCGCTTACGGGCGAGGCATCGTATCCCGGTTTTTCAAGCATAGTCATGCCGACCTCCTGATAAAAACATTAGCTTATCCCGTATTTATAACACATTACTAAAATAAAAATACATTTTATGAAAACAGATATTGATTTACAGAAAGACGTTATGGAAGAACTACAATGGGACCCTTTATTGCTTAGTACTGAAGTGGGTACTACCGTAAAAGATGGCATCGTTACCTTAATGGGACATGTAAATAACTATGGGCAGAAGCTTGCTGCTGAAAATGCTGCCAAGCGGGTAAAAGATGTAAAAGCGGTAGCCGTAGATATTGACATTAAGCTTCCATTGGGGCATGAAAGAACAGATGCGGACATTGCTGCTGCCGCCTTAAATGCCCTTAAATGGAGCAGCTTTGTACCAGAAGAATGTATAAAATTGACAGTAGAAAACGGACGCATTACCCTGGAAGGAGAAGTAGAATGGCAATTTCAGAAAAAATCAGCCACCAGTGCCCTTAAAAATTTGATAGGACTGCAAGGTATCAACAATCACCTTAAAGTAAAGCCCCAAATAACCCCCATCATTGTAAAAGATGTTATAAGAAAAGCCCTCGAGCGCAGAGCAGATATTGAAGCCGATCGTATTGACATCATAACAGATGGTGGCAGGATCACACTAAAAGGAAATGTGCGTTCCTGGACAGAAAAAACAGCGGTAGAACAGGCTGTATGGTCTACTCCTGGTGTAATAGAGGTAAAAGATGAGTTACGCGTTTCTCTGCTATAAATACGGCAGCTATTTTGTTATAATCAAGTTAACGTTATGGTCTTTTGACCTCTTTTAAACGCAAAATCGTCCGGATTACTACCTTTTCACAACATTTAAAACCAATAAAATGTTAGGACAGTTGACTATTGAAGAAATTGACCTGCTACTATCCCGTAATCTTACCGGCCGTATTGGCTGTACAGACGGAAGTAAAGTATACATTGTACCAGTAAGCTATGCCTTTAATGGCACCTACATTATTGCACACTCAAAAGAAGGGATGAAAATTAGCATGATGCGGCAACATCCACAGATATGCTTCCAGGTGGATGAAATAGACAATCTGACTAACTGGCGTAGTATTATTTTATGGGGCACTTACGAAGAAGTGATAGATCAGAAGGAAAAATACTACGCTATGAAATTTCTTATAGGCCACCTGATGAAGCAAAAAACAAAGGTTAGTGAAACCGCAGGTCTGGCCGAAATGCACCATGAAATGGAATATGCGCATACCGGGGAAAATACGATAAGACCTATTGTATACCGGATCAGAATAAAAGAAAAAACCGGCCGGTTTGAAAAACAGCCGGTTGATTAACATGTTAAAAAAATTATAGTAAAACAGGTAATGTTTTATTATCCGGATAAAGCTGCTCTTCCGCCTTTATAATATTAGCAATTCCCTTCAATAATGCATCCGGATTAAATGATATGCTGTTAATACCTTGTGCCACCAGTAATGCAGCAAAGTCTGGCAAATCACTGGGGGCTTGTCCGCAAAGCCCTACAGGCTTGCCTGCTTTCTTAGCCGCTTCCAGCATCATCGTGATCATCTTAAGAGAAGCAGCATCTTCTTCATTAAAAAGGCCGGCTACCAACACCGAATCCCGGTCTACCCCAAGGGTAAGCTGTGTGAGATCATTGGAACCAATGGAAAACCCATCAAAGATATCTGCAAATTTATCGGCTTCCAGCACATTGGATGGCAGTTCTGCCATTACATATACCTTTAGCCCATTTTCATGTTGTTTCAATCCAAAGGATGCCATAACTGCTAGTACCTTCCTGCCTTCTTCCACCGTACGGCAGAAAGGAATCATTACTTTTACATTAGTAAACCCCATCTCTTCCCGTACCATTTTAATAGCTGCACATTCAAGGCTGAATCCTTCCTTGTATAATGGATGATAATAACGAGAAGCTCCCCGGAAACCCAGCATAGGATTTTCTTCTTCAGGTTCAAACTCTTTTCCACCAAGCAACTGTGCATATTCATTGGTCTTAAAGTCACTCATTCTAACAATTACATCTTTTGGATAAAATGCCGCCGCTATTGTAGCTATACCTGCTGATAGCTTTTCAATGAAAAACTTCTGCTTGTCTTCATATTGTCTGGTTATTTCAGCTATCCTCGCCTTAGCACCTTCATCATTCAACTTATCAAAATGCACCAGTGCCATTGGATGTATATTGATAGCATGTGTAATAATGAACTCCATTCTTAATAACCCTACCCCATTATTGGGATAAAATGATAATTCAAAAGCCCTGCCAGGGTCACTGATAATCATCATAGCTTCCGTCTGTTGCGGTAACTTCAGCTTATCCGCATCCACCACAATGGTGGTATACTCCAGCTCTCCTTCATATACATGTCCTGTTTTCCCTTCACAGCAGGATACCGTAATCACTGTCCCATCTTTTATTTTCATTGTGGCATTCCCAGTCCCTACAATAGCTGGAACGCCCTGTTCCCTGGCTACAATGGATGCATGGCTGGTTCTTCCTCCAGAATCGGTAACAATGGCCCCAGCCCTTTTTAATACCGGATCCCAATCAGGGCTGGTGGTACCAGTAATAATGATCTCACCTGGCTGAAGCTGCGCAGCCTCTTCTGGTGATTGCAAAATACGTGCGATACCTGTAGCTACCTTATTCCCTATGGCTTCTCCCTGTACCAGGCTAATACCTTTTCCTATCAGGCTATATACCTTATTATCCTTCTTTTTCGAAGAATGTATCGTCTCTGGGCGGGCCTGTAATATGTATAATTCCCCACTAATACCATCCCTGGCCCATTCTATATCCATCGGACAATGATAATGTTCTTCTATTAACATACCCCAGCGCGCTAATTGTAATACTTCAGCATCAGAAAGCACCAGCCGCTCCCTATCTTCCGGCAGCGTGTCACGGTTTACTGTTTGCGCTACAGCCCCGGGATCTGATGCATAAGACAAAGTCTTCGCTTTTTCTCCTATCTTTTTCTGTATGATAGCCTGTTTTCCCTGGATCAAAGTAGGTTTAAACACATAATACTCATCCGGCATGACTGTGCCTTGTACAATATTCTCCCCTAGTCCCCATACCCCCGTAAGCAATATAACATCCCTGAAGCCAGATTCAGGATCCAGCGTAAATCCTACCCCCGAACATCCCAGATCAGACCTAACCATTTTCTGGACACCAATAGACAATGCTACTTTGCTATGCTCAAAACCATTATCCTCCCGGTATTTAATAGCCCTATCAGTATACAGAGATGCAAAGCAGCGGTGCACAGCTTTCAGCAGGGCGGTATCTCCGGTAATATTGAGATAAGACTCATGCTGGCCTGCAAAACTAGCCGTAGGCAAATCTTCTGCCGTAGCACTACTCCGGACTGCCACCGCTATAGGTGCTGTTCCACTGAGGGATTTATACGCTGCAAGTATCTCTTCACAAATGATATCTGGTATATTAGCCTGTAATATCAGGTCACGCGCCGCAGCTCCTATAGCCATAAGATTGGAATAGTTATTCCTATCTAACTGTGCCATTAGCTGCGCTAAACGGGGCATCAACTGATTTTGATCCAGAAAGTACTGAAAAGCAAAAGCAGTAGTGGCAAACCCATCTGGTACTCTTATTCCCGCCGTAGCCAAATGAGCAATCATCTCCCCCAGGGAAGCATTCTTTCCTCCAACCACCCCCACATCTGACAATCCAATAGTTCTAAATTCTCTGATGATCTTAGTCATGTTAAAGCGTATTTTAATGCTCTTGAATTTATTCAACGGGTTCCTCCGGGAAATTAAAACGATGCCGTTCCGCTGGTTTACCCTCTTCATTTAATTGTTTCAAGGTCCGGTTATCTGTCCGGGTGGTAGTCAGCCACAGGTCACCAGCCCTGCGTAATACCTGTATGTGCAGGCCTAATCCCTTCCTGAAATCCGATTCAAGCTGTGCTGCAGTAAGATGTTCGCTGATATCTATCCAGCCAAAAGAATTGGCCATTCTCACCTTTTCAATAGGCATGTCCGGGGATATTCTTTCATCTGCAGGAGATCCCTTACCGATTTCATGCGAATTCCGGTAAAACTCCAGCTTCAGATAAGGATAAATTTTCTGAAAATCATGCTGAATGTGTTTGATAATAGCTTCCTCACTAATATATATTTTCATAGTACTTCCATTTATGTACAATTGTACACCAGTATTATTTCCCCTGCAATGAGAACAATCAGTATAGGGCATGATAGCCGTCATATATCAACACTTTAAACTGTTGCAATTTGAATTGCATTCGTACATAAACAGTTACAATATGTCAGCAACAACACAAAGCAAACAGGAAATCCCTGGACAAAACAGTGTCTTTAACGGTAATGAAGAAAAATATTTCCTGGAAGGTCCGCGGTCCAGGATCCGTGAATTCCAGTTTGTCCTCAACGTATTATTTGAGTTTATCCGCGGCTTCCGGGTATTCCATTTTACAGGTCCCTGCATTGCTGTTTTTGGTTCTGCCAGGGTAAAACCTGGCTCGGAGCATTATGAAATGGCCATGCAGATGGGCGCAGGAATTGCCCGGATGGGCTTTACCGTAATGACAGGTGGTGGCCCAGGCATTATGGAAGCTGCTAATCGGGGTGCCATACTGGCCGGGGGAAAATCAGTAGGTTGTAATATCCGCCTTCCCCATGAACAATTACCTAATACATGGACGCAAACACTCTTCAGTTGCAAATACTTCTTTGTACGTAAAGTATTGATGTTTAAGTACTCCTATGGATTTGTGATTATGCCGGGAGGGATCGGAACGTTGGATGAATTCTTTGAGGCACTAACATTGATACAAACCCATAAAATTCTTAACTTTCCAATAGTATTAATAAATAAAAGTTTTTGGGAACCAGTCATGCCCTTATTTCATAAAATGCTGGAAGAATATATGATAGAACCTGAAGTACTGAAATATTTATTATTCACTGATTCTGTAGAAGAAGGGCTGGCTCATATACGAGAGTATGCTTTTGCCAAATACCAACTTAAACGCAAACAGATATTCCGACGTTTCTTTATGCTGGGAGAATAACACGGAAAATATCATTTACAGCTGTAAGTTATTTCTTTTAAACTATGAATTCAAAGATCAGCAACCTTAATATTGATCTTCAGCTATCTATCCTGACAACCATCATGGAACAGGTGCCCTGTCTTGTAGCCATAAGAGACCAAAGTAATGGTGAGGTCATATATATCAATGAAACAGGGATAAAAATGCTCGGCACAAAGGATTTGTCTTTGCTGAAAATCATCATGGACCAAAATAACCTGGGCTGTTGCAACACTATTAATGATGATTCACTATTCTTGAAAGAACAGCGATGGACCAACCTGAAAGGCGAATTTTTCTCCGGTATCTATGAGGGAGCTACCTTTCAGAATGATTATAAGACCTATTGCTTCTTTCGTATTACGGATATCTTGCCTGACCGGCATTTTAAGCAACAACTAAATAAAGAACTGCAACGCTTTGGCGCCCTGTTTAACTATGCCAGTATAGGAATACTGGTAACCAACGAGCAAGGTGGAATCGTAATGATTAACGAGTTTGCTTTAAAACAATTTGGTTATTCTCGGGAAGAGCTGGTAGGGCAAAAAGTGGAAATGCTGATACCACAACGTGCACATCACAAACATGAAGCACATCGTCAACGCTATAATCATAAACCGCAAAGCAGACCAATGGGCATTGGGCTCGATTTGTTTGCCGTCCGTAAAGACGGCTCTGAGTTCCCCGTGGAAATTAGCCTTAGCCATTATCAAAATGAAGAAGGCGCTTTCGTCATCGCTTATATTAATAATATTACCGAAAGAAAAAAAGCAGAAGCAAGCATTGAAAAACTTAATAATGAACTGGAAGATATTGTAGAAGAACGGACTGGTCAGCTTAGAAAAGCCCTGGATGCATTAGAGTCATCCAAAGAAGAACTAACTACCGCCCTGGGAAAAGAAAAAGAACTCAGCGAATTAAAGTCCCGTTTTGTTTCAATGGCATCTCACGAATTCAGAACACCACTTAGCACTATACTCTCTTCGGCATTCCTCATAAAACAATATACAACAGAAGCAGACCAATCTAAACGCGACAAGCATATACAACGTATCGTAAACTCCATAGGAATGCTCACGGATACATTAAATGATTTTCTTTCTGTGGGTAAGATTGAGGAAGGAAAAATCCAGGTAAGGATCAGTAACTTTAATATAACAGAACATATTAATGCTGTAATTCAGGAAATGCAGGGTATCGCTATGGAAGGACAAGAGATACTTTACAGGCACACTGGGGAAGAAGGCTTATCACTGGACCCGACCCTGTTAAAGCATATTGTAATGAACCTTCTTGGAAATGCTATCAAGTTTTCCGGACCTACTGATACCATCAGCATAAATACAGAGAAAAACGCAAATCATTTTACACTGGCAATTAAAGATAATGGCATAGGCATGTCTCAGGAAGATCAACAACATCTGTTTGAAAGGTTTTACCGGGGAGCCAATGCCAGCAACATTCAAGGTACGGGACTGGGTTTACATATTGTGAGCAAATATAGTGAGTTAATGAATGGTAGCATTTCCTGTGAAAGTGAATTAGGTACAGGCACGATTTTTACGATCGTTTTTTCTTTATATCCTCCAACGAACGTTTAATAATATGAAAAAAATTATTTTGATTGAAGACAATACAGAGATCAGGGAAAATACTGCAGAAATACTTGATCTGGCAGGCTACGAAGTACTTACAGCACCCAATGGAAAAATTGGCATGGAGCTGGTTATCCAACACAACCCAGACCTGGTGGTATGCGATATTATGATGCCCGTGCTAGATGGTTTCGGAGTATTACATCTGTTACAACGTAATGAACAAACCCAACACATACCTTTTATCTTTCTTACCGCGCGTTCCGAAAGAGCAGATTTCCGGAAAGGAATGGAAATGGGAGCAGATGATTATATTGTTAAACCATTCAGTGGAACCGACCTACTGAATGCTGTGGAAAGAAGAATAAAAAAAGCGGAATTAAAAAACCGGGAATTCCCACATGACTTACAGGGGCTAAACAACCTTATGCTGGAAGCTACAGGAAAAGAAACATTAAAATCATTGAGTGAAGGACGCAATATTGATAAATACAGGAAAAAACAAACCATTTACACAGAAGGTAACCATCCTACGCGCCTGTTTTACATTCAAAAAGGAAAGGTAAAAACCTACAAAAGAAATGACGAAGGGAAAACACTGGTCGTAGATCTTTATAATACCGGGGATTTTCTCGGGCATATTGCTTTGCTGGAAGGGACCAATTACAAAGAAACAGCAGAAGCTATGGAAGATTGCGAAATTGCCATCATCCCACTTGAGGATTTTGAGGAACTCCTCAACCACAATCATGACGTTGCCGTGCAATTTGTACGTATGCTGGCAAAAAACATTACTGCTAAAGAACAGCAGCTATTAGGGTTGGCTTATAACTCCCTCCGAAAAAAAGTAGCGGAAGCTCTTATCAATCTACAAAGGAAATATAAACAACAAAAAGAAACATACTACCCAATTGACATTAGCCGTGACAATCTGGCTACCATAGCAGGTACAGCTACGGAATCACTTATTCGTACCCTTGGAGATTTTCGGGAAGAAAAACTTATAGATATAAAAGAAGGAGCCATTATCATTCTGAATGAACAAAGATTATCCAACATATTATACTAAGCAGGCATATTGCCTGACGCATAACTGGCAAACTCCTGACTTAGTTTGTCAAAGTTTTCCTTTATATGTCCAATCTTAATTCCCAGATCCTTATGTTGATCAGCTAGATTTGAATGGTTTGGACTATGCTCCTTTTCAATTTCTTGCAACAAATGCTGATGTTCTAATACCTCGTGCCTCAAAAGGCTGATCCGCTCATCTATTTTTAAAAACCTGTTCTGAAAATATTCCGGATATTCCAACTGATCTTTATGCAAACCATTCAATAACATATGGGCTAATAATAATTTGAAACGGATCGTTTCTTCCTCCAAAATCTTTAATTTATTCCTCCAAACCTCAGTTTCAGAAATAAACTCTTGTATATGAGACATCTTATTTAGTTTAACGCTATCTTTTCTTATTTGATTTGTGAACAATATAAGCAGCCAGTAATAATGAAAGTATGATTGTCGTCACCCTTCCCTATGATTGCCATCAGTAATACTATAACTAATTGATATGCTAAATCCCTGTTGTTTATCAAATATTATTACCTATAAAGGCATTAATCACAAACAGTTCAAAATTAATACCATTTAACACCGTAGCCTATGATTTTAGTTAGCAAATAACATGATTACTGTCACAATCCTATTAAGTCCGGCTACCGTAAACAGGTGCTGACATTAATCATAACGCCGGCTGACCCTCATCATAGACAGATTAGTCCTTCGCTTGTACCTTTAAATGGTCCAAAAATGAGAGTCATCATGGGAGTCATCTTATCAATTCAAATAAAATGTTATGAAAAAAGTATTATTAGTGACTGACGGTGAAAGCTTTTCTGAAGGAGCGTTTGAATTTTCCCGTAAAATGAATGAGCAAATACCTATATTATTATCAGGTGTTTTCCTGCCGCAACTTGAATTTATCCATAATATGGATGACACTTCTGCATTTGTACCAGTAACTACATTTAACACCTCTTCTAAACAAAGTATTGAAATATTCAAACAGCAATGTATTAGATATAACATCGAGTTTAATATTCACAACAAACTATCCGGTTACGCATTACCAGAGTTGTCAAAAGAAACGCGGTTTGCTGATCTAATGATCTTGGGCAGCGAGAAATTCCATGGCGCAATGAACTTATATGGCCCCTATGAATACCTCAATGAAGCACTACATCATTCAGAATGCCCTGCTATAGTAGTCCCCGAAAAATTCACATTCCCCGAAAGCGTGGTACTCACTTATGATGGTAGTGCCTCCGCCGCCTATGCTATTAGGAGTTTTACGTACTTATTCCCTCAACTTTGCAGTAGACGTGCGTTATTAGTCTATAGTAGTGAAAAGAACGAAACTGAAATCCCTGAAGCAGATAATATACTGGAGCTGGTAGCACATCATTTTCCGAACCTGGTCATTCAAAAACTGGATGTAAATCCTAAAAAATATTTTTCCACCTGGCTGGCTGATATTAATCGTCCTATTTTAGTAACCGGGGCCTATGGCAGGTCTGCATTTTCAAGATCCATTAAAAAGAGTTTTATATCTGATATCATCCAGGAACATCAACTTCCAATCTTTATTGCTCATAAATAAGCAAAACTTATCTCCCAATAAAAGGTTAAGTCACAGGTATAAAAAAATTCAAGACATGATTTTAAAAAGGCCTACAGTCAAATTGAATAAATACGATGCTGCCTTTACTATATACTCTTTAATTTAACTAATATCATTACCTTAACTGACAACCATCATTTCCCCTGTTTATACAATTAATTAACTTTAATAAGGATTGATAGCTAATAGGAATGGTTCCAGGCGTTAAGAGAGTAGTTATTGGCTGTAAAATTAAAATCCAACAAGATGAAATCAGAAAAATTTGATATCACAGTGTATCATAAAGGGCAACCTGTTAGGGTTCCTGTAAAGATATCCCACATGAATAGAAATTGTAAAATAAGTGCTGTAGTGGATGGTTTTGAAATTACCTATATACAAGACCCTCGTCACGATGGGCTTTATCCAACTTGTCTTCAAAAAGATTTTGATATGGAACTGCTTTACCGGATTGGTAATGAAATAGCCAAACAAAGGTTACTAAACAATTTTTCTTTTTAAACGGGATCTATAATTTAAAAAGTCTCCTTTATAATAATATTTAAGCAATTGTAATTGTTTTATCGAGATACACTTCCTGCACTGCCCTTAGAAGTTGTACCCCCTCATTAAAAGGGCGCTGAAATGCTTTACGTCCCAGGATCAATCCACTCCCACCTGCCCGCTTATTGATCACTGCTGTTCTAACCGCTTCTGCAATATCAGATTTCCCGGAAGCACCACCTGAATTAATCAGCCCTATCTTACCCATATAACAATTGGCTACCTGCAAACGACAAAGGTCTATTGGATGATCAGTAGCTGTCATCCCATACATTTCATCATTAAACAATCCTTGTTTAAGCGCTTTAAATCCATAATTAGTGTCCGGTAACTTTTGCTTGATAACATCCGCCTGAATACTTACTCCTAAATAATTGGCCTGTCCTGTAATATCAGCAGCCTTATTATAATCCGCGCCCTGTTGGGTAAATGCCTCATTTCTTGTATAGCACCACAATATAGTTCCCATTCCAAGTTCATGAGCCCTTTCAAAGGCAATCGCTACTTCATTTAACTGTCGGCTACTTTGAAGCGAGCCAAAATATACAGTAGCCCCTACTGCAACAGCCCCCATGTTCCAGGCATCTTTCACTGTTCCATAAAATATCTGGTCGTATTTTACGGGGTGAGTTAAAAGTTCATTGTGATTCAGCTTAACAATAAAAGGAATTTTATGCGCATATTTCCGGGCATGTATACTTAATACTCCGAAAGAAGATGCTACTCCATTACAGCCTCCGGCTATTGCTAACTTAATAATGTTTTCAGGATCAAAATAATCAGGATTCTTATAAAATGAATAAATAGCACTATGTTCTATGCCCTGATCTACAGGTAGGATACTTAGATACCCGGAATTTCCAAGATTACCATGGGCATACAACTGAGACATGCTCCTGATTACAGGAATGTTTCTATTACTTTCATGAAAAACCTGCTCCCGCTGAAATGGGGTGCTTATCTGCTCCAGGCGGATTTTCGTACATTGGTACTCCAATAAATAAGCGGCCTCTGCTCCAAGATATCCGATGGTATTATTTGCCTGATTGTTCATATGTATTTTTTTATTCTCTTCACCAAAAAAGGAATAGCCCACTGGTATAATTTAGGGCCTTAACAGTTCTCTAAATCAGGTACTACTTTTTTCACTTCCTGCTAATCACTGTACTTCTTATTAAACCAATTTTTGATTATCTGTGTCAATATTAAATAAGCCATTAGTATGCCAGTAAGCCATAACCAGAAGGAGAAAGGTAAACGGACAAATCCTAATGCAGGGGCAAGGGGCGAAACTGTCAACCAAGCCCCTATAATAGCTATGCTTACAGATGTAATAATTAATGGCCAACTCGCCCGACTCTGAATGAAAGGGATTTTATTAGTACGAATCACATGAATAATCAATGATTGCGTAAAAATAGATTCCACAAACCAGCCTGTATGAAAAATAGCCGGGTTATGCCAGGCATTAAAAAAATGCCAAAGAATAAAAAAAGTTAAATAATCGAAAAATGAGCTAACAGGGCCAATAAAAAGAATGAAGCGGCGAATGTCTGCTATTCTCCATTTACGGGGTTTTATCAACCAATCAGTATCCACATTGTCTGTAGGGATCGTTGTCTGCGAAAAGTCGTATAATAAATTATTGGTTAAGACCTGGATGGGCAACATAGGCAAAAAAGGTAAAAAAGCACTTGCCCCCACTACACTCAGCATATTCCCAAAATTCGAACTGGCTGCCATCCTTATATATTTGATAATATTCCCGAACACCCGCCTCCCCTCCGATACCCCCTGCTCCAACACCAACAAGCTGTTTTCCAATAAAATTATATCAGAAGACTCTTTGGCAATATCTACTGCACTATTAACAGAAATCCCTACGTCTGCCGCCTTTAATGCTGGAGCATCATTAATTCCATCTCCCATAAACCCGGTTACATGCCCTTTATTTTGTAATGCCTTGACGATACGTTGTTTATGCACTGGTATTAACCTGGCAAAAATGTTGTAATTCATCACAACAGCGGCCAATGCATTGTCATCCATCTTTTCTACCTGGGAGCCCAATAGTATATGATCAGTCGATATTCCTACTTTTTTGCAAATACAGGTAGTAATGATTTCATTATCCCCTGTCAGTATCTTAACATCTACTTTCAACGCTGCTAACCGGGACAGTGCATTCACTGCGGAGGCTTTAGGAGGGTCCAGAAATAATAAAAGACCTAATAACACCAACCCAGACTCATCTTTTACGGTATAAACAGGAGTATCAGGAGCATCGGGCATCAATTTATAAGCCAGTCCTACTACTCTGAATCCCTGTGCATTTAGCTGTGCAATCCTTTCCAGACTTTGCTTACGGTGTTCAGGGAGCATCCCTGTTACCGTTCCATTTACCTCAACAAAACTACATAACTCCACTAGCCCTTCTACAGCTCCTTTGCAAATCAGCATATTTAGTCCTGACTTATCTTCCAGTACTACAGACATCCGCTTTCGTGCAAAATCAAAAGGAATTTCATCAATTTTTCTGAATTGCTCCCTGATATTCAATGCGGTATGCAACTCTTCATGGTCTAAAATAGCCTCATCCATCAGATTTTTCAATCCGGTGTGATGATAACTGTTGAGGTATCCGAAATCCAATACTTTCTGACTTGGATTACCTGCTACATCCAGATACTGCTCCAACACGATCCTCCCCTCAGTAAGCGTCCCTGTTTTGTCTGTACACAACACATCCATAGCTCCAAAGTTTTGAATGGCATTTAACCTTTTCACAATCACTTTTTTACGTGACATAGCTAATGCACCTTTAGACAGATTAACAGTCACAATCATAGGTAACATTTCTGGCGTAAGCCCAACAGCTACTGCCAATGCAAACAGGAATGCTTCCAACCAGTTGTGCCTGCCAAGCCCATTAATTAGAAATACCGCGGGTACCATGACGAGGATAAACCGGATCATTAACCAGGTAAAGCTGTTAATTCCTTTATCAAAACTAGTAGGTTCTTCCTGGCTCGTAATATGAGTAGCTAAAGAGCCCAAAGTCGTTTTATCTCCAGTATTAACCACCACAGCTGTCCCGGTTCCACTCTCAACATTTGATCCCATAAAACAAATGTTAGTGGCATCTGATCTATTAGCATCCACCACTAAACACTCTCCTGAGGACTTCTCTATAGGCATAGATTCTCCTGTTAGTACTGCCTGGTTTAAAAACAGATCTTTGGCAAAAAGTATCCGTACATCCGCAGGTACCATATCTCCGGCACCCAATCGAATAATATCTCCAGGCACCAACATCTTCATTGGCACTTCCTGCTCTTGCCCGTCTCTGCAAACAGTAGCATGTGTACTAACCAACGCTTTTAACTTATCTGCGGCCTTATCAGCCCTCATTTCCTGTACATAGCGCAAGACTACCCCAAGTATTACCATAATAAAAATGAGGATCATTGACCGGATATCCCCCGTCATCATTGATACTACCCCAAGTATTCCAAGCAGTATAACTAAAGGGTTCTTCAAATTTCGCCATAGTCTCAACCATGGAGACAACGGTTTTTCACTGGTTATTTCATTAAATCCATATTTATCTAAGCGATAATGCGCCACATCTGTTGATAACCCTCCAGGTAAATAACCTATTTGCCGCTGAATCTCTTCTAAGGGTTTATTTATAATATCATCTGTGGTATTACTCCGTTTTATCAATGGAACCTGCATAACTGCTGATTATATAAAATCTGTATCCTTATCTGCCACGTTCAAATAACAGCCCCTTCTTTTTTGCTTATGGCCTCTAACATCGGTAATAAAGCTTCTTTTGTCACATTGTTATAATCCGTTACAGATATTACCTCGCCTTTACTTTTTGAAAGTCTGGATCCTATTTTCAACAATAACTTATCTATCAAGGACAATTTGCTGAATTCAAGCTTACCTGGTAGAAAAAAGAAGGAGCAACAATTCCGGATCTCAATGCCAATATTCGCTTCAATATAGCCTTGCAATTTCTCTTGCTCCGAAGGTGGAGTGCCAGCTACCAGAAACAGGAATAACCTTTTGTTAACCAATACCTCCTGATGGGTCTTCAACCATTTTCTTAACTGTAATTTTCCAATATAAATACTGGTCCCCATAATGATGTAATCTGCATCCTCCAGCTGAGGTTTCGTTTCGTCACCTGCTGTTATAAAGGGTATATGCAGCATCTCTCCTAACCAGAGGGCATATTGACGAGTAGCACCATATTTGCCTTTATAAATAATAATCCCTTTCATCGCTCTTAATTTTAAGTATACGATAAGAAGTTGTATAAGCGGCTCTTTAATTATAAAACCCTGTCGTAGAACAGGGTTTTATAATTTCCCAATTACTTAATTTCAATGTGCATACTCTTGCCGTTCTTTCTGGCCTCTTCATTTTTAGGTAGTTTCAATTTAAGCAAGCCATCTTCATAATGTGCCTCAATTTTTTCTTTGCTGACACCTTCCGGAAGATTAAAACTGCGAGAGAAGCTGTTGTAATTATACTCTTGTTTTGTATACTTCCCCTCCTTCTCATCTTTTTCACTTTCTGTTTCTGCACTGATAGTCAGCACATTACCTTCCAGCTCAATTTTAAAATCTTCCTTTTTCATCCCTGGGACAGCCAAAGACAATTTGTAACTGTCTTTAGCTTCACTTACATTTACAGCAGGGATTGTCAAAGCGCTGAAAAAACGGCCATCATGAAGATCGTTAGCCCATTCTCTCCAAGGTTTAAAAAAATCGTCAAAAACTGCAGGCAGTAATGTGTTACGCCTGCTCAAAGCTTGAGTTGCCATAATTACCTCCTTTTTTTAGTTAAATTTTATTCCTGCTAAGCTATTGTTCCTTACTGATAAGAAAAATGATACTGCTCATAGCAGATACTGATTGAGATCATAAATTCCCCGGTGTACATTATTAATGATCAAATTCCAATATCCAAAATGGCTTCCTAATGAATTTAAAATGATGTAAATCATTGATAACATTGACCCACATCATTCATCAACAATATTTATGGAACTAACTTTCATACAATAAATACTTACTTTTCTCAACTAATAAATATGAAAAAGATTATTGCAGTTTTAGACGGTCTTAAATATTCAGCAAGTACAGTTGAATATGCCATATTCATAGCTAAGCAGGAAAAAACGCATCTCGTTGGTGTTTTTTTGGAAGACATGAGCTATCGAAGCTACGCACTCTCTGAATTGGTAGATAAATCAGGAGTATCAGACCAAAGGATAAGAGAGTATATTGAGCATGACAAACAATTACGTTCTAAAAGTGTAAAACAATTTGAGCAAGCTTGCCAGCTCGCAGGCCTTAATTATTCAATACACAAAGATAAAGACACCGCCATGGAAGCTTTACTCCATGAAAGCATCTATGCTGATCTGCTGATCATAAATGCTAATGAAACATTCAGCCATGTTACAGAAAGCAAGCCCTCTCATTTCATGCGCCATCTGATGGCAGATGTATCCTGCCCAATGCTATTGGTTCCCTCAAAATTTCATCATATCAACAAATCAGCGCTCTTATATGATGGGACCCCTTCATCTGTATACGCCATCCGAATGTATGATTACATTCTTCCTGCCTTTAAAAATCTACCCACTGAGGTCATTTCAGTGAAAAGCCTGGCCGCATCCATGCATCTTCCGGATGGAAAACTGATGAAAGAATTTATGAAAAGACATTATCCAGATGCCACCTACACAGTACTGAAAGGTATTCCAAATGAAGAGATCATTACCTATTTAAAGAAAGAAAATCGCAATTCAATTATTGTACTGGGGGCATATCATAGAAGTGGGTTATCAAGATGGATTTACCCCAGCATGGCAGACAACCTGCTAATCGGATTGAAAAGCCCGCTTTTTATTGCACACTCCAAATAGTGGTAAAGAAAATACAGCATCATCCTATTTTATAGTAGTGAAATCGTATTAGTTGCGTCCACCACTACATAATATTTTAAATATTTAATATATACCCACTGCTAAAAGCGCTTACCTCCTAATCCAGCCGGATAGCGTTAAAACTCCCTTTCAACACTTGCGGGTTCATCACCATGATTTCGTCATCAAACAGGGGAATAGTTTCAAAGCCAATGGATTTAAAGTAGGCATGAAGCTTTATAAAAGCCTTGCTATACCCTTGCTCCCGCCCATGATACTTCATCAGGGTGGGTGGTTTGCTGGCAGTGCGGGTAGTGTTTTCGTTTTCAACAGGGGCACATTTAAGCACAAAGAGCGCGGCCCCCTGAATAAAGTTATTATATAAGTCCTTTATAGCCAGTTTTCCGATCTCTTTCCCTCTATAGGCTGGAATTATCTCAATATGGGACAATATTAGTACCGCATCCCCTGATAGGTTATGGCTATAATAGTCTGTTAGAGGTGAAGTCCATATTTCCTGCTCAACATCAAAAATCCAGCTACCAATCTCTCCGGAGGCATCATCTGCCCAAAAGATGCTTCCTCCCTGCCATTCCACCTTCCTGGCCTCTGCCAATAATAGCTTACGGGCTGCTATCTGGCCGATTACTTCCATTTCATTGCCATCTGCATCTACATGAACAATATTTCCTACTATTTTCTGGCTATACCGGTTTTCGTCCATCGTTTCCAGGCTGGAATGAATGGTATAATGTATTTCGATTAAAGGAGGGTTATAGGTATTATGTGTATTTATCATAACAACAAAGCTATTTAAGCAGCAAAGTAAATCCGCCTGCTGATCTGCAACTAATATTAGGAAGATTTTCCCGTGCAAAAAAATGCAGGACCATCACGGACACATGTCGGGGCCTTCCCCTACCGCCACCATTTTCCAATGCCGCTCCTGAAACCTGTTCTGAAATACCGGCTGGAAGATCGGACACTATGATTTTTTCTTTGAGTATAAAAAGTTTATTACTTTTGGCCCCCAAATGAGAGTAGCTATATTTTTTGCATGTTTATGTGTACTACTGCTAAGTGGGCACAGATATGCATTTACAGGTACTCACCCCAATGAATCCAGCTACACGCCTACCATAAATACGGAATACCGGCATGTAATAAAACAGATAAATACGGATCAGGCATATCTGACTGCCGGGCTGAATGACCTGGAAGCATCCATCAAGCACCTCATAAGTGATGATATCGTAGATGAGGATGCTAACAACTATTTTGTCAGAAAATATAAATTGCTGGCAAAATATGCTTTGACGCTTTCCTACGTATTCATGCTAAGCTATCTCTGCAAATGTTTTAAATCTCCGGTCCCGCTCAAAGTACACCTTACTGATATAAACATTACCCAACGGGTTTTAAGGATCTGATCAATACCCCATATTGGTTACCATTTGGTGTGATCATCCACACCTGGCAAATGTGTGTATTCATACTACTACCTCCTGCAATGCAGTACAGGTCTGCCCTTGGTTGCTGATAATCTTGCTGTACTGAGACGTCTATGCCCAACAAGCATCCAATCGCATCATATCTACTCAATATCATGAATAAAATTGTCATGTTCGCAGGCATATTTGGCCTGTTGTATCAAACCAGTTGCCAACCCAAAAAAGAGGTCAGCGAAGAAACCGGTAAGTATACCGTTACCAGTCCGGTAAAAATTGACACCTCATTTACCAACGAATATGTTTCACAGATCCGGTCGGTCAGGAACATTGAGATCAGGATACAGGAAAGAGGATACCTCCAGAACATCTATGTGGATGAGGGGCAGTTTGTAAAAGCCGGCCAGCTCCTGTTCCGGATTATGCCCAAAATATATGAGGCGGAACTGCAAAAAGCGGAAGCGGAAACCAGGGTTGCGGAGATAGAACTTCAGAATACCAAAACACTGGTGGATAAAAATATAGTGTCGAAAAATGAACAGGCGATGGCCCAGGCGAAGCTGGACCAGGCCAAAGCTGAAATGGCACTGGCCAAACTCCATCTTTCCTTTACAGAAATCAGAGCGCCTTTTGATGGTACCATCGACCGTATCCCCTTTAAATTAGGCAGTGTGATCGATGAAGGAGGATTGCTGACCAGCCTGTCAGACAACAGCCAGGTATTTGCTTACTACAATGTATCAGAACAGGAGTACCTGGATTATGCTACCAATGCAAAAGGACGGGGCAGCAGCAAAGTAAGCCTGCTGTTAGCCAATCATCAGCCACTCCCCTACAAAGGCGACGTAGAAACCATTGAAAGTGAATTTAACAATGAAACCGGAAGTATCGCTTTCAGGGCAAAATTTCCTAATCCTGATAAGCTTTTAAAACATGGGGAAACAGGCAAAGTACTGATGACCATTCCGCTTAAAAATGCATTGGTGATCCCACAGAAAGCCACCTACGAAATACAGGATAAAGTGTATGTATTTGTGGTAGACAATAAAAATATTGTAAGGTCCAGGCAACTTGCCATCCGCGGCCAGATGCCTGATCTGTATGTAGTGGAAAGTGGTATATCAGAAACCGATAAGATACTGCTCGATGGGGTGCAGAAGGTAAAAGAAAATGATAAGATCGCCTATGAATACGAACAACCCGGAGCGGTGATATCCCATCTGCGATTAAAAGCGGAATAGTAGTTTAATTCCAAACAGTGTAGTGCCATGCTTAGAAAGTTTATACAACGACCGGTCCTGTCCATCGTAATATCACTCATTATTGTTTTCCTGGGAATCCTGGCCATCACCCAGCTACCGGTTACACAATTCCCCTCCATCTCACCTCCAAAGGTCAATGTGACGGCTGAATATCCCGGCGCAAACGGGGAGCTGATGATCAAATCCGTGATCATTCCCCTGGAAAGGGCCATCAACGGCGTACCAGGACTAAAATATATCGCTGCCGATGCTGGTAATGATGGAGAAGCTGCCTTACAGGTAGTATTTAACCTGGGTACCGATCCCAACCAGGCCTCCTTAAATGTACAGAACCGGGTGGCTTCCGTGGTCAACAAACTACCGCCACTGGTAGTACGGGAAGGGGTAAAGATTACCCGGGAGGAATCCAACATGCTCATGTACATCAACCTGTATAGCAACGACCCGCAAACGGACCAGAAATTCCTGTTCAACTATGCGGATATCAACATCCTGCCGGAGCTGAAAAGAGTAGATGGGGTGGGTTATGCAGATATCCTGGGCAACCGGGAATATGCCATGCGGATCTGGCTCAAACCTGATCGTATGCTAGCCTATAAAATCTCGGCAGATGAGGTCATGAAATCACTGGGCGAACAAAGTCTGGAAGCCTCTCCCGGCAAAACCGGGGAAAGCTCCGGCAAAAGATCCCAGGCATTTGAATACGTGTTGAAATATCCCGGCAGGTTCACCACCAAAGAAGGATATGAGAATGTTATTTTAAGATCCAATCCCAATGGCGAAATACTTCGCCTGAAAGATGTGGCAGAGGTGGAATTCGGCAGCTCGATGTACGATATCTACTCCAACCTGAATGGGAAACCTTCTGCTGCCATCGTCCTGAAACAATCATATGGTAGTAATGCGAGCCAGGTGATAAAGGATGTAAAGGCCAAAATGAAAGAGATTAAAGCCAGCTCCTTTCCAAAAGGAATGGATTATGAAATCAGCTATGATGTTTCAAAATTCCTGGATGCCTCTATTGAAAAAGTAATCCATACCCTGGTAGAAGCCTTCATCCTCGTAGGACTGGTAGTATTCCTTTTCCTGGGCGACTGGCGTTCTACCCTCATCCCTGCCATGGCGGTACCGGTATCCCTTATCGGCACATTTGTGTTCATGCAGTTTTTGGGGATTACGCTTAACCTCATCACCCTGTTTGCACTTGTGCTGGCGATTGGTGTAGTAGTAGACGATGCCATCGTGGTGATCGAAGCCGTACACGCCAAAATGGAAACGCTGCATCTTTCACCGCTCAAAGCCACCAAAAAGGCGATGCACGAGATCAGCGGGGCCATTATTGCTATCACCTTCTTAATGGCAGCAGTATTTATCCCGGTAGCTTTTATGTCTGGTCCTGTAGGCATTTTTTACAGGCAATTTTCCATTACAATGGCAACGGCCATTATTCTTTCAGGGGTAGTAGCCCTAACGCTTACGCCGGCACTCTGCGCCATGATATTGAAGAATACACATGGGAAACCCAGAAAGAAAAACGTACTGGATAAGTTCCTGGATGGCTTTAACAATACCTTCAACCGTACTTCAGGCAAATATCTCCAGCTGCTGAAGATCATCGTAAACAGAAGGATAGTCACTTTTGCTGTACTGCTCCTTTTCTGCGCAGGTACCTGGTTCCTGAATAGTACGGTTCCATCAGGATTTATCCCTAATGAAGATCAGGGTATGTTCTATGCCATTATCCAGACACCGCCGGGATCATCCCTGGAAAGAACTAATCAGATTGCCGAGCAGCTGCAAAAAATTGCAGAAGGCATTGAAGGGGTGCAATCCGTTTCCTCGCTGGCAGGCTACGAGATCCTTACAGAAGGTACAGGTGCTAATTCCGGTACCTGCCTGATTAATCTCAAAAGTTGGGAAGACCGCAAACACGGGGTACAGGAAATTATCAAAGAACTGGAAGAAAAGGCCAAAGACATTACCGGTGCCACTATTGAATTTTTCCAGCCTCCTGCGGTGCCGGGTTACGGGGCTGCCGGTGGGTTTGAACTGCGCCTGCTGGATAAAGCCGGATCAGGCGACTACAAAAAAATGGAAACGGTGAGCAGGGAGTTTGTAAAAGAGCTGAGCAAACGGCCGGAACTATCCTCCGTATTCAGCTTTTACAGTGCCAGCTTCCCGCAATATATGCTGCGGGTGGATAATGACATCGCGCAGCAAAAAGGAGTAAGCATTGACAATGCCATGAACACCCTTTCCACACTGATAGGCAGTAACTACGAAATCAGTTTTATCAAATATGACCGTCAGTATAAAGTGATCGTGCAGGCATCACCGGAGTACAGGGCATTACCTGAAGACATTCTGAAACTATATGTAAAAAATGACCGGGATGAGATGGTGCCTTTCTCTGCATTCATGAAAATGGATAAGGTGTATGGCCTGTCAGAGATCACCCGGCATAACATGTACAATGCATCCGAAATAAGCGGCGCAGCGGCACCCGGATATAGTAGTGGCGAAGCTATCAATGTCATCCGGGAAGTGGCAGCCAGAAGTTTACCTCGGGGATTTGGAATTGACTGGGCCGGGATATCCAAAGATGAAGTGGCCCAGGGCAACCAGGCCATCTATATCTTCCTGATCTGTCTGGGTTTTGTATACCTGATCCTGGCAGCTCAATATGAAAGTTTTATACTGCCGCTGGCTGTTATCCTTTCTCTGCCACCCGGCATCTTCGGCGCCTTCTTCCTGCTGAAAATGTTAGGATTGGAAAACAACATCTATGCACAGGTAGCCATGGTAATGCTGATTGGTTTGCTGGGAAAAAATGCTGTATTGATCGTAGAATTTGCTGTACAGAAACACCGGTCAGGCCTATCCGTAATAAAAGCTGCCATGGAAGGATCTAAGGTAAGGTTCCGTCCCATTCTGATGACGTCCTTTGCCTTTATTGCGGGATTGATCCCATTGGTGGTGGCATCTGGCCCTGGTGCATTGGGCAACAGAACCATCGGCACGGCTGCTGCCGGAGGTATGCTTTTCGGTACAGTTTTCGGGGTGTTGATTATCCCCGGACTGTATTACATATTTGGCAGCATTGCGGAAAAACACCGGCTTGTTAAAGGTGAAGAAGAGAATCCATTAACCGAAGAAATTGATCACAATGTATAAACCAAGTATACGAGGCGGTATTGGCCTGTTGGGCATTTGTTTGGCCATAGCTAGTTGCCGGGTACCGGCCATGATGCCTCTGACCGAAAACAAACAGCTACCGGCATCTTACAATGACAACCTGGATACTACCAACGTATCCACCATACAGTGGCGCGACTTCTTTACAGACAAACTGCTGATAAATCTGGTGGATACTGCTTTAAAAAACAACCAGGAATTACTGCTCACTTTACAGGAAGTTGAAATTGCAAAGTCTGATATCCGTTTCGCACAGGGCGCCTTACTACCCAAAGTGGGTGTAAGGGCTGGTATTGGCGTTGAAAAGGTAGGAAGATATACCAGTCAGGGTGCGGGAGATGCCTCAACGGAAATTACCCCCGGCAAGGAAGTGCCCGACCCATTAATGGATTATACCATCAGCGTTAATGCCAATTGGGAAGCCGACATCTGGAAAAAACTACGGAATGCTAAAAAGGCGGCCATTACCAGATACCTATCTACAATAGAAGGCAAAAACTTTGTACTCTCCAATCTGATCGCCGAAGTAGCGAATGCTTATTACGAATTACTGGCACTGGATAATCAGCTGGCCATCGTAAAACAAACCATTGAGCTGCAAAAGAATGCACTCGCTATCGTAACTGTTCAAAAAGAGGCCACCAGGGTAACTGAACTGGCTGTACAGAAATTCGAGGCAGAAGTGCTGAAATCCCAAAGCCTGGAGTTTGACATCCTTCAAAACATAAAGGAAACAGAAAGTAAGATTAACTTCCTGCTGGGCCGTTATCCGCAAACCATCAACCGGGATAAGGGAAATCTACTTAGTACACTCCCTCCGGTAGTCAGTGCGGGTATTCCTTCACAATTATTGGCCAACCGCCCGGATATTAAAAAAGCAGAACTGGAATTAACCGCCGCCAAACTGGATGTGAAAGTTGCCCGTGCAGAATTTTATCCTTCTTTTGGTATTTCAGCTGGTGTGGGATTACAGGCATTCAAACCCTCCTATCTGGTAAAATTTCCGGAATCACTGCTGTACTCGCTGGCAGGTGATCTTGCAGGACCGCTGATTAACCGTAATGCTATCAGGGCCGAATTCAATAAGGCTAATGCCCGGCAATTACAAGCCATGTACAACTATGAACGGACCATTTTAAATGCCTGCCTGGAAGTGTCTAATGAACTTTCTAACATCAGCAATCTGGAAAAGAGCTATAACCTGAAATCAAAACAAGTGGATGCACTCACCAGGTCAATCGGTATTTCAAACGACCTGTTCAAATCTGCCAGGGCGGACTACCTGGAAGTACTGATGACACAACGGGATGCATTGGAATCCCAATTGGAACTGATAGCCACAAAAAAACAGCAGCTGAATGCGGTAATCAATATTTACAGGGAACTGGGCGGGGGCTGGAAGTAAACAATCAGTATCAAAGAGGCTGTATGCTTATTCGGATAACTCCTGATGGAGACTGGCAGTTGTTGAAACAACACGTACTGCATTCGTTTATTTGTATACAGCCTCTTTGATTATACAACATTCCTGTATGTGCTATTGGAAAACTGTGCCCGGTTATTTGATAATACTTTACATTGCATATAAATCAGCTCCGCTTATGAAGCAAAAAATCACAGATACAACAGCCATCTACAAAGGTATTTTTGATATGGTACGCTGCATCCCGAAGGGGCGCGTAACCAGCTATGGCGCTATCGCAAAAGCAATGGGACTGAAATCAGGAGCAAGGATGGTAGGACGTGCCATGGGCTTTGTTCGTGGTGAAAAACCGCCAGTGCCCGTACAACGGGTAGTGAACAGCTCCGGGCACCTGAGCGGTGATGATGGCACCCGTCAGAAAAAACTGGAAGCCGAAGGTGTACAGGTAAAAAATGGCCGCGTAGTAGCATTTAATCAGCTTTTCTGGAACCCACTGGATGAAATAGAATTTTAATCCCATTGAAAAATGAAGACGTTTACATATAATTAACAAAACTTAATAAAATAAATCCTTTCTTCGCGCCGTATTAAAATCATACTAATTTCATTATTAAACTTATAGTTACAACCTGCAGCATCTAAACCATAATTAATACAACCTGAATCATGAAAAATGACCCGACCTTGCCCAAAGAAGAAAACATTCATGGAAGGGCTTTTAAAAAGGATATCCATGCATAAATTCATGGTTGACGCCTGATTATTTATTAGGATCATACCCTCTGAATATTTGGATTTGACAATCTACCCCCTTAAACCAACGTTATGATTAAAGTAACTCGCATGTTTTACATGCCCTACACTTACTACTTCCATGATGTAAGACCAGTTATCAATTTAGTTGTTTATGAAATGAACTCTGGCACTTAACTGCTGATCTTACAGCCAGCCATTCTGTAAAACACATAGAAATATTGCCATACTTTCTCTATACTTAAAACACAGAGAAGGGGGAGTACTATTGGTTATAAGCTCCCTGCCCAAACCCATTTTTTAATCTTAAGCCCCAAATTCTAATAAAGGTTATGCATAACAATATTCTTCAGCCATTTGAATCCATACATTACTCCGAAAGATACTTTCAGCTCTTCAAGGAAGGAGACGAAAGAGGTTTAAATTACATTTACAACCTGCTAATCAATCCGGTATTACGCTTTGCCAGCAAAATAATTCAAGATGAATTTGAAATTAAAACTATTGTTCAGGATGCATTTCTAATAACCTGGCTCCATCGTAGCACAATAAAAAACTTCATGCATATTAAGGCTTATATCTATAATAGAGTCCGATGGGATTGTTATAGCTACTTAAAAGGAAGTATAAACAAAACAAGGCGATGGATGATATCATTAGAACACTATCAGGAAAATGGCCTTTCTCTCGCAGTACATGATCCCGAAAAAGAAATAGCACATCAAGAACAAATATTAGCAGAACAAGAACAAATTCAACTTATCGAGCAAGCGATACCCTATTTACCTGAAAACAAAAAAACATTGATAGAACTACGTAGACGTGGCTTCAGTTATAAAAAGATTGCCAGAGATGCAGGACTATCCTACCAAAATATCATCCACAGAGAAAAGGCAATCATCAAAGAATTAAAATCAATAACTATCAGGTTGGAAAAGGTGGCTACTGCCTCCAAAAAAAAGCCGGAAATATCAATAACAGACTATGAAATATACCTGAGCCCCCTGCAAACACAGATATTAAAACTTCATTATGAAAACTACTTAAGTATCAACCAAATAAGCATTGAATTGCATCTAACCCAGTTTCAAATTATAGAACAGCACTTTAAAGCAATGCAAAAAATAAAAAGATTAAAAAGGGGTAGAAAAAGAAAGCACTTCAAGTGATATCAACCATTAGCATTTATACCTGCTGTATAATCAAACTCCACAACAGATATACTGCCATGCATAAAATAGCAACCAAATATTTTTAATCTAACACTTGTCACATGCAAAAATCACTTGTAGAAAACGGAATACACGACCTATTTAAAAACATCGTAATAAGCAACAAATTAAGGTCTATACGCTCAATTTTTCGGCTAAATAATGATGAAACACATTCTTTAAACTATGCACCATCTTATCAACGAAATTACATCTGGAGTGATGTAAAATCCACCTATCTCATTGAAACAATCTTGTTACATGGGGAAATACCTCCAATTGTAATCTATATATTAGGGCAAAACTGGGAAGTAATAGATGGCAGACAAAGATGCCAAACAATCGAGCGATATATCCAGGGTGAGTTCTCCTTAAAACCACATGGATTGGATAAGTTATGGCATCTGGCAGGAAAAAAATTCTCTCAGCTTGAAGAAAAATTACAAGACCGCATACGCAATACTAATCTCCGGTTAATAACTATTACAACTTCAGGTGATTCAAATATTAATCCTCATACAGAGGAGCTAATGAAGCGGGAAATTTTTAAAAGATATAATTTAGGAATAATACCTCTAAAAACAGAAGAAGTATTTAAAGCCATCTATCTGCAGGATGATATAAACATATACTTTAAAAAACAATTTGAAAAGAATAAACAGTTATACCATCAGTTAAAGGACCTGTTTGACCACAAAAGCAAGAACCTGGAAACGATAATGCAATATATCCGGCAAATCTTAGTATTGCACAATATCCCCATAAACAAGTTTATCCATGGGCGGGAAGACATCGTAAATATGTACTATGATTTTCTCTCCTACAATGTAGTCAATAAAGGCAAGCTGGAGCACGTCCAGTTGATTTTTAATGATTTTATAGAAAAGTTTCATTTCCTGTTGGAAATTAAAGCTCAATTAAATAAGAATGGTATTTCCTCAACAGGGATCATCTATGAATGCTTATATTGGGCATTGTCTGTATGCGAAAAAGAAAAAATAGTGTTTGCAAGCCTCAACAATAACACCTTTAAAACCAGACTGATTAACCATCTTACCAAACAAGCTCACAATTATCCTATTGAGCGACATAATCATGCATCACAAATAATAAAAAGATATAGCCTGATTTCTTCTTTTTTTACTTCCCAATTAAACCTGTCTTTTTTACGCTACCTTAAAAGTGATGAAGAGTTCTTAGTGGAACACACTCAAAGGATGAATAACTACATGAAAGAACGTTTCACATCCGGACGTGAACAAGAATATTTTTCAAAGCCGCTATCGACTTCAAATTCTATCAACGACATTCTTGACAGGATGAAAAGAGGAAAATTTAATTTAAGACCACCTTATCAACGTAATGAGGTAATGGATATCAGAAAAGCCTCCGCGCTAATAGAAAGCATGCTCTTGGGACTCAAAATTAACCCTCTTTACATTTATTTGAGAAAAAATGGAGTTGCCGAAGTAATTGATGGCCAGCAACGGTTACTAGCTATTATCGGGTTTCTGGGAGAACAATATTTAAACGAGAATGGCGAAATAGTCATGTCTAAAAAGAATAAGTTTAAACTCCACTTAACTCAGGGATATCTAACACATCTGGGTGGAAAAGCCTTCAATCAACTTTCAAATGAGGAACAAGCCACTTTAAAAAATTATGATTTAGATATTATAGAAATTAAAGAGGAAAACAACATTCATTTTAAACCAGAAGAACTATTTAAGCGTCTTAACTATAAGTCAATGCCTATAAAACCGGATACCTTTGAATTTTGGAATGCTTATGTCGATAGTGAAATTATTAATGCTATAAAGGGTATTTGTGAAAGGCATAGTTGGCTTTACTTAAGAAAAGACGATAAAAGGATGTTTAATCAGGAGCTTGTTACCCGTTTATGTTATCTGCACTTTATGACAAAAGCAACTCCAAACATGGAAAATATCAGGGAAATCTTAGATATACAAAAACGTAAACCTACAATAACACTTTTGCTTAAGAAGAAAACATATCTTACGCATATATTGGAAAATCCAATATTTAAGGCCGACTTTTTACTAGCACTTAATGACTTTGAATTGGGCTTCATTGAAAAAGTCAAGTTATTAATTGTAAGCTCCCAGGGCAAAAAAACAGAATTTTTTAGCCCCAGACGGTTGGATGCGCTTCTTCATACCAGCAGTATTAGGCTGGCTATGAGTTTTTATCTGCTATGGGCTATACTGAAAGGAATCCCTATTGAATCTATAAGAGAATCTCAATCTGCTATACTGCGTAGAATCAATAAAGTATTTTCCATACTGCGAACAGCTGATTCTGTAGAAAGGTTTGAAAAAGCAATTAGTGAGGCCTGGATCTTTCCAGTAGCTGTAAGCAAGCCGGAGTGATTAACTATCATACACAACAACATACAATCATTTCACTTTTCCCTTAAAATTGGCAGAGAAAGGTTCAACAACAGGCAAACCATACCTTAGGGAGACAACAAGCCTGTAACGGGCTGATATTCCATAGCCAGTGTCTTATTCCTTTTCAGGAATGCTTTTGCAGCAGTCAGCTCCGGCCGGTCTGCTTCCGGTGTATCTGATACATCAAGCAGTTGCTGGTAATACCTGCCTGCCTTTGCCAGGTTGTTGGACTTTTCTGCGGCCAGCCCTGCATTATATAATGCATTGAACCGGTTGGGATGATCCTGCAGATTTATTTCATAGGCTTCGAGCGCATCACCAGGAGCATTCATCGCCATCAGTAAATCTCCAAGCAATTCTCTGGCCGGTACTACTTCACCGGGAGTAACCGGCGGCTTAGGCGTGGTCTCTTCCAATGTTGCAGCCTCCTTCATCAGTTGTAAGGCTGCTGAGCTTTTCCCTTCCCTGAAAGCAATCCAGGCAGCCGACGCTTTTAACTGAATCTGTACCTGATTTGCCTTATAAGCATCCTGCTTTTGTACAAGCATATCATGTAACTGGTTCAGCGTTTTAAATTCAGCATATGCCGTATCCATCTGATTGAGGTGAACAGCCCCAAGTAGTTTAGTAAAATGGATGATCGCTTTTTCCCAGGGATATTTTTCCCATACTATACCAGAGATAACCTGCGGCTGCAATGCCATGGCTTCCATCCACAACCTGTTCTCCAATACATAACGTGCAGGAATAGCAGCAAAGGAGTAGATCACTTTAGGTGTAACCGGATATATTTCCCGGATGGTTTTAAGATAATCACATTGTTCTTTGGCATCCTTATTATCCGCTTTTTGCAGATAAGAATAAACCAGGTAGTCCAGGCAGTGCAGCTCTTCATCCCAGTGCCCTTTAATACCCGCACTTGCTGCATAACATCTTGCGGCATCTGCTGCTACCATATTGGAATGTATACTTTCATCCCAAAGCCCCAGGCGTATAAAAATATGAGAAGGCATATGTTGCGCATGTGCTGAAGAGGGTGCAACAGCAGCATATTTCCTGGCAGCCGGCAATGCCATAGCAGCCAGACTGGGATAATCATAGCTGTGAATGATGTAATGGATCACCCCGGGATGAAAAGACTGATCGCCTCCCAGCAAAGTCAGGATCTGACCCGCCTTCCGCTGTTTTGCATAGGTTTTGTCTGCCGGATCAGCGGCGCCATCCAGTGCCAGGGCATAAAATGCCGCAGCATCTTTATCATCAGGATAGGCCTTATAAAGCTGTGCCATTGCCTTTTCAAAGTTGACGCAACGGGCAGGATGGCTGGTCTGCTGCGGATCTTTATAAAATTCCGCAATGGCAGCTATATAAGCAGCTTCTCTTTTGGTTTTGCCGGTGATAGATTGTGCGATAGCCACCGCTTTACTGCCTTTCTCAAATTCTTCTTTACTGGGTGGCGACCACAACGGGTGAAAGTTGCTCATCGCAACACCCCAGTAAGCCATCGCACAGGTAGGCTCCTTATTGATGACAGCTGCAAAGGCTTTTTCGGCTTCGTCATATTCAAAGGAATGCAGCAAAGCCAGCGCCAGATCAAATTCTTTTCTGACCTTTTCGGAACAGGATGTTTCAAATGAAACAGCACCTAATTCTTTATCAGCTGGGCCACACAGAATGGTTTTACCCTGTTTAAGATTCATCGCGCTGATCACAGCTTCCTCAGGCGCCTTATTGCTGCCGGCACATCCCATAAAGACTAAAAGAAACAGGCAGCACCAACCCCGGAATAATATACATAACGTTTTCATGCCCTGATATTTAAAGCGTTACAGAAAATCAGTCCTTTTTAATTTAATACTTACCCTGCTCTCTGCAAGGCACGGATTATTAACTGGCAGGGTTTGCTTTATAACTGGCAGATTACTATCTTGTAAATGACAAATCCATGATTTCCACGTGTGCTTGCCTATTTTACCCAGATAATTTAACAACCTCCTTTATGTCAATCTCTACCCATGTTTATCGGAAACTTTTTATAGTCATGTTTTGTAGCTGTAGCGTAATGACTGGTTTTGCCCAGCCTCCTGTTAACTACGACGAAGCGAAAGTGGGGGTATATCAGTTACCACCGTTATTAATTACTAACAGTAAAACAAAGGTCCGGTCGTCATCAGACTGGGATCATACCCGCAGAAAAGAAGTATTACAACTGTTTAAGGAAAATATGTATGGGCAATTCCCCGGGCCTGATGCAGAGATGCACGTAGTAATGCAGAAAATCGATAGTAGCGCGATTGACGGACTGGCTATTTCCAAACAGGTCCGCATCTATTTATCGAAAGGAGAAAATGGTCCCTACATTGACCTCTTATTGTATATCCCAGCCAATACCACACAGCCGGTTCCCGTATTCACCAGTTTGAATTTTCAAGGAAACCATAACATCAGCATGGATGAAAATATCCTCATCTCACAACACTATCTTGACTTCCTGAAGTTTAAAAAAGCAGACGCCTCCCCCACCAGAGGTGTGCAGGAAAGACGCTGGCCAGTTAAAGCCCTCATTGAGCATGGTTATGGATTAGCTACGGCGTATTACGGAGATCTGGAACAGGATCATGCAGATGGATGGGAAACCGGTATCAGGACCAGTCTGGCACACCAACTTCACATAAAGCCGGCAGACTGGTCTGCCATTGGTGCCTGGGCATGGGGATTAAGCCGTATTTTGGACTACCTGCAAACCGACAAGAATGTAGCTGCCACAAAAGTGATCGTTATGGGACATTCCCGCCTGGGCAAAACAGCTCTATGGGCAGGTGCAAATGATCCCCGCTTCGCAGCCGTCATCTCCAATAACTCTGGTGAAGGTGGTGCCGCATTAACCCGCAGAAACTATGGCGAAACCTTAAGTATCATCACTAAAGCATTTCCCCATTGGTTTATTTCAAAATATCAAAGCTACCAGGATGATGTAAATACACTTCCGATGGATCAGCATATGTTACTGGCGTTGGCCGCACCACGCCCCTTATATGTAGCCAGTGCCACCAATGATAAATGGGCCGATCCTTATGGAGAATTCCTAGGCGCTAAAAATGCAGAACAGGTATACGCACTTTTTAATAAAAAAGGACTGGGTACCGATCAGATGCCAGCTCCCGATATGCCTGTTGGAAACACCATCCGGTATCACATTCGTACCGGCGACCACGATGTATTATTATTTGACTGGATGCAATACATCAAATTTGGGGATGAGCTGGTGAAGTAAGCTAAGAAAAAATAACTCAAAAGTGCCCTGACCAGCGACTTAATATACGACTGTAATTACCCCTTGCTGTTGTACTGGGTTTCCCATGACATCAACGGCCTTTAATTGCCACACGTAGCTACCCGCAAGTATCCTTTTTCCGCCCCAGGAGCCATTCCAACCGCTTGTAAGATCCCTCGTAAAAAATACTTTGTTACCCCAACGATCAAAGACCTCAAAAAGATCCAATGCAGCAATGCCATATGCCTTGATGCGAAAGTAGTCGTTTATACCATCTCCATTGGGAGAAAAGGCGGTAGGTACATAAATTCGAATCCCATCTACTACCTCCACCCTAACGGAGGATTTATCACTGACGCAGGTACCTTGTTTATATTCCAAAAGGAAAGTAGTTGTACTTACAAGCCCCGGCACTTTAAATATTCCATTAGTACTACTTTCTATATGAATCCCTGAACTGTTATAAAGAGCATACATTCCCTGCAGAGGGTCATTGACCTTTATTTCAGCAGTCATTCCCTTCACAATAGTTACATCATTAGCCCTGGGTGAAATAAGGCTAACATCTGAATTGGTGATCACAAAAGGGCTGCTGGCTACTTCACAACCGTTGTTATCCCGTACTTTCAGGATATAATCACCTGCATGAAGCCCTTTCAAATCCAGTGTAGTACCTGTTAATTGACTATTGCTGAACCACTGGTAAGTAAATGGCATTACCCCTGATACAGTAATACCACCAATAGCACCCAGATTGAGATTACATTGGTCATGCTCAATTATGCCCTGTGTGGTATTGATACCAGGCAAAGGCGGGTCTTTCAGCGTTACAGTAGTCACGAGTTGTTCACAATTTGCTGCATCTGTAATCAGTAATTGATAGGCACCTGCTGCTACATTTTTCAGCTCTTTTCCGGTGCTTATTACTTCCCCATCCAATGTCATCCATTTCCAGCTTATGGGTGTTCCTCCGGTTATCACCACATCTTTCAACTGCCCATTAGTGCCATTGCATAAGGGATGTTGGATAGTAGCAGACACCATCGTCATTTTCGAGGGGATAGCCTGCACAATCTCGAAATTTTCGGTGGCTGTACAACCGCTGGTATTAGTAACTATTAAAGTATATTGCCCAGGAGCAGCATGGGCAAGCATTGCCGTGTTGCTGACCTCCGTTCCCGTTTCATCAACCCAGTTAATGGTTTCACCATTACTGATCTTTAACCCCGTAACACTTCCGGTATTACTGCCACAGTCTGAAACATTGACCAAAGCTTTACTTTTATCAATGGCAATAAGACCCGGTGACTTGATATAAAAACTATCCGACTCCGCACTACCACAGGAAGTTGCATCTGAAAACTTCAAAACATAACTACCAGCAGGTACCTTTGAAAGCCCCACCTCATTACCTACAATATCACCACTACTATTTACCCAGGAATAAGTAAGCTCACCTGATCCGGTTACCCGTAAACCACTGATACTACCTGTTGGTTTATTACAGATAGCATCCTTTAGTATTACTTTGGCAACATCCAGCGTAGGTCCACGCCCATTTTTCACTTCAAATGGACCTGCCGATGTCTTACAATCGCGAATAACATCAGTAATAGTAATGGTATATTTTCCGGGACCTATATCGGTAAGGGAACGTGTGGTCCCCACTTCTATGCCAGCCGCATTACGCCAGGAAAACTGCAGATTATCTCCTTCATAATACAACCCATCGATACTGCCATTCTTATTACCGCAGGTGGCATGGCGGATATCCATGTTGTCTGTATTAATAACAGGGTTATGCTCTTCAATAGTAAAATAATAGGTTTTATAAGCACATTCGGGCAGGTTACAACCAGCACCAAACATGACCATCCGATACTTTCCCGCAGGAACATTCTTAAGACAAGTATCTCTGCTAACGATATTTCCAGCCTGATCTTCCCAGTAAAAGGGAACCGCACCGGATATCACCATAGTCGGTATCCCCCCAAGGCTTTTGCCACAAGCTGTATGTTCAATCACATCCATCCCTTTATAAGTCCACTGTGGGCTCGTATAATCAGACGTAGCTCCCTGTTCATCCGTAGCAGAAAATACAGCTCCCTCCTTGCCATTCAAAGCATAACTCCATTTACCCTCTCCATCAGCCATAATAGTTTCAATATAATTTCTCCCATCACATCTTTTACCATTGCCGCAGCGATAAGGTGTAAAAACCTCTATTTTAGCATTTGGTACTGTAATGCCGCTAATTGTATTGGCATCGCAGAATTTTATTTCAATAAAAGGACGGGGACGACCAACTTCGGTTTCCCAATCATAACCCAATGATATTGTTACATTATCAGTGAGTAGGTAAGTATTGTTACAGAACATTTCGTTTTGGGAAATGGTGACAAAATAGGATTGACTCACAGTAATGGCCACATATGTGCACCCTGCCACAATATTCTTGTTGGCTATAGAACCACCAATCATACTTGGACCACAGTTATTAATATGAATCCCTGCCTGCCGTTCACCAAGTAACTGTTTGCCAGTAATATCGGTACCTATTTTATTACGCAATATCTCTACTCCTTTTTGGAAATCAGACACCACTATAGCTGTTTGTGAGTTACCGGCAATGAGATTATCTGTAATGATAGCCTTTTCGGACGCCTCCTGCTCCTTACAGATTATTTGTAAGGTGGGTAATGGCTGGGCAATATAATGCTGTATCCCTGTCCCGTAGATATCAGCACCAAAAATATTGCCTATGACTGTTACTCTTCCACCATAACAGTAGACATCACTGCCATATGAATAAGAAGTAATCGTATTCTCTTCTCCGGGTAAGCTGCCTCCCAACTTTATATTTTGTATAGCGGGTAATAGGATAGCCCGGTACGTTCCTCCCGATTTATTTGTTGATATCCCGTCTTCCTCCCATCCGATAATATTTCCCTGGATGCTGATGTTCGTTATCAGCTCCGGGAAATTCGCATCCTGATGAATACCATATGTATAGCCATTCATTACATTGCCTTTACCTGGTGCGCCAATAATAATATCAGTACAGCTGCCTGTGATCAGAATGGCAGCACCATAATAGGCTGTCATAGGTTTTCTAATAAGCAGTCCATAAATTTCTACCTTGTTGGCTCCTGCTATCTTCAATCCATAATAATCAACTTCCAGGTAGCCTGTCTGCCGGAGCAGGAATACTTTTGCTCCACTTGCGCCCAAGGTACTCCCGGGCTGTGAAGAGCCGTCCAGCACAATATTACTGGTCAATTCTGGCAGATTAGTGTTCAGTTTAATAGTAATATCCCCGGTAAGATTAAATTTAATATAATCCCTTTCCGTTGTTCCATTGGCTGCCGCCAGGCCAATGGCCTCCCGGAGGGTACCTGGACCACTATCAGCATTGGAAGTCACAATAAATACCGCTCCATGACTCCATAAGGGGATCATGATCAGATATAAAATGATATAAAAGAGACGTACCGGAAAAAATTTCATATAAGTATAGCGGATGAACGTCGTTCAACGGGGCAAAAATACACATAAGGAAATGTATTTTAACTATTTCGCAAACTTCTTTGAACCAGCTACACAGAGAATCACGCCAACGGTTATACACAGCATTCCTATGCTTACCTGTTCATGCAGTAAAGTAGCTGCCAGCGCCAGGCCAAAAAATGGTTGCAGCAATTGCAGCTGTCCTACAGCTGCAATGCCTCCCTGGGCTAATCCACGATACCAGAATATAAAACCTACCAGCATACTGAATATGGAAACATAAGCCAGACCAATCCAGGCTGGGACGGTAATGCCTGTATATGTTAATGGGAAAAGATACCAGGTGATGGGTAACATAAAAGGCAATGACAACACCAACGCCCAGGAGATCACCTGCCATCCTCCTAGCGTTTTGGAAAGTTTTGCACCTTCTGCATAACCGAGTCCACACAAAATCACTGCCAGCAACATCAGGATATCACCGGCAGGTGATGCGGATAGCCCCTGCGCAACGGCATAACCTATCACCAGCATACTTCCTGTAACCGAGCATACCCAAAAGGCCGGCCGGGGACGCTCACCTCCCCGGATTACACCAAATATGGCTGTGGTAAGTGGCAGCATACCAAGAAATACAATAGAATGCGCAGCAGTTACATACTGCAATGCCAGCGCTGATAATAGCGGGAAACCCACCACAACACCTATTGATACAATGGCCAATGGAAAAATATCTTTCTTTGCAGGCCGCCTTTCTTTAAGCATAAGTAACACGCAAAGGGCAAGCAGCCCGGCAATAGTGGCCCGTGCCACCGTTAAAAATACAGGGTTAAAATCCAGCACAGCCACCCTGGTTGCCGGCAATGAACCACTGAATATCAGTACACCGATGAATCCGTTCATCCAACCACTGCTGGCTGTTGACTTGTCAGAAATTAAATGATTGTTCCCCATACTATTGTGATTGCTTAATTCTTTATGCAAAGCTACCCCCGCAACCACAATAAGCACAGTCCCAGTTTTGTATATTTTAATGGACACAGTTATCTTTGTAGCATGCGTAAGGAATTTCTCTATAATGAAGTAGCAAACGGAATAGCCAGGCAGATCGCTGCAGGTGTTTTACAGCCGGGCGACAAACTACCTTCTGTAAGAAGGTTATGTGAAGAACACAGCATTAGCATGAACACTGCCAAAAGAGTATTCCTGGAACTGGAAGCGCAATCGCTGATCGACTCCAAACCACAATCAGGGTATTTCGTAAGCAAGCTGCCTTACCAGAAACTGCCGCTTCCGGAAATAAGCCGGCCATCATCAATAGCGAATGATAACGAACCCAACGAATTGATTCGTAAAGTTTATTCCAATATGGGAAATGATGCGCTCACCCTATTTTCTATTAGTGCCCCATCGGGGCAACTGCTGCCATTACCAAAGCTAAAAAAGGATCTCGTACAGGCAACGCGGGAACTTAAGGAAGGCGGTACAGCGTATGAACCCTTGCAGGGAAATTTAAAATTGAGAAGAATAGTGGCGATCCGTTCCTTAACCTGGGGTGGTAACCTGCATGAAAATGATCTGATTACTACCAATGGTGCCATCAACGCAGTATCCCTTTGTTTGATGGCATTGGGAAAACCAGGAGACACTATTGCAATGGAAAGTCCTTGTTTTCCGGGCTTACTGCAACTGGCCATAAGCCTGGGATTTAAAGTACTGGAGCTCCCTACTCACCCTGTTACCGGCCTGGAAATAGCGGCATTAAAAAAAGCCATTCCCAAGATTAATCTTTGCCTGCTAATTCCTAATTTCAACACACCATTAGGCAGTTGTATGCCTGATGAAAACAAAAAAGAAATCGTTGCCCTTTTGGCAAAGCATCATATTCCACTGATTGAGGATGATATATATGGCGATCTCTACTTTGGTACACAACGGCCAAAATGTTGCAAATCTTTTGACGAGGAAGGGAATGTACTATGGTGTAGTTCTGTATCAAAAACCCTGGCGCCAGGCTATCGGGTTGGCTGGGTAGCTCCGGGTAAACATAAAGAAAAATTGCTGAAGCTGAAACTGGTGCATGCAATATCCTCTGCTGCTGTTATCCAGGAAGCAGTGGCCAATTTCCTGAAGAGTGGTAAGTACGATAATCACTTACGCCAGCTTCGCAGGATATTACACGATAATTACCTGCAATATGTGCATGCCATTGCCCGATATTTTCCGGAGGGCACCAAAACTAGCAGGCCTCAGGGTGGGCTTGCGCTTTGGGTAGAACTGAATAAAGGCGTGGATACTTCGGCATTATATGATCTGGCTATTAAAAAACAAATCAGTATTGCGCCCGGGCGAATGTTCACCTTACAGGATCAGTTTGAAAATTGTATGAGGCTCTGTATCGGCTTACCCTGGTCGGATGAGTTAAAATTTAAATTAAAACAACTTGGGCAACTTGCCAGAATGATCTGACAGCTTAACCAGGAAATATTAATCAGCAGCCTTTATAGACAAAGCATGATGGAATATATTCAACGGATCCCATTTGCTTTTAACCTGCTGCAACCTGGGATAATTCTCTTTGTAATACAATGTATACCACGGCACACCAGATTTGTTCCATTCCGGATCAGCTACATCTGTATCGGGATGATTAATCATGCAGCCATCGGTTTGTGCATTGGGCACCGGCACACCGCCGGTATCTTCAAAAAGTGACATATAAAAAGAACGGACCCATTCCAGCGTAGCTGCTTCTCCCTGAGGATCCCCCCACCCGGCATTACAGGCTACATCAAGAATAGCATCCCGCTGGGCAGAGGCCGTGGCTTCAGGCGGTACCGTATTCACCTTTCCTCCATAAGTGGCCATTCCTAATCCTCCGCCCACATTTATAGCCATAGTAAGGTATTTATGGGCCGTAGCGATCTGTTTTTCAGTACACGCCTTACGGAAAAACGCATCCTTCACTTTAGCCTGCGCATTATCAAAACCAGGTTGAAATAACTCCGGAAAAGGATTCAAGGCAAAGCGCAGCCAGGGTGTTTCCTCTATCTGCTTCGTATAAGGCAGCCCTATAGGAGCTGCAATAGCGGCCAGGTGTTCATCGATCAGCTGTACGGCCTTTTTCCCGGCAGTAGAAAGCCCTTTCATTTCCAACTTGCCAAGATTACGGTGATTAAGAAAGAGCAGGCTGAAAAGTTGTGTATATGCCGAATCAGGCCCGCTATGCTGCTGCGCCCACTCCCCAAAATTTCGCATAAGACTGGAAAAAGAGGTTTCATCAAAGTCTTTCCAATCCCATGATACCCGGAAAGTAGTAATCGATACCGGAGCTTTGGGTAATGTCTCTGCCGGAACAGCTCCTGTAACGTTAGGCGACCGGAGCCAATAACGGGTAACGATACCAAAATTGCCGCCGCCCCCACCGGTATGTGCCCACCAAAGATCACGGTTAGGATCTGTTGCTTCACGGGTGGCAATCACACTATGCGCCTTACCGGCTGCATCAACTGCCACCAGCTCTATGCCATAAAGATAATCAGCAGCCAACCCATATTCCCGGCAAAGGAAACCGAAAGCACCTCCCAATACATGCCCTCCCATACCAATGCCAGGATGTTCTCCGGCGGGAAGCACCACGCCCCAGCCGAGGAACAGCCTCCGGTACATTTCACCTACCGTAGCACCTGCTTCTACCATAAAAGCGAATCTTTCACTATCATAACTGATGCCGGTCATCAGCGACATATCTATAATTACCTGTACAGCGGGATCTGTAACAAATCCTTCCAGGCAATGGCCACCACTACGTACTACCAACCGCAGCTTACTGCTTACGGCCTCTTGCACCGCTACTATCACTTCCTCCGTAGTCTGCGGCAACCGGATATATTCCGGCTTTCCTGTAAAACGTTTATTAAACCGCTTTCCTGCAAGATCTGCATAACGGGGGTCATCAGCAATAATCTTTTCCATAAACTGAATTTATAATGGTTATCTCCTGATCAGGCTACTATTAATCAGATACACCTCGTGCTAGAGCAGCCGCTCCAGCACACCTTTACGCTTAACAATGTTTTTATAATCCCACTGGATCTTTGCGGATTTTTCCAACCAGCGCTTTAACAAACCGGTATCAATCTGCTTTACATCTGTATAGCGGACCTCTGCCGCCTTGAAACTGCCTTCGGGTTGTAAGCCCTCTTTCTCAAAAGACTGGCCACTCCAAAACAACAGGCGTACACTGTCTTTCAATTTACTATACCCAACGATCGGATTGCCATTCAGAAACCAAACCGGATGCCGGTGCCATATTTTATTCTCTGCACCCACTAAATGCTTATCAATTTCCTGTGCCAGCTTTTGGCCAATAGCCTTATCTGAAGCTGGCAAAGAATCATTATACGCTTTTATTTCCTGGTTCATATTGCAATTTTTTAAACCTGCTAACAATAGCTTAAATTGAAAGTATTACAAATAAATTACCCTGCAAAATACCAGGCGCCACCATTTGATCATTTGGCAATTAACCCCTAAATTTAACGATCAGTTGAAATGATTACCGTTTTTCAAAAAGGTTATTATGACATTGTTTGTTGCACACACCTTGGTAAAATGAAGCAGCTACTTATCATGCTATTTTCAATAATGCTATATGGCCGTAATAATGCACAGCAACAAAGCCTTACTGCTTTAGATAACGAAGAGTGGACCTTAACCCAATCAGGGAAAGGACAAGGAATTGGCAGCGGGTCTATCTGGCAGTTTTTCAGTAATTATACTTTTAATGCTACGCATTGGTACTCAGGCGGAGCCTATTGGACCCACCAATATACAGGTACTTATTATTACGACGCTGTTACAGTAACTGTCTTTTTAAAATACAAGAAAAATACCAGGCTCCCTCCTGTAAGAAAAAACTTGTGTATTCAGGTGATTGATGCCCCAACAGATAGCATTGGTTATTACCCTGTTTTTTACAACGGCTGGGCAAAACAACAAGGAAAACATGTACCTCTGGGGGAGCCTCAAATCCTGAAACAACAGCTTCACGCACCTGCTGATACATTGAAAATCTTTAATTTTCCAGATGATATAACAAGTTTTAGAAAGAGAAAGATACCAATTTCTAAAAGCGAATTGTAAGCAGCTTAATCAAAACAGCGGAACTAAAATGCCACAACTATACCAGGTGGCTGCTTCCTAAAAAACGACAAGGACTTATCATGACACTACGTGTAAAACTTTTATTTCTGGTAATACTACCAATCCATACAATTTTTGCGCAATCAGTCCAAAAAATTGTAAAAGACCTGGATGGCGATCTTAAAAAAGATACTATTTATATTGATAGCGATTTGGACAAGCTCTTCTGTATACTATCTACCAATAAATATAAACCTGTTGAAAGCCTGAAAATACAGATCCTCAACTTTGGCAACATGCTGGCTCCAACAAAAAATGGTTTTGAATTCTGGAATGATTATGGCCGGTCTGGCTTTATCAATGAATTTAAATATAACCCTAAAACTAAAAAAGTACAGCTGATAAGAATAACGCGAACTGATTATGATATTAGTTATACAGACTTTGGAGAAAAAGTAAGAAACGGTAGTGGTAAATCAAGCATCAACCTGCTGACCAATAAGTATGTAGGGAATTTTTATGACGTACATAATGGGAAACTCAGAAAATTGCCTACCATCTATGCGGAGATGATTATTCCTGAAACCAATATCGAAGACTTTAATGATGGGCTATATTTTGACTATGAAAAAAGATGTGTCGCATTATACGAAAAACGTAAAAAGGAAACCAGGTAAAGCTACCTAACCATAAATGATCCTGCCCCTGCCTAAGGAATACAGAGGGTTAGTCCTTAATTTCCGGTATTACAATACACACGGTAACCCCATGCGTACCGTCGCCTTCTTTATTCTTAACATCAAACTTCGCTTCCTGCCCACTGGATTTGAAAAGTGCCTCCAGTCTTTCCTTAAGGATAATTCCGGCAAGGGATCTCTTCTTTTGCTGTCCCTCCTCCTTATTCACAATACCTTTACCATTATCATCTACCAGGATAAACAACTGATTGTTTTCAGCACTGAATGATACCGTTAAAATACCTTTGTGTTGAATATTTCTAAACCCATGCTCTATAGCGTTTTCTACAAAAGGCTGGACTAACATAGGGGGAATCAGGATATCATCTCCGCAGAGGCCATCCGCAACTATTACCTGGTAATCAAAAACTCCTTCAAATCGCATTTGCTGCAGCTGGAGGTAGTTCTTCAAGGAGGTCACTTCTTCTTCCAGACTGATAAAATCCTTCCTGCTTTGCTCCAGCACACTCCGTAATAATCTGGAAAACGTTGACAGATAGCGGACAGATTCTTTCGTATTACCGGAAGCTACAAGGCTCTGCAGATTTGCAATAGAGTTAAATATGAAGTGGGGATTTAGTTGTGCCTGCAATAGTTTTTGCTCAATATTCAAGCGGCTGTTCTCCGATTGCAGCAATTTGTTTTTCTCTTTCAGCCGGTATTGCCGGTGTATAATATAAAAGAATGAAAATATACCAATGAAAATTACGGAGGCCAGCCCCATTGTCCATCTTTGCTGACGTATAACCTTTTCGTTCAACACATTCTGGCTACTCAGTTCTGCTATATTCCGGTCTTTTTTCTCTGTTTCATATTTTGCCTGTATCTCTGCAACTTTAACCGCTTCTATCTCTTTAATATTTCTTATTTCCAGGGCAAAAGCATAATCAGCTGCTTCCATGGCTTCAGCATATGCCCCTTTCTTTTTATAGGCTTCTATAAGTCCGTTGTAATAACCAGGTACTTCTTTACCTTCTGCATTCCTTTTGGCTAAAGCGATAGCTTCCTTATAATAGTGAATAGCGGAATCCAGCTGATTATTACGGACAAAGCTGGTAGCTAAATTATTATATGCATATGCCTTCAGACTATTGGTTTTCTTCAAATACTCAATGAAAATCCTGCTATTTTCAACGGCTTTGTCAAATCGCTGTTGACGCGCATAAACCTGAGCCAGGTTATCATACGATCGGGCAATGGCCATACTATCGCCGATACTTTTGGCCAGATTACGTGCTTCTTCATTATATAATATCATCTTACTATCATCCCCCGCCCTGGAAGCCAGCATAAAAGAAATATCGTAGTACCGTTGTCTTACTACCGGATGAGATTTGTAGGGGTGATTTTTATAATAACGTTCCGCATACTCCAATGATTCTGCTCCATTATCATTCTGATAATATGCTTTGGCCATCAGATCATAAAAGCGATAAGTCAGCTTGCTATGGGCATTCTCGGCTTTTTGCATGGCGGCCAATATAGATTGCATTAATGTTCCTGCTACCAATGTGCCACTGCCGGTGGTATTATCCAGTATGCTGTAGGTCTTCAGCAAGTCTATTTCAATGCTATCTTTTGTTCCGGCCATCTTTTTATACGCTTCCATTGCCATGTCCGGCTGCTTCTCCAAATGGTACCGCCTGGCCCGGAAATAATAATAAAACGGGTTATGATTACTATCAGGGACATACCGGAGCAGGCTGTCTTCTCTGTAAACAACCTTTTTGTATCCCACAGATGATAAAGTATCCAGGGAAATTACCAGAGACAAATAATCTTTCCCGGATATCACCTCAGGGGTATTGCCCTGATCTTTCCGGGGCTTTTCATTATCCTGACAGGAGGTAATAAAAAGCAGTGTCAAAACCGAAAAAACCGCCAATGCGGTTCTTGCATTCATCAATAAAGTAAATTTAGCTAAGCAAAAAAGCATAAATATATAAACAGTTCTCCGTTTATCGCCTGATTTTATAATGATTATCCATTAAATATATAATTAAATTTCTTTTATAACAGCCCGGATATTAATCCGGGCTGTTCCCCCTCCTTCCTTTCAGATAAGGGATAAAACATCGCAGATATGGATTTAGGGGCCACGAATAACAATCTCCCTGTTGTATTTCCGGCATACAGCCTATACTTGTCTGATGGATGATGCGGCATCAACTGTCACCATTCTCCCAAACATAATTTCAAGCACCGGTTATGAAAACTTATCAGTATAGCGAAATCAACCCCGTAAAAGGTATACTCTTTGCCCTCGCATACCTCGCAGTTGCTGCTGTTATCACCTTGTATATTTCCGGCGGTGTGGACCATCTTGCCGATACCGTGAATAATTTTGGAAGTATCAAAGGGCTTGGCTTCCTCGCAGGTATTATCTATATAGTCCCCATTTTCTTTCTGATAAAGTTCATATATCCAAAAGTAACTATATCTACAGATAAAAATCAGCTCACGATCACCCGTAAACGCCAACCTGGAATATCCATCGCCTACAACGACATTACCTCAGCTGTATTAAATGCCGAGAAAATAAATACCCTCACCCTCTACGGAAAGGCAAATGAAATACTGTTTAAAGTCCATCCCTTTAATAATCCCCAAATCCTGAAAGAGATCGTAAGAGATATTATTACCCAGGGTGTATTTAAGCAAACCATGGAACAGAAAAAACTATTTAAGGGAACTTACGAAGTCATATCCTACAAAAGATCTTAGACCCAAATGGGCCTAAGATCATAGTAATTTGGCCTGACATGCTTAATAGTCCAACGCCAACCGGATAGCTTGCTCTACAGGTGTATAATCAACAGCCGCACCTTCAATAGTTAATTCCTTTCGTAATAATAAAGGGGGCTGTGCCATAAATTTAGGCGTATGGCCCCTGTGTGCCTGTGCAGCATGTACCAAAAACGGGTGACACAGGTAAATAGTTCCTGCCTGGCCAACTGCCAGTACTGCATCACGCTTGGGCAGCTCATCCAGCTTGCCTGCAAGCTCCATAAAGGAAAGCCCGCTATCCCCTGACCCATGCAAAAGTCTGGCTACATCTAAATGCGACTTCCTATAGATAATTGTCGGTGCATCAGTCTCCGTTACATCTGAATATAAAACCAACATTAACAAAGCACGCCCTTTAGACTTTATATTAACGCGCCATTCAAAGAAATTAGAAGGGTCCTCTCCGGGAAAGCTTGCATCTACATGTTTACCCGTGTCATTAGGCAGCTCCCTGGAAGGAAACCTTACCGGAAATGTTCCTACACTCCTACATGGAATCCATTTACCTGCACCAACCAATTGATTAAACGCTGCATATAACTCCGGCGTGTTAACCGAATCAATAAAAGGAGGATGCGTGTACATGCCAAGACGGACAACTGGCGCTGTCCAGCTATTAGGGGCTGACCGTTCAAAAGGAATATCTTTCCATAAAATGTCCAATACAGCACCTGCAATAGCTGGAGAAAACACATTGTCAATCCGGACAAACCCGTCTGTAATAAACTGTTCAACCGCTTCTTTATTTAATAATTCCTGCATAAAATCTTTTTTTGGATCAAATCCATAGCACAACAATCCTGTTGCGAAAGGATGCATAAAAAATAAGTGGGAAATTGTAAAATGATATTATTCACACCATTAATAAGATGGTGCATTGCTTAAGTATTAAGCCAGGGTAGGTTTTATAACATTACTGTCATTCTCATGCTTCAAAAGTAATAAAATCCCAACAAGTAATCAAGTCTGATAAGTACCGGTGACCTGTTTTCACTGTCAACAATATAAACAAAAGTGATAATATCTATGGTACATACCTGCGATACACGCAGACAATGTAACACCATCAGGCTTTTTACAGGTTTATACGACCGTAACATAATTTAAAAAATATGATACCTTTACTTTCATCCAAATATTTTATACTTTGCAACGCTTAATTGTAAACTGATCAAAAATCATGTGTAGCGTTTTATACGCTTGAGCCACGTTTTATGATCCCGCAATCGTACTCACGATGAAAGTACTAGTGCTACGTTAATAAGAACCTGGGGAAATGCGCTATGCTATCAACAATAGATCTGGAAAAAGTCAAAGAAGGGGATACTGAATCCTTCCGTGAATTCTACACCTTATTCTATCCTAAACTAAAAGCTTTTGCTTGCCGCTTTGTGGACGAGCCAACTTCTCATGACCTGGTACAAGAGGTCTTTGCTGCTTTTTTTGAAAAGAGGTCCACAATTCAGATCAACCACATACAGTCTTACCTGTACAAATGGACGCAAAACAGATGCTTAAATTATCTCAGGGACCGGATGACAGCGAAAGAGTATGAATCGCGCCTGGTGATAGCTGAGGCCCGCATGGCGTTCCTCGAAAAGAATATGGATACCAATGAGGTGCTAAAACGGGTTTTCAACAATGATCTGAGGGAGGTTATCAACGCTTCTATTGCCAAATTACCCCCTAAATGTGCCCAGGTATTTCGGTACTGCTACTGGGATGAGCTAAAACATAAAGAAATAGCCGAGATCATGGGGATCTCACACCGTACGGTCGAAGCCCATATCCGGCAGGCGATCACCTTCCTGAGAAAAGACCTGAAAGACATCCTGCTCCTTTTCTTAATGTTCATAGATGTAAAATAAAAAAAATTCAATTTTCACTAAGTAGTACTGCTTCCCACCCGTGTCTTCTATATTCAATTGCTTACAAGGATGAATGAACAACTACTGATACGATTCCTGACAGGGCATTGTACATCCGAAGAAATTGAGCTGGTTGCCCAATGGATAGCTACCGATGAGGCAAATGGAGAATGGTTATTCGAAATGGAGCGTACCCTGAACCAGTTGCCATGACGCCAGAGATGACGGAAAAATGGTTACCCCAGCCTCCTGTGGTAACTCCCTACAATGCAGGAGCTACGCTGATAAAAGCGCCTTCAGATGCCATTGTCCTGTTTGATGGCTCTAACCTGTCAAAATGGGAAAACGCAGCAGGAAAATCTGCTGAATGGACCGTACATGATGGTGTATTTACTGTAAAAAAGGGAACCGGTAATATCCGGACCAAACAGCGGTTCAAGGATTTCCAATTACATCTGGAATGGCGCGTTCCAAAGGGAATCGAAGGAAAAAGCCAGCTGAGAGGCAACAGCGGGCTGTTCTTACAGGATATGTATGAAGTTCAGATACTGGACTGTTATCAAAATGAAACGTACGCAAATGGACAAACCGGGAGTATCTACAAACAAACCCCGCCTTTGGTCAATGCAATGAATAAACCGGGTGAATGGAATACTTATGATGTTATCTATACGGCACCGACTTTCAGGAAGGATGGTACCTATCGTACGCCTCCCGGCGTAACTGTTATTCAGAACGGGATACTACTGCAATACAATACGGTTATCCAGGGCAATACACCATATATAGGCTTTCCACAGGTTGTTCCTCATGGAGACGGACCAATAGGATTGCAGGATCATAATGATGATAGCGCACCTATCAGTTTCAGAAATATCTGGATCAGGGAACTGTAATTGATCATAAAAGGATTACCCTATAGATATTTTGCGGTGCTGCTCTCTCAGGCGCCAATACTAAAACATGGTTATTGGCAAGTAAACCATCCGAAAGGTGACATACTGGTAGTGGTATGTCACCTTTTTGCCCTCATGAAGAACTGATCAATATCATTCCACTACATAGGGATAAAGTCATATCAGCTTAACAGGCCTGTAAATGATATCATTCCCGCTTCAAACTTTTCACCGGATTTACGAGTGCTGCTTTTAGTGCCTGATACCCGACAGTAAGCCAGGCTACTATTTCTGAGATAAGAATGGTGGATAAAAATATTCCAACGCCAATATTTATCCTGTAAGCAAAGTTTTGCAGCCAGCGATGCATCAGATAATAAGCTATTGGAGCCGCAATTAAAAATGCAACGCCAATAAGCAGCGTAAATTCTTTAGAGATCAAATAAATGATGTTACCTGCTGATGCACCTAATATCTTCCTGATACCTACTTCTTTAGTACGGTGTACTACCATGAAGGAAACGAAGCCATACAGCCCAAGACAGGAAATAAATATAGCGATGCCTGCAAATATTTTATACAATTGTGAGAGCTGGTTTTCCTGCTGATAAAAGCTGGCAATCTTATCATCCAGAAACTGGTACTCAAAGATAAAATCAGGATGTGCCCTGTTCCAAATCTTCTCTATTGCCTCCAAAGTTTCTTTCATGCGCTGCGGCTGTATTTTTATGTTGATCAACCGGTACACCAATTGGTAGGACCCCAGCACAATAGGAGTCCTCTCCTTTTTCAATGAGTTACCGTTAAAATCTTTCACTACTCCAACAACAGATGCCACCATCCTGCCATCCCAGAAATTTATTTTTTTCCCGATGATATCCTCAGGATTCCTGAAACCTAATTTTTTCACCATCATTTCATTCACCACAAATCCGTTTACAGTATCCGCTTCTCTATATGGCATACCAGCAATAAACTGAATACCATATGTTTTAAAATAATCAGCATCAGCCCATTTAAACTCAGTCCTGAAACCCGATTTCTTTACAGCATTCTCAAATTTAAACTCATCATCCCAACCCGCTTTATCTATCGGACTAAACGCACTAAAACTCACATTTTTTATTCCGGACTGTTGCAGCAACTCCATTTTCAATGCATCCATTTTAGACGCACGGGCCGTGTCATGAGGCATCGGAACCGTAATCACCGCCTCTTTATCAAAACCCATAAATGCATTTTGAAAGAAATCCATCTGACTCACAACAATTAATGTTCCTATAATCAGTAGCTGCGCTGTGGCAAATTGAAACACCACCAATACCTTCCTCACTGAAAGCCCGCTGGCAGTATGGCTGGTAAATTTATTTTTCAGTGCAGTGATAGGATTAAATCCCGACAAAACAATTGCAGGATAGCAGCCCGATAATAAGGTAACAACAATAAGCATAGTGAATAAAAACACCATCAAAGAGAACGTAGGCCTTATTTCCAATGGTGTTTGCAATAGTTGGTTAAGCAGCGGTAATGCCAGGAATGCAAACACTATTGCCATCAATATTGAAAGAAGGGTAATGATAAAAGTTTCACTTAAAAACTGAATAACCAATTGATTTTTACTACTGCCCAACACCTTTCTGATGCCCACTTCTTTTGAACGGCTTACTGATTGCGCTGTGGCAAGGTTTACAAAATTTATGCAGGCAATTATTAAAAGAAACAAACCTATCAGGCTTAATGCGGTAATCAATTCTTTACTGAAAGTGGTTCTCCCGTAAATACCGAACTCACTCTCATAGTGCATGCTACTCAAAGGCTGTAAAACATATCCCTGATTCGCATATTCAACAGGTGTATACTTCTTTACAAAATCTTTAAGATCGTTATCAAATTGCTGTACCGGTATATTTTCGGGAAGTACCAGAAAAGTATTTAAAGACCCGTCCAGGCCTGCCCAATCCGTTAAAACATCTTCCTGCCCACTAACAGATTTAAAAGAAAATACAGCCTGTAAGGGAAAATCCGTATTAGCAGGAATATTTTTCAGGATGCCAGTCACTTTGCACAGCTGCCCATTATCATACTTGATAAATTTACCCATAGCTATCTGCCAATCTCCAAAATACTTATTAGCGGTTTCTTGCGTAAGCACTACCGAATTAGGTGCTGATAAAGCAGTTTTTGAGTTGCCTTCCAGAAAGGGGAAATTGAATATGTCGAAAAATTCAGGTTCAGCAAAAAAAACATTCTCCTTAAATTTTTTTGGTGGTACCTCTGCTTTATCATTCGGTAAGGTTATTTGCTTACCTTCTCGTTCATATATACGGGCTACATGTTTCAGTTGTGGATACTCGCTTCTTAAAGCATCTGCTACAGGAAAGGCACTGGCTTTCGAATAGTTCATGCCTTCCGAAGTTTTCACTGCTGATACCACCCTATAAATGCGCTCCCCGTTTTTATGAAAATTATCAAAGCTGGTTTCGTATTGAATTAATAAAAAAATGAGCAGACAAGCTGCAATCCCCACTGCTAAACCAACAGTATTAATTGCGAAATAGACCTTATTACTGCGTAAATTTTTCCATGCAGTTTTCAGATAGTTGCTTAACATGGTGGACGTAATATTAAAGTTGAGTAAGAATGACAAGTGGGGGCGTCAAGAAAAATGCCATTTACTATTTACTTAAAAATCAAGTATATATGAATTTACATAAAAAACAAATGTACGATTTCGATACAGTAGGTGTCCATATGTAAACAAAAAAGGCTGACTAAAAATTTTACTTTTTAGCCAGCCTGTCTGATCAGGAATAATGAGTGCTAATTTTTAAAAACGGTTTTCAGTTTATCTTCCAACTGACCTGCCCGTAAATTCTTGGCAATGATTATACCATTGGGATCTACCAGGAAATTCTGGGGAACGGCTCTGACATCATATTGTTTGGCCACTTCATTTTTTGGGCCCTGCAGATCACTCACATGCAGCCACTTCAACCCATCGTCTGCAATAGCTTTCAGCCACGGTGATTTCTGAGAATCCAGTGAAATACCGATTATTTCAAAATCCTTTCCCCCATATTGCTGATAAACTTTTACCAGATAAGGGTTTTCTTCTCTACATGGGCCACACCAGCTTGCCCAGAAATCAACCAGAATATACTTTCCTTTGAATGCAGACAAGGTGACTGAAGCCCCGGAGGTATCAGGCAACGTAAAGTCAAGTGCTTTCATACCTACTGCTGTTCTTTTCGCAATATCCAGCCGGGCAGCCATTGACCGGGCAGTAGGTGTTTTTTTCATCCGTGCACTGAGTGCATTAATCAATGGCTCAAATGTTGCCACATCGATCACAAAGCTGTTGTCCCTTACCAGGGAAAGGCTCAGATAGGAATCTGGATGCGCCATTACAAACGCCCTTTTCGCTTCATCGATCTCATCATATACAGGCCTGCTAAGCTTTTTGAACTTTTCGACCCCGGCATCCTCTTTTTTTTCAAAGTAGTACATCATACTATCCATCAATGGCGCTAGTTTTGCCTGATAAGGCTTGAGCTGCTTTTCGAGCGCCAGCAGCTCCAACTGCCCGGCGCCGCCTTTGATAGTAGCCTTTCTAATAGTCCCATCTGATGATTTTATTTTTATCAGCATAGGTTCAAGAAAAATCTGGCTCTCATCTGCCCGTTGTTCCATATCATGCTCAGCGCCACTACTTCCTTTTAGCAGCCTGATATAGCCGGTTACCGGTTCACTGATGGTACTGGTAATACGGAATTTCCCATCCTTTACCAATGCTGAATCCTGATGATATTTATTATCCCTTGAGAAATTAAGGAGCACGATTGCCCCCTCAGCACTTTTACCCATATCTCCTACTATGGTAAACTGCTGTGCCTTTACGCCGCAAATTGTTCCAAGTAAGCATAGGTTTAATATTAATATGCGCTTCATACTATTTGATTTGTTCGTATTACTAATACCCCTTGTTCTGTATCAGCTTTGGATTTTTATTTAATTCGGCCGTAACAAATGGGAGGTAAAGCCGCGTTGCATCCCGTCCTTTGGAACTCAAAAAGCCCAATGCCTTGCCAAAGCGTTTCATATCCTGCCAGCGTAATCCTTCTCCTACAAATTCTTTTCTTCTCTCCATTTCAATCTCATTCAGGAAATCATTGGCACCGGCAAAATCAGCAGCAGCCTTCACTTTTACATTTCTTTTTTTCCTGACTTCATTGTAGCGGGCCACATTAACCACACCTCCGCGGGCATCTGCTTCTGCAGAAATAAGGTAAGCTTCACTTAACCGGATCTGCGGATAGGTCACAAATCCATTCGCTTCCTGTAAAGTATCCAGCGAGAATTTCATTAGGTAAGTCACCTCTTTACCCACGCTATTGGCAAATTGATTTTTGACTAACCCTGTACGTACATCACCGGTTTCATAGGCATCCACCAGATCAGCGTTTAACCAAGTCTGGCCATTACCGGTCACACCTGTTGGCCGCCGATAAGGAAATCCGGGGCTGTATAACGCAAACATACCACTACGGTCATAGGAGCTGGGTACGGGGCCTTCTACCAGACGGAAAAGCAACTCTTTATTGCCCGAATTATTGTAGCGGAAATTACTGGTAAAATCCTGGGTAAGTTCAGTAGCTGGTGAAGTGATCACCATTTCAGCATATTTTTTAGCTTCCACTTTATCTCCCTTATTCAGGTAGATTCTTGCCAGCAACAACTGAACGGCTTCTTTAGACAAAGCATCAGCTGTTGTAAATGATGGCAACAGCTTTTCTGCATCTTTCAGATCGGTGATAACGCGGTTATACACCTCTTCTTCTGTGTTTTGGGCACGTTTATATTCTGACGGGTCTTCATTTGACCCCAATGTAATGATCACCCCCTTATATGCTTCCATCAGGCGGAAATAACAATACCCACGGATTCCCAACGCTTCTCCCAGCTCTTTATTCAGATCAGTAAGCTCACGGGAGCGGATATAGTTAATTACAACATTGGCATGCCCAATGGCAGTATAGGCGCCATTATAATAAAAACCATTACTGAAACCATCACTTGGATTTGGATTACAGGCCTCATATGCCTGTGGGTTAAAGCGGGTCACAGAACCTCCCTGTACAGAGATTATATCATCTGCATATATATCAAACAGCGGATAGGTTTGTGAAGGCCAGCCTCCATGGATCTTTGAATAGGCCCCTTTTACCAGGAGTGCCAGATCCGCAGGTCTGAGCTGTTGTTCACCAATGGAGGTATCCGGAAAAGGATCATCCAGGTTTTTACTGCACGATGAAAAAGTGCAGGCAAGAAATGTAAGTAAATTTATTAAAAGGAAATATCTCCGAAGCATATCAATATTTTTTCTGATTATAAAGTGATATCAATACCAAAGGCAAATGTTCTCGGCATCGGTACAAATGTTGCCTGTATACCTGTTTCTATCCCTACTTCAGGATCAGCCAGTTTCAGGCCCTTACTCTTGATTACAAACAGGTTCTGGAAGGATGTATAAACGCGAAGTGCCGGAATGCCTGCTCTTTTCAATATTTTTTCGTCGAACTGGTATGCAATAGTCACATTCCGCATTCTCAGATAAGAAGCATCGAACAGGTAATGGGTAGACGGCAGGGTATTCCAGTCTTCCATTTGACCGGCACCATGTGGACCTACTACAGCACGTGGATAATAGCTGTTATCACCTGGATGTCTCCATCTGTCAGTAATCCATTCAGGCTTATTCGTCATTACCCCGGTATAATCTATATTAAAAAGACGGCTGTATTGATCGTCAAGATTATAAATCTTACTACCTGTGCTGAAGGTAAGACTGGCGTCAATACTGATACGATTCCAACTGGCGCCCAGGTTAAACCCTCCGGAAAGTTTAGGTTGCGCTACAGGAACATATTCCTGGTCAGCCTGGTTGATGATACCATCTTTATTCTTGTCTTCATATATCATGTCCCCGGTTTGAGGATCAACGCCCAATGATTTGTAGAGCAGCAGGGAACCCACAGATTGTCCCATCTTTACATATGGCCGTGGCCCGCCAGGCATATAATAGCCATAACCCATTACGGAATCTCTTAAATACAGGATCTTGTTCCTGTTAATGTTCAGTGCTACACCGGCATTCCAGGAAAACTTCTGATCGTTCGTCAACCGGCTGCGGTAAGACAGGTCCAGATCAATACCCTTATTGGCTACAGTACCAAGATTTCCTTTTTGAGAGGCATAACCACCTGTGGAATATGGCAGCGGTAAACTGGTAATCAACCCATCCGTTCTTTTCTCGTAGAATTCCAGTACCATTGAAAGCTTGTTTTTCAGGAACCTGGCTTCTATACCAGCATCATATTGACGTGTTCTTTCCCATCTCAGATCCCGGTTTCCACGAACATTACTTAATACCAGTGCAGGTTTTCCGCTATAGGTCCCGGTGTTTATCAGGTCAGCAAAATCAAAATAGCCTAGTGTGCGGATATTACCGGTAAGCCCTACACCTGATTTAATTTTAAGAAAAGAAACCAGGGAGTTTTTACCAAAAAAAGGTTCGTCAGAAATGATCCAGCCTGCAGATAGTGCCGGAAACCAGGAATACTTATTCTTCCCTGTAAGTTTGGAAGTACCATCTCTGCGTATACTTCCACTCAACAGATACCGGTTGTTCCAGCTAAGGTTAGAACGGAAGAAATAGGATTCTCCTGCCTCGGCATAAGTGCGGTTCTTGTAAATATCGCTGTTCGAATAAGTAGAACCGTTGCCCGGATTCCATAAGCCTTCACTCGTTGGGAATCCAAAAATCGAGAAGCCGGCAGTGGTATTTTTATTTTCATAATACTCCTGACCCAGCAACAGGTCACCCCTCAGGTCGCCCACAGCAAGTTGATAGGTAAGGGTATTATTGAAAGTATACTGAATACCGCTGCCTGAATTATTATTGTGCTCCCCATTAACAAAACTTCCGGAATAGGAGAACGGGCTATAAAAATTCAAGTCAGTATTCTGACTACTCACCCCTGCCAGTGTAGATTTGAAAACCAGATTAGGTCTGAATGTAATTTCGCCAAAAACATTGGCCAGGTAATTCCACTCCTTTCTATCACGCTTCACCTGGTAGCTGGTTGCGTAAGGGTGATTTTGTAAACCAAACCAGTAGCCGATACTGCCATCAGGATTAATCAATAACGAATCCGGTGTATCCGGGCGGGCTTCTATTGCTCCGTACAGGGGGGAATTAAGATTACTGCTTTGGGATAACGAAATATTCAGATCTCCCCCAATCCTTAACCATTTATTGATTTTTTGGGTCATTGCCATTTTACCGGAATATCTCCTGTATATACCATCACCAACCGTATTTTCTTCGGAATACTTACCAAAGGATAAATAATAAGTATTGTTTATGCCACCTCCGGATACACTAGCCTGGATATTATGGGTAGATGCATTTTTTGAAGTTATTTTATCCACCCAGTTGTTATCGAAAAGCCCGATAGGTGTTCCCAGTTTAAAAGAGCTGAGCTCATAGTCCAAAATACCTTTTTCATCATTCAGTACCTGCTCTCTTTCAGGTGTTACTCCACCTGCAATAAGTTTGTCGATATCGCCAATCCTGTTCTGACGTGCTTCCCTGAATACCGATTCATATTCAGCGTTGTTCAAAGCCCGAAATCCCAGGGTGGATCTGGTAATTCCATAATAGGAGTTTACACTAACAACAGGGCGGCTGGCAAGCTTTCCTCTTTTGGTAGTGATCATAATCACACCCTGTGCCCCCCTTGCTCCATAAATAGCCGATGAGGACGCATCTTTCAGTACTTCAATAGACGCTATATCCTGAGGGTTGATATTATTGAAATTAAAGTTGGGATTGTTGACAGTACCTAATCCTACGCCTGCATCCACGATCAGGCCATCGATTACCACAAGCGGGTTAATGTTGGCACTATTGAGTGTTTGGGCCCCGCGTATGCTGATAGAAGGCTGAGAGCCCGGGGAACCATCTGAGTTTTTCACCTGCAAGCCGGCTACCCTGCCCTGCATGGCACTAAACAGACTTCCGGTGATATTTTCTTCAGGCTTCAGCTCGGATATTTTGGCAATAGACCCTGTTACATTTCTTTTGCTTTGAGTACCGTAACCTACCACAATAGTCTGGTCCAGATTAGCTATCGCTACTTTAAGATATATAGCATAGTTATTAGCCTGGCCTACTTTTATTTCCTGAGGAACATAACCGATAGAACTGAAAACAAGCGTTTGCCCCGGTTCTGCGGGGATAACGAAATTACCCTTTGCATCAGTGCTGACACCTTGTGTAGTTCCTTTGATTACAATATTCACCCCTTCCATTGGCTTTTTATCTTCGGATAGTACACGTCCGCTGATCAGCACTTTATCATTCATTACTGCCGGTTCCTGATGAGGAGAGCGGGTAACCACAATCACATTATCAATAAATGAATAACGGAGTGGCTGCCCGTTAAAACAGCTATCCAATGCATCTTTTAAGGGAGTGTTTTTAAACGCCACTGTTACTGGTATGGCCTCCTCAATAATGTTTTTGTCCCATACGAATTCAACACCCGTCTGTATCCGGATTTTTTCAAAAACTGTTTTCATCGGGATGTTTTTGCCAGAAAGTGTAACGGCCTGGGCATTGGCACCGATACTTCCATAAGCCTGCATACAAGAGATGATAAGCAGCACACTCAACATTTTCATGACACGAATAATTTTGGTTGATTTTTCCTTCCACGGATGAATCCATGCAAGGTACTTCCCCCCTGCCGCGCTGGGACCAGGAGTGCTCATAAACATAAAATGCATAACTTTAGTTTGCGTTTTGGTTAATAAAAGCTATACGATCCGCCTCAACTCGTACCGTATAGTGACTCTATAAGGATATTAGCCTCGCATAACCGCCCGGCAGCAACCGGAGCGGTTTTTTTATGGCTCATTATTTTGATGCGCTTACAATAAGGGTTTCCCCCACTAAGTCGAATTTTACGCCGCCAACAGCCTGTAATATTTCCAGGACTTTCCGGAGTTCTTTTTCCCGGGTGAAGCCACCTTCCAGTTCCCTATCAGGGATATTACCTTCATATTTCACAGCTATATTGTACCATCTTCCTACTTCATTCATGATCTGCCGGATATTTCCATTAAAAGAAAATCTTTTGTTTTTCCATGCCATTACCTGGTTAATGTCTGCATCATGTATGATCCTGGGAGATGCTCCCGGCACGGTGTATACCCATTGTTCGCCGGGTTTAAGCTGCATAGTCGTGCTATTGGTAGTAGCTTTAATGGAGCCTGTAAGTAAGGTGGCCTGTACCAGGCCGTCCTCTGTATAAGCATTGATATTAAAATCGGTTCCTAAAACCTGTATTACAAAACCGCCGCCCGCTACAATAAATGGCTTGACGGCATCCTTCGCTACTTCAAAGTACACTTCCCCCGTTACTTCCACCTTCCTTTCATTACCGGTAAAGGCTACCGGAAACCGGATAGAGGACGCTGCATTGAGCCACACCTTACTGCCATCCGGCAGGGTCATCTGGAATTGCCGCCCGCGGGGGGTGGACATTTTGTTATAAACCATCGTTTTTTCCGCTTCGCCCGCCGGATGGTATTGCAACGCACCGTCTTCCAGCTTTACATCGCTCCCATTCTGCCGGGCAATAGTACCATTGCCCAGGCTGTCGAGCACGACTTCCTTTCCATCAGACAGCGTTAGAATGGCTCCTTCGCTGCCTGGTGGAATGTCTGTTTTTGCAATGGGGATATGGGTTGTTTGATTTGCATTATTATTCCATAAGCGTGCACCGCCTATCCCTGCCAGTAACAATACTGCTGCGGCTGCGGCCCAGGTCCAGCGCCTGAAGGGAAGCTTGTTGATCCGGGGCTGGCCGGCCTGTTGTTCCTCAATCCGTAACAGCAGCTCATTAACTACTTCATTGATCTCATAATCTCCCTGTTCAATATTCCGGGGGTCTGTGAAAGCTGTTTGCAATAGCTCATCGAATATGGCAGAGTGGGGCGACTGGCCAAAAGCCTGTCGCAACTCCTCCAATTCTGTAGCAGTAGCAGTACCCTTCAGGTACTTTTCCCATAACTCCCTAACCTGGTGATCAGTCATGATATCGCGTTTACGTTTATATATGACGGAAAAAGCGGAGGGGGTAAGACAGTGATCTGAAAAAAATTATTGAAAAAATTTGCTGAGCAGGAAAATGAGCAATACCGGGTTATCACCGGCATGTTCGGAAAGATAACGGCGAATGTCTTTTAGCGCCCTTACTATATAGGTTTTGGAGCTAACTTCAGAGATATTAAGTAAATCTGCTATTTCTTTATGGCTTTTCCCTTCAAAGCGGTGCAATACAAAAACACGCCTTGTCCTTTCGGGTAAAGCCTGCACAGCTGCAGACACTGTTTGTTCCAGCTCTTTCAGTTCCAGGCTGGTTTGCGGGTGGTTAACAGAGTTTTCGGAAAAATAGTCGGCCAGATGCGGCATATTATCCAGATGCAGCACTTTTTTCTGCATAAAATCCATCACAATATGGCGAGCGGCAACATATATATAGGCACCGAGATTATCCACTTCCGGGAGCTTGCTCCGGTTATTCCATAATTTCAGGAACATTTCCTGCGCCAGGTCTTTAGCCTGCTCCGGCGATTTAGTTAAACGAAGGGCAGTACCATATACCTGCGGCCAATGATGCTTTACTAATGTGCCAAAGCTCCTCTCATCCCCTTCCGCAATTTTTAGCAGCAGTTCCTTTTCGTCATATGTCCGGTTTCCGTCAATGCTCAATTACGCTCGATTATGGTAACAATCTACGGCAAAAATGCCATAGATATAGTTGTTAATTCATGGCTTGACTCCCTGATTACAATAAAACCCTGGAATCATGCAAAATTATAGTATTCAATAGTAGGATGCAATGCCCCTCAAAAGAAGGACTCTTGTCTGCTTTAAATCCCATCTTTAAACACCGGATTTTAATACCTCGTATCAAAAAGTTCCCGGAATACTTACATTCGGGGCAGGTTGTTTGCTGTTGTAATTGACAGTATTCCCACCTTCTATAAATCTTTTTAAAATATGAAACAACCAGATGTCATCATCGTTGGAGCAGGTGCTGCAGGTTTAATGGCGGCCTATGTACTGGTAAAAGCTGGTAAAACAGTTACAGTGTTAGAGGCCAGGCACCGCTTGGGCGGACGGATTTATACGGTGAATAGTAAATCGCTGTGCCAGCATATAGAACTCGGCGCGGAATTCATTCATGGCAATTTACCGGTTACACTTACCCTGTTAAAGGAAGCCGACATCAGTTATACTCAGACTTCCTTCGAAATGTTACGGCATTTTGACGGTAAGTTTGAACAAGGTGATGAACCTGTTGAAGGGATGGATGCTCTCTTGAAGAAGATGGATGAATTACATCAGGACCTCCCGCTGTATGACTTTCTGAAACAGCATTTCCCGGGAGAAAAATATGCCCCAATGCGTTCCCAGGTAGAAAAGTATGTAAACGGATATGATGCTGCCAGTATACATGACATCAGCACTTTGGCGATCCGCAATGAATGGGAAAATGAAGATGATGATGCACAGCACCGTATTGTTGGTGGTTATGGGGCCATGATCCAATACCTCGCCGGGGAATGCCTCAAAAGCAGTAGTAAAATTCTGCTGGATAAAGTTGTGAGCAACATAATCTGGGAAAAGGGTGCCGTAAAGGTCAGTACCAGCGACAACACCATTTACAAAGCGGCCAAGGTGATTATTGCACTGCCATTAGGAGTACTGCAGGCTGCCGGCAATACAACGGGGGTTGTAGGGTTCTATCCCTCCTTGCAGGAGCAAACAGCAGCTATACAAAACATTGGATTTGGGGCAATCATAAAAATACTGCTTGAGTTTAAGGAACCCTTCTGGACAGGCCATGATTTTTTCAGACCATCCAACAGCTCCCCCACTACTAAACTACTATTGACAAACGAGGCTATTCCCACATTCTGGACACAGTCTGATCCTAATGTTCCGCTACTTACCGGCTGGCTTGGCGGGCCTCCGGCATTGGAAATGCAGCTGCAACCACCTGCAACTATTATGCAAACCACCCTTGCTTCACTGGGAGATATATTTGGCATCTCCTCCCAGACACTACAGGATAAACTTATTACCTGGCATGTTGCCAACTGGACCTCCGAACCATATACCCGTGGCTCTTATGCTTATGATATGGTAGAAAGTAAACAGGCCCGGAAGATTTTGCGGAAGGCTGTTGATCAGACAATATACTTTGCGGGTGAATACCTGTATGATGGGCCTGCTATGGGTACTGTTGAAGCAGCACTCTCCAGTGGCCGTCATGCTGCCGGAATGGTACTGGCAGAATAAGGTTACACCAAACTTACTATACAGGTTAGAAGTTTTGAATTGCTTAACTTGTACTATAAAAAAATAAGCAGGTACATAATTAAATATTTGAACCATGGAAATTACAAGAATAGGATCAAGGCCATCCGCTAAAGGGCCGGATGACTGGTTTACAGGTACCGTAAGAATTGATCCACTCTTCGAGGCTAATGAAGCTCGTAGGGCTGCGGCAGCCAGCGTAACCTTTGAACCGGGAGCAAGAACAGCCTGGCACACCCATCCGCTTGGGCAAACATTAATTGTAACTGCCGGATGCGGTTGGATACAACAGGAAGGCGGCCCGGTAGAAACTATCCACCCTGGAGATGTGGTCTGGTTTGAACCTGGTGAAAGACACTGGCATGGTGCCACTGCTACTACCGGCATGACACATATTGCTATTCAGGAAAACCTCGATGGAAAAGTTGTGGATTGGTTGGAAAAGGTGACCGACCAGCAGTACCAGGGCTAGTAAGTTAAGGGAGATATTATAGGACAGGATGTTATCTTACTCCATTATTTTTCAGCCCATATATAGGCCCGTCTGGTGGGGTATTCCATATTTTCATTCGGACGCCGCTCTATTGCATCTATCACCTTAAAACCCGTTTCGTAAAGTAATTTTACTATATCATCCGTCTTAAAGAAATATAAATCGATGTCTACTACTTTGTCACGGGCTTTGTCAAAATGAACGATTTCATCTCCCACATGAAAGGAAAATAAAAAATCTCCGCCTATTTTCAATACCCTGTTTATTTCTCCAAAACAGGTGCTGACCTGATCAATAGTAAAATGTACGATCGAATAAAATGCAAGCGCACTTCCCAGATATGCTGATGGATAAGCAATATTCAGCAGGTCTCCGGTTTCAAATTTAATTTGAGGAGAAAGCTTCCTGGCAACATTCACCATTGCTGGTGACAGATCGATACCGATAATATCTTTCAGACCATTGTCATACAGAAATTTAGTGGTTTGACCGGGCCCACAGCCAAAGTCGGCACACAACCCCTTTTCCTTGTTGCTAGCTGCAAATTCCTTCAGTAACAACCGGTCAATATGCTTTTGGGAGAGTTCGTCCCAACGCTCCACCGCATAGTCTTCCGCTACCAGGTTATAGCAATGCAATATTTTCTCTTGTGGGTTCATTTTATGCTTCGCTTTTAGATACCAAAGCTGAACATTTTTTTTGTTTTAATCAACCCTGCTGACATAGGGTTGTCAAAACCGGGTGCTATTTTTGTTAAAACAATAACCTGATAAATTATCCAAATGGCACAATCATCAGTATTACGCGGTATTGCTACACTTACATTTTACGCAGCAGATCATGCAGCAGCAAAGCAATGGTATACCGAATTTTTCGGCGAAGCCCCCTATTTTGACATGCCTGGCTATTTCGAGTTCCGCCTCGGTGATTACCAGCATGAACTGGGGGTGATAGATAGCAAATACGCCCCTCCGGCAAGATCAGCCGGCACTGGCGGCGCCATTACTTATTGGCATGTGGATGATATTAAAGCTACTTTCGACCAACTGATAGCCATGGGCGCTACAGAATTTGAGCCCATTACCGCACGCGGCCAGGAAGGGAGCGGTTTTGCTACAGCAGCACTGACGGATCCCTTTGGTAATATCATCGGCATCATGACCAACCCACATTATCTGCAAATATTACAACAAAAAGCCAGCTTATAATTATGGAAACACTTGATGGAAGACAGGCGGTATACGCTCCCACCAGAACTGAATGGCGGAAATGGCTGGCTAAAAACTGCCAGTCGGAAACAGGTGTATGGCTGATACAATATCATAAGAAAAGTAAAGTTCCCTGCGTTTCCCTTATCGAAGCCACTGAAGAAGCGCTGTGTTTCGGGTGGATAGACAGTAAAGCCAGAAAACGTAATGAGGAAAGTTTTTATCTGACATTTACCCCCCGTAAAGCAAAAAGCAAATGGAGCAAGCCTAATATAGAACGGGCTGAACGGATGATTACAACAGGGCTGATGACGGCGCATGGTCAGGAAAAGATCGATCTGGCAAAACGTACCGGAATGTGGGTAACGGAAGCAACTGCAAAAGTTTGATTCCTTGCTCAGTACGAACATACATTGAAAATGGCTGCCTTTGCAGACAGCCATTTTCAGCATAATAAAAGCTCCTGACTATTCAGGAATATGATAATATCTGCATACAGCAGCATAATCGCTATAATCAGGAGGGGCAGTCTGCCTGCCACCAGCAACACCGCCAGGTATAATCACATAACGATACTGTAATAAAGTGCTCAAATTAACAGAATTACTGTTATCATGTGTAAAACGTGTAATAAGTATTTTACCTAACATGGGAGTAAATGCAATGGTATTGACTTTGCCGCCAGCATTGCTGGTATAAGGCAAAGGAAATGTTCCACCACCATACGTAAAATATATAGCTACCGTTCCGGAATTGAGAATGTTACTGGTAATACCGGGGGCTGCTACATAGCCTGCCTTCAAAGAAGAATTGTCTATCGTTGTATCATTAAAGTTAGTAGCATATTTCCAACTGGAATAGATCACATTAGCAGTACCGACAGGACCTTGCGGACCAGCGGGGCCTTGTGGACCTGCGGGTCCCTGCAATGCTAAAGCAGCTCCCCACGCTCCGGCTGTTTTAGGACCATATAAGTAATAGGTAGATTTATCCAGATAATAATCGCCGTTGCTTCCCACTGCCGGTGCCGGAGCACCGCTACCACTGAGGATCTTACTGCCGGCAGCTCCTGCAGCACCGGTTGCTCCTGCTGCTCCTGTGGCACCAGTGGCTCCTGTAGCACCGGTTGCACCAGTTGCGCCTGTAGCACCTGCAGCACCAGTTGCTCCCGTGGCACCTTTAAGACTAATAGGCGTACCCCAACCATTGGCGGTCTTCGGACCATAAAATTTAGAACTGGAAAGATCCAGATAAAAGTCACCAATAGTGCCAATGTTAGCTGCAGCAGCACCATTCCCACTGTAAATCTTGCTCCCGTCAGGGCCAGGTACGCCTTGCTGTCCCGCTGCCCCTTTTTCTCCTTGTGGACCAGCTGGTCCCTGATCTCCTTTTTTACAACCTGCAGATATCAGGGCCATAACGAAAAAAAACATAGTTACTTGTAATAACTGCTTCATGCTTAGTTTGTTTTATTTTTAATTGAAATGGATTGACATACATCGTTTGGAGTAACAACACCTCCTCATGTAGTAATCAGACACTATGAAGTGGTCTAAATACTATCGCTTGCCAAAGGCAATACCCTATCAACAGTACATATTAATACTACTGCCGGTGCTTCGGAATTGCCGTCTTATAAATTTGCTTTTTCTGAGGCCACTCAAGGTTGTCTGCGGCAACCGGGTCTATGTCTAGGTCTGTTTCTTGTTTTATCTTTATTGAGGAACAAATATTTTGTGACAATACTGATCATAGGAATTGGAGCATGTTGCTTTTTCACTACCTCAGTTTCCATTTTCTGGAAGTTTAAAAATAGTAAAAAACCAATATCTTACTGCATTTCAGACAATTATTCATTTAACTGGCAGTTTTTTACTGATAACTGGCCGGAGTTATTAATCATCCGGCCAACAATTTAATAGCTATTCTTCAGCACTTATATTAGATACCAGAAAACCGGCTTTAATAATATTCATGTACATTTAAGATCAAACTAAATGTTTCTCTATCTGTTCTATAAATAGATAATAGCTAAATAGCAAAACAGTATGCAAACAATACTAGGAGCAAATGGGCAAATTGGCGAAGAATTAGCCAGGACGCTTAAAAGCAGTTTTACTTCAAACATCAGAATTGTAAGCAGGAAAGCAAAAAAAGTAAATGATACAGACAGTATTTTTTCAGCAGATCTGTCTAATAAGGAAAATGCAATAAAAGCAGTTGAGGGCAGTGAAATAGCTTACTTTACACTGGGCCTGCCAATGAATTCAGATTTGTGGGAAAAACAATTTCCGCTGATTACCAGCAATGTAATCGAAGCCTGTAAAGTGAATGGGACAAAATTGGTTTTTTTTGATAATACCTACATGTATCCCCAGGATGACAGAATACTTACAGAACGGACGCCCTTTGCTCCTATTGGAAGAAAAGGAAGGATAAGACAAATAATGGCAAACATGTTACTAAAGGCAATAAATACCGGCAAACTGGAAGCCGTTATTTGCCGGGCTCCGGAATTTTATGGTCCTGGCAAAACACAGAGTATCACAAATTCTTTAATTTTCAATAATATTAAAGCGCGCAAAAAGCTAAAAGTCCCATTACGGGATGATAAATTAAGAAGCCTGATCTGGACACCTGATGCAAGCAGCGCCACCGCTTTGATTGGAAATACACCGGATGCATTTTACCAAACCTGGCATCTGCCGGTTGACAATAATAGATTAACCTATAAACAATTCATTACGCTGGCTTCTACAGTTTATGATACAGCACTGAAATATTCAGTTATTCCAAAGTTTATATTTAAGATGGGTGCCATGTTCAATAACCGGGTAAAAGAATTACAGGAACTGCTTCCCAGATATGAGCATGACAATATATTTGACGATTCAAAATTTAAACATCGATTCCCTGATTTCCAGGTTACTACCTACCTGGAAGGGATGAAGCAAATAGCCAATGAAAAGCAGCACAACACATGACATATCATTATTCCCTTGAAACAATTACTATAGGGACCACTTTTTTAATGCCCCTGGCTGTAAATGCGAGTAAATAGGTACCCGCAGGCAAGGACTTATTAAGACGCAACTGATGAGCGCCAGCTATATTGCCAGCCTTTAGCAATTCTACATGTACAGCAATTCCGTTGATGTTAAACATTTCGACTGTCAGATTTTCTTCCTTTACATTTTTAATACTGAAGTGAATGTTATTGACAGCAGGATTGGGATATACTGTTATCTCCACATCCTCTTTACCATGTCTTACCTTCGGATCGATAACAGTATTGGAAACTTTTGCACTCGCAGGGCCGGCCTCATTGCCAAACACTTCAAATTCCCTGATGGCAGCCCAATTATTACCAACTCCGGTAATAGTTATTTTTATAAACCGGTATACCCCTGTAAGATAATCATCTGCGATCTTTGCTGCTACACCGCTAACCGTATGGTCAGACAAAACCGTCCAGGTAGTGCTATCTGCTGAACCTTCTATCTTATATTTCCATAAATCATCAGCAAAAAAAATAGTTTTCACCTGCGTAATACCATAGGCTGACCCGAGATCAACCTGCAACCATTGCGGTAAGCTGGCACTATTCGCTACCCAATAAGTATACTCGGCACTACCATCTACAGCTGCCGCTCCTTCATACCCACTGGTAGCGAAAGTAGAGGTAATCACTGGTCTGTGGAACGCAAGATTTTTTGCCTGCACCGGTTCCAATTGTGGTATTACTGACGCATCGGGAACAGTATCCGTATGCGGTCCGGCAGCCGAAAAAACAGCTCTTACTGCATCAAGGTATCCATATCCCCGAAAAACCGTTGGCGCAATCATATGCCCTTCAGCATATTCATTCCAGTTATCCAAAAGCACCATCTTCTTTTGAACTGAACCAACAGCCTGCGAATCAGTCCGTGCTTTTGCATGCGAAAGCATGGTTTGATAATCTGAAGGAGATAATTGCCATAAAGAAGCGCCTCCCCACGGAGCAGAATCCCATCCAACAGAAGCTGAAGTGATATAAGGCAACCCGCTGTAATGAGTATAATTACTCCATGCATTTCTTTGCCACCCTGTTACCTGACTTACCGTGGGGTTAGTTACTGTATACAGCTCTGTGAATGTAGGTACGTGGTAAGAGTACAAGTAATCTACCCCTACAGATACTCCGGCATTAGCTGCGGTGGTGGATACTACGGAAGATGTCATAAGAATAACCCCACTGTAACCCGCACTTACACATAACGACCTGAGCTGGCTTATAGCATAAGTAGCATTAACAGCTCCTCCACATTCAGATATAAACTTACCAATATCATAAATAGAAACCACCGGCTTATTATCAATCTTTAGATAGTTGGACTTACTGAAATAATTAGCTATCCAAAATGGAGCTATATTATTAATAAAATCAGGCGCACCTTCACAAACAACGGTACCCGATACATCAGTATCATTTACCCACTGTATGGCCCATTTAATGCTATCCCTGTAAGACGCTGTATTGGCAATAGCATTAATAAACTGATCATATTGTGACATAACAGATTTACCGGCGTTATTATACCCCCTGAACCAACAGGTAAAGAAAAAGCCGATACCATGCTCCCTGGCCATCTTTATCTGCCAGTCGGTCGACACATCATAAGACTCATCATACCATCCCATCAATGGTTTACGTCCATTATAGATATAGGGATTACGTACCGGGTCCCATTGCGCCTTCGCTCCCCAGAGGTTACACATTTGTGCACCTACCAGGTAATTGCCTGTAGTAACAGGATTGATAGCAGGCACGATACCTGTTGGTTGAGACAATGGCGTGCCAATTACCTGCAACTCCCTGCTGGAAGCCCAGTTGCCCGTAGCTGATCCGGTGATAGAAATCCTGACATACCGGTATACCGCACTTACATTTTCGGTTATATCCTTTCCGGCAACACCAGCTCCGGTTCTATCTACGATCAGATTAAAATCAAGATTAGCATTGGTGTTCGACCCCTCAATTTTATACCGCCAGGTGGTATTGTCCACGAACCTGTTTGTGATCTGGGTAATAGTTGAAATTCGTCCAAGATCTACCACTATCCACTGCGGGAAGCCACCTCCCGAAGCTACCCAGGAAGTGGCAGTATCTCCGTCATTGGCCTGACCAGCAAGCGTTCCTAAACTGGCGCTGCTGGATGCATCGATGGACTTATGCAGCGCCATGTTAGTCTGCCCGTAAACAGATGTCGTTGCAAGTAAACCAGCTAAATACAATAGACCTGCGACAAAGCCAGTTTTAGCATACTGTGAAAGGCATGAGCAATAGGTAAATTTTTCATTTTTCATACAGCATGTTTTTAGTTAATAAAATCATTTACTATTCTCATAGGGTCCGAGGCCTATCTGGTCCGGAACAATGTTTTTGGGAAAAGGATACGTTTTAGAAAATACTGCTCTTACCATATCCAGGTAGGCAAAACCATCTTTCTTGGTGGGAAAGATATGATGCCCCTCTGCATATTCATTCCAATTGTCGAGCATTAGCCAATTACTCAGTAAGGATGCTGGCTGGCTATCTATATACTTTTTAGCTTTCTGTAATAACTCTTTATAATATGCTGGAGTCAACCTCCAGTTACCTTTATAAAACATACCTCCCCAGGGTGCTGAGTCCCAACCAACAGACACTGTTGGGATAGCAGGAAGCCCTGTTACCTTCTGCAATTCCGGCCAGCAGTCTGCCTGCATGCGAATAATGCTGGTATCAGCTGGAGCGGTGGCTGGCATTTTTTCCGTAAAGCTGGGCCAGTGATAGGATACTGCCGCATCCAACCCCAGCGCTTTATACATGGGTTGTGCTTTATCTAATGCGTGATGGTATTCGCCCATAATTACCAAGCCGGGAAAACCGGCATCAACACATGCCTGGCGCATTTTATCAATTGCGATCCTTGCTTTTTCTACACCTCCAAGATCCTGGATAAATTTTTCTGGCCGGTAAATGGTAAATACCGGCTTCCCATCTATTTTCAAATAATTGGCCCTCTTAAAGTTATTATTGATCCAATAAGGAACAAGGTTATTCAAAAAGTCATCTTCCGATGCAATGCCATCCATCACACTTCCCTCATCCACATACAGAATACAGTATTTAAACATATCCGCATATCTGCTCTTCAGCAAACTTCTTGTCCAGTGGCCAAACAATTCTTCTACCGGCTTGCCGGCGTTGCCTTTTTTACGGTACCAGCAAACATTAAAAAAAGAAATCCCATGCTCCAGCGCATATTTAATCTCCCAATCAGTTACTTCGGGATTGCCTTCATAATAATGGCCTAATATCGGTTCCCGCTCAGGATATTTTCTAACAGGGTTCCACATATCCGGTTGCATTTCGTCTTTATTCCATAAAGGACACATAAAAGCACCTATCATGTATTTCCCGGTAGAAATTGGCTTAGGTACTGGCACATATGCCTTTTCATATACATACTTTTTGCCGAAACACTTCATCAGCTCTTCTACAAAAATACCATGTCCATATGCGTTAGGATGATTATAAGCATTAATCAGAATGGCAATATAGGGCAGCCCTTCTTTAGAGAAATGCGCCCATCTGGTGGCCGCGTCAGCAATGGCATAGTTGTTCCTGGCTGCAAAGTCTGTTACAAACTTCACATAAGGCCTTTGTTCCGGTTGCTTCATTTCAGCGAGATTTTCATCGTAGCTTTTTATAGCAAAACGGCCGGGAGTAATGATAATTAGCTCAGCACCCAGCTTATCCAACTCAGCCTTTATCATATTATAATGTTCCGGATAGATCTTAGGATCTTCCACTGTATCATTGGTAAATTCCATCACTACCAGGTCAGGTTTTTCTTTGGTCACCAGTTTGAAGGAGCAAACGTCTGATGGCAGTTTTGGCAAGCCAGGATAATCACCGTCGTGCAACCACTGCATCGTTCGGGTCCCTCCTATGCTTCGATTTACATAATTGATCTTTGCAGCCGGATATGCTTTCTTCAAGGTTGCTATAAATAACGCTGGCCAGGCTTCTCCTTTTTGCACATCCGATCCGGCTGTAATAGAATCTCCCCAGGCAACAATAGTTACTGGTTTTCCATTCTTTAACTTCTCTATTGTTTTTGATAAGTGACCATTTGTTGATTGTGTCTTTACATGGCTATCGGACGCTAACAGTGGAAAAAGATGTTCTGCTTTTAGGCTGTCGGCCAGAATGGGTCTATAGATATTACAGAACCTTACTGTACCCGTGGGAAGTGCGGGTATTTCTGGACATACAAGTGAAGGATTGCCTTCTATCAATGAAGCCTCACCTTCTTTATTAAGCACTACACTATCGATGCGTTGCAAATAGTAAGAATAAGAAGCGTATACCGGGGTTGATGGGGTAAGGTTTGTGTTGGTACCCAATCCTACCAATGAGAATGGTGCAGCAACCAGGTAATCATCTCCCTTTTGGAGAAGGCGCCCCTTCTTGCCAGGTGCGTCGTACATAACAATTGAATCTTCTATCAGGGAGCAGTAAACGCCTAACTGATCATAACGGGAAGCTTTCAACGGAGTACCTACCCAATAACCGGAAGGTTTATCTGCCGAAAGAAATAATGTTTCGTCCACCGCCTGGTGAATGGTGGCAGGTTTTATCTTCAATCGTCCGGCTTTCGACACCCTGAACGTATGATGTTCCGATGGATAATTACCCACTGGTATAATTAGCTCATCTCCTTCTATTTTTAACGGCCATTCCCTGCTAAATCCAGCCTTCCCGGGAGCTCCCAAAGCCGACAATACTGGCTGCGTGAGCAGGTATCCTGCTAAAATCCCACTGGTCCTTATAAATTCTTTTCTTGAAAAATGACCCGCTCTGGCGTCCTTGTCTTTATGTGCTTGTTCTAACATAATTATTACGCTGTTTAGTTGGAGGGAGCCTCCGGTCTGATCGTTTTATCCGGGTAAGTGATCTTCCAGGTATCTTTTACAAATGCATTACTCAAAAACAATGGTTGAGGCAACCATACACGGAACAGATTATCTGCGGAGAACCTGTTCCCTGCTGACGCATAATCACAGAGTACAAGTTTTCTTTCAGCATGATTAAAGAAATGGCTGGGACGTATCAAAAAAGAAGCGTTAAAGGCCATCCACACATCATCTGGCTTGTCTGTTACTGGCTCCAGGTCAATGTAAGCCTGCTTGTTTTCGGGCGTTAATCCATGACCGGCAAGCACGTACCCCTTGTAACCTGCAGGTGCTAACGCCGTGTTTTCAAAATTCCACGGTTTGGGCAATAACCATACGGCATCATCTGCGGGAGTTACCATCCTGTTATCAATAGCCAATACTACAGGGCCGCGCATCACAGCAATTTGAGGAGCGCCACTTGGAGCTGGTATCAACCGTCCTCTCAAATCAGGGTAAAAAACCACTTTATCATTAACTTTCCATTTACGGTTGATTTTGCAATAAGTGCCTGGCTTAAAGGTTTGCCATTCTCCATTAACGCTAAGCCTGCCGTTTGTACTCCACGATGGAATACGAAGTGCCAGCGTAAAACTGTCCGTTTTATCCGGCGATACCGTTATCTCTATTTTTTCTGTTACCGGATAATCAGAATTAACGGTAAGCAGCACCCTTGTCCCATTTACCTTTTCACTATATTCCGCGGGTGCATATAGATTGATAAATAATCCACCTGCTGAAGACATTACAGCCCAGGAAGGGGTAAGTAAAAGACCTCTGGGACCATTCGCTACACAACAACTAAGACCTACGTCATTATGCTGCGCCGTACTAGGGACACGCTCTCCGTTTAAGGGTGAAAAATACGACCACCAGCTTCCATCCGGTGTTTGCGCACCTGCTAATGCATTATACAACGATAACTCAAGTTCATCTGCCCACTTACTATCTCCGGTTAAGCGAAGCAACTGGTAACATAACTTCATCCAGGTGATGGTCACACAAGTTTCCATTGGTTGTTGCATGATCTCCGTCTGCTGGCGCACACCATCTGACCACAATTCCTGATTGGACGCAGATCCAACGATCATTCTTTCATTTTTAAGCACACTGTGGGCAAAGCCAAGCACTGCTAATAAATAAGACGTGTCGCCAGTAGCACGATACATTTCACAAAGGCCCTCGTAGCAGGACATCATTTCATATGCTTTAGGTGCGGCAATATCAATAGGAGGTACTTCTTTATTGCCTTTTTCTACCAACTGCAAACCATTTTTGGTGAACTTGCCCGGACGCCCCCATGCTTTTATCATCTCGTTAGCAAAGTCCAGGTACTTTTTATTGCCGGTTCTTTGATACAGCAGTACCATAGGCTCAAGAATTGAATTGGAAGAAAGGCCATCAATGGCGTCCAGGCCATTGTCTGTTATCTTGATCTGCTTATCCTTTAGCTCAGCTATCAGGTTGTCCGCATGTCTCGCAGCCGCCCTCAGTACAAGATTATCCTTTGTCAGGTCATAATAAGAGAGCAGCCCTAATAGTACATACTTTCTCCCCCAAACATCCCACCCCTGCAGCGCTGCGCCCTTGCTATACGTTCCTATATAACCATCAGTTCCCTGCGTCCTTAATAAAGAAGTTACCGAGGCATCCAAAGTATGTTTATATACATCTCCAGGCTGATATAAATAGGCTAGTGCAGCAGACGTAAACCATTTTCCCCAGTATTCGCAACGCCAGTCATTAAAATCCTTTTCAGTCCGTTGAGCAAATGGATGCAATATTTTTTCGCCTTCCTGCACCATCACCCTGTTACTGATACATTTGCTGATCTTATCACCAATGAAGCCCTTAATAACTGCTGTTCCACTATTAGATCTGAGCAAGTCCCGTGGTGGTACTGTTGACCGCTGTGCACACACTTGCGTGACCATAACAACCATGGCCAGGGAAAGAATATATTTCATAAAACACTATTGATAAAGATTAATGGGCATAGCCGTCATTCTGTATAAGCACACCTTTGGTAATATCTATCTCTGCCTGCGGTATAGGATAAAGTCTTATTTTATCACTATAAGTACCCGGCCTTCCCTGGGCCGTCAACACCTCTTTTAATGTATTGGTCCTTATCCAGTCAAACCAGGTCTGTCCTTCACAACTTAATTCCAGTGTGCGCTCATGAAGCACCAGCTTTCTAAATGCGTCTTTGGAAAAAGCTTCAGTGGACGTATAATTGGCAGGAGCCAATCTGATAACGCCTGCTGCATTACGGGCTCTTTTTCTCACAGCATTGATGGCGTCTAAGGCTGTAGCTGTTGGCCCGTTCACTTCATTTTCCGCTTCAGCAAGGAGCAATATCAAATCCGCAAAGCGCAGGTAAGGCCAGTTATTTTCATTATCATTCCAGGTATTACCTGTAGCCTGAAATTTGCGTTGAAGGGTGACTCCACCCAGCGGGTCTCCCGGAGTATTCACCATCGTTACTCCCTGTCTGTAGTCGTTTGATTCAAACTGATTAAACAACCAAAAACTACAAGGTTGATACATCAGGGAAGAAGGAAAGATGGCTGAGTAATATCCTGCAGCTCGTTTATAGTTAATTTCAAAAACGGCTTCCGGACCATTTTCATTGGCAGGCTTGGCAATTGTCGGCAAACCTGTACCTGTTGTACGCAGTTGTGTTACGTGCCAAAAAAGATCCTGGTAGTCAGCCTCCAGATGATAATTAAAGGGGGCCACCGACATGGATGGATTTGCGACATTCACAATTTTCTTAAGCTGTGTAAGTGCCTCATTCCACTTTGCAGCGTCGTTAAGCGGCCAGCCAGCCATAAACACATATACTTTACCTAATAAACCGGTTGCTGCTCCCTTGGTAACCCTTCCCGGACCATATGGATTTGAAACGGGCAATAATGTTTCAGCCTGTTGCAGATCAGATACAATGGCAGCATAAACGTCTTTAATTTCAGATTGCTTCAATGATGCCTCGTTAGGAGAAACAGTAGCATGCAGGTGGAGCGGCACCTTACCAAACATACGTACCAGGTTAAAATAACCTACTGCTCTCAGAAAATAAAGCTCCCCTTTCAGTGCATCTTTACTCTCTTTATCAAAATTTACCCCGTCAATTTTATCAAGGCTTGTATTTACGTTATTGATTAGATTGTAATGTCCTGTCCAGGTAGTTGCAACAAAACCATCATCAGTCAGCCAATTCAACTCACTCCAGGAAGTTCCTGCTGGCTGGGAAAAATCACCGCTCTGATGTTCTATCACATAATGAATATACCACGCATACAGAGAGCCACCTTGTAACACGCCGATAGCTCCCAGGTTGGCCAGCTCAAAATCTGATTTTGACTTGTAGAAATTCTCCGGTGAAATCGTATTGGAAGGAGATTCGAGCAGCGTCTTATTACAGGATGTAATCAAAATCGCAAACAGCGTCGCTATAGCATATATAACCTTTTTCATATTACTCATTATCGCAAAAGATTAAAAATTAACATTTACGCCAAACGTGTACATCTTGGTACGCGGATAGCTACCCAGGTCAATGCCCGGTAACAGGATATTTTGTCCATATGCGCTTACTTCCGGATCATAACCACTATATTTAGTAATAGTAATAAGATTGTTACCTGTTACATACAGTTGCAGTTTGCTTAACCATTTAGGTAATTTCTGGAAGTCGTAACGAAGGGTAATATTTTTGAAGCGCACAAAAGATCCGTCTTCTACCAGCCTATCAGTTGTTTGCGAATTACTGCCATACTGCGAAGGCATAGGATAATAAGCATCTTTGTTTTCCGGCGTCCAGTGATCATTGATATACGCTACACTCGGAACGCCTATCGGTGTTCCATATGTGGAGTAAAGCAGGTTTTGATTTAAAACTTTGTGGCCAAGTGCCGCATACACAAATACATTCAGTGAAATATTTTTGTAGGTAATAGTGTTATTTAAACCCAGATTCCATTTAGGGAATGCGTTTCCCAGGCTTTCCTTGTCTTCATCATTGATAATGCCATTACCGTCTGAATCCTTGTATTTCAGCATCCCTTCCTTATCAGATGACCGGAGAAGAGGATAACCATTTGTCATATCCTCTCCGCTAAGCAGGCCCAGTGTCTTATATCCCCAAAATTCTCCCAAACTTCGTCCTACTACCATTCGATGTGTATAATCGGCCCCACCACTTGTCTGGTTGTAAAAGTTAATGCCTTCGCCAAGATCAAGTATCTTATTCCTGTTGGCACTTGCATTGAAACTCAGGTTCCAGGTAAAATTTTTGATGCTTACAGGAGCCGTACTAAATTCCATTTCTATCCCTTTGTTCTCTATACTTCCAAAATTATCGGCAATAATATTGTATCCGGATTCTCCGGGTATCTTTCTGCTTTGAAGCAGATCGGTGGTTTTTTTACGGTAAACATCAATCGTTAATTTGTACTTATCCTCGGCAAATCCAAGTTCAAGTCCAAGATCGGTCTGCGCCGTTGTTTCCCAGCTCAGGTTCACATTACTTGGGGTACCGGTAATTATGCCGGTAGCCACCCCATTCACAAAACCATAGTTGATTGGATATAACTGTGCGAGGGAACCATAAGCAGGTATAGCCTGGTTGCCGCTGATACCATAACTGGCCCTCAACTTGGCAGTAGAAACCAGTTGCCTGGCAGGTACAAAGAAGGCCTCCTCACTCAGGTTCCAGGCCAATCCCAATGAAGGGAAGAAACCCCATTTCCTGTTTTTCGCAAAATGGCTGGAACCATCACCTCTTGCTACGAGATTAATGGCATACTTACCTAAATAGCTAAAAGAAGCCCTTCCATAGCCGGAAAGTAATACGTCTTTTACCAGATTCGTCTGAGGAGGAGCAATAGTAGTATAAAGTGGCAAAATATGCAGGCCATTATCTACAGGAACGGGCAACCCTTCCGCATCTATTACACTTGTTCTCAATGTAGATTGCTGCCAGGAAAACCCTCCTACTACATTCAAGGCATAGCGATTGGATACTTTCGAATAAGTAAGAAAGTTTTCATTCAGATATGACAAACTCTTCCAGGTTGTCTGAAATGTTTTTTGCCCCCTTAAATAGCCTAACTGGGTTTTGTTATTCCAGAATTGAGCTGTGCTGGCATCAGTTGTATTATAGGCTCCCCGGACGGTAAGCGATAATGAATTAGATAACTTATAAGAAAGGTCTGAATTGAAAAAGTAATAATTTATGCGACGTTGGTTAATGGTGTTACTAAGATCATACAGTGGATTTAGAAAAGTGGCTCCTATAGGTGTAGTAGAAAACCTTGCAGCGAGCTGGCTGGTTTCATTGTCCTGCGTTAAAGTAGGATTGGCAGCAAATGCCTTCAGGATCACGCCGGAGCGCTCAAAACCGCCACTAAGTATTCTTGCATTGGAGTTTTCTGCCCTGTTGTTTAGGTCAGAGGTAGCATTAACATCTATCTTGGCGGTCAGGCGCGAAGTGATCTTGGCATCAATGTTTCCGCGAAATGAGGCTTTCTGATACTGTGAATATTTAATAACGCCCTCATCATTTAAATAATTCCCCGAAAAGAGGTACCTGATAAACTCATTCCCTCCGGCAGCAGACAACTGATAGTTTTGGGTAATCCCGGATCGGGTCAGCTCTTTTTGCCAGTTGGTGCCTTCTCCCAGATCATTTACATTGGGAAAATAAATGCTATCCAGGCCATCCGTAGTTTTAACATACCTTCCTGTATAAAATTCAGTTACGTTATCATTACGATTCATTTCATTGATGAATGCCGCATATTGTTTAGCGTTAGCCAGCTTAATTGGTTTAGGCCGTGCTGAAACCATTGTATAATGGCTGAATTCTATGGATGCCCTGCCAGGTTTTCCTCTCTTGGTAGTGATCAGCACTACTCCGTTAGCGCCTCTGGAGCCATAGATGGCTGTTGATTGCGCATCTTTCAATACTTCTACTGATACTACATCATTGGGATTCATCGAAGCGAGAAAATTACCTGCTACGTTGCCTTCAAATTCCTGGGAAGACCGGCTATTGTCGTTGTACATGGGCACGCCATCAATTACATACAATGGCTGATTAGACCCGGAAATGGAAGTTGTACCCCGCACATTAATGTTGATGCCACCACCTGGTTCCGCTGAGGTATTTGTAACCGTAACACCTGCCATCCTCCCCTGAATAGCATTCTCCAATGTGTTGGCAGGTGTTTCCTTCAGGGTCGATTCACCTATCTTTGATATGGAGCCGGTCACGTCTCTCTTGCGTAAGGTACCGTATCCTACTACCACTACATCCTCAATAGTGATAGCATGAATTTTATCCATTTTTACAGCCAGCGTAAGCGTGGAACCACCTTTCAATGTATAGTCTTTTAACTCTTTTGTTTCAAGCCCTATATAGGTAAAGGTAAAGTTATAGCCAGGGCCTTCGGGCAGTCCGACAAACCTGAAAATGCCGTTGCTGTCCGTTTGTACTCCCGCAGCGTATTTGGTTTTGGTGTTCAACGCTGTGATCGATACATAGGGAAGCAGTTCTCCCGCATCGTTCCTGACCGTACCAGTAACTGAGGCGATCTTCTTTTGCGAAAAAGCTACTAAAGGAATAGTAAAAATAATCGCAAGCAGCAGCGAAGAAAGGCATAGCCTTTTTAGATGGTTGATATTCATTTTATGCAAGCTGTGTTTAGTTTTAGGCAATAGCATTTACTACGGTGTGCATACACCGTCCAGTTAGTAAGCAATTAATTCTTTTTAAAGTGCTTTTTTAATTATCAGATTGTCTTTGTCACGAATAATGGTAAGTTGATTAGGCAAAATTATATCTGTAAGTATTTTTTCAAGCGAATCCGTTTTAAGAAATGTCCCCTCAACATATATATGCTCAATATCGGATGGACGATAGTATATAGCTACGCCATAATAAACACTCAACTGCTCCAGCACCTTTTCCAGTGGCTGATTCTTGAAATTATACCAGTCAGGCTTAGTCAATGGTTTATTGTTTTCAGCACCAGCCTTCACAAACCCCTCATACATCGATGTGCCAAAATTCCGCACATTGGCTACCATGCTTGTCTTATTATATATTAACTCCTTTCCTGGCAAAAGAATGGATGTATGAAAAGTCTGACTTTCAAAAACTGGTGACTTCACCATCACTTTACCACTATTAAGCTGCACACTTATACTGTCTTCAGTTTCATAGGCGCGGACTATAAAGGAAGTGCCCAACGCCGTGGTAACGATTCCACCACTATATACCGTAAATACCTGGTGCTTATTCTTAGCCACATCAAATGATGCTTTTCCTTTCAGGTAAATACTTCTTTCTGCTTCTTTCGTGAATGTTTTACTATATTCAATACTACTCCGGGTAAACAGCTGAATTTTGGATCCATCCGGTAGCTCCAGGTCCATCACCCGGTCTGTCAGGTTCTCCAACCTTTCTATCTTTTCAGGAGCTATAGGAGGTGGTACATTATAAGCAGTAGTCACCATTGTTTTAGGCCGCTGCAAGAAATACCATCCCAGACAGATAACCAGTAATATCCCAGCCGCTGCCATTGCTGGCCTTAACCATCTTAACCGGGGCCTCTCAGCAAATGCCCTATGCCGTATTTGTTGAAGCCACGCAACCGATAATTCCACAGGCAGCTTTCCCTGTTCAGCAGCACATTCCTCTTCCGACAAATACTTATTCAGCTCCTCAGGATGCGACTCCAGGTAACGGCTTACTGTTTCCGCTTCTTGGGGAGTACATTTGTTGCTCAAAAAATCCTCTATAAGTTTCTTGTCAGCCATGCGATAAAGTAGCTAATAATATATAATACGTATGAAAAAGACGATTCCCTAGGATTTTAAAAATAATTTATTGCCAGCATCAGCAATACATATGGAAGATGGTGTCCCAATTCCCGCTTTAACTGCTTTAACGCTTCCAGCAAATGATATTCAACGGTCTTGACCGACAAGGATAATTGCTCGGCAATTTGTTTGTAACTCATTCCCTGCAGCCTGTTCATCTCAAATACTTTTCTGCGGTTTGATGGCATTGCTTCAACAATCTTCATGATCCTGGAGCGCATTTCTTTTTCAGACAATTTCTCGAGCACATCACTATATTCATCAACAGAGAGATGTATTACCTTGCCCGTTTTGGACAGATAGGTGGCCTGTTTACGTAATTCGTCGATTAAAACGGACTGTACAATCCGGAATAGCTGTGAAAATAACGGGTGAGATTCAGATAGATTTTCTCTGGATTGCCAGAGTTTAATAAAGGCCAATTGCGTCACCTCCTCTGCAATATATGGAGAGTCAGTCTTGCGTTTTACGAAAAAAAATATCTTCTCGTGGTATAAAAAATATACTTCACTAAAAACAGAGCGGTCCCCTTTCTTTAATGCAACGATCGTCGTCAATGATAGCATTTTAGTGGAATAGCATTCGGTTGATTTATGCCCTTAAGATAGAATAATTTGGATTTATGATACCAAAAAAGATTCTCAATAGCTACTTCATCTTTTTTTCTTAACATTTGCTGATATGCTTTCAATTTCCTTTAAAAGACAATATAAGCAGCAGCTTATTACTTTTTATCAGTTGTCCAGCGACTTAAATACCAAATGCCGCAAAAATTCGACCAGTGGTCTTACCTCTTTAGAATTACCAAAATCGGTCAGGCTTGGCAAGTGTTCTTTGAAGTATATCTGCCGATGAGCGGTTTCTATTAAAGTGCTTGCCAGCGAATGCGGAAACAATAACCCAGGATTATATTCCAGGAAGATCTCTGCAATACGATGGCAAAGATCTTTATAGGGCTTAAAAAGCATAGACTTATTATCTGCCGTTACATGCTTTGTAAGATATGATTTATCACCTTCGCATATAACTATGCCATGTAAAATGCTCTTGTCAATATGTTCCACCGTAAATTTGTCCTGCACTTCAAAAGTCAGCAGCTTTATAACAACGTCTATTTTCTCTTTTGGGCGCTTGAGGTTATTCGTGTGAAATAACAGCTGGTATTCTAACCATGTCCAGAACCAGGTTGTAATATAGGTGAGTAACCGGTGCTTGTTTTCAAAATACCGGTAAATACTAGCTTCCGTAGTTCCTACCTCCGTAGCGAGCTTTCTAAATGTAAAGTCCTCAAAACCAATATCATGAATCATTTTTATCCCATGCTTAATAATATTTCGGCCCAGCTCCGAACTGTCCGGATCTCTTAGGTAGAGCTTGGGATTCATTTTTATTTGCAATTGCAATTCCATGCCTGAATAGTTAGTGGGCGAAATTATGATTTAAATGGCAGACCAGTTTTATTTTACAATTTTACTACAATTAAGAATAGTATTACTATCATTTAAAATAGTTTTATACTTTTGTGCTCCAATTAAAGACTATGCTGGAAAATTTAAAACTAGGGATTTTGGGAGGCGGACAGTTAGGTGCTATGATTATACGTCATGCTATTGATCTTGGCCTTAATGTTGCTGTGATGGATAAAGACATGCATGCGCCTTGTTCACATTATACTTCTTCTTTTTCTTGTGCAGACCCTATGTCTTATGAAGCTGTTCTGGCGTTTGGTAAAGACCTTGACGCTATTACTATAGAAAAGGAGGCCGTGAATATTGACGCTTTACGCCAACTTGAAAAACAAGGGGTAAAGGTTTTTCCGGCTCCTGATACTATTGAAATAATCCAGGATAAGTTTACCCAAAAACAATTCCTACAGCTGCATAATATACCAGTAGTGCCAGGCGAAGCCATTCAAAGCAAAAATGACCTGTACAAATACGAAAATAAATTGCCCCGCTGCCTCAAAAAACGGCGAAATGGGTATGACGGCTATGGGGTGATGATTTTGAGAACAATGGCTGATATTAAAGCGGCCTTTGATGAACCATGTGTGCTTGAAGAGCTGGTAGATATTAAGCAAGAGCTTTCTGTAATCGTAGCGAGAAACGAGTATGGTGAGGTAAAATGCTATGATCCGGTGGCTATGGTCTTTTCTGAAGAGAAGTTCGTACTTGATTATCAGATAGCACCAGCTCAAACAGAAGAAGAAATACTAAAAAAAGCTACTATCCTCGCTGGAAATATAGCGGATGCACTTAAACTTGTTGGCATTCTTGCTGTAGAAATGTTTGTCACAAAAGATAACAAACTTTTAGTGAACGAACTGGCTCCAAGGCCACATAATAGCGGTCATCACACAATAGAAGCCAGCATTACATCGCAATACGAGCAATTACTCCGCGCTATACTCGGATTACCTTTGGGTGACACTGGTCTTCGTTTCAGGTCTTTAATGATGAATATACTGGAAAGCAATTCATTGAATTCAAATAAACAGGAAAAATTGCAGCACCTGTTAGACATGGAAGGCGTGCATCTTCACTGGTATGGGAAAAAGGGAAAAAGACCAGGCAGGAAGGTAGGGCATATAACCATTACGGACAGCACAATGGAAAATATTGTCTCAAAAGCGGAAACGATACGGAAAATTTTAAATTAAAAAGTATGAAACAGATAGAAGTTGGTATCATTATGGGCAGTAGTTCTGATGCACCTATTATGCGTCAGGCAATAGAGGTTTTAAATAAGTTTGAAGTAGGTTATGAATTTAGCGTTGTATCAGCGCACCGGAGTCCCCAAAAAATGTTTGAGTATGCAACTACTGCTGAAGAGCGTGGTTTGAAGATCATCATCGCAGGCGCCGGCGGTGCAGCACATCTCCCTGGTATGGTTGCTGCTATCACTACTTTACCTGTAATTGGCGTGCCAATTAAGTCTTCAAACTCTCTTGACGGCTGGGATTCTCTTTTATCTATTGTACAAATGCCAGGCGACATACCTGTAGCCACAGTAGGCGTAAATGGTGCCCGTAATGCCGGCTTACTGGCGGTACAGATATTGGCTGCCAACAATAGCACACTCAAGCAAATGCTGACGCAATTAAAAAAGGATAACTATGATAAGGTCAGCAAGCAAAATGAAACTTTAGATTCCTTTGCATAGAAAGGGAGTATTAATAATCAGGTCCGCAGTATTTTTTTAATGGGAAATGCTGTCATCGTAGCATCTTAATAAGCAATTCCAAATCATTACATATGTACAAGCATTCCAAAGAGGCCCAAAGCAATCTTTCTCCCGCAATGGCACTTCAATATCTCAAAGAGGGGAATTTACGGTTTGTGAGTAACCTGAGAGCAAACCGGGATCTGCTGAGCCAGGTAAATGCCACAAGAGACGGGCAGTATCCATTTGCAACCGTGCTTAGCTGTATGGATTCACGTACCTCAGTGGAACTTATCTTTGACCAGGGCTTGGGAGATATATTCAGTATACGTATAGCCGGTAATATCCTTAATCAGGATATTCTTGGCAGCATGGAATTTGGCACACAACTGGCAGGCTCAAAAATAATTGTTGTATTAGGCCATACACAATGTGGAGCAATAAAAGGCGCTTGCGAAGATGTACAACTGGGTAACCTCACCCCGTTGCTGGACAAGATAAAGCCGGCTATCGACAGCGAAACATCTACGCCTGCTGAAAACAGAAACGGAAAAAATGCTGAATTCATAAAGAAGGTTACTGAATATAATGTGCGTCATGTAATAAAACAGATAACAGCAGAAAGCCCCATTATTGCAGCACTGGTAAACAACGGAGCAATAAAAATAGTGGGTGGTGTTTATCACCTGGAGAACGGAGCCGTTACTTTCTTTGAGGAGTAATACCTCAACTGCATCCTACCGCATTTAATACCATTTCACAATCTTTAGGTATAATCAAAAACATGAGCCAATTTCCGTATATAAATCTATCATTAAATAACAAGCTGACATTCACTGCTAACCCGGTCAATGTAGTGCCATTACCTAATGGAAAGGTCCTGATGAACTTTGCGAGCCAGCCGCTGATTACCAAGCTCAATGCCGGTCTGGAAATTGTATGGGAAAAAATTATTCAGGGGAAGAATACGAAATATGTAAGCAGTAAACTGTCTGTATCTTCTGATGGTCGGCTGATTGCCATTGCGGGTATGACCGATATGCGCATCCTCGATGCGGAAGGAACCCAGGTATTACATACTGCGGAACATGCCTCCTGGGGCTGGATCCTGGGGGCTGCCTGCTATTTCTCCAAGGATAATAAAACGATCTGGCATGTATTACCAGGTGATGAAAATGAAGCAGACAAGTTGCAGGTAATAGATGCTGTTACTTTTGATGTAATCACATCTTATCCCCTGCTGGAAAGCCGGCAACATGTCTATACATTCCATGCCACACCGTACAACCATGTTATCTTTTTAGAAGCGGCTGCCGGGCAGGAGAAATCCACCCTGATGCAGTTACAGCTGAACGACGGTGTCATCTCCCTTACACCACTTGCCCAGTGTGACAATATGATCATGGGCAACTTTTCGCCATCCGGAAAAGAGTTTGTTATGGCGTCTCATTACGATGGGCCGCTTGAAATTTACGCCTTCCCTGAAATTGTGAAGGTAGCAGCGCAGGATCAGGAGGCTATTTTCGATGGTAGCAAAGATTATCCTGCCGTTGAACCGGATAATATCAACTATAGTGTATGCTTTATAGATGATAATAATATACTGATAGTATCCCAATTTGGCAGATTATTATTGCTGGATAGAAAAGACTTACGTTGTAAGGCCGAGGTAATACCAGAGGGTACTGAATTCATAGCTTATGATCAGGACGGTAATCCTACTGACAACCCGGACTATATCTATGATTATAGCAGTAATATTGTCAACGTAATGATTGTGCATGAAAAGCTGCTACTGACAACCGCTGATGGTCAGTTGCGCAGTTATCACTTACCTGTATAACAAGGATATCGAGCACCCTGATTATATCATGAAATTTTAGCGAGTACCTGGTCCCGGCGGTTTGATAAGGTACCGCTGACTTCAATTGCAGCTACACCAAAATCCCCCATCCAATCACAGAGCAATTCATTAACCAGGCCTCTGAGTCTGGGCAGATCTGTCTGATGACCGGGTATCAGATCCGGTTCTTCTATAGGCACAAACACAAGAAGACCAATCCCTGCAATTATTGTTTGAGCGGTTTCAAATAGCAACTGAATACCCCGGAAGATGCTCCAGCAGTTCTTCTGCCAATGTCGTTTTACCAACCTTGTGAGCACCGGCTACCGCAATTCTCATATTTCAGTTCTATTTGTGGAATACTACAAAATAAAACAGATTCGCAAATATCTTTTACATTTCTTTTTATTATTATTCGGTTTCCGGAAGATATCAGGAGCAGCCCTTGCGAAGACGTTTTCGACAAATCCCTGTGTGCAACAACATTTGATCAGATTATTAAAATGGAGAAACGCGCATAAATCGGGTAAAAAAGCTAATTTAGCAGGGCTGGTACTATATTTTTCTTTCCATCATTTCATGATTTTAAGAGCCCTTGTTTCCGATGAAACAAGGATGGCTTGCTAATAAATATGTGTAAAAAGCTTTTTTTACTTATTGTTCTCTTTTTTACAAAGGGACTTTTGGTTGCTCAACTACTCAACGATAGGGCTTTTTTAAATTACAACAGCAATAACGGGCTGTCTCAAAATACAGTAAATGCCATTTTGCAGGATGCACAGGGCTTTATGTGGTTTGGTACCAAAGACGGTTTAAACCGTTTTGACGGGCATCAGTTTAAAATTATTAACAAGGCGCAGGGCAGTTTAAATGTAACCGCCCTTCTTGAAATGGAACCAGGTATTTTATGGCTTGGTACAAGCCAGGGCGTATACACCTATAATACCCGCAATGAACAGCTTGAACGACTAAAACTGCAAACCGCGGAAGGGATACCTGCAGATGGAAATATCAGCCAGCTGGTAAAGCTGGACAGTGCTGTATTTGTAGCCTCAGATACCCGGGGACTACTAAAATACACCATAGGTAACAGGCAGCTTGAACAGATAAAAGTACCATGGCCCGGCATTACCAGTATTGTTTTCAGCAGGGGCATCTATTGGATTGCTTTTTATAACGACAACCTGTATTACAGCACAGACGGGTTTAAAACGATTGTCCCCTTTTCGGCAGCAGACGGCCAACAACCTTTTCTGAAACAAACCATTAATAAGTTACTGCCGCTAAAAAACGGTAGTTTACTCGTAGGAGCCTCCTCCGGTGGTCTGAAAGAGCTCCAGCCTTTAACACGGTTGGTAAACCCATTACTGGTAAAAGATAAAGATCGCGCTGATGTATACGTACGGGAATTAACCGCCATAGATGATGAAATTTGGGTAGGCACCGAATCCGGAATTTATATTTACGATATAACCAGATCCACCATCACCAGCCATATTGACCGGGAACAGGGTAACCCATTTTCACTTGCCGACAACGCCATATACTCCATCTACAAAGACAGGGAAGGCAGCATTTGGGTTGGTTCCTATTTTGGAGGAATCAACTATTTGCCCCGGCGGAACCTCCCGTTTGAAAAAATCTTTTCCCAACGCAGCCGTTTTTCAGCGTTTGGTGAACGGGTGCGCGAATTAATACAATCTAATGACAGTATTATCTGGATAGGTACGGAAGATAAAGGGCTGTTTCGTTTTAACCGCTTTTCGAATGAAATAAAGCCAGTACACAACGCATTTACCAGTCATAATGTTCATGGCCTTTGCCTGGACAATGACTATTTATGGGTGGGTACCTTTTCCCAGGGAATCAGCCGGCTGAACCTAAAAACAGGCAACATCCTCAGCTATCTGCCTTTTGATCCTGAACTAAAAGATGTTTTTGCTATCTGCCGTACAAAGACCGGTCAACTCCTGGTGGGTGCTTCCGGGGGACTTTATACATACGACCCGGTGAAGGATCGTTTTTTAAGGGACCACTCTTTCCCACAGGTGTTGATTTTTGATATAAAAGAAGATCATACCGGAGCCCTGTGGGCAGCTACCTATGGAAATGGTGTTTTTTATAAGCCGGTAGGAGACGAAAAGTGGCAGCAGTTCCGGTTTGATGAAACGGAAAAAAACTCTATTCCCGACAATAAAGTTATTTCCATTTACGAGGACAATGCAAAACGACTGTGGTTTACAACAGAAGCCGGCATAGTCCGATACCTGCCACAACAGCACGTTTTTTTGAGGATTGATGCCAGGGAACAAGGCTTTTCAGGCAACGTCATTTATCGGATGATGGAGGATAACAGCGGCACTTTCTGGCTTAGCTCAAACAGGGGACTAATGCAGTGGAACGTGGATAAGAAAACAACACGCATTTTTAATGTCGCTGATGGTCTTTTAAACAACCAGTTTAACTACAAATCCGGATTAAAAACTGCCGATGGAAGGCTGTATTTTGGCTGTATTTCAGGGCTTATTACATTTCATCCGCAGGAAATGAACACCAATCCCGCAACCCCTCCCCTGGCGCTTACTGACTTCCGTGTTTTTAATACCACCGTTGTTCCGGGGATGGCAAACGCCCCTATAAAAGAGAGTATTTTGACTGCCCGGGAAGTGGTGCTAAAACATGACCAGAACTCATTTACCATTAAGGCAGCAGTATTGAGCTTTTTGTCTTCTTCCAACAACAAGCTGATTTACCGGCTGGAAAATTATGATACGCGGTGGTACGAGGCTGCCGGAGATGTTGCTATCAACTACTCCAACCTCCCTTATGGCAGCTACGTACTCACTATTAAAGGAGCCAATTCAAATGGAGTATGGAATAAACAGAACCGGGTATTAAAAATTACCATTTTGCCGCCATTCTACAGGTCTTCCATCGCGTATATGCTGTATGTGTTGCTACTGGCGGCAATTGGCTACTATATTTACCGGCTGATAAAAAGAAATATCTCCAGAAAAAATGCCCTGCGTGTGGAACAACTGATGCATCAGAAGGAAAAGGATCTATATGCGGCCAAGATTGATTTTTTCACCAACGTAGCCCACGAAATACGTACCCCGCTAACGTTGATAAAAGCACCGCTGGACGTCCTTTCTGCAAACCGGAAAATTGAAGATGCTGCCGCAGGTGAACTATCCTTAATTAATGCCAATACTAACCGGCTGCTACACCTCACCAATCAATTGCTGGACTTCCGGAGAATTGATAGCGGAAAATATGAGCTGCAATATACTTTTTCAGATTTGAGAAATATTCTTGAAGATGTCTACAGGCTTTTCGGCCCCCTCGCTACACAAAAAGGGATTGCCTTATCGGCACAATTGCCCGAGACAGCGATAACGGGTTACTGGGATTATGATGCACTTTACAAAATAGTGAGCAACCTGCTGAGTAACGCACTAAAGTTTGCGGCTACCAGCGCCACCCTTACCTGTACATGGGAGCCAAAAGAAAATGGTGTAGCCATCGCGGTGTCTAACGATGGCCCCCAGGTACCAGCAGACAGCCGGCAAACAATTTTTGAACCCTTTGTACAGATTGCCGGAAGCCGGCATCCGGTAGGCAGCGGAATAGGCCTTTCGCTTTCCCGCTCACTGGCCGAACTGCATGGCGGGACTTTAACCATTAAAGAAGACACCAGGCATTGTATTTTTGAACTGAACTTACCGGTACAAACAACGGGCCCTGGTACTACTACCACAAATATTTCCGGGCTGCCGGTCATAGCACCTGTAGTAACGGCGGAAGCCCCCCTGGAACTATCTGTTGTCTTTAAAAGTAGCTATACCATACTTATTGTTGAAGACAACCTGGCGCTGAAACAGTTTATGTACGATCAGCTCAGCAGTTCGTTTATTGTTAAAACGGCGGGCAATGGAAAGGAAGCGCTTTGCCTGCTGGAACAATCAATCATACACCTGGTGATTAGCGATATAATGATGCCGGAGATGGATGGACTGGAGTTGTGCACGTGTATAAAGGACAACATAATAACCAGCCATATTCCGGTGGTATTGTTAACCGCCAAAACTGATCTGGAAACTCATTTAAAAGGGCTGGCACAGGATGCGGATTATTACATAGAAAAACCTTTTTCCATAGCGGTACTGATGGCTACGGTACAAAATATCCTGCGGCGAAAGGAGAAGCTCGCAGCGTTTTACCAGGATACAACAGCGCCACTACTCGCTTCTCCGGAAATTAGTCCCGCAGATGCCTTATTCCTGAATACCCTTACCGAACATATAAACACCCACCTGGATCAGGCAGGTTTTAATGTGGAGCAACTGGCACTTTTAATGAATATGAGTAAATCCAGCCTGTACCGGAAAATTAAAGGAATGATGGAGATTTCACCGAATGACTATATACGGGTAACCAGGTTAAAAAAAGCGGCCCTGCTCTTAAAAACAAAACAATACCAGGTAAATGAGGTTTGCTATATGACAGGCTTTAGCTCACCATCTTATTTTGCAAAATGTTTTTATGAAGAGTTTGGAAAACTGCCAAAGGACTATACCGGCTAAAATAACAACTGACACTAAAAGCTACAAAGCCACTTAATAAGGAAAGCGCCGGTAAAATTCCGGCGCTTCCACATTTTTAATCAGGCATTAACCAGTTATTGATAGGTAATTTCGGGTTCCCAGTTGGTAGTATCCCATCCCGTATTGGCCCGGGCATCCACACGGAATGAAATGATATCTTCAAAGGAAACAGGTATGGTAACGTCGTGAGCAAAGCCAGTGGCATCATTGTAATTAATCGTTTGCCAGCTACCTCCTGAAGGCCAGATCATGACATTATTTTTCCAGATGCTTACGTTTACACCATCACCACCACCGGTACTTCCTTTTTTCACTCTTCCGGAAATTCTGATGGTACCGGACTTCGGCGCCTGCCATTCTAAAAGTGCCTGTACATTATTATCCGGGTGCATAAACAAGGTACCGCCGTCCAGCCATATAGCATCCCAGGAATAATTACCTCTCCAATGGTTGGAACCATCAGGATTCCACGTCATGGAATAGTTGCCTACACCGGCTTTCCATCCCCTGTAGTACCAATACCGCTTACCCTGCACAGTAGAAAAATCTTCCGAGGCTTTATAAGAATCACCTTTTTTAGTGCCACCGGGCTGGATAATTTTAATACCGTTTGCAAAACGGTTGATCGCCAGCCTGCTATCTGAAAATTGCGTCAGGTAACTGCCGTTAATGAGAATATTTTCGAAAGAAACACCTTCAATACGATGACTATCATTCCATCCCTGAAGTTTGATCTGGTTGCTGCCACCGGAACTGGAAGTAATGTTGCGGTATTGTATATTTTGCATGTTGCCGGGGAAGGTAGTCCAGTTTCCGGTAAGTGCCCCAAAATAGAAGGTTTCATCCATATGAAGGTTGATGAGCCTTTTGGCATTTTCTACCCGGATGTTTTCAAAAAAAATATCCTTGAAGAAAGTCCCGTGCAGGGAAAAGATGTTAATGGCAGAACGATCCGGTAATACATCGGGATGATTCTTGTCATCAAAATTGTACAGAATATCAATATTATTGAAGGTAATGTTTTCAAAGCGGGAAGCTCTTGTTTCTGCTCCGATACCGATCGCATTATTGGCATCTGCCCATAACTGTGCATTTTTATAAACAATGTTATAAATGGGCAGAGAGGCTGCAGGCGGCTGGTCCGACATTCCTTTGATAGCGATGGCATCATCTGCTGAATGAATAAACGCGCTGTCGAAAGTAATATCATGGCTGGAGGTAATATTAAATCCATCTGTACTGGCAAAGCGGGGACTTACTGCCTTGTAGTTGATAACATTAAGATTACTGCAACCCCACATAGAAGACGTCCAGCTACCAGTATTCCGGTTAACGATAATGTCCCTGATAGTACTGTTGGAAACCATTTCTGCCGCCAGCGCAATATTATCTGACGCCGCATCATAATCATTTACCAGAATACCCCGGCCCCGCACCGTAACGTTACTGGCATTGCTGATTTTGATACGCCCGCGGATCACGGCCCCACCGGCAATATACAGGGTTTGGGACGATGTTGGTTGAATAGGCGGTTGTGCGCTGAGATCATAGTAACCAGGAGCATAGTAAATTACATTGGGATCTGACGAAGTAGGGATACCTGCTTCCGGGGCCTGTGCAAAAAGGTGCAGCACTCTTCCCTGGTAGTTATTATCCAACACCAGCGAAACATTAGCGGGTGATGACAACGTAAAAGAAATAGTGCTGCCGCTCTTGATACCCGTTATACCCAACGATTGAGGGAGTAGTTTGAAAGAGGTAAATGGAAAAGAAGGCGTAATAGTGACAGTTACCGGACCGGTCATGTCAAAAGAACCATAAGATACCGGTTGCCCCCAACTGTTATTGCCGGCATTATAAATGGGAACGGAACTTGACTCCGCATTGACGGAAAAAAGGGTGGATTTGTAGGTGGCCGGAAGACCGGAAGGGAATGGATAAACCGTGACCATGCCAGACAATAGCTTTGTGTGCAGCTTTTCCTGTTTGGGAACAGCCATCGGGTCCGGCTGTTCTTTTAGATTTTTGGTACAAGAAATAAAACAAATGAACAGAAGAAATGGCAAGTGTTTCATGTTTCTTTTTTTTAGTGAGAAATAAATGATCATAGTAGGTCATGCCGGTAGGCATACCGGCGTTAATTGCAGGGTTTATATAGTAGGCGTTAACGCCATAAGAGCAGGCACTGATGCCTGCTCTTATAGTCTTGCCGTCTTATTTCTGTACCAGGATATTTAATAAGGTACTATCCTTTATGGCGCCGCTCCGGTCACTAAAACCAAATATTTCTTTATACTCCCATGCGGTGTAAGGGATGTTGAATGCGGTAAAAATGGATACCAGGTCCTGGTACCAGCGGTAACGGCTGGCAGCATCCGCAGCCGGCAAACATCCGAACTCGCCGCAATGTAACGACAGCCCCCTTTTCCGTGCCAGGTGAAACGCCGCCTGTATCTGGCTCTTGATAGTTTCCTTACTGTAGATGTGCTGATAGGGCTTCAGCTTCCATTGATCAGTTTCCTCCAGCCTGGCATAATCCGCAGATGTAACCGGTACACCGGGATAAATTACGGGAATATGCAGATGGGCAAATGGCGTCCAGGAGGCACGGTAGTGCGTTAACGGATAAGGTTCATACCAGTGGAAACTCAGCACAATATTTGGATCGCCCGCGGGTATATCCAGCTGCTTTAGGTGATCTATATTGTTATACTGGTTGGCACCAATAAATAGCACCCGTTGGGGCGCGGCTGCCCGGATAATGCGGATCACGCGGTTGGCCAGTTCATTCCATACTTCATTGTCCGGAGCCACAGGTTCGTTCAGCAATTCATAGGCGACCAAGTCATTCGGATATTGCCTTAACTCGCTGTTTAATTGAAGCCATAAATTTTCGAACTGATCACGGGCTTCCTTACTTGTCCAAAGCGGACGGATAGCATTGCCGAAATCATGCGAATGCAATATGTGCAGATCTACTATTACCCGGAGATGGTATTTTTTGCACCAGCCAATAGCGCGGTGCAGTAGTTGTACCGTTTCGGTATCCAACTCCCCTTCTGCTGTAAACAGCTGCGCTTCATCTACGGGGAGCCGGATATGATCGAATCCCAGAGTTGCAAGATTTTTGATTTCGTGCTCCTGTAGGTACTGATCTCTTTCCTGACCTCTTCTGTTACTCTGCGACAACCAGTGCGCAATATTAATCCCCTTGCGGATATCAAAGGGATTGGAAATAACGTGCTCCTGTTTTACGGTAGAAAAATTACCTGCCTCTTGTTTCCCTGAGCAGGAAAGGACAAGAAGCAGGGTGGCCAGCAGTATAAATAAAGTATGTTTTTTCATCTACTCGTAAACGTTAATGACTCCTTCCCTGGTGGTAGTAGCCACCGGAGAAGAGAGCTGAAGAAGAATCGTATGTTTTTTCGCCTCTCCCGCCTGGAAACTGAAAGTACCGCCGGTACCTACTTCTGTACCATCAATGATCCACCGCAAAACGGCTGAAGAAGTGGGTGAATACATGACGGTGAATTGGAGAACTTCGTTTTTCCTGACATTAAACACCGGTAAGTCACCATTTTCATTTTTCAGGGGCCAACCGGGCTTCGTAGCAATAATACGCGGGTAATCATTGGGGCTAACGCTTTCCTCCGTTGTCTTTTTACTACAGGAAAACAGGAATAATATACAACTGCAGTAAAACAGATTAACGGCCATTTTTTTTATATTAGTCATAAAGATTGCTTTTAGTGTTATTGATGATCCCACCAAACGGGAATGTTCCAACTGTCTGTTCCTCCCATCCGGGTTACCGCCTCCTTATAGCCACGGGGGTTATAGGTTTGTTCGAACAACGGATATTTTAAACGCCGGGGAATTGTCCTGGAATCCTTCACCAATGCACCATATTCCGTGGATGGTTTTAGTACCGGGTAGCCCGATCTTCTCCAGTTGGAAAATGCTTCCGGCGGATTAGTAATATGCAGTAGCCATAGTTGTTCATTAATACTTTTCAGCCGGCTTTCCCGGTCGGCAGGAAAAGGGTTCCTGACCAGATAGGCGGTTGTTTCTTCGGGAAGGATTTTTTGATCCAGGTCAAAGACGGTTAATAGTTTTATGGCTGCCTGCACACCCTTTGTATAATGTTCCTCTGCGGACCCCTGTATGGGTAAATCATTCCATCTTAATTTGGCTTCCGACAACAAGAGTGCTGTTTCTGCGTAGCTAAGTGTAATATAGGGTGCACTACCTTTTACAAACCCTTTATTGAGCTGTGGCCGGCACTCTTTACCATAGTAAATACCATCCTGTACAAATCCGGCGGGCCAGTTGTCCCACCAATAAAATCCTGGCTTCACAGCTTCCAGCTGGTTAATACCTAAAGGACCATTTCTAACAATAAAATCAGTAAGATCTGTTCTTAAATCCGGGTCATTGGAATCTTCCGCATAGCAACGTGCCAGTACCAGTAAGCGGGGGTCCTCGGTATTTTTTAACATATTCCACAGGGTGGTGCACAAGTACGGCATGGGATAATTTTCCCTGCTGCGCCATAGCTGGGCCAGTCCATTACGACGAAACTCGTTGGGGTCCCAATCCAGTATATTCGTATACTTCAGTATACCATCATCTCCCTCCTTTATAAAGCCACTTCTATTGGCCACAATAGCGTCGATCCACTGCCGTGCCAACACTGGGTCTTTTTTTGTCAAACGCATGCTAATTCTCAGGTTAAGGGTGTTCGCATATGTTTTCCATTTTTTAATATCTCCATTATACATTACATCACCAGTTACATTATCACCATCGCTGCGCAATTGTTCTTCAGCCTGTAATAGTTGTGCATGCATATCTGCATAAATGGATTCCTGTGTATCAAATTTTGGTGATATATTTTGGTGGATATATCCCATATCTGCCTCACTATAAGGAATATCGCCGTACATATCCGTTAGTATGAGAAAGAAGTAGGCTTTTAATATACGGGCAACAGCATTTACATTGGTCCATTGTTCCTGACCCTCCGTCCGCCACAATATATCTGTCAGGTTTTTCAGGTGTGTGGTATAGATACGGTCCCAGGGCTGCTGGAACTGTGCATCTTCTATCAGGTATTCTCCACCATAGTGGGTGGCAGCCCAATCTCCCTGAAGTTGTTGCACAAACCCTGAATAGTACATGGTAAAGGGCTGCATTAAAAGCCAGTCCCCCCCAATAGACAGCTGGATGTAGGTAAGCTGTGAGTTAGGATTTATGCTGGTGGCTACTTCCGGATTTTTATTTAGCTGCTCATAGTCTTTCTTGCAACTGCCTACACACAGGCATCCGGTAAAAAGTAGCAGGAATACTGCGTTTCTATATAAAAAGAGATTCATGACTTTAAAATTTTGCATTGATGTTTAGCCCAAAACTTCTTCTGGTAGGAATGGAACCATACTCCAATCCTACTGCAGATGTGTTATAGTTGGAGTCGGGATCAATATTGGGTACATTCTTATAAACAATCCAGGGGTTTCTTGCTACAAAAGAAAGCGTGAGGCTTTCTGCAAACCCGCCAATACGTTTTTGGGGAAAGGTATAACCAACGATGATTTCCCGCACTTTTACGTAGCTGTTGTCATAGATATAAGGTACGGCTGTTTTGTCCGAGATATAATCCCAGTAGGTATTCGGATCTATATAGATGTCATTTTCTTTGTAGGACACAGTGCCGTCAGGGCCTTTTTCTGCAATAACACCATCTGCAACAAAACCTCCTGTGGGTTTCCAGTTACCCTTGGCAATACCTGCGCTCAACCGTTGTTCTTCTGACGCCATCCATGCATCCCTACCGGCTACGGTGTTGAGTGTTTTACCTGATTTGGTAAGGGTTCTGGCTGTCATGGTAAAAAGATCGGCGCCAAACTTGGCGTCAAAAACGGCAGATAGGTTAAAGTTTTTGTAACGAAACGCCATGGTACCACCACCCGTCCATTTCCACATAGCCCTGCCCAGCTTCTTCATATCAGCACCTACTTCGGGCAACCCATTATCAGGATTAATGATTCTACGGCCTTCTTCATTTCTTACAAAATCCTGTCCCATGATCACACCATATTCTTCTCCAGGAATGGCTAGTACTTTCACTCCCAGCCAGCGGGCGGCCGCAATTTCCAGGCTTTCGATTCCTTCTGTTAAGGAAAGCACTTTGTTTACATTACGGGCGAAGTTGGGGTTCAGGTCCCAGGAAAAATCTTTCTTATCTATGATACGGGCGCTAAGCGCTATTTCTACACCGGCATTTCTCAGATTACCGGCATTGACGAGCATGGCGGCGTAGCCGGAACTAACGGAAGTAGGTACATACATAATCTGATTATTACTGGTTTGATTATAGTAGGTAACACTCAGGCCAACCCTGTCATGCACCATTTTCAGGTCCAGCCCTGCTTCAATTGAATTGGTTTTAGTTGGTTTTAAATGGCTGTTTGGAATAACAGTTGAGCTGATATAACCTGTAGGATACCGGTCGTACGTTTTGTCCGTCATCCGGTAGTTTAAATCCAGCATATAAGGATCGGTATCACTACCTACCTGTGCCCATGAGGCTCTGATTTTCCCAAAATTCAGCATCGCGTTTTTGGGCAGCAGCTCTGTGAAAATGATGTTACCACCTGCAGAGGGATAATAATAGGTATTGTTATTAAGCGGAAGGGTAGACGACTGATCTCTCCTTAAAGTAAGGTCCAGGTTGGCCCATTGCCTGTAAGAGAGGTTTACCATAGAAAACAGGGAGTTGATTTCCTTTTGATAACGACCTTTCGTAATTTCTTTTTGCAGAAAACTTTGCAGGGAAACGGTTTCCCGGAGGATCATGTTTTTCGCAAGTACAGATTCGGAGCGGTTATTGACATTATAAATATTACCTCCAAGCGTCACACTAAGATCGATATCTTTTATTTTTTTCCGGTAATTACCTATTAATTCAATATTATAGGACCGGTTTTCAAAGGAGGTTTCCTGCATCTTGCCGTCCAGTTCACCGGGCGTGGAATAGGGAACATAGTCCATAAACCGGAAATTTACATTTTCTCCGCCACCGGTGAGTTTGAAGAACAAATCCTTAGAAACATCATATTTTAAGGAGGCTACCCCAAAATACTTGTCTTTATTGGATTTATTTTCCATAGCATATTGAATCCAGTAGGGATTTATATTCCATACATCGCCCCGGTTCCAGTCATAGTAAGTGCCATCTTCATTTTTATAATTGTCCCTGAGCCAGCGCTGATCGATATTTCCGGCCAGGTTCATGAGATTGTTTGCCACATTGGTTCTTGCATCTGACAATGCCGGGCGGTTCAATACGGTTTCGTTCAGATAATTTACTTTAAGGTCCAGTTCCAGCCGGGTACCTATTTTTGCCACATTTCTCAAGTCAACTGTGTTCCGGGCTAAACGGGCATTAGGCATAATATCCCTGTTGGCAAGGTTCGTATAGCTCATCCGGAAGTTATTGTTTTCCTTAACGCTGTTTAAACTGACTGCATTGGTAGCTGTAATGCCGGTGCGGAAAAAGCCATCTATATTATCCCGGATATTTACAAAGGGCCTTGCTACTTTATCGAAGGAAGTAAACATAAGGCCTTTATCATATTTAGGTCCCCAACTGGAAGATGATGATTTAGAATCGGATTCATCCAGCTGCAAAATACCGCCAAATCCCTGCCCATATATTTTTTGCAGATGATCATATTTGGTGGCCTGAAATTCTACCGTGGTATTGGAATTTATCTCGACGCCTAACCGGTTGTTTTTACTGGTCTTTCCTTTTTTTGTGGTAACGAGTACCACACCATGGGCGGCCCTGCTGCCATAGAGCGCAGCTGCTGCGGGTCCTTTTAGCACTGAAATAGTTTCCACATCATCCGGGTTTATGGTAGACATCCCGTCACCCAGATCAAATCCGCCAAAGGCACCAGCTGAGCCAAAATTGGTATTGTCCAGTGGCACGCCATCTACCACAAACAAGGGCTGATTGTTTCCAGTGAGAGAAGTGTTCCCCCTGATTAATATCCGGGTGCTTCCGCCCGGCCCTCCTGCTGTTTGATTTATTATTACACCAGGTTCCCTTCCTGCGAGGGAGTTGACCACATTCATTTCTTTTGCTTTATTAAGCTCTTCGCCTTTCACTTCTCCCACGGCGTAACTGAGTTCTTTTTTACTTCTTTTAATGCCCAGGGCTGTTACGACCACATCTCCCAGGTAAGTGGATTGCAGCGGCAGTTCTATGTTATAGAATTCGGAGGCTGTTACCGCAAATTCCTTCGTTTTATATCCGATATGACGCACATAAATGGTGTCGCCTGCAGCCGCTTTTAATTCAAACAGCCCATGCGGGTCTGTTGTGGTGCCGGTTGTGGTGCCTTTTTGAGCAACCGAAACGCCTGGTATGGGTTTTCCACCCTCATCTGTTATGAGTCCCCGGATTGCTTTGGGTACGGCGGCACCTGTCTGTGGTGCCGATTGGGAATAGACCTTATGAGTGCCTGCGATTAGTGGAAAAAGCGCAAAAAGCCAATACAATAGGTATCGCCTGTTTTTCATTTTGATTGATTTAAAGAATGAACGAGTTGTTGGTTGATTTTATACAAACGTTTTTCATCAAACTTGACTACTTTCCGGTCATATGTCATTAGACCGTTTACCTCAATTTCCACATCCGTGGTTTGGGTATAAACTGCGGCAGAAAAGCCGGTACCGATCAAACCGAGTAGTTGTTGTGCATATTTTTCATACTGGGTGGTTGACTCATCTGAATTTTTAAAATCGATATATCCCCAGTTCTTTTCCGGTTCCCACAGGTGTTTGTCCATTTTTTGGCCTATTCCTCCAAATTCTCCCAATACATTCACCCGCTGGGCGTCAAATAAATACATTTCGGGATGGGGGTAATTATGCAGATCCAGGATATCACCACAGGTATAGAAATTTCCTCCGCTGGCGGGATTAACCGGCCTGGTGGGGTCGTATTGCTTGGTCCAGGACGCAATTTCGCAGGTATTAAACTGTCCCCAGGCCTCATTAAAGGGTACCCAAACCCCGATGCAGGGATATGAATAAAGAAAATCAATGACCTCTTTCCATTCTTTTTTGAAAATAGCAGCAGATTCAGGTGTACGTACAGGGTCAGCACCATTAAAATAATTCCGGTTCTGCCATTCAAAGTTTTTGTCACCGCTGGGCATATCCTGCCATACAATGATCCCCAGCTGATCACAATGTGTATACCAGCGGGCAGGCTCCACCTTAATGTGTTTCCTGATCATATTAAAACCCAGATCCTTTGTTTTTTGAATGTCGTAGCGCAACGCTTCATCCGAAGGGGCGGTATAAAGTCCGTCAGGCCACCAGCCCTGGTCCAGCGGCCCCAGTTGAAACTGGTCTTTGTTGTTTAGCTGAAATCGTAAAATCCCCCTGGCATCCCGTTTATAGGAGTATTTCCGCATGGCTACATAACTGCTGATCTTATCCAGTACCTTATGCTGTTGCGTTAATGTTACCTCCAATTGATAAAGCTGAGGCGTTTCCGGTGACCATAACTTTACATTGGCAGGCATGGGAACAATTATCTGCTGGCCATTCACAGCTGCGGCACGGGCAATGGTTTTGCCGCCCTCCTTTACCTGCACTTCAATCAGCGCGTCTGTTAAACTACCGGGTGTTTCAGTGGTTATAATGACCTGGTTCTTATCAATATCGGGTGTCGTTTTCAGCGCGCAGATATAATTGGCATTTACCGGTTCTACCCACACTGTTTGCCAGATTCCCGAAACCGGCGTATACCAGACGCCTTCCGGATTACTTACCTGTTTACCACGTGGCTGAGGGCCTTTATCTGTCGGATCCCAGACCCGTACTGTAATTTCATTGGGTTCATTTTTCTTCAGCGCGGGGGTAATATCGAAATAAAAGGGGGTATAGGCTCCCTGATGCTCCCCCACCTTGATATTATTTACCCAAACACTTGTTTGCCAGTCCGATCCGCCAAAATGGAGCAGAATATTGGAACCGTTCCAATCCCTCGGTAGATTAAAAGTACGTTGATACCAAAGCGCATCATTTTCAGTAACGCGTAAACCTAAACCAGACAGAGAGGACTCTACTGCGAAGGGGACCAGTATTTTTTTATCGAAAGATGCCGGTTGTGGCTCATTTTTTGGCCGGATGGCAAACTTCCACAATCCATTTAAATTGAGCCATTTTTCCCGCTCCATAATAGGACGCGGGTATTCCGGTAATACGTTTTCAGGATTCAGTTGCTCTCCCCAAATTGTTTTAATTTTGTTGCCAGCTGGTTCCCAGCTTTGTCCAAATACTCCAATCGCCGTCAGTAAAAAAAACACACACAATAGATGCTTCATGTTCAGAATGTACGTTAAGAATCGTTTAATAATTATCACTGTAAATATCTCCTCCGGTTCCTGGAAAGGCTGTAAAAATCGTTTCAAAAAATGAAACAAATCGTTCAAAAGCAAGATAGACGGGCCGTTTATGGAGCTTCTCGAAGGTTTTTACGCACGCTAAATGATTCTTCTGATCGAAAAGAGAATCTTGTAAAACAACGTTGGGATCACACACAGCCGTTCAAAAGATTGCGGCGTTATTGATGAGAAAGTAAGAGGTAGGTTGGGATGAATTTCCGAATGGATATTCTCTGTTTTTTGATCCCATAGCAAAAACAGAAAAGCCGCTTAAATCCTACGATTCAAGCGGCTTTAATTTTCTTTGATAATCTTGTTGTGATCCCGTTGGGACTCGAACCCAAGACCCATACATTAAAAGTGTATTGCTCTACCAACTGAGCTACGGAATCCTTTGCTGTTAAGCGGCTGCAAAAATAGGAATTATTTTATTCCTGCCAACTTTTTTTGAAATTATTTTCCGCTATCCCGCTAAAAGCCCTGACTGGCAAAGCTTGCATGACTTATCCACATATTGCAGAAAGTGCATGTTTTTACTAACATTACAAAAGAAAATCCTGCATACTATGCAGTTCTCTCCTATTTTTGTGCCCACAAACGAACATCCATGCAAACTGGTTTTAAAAACAAAGTAGTGGTGATCACCGGTGGTTCTTCCGGTATTGGTAAAGCGTTGGTAGCAGAGATGCTGCACAATGGTGCCAGTGTGGCCGTGTGTGGTAGGAAAAAAGAAGCATTGGAAGTATTGAAGCAGGAAATGGGCGGTGCCCTCTTTACATATGTAGCAGATGTGAGTGTGGAAAGTGATTGTAAAACGTTCATCGCGGCAACGCTGGAACATTTCGGTAAGATTGACATCCTCATTAATAATGCGGGCATATCCATGCGGGCCTTGTTTAAGGACGCAGAGGTGAGTGTATTAAAAACACTGATGGATATTAACTTCTGGGGCACTGTATATTGCACCAAATTTGCACTTCCTTCCATATTGGCTAATAAGGGCACTATTGTAGGCGTATCTTCTATTGCCGGCTATCGTGGCTTACCTGGCCGTACGGGTTATTCAGCATCCAAGTTCGCGATGCAGGGCTTTCTGGAAGCCTTGCGCACCGAAAACCTGCATACAGGCGTCAACGTAATGTGGGTATGCCCCGGATTCACCGCGTCCAATATACGTAATACAGCACTTAACCCACAAGGACAGGCTCAGGGGGATACACCGCTGGAAGAGAACAAGCTGATGTCGGCAGAGCAGGTGGCTGCGGAAGTAGCCAGGGCCATCGCTAAAAGAAAGCGGACATTGGTGCTGACTTCCCAGGGCAAACTGACCGTATGGCTAAGCCGCCTGTTACCCGGCGTACTGGATGGTTTGGTATTTAACCACTTTAAAAAAGAGCCTGGCTCTCCGTTGCAATAAGCCATAGTAGCGCGGAAACACCGTGCACTGAGCGTGCTGTACAGATAGCATCCTCCTGCCGGCAGGTGCCAATAGCTGTAATCATACGACTGACAAGGTTGCCCGGATAAAAAAATTCCGGTGCTAAATCATTTTCACAATGGGATTTTTAGCTTTCTTTGCAGTAAGTTTAAGCAGGTAGCCCCAATGGCATCCTTTTTGGTAAGAGGTAACCCGGTTTGAAGCACGGTCAAACGGGAATTTAGGATTCCGGCAATACCGGGATAGGATCAGGAAACAGGAACTTGGAATTACAGCATGTCCATTATAACGCTCACATCAGACATTGGTTTACAGGATTACCTGGTAGGTGCCATCAAAGGGCAGCTCTGGCAATACTGTCCGGAATGTACTGTAATGGATATTTCTCATCATATCAGCCCCTTTAATCTCCCGCAGGCTACTTATATCTGCAAGAGTGCCTTTACGTATTATCCGCCGGGTACTTTTCATTGCGTGCTCATCAACCTGTTTGACCGCAAATCAGATTTTGTACTGCTGGCACATCATAACGGACAATACATCGCCTGCGCAGATAACGGCCTACTCACCATGATTGCTGGTGGGATGCCCACCGCAGTGGTAAAACTATACCTCGACAAAGCAGCTCCAAAAAATACTTTTACTATCTTAAAACGCTTTGCCGACGCCGCTAAAGCATTGGCCAGCGGCAAATCCCTTACCGACCTGGGAGCTCTTACGCAGGACTTCCATGTTAAAAACAACCTGCAGCCCCTTACCGGACAGGATTACATCGAAGGCCAGATCATTCATATCGATAGCTTCGAGAATGTGGTAGTCAATATTACCCGCCAGCAATTCGAAGCGCAACGAAAACACAGAAAATTTCGTATCTTTTTCCGGCGGGATGAAGTTATCCACCAGATTAGTGAAACCTATGCCGATGTGGCGGAAGGCCAGAAACTCGCACTTTTTAATGCTGCCGGATACCTGGAAATTGCCATCAACAAAGGAAATGCTGCCGGATTGTTTGGCCTCAGAAGCTTCCACCGTGATCAATTACTCCAACACACCGGCTTCCAGCAACTGTCTTATTATCAAACTGTCCGTATAATCTTTGAATGATGATTAGAATTGTAAAATTGGGCTTCGACCCAGAAAAAGTAGACACCTTCCGGGAACTTTTTGATCAAAAATGGTCCCTGATCCGTCATTTTCCAGGATGCCTGCACCTCGAACTCTGGCAGGAACCCGAAAAAGGGAACGTCTTTTTCACTTACAGCCACTGGGAATCCCCCGAAGCGCTGGAAAATTACCGCTCCTCTACCGTATTCCGTGAAATATGGGCCACTATTAAAGTGATGTTCAACACCAAACCGGAAGCCTGGACGGTTCAAAACCAGGTCCTTCCTGCTCCCGAAACATTGGAAGTACCTGTCAGCAACTCCCGGGATAAAGCGTTCCAACTCCAGGATACTACACCCTCTCCGCTCCTATCAGCTAAAAGCTAAGAGCTAAAAGTTAACAGCGCCCCCACCATACCCCCTGAAAAAACCGTTATATTGGCAAACCACCCTATATTCGCAGCAGTTTGACGCGAAGCAGGTATTCTTTGCTCACAGATAACTAAAAATATATTTACGAAAAGTTAAAACTGTTCAGCAGATTAGCATAATTTGCTACTTTTTCTATTTTTGTCGGACCATAACAACAACCGTATGAATTTTAAGAGGACCAACAACATTGCGGGCTGGATCATTTGTATCATTGCCTGCACTGTTTACATTATGACCATGGAGGCAACCGGCAGCTTGTGGGACTGCGGCGAATTTATTTCCAGTGCATACAAAGTACAGGTGCCCCACCCCCCCGGAGCTCCCCTGTTTGTATTGCTGGGAAGACTATTCACCATGTTCCTGAAGCCTTCTGAGGCTGCGCTTGGCGTAAATCTGATGTCGGCCCTGGCCAGCGGCTTTACTATCCTGTTCCTGTTCTGGACCATCACCCACTTTGCCCGTCGCCTGATGGTGAAAGCCGGTGAAGTGATCTCCCGCGAAAAAATGATCGCGATCATGGGAGCTGGTGCAGTAGGCGCTTTGGCCTATACCTTTTCTGATTCCTTCTGGTTCTCTGCTGTGGAAGGGGAAGTATATGCCATGTCTTCCTTCTTTACCGCCATCGTTTTCTGGGCCATCCTGAAATGGGAACATGATGCAGACCAACCCTATGCAGACCGCTGGATTGTGCTGATAGCCTACCTCCTCGGCCTGTCTATCGGTGTGCACCTGCTGAACCTCCTCACCATCCCTGCTATGGTAATGGTGTACTACTTTAAAAAATACAAACCCACTACCGCCGGCACCGTATGGGCATTTATCATAGGTTGCGGGCTGACCGGCCTGATACAGAAATACCTTATCCAGGATACCGTAAAGGCTTCCGGCTTGATGGACGTGTTCTTTGTGAATACCCTGTCCCTTCCTTTCTTCTCTGGCTTTATCTTCTACTTTGTAGTGATCATTGCCATCCTGCTCTATGGATATAAAAATCCTAAGTTTGGTATCTATGCACCTTTTGTCGTGATTGCTACTATCATCCTGATCCCAGCCTTTAACGACGGCTTCAAATCAGGTAGTGCTTTCCTTAAACTGATCCTGGCTGCCATTTTTGTAGGGGTACCTTACCTCCTGAAAACCTTTGGCGTATCGCTGGCTTCAGAACGTGTAAAGCATATGAGCAAACTCACCATCGCGTTTATCTTATTCATGCTGATGGGCTACTCTACCTACGTTACTACCATGATCCGCTCTACCGCCAACCCGGCTGTAGACATGTACAACGTTGATAATCCCATCTCTCTGGTAGGCTACCTGGGTCGTGAACAATACGGCGATTTCCCGCTGGTATATGGTCAGGTTTTCACTGCCCGCCCAAGGGAATATAAAGAAGGGGCTAACATCTACGCGAGAGGTGCGGATAAATATGTGGTGGCTGGTAAAAAAATGGAACCTGTTTATGCGTCGGAAGATATGATGCTGTTCCCGCGTGTATGGGATTCCAGTAATGATCAGGGCCACGCAGACTACTACCGTGGATTCTTGGGCTTACAACCTGATGAAAGACCCACTTTTGCAGATAATATCAAGTTCTTCTTCGGATACCAGCTCAATTTTATGTACTTCAGGTACTTCATGTGGAACTTTGCCGGAAAACAAAATGATACCCAAGGCTACGGCAACGTGCGCGATGGTAACTGGATCTCCGGTATCCCACTGATCGATAACCTCCTGTACGGCGACCAGGCTGCAATGCCGGATAGCTTAAAAGATAATAAAGCACACAACAGGCTCTTCCTGTTACCGCTGATCCTGGGCATCATCGGTATCCTCTATCATTATAAAAATCATCGCAAAGATAGCCTCATCGTTGGCCTGTTATTCTTCTTTACAGGGCTGGCGATCGTGGTATACCTCAACCAGGCGGGTAACCAGCCTCGTGAGCGTGACTATGCTTATGTAGGGTCTTTCTACGCTTTTGCCATCTGGATTGGACTCGGCGTATTATCCGTTTTCGAGTTCTTTAAAGCAAAAACAAAACTGTCATTGTCGGCTCCGCTGGCTACAGCTGTTTGCCTGCTGGCAGTACCGGTACTGATGGCAGCCCAGGAATGGGACGACCACGACCGCTCTACCAAAACAATTGCCAGGGATGTAGCCAGGGATTACCTGGAGTCCTGCCAACCTAATGCCATCCTCTTTACCGTTGGTGATAACGATACTTATCCATTATGGTATGCACAGGAGGTAGAAGGTATACGCCCGGATATCCGCGTAATCAACCTCAGCCTCCTGGGGGTTGACTGGTATATCGATCAGCAACGCCAGATGGTGAACAAAAGCCCTGGTGTTCCCATGAACTGGACACCTGATAAATACCGTGGTGAAAAGAATAATTACATCCGCTTCTATGATGCTGGTATCTTCCCACAGGATAAGTTCTATAACCTGAAAGAAGTAATGGCGTTCATGGGATCTGATGATCCACGTGCGCAGCTCAGCACTACCGACGGCACACAGGAAAACTACCTGCCTACACAAAAACTGTTTATCCCGGTAAATGTTGCCGAGGCTATCAAAAATGGCGTGGTAGATATTAAAGACAGTGCCAAAATTCTGCCACAACTTCCTTTCCAGATCTCTAAAAAATATCTGTTGAAGAATGACCTGGCAGTATATGATATCATTACTGCGAGCGAATGGAAAAGACCCATCTACTTTACCAGCCCTACAGATCTTGGTCTGAACGATTACCTGCAGGCAGACGGTCTGGCCTACCACCTGGTGCCTATCCGTAAAGCTCCTAATAATGATGCATTGGGTATGGACTATAACGTAAATATCCCGGTAGCATATCATAATATGATGACCAAGTTCACCTTTGGTGGTGCAGAAACACCAGGTACTTACTTTGATGAGCCTAACCGGAAACTGTTATCTTATCTCAGAAATGCCTTTACCAAACTGGGTGCTGCGATGGCGCAGGATAATAATAAGGAAGGTGCATTGAAAGTATTGAACCGTGCAGACTCTATGCTGCTGGAAGGCAACTTCCCCTACGGCATGACTTCTCCTGGTAATATGCACAACTTAAGCTCTCTGCAAACTGCCTATGCTTATTACCTGGCAGGCGATTCCAAAAAAGCAGATGAGATTGCACAAAAGATCATCAAAGACTGTCAGCAACAACTGCAGTACTATCATGGTCTGCCTGCTTCTAAACTGAGCAGCGATCTGCAACGGGATGGCCAGGCTGCTGAACAGTTCATCGCTATCCTGCAACGGATGAAAGCAGACTACGGCGACTCGGCACATATCAACCAGGACGCTCCGGCACATATCAATACGCTGCCGGACTCCCAACAGGCTGCCGAAGCGGCAAAGGATTCAAACAAGAAATAATAAGGGTGCAATAACCCGCATAAAAAAACCTCCTGTTGTACAACAGGAGGTTTTTTATTTTTATTGATATGCTTTTGTATTATAATTTACTTACCTGCTCATACCAGTAAGCGGCACTGGCTTTTACTTCCGGTACGCTGTTTTCCCAGTGGTGCTCATATTCTGTAGAAAACAATCCTTTAAATTTCTGCCTCTTCAACTCTGCCATTACACCAGGAATATTGGATATACCAGTACCCCAGATCACATCATGCGCATCAGGCGATTTTTCGTTCAGGTCTTTGAAATGCAGGCTGAACACATGACCGTTCAATTTTTTCAGGCACTCTACCGGATCCAGACCGGAACGTACCCAATGCCCGATATCTGCACAGGCACCCATGTATTTACTCCTTCCCTTGATAGCGTTTAATACACTGTCGGGATGCCAGTAATGACTAGGTCTTGGATGATCATGGAAGGCTACTTTTATTTTGTATTTGTCGCAAAGAGAGGATACCAGGTCCAGGTCCTGTGTATGTGGCTCTGAAGTAATCACCTTAATATCCATTGCTTTGGCAAACTCAAACACGGCCGTCCACTCTTCGGCAGTATTAGGTACTACTACACCAAAAGCTACCAGCTCTTTATTTTTCTCTTTTAAAAGCGCCTTTACCTGGGCTCTTTTGGCAGCATCCATATTGTAGTCCATTTTCCCTTCAATACCACCACCAATGGTTTGCCCCGGATAGCACTCCACAAAATGAATACCGCAGCTATCCATCTTGTCTAATGCCTGTGCCAGCGTAAATCGGTTAAAGGTATAAGCCTGTGCGCCCAGTTTCCACCCCAGCTTGTTCGGTTTTCCCTGCGCACCGGCAGGCTCCGAAAACAACAATGTTGTTGCTAAACCCGCAGCCAGCAACAATACCTTGCTCATTTTTTTCATATTCATGATACGTTTAGATGATTGACGGTCTGATCAGACCAGTGGGAAAAATAATAGCTTTACCGGACTATTGCAATATTTTTTTGCCAGCGGTATGTCACCTGCCGGCAAGCGGCTGAAAATCACGCTACAGTACCCAAAACAACCACTCCGCTGGTGGAACTATCCCACCTATACAGCAATTCTTCAAAACTATTGCGTAATTTAGGTTAGAGTTTGTGTTATGAGAGGATTTAACTTTTCCAGGTTCCAACCTGATGAAAACAAGCAGCCACCTTTTAAGAAGTTGTTGGACCTTTTTACCCAATTGCTTACCTACACCAGCGGAGATGTGGCGGAAGCCCTGCAATGGCTCACAGAGCTTGACAAAGAATACAGCCTGACAGATAAAGAATATGGTATCGGCAACTTCATACAAGACCTGAAAGACAAAGGGTATATCAAAGAAAATGAAGAAAACGGCCAGATGAATATTACTTCCAAAACGGAACAAACCATCCGGAAAAGTGCATTGGAAGAAATCTTCGGCAAACTGAAAAAATCTGCTGCAGGCAATCATAATATCCGTAAATCCGGCATGGGCGATGAATCAAATGCAGAAACCAGACCCTACGAGTTTGGCGATGGGGTAGATCAGCTCGATATTACCGCTTCCATCCGGAATGCACAGATCAATCACGGCGTAGAAAGCTTTTCTATCCAGCAGGATGATCTCGAAATCAGGGAAACTGATTTTAAAACCCAGACATCCACCGCGCTGATGATAGATATCTCCCACTCCATGATCCTCTATGGGGAAGACCGAATCACTCCTGCCAAAAAAGTGGCTATGGCACTGAGTGAACTGATCATCACCCGCTATCCCAAGGATACACTGGATATTATCGTGTTTGGAAATGATGCCTGGCAGGTGGAGATAAAAGACCTGCCTTACCTCCAGGTAGGCCCCTACCATACCAATACGGTAGCCGGTCTGGAACTGGCCATGGATCTGCTCCGCCGCCGGAGAAATCCCAACAAACAGATCTTCATGATCACCGATGGCAAACCTACCTGCTTGAAAGTAGGTGCACAATACTATAAAAACAGCTTTGGCCTCGACAGGAAAATATTAAACCGGACACTGAACCTGGCGGCACAATGCAAAAAACTTAAAATACCGATTACCACCTTTATGGTGGCTACAGATCCCTGGCTGCAAAAGTTTGTCCAGGAATTCACGGAAACCAATAACGGCAAAGCCTTCTTCTCCGGTACAGATAAACTGGGACAATTCCTGTTCTATGATTTTGAAAACGGGAAAAGAAAACTGTTATAACTGCCAGCGGTCTGTACATAGCAGGGCAACGGCCAGATGGTTCACCTGCAAGGCTTCATTACCATTAATAATTCGTAATTGTTATACGCATGGATACTACTAGCATCAGCACTTTAGGACAACTGAAAAAGAGCGGCTATAAACCAAAAACTGTTAAAGAAGAAATCAGGCAAAACCTGGTCAATAAGCTTAAAAGAAAGGAAACCACTTTCCCCGGCATTATCGGCTATGAGGATACCGTTATCCCCGATACGGAAAGGGCTATACTTTCCCGTCATAATATTCTGTTCTTGGGATTACGCGGACAGGCAAAAACCCGTATGGCACGCCAGATGGTAGACCTCCTGGATGAATACATCCCCGTAGTAGCCGGCTCAGAGGTGAACGATGATCCTTTTAACCCCCTCTCCCGCTATGCCCGGGATCTTATCGCAGAAATGGGCGATAAAACACCCATCACCTGGCTGCACAGAACCGCACGCTACGGTGAAAAACTGGCTACGCCAGATGTGTCTGTGGCCGATCTGGTAGGTGATATCGACCCGATCAAAGCGGCCAACCTGAAACTGAGCTATGCGGACGAAAGGGTGATCCACTTCGGTATTATCCCCCGCTCCAACCGGGGCATCTTTGTGATCAATGAACTGCCTGATCTCCAGGCCCGTATCCAGGTGTCCCTTTTCAACATTTTACAGGAAGGGGATATACAGATCCGTGGCTTTAAAGTGAGAATGCCGCTGGATATCCTGTTTGTTTTTACGGCCAACCCGGAAGACTATACCAACAGAGGGGCTATCGTTACACCACTTAAAGACAGGATCGAAAGCCAGATCATTACCCACTATCCGAAAAATATGGAAAACTCCCTGCTCATCACTGAACAGGAAGCGGATATCCATGAAGACCAGACAGGTAAGATCCATATTGCTGATATGGTAAAACGCCTGATAGAGCAGGTAGCATTTGAGGCCAGAAACAGTGAATATGTAGATAAAAAAAGTGGGGTTTCTGCCCGGCTCACTATTGCAGCATATGAGAATGCTGTCAGTGCAGGCGAACGCAGGGCCATTCTCAATAAAGAAAAAGAAACGTATGTACGTATTGCCGACCTCCAGGGTATTATCCCCGCTATTACCGGCAAAATAGAGCTGGTATATGAAGGGGAACAGGAAGGACCTTTGCAGGTGGCACTAAATCTGTTGGATAAGTCGATGCGCACCCTGTTTGCACAATATTTCCCTAATCCGGATTCCTTTAAAAAACGTAAACAGGCAGCCGCAGCAGGCGAAAACCCTTACCGCGCTGTTATTCAATGGTTTGACAAAGGCAATGCGGTACAGCTGCTCCAGGATGTAAGCGATAAACAGTACGAAAGTGTACTCCAGAAGGTAGATGGCCTGAAAGAATTGATCAAAACCAGGTTCCCACATGCTAATCCCAAGGAAAGCCTGCTGCTGATGGAATTTGTTCTACATGGCCTGGCTGCCTATTCACTGATCAGCAAAAAAGTAATAGAAAATGAAACCCGCTTCAGCGACCTCCTGGGTACCATGATGAACTTTAACATGGGCAATGAAGAGGCGGAGGAAGAAGACGCTTTTTAAAGCTGTTAGCTATTAGCTTTTAGCCATTAGCTTTAATGCCGCGGGTATTACAAAAGTTGCTGCCAGTAAAACACACCCTCTTCGCTGCATTTAGGCTAAAAGCTAACGGCTAAAGGCTAATTGCTAGTCTTCGCTGCATTTGAGCTAACAGCTAACAGCTAAAAGCTAATAGCTAAGAATTATTGCTTTTTTCATTATCTTGTTTCCCTGACATTAATTCCACGATAACCAGCAAACATTCTTTTACCATGAATCACTCCAGAAGAAAATTCCTGGTCACCGCTTCCGCGCTGATGGCAGGTACTGGTCTTGCATCAGTGTTGCCGGCGGGATTGCAGGGCATGCCCTTTAAAAAGGTATCTCCATCCGATAAGCTCAATTTCGGAGCTATTGGTATTAAAGGTATGGGTTGGGCAGATATTTCGGCCATCCTGAAAAACCCGGAAGCCCAATGTGTGGCGCTGTGTGATGTGGATAAAAATGTATTGGACCAGCGGGTGGCAGAACTGGCTCAAAAAGGCATAAAGGTAAAAGCGTATAGTGATTACCGTAAGCTGCTGGAAGATAAGGATATTGATGCGGTAGTGATTGGTACACCCGACCATTGGCATGCGCTGATGATGACGGATGCCTGCGCTGCAGGAAAGGATGTATATGTAGAAAAGCCTATCGGCAATTCTATCATGGAATGCCGCGCCATGGTGGCTGCCCAGCAACGCCACAACCGGGTAGTACAGGTGGGACAATGGCAACGGAGCCAGCAGCATTTTAAAGATGCAATCGACTTTGTACACTCCGGACAACTGGGACAAATACGCCTGGTAAAAGCCTGGGCCTATATGGGATGGATGAAATCCATTCCGGTACATCCTGATTCCGCCCCTCCGCCAGGTGTGGATTATACCAGCTGGCTGGGACCTGCTCAAAAACGCCCCTTCAACGAAAACCGCTTTCACTTCAATTTCCGCTGGTTCTGGGACTATGCGGGCGGCCTGATGACCGACTGGGGCGTGCACCTGCTCGACTATGCACTGCTGGGAATGAAATCCCAATACCCTAAGTCTATTATGGCGGCAGGTGGAAAATTCGCTTATCCGGATGATGCGGCAGAAACACCGGACACCCTCACTACCGTCTTTGAATTTGAAGGCTATAATATTCAATGGGAACATGCCACCGGCATTGATGGTGGCCCCTATGGCAGAGACCACGGTATTGCCTTCATTGGCAACAATGGTACGCTGGTGCTCGACAGAGGCGGATGGGAAGTTATTCCGGAAAAAGGTAAAATGGAAGCTGTGCCCAGAAGAAAAGCAGTCGACAATGGACTCGACCTCCACACCAAAAATTTTATCGAAGTTATTAAATCCCGTAAACTGGACGACCTCCACGCCTCTATCCAGGTGGGAGCACTCGTAGCCACCAACGCCCAGATGGGTAATATTGCCTATAAAACCGGTAAAAAGATCTATTGGGATGCTGCTAAAGGCAGGTTTAAAGACGCAGATGCCAATAAATACCTGGCGGCGGCCTATCACAACGGATATAAAATTCCTGGATTATAATACTTAAACACTTATCATACAATGCGCTTTTTTATTTTATCATCAGCATGCCTGATGCTCTCCTTAAGTGTGCTGGCACAAAACAACCAGCAAATGAAACCGGAAGATACAGAAGTATGGGAACCCGTTCCAAAGGTTATCACTCCTGGCAACGCTACTAACACAGCGCCTTCTGATGCGATCGTTTTATTCAATGGCAAAAACTTTGACAACTGGGCATCTGAAGATGGCAATCCCATCAAATGGATCTTGAAAGATGGCGCTATGACAGTAGTCAAAGGTGGTGGTATGATCAAAACCAAAGAAAAGTTTGAAGATTTTCAACTGCATATCGAATGGGCTACTCCTGCTGTGGTAAAAGGAGAAGGCCAGGGACGTGGTAATAGCGGCATCTTCCTGCAGGAGCGCTATGAACTCCAGGTGCTGGACAACTTCAATAGCCGTACCTATTCCAATGGTCAGGCCGGCAGTTTCTACAAACAAAAAATTCCACTGGTAAATGCCTGCAAAAAACCCGGTGCCTGGCAAACGTATGATGTGATCTGGACTGCTCCCCGCTTTAATGCAGATGGCTCACTGAAATCTCCGGCCCGTGCTACCGTTTTGCAAAACGGCGTATTGGTACAAAACAATGTATCCCTGGATGGCCCTACCTTGTACATCGGCAAACCAGCTTATGAACAACATGGCGCCGGATCCATTATGCTACAGGATCACAACGATCCGGTAAGCTTCCGTAATATCTGGATCCGTCCGCTGTAAACAGCGCCATCCTCATTGAATATTAAAGGCCTGGTTAGTTTGCAATGCAAATAAACCAGGCCTTCTTAATTAGCCATTTCTTTTCAATTGCTCAACAGCCCACTTCATTTATTCCTTCCTGGTAAAATAAGCTTTCTCCTGTAGTTGCTCCCGCGTTAATGCCCGGGTAGTTTGCTGATCCAGGTAATAATAAACATCACACAACTCCAGGATATGGTCATAGAGGTGGTCCGTTATTAAAAAGCCTTTGTGCTTGGCAGCAGTATCCTGTATCAGCGATCGCATCACTTCTATGTGTACCGGCATTAGATGGGTAAAAGGCTCATCCAGCAACGCAAATTTAACCGGTGCGGCAATCAGGGCAAAGGTGGTAATGATCCTGGCCTGGCCACCGGAAAGATTGCCCAAACGTTCCTTTCCCCGGTGTGCAAACTCGGGGAAATAACTGGTCAGCGCTGTATAAGGTACGTCATACATATGAAGGATGGCCTCCAGACGCAGATGACGCGGCACAAAATCAAATTGTGGTAAATACTGCAACAATCCCTTTTTGAGGTAAGGTTTAACAAGATGCTTGCCATTATAACGCACACTTTTAAACGCCGGTTCCAGGGTTCCGTAAATGATTTTCATCAAACAGGACTTCCCATAACCATTACGCCCTATCAGCCCGGTTATTTTGCCTCCCTCCAGTTTTATATAAGCGCCGGACAGGATATTGCGCGATTGAAATGATAGTGCAATGCTATCCGCCTCCAGTATATTCATTACCGTAAGAATATTTGTGTGAAGGATAATGCCAGTGAAAACAGTGCCAGATCTGCAATTACAGAAAAAACGATCAAAATAGTATACGACAGGCGGAGGTTATAGAAAAAATATAACTGCTTACTCCGGTACACTTTTAAAAAATAAAATGCAAGGGCATCAGAGAGCAGTTTCAGCCATATCAATGGGCCTAAGGTGCTGATTCCCCATATCCTTACAATATGACAGCAGCAAAGGGTAATTATAAAAGTGGGCCAGAAGAGGTTGCGGTAAAAAAGTAATAAGCCTCGAATACGTATCATAGCAGATGATTCAGCACGGATAACAAAAGCTGAATACAACAAGATATTCTTATTCAGGAAGCAAAAAAAGAAAAGGGAAGAAAAAATACTCAAAAGATGTCCGGGCCATAAGTTATGGCCTTTATTTTCTGGTAAATAACCTGGTCAGTTATTTCACCTCATTGGCATTATCCAGTGTCAGCGACAGATATACTGCATTGCTGATGGGGTTATCGTAATAAGCTGCAATGGGTTGAAATCCAAGACCGGTATACAGGTCAATTGCGGGGCGCATATGGGCCAATGTATCCAGCAGCATTCTTTTATATCCCAGCTCTGCCGCCGCTGCGATCGCTTCACTGGCCAACGCTTTGCCTACTCCATGTTTTTTATATGCATCACGTACAAACAACCGCTTCATTTCTGCAGTGGTATTGTCAAATGAACGTACTGCTACACATCCCGCAGGCTGACCGTCTACTTTTGCCAGAAACAACACGCCTTCGGGGGCTACGTAAGGAGCTGGCAGGGAGGCCATTTCCTCTTCAAATCCCTGGAAGCTAAGATCTAGATTTAACCAGCTCACGTACTCTCTCAAAAGAGACTTTACTTGCTCCAGGGCTGCTGTTTCGTTGGCTGTCACCTTTATAATTTCCAGCATACACAAATGATTTAGGGTGTATATAACGCAAAAAGCCTCCTGATATTCAGAAGGCTTTTATCCGGAGGTTTCGAGCGGATTCGAACCGCTGTAAAAGGTTTTGCAGACCTCTGCCTAGCCACTCGGCCACGAAACCCTTGCTAATCTTTGATTCGGCCTTCGCTTCCCGCGAAATAAGAACCATTAATTTTGTGGGACTGCAAAAGTAGTAAATTTTCGATATTTGCCAAATCAATTTTTGGATTAATTATCACTTTTTTTGTCATATGGCAAATAAACTTAAGCAGTCAGCCTGGTAACAACTGTAAGATAACAATTAAATCATCACAAATATGAGTACACGTATTGCTGAGTCAGAATTAATTTTAAACAGCCGCGGTGCAGTATACCACCTGGATGTAAGACCAGAAGAACTGGCACCTGTTGTGATTACCGTGGGCGATCCGGACCGTGTGGCCAATGTGAGCAAACACTTTGACAAACTGGAACATACCTTCCAGCACCGCGAATTTGTAACCCATACCGGCTACCTGGGTAAAAAACGCATCTCTGTTGTTTCTACGGGTATTGGTACCGATAATATCGATATCGTACTCAATGAACTGGATGCACTTGTCAATATCGATTTTCACTCCCGTACCATAAAACCTACCCTTACCAGCCTGCAGATTATCCGTCTGGGTACTGCGGGGGCATTGCAGGAACATATTGCGGTAGACAGCTTTGTGGTTTCTTCCCATGGCCTTGGCCTGGATAATCTCCTGCCCTACTATCAGTTTGAAAATACCCCTGCAGAAAAACAATTGTTGCAGGCTATCCGCGAACAGGTAGTGCTGCAACCTGGTAGTGTTCATCCCTACCTCATTGCTGCCGGCGAAATAAAACAACATTTTACCGAAGGATTTCACACAGGCATTACTGTTACCTGCCCGGGATTTTATGGTCCGCAAGGCCGAGTGCTCAGAGGCGCCCTCTCCCATCCGCACCTGATAGAACACCTGACCGCTTTTAAACAAGGTGATCACTACTTTTCCAATTTTGAAATGGAAACTTCCGGTATCTACGGCATGGGGCGCATATTAGGGCATCAATGCCTTTCTATCAGCGCTATTGTGGCCAACCGGGTACGGCAGGAATTCAGCAAGGATGGTGCAGCGGCGGTAGAGCAACTGATCACCAAAGCACTGGGCATCATTGCAGGGATCTGATAGCATCTCCCTGCACAGTGATGGACAATTCAACTATCCATATTACCTTTGTGCATTATGACGAATATCCACTTCTATAAATACCAGGGAACCGGCAATGATTTTGTGATCATGGACAACCGTAATGGCCGGTATAACGAGCTTACCGATGCACAGGTAAAACAGCTGTGCGACCGGCGCTTTGGCATTGGTGCCGATGGCCTGATGCTGCTGAACCAACGGGAAGGTTATGATTTTGAAATGAAATATTATAATGCCGATGGCAGGGAAAGCAGCATGTGCGGCAATGGTGGCCGCTGCCTGGTGGCTTTTGCCCGTAAAATGGGCCTGGAACAGGAGCATTTATCTTTCATTGCCGTAGATGGCCCCCATGAAGCTACCCTGAAGGGTGCCGACTGGGTAAACCTTAAAATGCAGGACGTAAACTGGGTAGAAAATGGCCCCCTGCACTTTTACCTGAATACCGGCTCCCCACATTTTGTTAAATATGTAAACGATGTGCAGGCAATAGACGTATATACTGAAGGAAAAGAAATCCGGTATAACGAAAGGTTTGCTGCAGAAGGTACCAACGTGAACTTTGTACAGGAAATGGATAAAGGCATCTTTGTCCGGACCTATGAGCGTGGCGTGGAAGATGAAACCTACTCCTGCGGTACCGGCGTTACGGCAGCGGCCCTTACTTTTGCAAACGGCGAAAACAAGGAATACGTGATCCCCGTACAAACCCTGGGCGGACAACTGGAAGTACGCTTTACCAAAACCGGTGAACGCTCCTACTCAGATATATGGTTGTGCGGCCCCGCTACACTGGTATTTGAAGGCGATATCAACATTTAATAAAGAATTAATAATTAAAGTACCCTTTCACATTACCTTTGCGGCCTGATGATCCAATACTTTAAAAATATAGACTCCCGTACGGTAGAGATCAAAGAGCCGGAAAACGGTGCCTGGGTAAATATTACCCCGCCACTGAAACAAGCTGAGTTTGAACAGCTGTCTGAAGAACTGGATATTCCGCTCGACTTCCTCACCGACTCCATGGATATTGATGAAAAATCACGCTTTGAGCTGGAAGACAACGTAAAGCTGATTGTTATCAAAACCCCCACGGAAAACAACTCTATCAACGAAAGTGATGCCTACTACATCACCATTCCAATTGTGATCATTCTTACCCACAACCAGATATTAACGGTCAACTCATTTAATAACGCGGCCATAAAAAAATTCCTGAACACCTTCCATAACCGTAGCCCTGAAAAACGGAATATGATGGTGCTCAAGGTGTTTGAAAAAGTGGTAATGAACTTCCTCGATTACCTGAAGGAAATCAACCAGCGCAGGAATGTCCTGGAACAAAAACTATACGATTCCAACCGGAACGAGGAATTACTCTACCTCATGCGTATCCAGAAAAGCCTGGTATATTTCTTAACGGCTCTACGCAGCAATGAACTGCTGTTGATGAAAATAGAACGCACCAACTTCCTGGGCCTCAATGAAGATGAAAAGGAATTTCTCCGGGATCTGATCGTAGATACTTCCCAGGCGCTGGAAATGGCCAACGTATATACCAACATCCTGAGCAGTACCATGGACGCATATGCCAGTATCATCTCCAATAATGTGAACCAGGTGATGAAACGGCTTACCTCTATTACCATTGTACTTACCTTTCCGGTATTGGTGGCCAGTATTTACGGGATGAACGTGGATATTCCTTACCAGCATACCGAACACGCTTTTTATATCCCGTTGATCCTGTCTATCATTATCCCCTTGATCATGAGCTGGTATTTCATGAAAAAGAAATGGTTCTGACCCGTTACTGCTATAAATTACGTGCGTAATTTCCTACATTTATGGCAATACAAGGATAGCGGTATCCTTTCCTGATAATAGCTAAAATCTTAAACCCATGTTTAACGTAAGGGTGTACGGCATCTTATTTAATGCACAAAACCAGGTGCTGGTAAGTGATGAATATATTCGTGGGGGCTACTACACTAAATTCCCCGGCGGCGGCCTCGAGTTTGGAGAAGGCACCCTGGAATGTATCAAGCGGGAATGGGTGGAAGAATTAAACCAGCAGGTAGAAGTAGTAGAGCATATTTACACCACGGATTTCTTCCAGATCTCCGCTTTTGATAATGAATCCCAGATCATCTCTATTTATTACCTGGTAAAAGCGGTAGGTCCCTTTATCGCCCCTGTGCTCAGCAAACCATTCGATTTTGTAGTGCCGGCAGGCGTGGATGAGGTAGAAGCTGCCAGGTGGATAGACTGGGATCTCTTTTCTTCTGAAAGCGTTACCCTCCCCATCGATAAAGTAGTGGCCGATCTCGTAAAACAGAAATATAATCCTGTACTGATCGCCTCTTCCTAAGGGTCAAAAGGTATATAAGGGTCAAAACAAACTATACTGATCACCACGCCGCTTTCATTAATCGCTGCATTTTGCTAAAAGCTAATAGCTCCCTTCAATCGCTGCATTAAGCTAACTGCTAACTGCTAAAGGCTAAAAGCTAGCATTTCACCCAATCTTGCGGTAACAAATCTTTCGTATTCGCATTCCCCTCTCCGAACCATTGTTTAGGTGCTACCACAATCTTACCGTTATGCTGGCTCAACCAGGCAGCCCACCAGCCAAAACTGCTGTTGGGAATGATAAAATGCCGGCAGTTAGTCATCAGCTGCAGGTAATCCCTGAATTTTTCGCCCGCGTAGGCATGTGAAACGTAAGTAGTGGGATGGTCAAAATGCAGGTTTTCTTCACACCATTGCACATCATCCGAAAAGACGTAGAAGTGTGGGGTATGTATGCTGGAAGCGATCAATGCTTCTCCAGCTTTATAATAATCCAGTCCGGTAGTACCATGATAAGCATTGGTAACAAAGTCGCCCCGCCGTACATTTACGCATACAGCCTGTCTGTTATTCATCTCTGCCAGCAAGGTAGCCGCCGCTGCACTTAAAGGCGCCTTAAACGTGAAATCCTGCCGGATCACAGCTTCGTACTCCTTGAAATACTTTTCTGATTGCCAGTAACCTTCCAGGTATACATCTGGTCCTAAAGAAAAAATTTCTGGATAAAATTCAAAATGTGGTTCCTTAAAATAAGTAGGTTGCTTGCCCAGTATTTTCCGGAGCAGCTTATCTGCTTTTTTACTGTCAAACAGTTTTTTATTCAACGCGGCTACTTCTGCCGGCGTAGCAAAGCTTGCTGTTATATTAAATATGCCCAGGTCAAAGTCCCTGAAAACAAAGCCTGCTTCCCGGGGAGTTCTGTCCAGCAAAAAGGTGGTATCCATTTTCAGCGCGGTGCTATGACGCAAACTAAGCGCTCTGCCTATCGCATATTCAAACATCTGGTTGCCCAGCCCTCCCATTAATTTTACGATGATCATAGTAATTTATTTGGCACTGGCGGCAGCAATCATTTCAGTAAGGGTACGGCGCATATTATATTCATACTTCCAGTTCGGATAATGCTGCTGAAACTTACGTACATCACTCACATACCAGATATGATCTCCGCTGCGGGCATCATCCAGCACCGTATACTGCAATTTGTTGCCACTGATTTCTTCAATCAGCTGGATCGCTTCCAGCATAGAAATATTGGCAAAGCGGGAACCGCCCATATTGTATACTTCACCACTGCGGGGAGCCTGGAAATATTCCCAGAAAGCATTGATCAGGTCTTTACTATGGATATTATCACGTACCTGCTTGCCTTTATAGCCGAAGATGCGGTAAGGTTTGTGATGTACCGTACAAAGTACCAGGTAAGCCAGGAAGCCATGCAGCTCGGCGCCTGCATGTGCAGGTCCGGTCAGGCATCCTCCGCGGAAAATACCGGTTTTCATTCCAAAATACCGCCCGTATTCCTGCACCATGATATCCGCTGCTGCCTTGCTAACACCGAAAATACTGTGTTTGGAATGATCGATAGACATGCTTTCATCAATGCCATGCTCCGCAAAGGGATGTTTCGGATCTATTTCCCACCTGTTTTCCAGTTCTATCAATGGCAGCAGGTTAGGTGTATCTCCATATACTTTATTGGTACTGGTAAAGATAAATACAGCATCAGGCGAATACTTACGGGTAGCTTCCAGCATATGCAGCGTACCGGTAGCATTTACCCCAAAATCTGTCAGCGGCTCCTTGGCAGCCCAGTCGTGCGATGGCTGTGCAGCGGTATGGATCACCGCTTTTATATCACTGCTATATTCAGCAAAGATCTTTTCAATGTCTGTATAGTTCCGGATATCCGTTTCATGATGGATATAATGGGGCAAAGCATCCTGCAACTTCACCCGGCTGGGTTTGGTACTGGCTTCTGCTCCAAAGAAATAAGAACGCATGTCATTATCAATACCAATTACCCTGAATCCTTTTGCATGAAAGAATTTAGATGCCTCACTACCTATTAATCCCGAAGAGCCGGTGATGATAACTGTTTGCATAAAGTTGCTTACTATGATGAAAAAAATCCCCGCAAATATATGGATTCCATAATATAACATATCATAAAATCAAGTTAATACGGGATACTCCCTGCCTCAGAAAAGAAACAGGATTTGCGCTACCAGTATGATTACATTGGTCACAAATACAAAGGGAGGCAGCTCTTTCCAGATCGCTTTTCCTCTTACCAGCATCAGGGTAGCAATCAGGCTGACCACTACATTTAATGGAAATGCCAGCAAAAAACCTAATATGAGGATATGTTTCACCAATCCTTCAAAACTATCGGCATAATTAATATAATAGGTAGCTTCCCCTGCCAGGAAGCACAAATTGCAGATAAATGCCAGTTTTAACACGAATCGTAACCTGCTCATATTGAAATTTCGGATAAATTACCGTTATTTTTGTTTCTTTAACAAACTCAACGAAGTTGCTATGGAATTATTTTTCCCGGTCAACTTCCGCAAATTAAAAATCAAACGACGCAACAATGAAATCAAACTGGCTGAAAATCATTTTACCTCATGTTTATGCCATCCTTATATTTCTTGCCCTGGCCTTTCTTTTTTGCAGTCCTGTAATGGAAGGAATGGAATTAAGGCAAACGGATAATATTGCATGGAAAGGCGCACAACAGGAAGCCAGCGAGTATCATCACAAAACGGGTATTGCTCCGTTGTGGACCAACAGCATGTTCAGTGGGATGCCTACCTATCTGATCATGATGCCTATCAAAAACTATGCTTATTACATCCATAATATATTAACGCTGGGCTTACCCAAACCGGTAGACTTTATGTTCCTGGGAATGTTAGGCTTCTATTTCCTGCTGAGTGTAATGGGTTTCCGTACATGGGTCAGCGTGATTGGCGCCATTGGTTTCGCCTTTTCGTCGTTTTACCCTATCAGTATCGCGGCCGGGCATGATACCAAAATCCTCAGCATGGCCTATATGGCGCCGGTAATTGCAGGTATCATCATTACCTACCGGGGAAGACTATTGCTGGGGGGAATTATTACCAGCATCATGCTCTGTATGCTGATTGCCAACAATCACTATCAGATCGTATATTATACCCTGATCATCGCGCTCGCCATGGGTATCGGATACCTGGTACATGCCATCCGTTCCGGCACTTTGCCGCAGTTTATAAAAGCTACCCTGGTATTGATCGCATTTGGCATCTTTTCCCTGCTGCCTTCTACCGTTAGTTTATGGACTACCTACGAATACAGCCAGTACACCATGCGCGGTGGCCACTCTGAACTGGTAGACGAAAATGCAGCGGCGGGCAATAAAACAAAGAACGGACTGGATAAAGACTATGCTTTCCGCTGGAGCATGGGTATCATGGAAACATTTACCACCCTGGTACCCGACCTCTATGGCGGCTCCAATGGGGAAAACATCGGCACTTCTTCCAAAACTTATCAAAACCTGACCGCTATTGGCAACCCGCCTGCACAGGCTGAACAGTTTACCCAGCACTTCCCGCTATACTGGGGACCTCAGCCCTTTACAGAAGGACCGGTATATTTTGGAGCGGCCATGATGTTCCTCTTTGTACTATCGCTCTTTGTGATCAAAAGCTGGCATAAATGGTGGATGCTGGCTGTGGCGGTAATAGGGCTGGTACTGGCGTGGGGTAATCACTTCCCTGCTTTCAATTACTTCCTGTTCGACCATCTGCCCATGTACAACAAGTTCCGGGCGCCTACCATGGCCCTCGTGCTCCCCATGCTGATCGTACCTTTAATGGGATGCTGGGCATTAAACGAGATTGTACAGGAAAAATACAACAAGGCAGAACTGCTGAAAGTATTAAAAAATACCTTTTATATCACCGCGGGTTTATGTGCGCTCTTCATCCTGGCATCATGGGGTGGCTTCTTTGAATTGATGGCGCCTAATGATCAGATGAAAGCACAATATGAACAGATCTTTGCCAAAAACCCGGAAGTGATCAAACAAATGGTGGATGCCATGGTAGCAGACCGTGCAGCCGCGCTCCGGGCAGATGCTTTCCGCTCATTGGTCCTGGTAGCACTGATAGCCGGATTTATCTGGATGCTGGTAAACCAGAAACTGAAACTTCCCCTGTTCCTTTTCCTGACCGCCCTGGTAGTAACGGTAGACCTCTTCCAGGTAGATAAACGCTACCTGAACAAGGATAACTTTTCAACAGTCGCTGATTATTCCAACATATTTGCACCTTCTGCGGTAGATCTGGCCATCAAGCAAGACCCAGATCCTTATTACCGCGTATTTAACGTCATGAGTAAGGACCCGTTCTCTGATGCATTAACTTCTTACCATCATAAATCTATTGGTGGTTATCATGCAGCAAAACTGAACTTGTATCAAGATCTGATTGAACACCAGATCTATAAAAACAATATCCAGGTACTGAACATGCTGAATGCCAAGTACTTTATCATGCCCGACCAGCAAGGCCAGCCTGCCTATCAGCAAAACCCGGGCGCACTGGGCAATGCCTGGTTCGTAAACGGTATCACCTGGGCCGATAATGCCAATGCGGAGATGAGCGCACTGGACCACTTCAACCCTAAGGATACCGTGGTGATTGACAAAAGATTTGAAAATAACCTGAAAGGTTATACGTTTGGTAAAGACAGTACCAGCCACATCAAACTGACGGAATACGGGCTTAATACACTGAAGTATACCAGCTCCAATAAACAGAACGGACTGGCGGTATTCTCTGAGATCTATTATCCTGCTGGCTGGAATGTATATATCGATGGTAAACAGGGCGAAATTATCCGGGTAGACTATGCGCTGCGCGGGGTAAAAATCCCTGCGGGCGACCATAATATTGAAATGCGGTTTGCACCACGCTCCTATTATGTGGGCAGCATGATCACTACTTATTCTTCTATCGTCATGTGGATCCTGCTCATCGCTGCCCTGGCGATAGAAATAAGGAAAAAGCTAAAGGCTGGTCCCGCTAATGACACTGCAAAAAAGGACAACTAAAAATATACGTCATAAAAAAAGTCCTTGCAGCTTGCAAGGACTTTTTTTATACCCGGAAGACAGGATTATGCGGATAAATAATCTGATAAGTGGGTAGCAATAGCCCGCTGACTATAACCGGCAATAGCCGCTTCATTAAAATCCTGTATCACGGCTCCTTTGTCCAGCCATTGCAACAACAGGCTTTCCAGGTAAGCTGTCAACGGGGCCAGCATGCTACGGTCAAAGGTACGCCCGGCATTACATCGCGCAATAATAGCGGCAGTTTCACTTTTCAGGGACGTAATATTGATCACCGGCCGTTTACTGGCCATATACTCATACAACTTCCCGGGTATTACCATTTCTTCATCGGGTGTAACCGGATTTACCAGCAACAGTACGGTGGCCTTTTTCATGTAAGCTACTGCTTCTGCATGTGGTACATACGCCTTATAGTCCCATACAGCGGCAAGCCCATGGGCTTCAATACTGTTGAACATATCCGGCGGCACTACGCCTACAAACAATAATCTGACGGGAGCATGCGGATATTTACTGATCAACTGTTTTACTGCCTGGAAAAACACTTCTGGCTGATAATAAGCGGCGATAGTACCTACATAGGTGATCGTAAAAACAGGCGTTGCGGAGGGTGTATCCTCCCGGAGAAACATGTTTTCGTCATAACCAATAGGCACAATACTGATCTTTTCGGGGGAGAGTTTGTCTGACTTACTCAACAATTTAGCCTTGTACCCTTCTCCTACCGTGAGGATGCCATCACAGTTTTCCAATATCTTTTTTTCCAGTTGTTTTTCCATCCTTTTAGTGATGGGCAGCTTATACAACAGGTTATAAAAGATAATGTCCGTCCACAGATCATGAAAATCGCAGATCCAGCGTATCGGCAGTGTTTTCTTCAGTTGCTGCCCGATAAAATGCGTGGAATGCGGGGGACCTGCCGTTACCACCAGGTGAATATCCTGGGTAGTGATCAGCTCCCTGGCTTTGGATACCGCAAAGTATTTCCAGTACTTGCGGGGATCCGGAACAAAAATATTGCCTCTTACAAAACGGCCTATTTTATTGGCCAGCCCGGGCTTGCGTCCATCCGCAAAAGCCGGTTTGGGCATACTTTTCTTGCCAAAGAGCAGCTTGAAGATGCCAAATGGCTCCAGTGTGCGAGTGGTATATACTTTTATATCAGCACGGATAGCTGCTGTTAAAGAGGTGTCATATACCTGATAGGTAGCATATTGCTCATCCACTGTCAGCACTGATACTTCCCATCCCATCTCTGCAAGCAAATTACAGAGGGCCAGCCACCTTTGCACTGCAGCGCCGCCACTGGGGGGCCAGTAGTAATTGATCACTAATATTTTCCTGTTACCATCCATGTTTATCTGCCCTCACTTGTGTAAAAAGTTGGCGGTAGGCGGCATCAAACTGCGCCAGTCCGAAATGATCCAATGCATACTGCCGGTTCAGCAGCCCCGTGGCCTGTAGCCAGTCCCGCTGTGCCGCCCAAGCTGCCAGATGTGTCACCCCGGCTTTGACAATAGCGGCTTCATCATTTACAGGTTCCAGCAGGAACCCGTTCTCCCCATCTTTTACATGCAGGGGAATATCTCCTACCGGGGTTACCAGCATGGCCAGTCCATGTGCCATTCCTTCCATTACCACCATGGGAAAACCTTCTGTATCTGATACCAGCGCCAGTATAACGGCGCGTTTGTAAATATCACTGATAACGCCTGCTTCACTTTGATTGCCATACAAATGACAGTAAGGCCGCAAATGGGCAGGAATAGCATCGGTTACCTCTCCGAGAAAACCAAAAGTAAAAGGTAATCCCTGCTGCGCAGCTTGTTCTGCCATCTGTGCGATCAGATGTACCCGCTTTTCTGCCGTAGCACGCCCCACATACAGCACTTCCGGCTTTGCGGTGTGGTATTTGGCCGTGTCCGGCGCCTGCGCAGGTAAAGGAATACAATTGGGAATATAATGGATCCTGCCGGCATAATGCCCCGGGATGCCCCATCTTTCGTACTGCAACAAATGATCTTCAATACGCACCTTACTGATCATCACCGTAGCACGGTAAAATGGCAGGAAGGGTACGCGGATAAATGAAAACGAACAATAGGAATGGATCAGCTCTATCTGGGCTACTTCACGCTTTACCCAACGGGAAAGCTTATATGCAAAATTACATTGTCCGTTAAATACCAGGGGGATTTCCTGTTGCCGGTTTATATAACCGCTGATGATCCCCCGGAATATAATATTGACAACATACAGGAACTTATTATCTGTATACCGGGAAATATCCCGGATGGTACACCCTGTTTTTTCAAATGCTTCCCGGAAAAGCGTATTCTGGGATTTCCGGGTAAAGAAGATGATACATTGTTTATTCCCCGTAGCCTGTGCTATCTGGTAATGCACCTTTTCAGCACCGCCAATATGGTAAAAAGGGAAGAAGAAGAAAATATCATACGATTGCGGCAACGGACGCACCCGGGCCAATATACGTCCTATGAGTATAAAAGGCAGCATCAGCAAATCTTCCAGGTATCTTTTAAGAATGCTTAGGCGATAATACATGACGTACACTTTTTTTTATTGCTTTCAACAATGCCTTTACCAGATCTGCGATCATATAAATGGCCACCCGCCATTCCAGCAGTCCCCACCTCCGTTGTTGCAGCTGATTTTTCAGGAAAACATATTTTGTCTCAAATATCTTCATAAATATGTTCACCTGCCGGGCATCTGTTCGGGTTACAGAAGCGGCATGCACCCGGTACAACAGCAGTACTTTACTTATTTTTCCAATTACATATCCTTCGCTCAGCAGGCGCAACCAAAGGTCATGATCTTCCCTTTTAGGCTGGTCTGCATGATAGGGATGTGTTTTAAAAACCTCCGCTTTGCCCATTACAGCAGGATGTGCAATACAATTGTCTTTGACCATCTGCTTCCTGATCTGTGCGGGGGTGTTGGTTTGGCGGTCCAGCTCCCAATGCCCGGATGGCTTGCCGGCTTCATCAATAAATGCTACCCAGCTGGACACCAGGTCTACTTCCGGGTTGGCTTTTAACCAGGCCACCTGTTCTTCCAGGCGGGTAGGCATACAGATATCATCCCCGTCCAAACGGGCAATATATACGCCCTGCGCCAATGCAACTGCTGCATTCAAACAATATACCAATCCCCTGTTCTGTTCCAGGGGTACATACCTGATACGGCTATCCCGGCGGGCATAATCTTCCAGGATGGCGGCGGTATTATCCGCAGAGCCATCATTCAGTATAATTGCCTCAAAGTTTGAAAAGGTTTGTGCCAGCAGGCTGTCCAGTGTTGCCGCGAGATATTGTCCGCCATTATAGACAGACATGACTACAGACACTACCGGCCCCTCCACCGTACTTGCTGTTTGCACCATCGTGCCGGTATGGGGGATTACCGTGGTCATTTTTTTCTTGCAAATACATGAATGCCATAGCTCAGCAATTCTGATGAGCCTTTATCTTTTTTGCTAAGCCGTTGTAATACCCACAGCGTGCTGTGCAGGATCACTTTATCCAGCAGGGATATTTTCGTGTTGGCATATTGTTTACCCACGCTTTTCACCCTTCTTACCTCTTGGGCCACACACTCAAAATAGCTGCCATTGGGTGTCAGCTCCGTGATTTCAAAATCATTGTCCGGAAGATGCTTCTCATAAAAGAAGCGGTTAAACCCGGTAGAAAAATGGTAGGGAGCGAAATGGGTAATGCTGTTGAAAGGAGCTGTGAGCAACAGATATCCTCCGGGACGCAGCAAACGCTTAAATTCCCGGATAGCTCCTACAGGGTCCGGGATATGTTCAAAAACTTCTGTGCACATGATAGCATCCACGCTGTTGTCTGGCAAAGGGATGGCCAGTATATCTGATACGATGTCCAGTTTGGTATTATCCCAGGTACCCATCTGCAGGCCTACATTGCCGGTACCATCATATTGCGCAAAGTCCTGCGAAATATATTCCAGGTGGCTGCAAAATGGTTTATACTGGCACTCTCCTGCCCCTGCATCCAATAATTTACTGCCTGCGGGGATTTTGGCCAGGGTATTTTTAATCCACTCCCTGCGGGCCTCCTCATTTGTTGTACCTACTTGAAACATAGAAAGATGTATAAATTATTGATGTTTTTTAAACCAGTAACAACCGCAGCCATACGACTGACTGTTGGCTTCCTGCTCGGTAGCCACCGCTTTGAAACTGCCATCATCCATGATGAGTGCAAAATTTTCAAGTGACCACCCTTCAAAATAAGACAGGATCTGTGTATAGCTGTAAATCCGGTGCGCATTAAAATGAATGGCCGCTTTGCCGGTAGGTGTTACAAAAAGCAGGCTTCCTCCGGGAGCTACTACCCGCTTTAATTCTTTAATGGCTTTCAGATCGCCCTGCGGGTCCATAGGATCGCCATAACGGCCCAGGCCGATATGCTCTATGGTATGCATACAAGATAAAGAAGGAATGCTGTTGTCTGCAAAATGCAGATTGGTCAGATCCGCCTTCCCGCAATACAGTGCACTTAAGGTCACTGTTGCCGGCCGGTAATCATAAAATTCCATGGGGATAAACGCCGATACCTGGGTACTGAAACTCAGGATGGAAGAAATATCTATATGCTTTTCCGGTCTTGTTTGTGCCAGGATACGCGCAGCCCATGCCGGATGATAAATGTAATGATGATCGAAGGGGGTCACTTTGGTCCTGTCTTCCAGATACGGATGCATATCGCTGGCCCTGATAGGAAAACGTCCGTCTGATCGCTGTTTAAATTGAAAATATTCCTTCAGATAAACAAAGAACGTTCCCAGATTACGCCACCAGCCAAACAGCAGATATTTAACGGTTTTCTTTATGCGATACAGTATGTACATGCGTGTTAAAAGTATTAAAAAAACGTTTAATTAGCGCAAATTTATACCTTTGGGCCTAAACTTAATAGGCTGGCAACATCTATTATTAAAAGTCACGCAGGGATTTATGGGAATTATTAAAAAGCAGGGTGTCTTTTCTCTCTTCTTCACCTACTTTGGTTTTTTGATTGGCGCTGTTAATACATTCTTTTTACTGCCCAATTACCTGGAACCGGAACAAGTAGGTTTAACAAAAGTGTTGCTGGACGTGGGACTTACTATTTCCGGCTTTGCTACCCTGGGATCTTTTTCGGTGTCTTTTAAATTCTTTCCCTTTTACAGGGATAACCTACCCAAAAATAAAAACGACCTCTTTACCCGCATTGCATTAGTAAGTTTACTGGGGTTCACCATCATTGCCGGTCTTACCATCGTATTCAAACAACAGATCATTGCCAAATTCATTACCAAGTCTCCCCTGTTTGTTGATTACTATTACCTGATCTATCCCTTTTCGTTTTTATTGCTCTGCTTCTCCTTTTTTGAAGCCTATTGCTGGAGCGTGCGTAAAACGATCATGTCTACCATCCAGAAAGAGCTGGTACTTCGGGTGGTCACTACTTTGCTTATTTTAGCCTTTATATTACACCTGTTCAACTTTCACCAGTTTATCATTGCCTATTCGCTTTTATATTTTGTTCCGGCTGTATGGCTGGCTCTTTATCTGCACAAACAGGGAGAGCTGTATTTTGCCAGGGAAGTCAGCAATGTAACCCGTAAACTGAAAAAACGGATGATCAATTATGGAGGATTCGTTTTTGCAGGCAGCTCCTTTTTTATCGTTACCCAGGCGCTGGACTCACTTTTCATCTCCGGTATAAAAGGATTGGATAATACCGCGGTATATACCATTGCGGCATATATGGCTACCGTAATACAGGTACCTCAGCGCAGTATTATCAGCATTGCTACACCGATCCTATCCCAATCCTGGAAAGACAAGGATTACGCTAATATCAGGATGATCTATGAAAAGTCGTCCCTCAACATGCTTATTGCCGCCCTCTTTATATTCCTGATCATCTGGATCAACCTCGATACTTTTTTCAGTTTCCTGCCCAAAGAATATGCAGCAGGTAAATGGGTCATCTTTATCCTGGGCATCTCCAAGATCATTGATATGGGCACGGGGCTCAACAATGTGATCATTGGCACCTCCAACTTCTGGAAGTTTGACTTTTATACCTCTGCCATCCTGATATTCCTGATTGTGCCGGGCAATTATTTCCTGATCACCCATTTTGGTATCCTGGGGGCAGCCTTATCCAACCTGATCGCTTTTACGATCTACGATATTATCCGGCTCACTTTTATCTGGAGAAAATTTAACCTGTTCCCTTTCTCCATCAATACCTTAAAAGCGATACTGGCAGGTGCGCTCAGCTACCTGGCGGTATACCTGGTACCCGACATGAGCAACCTGTATGTGCACAGCATGGTGATCAGTATTGTATTTGTGGGTGTTTTCGCGGCATTGATACTGGGAGGCCGTGTTTCTGAAGACATTAACGGTTTCTGGAAAATGGCGCTGAAAAAGATTACTAAGGGGCGATAATAAACTCGCCTACTTCTTCTTTTTTGGAATGATGTTTCATGCTTACATCAGGTACGCCTTCCATGCGGCCTGCTCCGGCATAATAACGTTTCCAGTAAGGTTCGTTCAGATCGCTGATCATCACACCAGAGCTGGTGGAGGCGTGTACAAACTTATCGTTTTCGAGATAGATGCCTACATGTGATATCCGGTGACGGCTGATCTTAAAAAATACCAGATCTCCTTCCCGCAGTTCTTTGCGTGCACTGAGCCTTTTTACCTGCGAGTAAAGTTGTACGGAATTGCCAATGATATTTAGCTGGAACACTGCGTTTAACAGCGTGCTGACAAAATTGGAGCAATCAATCCCATCTTTTGTTTTGCCCCCCAGGCGATATGGCGTGCCCATCCAGTCTTCAATAAAACCAAACAGCTGAAAATTACTGACCTCTTCTACCGGCACGTCCAGTAATTGTGCATATTTAAATTGCCAGCCCTGCGCATTCTCCAGGTTGGCACTACTCATCGTAATATTATTGCTGATCCCTACATTACGCCCATTGTAATGGTGCGCGGAGCTTTTAGTGGCTCCCCGGCGCAAGGTGATATCGTCCAGAAATTCTACTTTCCCGTTGTTAGGGCTGGTAGTTGTATTTTTAGCACTGCCAGCGGGCTTTTTCATGGTAGAACAGGAACTCAGTACCAGTGCACAAATCGATATCTTGAGTACTATATGTCCTTTTCTTGCCATCATTTCTCGCTTAAAATTAGGCGAAGTTACAAAATATAAAGTAACTAATGACCTGATTGATAGGTCATGAGATACTATAATTGTTTATAACGTATAACGTTGTGGATAAATTTCACCCAGTTACAATTTTTTATCTCCGCTAAGAGTCGGATTTTTGCAGACGGACAATTAATAAGCTATTAGCCATTAGCTGTTAGCTGTTAGCGCAGGAAATGTGTAGACAGCTAAAAGCTAAATGCTAACTGCTAAAAGCTAGTATATGATTTTTTCCCACTTACACGTACACACACAATACTCCCTGCTGGATGGTGCGGCTGATATCAAGTCGCTGTATAAGAAAGCGATGGCGAGCAATATGCCTGCACTGGCGATCACAGATCACGGCAATATGTTTGGTGCTTTCCAGTTTGTGGCAGAGGCATATAATAACAAACTCAATCCCGGCGATCCAAAGGATAAAAGGCTGAAGGTGAAGCCCATCATTGGCTGTGAGGTATATATCGTAGAGAACAGGCATAAACGTTCGTTTACGCGGGAGGAAAAAGATATCCGCTATCACCAGGTATTACTGGCCAAGGATGATGAAGGCTACCGTAATCTCATCAAACTGTGTTCCCTGGGATACATGGAAGGGATGTACGGTAAGTATCCGCGTATTGACAAAGAACTGATCCTCCAATATCATAAAGGGCTGATCGCTACCACCTGCTGCCTGGGGGCTTCTGTGCCCAAAGCGATTCTCAAACACGGAGAAGAAGCCGGTGAAAAGGAATTCAAATGGTGGCTGGATATTTTCGGGGATGATTTTTATATAGAGCTGCAACGTCATGGTATTCCGGAACAGGAAAAGGTGAATGAAGTGCTGATACGGTTTGCAGCCAAATACAATGTAAAGATCATTGCCTCCAACGACTCTCACTATGTGGACCAGGCGCATGCCAATGCCCATGATATCCTGCTTTGTATCAACACCGGTGAAAAGCAGAGCACGCCTACCATGAAGGAGTTTGCGGATGATGATGCAGGGATGAAGAACAAACGTTTCGCTTTTTATAACGACCAGTTTTACTTCAAAACCACGGAAGAGATGACCAAACTCTTCCATGACCTGCCGCAGGCTATTGATAATACCAATGAGATCGTAGATAAGGTACAGCTGCTGGACCTTAAACGCGATATCCTGCTGCCCAACTTCCCTATTCCGCGGGAATTTATCACCCAGGACCAATACCTGCGCCACATCACGTATGAAGGAGCACGCACCAGGTACCAGGAAATGACACCGGAAGTAGAGGAACGTATCAACTTTGAGCTCCAGGTAATCGAGAACATGGGGTTTGCAGGGTACTTCCTCATTGTGGCCGACTTTATCAAAGCCGGACGCGATATCGGCGTATTTATCGGTCCCGGCCGTGGTTCTGCTGCCGGATCTGCCGTAGCCTATTGCATAGGTATCACCAATATTGACCCTATTAAATACAACCTGCTGTTTGAGCGTTTCCTGAACCCGGAACGTAAAAGCATGCCGGATATTGATACGGACTTCGATGATGAAGGCCGTCAGAAAGTAATTGACTATGTAGTTGAAAAATATGGCCGTAACCAGGTAGCACAGATCATCACCTATGGTACTATGGCAGCAAAAATGAGTATCAAGGACGTGGCCCGTGTAATGGACCTGCCCCTGATCGAATCCAATGCCCTGGCCAAGCTGGTACCCGACAAACCCGGTATTGAGCTGAACCGTATCATCTTTGCTCCCCTGGAAGGGGATAAAAGCCTGTCCGACAAGGAAGGACTTATGGGAGAAGACCTGGAGAATGTAAAAAAACTCCGCGCCATCCACCAGGGCGACGACCTGCCCGGTGTAGTACTCCGCGAGGCCTGCAACCTGGAAGGGTCTGTACGTAATACCGGTATCCATGCTGCGGGGATCATCATTGCCCCCAAGGACCTGTACGACCTCATCCCGGTATCTACCGCCAAGGACTCCGACCTGCTGGTTACCCAGTTTGAAGGTAGTATTATCGAGTCCGCAGGGGTTATTAAAATGGACTTCCTGGGGCTGAAAACCCTCACCATCATCAAGGGCGCCCTGCAGCTGATCCGACAGAACCACGGCGTAGAAATTGAAATAGACAATATTCCCCTGGATGATGCCAAAACATTTGACCTCTACCAGCGTGGCGAAACCAACGCTACCTTCCAGTTTGAGTCTACCGGGATGCAGAAATACCTGCGGGAACTGAAACCGGATAGATTTGATGACCTGATTGCCATGAACGCCTTGTACCGTCCGGGTCCACTGGAGTACATCCCTTCTTTTATCCGTCGTAAACACGGGCTGGAACCTGTGCAATACGATATCGCGGAAATGGAGGAATACCTCAATGATACCTACGGTATTACCGTATATCAGGAACAGGTGATGCTGCTGAGCCAGAAGCTGGCCAACTTCTCCAAAGGAGATGCCGACGTACTGCGTAAGGCGATGGGTAAAAAGCAGATTGCCGTACTGAATAAGATGAAGGCGCAGTTTATGGAAGGCTGTGCCAAAAATGGCCACGATCCTAAAGTATGCGATAAGGTATGGACGGATTGGGAAGCCTTTGCCTCTTACGCGTTCAATAAATCGCACTCTACCTGCTATGCTTTCGTAGCTTATCAAACGGCCTACCTCAAAGCCCACTACCCTGCCGAATATATGGCTGCCGTACTCAACTGCGCCAGCAATATTGAAAAGATCACCTTCTTCATGGAAGAATCCAAGCGGATGGGCATCGACGTATTGCCGCCGGATGTCAATGAATCTTTTAAAGGGTTTGCGGTAAACAAACAAGGGCAGGTACGTTTTGGCCTGGGTGGATTGAAAGGTGTGGGTGAAGCGGCGATAGAAAACCTGCTGGAAGAAAGGGAAAAAGAAGGCCCCTTCAAAAGTATCTTCGACTTTATCAAACGGGTAAATCAACGGGCAGTTAACAAAAAGTCGCTGGAAGCCCTGGCAATGTCCGGCGCCTTTGACTTGTTCCCGGAACTGCACCGTGCCCAGTATTTTCATAAACCGGATGGCGACACAACTACCGGACTCGACAAAATCGTAAAATTCGGTAACCAGGTATCTGCCGGCTCCTCTTCCATGGGCAGCCTTTTTGGTGCGGAAGAAATGCCGGATATTGAGCCGCCTAAAATAGCTCCCTGTGATGCCTGGCCCCTGATCGTAAAGCTAAACAATGAAAAAGAGGTAACCGGGATCTATATCTCCGGTCATCCGCTGGACGACTACCGGTTCGAGCTGAAACATTACCACATGAATACCGTACAGGAATTGGTGGAATATCAAACAGAGATCTCTACTCCCGGAAGTACCGGCGGGCGTGCCCGGGAAAGGAATTTCCGCCTGGCAGTATACATTACCAGTGCGATGGAAAGGATATCCCGCAACAACCGGCAGTTTGGAGTAATGACTATTGAGGATTACAGCGGCAAATTTGAATTTGCTTTGTGGAGTGAAGATTTCATCCGCTTTGCGGCTTATATGAAACCCGGCCTGTGCCTGTTTATCAATGGAGGATTTAAGTCCAAGCGCTTCAATGATAATGAGTATGAGTTTAAGGTAAGCAGCATGCAGTTATTGCAGGAAGTGAAAAAAACGCATACCAAACAAGTGGTACTGGTTACCATGCCCCGGCATATTACCCGGGAAACTGTAGATTTCCTGAGTGACAATGCCGGCAAGTATCCAGGCGCCAGCGAATTATTTCTGCAACTCATTGACAAAGACAATGATCTCACCGTTAAAATGCGGACCTTTAACAAGCATATTGAAATGAATGACGAGTTGGCGCATTTCTTGACCAAACAACCGGATATTGATGTGTATATAGAAACTATCAATAAGTAGGGTGTCAAAAATGCAGTAATTTTGACTTCGGATTGATTATTGAAGGGTTAGATAGTCTGCAAATGCAGCTTTTAGACAAACAATAACATACAACAAACTTTAAACATAAAATAAAATTAATATGGCTTTAGAATTCACTGATGCGAACTTTCAGACAGAAGTATTAAGCTCCGATAAATTGAGCGTGATTGACTTTTGGGCAGAATGGTGTGGCCCTTGTCGCGCTATTGGACCAGTTATCGAAGAACTGTCTAAAGATTATGCTGGTAAAGTTAACGTCGGTAAAGTTAACGTGGACCAGAATCCGCAGTTATCTATCAACTACGGTATCACCAGCATTCCAGCTATCCTGTTCGTAAAGGGTGGCCAGGTTGTAGATAAACAAGTAGGTGCTGTTCCTAAATCAGTATTGGATAAAAAAATACAGTCACACCTGTAAGACATAGCTTATAAAAGTGAAGAAGCCGTTTCCTCCTCAGGAAACGGCTTTTTTTTGTCCCCGCTATTTGCCCCAAAACCCTCTCCCAGTAGTCAACTTGCAATCAAACCATACCTTAAACCCAGGCTCATAGTACCTTTCCTTATAGATAAAGCCTATATAAAGCCTATATGAAGCCTATATAAAGCCCAGATAAGACCCAGTTAAAAAGATAGGCTTTATCCTGGCTTTATTTAGCCTTTAAGGGTACTTTATAAGGGCTTTATTTTGAGGTATTATCAGTGTTTGCCTGGGCTTTAGGGTAGTTTTGAGATGGTTTTGCCTGCAAAAAGGCAAAAAAAAACCTGGCAGTGGTGACTGCCAGGCTTTTCCGCAATATTCGGCGGAATGAGGGTAGTTTATGGAGTGACGCGGATAACGTCGTCTGCCACCGTCATCGAATACGCCGGATGTTTGCTTTTAATGAGTTGTTCCAGTCCTGCTAAAGTGGGATAGCCTTCTTCCCCGGTAAAGCAGCGGGCATCGTCAATGAGCAGGATATGCCCGATGTTGTATTGGAAAATAGCCTCCAGCTCTTCTACGATAGGAGAATATTTATCGCCCAGGGCAGTAATCCCTGCCGAATAGTGCCCGTCCAGCCAAAAGAGGGCTTTTTCCTGAATGGTAGGCAGTATCCGGGGCAATACTTTGCCGCTGTCTCCCTGGTACAGTTCCACTTTGGCGTCGTTTTTAAAGCGCTTGCGGGCATCCCGGTACAGCCGTTCACTTAGCTCTATGGAAATCAGCCTCGTAAAATTGGGTAGTTGGGCGGCAATCATATCTCCCAGGAAAGTACCGGTTTCTACCAGCGTGTGCAGCTGGTATTGGGCCTGGTATTCCCGGACGATCTGTTGTTTCCGGACTCCGGGAGAGGGTGCCGGCTTGCCGCTTTGTTCCCATGCGGCAATAATAGCAGCCGCATTGCGCTGTTCCTGCCGGAAAGTATATCGTTGTCTGATGCGGTTTATCGCTTTGATCATAAATGATGTCGGGGGTGTTTAGGTTTTTCTTAATCCTGATAAAAGTAAAAAAATTCTATTGCTGCGAAAATAATTTTAAGTAGTCGGTCCGGATAGTCTTCACCTTCCTGTCGTATGAAAAATCATCAAACTAAGATTGTATCTTTCCATCAGAAACTGATCTTTATAAAGCAAACCATCATCCTTTGCGCAATATCTTTACGATCTTCCTTTGCCTGATATCCCTGCTGCCGGCAAAAGCACAGCGTACCTGTGCTACGGCGGATGTTATACAGCAAAAAATAAAAGACAATCCCAGGCTCTTACAACAGCTCCAGGCTACGGAAAACAGGATGGTCCAGGGCCAGACACAACGCCGGTTCAATTCCATGCTGCGCAGCACGGCTGCTAATCAAACCGTTACCATCCCGGTAGTGGTACATATTGTTTTAGAAAACCCTGACCTGGTAACTGATGAACAGGTGATGTCGCAGATAGCGGTATTGAACCAGGACTTTTCTGCCACGAATGCAAACATTCACCAGGTACCTGCCGTATGGCAGCCGTTGATAGGCGATGCGCAGATCCAGTTTTGCCTGGCGCAGCGTACCCCCGAAGATGATCCTACCTCAGGTATCGTACGGGTTAAGACCAGCCGTACCCAGTTTTCCATTACAAACAGCGCGCCAGACGTAAAACATAAAAACACTGGCGGCGCCGATGCCTGGAATACGGACCAATACCTGAACATCTGGGTATGTAAACTGGATGCCAACAACCTGGGGGTAGCCACCGCTCCCAACAGCGGATTTCCTGCCGATGAAGATGGTGTGGTGATCCTGTACACTGCTTTTGGCACCACAGGCACCGCACAACCGGTGTTTAACCTGGGGAGGACTACCACCCATGAAATTGGGCATTATTTCGGATTACGGCATATCTGGGGAGATGATGACGCTGGTGGTACCCGGGAAAGCTGCGACGTAGATGATGGCATTGCGGATACCCCCAAACAGGGGAAACGCTCGTTCGGTTGCCTCCCATTCCCTACTACAGATGCCTGTAGCCCCACCGCTCCCGGTATCATGTTCATGAACTTCATGGATTATTCTGACGATGCCTGTATGCAGCTGTTTACTGCCGGGCAGGTAGACCGGATGCGTTTTGTGCTGGAAAATATGCGGGCCTCCCTGCTTACTTCCCAAGGCTGCTCTCCCGTAGCCTTGAATAACCAGGATGCAGCGATTACACAAATCAATGCCCCGGTAGGCAAACAATGTGATAATGGTATCGCTCCTGTGGTGGTGCTGAAAAATAAAGGCGCCCTCCCACTCAAGCAGGTAACGATCGCCTACACCGTGAACAACGGAACACCTGTCACCTATCAGTGGACTGGTACACTTACCAGCCTGCAGCAAACCACCGTACAATTGCCCCCGGCTACTGTGGCTATCGGTACGCATACCCTCCGGGCATATACCATGCTACCCAACGGGGTACCCGACCAGGTACCTGAAAATGATACTACCGTAGGCTCCTTCCATTATGATGCCGACGCTACCCTGCCCTTCCTGGAAGGTTTTGAAAGCAATACCTACCCTCCGGCAGGCTGGGAAATCTTTAATCCCGACAAGAGCTTCACCTGGGAACTGACCCGGGATGCAGCCCAATCCGGCAGCGCTTCCGTAGTAATGCGCAACCTGGGCTATGCAGTAAATGGGCAGATAGATGACCTGATCAGCCCGGTATTTGACAGCAAACAGGAGGATTCCGTATTCCTCTTCTTTGATCTTGCCGCTGCCGTATATTCAGATCCCAAAACACTCAATAATGTATGGGATACCCTGGAAATATTTATCAGTACCGACTGCACCAAATCGCTCACCAGCGTATATAAGAAATGGGGCCCCAACCTGATTACGCGGCCTACTGCCATACAAACAGAATTTATACCTACCGCCAGTGAATGGCGCAGGGATTCTATAGACCTCACCACCTTTGCCCGGCTGGGGAAATTCCAGGTGATATTCCGCAATACTTCCAATGCAGAAAACAATATTTACCTGGATAATATCCGGATGATAGACAGGGAAGTAAATCCGCATCTGAAGGAACAAGGCGTACTGGTAACTCCCAATCCCACCGATGGGCTGGTATACGTTACCTTCCTCACTGTCCCGGAAGACCTGGAGGCAATTGCGTTATATAACACCGCCGGGCAACTGGTAGCACGGCAACCGGCCACGGCGATCAACCGCAGCAACCGGTTCACCTTTAATTTGGTAAATGAGCCAAATGGTGTTTATTTTGTAAAATTAATTTATAGGAACAGGGCCAAGACTATTAAAATATTGAAAGTAAGATGACGAAGCGACAAGATTTTCCGGCTGTTCAAACACTCCTCCAACAAGCTAATTTAGATACTGCACTGAAAAGCATTGCTGAAAAAGTGTTAAACCAGCAAAGACTTACACCCGAAGAAGGGGTATTATTATTTGAGAAAGGCGAACTGGGATTTTTAGGCACCTTAGCCAATCATGTACGGGAGCGATTGCATGGAGACAAAACTTACTTCAACCGCAATTTTCATATAGAACCTACCAATGTTTGCATCTTCACCTGCAACTTCTGCTCTTATTCCCGCTTGTATAAAAACAAGGAAGACGGTTGGGAATTAAGCATCGATGAAATGCTGGACATTGTTAAAAAATACGATGGACAACCCGTTACAGAAGTACATATTGTAGGCGGCGTGCATCCAAAAATGAACCTTGCTTATTTTATTGAACTGATTCAGAAAATATCCGCTCACCGTCCGGACCTGCATATTAAAGGTTTTACGGCGGTAGAGCTGGACTATATGTTCCGCAAGGCTAAAGTGAGCATAGAAGAAGGGATGCGTATCCTGCATGATGCCGGCCTGCAATCCCTGCCAGGTGGTGGTGCGGAGATCTTCCATCCGGAGGTACGTGCCAAAATATGCCATGATAAGGTAGATGGAGACGGCTGGTTAAGCATTCATAAAGCAGCGCACCAGCTGGGCATGCATACTAATGCCACCATGCTGTATGGCCATGTGGAAGAGTTCTGGCACCGGGTAGACCATATGGAGCGCCTGCGCTCCCTGCAGGATGAAACACATGGTTTCAACACCTTTATCCCACTGAAGTTCCGGAATAAAGACAATGACCTGTCGCATATACCGGAAACCTCTATCATAGAAGACCTTCGGCTGTATGCCATTGCCCGCCTGTATATGGATAACTTCCCCCACCTGAAAGCCTACTGGCCTATGCTGGGCAGAAGTACCGCACAACTCACGCTCTCTTATGGGGTTAATGACCTGGATGGTACCATTGACGATACCACCAAGATCTACTCCATGGCAGGTGCGGAAGAGCAGCGCCCGGCGATGAATACCGCACAGCTGGCTATGCTGATCAAACAAGCCGGCAGAAGACCGGTAGAAAGAGATACCGTATACAATGAAATCATGGATTACACCGATGTGGTATTTTCTGATGAAGAGTTGCTCGCAAAATAATTAAGATCAGCCTGCCTGATCGTTCAACGGCTCAAATGCGTCACGCTATCGTGCACATTTGAGCCGTTTTGATTTATTGACCTGTTGACCAGGAGCTATCATGTTTACACCAGATTGCAGGATGCATTTTATACCGGGTACTCCCACTTGCCTCTGTATTTCCGCTGCAGCAGCTTATTGGCTTCCACATCGTTCAGGATCAGTTCTTTCTCACCATCCCATTCAATACTGCGTCCCAGCTTATGCGACAGCATACCCAGCAGGCTCATATTGGTAGACCGGTGTCCGATGGCAATATCACATACAGACGTACGTTTTTGTTCAATAGCGCTCATAAAATCGGCCCATAGTTCGGGGATGTTCTGGCCATCAGGATAATGCAGCTTAGGGCCTTCATGAAGTACCTGTTTGTTTTTGTCAGAAGGATAAAAGGTCCATCCATCTTCCCATCCCATATGAAAGGTACCTTCCGTACCATAAAAATAGCAGCCTACATTCGCTTTCTCCGCCTCATTGCCACCGTACTGCCGGTGTTCCCAGACAGCAGTAAAGGATTCAAATTCAAAGATGACGTTCTGCGTGTCGGGCGCATCGGTATTATCTTTTTTGATGAAGCGGTCGGCTGTGGAAAAGATCTTGCGGGGATATTTTTCTTCTGTCCACCAGAGGATCTGGTCCATCCAGTGGATGCCCCAGTCGCCCAGCTGCCCGTTGGCATAGTCCTGGTAAGACCGGAAGCCTTTTGGGTGCATGGTGGGGTTATAAGGCCGTAAGGGCGCCGGACCGCACCACATCTCCCAATCCAGTCCTTCCGGAGGTGCGGTATCAGGAACCATTTGGCCAGGGCCGCCGGGGTAGTGTACAAAAGCGCGTACCATCCCTATTTTACCCAGCTTACCGGATTTCAGAAAATTCATCCCGGAAATATTATGTGGCGACACTCTCCGGTGCGTACCTACCTGTACTACCCGGTTGTATTTCCGGGCAGCTTTTACCATGGCTTTCCCTTCATTGATGGTGTGTCCGATAGGTTTTTCTACATACACGTGTGCCCCCTGTTCTGCCGCCGCAATCATGATAAGCGGATGCCAATGGTCTGGTGTGGCCACAATGACGATTTCCGGTTTTTCCTTATGCAGGAGTTCACGGTAATCGTTATACGTTTTAGGCTTGTCGGCAGTTAGGGTACCAATTTTTGTAAGGGCGGCGATCATCTGGCGCTTATCTACATCACATATCGCTACCAGTTTGCAATTACCATGCTGAAGGGCGCTTTGTAAGATGTTCATGCCCCACCAGCCGGTACCTATCAATGCCAGCCGGTAACTGGCGGTACGTTGCAAAGCGGGCAACAAGGGTAAAGCGGAGTAGGCAACTCCCGCCTTGGCAGTAGTTTTCAGGAAATCTCTGCGAAGCATAACGTGGACATTTAATTTTCAAGAGCTAATAATCTGTTTTTCAGTGATATTACCGCACGGCACCTGCCACCTGTTTAAGAGTAACGAGGTCATACACCAGTGTATCTTTCGTATCCTTACGATCCAGCTTTTCATTGGCATTGTTATCGAAAAAGCCGTGACAGACAATAGTGGCCTTATTGCTATCAACAACATAAGTGTTCACAAAAAATACGTTGGGTGTCAGCTGCTGGTTTGTGCTTCCATCTGAAGAAAGTACGTACAATTTCAACGGGGGCTCCCAGATATTAATATGCTTATGGATACGCTGGTTATTCTTTCGATTAACCAGTGCCACCACCTTGTTGAGGTGAAATTGATCTATTTTCACCTGGTGGATATCCCAAAGCATTGAACCATCAGGATATTCCACCCTGGTAGTATCCTGTTTGTTGAGAAAAAGCATGTGCCGCGTACCGATACCCTTTTTTGTTGTATCCACCTTATAGGCTACCGTATAGGGAGTTCCCTGCAAGGGTACAAACCTGTTATAGGGAATCCTTAAAGGTTCATTATCCGGTTGCTGCTGCGCATTGGCAACTATTCCGGTGCCAAGAGACAGTAACAGAAAAAATATTTTCATTTTCCTAAAAAAATTAAACACTAAAATATAGGTGTTGTCTGAGTAAACCTGAAGAAAAATAAAAAAATTTCCGGATAGCCAATAAAGGGGCATCACCTTTGATAAATCTGTACCTTTAAATGCGTCATTAACAATTTCATACATTACAAAGCCATGTTACCAGCCCAGGAAAACTTTGAAAAGATGCATTCCAAACCCAACATGGGATGGACTCTTACGCTAAAAACGGTGCTGTTGAGTTTTTTTGTTTTGATGTTAATAGCGCTTTTAGTGGCAACCGTTATGTCTTTCGACATAAGAGCTACCGGCAAACGCCTGTTGGTATTAGGTTTTTCTATTGGTGCTTTTTGTTTATTGCTGACGATACTCCTGGTAACGCTCCGTTCGAAAGCACCGAAATATACTGATATATTGGTAGATGATAATGGATTGCATGAATATGGCAAAGATGCGCCGGCTTTGTCGCTGCTTTACAAATCGTTGGACGTCAATAATGAAGGTGGTGCGTATGATGTCCTTTTCACCGATCAGGGTTACACCGAAACTAATAGTGAACTCTGCGTTTTTATAAAAGACGAATCAGGAAATACAAGCATACAGGCAGTGGCATTTCGGGTTTTCTTCACACCGGATGGCAATGCCCTTAAGCGACATTTTATAAAAGGCATTATGCGTTTTCGTCCGGATTTGAGAATAGACCCTGAGGCGCTTAAATGGTATCGTATAGCAACACAGGATTATTTACACATTAACCATAAATGTAGTCAAGTATGAAAAACTTATTCATTGCGCTGTTTGCCAACCTGTTTTTGTTTACCGCTTGTAATAATGCCACTGCCCCATATGATTTCAACGAAAAGATTGTGCAGGCGCAAACCGTAATTGTAAGAGCTTTCCAGGATTTTAGTATGAAAGTGGATGCCACCGACAAAAGCCAGTTAAACTCACTGGAACCCGAGCGGCAGAAACTGGAAGATACTGTAAAAGCGGAGCTGGCCAAACTCAATAAGCTGGCCCCTGCCGGTACCAGCGGGGAAAGTTTCAAGACCAATGCACTCGCTTACTTCCAGGGTATTGCGGGGCTTATTTCCAACGAATACAAAGCCCTGCTGCGTGCAGATGCCACAGAAGCCCAGCGGGATGCCACTAATAAAATCATCATCGAAAAGAACAATGCGCTCGTAGACGCGCAGTCCAGGCTGATTACAGAGCAGGAAGAATATAGTAAACAGAATAATTTTGAAGTGAAATAAACGTGGAAATAGCGGATATTGCTCCCAAATAAAAATCCCGGTTACGCAGCAGAGCGACCGGGATTTTTATTATGAAGGAGCTTTTTCAGTTTCCTGTTCCTGTTTGACACTAATAATATGCAGTTTGGTTTTACCAGCAGGTACTTCCCAATCCACAACATCATTAATGCTGTATCCTAATAAAGCAGTACCTATCGGAGATAAGATGGAAATCCTGCTTTTCTGGATGTCTGCCAGTGCGGGCAGCACCAATTGTACTTCCCGCACTTTTCCTGTACGTTCGTCCTTAAATTCCAGGGTGGAATTAAGTCTTACCACGTCGTCGGATATACTTTTTTTGATCGTAGCCCTTTCCAGCTCTTCCAGCAGCTTGCTGCTGCCACCGGTTTGCTGACACAAGGTTTTTAATATCTCGTAATCATGGGCTGTAACATTGATCTTTTTTAGTTTCATGTTAACCAGTTTTTAATTGTTTATTGAATTATCCTGGTATAGTTGCAAGCCTTTACCAGGCGTATAAATGTCTTTATAGGACAGTACCAGGGTACGGTTGATCCTGCGGTATACAGCAGCCGGATCTACTTTTTCTGCGGTAGCAAACCCACAGGCCCCCATTAGTTCTGCCAGTGCATAAATGGTATTGCGGTGGAAATTAGCTACCCGCACTTTTTTATCCGTTACTTCCACCCCCTGATATAAAGAAGGGTCCTGCGTAGCAATACCTACCGGGCAGCTGCCACTATCACATTGCAATGCCTGAATGCATCCCAGTGCCAGCATCATTCCCCTGGCACTATAACAGGCATCCCCTCCCAGTGCCAATACTTTCATAATGTCAAAGCCGGTAATGATCTTACCACTAGCCAGTACACGCACCTGCTTTTTGAGATCGTACTTTTTAAGCAGGTTGACCACAATAGCCAGTGCATCATACAGTGGCATCCCAATAGAATCGGTAAATTCCAGTGGTGCCGCACCGGTGCCCCCTTCTGCCCCATCTACGGTGATAAAGTCAGGATAGATGCCTGTATTTACCATAGCGGTACAAATAGCTTCAAACTCACTTTCACGTCCTACACACAGCTTAAAGCCTACGGGCTTGCCGCCGCTCAGTTTGCGCAGGGATTGAATAAACGCCATCATCTCGTAAGCATTGCTGAATGCATTGTGCCCGGCAGGAGACAACACACTTACGTGTGGCTTTACCTTACGGATAGCCGCAATTTCAGGCGTATTTTTAGCAGCAGGCAATACCCCGCCTTTCCCCGGCTTGGCGCCCTGACTTAATTTCAGTTCTATCATCTTCACTTCCGGGTGTGCCGCTGTAGCTGCAAATACTTCCGGAGAAAAATTACCTTCATCATCCCGGCAGCCGAAGTAGCCCGTACCTATCTGCCAGATCAGATCGCCACCATGCTGCAGGTGATAAGGGCTTACGCCACCTTCTCCTGTATTATGGGCAAATCCGCCCAGTTTAGCCCCGCCATTTAATGCCTGGATAGCTGTTTTGCTCAATGCACCATAACTCATGGCACTGATATTCAGCAAGCTGGCATCATAAGGCTGTGCACATTGTTCATTTCCAATGGTAACACGCATAGATTCCGGCGTTACTTTTACCGGGAAAGACGTATGTGCCGCCCACTCATATCCGGGATCATACATATTGTCCAGCGCACCAAAAGCCACGGTTTGTTTCACGTCTTTGGCCCGCTGGTATACTACCGCACGCTGGCGCCTGTTAAAAGGGCGTCCGTCGGTATCTGATTCAAAAAAATACTGCCTCATTTCAGGCCGTATCTGCTCCAGTAAATATCGCAGCCCTCCCAATACGGGGTAGTTGCGTAATAAAGTATGTTTGTTCTGTAGCCGGTGATAAATAGTGGTTATTGTTAACGCCAGCGCCACAGGTAATAAAATCCAACCGCTGGTGTTACCGTTCCAGAGCCATACGGCTACCGTAACATCCAGCAAAAAACATAAAAGATAAACCGCCCACCGTGCAATCCGATGATTCATAAAATTGATTTTAGTAAAACTGTTTTGGAAAAGATTGTTTTGGAAAAAAAAGAGACAATTAATAAATGATCAAATACTGCGCTGAATGAAGTATGTCATGTCCGGGAATGCTAACAGGCATCCTCCGCACACTGTTTCATTCATACCTATTTCCTGTAATTGATAATTGATAAAATTATCCCCCGGAACAACTGTGAAAAGATAAACGTTGCCGGGGCTTACTTGTTGAAGTCTTTGGGACAAGATAAAAAAGGCAGCAAGAAGCCGGACGGAGCTTTTACAGCCCGTTGCTTTTTGCGAAAGAAAGGTGATATGTTTACTGCCTTGTTCAAGAAATATGCATTATGCTGTCGCAAAGGTACGGCTTTTATTTAATATCAATCAGTTATTCGTTAATAAACAGAATGTTAAAAAATAGGCCCTTTATTGTCTGTCCTTGCTGAAATTTCTTATTTTATTAACTTACAAGCATATAAACTTGAAAATATGAAAATCTTACTTACACTTCTTTCCTTTTGTATGATTAGTTTGGTGAGCAATGCGCAAACCTCAAAAGAGCTAATAGGGAAATGGAAACTCGTCAAAGAAACCAAAGGCGGGGTTGTAAAGACACCCGAAGATACTTATCAAATTTTTATGGAAGATGGTGTATTTAAAGGCGTTAATGGTGATAATTCGCGGAAAGGTAAATGGAAGCTCTCTGACGATAACAAGGAGCTTACCATCAAGATCAGTATCATCTCGCTGACTTTTGATGTAGAATACTTTGACGCGAAAAAAAGGATCATCTCCAACGACAAAACAGGTACCCTGGAATATGAGAAAGTGGAAGACTAAACTCCTATTGCCGGATATTTGACTAAGCGTTTCAGTAACATGTTGATTATCATACGATAATGACACCAGGAAACCCAGCGCCATTATCGTATGAATGTTGTACCCAATACCATTTAATTATCGGAACTACTTAAAATCGTTGCAAGTAGCTCCCTCGTAATTCGTTCAGCGATTTCATGGATCTTCCGCTTTTCCATTTTACTAAATGCTGGTACTAACTTACCACTTACATGCGTATCAACACATCGCATCTTCCTGTAGAAATGAGGAAGCGTGTACTTACATTCCTCGCAAACCTGTTCCCGGAGTAATATAGGTAGTTGAGAAAATGCGGTATGCAATGCAAATAATCTATTGGGGGCTTGTTTATTGGTGTTCATAATGCCATCTTTAAAGGGGTAACAGACCTTTGAGCTATTTTAATCCGTTTTTCAATATCTAAAGCGTGTAGTGTTAGAAAAAATGTTTTAAAGTAATGCCCCACAATTGTGGTTACCGTGCCTTCCATCCCGTTATCTTCATCCACCAGTATATTTATATACAGATCAAGTGCTGCTTCCAATTCGTCCAGCTCTAATCCGGCACTCAAACTTGATAATTCATACAGATCGCTTTCCAGCTCTATTGCCAGCTCCTTGGTTAAATTCTCAGTATGCGCTTGTCTTAATGCATCCCGAACGTTAAATGCAGCAACAGCATTTGTGCTAAATAAGGTATAAAACATCATAAAATCCGCCCGCTGATCTGCCGACCAGCCATTAGCAGCTGTACTACCAATTACATTGCATAGCTCATACTCAAAAAGCTCAACAATGCCCGATGAGGTGCCATATGCTGTAATCCGGTTTAAGATGGTTAATAGATTTTCCATAAGAGCATATTTAAAGTGAATAAATACTAATTACCTATGCAATACAACTCCCCTATCAGCACGCGAGTGCCAAAAAATCAACCATTACTAATATGAGTTTATTTAAAATGGGGTGTGTAGACCATCTTTACTTAGTCATAAAGAGTCATATCAAATTACGTATACTGGTATCCAATTGACAATACGAATATAGTGAAATAATGACAAATAAGTCATTATTTGAAAAATTATTTCTTCCCATCTTGTATAATAATGGCGAAGCAAATAAAAAACGATACGCTTTTAAGAGGAATAGCTACGGTTCTTAAAGAATTAAGAGACGCTAAAGACGTTAGTCAGGAAGAAGTGTACAATGATACCAATATTCATGTTGGCCGAATAGAAACAGCTAATGCTAATCCTACTGTCAGCACAATAGCTGCACTTTGCAAATATTTCAACATTACACTTTCTGACTTTTACAAAAAGATAGAAGAGCTTAAAGCTCTTGATTAACTGGTTTAGTAGGATTTTGAGCCTGTGAAAACTAAAAATCAAGCTTATATAACGGCTTTCGGTCAAAACTTGAAGAAACTATTAGATGCTAAAGGAAAGACCCCGGAAGAGGTTGCAGCCCATAGTAATATTGAGACCAAGCAGGTGTATCGTGTAATTAATGGCGAACATGCAGCAACTTTATCTGTGGTATATGCGCTGGCGAAAGGGTTGGATATACAGCCTAAAGAGTTGTTTGATTTTGTGTTTGCTGGGTAGCTAGTTTTAGGACATCCAGTTAGGAAAATATTTGTGTCTGATAATGATGAACACTTTCTGCTAACCGAGATGCTACCCTATCCCAAATCAATATAATATTATGGAAATAACAATAGCTATAGCAAGTTTAATTATTGCATGGTTAACATTTACCAAAACATTCTATGCTGAACCAACAGAAGAGAAGAAAAATTTCTTAGCTCTATTTCTGGCCACACAAAAACTGTCAAAAGAAGTAAGTTGTATAATGACTGAGTATGCCATTAAAAGAAATGCCTTAGATATTGAACTGTACCAGGGCATTACTTATAGAAGCTATATTGAGGGTTTAAAAGAATCCCAAGATACAAACCTATCCGATAATCTATATCAAAAAGTAAAAAACTCAAAATATACTAAAAGTAATATAGCCACAATGCAAAAAAGTTTAGAGGCGCAATTCGAAGACCTTCAAAAAATGAAAAATACATTTACATTGGCCAATAGATAAAAGAGTTTCGATTTTTTAATTTTAATACCCCATAATCTGAATAGCTTACTTTTTCTTCATATTTAGAGCTGCCGGGTTTCTCTCCACTGCACCTCCAGGGTATTTTAATGTTAGCTCCCTGATTTGATAACTGAAATTCGCAAAAGCCTCTTACATAAGATAGCTTAAAGTATATTCGCATTGCTGAATATGGCAGTCAGTTATTTGACAAGCTGTCGAAAGACCTTACTAAGTCCTACGGCAAAAGATTCAGTAGATCCAATCTATTATATATGAGAAAATTATATAACAGTTCCCCAAAACGTGAGACACTGTCTCACAAATTGACATGGAGCCATTATTCTTGTTGAATATGCAACAAGTAGTAGAACCAACAAAGTGTTACTAGCTAAACATCAGCTCTACCTACCCGATAAAAAACTGTTAGAAAATGCACTGAGCAGATTGCTCGATCATCAGTAAAGTTACTTCAACTCTTCTGCAGTAAATGATTTTTGCCGGCCTTTGTATTGCTGACGCACCTTGACAATATCTGCCTCGGTTACTTTGCTGGCCTTATTGCTCCAGGCATTGCGGATAAAGCTGATCACCTGGGCGATATCTGCATCAGAAAACTCATCATTATTGCCAATACCGGGCATATCGCCGTTAATTTCAGGGGATTTGTACACTTTACCATTTACCATTACCGGACCGGTTAATCCGTACAACACGATGGCTGCCAGCTTATTTTTATCACCATTTACCCAATTACTTTGGTTAAGTGGTGGGGCAAGCGATTGTATCCCATCTCCATCTGCTCCGTGGCAGGTTTGGCATACTGTTTTAAAGATCAGGTTACCTCTGGGAAATTCTTTGGTTAGGGCATCGTCCATCCGGGCTTTTTTCCGGTTGGCGATATCTTTGATCACCCGTTCCAGCCGCTGGCGGATAACCAGTGTAGTATCCGGGTTCCAGTCGGTGATCTGTTTCAGCAGCGCTGTTTCCTGATCAGCCGCATTGTTGATCACCCCATCGGCTACATATTTATCGTTGGCGTAGGTTTTTATCAACTGCTCCTCCAGCTTTCCGGCCGCCACTTTATCCAGCTTTTTTACTGCCGGTAGCATATACGCAATATAAGGCGCCAGGAATACATTGGGCACTGCTGCATTCAGATCAGCAATAGCCGCGGCAATATTACCCCGGTGTAAGATTCCCGGCAAAACGGTCAATACCTGTGCTTTGATATAGGGATTACCCTGCCGGAGCAAGGGCGCTACTTCCTTATATTGCAGGCACTGCAATCCTTCCAGAGTCCAAAGTGCATGGATCAATCCCAGCGGTTTGTCTGTTTGCAGCAGGCGTTGATGCAATGCCGGTTCCAGTTGTACCAGGTGACGGTCAATGATCAGTTGCTGTGCTTTATCACGTATCCAGCCATTAGGGTGGTCCAGCAATGCAAAAAGGCTATCCGGCTGGGTATTGATGTGTACCGGTGTAACAGTTTTGCCCTGTGGTACTACGCGGTAGATACGTCCGCAATTCAGGGGATCTGACAGGTCCCTGGCTTTTATTTCTGCTTTCAGGTAAGGCGTGAGATAAGTTTTATGCTGAATGATGCCCCGGTACATATCGAGGATATATAATGCTCCATCCGGACCATCATAAAGGCTTACCGGGCGGAAACGTTCGTCCTTGCTGGCCAGGAATTCGTGACCTTTGTAAGCCTGATGGCCGGTAACGATATAACCACTATCTGTGAGTATATTACGTTTGATCAGGTTGGCAGAAGGTTCTGCCACAAAAGCATTGCCTTCATATCCTTCGCCCAGCAGATGGCCCCGGTATACCAGCGGACCACAGGCTGCTGTAAAGTTGGCCAGGCGGAGGCTATCGTCCAGGATGCCTTTCATATAACCCCGGTTTACCCCGGTGTTGGTCCTGATGGGGTACACCTTATTGTCAGGTACGATATTTTCGTCGTAACCAGCCACATTGCGTTGTTGCGGGTGCTCACTGCCCAGGCCAGGGCTAAAGAAATCGCCCAGGAGGTTTTCAGAATTATTATTGTAAAACAAGCGGCCATAATTATCCTGGGTAATGCCCCACTGGCCCCGGAAATGGGTTTGTTCCTTCAACCATTTAGTACCTTGCTTACGATAACGTTTATCTGATTTGGCGTTGTAGATCCAGTTATCCAATCCGCGGAGCAACCCATTAGGCTGATGCTCCACGTTTCCTCCTTCGGTATATTTATCATCTACAAGCGTTCTTTTGCCGGGGGTATCCTGGTTATTTTCTACAAACCATAATTTAGGTGGTTCTGCCACAAGCAGCCCGTTTTCTATCAGGCAGATAGCACGGGGCAATACCAGGGAGTCGAGGAATACCTTACGGTTGTCCGGGATACCATCCCCATTGGTATCTTCGAGGATCACTATTTTACCACTGGGAATATCTTCCCCCGTACCTACGGTATCCGGCATATAGCCATGCATTTCCACCACCCACATACGGCCTTTTTCGTCAAATGTCATGGCTACCGGCGTCATCACCTGCGGCTCCGCAGCCACCAGTTGTACCTCCATACCTTTTTCCACCTGCATTTGCTGCAGCGCGGTTTTAGCATCCAGTACAGGCGACGGTCCTATTTGCTGACGCATCAACAAAGAATCGGTTACCTTTTTATCTTCCTGCTGTCCTTTTTGCTGACATGACATCATTCCCAGGCTCAACACAATCCCCCATCCACAATGCATTAAGTTTATATTCCTCATTACTAAAAATCGATTGCAAAAACCCAAAATACACTTTGACGGGAGATTTTCAAAGGGAGCGGGTATTTTTTTGATGACCGGCAGGTGGCATTTATGGGCTGTAGCCCATGCTGAATACATAAAATACATATCTTCGTCACCACTTAGTTATTTAATCTATATGATGGGACGCTTTCAAGGCATTATCGGAATTGCCCTCATCCTGGGTTTGGCATTTTTGTTCTCCAATAACAGGAAAAAAATTAATTACAGGCTGGTCGTCAGTGGAATCGGGTTGCAGATAGCGATTGCCTTGTTGGTTTTTAAAGTGGCCCCGGTGAACTGGTTTTTCCAGCAGCTGGGGAAAGGGATGGTAAAGATTGAAGGGTTTGCCCGTCAGGGAGCCGCTTTTGTATATGGCGGCATTGGTGTAGTGCAACCACCTACCGGCACAATAGGCAACTATGCGGTAAATGGGTTTGTATTTGCCTTTAATGTAACCGCTACTATTATCCTCGTATGTGCATTGGTAGCCGTTTTATATCATATTGGCCTTATGCAGCGGGTAGTAGCTTTGATAGCCAGGGCCATGAACTATGTGATGCGGGTGAGTGGCGCAGAAGCCCTGAGTAATGTGGCCAGTGCTTTTGTAGGGCAGGTAGAAGCGCAGGTGATGATCCGTCCCTACCTGAAGGGCATGACCAAAAGTGAGTTACTGGCCTCTATGAGCGGCAGCCTGGCCTGTATAGCGGGCGGTATATTAGTGGTATATGCCAATATGGGTGCCGAAGCCGGATTAGACCTGGCTCCCAAGCTGATCACTGCCAGCCTGATGGCAGCGCCGGGCGCCCTGGTGATATCCAAAATCCTCTATCCCGAAACGGAAGAAAGCCAGACAATGGGCCGGGTAAAGCTGGAAGTAAAGAGTAATTATACCAATGTAATAGATGCCATTTCTCATGGCGCCGGTGATGGATTTAAAATTGCAATGAATGTGATTGCCATGCTGATAGGTTTTATTGCCATCATTGCCTTCCTGGACTGGGGCCTTATCAAGATAGGGCATATCTTCAATCCTCAGTTTGACCTCAGCCTTAACTGGATCTTCGGCAAGCTGTTTTATCCAATGGCCTGGGCCATGGGCGTACCGGATGCCGATGTCAATAATGTAGCTACCTTATTGGGGCAAAAACTCAGCATCAATGAATTTGTTGCCTTTAAGAACCTGACTGATAAAGCCGTACCTATCATTTCTGAAAAAGGACTGCTGATCGTAAGTATCGCCATCTGTGGTTTTGCCAATTTCAGCAGTGTGGGTATGCAGATAGGTGGTATCGGAGAGATTGCGCCGGAAAGACGGGCAGATCTGGCGCGGTTAGGATTAAAAGCGCTGTTTTGTGGTACGCTGGCCTCCTACTTATCAGCTACCATTGCAGGCATACTGATATAAACAGCAATTGGGTCTAAACAAACAAGCCGGTTGTGGGTCCACAACCGGCAGTATCATACTGAGAAAGTTAATTATATTTTCAGGCGCTGAACCAGGTTATTCAGCACGCCGTTCCAGGCTTCCGCCTGTCCCTGGTCTTCCCATTGCGCTTTCATTTCAGAAGCGGTCTGGATCTTTTGTACTGTAGCTATTGCCTGCTGACGTAATGAAGAAGTCACAATAATATTCAGTACATCCAGCGTGTCCAACGGATCTTCGGGAATGTCTTCACTCGGCTTACCTGCGAGTGCAGCTACCACTTCTGCTGCTGCCAATGCTTCTTCACAATCCGATATCTCCAGGTTTTCATTATTATTCAGCACACGTGCCAAAGTATCCGATACCATTCCGGCATCTTTATTATCCATCAGATCAAATATCCAGTCCTGTGATCCGTCGTTTTCAAAATTCCTGGTGCCCCATGCTCCCATAGTAATGCAGCTTGTAATTAAAAGTTATAAAATATAATGATGCTCAATACCAGATTTATTACGCGAATTAAAAGCAATTCGATGAAAAAGTGAAAAAAAAGAGCTGTTAGCTTTTAGCAATTAGCCATAGCCTACGGTTTTTTTTGTCTTTACTCAATCTTGCAGGAAAGCTAATAGCTAAAAGCCAACAGCTAACGGCTCTTAATTGAGGCTCCTGAAGTCAACCGGTACCAGTTTACTCACGCCGGCTTCCTGCATGGTAACTCCATAGATCACATCTACAGAGGCCATGGTTTGTTTATTGTGTGTTACAATAATAAACTGGGAGTTATCGGAAAACTTGCGGATCATGTTGGTAAATTTACCAACGTTGGCATCATCCAGGGGCGCATCTACCTCATCCAGGATACAGAATGGGGCTGGTTTAATCAGGTAGATGGCAAACAATAAAGCGGTAGCTGTCAATGTCTTTTCACCACCCGACAGCTGGGTAATAGCAGCGGGGCGTTTACCTTTGGGCTTAGCAATAATTTCAATACCGGTATCTGCCAGGTTTTCCGGGTCGCTCAGGATCATATCACACTGATCTTCTTCGGTAAACAGGGCTTTAAACACCCGTATAAAGTTTTCTTTTACGGCAGTAAAAGTATCCAGGAACTTTTGATTGGCCGTAGATTCCACTTCCTGGATAGTAGCCATCAGCGATTCTTTGGCCGTTACCAGGTCGTTCTTTTGTTCGAGAATAAACTCATACCGCTTTTTCATTTCCGTGTAGGCTTCAATAGCGGTAGGATTGATCTCGCCCATATTTTCAAGCCGTTTTTTCAGTCGTTCTGCACTTCCCTGCAATTCATCTACCGAGATCGTAGAAGTACGCTGCTCATCCAGTATTTCGTCCAGGTTTACCTTAAATTCCACGCTCAGCCTTTCCTTCATGGAAGCCAGCTGGAGTTTCAGTTCATTTACCTTGTCTTTAATAACATTCAGTTGTGCTTCCAGCTGTTCTTTGGCACGTTGCTTGGCACGCAGTGTTGCTTCCAGCTCCTGCAGATGGTTGCGGAAGTTATAATATTCCTGGTCTTTTTCGTTCAGGGCTTTTTCTTCTTCTTCCCTTCTGCGGAACAGGTCTATTAATCCATCCTCAGCCTGGCTGAGTTTTTCAGTAGCAGCTGTAATATTGGCCACCGCATCTTCCAGCTGGGTCTTATTGCTGGTGATCTGCACGTGCAGGTCGGCCAGTTGTTTGCGTTTAAATTCCAGTTCCTGTTTTAATGCCTGCACTTTGCTATGCTGGCGGGTATGTTGCAGGTTCTGATTATTGAACTGCACGTTGGACTGGTTAAACTGCTGTTCTGCTTCCTGTGCAGCCCTGTCGGCTTCCACAATGTTTTCCTGCAGCTCCTGTACTTTATCGTTCAGGTCTTCCAGTTCATCCCGTACACCTGAAATGCTTTCCTGGTTTTGCTCCAGGGACTGCTGCATTTCCGCGATCCGTTTATCCCCTGATTCTATCAGGTGATGAAAGTTTTCGATCCGGTTCTGCAAACCAAACAGCTGGTTGCTGAGCTGGTTGATCTTTTCGCGTGCTGCGTTAATATTATTTTCGTTCAGCTGACTGTTGTAGCCGAGTACTTCATTATGTTTTTCCTGTAATTGCTGACGCAGGGTGCTGACTACCACTTCCAGGTCTTTGATCTCTGCTTCCAGCTTCTCCAGGTTTTTGGCACGACCCAGTTTCTTCCCTTCAAACAATCCTACAGAACCACCGCTGAGGTTATATTTCCCCCGGTGCATACGGCCGCTCTTTTCTACCAGCAGCAGGTCCTGATCAGGCAACTGGCTAAAATCCATAGCTGCCACATCTTCTGTAATAAATACTTTGCCCAGCAGATAATGTCCAAGGCCTTTGTACTTATCATCAATTTCCACCACTTCCAGCGCAGGTACAGTACCCGGAGGCGTAAACAATCCGCCGCTCTGATGATGAAACTGGTCCAGGATAAAGAAGTTGGCCTTACCTTTTTTGTGCAGGTCCAGTAGCTGGATAGCCTGGATCGCTTCTGCGGCATTATTTACCACGTAGTAGCTGAGGTACGGTTCCAGCAGGTTTTCTACACAGGTGCGGTATTCTTCCTTACAGAAAAAGATATCGCTCAGAATAGGCGCTTTGTTATTCCATTCCTCATTCTTTTTGAGGAATTTGATACTTTCAGCATACCCTTCCAGGCTGTCTACCAGTGATTTTAAGAGTTCAAATTCGTTCTTTTTGGCATCCAGCTTACGGTTTTCATCTACCAGATTATCCCGTAGTCCTTCTATATCCGCCTGGGTAGCCAGTATTTTTCCTTTGGTTTCTTCCTGGAAGCGCACCATCCCATCGAGGTCGGTTTTGCTGTTTTCCAGAATACCCTGCAATCCTTCCTTTTCGTCTTCCAGTTGCTGGATCTGCGTCTGGCGGTTGGCCTTTTCTTCCTGCAGCTGCTGGATACTTCTTTGCAGGTTTTGCACGGAGGTATCTGCTACCGCTACTTTCTTTTCGGCCTCAAACTGCTGGCGCTGCCATCTTTGCTGGTCATTACGCTGATTTTCCAGCGCTTGTTTTTTCACATGGAAACGTTCCTTTTTCTCCTCTACCATTTCGCGGAGGGTTTCCAGTTCATCTTCCATGGTATCAAACAGTTCCTGTTCTTCTACCGATTGTTTTTCGGAGAAGGCAATAGAATCGGTAAAGCCCTGTACCTGGCTTTCCGCATTATTCAGGAAATCGCTGATATTCTTTTCTCTTTCGTGCAGGTAGGTCAGTTGCTGGCTGGCGAGGTTCTTATCATTTTCTTTTGTACGGATGGTAGCTACCAGTTCGTTAAAAGACTTTTGCATGCCATGCAGTTCGCGTTCTTTAGCCACGAAGTGCAGTTTATCTTCCTCTACTGCCGCCTCCGCAATCGTAATTTCTGTTTCCAGCTGCAGTTTTCTGTCGGACTCAGTTTGTTGCTGATCATTCAGCTCCTTATAGGTAATATTGAATCCTTCCAGTGCCGCTTTGGCCAGCTCAATGCTGATCTCGCGGTATTCCTTTTTCACCTCATAAAAGCGTTCTGCCTTGCGGGCCTGGCTTTCGAGTGTTTTCAGGTTATTATTGATTTCGAAGAGCAGGTCTTCTATCCTGTTCAGGTCACCTTCTGTAGCGTCCAGTTTGGACTTAGCTTCTTTTTTACGGGTTTTATAGATAGAGATTCCAGCAGCCTGTTCCAGCATACGGCGGCGGCTGTTTTCTTTATCCTTGATGATATCATCCACCATCCCCAGCTCAATAATAGCATAGGAATCGGTGCTGATACCGGTGTCCATGAACAGGTTATGGATATCTTTCAAACGGCAGGCCACATCATTGAGGCGGTATTCACTGTCGCCGTTCTTATAGAACTTACGGGTAATGGTAACAGTAGTAAACTCGGTAGGGAGAATGTTTTTGGTGTTTTCAAACGTCAGGCTTACTTCAGCCATCCCACTGGCAGATCTGGACTTGGAGCCATTGAATACCAGTCCGGCCTGGTTTTCAGACCGCAGGTTACTGATTTTGTGCTCTCCTATTACCCAGCGTATGGAGTCAATGATATTACTCTTACCACAGCCATTTGGCCCAATCACTCCGGTAATACCCTCGTCAAACTGCAGAACGGTTTTGTCAGCAAAGCTTTTGAAGCCTTTAATTTCTAGTGTTTTTAAACGCACAAATTCTCCAGGTTTTGTTAAGCCGTCAAAGATATAATTTTACCCAATCAAAGAGTAAATTAAGTGAGAACACATAATGTTAAGTAATTATTTATGCACAAATGTGAATAAAATGTTCTTCAGAGGTTGGTAAGAGGTTCGTTACTAAGCGGTTAGATCAGGGGTGTTAAATAAGAGCTACGAGCTACCAGCTATGAGCTGCGAGCTATTGGTGTCATGTTGGATTGACTAGCTGTGAGTTTTATACGGTGGGGAAGCACTACAAAAGCTAGCAGCTAGTAGCTCATGGCTCATAGCTCTTTTCCGCATAGCTCACAGCTGGTTAATTTATTATCTTTGCCCTCAATTGTTTAAACCGCAAACAGACAAATCATTTTGCAGACAGCACACTGGCTTAAAGACATTAAGAGTTTTCTATATAGTTATCATTTTAGTAATGGATTACGTACTACCATCAGTGTGGTAGTCCCTTCCATTGTCTTTGCCTTTATGGGGAAGCTGGACATCGGGATCGGCATTTCCATGGGTGCCTTATGTACTGCACTGGCAGATGTACCTGGTACGATCATACACAAGCGGAACGGCCTGATAATCAGCTCCATCCTGATATGTCTTACGGCACTGGGTACCGGATTACTGGCCCCTTACCCCTATCTGATGGCTCCCTGGATCATGGGATGCTGTTTTGTATTTGCGATGCTGCTGGTGTATGGTAACCGGGGTGGTAATATCGGTACCGCCTGTTTGCTGGTGATGGTATCTGTGCTGGGTGAACCACAGCATTCTGTACAGCTGTCTTTTGTTTTTGCAGGACTGGTGCTGGCCGGCAGTGCCTGGTATGCAGCACTGGCCCTCCTCCTATGGCAGATAAGGCCTTATCTGAACGTGCAGCAAACGCTGGGAGATTGTATTATGCAAACCGCCCGTTACCTGGAGCTGCGTTCCAACTTTTACACCCCTGGTGTAAATGTAGCAGATAACTACAAGGCCGTGCTGGAACAGCAGGTGCTGGTGAACGAAAAACAGGAAGGTGTACGGGAGTTACTACTGAAAAGAAGGTCGGCCCAGCAAGGTACTACCAGCATCAACAAAAGCATGGTGCTGATCTTCCTGGATATGGTAGACCTGCAGGAGCAGATCATGGCTTCCCAAACAGATTACAAGGCATTGCAGGCTACTTTTAAGGGAGAGGATATCCTCTCTAAATTTCATGTGCTGATAGACAGCTTTGCCACAGAGCTGAAAAATATCGGGCTGGCCGTAGCGTCCGGGCAACGTTCTTTGCCCAAAGAGAACCTGCGTCATGAAATAGAAAAGGTGAAGAAGGCGATTGCCGAAATGCATCATTCCCTGCCTACGCTAAAAGAAAGGACCAAGCTGATACCGCTCAATAATATCGTGCACAACCTGCAGGATATGGCACAGCGTATTTATAACCTGCACCGGCTTACCCGCCTGGAAAAGCTGAAAGATGAAACCATAGATCCCAAACTGGAGCTATCTAAGTTCACCACCCGCCAGCGGTACGACCTGGCTACTTTCCGGGATAACCTTTCTTTCAAATCATATATTTTCCGGCATGGCATCCGGGTAAGCCTGGCCACCGTTACCGGCTATCTGCTGGGGCTGGCCTTGCATATAGACCGGATATACTGGATCCTGCTCACAGTGGTAGTGATCCTCAAACCAGGATTTGGCCTTACCAGGTCGCGCAGTGTCCAACGTTTAATAGGTACCGTTATAGGCGCCTTGTTTGCCGCAGGGGTATTGTTCTTGACACAGGATGACACGGCCATATTTATTGTCATGCTGGTATGTATACTGGGGGCTTACAGCTTTATGACCTTCCACTATACGGTAAGTGTGTTTTTCGTAACTCCTTTTATCATCTTCCTGCTACATTTTTTACATCCGGCCGACCTCTACAATGCCACCCAGCGCGTAATAGATACCTTTATTGGCGGCGCCCTGGCCTTTGTGGCCAACCAGGTGCTGTGGCCGGTATGGGAGCATAATTCATTGCCTAATTATATGCATAAAATGACGCTTTCCAACAAAGCGTATTTTGAGCAGGTGATGCGGTTGTATACCAATCAGCCCCTGACCATCACAGATTATAAGCTGGCGCGCAAAGAAACTTATGTAGACACGGCGAATATGATGTCGGCCTTTCAGCGTATGCTGTCGGAACCCAAAAGCAAGCAGAAAAATGCCTCCAAAGTATATCACTTTGTGGTATTGAATCATACGCTCACCTCTCATATAGCCGCACTGGCCGCTTACGGGATGCATCATGGCGTGCATTTTCCACGGCCGGAATACGGACAGCTGAGTGAACACCTGATACAATACCTGAACGAAATAGCTGCACTCAGCAATCCCGCACAACAAGGTGAAAAGCCTCCTTGTCCTGCTCCCACCAATGCAATGGAAGTGCTGGATGCCCACCTCGAAAACCTCATTCACCTCAGACAACTGGAAATAAATGATGGAAAGGGACTGACACCCTTGCGGGATGAAATGCTGGAAACCAAACAGGTGCGCGACCAACTGCAGGCGATCCTCTCGCTTGTAAAGGATATGAAAAAAGCGTTGAGCTGAGGCAATAATCTGTTGTAGCTTTAAAACTATTGAATCGTATAGTCTTTGATGCGATATTCCAGTGGAATAAAATGTACCTGCGTGCCTGTACCCGTCATCACTGGTTTGTCTTTCTTTTTATGATTTAACCGGAAATTGGTTTGTTCGTCGACAGACCAAATGGCCAGGACATGTTTACCATCTTCTTTCCTTTTAAACACCAGCGCCCATACCTGGTTATCCTTACCGGAGATCCGTTTAACAAAAGCAGGATGATCGCCTAGTGCCGCAGTCATTGCTTTGTAGGCATACCAGGCAGGCTTGGGCGTCCAGTCGTAATGCATCAATCCGAAGTTGTGTTCCCGCTCTCCTTTCATCGTACCATCGTTGTGCAGGTCGTACCAAAAAATTTTCTGTATTCCGGCAGCAAGATAGGTCAGGTATACCCGTTGGAGTAAGTTGGCCTGTACTGTTTCTGTTACGCCGCTTTCCACGGAGGCCGTACTTGCCAGAATCCCCCCTTTCCAGTCCTTGCTGGTATACAATGCCATGGCTTCTCCCGCCAACCTGCCATCCTTGTCAAATGCCTGTATAATAGGATAGTAGTGATCTCCCGGCGCCATGTTTTTAGCACTCAGGAAGCGGTCCATATAAATATCCTTTACCGGAGGCAGGCCCGCCGCTAAAGCCGCCGGCGCCAATTGTACGTGGTGGGTACTGACAGGAATACCTGGTTTGGTCCAGAATGCTTCAAACCCCATGTGGAAGAACGGATATGTTTTTTCCGGCTGATCCGCTGCACGCCAGATCCCATCCGCGCCTTGTGTATGCACGGTAAAAAAAGGCAGTTTATTCACTGCCAGTAATAAGCCGCCGCGCTTTACATAATCTTTTAAAGGCTCCAGCATAGGCGCATCAATATTTAACCCTTCTGTTCCAATCAGTACAGGGCATTGTTGCGGATCAAGGGTAGCCAGATTGTCAAAGGCTATACTTTTTAGTTTTATTCCCGGCAGCCAGGGGCGGCTCCCCGCTTCTTCTTCCAGGTTCTTTACCCTGGGAGACATCGCCACACCTATGGTTAAGGCGGCAGCTGGTGTCTTTGCTATTTTCGTGAGGGCGTAACGTATGGCCTGTATCATAAAATCAGGCTGTTGCAAAGTAAGTGCCCCGGTAAAGGTAGACGAGCCTCCCTCTGTAATCCAGACAGGCAGATGGCCTTGCTGATGCGCCTGCATTACACTTTGGAAGGCTTCCATTTCGCGCAGTGTTTTAGCACTCGCATCAGGTCCCCACTGATAAGGATGTACGGCCAGGATATCAAAATAACCTTTAGCGCCTGCTTTGTACATGTCCTGTAAATAGGGTGCGTTCCAGCTTACCAGCCCACCGATCACTACCTGACAGGTAGGGTCAATAGCCTTGATCTCTTCATAAGCGATTTTTAGCAGGGTAACATATTGCGCCGCATCCGGCTTGGGCTTCCAGAACCCGCCATCCTGCTCATTCCAGATCTCCCAGTATTTTAACCGGTGATGATAACGCTGGACGGTAGCCCTCACATATCTGCGCCATTCTTCCGGGTGCTGGTATAGTGGCCAGGCTTGCGGGCGTTTGTTTTTTATCTCCCAGTCGTATCCCTGCAAAATGGGTAACACCTGCATCCCGCCTTGCTGCAATTGCTCTAACAATTGATCATACTTGTCAAAGTACAAGGTATCCGGCGACTGACAGATATACGAAAAGGAAAAGTCTGTCCGCATCCAGCGGATGCCTGCTTCCTGGCAAAGTGCCTTCACTTTACCTATACTTTCCCATTCTACCGGCCGTAGTGGATGTGCAGCCACTCCCCATGGACTTTCAGTGATAGCATTTGCCTGATGGTGATATTTATGTTGGGCTGTTGCCCCCAAACTTCCCCCGGCCAAACTGAAAGCCAGCAGGGCAACACGTATCAATTTACTGTTCATTGCTATTGTCTTCTGTAAGCAGATAATATTGAATCAGGGCTGACTAAAAAGTAGTGTATACTTGTTTAGTCAGCCCCGCCATTAGCTTATATGGTTAGTATTCCGGATTTTGCGGAAAAGCATTATTCCCCCCGGCTGTTTTGTCTATCTGATCCTGCGGAATAGGTCTTACCAGGTGAAAAGGTTTGATATTGACCGCCCCGTTAGGGTTATGCAGTTTTACCCTTTCTATCAGTTTTCCGGTACGTACCAGGTCAAACCAGCGCACATATTCTCCCAGCAATTCACGTCCTCTTTCATCCAGGATAAAATCAATGTCCAGGTCGGCAGCTTTGATTTCCATAGCTTGTTTATTAGCTGCTGTTTCCTGTGGTGTAGCTCCGGTTCTGGCCGCACGGCGGCGCACTTCGTTCATGTAAGGCACTGCCTCCGGAGTGTTGCCACTCATCATCAATGCCTCTGCCGCTATCAGGTAGGTTTCTGCCAGCCGGAAAACGATAAAATCTCGGGAACCGGCCACGTTATTAATATCAGGTCTTTGCGGATCTATAAATTTGCTGAGAGTGGGATAATTGGTTTGGTTATACTGGCTGGGCGTAATAATACTATAGTTGGCCCGGTCGCGCGCTTCCTTTGTCACTTCATAGCCGGGCAGATAAATAGCCGTATCGCCCAATTGCATGGTTACCTGTCTGCCATTGATATTAAAGGTACCAGGGTTATTGCAATAGTACGTGGTAATAAAACTTTTTTCATAGCGGCTGTCGTGTACTTTATCAAACAGGGTATCCGTTGTAAAGCGGGTAGGCCGGAAAAACTGGTAGGTTCTGCCGTTGGCCAGATCCCTTAATACACCTGGAAAAGCGGTATATCCCATGATATAATACAGGTGGCTTTGGTTGCCCTGTCCATTTGTCAATACATCTTTACTGTATTGCACCGCAAAGATCACTTCAGGATTTTTCTCGCCACTCCCCTGCACAAACACATCGGAGTAATTATTCAGTAACTGGTAATTATATTTAGTGATCACGTTCTTTGCCAGTTCTGCCGCCCGTTTATAATCATCCGGCTGGCGCGCGCTGATGCCTGCACGGGTAAGATATACTTTAGCCAGAAAATGTTCTGCAGCAGGTTTGGTGGCGCGGCCATAATTAGCAGCCGTAGCAGGCAAATGTGCCACTGCAAAATCCAGGTCTGCGATGATGGCTTTGTAGATACTGTCTACCGGTGTACGATGTGCGGTGGTGGTAATGCTGGTGGTTTCTTCCAGGGATAACTGAACCGGTCCCCAGGTTTGTACCAACAGAAAATAATACATGGCCCGCAGAAAGCGCGCTTCTCCTAAGCGAACATTTTTGAGATCCTCGGCCATAGGCACTTTAGGCGCTCTGGAAATCACCGCATTACAGGCATTCAATGCCAGGTACAAATCATTCCACGGACCGGTAATAAATCCCCTGGTAGCATTCAGGTTAAAATTGTAGGCATCCAATGCCAGTTCCCCCAATGCGCACATATAGGTATCCGTACCATACACGGTGAGCTGGGCGCCATTTTGCTGTCCGTACCAGGTACGCAGGTAACTATACGCCGCATTTACGCCGGCATTAAAACCATCAGGTGTATTGAGATAGGTATCCGGTATGCCTGCACGCATTTCTTCGTTCAGCTGTTTGGTACAGGAAGTAGTCAGGCAAGCGTATAATATGATAAAAAGAAAAATCGGCTTCATAAACTTGGTTTAAAAGGTAACGTTGATCCCAAATACATAATTCACGTAAAAGGGTTGATTAGGTACTTCCGGATCAATCCCCTGGTGTTGATGCACAAAAGAAGAAAATACATAAGGATTTTGTACGTTGGCATAAATGCGGAAGGATTGAATGCCGGTGTTTCTTAACATATCGGGCGATAAACGATACCCCAGGTTGATATTTTTTATCCGCACAAAAGAGCCATCAAAGATCGACAGGGTACTGCCAAAAAGTGGTCCACCTCCTTGTCCTCCACGGGGTTGCGGATAAGTATTTACGGGATTGTCCGGTGTCCAGTAATCTACATTTACCGTGTTATATCTTCCTTCCAGTGCAAAAGTATTACCGGTACGCAAGGGGTCTTTCATCAGGTTGCCGAAGCGGCCATTCAGAAAAACAGAGAGATCAAATCCCTTGTAAGAAAAACGGTTAGTGATCCCGCCGGTCCATTTAGGTCTGATCTGTCCTAACACCATCCGGTCGCCTGCATCAATTTTTCCATTCCCGTTTACATCCCTCACCTGTATTTGTCCTACCGCAGAGCCGTACTGTGCTGCTTTAGTATCCTCCTTCAATTGCCAGATACCGGTTTTTTCATAATCATAAATCACATCCAGGGATTGACCAATGAAGCGGGCGTTGCCCACATCATCCTGTTTGCCCAGGGAAAGCGACAGGATCTTTTCTTTGTTGGTAGCCATATTGAAATCTGTACTCCATTCGAACCCATCTTTAGAAGTAGCAGCTATATTAACTGTAGACACCGACAGTTCCAATCCGGTATTACTGGTAGATCCTATGTTAGAAACAATACTGGGAAAACCGGAAGTAATAGGCAGCTGCCGGGATAATAAGAGATCGGTGGTTTTAGCCTGGTATACTTCCAGGCTACCAGTGATCCGGTTATTCAAAAAGCCGAAGTCAATACCCGCATTGGCGGAAGTGGTGGTTTCCCAGGTGAGATCGGGATTATTCAAACTACCTGGCCGGTAACCATAGGCAGCGGTACCGTCCCAATCGTATGAGGTGCGCGAAAGCAGTGCCCTGGTTTGGTAAGGATTAATACCAGTATTCCCGTTTTTTCCGTAGCTCAGTCTTAGTTTCAGGTTATTGATCGTTTTGTTATGCTTTAAAAACGATTCGTTCATGATGTTCCAGCCTAAAGCCACCGCAGGAAAGAATCCCCACTTATGACCACCTGCAAATTTGGAGGAGCCATCCGCACGACCGGTTAATGTGAGCAGAAAGCGGTCGTCAAAGGCATAATTGACACGCCCCATCCAGGAAAGGATGCTCCAGCGGCTGAGTCCGCTGCCAATACCGGTAATGGTGGCACCAGCCCCCAGGTTATTGTATTCAATAGAATCAAGCCCAACAGGTAAATCTTTTACTGATCCGCTCGTACTCTCATTAGCGTAGTTTTGCAAGCTATATAACCCGGTTACGTTCAGCCGGTGTTTTTCCGCCAGGGTTTTCTCATAGGTGAGCATATTTTCCCAGGTATAGGCCAGTGTAAAATTCTCACCGTTGTTGGCCGCCGGAGCTGCTCCATTCTGGTTGGTCGTGCGGGAACCTCTGTAATTCCCGGTTCTGCTTTCTGTAAGATCGGGGGCAAAGTTCATCCGGAACTTCAATCCTTCTGCCACAGTCGCCTCTCCATACATGCTGCTGAGCAGGCGGAATCTTTTGTTCCTGTTTACGACCGCACCAGGCACGAGATCGATCAGGGGATTTACCTGCAACATGTCTTCAGAAGGATACATGCTTATATTACCGTTGGCATCATATGGTTGGCTCAGCGGTGTAGTTACCAATGCTGCCGCAAAAGGATTTACATCACTCCCATTGGATTCGCTGAAGGCTGCCAGCGTAGACATGCCCACTTTTACCCGGTTGTTGATTTTCTGGTCAATATTAATGCGGGTAGTATAGCGGGTAAAGTCCTGTATACGGATATATCCCTGGTCTTTGAAATAGCCCAGGGAAATATTAAACAGGGTATTTTCGTTTCCGCCAGACACGCTTAATTCATGGTTCTGTGCAATCCCGGTACGAACGGTGAGTGCCTGATAGTCCGTAGATGTACCGCTGGCAATAGCTGCCAGTTGTGCTTTATCAAAGATTTTAGCATCCGCATTCGGATCATTATCATCATATCTTTTGATGGCCCGGTTGGCCTCACGGCGGTATTCTGCATATTGCGGACCATCCATCATATTTGCCAGCCTGGTTACATCCGCTACATTGAGGTAGGCATTATAGCTCACGACAGTACGACCCGCTTTCCCTCTCCTGGTGGTGATAATCAGTACTCCATTCGCTCCCCTCGAACCATAGATAGCCGTAGCAGACGCATCTTTTAACACTTCTATCGACTGGATATCATCCGGGTTAATATCATTTAATCCACCAATGAGCGGGATGCCATCCACTACATACAAGGGGTCGTTCCCCGCACTGAAAGAGCGTGTACCGCGGATCAATACGGAAGGCTGTGCCCCCGGCCGGTTGCCCGTATTATTCACATACACCCCTGCCACTCTTCCCTGTAGCATTTGCTGTACGTTGGTAACAGGTACTTCGCGCAATGTTTTAGGCCCCACGGAAGCGATCGCACCCGTTACATCACCTCTTTTTTGGGTACCATATCCTACCACCACTACCGCATCCAGTCCGGAAGCAGCCGGCGTAAGCGTTACAGACAGGAAAGCATCATTGTTCAATTGTATTTCGCGGGTATCATATCCCAGGTAGCTAAATACCAGGATAGCACCCGGCTCTACGCCCGGCAGTTCAAACTCACCCTGCTCGTTGGAAACGGTTCCTTTGCCGGTGCCTTTCTCTTTCACGGTAACCCCCACCAGCGGCACACCTGTCGCAGCAACCACCTTTCCCTTAATGGTCGCCACCGTTTCTTCCGGAGGAGCAGTTGTTTCCAACGGCAGTTGTTTACGTTTAATCACAATTGTTTTTCCGGAAACGGTATACCACAGGGGCATATCTTTCAGGCATATTTCCATGAGCTGTGGAATAGAAACACGTTTGACGTCTATATCCATCTTCCGGGTTTGTTGCAGTAAGGCCGCATTGTACCAGAAGAGGTAGCCCGTTTGTGATTGCACGGCATCAAATACCTCTTCCAGTGAGATATTCTTTTTTGAGATGGTCACAGATTGAGCAGTCACATTTGCGCTTACCTGTAAGCAGATCCCCAGCAGCAGGATGATAACCATTTTCATAACAAGGAACATTTTAGGAGACAGTAAGCCAGGCATAGGTCTCCCTTTACACTTCGTGTAGAATTTCATACTTTTGTTCAGTTTGGGTTTAATTGTTAAGCAATCATTTACGAATGGTGCCAGGGTTGCCCAAATACTTGCCAGGGGCGTCGCGAGCGCTCCTGGTGCTTTTTAGCAACCCCTGTGATGATGGTTACTTTACTTTTTCATACGTGGTCATTATTTTACGTGGACTAATTCATATAAGGTATAGTGTATTACCGGGCGTATACGATCACTTTTTTCCCTTCTACTTTAAACGTGATATCATCTGTTGCTTCCAGCATTTTTAATACTCCTGAAATATTTTCGTTACGGGAAATAGTACCTGAAAAGTTTTTCAGTTCCATATTACCTTCATATACCGGAGTGATATCATACCAGCGTGCCAGTTGCTGCATAATGGTCCTAATATTATCTCCTTTGAACCGGAAATAGCCATTTTTCCAGGCCATTACCTGCATGAGGTTGGGGCGGGAAACGACAAAGGCACTATTACCGTTGACCGGCAAAGATGCCTGTTCTCCGGGTTGCATAGCCACCTTTGTATTTCCGGTGATCGCCTTCACAGACCCTTCCAGCAACGTGGTATGTATTGTTTTTTCTTCAGGGTAAGCATTAATATTAAAATGGGTACCCAGTACTTCCACCATCATCCCTTGCCGGTCTGGCGCAGGCAGCGCCACCGTTACCCGGAAAGGCTGGTCCGCCTTGGGCGCCACTTCAAAGTAGGCTTCCCCGGTGAGGGCCACCTTCCGTTCTTCGCCCGTGAAAGCGGTGGGAAAATACAGTGAGCTTTCGGCATTCAGCCATACGTGGGTACCATCCGGTAGCGTAACCTGGTATTGTCCTCCTCTGGGGGTGGCCAGTGTGTTATATGTTACGGCTGCCGTTTGCCCCTGCACGTTATAGGCCAGCTGTCCGCTATCGAGTTTGATGATCCTGGTATTGCCCTGCTGTGCCAGTGCTCCGTTGTCTGCACTGTCCAGGGTAATCTTTGTCCCATTTGCCAGGGTAAGCACCGCCTTATTGCCTCCGGGAGGCAGATCGTGCTGTAATTGTGAGATAGGTGCAACAGCTGCGGGCTGCCGGGAAAGCAGGAAATAAATACCTGTTGCCATTACGACACCTAAAATAGCTGCTGCTACCTTCCATGCTGTGGTAAACCTCCGTGGTTGCAACACGGGGGCTTTACGTTCTTCCCGGATATGCGCTTCCAGTCCAGCCTGAATACGGGCATAAACAGCGGGCAGTTCATCCGCTGTATCATAGGTATGCTGTACCAGCTGGGCTTGCAGCATCGTGGCAAACAACGATCTTGCCTCCGGTGTTTCCAGCAATGTTGCCAGTTCTTCCCGGCCTTCGCCAGTAATAGTATCAAATATATATGCTTCCAGCAATTGCTGTAATCGTTCTTGTTTCATGATGGCAGTGATAGGATTTGCCCTTACTTATTAAAGACGCAATAAAAAAAGCTGACTGAGTAGGGAAGGATAAAAATTTAAAAAAAATTTTCTGGTGCTCCTCCGGCAAGCAATACAATAATCAATATAGGATTATTGATATGCGACCGCAGGTAGGTTCGCAGAAAGTTGACCGCCTTTACGATGTATTGTGCTACGGTATCTTTATGAATATTTAATTCGCGGGCAATCTCTTCATGCGTAAGGCCATCCAGGCGGCTCATCTTAAAAACCTGTTTTCTTTTATCCGGCAAGAGTTCTATGCCATTGAGCAATAGTTGATAATGCTCCTTGTATTCCAGCTGCTGATCAGGTAACAGGAGCTTTTCTTCCGTATCTGTTTCCAGCTGGGCAGCCGGTGTTTTCAACTTTTTACGTACACCGGAGATGATACAGTTACGGGCAATAATGAACAGGTAATCGTCAAACTTTCTTACTTCAGGTAAAGCAGAACGGGCATTCCATAACCGGATAAATACATCCTGTGTGATTTCTTCTGCCATCAGGGCAGACTTCAGGTAAGTAAGCGCGTGGGAATAAATATTGCGCCAGTATTTTTGCACAATTTTAGCGAAAGCCAGCTCGTCACCGTGGGCTATCAGCAGCAGCAGGTCTTTTTCCTCCGGTAAAGTTTCGTCCATTCAGCAGATCTTTCCCTTTAATTGGTTTGGTTGATTGTTTCCTGGCTAAAATACAAAAAACTACCAAACGGCAGGGGCAAATTCCCGGGCCGGCATATTGCTGTACCACGTCATCGCTTCGGGAGTTATTCTTCCACTACGATACAAAACTGATCTGTTACCGGTATGGTCGCTGCCAGGATCCTGTCGAAAAAGGCAGGGCCTTCCTTCACATACCAGGGCATAAAGTTTTCTTTTCTTTCCTGCAGGGAATCAGCGGGAAACAACCGTTGCTTCAATTGCCAGATCTGTTCCGTTTGCCAGGCAAACTTTTTCTTTTCTGCTTTGAGGAATTTATGTTCCAGCTTACCGATAGATTTGACGGCTTTCTTGCGTTCAGAAGCATTGGACGCCACTAAAGTGATATCGATGCTTTTAGCTTTCGCTTCCAGCTCGTCAAAGAGTTTTTCTATTGCAGCATATTCTTCTTTCAGGCAAAGTGCTGCATTGGTATGCTCCTGTACAAAGTTGTTGACCAGTGTTTCCGTATCTTCAAACAGGGAGGTTGCCGTTAGTCCCAGTTTTTGCAAACGTTCGCTGGAGGCACTGTCTACGAACAGGAAAGAATTACGCAGCAGCAGAATAGGAAAAGGTACCTGGTGATGAGCAAACAGCTGTTTTAATTCCAGCCAATAGGCAATTTCCCCGCCCCCTCCGATAAAGGCCAGGTTGGGCAAAATTGTTTCCTGCAATATCCCTCTGAGGATTACATTGGGGCTGAACCTTTCCGGATGTTCATGCAGCTCCTTTTTAAGTTCTGCGGCGGTAAACGACAGGTTGGTATTTAATACTTCCCATTTGTCGCCGGTTTTCACGATCCTTTCCCGGATACCTGCTGCCAGGTAAAAGAGGTTGATCTCTCTTGGGTTGGCCTGTACTTTATAATGCTGCGATATTTGTGCGATGGTTTTAGCCACAATACCCTGTGAAGTATGGTGCCACAGCTCCTCCTCCATGATGGGGATGAGTTGTTTTTTAAATGCAGGATTATCAGGTACCAGTACGATCAGTCCATATTTTCCGAAGAGCTGGTTAACCAGGAACAGGGTAGCATCCTGGATGTTTTCCTGTTCGAGATAAGCTTGTTTTAACAGCGCGATCAGTTCTTCCGCATATTCGCCATATCCGATACCATACTGTACCTGTTCGATCAGCGCCTCCAGCCCTTCCGGACGCATACGTCCTACGGCTCCCTTTTGTCCGGTTTGCCAGGTGATGGTCTTACCATCAAGATAAATACTACCCAGTTCGTCCAGGTCATTATCCTCACTGCCCATGTAGTATACCGGTACAAAATTGTATTGCGGGTATTGTTGTTTGAGTTCACCTGCCAGCTTTACGGTTTGTAGAATTTTGTACACAAAATACAGGTACCCGGTAAAGATATTAGGTTGATGAGCGGTACAAACGGTAAAAGTGCCCGGTTGTAATAAGCTGCTGATATTGTTTTGAACAGCAGTATCCTGTTCTAAACCAGCATATTGTTGTTGCAGCGCACTCACCAGCAATTCCCTGTTCATAGGTTGTTGCTGTTTGGCCCTGATGGCCGCTTCGAAGTCAGGTTTAAGAGGTGAATAGCTATAAAATGGCCGTATATTCGGATGCTCTCCTAAAAAATCTATCACCAGTTGATTAAAATAGCCTGTTTTGCCGTAAGGAATATAATGAACGTTGCTACTCATACCTTTCATCAAGAATTACAAATTTCCAATTACGGGCACCTACCTGCCCGATAATTTTTTGAATGCACGAAGTTAGCAAATTGGATGATTGCCCGGATGGATTATTGGTTGATCGGTTACGGTTCCTTTTGGTGCAATTGTTGTCACCATTCCCCTGCATTGGTGGGCATACAGTATCTTAATCACCATCCAATACATTCATTATTAAAGAATTATGAGAATAGCAATATTATCACCCATAGCCTGGCGCACTCCGCCACGGCATTATGGCCCCTGGGAGCAGATGGCCTTTAACCTGGCAGAAGGGCTGGTAGCCCAGGGGCTCTCTGTAACCCTCTTTGCCACTGCCGACTCCCAAACCAGCGGGACATTGGAAGCAATATCGCCAAAAGGATATGCCGAGGATGACACCCTTGATGCCAAAGTACAGGAGTGCCTGCATATTAGCCATCTGATGGAGCAGGCCGGGCAGTTTGATATTATCCATAATCATTTTGATTTTTTACCACTTACATATTCTCGGCTGATAAAAACACCTATGGTCACCACTATACATGGGTTTTCCTCACCGAAGATCATCCCGGTATATGTTCGTTATAATGATAACAGCTATTATGTGTCTATCAGTAACGCCGACCGCAGTCCGGAGCTGCGCTATACCGCCACGGTATACAACGGCATCAATACCGGCAACTTTTCGCCGGAGATGCAGCCGGAAGATTACCTGCTCTATTTTGGGCGTATCCATCCCCATAAAGGCACCTACGATGCCATACAGATCGCTAAAAGCACAGGGCATCGCCTGGTAATTGCAGGTATTGTACAGGATGAACACTATTTCCGGGAAAAAGTAGCTCCCTATCTGGATGAGCAGATCACCTATATAGGCCCTGTAGGTGGAACAGCGCGTAATACCTTATTGGGCCGTGCCAAAGCCCTGTTGCATCCTATTTACTTTAATGAGCCCTTTGGCCTCAGTGTAGCAGAAGCCATGTATTGTGGCACGCCTGTACTGGCCTATAACCGGGGCGCCATGCCGGAGCTGATCCACCATCAGCAAACCGGACTACTCGTTAATAACCTGCAGGAAGCCATTGCCAGTGTACCTGATCTGCAGCGCATTGACCGGCATACCTGTCATGCTCATGCATTGGCACATTTCAGCCAGGAGAAAATGGTGCGTGATTATCTGAAAGTATATGAAGTGGTGTTAGGATGATGGCTGCATACTATAGTCTACACGCCATCACTCTTAATGCGGTCCAATAATTTTCCCAGGTCTACCGTAGCAAAGCAGGAAGCAGAATCGGAGATGCCGTATGGAATAATGAGTTCATTATTATGTACCATGGAGCCGCAGGAATAGAGTACGTTAGGCACATATCCTTCCCGTTCATCCTTGTTGGGAATGAGTAGCGGTTCTTTGAGGCGGCCTATTTCCACCATGGGATTATCCAGCTCAAATAAGCTGGCCCCGAGGCAATAGGTACGCATGGGCCCTACCCCGTGGGTAATCAGCAGCCAGCCCTCGCTGGTTTCAATGGGTGATCCGCAGTTGCCTATCTGTACAAACTCCCAGGGATATTTGGGGGTTTGGAGGATTTGCGGGTTTTCCCAGATATTGATCTTATCAGAGTACATGATATAATTATTGATCCCGTCAATCCTGGAGATCATCACATATTTACCATTGATCTTACGGGGAAACAGGGCCAGGTTTTTATTCTGTGCCCCTTCGCCGTATAGCGGCCTGATACTGAAATTGTAAAAGTCCTTTGTTTGCAGCAGCTTAGGCTGGATGGTGATCCCATCATATGCTGTATAGGTAGCATAGTAGGTGACACTACCGTTTTCGCTGGTATATTTTACAAAGCGGGCATCTTCAATACCGCGGCTTTCCGCTTCAGAATAGGGAAATATGACCCGGTCGGAGATATCTGTATCCAGGGAAAAGTTCAGCTCATAGTAGGAGTCTGCCAGCCAGAGGAGGCGTTCCAGTGCTTTTTTCAGCAGATGGTCTACCTGGTAGCGTTGCTGCATTTCGCGGATCACTTTTTTAAGTGCCAGGTATTCGAAGTCGTCCGGCAGGCTGTTTTGTACTTCATTCATCACAGAATCCGGCAGCTTGATAGATACGGCATTCTGGAAGAACAGGTCCTTTTTGTAGCGGGAGTTGCGGATCACTTCCGCCTCATCTACATAGTTGCCAGCCGGCACTACCATGATCTCACTGTTTTTATTAATCAGGCCCTGCCGGAAAGCGATGGAAGAAATATGTCCTTCTCCTACCGCCCTGAAGCTCAGGATCACCCTTTTTTCACCTTCTTCCAGCCCGCTCTGGTCTACATCTTCAATAATAGACGGGTTAAAAAACGCTGCAGATTCTATGGAGTATTCATTCGTGCAATAAGATCCGATGAGCAGCTTCTTCTTATAGGCAATTTCGTCATAGTTGAGCTGCAGGGAATTAAACAGGTGTTTTAACTTATCGCAATGCCGTTCAAAGATGCGGGTAATATTACGGTGCCGCTTGGAGAACTCCCGCAGTATAGGCGTGATTGTTATTTCCACTTCCGCATCTGTCATATCCGTTACCCGCTGTATGATCGCTTTGGCACGTGCTTCGCCGTTAAAAAAAAACCTGGCTACCACCCGTTTCAGGTCCGGGTAAATCTTTGTTGTTTGTCGCTGTATGGACAGTCGCATAATTTCCTGTTTAAAGCTATTAGCTGTTAGCTTTTAGCCTTTAGCTAATTATTGTTAGCTTACGTATATCGTTTACAAAATAATTTCAGCATTCGCTTACATCAGCTAAAAGCTAAAAGTTAACAGCCAAAAGCTAAACCAATTCAAATCCATCCTCCAATACTACTCCTTTTTTAACTACTACAATGCCTTCTTTGATGGTGTATTTTTCAAAGTCGCCATCTTCCAGATGTTTTCCACCATTAATAATTACGCCATTACCGATGCTGCAGTTTTTATCAATGATGGCATTATTGATCACACAGTCATCACCGATGCCCATGGGAGGGCGGCCTTTATCTTTGGCCCTTTGAATATCATCCAGGGTTTGATAGTAGTCGCTTCCCATGATATAGCTATTGGTAATTACAGAACGATTGCCGATGCGGGTACGGATACCCACGACACAACGCTCCAATTTGCTTGCCAGAATGATACAACCATCTGCAATAACGGTATGGGCCATGTTGCCTGATATTTTTGCAGGAGGCAGCATACGGGCGCGGGAGTAGATGGTTTTGGATTCATCAAAGAGGTTAAATTCCGGTATTTCATCTGTGAGGCCCAGGTTGGCTTCAAAGAAAGAAGGGATGCTTCCGATATCTGTCCAATAGCCTTCATACTGGTAGCTGAACACTTTGGTAGCCGCTTCAATAGCATCCGGGATCAGTTGTTTGCCGAAATCGGTCGCATCCGGTTCTCCGTTGAGGAGGTCATTCAGCACCTGCCGGCTAAAAATGTAAATCCCCATACTGGCCAGGTATATCCGTCCAGCGGTTTTCATGTCGTCACTTACTTCAGAAGACCATGGCGCCAGTACGTCCTGGGAAGGTTTTTCTGTAAAAGAGGTAATGGCCCCGTTGTCATCTGTTTTCAGGATACCGAAATCAGAAGCATCTTTTGCTGTTACGGGGATGGTGGCAATTGTGATATCAGCACCTTTATCCACATGGTACTGGAGCATATCACGGAAATCCATCTGGTAGAGCTGGTCGCCGGAAAGGATCAGTACATAATCAAATTCAAAGTTATCGATATGATGCAGGCATTGCCGTACCGCATCGGCCGTACCCTGGTACCAGGTAGGATTGTCGGGGGTTTGCTCAGCAGCCAGGATATCTACAAAAGCCTTACTGAAATGGCTAAAGTGATAAGTATTCTTAATATGCTTGTTTAACGACGCAGAGTTAAACTGGGTCAATACAAAAATGCGGTACATTTCCGCATTCAGGCAATTGGAAATAGGGATATCCACCAGGCGGTATTTACCAGCCAGGGGTACAGCAGGTTTGGAACGTTTGCGGGTTAAAGGCCATAGGCGGGTACCTGCTCCTCCGCCGAGTATGAGTGAAATAACAGTGTTGGACATATGCGTAGAATTTTTAGTGGTTAGCTGTTTGCAATAATGGTAAATGGTTGTATTTGTGTGCGTACTAGGTATTTATCTGACATATAACATCGGGCAAGAAAACCTGCGCGGCTAACTGCTGATAGCCTTATATACCTCCAGGTATTGCTGTGCAGAAGTATCCCAGGAGTGATCCAGGCTCATCCCCTGCTGTATTACCTGTCGTAACATTGCTTCATTATGGTATAATTCCAATGCCCTGCCAGCAGCATGACAGGCATCCCATACGGAGGCATGGAAGAAACGGATCCCCGCTCCTCCTTTATCTCCAAAATCTATTACGGTGTCTTTCAGGCCGCCTATACTTCTTACTATCGGTACGGTACCATATCTTAAAGCATACATCTGGTTCAGCCCGCAAGGTTCTACCCGGGAAGGCATCAGTAAGAAGTCGCTGCCAGCATAGATCTGATGAGACAAGGTTTCATTATAACCAATATATACATTGAAGTTGCGGCCGGCATACTGGCGGGTTTGCTGCAGGGACCATTCCACATGCGGCTCTCCGCTACCTAATACCACGAAATTCATTTGCCCCGGCCAGTCGTGCAGGGAACGGCCGATAATTTCGGGCAACAGGTCAGCCCCTTTTTCACCTACTAATCTCCCGATAAAGGAGCAAAGCGGCAGGGAGGGATCGAAATCAAACTTTTCACACAGGAATTTCTTATTGGCAGCTTTACCTTCTTCGTAAGATGTAATGTCGTAATTGGCCGTGAGCATTTTATCTGTAGCGGGGTCCCATACCCTGGTATCGATCCCGTTGAGGATGCCTACTGCTTTCCCCCTTTCGCTGCTGATCAGCCCTTCCAGCCCATTGGCCGCCTCATACAACTCCTCCATATAGCTGGGAGAAACCGTTGTAATCCGCCAGGCGCATTTGATAGCGGCCGCTAATGGGTTAATGGCCCCACCCCATTCGAGCAAACCGGATTTCCATAAGTCGAACGAAGGAATAAGATATAATTTATCCCATCCAAACTGTCCCTGGTATTGTGCATTATGGATGGTGATGACGGTACCCACGGCTTTTAATCGGGCATATTTATAGGCATAGCTTAACAGGAAAGGTAAGAGCCCGGTATGATGGTCATGACAATGGATCACGTCCGGCAGGTCCTGCCACTCATTTACCCAGTCGAGCACTGCGATCTGAAAAGCTAAAAAGCGTTCCGTATCATTGCCATAGCCATACACGCCTTCCGTATCCAGGAGCCCGGGTATATCTACCAGGTACAGGTCAAATCCCAGCACATTGGTGCGTTCCTTAAATACATTAAAGTGATACCATTGATGTCCCAGCCACATGCCGGCCTGGTGCACCACATCAAATTCATGTTTATTAAAAAACGGGGTCCTGTATGCGGGCATCACCACTTTGGCGATACTTCCCAACTGGCATTGGTATTTAGGCAAAGCCCCTACTACATCTCCCAGTCCTCCCACCTTTGCTACCGGATAACATTCTGCGCTGACGTGTAAAATTTCCATGCTTGATAGATAATTGACAATACTATCCTTAAGTTACCGTGGAAAAATCACAAAACAAAGGGGAAGGAAAAAAAAGCTATTTCTCCCAATCATCCTGGTAAACAAATTTGGGCATTTGCCATTCATATTTAATAGCCAGGATGCGGAGCGCGAGGCCAATGGCGATAGCCGTAAAAGTGGCCCATTGGTCGCCATATCCCAGGTATATGATTCCTACATATACACCGCCTGTAACAATAGAAACACTACCATATACCTCTTTACGGAATAATAATGGAATATCATTACACAGTACATCCCTTAATACCCCACCCGCACAGCCTGTAATCATACCACTCAGCAGCACGATCAATACCGGTAATTGCAGCTGTTCTGCCAGCTGGCAGCCAATGATCGTAAATACCACCAGGCCCAGCGCATCCAGATATAAGAAGAGGATCTTTAAGCGTTTCATGACAGAGGCCAGTACTGCCGCAAACAATGCCCCGCCGGCCGTTACCAGCAAATATTCCGGGTGTTCTACCCAGGTCATGGGGTAGTGATTCAGTAAAATATTACGGATGGTCCCTCCTCCTAATGCAGTAACCCAGGCAATAATACAAACACCTACCCAGTCCATATTTCGCCGCCCTGCCGATAAGGCAGCGGTCATCGCTTCTGCTGTAATAGCAATAATGTAGAGAATGTGTAACATGTGTTCCTTTTAAGAATACCCGGCAATATTAGTTATTTCGGCTTAAGGATGCTGAAAGATCAACACAATGGTCCTGTTAAATTAATAAAACAAGCCTGATCTGATGCCGGTACGTTTTGTTAGATTTGCAAAGTGCCCCTGGCAAAATAAGCGCATCTACTTTTCACCTTTTAATTATACATATGGATTTTGGACGTGTAGAACCGGCCCTGCTTGATGACATTGATTTTAAATTACCGGCAGAACCTGTTTACAATAAGAAAGTACTGAAAGGAATCCCGGCCAGAAAGCCACTTGTTTACATAGGCTGTGCCAAATGGGGACGCAAGGAATGGGTAGGCAAGATCTATCCCAGGGGCACCAAAGAGGCTAACTTCCTGGATGAATACGTACATCACTATAACAGTATAGAATTAAATGCTACACATTACCAGATCTATGGTACTGAAACCATTCAGAAATGGGATCGTAAAGCCAGGGGAAAGGATTTTAAGTTTTGCCCCAAAGTACCGCAAGCCATCAGTCATTACAGCTCGCTGGTCAATGCCGATCATCAAACCACGGCCTTTCTGGAAGGGGTATTAGCATTTGGCAAGCACCTGGGACCTATTTTTCTACAGCTGAGTGATAAGTTTTCACCCAATAAAAAGGAGCACCTCTACCATTACCTGGGTACACTGCCCAAAGACCTGCAGTTTTTTGTAGAGTTACGGCATTCTATGTGGTTCAGTGATGAAGCCGTGCGCATGGAGCTGTTTGACAAGCTCCGTAAGCTGAACATCGGGATCATTATAACTGATACAGCTGGCAGAAGAGATTGTGCCCATATGCACCTGACTGTACCCCGTATATTTATACGTTTTGTAGGCAACAGCCTCCACCCCACCGATTATACCCGTATAGACGATTGGGTAAACCGTATCAAATACTGGTTGGACAATGGCTTGCGGGAGATTTACTTTTTCATGCATATGCATGATGAAGCCTACTCGCCGGAACTATCAGTATATCTGGTAGACAAGCTGAATGCCGTATGCGGCTTTGAGCTGAAGAAACCCGTATTTGTACAAAACAACACCTTGTTTTAAACCATTCACCAATAGCTACTGACCGATGAATCAATTTGATAAGCAACTTGCACTCCGCTGGGCAGATATTGATGCCAATCATCATGTAAGACACAGTGCGTATTATGATTTTGGGGCACAGCACAGAATTGATATCCTTACGCAACTGGGGCTCAGCCTGGAAATCATGAAAGACGCCGGCATTGGCCCGGTGTTGTTCCGGGAGGAATGTGTATTCAAGCGGGAGATCATGCTCACAGATATTATCACGATCAGCACCACGCTCCTTAAACTAAAAAAAGATGGCTCCAGGTTTTCCATACGGCATGAGTTGATAAGAGCAGACCAGACCCTATGCGCCATTATTACCGTGGATGGTGCGTGGATCGATATTGCCAGGCGAAAGCTGGTATCCCCGATACCGACAGTGGTGACCAATGTATTTTCTTCCTTCCCCAAAGCGGAAGATTTTGAAATGTATGGATAATCATGGCAGGTACCCGCCAGCGTAGCATAATATTGTACCAGCATTACCAATTAAATAAACAGATCCCTATATTAGCGGATGCTTGGGCCGGAAAAAATGATCATGACAGCTGAAAGGGCACTGCTTCAGGAAGTAGCTGCGGGTAACGAAGCCGCATTTGCTACGCTGGTAAAACAATATGCCAGCCTCCTGTATACCTATATACTGAAACTTACCAGGGACGAAGCCGCAGCAGAAGATGTTGTACAGGAGATATTCACACAGCTCTGGCTCACCAGGGAAACGCTGCTGGAAGTACGCCATTTCCGTGCATTTTTGTTTGTCATTTCCCGCAATCACGCACTTAAGGCTCTCAAAAGAATAGACCAGGAATACACCCACCGGGAGGAATGGGGACGGCTGAATACGATCACGGAAGAGCAGCCTGACGGGATAGAATTTTATCTGGGATTGGTAGAACAGGCCATTATGCAGTTATCGCCCCAGCAGAAAAAAGTATGGATATTGAGCAGAAGACAGGGGCTAAAGTATAACGAGATAGCCCAGGAAATGAATATTTCAAGAGAAACTGTAAAGAAATACCTCCAACACGCCACTGCATCTATTGTAAGCTACCTCAAATCACATGGCGGCGCCTGGATAATCGCCTATCTTTTTTCCAGGTTATAAATTTTTTAAAACACCACTAGCCCCTTTTTGAAACATTTATGCTCTTAGTAGCGGAGGGAGGATTTTTATGCATCAGACCAACAAGAGAATAGCGGAACTTTTTGACCGCTGGTATAATAACAAAAGTACAGCAGCAGAAAAAGCGGAGTTGATCCGTCTTTTGAAAACCGCCTCGGCAGAAAAGGACCTGTATCCTTTATTAGAGGAGGCCTGGAATAAGGAAACAACCACAACAGCCTATGGCACTGGGCGGGAAGATGCACTTATCCAACAAATACTGACCCGTTATCCGGCTGTCCGTGAGCCTGCACCGGTAAGTCGTATGCGGTACTTACGCCGCTGGTGGGCAGCAGCAGCTGTACTGGTATTACTAGGCACAGGGCTTTACTTCTGGCAACAGCAAGGCACCCATCCTGCCCCTGTATCCTCTTCCCCTCCATTATCCCATGATATCTTACCAGGCACAACGGGCGCCATTCTTACATTGGCCAATGGAGAACAGGTAGTACTGGATAGTTTGCAAGACGGTGTGGTGGCAGCACAGCATGGCACGCAGACCATCCTTGCCAATGGGCAATTGTCCTATAATCAGCTATCCCCCACTGCTGATACAGTAAGCTATAATACCCTCAGTACCCCCAAAGGCAGGCAGTTCAGGGTCATGCTGCCAGACAGCACTATTGTATGGTTAAACGCCTCCAGCTCCCTGACGTATCCTACGGTTTTTACCGGACAGGAACGCAAGGTGAGCGTTTCCGGGGAAGCCTACTTTGAAGTAGCTAAAAACAGGAAAATGCCTTTCCGGGTACACCTGCCTGCATCTGTAAAAATAGAAGTACTGGGCACACATTTTAACGTAAACGCCTATGCTGATGAAGCAAGTGTAAAAACCACCTTATTGGAAGGCAGGGTGCGGGTAATAACCGATAACGCACAAGCAGTGATGCTCCCGGGGCAGCAAGCACAGGTAAGCCGGACATCCCCTGCACATAGCCCGGCTCAGATCAATATTATCGCTGCAGATACCGAGCAAATAATGGCCTGGAAAAATGGCCTGTTCAATTTTGAGAATGCCGGTCTGGAGGAAGTAATGCGGCAGCTTGCCCGCTGGTATGATATAGAGGTAGTATATGAAAACGGCATTCCGGATATTCACTTTGCAGGGGAGATGAACCGGAATATCAGTCTTACGGGATTATTAAAAATACTGGAAAAAACCGGTGTCCATTTTCGTATTGAAAACGGCAGGCGGCTGGTAGTATTACATTAAGCGATCAACAACCATTACATATTACCGGACCACCTTTTAAAACAAAACCGGAAGTGCTGGAAACACTCCCGGTAAATAGTACAGGTTGGTCCAAAAATGCTTTAGTCAGCGCAATTTCTTAACAACCAAAACCAAGTGCAATTTATGCAAAAAAAGACTTTTTGCTGCCGGGTACCTATGGGCTATTCATTCGCGGCCAAATTTCCTGATCAACCGCCTGCTGCCACTCCCATTATGTACCGGCGTATCACCAAAATCCTGCCGGGTCTGGGATCTGCCCTATGGCGATCCAGTAATACCGGCAACCAATTAATTGTGAATGCCATGAGACTAACCTTCTTCCTGTTGACAGCAGCTTTCTTAAATGTTTATGCTTCCGGGAGCTCGCAATCTATTACACTTTCGGGGGAAAACATTCCACTGAAAACTGTTTTTGCCGCCATAAAAAAGCAAACAACCTATGTTGTTTTTTCCAATCGTGGCGATCTTGAAGATACCAGGCCGGTTACACTTTCTGTCAGCAATATGCCGCTGCAGGCATTCCTGGAGCTGGCACTGCAACACCAGCCACTGGATTTTATGATCGAGCACAAAACGATTGTGCTGACACGCAAACCAATGCCATCACAAGTAACCGCTTCTGCCAGCCAGCCCATCAATGGCATAGTAGTATCGGGTGTCATCCGCAGTGTTTCCGGCACACCACTTCCAGGTGTTTCTGTTCGCATTAAAGGCACCGCTACCGGCACTGTTACAGATGCCCAAGGTGCCTTTTCACTAAAAGATGTATTGGAAAATGCCGTGCTCCAGATTTCTTCCATTGGATTTGAATCAGTGGAAGCTGGCATCCGCACCACCACCAATCCCGCTACGGCCTTTACTATTGATAAAAAACAATCCTCCTTACTCGAAATACTCCCCGGAGAAACACTGTTCCTGAAGATTACCCTCCGGGAACTTGATAAGGAACTAGACGCAGTAGTAGTGGTAGGATATGGCACGGTTAAAAAAAGAGATCTTACCGGTGCGGTATCCTCTGTGAAAGCGGACGATGTTATTAAAACTTCTGCCATCGGTATTGATCATGCCCTGCAAGGCAAGATTGCAGGTGTTTCAATTATCAGGAACAGCGCACAGCCAGGCGGTGGTATTGACGTACTGGTACGTGGTGCAACTTCCGTAAATGCCAGCAATATGCCGTTATATATTGTAGATGGTATTCCTATCGGGCAGGTTACCCAACCCGATAACAATGATGGCAGAACCAGTGATGGCACACAAAGCCCGCTGAATTTTTTAAACCCGAATGACATTGAATCCATAGAAGTATTAAAAGATGCTTCCGCAACAGCTATTTATGGTTCCAGAGCAGCGAATGGCGTGATCCTGATTACCACCAAACGGGGTGTAGCCGGGAAGCCGGTAGTTTCCTATTCGTTTTCCTATGGGATACAGAAGAAAACAGATACTTATAAAGTGCTGGACCTGAAAACCTGGATGCAATCTAAAAATGAAATATACCTGCGTGACTGGAGTATTAAAAACGGGGTGGCCCCTTATGGCACCCGCACCTTTTCAGAAGCGCAGTTGTCGCCGGTAAATGGTATCCGGTTTCAGCAATTCTATACTGAGCAACAGATTGAAGAAGCCGGCCCCGGCACTGATTGGGTAGGTCTTATCACCAGAGATGGTGCTATAAAGGAGCATAACGTAAGTGTACAGGGAGGAACGGACAAAACGAAATACCTCGTATCCGCCAACTATTTTAACCAGCAAGGTATCCTGAAGAATAACGGGATCAAGCGCTACTCCGGGAAAGTGAGCCTGGAGCAGGAGCTCAGCAAGTATTTCAGGATCAACAGTAATTTAATCTTCTCCCGCCTGGATAATGATAACGTCATGTTTGGAGACGGCGCCTGGGGAGATCATGGCGCGCTGGTAAATGCAGCCATTATGGATCCTTCCATACCTGTATTTGATAAAGCAGGGAATTATGCCATCAACCCGCTGCTCCCTAATGTGCCTAATCCTGTTTCCATGCTTACAATAACGGATAAGGGTGTAAGTGATCGTTTTGTGGGTAGTGCAGATATTATTTCAACACCCCTGCCCGGACTATCCCTCCGGCTTAGTGTTTCCATGGATAAATCAAACAGGACCCGCAGTACCTACCATCCAAGGACCTATCTGTTTGGCGCGCGAAGTGAAGGCATGGGCTCTATCAACAGTGTCAGTGATGAGTTTAAGCGGGCAGAGTTTGTAGCGCACTATACAAAAGACTTACCACATCAACAGCACGTGGACTTGCTCTATGGATCATCTTATGAGCTGTTCCAGGGCAACAATCACTTTCTAAAAAACACCAACTTCCTGACGGATGCTTTCTTATGGTACCGCCTGGATGCCGGCGGCGGTTCAAAAGTAGTAGGCTCCGGCGGATATAAGAATAACAGGTTATCCCATTTTGGACGTGTCAATTACAATCTGGCAGGTGGCAGGTACCTGTTCACTGCTACCTTCCGGGCAGATGCTGCCAGCCAGTTTGCCAGAAATCATAAATGGGGACTCTTCCCTTCCCTGGCCGCAGGATGGAATGCACTGGATGAAAGTTTTATGCAATTTGCCAGACCGTTATTTTCTCAACTCAAACTACGGGTAAGTGCAGGACAAACCGGTAATGCTTCTATTGGAGACAACGCCTTTGCAGCCTATGCGCCGGAGCTGGCCTGGAATGATGAAAAAGGCAGGGACCTTTACGGCGTGCGGCAAATCCGCCTGGAAAATCCCGACCTGAAATGGGAAACAACCACTGAATATAATGTTGGGCTGGATATTGGTTTGTTTAACGGCAAGATCAATGCTACACTGGAACTTTATCAGAAAACAGTAGCTGATCTCCTGAACACCAAACAGCTTAACAGTTATCTGGATATTAATACGGTGACTGCCAACCTTGGCAAAACACAGAGCAAGGGTATTGAACTTACCCTGAACACTAAAAATATCACCAAAAAAGATTTTCAATGGACCACTGATTATACATTTTCCATGTATCGTGACAGGTGGATGGAACGTGTAGAAGGATGGAAGCCCGATATTTTTGAATCACCCCGCGATCCGATCCGTCCTATCTATTCCAAGATCTATGCAGGCATCCTGCCGATGGGATCAACCGCACCAGGTACACAACCGGATATATATCCCGGTACTGCACTTATTGCGGACATTGATGGATACAAGCTGGATGAACAGGGCAATAAAATAGTGGAAAACGGCAGATTCGTATACCTGGGAAAGCCGGATGGTAAAATAGACAATGCAGATATCAAGTTGATTGGCACCCGTGATCCGGGTTATATCATGGGTTTATCCAATAGTATCAGGTACAAACAGTTTGACTTCCGCTTTAACTTTCACGCCCTGTTTGACCGCATCATGAGAGATCCCAACTTCTTTATAGGTGATGGCGCCTATCCCTTTGGGTATAATATGCTGAGATACCGGTATGAAAATACCTGGACCGTAAGCGATCCCGGCAGAACTATTCCCAACGGATCCAAAGACGGGTATGGAGATTATGAATACCAGCAGGCATGGTTTATCCGTATGCAAAACATCGCACTTGGCTATACGTTGCCCCAGGTACAGCCTGTCAAGCGTATATTTTCCAGCTGCCGGGTTTATTTCAATATCAACAATGTATTTGTACTCACCCCTTATAAAGGATTGGATCCTGAAACAGATGCACATTGGGGGCCATACCCTAATGCCCGTACCTATACCCTGGGATTTGATGTAAAGTTCTAATAAATGAAATGTTATGAAAAGGATATTCAATAAATATATACCTGCAATCTTTGCTGTACTGCTGTTTTCCTGTGTAAAGCTGGATCCTGTAAGTTACAGTGAATACAGCCCTGCTAATTTTCCGAAAACGGAAGATGATCTGAAAGCGATGGTGCTATCCTGTTATCAGCCACTATCCAGTTATGGCATACTGGACGTACAGTTCTGGAATGAATGTATGACCAACACCGTGGTAGGCGCTTATGGCACGCAACAGGCCTGTCATACACTCGCTTTTGATGAAACTACGGGCGACCTGACCAACTACTATAAATTTGCCAGCCAGATCAGCAGGGCTACCCTGGTTATTGATGCCATTGAAAACAGTGTTTTATCAGATGCCCTGAAAAAAAGATACATTGCTGAAGTACGTTGCAGCCGTGCTTACCTGATGTATACGTTGTTTGATCTCTTTGGCGGGCTGATCATAGCGCCCATCGAAATACTTAAAAATCCATTACAGGATCAGCCACTCCCCCGCTCTTCCATTGAGGAAACCGCCGCCTTTATTGAAGCCGACTTAATAGCCGCAGCGGAAGGGTTGCCCTATCCTAAAAATGCGGAATACGGAAAGTTCAGTAAAGGTTTTGCCAATATGCTGCTCATCCGGCTATACCTGCATGAAACGATTCATTTCACCGCTGATGGGAAAGTAACCCGGAACCCGGAAAACTATCATAAAGTAGAAACAGTTGCCCGGGAGCTGATGAAACCGGAATATGGTTATGCACTTGCTCCCAGCTATACGGATATGTTTACCGTAGGCAAACAGGCCGCCTGCAGAAATGAGTTTATACTGGCCTTCCCTTCTTCCATCACCGGTCCTAATGTGCATTACTGGCAATTGAAAGTAATGCCAACCAATGTAGGTACCTCCGCAGGTGGAGATCTGGCCGGGTGGCAAACCCTGGCGGGTGACTGGAAATTCTTTGACACGTTTGAGCCTGCAGATAGCCGGAAGAAATATATGATCGATGAATACATTAACCTCGAAGGCAGTAAACAGGATCGAAGTAATCCTGGTGATGGTTTAAAATTCGGGCCGGTTCCCCTGAAATATTATGTGGACGACAACATCATCAAACAGAGCTCCATGAGTCTTGCCGACCGGGTTATTTACCGCTATGCAGATGTATTGTTGTCATTGGCAGAAGCATTGGTATTCAAACCGGGAGGCACTGTCAACCAGGAGGCGCTGGATCTGATCAACGAAGTAAGGCGGAGAGCCAATCTCCCTGATAAACAACTTGCAGATGTGCCTTCCAAAAAAGCATTTGAAGATCTCCTGCTGCTGGAGCGGGCACATGAATTTTGGTGCGAGAACGGGCAGTACCGGGCTGATCTTATCCGGTTCGACAAATTGCTGGAAGTTATCCTGGAAGCTAACAACGGGATAGCACCAAGAGCCAGCAAATATAAATACCTGTATCCGCTTCCCAATTATGCGATTGTAGACGGGAAAGGAAAAGTACATCAAAATCCAGGTTACAGATAAGCGCATGAAACAGCTACTTTTTATACTGCTGGCCATTGCGGCAATTTCCTTCCGTGCAGGGACAAACAAACACGTGCTGAAAGTAAAATATACGGCTTCAGAAGCCGTATTTGCGAATCCGGAAAGGGGCTTTTACAGGCAGTTTTCCATCAACCCTGCCCAGGAGGAATTACTGGACACGGCGGCATTGAAATCTGTAAAACGTAATGGTAATTCCCTGATCCTTTTCTATTGTTACCTTAAAGCCTACCGGAACGAAGCACTGCCGGAAAAAATGCTGCTCAATTTTGAAAAGAATATGCAATTGATTCAGCAGGCAGGGCTAAAGTGCATCCTGCGGTTTTCTTATACCTCCAGTATGGACGCCCCAGATGCACCATTAAAAATAGTGTTGCAGCACCTGGATCAGCTTCAGCCCATGCTGACAAAACATGCTGGTGTAATTGCACTTATGCAGGCAGGCTTTATCGGAGCATGGGGCGAATTTCATACTTCTGCACATGAGCTGAATACACCGGACAGGATGACGCAGATAATAGACAAGATACTGGAAGTATTGCCGGCAAACAGGATGGTACAGGTAAGAACGCCGTTTTACAAAACGCAATATCTGCAATCCATGCAACCCTTATCAAAAGCAGCTGCCTTTAGTGATTCAAAAGCAGCAAGGATAGGACATCATAATGACTGTTTTCTGGCAAGTACCGATGACTATGGTACTTACCACCAGGTAACCGCAGAAAAGCAATACCTCCATGCAGAAGGCATTTTTGTACCCGTGGGAGGAGAAACCTGTCCGCCGGAAGGTATTGCGCCAGCAGATTGTATGAAGGCACAGCAGGAAATGCGGTATCTCCGGTGGAGCTTTCTGAATGAAGGGTATTATAATGCAGTGCTCCACAACTGGCAGCAACAAGGCTGTATGGACAGCATTAAACGGCAGCTGGGCTACCGGTTTGAGCTATTATCCGGCGAGTTTACAGCCGCCACCTGTCCTGGCGGGACCTTACAGGTAGCCGTCCGATTGGTCAATCGGGGATATGCCTCACTTTATAATCCAAGACCTGTGGAGCTGATTTTACAGCACACTTCAACAGGTGAGCGTTACCATGTGCAGCTACCCGATGATCCCAGGTATTGGTCGCCTCAGCAGGTCATAACCCTGACAGCAATAGCAGGCATTCCTGGTGATACACCGGCAGGCGTGTACAAGTTACTGTTATCTCTTCCGGCACCTGAAAAACAGCTATATGGCCATCCTGACTATGCTATCCGGTTTGCCAATCAAGATGTATGGCAGGAAAAAAGCGGATTTAATGATCTGCATGCCACCATCCGGATCAATTCTACGGTGATGCCCCCAAAACATACGGGTTCACTTTATTTTATCAACATGCAAAACCAGCATTAAACATGCGAATGTTTCCTATATTTTTACTTTTTGTGTCGGGGCTTGTCTGTTGCCAGACAGTCTTTGGCAACTATCATGATACGGTTGCCCAACGGTATGAGCTTCCCGTCATTAATAAAAAATATGTGCACCTTCCTGTAAAGGCAGGTGCACACAAAACCTGGGTAACGGTACAGGCAGACGGTGTCACCGTTCAGGAAATTGAAATAGAACTGGCCGCAGCCGAACCTGATTACTATACCACCCTGGATGTAACAAAATGGAAGGGCCAAAAACTCATCTTAACAGCAGAAAAGGTATTAACCAGTTCCCGTTGGAAAACGCTGGTAAAAACCGCCAATGTAATGGCAGATGAGGATAAGGTATACAAAGAAAAATACCGGCCACAGTTTCATTTCTCTCCCCGCCGCGGGTGGGCCAACGATCCTAACGGGCTGGTATATTACAAGGGCACCTATCACCTGTTTTTCCAGCACGTACCCTGGGGCACCTATTTCAGCAATACCACGATGTCATGGGGGCATGCGGTAAGTAAGGATCTTATTCACTGGGAAGAATTGCCTACCGCTATTTCGCCCGACAAGCACGGCGTAGCCTTTTCCGGATCGGCAGTAGTAGATTGGAAGAACACTTCCGGTTTGCAACCACATCCCGTAACAGACAAGCAGGGCCGGTTAAAGAATCCGCCACTTGTAGCCTTGTATACTTCCGTTGCGGGGCGAAGGTGGGCTAATTATGCCCAAAGTATTTATTATTCTGCGGATGGTGGAACAAACTGGCAGGCTTACAAAAACAATCCGGTAATGCCTTATCAGGCCACCGGCGGCGGTGACAGAGATCCGAAAGTGTTCTGGTACGATAACAAAGATGGTACCGGCCAGTGGATCATGCCTTTGTACATTAAAGACGAGTCCTTTTCTTTATTCACATCACCTAATCTTCTTGACTGGAAAAAGCTTTGTGACATAGATCATGCAGGGTGCACAGAATGCCCCAATATGTTTGAGTTGCCCGTAGATGGCAACAAAGCCAATACCCGCTGGGTATTCTGGGGAGGTTCCGGATGTTATCTGATAGGTACGTTTGATGGTAAATCCTTTACGAAAGAAGGAGGCCCCTATACCGCCACCTATGAAGGTGCGGATTACGCCGCCCAGGTATTCAGCGATATTCCTGAAGAAGATGGCAGATGTATACAAATGGCATGGTTAAGAGGAGGATATCCGGGGATGCCCTTTACACAGGCTATCACTTTGCCGAGGGTACTCACCTTAAACAACACACCGGAAGGTATTCGTTTGTTTATAACCCCCGCGGAGGAAGTGAAACAATTGCGCCAATCCTCCCCTGCACGTATCAAAGGCAGCCTCACCGGCGCATCCATTATCATACAGCAAGTAAAGGACGAATTACTGGATCTGGAAATAACACTGCAAATCAGGCAGGATCAGGTAAGCACCGACAGTACGAATAGCATACACCTTACTGTAGGCAGGCAGCAGATCAACTATGACCCGGTGAAACAACAACTTGCAGTAGCCCATCTTACCGCACCACTTGCACCGGTAAATGGAAAGATACAGTTAAGGATATTGCTGGACAGAACCTCTCTGGAAGTATTTGCCAATAACGGCATTGCTGCCCTTACCCACAGCTTTGTACCAGCTGACCATCCACCTGCGGCAATGACCATTACGGGCAAAAAGGAGCTGGCAGATTTTGACATTACCGCATATCGTTTAAAATCTATCTGGAGAAAATATATCAACAACCGGGAATAGCTCAACTGCGCTTCCCATCAATCATTATTACTCAATTCAACATTTAATTACCATGAACAACATACAAAATAAAAATGCTATAAAAGCAGGATACTTACTGCTGCTGTACGTTTTGCTGTTTATCTGTTCCTGCCGTAAGGATGATTACAACCATAATTTTACCAAAGCCGATTTTACCACTTCCATACAAGGGCTAGCTGTTACCTTTCATAATCAGACATTGCGGGCAGACTCCTGTCAGTGGGATTTTGGTGATGGCCAGCAATCCATTGAGTTTAGTCCGGTACATACCTATGCCAAATCAGACTACTACTCCATTACCATGCGGGCTTATCGTGATGGGAAGGTAGCCGCCATGAAAAGTGTGATGCTGACCGCAGGCACGATATCAGGGTTCAGGTATGAAATAGCAACAGACGGGCTTACGGTAAAGTTTACCAACCAATCTGAAAACGGTGTAAGCTACGAATGGGATTTCAATGACGGCGCTACTGCCGAAGAAGCCTCTCCCACACATACTTACCTTACCTACGGCAGAAAAAATGTGCTATTGAAAGTGATAGGCGCAACAGGAGATACCGCTAAGGCGCTTGTACCCGTATTACTATCCCCGGAAATCACTTCTCCCATTAGCGCCTGGGAAAAAGTTAGCGCCGCCATTACCAGAGATGCAGCCAATACTGCTTCCAAAATGTTGCAATTAAAAATGGCTTACAACAACAAATCTCTTTTTCTGTATTGTGAATTTGATAAGCTTACCGCAGAAGAGTTAAAAAATACACCTGTAGGCTTCTTTATAGATGCAGATGGTAATACGGTAACCGGCAATCAGGGAGTTTATGGCGCTGGTTGTGACACTTTTATAGATGGTCCGTTATTTTCTACCGGTGGCAGTATGTTTGATTCCGCTTTGGATGGTGGCGGATGGGATTGGAAAAATTACCGGCCTACGCTGGAAAGGATCAAGGTATCGGAGATTGCCACCCTCCCCAACAAACACGCCGCCATAGTGATAGCCATAGACAGGAACGAAATGCTTTCCTTTGGCAGCCGGGTAGGTGCAGGTTTATCCTTTTCCGGTTCTTCCTGGGGCTTTACCCCGCCATGGACCAATCAGAAAGCCTACCTGGATCTAGTGGCCGGCCGGATCACCTTTGAAAAATTTCCGCAGTGATTTTAAGATAACCGATTACTGACCGGAGAACAACTGAACGTAACCGGGGCTGACCACAGCATTTTGGTCAGCCTCTTTTTAATAGCCGTCGTTTCACCTGTATCTCACCCTTATATACCAGGATTAAACCCTGACGCAGCTATCCTTCTGAGGGGCTATTTATAGCCTCCGGAGCTTACCAGTGGCTGGTATTACCCCCAACCTCGTTCCTGGCAGAAGTCCGCCACTATGGCTGATTATAGTATTAAATAAGAAATTAATTATTAATTTCGCCCTTTCAAAATGCAGGTTTGATACTATGATGCGCGACAAGCTCCAGCAACTGGCCCGGGAATTAGAAGGCATACTCTACACAGACGATACGATGCGAACCCTGTATGCCACAGATGCATCGGCTTACCGGGAAATGCCCCTGGCGGTAGCTATACCCGAAAATATCTCCGACCTTAAAAAGCTGATTGCTTTTGCCAGCGCCCATAAAACATCTCTGATACCACGTACTGCCGGGACTTCCCTGGCCGGACAAGTGGTGGGAAATGGCATTGTGGTAGATGTATCCCGCAAGTTTACCAGCATCCTGGAAATCAATACCGCAGAAAAGTGGGTACGGGTACAGCCCGGCGTGATCCGTGACGAGCTGAATATGTTTCTCAAACCGTACGGCTTTTATTTTGGCCCGGAAACCTCTACGGCCAACAGGGCCATGATAGGTGGCATGGTAGGTAATAACTCCTGTGGTTCCAACTCTGTAGTATATGGCAGTACCCGGGAACATCTGCTGGAAGTAAAGGCCTTATTAAGCGATGGTACGGAAACCGAATTCCACTCCCTCAGCCCGGACGCTTTTCATGCCAAATGCGAAGGCCCGGCAAATAGCCTGGAAACACAAATTTACCGGCAGCTGAGAACAGCGCTGAGCAATCATACCAATCAGGAAGAAATAAGACGGGAATTTCCCAAGAAGAGTATCATGCGCCGGAATACAGGGTATGCCGTAGATATGCTGCTCGAAACAGCACCTTTTACTGCCGGCACAGAAGATTTTAACTTCTGTAAACTGATAGCAGGCTCTGAAGGTACCCTGGCCCTGCTTACCGAAATAAAACTACATATTGACCCATTGCCACCCAAAGAAACCGGGTTGTTATGTGTGCATTTTAATACTATTGATGAGTCGCTGCGGGCTAACATCATTGCGATGCAGCTAAAGCCAAGTGCCAGCGAGCTGATTGATCATTTTATCCTGGAATGTACCAAGGATAACATTGAACAACGTAAAAACCGCTTTTTTGTACAGGGCGATCCCGGTGCCATACTGGTCATTGAATTTTGCCGGGATACCCGGGAGGAAATTACCGCAATGGCCAATTTGCTGGAGCAGCAGCTCCGGGCAGCCGGACTGGGTTATCACTTCCCGTTACTTTTTGGGGAAGACACCAAAAAGATATGGACACTGCGTAAAGCTGGGCTGGGCCTGCTCAGTAATCTGCCCGGCGATGAAAAAGCAGTACCTGTAATTGAAGACACCGCAGTTGCAGTGGAAGACTTGCCCGCTTTCATTCGTGACTTTAATGAAATTCTGAAAAAATACAATCTGCATGCGGTGCATTATGCGCATGCCGGCAGTGGTGAAATTCATTTACGGCCTATCATTAACCTGAAAACCCAGGAAGGCAATGCGCTATTCCGCACTATAGCAGAAGAAATTGCTACCCTGGTGAAACAGTATCATGGTTCCCTCAGTGGTGAGCATGGTGATGGCCGGTTACGTGGTGAATTTATCCGCCAGATGATCGGAGCAAAGAATTACGAACTGCTGCGCCAGGTGAAATACACCTGGGATCCGGAGAATATTTTCAATCCTAACAAGATTGTAGATACCCCCTCTATGAACAGCATGTTGCGCTATGAACCAGGGGTACCTGCACCGGAAATAAAAACCATTTTCCACTTCCCGCAGCAAACGATGTTACAGCATGCGGAGCAATGTAATGGTTCCGGCGATTGCCGTAAAACGGAGCTGAGCGGAGGTACAATGTGCCCCAGTTACATGGCTACCCGTAATGAAAAAGACACTACCCGTGCCAGGGCCAATATATTGCGTGAGTTCCTGACCAAATCCAATAAACAAAACAAGTTTGACCATAAAGAAATTTATGAAGTACTGGACTTATGTCTGGCTTGTAAAGGATGTAAATCTGAATGTCCTTCCAATGTGGATATGGCCAAGCTGAAGATGGAATTCCTGCAGCATTATCACGATGCCAATGGCTTACCTTTCCGCTCCTGGATGATCGGGAACTATTCCAAGTTAAACAACCTGGCAGTCATTGCACCTGGTATTTACAACTGGCTGATCAATACCCGTGCAACCGGCAATCTGATCAAGAAGATATCCGGTTTTGCTACCAAACGGTCCCTGCCTGGCCTGCACCAGACTACGCTAAAAAGCTGGTTTAAAAAGAAGTGGCCTGCTGAAAAACAGCCCCATCCTGCAGGAACCAGAAAAGTATACCTCTTCTGCGACGAGTTCACCAACTTCAATGATACTACTATCGGGATCAAAGCCGTACAGCTATTGGAGCGCCTGGGATATGAAGTGCTGATGATCAATCATCCGGAAAGTGCACGCGCTTATTTATCCAAAGGGATGCTCAGGAAGGCACGTGGTATTGCAGAAAAGAATGTACGTATATTCAGTGACGTCATCAATGAAAACGCCCCATTACTGGGAGTAGAGCCATCTGCTATTTTAAGTTTCCGCGATGAATATCCCGACCTGGTACAGGAGCCGCTCAGAGCAGCTGCCCAAAAGCTGGCAAAACATGTATACCTCATAGATGAGTTTCTGGCACTGGAAGCAGATAAAGGGCATATTGCACCGGAGCAGTTTTCCAGTGAAAAGAAACATATCAAACTGCATGGGCACTGCCAGCAAAAAGCATTATCAGGAACACAACACAGTAAGAAAATACTATCGCTGCCGGCAAATTATACCGTAGAAGTTATTCCTTCCGGTTGTTGTGGTATGGCAGGTTCTTTTGGATATGAAAAGGAGCACTACGATTTGTCTATGCAGATTGGAGAACTGGTATTATTTCCTGCCGTGCGTAATGCTGCTGACGACACTATTATTGCAGCACCGGGCACCAGTTGCCGCCACCAGGTAAAAGATGGTACCGGAAAAAAAGCGCTGCATCCCGTGGAAGTATTACATGCTGCATTAGTACATTAAGCTGTATGAAAGCGGCTTGTCAATAACAATATCAGCGGCTGCATTAAAAATTAACTCCCCAGAGGGGTATCCCCTCCGGAGAGTTATGGGTGAGGCTGGGGATAGCTTACAACCGGACGGTTGCAGGCAAATATTTTGCAATCAGATCTTCGTAATAAGGTTTCAGCTCTTGTACCACCGGAGGATGCGGACTTTTAGAGTAGAGATCATAAGGATTAAACTTTTTCACCCATTCAAACATGGCATGATCATGTGCATTCATCAGGTGAGCGTAAGCATGCTCACGATGCTGGGCGTAAAAAGAATGGTACCGGATCATATACAGCGCCGGTTCCGGTAAATGGTCTTTGGTTATCTGATACAGGTATTCATCATGGCCCCAGGACATATTCACATTATCCAGGCCACAATGTGGTTCATAGATGCCGTATTGTGTATTATAACGTTCATCACGAACATCGGGGTTATCCGCAAAAAATTCAGGATACACTATTTTGTCAGCATGCTTACATCCCACCGGGAAAGTATCTCCTACCACTGCCCACTGTGGTTCACCAAACAGGCATAACACCTTACCCATATCATGAATAAAGCCGGTAAGAATAAACCAGTCCGGATGGCCATCTGCACGTATGGCCTCTGCCGTTTGCAGCAGGTGTTGCAGTTGGTCCAGTTCAATATCCGGATCAGAATCATCTACAAGGGTATTTAAAAACTCCATGGCGCCCCATACCGGCATTTCCTTGCGGTTAAACCGCAGAAAATCCTTTTTCTTTTCCATCACAAAGTCGTAAGTCTGGTATTTATGGTTGAGGCGGTAAAACTCGCGTACCGTATCTCTTTCGGGGTTATCGTAGTTCCGGAATGCGTCTTTGGCTTTAGCAGGCTGGTCCTGTTCGGGATACCTTTGTAACACATCATCTTCCCATTGTTCTATGCTTTGCAGTGGGTTGCGCTCCTGGTTTGAAAAATTGTTCTCATTTTTCATTAGATGGCATTTTGCGGTTATCTTAAATTAATGAATTTTCCTGAAGCTGACTAATTTTAGCGGCTGGAATTAGCGCCACTCATCAAATTCTACCAAAAAACCGTGTAAAGTGCGGTCAAAATCCCGACAATGATCACTGATCCAGCCAGGAAAGCAGGCGAACAGCGAAACATGCCGGCATCTACCTGAATAATCCGGGGGGCAGCTTTGCTTTTATGGTCCAGCAGGGTAATTACCACCATCAGCCCCAACAGGAATACAAAAACGATAGACATCCTGTCGAGGAAGGGATAATCGGGGAATGCCCCTCCTGTCCACACCGGCAGGAACTTAAGCAAGGTGGAAAGCGGAATAGTAAGCAGGGCAGCACTCAGTGCAGCCGTAGCAGTAGCCCGCCTCCAGAAGAAGCCCATTAAAAAAATGGCCAGTACACCCGGAGATATAAAGCCCACATATTCCTGGATAAACTGGTAAGCCTGATCCAGTGTGCTCAGCGCCGGAGCCACCAGACATGCAATGATCATGGCAATGATCACCGTCCACCGGCCTGCCCTGACCAGTTGTTGTTCTGTAGCAGTTTTATGAAAAAACTTGTGATAGATATCCAGCGAAAAAATAGTAGAGATGCTGTTTGCCTTCCCTGCCAGCGAAGCCACTATAGCAGCCGTCAGCGCAGCAAATGCAAGCCCTTTCAGGCCCGGAGGCAGCAGGTTTAATAAAGTAGGATATGCCTGATCGGGCTTTACCTCGCCCGCAGCATTGACCATTTCCTGACTGAAAAGCCCGTTGTTATACAATACATAAGCCGTAATACCAGGTAATACTGCAATTACGGGAATAAGCAATTTCAGAAAGGCAGCAAACAGGATACCATTACGGGCAGTTTTCAGATCGGCCCCCAATGCCCGTTGTGTGATATACTGGTTACATCCCCAGTAGTTTAAATTATTGATCCACATTCCTCCTATCAATACAGATAATCCCGGCAGATCCTTGTAATAGGGATGTGAAGCATCAAAAATCATATGGAAATGTGTATCTGCCTTTTCCCGGATCAGGGATAGTCCTTTCCAGGCATCCCGTCCAAAACCAAAATGTTCGGATACCATATTCAATGCCAGCCAGGTGGTCACCAACCCTCCCAGAATCAATACAAATACCTGCACTACGTCCGTATATCCGATCACCTTCATACCTCCCAAAGTAACAATAACAGCAAACACCGCCAGCCCTATCACGCACCAGGTAAAGCTGATCCCGGAGATGGCAGCAATTGCTAAAGCCCCGAGGTAAATAATAGAAGTAAGGTTCACAAATACGTACACCAACAGCCAGAAGATAGCCATAATCGTACTTACGGTGCTGTTGTACCTCACTGCAAGGAACTGTGGCATGGTATAGATCTTGTTTTTCAGGTACACGGGTATAAAAAACACCGCTACGATGATCAATGTTGCCGCAGCCATCCATTCATAGGTGGAAATGGCCAGTCCCAATGCAAAACCGGATCCGGACATCCCAATAAAATGTTCGGCAGAGATATTGCTGGCAATCAGGGAGGCACCAATTGCCCACCAGGTGAGGGAGCCTTCTGCCAGGAAAAAGTCCTTAGTGCTGGTAGTAGCTGCTTTCTTTCGTTGATAGATGTAATAACCATATCCTGCTACCATTATAAAATAAACCAGGAATACCAGGTAGTCGGCAGTTTTTAAATGATGCATGTAAAGGAGTATAACGTGGAATAAAATAGAATAGAATAGAATAGAATGGAATTTAATAAATAGCATTGAATTCTAATAGCAGTATTCTCCTTCTATGTTCCCGTATTCAAGCTACCAGATAAGCCCATTGCCAGCTCCTTATTCCGGAATACCCATTGTTGTCCCAACAGGTCGGGGCCCTAATAGATTGGGGATCATAGCATAGCGCATCACTACTCTGACAAATGACTGGGCCGCTGACTTTCTTCACCATGTTCTGCCAGTTCCGCCAGTTTCTTTTTACCATAGGACAATTTGGTGATCAGTACATATAATACAGGCACCGTAAAAATGGCCAGCAAGGTAGCAGCCAGCATTCCCCCCATAACGGTATAGCCGATATTTATGCGGGAAGCAGCCCCTGCCCCGGTAGCCAGGGTTAAAGGCAATACGCCCAATATAAATGCAAATGAGGTCATTAAGATAGGCCGGAAGCGCAGCTTAACCGCTTCCAGCGTAGCTTCCAGTAGTGGCATCCCGCGGTCTACCCTTTCCTTACAGAACTCTACGATCAGGATCGCATTTTTAGCCGCCAGCCCGATGAGAGTGATCAGACCGATTTGTGAATACACACTATTGGATTGTTTCGTCAGCCAAAGGGCTACGATAGATCCGAACAGGGCGATGGGCACTGCCAGTAGTACAGAAAATGGCACTGACCAGCTTTCATATAATGCGGTGAGTAGCAGGAAAACGAAAAGGATGGACAACATAAATATCATCATACTTTTATTCCCAGCCTCTATTTCCTGTTTGGACACATTGGCCCACTCATAGCCAAAATTGGCGGGAAGCGTTTGTTGGGCGACTTCTTCCAGTGCTTTGATAGCATCACCACTACTATATCCATAGTTATTTTGTCCGTCAATACCTACAGACCGGTACAGATTAAAGTGATTGATTACCGGAGCTCCGCCGCCCTTTACTGAAGTGATCAAAGCACTCAGCGGTACCATCTGTCCCTGGTTATTACGAACATAATAGGTATTCAGGTTAGTGATACTGCCACGGAAGAGAGAATCGGCCTGCAATACTACCCGGAAGCTGCGGCTGAAGCGGGTAAAATCATTTACATACAACCCACCCAAAAAGGTTTGCAAGGCATTGAACACATCACTCACTGCCACGCCTAGCTGTTTACATTTATCTCTGTCTACATCCACATTAAACTGGGGGGTGCTGGAACTAAAAAAAGCATATGCCCGCATAATCTCCGGCCGTTTATTAGCTGCCATCAGGAACTGTCCCAAAACCTGGTTAAACTGCTGAAGGTCGTTATTACTTTTTTGTTCCAGGATAAAAGAAAAACCACCGGAGGTTCCCAATCCACGTAAGGTAGGAGATGGAATAACCAGGATCTGTGCCCCGATAATATGGCTGGTACGAGCAGTTAACCGACCCAGTACTTTATTCATGTCATCTCCGTTCTTATAACGTTCGTCCCAGCTTTTAAGGTTTACAAAGTAAGTAGCTGAGTTGGGTTTAATCGCATTCGCAATGAAATTCATCCCTGTAACACCAAAAAAGTGATTTACTGCACTGTCGCCCAATAAGATACCATTTACTTCTCTCACCACTGCCTGTGTTCTTTCTGTAGAAGACGCATCCGGTAATTCGATGGAAATGAACAACGCCCCCATATCTTCCTGAGGCACAAAAGTAGTAGGTACTTTTTTAAACAGGTATCCGGCAGCTACAAACATGATCAGCAAGAGTATTATAATTACCGGCGTTTTCCGTATCGCCAGTGCTACTCCCCTGCCATAGCGGGCCGTTACCCTTTCAAACCAGTTATTAAACCGGAAAAAGATCTTGTTAATACCGGTAGATTTTTTGTCGAGGTGTGCCGGGCGCAACAGTATCGCGGTAAGTGCAGGCGTAAACGTCAATGCCAGAAAAGCAGAGAGCAGTACAGAAAACGCAATGGTTAAGGCAAACTGCTGATACAGCCGTCCACTCACCCCCGGAATAAAAGCCACGGGCACAAATACCGCTGCCAGAATGAGGGCAATAGCAATCACCGGTGCCTGTACCTCAGACATTGCCTTATAAGTAGCCTCCCTTGGCCCCATCCCATCTGCATCGATATGGTGCTGCACCGCCTCCACCACCACAATCGCATCATCCACCACAATACCAATAGCCAGTACAAATCCAAACAGGGTAAGCGTGTTAATAGAAAAGCCCAGTAGCTGGAAAAAGATAAATGTGCCAATAATTGAGATAGGGATTACCAGGATAGGAATCAGGGTGGCCCGCCAATTTTGCAGAAAAACGTAAACAACTATTACCACCAGCAGCAGCGCCTCTATGAACGTTTGCACTACTTCTTTAATAGATATTTTTACGAAGGAAGTGGTTTCAAAAGGCACCAGCCATTGCACGTCTGGTGGGAATGATTTGGACAGTTCTTCCATTTTGGCCAGTACCCTGTCATTAACATCCAATGCATTAGCCCCCGGAGCCAGGTAAATAGCCATCCCGGTTCCGGGTTTACCATCCGCTTTGGCATCAATAGCGTAAGTAAAAGAGCCTAAGTTAATACGGGATATATCCTTTAAGCGTACCAATGATCCACCTTTACCGGTAGCAATGACTACATTCCCAAATTCTTCCGCACTGACCAGTCGTCCCCTTACACTTACATTATATTCAAAAGCCTGGCTGGAACGCGCCGGAGGCGCACCAACAATACCCGCAGGCACCTGTTGATTCTGTTCCCGTATGGCATTTGCCACATCAGCAGCAGTAAGTCCGAGGGCCGCCATCTTATCCGGGTTGAGCCAGATACGCATGCTGTAATCCTGCGAAAAAGCATTCACGTCACCCACGCCTTCCAAACGGGCCAGTTCCGGTTTCAGGTAAATGTTCAGGTAGTTATCCAGGAATTCCCTTTCATGGGAGCTATTGGGAGAGTTTAACGCCAGCACCATCAACATATCATTGGAGCGTTTTTTAACGGTCACCCCTACCCTTCTTACTTCATCCGGCGTACCAGGTAAAGCCAGGCTGACCCTGTTTTGTACATCCAGCGCCGCAATATCCGCATTGGTACCAAGATTAAAGGTAACTGTAATGCTCATGGACCCATCGTTGGCGCTTACTGATTGGATATACATGGCGCCCGGTGTTCCATTTACCTGGTTTTCTATTGGTGTGGTCACTGTTTCTTCTACCGTTTGGGAATTGGCCCCCACGTAACTGGCCCTGATATCCACTACTGGCGGCGCTATATCAGGCAGCTGGGCAATAGGCAGATTTAGCATGCAGATCACCCCTACGATCACGATCAGGATGGCAATTACAATAGTTGTATTTTTCCGCTCAATAAATGTTTTAGAAATCATGCTGGCCAATTTTTTAATAACGAACGCGTGGTTCGCCACTGCTTAACTATTCACCATTTATTTATTTCATCTGCACATTTACGGTATCCCCTGGTCTGACCTTTTGTAATCCTTCTACTATCACCTTATCACCTGCCGATAATCCTTTCCTGATAATCAGCATACTATCTGTAATTGGTCCTGGCTCTATGGGCCTGGGCTGCACAACATCGCCAGGCCCCAGGACATAGACATTTGTTTCTGCCAGCGTTTGTATGATCGCTTTTGCCGGAATAGCAAGCTGATTAGCACCAGTATTATATTCCATCACTACCACGCAGCTCATACCTGATTTAAGCCAGCCGTTCTTATTGGGAAATTCCAGCCTTACCCGAATAGTACCTGTTTGGGGGTCTACAATATTATTAATAGCGAGTATTTTGCCTGTTTGATCGTACCGGGAGCTATCTGCAAACTGCAGATAGAATTTGCGGGCTGGCTCACCAGCCATCTGTTTACTACCACCCGTAAACTCTCCTATGCGTGCCTGGGGAACATCAAAATCTGCAAACATGGGATTTTCATTTACAATGGTATTGACCAGTGTTTGCCCTGCATTAATAATGTCGCCTACTTTGACCTGGGCAATACCTATTTTTCCGCTTAAAGGCGCCCTTAGTACGGCATGATTCACATCTGTACCTGCTTTCTGCACGGCAGCTTTAGCAGCAGCCACATTGGCTTCCGCAGTTTTCACTGCTGTAGCCGCCTGATCCACTGTTTGTTTTGAAATTGCATCATGGCTAAGCAGGTTCTGGTAGCGTTCGAGGTCACGCTGCTTTTGCGCCAGATCCGCCTGTGCTTGCTGCAGGGAAGCCCCCACCTGACCATAAGCTGCAGCATAACGGCTTTTGTCTACTTCATACAACACTTGTCCTTTACTGACATTACTCCCATCTTTTACCCTGATAGCCTCCAGGTAACCTGTTACATCGGGGCGGAGCTCCACAATATTATTAGCTATCAGCGTAGCGGGAAACTTTTCATCAATGGTATACGAAGTGGGATTAACTGTGGTAGCCGATACGGTAGCCTTCATATGTGGCCCTCCCATTCCTGCACTAGGAGCTTTACCATTACCACAGGCGCCACCTATGATACTTCCTGTCAGGCATATTCCTATCCACAAATACACACGCCCCTGCCGGTGCTTTTGAAAAAACGGACGCTGGAAATTAAACTGAAGCATATATATGAATTGATTAGTCCATAGTAAATAACAGCTCGTCATTGTGGGCTGCCTTAGTGATAGTGCCAGTCTTAAACTATTCCTTTATTTTGCCCATTGCCCTGTCCAGTTCTATCTTACTTACCAGCGCATTAAGCAACGCATTTATATAGTCGCTCTGTGCCTGCTTTAATTCACTTTCTGCTGAAATCACGTCCAGGCTGGTAGATACTCCCTGTTCAAATTTTAATACAATACGATCATAGATTCCTTGCGTAAGCGTTATATTGTTTTTTTGGGTATTCAGTAATGCCATATTATTCTGATACTGGGTAAACGCGTTTTTAACCTCCAGTTTAATCTGTTGCCCCAGGTAATCGAGGTCGTTCAGTGATTTCTGCAGGGTGATCTTTTCTTCCTTTACCTGGTGAATCCTTTCGGTACCGGAAAATAGTGGGAAGGCCAGGGTAAGCCCCAGGGCAGAGCTACCATATCCTTTTTTATAGAGGTCACTGAACTGCGTAGAGAAATAATTAAATCCGTAGTTGACAAATGCCGACAGGGAAGGTAAAAAAGAGAGTTGTTTGCTTTTCAGGCTCAGGCGGTTCAGGTCTATTTGCGTCAGTTGCTGGCTATATTCGATCCTGTCGTGCACGAGGTAGTCAGTAGTATCTTTCAGGCCTTGTTCCGGAGGAAAGTCTTTCACGGTTTCTTTCAGCTGCAGAGTAGCTTCCGCAGGCAGGCCTACCTGGAATTTTAACAATTCGAGGCTATACGCCAGCAGGCGCTGTTGATTATCCATCTGAGTTACCACATTATTATAAGACACCATGATACGGTCTACATCGATTCTTTCGGCTACCCCTACCTCATATCTGGCTTTGGTATCCTCCATTGTTTTTTTGAGCTGCAGCTGGTTGGCCGTGATTAAACGGATATTTTCCTCATTGACCAGTACCGCGTAATATGCCTTTGTAACCGCTACACGGGTTTCAATAGCGGTACGTGTGTAGCTCTTCTCCCCCAGGCTGCCATATACTTTTGAGGCTTTGAGCCCCAGGAAATAGTCACTGTTAAAGATAGTCTGGTTAACCTGCCCTGATATAGAGGAGCTGTATTTGGTACCAAACTGGACCGGAATTTTCACATCATAGCGTCCGTTAGCGATATCAGGTATCAAAGAAGTGGCAAGTTTGAGATTGTCCTGGAAATTTCCGTTAATATCTGCATGAGGAAAGAGCTTTCCTCTGCTTTCCTTGATTTTTTCATAATAATATGCTTTATCCAGACCAGCATTTACCATGTCATGCTGGTGCGTCAGTGCATACTGGATACAGTCGTTCAGGTTAAAAGTATATGACATCGTATCGACCTGGGCCTGTACAACAAATGACCTCCACAAAAGGATAACAGTAAACAAACTTGTGATACGGTACATGCTAATTGCTTTGACAAGGTGTGATGATATGATACTTAACAACTATACTTATAAAAAGGTTGAGTTATAGTGGAAAGCATCACATATAATAATTTTGCACCATAACTATTAGAATGCCGGGGCAGCTATTCACTTAAAGTTCTATTTTGTGTGTTGTAAATACCACAGATTATGCTGGAAGTAGATAAAAAGGAGGCTGATATATTGCAAAAAGCGATTGCGCAGTGGCAAGCCAGTCAGCTGATCAATGAGCAGCAGGCAGGGGAATTGCGGCAATCTTATCGCATCCGTGAAACGGATTGGCAGCTGATCACACTTTACATTTTCATAGCAGCTATATCCTGCGGGCTGATGGCCTTTGGCGCGCTGGTGCTGGATGAAAAATGGATCGAGATCATCCGGAAAAAGCTATCCCTGACAGATGGTATAATAGCAGTTGTATTTACTGCCCTTAGTGCTTTCCTATGCTACAGGGGTTATCTGAGAAATCAGCGGCAGTTGTCATTTTCACTAAACCGGGAGTTATTCTGGTTGTTGCCCGCCCTTTCCATAGGCGTCAGCGTAGTATATCTGGGAAAAAGCCTGCAGTATCTGGGCGGAAACTATGGCCTGTTTTGGCTACTGGCCACCATTATATATGGCATAACGGGGTTGGCCCTATACTCCCGCCTGCTATGGGTAACTACCCTACTGTGTCTGATACCAGCCTATGTAAAGACTACTTACTATTTTACCAATGATGCTCCCTATTTTATGGGGATGAATCTCCCCTGCCGGATGATATTACTGGGAGTTGTTATGTTGCTGACCGGCTGGCTGGCCAGGCGTACCACAATCTACAAACCAGTGAAAGAGATTACCTGGACAGGTGGCTGGTTGTTGCTATTGCTATCGGGATGGCTTATTTCAATTTTTGGTAATACCGGTTCCTGGCAGGAATGGCAGGAAATACGTCAGTTTCATTTACTCTGGTGGGTCATTTTCTTTACCCTTCTGTGCATTGCCACCTTGTTGTTTGGCATTAAAACCAAAGACAATATGGTACGGGATATGGGGGTTATTTTTTTATTACTGGATCTGTACACCAGGTATTTTGAATATCTGTGGGATCATACCAATAAAGGACTTTTCTTCGGTCTCCTTGCATTATCTTTCTGGTGGCTGGGTAAATGGCTGGAAAAGATTAAAGGCAGCAACAGGAAAACAAAAGCCTAATCCTGGCGTATTTATAGCTAAGTTGCGCTGTACTTCTTACAGCATAAGCAGGCGTATTATTTCCTGCCTATGCTATAATTTTTCGTCTGATTTTTAGACTGACCGTTTTAATGCCTTTTCCTTTCTATCTGGTGCATTTGTTTCCACTTCTGCCATCAACCGGCTATATCGCCCCGTATCTTTCATGCTCCAATCATAATTTCCAGTGATCCAGGATCGCAATACAGCAATATACCTTTCTACCTCCTTCTCCAATGAGACATGGAATACAGGCAGTTGTTTTTCAAGTGATACAAACAATGCCACCTCTTCATCATGCATCCGGATTGTTTCCTCTATTGCTTCCTGCAGGTCAAGATTATGCTCATGGGCGAGTACCAATACCAGATTATGTACATCCCCCTGCTGAGATTCTTTATAACAGGAAAACAGATCATTTGACCAGCACACAATATTATTACAGGCCAGTACCATACGTTTTATGATGGCATGTTGTAAAATATGGTCCGGTAAATACACCTTTTCGATAATTTCAATCGCTTCTACGTCTGCAAAAAGCGCTCCAGTATAAGGCCTCATTACAACATAGTCTGCCACAGACGGCACTTGTCCTGCTGCGCGATTATCCGCTTCCCATACACAGGAAGAAAAGTATTCTTCCATGCTACGGATAAACCTGATACGCCAGGCCGGACGGCTAATAGCACGCATCCGCTCCCAGATATCGCTCAAAGCAGCAGCCAAAGCACCTCCATTGGCTAAAGTAACAGACTGATTGTATCGCAGTATATCCATTAATCCGGAAACGATACTTTTTAAATAAATGGATTTTTTGCCTGTCTGGGCTTCATCACACTGATCATCCAACATAAAAAGCCAGGTATTAAAATCGGCAATGATGCACAATTCAGGAAGATTTGCATCAGGAAAAGCCCTTGCAGCTAACCAGGCAAACTTTGCTTTAGCAAACCGCGCCTTTGCTTCATTTGTTTGCAATAATTCGTAAGTATAGACCCAATTAACCGTATGTTCATGCGCTGCGGTTACCAGCGGATTGATACGTGAAGGAAATGGGTATTGAATAAGCGGAAATGTGATTGCTTGCATGAGTGAGGATTTAATGGTTAACGAGTAAAGTTGTGTCAGGATAAACATAAAGCTGGCTGCTACCGGCACCGGAGCCGGATGTAAACAGGGATATACATATTCAGGTTATAACAACTGATCCGCATACATCGTGTTTAATATGCGGAATGGTTATTTCAGGTATTGAGGGTCACCGGATTAATACAAGTATTTTAGTTGTTGTCCATTACTTTTTATTCCAGATAGGGCAGCATCAGGGGAAATGCCTGATGAAACCAACTGGTAAATTGTAATGGTGTTTCTTTCATTAATTGCCGGATAGTATCAACAGGGAAAAAACGAAAGTCATTTACTTCTGTACTATCTGGAGTTATATTACCATTATAAGTACCCAATAATACATGATCATATTCATGCTCTATTAAACCATTATCAAATTCAGTACGATAGGTGAACGAAAAAACCTCCTGTAATGGGCAAGCCGCTCCCAGTTCTTCCATTAATCTCCGGCTGGCAGCAGCAATCGTAGATTCGCCGGGGTAAGGATGACTGCAGCAGGCATTTGTCCATAATCCGGCAGAATGATACTTTGTGAATGCGCGTTGTTGCAGTAACATTTCACCTGCATCATTGATAATAAATACGGAAAATGCACGGTGCAATAACCCTTTAAGATGCGCCTCCATTTTTTCCATCGTTCCCGTTACTTCGTCCTTTTCATTCACCAATATTACCTCTGGCTGATTCATTTGAATTTATTTTGCATTAATGAGCGTTCTGATGCTACCCTTCCTATCATTACCTCTATACATTGTAACCAACAATATTAATAAATATGCAGAGAATTTTCTGCCTGTAGCAGGGAGGAGAATTAATTACATTCATAAAAATGGTATTTAAATAATAAAAACAATCATATTTACAATTGATACAATTAGCCGTGCCAGCATCTCCTTGTTTCTGCAATTGAGAAGGTGTAAGGGCGGTAGTAGTAACTTAGCTGTCCTTTGTAAACTCCCTGGTATTAATTTTTACCCGGCATAGGTTGCATTTTTTCAAATAGGTATTAGAGGGCTTTCATTATTACAGCCGTATTATATTGTTATAAATATACGAAGAAATAGCGATTGCTACTTATAAGGCGATCTCCTTTTCCCGCCTGTTGTAAAAGCCTATCTTTGTAAAATGGCAGAAGATTTAAACATTATCCAGGGAAGCAAAGAGGTACAATACCGCTCAATTATACCACAACTTAGTGCTTTATTGGAAGGGGAGCCTGATCTGGTAGCCAATATGGCTAATATGGCTGCTGCATTAAAGCAACAGTTTGGCTGGTTTTGGGTAGGATTTTACCTGGTTAAGGCAGAGGAGCTGGTTTTAGGGCCCTTTCAGGGACCGGTAGCCTGTACCCGTATCAGGAAAGGAAAAGGTGTTTGTGGCAGCTGCTGGGAACAGGCACGTACGTTAATTGTTCCGGATGTTGCACTTTTCCCGGGCCATATTGCCTGCAGCAGTTTATCAAAGTCTGAAATTGTAATCCCATTGATGAAAGATGGCATCGTGGCAGGTGTACTTGATATTGACAGTGAATTCCCTGCCCAATTTGATGAAACAGATCAGCAATACCTGGAAGAAATTGTAAAATTAATTGTGATATAACTCCTGGAGAGAAATATTCAAATACTGGCAAAGATTTTGTTGAATGAGGCTTTGAAAAACCAGTTGTTGATTTTAATGTCTGATAGGTAGCTATGCTCATGACCTATTGGCTTTTTTAAACGGATATTTACCATATGTTCTTTTTTCGCAGAAAAAATACTGATAGCCAATTTTTAGCCAACTTTTTATCCAATATAGAAACGGATATACATTCTCATCTTATTCCCGGAATTGACGATGGTGTTCAGGAAGTAGACACGAGTGTTGCATTTATCGGGCAATTGCATGAATTGGGTATAAAAAAAATCATTACCACACCCCATATCATGATGGATAGATATCCCAATTCTGCGGATACAATAGCTCTTCCATTCCAAAAGCTGCAAGCTGCCTTAACAGAAGCACGTTTGGACATTCCATTTAAGCATGCGGCAGAGTACTATATGGATGAATACTTTGAAGAGCTTATGAAAGCGCCTTTATTAACACTTAATGGTGAACTTGTTCTGGTAGAAATTTCTTTCATGTCGGCCCCTCCCCAGCTACACAATTGGATTTTTACCTTGGAAGCACAAGGGTATCGTCCTATTATGGCACATCCGGAAAGATATGCGTATGGACATGCCAACTTTGACCTTTACCATCAATTCAAAAAGATGGGCTGCCTGTTGCAGGTTAATCTATTATCTCTGACTGGATATTATGGCAAACATATACAGCAAGCTGCAGAAAAGTTGGTTGCAGACAAAATGATAGATTATATTGGTACAGACCTCCATCATGAAAAGCATCTGCAGGCAATTACAGCCATCGGAAAAAACAAGAAAGTGCTTAAAGTATTAGACCAATATCCATTCAAAAACAGGGAGCTTACTTCACAAGCATAGTAGTTAACCGGCCTTAATAAAAAGATAATCAGGTATAGGAATAATCATTTGCTATCTTTACGCGATTATTTCATTAAGCCATACCTATGCCACCGCTGTAAATGTAACGATATACATTCAGCTGTGCAGTTTATCTATTCGAGACCATGCCAGATACGATCATTGCCAGACAACCCTCCACAGCCTCTATCAATAAAGTGCTTGATCGCTTTAAACAGTTATACCCAGTTAGCGAGGCATTTAAAAAGGATTTTTCCGAGCATGCATTTGAGATCGAGGTAGCCAAAAATGTAATGCTATTAAAAGAAGGGGATTATTGTCATCATGTATTCTTTATTCAGCAAGGTGTATTACGTGCCTTTTCTCAAAGGGGGAAAAAGGAAATCATCACCTGGATAATACTGGAAAACAGTTTTGCTACTTCTATATCAGGGCTCTATGGAATCAAGCCTGCCAGAGAAAACATTCAGGCTATAGAACCCGCAATACTCACCGGTATATCATTTGAAACCCTGCAAAGATGGTATGTTGATTATCCGGAAATCAATATAGTAATGCGAAAAATATTTGAGATCTACTACCAGGGGGCTGAAGAAAGAGCCTTTATCAGCAGGATGGGAAATGCTATGGAAAAGTATAAGTACTTTAATGATCAATGGCCTGGCCTTATGAATCGGGTGCCCCTTGCATATATTGCCTCTTTCCTCGGCATCAGATTGGAAACTTTAAGCCGTGTCAGGAAAAAACAACTGACACTTCACAAGGAATCTGCTTCTTAACAAATTATCTGACAATTCCCCTACGTTTAATCATTCAGTATAGTTTTTGACAAAAATCAAAAAAAGGCGGGAATAGAGCAATCAGTCCAACAGCAAAGGATTTTACAACTATCTTTAGGGAGATTTTAAAACCATATTGCTATGGAGCAAGTAATATTCCTATACCTCCCATGGATACTTCATGGAAGCATTATTTTATTGACTTTATTCAAGACAGGATTGTTTATTAGGCATAAATCGCCCTATTGGAGATTTTCTGATTTTCTGCATTTCAGCCGATACAACATTTACAATTCCAGTAGTCAGGAAAGAGCTGTCCATAAAGAACATCAAAATAAGCTATCAATGGTTTTATTGTTTTTAGCTATAATGGATGTGCTTTTATCTTTTGTTGCAATTATCCTGCATTGAGGATTCAAACCATTATTTTATTAAAACCAGATTACCTTGTTGTTTACGGGCCTGATGCTTACTATCTGTATATATTAGTACCCAAAAATAGTTTCCCGTTGTTTGTTGTCCGCCATCCCATCCCTGAGCCGGATCATTGCTTTGAAAAATCTGTTGGCCCCACCTATTGTAAACAGTCAACCGGTAATTATATACATCATCATGTACCTTTGCTCTGAATATATCATTAATTCCGTCGCCATTAGGACTAAACGCAGTTGGTACAAACACGGCGCAATCACGCCAGTTTTTTACAACCTCCGTCTCTCCCGTCAGCTTACATCCATTTTTATCCTTTACCTGAAAATAATATCTACCCGCATCTAACTGATTCCAGGTACTATCAGGCTGCCAGGAATGCGCGCCCAGGCTATAGGAATATGGAGCTGTGCCTCCCTTTACATCCAATGCTATTTTCCCATCTCTTGTTTCTGTACAACTGACTGGTTTAGTATTAACAGTTTGAATCTGAAATTGTGGAGGTTGATTAATGTGTAAATTATTTAAAGTAATGCTACATCCCCTGCTATCCATTACTTCAACTTTGTAATTGCCTGCTTTCAAATGCTTAAAACCTGGTTCATTCTGAATAACACTTCCATTATTCAAGCTGAAACTATATGGTGCATTACCTCCGCTGACAAGGATACCAATTGCAGCATCATTTAGATTATAACAAGTGGCGGGGGTTAATACTGCTTCTGCCAGCACTTCAGTTTCCTCAATATGTACCTGCTCTTTAATTATCACACCATTGGCCCCTGTAACTGTTACTTCATAAATACCAATGCCTAAATTAGCGATTTCTTCAGTTGTATTTCCTCCCGGGCTCCAAGTATATTGATAAGGCGCCTGGCCTCCTTTTACTCTTACCAAAGCACTTCCTGTATTAGTCCCTTTACAGGTGTTTCTCGTAAACAACTCGATTTTAGGTACTTCCCGGATAATGGGTGAAAAATTATCAACAAGAACACCTGTAAAAGCATCACTTTTACAGGTAACAATATTATAAGGACCAAAAATGAGTTGATGATATGTTTTCAGCGGTGCAATAACAGCGGAGTAACGTTTCCATTCCTCATGATAAAATGCTCCAGATTCCCATAAAAGCTCTGGCTCTTCATTTGGATTACTTCCATATATAGCAAAGGATCCAGTACAAATATCTTCAATATAATGAGCCGGATAAGCCAAATCGAAGGATAAGGTGTAAACTTTACCAGCCTTTAATCCATTTTCAATATTTTGCGCAAATCTCTCTGGCCATGCTTTACCCCATATCATCCCTATAAATGTATTACCATCAGAAGGCGCCAATGTTATATCTAAAGAGCCCGGCTGTGTATCGGGAGATTTACTATAACTATACCAGGGTGGCGGCACCCGCTGTGTTTGAGCTTTTCCTTCCAAAGATGGGTTTTGCAATGCGATATCTTGTCCAGTCAATATAAAAGGATGGCTTATTAATATAAATACACAGCATAAACGTTGAATATTATTGCCTAATAAACATTTAAAATAATAGACAAGCCATGCCCTTACCTCAATAAGGCAATTCATAAAGGATAGTTTCATAGGATAATCAATACAAATATATTAATTATATATATAAATATATGTAATTAATATTTAATTTAAAATCACATAACAATGTGATATAACTCAATTTTGATCGAAAAGCAGCCAGATAAGGTATTGGGGCTATTTATAAGTAACACGGTGTGTTGTTAAAACAAAAGGATCGCAGCTATATAGTCTGCGATCCTTTTGTTTTAAAATATATTCTTCCAGACTTAGTGGTCTTTGGTTTTTATAGAAGCATTAAACGACGCCCAAAAGTTGTGACGCCTTTTTTCCAAAACTGAAGGTAAATAATCAGCTGCCCTACAAAGGTTAATACGACTCATTTCAATAAACAAGTCTTCATTTAATAACAAATTCTTTATATCATTTGCCAATTTTTTATAGTCTCCAGGCTTATGCAAATATGCTACATCAAGTAATTCTGGTATACCACCTGCAGTTGAGGCCAAAGCAGGACACCCCCTACTCATTGCTTCAATTAAAGCCCGTGGCAATCCTTCAGTTCTGGACGGCTGAATATAAAGGTCTGTATTGTCGAGTAATGTATACAGTTTTTTCTTTGTAAGTATTCCTAAAATATTTATGCTGTCTGTTAAATCATACTGCTTTGCTAATTCTCGGATAGCTTCTCCGGTCCCATCCCCTGCACAATTAAGCATAAAATCGCTAATCCCCTGCTTCTTAAGGAGTGAAAGTGCCTTTAATACAACATCATAACCTTTATAATAAAAATCAAGTGATCCCACAGTTGTAATCTGAAATACACCACTTTTACTTATTAATTTATCTTTAAGAACTTGGATATCTACATTTGAGGCAAAACTCCTCTCCCCTTTACATGGATAAATTCTTTGCAGATATTCTTCGGTTACATAAATAACATGCGAGGCCTTTTTTACTGCTTCACGCATTTGCCAGAAGCGATAAGGTGCCAGCAATCTAGTTCTTAATAACTTTCGGTACCATAGCTCATTCCAAATATCACCTACTACCTCTACAGCAACAGGTAAATTCAATTGCACAGCTGCTTTCAAAAAATAGATGCCTACCTGACTAGGTAGACGTACAATGACAGCACTTACTTGGGATTCACTTATGTATTTTTTAGCCAGGTTTACAAAATAGTATTGTTTGAACACGCCTTCCCAAAGAGTGACATCCGGGAATTTAATGAAATCAACATTATCTGCGGTACTTATCTCTATAGTATCATCAGCCACCTCGATAGCTCTTCCCACCACAACAAGTTTATCAAAATGCACTAAATACCGATGCCATACCTGTTGTGGTATATTGCTTGAATATACAAGCCCATTGGCAAATTGGAATATACTATTATGAGCAAAAAGTACTTTCATAATTGACCGGGCAATTACAAGGGACATGTCTTCATGACTAAAACTAAGCAAGATTCAATAATCATTATCCCTTCTTGCTAACTAGGATGATATTTGATAGTTTGTTCTTTATACTAATATAAATAATAATAAGTGGCAGAAGCATCACTACAAAATGAAAAAACAGGCTCCTATTGCTATTAAACTGGGTAATTACATAAACTATTACAGTTGCCTGGATTACACAATAAATAACTGTAACTACTAAATGTGGGAGTTTTCTTTCATTTGCAAGTAACTGATAGAAATGCATTCTATGTGCCTTAAATATATTCTGCCTTAAAAACAGTCTGTGTATAATTGTTAATACTGTATCTACTCCATAAACAGAGAGAAAAAGTAGGTATATCCAATTATCCGTTAAAAAAATCAGTTTCAACAATAGGATAATAATCCAAAATGCTATGGAGACGCTACCTACATCTCCAGCAAAACACAAAGCTTTTTTACGAAAATTGAAGAACAAAAAAACGGCGCAAGCAATCATTGGGATCCAGACCAAATATGGACTTATAAAAAGCACCTGTTTCATATTCACAAACTGCAGCCCAGCTAATATGACTAAACTATATAAGCCAGTTATCCCATTAATGCCATCCATGAAATTATAGGCATTTATAATTCCTATTACTAATACATAGAGGGCTATTATCCCATATATGGGTAGAACATTAAATATTTGAAGGTATACAAACATTAAAGTTACCGCCGCTATATGAAATACTATTCTTATCTTATTAGGTAGCGTAAAAATATCATCCAGGAAGCTAATCGTTCCAATTATAATAATGCCAATAGCAGGCAACAAAAATGTATCAGTCCCCCAAAAAAAAGTTACTATAGCCGCTAGAATAAATAAGATTCCGCCACCTCGGATTGTTAAACTGGTGTGAGAACTCCTTTCATTAGGCTTATCAATGATATTAAAATGCGCAGCTACTTTAAAATAAATCAGACTAGAAACAAAAAAAAACGCAGTTAATATTAAATAACTCATACTATTAAATGTATTTTATCTATTACCCCACAAGGGTTCCAATTCAGCATAGCTCGCGCTTTTGCGTCATTAAAAGTTAAGGTGGATATTATTTTCTTAAGCTTATCACTATTAACAGGAAATTTACTTCCTATCAAATCACCTGCATATCCAAGCACTTTTGCAATAGGTAGTGGCACACTTAATGGATCATTCTTTCCAAGTATTGTAGCAATGGCATGTTCTAATTCTTTAAAAGAAGGATGTTCACCGTCCGTCAAATTATAAATTCCACCGATTTTAGCTACATTAGGAATAATTTCGGCAACATCAGATGCCCAGACTATACTTTTCCGAGCGTCTGCCTTACCAATGCTCAAATACCTGCCACTTCGAATCCCCCTTATCATTGCCCCCAGGTTTCCCGGAGGATTAGGGCCAGCTATTAATGGTAAACGGAGTATTCCAAGTCTTACACCATTTTCATTCGCCCAATTCTGTAAATAAGTCTCAGCCATAGCTTTACTCTTAGCATAAGGAGAGATAGCATCAAGGGCATCATCTTCTGTAATCATTACTCCAGCATCTTTACCATAAACAGCTACAGTACTGATAAAGATTAACGCATCAGGAGTAGTATTTGATTCTATTAATGATTGACAAAAATTAATTGTCCCTTGCAAATTAACTTCAAAAAAAACTTTACTTTCTTTCACTGATCGTGGAACGCTATGGGCTTTCCCGGCACAATGAATCACATATCTTACTTTAGGCAATTTATTTGTAACTCCTTCTGAAATATTAAATCTAAGATGTCGACCTACAAGTTCTTCAGTTTGCCGTCCAATAGTAAAAAAATTATACTTATTACTGAGTGTCTTAATAATCTGATTCCCAAGAAATCCAGATGCACCCGTTAACAAAACATCATCCTTCACTTGATACAATTTTACCATATTTATCCAATATGTTTTGTTGTGAATATCTTGTTTCAGCTAATGCTCTTGCCATTTCTCCTTTAGCTTTCATTTTTCTTATATCTTCAGAGGTAAGCCTATTAAAGAAATTAAGTAATTCTTTTGGTCTGTCATTTTCAAAACACCAACCTATATTATTCTCACTTACCATGCGTGCTATTTCACTTTGCTTATCTCCAATAAATAAAATCGGTTTCCCTGCTGCCATGATGTTGTATGATTTAGAGGGTACTCCCAACCCCTTCATCCCCTCTTGCAGCGAAACGATACCAACGTCTGTAGCATTCAAAAAATTTTGCTGTTGAGTTCTTGAAAAAGAATCCAGCAAAGTCAAGTTCTTTAAATCATGCGTCTTTATGAATTGTTCAATGTCCTTTTTCAGGGCCCCATTACCCACCATCATAAAATGGATTTCAGGATTCTCTATATCCTTAATAATTGTACACAATTCCATAAGACCTTGTACACGTCCTAAATTTCCGGCAAATTGGAATATTACTTTTTCTATTATTCCTAACTCCTTTAAAATGCTGTTTTCTATTTTTTCGGCAGGCTTGATGTCATCAATATCCGCCCAACTTTCAACCACATGAATAGCAGGCTTAACTTTATACTTAGAAAGCTTTTCTTCAAAAATTGCTTTCATATCTCTACCCAGTACAAAAAGGACTGACATCCTTCTATATGCATTATTAAAAATATACTTGAGCAATTTATAAACACTGCTATCTGGTTTAATAAGCTTCGCAACTACTAAATTCTCAGGAAAAACATCATGCACTATTGTGAAGCATTTTAATCCCTTTATCTTACACACAAGCACAACAAGTACGACCAATGGTGCAGGATTTGTTACAATCATCACATCATCTCCTTTACGAGCTTTAACAAGTAATTTAAAAGACAGTTGGATACTCAGCAATATCAACCGGAGTATTCTTTGCAGTAACTTATCTTTATCGAGTCCGATTGTCTTAACACGTGTAACCTTTATCTTTTGTGTTTCTAAAGAACCTGTAGAAGAAAGCACCTCTTTTTTGTATGAAATAGGCCCACATATAACATGAACAGGTTTACTTTCAGCAATATACCTGCTAACCTTAGTCATAATGTATGCAGTAGAAGTCTCCTCCGGAAAGAAGAGTTCTGTTACTACCCAGAACTTTTTTTGTTTATTCATTACCATTCATAGTTTTTCCATACAGTCCGCTTCACATAATCCGTATATGAAATAATAATTCTAACTACCTTATCTGAAACATTAGGCATGCTGTAATCATATACTTGACGAAAGTTTCTATGCGTGGCATTCTGATATTCAAGCTGTTTAAGGCCCTGCAAGATCCTTTCAGGAAAAAGCCCGACCATCATCACAGAAGCTTCTTCCATTGCTTCTGGTCTCTCATGAGCTTCTCTTATATTAAGTGCTGGAAAATTCAGTATAGAAGATTCTTCAGATATAGTACCACTATCTGACAATACAGCTTTAGCTTTCATTTGTAATGATATAAAATCACTTAGCCCAAAGGGCTTCATTAACCTGACTAGCGAATTAAACTGAACTTCTTTAGCCTCTATCATTTTTCGTGTGCGGGGATGAGCAGTTACAATCACAGGTAGTTTAAAAACATCCGCAATCTGATTTAGTGATGTCACGAGATTTTCAAAATTCCTGTCGGAGTTAATATTTTCTTCTCTATGCGCTGAAACAACAAAATATTGACCTGATACGAGTTGCAACTCTCTTAGAATATCTGACTTCTCAACCTTAGGCATATAATAATTCAGCACTTCAAACATGGGGCTACCAGTTTTGATTACTCTATCTGGAGGCAAACCTTCTCTCAAAAGATACTCTCTCGCAATATCTGAATAGGTAAGATTAATGTCACTTGTATGATCTACAATTTTCCTATTTGTCTCCTCCGGAACTCGCTGATCGAAACACCTATTGCCAGCCTCCATATGAAATATGGGAATCCGTCTCTTCTTAGCAGGTATAGCGCACAAACAGCTATTGGTATCTCCAAGAACCAAAAATGCATCAGGTTTTTCTGTCTCCAGAATTGGGTCAATTTTAATTAGAATTTGTCCAATAGTTTCTGTTGCCGTTTTACCCGCAGCATCTAGAAATATATCCGGTTTACGAAGACCCAAGTCTTCAAAGAAAATTTGATTAAGTTCATAATCATAATTTTGGCCTGTATGTACCAAGATGTGCTCAATGGCTTCTGATTCATCCAACTTAGCTAATACTCTTGACAAACGAATGATCTCCGGTCTTGTTCCTACAACCGTTAATACTTTCAGCTTTTTAACTATAACACTCATAAAAGATATCTTATTAAGCTTTATTACATTATACAATTTCAAAATATGTATCTGGGTCCTTTGTATCAAAAAACTCATTGATCCAAAAAACTGTATACAACTCCTCCACTCCAATATTCTTAATATTATGTGTATACCAGACCGGCATATCAACATAAGATGGCTTATCTCCGCTTAATTCAAAATTTAAAACTTCCTCTGTATTATACCTTCTTAGCTGAATAAGCGCCTTACCTTTTATTACTAAAAAGCGTTCAATTTTACGGGTATGAAAATGATTCCCTCGCGTAACCTCAGGATAAGTAGTAGAAAAGGACACTTGTCCACCTTGTTCTAATTTCACCATCTCAACAAATACTCCTCTATTGTCGGCATGCTGTTTTAGCATATATGGAAAATAGGAGCTATGGTCAATATAGCTGCGAAATGTGTTAAACAAATTTATACTGAACCTATCTTCCAATTGGGGAAAAATCCCTTGTTCAAAATACCGTTCCTTATAACTAATCAGTTTCTCCAAAATACTAGATACATAGATTTCTTGTGTAGGCGGAATTGCCAAACTTGGATTATCTGTATTATTTCGTATAATGGAAATAATTATTTCAGCCAACTCATCTACGTAAATCAATTTAAGAAACCCATCCTGTTCAATTTTAGGCGCTTGGTTATTACATAACTGGTGGCAAAAAGTGGCTACCACAGAGTTATAAAATGGTTTGCCAAAAGGTCCAAAAACATTAGGTATTAGTAATCCAGTGAAAGTAGATTTTTGATTCTTCGCCCAATTTGCAAATAACTCCCTACCTTCTCTTTTAGATTTACCATATAAATTGTCGCGCTCTTCTTGAGTGGAGGAGGAAAAGATAATGTGCGGCCGCTTATCCGTATCATTTAATGCCTTTAACAACAACTCAACGAGTTTGACGTTTGTATCATGAATAATATTGGGATCAGGGTGACGGTTCATCGCAGCAAGATGAACAATAACATCGCATTGTATTGCCCATGTGCGTAATAATTCTTCCGATTCGAAAAAAGACTTATCGAAGGGAACAAGAACAAATTCTTCTTTTAACAAACTTAATTTGTTAAATAAGCAGTTCCCTACAAAACCATTTTGGCCAGTAATTCCAATTTTTCTCATGCTATATATTATGCCAGGCAAGCTAAGAAATCGATCAAAAGACCATCTGTCTATAGCTGGATCCTGAAGGTTTGAATTTGAATATTAGATAACTGATTTAGTAATATCACATACCAGAGAAAACATTTGTATCTACCTACTTAATCTGTCGCATCAATCGTTATTAATCTTTCAGTTGTTCCTGCACATATTCCAGTTTAAGTAATAATGTCTTTAGTTCTTCATTACTTAATCTATATGTATTATGCGAGTGATAATCCTGTGCTTCTGCGATTTTACTATCCCCTTCAGAAAAATACTTTGCATAATTTAAATCACGATCATCAGCAGCTATACGATAATAATCTCCTAAATCTTCAGCCTTTCCAAATTCCTCCCTGGTGAGTAGTGTCTCATACAGTTTTTCACCATGCCGTGTTCCAATTATGTTTATGTTATTCTTTGCATTAAAGATATCCAATAATACCTCTGCCACTTGCCTAATTGTAGCCGCTGGGGATTTTTGAACAAAAATGTCCCCAGGATTTGCATTTTCATAAGCAAACAGAACAAGCTCTACAGCATTATCCAAGGACATCATAAAACGAGTCATTTCCGGATCTGTGATTGTAAGGGGTTTACCTGTCTTTATTTGAGAAATAAATAGTGGAATAACAGACCCCCGGCTAGCCATTACATTACCATACCGAGTGCATGTAATAAGCGGAGCAGATCTTAAGCGAGCTTTTGAAATAGCCACCTTCTCCATCATCGCCTTAGATATTCCCATTGCATTTATCGGGTAAACAGCCTTATCTGTGCCTAAACAAATAATTTTACTTACGTTATTCTTAATTGCAGCATCCAACACATTTTCAGTACCATGGACATTAGTTCTTACTGCTTCCATGGGGTAAAACTCACAAGAAGGTACTTGTTTAAGAGCCGCAGCATGGAAAACATAATCAACCCCTTCCATTGCACTATCAATGCTTCTAAAGTCCCTAACATCTCCCATATAGAATTTTACTTTGTCGTTACGCAGTAAATTTCTCATATCATCCTGCTTTTTCTCGTCACGACTAAAGATTCGTATGGCTTTTATGTCAGTATTAAGAAAACGTTTCAAAACAGCATTACCGAAAGAACCCGTGCCCCCTGTAATAAGTAAAGTTTTATCCTTGAACATAATCGTTGATTTAATTTTTGATTAGAGATTTATATATATCCAATACTTCCAGTGCATTTTTGTTTGAATCAAAATTATTTACTGCTAACAAATAAGCTTGTTCTCCCATTTTTTTTACCTGCTCTGGGTTATTATAGAAAAAAGCTATAGCGTTGGCTAAAGCCATGCTATCCTTAGGTTTAATACACAGTCCTGTTATTCCATCCATTATTGTATCGTTATCTGGATTATCTATTGCAACAATACTAGGTACTCTTGAATAAGCTGCCTCAAAAACAGGTCGCCCCGCGGCGTTTAAATGGGAAGGGAAACAGAGTACATCTATTGCATCATAAATTTCTTTAACATTAGTAGTAAATGGTACAAAGCGAACATAATCCTTTAATCCCTTTTCTTCGATCATATTCACCAATTCTTCTCGTATATTATGCTCAAGTCCTAACCATCTTTTCACCTTTTGGGAAAGCCCCTTTTTACTTTTAGGCGCATCCCCTATTAAAAGAAAATCAATGCTTAATTGCTTTTCCTTACAAATCGCAGCTGATTCAATAAATTCATGAACACCTTTATAACGGATTAAGCTTCCAACCATTGCTACAGAAAATCGTCCGGACCTCATTTGAGGTGTTTTTTCCTTTTCTTCAATGACCAATTTGCGTGGATCGAATCCATTATGCACAACAATTGGTGACAACTCTTTTGGCAGAGTCTTTTTTACTGTTTCATCAATTGCAATAACCAGTGCCACATTTTTCTTTACAATATCGGTAAATATCTTTCGTCTAAACCCTGAAACATTATGAAACAAAGTCCTGCAATGCAATACAATTGGCTGTTTGAAGAGCATTCTGCAAATAAGCAATCCAGGCAACATTGTAATTTCATTGATATGGATAATATCAATATTCTTCCATGATCGTCTTGCTTTCAACAGAATCAAAAATGTAAATGGCAAATAGAATATTTCTCTCAATAGAATTAACCACCTAAAGTTTCGATAATGTCCATGCCTAGAATTATCAAATTGGGAAATTCCTACAGTTGCTAAGTTCTCTATTCTTAATTCAGATGCATACTTATTAACCGAGCCAACAGGAGAGATCAAATAAGGGTGAACCGTTTTTTCCGGAAAAGCCTTTATCATTTCAAACATACTTTTTGACGAACCGCCAAACGCTCCAACATGCTGAAGATATAACACATTTAATGGCATAGTATTTTATTACTTTTCTAGCTACCTAAGCTTTTATAATGAACGTCAAAAAAAAATTATACCTTATAAAGTGTACAAATCTCCTTAATAATCCTTTCTGCAGCCCTACCATCCCATAAGGGGGGGATTCCACTTTTCTTCCATTGTCCATTGAAAAGCCTTTGCATAGCAGGGGCTAACGCCTTGGGGTTAGTACCCAATAGTTCATTGGAGCCTATTGTGCATGTCTCAGGCCTTTCCGTTGAATCTCTAAGTGTCATACATGGAATTCCTAAAACAGTGGTTTCTTCAGTAATACCACCAGAATCGGTGATCACTGCCAGACAGTGTTTAACCAGATAATTAAACTCCAGATACCCCAACGGATCGACGTAATGCACATTTTCAAACTTAAGACCTAATGAGCTCAATTTTTTAGCTGTACGTGGGTGAACTGGAAAAATAAGTGGATAGCCATGCGAGTTCTCAACAATTTCTTCTAGTAAACTCCTTAGGTTTTCTTCACTATCTACATTAGCTGGCCGATGCAAAGTCATCATAAGATATTTCCCTTTTTGCAAAGCGAGTAAATCCCAAATAGCAGGTTGTTTAAAACTACCCTGACATTTTAATAAGGTATCAATCATTGTATTACCAACAAAAAATATTCTTTCCTCCTCAACCCCATTTTTTATAAGATTATTACCTGCAACATCCGATGTTGTAAAAAAATAATCGGTGATTGAGTCTGTTACAATTCTATTAATTTCTTCAGGCATTGTCATGTCTCCGGATCTTATTCCCGCTTCTACATGTGCCACTTTCGTATTTAACTTCTTTGCAACAATAGTACATGCCATAGTTGATGTAACATCTCCTACTACCAGTACAAGATCTGCTGGATGTTCTATTAAGTCTTTTTCAAAACGGACCATGATATTGGCAGTTTGTTCTGCTTGTGACCCTCCTCCGGATTCTAAATTAATATGCGGCTCAGGAATACCAAGCTGATCGAAAAAATCCCCACTCATATTTTTATCAAAATGCTGTCCCGTATGAATTAATCGAAAATTGATATTTGTCTCCTTTTTATTTTCTTCTTCTATTGCTCTAATAATAGGAGCAATTTTCATAAAATTGGGTCTTGCTCCAGCTATAATATCTATTAACATGAAATGAATTTTTCTTTGTTATAATTAAATTTTAGTTATCTTATGTCTTCCTTACATTTAGCCACCTGCAATTCAGGTGACTTTAAGTCTAGCTTATCTCCTGTTTTCACTTGGTAAATAATGGATTTATCAACAGCTTTTACAACTCCAACATTATTAGCTACCGAAAATATTAGATTTCTCAATTTATTATTAGTGAAACAAATGTTACTCTCAATCTTTGGGTTCTCTGAATTATTTAACCATATTGACTTTTTCGAACAATTAATAAATTCATTGCGTGAAATATTTATATCCGATGAAAGAACATTATTCTGCGTCTTAGACGAGAATAATGATATTCCTATAGAAGCATTTCCGATGTAATTATTATCAACTGTTAATCGTTTAATGAACTTTTCTGTCTTTTTATCAAGGTTTGTTGTTCCTCCAGAAAAGTAAATTCCAAAAGCATTTTGGTTATCATTTGGGGCAACATCAAACAGAATATAATTGTTATTAATAGTTGTTGGCCCTATTGTTGCACTCTCATCCAAGCGTATCCCAAAATTGTTAACATTATATTGATTAAATATGCTGTTCCCTACTGCCACTGTTTTAATAGTCCGAATAAAAATTGAGCTATTTACCAACAAATTATCCTTGATTAGAACATTATATCCAGAATGTGGAGAGATTCCTGAGTTGTCAATTATATTGTTTTCAATACGCAGGTTTATGGCTAAATTCCCGTCAATACCTGCCCATGATTTAGTGCTAACGTAGCAGTTCTTAATTATACAATCTTTACTTTCCGAAAAGTAACATCCGTAGTTTCCTATTTCTGAAAATGCATTCGCTGAGAAGTTGACATTTTGAACATTAACATTTACACATTTATCTATCATCAGAAACTTATCGGAGAAGTTCATCAATTTAATCCCTTCAATACTTATATTTCGACCATACTGTACAACTATTCCAGATATTGCCGATTGGTAAAATTTAATATTTCCTTTCTTAATTTGGAAATTGTTATTCTTAACTATAATATCTCTTCCTTCATTTAAAACAGTATCAACTATTCCGCGCTCTTTTGGTGCGGCATCAGCCATCGTCCTGTTCCCAATATAAAGTGTTGACTTAGACTTTACCTGTTTATTGATAGGTTGGGCAAACTTTAGCCTATACGTATTGTTTCCTAATGGTGTAATTGATTTTACTTTTTCGCTTATGTTTCCTGAGATCAATTCCCCATCCAAAATACCATTTCCAGATATTGATACATTTTCAACAAATGCTAACTTATTAATATATATTTTACTTACCTGTTTTATGGTACCACTGCCACATGAATTAGGATCACTATCAGCAGTTGCTTTAAATATCAGGTTCTCAGTATTCCCTGCAGCTCCAAATTTTGTAAAATCGGTACTTCCAGTATTCTTTATCTTATACACTTTTCCTTTAAATATTCTTGAGGCACTCTGCTCGGCAGTTTCAAGATTAAACTCAATGCTCGTAGGGCTTATATAAAGTTTATTATCTAAGACAGAGTCTATACGCACAATATCAACCTTGTTATAATAAGCTCTGGCATAACTTAATAATTCATCTGACTTAATTTGAATATAGTCTCCTTTTTTAAAAAGCTTCGCATTAGTTACGCTTAACTGTTTATCGCCAATACTTACTCTATTTGTTACTTCAGCAATCTCTGGTGTTATTTCACCAATAAATACAAATAAGCTACGGACATTATTACTTTTTGCTTTTTCGCTTAATCTAAAAGTGCAGTTATTTCCAAGTATTAATTTTAAATTGCTCTGTCTTATAATTATTGGATCATCCAATTGGTATTTTCCTTCTACAATTTCAAGCACGCCAAATTTGCCAGAAGCTTTCAAATCAGCTAGAGCTTTTTCAATTTCGGGGATTGAGGCATCCTTAAGAACTATTCTTATAGAATCATTACGTTTATCGCTTGGCAGAGTATAACTTGTTGCCAATGTAGAAGACACGTTAAAAAAAATAAAAAGAATTGCAGCTAGGTTTCTCATGGTTAAAATATTTTAAGGGCTTTTCGCTAATCTAACTTGTCGCACCTTGAAATACAAGAATATATAAAATAACAAGTTATTATTAATAACAACAGGAAACGCAGACTGTGTACCGGCCCTTGTTAAATTATAACCACATGTTATCAGTAAATATATAAATACAGGTAACAACAACTTAGAACTGCCAAAGTATCTACTTAAGTAACTCAATAATAGCCCAATGATAATAGGTTGCACCCAAAATAAGTATTTGGTATATATATATATACTTTCCGTCACATTACCATACAGAATTACAAAGTATCCTGTATCGGTTCTCTTTACTCCTAGCAAATGTTCAGATATTTCATAACCCACCAGTCCTCCTTGACTCCTTTCTAGCATGAATTTAGGAAATGGCAGTGTAATTAACCATTTAGAGTAGGCACCTAAGTCAGTAGATAAACCCTTATCTATAATTTCTGCAGATCTTGTAGGGAAACCTGTTTCAATCCCCAAAACGCCGTCCAATGCATCATTTAAAGTAATATTCTTAAAATTCTGAGAACCTCCAATCCTTAAACTCTGATAGTAATAACTAAATATTATAAATGAAGGAATTAAGATGGCCAGAGCAATCACCAGTTTAGTTCTGATTTTAGGCCTATTTTGCCATAGAATCAGAAAGAAAATCACACCTTGGATTAACATTGCACTTCTGCCTATGTATGCTTGAACACAAAACTCAAAGTACAATGGTAGAAATAAGACTAAAGCCATCATCCAAATTCTATTCCGGAAATAGTTAAGGGCCAAAAGAAAAAAAGGTGTTAACAATAATTTAAAATATCGAACAAGTACCAATATTAAATCGTTGTGTTCGTTTGTGAACCGTTCGAAAACAATCGAGGTTGAGTCTGGTTTAGGAGGAGAAACAAGCTTGTATAACTGAAAATTGGGATATATTAATGAAAACCCCGAGCAAAAAAGATAAACGATTATTATAGTTACACAAAAATTCTTGTTAGCAACCAGGGTATTTAATTTATAGTCGGCAACCGCACCAAATTTCTTTTCAACACCTGAAAAAGATTTGTAGCCTCGTATAAAAAAAAGGACAAATACTATTAAATAAATTAAATAATACATAAAATAGTCAACAGCCACACCTTCCTTATAGGCCGCACCTACCCCAGCATAAAAGAAGAAACCTCCAATATAAAATGTATAGAAGAGTTTGCTTTGTACATTTCCCTTTTTAATCCTACTGTATCCTGATAAAAAAATTATCAGAGTACTTATAAAATATTGAAGAAAAACATAAAAGCTAAAATGTTCTGTATTATAAAACATGCTATTTGTTTACGTTCTCAGTAAAAATCTTGCTGTAGATTTTTTTCTCACTATCCCAATTATTCAACTCACAGAATTTCCTAAAACTTTCATTTTCAGGAACATAATTCGCAATAAAATTTCTTATTTTGCTAGCCGTTACCTCCACACTATCATCCAGGTCAATATTGGTATAAAAATCATATCCTCTTACCTCGCTCAATATTGTCTCCTGGCTTGTTGTTATAAATGGCAATCCCAAGTGAATATATTCATACAGTTTATTTGGTGCGCAGAATTGATTGTTGAGATTTTCATTAGAGTATGTTATTATACCAAAGTCGCATTCTTCGACTAACAATCTGTATAATTCATTAGCACTAACTTTACCAAGGAACTTTATTTTCTTGTTGAGTTCAAGCTCTTCTGCCATTTTCTTCAATTCCGGCAATAATGGGCCATCTCCAACAATCATAAGTAAAGTATTGTCATCAAAATACTGCATCGCTTTAATGAAAACATCTATTCCCCGTCCAGGATAAATTGCGCCTTGATAAACCAGTATCTTTTTTGAGGACACAGCTTTTGTTTTATAGTTCGTGTCATGTAGTTCTGGAATATTTCTAACGGCATAGATATTCTTATTCAGCTGATACTTTTCTTCCATCACTTTTGCCCGTTCCTTATTGGCGGAGATAACGATGTTTGCGGATTTAATATTTCTCCTTTCTGCTTTATAAAAAAAATTATTACGTCGGTCACCATTTATTTCATCTAATGGTACTAACAGCTCGTGAGAATCATAAACAATAACTCTGTTCGGAAAGAGTGCTTTTACCAGATTAAGTGCTGGGGCATAATAGTAATCATGGAAATAAACAAATTTTGTCTTATATCGGCTTACGTACTTAATCACATGTGCCATTCCTTGGATTAGCCCTAAATGTCTTTTCCCTTTTTTTATGTTCACATGTAAATATTTCCCATCTAATGGCAATTTATTCTCTTTAGAATAAGAGATAATTATCGGGTCTAGGCCTAATTCTATGATTGCATTTATTGATCGTAAAATTCTTCCGTCCTGCGCAATATCACCGTAGCAAAAAAAAAGTATCTTATCCATGTTTGATATGGTTTTTCAGTGTATTAATCGTTATTTGGCCCAAAATGATGTAAAATACAATCATAGCCAATATATATATTTTGAATATAAGCAAGTTATCCATGCCTATTAGATGCGCAATAAAAAATAAAGCAAGTATAAATACAGTCCGTATAATATTCCACGTTAACTGTTTCTCATGCCTATTAATAACGTTTAAGGTTTGCGAGATAGTTGAATAAATTAATTGAAAATATGCCAATGCACATAAATACTGCATCATCTCTGCTGCCAACAGCCACTTCGCGCCAAGTGCGAATAAAGCGAGTGGTTTAATAACAAAACAAAGAAGAATACAGGGTAACAAAGTCCACTTTAGTAATTTCAAATGAAATGCATTATAAAAACTCAATGCTTTTTCACCTGAAGTACTATATTTAACTGAAAATTCATTCAAATACGACTTGGATAATGACTGAATAATTATAGAAATGGGTGTTAAAGTAACTAAATTAGCCATAGCATAATTCCCAGTAAAACTAGCCCCAAAATAAAGCGTAAAAAAAAACACAGGCAATTCTATTCCCAACTTATTCAGAAACCCCGATGGAATAAGAAACAACGGATATTTCTTATACAATTGAGCATACTTAAAGATTTCCGCTTTTTGAAATCTAAAACTATCTCGCTCAAAAAAGGGCCTTATTTTACGTCCTTTAAAATATTTTTTCACAAAGGAGTAAAGGCCCGTAGATTGACTCATTATAAGGCCTAATACCAAAAACATACCTTTATTAAGAAAAAGTACTCCCCCCCCTACCTGTATTATATTTTTAGATGCAGCTTGATAAAGTTTTGTTCTTAAAATTATTTTCAAGTTACCATATCTAATATAATAGTATGTGAAGATCTCATATCCATTAATCAATATTATAGAAATGGGGACCAACCACACTAAATTATTCTGAAATAGTTCTCTTTGGAAATTTGGAAAAAAACTCCATATCAGAAACAATATTAAAGCAACCAGTATTGCGAAAGATACTGAAAAGAACATGGCCACTTTAACGATCTTCCTTGCTTCTGCCTCCTCCTTCACTGTAGGAATAGCTAACTCATACTTTCCTGATGTAAAAGAAGAACAGATGCCTATTATTGATGTGAATAATGCCAATACACCAAAATCCTTAGAATCATATATTCTTGACAATAACGGGTAAAAGCCAAAATTTATAATTTGTGCAGCAGCCGAACCACTAATAAGTATTAGAAAAGATTTGACAAAGTTATTCTTTAGGATTATATTCCAATATTTTTCCAAATACATCTATTCCAAATAAACATTAAGGAGTATACGCTTATCTTTGCTTATAAATCCGCTCTATTATTTCTACAACCTTTAATCCTTCCAAAGCATTTGTAGTAATTGAAGATCTTCCTTTGAGCACATTTACAACATTCTCAATCACAAAGTGATGGTTTGCTGCAGATCCTTTGTATGCACCATAATCATTACCAGGGTTAGTTGGCGCAAGTTCAGGTAAAGTATAATCCTTAACATTACAAATCTCTACTTTATCCATATACTGTCCACCAATTTTCACTGAACCGTTTTCTGCAATAATGGTCATCGAGCTTTCAAGGTTTTGATTCCAGATAGAAGTTGAATAATTAAGACAGCCCATACCTCCATTCACAAAATCAAAATTCAAAAAACCACTATCCTCAAAATCCGTTAATTGATTATGATTAAAATCATTAAATCGCCCATTAATGTTATCAATATCTCCAAAAAGCCAGTACATTATATCTATGAAATGAGAAAACTGTGTATATAGTGTTCCTCCATCTAGCTCCTTTTTACCATGCCAGCTTTCTGGCTTATAATATCTTTCATCCCTGTTCCAATAACAATTAAGCTGAACCATATAGATTTTTCCAAGACGTCCTGAATCAATTAATTCTTTGACCCAAACACTAGGTGGAGAATAACGATTTTGCATCACAGCAAATACATGCTTATGGACATGCAAAGCCTTAAATATCACACGCTCCGCATCTTGCTTAGATAATGTCATAGGCTTTTCAACAACAATATGTTTTTTAGCATCGAGGCATTTCATTGCCTGCTCAGCATGATAACCATTAGGAGAGGCAATATTAATAACATCTATTTCTTCGATAATATCAGAAGAAATTAATGCTTCTAATGAGGGAAAAAAGGGTACATTAAACTTCTCAATATCTAGTTGACTTGCCGGCTTAGTGTCGACAAGTGCAAGTAATTCAGACTCCTCGTTATTTTGCACCATTTGTGCATGCCGTTTCCCGATATGACCACATCCTATTACAGCAAATTTTATCTTTTCTTTATTAATTATCATTTTACCCTTTTTACAGTATTATTCTCTAATATATACTCCTGCTTGCTTTCAATACATATTGCCCTATTTTCTGCATCAAAATCAAGCCGATGCCCATATTCACCAACCCAACCAATCTGTTTTGCCGGATTACCCACAAATAAGGCATATGCGGGAACTGTTTTTGTAACCACAGCTCCTGCGCCGATAAACGCATATGCACCAATATCGTGACCACAAACAATTGTAGCATTGGCTCCAATTGAAGCACCCTTTCCTACATACGTTCTAGAATATTGCCCTCTCCTATTCACAGCACTCCTAGGATTAATTACATTTGTAAAAACCATAGAAGGCCCAAGAAAAACATCATCATCACAAGTTACCCCTTCATAAACAGATACGTTATTCTGAATTTTTACATTACTACCTAAAACAACTCCAGGTGAAATAACTACATTCTGACCTATATTACAGTTTTTTCCAATTACACATTTAGGCATTATATGGCTAAAGTGCCAAATTTTTGTTCCGTCTCCAATCTCACATTCATCATCAATAATAGCTGTATGGTGCGAAAAATAGCTCATTGATTATTTTTTAAAGAAATCCTTTATTTTATTCGTAATAAATACTTGCTCCTCTATTGTTAATTCAGTATGCATGGGTAATGAAATCACTTCTTTACACAACCGATAAGTCACAGGTAATTCACCTACCGACCTTCCCAGTCCTTTATATGCTTCCTGCTCACCTAGTGGTAATGGATAATATATCATTGAAGGAATACCTGCTTCTTTTAAATAAGTTTGCAGTGCATCACGTTTTCCATTTAATATCCTTAATGTATACTGATGAAAAACATGGGTAGAAGCAGGAGCTCTAAATGGTATAACAACTTCAGCTGTATCCCTTAACATATCATCATAATGATTTGCAGCATTATTACGCGCTTCGGAATACTTATCAAGATAGTTAAGTTTTACATCCAGAATTGCAGCCTGAATGGAATCAAGGCGGGAATTACATCCAATAAACTTGTGATGATATTTTTTACTCTGACCATGGTTGGCAATCATTCTGATTTTATCTCCCAAAGCCATATCATTTGTATATATAGCTCCACCATCACCATAGCAACCGAGATTTTTGGAAGGGAAAAATGAAGTACATCCTATTGTTCCTATTGTACCAGCCTTTCTATTATTACCATTGGCAAAAGTATAATCGGCTCCAATAGCCTGAGCAGTATCTTCGATTACATGTATATTATGCTTCTCCGCAAGCGCCATCAGATTTTCCATATCAGCACATTGTCCATACAAATGAACAGGAACAATCACCTTAGTCTTTGGAGAGATCGCCTTTTCAACTTCAGCAATACTTATGTTAAAAGTATCTGGCTCCACATCCACCATAACAGGAGTTAGCCCTAGTAATCCAATTACTTCAGCTGTAGCTACATAAGTAAAACCTGGAACTATCACTTCATCACCAGCTTTTAGATCCAGGGCCATTAAGGCGATTTGTAAAGCATCTGTCCCATTAGCGCAAGGAATCACTTTTTTTGCGTCTAAATATCGTTCTAAGCTCTCAGCAAACTTCAGAACCTCTGGCCCATTTATAAATGAGGTTGCATTAATACATCCCTGAATTGCACCATCTATCTCTTCCTTAATCTTAACATATTGCCCTTTAAGGTCCACCATTTGTATGGCATTATTCATATATCTGACTTAGTTTAATATTTTATCACAAATAAATTTACCTATTGAAAGAGAAGATGTTGCAGCTGGAGATGGAGCATTACGCACGTGAATAATATTCCTTCGCTGCAAAATATCAAAGTCATCAATAAGGTTTCCCTTTCTATCACATGCTTGGGCTCTTACTCCTGCCCCGCCTGCGACCAGATCAGCTTCTTTAATTTCCGGAATCAACCTTTGTAATGCTCTGGTAAATGCTGATTTGGATAGTGATCTGTATATTTCGCCCATACCTGTTTTACCATATTTGCCCACTATCTTCCAGAACCCCGGCCAACTCAAAATCTCACCCAGGTCTTTAACATTGTAATCTGTAAACTTGTAACCTTCCCTCTTAAAAGCTAACACAGCATTAGGACCAGCCTCAATACCACCACTGATCATACGGGTAAAATGCACCCCAAGAAAAGGAAAATTTGGATCAGGTACTGGATACACAAGATGTTTTACTAAATGAGCTTTTTCTTTCCTTAATTTGTAATATTCGCCTCTGAAAGGGATAATACTCAAACTATTATTATTGCCTTCTGTAAGCTTAGATACACGATCAGAAAAGAGTCCAGCACAACTTATGATGCTCGTAGTAATGTACTGCCCCTTCGTAGTTTCTACTGCCACTTCCGCATTACAATCTCGAATCTTGACAACCTCATCGCCAAAACTTATACAGCCCCCTAATGTTTTAAATTTATCTAGTAACACTCTGGCTACTTTTGGATAATCAATTATTCCTGTTTGAGGAACTGCAATAGCTGCGATTCCGTTACAATGTGGTTCAATTTCTTTGATCTCATCTTTCGAAAGCTTCTTTAATCCAGTCAAACCATTCTTTAATCCTCTTTCATAAATATTATTTAATCCAACAATTTCATTTTGGGAAACAGCTACAATTATCTTCCCACATACATCATGCGGAATATCATTTTCTCTAGCAAATTTCAATAGCGCATGATACCCCGCAATACAATTACTGGCTTTCAGACTTCCAGGTTTATAATAAATGCCACTATGCATTACGCCACTATTATGCCCAGACTGATGTAACGCTATGTCGATCTCCTTTTCAATAACTAATACCTTTCTTTTAGGCTCTTTTATTTTAAGATGGTAAGCCACAGAAAGCCCTACAAGCCCAGCTCCAATTATAACAGTGTCAAATTTCTGCGTGTTCATTCTTTTTAGTAAAATAATTTATAGCCGACCATCTACTATTCGACGGTCTAAACATCCTTTTGTATCAAAAAGCACCCCATTATTACGTTTCATTTTCTGATAGTCGAAAGTTAAAAACTCATTATGCGCAACTGCAACAACAATTGCATCATACACTACATTCTCCTCAAGTTTACCAACTACTTTCAAGCCATATTCATGTGCCACTTCATTTGCGTCTGCCCATGGGTCATAAATATCCACATTCAAGCCAAACTGAACTAATTCATGATAAATATCTACTACTCTTGTGTTACGTACATCAGGACAATTCTCCTTAAATGTTACACCCATTATCAGCGCCTTGGATCCTTTTATTTTATGATCTTTCTCAATCATTAACTTTACCACTTTATTGGCCACAAAATGTCCAACATGATCATTTACCCGCCTGCCTGATAAAATTACCTGTGGGTGGTAACCTAAGGATTCAGCTTTATGAGCCAAATAATAAGGATCAACCCCAATACAATGGCCTCCCACTAAACCAGGTCTATATTTGAGAAAATTCCATTTGGTACCGGCAGCCTCAATAACATCATTAGTATCAATCCCCATTCGATCGAAAATAAGTGCCAATTCATTAACAAATGAAATATTCACATCCCGTTGTGCATTTTCAATTGCTTTAGAAGCTTCAGCAACCTTAATGCAGGAAGCCTTGTGTGTTCCTGCATCAATAATAGAACGATAGAGATCATCTACTCGGCTGGCAATTTCAGGAGTTGAGCCACTGGTAACTTTTTTAATTTTAGTGAGCGTATTTATTTTGTCTCCCGGATTGATTCTTTCAGGTGAGTAACCAGCAAAGAAATCTTTATTGAATTTCAAACCAGATACCCTCTCAAGTACTGGTACACAATCTTCTTCTGTGCAACCCGGATAAACTGTAGATTCATAGATTACAAGATCTCCCTGCTTCAAAATTCGCCCAAGCATTTCGGAAGCTTTTAAGAGTGGCTTGAGGTCCGGTGCTTTAAATTGATCAATGGGCGTTGGGACAGTTACAATAAAAGTATTATAACTTCTAAGGTCTTCCACATTAGAAGAAAAATGTAGCCCTATATGCCCCTTTTTGTCCTCTTTTTTTAAAGCAATAACTCTTTTCAGTTCTTCTATATTTGCTTCTTTCGTTCTATCCTCCCCACTTCCTAGTTCCTTCACTCTTTTCTCATCTATATCAAAGCCAAGAACATCATACTTTTTACCAAATTCAAGAGCCAGGGGTAAACCAACATAGCCCAGGCCTATAATGGCAATACTGGCGTTTTCAATTCTGTTTAACTTTCCGTTGTTGCTCATATAATTGATTTTTCAATCTTTGCCATTTTATCTGGCGCTAATCATTCTTTTTTCGTTTAAGTTGTGGTTGCTTTATCTAATCACATTAATAGGCATCAAGCCATTGCGTAATTATTTATTGATCAGTGTCCTTTTAATCTTCGATAAGACCCCCTTAGGTTCCTCAGTTATTCCATATCCATAACCATATCCATAACCATATCCATAACCATAGCTCCCCCCTGCCTGGACATCATTTACAACAATATTTAATTTAGGCAATTTTTTTTGTATATATAAATCCTTTGTTAATTGTAATTGTTGTTTCAATGTGAAATTCTGGCGAACTATATAAAGTGTCGCATCAGCGACTCTGCCTAAGAGCTGAGCATCAGTCACTAAGCCTATTGGTGCAGAATCAATAATAATATAATCAAAATGCTTGCGCAACTCAATAAACAGCTTTTCTGTCTGCTCCATCAACAATAATTCTGCAGGATTAGGCGGAATAGGACCTGAAGTGATAATCCAAAAATTTTCATGAATACCAGAAGGTTTAATCAGGTTTTCGTACGAAACCTTACCAATAGCATAAGTGCTAAAACCAGTCGCGTTTGTAATTCCTAAATTCTCAGATATTTTAGGCTTCCTTAAGTCCATTTCCATTAGCACTACTTTTTTACCCGAAACAGCTAAAACAGAAGCTAAATTCGTTGAAACAAAAGACTTTCCTTCTCCACTCATACTAGAAGTAAGCAGTATTACTTTTTGGTCAACACCTGAAAGCACAAACTGCATGTTTGTACGTAAAGCGCGGAATTGTTCTGATATTGGACTCCGCGCATCTTTCCCTGTTACGATTAAGGCCTTCTCATCGCTATGTCCAATTTCAGCTAAAATGGCTACAGGAGTACCGGTTGTGATATCTTGCTTATTTTGGATCCGAATATTTAATAGATCCCTTAAATAGAGCCAAAGCGCTGGTATTGCAAGGCCTACTATAAGTCCTAATATGTATATCATCGAACGCTTAGGCTTAAAAGGTAATGCCTCACTTTTTGCTCCATCTATTATACTTGCAATTGCAATATTTGAAGATTTTGAGATTGCAGACTCTTCTCTTTTCTTAAGGAGAAACAGATATAGCTCCTGCTTTACTGTTTGTTGACGAGAATAATCCAAAAAAATTCTTTCTTTACCAGGAACCTGCCGTATTTTCTGAGTCAGTACATTAGAATTTCGTTGTAATTCATCTATACTTACTTTTATTCCCTGTTTCAATGAACTCAAATTATTCTGTAAATCTTTTCGTAAGCCAGCCAATTGTTCATCAATTACTTTAATAAAAGGGTTTGATTCAGTACTGGATATCAGCTGACGTTCACGTTCCAGTTGTAATGTATTATATTTACCTACCAGTGCAACAAAGGTTGGGTCCTGAACAATAAGAGAAGAGGGCACTATACGTTTATTATTCTTCTCATCTTTCATATACTGTTCTAAAGATTCAACCACGCTGTAACGAACTTGTTGGTCTGTTAGCTGTTTAATAAAATCAGAGGTACTTGAAACTAATAATTTGGCCTGTTCTCCGAGATCAGCTACTTCATTCACCTCTTTAAACTGTTGTATATTTTTTTCCACCCCCGTCAATTCTTCACTGACAAGCCCTAATCTGCTATCAATAAATGCTATTGTACTATCAACAATGCGATTTTTATCGTCCACACTGGCATGGAGATAACTATCAATTAATTTATTAAGTACTTTCTCTCCTTTCTCAGGGATTGTTGTTACGAAATCAAGGTCAATAGTGCTTACCTGCTTATTGGGGATATTAACATTAAGGAGTTTTTGATAATTCGCTACTGCGTTATCAACTGACAACACTTGAATGAGGTATTCTTTCTGTCCCAATGGAAACAACCTATTACGATCTATTCTAACAATTCCTTCAGGTAGATGCAAAGTATCATTCCACCGTGCTTCTTTTGAAAGATTTTCCCTTGTTAGTATAAATTTTTCTTCATTAAGTGGTTTTAATACATAATTAGCTTCATTAAGTGTATCTTTTAAAAATTGCCAATGAAATACAAATGGGAGTTTTTCAAACTGTTCTGATTTTTTCACATGTCCTCCAATGAAATAACTTACATGCAACTGCATATCCTTTACCACTTTCTCCATTAAAGACCGAGATTTAAGTATTTCTACTTCATTATCAACATTACTTTTACTGGAAAACATTTCAAGTTGCTGCAGAATCTCTTGTCCCGGTACATTCCCCCCCTTTTTATCATCCTGTACTAATATCTTAGCTGTTACTTTAAATGATGCAGTTGAATAACGCAAGTATAGCCAAGCAACCAAAACACCAGCAATCATACAAACTAAAAACCAATACCAATTTCTCATTAGTTTATCAAACAACTTCCTTGGATCGATTCCACCCGACTGTTCTTCAATAGAAGTTCCCGTATTGTTTAAATGAAGCATACCATTTGTATGTGTATTATCATGCATATTACGACATTGAAATATTAGAAGTTAACCCTTGAAGCCACAACAATAAGAAGTGATAAAACAGAAGCCATTATAGATATCCTTTTTACCTGAGCCATATCAGTTGATGCCACTTTGGATTTATTGGGCTCAACATACACTACATCCCCCTGTTGGAGATAAAAATAAGGAGAAGCAAAAAGTTTACTATCATTAAGGTTAAACCGTGCAAACTCCTTTTTTCCATCCTTTTCGCGAATCAGTAAGACATTTTCTCTTTTACCAAAAATAGTCAGGTCTCCGGCTATACCTAATGCATCTAATAGGGTTACCTTTTCATTTGGCATCATATACGTAGAGGGTTTAGCCACTTCTCCTAATATGGTGATTTTAAAATTTGCATACCTTACATTTACTACCGGATCTTTGTAAAACTCTGCCGCCTTAGTACGTAAACTCTCCCTCACTTCCATGGTAGTTAACCCCTTTACCATCACCTTACCAACTAGTGGCAAAACTATATATCCATCTTTATCTACCAGATATCCCGAAATATTGGTGTTAGGAGCAACGGCGGATGTACTTGAATTTCCAATAATAGGCCAGCTGGCGGTATTCTGTTGGTTTAGCAACGTTGTAGCTGCAGGATCCAATGTCTGGATACTAACTTGTAAAATGTCATCTACTTGGATGGTTGGAGTTTTGTAGACAGCTTGAGTAACTTCTTTACTATCAAGTGTATCAGCAATATCTTTGAAATAAGTAATATTTCTTGGTGTACTACATGCAAACATAAACATACAAACACCTGCTACAATCCCGACTCTAAACAAGGATTGGCCTTTTAAACAATTAAATAACCAGGAGTATTTTTCCTCAGAAGTATCCCTCATTTTTAACATGGTATATTTTTGCAAATGAAAACCCGACGCCAAGCAAATTTTATGCCGCGACTTAAAGGTTCCATAAATATTAGTTACATTTTTATTCTATCCTTATCCAGTTCTTCGTAAGTAGAATTTTTGCTAATAAACTCTGGGACTAACTTTTTCATCAATGCAACAGTTGGTGTTAGATAGTGCTTTTGAGCTGATTCTATTAGCTGGCTAACCTTTTCATCAACCTCAGAAAAGCTATAGCCACGCACTTTCGCTATTAAAATCTTTTCATGATACGTGGGGAGCGTATTTTCAGCATTATTCAATAACTCTTCATAAAGTTTTTCTCCGGGGCGAAGCCCTGAATACACAATCTGAATATCACGCCCTGGTTCCTTACCAGCCATTTTTATCATTTTCCGGGCCAAATCTACTACTTTCATTGGTTTTCCCATATCAAACACAAAAATTTCCCCCCCTTGTCCCATAGCACCGGCTTCCAATACCAATTGGCAAGCTTCTGGAATTGTCATGAAATATCTCGTAATATCAGGATGTGTAACAGTCAGAGGGCCACCACTTTCTAGCTGTTTTTTAAACCTTGGAATAACAGATCCATTAGAACCCAGTACATTACCAAACCGGGTAGTAATAAATCTAGTAGGAGGTAATCCATAAACGGGCCCTGTTTTCTTATATTGCTCATTAATCTGGTTATTGAAAGATTGTGTAAAGATCTCAGCAATCCTTTTAGAAGCTCCCATTACATTGGTCGGATTCACCGCTTTATCGGTAGAAACCATTACAAATTTCTCTACTCCAAATTCTACGGATAACTCAGCCAGGATTTTAGTTCCCAATACATTGTTCATCACTGCAATAGATGGATTACGCTCCATCATTGGAACATGCTTATAGGCTGCAGCATGATAAACAATTGCTGGAGCATACACCTCAAACAATTGCTGCATACGCACCCTGTCACATACATTACCTATATAACTGATAATAGGAATATTGGTAAGTTTTTCAGCTATTTCCAGCTCCAACTCATGCAATGGTGACTCAGCCTTATCACATAATACAATTACAGAAGGCTCATAACGGATGAGCTGACGCACGATTTCACTCCCTATCGATCCAGCTGCACCGGTCACCAATACGCTTTTCCCTTTCAATTCCTGGCTTAATTGCTCATTCTTAATATTTATAACAGAGCGTTCCAACAAATCCTCAATATTGATGTCTTTCAATTGAATGCTTTTAGTTCCCTCATTGATCCAATTGGCAACTGAACTTACTTTTTTCACCTTTATATCTAATGATAAACAATCTTCTACTAACTCATTCAAACGTGTGGCCTCCAATTGCTCATCTGCAATAATCAGGACGCTTACTTTCTCCTGCCTTACCAACTTTACTAATTGTTCCTTTTGTGCTGCGTAAATAGGTAATCCTTCCAAAGATTTTCCAGCATGAGCATTTTTATCTTCCAGAAATGCAACAACTCGAAATTCAGAAGTAGGATCATCACTTATAGCTTTTCTAACCATCAAACCCGTATGTCCGGTATTATAAATTGCCGCCCTTTCCCTGTTCAGGTTTTTAAAACTCCCGTAATATTTAAAGATCCATTTAACAAGTAGTCTATAAGACAAGAGGAAGAAAGTAGAAATGAAAAAGTTGATGAGGATAACAGATAAAGGAAAAATGTGTTTTGCTTCACTTAAAAGATTAGAAGCATCCACATTAAAATAAACAATTCCGCTAATAATATTCAAACAGGAAATCCGGCCAATATCTGCTAAACTGGTAAACCTTACTATGCCTCTGTAGGTACGTAAAAAAAGTGATAGTAAAAGATTAACACTAAATACCACCAACATGATGTTAGTGAGGGGATACTTAGCATAAGCATCCAGATCAAAATTCAATCTTAACAACAATGCCAGATTGATGGCAATTAAGGAACAACCTAAGTCTAATAGCAGTATTAGCCACGACGGGGTTATCCAGGTTCTCTGCGTCATAGGTTAAATTAATAAGATACGTTAAATTTTAATTTGAACATCCGATTACTGAGGTTAACACACTATTGTCACTGTTAAATTCAATAATCGGATAGATTATGTTCTTTAACCGTTGGCACTCAATTCACGTTGGCATTCAAATCTGGCGCAAAGTAAATACATAATGCTGTATGTTTCATTAAGAAATGATTAAGAACATAAAATCTTTTTATAACTTATATTTTTTAACTATAATATAGTAAAAAACAAGATTCGATTGTATTTTTAAAATGCTTGACCAGCAAGTGATCCGGGAAAGTATATTCATTCATCGTTATATATTCAAGTGTTGTTTTTATTAATTCGTTTTTTTTCCACATATATAACAACTGGATATCATATACTATTAAAAGATCCCTTATCTATTTGAACGGGCACTTAAGTATACTGGTTGTAAACTGCTTGTATTCGCATATAATAAGTACCTAAACCTGGTAAACATGGCAGGCACTACCCCAATAAATTGCTTTAAAAGTGGGAATGATTGTCTGGTGAGAATTGACATAAAAGATCGATAAAACGTTCGCATAAGTCTTGTTTTAAAATCAGGTTACTAACAATAAAAAACGATATGGTCTTCTCTTATCTTGATGCTCTAGTTAATCAAACACTATACCAAAAGATTTTGTTTAACTGGTTTCCCCTTATGGGGAATTTTAATCTCACTGGTGTAACCAGTTGTTTATTAGCCTTATGTATTATCCCAAACTAAAATGAGTTGTACACGTAATAATGCACAACTCATTTTAGTTTTAAATCCTTTACCCATTACCGGTACTTCTATTCCTTCTCCGCCTTAAACCCAGCGCCTTGCACTGCTGCCACTATTTTATCGGCTGTTGCATTACCTTTTACGGTTAAGGTTTTGGTGGCTGACTGTAAATCCACGCTCCAGTTCTCTGCTCCTACTGCTTCATCTAAAAGAGGGGTTACTTTTGCTAAACAACCTTCACATTTGATATTACTCTTAAATTTTAATGTTTCCATGTTCTACTTAGTTATTGAATTTTAAACAGAAATTATAATTTAACCATATTTAATCTCAGGCTATTACTTACTACTGACACTGAACTCAGGGCCATCGCTGCTGCTGCAATCATAGGATTTAATAAAAATCCATTGATAGGAAATAGGATGCCCGCTGCCAATGGTATACCAATGATGTTATAAATAAATGCCCAGAACAGATTCTGCCGTATACCCATTACTGTTTTCTTTGATAACTGTAATGCTTTAGGCACTGCTTGCAAATCAGAGGTAATGAGGGTCATTTTCGCTACATCCATAGCAATGTCTGAGCCTTTTCCCATGGCAATGCTTACATCTGCCTGTGCTAACGCATGACTGTCGTTAATACCATCTCCTACCATCGCTACTACCTTACCTGCATGCTGTAACTCCTCTACAAAGGCGGCTTTATCTCCAGGTAATACCTCTGCTTTATAACTGGTTAACCCTACTTGTTTGGCTACCGCTGCTGCTGTATGTGCATTATCACCTGTAAGCATATACACTTCAATTCCCCGGCTTTTTAGCGTAGCTATTGCTGCCTTTGAAGTAGCTTTTACTTTATCGGCTATAGCAACAATCGCGAGTACTTCACGTTTGCTGGCAAAATACACCACCGTTTTGGCCCCTTCCTGCCACTGTTTTACCAAACTGCTCACGGCTGTGGGGAGGGTAATTCCCTGCTCCTGCATTAATAAAGTGTTACCTATATAATACTGCTCATTTTCCAATACTCCCATCACTCCCTGGCCGGTAATACTCTGGAATCCCTGTAAGTTCACAGCCCGTGCTCCGGCTTCCTTTAAGTTTGTTACTACCGCTTCTGCCAATGGATGTTCAGATTGTAATTCCATTGTATACAGGATATCCCTGAGGCGTTCCTGATTACCTGATAACCATTTAATATCTGTTACTTCCGGACGCCCTTCTGTAATGGTACCGGTTTTGTCCAATATGACTGCATTTACTTTATAGGCCATTTCCAGACTTTCCGCATCCTTGATCAAAATATTGTTGGCAGCTCCCTTACCTACTCCTACCATAATTGCGGTAGGTGTGGCCAGCCCGAGGGCACAGGGACAAGCAATGACTAACACGGTTACTGCCGTCAGTAAGGCATGCGTAAAGGCATCATCTCCTCCTGCTACCATCCAGGTAATAAAGGTTAGTATGGCAATCCCTATCACGATGGGTACAAAAATCCCTGCTATTTTATCCACCAGCCGCTGTACAGGGGCTTTACTTCCCTGTGCCTCCTGCACCATTTTTATAATTTGCGCCAGCACCGTATCTGCCCCTACTTTTTCCGCCCTGAACCTGAAGCTGCCTTTCTGATTTACAGTGCCTGCAAATACCTGGTCTTTTTCTTTCTTTTCTGCTGGTAATGGCTCCCCTGTAATCGTGCTTTCGTCTACATAGGAAGTACCGCCGGTTACTACCCCGTCTACCGGTACCCGCTCGCCGGGGCGCACAATAATCGTGTCTCCCTGTTGTACTGCAGCAACCGGAATCTCCTGCTCCTCACCATTCATGATCACTCTTACCATTTTGGGTTGCAGTCCCATTAACTTCTTAATGGCTGAAGAGGTATTGGATTTAGCTTTTTCCTCCAACAATTTCCCCAGGGAGATAAAGGCGATGACTACTGCTGCTGCTTCATAATACACATGGGCATGCATACCACGCTGATGCCAGAACTCAGGATAGATCGTGTTAAATGCACTGAAAATGAATGCAATCCCTGTACTCATCGCTACCAGGGTATCCATATTGGCTTTCCCGTGCCTGGCCTGCTTCCATGCGTTAATAAAGAAACTACGTCCGAGGTAAAATACTACCGGTATGGTCAGCACCATTGAAATCCAGTTACCATATGGCATATCCATAAAGAACATCCCGATGATCATTACCGGAAATGCCAGTACAGAAGCCCATATCGTTCTCATTTTCAGCTGCCGGTAATGTTGCTGCTGTGCAGCTTCCTGTACTGCAGATGGATCTTCAGCGTCAATTACCAGATCATATCCGATTGACCTTATGGCAGTTTGTAACCCTGCCGGATCAATTGCCGACTCGTCATATGTTACCCAGGCTTGCTGATTGGCAAAATTGACCCCGGCTTCTTTCACACCTGGCGTTGCCTTCAGGGTAGATTCCACACTTACCGCACAGGCAGCACAAGTCATTTCCAACACAGGAAAAGTATGTTTAACCAATTTGCTGGCTGCGGCTTCCTGTTCTTTTCTGCCCTGCCTTGCTTTAGGTGCTATCAATGTATCTTGTGTCATTTGTATCCTTTTTTTAACAATACAAAATTAACACCTCCCCCTCCTCTGAGCTTTATACAATTAAGGATAAAGTTTATATCTTTTACTTGTAGAATAAAATCCACATCATGAACTGGCTAAAGCATGCGCAAATCAACAATTTGGGCATATTGATGACAGACCAACCTGAAAGACATTACCAATTTGCAGCATTTTCACGTATATTACCGTCGCAAAAATCCAGACTCATGTGCAAACAGTTCCAGACTGTTTAGTTCAGCAACACACCACCATTTATGAAATTATTGGATATTGACAATAACAGTAAGATGCCGGTATACCTGCAAATTGCAGCCTCTATTATGGCAGCAGTACGGGACGGCCATCTGGTGCGGGACCAGCAAATTCCTTCTATTAATGAAATGAGTGAAGAATACCTCCTTTCCAGAGGTACGGTAGAAAAAGCCTACAAAGAGCTCAGAGACAAAAAAGTAATTATTTCTGTTAAGGGTAAAGGGTATTTTATTAATCGTACAGATATTAATATCCCCCTAAGAGTATTGCTGCTTTTCAATAAGATCAGTAATTATAAAAAACAAGTATACAATGCGTTCGTAAAAACATTAGGGGACAATGTTTTTATTGATCTTCATATCCACCATTGCAACGTACAGCTGTTTGAAAGCCTCATCAATAATCATCTGGGGGATTATGATTATTATGTAATTATGCCCCATTTTTATGACCAGAAAGAAAAGGCGGTAGAAATTATCAAACAGATCCCTCCTGCACAATTAATCTTGCTGGATAAAGACATTCCTGAAATCAACAGGCCCCATGCTGCTATTTATCAAAACTTTGAGAAAGATATTTATGAGGCGTTATATGAAGCATTACCTTCCTTAAAAAAATATACCAGCCTGGTATATGTGAACCCAGGCATTGTTCCTTATCCACCGGAAATAATGAAAGGCTTCCGGTATTTCTGCCGCACCCAGGACTTTGATTTTTCCATTATAGAAGGTATTGAATCCAACACACCTGTTAAAGCAGGTGAAGCTTATATCGTTATTGAAGAAACAGATCTGGTTAACCTGGTAAAAAACTGCCGCAATAAAGGCCTGGTCATTGGTAAAGATGTGGGGATCGTTTCTTACAATGAAACGCTGTTAAAAGAGATTTTGCTGGATGGTATCACGGTTATTTCTACCGATCATGAGCAAATGGGGATTACTGCGGCCAGGATGATACAGGAAAAACGCAGAGAACTCGTCAAGAATCCTTTTAAACTGATACTGCGCAATTCCCTGTAACGCACTGCTATGCCAGTCCTGAAAAAGACTATCCTACCACAAATATAGCAAGGCTCTTGGCGCCATGTGCGCCCAGTACCAGTGATTGCTCTATATCCGCTGTTTTGGAAGGGCCGGCTATAAACACACCAAAACCGGTATTGGGGCCACCTATTTTTTCATATACCTGGTGCATGGTGGCCACCAGATTATGTTTGGATAATACAATGGCCAGGTGCTGACAGATAAAAGGGAGTACTCTCACTTTCATGTCCTGTTCTTCCATCCATATTGCTCCATTTTCAGCCACTCCCCATTGCCCGGGAATAATGGCCATATCTACATTTTCCAGCGCATGTGCATCCGTAGTTTGCCACTCCTCCTGATCATTCACCGGATAATAAGCAGGGTCTACTGCTATCACCCGCTCAATATGTGGGTAATGCTCCCTGAGCAAAGGCGCTATAGCAGTATAGTCAGGTATTTCAAACAAGATAGCTCCCAAGCCTTCCACCACTTTCCGGAAAGCGGACAGCTCACCTGGTGTAGTCATGTCAAAACCTGCCAGTGATGGTAATGCTGTTGCTGCTGGTTGATTTGCTTTTACTGCGGCCAGTATTTGTTCCCTGCTGCTCATTTGGATCCTTTATTTTTTTTATACCAATCTGCAAAAGATGTTTTAGGGGCTTCCGGCATCTCCCGTTGTTTATACCAGGGGTTTAGTTTATTATTTACCATTCCCGGAAATGCCCGCAATACCCATCGTCCCATTTTCCCTGCTGTTTTATAGGTTCCGGGACTTGATAATACGGTATTCATCATTTTCATACCCACTTTTTTGGAGGTGGCAGTATAGCCTTCCTTCACCAATACCTGCCGCCACTTGTAAAGCTGCTGGTGAATATCAATTTTCACCGGGCATACATTGGAACAGGAGCCGCATAAAGTAGAAGCAAAGGGTAAGTCGGCATACTCTCTCATATCCAGATTGGGTGCCAGGATAGATCCTATCGGACCTGCAATGGCATTATGATAACTATGCCCGCCACTGCGCCGGTATACCGGGCAGGTATTCATACAGGCAGCACACCGTATACATTTAAGGGAATTACGAAAATCTTCCCGGCCCAGTTGTTTGGTCCGGCCGTTATCTACCAATACGATGTGCAACTGCTGCCCTTTTCGGGGCTGACGGAAATGACTGGAATAGGTAGTGATGGGCTGTCCGGTAGCACTGCGCGCCAGCAAACGTAAAAATACGCCCAGATGATGCCGCTGCGGAACAATCTTTTCAATCCCCATACAGGCAATATGTATGTCTGCCAGGTGCGCCCCCATATCGGCATTCCCTTCATTGGTACATATAACCATTTCACCGGTGGAAGCTACTGCAAAATTAACCCCTGTTATAGCTGCATTTGATTGCAAAAATTCTTTGCGGAGATGCTGCCTGGCGGCGGCAGTCAGGAATTGAGGATCTGCATTGCCAGCAGGTGTTCCCAAATGTTCATGAAACAACTCTCCTATCTCTTCCTTCTTTTTATGAATACAGGGGAGCACAATATGACTGGGCGGCTCTTTAGCCAGCTGCACAATACGCTCTCCCAGATCAGTATCAATTACTTCAATTCCGTTTTCTGCGAGGTAAGGATTCAGGTGGCACTCTTCTGTGAGCATGGATTTACTTTTTACCATGCGTTTCACACCATGTTGTTTTAATAATTCCAGCACGATCCGGTTATGCTCTGCTGCATCTGCTGCCCAATGCACCACTGCACCATTCTGTTGTGCATTCCGTTCAAACTCCTCCAGATATCCATGCAGGTTGCCCAGCACATTATTCTTGATTTGTGAGGCGGCCTCCCGTAATGCTTCCCACTCCGGAATACTCCAGGCCATACGGTCACGTTTCTGACGCACCCACCATAACGTTTCATCGTGCCAGTTAACACGAGGCTCGTTCTCATTAAAATGATCTGCTAACGAAGAATGGTCTTGTATTGTATGGTTCATCTTAATTTTTTAGCAGTTAGCTGTTGGCAGTTAGCCTTTCGCTGAATGTGTTTTACTGAAGATGGTCACATCCACTGTACTTTCGTTCTCCTCAGATGCTTTGATTCAGTATTTCTGCGATATGCATCACCTTTATCGGACTTTTTTGCCGGCGCAGGATACCTTCCAGGTGCATCAGGCAACTCACATCATTACCGGTAATTACTTCTGCCCCATGCTTCACATGATCAGAGATGCGGTCTTTTCCCATCTTAACAGATACCACTTCCTCGAATACACAAAAAGTACCCCCGAAGCCGCAACATTCGTCTGTTCTGTCCAGTGGAATCACTTCCAGGCCTTCTACAAGATTCAATAATTGCATGGGCTTGGAAAAAGGTGCTGCCACCAACTCGCTCATCTGAGAAAGTCCTAACCCACGCTGACCATGACAGCTCTGGTGCACTCCCACTTTATAAGGAAATTTCGCAGGCAGTGTTTTTACCTGCAATACATCTGTGAGGAATTCTACCAGTTCATATATATTATTACGGATAGATTGTGCTGCCGGTTCCTGATGAGGATCATGCAAGTGATCCTTAATATGGAGTACACAACTACCGGAAGGGCCTACAATATAATCGTAGGCAGCAAAATTTTTAATAAACAGCTCATTACAGCCGTGCGTAAGATGTTCAAAGCCCGAATTAGCCATAGGTTGCCCGCAGCATGTTTGTCCTTGCGGATATTCCACCTCGCAACCTAATTTCTGCAGCAATTCCAATGTGGCGATACCTACCTGCGGATAAAACTGATCAATGTAACATGGAATAAACAATCCAACTTTCATGAACCTAAAATTTAGCATGATACCTGGTACCGCTTCGTACCCGGTATCCCTGTTTGTTCCTTCATCTAATATTCCTCTTCTGTAACCGCTGCAGATACATAGTATTTTAACGCAACCAGATCACCAGGTAAAGGCAAATGATTCCAATGCTTATGTATAGCCAGTGCAGCACCAATAGCGGTAGCCTGCGCCACTGAAGCGGCATACACTTCCATTCCCGGAAAAGCTGCAGCCAGCAGGTGCATGAATACCGGGTTTTTACTAAAACCTCCGTCTACAAAAATACGCTTCACATTGGTATTGTCAAGAACCAATCCCGTGGAGTATTTTTGCGCTACAATGATATTCAGGAGCAATTGGTGGTATGCATCTTCATATGAGGCAAATTGACTGGGATCCAAGCTTTTAAAAAAAAGCAAATTAGTATCAGTATTAGCAATCGAAGTATTATTAATAAGCTGGGCTTTCTGCAACCGGCTTACAATAGCAGGGTCAAATTCAACCGTTTTATAAAAGTCAAGCGGTACATTAAAATATTCCGCCAGTTTTTTGGTTTGCTGTTCATGTTCATTCCCGGCAAACAAACGGGAGGCTTTAACCGGCTTACCATGATATTCCAGATAACACAAACAGTCCTGTTGCAGCTCTGCTGATGTAAGTGGTGTTTGATTAAATGGATTCAGCGTGATACACCAGGTACCAGTGGAAATAAGCACAAAAGGCTCAGAAAAATTAGCCAGGTACGGAATCAATGCAGCAGAACTATCGTGCAGGCCTATACCTGTAGGATAAGTACGCCCGTTGAGCGACACCTGAACAACTTCATTTGACGGAAAGATGGGCGCCAGTTTCTCTGATATCCCCTCCTGCTGCACCCACGTATGATATTGCTGACGGGAAAAATCCCATAGCTGGGTATGACAACCGATACTTGTAATGTCACTATATACCTGACCTGTGATCAGATAACTAATATATTGCGGTAAATGAAGCGAGTAATGAATGGCTTCATATAACCGGGGATGTTCATATTTAAGCCGGTATAAGAGCATACCTGAATTAAGATGCCCCAATACCGGGGAAGCTGTAGCCGCAGATACCGCTACCTCTCCACCATAAGTATTATAGAATGTTTGTTGCAGTGCCTTAGGGTAAGGCTTCAGGTAATTGTACAAGGGAGCAATTACTTCCCCTGCTCCATTGATGTGCACAAAGCTGGCACCATAGGTCGAAAAATTCATGGCTTTCACCTCAAACCCTGGCAACTGCAGTATTTCATGCAGGCTTTGCCGCATCCATGTAGTTAACAATGCGATGTCTTCACAGGCATCTCCATCTTCATCCGTCGTTTCTGCAAACTGTGCGGATTTCTCATACACTATTTTGTAATGCTCATCAATCAGAAATACTTTCTTGTTTGTTTTTCCAATATCAAAGACGGCTATTACGGAGGAGGACATATTCTTGAGCTTTTAGCTTTTGGCTGTTAGCTGTTAGCTACGGTATTGCATGATCAGCGGCTAAAGGATAGTATTCTTGTTTTTTGCTTTAGCCATGTATACATAATCACAGCTTATTGAAAACAACCATTATTATTAAACTTTTAACTGTTGACCGTTAACGATCGCTATTTATTACGTGGCTAACAGCCAACAGCTAAAAGCTATTTTTTACAGTCCCGTTGCTACGGTTTTACTGCCTCTTTCTTTAATTAGATTTTCTCTTACTTTCTGTTGGCGGTACATGCCTAACGGATCTAAAGCACCACCTGCCAGCATACGTGCCTGTGCTACCAGCGGGCGTACGTCTGTACGGTATGCCTGCTGCAATATTTCCTGTGCAGCCACAACATCGTTGGATTGTTGCGCAGCACTCAGTGCTTTGGTATCTACCAGCAATGCCTGTGCATACGCTATCATGATAGCTTCTACAGACTGCAGGAGATCTTCCAGCGGATCTTTTACATTATGGGAGGCATCAATCATCCAGCCCAGATCGGTGGCGTGATTCATCCCGCGTGCATTCATCCCATCTACCAGCTCATTGAAAATAAGGAATAACTGGTAAGGGTTGATGCTACCTACTGTCAGGTCATCATCTCCATATTTGGAGTCATTAAAATGGAAACCTGCCAGTTTACCTTCCATGAGTAAAAGCGACACAATCTGCTCAATATTGGCATTAGGCAGATGATGGCCCAGGTCTACCAATGTATAAGCCTTAGGCCCCAGTTTACTGGTAAATAACAGCGACTGGCCCCAGTCCCCTACTGTAGTGGAATAGAAATTAGGTTCAAAAGCTTTGTACTCTACCCAAACTTTCCAATGATCCGGTAATGCGCTATAGATTTCCTGCAGGCTTTCCAGCGTACGTTGAAAAGCGCCTCTGAAATTCAGCTGGCCAGGAAAGCAGGAACCATCCGCCAGCCAAACGCTGAGTGCATCAGATCCTAATGCTTCTCCATATTTTATTACTTCGATATTATGTTCAATCGCCTGCTTCCGTACTGCTTTATCTGTATGTTGCAGAGAACCATATTTATAACTCACTGCCTGCCCCGGCTGATCCTGGAAGGTATTTGAGTTCATGGCGTCAAAGCGCAGGTTGTGCTGCGCTGCCAATGCTTTCATAGCAGCGGCATTATCAGGAATATCCCAGGGAATATGCAGCGAAATAGCGCCACTGGATTGATTCAGCGCATGCAGCATGCCCACATCTTCTATTTTTTCTTCCAGGCTTCTGGGCTCACCTGCACCGGAAAACCTGCCAAAGCGTGTGCCACCGGTACCCAGTGCCCAACTTGGAATAGCTACCTGGAACTCCTGCAACAGCTTTAATACTGCCGACACGTTGTTCACCTTTTCCGCAACAAACGAGTAGTTACGTTCCTGCGCTTTTAGCAGGCTGTTATTATATTCCGCTATCTGATACTGTTCTATTTTCATAACATGGTTCTTGAGAAAAGTAAAGTACAAATTATCTTACAAATGCAGTGGCGACCCCTCCATCTACATTCATTACATTACCGGTAGACTTATTCAGCAACCCGCCTACAAAAACGAAACAGGCGTTTGCAATATCTTCCGGTAAAATGATCTGGTTCAAGAGGGTGCGTTTTGCATAGTATGCAGGCAATTCTTCCACTTTGATGCCGTATGCCTTGGCACGTCCTTCTGCCCAGGCACCTGCCCAGATTTTACTATCTGCAATCACCGCATCAGGGTTCACTACGTTTACCCGTATATGGTCTGCTCCCAGTTCTGCAGCATTCAAACGGCTCAGGTGCATCTGAGCTGCCTTGGCGGAACCATATCCGGCATTGTTTGGACCTGATACCAGTGCGTTCTTGCTCACAATATTGATCACATCCCCACCGGTACCCTGTTTACGCATTACTTTAACCCCTTGCTGTGTTACCATAAACTGCCCTTTTACCAGTACATTGTACAGCAGGTCCCAGTCATTTTCTGTATGATCTTCCAATGGTTTTGAAATGGAAAGTCCGGCGCAATTCACTACAATATCCACTCCTCCAAAAGCCAAGCTGGTAACATTATAAGCGTTGGTGATCGCTTCCATGCTGGTAACATCCAACAGGGCGGTAGCAAACACATCTTTGCTATAATACTGATCCAGGTCCGCCTTTGCAGCCGCCAGGCGATCAGCATCATTATCATTGATAATTACGCAAGCACCTTCATCTGCAAATTTGCGGGCAATAGCTTTACCGATACCACCTGCGCTGCCGGTAACCAATGCCACGCGGCCGGATAATGCTTTAGGCTTAGGCATACGTTGCAGTTTAGCTTCTTCCAGCAACCAGTATTCTATATTAAATGCTTCTTGTCTGGGCAGAGAGGTATACTCAGATATCGCTTCTGCACCTTTCATTACATTAATCGCATTGATATAAAACTCTGCCGCTACTCTGGCTGTTTGTTTGTCTTTGGCAAACGTAAACATACCAATACCGCGGTACAGTATTACTACCGGGTTAGCATCGCGCATGGCAGGGCTGTTCGGGTGTTTGCAGGCATTGTAATAGTCTGCATACATCTTGCGGTAAGCCTCAAATTCAGGTACCAGTTTGGCCCTTACTGCCTTTGCATCTTCCAGGTCTTCATCAGGCTGCAGGCTGATAACCAGCGGACTGATTTTAGTACGCAGGAAGTGGTCAGGACAACTTGTTCCCAATGGTGCCAGCCTGTCCAGATCATTTGAATTGATGAATTCCAATACGCGGTCATCGTCTGTAAAATGTCCCACCATGTGGGTAGTACCGGAACAAAGACCACGCAATACCGGAGCAAGTGCAGCGGCCTGTTTTAAACGTACCTCCTTGGGAGATGCAATCATTTGTGCACCACCAAAAACAGGACGTTTCTTTCCGTAGTTCTTCTCCAGGTATTCCGCACAGGCTTCAATTACTTCCAGTGTGTTGATATAGCTTTCGTAAGCCGTATCCCCCCAGGTAAACAAACCATGTGATCCGAGCATAATACCGCGGATACCAGGATTTTCATCCAGGCATTGTTTTAGTTTCAGTCCCAGATCAAAACCGGGGCGTTGCCATTCTACCCAACCTATTTTTCCTTTGAACAGTTCCTGTGTAATCTGCTTGCCGTCTTTAGCAGCGGCAATAGCAATAGCTGCATCCGGATGTAAATGATCAATATGTTTAAATGGAAGGAAACCATGTAAAGGCGTGTCAATAGACGGTGCACGGGATGCCAGGTCAAAAATGCAATGGTTGAATAATTCCACCATTTCATCTTCATACGCTACCCCACGGTATACGTTGGTAAGGCTACGCAACCGGTCTACATACAAAGCAGCCAGGCCGTTCCTTTTCAGGGTACCCAGGTCACCACCGGAACCTTTTACCCACATTACTTCTGTACTTTCTCCTGTGAGGGGATCTTTGGCCATTGCCTTACATGAAGTATTACCGCCACCATAGTTGGTGAGCCGCAAATCTGCTCCCAGTAAATTAGACCTGTAAATCAACAAGGCTACCTCATCACCGGCCAGTGCAGCCGCTTTAGCCTCATCCCATAAATAGCTTACGTGCTTGAAATTTGTAGATGCTGAAACAGACATATGATTGTGTTATATTTTTTAATAATAGTCGGCACTTAAGCCAATTGTATCTGATAAGCCGAAAACTTTCTAATAAAGCTTTAAGCCTGTTGTTACATGATGTATATACTACTTCTATCTGATGCTGCAGCTTTACACTGCATATCACCCATTAATCATTCAGCGAGTTGCCATAGCCCACCAGCATTACAGACAGCATAATGACAAGCACACCGGCCAGAATGGTTTTAAATGTAGCCTTGCTTACTCCTTTCCACTCCCGCAAGGTAAAGCCCCACAGACTGGAGATGAGAATGATAAATGCCATATGCAGGATCCAGGAGCTGGCGCCATTGCCCAGCTTACTTTCTCCCATACCATAAAAGAAAAACTGAAAAAACCAGGTAGTACCTGCCAGCGCGGCAAAGAAATAGTTTCCTACCAGTGGGGTTTTCTTATTGGTGTAATCTCCAAAGCTCTTATTGCGGATATTCAGCAGTACACACCACAGCAGGTTGGTGGTAAGTCCTCCCCATAACAACACCACAAAGATCACATTGTTCTGGAATAAAGGGTTTCCTCCCATTTCTACAGCCACTGCTGCCATTGGTTTTCCGGCTTCGATACCAAAATTGAAACAGGCACTCAGGATACCGGAAATAGTAGCTACGATCAGCCCTTTTGATAAATTAAATTCCTGTATTCCTTCCTTCTTTTGTTCATCAGACAGTTCTCTTTCTTTCATCACACCTGCTTTTCCGCAGATCGCAATACCCAATAAACATACTGCCACGCCGGCCAGTACCATCAGGCCACTGTTGCTATGCAGCATTGCGGTAAATGTATGTTCCGTATTACTGGTAAACAGGTCACGGTAAATAGGTGGAATCAATGCCCCAAAAGCAGACGTGTAACCCAGGGCTACAGACATCCCCAGTGACATACCCAGGTATCTCATCGCCAGGCCGAAGGTAAGTCCTCCGATACCCCATAATACCCCCATGAAATAAGTCCAGAAAAGGGTTTCACTTTCTGTTTGACCAATAATCTTTAAAAAATCGGGAACCGTAATCCATGCTGCCAGAAAAGGAACAATCAGCCAGGAAAAGAATCCGCCTACTATCCAATAACTTTCCCAGGCCCAGTTTTTAACTTTCTTAAAAGGGATGTAAAAACTGCCGGAAGCAAAGCCACCGATAAAATGAAAAATGACGCCTAAAATTGCTTGCATACTTGTGTGGAATTAAATGGTATCAGTTCATAACCGGTAAGTACATTTTAACGGCCGGGCAAGTCACTTAAAAGTTTCAGGCCATGTGCAGCTAACAGATTCATTACCTGCTCAAATGTAGTTAATGGGTAACAGGCAACTATCCTATGCCTACCTATTGGATGGAGATATTTTTCCGGGGTAATAATAACGGGGAACAGGCGTATTAAATACGGTTGTTAAGCGGATGATTTGAATGCAGGGGTTATAAACGGATACGCTTCCCGTATTCTTCGCGGTTGCCATCTTTCCAGTGATTTTCAAATATGCTGTCCATGATCCGGTCTATTTCCGGTTCATCCGCTTTCGTAGCAGCATACCATTTAGCGGTAAATATAGCATATTCATCTGCGCCGCTATCGGCGTTCCAGCGCATACGCCGTAGTAAGGTACCCGCCCAATGGCTCACCTTTTCCTCAAAGGAAAACTTTGGATATGCTTCTTTCCAGAACTTCAATCGTGCTTTGTCAATTTCCCTGACTTTTCCGGTGGGTTTTCCAGCAGGCATAGCATTGTAATTAGTATTTACCTATCGGCATTGTTCCTACGCTAACAAATATATAATAATTTCAATATTAAAAGGAATAAATACGTAACTTATGCTTTTCTTTCCAGGTCAAATGCAGTGGCCAGCAGTTCATAGGAATGTAATCTGTCTGCCAGTTGGTCGGTAATCGTAGCTATTACGATTTCATCTACCTGATAAGCTGCCGCCAGGTGTTCCAGCCGGTCTTTCACATGCTCCGGTGTACCGGCTACCATACGGCCCCGGTTAGCTGCTACCCTTTCCAGTTCAGCAGGCGTATAGGCATATCCTTTAATATCTTCATAAGAGAACTGCCTGTCCGCCAGGCCTTTTTCCAGGCTCAGCAGGCGGAAATCCATGACTGCCTGCAGTTCTTCCGCCTTTTCCTGGGTATCTGCACAAAAAACGAAGATCCCCACACTGGCCTGGGGATGTGCCAGTCTTTCAGAAGGCCTGAATTGTTGCCGGTAAGCCTGTACCGCTTTGGGCCCACCCACCGGATAGATAAAATGCGCAAATGACAAGGCCATTCCAAAATGTGCCGCCAACAATCCACTTTCTCCGCTGGAGGTCAGCATCCACAAATCAGGCACTGTATCAATATGAGGAATTGCCTTTACTTTTTCATGTACCGAACCAGGTGTAACCGTATCCGTTAGGTATGCTTCCAGATCTTTTACCTGTTGTACAAAGTCGCTGGGATTAAAGGTATTGGAAGGGTTCAGCACATGCGATGTGAGCCGGTCTCCGCCGGGTGCGCGACCAATCCCCAGGTCTATTCGTCCCGGAAATAATGCTTCCAGCAAGCGGAAGTTTTCTGCTACTTTCAGGGTACTGTGATTAGGCAGCATAACCCCACCGGAACCAACACGGAGGTGCTTTGTTTCTCCCGCCAGACGGGCTATCAGTATTTCAGGTGAAGCACCTGCCAGACTTCGGGTATTATGATGTTCGGATAACCAGTAACGGGTATATCCCAGTGTATCTGTCAACTTTGCCAGTTGCACACTTTCTTTCAAGGCTTCTACTGCATTACTTCCTTTTCTGATGGGTGACTGATCCAGTACACTCAGCTTTAATTTACCACTAGCCATATGATTTATTTTACCTCGCTGGTCCTCATATAATGTTGTTGTACAGCTCTGATCTCTGCATAACTGGCGACTGCTCCCAGCCGTTCTTTTACCGGCCCGGCAGCTGTAGCGCCCAGCTCTTTTATATGAGGCAGGATGATGTTTATTTTTTCTTTAGAAACAAAACGTTCCAATTCCAGTTCACCTGCATTTACGCACTGCATCAGGTGGCTCTCAATGGTACTTTCTGCCAGTTGGCGTAAAGCCGCTATTTCCTTCAGGCTCTTACCGCCCAAAAACAGTTCCAGTGTTCCTTTCCGGCTGCTGCCCACTTCCGCCTTTTTCTTTTTAGCCGGCGGAGGCAATACTTTTGCAACTTCTTCGCGCAATAAGCTATAATCTTTCAGCCCTTTATTAAAAGTCATATCACCATAGGAAGCCTCCCAGATCGACTGCAGCTTAGCCCAAAAATCGCCTTCTAATCCACTCAGCTGCGCCAGGTATTTTTTCCATTTTGCGTCTGGCTTGATACCAGCAGCATGTTGTCTTAAAGGCCGGATCAGTCCTTCGTAAATAGCTTCTGTAAAATAAGCGATGGCTTTGCTTACCCGATGCTCCATCAGGCCGGGTTCGCCGGTTTGCACCGCATTATCAAGCAATGTTTGTAACTGCTGGCAAAAACGGGTACTTACTTCCTGCATTTCTTCCGCTTTACCAATCAGCTGGCGGCTCAATTGCAGCGGCCCATCCAGGTCCGGCAGCTTTCTATCCTGCAACCAGGCCATATGACTACGTAACGTAGTTTGCAGCCGGTACCAGTCAAATACGCGCAACATGCTCCCAGCCCAGAAAACTTTCCGCTCTATTTCCAGCAATACGACCAACTCATTTGCAGCTGTTTCTTTTTGTGCAAAATCCATTACCTGCAAATCGGTTTTTATGCTGCTGAAGTTGATCCTGGAATGCAATACCAGTCCTTCCAGTGAGGTACACCGGCTCAATGCCACATATACCTGTCCCGGTGCAAAAGCATACCCTGCATCAATAATGGCTTTTTCAAAAGTGAGCCCCTGGCTTTTATGGATGGTAATCGCCCAGGCCAGGCGTATCGGGAACTGGGTAAAGCTGCCCAGCTCTTCTTCTTCTATGCTATCATTTTCTTTATTAAAAGTATAACGGATATTCCGCCAGGTTTCTTTTTCCAGAAAAAGCTCTTCGTTGGAGTCGGCCAGTATTACAGATATCTGGCTGTCATTGATACTTTTTACCGTTGTAATTTTACCGTTATAATAACGGCGTGGTTCTGCAATATCATTTTTCAGGAACATCACCTGCGCACCTGGTTTTAATTGCAGCACCATTTCCGTAGGCAACGCTTTATCACTGAATTCTCCGTCTATCTTTCCTTCAAATTTATAGACAGGCCCCGGCATCGCCGCCAGTCTGCCGGCGTTGATTTCATCTGCTTTCCGGTTATGAGTGGTAAGTACAATGAACTGCCCGCCTTCTCCTGTAAACTGCGGATGATAACGGCGGTTCAAAACCTGTAGGTCTTCTGCAGTTATTTCACTATTCCTGACCCGGTTCAATACCTCAATAAATTCAGCTTCATTTTGCCGGTAGATCTTCTTCAGTTCAATATACAGTGGTGGTACCTGTTCTACCACCTTTGCATCAAAAAAGAATCCGCTGTTATAATATTCACGTAAGATCTGCCATTCTGCTTCAGGCACTACAGGAGGCAACTGGAAAAGATCTCCGATGTACAATACCTGTACCCCGCCAAAAGGCAATAATGGTTTATTGCGGAAGTAACGGAGGATCTGGTCCATGGCATCCAGCATATCACAGCGTACCATACTCACTTCATCAATGATGAGCAGTTCCATTTCCTGCAAAAGGGCTTTCTTGTCACTGGTGAAACGGATATTCCGGAATAAGGTATGTTTATCGGTGGTATTATCTCCTGAAAAGCCCCGTTTGGTACCAGGAATAAAAGGCCCAAAAGGCAGCTGGAAAAACGAGTGCATCGTTACGCCGCCAGCGTTAATTGCAGCTACACCGGTAGGTGCGATTACCACTGTATTTTTGCGGGTATGCTCTTTAATGTATTTGAGGAAAGTAGTTTTCCCTGTGCCCGCTTTACCGGTCAGGAAGATATGGCGGTTAGTATGGTTTATAAAATCTGCCGCCAGGTGAAAGATGGTATTTGTATTATCCGGTTGGGGCATACTGCGAAAAAATTAAAAGAGCGAAGATACAAAAAGATCAGGGAGCAGCCAAAGGGAACACGCTGCCGGCCCCGTCATCCTACGTATTAAAAAAGAAAAGCTGTACCAGTGATGGTACAGCTTTTGAAATCCTTTCGGACTTGTTCGTAACTATTTTATCAGCCTTACTGAATGTATTCTTTGTTAATAAAGTAACGAGCGTAATGGCATTATAATAATAGTTATGCCAGTCTAACGTTTACCGCGTTTAAACCTTTTTTACCTCTTTCAACGTCGAAAACAACTTTGTCATTTTCACCGATGTTTTCTTTAACGCCGGAAATATGAACAAAAATTTCCTGACCGGTTTCATCTATTTTAATGAATCCAAATCCTTTTGCTTCATTAAAAAATTTCACTACTCCTGTTTGCATTATATTAATTATTAATTGTGAACATTTTAAACAAACTGCTATCCTTGTTAAATAGTTATTTCAGTCTGACTTTCAAGAAAAATGTAAAAACAGTGAGGATGTAAAAGAGGAAAATTACATACAGATTGAGATACAATCCTTCTTAAGAAGTAATTAAAGGTAATACTAAATTTGGAAAAACCTAATAAAAGTTAAAAAAACGGAATACATGGCTATTTTGCAGCCTCTTTTATCAGCCAGCATATGACAAACAGCACTGTACACAGTAATAAATGGCGGATCAAGGCCATTTTCATGGGATCTATCGGTAACCTGGTGGAATGGTACGACTGGTATGCCTATACCGCCTTTGCACTTTACTTTGCGCCTGTATTTTTCCCGGAGGGGAATAGTACCGCACAACTCATGAATACGGCTGCCATATTTGCTGCGGGCTTCCTCATGCGGCCTATAGGCGGCTGGCTGTTTGGCCGCATTGCCGACCGTACCGGCCGCAAAGCAGCCATGACCTTATCGGTATTACTGATGTCATTAGGCTCCCTGCTGATTGCACTTACCCCTGCTTACCATACCATCGGCATCGCTGCGCCCGTACTGTTACTGCTGGCACGGTTACTACAAGGTTTAAGTGTGGGAGGAGAATACGGCACCTCCGCTACCTACCTGAGTGAAGTAGCAACAGCCAACCGGCGGGGCTTTTACTCCAGCTTCCAATACGTAACCCTGATAGGCGGACAACTGGTAGCCCTGGGTATACAATTGTTGTTGCAGAAAGTGTTTCTGACACCTGAACAATTACAGGATTGGGGATGGCGTATCCCTTTTGTGATAGGTGCTGTGCTGGCCTTATTTGCCCTTTATATGCGGCGCCACATGGAAGAATCTGCCCCTCAGGCACCTTCCCAGTCTAAAGAAAAACGTGGTTCTGTAATGGTATTGATAAAAAAGCATCCGCGGGCAGTTATTACCGTAGTAGGGCTTACCCTGGGGGGTACCCTCGCCTTCTATACCTATACCACCTATATGCAGAAATTCCTGGTTAATACCGTACATATGACCAAGGATACTGCTACACAGGTTGTTTTTTGCCTGATGCTGATCTATGCTTTCCTGCAGCCGCTATTTGGCTGGTTATCAGATAAATACGGACGTAAACCCTTACTTATCGGCTTTGGAGTATTGGGCACCTTACTGACAGTTCCCATTCTAACCGCTATCAGTCAAACTAATTCCGCCTGGAGTGCTTTCTGGCTGATCCTGAGCGCTCTCATTATCGTAAGCGGGTATACCTCCATCTGCGCGGTGGTGAAAGCGGAAATGTTTCCGGCAGAAGTACGGGCATTAGGGGTAGGCCTCCCCTATGCGCTCACCGTTGCCGTATTTGGCGGTTCGGCAGAGTATATCGCCCTTTACTTCAAAAACATCGGGCACGAATCCCTGTTTTACTGGTATGTGACCGGCTGTATCTTCATTTCCCTGATCGTATACATCGTAACTAAAGACACCAAACACACTTCTTTTCTGGATAAGGAGAAACTTTAGTTTTTAGCTTTTAGCTTTTAGCCTTTAGCTGTTAGCTTAATGCAGCGAATGATTTAATATTGATTAATTTTTGGCAGATTGTTTATTTATGGGGAAATATTGCATCATAGTGCATTTTTTGCCGTATCCTGTTTCATAGCCTTTCATGCACTCTTCATACTCTATCTATGCTTTAACTATGCTTTAACTATGCTCCAACTATGCTTCAACCATAGGTCAAGGTAGGCGTAAGGGGCATTTCGGTACCTTGTCCGGATTTTTCAGCAAAACGGGATCATCCGCTGCATTAAGCTAACAGCTAAAGGCTAAAAGCTAAAAAAAACGGCCCACCATTACAGCAGGCCATTCAGCAAACACGGTATATGTTTACCGGTTTATTTTAACAGCTCTTTCAGCTTGGCATCCAGACCGTTGCCATGTAAGTTTTTGGCAACAATAGTACCCTGCTGGTCAATCAGCACATTATAGGGAACACCGGTTACACCATACAGTTTACCGGCTTCACAATTCCAGCCTTTCAGATCAGATACAGAAGGCCATTGCATATTGAATTCCTGCATCGCTTTTTTCCAGGGCGCTGCACTTGCATCCAGTGAAACGGCAAAAATTTCGAAGCCCTGACTTTTATACTTAGCGTAAATTTCTTTTACCTGTGGCATTTCTGCACGGCAAGGACCACACCAGGACGCCCAAAAATCCAGTAATACATACTTATGCTGCTTTACTACGGAAGATAAAGCGATCACTTTACCTGTAGAATCCGGGAAAGCAAAATCCGTCAGCGGCTGTCCTACATCTGTTTTCTTTTTTACGCTGATATAATTCGTGATATACTTTGCACCATTGGTAGTCATCACGGACTTATCCAGGTTATTGACCACAGAATCCAGTTCTGTAAAACGATACAGGCTGTACTTACTTTGCAGCAGAAAAGGCGTAAGTACCGATTTGGGATTAGCGGCTATATAGTTTTTGATATAATCCATATCGGCTTTGTTAACCGTACGGTATTCCTCCATCAACTTACTTCTCTCGGCCTCACTGGCTTCTTTATTTTTGTTTAATGCTCTTAAGGCTTTGGAAATCTCATCCAGCTTGGCCGTAAACTGACCTTCTTCCTGGTTATACTTTACATACTGGTCATGTACGCCAGATCCTTTCACCTGTCCCTTCCAAACACTATCTGCAGGCAGGGTAACATTCAGTTTGGAATTTTCCAGGAAGAACAGCATTTGCCCTTTCTTATCTTCCAATGAAATGAAATACAGGTCAGGTATTTTTACGCCTCCTTTAAAAGTAAATTTGCCATTTTTCGCGATGGCAGAATCTATTTTTACCGGTGTAAAACCTTCGGCAGCCGACAGGTAAACCTTTCCGTTGAAGTCGCCCTCTATCTTTCCGTTAATAGTGTACTTACCGCCACCGTATAATAATACGCCAGCCAGTAAAACTGATTTTAAATGCAGCATGTTTAGACTTTTTTAATGTGTTGGTTTATGAAAGTGCCGGGAAACAGGGCTTCCCGGCAGTAAGCTATTATTGGTTCTTCACCCGTAATCCGTCTACACACAAATAGGCAGGTGTTTTCATCACGCCATTATCATCCGTATCAGAAGAAGACAGATAAAACCTGATTTTACTTACAGTACCCAGTTTGTCCAGCTTTACATTCAGCCAATCGTCCAGAATGAATTTGTTGGGTATAATATCGCTCCGGAAATCAGCCAGGTATACTTCCACCATCCCCTGCTCGATATTCTTATCATTCAGCCCTTTGATGGTGAGCTTAAACCAGTCGGGCCGCTTGCCATCTTTACCGCCAAATTTTCCGGCACCATTAGCATAAGCATAGATCCAGGTAGTATCCTGCAATCCGGTTACCGGATTAGCTTTCACGGTAAAAGAAGTGTCCCCCTTTAACATCGCATTCCATGCATAGGTAGAATTGGCTACTAAAATATGTTCCAGCTGTACCGGTTTTTCAAAACTGATCTCAGCATCATCGCCCGCTACATGTGCCAGTGCAAAAGTACCTGAGTAGTTGGGCCGGATCGTGTACACACTATAGAGGATAGAATCCAGGTCTGCTTTTTCCTGTACATAGGTGCGGTAGTTCTGGTTGGAATAGGTGAACCCTGACCACTTTTTTGTTCCCGCATCATACTTATGTTTAAAATGAGCTATGCCGGAAGTAAACCCGTCCTTTCCTTCACTGTTCCAATGTGTAAACCTGTCGAGGGTAAGTTCATTCAGGGTAATATCTGTACCCGTTACAGGGCTATTATCGGTAATTTTATCCTTATTGCAGGCGATAGCACTACCCAATACCACTGCGCTCAATGCTAATCGTATTATTGATCTTTTCATCATGTGTCAATTAAAAATGAGACTATTAATAACCGGGGTTTTGTTTAATGAGATCATTAAATGAAATTTCCGAGAATGGGATCGGGAAGATAAATCTGTCTTCCACGATATCTGTACCGGAAGTTTTCTGCCCGTAGATCCGTTGGCGACCATCCGGTGTTGTAAACCGCAGGGAAGCAAACCATTCACTTCCGTTTTCCAGCCCTATTTCTTTTACCAGTTCTTCATAAATAGCGTCCATTAATGCCTGTTGATTAGCAGGCTGCAATGCCGGTAGCCCTACACGTGCCCTGACAATATTTACAGGTGCAATCGCAGTTGTAATGTTAGCACCTGTACGCGCCAGGCATTCCGCCTTCATGAAATACACTTCCGGCAAACGGCTGAAATAAGTAGGAACGGGTTCTTCTTTTTCCTTGTTGCTACCGGTTACTTTTATCAACGCGGGATATTTGGTGGTATTCCAGTCGTCCATCGTCAACACAGTATCAATTGTTGCTTTAAAACGGGGATCTCCCTGCAAGAGGTCATAAAATATATCAGCAGGTTTGCTTTGCGCCCGGAACCAGCTTTTGTAACCATCTGTAGCGCGATATTTCGGTTCTACAAATCTGGAGAAAATGAGTTCGCTGGATGACCAGGCTTTTTTGAATACATCTGCAAAATCGCCCTCTAGTTTACGCTTACCGCTGTTCAGGATTTCATCACATAATGTCAACACTGTTTTATAATCATCACCTGTTCCCCTGTTCAGTAACACCTGTGCTTTCACCACCTTTGCAGACAACCTGGAAGCTCTGACACCGCTGATAAAATCCGGCGCTTCCTTAATGGCTGCATCCAGGTCGTCCAGGATAAACTGATAGGTGTCCGCCACAGAACTCCGCCGTTGCTTTACATTAGACAAGTCGGACGATTGCTTGCGCAAAATAATCCCCCACTCACTGTTAGGGTCACGCTGGGCATCGAACCAACGGCCATAAAACCGGAAGATATTGAAATGTGCAAATGCCCGCAGGAATTTCGCTTCTGCAATAATAGTTGCTTTCTTATCTCCCTGGAAAAGCTCACCGGGCAATTTATTGACCCCTTCTATCACTACATTGGCTGCATTCACTACTTTATAGGAAGCTTTCCAGGTATTTTCTACAATGGCATCCTCATATTTGGTAGAAAAAGAATATACACTGGTAAGTCCGTTAGCATTATTCTGATATCCTGACATAAAGCCAAAAGCACCAGAGTAATAAGCACCGAAATCATTTCCTGCCAATAAAGAATATACTCCATTCAGGGCAATAATGGAAGAGGCTTCATCCCGGATTGCATTTTCCGGCACCAGCGCGTGTGCAGGAGGTAAATCCAGGTACTTATCTGTACTACAGGAAGGCAACACCAAAAACGAAAGCAGGGCCCCCAACACCGGTCTGTAAATATTTTTCATGTTCATATTTGCTGATTAATCGGGTTATTAGTTAAAGATGAATCTTGCAGAGAAATTGTACGATTTAGCTGATGGATAGTAGCTGTAATCATAGCCCGTTCCCATCATCGTACCACTTGCGCTTGTGTTAAAATTCCCCTGCGGGTCCATGCCTGGATAATTGGTAATCGTAAACAGGTTGGTAGCATAAGCAGACAAGTCAATTCCCTTCAGGAAATATCCGCGCAGGAATTTTGGTGGTACCCGATAACTGATGTTCAGGTTATTCAATCTTAAATAAGAGGCATCATGCAGATAGAAATTGCTAAAGCGGTTGTTCTCGCTTCTATCGTAGAAAATTACACGTGGATATTTAGCATCAGGGTTCTCCGGTGTCCAGCGATCCATGACATTGGTTACTTTATTGAAATAGCCATTGAAGCTCATCATATCAGACTCTCCTACCCAATACCTTTTAGCACCATAGCTGTAATCAAAACGGGCAGACAGGGTAAATCCCTTATACCTTACAGTGGAGTTAATACCACCATAAAATAGCGGATTACTATTACCCAATACTTCACGGTCATCGTTATTTACAATACCGTCGCCATTCAGGTCGGCGAACTTGAGATCACCCGGACGGGTATACTGATTCTGGTAATATACCTTTTTACCTGTTTTGGGATCGATACTGCTTAACGCATCGATTTCCTCCATGGTTTTATAAATGCCTAGTGCACGGTGGCCATAAAAAGTACCCAGTGCCATACCTGCTTCCAGTACTGACTTCGAGAGGTAGGTTCTTTCACCATTTACGGAAGTAACTGTCCCCCAGTTTTTGCTCACATTAAAGCCCAGGTCCCATAACCAATCGCGTGTTTTTACCAGATCTACCAGCACATCAAATTCTATCCCCTTGTTTTCAATGGAAGCGAGGTTCTGTGTAACATTTGTAAATCCGGAACTGGAGGGTACCTGTGTACTATACAGCAGGTTATTGGTATTCTTCTTATATACTCCCAAAGCACCACTGATACGGTTATTCCAGAATGCATAGTCAATACCTGCATCCATCTGCGTGGTAGTTTCCCATTTGAGCTGCGTATTACCCAACTGTGAAGGGTATACGCCAGGTAATCCCTCATATACAGACCCGGACATCAACGTTCTCCACTGATCATTGCCAATGTCCTGTGTACCGGTTTTGCCCACACTACCTCTTATTTTCAGGTAGTTGACCATTTTAGAGTTTTGCAAAAATGCTTCCTCTGAAATGATCCAGGCCAATGCACCGGATGGGAAATAACCGAACCGGTTACCGGAACCGAATTTGGAAGACCCATCTGCACGCCCTGTTAAGGTAGCCAGGAATCTTCCGTCATATTTATAGTTCAGGCGTACAAAACCAGAAGTCAGGCCAGTACCGTATTCATTACTGTTTGGTTTTCCATATGTGGTGGCACTACCCAGGTTATTCAGGATGATATCATCCGGAAAATCCATACCGGAAGCAGACAACATTTTGGTATTGGCCTTTTCTACGGAAGTACCTACCATCGCTATCAGGTCGTGTTTATCAACTGCTTTGGCGTAAGTGAGGGTATTATCAAACAGGGTAACAGTAGACTCGTTGTATACAATCGTACCCTGACCGTTGTAACTGCTGTAAGATTTGCCACGGTTAATATACTTATCGTTATTAAACAGGTTATATCTTACAGAGTAGTTGCTTTTAAACCGTAATCCCGGAATGATTTCATATTCGGCATATCCTGATCCGGTAAAATTCTTGGCACTGTTCTCCTGTCTGTTTGATCCGATGGACATTGGATTATCCGTATACTGATCAAACAAATAGAAAGAACCATCAGCATTATACACCGGCAAATCAGGACGGTATTCTATGATAGCCTTGGTCAGTTCTGTTTTCTGATTGTTTACAGAAGTAGCCCCATCCATATTGATACCTATCTTCAGGTTCTTACCTACCCTTGTTTCTGTGTTAAACCTTCCGGAAATTCTTTTCAGGTTGGAGTTAACAATAATCCCCTGCTGATCCATATAGCTGATGGATGCATAGTAGTTATTATTGGCACTGCCACCCCTCATGGAGATATCGTATTGCGACTGACGGGCATCCTGTGTCATCATATTCCACCAGGGAATATCCTGGTCCTGGAAAAACCTTTGCTGGGTATATTTTCCTGTTACCGGATCAATAATATCTCTCATCACATTACCTGTGAGGAAGTCAATATGCCCGGTCGTTTGTACAGAGTTTGGATCTATCAGTTTTTTCGTAAAATAATCTGTGGCCCCTGTGGTCATGATACCATTTCTGGCAGCCTCTTCCACAATTGCCTTCCAGTTGGCCGCATTTAATACGCCCCATCCACCAGCTCTGGCCTGTACACCGGTACTATATCTCAGTTCTACTTCCGGTTTTACGCCGGCACGTCCTCTTTTGGTAGTGATGATCACCACGCCGTTCGCACCACGGGAACCATAGATGGCAGTAGCAGACGCATCTTTCAATACATCTATTGTTTCCACATCACTCAGGTTCAGGTTAAACAATGCCTTGGTAACATCTGCACCCACTCCTTGTGTGCTCGCCACATAGTTAGGCACCCCATCCACTACATATAAAGGTTCATTGGTACCGGAAAGAGAAGTACCACCGCGGATTACCACCTGCGTGGGCGCACCGGGAGCACCTGACTGTACCATTACATTTACACCGGCAGCCTTACCTTGCAGGAAAGAAGCTACTGTACCGCCAGTAGGTGCAAGCTCCAGTTCCTTGGCATTAATCCTGGCCACGGAACCTGTCATGTCCTTTATTTTGGTAGTACCGTATCCTACCACTACTGTCTCGTTCAGCTTACTGGAACTTTGTTCCAGCACAACAGTCATCATGGCCTTAGCACTTACTTTCACCGTTTTATTTTCATAGCCGATAAAACTGAATGACAGTTCATCTCCTTCTGATACCTGTAAAAAGAAATTACCTTGCTGGTCGGTTACCGTACCTTGTTTGGTATTGTTATTCCGTACAGTTACCCCCAGCAGCGGATTGCCATCCCTATCAGTTACTTTCCCTTTCAGCACCTCGTAGATCGCCGGATATGTTTTCAGGGAAATTACTACCAGGTTACTTTCCAGAGAGGAATAAGTGAGCGGGGTATTCACCAGCGCCATTTCCAACACCTTAGACAAAGGCATATTTTCCGCATGAATACTCACCTTTTTATCAGCCGGCAGAATATTGTTGCTGTAAACAAATCGATAATCTGTTTGCTTTTCAATGACTTTAAACAGCCGGTACAGCTGTGCATCATCTACACGCAGCGTAATCCGTGTATTTTGTGAATACACCTTTGCAGATACCTGCAAACATGTCATTAAAACCAGTAGGAAAATAAATTTCATCATCAATAATGCTTTAATAAAGCCAGCTGGCAAGGGGATTGCCAACGGGAGTCCCGTTTTTTTCATACTTTTAGTTGGTTTAAGTTCTGTAAATGGAACAGGGGACATGCAAATACATCCTGTTCCTGATTTTAAACTACAGGGGAGTGTTGGAAGCACTTCCCTGCTTTTTTTACGATTTCGGTTGGTAATCTCAGGTCATTTATTGTTACTTTATTTTGTTATAAAAAGCGTTTTATCTTCCAGTTTATAATGAAAAGGCAGGGATAACTGCAATGCTTTCAGCATTTGTTGAATGGATTCATTCTCAAAGATTCCGGTAAAGGTATAAGTGTCTGCTATGGCCGGATCTATCTGTACTTTTACCCCGTACCATCTTTCAATTTTGGTGGCTACCACTGCTAATGTTTCATTGTCAAATACCAGTCTGTTCAATGTCCAGGAAGTTTCCATCACGGTGCTGTCATCCGCCAGCAACTGCACATTTTTAACGGCTATTTTCCCGATTGCCTCCCGTTGATGGTGAGTATGAGAAACACTATCCTGTATTCCGGCTGCTTGCTTTGCAGGCTTTTCGATAATTATTTTCTGTTGTGGCTTGAGGATCACCTGTTGTCTGGGCATATCTTTTACGGTTACTTCCACTGCTCCCCGGATCAATACCGTTTCCAGTGTTTTATCCTGTGGATACGCTTTTACGTTAAAAGTGGTTCCCAGTACTTTAACACACATATCGCCAGCCTGGATAACAAATGGCTTTCCTGCATCCTGTGCTACATCAAAATAGGCCTCTCCTTCCAGATGTACCTGCCGGTTTTCCTCGTTAAATGCCGGCGTTATCCTGAGCACGCTTCCACCATTCAGTAATACAGTAGAGCCGTCGGGTAACTGGAATGATTTCCTTTCACCAGGCATACTTACATAGGTATATTTGTCCTGTTCCAGGGCTGCTTTATCCGCAGCATATCTATGTACTACCAATTGTCTGATCGCCACCAACAGCAAGAGGGAAGCCGCAATACCCACCACATACCGGCCAATTTTCCTGCTCCGGCTCCTATACTTACCTTGTTCCGTATTGGTATGTTCACCTTCTTGCTCCCTGGTATAAAACAAGTGCCCCGCTCCTGCCGGTCCTTCTTCAAGATGCTGGCTGAATGTCTCCCGGAACCTACTTTGATGCTCCCGGAATTGTGCAGCCGTATGATTTCCATTCAATAGCAGGAATAACTCTTGTGCCTGTTTTACCACATTCGCTTTGTCCGGATTTTCCAACAACCAGTTTTCCCAGAAAAGCACATCGGTGTCTTTACTGCCCAGGCAATAATTTAAAAAGGATGTTTCCAGCAATAAATCTTCGGCATCATATTCCCGGTAATTCATGACAATCGCTTTGATCTATAGAGCAAAAGCCTACTTGCTTTTACTACAGATATTTTTTTAAATAGAAATAATTAAACAAACGGCCAGTATTTTGAAATTCATCAAAATAATCAGCCCAAATAAGTCAACAATTAAATAAATACAAATATGGATCGCAGGATGGCAACAGCAACGAGGGGACAAAAACTCCTTATTATGCCAGTAAGCTGATGAGCAGGGTTAACAAAATAGCATCTGTGAGGAAGGTCCCATTTTCATTGGAAGCATAGAATTCCGTCTTTAACATTTTCAGGGCATCATAAATGATATTATAAGCCGTACGCTTACTGATACCAGACAAGGCTGCTATTTCATCATAATCCAGCTTATCAAAAAATCTGAGTTTAAGCAGTTCCTTTTGCCGGGCAGTGAGCTTATCCAGTGCACGGGACAATTTTTCTCTGATGGCTTTATCAGATTGCAGGCGGATCAGGTAGGCTTCATATGGCAACTCTGTATTGTCCTGTATATTATGCAGGGAGTGATGGCTGTCATTTCTGGTTTGGCAGGCTTTTATCTCTGCAATGATCTTATGCTTTAAACAGGTAAGCAGGTAGGCTCTTACATTTTCTACATGAGGCAGCTGCTTCCTTTTATCCCAGAGCTCTATCAGCAACTGGATAATACAATCATTGGTAAACTCACGGTCCCCGGTTAGTTTTATTCCAAAATTGATCATACCCAGGTAATGCCCGTTATACAGCTCTTCCAATGCACTTGCATGGCTGTTCCTCAATAACAACCAGGCATCCTTTATGTTATCATCATGCCCCATTTTCTCCAGGTTGGTTTTTATCTACATAAATAAAGCAGCCTGGCAAAGATAATTGCAATTTGTTTAATACCACATTAATGGGAATACCACGGAGCCAACGGCCGCCGTTGCTATTACATGAGGTGCAAAAGGCAGGGGAATATGGTTATCTGGCAGGGTACAGGGTATTGACCGTCCCATTTTCATATCCTACAATAACCGTATGGGCATAATTTACAAACAATCCGTTCTCAGCCACCCCCGGTATAGCATTCAGCCTGGTATGCAAAGTGGCAGGATCTGTGATGGCATTGAAAGCACAATCAATAATATAGTTACCATTATCCGTAATAAAGGGCTGGCCGTTTTTCTCCCGCAACACTGTCTGCGTTCCCAGTGCCGCCAGTTTTCTGGCGGTCATCTCCCATCCAAATACTACTACTTCTACAGGCAGGGGGAATTTCCCAAGGGTATCTACCAGTTTATGTTCATCCACCGCAACAATCATTTGCTGGCTGGCAGCAGCAATAATTTTTTCGCGGAGGAGGGCACCACCGCCACCTTTTATCAGCTGCAGCTGCCGATCTACTTCATCTGCCCCATCGATATCCACATCAATCTGTGTTATTTCCTCAAAGGTGATCAGTGGGATCTGCAACGCTACCGCCAGCTCATACGATTGGTCCGAAGTAGCAATAGCGTTGATATCAAGCCCTGCTTTTACCCTGGCGCCTATTTCCTGGATAGCCCACCAGGCAGTACTTCCGGTACCGAGTCCCACGGTCATACCTGCCTTAATATATTCAACGGCTTTTTGTCCTGCCACCTTTTTGGCCAACGCAATTCCTGTTTCCATGGCTGTATTTTATATACCACCTAAAGATCGCATATTTATTTCAGCTCCAGCAATATCTCATGCAGGTGAGCAATCAAGGTATCCGTATTGGCTTTGGTAAATACCATCGGCGGTTTTATCTTCAACACGTTGTGCAGTGGCCCATCTGTACTGAGCAGAAAACCACGATCGCGCATACGTTCTACCACCACATCTATTTCCGGCACAGCAGGTTCCAGAGTTTCCCTGTTGCGTACCAGCTCTGCCCCGATAAACAGTCCATGTCCCCTTACATCCCCGATAATCGGGTGTATCGCCTTCAACTTTTCCAGCGCTGCCAGGAAATAATCGCCTACCTCCAGTGCATGCGCCTGCATTTCTTCTTCCTGTATCACTTTGAGTACTGCGATACCCGTAGCCATGGATACCGGATTACCCCCAAAAGTGTTGAAGTACTCCATACCATTATTAAACGCATCAGCGATGGCAGATGTGGTAACTACTGCCGCCAACGGATGCCCATTGCCCACAGGTTTTCCCAGCACCACAATATCAGGCGTTACCTCTTGTAGCTCAAAGCCCCAGAATTTATTGCCCACCCGGCCAAAACCCACCTGCACTTCATCTGCAATACATACACCCCCTGCCGCTCTTACATATTGATATACTTCCTTTAAATATCCCGGCGGCAATGGAATTTGCCCACCTACCCCTAACAAGGTTTCGCAGATAAAAGCCGCCACACCCTTTCCCGATCCTGCCAAACGGCTGATGATCTCCTGCACATCTGCCGCATACTTTTTTCCTGCTTCCGGGTCGCTATAACGGAATGCCCCCCGGTACAAATCAGGATTTATTGCTTTATGTGTATGTTCCGGTTTACCAAACCCACCTTTACCATCAAACTTATAGGGGCTTAATCCTATGGCCACAGTCGAAGTACCATGATAGGCATGATCCAATACAATTACATCTTTTTGTTTGGTATAATGCCGGCTCATCCGGATAGCCAGATCATTGGCTTCACTACCTGAGTTCGTAAAATAACATACACTCAGTTCCTTTGGCAGTGTAGCGGTAAGCTCCCTCGCAAAGTTTACCAGGTTATCATGCAGGTACCTTGTGTTGGTATTCAGTGTAGCGATTTGTTGCTGCATCGCTTTTACCACCACCGGATGGCAATGCCCTACATGACTTACATTATTCACACAATCTATATAAGTATCCCCTTTATCATCATACAGGTATTGCAGTGCGCCTTTAATAATCTTCAGCGGACGTTTATAGCTGATACTCAGATTACGCCCAATAAATTGTTTACGTTCCTGCAGTAAAGGAGTATAAGTGTCTGCCGGATTTAAGCGCGAAGTAAAACCACATGCCTTCCGGAAAGCATCCTCTGCTGCCAGCGGATTGATGGCGATCAGACGCTCCAGTAATACCCATGCCCCATTTTCCGTGATAAAATGGTAACTATTGTCGCTTGCAGCAGCCGCCTGTTTGGCCGACTGTGTAACGCTGATACATAAACGTCCGGCTATCAGGTAATACAATAAAGCCACTTCCTTTTCTGTTAACGGGAAAGCAGTATGATATCCTTTTACCACCGCCGCTGCGGTAGCTACCGGATCTGCGGTATGCAACATAGCATAGGTACAGGCAATTGCCAGGTTATTGATAAGCGCCGTGTGCACCATGTCCCCGAAATCAATTAATCCCGTCACCTCCTCTCCTGTTACCAGTACATTATAATCATTGGCATCATTATGAATAGCTGCTGTACGCAAGGACTGCAGGTGTGGGATTACTTCCGTTTCGAACTGCAACAGAAAATAACCTGCTATACGGCGTTGTTCATGTGAACGGATATGAGGTAAATGCTTACGTGCATCCAATGCATGACTGATATCCCAATAATAATGACGGTGCATAGCAGGATGATCAAATCCTGCCAATGCCTGATCCATACGCCCTAAAAAGTGGCCCAGGTTATATTGTTGCACAGCACTGTGTTCCTGCTCCGCTCCCCAGAAAGTACCGGGCAGATAAGTAAGGATACGCATGTAAAAAAGTCCTTCCGCCATGACCAGGCTGGTCAATGGTGTACCTTCCCCATTACGTAATACCTGTTGAAATCCTTTTGCCACCGCACTCTTAGACAAATAATCCATGATCTTTACCTGGGCATCCAGGAAATGTAATCCATGTGCGGCTTCAGCTATTTTACAGATATACTTCCGGCCTGCCGCATCTTCCAGCAAAAAATTGGATTCATCATAACCATTCAAAGCGGTTACACTTATCTGCAGCCCATAATGCCGCTGCGCCAATTCTTTTATTTCGGAAATCGTAAAGTAGTGAGACATATGTTGTTTTTTAGCTGTTAGCTGTTGGCTATTAGCTTTTAGGAATTATGTTTTGTTGTTTCGGGTATTAATACTTTTTTTTGTTTTGATCGCTTCAATAGCTAAAGGCTAACAGCTTTAATATATGTGCTGCCGACCAACTGAACCCTACTGCATTCAAGCCTTTGCCGGTAAGCGGATGATAGTTTTCGTACAGGGGTTGGTTATCATTCATACCGGCTGCATGCTGCCATAGTTTGTTGACAAACCCCTGCGCCATTTCCTGCATACCATATTGTTCCAGTCCTTTTACTGCAAAGTAAAACTGATCCAGCCATACCGGCCCACGCCAGTATCCGTTGGCAGGATCAAACTGCTTATTACCGGCAGACAATACCGGGAATGGTACCCAGGTATTAAAGCGGCTGGTATCAAGTAGTACCTTTGCCACTGCAGTGGCTTGTTCGGGCGTAGCAATACCTGCCCATAAAGGCAGCCATCCTTCTGCACCTTGCGCCTCACGGATCAGATCCCCCGACAAACGCCGGTCGTAATAAAAACCGGATACCGGATCATAAAAGTGCTTATTGATCAGCCCGCATAGCTGATCAGCAGTGCGCTTCCAGTGAGCTGCTTCCCGCTGATCTCCCAGCATAGCAGCCAGACGGGCAAGATATAATTTTTCCGCATACAAGTACGCATTGAGATCTACCGATTCCTGATCCAGCGACCAGGCCCTATTATTATTTCGCAGCATTTTTGCCTGATCAAAGCGCACCGCATTGTCCATCCCACTTTCCCAGGCAGCCGCAATACGGGTACCATCTGTAGCCCCATATTCACATAAACCATTGCCATCATGATCCCGGTTGGCATACCACCACTGATGGTACCTGCGCAAAGCAGGATACAAGTGCCGTACCCATGCCGTATCCTTTGTAGCCCTGAACACTTCCCACACCGCCCATGCTGCCAGGGGAGGTTTGGTATCACGTAGATTGTTCTCCTGCTTATCTGTGTAAATGCAATCCGGCACCATCCCCGCAGGATCCTGGTAATCAAACAATGCCTGTATATTGTCTTTGGCCAGTGATGGGTGAAAATCAGCTAAAGCCACCGCCTGTTTCCAGCTATCCCAGGCCCAGAAACCATAAAAACCCTGATAGGCAGCGGAAGGAAAAACACCTGCATGCAACAGATCCTTTGCAGGGCTACGCCAGTTAGTGATCAATGTAACGATACACTTCACCGCCAGCCGTGCTGCTGTAGTATCCTTTACCGTTATTGCAGTACCTGCAAAATAGTCCGACAAGTATTTATTCCATCTACTTGTATTTTGTGCATATGCCTGGCTAAAGTCTTTTTTCTTTGCTGCCGTGATTGCTTTTGTTTCCAGAAAATAACGCTGTAACTGTAGATCTTCATATATCCCTTTTGCAGGGATGGTAATCGTTTTTCGTGCCTGATAACCGTTGTCTTTTATTGCAAGCTGATAAGGCTGCCGGGATAGATAGTCTATAAAGAAATGATGTGCTGAGTTGCTGAAGACAACAGCTATGCCATTGGGTACAGCCTTCAATTGTGCCTGTGGTAATATTGTATGGCCGCCCCACTGCAATACCAGTTGCCGTTTTGCACGCCCTTCATTCTTTAACCTTACCTGGATCATCGCCTCCCGGCTATCTGTAAAAATGAGCTGCATACGCACCTGCAGGCCTTCTGCCATATAGGTTTGCTGCAGCATACCCGGCACATAATAGGTAGCCGTGTCTATGCGTGACAAAGGCAGCTCCCGGTTGTTTTCATAAATACGCAGCCGCGTAAAATCATTTCCCAGCCACTCTCCTTTCAGGTCCATTAAAAGCGGTCCTATAAAAGCGCCCGCATCCTCATTACGCTGTGGCAAGGCATAAGCGTGCCAGGCGCCCTGATCAGCAAAAAAAGAAGTAGCAACCCTATGCGGAGCCTTTACCTCATACCTTACATCCAATACGTCTTTAAATAAATCCCTGCTGACCTGTGCTTTTGTGCCCATCGCAGCCACTGTCAGCATCAGCAGGAATATGGTTTTCCATTTTATCATATCCTTCAACATAATTTCCCATTACACAACCATTTACATAGCTGCCCGTTCAAATCTTTCTTTAGCTTTTTCCGTCATCATACTGCCTGCCGGTAATGGCCGCAGTGTAAACGAATAACTGTAATCTTTATATACCAGCATATATTCCGAATGTGGCTTAGCTCCCCAACTGTTATCTCCTCCCAGCCCGGTTTGCTGATAATCTATATTCCACCAGATAAAAGAATCATTGGTAATGGAGCCACCGTGATTATTTTCCTTCCGGTTAAAGTTGAGCTTGTTCATATTGAAGTGAAGCACACCGGCATTAAACAGGGAATCTGTGTATACCATCCATCCTGCGTTGCCCTTATTATGAAGTGCCATCCAATGTATATCTGAGCGATAACCACTTTCCTGTGCACGGGGATAGGGATAAAACAGGGAGTCTGCCGGCATGCTATATACATCTATGTCTGCCGCATACTTCCGGTCCTGGTAATTATCGAATGGTCCTCTGCCCAGCCAGCTGGCCTGATTAAAATCCTTGTTCACCAGCATCCGCATTCCCATGCGGGGCATTTCAGGCAGTGTAGTATCCCCTGCTTCAAAATGCACTTTCACGTGGATATCCCCGTTCGCAGCTATCAGATAGGTCGTATTAAAATAAGCTTTTACCAGGGGGAGGAAATGCCGGGTTAACACCTGTACCTGCCGGGCATCCACGGAGGTTACTGTACAGGATAATAACCGGGTACTATCCCCTGCATACTGCCACATGGCACAACGCAATTGCATACTGTTACCAATATCATTATCCGTAGGGGCACGCCAGAAGTAGGGCTGTAAAGGAGATTGCAGGAATGCCGTTTGTGCATAACGGTAATGTTGCAACCAGCCAGACTGACTATTAAAATCTGCTGAAAACAATTTGTTCCGGATAATCCAGGAAGTAGCTGTCTTTACTACCTGCAGGGTATCATCCTCATATTGTTTTTTCACTACCGGCATGGATACCGGCCATTGATACTGTTCGGTGGCTACTGTCCACCCCTGGGGCAACAGTCCGGTTGCCTGATTGGTGGCTGCTTCCAGGTGCAGGAAATATAAGGTACCAGGTGTAGGGGTAATGGCTGGCACAGGAATTTGTACGATAGCAGATTGCTGTGCATCCATCCTCACCTCCGGTAAGGTACCTGATGCCAGCACCTGGCCATCAGCTTTTATCTGCCAGCGGAAAGTAAGTGTTTCCAGGTTAGTGAAATCATACCGGTTTGTGATCCGGATGGTCTGTGCAGAAAAATCTACCGGTTCAAAATGTACCGGTTGATATACTTTCTTTACCTCAAAAGCCTGCGGGTGTGGAGAACGATCTGCCGACAACATCCCATCGGCACAAAAGCTGGTATCACTGGTAGCACCTACTGTACCCATATCTCCTCCATAAGCCCATATATTACGTCCCAGGGAATCCTGCTTACGGAAGGTCTGATCAGAGAAATCCCAGATAAACCCACCCTGCAATTGCGGGTATTTATAAATCAGGTCCCAGTCGTCTTTAAAATTGCCGCCGCTGTTGCCCATCATATGGGCATATTCGCAAAGGATAAAAGGTTTAGTCCGGTGGTCCCGTACATATTCCAGCATTACCGGAAGGGGTTTGTACATTGGGCAATAAATATCTGAATAAGGCGTATTGCTGGCTTCTTCATATTGCACCGGCCGGGAATTATCCCTTGCCTTGATATATTGGTAGGTGGCTTTAAAATTGTCTCCGAAACGGCTTTCATTTCCCAGCGACCAGGTGATAATACTGCAATAATTCTTGTCCCGCTCTACCATACGCCGGGTACGGTCCAGGTAAGCATTTTTCCATTCCGGCTTATCAGACAATGTTTTTAAGGGGTGCATATCCATTCCATCGCACTCAATATTGGCTTCATCTACTACGTAAATGCCGTATTGATCACATAACGCATACCATTCTTCCCGGTTAGGATAATGACTTGTCCGTACTGCATTGATATTAAACTGCTTCATCACCCGGATATCGTTCAGCATACCTTCCCGGTTCACCACTTTAGCGGTATTCATATCATGCTCATGGCGATTTACACCTTTTAGCTTTATAGCTTTTCCATTTACCTGGAACAACCCATGTTTGATCTCTACTGTACGGAATCCTATTTTATGTACGATGCTTTCTATTGTATTTCCTTTGTTGTCTTTATAGGTGATCAGCAGTGTATAAAGGTGGGGATGTTCTGCATTCCATGCCTTTACCTGAGGAATATTTGCATGGAACCGGTAAATACTGTCGTTTGTCAGGGCTGCTTCCCGTTCCAATATGGGCTTTGTTCCCCCTTCACTATCCAGCAATTGCACCCGGATCTTTTTTCCTTTTTCTGCCGCAGCAGGTCTTTTATTTAATGCAAGTTCCAGATCTAGTACCCCATCCTGGTAATGATTGGCAAGTCCTGCCTTCACAAAAAAATCATAGATACAGAGTTTTGGGCGGGCCAGCAGGTATACGCTGCGTTCTATACCGCTCAACTTCCACATATCCTGCCCTTCCAGATAAGAACCATCACTAAACCGGAACACCTGTACAGACACATTATTTACGCCTTTCCGGAGAAAAGGACTGATATCAAATTCTGCCGGGGTTTTACTGTCTTTGCTAAATCCTACATAGTGGTCATTGATCCATAAGTAAAAGAAAGAGTTGACCGCCCCCAGGTGGATCAGCACCTGTTTTCCCTGCCAGTCCGCAGGCATCTGGAAGCTGCGGCGATAAGACCCTACCGGGTTATCAGCTTTGGGAACATAAGGCGGATCAGGTGGGAAAGGATATTCTACATCTGTGAAAATATAGCTTGCATATCCCTGCGTCTGCCAGTTGGCAGGAACAGGAATTGTTTTCCATTTGCTGACATCAAAAGTGGCTTTAAAAAAGTCCTTGGGCCTTTCGTCCAGATTCTTAGCCAGGTGGAATTGCCAGATACCATCTAAAGACAGTGTGAATGGAGACGCTTGCTCCTTTACAGCAGCAGCCGGAGAAGGATAAGGAATAAAATGGGCATGAGGGGGTAAAGTACCTTCAGATACGCGCTGTGGAGATTCCCAATCATTGGATTGTGCACCTGCCAAAGATGACAACAAACATAAACAACCCACTATCATTATTCTGATCATTGCAGCAAAACGGTTAACTGACAGGTAAAACAAGGCACGGGCAAAAGCCCGCGCCGGTGTGCTGTACCATGTCATGGTGTATAAAAAATCAATGGAGATTACTGTGTTAACGGATTATTAATTGTTTCTTTAAGCGGCAAAGGATAAAAGGCCTTATCAGCAGAAAACTTCCTGCCTGCGGCGGTCATACTGGCTTCCAGCATGCCCCATCTGCGCAGGTCATAAAAGCGGCTGCCTTCAATGGTCAATTCCATTACCCTTTCGTGTACCAGTTGTTTAAAGATGGCTTGTTTATCTGTCAACGTCAATGCCGGCATACCTGCACGGTCTCTTACCGCATTGATCTGTTCCATTGCAACAGGTCCATGGCCTAATTCATTCTCTGCTTCTGCATACAACAGCAATACGTCTGCATAACGCATCAGGGGCACATTAACCGGATTGGAGCGGGTAATCCTGTTTTTGGCAAGTGGTAACCATTTCCGGAAGGCTACCTGGTTGTTGCCAAAGTAGGCGTCATATGTTTTATCATATACCCTTGGATTAGCAGCATCATTGAAATAAGGATCTTTAAAGAAGATAGTACCATATATCCGGTGATCATACAAACCATCTTTTGCAATACGTCCTTCTTTCGTCATTTCAGTTACCAACTGCGGGGTACCATACAATTCGCCATATCCGCCCAATTCCTCAGCAGCGAGCCAGGTATTCATCTGTGACCTGTAGTAAGCGCCATTTTCGGAATCTGCATTCTGTTGTAATTCAAATACGGATTCGGGAGTATTTCTAAGCGTACCATTGAACATGCTGAGGAAATCAGCCTGCAGTTTATATTCCTTGGATTTGATCACTTCCAGCAACCACCTGGAAGCTTCCGTATAATAAGGTACACTGCCTGCTTTATCTTCTCCGGCACGATACAGGAATACCTTACCCAGGTAAGCCTGTGCCGCTCCTTTGGTCGTTCTGCCCATCTCTTCAGATGGCTGTTTGGAGCGTAAGGCCAGGTCTTTTTCAGCTGCCAGGAGATCTGCTATAATAAACTCCCAGGCATCCTTACGTTCTGCAGTACTTTTATTCAGATCTGACGGGCTTACCGGCACTTTATCACGGAGAATAATTTTATTAAAATTGGTCAGGAGTTTAAAGTGATAATAAGCACGCAGAAAACGTGCTTCTGCCAGAATCTGTTTCTTACTGGCATCATCAATCATCTCTACTGTCATTGCACTTACATTTTCCAATACCTGGTTGCTGAAGTTAATGCCCCTGTAATTTTCTCTCCACAAAAGGTCTATCGCGTAGTTACCGGAAGTAAAGGAGAAATTAAAATGCTCCATCCACCAGGCATAGTTATAGGCATCACGGCCTGGCACTACCATATCTTCCCTGTAAAACTCTCTTACCGAGCGGGCTTCGATATAGTTGTCCCAACCCACAAAACCTTCGAGTTGGGAGTAAGCAGCCGCCAGACCACCCACTGCTTTATCCTTGCTTTTCCAGAAATTATCAGTCGTAAGCTGATCGGGCGAAGTTTGTTCCAGCAAATCCTTGCTGCAGGAACTGATACCCAGCAAGGCTGCAAAAAGAACCGGTATATAAAAGTGTACTTTTTTCATTTGATCATGTTTTTATCCCGTGGTAGAAATTGTGTTAATAATGGGGTCAGAATGTTAACTGCACCCCTACCATTACTTTCTTGTTTTGTGGATATATCATACGATCCACGCCTGTATTCAGCACATCTACGACCCCTATTTCCGGATCAATGCCGGTGTATTTGGTAAAGGTGAGCAGGTTCTGACCGCTGACATACAGTCTTACCCGGTCTACTTTTATACTATTCAGCAAATGCTTAGGAAAAGTATATCCCAATTGTACTGTTTTCAGACGCAGGTAATTTCCGTTTTCCAGAAAACGGGTAGATTCACGGGCATTGATATTAGGGTCGCCCAATACGGCACGGGGTACATCTGTATTTTTGTTCTGCGGTGTCCAGGCATTTAAGGTATTGGTCGTAAAATTTCTGCCGGCATCCATTCCTTCAAACTCAAAGCGGTTACCATTATATATTTTGTTGCCTGCTACCCCCTGTACAAAGAGTGCCAGATCAAATCCTTTATACTGTACACCAATGTTAAAGCCATACTCCAATTTTGGGAAACCTGATCCCTGATAGGTTTTATCATTATCATCAATCACGCCGTCGCCATTGGTATCCTTGAAACGGATATCTCCGGCGCTGGCATCCGGCTGTAATAAATCGCCTTCCTTATTCTTATAGCTTTGTACTTCAGCATCCGACTGGAAGATGCCATCTGTTTCATACAGATAAAAAGCACCTACTTCCTTCCCTACTCTTGTCTGGTTGGCAATATGAGAGGACCCATATTTTAATCCCACACCAGATAAAGATTGTCCTTCATTAGCCAGTGACAGTACTTTGTTTCTCGTAGAGCTTAACACACCTGTAACATTATAGCCCAGGTCATTGGTTTTGTTGCTATAGGTCACTTCCAATTCCCAACCCCGGTTCTGTATCTTGCCCACGTTCAGAATAGGATCATTCACCCCGGCAGAAGGCGGTACTTCTTTAGTAATCAGCAGCCCTTCCGTTTTATTGTTGAAGAAGTTAAATGCACCGCTTAGCTTATTACGGAGAATAGCAAAGTCAACACCTATATTAGTAGATTTACTGGTTTCCCATTGCAGGTCACGGTTTTCGAGGTTCCAGGCAGCAGATCCTGGCCAGGAAGTACCACCAGAGCCTTGTACATAACCACCTGTCCAATCATTGTAAGTAAAGATCAGTGCCTGATGGTCATAATTTCTAAGCCCGCCTTCATTACCTAATTCACCATAGCTAGCTCTGAGTTTCAGCATATCCAGCCAGGTAACACTTTGCATAAAATCTTCTCTTTGCAGATTCCATCCTACAGAAATGGACGGATAAACGCCATATCTGCGGTTGCGGCCAAAGAGAGAAGAACCATCCCTGCGCACTGACATCTGCAGCAGGTATTTATCATCGTATGCATAGTTAATACGGCCTAAGGTAGACAACCGGATGTATTTATTGCGGGTACCGCTGTTACCAAAAGTACCGCCGGTACCACCATTGATGGTATTAAAGTTAGGATCCAGGAAACCGCCAGGTACTTCTGTTTCAACGATCTCCCCGTTTTCCACGGTACGCACAATAGTTTTACCTTCTGCCGTAGTGGCCATCCAGTTATTCGTTTTCTCCTGCGCGGTATAACCAGCTAATACATTAATACTATGTTTCCCAAATGCCACATCATAGTACAGCAGGTTTTCCATCAACCGTTCCCGGTAATTGGAACGTTTGTTCTCCAGGTAAGAATAAGAAATTTCAGGATCATTCTGATTAGAACGGAAAGGTGGATGAAAAGCATAATAGAAGTCATTGGCATTTACCATGTTCAGGTTGCTTACCACACGCAGGCCTTTCCATAATTGTAAACCCAGACGGACATTTCCATTAAAATACTGGGTGGTACTTTTGGTATCCCAGTAATGGTCTGCTGCCAAAGGGTTTTGAAATTTTGGCAATTCATCTACCAGCAAAGCATATCCATATTTTTCATTCTTATCAAATATGGGGAGCAAGGGTGACTGAAAGTAAGTGTCCGTTAAAGAAAACTTATAGTCCCTGGTAGCCGTTTCTGAATAGATAATGTTCGCCTCTGCTGTTAAACGGCCTTTTTTATATTCATTACGGGAGCGGATCGTTTTTTTCTTAAAATCGGATCCTATAAAAGTACCTTTATCATTCATGATATCACCACTCAGGGAATAGGTGAAATAGTCCCCGCCACCACGTAGATTAAGGTTATAGTTTTCCGTAATTCCCTGTTGCCTTACCTCATCCTGCCAGTTGGTATTCACCCCAGTATTCTTTGTGATATAAGCAGGCCAGTTGGCCGGATCTTCCCCTGCATTTTCATACATCATTTTATGCAGCGTCTTATAACCATTGGCATCCAGCAGCTTCAGTTTATTGGTAGGTGTTACTACGCCATAATAGGCATTAAAGTCGATCACCGGAGCGCCTTTCTTACCCTTTTTGGTAGTGATCAGAATCACTCCATTAGCACTCAAAGAACCGTAAATGGAAGCCGCAGCACCATCTTTCAAGACTTCTATGGAAGCGATATCATTATTGTTGAGATAAAAAGGGTTACCCGGTGTTCCATCAATAATATATAAAGGCTGATGTCCACCAATGGTACCTACTCCTCTTAACTTCACATCCGCCGCTGCACCGGGATTACCACCCGTGTTTGTAACGGACAATCCGGCCACACGCCCCTGCAGGGCATCTACCGGGTTGTTGGTTGCCATACTCTGAATAGCTTCCCCTTTTACGGAAGTAATCGCCGCACTTACATCTTTACGGCTTTGTGTACCATATCCCACTACCACCACCTGGTCCAGTATTTTGGAAGAAACCCCCAGAGATATTGCCAGTTCGGATTGTCCGTTCACAGGTACCTGTTTGGTTTCATATCCGATATAGGATATTTCCAGGACTGCATTAGCAGGAAGGCCTTTGAGCACAAACGCTCCTTTCACATCGGTGAGCACGCCTTTGCCGGTACCCAGCACCCGTACACTCACTCCTACCAGCAGTTCGCCGGAGGCAGCACGCACTACCCCCTTTACCTCACTGTCTGCCACTTTATCTATACCGGTAATAGCCTGTGTTGGAGCCGATACAGCTTTCACCAGGATCTGATCTTCCGTTATCTTAAACTGTAGATTTGTAACAGTCGTAATCTCATTCAGCAGCTCTTCCACTGTACGCACTTTTTTGTCAATAGACACCGGTGCCATACGTTCCAGATCATCACGGTTGTAAGAAAATTTAAGCCGGGTATTTCTTTCCAGATAAGCCAGCACTTTTACAGCGCTGGTATTTTTAAACCCAACATTTATTTTATCTTTTAGCCCTTCTGCTACCTGTACCCAGCTAAGCAGGGACAGTGCCAGGAGCAGGCAGATAAAGTTGCGGATGGTCCCCATTATGTTCAACGGGATAGTTCTTTTTTTCATAACGTTCGTATTTTATTAGTGGTATAGTGGCTTACGATGCCATTAAGGGTTTGCCTGTATATAAAGTGCCTGGTCTTTTTCTTTCACATAAAGCCCGTTTACAAAACAGATAGCTGACAGTACTTCATGCACTGATTTATTTACAAAAATGCCGTTGAAGCGGATAGGTTTATACTTTCCCGGAGTGAGATGCACTTTAACACCATACCAGTATTCCAGCGTAGCTGCAATATCCGTGAGGGAAGCGTCTTCAAAAATGAGTTTGCCGGAACGCCAGTTTAATTCGCGGTTCATATCAAAGGTGGTCCTGACAAACGTGTTACGGTGAGGTACTCCTGAGAGCTGTTGCCCTGGTGCCAGCTCCATAGCACTGGTTGCCTGCGCAGTATCCACTACCCTTACCCTGCCATTCACCAGCGCCACGTAAGTAGCAGTATCAAAAGCATACGCACGTACTTTAAAAGCAGTCCCTAATGCTTTTACGGCCAATTGATTGGCTGTTACCACAAAAGGTTTGGCAGCTACAGCTGCTACTTCAAAATAAGCCTCCCCTTCGAGGAATAGCTGGCGCTGTGTAACATTATAGGCAGCAGGTACTTTCAGTTTGCTATGGGTGTTCAATATCACCCGGCTGCCATCCGCCAGTACAATAGTTTTACGAATGCTGTCACCTGCTTCAAACAATGCATAATCAGCAGCACCGGTTCCTGTACTGTCGGGGTGGGTTGTTTTTCTTAACCAGGTAACGGTTGCCAACAGGAGTATGGCGGCGGCGGAAATGCGGAATATGGTTTTCCATCGCGACCGGATGGCAACAACCGAAGTGGCTATGGGAGGTTCCTCTGTAGCAGGTGTGATAGTGCTAATGCGCTCCTGGAGCGACTGAAACTCCGCTTCTTTTTCTTCAGGAGTAAGGCGAAGGCCGAGCATAAATATCCATTCCCTGGCCTTATCTACCTCAGCCTGCTTATGGGGATATCTCAGCAGCCAGTTTTCCCAGAATTGCACATCCGTATCATTACTGCGCAAACAGTAGCGTACAAAAGAATCATTAAGGATAAAATCTTCTGCTTTGTATTGTTGTAACTCCATGCCGGGCCTTTTTTATAAAGAGGCCCCGGTTTTGTACTTTTTACCAAAGAATCAGGAATTATTTTGCAAATCCAGCAAAAGCAGCAGCAGTGAGACGACAGCCACATCCGAATACACCTCCCGGATACGAACCAGGGCATTATGGATCGTATTATAGATCGTTCTGACAGAAGTAGCCGTTTTAAGAGAGATTTCTTCCATACTCAGGTTTTCATAGAACCGCATTCTGATGAACTCTTTCTGGCGCACGGTGAGCAACGCCAGCATACGTTCCATTTTCTGCTGCAGCTGGATATCAGTTTCCAGCTTTATCAGCACTTCTTCATAGGGCTTTTCTTCCGGCTCCCGGAATAACAGGCTATCCTGCTTTTCCAGCTCCCGGTGGCGGCGGGTCAACAATTTATACATCCTTCTTTTAAAACAAACAAAAATATACCCCTTTACATTCTTAGGCGTTTCCAGTTGTCCGCGTTTTTGCCAGAGCGAAACAAACACATCATTGATAGCTTCCTTTACCAGGGCTTTATCTAATACTACAGATACACCATAATGATAGAGATTATCATAGATGTCCTGGTAAATTTTATAAAGCGCCTGTTCATTATTTTGTTGTACTTCGTTCCAGAAACAGGCATAATCTTTTTCATATAAATGGCGGGGCTCTACATCTGCCATTGGCGGGGTTTGCTCCTGAATAACCATAATAGCAAGATTAAATAGTTGGTTGATAATAATCCGGGACTACTGATATACTTTGCTATCAGTTAAATCTACCGGGACTAAAATGGGATATCCCCACACTGGGTGCCTGATGTCCTGCCAGCTCTGCTATCAGCTTACCCGTAGCCGGACCAAGGCTTAGCCCCATCATGGCATGTCCTCCTGCCAGCAACAGGTTATCTGTTCCTTTCGCATATCCGATAAATGGCAGGCCATCCGGCGTACAAGGCCGGAAACCGTGCCACACTTCATTTTTATCCGGCATCGTGATATTTAAGTTCTCAAAATACTGACCAATAGACTGCACAATTCCTTCCACCCTTTTCATATTCACCGTATTATTAGCAGGCGCAATTTCCATGGTACCGCCAAAACGTAGTTTGCCACGCATCGGCGTAAGTGCTACCCTGGCCTCACACAAAATGGCAGGTACCTGCAGGCTCACGGCTGGTTGGTTTAAAGTGACAGAATATCCCTTCCCGGGTTGCAAGGGAATGTTAATACCAGCCATGCGGGCAATCGCCGCACTCCAGGAACCTGCTGCCACCACAAACAGATCAGCCGTATGACTTCCGGCAGCAGTAATCACTGCTTTCACTTTTCCATTACTGCTTATTATCTTTTCTACCTGCTGGCCTCCTGTTATTTTCACGCCCCGTTCCTGCAATGCCCGCAATAACTGTTGCATCAGGCCGTTTGGGTAGAGGTGTGCATCACAACGATAGTGTACCCCACCCAATACATTCAGTTGTACCGCCGGTTCTAATTGCTGCAATGCTGCTTTATCCAGTACAGCAGCATCCAGTCCCATTTTAACCGCTTTTTCTGCCAGGTGTGCTTCTTCATCGCGTACCGCCGCTGTTTTGTAATACATGATAATACCTTTCTGCTCCATGCCAAAGTTGAACCCTGGCGTAGTGGCCAACTGCTCATACAAATGCCTGCTCAGCAAATTAATATCCCGCAGTGGTGCAGCCGCCTGTTCTACTTTAGCAGCCGTAGCACTTTTCATGAATTGCCAACCCCAGGAAAATAACTCCCTGCTGAGCCTCGGCTTTACATAAAAGGGACTGCGGCTGTTGAACATCCACCGGATCCCTTGCTGTACCATACCAGGTGCAGCAAGTGGTACAAAGTGACTTGGTACAATCATTCCCATATTACCATAGGAACAATTGTTCGATAAATCACCTTTATCCAATACCGTTACCTCCCATCCATCCTGCAACAAATACCATGCACTGCAAAGACCTATGATGCCGCCACCTATTACAACTGCTTTCATGAATTATCTATTATTAATCAAAGACGGTTTCATCTCCTTTATCGTTGTTTATATTACCTGAAATCCATGAACATAAGGATCCTCCTCATCCATCAGGATAGTATTAAACCCCATCACCATGGCCCACCCTTCAATACCAGGTACAATAGCCGGTTTACCACCTACTGTGGTAACTGCTTCTACTGTTCCTGTAAACCGGGAACCGATAATACTTTCATGAATAAAACGGTCGCCTTCCTTTAGCTTTCCTTTAGCATACCACTGGGCCATCCTTGCAGACGTGCCTGTACCACAGGGCGACCTGTCAATTGCCTTATCACCATAAAAAACGGCGTTGCGTGCAGTAGCCTCCGGCGACAAGGTAGCCCCCGTCCATAACAAATGGCTCACCCCATGGATGTTTTCATTTTCGGGGTGAACAAAAGTGTATTTTTCATTTAACCGTTGCCGGCATACCCGGCTCCATGCTACCAGTTGTTCTGCCTTATAATGTTCCAGTCCGGGAAAGTTTTGCTGCGGGTCTACAATAGCATAAAAATTGCCCCCATAGGCCACATCTACGTGCAATGTGCCCAGGTCGGGGCATTCCACTTCCAATGCTGCTGCAGCTAAAAAGGATTTTACATTCACCAGCTTCACCGACTTTACTTTGCTGCCTTCCTGTACATAGGTTACCAGTACTAAACCTGCAGGCGTTTCCAACCGTAATTTACCTGGCACCTTTGGCGTGATCAATCCCTGCTCTATGGCAATCGTAACAGTGCCAATCGTACCATGCCCACACATAGGCAGGCAACCACTGGTTTCTATGTACAATACCCCGGCATCATTAGCCGGATCATGCGGCGGATAAAGAATACTGCCACTCATCATATCATGACCCCTTGGCTCAAACATCAACCCTTTTCTGATCCAGTCATATTCTGCCAGAAAGTGTAATCTTTTTTCCATCATATCATTTCCCTTCAACACGGGTCCCCCTCCTGCCACCAACCGGACAGGATTACCACAGGTATGCGCATCTATACAAAAGAATGTTTTCATTTGTTAAGCGATGAGCTATGAGCTGCTAATCTTGGGCTACTCATAGCAGAAATATTAACAATCAAATGTTAACCACGAACTGCCTACAACGTACTATTATCCGCTTTAATCAGCCTGAAACCCCATTCTCCGGTAATGATCATACAGGAATATTCAGATAAGCAGGCAACGCAGGGCGGTTGGCCAATGCGTCCTGGATCACTTTAGTTACCCGCTGGCGCTCTTCTCCTTCCAATACCAATCTTGGTGCACGTACATACTCCGAACCAATACCCGTTGCTTCAGCGGCCATCTTAATATACTGTACCAGCTTAGGTTGTATATCCAGCTCCAGTACCGGCATAAACCAACGGTAAATAGCCAGTGCTTCCTGTATCCGGCCTGCTTTAGCCAGACGATAGATAGCCACCGTTTCCTGTGGGAAAGCATCCACCAAACCAGCTACCCAGCCATCTGCCCCGATCAGCAAACATTCCAATGCCAGGGTATCTACACCGCCCAGGATACGGAACCGGTTACCAAAACGGTTAATCATCCGGGTCACATTCGTCGTATCACGGGTAGACTCTTTTACGGCCTGGATATTAGGCAACGCTGCCAGCTCCTCAAACATATCCAGGGTAACCATTATTTTGTAATCGATCGGATTATTATAGATCATCAATGACAGGGAAGTATTCGCTGCCACCGCTTTGAAAAAAGCTACCGTTTCCCTGTCGTCTGCCTTATAGCGCATTGGAGGTAAGAGCATCAGGCCATCTGCGCCTGCTTTTTCTGCAGCATGTGCGCTTTCTATGGCTGCCCGGGTAGTTTGTTCAGCAATATTCATGACCACCGGCACACTACCTTTCAATTGCGATTTGGCATGGGTTACCAATGCATATTTTTCTTCATTCAGCAAACTACTTGCCTCTCCCAGTGATCCCCCCAGGATAATACCATTTACACCAGCAGCCACCTGTGCCGCGAGGTTCTTATCAAACATGCTGTCATCAACCTGGTCATTGCTTGTAAAAGGCGTTAATAATGCAGGGAATACACCTTGCCAGTTCAGTTGTTTCATAATTATAGTGGAGATTTTGTTCTGTTAACAAATGTAACCGGCCTTCAGGGAACGTTTGGGGCTATAATTAATCATTTCTTTACCAAAATTAACCCCATTTCCGTATCTTGTAGATACAACATAAAAATTTCAGCAAATTTTGAAAGTCCTTTCTTTTAAAATACCTGTAGCAGAAAAAGCTACTGTCATTGTACAAGAGGACAAAATGCCTCATTTTTATGATCACCTCCACCAGCACCCGGAGATACAGATCAGCCTGATATTAAAAGGAGAGGGTACACTGATAGCGGGGAATTATATGGGTTTGTTTGCGCCGGGAGATATTTTCTGGATAGGTGCCAACCAACCTCATATCTTTAAAAGCGACCCCGCCTATTTTACCGGTGATCCTGCTTTATATATTCATGCACTTACCTTCTTTTTTCATCCCTCTCAAACGGGAGGAGAATTACTCCAGCTCCCTGAGATGCAGCAACTGCTGGAAATGGTAAAACATTCTGCCAACGGGTACCGGATCCTTCCGGGAAATAAAGCGCAGCTTACACAACTATTTGAGGACCTGTTCCGGCACGAAGGGGCCTATCGCCTGGTTTCCTTTATCCAATTGCTGGATAATATTTATAGCCGCTGCCAACTGACACCCTTATCTGCGGAAAAAAGCGACTGGAATTTCAGTGAAGAAGAAGGAATGCGGATGAATGAAATATACCAGCATAGCATCCGGCATTTTCACCGTGATATTACATTACAGGAAATTGCAGGTATTGCCCATATGACCGTACCTGCATTTTGCCGGTACTTTAAAAAACGTACCCGAAAAACATATATCCATTTTGTAAATGAATTAAGAATCAGTCATGCCTGTAAATTATTAAAGGGCGAAAAGGACCAGCCTTATGCGATGGTAGCTTATGAAGCCGGCTTTAATAATGTAACCAGTTTTAACCGCACCTTTAAAGCTATTATGGGGCATGCACCAGGTGCATATCAGAAACGTTATCAGCAAACAGAAGGTAGAAAAACTTCCTGATACGCCAGTGTGACAGCTATTCTGCGATGCCGGTGCAGCAATTGCCGGATAATAGTTACCTAAGCGTCACAGTGGCAGCAAAACAACCCACGAACGGGAAGGGCCCGAACCTTGTAATCAATAAACCTGCAGGTAATGATTGTTGATTTCATTTTCAAAAAAACGCCATGTACTTCCTGATCTCTTTAGTAAGCATTATATTGTTTTTCTTCATCCGCAGCCAGCTTAAAAAACGGGCAAAAAGAAGGAAGGCGGTACCTGTTGATCTTGTCCAGTTATTGGAGCAGGAAGTACCCTATTATCAACAGTTAAATGCGAATGAAAAAAATGTCTTTAAACAAAAAGCTACCAGGTTCCTGCGGCGTACCCACATTGAAGGAGTAGGAACTGCGGTCACCAATCTTGACAGAGTACTGATTGCTGCCGGTGCTATCATCCCTGTTTTTGGGTTTAAAGACTGGGAATATTTTAATCTTACCAATGTAATCCTCTATCCGGATACTTTTGATGAACAATACCAGTTTGAAGGCGACCGCCGTCATATATTAGGAATGGTAGGCAGCGGCTCCCTGAATGGCCAGATGATCCTGTCGCAATCTGCTTTAAGAGCGGGCTTTTCAAGTATATACGACTCCAGTAATACCGTTATACATGAATTTGTACATCTGCTGGACAAATCAGATGGCATAGTAGATGGTATGCCGCATAATCTGCTACAGGACCGCTACAGCGAAGCCTGGCTAAACCTGGTACACCAGGAAATTGCACGCATCAATGAAGGACTATCCAATATTAATCCCTATGGTGCAACCAATGACAGTGAATTTTTTGCAGTGATATCAGAATATTTCTTTAAACAACCGGTGCATCTGGCTGCCCATCATCCGGAACTATATGCTATGCTTAAACAAATTTTCCAGCAGGATCCGGCCAGTAAAGTTACAGCTACCTGGGTTGCAGGTTAAAGGCTAACACATTATCATCAATAGCATAAAAGGGCTTGCCTGTAGCAGACCGGCTAAGTATCCCCGGTGTAGTTCCGATTCCCAGCCGCTCCCCTTTTTTTACAACAAGTTCTTTTTCTACAAGCGCCTGAAAACAGGCAGCTGTGCCAGCCGCAATATATCCTTTCTTTAAAACACGCCCCTTTTCTCCCGGCAGCATATCATCCAAGGCAATACCTCCTATCTTATGCTCAATACCGGTTGCTCTCCGGAGTTTTCCGGCAGGATCATATACTACGGCCATCCCTTTCTGAATAGGTTCTTTTGCTACTGCGCGCGTTACATAATCCGTAAATTCAGGGAAATAGTCATTCCCGGCTATCCATAGTGATACCTCTGCTACCTCTCCAATTACCGCCTGAATAGCTGCAATGATCTGCTGATTGGAATAGGCCGCAGGAATACTATCACTCTTTATACCCTCCCCAATGTAATCCTGGTTAAAGACTACCTCATACTTTTTGCCGTTTACTATCATGCGCAGTGTTTTAGGAGTAACTGTACAATTCCCTAACCGCTTACCCAGTGATTTAATATAAGTGTTCTTTACCGTGCTTTCCTCCCCTACATCAACACAGCCCCTGGCATATGCTTTTATAACCCCTTTTCCTTTTCTGCGTACATAACCTCCTGATTGTACCTCGCCCGTTACCGTGGTGGAATACCGGTGGCTATTTTCATTATTCCCCATTATCAAAGCAAAAGCGCTGCTCGTGGTATCTATACTTACGGCACCACCATCTGATGCTTTCGAGGTAATTTTCAATACTTCCCCTCTGAAAGCTGGCAACCACAAAAAAGGGCTGTTTCCATGACCGGTTATTTTCAGGTCACAATGATTATAATGCTGGTCCTCTCTTTTATAGGACAAATAAGGCACATCATTCGCCTGCATGATATAACCATCATCCCAGGTGCAATTTTCCAATCTTACCTCATCCTGCTGATGGCTGCCCAGGCTTTGCAAACAGGCCAGCAACCTATGTTCGCCCGTTCCATTAAACCGGCAATTTCTGAAGATCAGTTTACTGGCCTTATTGAAATTACTATTGGTATGCATATAGAGCGGCCAGGAAGGAGATTGAAATATACATTCTTCTGCTACTATTACCTGTCCCTGTGATAATCCCAATCCGAGGGGATGCCAGCTTTTCCAGCGGGCAGCATCCCCCTCGTTGCCATAATGGATCAATGTTACCTCTTTGAAAGAGGTATATACATCAGACAATCCTGTAGCTCCGCCATCAATATGAACAGGATACCGCAAATTATGGGCTGTTATGGTAAGGTTCTTTATGCTGCTGTTATGGGCATGCCAATACATTGTCTGATAACTCTCATAAGAGAATGTAGCGCCCAGATTATCAGGCAATTCTCCGCGGATGATCACTTGCTCCCGGTCTGTACCTTGTAAGGACACATAGTCTTTTCCCCGGATAAAGGCGTAGTTGCCGGGACCGCTCTCCTTACTATTGAAAGCAGCTACTTCCAATGCCGCATACTCCCCCGGATAAACCTTAATCAGATAAGGTTTATCCGGACCGGCATCCCTGATATTTTCTATCGCATCCTGAATAGCCCTGTTGCCGGAAAAATCACAATCCTTACCCGCAACCCCATCTTTCCTTACAATGATCACCACCGGCATAACAGTATCCTGCTTGCTGACAAGTGAAATACTTTTCATGCTACCTGGAGAAGCAATCTCTTTGTGCATCCCATACACATCCGTATACCAACTACCTGTCAGGCTTAAAAATATAAACAGCTTCCACATACTATTTGCTTTTAGTGACTGCCTTTAAGCTGATTCCTTCCAGCTGTATGCCGGCATCAAAGGTGCCAGGTACTTCCCAACCGATATTCATTCCGGATACATACATATCTTCCAGTGTTGAAGATTTCAGAAAGCCGTTTTGCTGTGCTGTTTCGAATGCTTTTTTTATTGCCGGATGCAGATCTATTGATATCGGAGTCCATTGCCGATCATGCAAACTGCCATCAAACACTTCTTTTCCGGAAAGGCTGTAGATAAATTTGCCGGTAGCATCTTCCTTCCCCTGATCTTTTTCCTGGTATGCCGGGATATCTTTATAACGGTAATCATACAACGGCACACCAAACCAGATAAAATCTTTGTAACCGGCAGAGTTTTTATTCAGGTTATTTACAACCAGATACAATGAAAACTGGGCAGTATGCAATCCTTCATCATACTTACCTGCTTCGGTTTTATTATCACAATACATGAGCCTGGCACCCATCTTTAGCAACAATGCATTCATCTTATTCACACTTATCACCTGATTAAACTCCTGTTCGAGCAACAGATGTGGCCAGTCTTCATTAGCCTTTCGTGGGGCCTTAAATTCGCGGGAAGCCAGTACTTCAAAACTGATCTTCGCAGTGTTACCTTCCTGTTGAAACGTAATTTTCTTTCCGGTATCGCCATAAGCGATACCACTATCCAGTTGTTGCGGTTGCCTGGCGTCTAAACTATACCGGCTCCCCCATTCCGCCAGCTTCCATACTGATTGCCCGTTCTTCCTCTTAAAAGGAAATAGCGTATCCTTATCACCGGGAGCAGCGGAATTTGCACCTCTCAAAACAATCCCCTGTGTAAAACCAGGATCTGTAATGAGCGATACCGTTCCTGGCGGATCTGCTTTTGCAGCCGAACCGGATGTAATGGGCTGGGTGCTTGTACAAGCACCCAGTATAGAAACAAAAATGATCGTTAACCTATTTTTCATGTCTTGTATTTAAATCCTCCTGATCAGTTGGCTACCAGGCTCAGGTTTTTTATTTGCATCGTACCAATATTCAATCCCGGACATTCCCACCCCATTGTAAACAGCGAAATCTTATAATCATTGAAGCTCTGGGACTCTGTTAAGATACCACGATTCCAGGCTTCATTAAGGCCATCTTTTATCAACGGCAGAATATCTCCGCTAACCGTCTTCCACTGCCCTACCGTAAGACCGGTAGCAGAAAATGGGGCGAGCCCTACGTCATAAATGAGTTTCCCGGTAAAAAGGTCCGTAGATATAGACTTCCCTGGAAGCGGATACCTGTCATCAAATAACATCACCAGGAAATACATCGACTTTCCATAACCTGGATTGCCCGGTCGCAGGTTTTGTATCAGAAAAGTACAACTGAATTGAATAGCATGGATGGCTGCATTGTAACCTGCTTGCTGATTGCGGGTATGATATTGTAACAGCGCATCAATGTTGAACTGCACATTCGCAAGACTACCAATAAAAGGTGTTGCAGTACCCAGCCAACCATCAGGGTCTGCAATCTTCTGATCTGCCAGCAATGCGGGGAATGGATCTGTTGCTCCCCGGTAAACATTATTGAACTCACTTTGTCCGTTCATCGCAAAGATCAGGCTTCCATCTGCCGAGGTAACCGGCCCCAGGGTAACCGCCTTATTGGGGTTAGCAAATTGGGAAGAGCCGGAACCTAATACCACCGGTGTAGCACCATAAATACTGGATGCACTATACCACTGTGCCAGGTTCCATACCGGCGTTCCCAGTCCGGAATTATACTGCAATGGCCCCTGTACTACTCCTGTAACAGGATGTAACACATTAAACCCCTTTTGAAAATCCTGGTCCGTCAACAATGATAACGGGCTCAGCAGCGTCGCGCCTGCCCCCTTCATGGACGACTCCTGCATATTCACCGTTGCAGGAGTATCTGCTTGTACCTGCTGTTTAGTACAGGATATTAAACCTCCGCTACACATTGCCAACACCATCCCAGATAAATAGACTTTAATTGTATGGATCATGTTTTTGCGTTTTAAGTATCAGTTATTAATAACCTGGATTTTGTTCCAGCGGGCTTAATTCAATTTCTGTTCTGGGTATCGGGAACCATATTTTGTAAGGTTTCCAGTTTGTTTTAATGACCGGCACAATGGTATTCCATCTTCCTTTATCATTACTTAATCCTGCCAGGGAGGCCCCCAGTTTTCCAAACCGCACCAGGTCTATTCTCCGCCAGCTCTCAAAGCAGAGCTCACGGGAGCGTTCTTCCAACAATTCTTCCTTAAAATCTGTTTTGAAATAAGCAGTGGTTAATCCGGCTATATCAGCAGGTGCAGCTGCCGCCCTTTGCCGTACTTCTTTTAAGAGGGCTCTGGCACCTGGCTCATCTCCGGTATAATACAATGCCTCTGCATGTAATAACAGGATATCTGCATAGCGAAGCAGTAAGATATTTCCATCTGACCACGCCTGGGAAATCGTTTTGGTAACAGGGTCGCGGTACCTGAATTTACCCACACAGAAGTTGCCATTCCTGGGATCTGTACAGGGCAGCGGAATAAAGTATTTTATTCCTTCAATAGTTTCTGTCTGTCCTAACGGATCCAGGTAAAGCGTCATATTGTGCGCCCTTCTGATATCCGCCTCTTTATACTTATAAAAAAGCTCTCCTGTGGGCCGGAACCATCCATATCCGCCACCAGCAACACTGCTGCCTATTGGCACCTGCCAGAACAACCAGAGGTTATAATTACCGTTTACGGAGCTGGTACTTCCCTGAACGGTAAACAGGCTTTCTTCTTCCTGTTGTTTCCTGGTAGTTTCCCTGAAAAGATAATCGTAATGTTCCGTAAGTTTATAGCCGCTTTTGCTGACAATATCTGTCGTCACTGTCTTTAGTTTGTTATACATATCATCCGCGTCCACCCAGCTAAAGCTATTCAGTGCAAAGTTCAGCTCCTGTCCTACATTGTTCTTCTTACAAGCAGCCAGATAGGCATACACCTTCGCCAGATATCCTGCCGCCGACCATTTATTGGCTCTGCCTGACAGGCTTGCACGATGAGGCAGGGTTTCATAAGCTGCCTGAAGATCAGCAATAACCAGCTCATACACTTCCTGCAGGGGTGCACGCGGTACCGCAGGATCCTGTACGGATGATTTGTACACAGGTACGCCACCATACGTAGTAGCCAGATACATATACAGCATGCCCCGTAAAAAATGTCCCTCCCCGATCATCTCTTTTTTCCGGCTCTCATTTACAGCAGTTTGTGATATATTTTCCAGCAGGTAATTCACCCGGTTTATCCCTGCATAAAGAAAAAACCAGTTGTTCCGGATCGTTTCATTCTGACTGGTCACATCGGCAGTACCAAAGGGTGCATAGTTAGGATTGGTAAAACCGTCCTGCGTTACCAGTTCATCAGTCCCGGCACTTAACATAAAGGGCATTGCTACCGCAAAAGATTCACCAAACCCTGTTCCCTGAACAGCTGTAGTGTTCAGTATACTGTAACAACCTGTTAGTCCCAGTTCAGCATCTTCCGCTGTTTTATACAAACTTTCTACTGTATTAAAAGAATAAGGTTTGGTATCAAGATACTTGCTGCAGCCAGTGATCGTAATGATCAGCAATAACAGGTATATTTTATTATTAACTATTTTCATGGCAGGTTTTAATTAAAATGAAACATTCAATCCAAATACATACAACTTAGACCTTGGATAGGAAATACGGTCAAATCCAGGCAATAAGGGATTACCTGAATCCAGCTCCGGATCATAACCGGTGTATTTTGTCCAGGTGATCAGATTAGTTCCGGTAAAGTAGAGCCTTACACCGGAGATGCCTATCCTGTTTGTTAAAGCTCCTGGAAGCCTATACCCCAGCGATACATTTTTGAGTCTTAAATAAGATGCATCTTCCACATAATAACTCGAAGCCAGTGTAGCCGTTTTATTCAGTGCGTTAAAATCTCCGTAGCGGTTGGTTGGGTTTTCCGGTGTCCAGCGGTTATAAAAGAAGTCTTTGGTGATATTCATCCAGGTATCCAGTACTCCTCCTTCCAGCTGGTACAATGATTCATTAAAAACCTGGGCGCCATAGGAACCTTCGAAAAACAGGCTCAGATCAAATTGTTTAAAGGAGAAGCTGTTCGTGATCCCTCCAAAAAATTTGGGCTGACTTCTGCTGATAGTGGTGCGGTCATGGTCCAGATCTATTACCCCATCGTTATTCAGGTCTTTGAAACGGAACGATCCCGGACGCACATTTACACCTGCTACCTTCAGTAGTTTATCCTTCAGCTGATATTGCCTGTCTTCATGCGGGATAGCCGGATCATTATTATTCTGCCAGGTAAAATCGTTAAGCTGATATACGCCGTCAAAGACCAAACCATAAGCGGTACCTATTGGCTGGCCTACAGTAACCCTGCCTACATCCTGTATCCACCCACCTCCCATTGTAACAGGGATAAAGTTGATATTACCGATGTTCTTTACTTCGTTCCTGTTGCTGCTGATGTTAAAATTTGTCTGCCATTTGAAATATTTATTATCAATATTGGTGGAGGTTATCCCCAGCTCAATGCCTTTGTTGTCCACTCTTCCCAGGTTTTGCCATTGCTGCATATATCCGGTACGGCCGGGCACATATGCAGGCAGCAGCATATCTCTGGTTATTTTGTTATAGAGGTCCAGGGTGAGCGCTACCCGGTTATTGAGTATACCTATATCCAACCCCGCATTATACTGTATGGTTGTTTCCCATTTCAGGTCAGGGTTGGCACGGGAAGCCGGGGCCAGTCCCAGGTTGCCGTTATAATACGCATTTTCCAATGCCGAAAGATATCTGTAGGAAGCAATACGTTCATTGCCCGTTTGCCCGTAACTAAGCCTTAATTTCAGGTTGCTGAAAGTTTGTTGTGCTTTCATGAAAGGTTCTTCTGTTACCATCCAGGAATACGCCAGAGAAGGGAAATAACCGAATCGCTTACCCGGACCAAATTTATCAGAGCCATCCGCCCTTAAAGTGGCTGTAAATAAATGTTTGGCCAACAGCGTATAGTTAATTCTTCCGAAGTAGGAAAGCCGCTTGTTAACATCGCGGTAAGATCCGGTGGCTTTTACATTAGTGCCTTTATTAATATCATTGATACCGGTGGATTCATCAGCAAAATTTGATTTCTGCAATGAAAAGAACTCGTAATTATACATATTCGTTTCGAAGGCAACCATCGCATTTAAATAATGGTTTTTATTGAACCATTTCTGATAGGTCAGCTGATTGGTATTAAACAAGGAATAGGCACGCTGTTCCTGAATAATTCCCAGACCATTATCTCCAACACCCCAGCTGGTACGTTTACCATAGAATTCCTTTCCTTTGGAACTGGTCAGGATACCACCACCGGAAATATTCAATGACAGGCCCTTGGCCAGCTCATAATTCACATAACCACTCAGGTTACTTTGCATAAAAGAAACATTCTTATATGCGTTGTTGACCATAGTAACAGGAGAAATATACTGTCCGGCCCTGTCCCATACCGGGTCATAAAATTCTACCGGTTTTGAAATGACCAGATTTTGCACCACCCCGTTAAACAATGCATCTCCGCCTCCACTCTGGGTAGCCCCGTTCAGTTCACTGAATGCAGTACTTACATTCAACCCCAGCTTCAGATTGGTGTTCTGCTCATGATCAATTTTTAAACGCAGGTTATACCGCTGGTAATTATTATTTTTTATGATCGCTTCCTGGTTAAGATACCCTGCGCCACCTGCAAAAGAAGTCCCTCCTTTCTTTCCGCTTACAGACAGATTATGTGTTTGGCTCACACCTGTCTGAAGGATTTCATCCTGCCAGTTATGCTTTTCCAGTTTATCCAGATCCACCGGTTCATCCTGGTCATTATACAAACCATCTTTGTTTGTATCCTTGTAGAATAATATTGTATTCGGACTTACTATTTTCCGGTAGGCCAGATATTCTTCCGCACTGAGTACCGGTAATTTCCTGGTACTGGATGAAAACTGCAGGTTCCCGTCATAGTTTATTACAGATTGTCCTGCTTTTCCCGATTTGGTAGTGATGATCACCACGCCATTTGCACCACGGGAACCATAAATAGCAGTAGCAGAAGCATCTTTCAGTACATCCACCGATTCGATGTCTGCAGGATTAAGCGTAGCCATAGGATTGGAGGCGGTACCGTTGCCTATGCTCGCCGCAGCTACCTCATTCGAATTAGCATCATAAGGTACCCCGTCAATTACAAATAAAGGGCTGGTCCCCCCATAGATTGTGTTGGAGCCCCGGATAGAAATATTCATGGCAGAGCCTGGTTCACCGGAAGAAGAAGCTACTTTTACACCCGCCAGTTTACCCTGAATGGCTTCCTGAAAAGAAGTGGCCTTGGATTGTCCGATCTCATCTGCCCTGATACTAGCCACCGAGCCCGTTAAATCACGCTTGTTTACTTTTCCGTAACCTACTACTACTTCCACCTCGCTTAATCCGGTACTTTGTGTCTTCATGGTAACATCCAGCGATGTCTGGCCACTCAGAACCACCTCCCGGGTAGTATATCCCAGGTAGGTAAATACGAGTATTCCGCTATTGGCGGGTAAATGCAGGGAGTAGTATCCCGTTTCATTTGTCACAGTACCCACCTGGGAATCTTTCCATCTCACACTCACCCCAATAAGCGGCGCCCCTTTCTCATCGGTGACCTTCCCTTTAATATCAACCGGAGGAGCGATCTCTTTTTTTTCATTAACTGTAACCGGCACGTTTTCCAACTGCCGCACTACTACCGTTTTCCTGATAATGGTATAGGTGAGCGGTTGCTGATGAAAACATTGATCCAGCACATTGCTCAGGGGCATATTACTGGCTGCAATGCTAACATTCCCAATGTTATTGAGCCATTCATCCCTGTACACAAAATGGTAACCGGTTTGTTTTTCAATTTTCTTAAATACTTCCTTCAGAGAGGTGTTCTTTTCTGAGAGTGTAACGTTTTGGGAAAAACCTGTAGCACTCACCTGTAAACAGATTACTAACAGGAATAAAGCCGTCATTTTCATTATCAACCCTATTTTGTTGACTAACAGGCATTGTTTTAACATGCCTTTTAAAAGCGCAATCAAATGCATAATTTTACAGTGTTTGGGTAAAGCCGGAATCAGTTAATAAATGGATCATTTGTTAATGGTTTGGCCCGGACGCCTGCCGGAGGTGGTCTCAACACTTCCGGCTTTTTTGGGCCAAAACATCCTTCATCTAAAGTTGTTTCAGTTCATAAGTGGTGTTTAATTTAAGTTTGGTTTTGGTTGATACGTGGAATAAATGGTTGTTTGTATAGCTATTACATGACAATTATTTTTTTATTCTCCAGCCGGTAATGAAGGCCACTTAATTCCAGTATTTTCAGTACTTGGGCAAGGGTGAGGTCCATGGCAATTTTTCCTGAAATATGTCCTTCCGGCATCTTTCCTTCATACACGACCTCTACGTTATACCAACGGGATATTTGTCTCATCACAGCGGGAATATCAGCACTGTTTAACTGGAATACCCCATTTTTCCAGCCTGTCACTTCTTCCAGGTCTACCTGGTCCAATACCTGCAGGGTACCCTGTTGATCTATATTCCCTTGTTGTCCGGGTTTCAGCAAAACTGCAGCTTCTCCGGTCTTTAACTGGATGGCTCCTTCCAGCAAAGTGGTTTGCTGCATTTTTTCTTCTCCATAGGCCATTACATTAAAGCTGGTTCCAAGCACGGCAATATCTGTCTGGTTTACCTTTACATGAAAAGGTTTTGCAGCATTTGCCGTCACTTCAAAATAACCTTCACCGGTCAATTCCACCACCCGTTGTTTATCTGTAAAAGCAGTAGGATAAGTAAGTGAGCTTGCAGCGTTCAGCCATACCCGGGTACCGTCTGGTAAGGTCACCCGGTATTGCCCGCCACGGGGAGTAGTGAGTGTGTTATAACTTACCTTGCCGGGGCTGCCGGTGTTATTGTAAGTAAGCTGTCCGTTACCAGCCTTTATAACCTGTGCATTACCCTGATAAAGTAGTGTACCATTTCCGGCGCTGTCCAGCATTATCTGAGAGCCGTCACCCAGTGTAAGTATTCCGCTATTACCACCGGGTGGCACATCATTTACCATCATACCCTGCAAATCTTCTTGCTGTGCTTTACGTCCATCATGGGACCACCAGAACCATATGCCCGCTGTAACGATTAAAAGTACTGCTGCAGCAGCGGTCAGCCGCTGCAGGGAAAATATACCGATATACTTTCTGTTTTTATGTACTGCCGGCAGTTGTTCAAATTGCAATATCTTATTCACAATATGCTCCCAATCCGCAGCTTTATATAAAGGATCCTTCTCTCCTGCTGCCATCAATTGCTGCAGGCTATCTCCCCATCCTTCCGAATGGTCGTGTGCGAGTGCTTCAAACAGCATAGTGCGTTCTTCAGCGGTTATATTGCCTGCAAAATATTGTTTTAGCAAATACTGTATCCGTTCCTTATTCAACATGTTAGGATTTGAGCTATGATTGATTGATGGATGCCCTCATTATATATATAACGCAGCAGAAAGTAAGAAGGACTGTTCTCTTTTAAAAAAAATCAGAGGAGGGATAACAAGAGCAGTACAGAGATAGACACACCCGATTCTTTCCGGATATATTCCCTTATATATTTCAGCGCAATCACTAATTGGTCTTTCACCGTATTTTGAGAAAGAGATAATTTTTCGGCAATCTCTTTATGGTTAAGGCCATCCTGCCGGCTGAGCCGGTAAATCTGCTGACGCCTGGGCGGCAGTTGCCTGGCTGCTTTTTCAATTAATAATTGTATTTCCTTAGTGGTCAGTTTATCTATAACATCATTACGGGCAGGCGCTGAAGTGGTAGCCAGGTGTAACAATTTTTTTTCATTCACGGCTTCCTTCCGCAGATAGGAAATAGCAAGATTAGCAGCGACTTTGTACAACCAGGATACAGGCTGGTCCATATTAGCCAGGTCTTCGCGGTTAATCCATACCCGAAGAAAGACTTCCTGCACAATCTCTTCCGCTATCAAGGGTGATTTGCAAATCTTAAGAATAAAGGGCAACAGTCTGGCATTATATTCATGGAATATTTCCCGAAAGGCATTTTCATCACCATCCGCCACCCGCTGGAATAATTCTTTCTCATTAAACGTACTCATGTATCCTCATTAGACTAACCCTTTACAGTACCCAATACCTATATGCCTGGCCGTCGTTTGGCTAAAGCAGGACCGGTTGGTCTGACAGCTCTAAAAGTAATGAAAAAAGTAATGAATCATTCCGGCAACCTTCTGAGGTGGTCTTTAATGGCTATTGGTGGTTTTATCGGCAGTCTGTAACTGCTCCGGAAGTATATAAAATAAAAAAAGCGGTAAGAATACCGCCTAATTTTTTAACCATATCCTATGAAAAACCTTAACAAAGATAGCCATTACAGTGAGGCACGTATCGCTGTCTTCGTCAAACGCTTAATATTCCTCGTGAACGTGTGGATTACTCCCGTGTTAACATCCACTTAACAAGCATTCATAAACATGTTTTTACATAAGAATATAATTATCAATAGATTAATAAAATTCAAGTGTTTTCTTACATCCATAAGACCTTATGTATCAGGCATAATGCGCGGCAATGCCATCTGCTATTGCATTCAACAGGCTGATATTATAGGCCCGACGGTGCGGGGTACCTTCCCTGGCGCGGATGCACCCATCTTCATCCGTTTCCAACATTACCTCCTGATCATCAATCAGTACTTTAAAACGGCTGGCACGAGTTTCAAAATAGGAAATAACATCAAACCGCCGGCTGCCTATTTTTACAGTGAATGCTTCCATATGTATCTTTTTTTATACTTAGGAACAAATCACAGGCCAAAACAAGCACTTCAATACCATCATGATTTCCATTATTCCAGGTATTAAAAACGGGGAAAAAGCGCCGTAAAGTGGGGAGCCCCCCAGCACACATGCTGATAAATAAAATGTGGAGATTTAATGGGTTAGGCTTCAATAAAACGCCCTTCAGATATATAAAATAAAAAAAGCGGTAAGAATACCGCCTAATTTTTTAACCATATCCTATGAAAAACCTTAACAAAGATAGCCATTGCGGTGAAGCGTGGATCGCTGTCTTCGTCAAACGCTTATTATTCCTCGTAAACGTGCGGATTGTTCCCGTGTTAACATCCACTTAACAAATACCTGAAATCACGTTATATCTTAAACAATTAATAATCAACCAGGTAGCAAAAAAAACGCTGCATATGCATCCTAAGATACACATGCAGCGTTCCGGAACTTACAGGAAAATGGTCCCTGCAGCCTCCTTTGATTCAATTATTTTTTACCACTCAGGTCTTTTACCCGGATGTTTTTAAATTTCACCACAGAACCATGTCCGAGGAAACCGAAGTGTCCTTTTTCACGATGGATACCCGGATGTTTGTTACCATCCATTGCACCATTTTTGCGGGCTTCCGCCAGGTCGCCGTCCAGGATCACAGTACCATTCAGGGTTACTTTTACTTTACTACCCTTCATGGTTACTTCTTCATAGTTCCACTCGCCCACAGGCTTTAAAAAGCCGCGTTTGGCTGGAATGACACCATATACAGAGCCATGGTATTGATATACGTGCAGGTTTTTATAGATATCCGCTTCGTTGTCCAGAATCTGCAGTTCCATTCCTTCGTAAGCAGCATCCCCATTCAACGGAGCACGCACCCCTAAACCATTGTTGGCACCAGGTGTAAGCATGAACTCAAAACGGAAAGTAAAGTCGCTGAATTCTTCTTTAGTGTACAGGTTACCGCCATTACCACCATTAGGGTAGATAACAATAGCACCATCTTCGATCACGTAATCTTTGGTATTACCGGTCCAATTGTGCATGTTAGTACCATCAAACAGTATTTTGTATCCTTCTTTCTTTTCCTGGTCACTTAAAGTGAAAGGTTTAGGCGTAGGAATTTCGCGGATGTACAGATCACGGTAAGCTACATAAGTACCATGTGCCTGCAGCTCAATCTGTTCAGCAATAAAAATAGGCAGGTTACGATCCCAGAAGTTTTCCAGGATAATATTGTCTACCACCAGTACTCCATTGAGATAAACCGTAACACGATCACCCTTCATGATGATATGGAAGTTGTTCCACTCACCTACCGGGTTATCTGCCAGTTTTAAAGGTTTGCTTTCGTTCACCTGATTATTATACAAGCCACCGGAGCCTACCTGAGCACCCACATCTACGCGGGCAATATCCCAGATCTGTACCTGTGGGGTGCCACGCAGGTAGATACCAGCATCGCCATCTTTGGTAATTTTCCAGTCTACAAACATTTCAAAATCGCCGTATTTCTTTTCAGTGCAGAGGTTATTGCCTTTGCCGCCGAATACTAACAGGCCATCTTTAGCAGACCATCCGCTACGCATTTCTTCATCTGCTTTTTTCTGTTCAGCAGCCAGTGTTTTAGCATCCATTTTGGCGCGTTTCACCGGATCAGCTACCAGTCCTTTCCAACCGGTCAGGTCTTTTCCATTGAACATAGATACAAATCCATCGCCGGCAGGCATTTCTGCCAGATGCTTACGGATAGATTCTTTCTGATAATCACTGTCCTGGCCTTTCAGCACCTGGATAGTTTTTTCCAGCAGGCTCCGTACGGTAGTACCCGTAAAAGCTTTGTTGGATAAAGCAATATTCATTACTGCAGCAGCAGCTTCCTGCTGTACAGCAGGCTGATCTAAATAACTACCGGCAAAGATCAGTGCAGGTAAAGTTTTACACTTTTGTACACCTTTCATGATAGCTTTCTGCTGTGCAGGTGTTTTAGCCACTTCCATGGCATTGCGCAACATTAAGAATTTTTGTTCCGCTGGCGCATCTGCCTTTGCAGTCAGGTTGATATATCCCTGCAGGGCCTGATCCAGGTAAGCACCATTGCCTGCATTACGGCTGATGTTTAATAATGCCTGTGCAGCACCATCATCCGACCATTGGGACAAAGCCTTTACTGCGGCTTCTTTCGTTTGTGCATTTCCTTTATCAAAACCATCAGCTACTACCTGTAAAGCATCTTTACCACCGATACCTGCGAGGATATCAAAAAAGCGGTATTGCTGATCCGCAGGTGATTGTTTCATTTGTGCCAGCACTGCAGCAGCACGCTGTTCAGGCGTACTACCACTGGTAGCTGCTACCACTGCACTTTGCAGATTAGCGATATCATCCGGCTGAGAAGCAGTACCCAACAGCGTAAACAGGCTAGGCAGGTTATTGGCGGTTACCAGGTTCTTTAATGCACCCAGTGCAGATTTACGCACGGTTTCATCCTGACCCTGTGCCAGTGGTAATACATTACCAATGCCACTGTCTGCCTTACGTGCAGCCAGTACATCGATCAATGCCACCTGTGCTGCAGACGGCATACCAGGCAATGCATTACCTACCTGTGCTGCCACGTCACTTCCTTTCATGGTAAGCAGTGCGTTCTTTACAGCAGACAATTCAGCGGCATTACCATTTTTAAGGATAGGTAACAAAGCCGGTAATACATCCTGCTGGCCTATTTGTCCGGCAGCTGTAATGGCAGCTAATTTCACACCAGCATCCTTGCTTTGCAACAGCTTTAAAACAGCAGGCAACGCTGCTTTTACACCGTTATTACCCAGCATGGTAACGATACCTGCTTTAGTAGTAGCATTCCCCTTGCTCAGTTGTTTTAACCAGGGAGCGATATTATTGGCTACATAAGGTGCTGCAAATTTCAATGCAGCTTCCCGGTAAGTATTATTCTTGTCGGCAGCAGCAGTGGTGAGTAAGGATACGCTTTTCTCCCCCTGCATATCTACCAGGAATTTCAATGCAGCAGCACGGGTGTGTGCCTGTGTATCCTGCGTACATTGCTTTAACAGGGCAGCAGCTAATTTAGATGCCTGTGCAGTATGACCATTTGCGATCAGCTGTTTGATATATAGCAGGTAATTGCTGGTAGCATCTGTTACATCATATGTATAACCACTTTTAGCAGCTGCACTTCCCAACGCAGCAGCAGAAGAAGGATCTCCTATGCTGGCCAGGGCAAAAGAAGCTACTTTCACCAGTTTCTTATCATCATTGTTAACCAGTGGCGCAATAGCAGCCGCAGCCTCACTGTAACGCGTATCCGCCAATGCTTCTACCAATGAAATACGGGTAGCACCGCTGGCTGAAGACAATGCCTGCAGCAGTGCTTTATTGCCTGCAGATGTATTGATCTTCACCAAAGCCCGTGCAGCAGGATCACAAAGGCGCTCATCTGACAGATAGGATGTCAGGCAGTCCACTGCATCGTCTTTACCGGTTCTTTGCAGCTGGGAGATCAGGAATGCTTTATTTTCCTTATCAGCTACTTTGTTTAATGCCTGGCAATAAGCTTTTACCGCCCAGCTGCGCAGGTCATCTTTACCTGGTTGCATCACGTAAAAGGAAAAACCACCGATAGCGTATTGCAGTTGTGTGTTATCACCCTTGCCGGCAGGCGCCAGCATGGTAGCCATTTCCAGCAACCCTTTTTCACCCAGGGATGCCAGTGTTTCCATATTGGCATTTAATTTGGCCTGGTCTTGTGCAGGGAAAAGCATCAGCAGATCCGCAATCTTGGTATTAAATGCGCGCTGATCTGTTTTGGCCTGCGCTATTGTTTGCTGTTGTACGCTACAACAAAGCAGTAACAGCAAAACGATTAATATTCTTTTCATTCGTAAGTTTTTGTTCTTTACAGCGATCGAAGGAACCTCGCATCCAGCCCTCTGGGTAATGATCATCCCGGCCAGGTATTCATCTCACTATATTAACGTTTAGAGATTTTGAGATGGCAAACTTAAATGGTCCAGGGTCCGCGCATAGGTTGGAAAATAAGCCTGTTAGCCCCTTCGTCATCAATAAACTCCTGTTTAACAGGATCAAATTTCAGGTTGCGGCCTAACTGTAAAGCTATTTTACCCATGTTAACGATGGTAGCAGAGCGATGTCCGTTTTCTTCGTTCAGGGCAAATTTTTTGCGGCCTTTCACTGCTTCTACAAAATCAGTTACCTGTGGTGCAGGGTCAGGGAATGCAGCCAGCTTCTTGTCGAGGTCCTGAATATCAGAACGGAAACCAGGGTATAATTTTCCTTTTGGTCCTTCAATATAAGCGGCCTTATCATCCTTGCCTTCACCATCCAGTATGATCTGGCAGCCATCGGCATAGGTATAAGTGATCCGCTTCCAGGTACCTACGGCATCTGTATGTTGCTGAGGAGCATCTATTTCTACAGAAACAGGGCTGGTATCATCCTTACCCAGGAAATACTGGATAGGATCCAGATAATGTTGTCCCATATCACCTAATCCACCACCATCATAATCCCAGTAGCCACGGAAGGTCTGGTGTACACGATGCGGGTTATAAGGTTTGTAAGGAGCAGGGCCAAGCCACATATCGTAGTCCAGCTCTTTTGGCACAGCCATTGGCTCCAGGTTGGTTTTACCTACCCAGAAGAACTTCCAGTCGAAACCGGTGTGCTTGCTTACGGTCACTTTCAAAGGCCAGCCCAGCAATCCGCTATCTACCAGTTTTTTAATAGGTTTTACCGTAGTCCCCATTCCGTAGAACGTATCATCGAAACGGAACCAGGTATTGAGCCGGAATATACGGCCATGTTGCTGTACAGCCTCCACTAAGCGCTTTCCTTCACCTATAGTAGCTGTCATTGGCTTTTCGCACCAGATATCTTTGCCGGCGCGCGCTGCATCTGCAGCAATGATACCATGCCAGTGCGGAGGGGTAGCCACATGCACGATATCAACTTCGGGTAACTGGATCAACTCACGATAATCAGCAAACGTTTTGATGCCTTTGCCACTGCCGCCCAACATATCCAATCCCAGTTGTAAATGTTTACGGTCCACATCACAAAGTGCTACTACCCGGGTGCCAGCGTAACCAAAATGGCCACGCCCCATGCCGCCTGTACCTACTACCGCTTTGGTAAGTGTGTCACTGGGGGCCAGATAGCCACGCCCTAATACATGCCGTGGAACAATTGTGAAAGCGGCCAGGGTTCCGAGCGTGTTTTTAAGGAACGTCCGCCTTGAGTTGCTTTGTTTTTCAGCCATTGAACGTAGTAATAAAATTATAAAATTGGTTAAGTGAAGCGAACAAGATAAAAAGTTTTGCTAATTGCTCCTAGCCAAACAACAAATTATTGATAAGTGGTAAAAATATATGAGGCAACACTAATCTCCCGGGGCCAGACAATAAAAAAACCGGAATAGGAATATTCCGGTTATTTCTAAACCTACAACTGTTACTGTTCTGTCTTAAAAAGCTGCTAGCTGTGAGCTTTGAGCTCCGAGCTATTATGTTATGTTGAAGCTATTGGTGATTAGCCATTAGCTGTTAATTTAAAGAAGCTGTTAGCAATTGGCTTTTAGCCTTTAACTGCTTGTGTTATGTTGAGCTATTTACCCTTAATGTCATCTTATTTGTGTCCACCCTATGCTTTTCTCCCGCGGCATTAAGCTAATAGCTAAAAGCCAATTACTAACAGCTATGTCTTCGCTGCATTAAGCTAGCAGCTCGTGGCTAGTAGCTCGCAGCTACTTCCAAAACCATCTTCTCCTTTGGCCACCGTACTTTTTCCAGTCCTTGCAGCCAGTCATTGGGAGCATCCCTGTAGCCAAGGGGCAGCAAAGTGACACTGCGCAGTCCCTTTTCCTCCAATCCCAACAGTTCATCCAATGCAGCGGCGTTGAACCCTTCCATAGGGGTAGCATCTACCTGCTCTGTCGCTGCTGCTGCAATCGCAATTCCAAAAGCGATATAAGCCTGACGGGCTGCCCACTGGAAATTCTGCTCCGGTGTATTTCTCGTAATCACTCCCAGCAGCATATCCTTATAGCCTTCCAATGATTCTACCGTTACATTCCGTACTTGGGCCGTCAATTTAATAAAGTCGTTTACCTGTGCGATGGAGATATCTTTCCAGGCTGCAAAAATCAACAGGTGAGAGCTGTCAGCTATCTGACGCTGGTTGTTGCTCACTGCCATGATCTTTTCACGTAAAGCTTCATCTTCCACCACCAGGATGCTATAAGGCTGTAAACCTGCGGAAGAAGGTGATAACCGCGTCGCGTCTAGGATCCGGTCTATCTTTTCCTGCGGAACTTTTTGTCCGTTCATTTTTTTAGTAGCGTAGCGCCATTGCAGTGCTTCTAAAAGGCTCATATGAGTTTGATTTTATATTTTATTTTATATTTCTACTAGTACTATTAATTATAACACTGTTAACTATATACCTTAAAAAAAAGCGGTTTCCCGCAACATATGTACCCACACTCTCAAAACCATTCCCAGTTACCTAAAAATCAATCCGTTCTATCCTCCTTGTCTTACCGGAATAACAATCCTATTTATATTAACACCGTTAACCATCAGGGCAAAAAAAAAGTTAATACTTCAATGCTTTGATAAAACCAGCTACCGCATCCTTCAATACCATAGGACCACAATCATGGTACTTAGGTGTACTCTGTATCATATTGCCCCCATTATCCATCATATTGATAGAAATCAGACCGTGCAAAATAGACCAGAAGGTATGGTACTTTAAGAAAGGTTCAGCATCCGGATGTTTACTGTCTGCTATAATAGCGGCCAACGTAGATTGTACGATATGTGCAAACTGTTGCAACTCTGGAATCTTCGCTACCGTTTCGCAGGTAGGCATTCCCAAACCATACATCAGCTGGTAATACTCCCGGTTGTCAAAAGCAAAATCCCAATATGCCTGAGCAATTGCCTCCAGCTGGTTACACGGATCCTCATGCGCCGATTTAGCTGCCTCCAAAGCCTCACTGAGCAACTGGAAACCATCCCGGTTGAACTCCGTCAGAATAGCATCCTTATTTTCAAAGTGACTGTAAATAACCGGTACACTGTATTCAATGGCATCCGCGATTTTACGGATCGACAAGGATTGCCAGCCTTCCTCCTTTACCAGCGCCCATGCAGACTCCAGTATGGCAGACCGTACCTCCTCTTTTTGTCTTATCCTTCTTTCGGTGATTCCCATTATATGTGTTGTTATTTTTTATAACAGCGTTAGCAAAACTAAATAGAATAATTAATTCCACCAAAAAATATATCCCGCACTAAATTTTAATAGCGTTGCAGTCATGCTCAAAAAGAAAAAGCGCCCCGGTATATCGGAACGCCTGCTTACTTAAAAAACATGCTATACTTACAGCAATAGCTTTATTAAAACTGGTATACCAGCGCATTTATATTCATACCGGCTCCTACAGAAGCAATTACCACCTTATCACCGGCCTTTAACTGCTGATTGGCTATTTTTCCTTTGCGGATCAGGTCCAGCAAGGTAGGAATAGTAGCCACAGAGCTATTCCCCAGCCAGGAAATGGTCATCGGCATCAGTTCAGGTGAATGATTTTCGGCGCCATACAATTTAAACACCCGGTCCAGGATGGCAGCATCCATTTTACCGTTAGCCTGGTGCATCAGCAGTTTATTGATACCCGACAGCGGCACCCCTGCTTTATCCATGGCAGCTTTAATCACCTGCGGCACATGGCTGAGGGCAAATTCATACAACTTGCGGCCGTTCATTTTCAGGAAGATATCCTTTTCTCCTTCATACTCCGGTGCATAAGACTTATCCATGGTCAGCAACATCGCATGTTCGCTGGCATAAGTCTGGGTTTTATGTGCCAGGATACCTGCTGTACCTGTTGAAGAGGCTTCAATAATAGCTGCACCACTACCATCCGCATAGAGCATCGAATCACGGTCGTGCGGATCTATCACCCGCGATAATGTTTCCGTACCTATTATCAGGCAGCGTTTGGCATCACCGGAACGGATATAATAATCAGCCTGGATGAGTGCTTCCAGCCAGCCAGGGCAACCAAAAGCAATATCATACGCTACACAATCAGGATTTTTGATCTGCAACAGGTATTTGATACGGGAGGCCAGGGAGGGTACAAAATCTGAACGGTTGCTGCCTGCTGTTACATCTCCAAAATTATGTGCTACAATAATATAATCCAGTGTTTCTCTGTCAATACCAGAGCTGTCCAGTGCATCTTTTGCTGCCAGATAGCCTAGTTCCGATGCCTTTTGTTCGGGCCTGGCATACCTGCGCTCTTCGATATCCGTAATTTCTCTGAATTTTTCTATGATGCTGGCATTCTCCTTGGCAACCGGCGTACCATTTTTTTCAAAAAACCGGTGTGCAGCAAACTCCTGGTTGCTGATTTTTATTTCAGGTATATAGCTGCCCGTAGCAGCAAAAACGGAATGAATAGTATTGCTCATCTTAAGGCGTTTATAAAGCCATATCAGTACTTCAAACTGATTGAATATTGTTGCAGATCCCCGAAATGAGTATTAATTCTTCCAGGTATGGTCATTGGTTTGCTACTACCAATTGTCAATCCGTTGTCCGGCATTTCTGCCCTTCCCTCTGGCGGCATTGTGTGCTGCAATTTTACGGGGTGAAGATGGCGGACGTTGACTGCTGTTCTTTACTCCCGGGCTACGCATCGGGTAAGGATGCTCTTCAATTACAGGTATAGATTGTGCTATTAGTTTATTGATATCACGTAAATATTCTCTTTCCTCTGCATCGCAAAAAGACAATGCTATACCACTGGCGCCAGCTCTTCCGGTACGGCCTATCCGGTGCACATACGTTTCAGGCACGTTCGGTAGTTCAAAGTTAATCACATGTGACAAATCTTCCACATCTATTCCACGGGCGGCTATGTCTGTGGCCACCAGTACCCGGATCTGTCCGGTTTTAAAATTATTCAAAGCCCGCTGCCTGGCATTCTGCGATTTATTACCATGAATAGCATCAGCAGAAATATGGGATTTATTCAGCAATTTAGCGACTTTATCGGCGCCATGCTTTGTTCTGGTAAAAACCAATGCACTGGTGATGGCCGGGTTCTTTAAAACATGGATCAATAAGGCTGTCTTATTCCCTTTTTCCACCATAAACACTGATTGTTTCACTTTCACAGCAGTAGACGATACAGGCGTCACTTCTACTTTAGCCGGGTTAGTTAAAATCGTTTGTGCCAGCTTAGCGATCTCAGGTGGCATAGTTGCCGAGAAAAACAAAGTCTGGCGCTTGGCTGGTAAACGGGTAATGACCTTTTTTACATCATGGATAAAACCCATATCCAGCATACGATCCGCTTCATCCAGCACAAACAGCTGTATATGCTGCAGCTGGACGATCTTTTGTGATACCAGGTCCAGCAGCCGGCCAGGTGTAGCAATCAGGATGTCTACCCCGCGTCTGATGGCATTGGTTTGCTGATGCTGCGAAACTCCTCCGAAAATAACGGCATGCTTTAAACCGGTATGTTTACCATAGGCCGCAAAACTTTCATCTATCTGTATAGCCAGCTCTCTGGTAGGCGTTAAAATAAGTGCGTGTATATTACCAGGTAATTGCTCCTGTGTTTTTTGCTCGTGTAATAGTTGCAGAATGGGTATTGCAAAAGCTGCTGTTTTTCCGGTCCCTGTTTGTGCACATCCCAGCAGGTCTTTTCTTTGTAATACAATGGGAATGGATTGTTCCTGAATGGGGGTTGGAGTAGTATATCCTTCCGTTTTGAGAGCCTTCAGAATGGGCTCAATAATGCTTAAATTCTCGAATGACAAATTATTACTTTTTAAAATGATACTGTTACCTGAATGGTAAATACTTTCAGTAAGCGTGATTAATTGCATATCCCCTCATCGGTTTGACTTGATGAGCTTTACCAGGGAATAGAAGATTATCGAGTCGGCAAAAAGAGAGTATATAATCTATAAAGATATGCATTTTTTTCATAAAATCAGTGACTATCCCCAAAAGGATAACAAAAGCCCGCTGGCCAATGGCTACTTTGTAAAGATAAAATGCTTACTTTTGACCTCACCACTTTACGAAGTATGACGCTTACCAGACAAAACAAAAACCACCTTAACAGCAGAATTGCGCTTATTTTCCTGGCGCTGTTCCTGACATTTGTGGCTTCCTGTCCGGTTAAAAAGCTCGCGCAATCATACCTCAACGGCCCTTTTCAGACACAATCCAGCCGTACCGGCACTAACTTTACCGCAGCTACGAATTTCTTTACTGCCATCGCAAGAGATTGCTGTCAGCAAAAAACAGCCTTGCTCAGTAAAGTCACTGCCGGCATTGCACAGATAAAATTACCGGCTACTTTTCCCCTGCTGCTTACAACAGCCATTCTGCTGGTAGCTTTAACGCTTCCTTTATTATCAGGCCTGCTACGTGCTACAACGGGTACGCCACACAACCTGCTGCAAACAGCCACTATTCCCATTTTCCTGAAAAACAGGCACCTCCTTATCTGATAACTCCTCCTTCTTATTGCAAACAACGCCGTCCCTTCGGGAACGGGTAACCTATTACCATCTGGTATTGCTTTGCAATAACTGCTACGCATTAGCTATTAAATTATCTCGATTCAATTGATTGCTGTAATATGATAAAACAGTCGTTTTACCTGTTGGTGGGGTATCTGTCGCTGATACACACTACTTCCTATGCACAGGCACCCACCACTTTACCACTGGCAAAAGCCTGGGAGCTGGCATTTGAAAACTATCCGGGTCTGAAAGAAAAGAAAGCACAGATCTCCTTATCTGAATATCAGCAGCGCCTCGTAAAGCATCAGGCGCTGCCACAGGCACAACTGCAGCTGCAAAACACCTACGGTACGTATGCAGGCAGCAGCGGGGCCTTCTTTCCCCTACCAGGCATCTTTAATGTAAACAGTGGCAACACCCTGCCGGGTGAACCGGAGGCTACCACGAATGCCTATGGTTCACTGGTACTGGACTGGAAACTATTTGAATTTGGCAAACAACGGAAGTCCGTTGCCGCTGCGGCACAACTCACGGCAACAGCACAAAGCAATTTTACCGCTTACCAGCTGGCGGTACAATCCAAAGTAACCCGTCAGTATTTTGATATCCTTTTTTATCAATCCCTGCTCTCCTTAACCGGAGATAACCTGGCAAGGATAAAGGATATCCTGGAGCTGTCCAAAAGCCTGGGAGAAGCAGGCTTAAAACCTATGGCAGATACCCTGCTGGCGGCTGCTTCGTACAAACAGGTACAGGGCGAACAATCCCTGCAGACCGGACAACTCCAGGCAGGGAAAATACAACTGATGGAAATGCTTACCGTGCCTACCGCCCACTTCAATATACCGGCTGCAGCCTATTTAAATATTCCTGCTGCTATCACCGGCAATGATACCAGTATCCAGCCACATCATCCCTACCTGGATGTGATTGACCAGCAATTGCAATATGAATTATTGCAACAGGAAATTGTCAGCCGGAAAATATTTCCCTCCCTGTCCTTACTGGGTGGTGTAGCCAGCAGAGGCAGCGGTATCCATACGAATGGTAAGGTAAACAACAGCTGGCAGGCAGGCTTCGACAACCGCGCCAATAACTATCTCGCCGGCCTGGGGCTTACCTGGAATATGACCAATGCCTACAACAGCCTCACAGAAAAAAAGAAAGCGGCGCAACAGGTACAGGCAACCCGGTTCCACCAGCAAACACAGGCACTGCAACTGCATACCAATCTGCTGGCCGTGTACAGCAGGATCAGGGAACAATGGCAACAGGTACAGTTTACCACAGCTGCTGTACAACAGGCACAACAGGGATATGAACTATACCTGGCCCGGTATGAAAGCGGGTTGATCAGCCTCACGGAATTATTACAGATACAGGCATTATTGCAACAAGCCGAAAAGAATCATATTGATGCTTCCAGGCAATGGTGGGAACAACAGATTATTAAAGCAGAGCTGACCACAGATTTCACCTATCTGTTACAGCAATTTGAAAATTAAAGCAATTGACTCATGAATATGATCCGGCTTGCCTTACGAAGGCCCATAACAATTATGGTAGCAGTGCTGGCCATTGCCTACTTTTCTTTTACGGCCATACGAAAGATCAACGTAGATATCTTTCCGAAAATTGAACTGCCCGCAATTTACGTGGCCCTCCCCTATGGCGGACTTACACCCGCCTATATGGATGGCTTCATGGCCAATGAATTCCAGAAGGTGCTGATTTTTGTAAGTGGGGTGAAAGACATTGATTTTAAAAGTGTGCAGGGATTTACCCTGATGAAACTTACGTTTTATCCAGGTACGGATATGGCGCAGGCAGCAGCGGAATTATCAGCACAGGTATCCCGTGCAATGGGCTTTTTACCGCCTGGCGCTGTACCACCCCAGGTAGTACGGTTTGATGGCAGTTCGCTACCTATCGGTCAATTGGTATTTGAGAGTTCACAACGCTCTATTACCGAACTGCAGACATTAGCGCTGACCCGTGTACGCCCGATGTTTGTAAATATTCCCGGTGTTACAGCGCCTGCTCCTTTTGGAGGCAATGCACGTACTATCGTGGTAAAAGTGAACCAGGAAATGATGCAGTCCTATGGCTTCTCCGCAGAAGAGATTACCATGGCTATTGCGCAAAACAACCTGCCCTCTCCTGCGGGCAACATCCGTATCGGACAGCAAAACCTGATGGCTCCGGTAAATTCTATGGCCCGCAGTCCGGAAGAATTTCTGAACATACCGGTACGTACTACCAATGGTACGACCGTTTTCATAAAAGATATTGCTACCGTAGAAGATGCTGCAGACATTACAGTAGGTTATGCGGTGGTAAATGGTAAACGCTCCGTATACCTGCCGGTAATAAAAAAAGCGGATGCTTCCACGCTGAAAGTTGTGGAAAACCTGAAGCAGGCTATTCCCATGTTAGAGGCTGCTCTCCCCGAAGATGTGGCGGTAAAATATGTTTTTGATCAGTCTGGTTATATTGAGCGGTCGCTCAGTAACCTGGTCCATGAAGGGATACTGGGAGCATTGCTGACCGGAGTGATGGTACTGCTTTTCCTGGGCGACAAACGCGGAGCATTGATTGTAGTACTCACCATTCCCATTGCTATTCTCACTGCGGTGATCCTGCTTTACCTGTTTGGACAAACGATCAATATCATGACGCTCAGCGGGCTGGCGCTGGCCATCGGCATATTGGTAGATGAGGCTACAGTAACCATAGAAAATATACACCAGCACTTTGAAATGAAGAAGCCCAAAGAAAGAGCGATCCTGGATGCCCTTCTGGAAATATCCATTCCCAAGCTGCTCATCCTGCTGTGTATACTGGCGGTACTGGTACCCTCTTTTATGATGACGGGCATTCCTAAAGATATGTTCCTCCCTTTATCGCTGGCAGTAGCCTTTGCGATGATCGCCTCTTTTGTGGCATCTCAGACATTTGTACCTATTCTGGCCAACTGGCTGATGAAACCGGAACAGTTTCAGCACCATGCAGTCAGTTATCATAAGAAAAAACTGACCCGCTTCGAAAAGTTCAAGCGCCGCTACCTGCTGCTGATACGCCGCACCCAAAACAAACCTGTGCGTATCCTGCTTGTCTATGCCTTACTGGTGATCGTCATGATCATTGCAGGTGGGATTTCCATAGGCACCGACATTTTACCTGCCAGCAACAGCGGTGATATGCAACTGCGGATCGTGGCACCTCCCGGCACCCGCCTGGAAAAAACAGAAAAATATTTACAGCAGGTTACTGCGCTGATCAAAAAACAATTACCGGAAAATGGTGTAAAAATCAGCTCTGCCTATGTGGGTATGCAGCCTTCTGCCTCCGCTATCAATCCCATCTTCCTGTTTACCAGCGGTGCTCATGAAGCGGTATTGCAGGTGTCTGTAGATCAAAGCATTTACACGGATGAGATGGCCCTGCTGAAAGAACAGATCCGGAACAGCGTAAAAACAGCACTCCCGGAACTGCACCTCACTTTTGAACCCATGGAACTGGTGGAGAAGATCATGAGCCAGGGGGCTACTACTCCTATACAGGTAAAAGTAGCGGCCAGCCAACTGAAACAGGCTAACGCCTATGCAGGCAAAGTGGAAGCGGCGTTGAAAAAACATGCTTTTCTCCGGGATATCCGCATCGCAGAACCACTGGCATATCCCAGTTTGCAGATAGAAGTAAACCGGGAACTGGCAGCACAGTTTGGATTAAATATGCAGGATGTAACCCGTGCACTTACACTGGCTACTTCTTCCACACGCTTTACCAATAAAAACCTGTGGATAGATCCTAAGTCGGGGTTGGTATTCCAGGTACAGGTACAAATCCCCGAAGCGGATATGCAGTCGGTAGAAAAGCTGCGCTCCCTGCCTTTAAAACCTGGCAGTGCCCGGCCCGTACTGGAAGATGTGGCTACCGTTCAGATACAAAACCAGCCGGCGCAGGTAAACCGTCAGGGGCCTAACCGGTACGTAACCGTCCTGGCCAATACTTACCAAAAAGACCTGGGGGCAGCCTCCAAAGCAGTAGCTGCTGCACTGAAAGATGCCGGAGATCCTCCCCGGGGTGTGCTGGTAAGTACAGAAGGTACTTTGCAGTTGCTGGAAGAAACATTAAGTGGTTTACAAACCGGTTTAGTCGTAGCCGTGATCGTGATCTTCCTGTTGCTGGCAGCCTATTACCAGTCTTTTGCTATTTCCGGGCTGATACTGGCAGTAGTACCGGCCGTAATAGGCGGCAGCCTGCTGATGCTGCTGATCTGCGGCAGTACACTGAACCTGCAATCCTATATGGGTATTATCATGTCTGTAGGGGTATCTGTATCTAATGCGGTATTAATGATCAACCAGGCGGAATTTAACCGGCAGCACAGGGGCTTACTCGTAAAACAGGCATCCTTACTGGCGGCTTCTTCGAGGCTGCGCCCCATATTGATGACCACGATGGCAATGATTGCCGGGATGATCCCCATGGCTTCCGGTATGGGAGATGGTGGTGAACAGGTAGCGCCATTAGGCCAGGCAGTAATAGGTGGATTAATCCTTTCTACCTGCACAGCGCTGCTGGTACTGCCACACCTGTTTAACATAGTCCGGCGCAAAGCCTCCCGGATAAGTCCTTCCCTGGATCCGGACGACCCGGACAGCAGGTTTGCCTTAAAAGGAGGACAAATGAAAACGATACCGCCTGCTGTATAAGCAACAGGAATCATCGTACCACTATCAGTATTCAACTTATATCATTGACAATACAAATCTTATCATATATGCATCTCATTCACCGGTCCGTATATACGCTTTTATCAGGTGCTGTGCTGCTGGCCAGCTGTCATCAAAAACAGGCTCCTGCAGCAGCGGAAAAACAAGCCCCTGCTCCTCCTGCCGTACTGGAAACCGTAGCGGCGATCAGCGACAACCCTACCTATACACTTACCCTTCCGGGTGAATTGCTACCCTATGAGCAGGTATTGGTGTACCCCAAAGTAAAGGGTTTCATCAAAAAACTATACGCCGACCGGGGCAGCAAGGTAAAAAAGGGACAGCTCCTGGCGGTGCTGGAAGCTCCTGAGTTAAACCAGCAATTCTTATCTGCGCAGTCGGACGAGCGGAAGCTGTATGAAAACTATCTCTACAGCAAGCAGGCTTATCAAAGGCTGCAGAAAGCTGCGGCTAAAACCGGGGCAGTAGCAGCTATTGAGCTGGACAAAGCCTATACACAACTGCGGGCCGACAGTGCAGCCTATAATACGGCGGGCGCGAATAAAGGAGTGGTGGCACAGCTGCAGGGCTACCTGCGCATAACAGCCCCCTTTGACGGTACCATCGTAGCCAGGAATTTTTCCGAAGGGGCACTGGTGGGCGACAATGCCACTAAGAACGGGGCCCTCTTTGCAATTGCCCAGCAAACACATTTGCGGCTTACAGTAGCTATTCCTGAAAAACATGCCCAGTCCCTTCATCCCAATACGATGATTACCTTTACGGTAAGTGACCGACCGGGTAAAATATTTACCTCTGCGCTGTCGCGTAATAGTGGCCTGCTGCAAACGGACTCCCGCTCGGTAATGGCGGAGTTTGACGTAGACAATAAAGATGGCGCGCTCAACGGAGGAGAATACGCACAGGTGAAACTTACCTTGCGCCGTCCGGAACCTACTATATGGGTGCCCGCTTCCAGCGTAGTACGTGCGCAATCGGGTGTATTTATTCTCCGAAAAGATCCCGATGGTATTAAAAGAATTCCGGTGATAGAAGGCATAAAAAAAGATACCTTACAGGAGGTATTTGGCGAGGTAACTGCAGATCAGCAAATCATTAAAAAAGGAAGTGAAGAAATACATGAAAAACAATAAATTCTCCTTATCAAACATCATCACGGCATTGCTGGTAGGGCTGCTTTTGCTGATGCTCTTTAAGCCGGAGGCGAAAGCCTGGCTGATCCAGGGGCTGATGAAGATAGGCTTATTCCAGCCCTCCGTATCAACAGCGCCCGCAGCAGCCAATGCTACCAGTTTGTATACTGCTGATATCCGTTTTACAGGTACAGATGGCCGGGAAATAAAGCTGTCCGACCTACAGGGGAAAATAGTATTCATTAATTTCTGGGCTACCTGGTGCCCACCCTGTATTGCGGAAATGCCTTCAGTCAATGCGTTGTATGAACAATTCAAAGACAATTCACAAATAGTCTTCTTAACGGTAGATGCAGATGCAAAACCTGATAAGGCACAACAGTTCCTGGATAAAAACAATTACACCTTACCGTTATTTACCATTGCCAGCAGTATTCCCGCCAGTGTTTACAGTGGTACGCTACCCACTACGGTGATCATTGATAAAAAAGGGGTTGTGGTATTCAAACATACTGGTGCAGCAGACTATACTAATAAAAAGCTGGTGCAGTTTATAACAGACCTGAGTACCGCCGCGCCATAAAGTAACCTATTGGAAAAGCACATAAAAAAAGCGACCCGCGGGTCGCTTTTTTTATTACAATATGGCAAGCTTATTCATCCATTAAAAATTGTATCCGGCTTTGAGGCCAAAGAAACCAAGGTTGCCGTCTTTCATCCAGGCTTCATACTTGGCAGATACGTCCAGACCCAGTAAGCGTACGCCCACACTTGGCGCCAGGATAAAAGCAGACCCGCTGTTATTCCGGATATAATTGGCAGCACCAGTTTCCAGCTTTACATACAGGATGGAGATCAGGGAGTACTTAACACCTACGCGAACAGGAATTGCGCTCAGGGAACTTCCTTTCACCTGGTTGCCCTGTGCATCTGTAAATGTTTTTCCAGCAAAATACATTGCTCCTACGGAACCTGTTACGCCCAGGCCGGCTATTAACTTAATATCAGCACCGATACCGGCACCAATCCCGGTTTTATTGGTTTTGTTAAAGTCGCCCGCAGGAAAACCGGCTTCTACATAAGGTCCGATACTAAATCTTTTTAATTGCGCCCAGGAGGTCTGGATGCTGAAACAGGAGATCAACAAAGTGGCGGATATGGCCCAAAAGATTCTTTTCATCTTAAGATATTTTAAAAAAAGAAACATTAAAGATGGTGTAAATGTAAGTAAAATTATCATACGTAAGCCTGATAATCACACGATTATGATTATACGGGGACTTGTACAAGGGTATCTTTCGGTGTAGCCGGCTGCAGGGTATCCGTTGCCGGTAAAGGGATACTCCCCCCCAAAGTATCTTTCGATGATGTTTGTAAGGAATCTGGCATAGCAGCATGCTGCAGGGTATGCAACGTATCAGTTCCCTTTACTCCTTTAGTCATGCCGGGAGGCGGAGGTGGGGCATCTCTTACCACAGCAGATATTTTACCCTGCTTCTCCAGGTCTTTCTGCATTTTTTTGCTGAATAAATTCTGCGGGTGTTTCTGTCTTTTCAATCCATCCTCAAAACGGTACTCCGCACCCAGACGCGGAGGTTTGTACACACCGGAAGAGGAGGCACAACCTCCCAGTGTTATAACAACTATTGCAGATATGTTCAATAAAACCCGCTGCCGGACCCTACCTGGCTGGGAAACGCTTAAACGCTGAAGGGGAAACATAAGCCTGGTTTTACGGCACCGATTTTCCGTAAACCGGTACATACCTTCTCTAACGCGGGACCCAGGCGTTTATTGCTTACAGGTTCTTTTTGCGGAACAACTTCACCGACAACCATAAAGGCCATATGATCCATAACAGCATGAGGCCGCAGGCTACCATCACACCGGTATTATTGCCTAAAAACTGTTTATATACCGCTCCGGTATATCCCATCAGTGCAGCAATATCCAGCTTCAGCAGGATCGTGATACGGCCCAGATCAACCGGGTTAAAAACAGCACAGGCGAGCATCACTTTTTCCAGCGGGTATTCGCTGAAACTGAATAATACCGATAATACCAGGCCATCATACAAAATGGCAAAATAAAACCATATCAATAACGCTACTCCTACTCCTTTTGCTTTATCACGGGTAATCACAGCCGATAAAAACGCCAGGGAAACAAAGATCAGGGTTAATGCCATTACGGCTAATATCAACACTACACTCACCACAGACGGGGCAAAGCACAACAAAGGAACGGCTACTCCAATTACCAGCGCGCCTATCATCGCAATCCCCATCCCCAGGTAAATACCCAGTATAATATGCCCACGCGACACCGGCTGCGCTACCAGCAATTCTATAAACTCATAGGCATTATAAAAATATGTAGTGGCAAATACCATACTGATCAGGGGTACGATGATCAGGACGATGCTCATCAGGCTGCTGATTCCTTTGTTCACATCATTGTCCAGCAGGAATAAACTGCTGGTCACTATCAGTAAAAACAACGTATAGCCGATGATCACTTTATTCTTAAAAATATCCTGCAATACATATTTTGCAATCTTAAACATCTTATAACAATTTACTGGTGCGGTATCAACCGTTATTCATTTCCTGTAGTATATAATTGGCGATGGCCTTGCCAAGTTTTTCATCACCATATTCTGATTTAATGTCCGTAACTGTTTTCAGGAACTTTACTTTGCCTTCAAAAATATACAGGATAGCATCTGCCATCTCCTCTATTTCGCTCATGATATGAGAGGTGATCAATACCAGCTTTCCTGCCTCCCGTGCAGCAATGATTTTATGCTTCAGTATTTCGGCCGATAAGGGGTCCAATCCTGCTGTAGGTTCGTCCAGTATTAAAACCGGAGGATCAAACAAAAATGCTAATGCTGCACTTACCTTCTGGCGGGTACCTCCGGACAACGTGCTCATCGGCTTCTGGTACATGGCAGACAGCCTGAACCGCCTGATCAGTTCTTCATCCAGCACAGCAGGCCTGTTATGCACCCGGATGTCCTTCATCATTTCAAACAGCTGCCCCATCTTCATATTATCCGGATAGCGTCCTATCTGTGGCATGTAACCAATATGCTGCTTATAAGCTACTTCTCCATTTACCCTCTCATTATTGAGCAGGACATCCCCGGCATCCGGTAATACCATCCCCAGGATACACTTGATAAGCGTGGTTTTTCCGGAAGCATTAGGCCCAATGATCGCTACTACCTGCCCCTTCTCAAAACTGGCATCCATGCCCTGCAATACCTTTAACTGCCCGAACGATTTTTTGAGGTTACGGATCTCAATCATAATTATATTTTTTCATCACCGGCGTTTCATCCTTTACGGATTCCGGTGTTAGTGAGGGGATCGATTTTTCTGCCCTGTCCAGCAGGTTTACCATAAAGCTGCGCAACAGTATTACCGCAGCGGGGACTTTCTCTACCACCTGTGAATACAGGCTCATCGGACGGTAAGGCACATCTCCTACCTGATCTTTATTCAGGTCGTACCCTTCGTATTTATCCCAGTAATTGTGCTCAAACAGGTTCAGGTTAAGGGTGCCATTGGTGGTAACGTCAAATGTATTACTGATAAAATTGTTCCGGGAAAAAGTATTCTGCTCACAGTTGGCCAGCAAACGTACTGCCCAACCATTGCTGACAAAGGTATTTTTACTGATGTCTATACGGCTGGACCCTTCCAGGTATATCGCTACAGTATTTTTTCTAAACCGGTTGCCGGAGATATGACTATCCGTAATATCTTTCAGCAACAATCCATAGGCTGCACTTCCCCAGTTATCATCAAATTCATTGTGCAACATCTGTATACGCTTGGTATACATTACTGCTACTCCAGAACCATTTTTCCGGAAGATATTGCGCTCGTACACATCGTCATCGGAAAACATAAAATGCAGACCATAACGGATATTGCCTTCACTTACATTGTTTATTATCCTGCTTTGCCTGACAAATTCAAAGTAGATGCCATCCCGGTGGCCGTTGATATGATTATCTGTGATAGTGGCATGATAGGATTTCCACACATGGATACCATTGCCGGATTGCGTGGCTTTATTGGCACTACTGACCTGGTTATTCCGGACGGTACAGCTGTCTGTTTCGGCTAAGTAGATGCCAAAGAAATTACGTTCCAGCCGGTTATTGATGATCTGTACCTGGTTGGACTTGTGTACCCGGATGCCAGCATAATCCTTCAACGAGCCGTTGTTGGAATGCACTACCCGGAACCCCTCCATTATTACCCCGTTTGCCATGATAGTGATCCCTTCATCCTTACCCTGTGCATCTATCTCCGGCCAACCCTCCCCTTTCAGGTATACCGTTTTTTTTACTATAATATGTCCTTCCCGGTACACGCCTGCTTTTACAAGGATGGTATCGCGCTCCCCTGCTTTATCCAATGCCGCGGTAATCGTTTTCACCTCACTGGCTGCACTTACCGTAATGGTTTGTTGTGCATACAGTGCTGGCATGGTCAACAGTAAAAAGCATAAAAAAAAGTATTGTACTAAACCCTGCATGCCATTATTATTTTATCAGCTCCTCCCAGCTTTTCCATACCGCACCTGTTTCTTCCTGCAATGCTGCACCATTTCCTTTATTCTCAAAAGCAGCTAAATGTCCGCCCATCGGGCTTTTAATAGCATCACCTGATAAATAAACCGCTGATTCTCCTGCTACCAGCTTCCCTGGTACTGCATAGTCTGTCACATACACGCTGATCTTTTCGCCTTTATTTACCTCCAGATAGGTATGGGTATACCCTACCATACATTCTACTGCATCAAATTTGAATACCTTTCCTTTAGGTGTGATCATTTCTGCACCAAAACGGTCATCCATGATCGTCATCTTGCAATGTTCGCACATTTCATCTCCGTATCTGATGGCCTGTGGACCATCTGCACCACATCCTGTTATCATCAGCATCAGCCCTGCTATTGTTATATTACGCCAGTTCATATTGTTGCTTTTTACGTCTGATTTCAAATACCAGTACTCCTATGATGATCAATGCCGGTATAATAACCAGGTATCCCCCTGTGTCCGGAAAAGAACCTGCCAGAAAATTCAATAATTGTTTGTACCCCAGTAAAGGAGGCTGGTAAGTCATGCCGGGTACTTTGATCGCCGCAGTGGGATCCAGGTTATGTCCGTAATCATATTCCCACCGGTACAGGTCTATCGCCCCTACAATGCCAAACGACAGTAAAAAAATGCACAGTCCTTTCAGCCATTTCACACTCCGTTTCAGGGTGGTGATCAGTCCTGTGATAATAATAGCCCCTAATACAAAAGGGATGATCCTGAACTCCGGAAAGTCTTCCGCATGAATATGCTTCATACCAATGTAATGGTTCAATCCATTGATCTGCTCTACGTTCCCGCTCAAACCACTTACCCATATCTGCATGGATAATCCTTCAGGATATTGCGGCGCTTCCAGCACGATCTGCCAGAAAGGATAAAAGAATCCTCCTACCATCAGCAGTGTACACAAGAAGACAATGATTGTTGAGTATTTAGTCATCATGATATATTCCCTCCTATTGATCCATCTTCTTTTATAACTTAGTAAATACACCGGCAGGCCTTTTGCCTGCCAGTGTCCATTCACCCGTCAATACTATTTTGTTCCCGCAGGATTTTCACCAATAGAGAAGGTGATCGGAACGTTACTACCTGCATCAGATACCCGCACATAACCTTGCATTTCCTGGTGCAATGCAGAGCAGAAATCTGTACAATAGAACGGAATCACACCTATCCTGTCTGCTACCCATTTTAAAGTAGCGGTTTCGCCAGGCATCACCAGCAACTCGGCATTGTTGTTTCCTTTGATAGCAAAGCCGTGTGGCACATCCCAATCCTGTTCCAGGTTGGTTACGTGGAAGTACACTTCATCGCCTTTACGGATCCCTTCAATGTTGTCTGGCGCAATATGAGAGCGGATCGCCGTCATGTACACATCCACCCGGTTGCCTTTTCTTTCTACCCTTGTTTCTTTTTCTGATTTCGCTGCATGAGGATGTTTGTTGTCCGCCAGTTTAAAGAACTTAATCTGGTTCTTCAGGATCTTCTCAGCAGGAATAGATTGTGCATAGTGTGGCTCGCCAATGGTAGGAAAATCGAGCAACAACTTCATTTTTTCCCCGGTGATATCAATCAGCTGTGCAGACTGTGTCAGCTCAGGGCCTGTAGGCAGGTAACGGTCCTTGGTGATCTTATTCAGCGCTACTACATATTTTCCGAAAGGTACTTTAGAGTCTCCTCCGGGTACGCTCAGGTGACCGATAGAATAATAGGTAGGAATTCTGTCCAGTATTTCTTTGGTGTCCACTTTCCATTTCACAATTTCAGAAGATACGAACATGGAAGTGTAGGCATTTCCCTGTCCGTCAAACTCGGTGTGTAAAGGGCCTAATCCTGGTTTCTCCACTTCACCGTCCAATACTGCATCATATTGCAGTACAGGGATCCCGTCAAAATCGCCTTCAAATTGTTTGCCTTCAATAGCAGACAAGATCTTTTTGAAAGAGAACACCGGGATTACGGCAGCAAGTTTACCGCTGGCTACAATCCTTTCACCGTCCGGTGTTACATCCACGCCATGTGGTGATTTAGGGCAGGGAATGTAATACACGACATCCGGTACATCTTTTACATCCAGGATAGTCACTTCATTCATCATGGTAGAGTTACCGGTATGGGTAGCTTCATCCCAAACGTTGTGTGCATAGGCAGCAGGCATCTTTTTGCCCTTACCCTGGGCTACATATTCCGCCGCCTTTTTCCAGTTTACCGCCATGATAAAATCCTTATCGCGCTGGCTGGCATTTACTTCCAGCAGGGTATGCGCTTTTTCTGTGTTATAGCAGGTAAAGAAGATCCAGTCGTGAGAAGGCCCTTTACCGGCATGTGCCAGGTCATAGTCTACCCCTGGTACCAGCAATTGGAAATCCAGGTTCATCCTTCCATTCTCCTTATCTACCTTCACAAAGGACACTGCTCCCCGGAAGTTTTCCTTATAGGAATTAATAGGTACGTCCTGTTTATCGCCAACAGGTACAGAGAAACGGGTATTACCCACCACATACTCTGTATTTTCTGTACAGAAAGGAGAAGCGTGGTTACCGGCAGAATTGGGTAGTTCCATGATCTCCTCAGTTTTAAAAGTAGACAGGTTGATCCTGGCTATACGCGGGGTATTATTCCCATTGATAAAGATCCAGCGGCCATCATCTTCCCCGCTTGTTTTAGACAGTTCGGGGTGATGCGCATCATCCCAGGGAATAAGCCCATGGGAGGTGTTGAGCATGGGTTTTGTTTCTTCGGAATAGCCCCATCCGTTTTCTGCATTTTGTGAAAATACAGGGATCACTTTCAGCAGACGTCCGGACGGCAAGCCATAAGCAGCCAGCTGTCCGCTAAAACCACCGGAAGCAAACATGTACAATTCATCAAACTTCCCTGGTGCTACATATACTTTCTGTGCAGCATCCCCTTCTACCACCGTGCCTGCTTGTTTAGGCTTACAACTAAATAACATTGATGTTACTAATAATGCCCCCACAGCCTGGGTCATTACTGATTTCTTCTTAAGTATCATATGGGTATATTTAATTAAGGACAAAATTCTCCACTATACAGGCAAAAAAAAGGCTACTTCTCTGTATCATTTTTACGGAAGTATTCCAGTATCTCCCGTGCCTGTTCGTCGGATACATCCTGGAAAGTCATTTGTGTCAGATAAGTAGCCAGCAATTCTTTTGCGGTAGGATCCTGTTGCAGCATTTCCTGCGGGTTTGTGATCATATTCAGGATCCATTCCGGTTTGCGGCGTTCTGTAACACCTTTTAAGCCAGGTCCTACCAGGCGGTCTGCCGTAGGTTTGTGACAGGCAGCACATTTGGCTTCAAATATTTTATGCCCGTTTGTAGCCATCGCATCATCCAGTGCACCTATCTGCACTTCTTTAAATCGTCCTACGCCCTTGCCATCATCTGATGGCGCTGCGTTCTCTGCAGCAGTAGTGGTGGTAGTTGTTTCAGCAGCACTTTCTGTATCTGCTGAAGTGCTGCCTCCACACGCGTAAAACCCTGTTAATGCAACAGCCATCAATAGTGTGGCGCCAAGCTTGATTCTCATAAAAAAGGAAATTTAATTGCTGATTGGAATAACTGTTTTTCTTAAGGTAAAAGTAGGCTGCGTTTTTTCGTTTACCCATGACATACATCAGGTAGAAACATGATTTAAATCAAGTGCTGTTCACGGTTTTACAAAGCATACCTTTTCCCTGTCATTGTTTGTGTTAAACAACTAATTGTCTGGTAACCCATTAAAATAAATAGTGAAAAAATCAGTGCCCGGGGAGGCGGGCATTATTAAAGTGAAGTCCCTTACCGCTTATGCCAGCTGCATTTTTTCTTCCAGGCGGATGGCCGCAGGGAATAGAATATTGTTTTCCAGGTGAATATGCTGGTGCAGGTCTGATTCAAATTCTGCCAGTCGGTGAAACAATAACCGGAAACTGTTACAACATCTCTCCGGCGCCTGGTAATCATTGGTAAGTACCCGGATCCTTCTCATAATATCTCCTGCCAGTTCATGCTCTACTTCCATCATAGATACCGGTGCTTTTACATTGATATCTTCCATGCTCAAAGGCACCACATCTCCATTCACTTTAGCCTGCAACATTTTGATATAAGGGAACAATACCTCTTCTTCTTTTATCAGGTGATTCAGCAGCTCTACCTTTAACAAGCCAAACTGGTCATTGATTTCTCCCAGCGCAGGATGATGCTGTCCGTGTGCCAGGTATACCTTTTCTGCCAGGTATTCGATTTCTGCACTGTGGTGACGCACGTATGCGTGGTGCACATTCACAATGTAATCTGCGAGGAAGTCCGGCTTCCATTCTGCAAAGTGTAAGGACAGGGAAGATACGGCCCGCCCCGGTGCTTCTTCCAGTTCTTTGGCGATAGCCGCTGTATTTAATCCCTTTTCTTCACATACGGCAGCCAGTGTTTTTTTGCCGCCGCAACAAAAGTCCAGACCGTGCTTTTTTAAAACATCGGCCTTGCGCACATCCTGTGCTGCGATCTCTCCCAATGTTTGTCCGGCATGTAAGGCCGCTTCGTCCAGCATTGTTGTAGTTGTCATACCCATTTATTTAAATTGATGAATGTAATTTCTAAACAAAGATAAGCCCGAAATAATAAAAGACAAAAATATCTTTTATTATAGTAAATGAAAGATCAGCTTGTATTTCCAGGCAGGAATCCCCTCCGGCCCCTGATCCCTCCTGCTATCCCCAGGGTTCCCGCAAAAAGCAGGAGCGCGGCTGCCAGCAGCAGGATGTTAACACCAGCCAGATATCCTCCCAGCAGCGACACCATCCCGTGGGCAAATAATACTGCTTCATTAGCAAATAACCCGGCAAGAAATACCACCAGCAACAAACGGGTAACCTTACCGGTTATACGTAACATACCATGCTGTATCAGATAGCCCAGCAGGAAACAGGTGATAAAGCCCAGCAAGACCAGGTGCAGGTAACCAATGATAAAAGAACGGTAATGGTAGGCCCATTTCGCCGCTAATGGCCAGGCACTCATCAGCTGCAACAATACTTTGCTTATAAAAGCTATTCCGGCTATGCTCCATAAAACAAGGCCCCATCCGTTTAACCAATGCTGCAATTGTGCCCTGCCTGGGGCAATACTGCTGATCAGGTATACCGTTCCTGCTACCTGCATCCCGGCAGCAATCCCCGCCAGTACATAAACGACGGCGGGAGGCTGTGTCCATAGTACAGACAACAGGTAAGCGGGGATACAAGCTATATTGAGCCAACGGAAAGCCTGGCTTGCCGCAGCTTTGTTAAATTGTATCTGTTGCCGCTCCAGCGTATAAAAGAAAAGGGATAACACAGCAAACGTAAACCATCCGTTGTACTGAAAATGGAGATAAAAATAAATAGCGTTGTAATACAAGGGGGTACCACTATTGCCGGTAGCCATAATAGGCCCCAATGTAAAAGGGGCCACACTCGACAGCAACATATAGATCAAAGCCCACCTGGCCCATTTTAATGGAAAAGCGTAGGCCGTTGTCCTGCTGTCTTTTATAAAAATAATGGCAAACCATACACTGGCGATGATCAGTAAGGTAGAGAAGGCAATGGATACCGCACCATACCCCTGTACCGGAAAACTGCACAACATCCCCACACAGGCCACCTGGCCGGTCCAGAACGGCCTGTTATAACGGCGGGTGCGCCACCGTTCCTGTGGTACAAAAGCAGCTGTCAGCAAGGTGATCAGTACCAGCATCAGCCATCCCCCAAAGGCGAAATGGGAATGCGCATGCAACACATTCCGGTAATCCAGCCCCGGTACATCCCCTACAAAGAGGTATCTGAGCAGGCATCCCAGCAAGGCCACAATGCACAGGTTAATACCTGCAGTGAGCAACCAGTTTCTGTTATATGGCAGGGGACTTGGCGTCATAACAGCTGCAAAACTAATATCCTGCTTCCCTGTATCCTATGACTTTCATCATGTCTTGCCGCATTATATTGCCACTTAAATCCTTATTTTTGCCCTCGTCATTATTTTAATGTAGAAAACAAAGTATACCTCCTGGAATATCAACCGCATTTCCTGTAGAGTTATCGCTAAAAAAAAGTAACACCTATTTGCAAACAAAATGAATAAGTTCCTGGGATATATTTTTACGCCAATACATTACATCGTTTTCGGTTTATTATTGCTGATATTCCATCCTATCCAATGGCTGGGACTAAAGCTGGGAGGTTATAAAGGGCATAAGAAATGTGTAGACCTCCTCAATGGTTTCCTCGTAAGCACCTATTACCTGATGGGCAGCCGGGTTACCTTTACCAATAAACAAAATCTGCCTTTAAACCGGTCTATCATGTTTGTGGCCAATCACCAAAGCATGTACGACATTCCCCCCCTGATCTGGTTCTTAAGGAAGTACCATGCCAAATTCATCTCCAAGATTGAGCTGGCCAAAGGTATTCCCAGTATTTCCTTCAACCTGAAATATGGTGGCGGGGCCAATATAGACCGGAAAGACACCAAACAGGCCGTATCCGAGATCATTAAGCTGGGTAAGCGTATGAAGGATAATAACTGGTCGGTGGTGATTTTCCCGGAAGGTACCCGTTCCCGCGATGGCAGGCTCAAACCATTTGCCGTAGGGGGCATTGCTACCATCATCAAAAAAGTACCGGAAGTACTGATCGTACCGGTAGCTATTAATAATTCCTGGAAGTTTGTACGTTTCGGAAAATTCCCGCTGAGCTTCGGAGAGCATATGACCTGGGAAGTATTATCCCCCATTGAAATTGCGGGCCGCCCGGTAGAAGAAGTGCTGGAAGAAGCCCACAATGCTATACAGGCAGTGCTGCACCAGTAATACCTGTCTTATTAAAACAAAGCAGCCTGAACAGGCCCTATAAAACGCATACAGGTTTAAAAATAAACAAGGGGCTGACCGGATGTGTACTGGTCAGCCCCTTTCTCGTTGGTTTTTTATCAGGAGGGATGGTTTAGTACGCAGGAAATACAGGAACAACGGAAAGAAAAATCCATTATACCTGTAAGCAATGCCAGCTGCCAGGCTATTAGCTGTGTAATAAAAATCATACAACATATCCTGTTGCAAAAAACTTTTGCTACACATCACTTCACGGGAAATAAAAATGAGAAAGCACGAAAGGCTATTTCATCCAAGCTTCAATCCCCGAAAGCTACGAATCAGCGGATGCTACTGGCAGATATTCTGGCTTACTCCCCCTTTGCCCTGTCTTCCCATGCCAGGCTAATGGCACAGTGACGAAAAGAACGGGTACGGGTTGCTGGAGCTTACAGCTGCGGGACAGCTCCGGAATTACACCGGATTCCCTTTTAATTCCGGCTGTTACACCGGAAACCATCAAGCAGGGCGAAGGTAGGATAACTGTCCATCATTTACAAAAATGGTTGTAAATAAAGCAGTTAGCCTGGCTGTTGTTTTATCTGCATCCGGGAAAGTAACCACATGATGCTGGTAAGCACCAGGAAAAATACCGGCAATACAGTAAGCTGATCACTATGCAGCCAACTCATGATGCCGGTCACCATCCCGATCACGATATAGTAGTAAAGCATGAGAATAGCTCCTGCCCTGCCTAAAGCATCTTCGTAGTGTGTTAATGCGTTACTTAAACAATGCGGCAGTGCCATCCCTGAGCCACAGAAGATCACAAAAATACTGCAGACAAAACCACTGATAAACCATACCGGTGGTAAAGGCAACTGGCTTATCACCGTAAGTACCATGCTGCCGGACAACATTACCCCTATCCCCATACGAATAATAGCAGGTCCGCTGTAACGCTTCATCAGATGCCGGTTGAACATGGCCCCTACAAAAGCGGAGGAGGCTTCGCAAATGCCGATAAATCCGTATTGGCTGGAAGTAAATCCGAAATGATGTATAAAAATGAAGGGCGCTTCTCCGTAAAAGCTGAAAACAATACCATTCATGATGCCAATCCATGCTCCTGTGATCCAGATATGCGGGTCCCGCAACATTTTGCCAGCAGTAACCCGCAGGGGCTGATGAGATACGATAGCAGGCGGCCTGGTTTCTCCCAGCTTATAAAAAGTAGCGGTCACAATGACTGCCCCCAGGAGAATCAGGGTAAGAAATACGGCAGCTACACCAAGGTACTGTGTAATAAAGCCCCCCATTAAAGGGCCCAGTGCCGGAGAGAAAGCCAGCACGGCAAACATAGCTGCAAATACCCGGGCACGACGGGTATCCGTAAAACAATCGAGCAGCACGGTTTGGGTCACCACTTGTCCCGCAGCGGCACCTGCTGCCTGTACAAAACGACTCACCAGGAACCAGTGGATAGCAGGCGCCAGCAAGCAGCCTGCAGACCCGATAATGAACAGCCCAACACCATACAGCATGGCCGGACGGCGCCCCTGCTGATCTGCCAGCCGGCCCCATAAGAGTCCTCCCAGCGCAAAGCCGGCGAAATAAATACTTAAAGATGCCTGCATCCAGTTGCCCGAAGTATGCAGGTGCTCCGCCAGCTGTGGTAAAGCTGGCGTATAAATGGTTTCACTGATCTGCGGAAACCCGATCAAAATAACCAGCAGCCAGAAAGGTGGCGCGATAATAATATTCTTCATTGGAAATAAAACATAAGAAGTCCGTTCCGCGTATGGCGGAAAAATTGAAAACCAGGGGAATAAGGGGATACAGGGTATAACAACAATAAAAATCCAGGGGATAAGGGATGCCTGCCCAAAAAGAAAATGGTACAAGCCTGTGTGTAAGCTCCGTAAAGGTACAAAATTTTCCATTTCCGGACTATCTCCAGCTTATCCTCATAACCGCAGGGTTGTCAACCGCTACCAGGATTTATTAGCAAAAGGTGTAAACCTATACCAGGACTAGACCTAATCCCAACATGGGCCTGTGTTTGCATAGGGATATCCCGTAGATATCCCGTATATGTCCCGTATATATCCCGTAGATATCCCGACAATGTAGCTAGTCGGAATATCTACGGGATATCTATGGGATATTTATGGATAATATGCGGAACAACCTTAAGAAAGTATAAACTTTTCATAGGGGTTGACATAAGATATCTATATGATAATTAATCTCTTATAAAGCACCGCACTTATTGAATACCTGGCAAACAGGAAGTAGCGGCCAGGAAATATGGGGTCATAGACCCATCGGGGGGATTTATCTGGAAAGGAATTTGGGAAAGATGATTCTACATCTCCTTTATCTACTTATCTTTATATTATTACATTATTGAAAAAACAGACATATTTTGAATTTTTACGAATTTGGCCTGGACGACAGTGTGCTTGATGGTATAGATTCCATGGGTTATCAATCAGCAACCCCCGTACAAGAACTTGTTATCCCTCCTATTATAGCAGGCAAAGATGTTTTAGCATGTGCACAAACCGGCACCGGCAAAACGGCCGCCTTTTTATTACCGGTGATCCATAATTTAATCACTCAGCAACATGACCCGCATAAGATCAATGCGATGATCATCGTGCCTACCCGTGAGCTGGCCGTACAGATTGCCCAAACCCTGGAAGGGATTTCCTACTTTACTTCTATCAGCTCTATTGCAGTATATGGTGGTGGCAGCGGGGCATTATTCGCAACCGAAAGAAAGGCACTTTCTACCGGCGTGGATATTGTGATCTGTACTCCTGGCCGTATGATTGCCCACCTGAATATGGGTTATGTAAAACTGGACGGTTTAAAATACCTGGTATTAGATGAAGCCGACCGTATGCTCGACATGGGTTTTTCTGACGATATCATCAAGATCATCTCTTTTCTGCCCAAACAAAGGCAAAACCTGATGTTTTCTGCTACGATGCCGGATAATATCCGGAAGCTGGCGCTGAAGATCCTTCACCAACCGGTAGAGATCAATATTGCCATTTCCAAACCACCGGAGAAAATTGTACAGGAAGGTTTTGTGGTTTATGAGCAACAAAAAATTCCGCTGATCAAATACATTTTACAGCAAAAAGAATTTGGCAGCATCCTGATTTTCTGCTCCCGCAAACAAAATGTAAAACAATTATCCAGTGAGCTGAAACGGGCCAGATTTTCTGCAGCAGAGATTCACTCCGACCTGGAGCAGGAGCAACGCGAGCAGGTGCTGATCGACTTTAAAAACAAAAAGCTGAAAATCCTCGTAGCTACGGATATCCTGAGCCGTGGTATAGACATTGAAGATATTGACCTCGTTGTAAACTATGATGTACCCAACGACGGGGAAGACTATATCCACCGTATAGGACGTACTGCCAGAGCCGCTACGGAAGGCACTGCCTACACTTTTATCAGTGAAAAAGAACAAGGCAAAATGGCCCGCATTGAAAAGATCCTGGGCCATCCTATCACCAAAGCAGTAGTACCGGAACAATTTGGCGCTACCCCCGCTTATAAACCAGGCAATTCCAGAGGTGGTGGAAGGGGTAATACCGGCGGCAGAAAACATTATAAAAGTAAACACAGTAATAGCCGCCATCACAAAAAATAACTTTAAGTCCCCTACTTGTATTGCAGAAACAGTCCACCCGGGTCATTGCAGCAAAAGCTGCACTGACCGGGAATAGCGATACCCATAAGCACAAACGAAAATAAAACACACTAGCTTCCAGGAAAAGTGCTTTACTTTTTCCGCTGACTTCGAACAAAATGTTAATACATTTGTTCTGATGAATGATAACCCAATATTCTGTAATTAATTTTCACCTCCTACATGAAACGACTCTATTTATTGTTACCCTCTATGCTAATAGCTGTAGCACCATTACGTGCACAATTTTCTATTGGCATACAGGCTGGAGCCGGCAGAAATTACCTGCATACGGACATCTCCAACCGGCCATTTACCGCTTATAAAGCCAGTACCATATTTGAAGTAGGCGTGCCCGTAAGGTATACTTTCAATACCTGGTTAAGTGCGCAAACAGGCTTACAATTCGCGCAGAAAAATTATGAGATGTACCGTTCCGGTTATTACGATGGCATCTATGAAAAGACCATCAATAATTACCTGCAGTTACCAGTGATGGCACATTTCAGCTTTGGCGGCCCAAAGATAAAAGGCTTCCTTGATCTTGGTGGCTATACCGCCTGGTGGATGTCCAGCAAACGAAAGGGGACTCAGCCTAATATGGAGAATGTAGTGGAAACACCTGAAAAGTATACCTCCATCTTCGATATGTACCGGCCCTATCACTACAGCGAAAAATATACATTTAACGGTACCAAAGACCGGCGTATGGAATGGGGCGGACTAGCAGGCATTGGTGTGGAATACAGTCCTGTACCCAATTACCTGTTGTTCATTACAGGCCGCTATACAGTAGCGTTCACCGATCAGCAGAAAAACTACATGGTCCATCTCGTGCCACGTTACAATGAAACCTTTTCCGTACAACTGGGTGGTATGATCACTATCTCCCGTTAAAATTCAGCTCTTATGTATCTACGCTCAAAAAAATATATACTCCCGTTTTTTCTGTTGCTGATGGCATGCCATAAAAGTATCAGTCCGGTACCTGTACGGCCGGAACATTACAGCAGTATGGACTTCAACCAGATATTCGAAGCATTCTGGAATGGTCTTAATGTAAATTATCCTATATGGGATGTTGACTCCACCAATTGGGATGAGGTGTACCGTAAATACCAGCCATTGTTTGCCCACCTGGACCTGAACAAAGCAGAAGACAATACCAGGGCTAACCAGTATTTTTCGGAGATGATGGCACATATGCAGGAAGGACATTTGTGGATTACCCGCAGATACTGGGGGGCACAGGGTTATGATAATTTCTTTTATGCACCGGTCACTGCCCGTCAGCTAAACCGTGGCGACTATCATGATTCCATTCCGCTGCAGCATTTTATGAAAACCATCCCATCCCAATACCTGCAGGCAGGCTATGTAACAGGAACGGTACCCGAAGATCCCAATGACCCTAATGCCCTGGAAGTAAATGTAATATCGGGGCAATTGAAAACAAAACCAGTATTGTATTTACGCATCAGCTCCTTCCGGGTAAAAGACCTATATACAAAAGAGGACCACAATACCGTAAAGATAGCTATACAACACTATATCGATCAGGTAACCCACCCGTTGGCAGATATAAAGGGATTGATCATTGATATGCGTGGCAATGGTGGCGGTAACACTACCGATCTGGACTTTATAGTGGGCCGCCTTGCAGGAGAACCATATGTGTATGGAGCCAATCGCTTTAAAAATGGTAATGGTCGCCTGGACTATGGTCCCTGGGTACCCGCTTATGTAACACCACCCGCAGGATCCAAAGCATTCGACAAACCCGTCATTGTGCTCTGTGATATCCATACAGGTAGTATGGCAGAAGCCACTACGATGGCTGTAAAAGCCCTGCCCAACGGCAATGGACAAGCAGTGGGGGAACGCACCTTTGGGCGCACTGCTGCTATCTTCAGGAACATGGATATGAATAGTGGTCAATTCACTTTCGAAGATGGTAATTCCTCCCTTTCGTTGGGTTCCAGTGCATTCCGGTTTAAGGATGGCAGCCGTTATGAAGGTATTGGCGTGCCTCCGGATGTGGCAGTTCCTTATAACAAAGCCGCCATACAGGCTGGTCACGATCCCCAACTGGAAAAAGCATTGGAGCTTATCCCCTGACATGCATACAGTTGATATTTTTAATATATACCTCTCATTAAAAATAAGGGGCCGACCAAAAAATACTGGTCAGCCCCGCCCATATATCTATCAACTACTTTTAATTAATCATCTTGATATATTGGATTTGAAAAGATCCGCTAACGGGTGTACCAGGCATAGCATTACAGGGGTCAATGCGCAGCTGTTTTAAAGTACCTGTCCATCCGGGAACAGCAGACATGTCGATGGTATACGTGGTAAAATCAGTATTAGGATTTATACTAAAGGATAGCTCTTTTGTGTCATTCCATACCATATCAGTAGTGGTGGTAAAATAAACCTGTCCGATGGTTTGTGGAGAAGTGTTCCTGATCCTGACCACCACATAGCGGCAGTTGTCCAGGTTGATGTTCAGGTTATCCCCCGATACTATAAATGCATCGGCACCGGTAATATTTCCTCCTATGGCAGCGTTATTCCAGCCAAACCCGCTAATATCATTTCCTGCGGTCCAACCTGCTGCTTCCGTGGCAAATGACCATACCTTCACCTCTTTACCCAGCCATTTTTTTGCGGCCTGTACAAATGGGCTTGCAGGACTATGTGATACAGCAAAGTCGGAAGTGGCCGGTTCCCTACCCCAGCCGAATACGGCCACCATAGCTGCTCCATGACCAAACATATCGCCAAAATAAGCGTCGGCCTGTGCAAAAGAACCGTTTACACCAATGCTATAACCTTCTACATTACCAAAGTTGGTCTGTTGAGGATCTGCAAGCTGGATCTCTGCTTTTAACGTGTTCAGGTCATAAGGACAACTTACCGGCGAAAGGGTAAAACCCGGAATAGAATAATTATTAACTGCCGTCCAGATGGGTGGTGCAAATGTGGTCGATAAGTTCGGCTGACTGGACTTGATCCCCACAATATGAGAAAAGATCTTTTCCCTGGGAATGCCACTATCATAAACTGTTTTAGCTAAAAATTCTGAATAATCGTGGATCACCTGGTACAATCTTTCTTTGTTGTAGGCGGTGTAGCCTAAAGTATGCAAGGCAGCATATCCCAGTTTGCCCGCTTCCCAGGGCTGCATCTGATCTCCCAGATTGGCATTTACAGGCAATGCAGCAGGGTTTACGTTGTACAGGGTATTGTCTGCCGAATAATCGGGAATGTGGGTTTCCCAGCCAATAGCCATTCCTGCAAAGAGGTAGCCTTTCCCCTGTGTTTTTAATTGGTTGTACCGGGTATTCAGCACCGGTAATACCCCATTCTCCAGCTGGCTTTTTACAAAGGCCCTGAAACCAGGTGATTGTAAGTTGGGGAAAGCCTTGGCATGCATCCAGTTACCCCAATTGAACCAGTAGTAAGGTAAGCGTCCGTTGGCCTGCCCTCCCCAGGTTTCCCCTGCCCCGGGAAATGCCACCCATTCGCACCAGGAGGGGTTTTCATAAAATTTAGGAGTTGCATCACTCCCAAATTCAACGGTGTAATTGTTGATGTCATCCAACTGAAAATATACCGGTACGTTGTATTTTTCTGCAATATCAAAGGCTTTATTCACCTGGTATTGCATTTGTTGAACCGATTGGGTTAAAAGCATAGGCCCTGATAATCCAAATGCATACTTGTAGGGGGCATCAGCAGTTATCGGACCAAAAATATGCGGCAGCTCTCCTACAAAAGTATAGGCCGGATTGGCATCTCTTCCTATATTTTCACTATCGGCCTGGTCAACACTGGTATTGGTCAGAAAAAAAACGATATAACGTTCCTCCGCCGGCGTTAGTAATTGGCCCCCGTTATTTTGCCCCTCCTTTACTTCAATTGTCTCTTTATTTTCTACCAGGTTTTTATTGCAGCCCAAAATGGACGCAGCTAAAAGCATAAAGCTGACATAAAGGTTTATGGAAAACATAATGATCTTATTTAAGTTTACATACTTTGAAAACGGGCTTTACCAACCGGGATTCTGGTTGAGATTAAAATCCGGAATGATGGCAGTTTCCTTAATCGGTATCGGTAAGATCAGGAATTTATCACTCCATGCATTTCTGCGCTCGGTTACGAAACGTGAATAGGTAAAGCTATTGTCGGGTTGTTTGATGATTTCCATACCGGTCACCAGTTTATCCGTCTGGTTTAGTATTTTCCATCTGCGTACATCCCAGAAGCGATGCTCTTCAAAAGCCAGTTCTACCCTGCGTTCTTTACGGACACGCTCCTGAAACTGCTGCTGTGATAAGTTAGCCGGAAAATCAGGCATATTCACTCTGGCCCTTATTTTCCTCACGGCCTCCCGGGCGATATTTGTTGGCCCATGAGCTTCATTTTCAGCTTCGGCAAGGTTAAGGTAAAGCTCTGCCAAACGGTATTTTTTAAAGCGGGTATCTTCTGGCTGGCCAGATTGCAAACGGGGGTCAATGAATTTACGCAAATAGTAACCGGTCCGGGTAAATGCCCAGCCTATAGGTGCTTTCAATAGCTGATCGGTCCCCCCTACATAGGTTTCCATGATATGTGGACTTCCTCCTATGTTATCATACACAGCACCATTGTACCATACCGTTGCGTAAAATCTGGGATCGCGTCCCTCATAGGGCTGTGCAGGATTATATCCGGATGCCGGATTGAGGATCGGTTGGGTATGATCAGCATCCTGATAACCTGTAATGATGGGTTCGCCTGTAGCCTGCATGTCGTAACTGTCTACCAGTTCCTGCGTAGGGGTGGCCCCTACTTTAAACATTCCCGGCTTACTGGGTATACTGTTGATGATGCTGAATACCGGATCTATCTGGGGTTCAAATATTTCATAAATAGTTTCTTTATCTCTCGGTGAACTACTGATGTCAGTTTTACTTAAAAAGTAATCCCCATAATTATCCACCAAAGTATAACCTTGCGTAGTCAGCGCATTGATGGCACTTTGAGCGGCCAGCGATGCTGCTTCCCATTTACTTTTGTCGTTACCGCTATTCCATAAAGGGCTCGCATTGTACAGCAATGCCTGAGATTTTACAGCATAGGCAACCGCCTTGGTAAATCGTCCGCGCTCCGCTTCTATCGTGATACGTACAGGTATATTGTCGTTGGCAATGACTTCATCGCATTCTTTCACAATGAAATCAACACATTCCTGGAAGGTAGGACGCTTCAGGGAAGTATAATCAAAATCATTGGTAAATGGAGCAGTCACTATCGGCATTGGGCCATATTCTTTTATGAGTTCCCAGAAATAAAAAGCCCTTAACATTTGGGCTTCACCCCGAAAACGTGCCCGGTTGCCGGCGCTTGGGATATTGGCCGTTGCTACATTTTCAAGGAACATATTGGCATCCCGGATTCCGGCCCAGAAGGTGCCATAATGATAAGCACCTTTACCTCGCTCCTGGTGGGTATGTAAAGGGTTACCACCGGAATTCAGCACCCCGGCTGACCAACCCATTACTGCCCCGCTGTAAGCATAAGCTTCGTCAGAAAAAGGAGCCAGAAAATCAAAAAAGCCGTATTTCCAGAAGTAGCTGGGCATCTGTCCGTATACCCTGTTCAGGTATGCCTCGGTGCGTTTCTCATCTTTAAATATATCATCGAGTGTGGTCCTGCCATCGGGTGTGATGTTCAGGTAATTTTTAGTACAGCCTGTTGCCAGTAAGGCAAGCAACATAAAAATGCTTAAAATATGTTTCATCTTGGTTACTGATTAAAATGTGAAGTTTACGCCCCAATTATAGAGCCTTGTAATCGGGTAAACGCGACTGTTTGTCAGCTCCGGATCAAACTCTTTGGTAGGTAGTTTATCCCAGGTAAGGAGATTGAGACCGTTGGCGTAAATACGCAAACGTTTTGCGCCGATTGCCTTGCTCCATCTGGCAGGGAAAGTGTAGCCTATTTCCATATTTTTTAAGCGCAGGTAGCTTGCGTTGAGAATAAAAAAAGAATTTGGCCTTTCATTAGGATTAGCCTGTGTAGAAAGGCGGGGATAATTGATAGGCATTCCGCTGGCAGCACGTTCTGCAGTCCAGCTTTCCAGGTGCCTGGCTACATAATTTTTATCCCCAAAAACACCCTGATCGCTGTAGTAGTTGGAAACATTTGAAATGCCCTGGAACAGGACGCTAAAATCCAATCCTTTGTAGGTCAGGTTAAACGCCGCACCATATTGGTATTCCGGAACGTTGGAATAGCCGATAGGAGCTATATCGCGTTCGTTGATAACACCATCATTGTTCAGGTCTTTGTATTTAAAGTCACCGGGCCTGGATTCATGTCCGCCCACATTTTGTACCGGAGATTTGGCGATGTCGTTCTGATCAGCGAAATACCCGTCTACAATGTACCCGAACATCTGCCCGATCCGGTAGTCAGTTTCTCTGTACCGGTAGGCGTAGTCTTGCGGCAGCAAAGGCTCATCCGCATAAATTTGGCGGTTCGTTGCATAGTTCAGGTTGATACGGGCCAGCAATGACAGGTCTTTGCTAAAGGCTTTTTTGTAATTCAGTTCTATTTCATATCCTTTGTTTTCTACCACACCAATATTGACTGGTGGCAATACCTCCATTGGAAGGCCATTGAGTTCAGGGATGATACCTCTGTTGCGCAGGATATTATCTCTCTTCTCATAAAACACATCAGCCACCAGGTTAAACTGGTTAAATAAACCAACTTCTAAACCCAGGTTATATTTTTTGGCCACCTCCCATTGTAACTGCGCATTTTTCAGGAGGTTATAATTGATGGTCTGTCCATTGCCCAGGCTTCCGGAAAAGCCACCACCTACCACCTGGATATCATCGAGGTATAAGAACCTCCGGTTGCCGATACGGTCGTTGCCCACTTTACCAAAAGAACCTCTCAATTTCAGCAAATTGAATATTGAATTGTCATGCAGGAAGGATTCATTAGAAATGAGCCAACTGGCAGAAACGGCTGGAAAGAATCCAAAACGCTGTCCTGCTGCAAACTGTTCTGAACCATTGTACCCTGCATTAAATTCCAGGAAATACCTGGCATTATAGCCATAAGTAACACGGGCAGCCATCCCCATTAATTTGAAGGGCAATTCGTTATTGATAATATTATTTTGTTGCTGGTACAGTAACATACCCGACAAATCGTGCTTACCGATAGTTTTGGCATAATTTACAAACCCCTGAAAATTAGAGAGCGTTTCAAAGCTTCGTCCGCCGCCAATAGTTAAAGGGGTATTCTGGTCATTGTTGAATGGCCGGTAATAAACACTGTCCCTGCCATCAACTCCCTGCAGGTTAGGGTTAATGATCTGTATATACTTTTCGTATTTCCTGGTAGCTTCCAGATTATTCACGGTGCGGGCATCAAATGAAACGATCGCCTTTACAGATAATCCTTTGGTAATAAAATCAAGATTTTGTTCCATACCGTAGGTGGCCAATACGTTACTTCTTTTTTGCTGGGTATAACCGGAACGGTTAATCAGGCCATAGGCAGGATGATCAATATCCGAATAGGTAATAACCTGCCCATCGGGGGTAAGCGGTCCTGGCACCACTGCAGGCATACGGTTCATAAAGTAAATGATCCAGTCTATCGGGTTATCCCCCCCTACAGCATAAGGACTGTTGCGTTGCTCCAGGTAACCGGCCACATTTAGAAATGCTTTCAGATTTTTGTTAAGCTGAATATCAATATTAGATCTGAAATTGTAGCGGTTGAGTTTAAAGCTTGGATCATAGTTGAGATCTCTTTCAGTATTGAACTGTCCGCCCTGGTTCAGGTAGCCGGCATTTACAAAATACCTGGTGTTTTTACTTGCTCCCGAAACATTCAGGTTATAGCGTTGCTGATAAGAATAGTTTTTAACCAGCAGTTTACGCCAGTCTGTATTAGCATAACGTAAGAGATCTTCCTGACTTTTATAATATTTCAGCGCGTCTGCAGAATATTCAGCAGGCAGGCCATCGTTGGTCAATGCGAGATTTCTCAGGGAGGCAAAGTCGTAGGCATTGACCGGAGTGATGAAACGTGGAAAGTCTTGTGCGCCGGCTTCTGCAACAAAGTTGATTTCAGGCTCTTCGGAGGTACCCCGTTTTGTTGTCACCAGAATAACCCCATTGGCACCCCTCACCCCAAAAATGGCGGTAGAGGAGGCATCCTTTAAAATGGTAATAGACTCTACCTCATTAGGATCAATATACGTCAGGTCGCGTTCAATACCATCTACCAGGATGATCGGGCTTTGGGCATTTATTGTTCCCTGTCCCCTGATAAACAGCTGCGTGATATCCCGCCCTGGCTGACCACTCCGCTGAATGGAGGTTAGGCCGGGTAATCTTCCGGCCAGGGTTACGGCTAAGTTGGCTGCCGGGCTTTGTTTAATTTCTCTGGTCCGGATGGAAGCTATTGCGCCGGTAACCGTTTCTTTCTTTTGCGTACCATAAGCAATAACGACTACTTCATCCAGCCCACCGGGCACTGCGAGCAGCGATACATTGATTGGATTTTCCGAACCTACGGTAACTTCCTGCGTCTGGTAGCCGATATACCTAAACACCAATACAGATCCGGAGTTGGCCGCAATCGTATATTTTCCCTGCGCATCGGTAACGGTACCTGTCTGGGTTCCCTTTACCAAAATAGATACCCCGATCAGTATTTCGCCTTTTTCATCTGTTACACTACCGGTAATGCTTTTTTGCTGCACCTTTATAACCGGTTTATCTGCCGAGGGTTTGATGATCACAGTTTTGTCCTTGATCTGATAAATCAGGGGCTGCACGGCAAAAATCTTGTTGAGGGCCTCCTCTATGGTAGCCTCAATGAGCTCTTCCGTAACAGGTTTAGCCCTGCTGAGCACCTCTTTTTTAATATACAAAAAATTGTAGCCGCTTTGTTTTCTCAACTGTTCAATGACATCCTGCATATTGGCATTCTGTACCGACAGGTTGATCCGCTGTGCAACGCTTTTAGCACTTACCTGCATGAGCCCCATCAGCAATAGCAATACAGTTATCCTCATAACTGATAATATTTTTTTATATCGGCCAGTTATGTGCATAACTAGCTTGATAAAAGCATTTAAATTCATACTTTTGGTTGTTTGGGTTTATTCAAGATTTCTTTTCTAGTATTTTATACGGATAGAATCCAGGTATTGAATAGCCCAGGCCTATTAACGTGGAAGTGGTGACACACTTTCACGTTTTTTATTGCACTAAGCTTCCGTAAACAAAGTCACATAGCTTTTATTTTCATATCTCTTTAAAATTTTGGTTAATATATTTGGTTACTGGCTGACTATAATTTTGTTTTGGCTGACCTTGAATTTTACCAGTCCGGTAGATTGTAACATGTCTAATAACCGGGTGATGTCCTGATAACGTGAAACGGTACCTTCTAATCCGCTTTGTGGAATTTCTCCTTTGTATACTACCTCTACGTTGTACCAGCGTGCTACTTTGCGCATGATGCTCTGGATATTTTCGTCCCTGAATTTAAAGAAGCCCATTTTCCAGGCGATGGCTTCCTCGATGTCTGCCTGCTGCACACTGAACACCTGATTGGTCAAAATAGCTTGTTGTCCGGGCTTTAGGATCACCTGTGCCGGGGTTTGGGTTGAGCTGAGGCTTTGCACCTTTACACTGCCTTCTATTAATGTTGTTTTTGTATGGTCTTCATTGTCATAAGCATTCACATTAAAATGCGTACCTAAAACCGCGATCTGCTGTGCTTTACTTTCTACAATAAAAGGGTGTTTCATATCTTTTGCAATCTCAAAATACGCCTCTCCGATCAGCTCCACCTTTCTATTGGCGCGATTGGCAAAGCTTACCGGATACTTAAGCGTAGAAGCCGAATTAAGCCAAACCTCACTCTGATCGGGTAACCGTATCCGATAAGTTTCTCCATTTGAGGTAGAAAGGGCATTCCATTGATCGGTGTTACCCGCTGCCCCCCCTATAATTTCGTAAATGATTTGCCCACCGGCAGATTTTGAGATCTTTACACCAGCCTCTTTTGCCAGCTCGCCATTTGCAGCATCAGAAAGGAAGATTTTTTTCCCATTGGCGAGGGTAAGCGTAGCACTATTTTTTCCGGGTACAATGGTATAGGCTGTATCAGCCTGATGTTGTGGCAAGGTATTACGCTGCAGGAAAAAGAATAGCCCCGTAGCTACGATGAGCAGGATGCTGGCTGCAGCAGCCAGGTATTTATAGGTACTGGATTTTTTATGGCTTGCTTTGCTATCAGGAAGTACACGCTGGGCAAGGATGTTATGGAGGATTTCCTGTTCATTACGGATCTGTAAAGCAGACTTATCTTCCGCCAACACTTCGGGCCATTGCTGGTCCCAATACATTTTAAGGGCTTCTTCCGCCTGTTCATCTTGTAACAACTGGTCAAACTCCCGCTGTTCTTCTTCAGAAGCGGTTTTTCGTTTGATTTTTTGGTATAGCAGTATAATTCTATTTGGTTCCATTACTTAAAAGACACCACCTAACATGGCATCGGGGGTATAGGACACAAAATAAATTTAAAGCGGGTTAAAAGAGTTTTAAGATGGTCAGTATGACTGTGATCCCGGTGTAGTTTCGCATGGTATTGCGCATGGTGTTCCGTACGGAGCGCAGGGCGATTTTCATGTAAGATTGTACAGTTAAAACAGAAATATTGAGCTTACTGGCAGCTTCTTCGTATTTAAGACCCTGGATCTGGCACAGGTTATATACCTCACGCTGCTGTGCAGGTAACCTGGCAATAGCCTCTTCCAGCAGGTTCCTGGCATCGTTTAAGAAGATACTTTCTTCGGTTTCATTGCTCCCTTCCTGCCAGTCTGCCGCTGCCATTTTATTTTTACCGGCTTCACGTCTTAACTGCCGCAATTGGTTGTAACAACGGTTTCTGCACATGACACGCAGGTAATTACCAACATGTTCTATCCGGAGCAGCTCATCCCCCATCATCCATATCTTCAACATGATTTCCTGCATCAGCTCCTCAGCCAATGCTTCCGAATCAAGAATACGGTAAGCAAAAAGATAAATTGTTTTGTTGTACCTATAATAGAACAGGGAAAAGGCATGCTCATCTCCTAGCGCTATCTTTTGAAGCAGCTCCATATCGCTATAGACCGGCTTTAAAAGCATACCAAATAATATGTGCTATCAATCAAATGCAAAGGCATAACGTGGGAGTGGCAGCATTGAACAATTCCTAAACGACAAACTTACACATTTTTAAACAATGATACATATTATTTGCCGCAAATTGGAGGAGGAGGAGTAATCAGCGTTTATACCGGCTTTGCAGCTTATATTATTATTTTTTTCACTCATTTATAAGGATAAGGTGCCCATTTTTATTTATTCCTCTCCCTTGATTTATATCATATTTCACCTCCTAAGGAAGTGTTAATTTTGTCCTATCTTTTTTGCATCATCCTATACCACACAAACCTGGTACTCTTTGCTGGTCAATGCTTTAAGCATATACACACGCAAGACTTCCGTTTGTGATTAGAAAAATCTAATGCCGGAATTGCCAAATAGTTTCTTAATTCGTGGAAGTGAAATAAACATGGCTTGATTTTGGCAGAATTACGGGCAGTAACCATTAAATAACAAACAACAGCTATATGAAACTTAAGCATTTATTATTTGTCGTGCCATTTTCTATGGTATTGTTTTCCTGCGTAAGTACGAAGAAGTTTAAGGCATCTGAAGCCAGATATGCCCAGCTGAACGGTAATTACTCGGATTTACAAGGCAAGTTGCGGGATTGCGAACAGAATGGAAGAGATGCTAAAAACTCTTATGAAGCACGTATCAAATCATTATTAGAGCAGATGGAAGCACTGAAGGGCAACAACAGTCAGATGCTCAATCAGCTGAAAGACCTTTCTGTGATCTCCAACTCACAGGCAGAAAGTATCAAGAAATCACTGGATAATATCGGCGCCAAGGATGCCTACATCCAGAACCTGCAATCAGCGATTGCCCGGAAAGATTCCCTGAATATGGCCCTGGTAATGAACCTGAAGGGTGCTATCGGTAACCTGGACGATCAGGATATCAACATCAAGGTAGAAAAGGGAGTGGTGTATATCGACATTTCCGACAAACTGCTGTTTAAAAGCGGTAGCTACAACATCACCGACCGCGCCAGTGAAGTATTGGGTAAGGTGGCCAAGGTGTTGAATAACCAACCGGATATTGAATTCATGGTAGAAGGTCATACCGACTCCAATCCTTACAAATCCGGCGTATTGCTGGACAACTGGGATCTGAGTGTAAAACGTGCTACTGCCATTACCCGGGTATTACAAAACCAGTATGGTATTGCTCCCGCCCGTATTACCGCTGCGGGTAGAAGTGAATACATCCCGGTAGCGAGCAATGATACACCGGAAGGCCGTGCAGCCAACCGTCGTACCCGCATTGTGATCCTTCCTCAGCTTGACCAGTTCTTCAAGTTGCTGGAAACAAAATAGTTGAAGCCAACATTTAGTGTTAAAGAGGGCTGATCCTAACTGGATTGGCCCTTTTTTTACTTAAACAAATGTGAAATTGCAGGAAATAATCACCGTTATATGCTCAGGTGACGTAATTTCGTATTCTGGAACCTGTTTGCCCTTTAGTCATAAAAATACCCATCTTAAAAATCGTTCGTTATGGACAAAAATCAGATCCGCGAAGCCTATAAATTATACCTGCTGGAACATGGTAAAAAACCTGTTTCCGTTTTTGCATTCTGCAAAACACTGGACCTTCCGGAATCCACTTTCTATGACTATTATGCTTCCTTTGAAGCCATAGAAAAAGATATCTGGTTAGCTATTTTCCAGGACACTGTAAATCAGTTGCAGGAAGATGAAACCTATCAGCAATATGCTGCACAGGAAAAGCTGCTGGCCTTCTATTTTTTATGGGTACAAAAGCTGAAGGAAAACAGGAGCTATATCCTGCAGCTGCATAGCAGGTCTGCTTTCCCCACCCTGCACCGCGAGAAACTGGAACTGTTTCGCCGGGCCTTCCTGGTATATGCCGGCAACCTGGTCAAAGAAGGTTATCTGTCTAACGAGATCAAGGAGCGCAAGTATGTATCTGACAAATACGTACACGGCTTCTGGCTGCAGGCGCTTTTTGTGCTCAAATACTGGATTGATGATACCAGCGAAGGTTTTGAAATGACAGATGCCGCCATTGAAAAAGCAGTAGCGCTCAGTTTTCAGCTTATCAGTTCCAATACGATAGACAGCTTGCTGGATTTCGGGAAGTTCATTTTTACCAGAAAATAAGGAGGATACCGACATGAAGGAACAATCGAACATTCCTACCACCAAGGTAGAGAGGGCGGGACGCTTTGTTACAACCGGACTGAAAGTAGGAACCAATTATATCAAACATTATACGCGCAAACTCATGGATCCCTCCATCAACAAGGATGCATTACATGAGGACAATGCCGCCGATATATACGACACCCTGAGCAGCCTGAAAGGCAGTGCCTTAAAAGTAGCGCAGATGCTGAGCATGGATAAAGGTATGCTTCCCAAAGCTTACTCTGATAAATTCGCCATGTCGCAATACAGTGCCCCTCCCTTATCCGGCCCACTGGTAATAAATACCTTCATGAAAACACTGGGGCAATCACCTACCCAGCTGTATGATAAATTTGAACTCAAAGCCGCCAATGCTGCCTCTATTGGCCAGGTACACAAAGCCTGGAAATGGGGCAACCCACTGGCCGTAAAAATACAATACCCCGGGGTAGCCAATAGTGTGAAGTCTGATCTCCGTCTTGTAAAACCTTTTGCCATCCGCATCGTAGGTATGAATGAAGTAGATATGGACAAATACTTTGACGAGATAGAAAGTAAACTGCTGGAAGAAACAGATTACAAACTGGAGCTGCAACGTTCCGTGGAACTGTCCGGGCAGTGTGCTCATATTCCCAACCTGGTGTTTCCCGGCTATTACCCTGCCCTATCCAGTGACCGTATCATTACGATGGACTGGCTGGAGGGACAGCATCTGAAAGAATTTTTATTGCAAAACCCTTCCCAGGAAGCGCGTAACAAAATAGGTCAGGCCCTCTGGGACTTTTACCAGTTCCAGGTACACCAGCTCAGAAAAGTACATGCCGATCCGCATCCCGGTAATTTCCTGATGCGGGAAGATGGTACCGTAGGTATTTTTGACTTTGGCTGTGTGAAAGAGATCCCGGAACACTTCTATGTGAATTACTTTAAACTGGTAGACAAGGAAATACTAAAAGACGAAGTGCAACGCCGGGAGATTTATACCAACCTGGAAATGATCCATCCCACTGATACAGAAAAAGAGATCACTTTCTTTTCCGGTCTTTTTCAGCAGATGATCGACCTGCTTACCCTGCCTTTTACCCAGGAACGTTTTGATTTTGGTAATGAAGCCTATTTCCGGGAAATCTACGATTATATGGATTATCTCTATGGGTTGAAAGAAATAAAAGAATCAAAGGTAGCCCGCGGCTCCCGCCATTCTTTATACATCAACAGGACCTATTTTGGGCTGTATTCAATTTTAAGCGATCTCAAAGCGGATATTATTACCGGTCCGCACCGCATAGCTGATCTGATGGCCGAACAAACACCTGCTACCGTATACTAAGCGGTATTAACGGACCATTATCACCCGCTGGCAGCAAAAGCCGTCAGCCTGTAACCAGTATATTTCTATCAAAGTATATCGGGATTATCTCCCCTCTTTTCCACGTCCCTTGTTGCCCCACTGTCCGGCATAAGCCTTGGCTTATTTCCCCCCATCCTACCCGTTTTTTTGCTATGGTTGTAAGTTTTTACCTTTTTATGCAACTAATAAAGCAAAACATAACTGCCTATGTATAATATTTGCATTATCACATTTACCATCGTACAGCGTGGTATCCTTGTTACTTTCCATAAAACAGCAGGACATGAGTGAACAGGATTTTTTACAGCTCCTTCATCAGCACCAGGCCATCCTGCATAAAATCTGCCGGCTGTACAGGGATCAGCAAGAAGACCGGGAGGATCTGTTCCAGGAAATCATCTTTCAACTGTGGAAGTCCTACCCTGGTTTCAAAGGGGCATCCAAGATAACCTCCTGGATGTACCGCATTGCCTTAAACACTGCCATGGCTGCTTTTCGGAAACGGAAGCCTCCCATCATTTACGGGGCCAGTTTGCCGGAAGATATTCCAGATACTTCCGGAGATAGCCTCCACCTCCAGCAGGAACAGTTTTTTAATGCCCTCCAGCAGCTGGATGATGGAGAAAAGGCCCTGATTACCTTGTACCTGGAAGACCTCAGTTACCAGGAAATGGCAGAGATCTCCGGCATCAATGAAAACTACATCGGCGTTAAACTGAACAGGATCAAAACTAAAATTAAAACCATCTTAAATCTCCCAACACATGAACGAAGATAATTTCAAATCTACCTGGAAAGGTATTCATACAGCGAGCACTACCCCGGAAGCACTGGGCAAAATGATACAGGAAAACCGTCACCCTGTTTTAAAAGGAATCAGACGTCAGCTGATCATTGAAACTATTGGCTGGGGCGCTTTCCTGCTGGTGTATTACGACTTTTTTGACGGTGATAAAAAACCATTTTATGCCAATGTATTGCTGGTAGCCGCTATTGGATTCATGCTGCTGCACAGTGTAGTGGGATATATGGTGCACCGGAATAAAATATCCGGTATCAACTTAAGCCAGTCCCTGCAACAATACCTGTCTGGTCTGAAGAACTATGCACGCATCTCCATCCTTTCCAGGGTGGTTAGCATAGGCGCATTTTTGTTGTTCTTCCTCATCACGGTACAATGGACCCCACACAAATACTGGCTCCTTGCTTTACTGGGTTTGCTCCCCGTGCAGGTATTCCTGTTATATAAAGTATGGGCCTCCCGCATCAGGCAGATCAGCCATAATATTGCCTCACTGAACAGCTGATTAAACAGGTGGAATGCTGTAATTTTACAGCACCCATCAAAACATTTGTACCATGAATTGGAGCAGTATACTGAAAGACCAGCTAAAAGTACAATACCCCGTGATCCAGGCACCTATGCTGGGTGTCACTACCCCGGCTATGGTAGCCGGAGTATCCAATGCAGGAGGTCTTGGATCATTACCGATAGGCGGACTCAGCAAGGAAGAAAGCAGCCAACTGATAAGCGCTACCCGCCGGCTTACCCAACAGCCATTTGCAGTGAACCTCTTTATGCACACGTTGCCCGCCAGTACTGCTGCGGAGATCAATACGATGAAAACATTGCTAACAGCAATAGCAGGTAAATATGGGATCAATGATGAAGCACTGATTAGCGAAGAAGCGCCCTTTTACACTTATCACGACCAGCTATCCTTATTACTTGAGCAACATGTTAATATTGTCAGCTTCACTTTCGGCATCCCGGATGATGCAAGTATCCGGCTATTAAAAGACGCCGGGGTATATCTTATTGGTACCGCTACCTGTGTAGAAGAAGCACTGATACTGGAGCAAAAAGGTATCAACGCCATTGTAGCCCAGGGTATTGAAGCTGGTGGGCACCGGGGTAGCTTTTTGCCAGGAAGCCCCTTGCCACAGGTAGGCAGTATGGCACTTATTCCGGAGATAACAGACCACGTATCCGTACCTGTTATTGCCGCCGGTGCCATCGCAGATGCACGTAGTATAATGGCAGCGCATATATTGGGTGCACAGGGATTTCAGCCAGGTAGTATCTTTCTGCGATGTGCAGAAAGCAAAGCAGCACAGCCCTATAAAGATGCGGTACAACGCAGCCGGGATACCGCCACACAACTCACCAATGTTTTTACAGGACGCTGGGCCAGGGGCATCTCCAATGATTTCATGCAAACGGTAGCGGCGGCCGGTATAAAGATTCCACCCTACCCCGTACAAAATATGCTGACGACCACCTTACGAAAACATGCTGCTGCCGCTAATAAAAGTGAGTTACTCTCCTTATGGGCAGGACAACGGGCAGCAATCGCCACAGATAAAACTGCGAAAGCAATATTTGAACAACTTATTGCAGATATGGAAGCACTGGCAAAAAAGGGGTAATATGATGCATGAATTGCCGGTCTGACAACAGCTACTCCTGCTATCCGAGTACTTATAAATAACAAAGGAGGGCTAGCACTCTCCTTTGTTATAAATTATCCTTTACAAATGTGCGGCTATAATCTTTGATCTGTTGTCTTACCTCCCGGAAAACATCCATGATCTCGTCCGGCGTACCGGTAGCTTTGGCCGGATCGGGGAAGTTTTCATGGAATCTTTTCGCTGCGGCCGGAAAGAAGGGGCACCTTTCTTTTGCATGATCACATACGGTAATTACAAAATCAAAGTCTACCTCCCGGTATCCGTCAATATGGTTAGAAGTATGCTGCGAGATATCTATCCCATCTTCCGCCATCACGGCGATGGCCTTAGGATTTACACCATGCGTTTCCACCCCCGCGCTATATACCTTTGCCTTAGTGCCGGCAAAATGTTGCAGATATCCTTCCGCCATCTGGCTGCGGCAACTGTTGCCGGTACATAATACTAATATACGTTTCACGCTTCAGGAGATTTGATGATAATTACTGAGGTCCCCCAATCAGCAACAGCCCGGAGGACAGCAGGCTGTAGGTTTTTGTGCAAATACCGTAATGCTGAAAATACCAGTACCTGAAGTACGGAAACCGGCTATTTCATCTGCACTTAAATATTGTTGCAGGATATCATCCGGAATGGTAATGATCTTTTCCTTTTGAATGGAGATATTTTCAAAACCATTTTTTTCTATCAGCGATAAGTATTCCGCTTTCAATATAGCACCACTCACACAGCCTGCATACATTTCTGCCGCCTGCTGTATAGCCGGAGGTAATGTTCCTTCCAGCACAATATCGGATATACTGAAGTGCCCACCAGGTTTAAGCACCCGGAAAATATCCTTTAGTACACCATCTTTATTGGGCACCAGGTTCAGCACACAATTACTGACTACAACATCCGCCATGTTAGCGCTTACCGGCATATTTTCAATATCACCCTGGCGGAATTCCACGTTGTGGAATTGTAGTTTCTCCGCGTTGGCACGTGCCTGTGCAATCATCGCCGGTGTGAAATCAATACCAATTACCTTTCCTGTTTCCCCGGTTTGATGACGGGCAATAAAACAGTCGTTACCGGCACCGGAGCCCAAGTCAATGACAGTATCTCCCTTTTTAATTTTTGCAAATTCAGTTGGCAGACCACAACCAAGCCCAAGGTCGGCAGCTGCATTATACCCTTCCATCTGGGTATAATCATCGCTCATGATATTATACACTTCTGTAGAGCAACCACCCGCGCCACAGCAGGAGGCCTGGTTCATGGCCCTATCCTGCAAGGCTATTTCACTATACTTCTGCATCACGATAGCCTTCTTTTGTTCATCGGTAGACATACGTTTTACTATTATTGTATTATTGCAATATTGCGATTAATCAAACTAAAAAAACTAGCAACACTTATTTTCCAGCGTCACCTCTTTAAAGAAGCTGTTAAACAGTTCTTTGTACTGTTTCCATACTTTGGGAGCTATACAATAACAAACACTGGCTCCTTCAACAGTGCCCTGTATAATACCCATGCTCTTCAATTCTTTCAGATGCTGTGAAGTGGTGGCCTGTGCCAGTCCCAGCTCCTCTACCAGGTCGCCACATACGCAGGCATTCTTTTTAACCAGGTATTGCAGGATGGCAATCCGCGCAGGATGTGCCAATGCTTTGGCCATAGCTGCTATTTCATTTTGCTCCCTGGTAAACAGGGCGGCTTTTGTTGCTCCCATTATCCATGCTTTTATTACATCGCAATATTACGATAGAAAGTTTATCTGACCAATTTTTTTTACATAGCAGACATAGCAGGCTAGTGCGCCCGGCTACGCTCCTCCTCATTACCCGTATTATGGGTGTTGGATTTCAGTGCATTGTTACCAAACTTGTAGGTGAGCGACAAGGTTACGTTACGATTTACCTGGAAGTTGGTAAATGTTTGCCGGATATTATTGACCGTTGTATACATTACGGAGGCGCTAGACCTTAGCAGATCGTTGGCATTCAGCGCAATGGCCAGTTGTTTTTGCAAGGCCAGCACCTTTATACCCAGATCCAGCTTGTAATAGGTATTGGATGTACTGATATGATTTACTTCGGGAAACTGGCACCAGAAATTCACAGCACCCGTAAAAGTTTTAGCCTCATTGAAAGTAATGGTATTGTTGGTAGAGATATAACAACCCCAGTCAGATAGCTCTTTTACATTAGGGATAGCTGACCGGGCATTGGTATAGTACACATTAACCATATTCATACTTTCCAGCCAGGACCATGGTGTAATACTGATGGTTTCACTAATGCCATAGCGGTAGCTGGTTAAAAAGTTGATAGGTCTTTTAAACACTACATTGGTATCACTGTTGGGCATCCAGATATTTTCAAAGCCGTTGTTGGTAATGTTTAGAAAAGCAGTGGTGGTGAGCAATGATTTGAAAGTATGTGAAAGCTCAAAGTTGCTGTTGTATTCCGGTTGCAGATAAGGATCTCCTTCAAAGTAACTGTAAGCGGTTAACAGGGATTTATAAGGATTCAGTGTCCAGAAAGTGGGGCGGTTGATCCTTTTGCCATAAGTGAAAGCGTAGGTATTATTGTCATCCTGCCTATAGCTTACAAACACCGAAGGGAATATTTTAAAATATTGGTTAGTGTTAGTTTGCAACAGTGTATGTGAATAACCGTTTGTTTGGGTAAATTCTCCACGAATGCCTGCCTGCATAGTCCATTTCCCCAGTTCTTTACTGGCACTGGCATATAGCGCCTGTGTATTTTCTTTGTAGGTAAATTCACTGCTTCTGGTACTGTCATATACATGTGTTTGCTCTAGGATCCGGTAATACAAAGCATTGCTGTAATTGTCAATGAACCCTATTTTTCCGCCAAGCATGAATTTTGCAAACGTAGTTGGCAGTTCTATATCTGCTTTGAAGGTGTAAATATTAATATTCTGTTTAGCAGTATTGTAGTACAGGTTTTTGCCCCAGGGAGTGATCTCTCCTTTGCCGGTATAACTATTGCTTTCAAAGTCGGATTGGTCTTCCCGGTGATAATTAAAAAAGTCGGCATCCATGGATAGCTTTTTGCCCTTATTATCCAGGTTGGTCAGGTAGTGCAGGTTGACTGCATTATTGACCCATACCGGCTGATATACCGCATAGGTGCGCAAGGTAGAATCCAGTTGACCGTTGAGATTATAGATAGGATTCTGTACATGATCAGAACCGTCATAACGGCCGGTGCCCCCCATATATACCATCCCGATAGAAGACTTTGAACTCAACTGATAGTCAGCTCCAAGGGTACCATGTACTTCTTTTATTTTATAATCACCCGTATCAGATTGCATCCAGGTTTGTGCAGGGTAATAAAGATCTGTTTTAAATCCTTCGAGGAAGCGGCCTTTAGTAGCTCCTAAATTACCATATAAAGACCAGTTGCCAGCGTTGTAATTCATGTTGCCCCCCAGCTCTCCTGTTCCATAATAATCCGCCTGTTTATATCCTCCCTGTATGGTACCGTTATATCCCTGTTTCCGGTTTCTCTTCAGCACAATATTGATCAGGCCCGCATTACCCGCCGCATCGTAACGTGCCGGGGGATTGGTCATTACTTCTATGCTCCCGATATCATTGGCAGAGAGAGATTGGAGATAGCGTGTCAGGTCTTCGCCGGAGAGTTGCAGCAAACGATCATTGACCATTACCTGAACAGCCCCTTTTCCTACCAGGCTGATGCTGTTGTCGGCCACTTTTACTCCCGGCGCTTTACTGATTGCCTCCAGGCCATTGCTGCCTATCGCTGAAATGCTCTGCCCTACATTAAACACCACCCGGTCTGTTTTTCGCTCTATCAAAGGTTTTTGCTGTACTACTTCCACTACGCCCAGCTGGCTGCGAACGATAGCCAGCAGCGGATTTATAGTTGTATCATGATGCAGATTGAATGCCTGTTTATAAGGTGCATACCCCATGGAGGCTATCGTGAGCGTATAAGTGGATGTTTTCAGCTGGCTGATCATAAACATCCCAGCACTGTCTGCCAGCGCAGTGGCTGCCACACTGCTATCAGCATTTGACAGGACAATGGTAGCAAACGGCACCTTGTTTTGATCCTGATCTCTTACCGTACCTTGTATCTTATGCTGACCCACACTATAATTTATCAGAAAGAAAAATGACAACAGCAAACATGGTATCCTTTTAGCAACAATATTCAGGTGCATTGCGATTGGGTTGTTAGATAGAAACGGTTAAAAACGGGGCGTAAAGTAATAAAGCGACCGCTTTTTTTCTGATTACTTATACAAACGGTAAAATATTTCCGTTCCTCTTCCCACATGATCTGCGCCAGGCAACTATTAACTTATCATGAATTCACCATATCATTTGCATCATTGTTGCATTTATTACTATCTTTGCCTCACAAATTCCTAAGCTTCATTAAATAAATCATATGTCAGACAATATCCTGGATGTAATCATTATTGGCGGCAGTTATGCCGGGCTTTCCGCAGCCATGACCTTGGGCCGGGCAGGCAGACAGGCATTGGTAATAGACAGTGGGTTGCCTTGTAACCGGCAAACACCTCACTCCCATAACTTCCTTACCCAGGATGGCAGCACTCCAGCGGCCATTGCTGCCCTGGCCAAAGAACAGGTATTGCGGTACCCTACCATCAGGTTGCTCTCCGATACCGTCACCGGGGCCAGCCGGCAAGCAGCCGGATTTAGTATCACAACGGCTTCCGGGCAATCACACACTGCTCATAAATTGTTATTTACCACCGGTATCCGTGATACCATGCCCCCTATACCAGGCTTTGCTGATTGCTGGGGGATTTCCGTACTGCATTGCCCCTATTGTCATGGCTATGAAGTAAAACAGCAACCCACCGGAATATTGGCCAGCGGAGATACTGCTTTTGAATTTGCCAAACTCATCCTCAACTGGACACCCGACCTGACGGTGTATACCAATGGTCCAACGGGATTTACCCATGAGCAGCAAGCCAGGCTGGCACAACATCAGATACGGGTCATCTCCAGCCCTGTGGCTCATTTTACCCACCACAATGGCTATATACAATCAATTACATTTGAGGATGGCAGCACCGCTTTCCTGAAAGCGTTATATGCACGGCTACCCTTTACACAGCACTCTCCGCTTCCCGCCTCACTGGGTTGTGACTTTAATGAAATGGGCTTTATTACGGTAGATGTACTTCAACAAACCACCGTACCCGGTATTTATGCAGCGGGAGATAATACCACCCCTTTCCGGGCGGTATCCGGAGCAGTGGCCGGTGGCTCCATGGCAGGAGCAGCTATTAACAAAGCGCTCATAGAGGAACAGTTTTAAAACGGTACAGGAGGTATGATAAATGTGGTGTATTGATTAAATTGCAGGTAATCAACACCCAAATTATGAAAATATCCACCCTGTTTTTGTTATTCGCTGGTGGCCTGGCTACTGGCTGTAATCAGCCCACAGCATCTCAATCCGGCGAAACGGACTCCGTGACAACCACTGCTACGACTACGGTTCCGGCCACAACGACCTGCTTTATTAAAGCCATCGGCCAGGATACTGTTTTATTACAGCTGGTGGTGAGCGACAGCCTGGTAAACGGTCACCTTTCCTACAACTTCTTTGAGAAGGACAAAAATACAGGTGAGATAAAAGGAAGTATCAAAAACAACATTATCCGGGCTACTTACCAGTTTATGAGTGAAGGTGTGGAAAGTACCCGAAACGTTGTATTCAGGTTATCCGGCAATCAGGTATTTGAAGGTGTTCCGGACAACTTCAGCAAGGAAGGCGCACCGATTTTTAACAGTGATGATGCTGCACTTAAATTTGATACCGTTCCCATGGAAACCAGGGCCTGCGAATAATATTTCACCGACCATACTATAAAAAAGCCCCGGAAGATTTACTTGCCGGGGCTTTACAATTTGCTACAGTAATTTTTCTATTTAACTAACCGGGCATCGGTACTATGCTGTCGTTTAATAATAATATCTGCCAGCTGATCGTACAACTTTCTCACCTCCACATCTTTACTCCGGAACATATCCAGCCATCCGGACCCTCCTTCGTAATAAGCTACGGGCAAGTTTTCCCACACCCCATAGTTTTGAAACTCCCTGATATAAGCACTGTACCGGCTACGGAATTCGGGCTGGTCTACTACCCTGCTGTCGAACTCCATTTCCAGCGCCATTTTATGCTTCTTTGCAAAATTAAGCGCCCCTGTCAGGATATCGTAAGGCGTTATGGTATTAAAGAAATAATTAGGCTGCTGGTAAGCGATGTCAAAACCCATTTCTTTCCACTGGCCTGCCCCTTCTGCACCATAGTAAGGAATCCAGTAAAAACGTTTATCCTTTTGATGAATAAACCTGGATACTTCCGGTAATATTTCTGCAGCCCCTGTGTTATGTTCTGCTACCCAGTAAAAACCCATTAATTCCAGGTGTTTAAAGTTAGCGGTTTTCCATTTCTCCAGCGCTGTTTCGATATACCATTTACAAGCATTCAGCCGGTGGCTGGCAGAGTCAAAATCAAGGCTGGAATGATTTATTCTTCCCCAATCCTTAAAGCCTACAATTGGCTCCGGCAACGTAAGCACTACCTTACGTTTACGGGCTGGTATCTGCTTCAATCTGGCCAGGCTGTCCAACACCCCATCCAATGCAGCAATCGCCTTGTCCTTTTCAAAATTTCTGTTCAGCAACCATTCCCATTCCACTTTTCCGGCCGGACGTTCTGCATAACCTTCTGCATATTCATGCCCCAGGTTATCTTTAAACTCTATAAACAGGAACCCGTCAAACAACCAGTCTATTTTGCCGGGAGTCTCACTCCGGTAAATATATGGCTGGAGCTGGTCTTTGTACCAGGGCAGGCGGTGTGTGCCGCCCTGGTAAAGTAAAGCCAGATCAGAAATGTAGGTGGTAGTGTCTTCACGTGGCGTATATACTTCCGGTTTATTCTGATTAATCGCTCTTTTACAGGCAGTGGTACCGGATACTACTCCTGTAAACAGGAGTAGCCCCAGGTAGTACCATTTATTTTTCATCATTATTTCCTTTTATTAAAATATAATCACCTGCTTTATGCATCAAGGCAACTTAAATAGCTGGATATCCTGTATACGGAAACCCTGTGCTCCCCAATCGGTGAAAGTCATGATCATCCCCAGTGATACTTGTGTGGGAGCATCCAGGGTAAATTGCGTGAAGGCAGTTTCCTTATCTACAAAAGAAGTGTAACTTAATGCATCAGTTACATTGGCCACATCGGGAAGTGTATTTCCCAATGCTGCTACCAGGAACCTGGGATTACTTCCGATCTTGTAACCATTAGGATTTCCGGCGGTAATAAAGCCGAATTCATAGTTGCCCGCAGGCAAGGTAATTGTTTGATAAGCCTTTCCGTTTTCAATGGAGGTTTCTCCGTCCCATTTTTCAAAGCAGAAAGCAGCATCCCCAGCCATATTATCATAGCCGCCATATCCTCCTCCGCGGTTCTTTGCAGCATCATTGATCACCCAATCTTTTAAAGTACCCCAGCGATTGCCATCCCATTCAGAACGCTCAAAAGGACGTTTATAGTTTTTTAAATACTGACTGGTCACATTTTCCTTTGCCCCTCTTACTACCAGCGGAGCATAAAATGTATCAATGGTCAGCGTATCAGGTTTGAAAAGGGTACGATATTCAAAAGTGGTACCACCCTTAAACTGTTCCAGTACTGTTTGGACACTGGTAGCCGGGGTCAATACTTTTTTCCGTTCCCCGCCAGTGTTGGTATAAGTTACTTCCATGCCTATCACCGTTTCTTCCTTTACCCCCCAATCAATGATCACATTACCGTCCTGCATTAGTTCGGCGTGATTCATTCCTCTATTTAACAGGGAGCCTGTATACTGATGCCCATATGACTTTCCCGTGATATATGCAGGAACAGAGCGGCTCCCTTCATTGTTCCAGGTATAGATGACAAAGTTATAGGTACCTTCCGCAAAATCGTTGAAAGTATATTTCATGGTATCTATCCCGGTTGATCTTTTTACAGGGATCACCACAGAGTCTCGGTTATTATTCCAGTAAACAGTAACCCCTGTTATTTTAGGATCCGCTATGAGAAGCCAACTTAATTCTATTCTTTGATTACCACTGTGGAGTTTAAGAGAATCTACCTTACCTGTATAGGAAATCTCTTTTCCGTTTGTAAATTTTTTGTAGTCATCCATTTTAGTACAGGCTACAATATTACCCAGGAGGAACAGTCCTAAAAATATGTATACGGTATTTACAATTTGTTTCATCGGAAAATTTTAGTGTTAAGCATTATAAGCCTATTGGGCATCTCCCCAGAAAGTGATTTCAGAAAAACACAGGTTACCATCCCCTTTCCAGTTTTCCAGGCAGCGTATCCTGATATACCTGAATTCGGGCATTCCCGGAGGGAAGTTAGCCTGATCTCCCTTGAGCCATTCCACAGCATCGGCGTCATTGTATTGTTCACCTGGTAAGCCAGACGGTTTGATCTGTTCGTAAGTAAGGATTTTGGTCCATCCATTCCAGCTACCATCTGCAGGCGGATTTACAGCACCCCAGATTTCATATTTCCGCATCGCCACATTGATGTATTTATAATAGTTGTTTAACCTGAACCTGCTGATATGAACGGTTACACCGAGGTCCATGGTAATATGCATGGGAGTACCATCAAAGGCACCATCGGTGGATACGTTTAGCCAGTTGTTGCCATTACCATCATATGGGTAGTTAAAGTCTGACGACCATCTGCCATCCCAGATATTGCGCAGTGCAATATTCCATTGTGAAGTATTGATAGGTGCATCACCCGGGAATCTTACTTCTCTGAATTTGGATTTATCCAGCATCTTTTCATATAGGGGTGTCAGTTCTGCAAATGTGGTATCTGAAGTATTCCCGAATTTATCCTTGATAAATACGCCAAACCTTCTCTTTTCGGCGGCCAGTCCGCGAAAGGTATAGTTACCCGATTTCAGGTTGGTATAATAATTATCGATCAGCAATGGTACCCCCAGGGAATCTCCGCAAAGGCCAATTACCAGATCTGCCAGATCGGGATTTTCAAATTTCAGATTTACCCCTCCAAAATCACCCATTAATTCAAATGACTTGAATACCTTTGAAAAGGGTGGTTCCATGGGATGGATAGTTACCACCACCGGTTCGGAACGTTTTTCACTTTTATTAACAGAATACAATTTTACCTCATACGGATCTGTATCACTCAGGCCATCAATTACCAGGCTATTGGTATAATAAGACGCTTTAAAATCTCTCAGCTGGCCACGTTTGTTTTTTACCTCGGCCATCACATATAGCAGATTAGCACTGCCCGGCAAGGCATAAGTTATTTTGGCACCGCCTGGCATAGGCAGCACCACCGGATTAAGAATTTGTCCCGGAGGTGTAGGATCATTTTCCAGTGGAAGTAAATGATCTTCTTTGCAGGCATTAACGGCTGCCAATAAAATGAAGAGGAAGAGTGTTTTTATATATCGCATCATGATAGTAATGATTAGGATAAAGAATTATTTACCATCCGGGATTTTGCACCAGGTTAGGATTAATGGTGAGATCATATTCTTTTAATGGCCAGAGATAATCCCTTGGGGCCACAAAAGTTTGGTTGAACAATGTTCTGGGACGATAATATTCTGTGGTCAGTCGCTGAAATACATCCCATCCCTGCACCGGTCTGTTTTGCAACACTACGGCTTCTTTCCAGCGGCGCAGATCCCAGAGTCTGGAACCTTCAAAAGCCAATTCGATCTGTCTTTCCTGCCGGATAATTTCCCGCAGACCCTCTTTGTTGCTAAACTTCTGCGGGCGATTGGAGTAAGCGCTCCAGGAAGCTTTCACTCCTTTCAGACCTGCTCTTTTACGGACACGGTCCAGCCATTCAATAGCATCATTGCCCCTTCCTATTTCATTCAATGACTCAGCATACAACAGATAAAGATCTGCCAGGCGCATTTCCGGCCAGGGATATCTTTCTGTACTCCAGCCGTCCGATGTTTGTTCAAACTTCCAGTTAACAAGTTTTTTAGCCCAGTATCCCGTTGCAGAGTAAAATTCATCTCTTTGCTTCCCTTGTGGCTGACCCATTTTGGCTTGTATATAGAATCCATTTTCATCCGATTTACCCGGGGAGCTATTCAGATACCATACCGCACCATCAAAAGCCATACTGGCATAGAACCTGTTTTCACGGTTAAAGTGCAGTCTCGCGGTAGTATAACCTTCTTTTACATTTAAGCGTTCTTCGTGCGTAGCTGTGCGCAGATCAAACCTGCGGGCATAATCCCAGGATTTATCTTCATTAATAGGCACCCCATTTTCACTATAGAATGTTTCCGCCATCCTGAGTGTGGGAGCCAGATAGGAACCCCAATAAGTTGCTTTTGAATTATTTGGGTCGATCCGGTCGGCCATCATGTACTGTTGCAGGGTCAGGTTATCGCCAGCCTCATCCCCCGGAATTCCCCATATCAACTCCGAATTCCACTTTTCCGTGACGCTGCCCCGAATGCTCAATTGAATGGCAGTAGCAGGAGAAATCGCGGCAAATGCGTCTACAAATTCATGTAGTTTAATACCTGCTCTTTCAGTCACTTCCAATGCATCATTACAGGCGGCAGCAGCTTTTTCCCATTTTTGTTGTTCAAAAGAAGGATTAAACAATAACTGTCCATCTTTATCCTTAAAACCAGCATAATCAGAATTCCCATTGAACAAAGGGCTGGCGGCCATTACGAGCAGCCTGGCCTTCAGCATCAATGCCGCTGGCTTCGTTACTCTTCCCAGTTCTGTATTTCTTTTGGGCACATCATCCGGCAATAATGCAGCAGCCTCATCCAGCTGGCCGGAGATATAATCTACCACCTTATCAAACGGATCGCGCTTTACTTTTACCTCTTCCGGACTAGCGGAAATAGGGAGATTTTTATCTGTAATCGGAATAGGTCCATACATCCGTAACAGGTAAAAATGGTAGTATGCTTTGAGAAACAGGGCTTCACCTATCCACCTTTTTTGCATATCAGGACTCAAGTCGGTAATACGTTTGTATCCCTCTCCTGTCTTCATATTTTCCAGGAAAATATTACAATCCCGGATAGCCCGGAAGAATGGTCTTCCATGGTTGTCTCCGTCCCAGAAATTCACATAGGGGTTTACAATATTCTGTTCTCCCAATGCGATTTTCCAGGGCGACTGATAGGAATAATTATTAAAATAATAGGTCCACATATCATCAGATCCAATAAAAAGAATATTGGATACAGGCCCCATAGTAGGCAGGTAGGAGTAGCAGGTATATAAAAATTTTTCTGCTTCCACTCTGTTGGAGAATGCATTATCAATAGTAGGTATATTATCCGGTACAATATCCAGGAAACTCTTTTTACACGAGGCAGCACCTGTAAGTAAAAAAGCCGTCGCGATCAGGGCTCCCATTCCTCTTCTGCATTTCCCCAGCCACCGCATATTGTTTAAAAAGGTATATTTCATTTCAACATCGATTAATCGTTAATACAAATTAAAACCCAAGGCTGATCCCTGCATTGATGACACGCTGAACAGGGTAATTCAATCCGTTACCTCCCATTTCCACATCCCACATTTTGAACTTGCTGATAGCAAAAAGATTCATACCGCTCAGATAAATACGGCAGGTAGTTAAACGTAATTTTTCCATTTGTCTGACAGGCATATTGTATCCCAGTTCTAATGTTTTCAGGCGGAGAAAAGCACCATCACGCATCCACCAGGTAGAAGTTTTCAGGTTATTTTCAACAGGCTGTGCAGACAAGCGGGGCCAAAAAGCATAGAGGTCACGGTTATTTTCTGACCAGTGATCGTTAGCAACCACATTCAGTAATCCATTTTCATTGATAAATGGTGTGATTTCGCCCGGGCTGATGAACAGAGAAGAGCGTGCACTACCCTGGAAAAACGCACTGATATCAAATGCATGGAATCCAAAGGAGAAACCAAATCCATATATAATTTCGGGCATGAGAGGATAACCGATTGGTACTTTATCCTGATCGGTGATTTGTCCATCCCCATTCATGTCCCGGTATTTGATATCCCCCGCCATGTATTTGCCGTAATTTTGTTTTGGCGAGTTGGCGACTTCATGTTCATCTATAAAATAACGTTCTGCAATAAGTCCTGTTATCTGTGAAACAGATAGGCCCAAACCAGATAAATAGCGCAGGTGTGCTGGATAATCCGGTTCCTCTTTGGCAATTACCTTACTGGTAGCATAGGTAAAATTACCACGAACGGTCAGCCATACATCTTTATTGAATGACTTTTTGTAATCAAGTGACATATCCATTCCCTTTCCTTCTGCTATCCCTACATTAGCCTGTATAGGAGCAGACAACCCCATTGTAGTAGGAACAAAGTTCCTGGTCATCAGAATATTGGTTCTGCGTTCCTTAAAGATGTCTACTTCAATATTCACATCATTAAACAACCCTATTTCCAATCCTACGTTGGCTTTGTATGCCTTTTCCCAGGTAATGTCTTTATTTTCATACCGGCTTACACTAATCCCCGGTTTACGCTGGTTAAAGTTTTCACCAAAAGTGTAGGCTTTTCCCCAATCTGACATATTAACGTTTGACAGATAGAAAAAGCGATCCCAATCATTACCAATCTGATCATTACCCACCAAGCCATAGGTACCTCTCATTTTCAAATTGGATATGGTATTCTTTACTGGTTCCCAGAACTGCTCCTTACTAATATTCCATGCGGCTCCGATGGAAGGGAAAAAACCATACCGGTGGGTGGTATGAAAGCGTTCGGATCCGTTATAGCCAAAATTAAATTCTGCCATATAACGGCTTTGAAAGTTGTACGTCAACCGGCCTGAAACCCCTTGGTTACGATGTGGCAGAGAGCTTTGCAAATCGCGTACATTGGGATTGATACTGTTGCTCATAATAGTAATCAGCATTCCGGTAATTTCATGCTTTTCCTTAATGACCTTGTTATAATTTACAGCAGCTTCCAAATAGGTATATGTATTCAGCGACTTATCACCCGGGTAAAAACCCAGATATTCTGTAGCACTTCCTTCATTCAACAAAGAAAGCCCTCTGGCACCTTCCTCCGGATCTACACTTACTGCATAGAAAAACGGATTGTATTTACGGCTCATATCGAAAGAAGAATAGCGCTTAGTATAAGTCATTAACCTCGCGCTCAAGCCTGGTGTAAAAAACTTCAGGTCCTGCTTTAACTCAATTTGGGCAATCAGTGTAGAATTACTTTCCTGCTGAAAACCCGACACTACATTTGCAAAAGGGTTGGAATACAGCCCTGTATTTTTACGGGCATTACCAAACAATGGATGTTTTACATCCGGTAACATATTTTGAGGGAAAAGAATCGGGAATGCAACAGGGTTGGACCACATCACCTGTTTGAATACGTTTCCACCACCACCGATAGGGCCATTATAATCGCTGAAGCGTCCGGAAGTTCTTATCACTGCATCTGTAGTGGGGGTGAGTTTAATATTTACGTTAGAGCGAATCTCGTAATTATTGGACCTCACATTACTATTAAAATTGCTCCCTGAAATGGTTTTCAAGATACCATTATCAATATTGTAGGTACCAGCAATGTAGTATTGCGCGCGGTCATTTCCCCCATTCAGGTTCAGGTTAAAGCGCTGGTTGGAAGTATTTTCCTTGAACATCAATTTCATCCAGTTATTATCAGGATATAATAACGGATCAGCCCCCGCAGCAGTGCGGTCAATTTTACTTTGAGGATAGGGCACCGGAACTAATGGATCCCGTGTAATGGATGCCTCATTGGCCAGATTCATATAAGTAATATTATCTGCCAGTTTAAAGTTCCTGGTATTGGAAGACATCGAATTTTCCACGCGGAATGTGAATTTCGTTTTCCCTTTGGTACCTGATTTAGTAGACACCAGCACTACCCCGTTTGCGCCTCTGGCCCCATATAAAGAGGATGCAGTGGCATCTTTCAGGATAGAAAACCCGGCCACATCATCGGGCTGAATCCGGGCAAGATCTGCTGTGGAACTTTCCATCCCATCGATCAGGATGAGTGGGTTCACTTTACCGGTACCAAAAGAGGTAACCCCCCGGATAAAGAACTCCGCGTTGTCTTTTCCGGGTTCACCACTGCGCTGGTATGCAATTACACCCGATATTCTTCCGGCCAGCATGGTGGTCATATTACTGGTGGGGCCTTTCAGTTCTTTAGGATTGATGGTAGTAACAGATCCTACCATGCTGGTTTTCTTTTGGGTGCCGAAGGCCACTACCGCCACTTCTCCCAGTTGGCTATCTGAAGAAGACAACACCACATTCTTTACATTTTTACCATCCAACGGCACTTCTTTTTTCTCATAGCCAATAAAGCTAAATACGAGTATTCCTCCTTTAGAAGGTACTTTAAACGTATACCGTCCGTTAGCATCTGTTTGCACCCCTTTTTTGGGATCAGATTTTAATATAACAGATACGCCGGGTAATGCCGTTCCCAGCGAATCTGACACTTTTCCCGTAATAGTAATACTGGTATCCGCCACTGGTGCGTTGATAACGGGAACGATGGGGGATTCTTTTTCTTTAATAACAATAGTCTTATCAATAATGGTATAGGAAAAAGGGAGATCATCGAGGCAAGCCCCCAAAGCAGCATCCAGGGAGCTATTATTAATATTGATATTGATACCGCCTGTACTTTGCAGCATTTGCCGGTCGCCCACAAAATGAGCGCCTGTTTGCTTCCGGATGGCTCTGAGCACCTCCAGGAGCGTGGCATTTTTCTTGTTCAGCGTTACTTTCTGGGCATGAACGCCCGCAGTAACGTGGAGCATGGCTGTAAGTAACAGGACTAGCGTCAATTTCATAAACAGCGGAATTTTAGCGGGCAGGCAGCACACCCATAGGCCAACTTTGGCCTTTAGTTTTAAATTCATAATTTTGATCAGCTTGGTTTAATTGTTAAGGTTTCATTCACTCCAATGATTGAATAGATTAATCCAGGCATAGAACCACCGGGCGCGTTGCAACCGCGCCTGGTTTTTTTCATTGTCCCAGGATTTTTACAGGCTTATTCCCGCCACTTTTTGTGTATTACATTTTGGTTGACATGTTGACTAATGATCTGTTTTATGGCATTACGACAATCTTTCTGTTTTCTATTTTAAAATGGATTTTACCGGTTAGTTCCAACATCTTTAATACTTCTTCTACCCTTTCTGTCCGTGAAATATCACCTATAAATGCCTTGTTGCTGATATTCCCTGCATATTCTACTGTTACATCATACCACCGGGCTATCTGGCGCATGATACCTTGTATATTATCATTGAATACAAAACGGCCATCTTTCCAGGCTACGTCCTGCTCTACATCTACTGTTCTTATATCAAAAACATGTTCCCCTTTGGTTAAAAGTGCCTGTTGTCCGGGGAGCAGCTGTTTTACTACAGCCCCTTTGGACACCATAACGGCCCCTTCTATCAGTGTTGTACGTGTATTAAATTCGTCCGGATAGGCCATTACATTAAACTGGGTACCTAAAACGGTGATATCCATATCATTTACAGCTATAGTGAATGGCTGTTGGGTATTTTGAGCTACTTCAAAATATACCTCTCCCGTCATTTCCACATTTCGCTCCTTGCCGGTAAAAGCAGTAGGAAAGCGTAAAGAAGATGCTGCATTCAGTATGGCTTTTGTACCATCCGGCAATACCAGTTCATACTGGCCTCCACGGGGGGTATGTAAGGTATTCCAGGAGGGCGTGGCTCCTTTCGTACTGGCTCCCGCATTGTAGCTCAGCTGGCCCGTATTTAATTTTATAATACTGGTATTTCCCTGTTGTGCCAGGGGCCCATTGGCCACACTATCCAGTTCGATGGTAGAACCATCTGCCAACTGTAATACTGCACGTGCCCCACCCGGTTGGATCGCTTTCACCACCTGCTGATTAGCAGGCTGGGGGGGTTGTTGCTGCTGATACCAATAAGTACCTCCGGCAAATAATAACAAGACAGCAGCAGCGGCATAAGCCAGTCTTCTTTTCCAGGAGTACACCGGTACTACTTTAGGGGCAGGCATTTTCTCCTTTTCTTCCAAGCTGTTCACGATACGCTGAAACAGCTGTTTATCAGCCGGCAAATGCACCGGATGTTTTTCCAGCAAAGCCGTATACTCATCCAGCAGGGGCTGTATATCCTCCATGGGCTGCTCCAATAACCATTCCTGGAAAGCCTGATGACTGGCCTCCGAATAGTTATTCTCCGCGTATTTTTCTACAAACTCCCTGGCTTCGTTTTTATTCATAAAGAAGAAGATAATTTAATTCCCCCGTCTATATAAGACACGGCAGTTTAAGTATTAGACAGGTGGGTGTTAAAATATTTTTAAAATTAAGGTTGATATCGGCCGGAAACGGCTTACTGGTCGAATAATGTGAGGAAAATAAATAATGTAACAGTGATCTCTCCGTGTTTCTGCAGGTAACTACGTATGAAGTCGGAAGCGGCGTATAGGTGCTGTTTCACCGCCGAGGAAGAAATGCCCAGCTGACTGGCTATCTGATGCATATCCAGGCCCTGTTCCAGGTTGAGTTTAAACACTTCTTTTCTGCGGGTAGGCAATTTATCAATCGCATCTTTGGCAATGGCATAATACTGCTTAAACAATAACTGTTCATTCAGGTCATCCATATCTCTGCCTTCTCCGGTGGCCAGCTGATGGTGCACCCTCATTTTCACTTTTGTATTCCGTAAATAGTTGAGCACCTGATTGCGGGACGCCCTGAACAGGTAACTGCGAAGAGATATGATGTCTGGAAGCGTATCATTCTTTAACCAGATATTCGTGAAAACATTTTGCAGGATATCCTCTGTATCTTCCTTTGAACGGACGAACAGATAAATATACCGGTACAGCTCTCCGGCATACTGTTCATATATTTGCTGAAAGGCAAGTTTTTCCCCTTCACCCGCACGCTGCAAAACCTCTATCTCTGAAGATAAATAACTCATATCCGGTACAACGCTTTTAGGGAGAACGCTGGTGTATTCTCCTGCCTTTAATCATTGGTTTTAATAATATCAAGGGCTAAATTTAACTAAAAGCGGCAAAAAACCAAATTCAATGAAAGGAGCGATCAATTAATTGTATAAAAGACATATTGCTGTATGCAAGACATATTAAGATAATCTGGCTTTTATTTCCAGCATTTTTTGTTTCAGTGTATCAGAAGCATGTGGATTGTTCAACACCGCATCAGCCAGTTGCATTTGTTCATCATTGCTCATCTTCGTTATCCTGGTTTCCTCATTATTAAGGATTTTTTGTAATACCGGATCAGTGAGGATCAGCTGCATCAATTCTGTTTCGAGCATTTCATCTTCCATTTCTTCTTCCGGTTTTCTCAGGCCAAGGATCAATTTAAGAAATGGAAAGAAAATTTTATCACGGGGTTGTTTTTCCAGCGTATCTGGTCCAGCCACCGGGATATCCAGCATTTTTCTTGCCTGCAGGATGCCATTACCAAAAAACTTTTCACAATCACTTGCCTCGTAAGGTGGCGCTATTTCCTTTTTGGCGGTATCAAACAAAGCCTTGCGGATAGCCTCTACTCTCATCCATGGTTCCGGTAATGCCTCCAGTGCATCATAATTTTTAATATAATAAAGCGCAGCTGCTGCTGCTATCTGGGGAGTAGCAGAAGAGGTACCATCACCACGGATCCCCACTACCCCGGGGTATTTGTAGGTGGCCCAGATAACATTAGGCGTGAACGCAGCGACAGCAGTGCCCATCAGTGAAGTAGGACCATAGTTCCCTTCCATGATACGCAAACCTCCTTCCCCATGCGGCTTGGCATAAGGTGTTTTGTCGTACGTAACCCCGCAGGCGGCTACTACCCGGTTAAACCGTGCAGGATATACCATGGTACGGGCTGGCAGTTTGCCAAAGTTATTCCCTGCTGCCGTGACCATAAAGATGCCCTTTTCATAAACCTCATTCACCATTTGCGCCCAGGCTTTGGAGGGCAATCCTCCCATACTCATCGTGATCACATGTATGCGGGTTTCTTCCTTCGCATTTAGCTCATTGATAATATAATCCAGCGCCTTTACAAACCCGGAGGATTTAAACAGTACCACACTTTTAGCAATGCGGATAGGTACTATTTCAATCATGTCATGCAGCCCCAGGTAATCATCAAAACCATATTGCGGGATAGCAACTTTGGTACCGGCCAGGATACTGAGTGTACCAGTACCATGACCAGGCATCTTCAAAGTACCATCTACCAGCGCATCTTCCGCATTGTTGATATGTTCCTCTTCTCCTTCTGCAAAGTTGCGTTGCAGTTCTGTGTTGATAATATCTTTAGGGAAAGAAATATGTTTGGAAAAGTAACCTGTATCCAGGTGAGCTATCCTTACCTTTTTCTTAGCGCCGGATGCCCGCAGCAATTCCCGCGCAGCGCGAAGGCCGGAGTAGTCATCTTCCAGGTGCCAGAGCTCCGGTTTTTCCGGATGAGGCCAGTAATCAATATAGGAATAATACGCACTCTCTGCCTCTCCCAGTGTTTGTTGTTCTGCTGCCATCGACTGCTCCATATATGTATCCTGGGAAAGTACATCCGGTTCTGCAAAGTCTACTTCCGCATCATTTTTTACCAGTGCATGCGCCTGGTCCCATAAGTGGCGTTGTGTATCTGCCGTATCAACAATCTGCAACGGAACAGGATTATCATCACTTAAATTCTGTGCATGATCCATCCCTCTTCTTTTTTGGAGTACCTGTTTGTTTTTTAATTGTACGATCAATTTTGGGGTAGTGGCTGTCATAACTTTTTAGATAAGAAGATGATTGAATAATTATTGTACCAGCTTTGCATTGGGATAAGCATACACCGTATAAGCCAGCCAGGTAGGATCACCAGCATCTTTAATCTCCCGTCTTGCCTCCTGTGCTGCCCTGGCTACTGTTGCTCCTGCCAGCATTCCTTCATAGAATTTTATGGCAAACTGATACGCTGCCTTATCATAGATAGACCAGTAAGCTCCGATAAATCCGGATGCGCCCACCTCCAGAAATTTTTGTGCCCAGCCCCCAATACCGGTAAGCCCCATAGCACTCTGCCCTATCTGACAGGCATTGTAAAATATAAAGGGCTGAGACTGTCCCAGTATTTTTACCAGGTTAATATTTTCCGGGGTAAAGCGTTGCCCCTCTTCCAGGATCATACATGTTTTTTCCGGGTTTCCTCCTTCCATTACCGCACCATGACCGGTAAAATGCCAAAGGGTGTTGGTACCTTTCTTAAAATTGTTGACCAGCTCCAAAAAGGAGGCCCGCACATTCATCACCATGCAGCCCTGCCTCTTGAGCATCGTGGTGAGATCATCTCTTTCATCATTGGCATAAGGTAATTTGGAATCCGCCGGCACCACCAGCGCCGCCTTGCTGAAGCTGATGCTTTCTTTAGGAGAATTAGTGCCTGTAAGCCACCTGGAAGTTTCAAATATTTCACAAAAGAATCCCCCCTCCTCATTCGCTTCTCCTTCTGCAGAAAAATAACAAACCTCCCAGGGAATCCAGGGCTCTTCCGAATTAATAATCACCGTTTTAATCCGGTCTTTCAGTCCCCACAGATGCTTACGTAATGCTTCCGGGATCAGGGCAGCATATAGCTCCATGCCTTTGGACTTCAGCTGTAGTTGTGCTATTTCCTTTTGTTCTTTAGTGGCCAGGTCCAGCGCTTCAATATCTTTAAAGAAGTCCTGGAAGTACTTAACGGGGTCCTTTTCCAGTATTACCGGACCAAACTTGTTAAAGTACAGTCCGGGTGATTTAATTCTGAAATACAGTTGTTTTTGCCCATTCACAGCTGTTTCTTCTGTAATCAGCAAGGTAATGTCCGGTTCCGTTTGTGGTTTTGCTAATGCAATACCTTTGCTGGCAGAAGTAGTTACCTCATCATTATCCACTGGTAGTTTTTCCGCAGATACCTGTACCAGCAAGTCCATCCTGGCAATTTCCATCCCATCCAGAAAAGCAAACACTGCAATATGTGCTTCTCCCGCAGTAGTAGCTGTCAGTTTAAAATAACATTTTTTGCTTTCCTCCTCCCCGGTTACCTTAATGACTGCATGGTCTCTTCCATTAATCAGGAATCCACTTTTGGGGGAGACTACAATTTCCACTTCTGCCCCTGTTACCAACAACAGTGCAGGCGCTGCTGCAGTAGTACTTTTTCTGTCTATACTGACAAACAGGGATATTTCTTCTTCCAGGGCAGCTTTATCCTTACAGGAAGCATTCAGATAATAAGTAGATGGTCCTGGTGTATCACCCGGAGGCTCACCAGGAGGCGTTCCACTGCCACCACCTGCAGGCGCACCACTGCCGGTTTCAACCCCCCTGGAAGGCATTCCCTTTTCTGAACCAACGTGGATTGGTGGAGCCGGTGCAGTAACCCTGGGAGGTATATCCGGAATATTTGCCGCACCGCGTGACCCACCGGACATCTCCCGCATCATCTTTTCTACTATAGACTCTTCCAGTGTACCACCCCTATGAATGCTGCCAGGCAATACCGGATTAACAATACAAATCACCTTTCCCTCTTCTACTACTAAAGCCTCTTTTTTAAATCCTTTAATAACACCTTTTATACCGATAACAGGTGCTTGTTCCAGATCCATTGCCTGCAGAAAAGGTCTTAAATCATCTGTACCCAACATACCTTTTAGTGCAGGTAAAGCCTCCTGGCTCTGCTGCAGATAATATTTCTTTTTCTTGGGATCTTCTATCACCAGGTAGTCTGGACGATCGGACTTTATAAACTCAATGACCGTCTTCACAGCTGTATTGATATCAATACTTGCAAAGTTTTGATTGACGAACTCATTTTTAGGTATCATAATATCGATGATATTTAGGAATAAGGGGAAAGCGCACGAGTAACATCGTTTCTTTTTGGAGTGTTTGGGATTACCAGTATTTACCTATCTGTTATGTTTATTGCCTGATGGCCATGTCCGGACGAAATGCTCTTGTATACCAAGTTAAGCATAAGCCATGAGAACTTCAAATTTTGCCTGTATGGTCTTACCGGGGACTGCATAAAAACGGTATGGGGCAAGCAATATTACTATTGCCAGCCCCATACCGTTCAGGGAGTAAAATGGATCAATTAAAAGCTATCATCATCTGCACTGGGGCCATAGCTACCTGGGATAGGCACATCCAATAAACGCAGGAATACCCCCAGTTGCGCACGATGATGCACGATCTGGCAATAAGCCATCCTGATCACTTCGCCTTTTGAAGAAGTGCTGTATATCTGATCTCCGTTACGCAGTACCCAGGTACCTTCCAGCTGTTCATCGGTGGCCTTTTCCAGTTCTGCCCTACCTGCTGCCAGGGATTGCTCAAAAAATGCCAGCAGGTCTTTTGTGTTGGTAACAGGCCTGGAGTCATAAGGATTCTCAGCAAAATCCAGTCCCTCTGTGGTTAATGCCATTTGTACCCAGGAAGGCAACTCCGCAATATGTGTAGCTAACTGCTTAATGCTCATACTTTTAGGATGAGGCTGCCAATCGTACTTATCATCAGGCACACGTTCCAGCATTTTACGGGTAGTTTGCGCTTCTTGTGCCATTTCTTTCAGGAGGATGTTTGTCAATGTCATAGTAGTATGTTTTTAGTTTGTATTGTAAAGTACACACCATGAAGTGACAACCTTATGTCAGGAGGATTTAAGCATATGAAAAAAAGTTTTCTGTGAAACATTTGTTAAAGCACCCGATTTCTTTATGGAAATCTGCTATCCCTTCATCTAACCTCAAAACCATTCATTCACCCAAAAGAATTTCCTCATGCCGCAGCTCATTCCTTTCCTTGGCAGTATAGCTATTTGTGCTTTTTTTGCATCGTGCGTATCATCAGGTGCCCGCTCTCCCGGTAACAATTCCGGTAATGGCATTCCTCTACAGCCTGTTAGTACAACTGACCCACAAAACAACTTTCCACCTGGTGAATTTGATGCCAGCAAACTGGTCAACTGGTATGCCAAACCTGGTAATGCCTGGGTATTGCAAAACAACCCGGGAGAGATATATCTGTACATCAATATACAGAGTGGGCAACCTGCTACAGAACAGCCACGTGTACCGCTTAACATTTCCCTGGTACTCGACAGGAGCGGCTCTATGGAGGGAGAAAAAATTGACTATGCCAGGCGCGCTGCCAAATTCCTGGTAGATCAATTGAGTCAGGACGATTATCTTTCCCTTGTTAATTATGACGACCGGGTGGAAGTTACCAGTCCTTCCCAACCTGTTAAAAACAAGGAAGCCCTGAAACATGCCATAGACAAAATCACTGACCGGGGCAGTACTAACCTCAGCGGAGGTATGCTGGAAGGATATTCGCAAGCAAAGCAAACACGTAAAGACGGTTATGTCAACAGGGTATTGTTACTTACCGACGGACTAGCCAATGATGGTATTACAGATCCCCTGGAGCTGAAACGCCTGGTGGAGAAAAAATATAACGCGGAAGGGATAGCGTTATCCACTTTCGGGCTGGGGGCTGACTACAACGAGGATCTGCTAACAATGCTGGCGGAATCCGGCCGTGCTAATTATTACTTTATAGACAGTGCAGATAAAATACCTGCTTTATTTGCCCGGGAACTAAAAGGACTGTTGAGTGTGGTAGCTCAGAATGCCCTGGCACAGATAAGCATTCCGGAAGGCATGCAATGTGAAAAAGTATATGGCTATCCATTTGAAGTAAAAAACGGACAGGTACAGGTACGGTTTAACGATATCTACGCGAATGATGAAAAAGCTATCCTGATCAGATTAACATCAAAAACACCTGTGCAGAAAGACCTCCGGTTTAAGTGTACCCTTAGCTATATTGATGCCCAGAAATTTGATCCGGTAAATCTGGAAAAACAGGTCACTATAAAAGTAACTGATAATAAAACATTGATCGAAAAAGGACAAGACAGCACTGTGCAGGAAATGCTGGCACTTTTTGAATCAACGGAACAATTTGATGAGATGATGGCGCGGGTGGATAAAGGAGATTATGATGCAGCCCGTAGCAGTGGCAAGGCAGCCATTGCTGTGCTTAAACAAAAGGAACAATTATATAAATCTCCCAAACTAAAAGAACAGTTTAACAAAATGTCGTCTTATCTGAACAATATAGATAGTGTAAAAACTATGGAAGCAGCTGAAAGAAAGCTCTTCCAGAAATCCAGCAAATCAGTTAACTACGAAGTTAAAAAGCAAAAAAAAATTTAGACAGATCATATCCTAAAGCCTTAATTTAGGTACTCAATTTCAGCAGTATGACACGCAAAGCAGCTACAGCCACAATCAGCAGGTGCCACTGGTGTGGCACAGACCCACTATATATAAAATATCATGACGAAGAATGGGGACAGGAAGTACATGATGACCGTATCCTGTTTGAATTCCTGTTACTGGAATCTGCACAGGCCGGGTTAAGCTGGATTACCATATTACGCAAGAGAGCCAACTATAAAAAAGCCTTCGCCGGATTTGACCCCGCGAAAGTGGCCCGATTTACCGAGAAAGATGTAGCCCGCCTGATGCAAGATGAAGGGATTATACGGAACCGGTTAAAAATCCTGGCTGCTATCAGCAATGCCCAACATTTCCTCGAAGTGCAAAAGGAATTCGGCTCTTTTGACACATACCTCTATTCCTTTATGCCAGCAGGTAAACCGATAAGGAACGCTCCCAAAACACCTAAAGAGATACCTGCATCCTCCGGTATCTCGGACGCTATCTCCAAAGACATGAAAAAGCGTGGTTTCAAATTTTTTGGCACCACGATATGTTATGCTCACATGCAGGCTACCGGCATGATTAATGATCATCTCACCACCTGTCACCGGCATTAAAGATCGTGAAAGACAAAAAAGCACTTTAAATAGCTGCCGCTGATAGAATTTTGAGATATCTTTATGGCAAAACAACTTATATGCAACGTTTAGCAACTTTAGCTTTCTTTGGAGCAACATTTGTGCTGATGTCATTTAGCGCTCCAGTGCTTAAGAAAGATAAACATGAACCAACCACCTTATCCCCCACCCGTGCTACTACTTTTGTTGTAGACAATCAGCAAAGCAAACTTACCTGGACCGCCAAAAAAGTAACAGGCGAACATAGTGGTACCATCAATGTTGCAGAAGGTACTATTCACGTCGAAAATAAAGCAATAAAAGGTGGTAATTTTTCGTTGGATACCCGTAGTATTGCTGTAACGGATATTAAAGACCCGGGAATGAATGGCAGACTGGTAGGACACCTGAAAAGTGATGACTTCTTTTCTGTTGAAAAGTTTCCGGCGGCCAACTTTATTATTTCCAGTGTTACCTCAAAAAGTAGCGGCGAATATGAAGTAACCGGCAAACTGACCATCAAAGGCATTACCAATCCCATCACTTTTCCGGCTACCGTTGCTATAGATGGAAATAAACTGACTGCAAAAGCAGCTATCAAAATAGATCGCACCAAATATGATATCAAATTCCGCTCAAAAAGCTTTTTTGAAAATCTGGGCGATAAAACCATCTATGACGATTTTGACCTGAACGTATTACTGATAGCAAATGCCAAATAACGTGTTTATTACTTACCCATTATATTCAAAAGCACCGGGGCCGGCCTTTCAGGCTGGCCCTGATGCTTTTAAATAACTGTTAGCTTAATACGGCGAATGCTTAAAGTGAAAATATGCATAGCTTTAGAAAGCTTTTACAATGCATTAACTATCTGCTTTAACTACTTCATTTCCAGCTTATAATCAGCTGGCTTCGCCACAAATGCCGTTTTGCACTCCTGGGAACAGAAGCCAAGCACCTCATTTTTATAATGTGCAGTATCATGCACTCCCATCCTTACCGGCATCCGGCAAACAGGGTCTTTCTTATTAGCTACCAAGGCAGTATCATAAGTGATCTCCGCTTCACTTGTCATCATACCGGCAGTATCCATCGCTGCTTGTTGTTGCTCTCCGTGATTACTGTTGTTGCTTTGGCTGTTACAGGCCAATACGACCATTGCCACCATCATAATTCCCAAAAGTCTGTTCATATCCATTGTTTATTTTAGAATAAATAAGTCAGATGTACCATGCCCCTGTTCCCTGCTTTAACACGCATATCCGCCATTTTTTGTGATACAGGAGGCTGAAAATTACCACCAATAGAAAAACTGTTCCAGGTAATCTCTACTCCTGTAGTAGCTAAGAGGGAATAGCCACCCGAAACATCCACCGGGAATTTTTTGTCTTCCTGATCCTTCGCCGCAGTTTCATACAATACCCCTGCATTTGGCGCTACCGTTACTTTCTCTGCTATCCTGATTTTGTAGTATGCCAGCACATTGGCTGTAAACTTATTCCCATAACGGTAATCGTATTTATTAGCCGTATTCAGCTTATAGCTCACATTGGCATTCACACCAAAATCCATCAACCGGATATCATACATCGCATTCAGGGTAAAATCAGTACTGGCTGTACCCAATTGAAAGCTATTCGGCGTTTCTTCGTTTTCTTTTCTTTCTTCCTGCTCATACTTACCGGAGGGTAGTTTTATCCCTCCTCCTATCCACAATGACTGTACCAATAGTTTACTATTCAGGATAGTCTGTTGTTTATCCAATAGCTGATAATATCCTACCACTGCAATATCGCCAATTCCCTGTTTGCTGTTACGGATTCCCTGGTTGCTCCGTTCATTAAAATTCACCGGCACAAAGCCCAATACGCGAAAGCGTTTGCCAATGTTCCAACCACCCCAGAGCTCTGCAGTCTGATAAGTTTCATCTGTAGTCAGATAAGACGTCGTTCCTCCCGGTCCTAAATGCGTACGCAGTGTTTTATACTGGTAACGCAAACCTACGAACCGTTTTTTGAAATCCGGCAGAATCCCGATATAATAACTCCCAACGCCACAACCACAAATATCACATGCCCGGGATTCATAGATTCCTATCGCCAAAAAAATGATTAACACAAGTGCTTTTTTCATATCCCTCTTTAAGTAAATGATAAAATATTACTGCGCCTGTTCTGAAAATCTGCGGTCAGTAATAAATTCCTTGTCATTCAATGTATTCAGAAAAGCAAGCAGCTGTTTCTTTTCCTCCGCAGTTAAACTGATACCCAATTTTCCATTTTGTTTTAACAACGGGTCCAGCGTGGGCATATCCTGTACTTCTGCAGTATAATGTTCTAGTACGCCATCCAGGGTATAAAATCGCCCATCATGCATATAGGGCGCAGTATAAGCCAGGTTGCGCAAGCTGGGCACTTTAAACTTATACTTATCTCCCGCATTTAAGGTAATAGCATATCGTCCTTCGTCGTTATTAGGACCAGCACCAATCCCATTATTCCTGAAGGAATAATCACTGAATAATGGTTCTTTATGACAAGCATTGCATTTCTCCTGAAACAATTTATACCCTGCCTGTTCTGCTGCTGTGAAAGTTTCTCCTTCCTTACGCATCACCTTATCATATTTAGCATGGTCGCTTACCAGCATCACCATAAATTGCGATAAGGCTTTCATCATCCGGGCGGTAGAGATTTCTTCTGATCCAAAGGCTTTTTTAAAAAGTGCAGGGTACTGTGGATGTTCCCTGAGCTTCTTCAGTACATTATCCAATGTTTCATCCATTTCCACCTCATTTGTAATAGGAGCTATGGGCTGAAGGTCCAGGTCAAATACACCTCCATCCAGCATAAAGGTAGAGTGCCATGCCAGATTCATCATAGGAGGTGCATTTCTGCTACCCAACCTGTCATCAATACCGTGGCTCACGTCATGTCCGTGATGCGTAAAAGCAGCTGTTTGTATGTGGCAATCACCGCAGGAAATAGTATTGTTGCGGGACAGGCGCGGTTCGTAAAATAATTTCCGGCCTAGCTCAAATCCCGCCTGCGTAATCTGGTTCCCTGCAAGATTATATGCTGGCGCCGGGAAGTTGGATGGCTGCTTAAATCCTATAAAAGCAGCCACCACCTCACTTTTACTGCAAGCATATAATCCCGCGGCCAGCAGCAGTAATATGATCCGGTATTTTTTAGTCATAATTTATCATTAAAAGCCAGCCGGCTTAATTTTCTGTATGGTCATGTGAAAACATATTGGCATAGTTGTTAGCCAGAATAGTACTAAGTTCACCGAACATCACGGTAGGGTTTTTGGCAATGCTGAGATTGGTGGTTCCGTTCATCATTTTTAAAATATCTACCATCAGATGTATGTTTGCTTCCCTACCCTGTCTCACTCTTGGCATTCCTCCTGCCTTCAGATCTATCTTAATAGTTTTGATATTATTGATAGTAGGGGCATTATATCCACCAAATCCACCGATGTGATACCGGAATTTATGCTGGCCACTCGGATCTTTAGGTGCCACCGCTGCAATACCTTCCATTTTAAAGAAAATATATCCACTGTTCCAAACCCAATACATACCCGTGCCCAATTCAGTAGAAGGGTCCAATACCCCCTTACGATCACGGATATCCATCGTACTGCGTAAACTGTCTACGCCTAATACAAAACTGATGGAAGCATATTCCCCTTCAGGTACTTTTACTTTCACAAACTGGGAAGCACCATCCGCTTCTGATATCAGGAAATAACTGCTATCCTGGGGTACTACATATTCTTTTCCTGCCACAGAGGTCAGCTTAATATTACTGATATAATATTTTAATAAATCAACGCTAAACTGTTCTCCGCTGGCATTCACATAACTACCGGTATTCAGCTGAAGATTTTTCCCTCCCATGATATTATCAAACTGGATGGATAAAGTAGCTTTAACGCCTGTATTTTCAGAAGGTGTTGTATCATCCTTTTTACACGATGCCATCAACAATATGATTGTGGTAGATAAGAGAAGAAACTGTTTCATAATTTGTATAATTCGAAAATGAATAATTCAGATAGAAATGTTATTGAATAATGCCGGAAAGTAAAGGCAATAAGAAGCTTGCTCTCCCTACACCGGAAAAGTTGTATTTGAAAACTAAATAGCTATTGATTACCGCGATACAGGTATGACCATGCAGCCAGCTTTTATACAAAGCCAGTGCGTCATAAGTTACGCAATGCGACAGGTATGCTGCTATTGTTAAATACTATTACAGTAATAACCATAACAATACCTCCAAAGTAATTTCAGAATAAAAATGTGTCTTTAAGGCGCTTAAACGGCCGGTGGATGGAAGATTACAGCAGGTTGGTCTATCGGGGTTCCAATACAATCAGGATGAGTATATATGGTATTTATAGTTTCAGGTTGAGGAACGGTCCTGTTCTCTGTGATCAGTGGATAAAAAATCTCACTTCTGTTTTCAGCCTTACGTTCAGGATTTTCCTGATTCTTTCTGTCTTCTTCATTTAACTTCTTTTTCAAGCTACACTTACCATTACAGTGCATTTGCGGTTTGTCCCTGTTAATACAAAGATTCTTGGCAATGTAATTCTGGTTAATGTAAAAGTCCAGCATCACAAAATAACGGCCTGACAGCTGGCAAAGCCAGATCAGCATTAGTAGTACCGTTATTGATTGTTTCCGCATTGCTTAAAACGCTGTTAAAGTTCCTGCAAAGCTATCAATAAAACATCAATTCTTCATTATTAATTCCTATTAATTCGCGAGCGGGAGTGATATATAGAAAGTACTGCCGATCCCCTTGTTGCTTTCAAACCATATTTTACCACCCTGTGCTTCTGTATATTCCTTACAGAGGAACAGTCCCAGTCCTACCCCCTTTTCATTATTGGTGCCGAAAGTTGACTGCATTTTTAATGAAAAGATATCTGGTTTATTAGTTTCCTCAATACCATTTCCATTATCTCTAACTACTATCAGACAATCGTTTTCTGAACGCATCGCCTTAATATAAATGTTTCCTCCCGATGGGGTAAATTTGATAGCGTTCCCAATGATATTCCTGACAATAAGCTGGAGCATATTTATATCTGCATTCACTGATATGGAAGGATCAATGTCATCTTCCAGTTCAATAGTCTTTTTCAGCATCAGCATTTTTTTAACTTCTACTACAGGTTGAATGACTCTGGCAACATTGGTGGGCACAATATTCACTTTCACTCCATCCATCTGATTTTTTGACCAGGATAACATATTGTACAACATCTCCTGTGTACCATTTACCATACTCAGCAACTCCAGCTCTATCCGGTCTTTATCTTCCTGATCCAGTGCGGCCTCTCTCATCAGTTCCAGATACCCCTGGATGGAATGCAGCGGGCTTCGTAAGTCATGGGAGATAATAGAAAAGAGCTTGCTTTTTTCGGCATTCATTTTTTCAAGTGCCGCTGTTTTTTCCTGTACTGTTTTCTTTTCTGTATTATACGCTCTTTTGATATACAAGGTACCGATAAAAATAACGGCAACGTTGATCAGGTAGGTAGAAGTCATGTCCACAAAAAGCTCCTGCCTGGAGCCATACATCGTCACCACCAAATCTGCATTATAATATTCGGCAACAATAATTCCGATAACGATCACCAGGTTCAAAATAAGCCACCAGACGTAATAACGTACCGGAGATGCTACCATGATCAGAAAAAAGGTAAGTGTGAAGGAAAGCAGGGAGGCTCCCCTGATTCCTGAACTGAAGAAATAATTGATGGCAAAAAGCAGGCTGGCTGATATCGCGGCAATGCTGATGGCAAGTGTTAGTTTATGTTTAAAGCGCGACCAATAATACATCATGCCAAACACTGTCAGAAACACCATGAATATCAGGGAGGTTTCTTTAAGCCCTACCAGATAATTGAAAGGAACATTATAGCCTAATACTACCAACAGAATTACACATATCGCATTAAAAACACGATGTTCCAATGTAAACTGCTCCGGGTTTCCAATAAGAAAATAAAAGGTCCTTCTCATTGCATCAACAATATTTCCCATGTAAAGGCATCGTAAATGTGCAAAATTACGGCATATAAACATGTTAAAACACATAATATTTCAAACGGTTTATCTCCTGCTGACGTAGTGAAAGTCCTGTTTTTTTATTTTATATTAGAGTAATGCTACTCCTATCGATTTAAATATTCCCGTTATGACAGCCAACACATTCTCTATAAATGGCGCAGGTACAAAAGACAACACATTTGATGTTATTGTTATTGGTTCTGGCATCAGTGGCGGATGGGCTGCCAAAGAACTCTGTGACCATGGCCTGAAAACATTGGTATTGGAAAGAGGCCGGCACGTAGAGCATGTCAAGGATTATCCGACTGCCACTAAAGCGCCCTGGGAATTCAAGCACCGGGGCCAGATGACCAGGGAATTCCTGCAGGAAAATCCATTGATCAGTAAAGCGGCTGGCTTTGGAGAAGATACTGCCCATTTTTTCATTAAAGACAAGGATCATCCTTATATACAGGAAAAACCCTTTGACTGGATACGAGGCTATCAGGTAGGTGGCAAATCACTTACCTGGGGACGTGCCTGCCAACGATGGAGCCCATATGAATTTACCGCTCCCACCCGCTATGGCTACGGAATAGGATGGCCCATCGACTATAATACGGTAGCTCCCTGGTATACACACGTGGAAAAGTTTATTGGTGTATGCGGTACCCGCGATGGTATTGAAGCCATGCCGGATGGAGATTTTTTACCTCCATTTGAGTTTAACTGCGCGGAAACACATATCCAGGAAAAGATCCGGGCACATTATAAAGACCGGCACATGGTACACGCAAGATGGGCGCATCTGACTGTTCCCAAAGACATCCATATACAGCAAGGCCGGGTGAAATGCCAGGCTAGGAACCTTTGTATGCGTGGCTGCCCTTTCGGTGGTTATTTCAGCTCCGTTTCCTCCACCCTGCCTTGGGCGATGAAAACCGGACATCTCACCGTACGCCCTTTTTCTGTGGTACATTCTATCATCTATGACGAGCAAAAAGAAAAAGCAGTGGGTGTAAGAGTGATTGATGCCAATACCAAACAAATCACTGACTTTTTTGCCAGGGTCATTTTCGTAAACGCTTCTGCCCTGAACAGCAACCTGATATTACTGAATTCCACTTCTTCCCGCTTTCCTCAGGGACTTGGTAATGACAATGGCTTGCTGGGAAAATATGTTGCCTTCCACAATTACCGGGCTTCCGTAAGTGCAGACCTGGATGGAATGGAAGATAAATACTATTATGGACGTAACCCTACAGAACCGATTATTGCCAATTACAGAAATCTGCGGCAGCAAGACACTGACTACGTAGGTGGTTTTACTACCTTCATGGGAGCACACCGCTACCGTACAAACGAAACTGCACTTACAGATGAATCCATAGGCGCTGCATATAAAACGGCAATTACAGAACCCGGCGGCTGGCAAACATATATGTACATGCAGGGGGAAACCATCCCTAAAGAAAGTAACCATGTAAGGTTAAGCACGGATAAAAAAGACCAATGGGGTATCCCGCTATTAATCATGTCTGTGGATTATGACGACAATGATGAAAAAATGATCCGGGATTTCCTCACACAAAGTGCTGAAATGCTAGATAAAGCAGGATGCAGAAATATACAGCAGCATGATAACAAACAGGCGCCGGGACTGGATATTCATGAAATGGGGGGATGCAGGATGGGATCTGATCCTAAACAATCTTTACTAAATGAATGGAACCAGCTGCATCATTGTAAAAATGTATTTGTAACTGATGGCGCCTGCATGGCCAGCACCGGTAATCAAAGCCCCTCCATCCTTTACATGGCCCTGACTGCCAGGGCTGCTAACTATACTGTCAGTGAAATGAAAAAAGGTAACCTGTAAAGAGGAATATCGCCTGTTTGCACTGCTTTTTCTGAAAAACATGTATGTCGACGGCTGTATTTCCGGACACCTGAACATCGGAAATCCAGCCATCAGCACCACACCCTTTTACAAGGGCACCTCCTATCTTCATGATCGCTACCAGACTACATTACACCACATTTCTCTATTCCTCCGGCCGCCGCAGATGATAACTGTTTTTAAAAAAATCCTATACTTTGAACGTCGTATTTTCCCCAGGATAATGTTTGGTACAAGCAGTTGTTTGTCGTAGAATGCTGATTATTTATTACACTGCCATGAATAAAAATGTGTTAACAAATGTTCCGGTTATCAGGCCAATCAAGAATGGGCATTTGCTGTATGAGCATCTTGGCATATTTACAGCAGACTGGCATGAACATACCCAGGGGCAATTAATTTATGCCGAAAATGGCCTGCTCCACTTGTATGTAGCGGATTATCGTTTATTAATCCCAGCCCGGTATTGTGCATGGGTACCAGCACATACCAGGCATAAATTAATATCTTATTCGGCCGACCTCCTGATCAATACTATCTTTCTGGAAGTGGCGCAGGAAGATCATCCTTTTTATAAACAAACCGGTATATACCAGGTCCACCCATTACTGGATGAACAACTCCGCTATGCCAAACACCGGCAATACCATACACCGGATGAACAAACAGAAAGTTGTTTTTATCATCAGCTTAAAAAGCTGCTACCCATCCTGTGTACGGAAAAGTTATTGTTGGCATTACCTGCTCCCCAATCTATCCAACTATCCAAAATAATAACTTACCTGTCTGAAAACATTTTGCTCAGGCATTCCACATCAGAGGTGGCCCGGCAATTTGGCATTTCAGAGCGTACCCTCTCCCGCTTATTTCAAAAAGAAATGGGGATGTCTATGTGCTTTTTTTTAAAGACCTTCAAAGTGATGAAAGCACTGGAATTGCTGGATGCCGGAAAAGACAATATATGCCAGGTAAGTTATAAACTGGGATATGATAGTGTTGCTGATTGCTGTAATTTTTTCCAGGAAATACTAGGGTATTCTCCACAAATTCACCTGCAAAAGAAATTACCGGTATTACAATAAGTAAGTCCATCCTACATGCACTTAAATAATTTAATGTTATATTTATTACAGGTAGTTTACCTGTTTTACAGATAAGCCATATCTGGATTAACTCCGGTATTTAAACCCAGACGTTGGTGCTATTACTTTAAATATTTGCATCTTTGGCTACTTCCAACAAATCGATTTATACTGCGCTGACCGCTAATTTGTTAATAGCAGTCATTAAATTCATTTCGGGAATAACTACCAGCAGCTCCGCTATGATCTCTGAAGGAGTACACTCCCTGGTTGATACTGCCAATCAGTTACTGCTACTGCTGGGTATCCGGCTAAGTAAAAAATCACCTGATGCCAGACGCCCTTTTGGTTATGGCAAAGAACTCTACTTCTGGTCCTTTATTGTTTCCATACTTATCTTCGGAATAGGAGGCAGTATTTCTATTTACCAGGGGATCATTCATTTAAGGAACCCACCGCCATTAGAAGATCCTACCTGGAATTACATTGTATTGGTTTGCTCCCTGTTTTTTGAAGGCACTTCTTTATATGTTGCTGCCAGGGAGTTTAATAAAGTTCGTGGAGATCAGTCATGGTGGGGCGCTATTAGGTTAAGCAAAGATCCTCCTAGCTTCCTGGTGCTTTTTGAAGACAGCGCAGCAGTACTGGGACTGATCATAGTAGGTACCCTGATCTACCTCGGGCATCACTTCAATAATCCTTATCTTGATGGGATAGCCTCCTTGCTGGTAGGTATCTTGCTGACCATCGTTTCCATACTCCTGGCCCGCGAAAGCAGAAGTTTACTAATGGGAGAAGGTATTGACCCTGCTACTCACAAAAAAATCGCTCAACTGGTTGGAAAAGATCCGGCTGTAAAAAAGGTAATCAATCTATTTTCTACCTATCAATCCCCGGAAGAGGTGATGCTGCTTATTGTAGTCGCTTTTAATGAACTGGATACTGATGAAATAAATGAGGCTATCAGCCGGATACGTGCTTCGATACAGGAAGTATATCCCCTGGTACATTATATTATTATTCAGCCGGCTCCGGCTTAAAAAACATCCTCTGCCTCCTGCCCTTTACCAGCGGGTAATGTCAGGGTAAAAATGCTGCCCTTCGACACCTCACTTTCTATTATTATTCTCCCACTGTTTTGCAAGGCAAATTCATGACAGAGTAACAGCCCTAATCCTGCCCCCCGCTCTCCTGCAGTTCCATATGCCGGTGCTCCTTTAAAATTAAACAGGGAAGCTATTTTATCTGCAGCGATCCCCACCCCATTATCCGCTATACTGAATACAATATCCTCTCCCTGATCACTACCTTTCATCTGTATCATTCCTCCGCCGTGGCTAAATTTGATAGCATTGCCCAGCAGATTACGGATAATCACCACCACCTGATCTTTATCAGCATATAGCTGCAGGTTTTCCGGAAGATCCATATTCACTGTCAGTTTTTTTTCCAGGATATTCGATTCAAATAATTGCAGTACTTCTAAAACAAGCGGGGACAAAGAAAAAATGACGGGCTTGGTGGCAATGCCCTTCATCTGCGTAGCACTCCAATGCAGCAGGTTATCCAGCGAGCCTCCCACCTGCTTTACTTTTTCATTTAATGAGGCAGCTGCAATTTTCATTTCAGCCTCTCCATACTCCCCTTTCCGGAACATTTCCAGCAATACCTCCAGCGTAGCCAAAGGGCTGCGGATATCATGGGCAATGATGGAAAACAGCTTTTCCTTATCCCGGTTCATCGCATCCAAAGCCTTCCGCTGTATTTCTGTCTGCTCCTGGTAATCCTCATGTACCTTCTTAAAATAAGTCAGGGCGATAATAATAAACAATATGGCGATAATAACATTCACGGCAATTCTCGATGCCGGCACTGGTACTGCCGGCCCCCAGTTGACAGGAAAAAAGTGTGCATACATAAAACAGGCTACCAGTACTATCGCACCTCCTGTCAATAACCACTTATTGTCATAGATTAAAAAGATCAGGATAAGAACCGTCAGCAGAAAAAATTCTACCCCATTATGAAAGTACAGGGCGGATACTGTATACAGGACAAGATTATAAACAATCAGCCACACCCTGGCGCTCAGGTAATACCGCTTCTTGTTAAAATAAAATACCGCCAGGCTCCCGCACATCGTCATTAAATTAATCAGCGACAACAGGAATCTTCCCTGGCAAATATTCAATACTAAAAAATACGCAGTGAAAGGTACACCTGGCAATGACATCAGGTTTAATACCTTGGTACGTCGTGCCTCTATAAATGGCATCCCGGGGTATACCCCTATATTAATAATACGGTTCCAATAGTCGGAAATGGTACTCAGGATCTTACGAACATAATGTTGGGCCATAGCAGCGGCAAAGATATATAATCTGAAATTTTCCAAAGCTTCTTCTTGTTTTCTATCCTGTTCAGTGCCAGGGCCTCAGATCATACCTTATCCCCCATAATGGCGCTTTTTTAAAAATATTTTACCCGAAAAGCTTGCTTACTTAAACGTTTAAGCATACTTTTAATCCATGAAGAAGGTTTCGTTGAAAGATATAGCTACCGAGGCGGGGGTTTCAACTGCACTGGTATCTTACGTGCTGACCAATAAGGAGAAAGAAGCGAGGATAGGCAAAGAGATGGCGGAAAAGATCCGGGAAATAGCCAGAAAACTGAACTATCAGCCTAATCATATTGCCCGCAGCCTTAAAAGCGGCCGCTCTTATACGATCGGATTGATTGTGGCGGATATCTCCAACCCTTTCTTCGGCAACATTGCCCGCACTATTGAAGATGAGGCAAAACGCAACAATTACACGGTCATCTTCGGCAGTTCAGATGAGAATGTAGATAAATCAAGAGACCTGATCAGTGTATTGTTAAACCGGCAGGTAGACGGGCTGATCATCACACCTACAGAGGGATCGGAGCAACAGATAGCGCAACTGAAAACCATGAATGTTCCTTTTGTGCTGATAGACCGCTATTTTCCTGAAATCCCTGTCAGTTACATCACAATTAATAACTACCAATCGGCCTACGATGCGGTATCCCATCTTATTAAAATGGGAAAGAAACAGATCGGAATGGTAGCATATAAAACATCCTTACAGCATATCAATGAACGTAAACGTGGGTACCATGAAGCCTTACGTGATCATGATCTGCTGCCAAAGAACAGCCTGCTTAAACTGGCCCGGTATGCTCATCTGAAGGAAGACCTGAAAACAGCAATAGATCAGCTGCGTAATGCCAAAAAGCCGGCAGATGCCCTGTTCTTTGCTACCAATACCCTGGCTATTGAAGGATTGAAATATATTAATACACTTGGTATACGCGTGCCGGAAGATCTTGCCATAGTCACCTTTGATGAAGGAGAAGCACTGGATCTGTTCTACTCTCCTGTCACATTTGTAAGACAACCGATTATGGATATGGGAAAAGCAGCGGTGCGGGTGTTGCTTGACCAAATCATAGCGGCTAAAAAAGAAACCGCTGTTATTTGTATGGATACGGAGCTGGTGATTAGAAAATCTTGTGGGAACCACTAAGGAATCCCCATTTATCCACGTATGACTCAGGCAAAGGCGGCATTGGTGGCCCTTTTGCTTAAACGATAAAGCCAATTGAAAAAAAAACGTTATGCCCGATTACTGATCACTCAGGTCCAGAAAAAATATCAGTAATATACCTCGGAATTGTACCGGGTAATTGGGATCATGAATTTTATAAACTAAACACTTTATGAAAAAACTGCTCCTACTCACTTTAGCTTCCTGTTTCAGCTGGGCTGCCTATGCCCAACAGCCATTCAATGGTCTTGATATGAACATGGGTAACCTCTACCGCATGTCTGATGCCAAAACCCGCTCCATCAGCCCTGAAAACTTTACCGGTGAACCCGGCAAGGGAGGCATGGCTACCCTGGACCAGGGCACTGCCCGTGGTGCCGCCAGAGAGCTGGGACAAGGCTGGAAAGTAAACCCCTATATTCATATTGAACCCGGAAAAACAATTACCCTGGCAGAAATTACCGGACCAGGAGCCATACAGCATATCTGGATGACTCCTACCGGCGTTTGGCGCTACTCTATCCTCCGTTTTTACTGGGACGATGAAACAACTCCTTCTGTAGAAGTACCTGTGGGCGACTTCTTTGGAATGGGATGGGGAGAATATGCCCCCTTGAATTCACTGCCAGTATGTGTCAATCCCGGCAGCGCTTTTAATTGCTACTGGGCGATGCCTTTCCGTAAGAAATGTAAGATCACCATGGAAAACATCAATACAGAAAGAATGACCCTTTACTACCAGGTAGACTATACGCTTACCAATGTGCCTGAAGATGCGGGTTACTTCCACGCGCAGTTCCGCCGGAATAATCCGGTGAAAGGTGCGGAATTTACGATGGTAGATGGGATTAAAGGCAAAGGCCAGTACGTAGGTACCTATATGGCCTGGGGGGTGAACAATAATGGCTGGTGGGGTGAAGGAGAAATTAAATTCTTCATGGATGGAGATACGAAATACCCTACCATTTGCGGCACCGGTACGGAAGACTATTTCTGCGGTTCTTATAATTTTGACAACAAGGGGCGTTACCAGGAGTTTTCCACACCATATACCGGCTTACACCAGGTAATACGGCCCGACGGATTATATAAATCACAACAGCGTTTTGGCTTATACCGCTGGCACATCATGGATCCGGTCCGCTTTGAGAAAGAACTGAAAATCACCATACAGGATCTGGGCTGGCGCAGTGGCGGCCGTTACCTTCCACAACAATCAGATATCAGCAGTGTTGTTTTCTGGTACCAGCGGGAGCCGCATGCCCCCTTCCCAAAACTGCCGGTGATGAATGACCTGGAGGTTAATTAAACATTGCCAAACTATATACACTTTATAAATAAAATATCGGAGCGATGAGTCAAACGGAGTTAATAGGATCACAGATCATTGGAAATGATTTTTCCGGCAAAGGCAGCCAAACCTTTAAAGCATTTAATCCACAGCAGCAGCAATGGCTACCACAGGAATTTAAAGAGGCGGCACCGGAAGAAATAGATGCAGCGGTAAATCTGGCCGCACAAGCATTTACACAGTACAAAAAAGTACCTGCACTGCAACGGGCTGCATTCCTGAATGCTATTGCAGAAGCGCTTGTTGCGCTGGGCGATGAACTGCCTCAGGTAGCATCGTCAGAAAGTGGTTTACCACTGGCACGCCTGCAGGGAGAACGCGACCGCACCACCGGCCAGTTACGCCTGTTTGCCAACCTGATCACGGAAGGCTCCTGGGTAAATGCCCGGATTGATAAAGCCACCCCGGACATCAGGCAAATGCAGATACCCGTTGGCGTGATAGGCATCTTTGGTGCCAGCAACTTCCCCCTGGCATTTTCAGTGGCTGGTGGGGATACGGCTGCGGCACTGGCTGCAGGATGTACAGTTGTATTTAAAGCCCATCCCGCACATCCGCATACTTCCCACCTGGTGGCTAATGCTATCCGCAAGGCGGCCATCAGTACCAATATGCCGGAAGGGGTATTTTCAATGATCCACGGTGCATCACATGAAACCGGACAACACCTCGCCCAGCATCCGCAACTGGCAGCTATTGCATTTACCGGTTCCTTCAGAGGAGGCAAGGCACTATATGATACTGCTACACGCAGAGCGGTTCCCATTCCTGTTTTTGCAGAAATGGGCAGCGTAAACCCGGTATTCTTTCTACCTGGCCTGCTAAAAGAAAAAGCAGCGGCACTGGCTACACAATTCCTGCAATCCATTACAATGGGCGTAGGACAATTTTGTACCAACCCCGGTATGTTCATCACACCGGATAAAACAACAGCTGCGGCTTTTGTATCAGCTTTACAGGAGGGAATTGCCGGACTGCCTACCGGTTATATGCTCACACCAGGTATTCTGGAAGCATATAATAGCGGTATTGCCCACCTGCGCAGTCAGGGTGCCAAGTTGTTGGGAGCAGCAGGTACTGCGGACCATCAGGCAACTCCTTATCTCCTGCAGGTAAGTGCGGCGCAGGCTATTGAAAATCCGGCTATCTGTCATGAAGTATTCGGCCCATCCTCTCTCCATATCAATGCGGATACCAAAGAAGAATTATACAACCTGGCACGTGGATTGGAAGGTCAGCTAACGGTTACCATCCATGGTACTGAAGAAGACCTGCAACAACATAAAGACCTGATAGATATCCTGCGGGAAAAAGCCGGCCGGCTTATTATCAATGGATTCCCTACAGGCGTTGCCGTTAATCATGCCATGGTACATGGTGGTCCGTGGCCGGCAACGACACCTGCAGCAGGTACTTCGGTGGGGTCTGCAGCTATTTACCGCTTCTGCCGACCAGTATGTTTCCAGGACTTCCCCGGTTACCTGCTCCCTGCGGAACTGCAGGACCAGAATCCGCTGAACATCTGGCGCTTATTAAATGGTAATTTCTCAAAAGATGCGATATAATCTCTGGCTAACAGCTCATCCCTATACCATACCAACACCGGATGAATGCAGCATGGATAAAACCGCAATTCTATCATAGCAACTTATAAAATATCGCACATTTTATGGATCTGGGTTTAAAAGATAAGATCATCATCGTAACGGGAGGGGCCAAAGGCATTGGGGCGGCTATTTCAGCAGTACTTGCGCAGGAAGGGGCTTTTCCGGTGATTATTGGCCGTAATGAAAAAGACAACCTGCAACACCTGGCCCTCATCGAAAAAGCCGGTGGAAAAGGCTGGCAGGTAGCTGCGGAACTTACCAATCCGGCTGCCTGTGAGCAGGCAGTGGCGGCAATTGCGGCCCAATTTGGCCGCATCGACGGGCTGGTAAATAATGCTGGCATCAATGATGGAATAGGCCTGGAAAAAGGCTCCTACGAGCAATTCATGCAATCCCTGCACCGCAACCTCGTGCACTATTACCTGATAGCACATCACGCGCTTCCCTATCTGAAAACCAGTAAAGGGGCGATTGTAAATATTACATCCAAAACAGCAGAAACCGGGCAGGGTAATACTTCAGCATATGCGGCTGCCAACGGCGGACGAAATGCACTTACCCGTGAATGGGCTGTAGAACTACTCCCCTACAGCATCCGGGTAAATGCCATCGTGGTGGCAGAATCATGGACGCCGCTCTATGAAAACTGGATCAACACTTTTGCCGATAAGGAAGCGAAACTGGCCAGTATTGTAGCGCGTATTCCACTGGAAAAACGGATGACCACACCGGAAGAAATTGCACAGATGACCGCATTCCTGTTATCTGAAAAATCAAGCCATACCACCGGACAACTGATCCACGTGGATGGCGGATACGTGCACCTCGACAGAGCCCTGGTTTAATATCATTCAATCATTATTCATTATATCAAAAAATGAGTCAGACAATCTTAAAGATACATTCAGACGATAACGTATGGGTGGCTTTGCAGGATATTGCTGCAGGGACCAGCCTTACCTGTGATGGTGAAACAGTTACTGCCATACAGAAAATAGCGGCCAAACATAAAGTGGCCGGGCGCACTCTTCCTAAAGATACACCGGTGATCATGTATGGTGTGCTGGTAGGTATTGCCAATGAAGATATCGCTGCCGGTGATCTTATCACCACAAAAAATATTCGTCATGCATCGGGACAATTTGCGGTGCAGGAAGAACGCCGTACCCAATGGGCTGCTCCGGATGTAACGCCCTGGAAGAACCGGAGCTTTATGGGGTATCATCGTGCAGATGGCCGCGTGGGTACAGGCAATTACTGGGTGATCATCCCCCTGGTATTCTGCGAAAACAGGAACGTACAGCTATTACACGAAGTACTGACCAAAGAATTAGGCTACAAGAAGTACAATGCCTATGAAACAATGCTGCAACAGCTGCTACAGGGTTTCAAAGAAAATGGCGGTACTGCTGATCCCGCTGCAGCAGCTGATAAAAATACCGTTACGCTTAATACCCGTGCCTTTCCCAATGTGGACGGCATCAAACTATTGACACATACGCTGGGTTGTGGTGGTACCAAACAGGATGCACGTACCCTTTGCGGCTTGCTGGCAGGCTATATCACACATCCCAATGTGGCGGGTGCTACTGTACTCAGCCTGGGCTGCCAGAATGCCCAGATAGATATGCTGAAGGAAGAAATTGAAAACAGGGTGCCAGGCTTTGACCGGACTGTTATCTACCTGGAACAGCAAAAAATTGGTTCAGAAAAAGAACTGATGAGCCAGGCATTGCAACAAACTTTTGAAGGACTGGCAAAAGCCAATACCATGCAACGCCAGCCAGCTCCGCTGAGCAAATTGTGCATTGGTATGGAATGCGGTGGCTCCGATGGGTTCTCCGGCATCTCTGCCAACCCCGCTGTTGGCCGTGTATCTGATATGCTGGTAGCGCTGGGTGGTTCTGTCATATTATCAGAATTCCCAGAACTATGCGGAGTAGAACAGGAACTGAGTGATCGCTGTGTGAATACGGATCTGGCTGCACGTTATTTACAACTCATGCGTGACTACGCCAGCAGAGCGGAAGCCGTTGGATCCGGATTCGATTCCAATCCTTCTGCCGGGAATATCCGCGATGGACTTATCACAGATGCCATTAAATCCGCAGGAGCAGCCAAAAAAGGAGGCTCTTCACCAGTTACAGATGTAATAGACTACCCTGGCTGGGTACAACATCCGGGCCTGGCATTATTATGTACACCTGGCAGCGATGTGGAATCTACTACGGCTGAAGTTGGGGCCGGCGCCAACGTTGTGCTCTTTACTACCGGCCTGGGCACCCCCACCGGTAACCCCGTTACGCCGGTAATTAAACTTTCTACCAACAGCATCCTTGCTGACAAAATGAAAGATATCATCGACCTGGATACCGGTACGATTATCAATGGGGAAGAATCCATCAATGAAGTAGCCAACCGTATCCTGGAACTGGTGATCAATACGGCCAGCGGGCATTATACGGCAAAGGCACAACTGCTGGAACAGGACGATTTTATTCCGTGGAAGAGAGGGGTATCATTATAAGTATATCATTTTTCATTATAATCCACAGTTATGAAGTATAACATTATTGTTGGTAGTCTGATAGCAGGTCTGATAGCTTGTAACGGCGCCGGAACTCCACAAGAACAAAATAATAGTAAACCCATGAACTTTGGTGAAGATGTATCCTTTCTGCAAAAACATTTGCAAAATGTAGTCGTACTGCAACGCAACGGCGATAGCAGTGGCCTGGTGGTAACCGGCGACTACCAGGCGCGTGTTATGACCAGCACCACCGGTGGCAGCCAGGGAAAAAGCTACGGCTGGATCAATTACGACCTGATTGCTTCCGGAAAACTGGTACCGCATATCAATGCCTTTGGTGGTGAAGAACGTTTCTGGCTGGGGCCGGAAGGCGGCCAATATGCGCTGTACTTTCCACCGGGAAAACCATTCAACTTTGATAACTGGCAAACACCGGCGCTGATAGATACTGTACATTTTGCTGTAAAGTCACAATCTGATACAGAGATCACTTACCAACAGGCGGGTACTTTACAAAACTACAAAGGCACTGTTTTTAACATTGATATCAACAGAACTATCCGGCTACTGGACAATAATACAGTGGCTGCGCGGCTGGGCTTTACCTTACCTCCGGGGCTTAAACAGGTGGCTTATGAAACAGAAAACACCGTGATCAACAAAGGTGACAGTGCCTGGCAGGAAGAAAACGGCCTGCTCAGCATCTGGCTGCTCGGCATGTTTAAACCTTCTGATCAGACGGCAATTATTGCTCCTTTTAAAGGGATCACCAATGCCCGCCAGCATATCACGGACGACTATTTTGGTAAGATTCCTGCAAAAGACCTGCTGGTAAAAGACAGTATGCTCCTGTTCAGAGCCGATGGTAAGTCGCGCGGCAAATTAGGCCTGGCTCCGCAAGTAGCCAAAGCCGGTGCAGGCAGTGTAGACCTGGAGAACAATACCATTACCGTACTCCTTTATGAAATAGTGCCCCAGGGCCGCTATGTAAATTCAAAATGGGAAATACAAAAAGAACCCTTCAAAGGTGATGCGGTCAACTGCTATAATGATGGGCCACTGGCCGATGGTTCGCAAATGGGACCCTTCTATGAAGTAGAATCCTCCTCCGATGCACGGGCATTAAAACCAGGTGAATCCCTTACCTACCGTCAGGTAACCATGCACTTTGAAGGCGATCATCATGCACTACAGACGCTTGCCCAACAACTGTGGCAGCTGCCCCTGGAAGAAGTACAACATTTTCTCAGCAACAAATAAACACTACATGGAAATTATCCGTATTTATAAAACATCCGGCGTTCTGGTAATAGCATACCAGGAACAGTACTACAGTATTAATGCCAACTGGAACGACTTTGTAAACAGAAAAGGGTTGTTCAATCAGGTAGTGGCCGATCTGAAAGGATTGTCACCTATGGAAAAAAAGACAGCGGAAGCATTACTGGCTAATCAGTTGGTAGCTCCTATTGGTACCCAGGAAGTTTGGGCGGCAGGCGTTACCTACTACCGTAGCCGCACTGCCCGCATGGAAGAATCAGAAATTTCCGGTGGCGCTACTTTTTATGATAAAGTATATGTGGCTGAAAGACCTGAACTCTTTTTTAAGGCTACGCCACACCGCGTATCCGGTCATGGACAAACCGTATACATCCGGGAAGATTCTTCCTGGGATGTTCCGGAGCCGGAACTGACACTGTTCATCAGCAGTGAAGGTACGATTGAAGGTTATACGGTAGGTAACGATATGAGTTCCCGCAGTATTGAAGGGGAAAACCCATTATACCTGCCACAGGCAAAAGTTTATGAGAAATGTGCAGGCCTGGGCCCTTGCCTCATGGTAACTGATACGCCTATCCCACCGGATACGATGATTAATATGTCTATCTTCCGCAATAATGAGATTCAGTATAATGACAGTGTGCCGATCAGCCAGATGAAACGCGGGCACCAGGAACTGGTTGGTTTCCTCTACAGGGGCTGTGCCTTTCCGGAAGGTTGTTTCCTGATGACCGGCACCTGCCTGGTACCAGACAATAGCTTTACGCTGCAGGATAATGACCGTGTAGAAATCAGCATAGACCACATAGGCAAGCTGACCAACCATGTACAAACTTACCGTTCATAAAAACCGTTTTAAACGGTACTACCCAACAATTGCTTACTGATCTGCTGCTTTCTTCATAAAAGGCGCTAAAGATCAGTAAGCAGTTGTGCTGGTGTTCTACGGGAGAGCCCGAAATACACTTTCTGCCCCGGCGCATAACTTTCTCTTAACTCAAAATTTTCAAACGAAGGACCACCGGGAATATTGATATAATCTGCTGCATTCCGGCTACCACCACTCCAGTATTTAGCCCTGCCATTGACCCGTACCTGTAAAGAGGCCTGACGCCCTGCATCATCTTTACGCCAGTATTGTGTAAGCATATAAAAAGGCCGGTACCGCCAGTTCCATCTCGCCAGATAGGCCGGTTCCTGCGGCCAGGAGGCCAGCTCTGCGAAAGTTTCCCCTGCTGTGGCCATCGCTACAAAACCTCCCTGCCTGGTACGTGCAAGTACCTCCGCAGCATAAGGCGCTTTTTCTATAAAATCAATATCCTGATATCCTGCATATAATTCCCTCGCATCTATTACTTTATCTTTCAGGTAAAGCTGCCTTAACCTTCCATAATTTCCCATCGTGGCGGTAATGCCACAACGTTCCATGGGTGCACTATCAGCGTGATGAAATACTTCAATAACCAGTTCTTCCGGCCGGGACCTCCGGATACTGAGCCGTAAATAAGGGTGAGCGCCGTTGGAGAACTTCTCCATAAAAACATACCAGCTCAGTGTCTCATCAGTGGGATCATCCAGCTCCTGTAGCACTCCGCGGGTACCTGCGGCTGGTGTAAAATGTCCGGTACGCACCGTATCTCCCGCCCACATAAATTTTCCCCATTTACCATCTACCTCAGAAGGAGATATTTCGCTAAACTCCATCTTCCCTTTTACAACAGGTTCTATCGCTATGTAATTAATATGGTAGATCATCCCCATAAACTCATAGCCTATACGCAACAAACCCCTGGGGCCTCCATCCGATCCTTTTTTACCAGGTTCAATGGCAGCGGGCCATATTCCTGCTACAATCCCATTCCGGATACCCCATATACCAGGGCTTTTTTCATCTGCCGGCCTGATCCACGACGCGTTGGTACTTTTATCCTGGCCCCTGACCCTATTACCCATGCCCAGCAGGCAACATATTATACCTGCTGTAAAAAGACCACGATACATTCGGTTAATACACGTGCTCATCCCCTTGTTTTTTTATACGCTGCGATCCAGGCTGATGCTTTTACCCGACACCATCGCTTTTTCAGCTGGTATGCTACCATACACTACATCGAGTGAGGGTATCCCCTTCCGTAAACTGACGGTACCAAAACCCTTATTGGTGGAAATAAAGCTGGTAAAGTCCCCCACCTGGGAATCAATGTAAAGTGTTTTATCTACCGCATCATAACGCACACCTGTTAATCCCTGCAACATGCCATAACTCGACATAGCTCTCGCATACCAGTGACCGCATTCATATTCATTAAACGGATTGCGTACGCTACCATCATAGCGGTTCCTGCATGCCCTTACAATATCAAGCCCTTTAGCTACTTCTCCCATAAACATCAAATGAGAGGCTACCTGGTATTCAATGCCTGTCCACACTTCATTACTGTATACAAAAGGCAGGGATAACATGCCTCCTTGGGGCCAGGAGCACAACAGCAGTCCTGCTTCATTTCCTAAAGCATAGGTAGAACGCTGCGGATTAACATGCATACTCAGGTCCTGCTTAAGGTTATACTTATGCACTGCCAGCAAATGGCTTTTAGTTTTCCGGGCATCTACCGGCTCTTCCATTCCACACACCCGTGCTATCCACGAGCCCAGGATACCATCTGAAAGACACCCTGTGCCATATTGATACTTCGGTCCCTCTTTTTTCAACAGGGCTATTGCTTCTGCTGAATATTGAGTATGAAATGACTGCGACTTTACCGGATCCGGGGCGTTTAATCCGGTCCATTGGATTTTTTGTGTGAAATATTCTCCGTTGTAAAGGGTGGTTTCCAGGTATTGTTTTCCTTTCTGATAAAGGGTGTCATATACCGCTACCTCCTTATCCAGGAATTTACCCATCTGTGCTATCGCACGCAGTGCGCCCAGGTAAAAACTGGTACACATACTGGTAGGTCCCCAGAATTCGATATCATAGGTATTATGATGTGGTTCTTCAACAATCCCTTTTTGATGAGGGTCCCACGTACGGATACAATAATCCATACTCGTTTTTACCGAAGGATACAATTGTTTTAGCCATTCATTGTCACCACTGATACGCCATTCCCGGTATACTTTCATGATCCCTCCCAGCTGCCCGTCGGCTGCAGCATGAAAATTATGTACCAAAGGAGAAATGGGGATATTGGCCCGGAATCCCTGATGCCCTTCCGCATTCTGGTTTTCATTGAACTCTGTGTTCCGCAAACTTCTTTCCAGCGCCGGAAACAGGTGTGGTACGGCCTGCGCGTAGTTCCACACATGTGTACAGGAACCATGACAGCTTCCCCAGTTATCCCCCGAGCCTTCCCAACACCAGAACCGCCCGTCATATTGCCGCATTACTGTAGCTGATTTTAATATTGTCAGGTTAGCGGCTACTGCTTCCACCACTTCGGGAGGCAGCGAGCTTTTATAGAAAGCATTACTGAAAAGCAGTGATTTTTTGAACAGGTCATCATAGTTGCCCGTCCAGTAATCCGCTACCGCTCCTATGCTGTTGAACTTGCTGCTGTACCAGGGCCGGTGATACCTGGATGCCGGGTCATTCTTTCCGGAGGTATCATCTCCAATACGTAGTTTGGAATCAGGCACATACCACGCCATCATCAGGCGGATCACTTTTTTTTCGCCAGGTTCCAGCCGGAAGGGTACAAATAATGAACCACCGGGAGCATCTTTTTCCACCGGTTCATTGCTTTTTAATGTGCCATCCTTTATCGTATTCCATATCATGGTTAAGGGATCAAACCATCCCCCTCTGAACCAGCAATGATCTACTACCGTAGCAGGATCTGTAGTATAGATGGCAAAGTGCCCTTGTTTCTCTGCCGCATCCGGGGTGGCTTCCTGTGTTAATACAAATCCGTTTTTAATGGGCTTGATAGTATGCAATACTTCTGCCTGCTTCATAAAATTGCGGGCATTGTAAGAAAAAATGTAGTCCTCCGCTTTTTTGCCGGTATTGGTAAAATGATATTCCAGTGCGCCTACCGGCAGGCTTGAGTTATCTTCATCCGTAGGAATAAAAGGACTCCATCCTTTGATCTGCACAGCTACAGGTAATGCAGCATCATGCAGCTTAATATCGGCAAAAGGAAAACGTGCCGTAAATTCAGCCGCTGCAAAACGGGGTAGCCCCCAGGTAGCGCCACCCGTTCCTCCCAGACCGGCATCCCGCTGTCCAAACTTCTTCCATTCCGGCACATTCCTTTCCAGCACCCTGGCACCATGAGCCATTCCCTTAATGCTGATGGCTGCAAACATAGCCGGCTCGAAAAACATCTCCGGATTATGGCGGATAGACATATGTGAGATGGCACCTGTTCCCTCCAGGCAAAACATACCCGCTCCTATCCCTCCCACCGGGAAAGCGATGCGGTTATTATACTGTCCTTTATATGCCTGATTATAGCCACGCTCCCGTGCGGGAGCTGCAGCCTGCTGTACTCCTCCCCCAACGTCCGTTGCCGGTGCATCCGGCTGCCTGGCCAATGCAATCCCAGGCAATGCAGAAGCGCCCAGACATCCTAACGTGATATTCTTCAGAAAAAACCGGCGGTTGCTGTTTTGTTTCATGATTTTATACATTTGAATAGCAATAACACACCCAGACCAGGTGTTCTATAATAAAAAAGAGATTGGCTGAAACGGTTCAGTTTAACGTGGAAAATATGGTATCCTGCATGTCATGTATCACCATCTGCTTACAAACACCATCTGCTGCTATGCATTAATTATCCCAGACCTGTCAGATTATTTATACGCCCTGCAAAAAGTAATCCTGCCGGGTAGTATTACGTGGAAACACTTACTCTTAAACGTTTAAGCAAACAAGTACAAAAGCAAAAAACATTACTTAACTGAAAGTAAAATATTTTATCCTGGGATCCAAATTTTTTATACCTGTTGTCCGGAAGTGCACCGGTTACTTATCTTTATCCTGCCAAGGTACCACGTCGCTCTCCTCCACTTCTTCCTGAAAACAGGAAGGATCTAATAAAAAGGAAATACTCCTTTCTATTAAATCCTCCATTATAATGAAGCCAACGTGTGCGTCAGTATTATTCCATCAGTGTGCCCAGCTTTTATTTATACAAAGCATACAACTTCCCCTCTCCCGGGAGGAAAGTATCGGCCAACTGACTTCCAGCTGTATAACTGGTTCCTTCTTCCTTTCCGTTCACTTTAGAAATCCGTTTTACGGTCTTCACCGTATTACTGATATTAAAGGTAAACGTATGATTATCGGACAATGACTTGTTCACAACCATAATATATTCCCGTTTACTTTCAGGGTCTGTGAAATGGGTGATCAGCATCGCTGCATTTTCATCCGCAGCTTTCCATACAAAACCAGCCGGTGGCAACTGCATCCCATCAGGAATAGCCTTTCCCGTATGATACACCGCAATAGCATCCAGCCTGATCAATACTTTGCCCAGCTGTTTCATTTCCAGGTTCACTACTCTGAAAGGTTCATATAAATCTGTTTTATCCCCTTCCGGCGTTACAATAGCATGTGTAAACTTTTCACTGGATCCTATGGGCGACCAGTACGTAAACCATACCGGCAGCTTGATACCATAAGCCAGGTTGGTATAGGCGCTATACCGCAGCTCGTTGGCATTGGGTCTTCTAAGACCGATGGAACTGCCGATGGACTGTAAGTAAGCAGAGGTTGGAATTTTATATTTCAGGCCTGCCTTCCGGATGATCTCCAGATTTTTATAATAAGGTGCTTCCCGGAGGGTGCCATCTTCCATAAACGGATAGTTATCAAAAGAAAGGTATTTCAGATTGCCTGCTCCTACCATCGCAATCCATTTTTCTACATATTCTTTTTCATAATCAATATTGGGTAATGCGCCCGTAGCATAGTTAGGCAGCAGATTTACATGCGGCACTTTATCCGGGTCCAGTGTCAGAATCCGTTTATACTGTGTTGCTACCCGCTCCAGATCAGCTATTACAGGTTCATCCCGGATATAATAACCTGCAGTAGCATCCAGGAATTGGTAATCATTCACCATATCCGCCATTTGCTTATCTGTGCCATTTACCCGCTCATCTGCCACAAACATTTTCAGCCCATATTTGGCGGCCATCTTCAGCATGGATATTTTATCTGCAGGCGCTATATGCAGGGAAATATCCTGAATAAGGTCCACATTCGCTTCCATGATGGTACGGTAGTATTCATCTTTTGTATAGTTCAGTCCCGGTGCTACGTAAATACCTATCTGCATGCCGGCACCTGGCTTAACAGTGACCGTATCTTCTATAACCGGTACTTCCTGTTTTTTTACATCTTTACTGCAATTCGTCATACCTGCCATTAACAGACAGGAAAATATTGCGGGTATTATTGACATCCTGATTTTAAATTGCATGGTGAATAAATTATACTGATACTATCATTGCGGTAGTACTTTTCTGATCCGTTGGTTAAACCTGTCTAATACATAGATAGCTCCTCCACTTCCCAACGCGATGCCAGTAGGTACGGTAAACCTGGCAAGGTTACCCGCACCGTCCACATATCCCTGGGAAAGTCCGGCTATGGTGGTCACCTTATTAGTGCCCGCTTCAATCCTCCGGATACTGGATGCAGAATCTGCAATAGTAGGAGCATCAAATAAATGACCACATCCGGCTACATAGATATTATCACTAGCATCCACGGCAACACCCCAGGGGTGTTCAAAACGGGCTGCGCTGCCTACCCCATCCGTCTGGCCCGTTTGGCCGGACAATCCGGCTACCGGTGTAACCACCCAGGTGCTTGTATTTACTTTATAAATAGAAGAACTGCCATTATCTGCGATCACCAGGTTGCCCTGGCTATCCATAGCAATACCACCGGAAAGCACCGGCACACTTAACGTTCTGGTGGTCATCACCCCTGCGGGAGACACTTCATACAATTTGTTCTGGCTTACAGCCGGCAATGCGCTGACAGCATATAGCTTACCGTTGTTTTTGTCAACCGTGATTCCCTGAGGGAAAGGAAGTACCCAGGTAATGACCGTAGTTACCACTCCTGCCGGCGTGATCTTTCTGATCCCCCAGTTCCAGGTATCTGCCACGAATACATTATTATTGGCATCTACAGCTACTGCAGAAGGATGATCAAATAAGGCAGCTGTACCAGTACCATCTGTTTTTCCGGCTACCCCCGGATTACCTGCCAGGGTACTGACCAGTCCGGCGGGTGTAATCTTTCTGATACAATGGTTATTCACATCTGCTACATAGATATTGCCGTTGGCATCTGTGGCCATGCCAGTATTGGTGGTAAAATTAAATTTCGCTGCAGTGCCTTGTCCATCATTAAACCCTGCGATACCAGCTCCTGCCAGGGTGCTGACCATCGTAGTGAAAGGGGCTTTTTCCAGCGCATATAATTTACCTTCTCCAGGCAAAAAAGTATCCGACATGGTATGAGTGGCCAGTACAAAATTAGTAGCCTCTTCCAGCGAAGTTACTTTGGATACCACCTTTACATTAGCTACGGTACTGGCTATTGTAAAAGCAAAAGTATTATTGCTGGTAAATGATTTGTTGACCACCATGATATATTCCTTACCTGATACCGGATCAGTAAGCTGGCTGATGATCATAGCCTGGCTGGCATTCTGCGGCTGCCAGACAAAATTGGCCGGTGGCCTGACCGTACCAGCAGGTATGGCAGTACCGCTATGATACACTTTAATGGCATCCAGCCCTACCAATGTTTTCCCCAGCTGTTTCATTTCAAAATTCAGTGCCTGAAATGGTACATACAGGTCTGTTTTGTTGCCGGAAGCATCTACAATAGCATTGGTATAAGTTTCCGAGCCTCCGGTAGGGGTCCAGTAAGTAAACCATACCGGCCTTTTCACACCATAGGCCAGGTGAGTATAAGCACTGTAACGCAGTTCGTTGGCATCAGGTCTTCTCAACCCGATAGAACTGCCGATGGATTGCAGATAGGCGGAAGTTTTAATATGGTACTTCAGCCCCACTCTACGGAGCACATCCAGGTCATTGAAATAAGGTACTTCCCTGAAGGTACCGTTGGATAAAAAAGGATAATTATCCAGCGACAGGTATCGCAGATTGGCAGGTTCTACTTTCTGTATCCACGCTTCAATATAGTCCTGTTCATAATTGATACTTCCCAAAGCGCCGGTAGCATAGCTGGGCAACAGGTTTACATGCGGATCATGGTTATTATCCAGTGTCAGTAATTTCTGGTAACGGTTAGCTGCATCCTGCAACTGGCTGACCACAGGTTCATCTCTCACGTAATAACCTGCCAGGGCAGGGTGATTCACATAATCATTCACCAGTGCGGTAATATCTGCGTTGGTGCCGTTTATCCGGTCATCTGCCACCACCATTTTTAAGCCATGGTTTGCTGCCATATCCAGCATGGTCAGTTTATCTACCGGTGCTATCCATCCGGCAATATCCTGAATGATATCTATGTTGGCATCCCTGATGTACTGGTATTGCACATCCAGTGTATAGTTAAAAGGCGGTGCCACATAGATCCCGATAGGCATATCATTGCCAGCACCGGTGAGCAACGCCCCGGCATGGGGCATCTCCTTTCCTGCCATCAGCAGTTTGGTTTCCAGTTTATGACATCCCGTTATAACGGCAAATACTATACTCAAAAGCGATACGATAAAGGCACTTCTTTTTACGTTGCATTTTGTGTTCATAATACTGGAATTAAAGGTTTACGGATAAGGCAAATAACCCGGAAAGCCAGTTGCATACCAGGCAGGCAGCACCTGGCTTTCCGGCATCAGATCAGGCTTATATTATTCAGATATGATTTTACGTATCCTGTGGTTGGCTTTATCCAACACATAGAGTATCCCATCTTTTCCTACAGCAATTCCGGTGGGTACGGAAAAACGGGCCACTCCACCCAAGCCATCTGCATAACCCTGTACATCCCCTCCTGCAATAGTGGTTACCTTGCCGGTATTAGCCGCAATCATGCGGATATTGGAAGCGGTGGCGCTGATGGTAGGCGCATCAAACAAGTGACCGCAACCAGCCACATAAATATTATCTGCTGCATCTATCGCTACTCCCCAGGGGTGGTCAAAGCGGGCCACTTCTCCGGCCCCGTCTACCCAGCCCTGCTCTCCTGCTGCACCAGCTATCAATGTAGTGGTCCAGTTTGCCGTATTTACCTGGTAGATAGCAGAGCTGCCATTGTCTGCAATTACCAGGTTGCCTTTACTGTCTATCGCAATACCTCCGGCAATGATCTTTACATCCAGCTGGTGTTCCGTCATCACACCGGCTGGAGACACTTCATAGATCTTTCCCTGTGTAACCGCAGGCAATGCGCTGACCAGGTACATTTTGCCGGTTTTATCATCGATCGTCATGCCTTGCGGAAAGGGCAATACCCAGCCCAGCACAGTGGATACTGTTCCGCCAGGGGTAATCTTACGTAAAGCCCAGTTCCACGTATCTGTTACTAAAACATTATTGTCTTTATCCACCACCAGACCTGTAGGATGATCGAATAAGGCTGCAGTACCCTGCCCATTCACATTGCCTGCCACCCCAGGCTTTCCGGCCAGGGTGGTTACCGTACCATCAGGTGTTATTTTCCGGATACAGTGGTTGTTGATATCCGCTACATAGAGGTTCCCGTCGGAATCTGTATCCATGCCGGCGTTGGTAATAAAATTAAACTGTGCAGCAGCACCTTTGCCATCTGCATATCCCGCTACACCGGAACCAGCTAATGTGCTGACGGTCCTGCTGGGTACGTATTCAAATGCTTCCTTACTCTGGATGCTTTGTCCGCCTATGGTTACTTCAATATTACCGGTGCCGGCTCCTTTAGGAATCTTTACCAGTATCCTTTTTCTGTTGGAGCCTATTACGGTAGCGTCTATCCCGTTTACTTTTACAGTAACCGATTTGGGGTCTGTACTGTAATTATCTCCATAAATAATTACCTCTGTGGCCTCACTACCCACTGCAGGGGCAAATCTTTCCAGCAGCATAGGTAATCCGGCATTATGTATATAGCTATCGTCCAGCTGTTTAAAAGCACCCTCTTTACAGGATATCACAGTAGTGGCGATGAGTAGGATGAATATATAGCAAGCGCTATGCAGGAATCGTGATGTTGTTTTCATATAAGTTCCTTTAATCAGTTATAACCAGCGTTTTGAGTCAATGCTGCATTTCTGTTCCGTTCAGACTGCGGGATAGGGAAAAGGTCAAATGCAGGCTGGTATATCCTCGCTTCTATCACAAAAGGTGTGTAGGTGTAGGTGTTCTCTCCTGTTTTTTCAGCACGCATCCCTCTTGCTTCTTTCATCACGGATGTGCCAATTCTCCATCTGCGGATATCCCAGAAACGATGCCCTTCAAAGGCCAGTTCTATCCTGCGTTCATGGCGGATCCGGTCTCTCATCTGGCTTTTAGACAATCCGGTGGGCAATTGCGGCATATTCACGCTGGCGCGGGTACGTACATCGTTCACCGCTTTGTATACTACTGCGTCTGGTGCAGCAAGTACTTCATTCAAAGCCTCTGCATAGTTCAGCAACGCTTCTTCATACCGCATAAAGATCCAGTAATGATCTCCCGGACGGTTGTCTGGCGAAACACTGCCATTTTCATCGATCAGCTTGCGGAGATAATAACCGGTTTGAGTAAGTGCCCCTTCTGCAGAAGTAAGCCCATCATCTCCACCTACGTAAGTTCCTATCGTTGCACCTTTCCACTGGCTACCGTTATAGATTATTGAAGCTGCGAGCCGGGGGTCTCTGTTGGCATAAGGGTTGCTGATATCATACCCTGAACCGTCTTCCGTAATCTTTTTACCATTTTTCATTTCATAATCATCCACCAGGTTTTGCAAAGGTTGTATCCAGGCCAGGCCATTCTGACTAGGTACAAACATTTGTTTGAGCCAGGTGGTATTGTTTACGGTAGACTGGAAGATAACGTTAGGCGTGTTGCGTTTATGGAATAATCCGTTATAATCACCATCTACCTGGTATACATCCAGATCTATGACCGCTTTTGCAGCATCAGCCGCTTGCTTCCATTTAGCGGCATCATTAGCCGGGTTATGCAGCAGGCTGGCAGCATACAGCAATGTTCTGGCTTTCAGCATGAGGGCAGCCCCCTTGGTAGCACGACCGGTATTCACGGTATTGTTCACCGGTAATAACAGGCTGGCGGCCAGGTCGCAATCGTCTGTAATAAATTTCAGCACTTCCGCTTCTGTATTCCGTGGCAGCTGCAGGTTGTCTGAAATCTGTAACACTTTATCCAATACCGGTACTTCACCATAACGCTTATACAGTTCACTGAAAAACCAGGCCCTTAAAAAGTACCCTTCCCCTTTCATCCTGCTTTTGCCACTTACCTGGGTAGCATTTACAGTAGGTACTTCATCGATCTTTGAAATAAAGAAGTTTACTTTCCGGATAGCGGCATACATGCTGGCCCAGCTATCAATAGGATTAAACGTGGGAGATAATAATCCTCTGGTATATACCTGGGGGCCATTAAAATATACTACCGGGCATTTCGCCTCATCAGCAGCCGCTGCATAGGTAAAACTCTGGTTAGGCATCCATTCATTTGAGATAGACGCGTAGATATTAGCGAGATAACTTTCTGTTTGTACATAATCTCCAAATACCTGTTTCTCGGTAAGCCCACCTGTTTCTGCCTTGTCCAAATAGCTATCGAATTTAGAACATGCCGTAAAACTGGTAATGGCAACGATGTATATAATTATTATTCTGAACTTCATTTGAATACTTTTAGAGGAGGATTAAAAAGTAACGGATGCACCAAAATTCACTACCTTCTGTGCAGGATAGATGTTGCCAATGGTATTAGCGGCCCAATACTCCGGATCTAACAAAGCCTGTGCTCTGGACCAGGTATACAGGTTATTGGCATTAGCATAGATCCGGCAATTGGTAAACCCGGTTTTTTTGGTGATATGCACATTCTTAAAAGTATATCCGAGCTCAATATTCTTCAGCCTGATGTAACTGTTATCCTCCAGAAATAAAGAGGATACACGGTGGTTGTTACTGTTGCCTCCATAATGCAGCGCTGGCCAGGTAGCGGTGGCAGCGGTTTCCGGTGTCCAGCGGTTCAGGTGTTCTTCCCGTACCTTTCCACCTTCATAGAATTCCCAGGCCATACCACCTACCATCGTACGGCTGCTGTTGCCAGCTCCCTGGAACAGAAAACTGAAATCAATATTTTTCCAACTTACAGATCCGGAAATACCAAAGAACAGTTCCGGTATATTACTTCTGCCAATAGGTCCTATATCATTGTCATCAATTACCCCGTCATTATTTCTGTCCAGGTATTTTACGTCACCGGGGATCAGTTTACCATATTGTGCCGGGCTTAACCGGATATCTGTTTCATCTTTAAAGAAGCCTATTGCTGTAAGCCCCATTACCTGACCCAGGGGGTGGCCTGTTTGATACATATAGTCATAGGCTTTATTTTCTTCATCCTGGAATATGATCTTGTTCCTTGCATAAGACAGATTACCACTCAGCATATAGGTTACCTTATTGATCATATAACGATGGGATACCTCTACTTCAAATCCCTGGTTATTCACCTTTCCGAAATTGGCTGGTGGCAGTTCATTGTCGGTCATTCCAATCATGGAGGGTACAGAGTTACGGGTAATGAGGATATCATTACGTTTTTCTGTAAACACATCTGCTGTAATCGCAAACAGGTTCTTCCATAATTGCAGTTCAAATCCAATGTTGGCTTTGCGGGCAGTTTCCCAGGTAACAGCCGGGTTAGCCATTGCTCCTTCTTTGATACCACCAATACCATACAGCTGATCGCCATATAAGTAACCGGGTGCATTTTCCCGCGTAAATTCTGAAGTAAACAACCATCTGCGTCCTGGCAACTGGTCGCTACCAGTGAGTCCATAAGATCCTCTCACTTTCAGGAAATCAACGGCATGACTTCCTTTCAGGAAAGATTCTTCAGACAATACCCAACCTGCGGATACTGCCGGAAAAAAGCCATACCTTTTTTCCCTGGCAAAGTTATCTGTACCATTATAGCCGGCATTAAACTCCGCAAAGTATTTTGATTTATAGCTATAGGCCAAACGGGATACCAATCCTTGTGATACATAAGGGATTAAGTTGCCTAATACTTTTTGCGTACGGTTTACCAGTAATAATCCCGTCACCTCATGTGGTCCAAAGGTTTTGTTATAGTTCAGGGAAGCATCCATCCAGATATCCCGGCGCTGGCTATAGGAAGAGGAAGGCGCTGTTAACGGCACATCATTACCCAGGTAGGTATAGCTGTTCATATCATTATAATCGCCCGAACCTTTGTACACTGCTCTCCTCACTTGTTTGTCCCTTCTGAAACTATTCTGAAAATAGCCATCAAAAGAATAGTTTCCTTTCACTGACAAGCCATCTGTAATAAAATTCAACTTCCTGGTGAGGGATAACATACCGGATAAAGAGGAGTTAAATGCTTCTTTGAAACCGGTTTGATTCAATAAGCGGGCAGGATTCAGGAAAACGCCATTCTCTCCGTAAATGCCGGTGGGATACATCACAGGAAATGCGTTGGGCGGTACCTGGTTCAAAGTCCAGAACAGGTCTGCAACAGACACATTAGGGTCCCGTTTATTTTCTATGGCACCAAATAAGTTGAGTCCCAGGGAAAAATTCTCGTCAAAATCGATATCTATATTTGAGCGGAAGTTATAGCGTTTGAAATCTGATTTAGGATTGTATTGATCATTCTTTGTTGTTTTATAAATCCCTCCCTGGTCAGTATATCCAACGTTTACAAAGTAGCGCGCCTGGGTACTACCACCACTGATATTGAAGTTGGCCTGCGTTTGTACAGCAGGTTTCATCATTTCTCCCAACCAGTCCACATTAGGGTATTTCAACGGATCGGACCCGGTACGGTAGGCTTCCAGTGTAGTAGCATCATAAGGTGCTACACCGCCCGGATGATCATTCAGGTATGCCTCATTGGCTAACATGGCATACTCATAAGAGCCCAGGTATTTGGGAAGCCGGGTACTGTTCTGTACCGCTCTTTGTGCGGTGATGGAAATAACGGGCTTGCCTACTTTTCCACGCCGGGTAGTAACGATGATTACCCCGTTGGCCCCTTTTACACCATACAATGCAGTGGCGGAAGCATCCTTCAATACGGTGATGTTTTCAATTTCATTCACATCCAGCAAGGCAATAGCACTATAGTCTTTTTGAACACCATCAATAGTAATCAATGGTTCCTGGCCATTGAGTGTAGCCCTGCCACGAATCAACAGCTGTGATTTATCGTTACCAGGCTCACCACTGATCTGTATCGCAGTAAGACCAGGCAGACGGCCTGCCAGCGCATTCGTAATATTGGCTACTGGGCTTTGTTTTAATTCTTTGGTAGATATAGAAACAGTAGAACCAGTTTGCGCTATTTTCTTCTGTGTTTGTCCAAAACCCAATACCACTACCTCATTCAATCCCTGTCCATCTGCAGGCGTCAGGACTACCGTTAAGGATTTCCGTTCGCCCACAGGAAGGACCAGGGTATTGTAACCCATGAAGGAGAATGACAGGCTGTCTTTACTGCTTACGGTCAGACTAAACATACCATCTGCATTAGTAGTGGTACCCCGTGCAGTACCCATCACTTTGATGGATACACCGGGCAAAGCCACCCCATCATTCTTTGCTGTAACCTTGCCGGTAATAGTAGCGGCAGCTGTAGTATCCTGCATCTGCTGACGCGGAGTACTGTTCTCTGCAGGTTTTCCCGGTACAATAAAGATCTTGTTATTATCGATCTTATAACCAAATGGCTGCCCGTTAAACGACTGCTGCAAGGCTGTTTCCAAAGAAGCATTCTTCAGGTCTACATTTACCTTCTTCGCGTTTTTCACGACACTGGCACTATAGATCACATGAAAATTACTTTGCTGTTGTATCGCAGCAAAGAGTTGTTCAATGGGTGCATTTTTAAGCGACAGGTTAAACTTTGCCGCTTGTGCATGTACCTGTACACTCAGCAATAATAATGCGGCTGGTAATACCAGCAGGTGGAAAGAACAGGCAATAGTTTTCCTGGCCCGCCGCCAGGCGTGTGAGATTCTCTTCATATGTGGTTTGTATGGTATTGGCTGATAAATGGCCTGCGGTCAACGCACGCGGCCGTTAATAGAACTGATGATTACTTATATGGCAATATGGTTACGATATTATCTTTTATACTAAATCTGGCCAGGCCAGTTATTTCCATCATTTCCAGCAATTGACGGATAGGAATGTTACGTTCCACCTGTCCGGTAAAGTAATTGCTGTAGGCATGCATACCAGGGGCATATACCACTTCTACGTTATACCACCTGGACAGTACGGCGAACAGCTCTCCAAAGCTGGCCTGGTGAAAAACAAAGTTGCCGTTTTTCCAGGCGGTGATCGCTTCCAGGTCGGCAGCCGACTCTTTTACCTGGCTACCATTGATCGTCAGCATTTTTCCCGGCTGCAGCACTACCCCGTTTTTACCGGCGCCTACTTTGATAGCACCATTCACCAGGGCGGCTTCCCATTGTACTTCTTCGGGGTATGCTTTTACATTAAACGCAGTCCCCATTACCTGGATCTCTTTATCTCTTACTGCCACAATAAATGGTTTGGCGGCATCCTTTGCTACATCAAAATACACTTCTCCGGTGACCGTTACCCGGCGTTCCTTTCCGGTAAAACGGGTGGGAAAATGAATAGAAGATGCTGCGTTGAGCCATACTTTTGTCCCGTCATCCAGTTGCATATGGTATTCACCACCTTTGGGCGTAACCAGTGCCAGCTGCTGTACAGCGTTGTTATCATGAACACTGTTGCCGTAAGAGAATACCCCTTTTTGCTGATGTATCTGTGTATTATCCACCAGGGTAAAAGACGTATCTGTACCCGTGCCCAGCGCTACACTGCTACCATTGGCCATTACCAGCTGAGCTTTTTGTGTACCCGGTAGTATCTGTTGGCGAACAGGCTTTTTATTATCAGCCAACTCTGCTTTTTCTCCGTTAGTCATTTGCATCACCATCAGCACCCCCGCGATGAGTAGTGCAATGGCAGCTGCGATACTATACGCCACCATTCCGGTCCTTTTCCTGCTGCGGTGTTCAACAGTACGTTTTACTCTTTCATAAGCAGCATGGCTGTTCACGTAGGGGTGTGCGTCCGGTTGTCCTTTTCGGGCCACGAGTTCTTCAAATAACTGTTTATTACCTTCACTGGCAGCAATCCATTGCTGCAATGTTTCCCGGTCTTTTTCAGGCAGCCTGTTTTCCAGGTATGCGCTGATCAAACCGGCTATTTCCAGTGAATGTATAAGTTGCTCTTTCGCCATGAACGCTACTGTTAATAATTAAAACTTGTAAATAAGGCTGCTTAATGCACTTGCTTACGTAGTATTAACTGGCTCCTATCTGATAAAAACGACACGAAATCAATTTCATCTCAAAAAAAGCCAATTATTTTTTTAGTGCCGGTGCAGCCAATAGAGCAGGAGTATTTCCAATGCGCCACCAGTAAGTAATTTGCGCAGCAATGCGAGTCCTCTCGCCTGTTGATTCCGGACGGTGCTTACCGGCATACCGGTAATTGCGGCGATCTCCCCGGCTTTCAGGCCCTCATCAAAAGCCATTTGGATCACGCTGTTATAGCGGGCAGGTAGTTGCTGGATGGCATGGGATATTTCACGCTGCACCTCTCCTTTTATGATCGTATGCAGGATTTCTTCTTCCGTGGAACTGGTAAGATATAACAAGTCTTTATAATGCTGCCGGCCACGTTTCTGCTTTTTCAGATGGTCCAGGCAACTGTTGCGGGTAGCGATGTACAGGAAGGCTTTTACCGACTGAAAGCTGTCGAAACGGGCCGTCCGTTCCCATAATTTTACAAATACATCCTCTGCTATTTCTTCTGCGGTACAGGAATCCTGCACCAGGCGGTTGGCGAAATTAAACAGTACAGGATAGAAATCATGGAAGAGCATCGCAAACATATCTTCATTCCCTTGTTGCAATGCATCTATTGAAAAACCGGCTGGTGCTGACTTCAAATCATCCATAACGTAAAATATTAATGAAATCCGGCAATCATTTGTTGCCAATTGTTTCGGTTGATTTTAAAGCCAGTATATTATCAAATAAGTGTGGGTGTACCCTAAAGCATTAAGCAGCTATGAACAAAAATAAAAAAATATTGGATTATACCAAGGTATTTTTAGGAGAGTCGTTTTGGGGGGTAACAATGATACTATCGCATGATAACTAATCCTAATAGACTTTTAATCATGCGATAGTATCAGTATACATTATTTCTTTAATGCTTCCAATTGTTTAGCCTGTTCAGCTATTACCTGCTGCTGCGCTGTTACTTTTTTATCAAGCTGAATGAGGTGTAAGGTCAGCTCCTCAATCTTTTGTAATAATTGCGTTTGATGTTCCCCGAGGTCCACACCTTCTTTTTGCATTTGTGCTGCAGGTGCGATACCGGGTAAATGACGATGTTGCAGAATATACATTTCCAGTTCCTGCAACGCAGGTAATTTATAATCCGGCTCAAATACAAAGTCCGCGCCGGTAGTATTTACCACTATCTTATTAGCACGTATATTGCCGTTCACGTCCAGCTTATAACTGGTATTGGTTTGAGAGGTTTTTCCAATCAGTACATTCCCATTATCTGAATTAATATATAGCCTGGCCCCGCCCCACAAACTATCAGACTTTCTCCATCCCCCAATTGCAAAATCACGTGCATGATAAGTGATGGCCAGTATATTCGGTGTCGCACTCCATCCGCCGGTGGAGAAGGCCCCCCGTCCTATAAACCCGATCTTATCCGTTCCCTCCCACATCCCCAACATTTTTCCTTTTATTGCCCCGTTCACATCCAGCGTTGATGTAGGGCTGTTGGTACCTATCCCTACACTACCATCCGCCTTTACCAATACCAGGTTTTGATTCGCATTATTAATCGCCAGTATATTATTATTAACCAGCTTGGTACCAGTTTTACTTCTTCCATCCAGCATCACTGCGCCATACGATATATCTAATCCCGATGGTGTAATATCTTCTACTTCTGCAATCAAGGTTAAGGCAAATGGCCTGCTTGCATTACTCCTACCTACGATAGACGGTACAAATGTGTTGGGATCAGCAACATTGCTTTTGATATTCAGATAAGCATCTCCAAATGGAATATTTGACTGTGTAAACCTGGCCACTGTACTATTGGGTACTGCATTCACATGCAGTAAACTTTGCGGACTGGTGGTGCCAAGCCCTACATTACCTGTATTGGTATTATATATACCAGTTCCACTGGTTGCCCACTGTGCCTTGGATACTGTACTGGCAGCCATCATGAAAAGGATTAACGAAACAGTTTTAAACTTACGATTCATAAAATAGGGTTTAGGGAGTATAAGATTTCATTACTTACTTTGCTTTACTGCTGAGATGCTCGATAGTTTTCTTCATTTGATCCATCTGCTTTTGCTGCTCAATCAGATACAATGTCAGCTCCTCAACTTTCTGTACCAGCTTCTTATTCATTTCTGCCACGTCCAGCCCGTCGGCAGCCACTTCTTTAGCAGAAGGCATGTCGGGTAAATGCTGATGATCTGCAATATACTTTTCAATATATTCCAGGCGGGGTAATTCATAACCTGGGGTAAATACATAATCCGGCCAGGCAGTCTTTATCTTCACTTTGATCTTTTCTGCGATCATACTACCACCTATTGCCAGGAGATATCCTTTAGTATCTGTTGCTCCTATTCCTACACTCCCATCTGCTTTTACTATCATCAGGTTTTGTGTGTAATTATTAACCGCCAGTATATTATTGTTATTTAGCTTAGATCCCACTTTACTCCTTCCATCTAGTACAATGGCAGCAAAGACCGCGTCTGCTCCTGCTGGTATAACATCTACAGTTTCTGCTGTTATAGATAACCCAACTGGTCTGGGCGTATTACTACGGGCAGCAATAAGTGGCATTAATATTCCACTGGCACCGGTTGAATTACCAATACTTAAATAAGCATCTCCGGCAGGTACATTGGATTGTGTAAACCGGGCAAAGGCGGTGCCTTGCGCTGCATCTACATGCAACTTTGCGGCAGAGGCATTATTCCCTACTGCCAAGCTTCCTTGAATTAAAACAGGTTCATTGGGGGTAAACGGCGTTACATTAGTAGCCTCCCCATTCGTAATAATCAGCAATGATTCATTATTCGCATATCCGGTGAAAGAGAAATTCGTCATTCTGAAACCACTGATTATTTCCACAGCCATATAGGCGGTATCATTATATGTTAGGGTAACTAACCGGGCAGGTTCATTGTAACTAATAATGCTACCCCGGTTGGCATCATAAGCGGAAGAAGTATTTACCTCTACCGTCCACTTTCTGTTAAATGCAGCAGCACTTCCGCGAACACCGGAAATCTTTCCCATTACATGCCGGTCTATCGACAATGTACCAGTATATATCTTGTGCAGCAACATATAATTAATACCCTGCGCATCCAACGTTTGCCCTGGAATTGCCTTGTTCACATAATAATTACGGCCATTGTCTACTACATGGAGTTTACCAAGCGGGCTGCTGGTGCCAATACCTACTGCTCCGGTGGCCGGCCAGGGGGATGTATTATTCTGCCCCCAAACAATACTGCCTGAAATAAACTGAAAGAGAATTCCCCAAACCAGGAATTTAAAATGTACTGACATAAATAGAATTTATAGGTAATAAGGGATAGATCGTTATGTTGGTGATAGGTTAACATCCATCTAGCTACGCAATAAATATACAAACTATTTTAAATTTCATACAATAAATCAGGGAGGCTACAACAAAGTAACTCCTGCCCAACAGCCATCGCTGTCAGACAGGAGTTTTCATGTTCCGTTTATTCTGTAGACAAGTGTTAAAACAGCATTACATAAAGAAATGCTCTTCCACGATCTTCCCGTCTTTCACCTGGTATACACATAATTCCCCCATTTGTCCACGGGGTTGCCCTTTCATGGTCATATCCATGTTCATCACAAAAGCAATACTATTGCCGGCTACCAGGGGTTGGGATACATCACAGCTATGCATTGTTTCTACCATCCCTTCAAATTTGTGTCCTTTCTCAATAATAGCCTGCAGGCCTTTGGTTTCCTTGGCAAAGGCCGGTGATGCTTCCGGCTCAATACTCACAGCATTATCTGCATACAATTCTTTTTGTGCAGCTTCAAACTGACCATTGCGGCAATACTCCGCCAAACGGGTAGCAATTTCTGGTGTAGTCATCGTTTTGAGGTTTTACAGATTACCCCACAATTCCCTTGCCAGCTTTACCTATTTCCCTGGATCAAAACACACCTGATTGCGATACAAATTAATCCCCGCTTCCTGATGCACCGGGATCACGGTAAACATCCATTTGGGTGGCAATTACCAGATAGTTAAAAATAGAGAGGACACTGCATATAGTTCCGCTATTTAGTCACCTCTCCCCAAAACTTAATGTGATTCAAGATCTTACTAAAAAATAAAATATCTTTTTTACAGATACCTGCACTTAACTGCTTTTCCCCTTCAGGTCCCTCCCAGGTATTTATACCGCAAATCCTGCCATGGGCCTATGTTTCGCTAGAGATATCCCGTATATATTCCGTAGATGTTCCGTATATATCCCGTAGATGTTCCGACAATGGAATTAGTCGGGATATCTACGGAACATCTATGGAATATCTGTGGATTATTTTCGGATCAGTCTTAAACCATTTATATTTTTTTGTAGTGATTTATCAGTATATTGCTTATGTAAAAGTTGAATTGCTAACCATTTAAACTTAACTCCAAAAATGGCTATCCTAAAGAATGCCTTGCAGTTCACTGGAGGAATCAGTGGCCTGTCTGCTTATACTATGAAAGGCAGTGATAAGATCATCTTGCGTACAAAGGGTGGGCCTACCAAGGCACAGATCAAAAAATCGCCCAACCATTCAAATACCCGGCTATACATCAGTGAATTTGGTGGTGCTTCAAAAGCAGCGAGCTGGATTCGTTATGCTATTACTCCGGTCAAGCACCTCAACGATTATCGTTATGGAGCTGCATTAACAGCTTTGTGCAAACATTTACAGCGTCTGGATAAAGTGAGTGTACTGGGGGAACGTGGTATTGCGGTTTCGCAGCATCGTTATCTGCTGGAAGGATTTCATTTAAACAAGCAGCATACCCTGGATCATGTGATCCGGCATCCACTCACGTATGCGATACAACGTGATACTGGTGCTGCTACCATACATATACCACAACTACAACCAGGTATTAATCTGCATATTCCCTGGCAACAAACACATTATCGGTTTATCATCAGCCTGGGAGTAGTCAGGGATTGTACCTATAGAGCGGACCATGCATATAATTCCCCGGATTCATTTCCGGCGCTTTCTACAGCACATCTCCATTCCTCCTGGCATAGTGCAGAACAGCCGTTGGAGGCACAGTCATTCACGCTACAGCTCAATCGTCCGGAACCCCTCCAGGATAATATGTCTGTCGTTTTAGCCTTTGGTATAGAGATGGGGCCTGTTTTGTATCCCAACAAACGCAGGAAAGACATACCAGGATGTGCTAAGATTATTGCGGTGGGGTAAACAAATCATAAAAAAATCAGCCGGATATACTACCCGGCTGATCTGTATTATTCTATGTTGCAATAACTATTTATCTTCTTTCAGTGATACCTGGTATCCCGCTGCTACATAGGCTTCGGCAGTAGCCGTGGTGATTACCTGGAGATAGGAATTGCCGGGTGCAGGATCCGTGAGTTTATAATGAATCTCCGCCTGTCCTTTTGCCGGAAAAACAATGCTGGTGATCATGATCTGGTAACCAGAGTTAGGTTTTTCGCCTCTGGATAACACCACCCGGTTCACGCTGTCATTTACCGGGGTAGACTGGAAAGTTACTTCATCTTCCGTTTGGGGAACAGCCGCTTCCACTGGCTTATGTGCTTTAATAAAAGCTACTGCTTTCTTTACCATGGTAGCTGCCTCCAGCTCCGTGATCAGTGCTTTGGGACGGTAACTTCCCTTCTCCAAAGTCACTACGTTAAACTTCACCAGCGTTTGTACTGCATTCAATGCGTCTGGGGAGAACGCTGCTTCATCTTTAATAATCAGCCAGTTTAATGTGACCGGATAGTTTCCTGTGGCCAGGATGGCTTCGTGTAACCGCGTCGCAAACTGTTCTCTGGTCATCTTTGTTTCCATCCGCATATCACGGTCCAGCTTGATCCCGTTATTGGCAGCAATGATGATCGACTTCGCATAAGCAGCTTTATTATTGGCATGCACGCAATAGTCGGTAGCCTTAGGCTCCTTGACAAACCGGATATGGTCTATGTTTAGCCCTATCCCCTTTATGATCATGTCAATACCCTGCGAAAAAGCAATGCTCTTTTTAGGCTTAGCATGTTCCCCCGTAAAAACCAGGACACCAGGAGTATGTTCAGCAACCTCGCTGATGAAGGTTAATGGGGTATGCAATTCTTTAGCGGGTAATGCCTGGCTGGACATCGCCAGTAAACAGGCTGGTAATACTAATGCAGCAGGTAAATTCATATAGATGGATTTAACGATACTGCGAATGTAACTATTCCGGTTTAAATCAGACGTTTTGGAGGTTATATTGTTTTAATCCGGATTTTAAAAAAAGTAGTTCCACAATGAGCAATATCGATACTGCCATTGTGGAACTGCTGATTAACTATCCCTCTATTTTGTACTGATCAGGAAGTTTAACAATGCATAAAAATCCTGTTCCGTGATCGTTTTCCTGAACTGATCCGGCATGAGTGTATATTTGGACACTTTCTTTTCTTTAATCTCATGCTGCCCTACTGAAAATTCCTTGCCGGTAAGATCAGCAAACACGAGGGCTTCCCCTTCTGTTCTGCGATACAAGCCCGTCAGCATTTTTCCGTTCTTCAGCGTAATGTTATAGTTACGGAAGGATTCAGAGATATTCCGGTTAGGGTCCAGTATCTTTTCAGTGAGTGCTTTAGGTCCCCAGTTGCCGATACCATCCAGTTGAGGGCCTACCACGCCGCCATTACCTTTTATCTGGTGGCACATGCTGCAATTTTGTATAAAGATATTTCTGCCGCCGCTGCTGAGGGCAGTATCCACCTTAAATCCATCAATGCGGGCAGTGATCAGTTTTTGCCTTTCTTCCCGTTCATTGACGCTGCCAGCGGTAAGTGCATTTAACTGTTCCTGCTGACGCTTCTGGCTGTTAGCTGCCAGCCGTTCTTTTACCGGCAGTTCATCCAGTACATCTGCATTTACATCGCCGGCTTTCAGTGCCCGTAATAAATAATCTATCCCATTAGTTGAATTGGCCAATACGGTAGCAATCACCACCTGGCCATTGCGGGCACTACCGGAAAATCCTTTTTCCAGGATATCATAGACTGCCGGTGAAGGGGCCTGTCCTAATGCAGTAGCCAATTTCTCTTTTACAACGGGCAGCTCTCCCATCGACTGGAATACCTTCCCAAGTATATTCATATTCCTTTGAGGCGAAAGGTTCATCAACGCACTTGCAGCCGCGATACGTACTTTATAATCTTCCCATGGAGCAGCTACCAGTTGCCGCAAAGCAGGCTCCAGACTGGTTATTTTAAAATCACCGGCCAGTTCTGCTGCCTGCACTCTTCTTTCTGCTATTTCCGACGGGCTTTTTACAGGTATTTCCAGTATTGCCGGCTCCAGCTTGCCGATACCAACAGAACCGGTATGTGTGCTATCTATTACCTCTATATATCCCAATTTGCCCTGACAGGCAGACAAGTCAAAATCTACTTTTTTGATCAGGTCTTTCCATTGTGCCGTTTGATCCATTTTTAAACGATACTCTCCCACTATCTGCCCGCTACCGGATAACCTTATACGTACTACATTCTTTGACACTCCTTTCTTTTCTTTACTGTTATCCACATCGTTATCAAAAACGTTCATGCTTAAATGCGCCGGCAGTTTAACCGGGATGGAATAAAGAATACCGGTAGGATCATACCCTTGTTTTTCGCTAAAGATAATCCTGAACGCAGGCATAACATCTGTCAGAAAACTTTCTGAAATAATCCAGGGGCTAACCGGCTCTCCGGTTCTTTGAAGTGGTTTATTTTTCCAGGTATCTCCTGTTTCGGAAATATTTTCCAGGAACCGGTGGGCCATCGCTACTCCCCATTGCTGCATCCGGCTGGTCAGATGTCCCCCGCTTTGTGTAACACCGCTCCGGATGATATTGAATAACCGGAACTGCGTATCCATATCACCGGAAAACTTTTTCTGGATCAGTGCGATTAGCGGGTCCTGGCTGGCAGCACCACCATAACGGCCAATATATTCCAGACTAGCTAATAGCTGCGGAGGAGGTAATTCGTGGGTACGGAGGTAATTTAAAACAAATGTGGCGGCTTCCTGACCAGGAGCATCCAGCATGGCTTTGGTAAGTACCTCCAGTTGTTTGTCGTCCCATTTACGGGTAGCTACCTGTTGCATCACCTGTTTATTACGCAGGTTATCACGTATACCTAACAGTGCCGTATACTTTAAATGCGTATCTGCATCCCCTGTCTGATTGTATAAAGCCAGCAGCGGAGTAAGCTGGTCAATCCCGGTAAAGCGGGTTAGTATTTCCGCAGCCATACGCTGTATATGCGGATTTTTATTGGTGGTAGCAGCTATGATTACATTACGCTGCTGCTCATTAATGTTACCAGTTTCTTCCAGGATACGGAAAGCATGTACCTGTATCATAGGATCACTATGCTGCAGGGCATTGTCCAATAACCCAGCAGGCAAGGCATGCAACCGGTGTAATATCCACAAGCCCTGTATAAAAGCATGGGTATCCGGCTTGCCGGTAGTCATCATCGCCGTAACGGGCGCTACTGCTTTTTCCTTCCATACATCTACCAGCCGGTCTGCTATTTTCATCCGTACATTTAGTTGCGGATGTTGCAGTCCTTTGATGAGTTCCTCCATAGAAGCCTTTGCCCAGTTTTTAACCTGCAGGTCTTCATGTGGCTGGTCACCCCGGTAAGTAATTCTCCAGATACGTCCACTTACCCGGTCTCTTCCCGGATGATCCAAAGGCACTTCATAATGCCCGATAATCCGGTTATAGAAATCGGCCACATACATGGCGCCATCCGGCCCTATTTTTATGTCTACCGGCCGGAACCAGGGATCATCACTTACCAGAAAATCTTCTTCCCGTTTTGTTTCAGGAGTACTCCCATGCAGTGTCATGGTATTCCTGTTGATCCGGCAGGTCACCACATCCCCGGAATAAAAACTGTTGCGGTATGCTTCCGGAAATTGTACGCCAATGTAATAGGCCAGTCCGGCGATAGCGGTAGAACCCAGTTCGTAATGCATCATTTCGGGTGCAAAACCAATGCCCGGAGATTTTTTCCCGAAGTGCGGGTATTCCCCGCCGCGGATCAGCTGATAAATTGGTTTGGAATGACAGTCTGCCGAATAGAGGTACCCCCATTCATCAAAAGCATGGCCAAAGGGATTAACCCTTCCGAACGACGTTTGTTCTACCCGACTGCCATCCGGGCGGAAGCGGAAGGTATTCCCCGACACCATCCTGATAGAATCACCATCGGTACCCGCTATTGTAGAAGCATTGGTAAATCCGTGGCAGGCATAGATCCAGCCGTCAAAACCACGGACCAGGTTATTGACCATCCCATGGGTATCCTGGTGCCCAAATTCGCCAAACAATACGGCCTTTTTATCCGCTTTTCCATCATCATTACTATCCGTATAGCGGAAGAGGTTAGGTACACTATAAGCAATAGCGCCATCCGCCATCGGCATGATACCGATGGGGATGTTGGCACTATCGGCAAAATGGGTAAACTTGTCGGCCTTGCCGTCACCATCGGTATCCTCCAATATGGAAATACGGTCCTGTCCCTTGCCGGGAGCCGCTGCCATAGGATATGCGGATGACTGGGAGACCCATAATCTTCCTCTGTCGTCAAATTCTATATTAATAGGTTTGCTGATATCAGGTTCGGCGGCGAAAAGGGTGACTTCAAACCCGGGCGGAAGTGTAAACCCTGCCTGTTCTTCGGCAGGTGTCTGAAACTCCGTAGTACGCACATGCTCTGCAAATTTTTCCTTGGGTGTATCGTGGTGCTTTTTCTTTTGAAAGCCGGCGCATCCCACCATAAAACATACATACAGCGGGAGCACCAGCCCTTGAAAGAACCTGTGAGTCATAAGTGGAAATATTTTAATGATGACAGCTAACCGCTGTTATGTGATAAATTGGATAAAGAAGGTTATGTAAAAATCAAAGCGCTGCTGATTCCAGTTCTGGTCGATATAAACGGAAAATAAACATTTACTGTTTAGATACTGTCCTATACTTACCCATTAGGTGGGGCAACAGCCATCCTGTATTTTAATTCCTGATTGTGAAGCTATATTACTTTGCTTTCAGACCGTTTAGATCAGACAGTTTTTGCTCCAGCTGCTGCGTTTTACGGGATAGTTCGTTCACCGTTTGGCTTAATTCAATGATATATAATAACTGTTCCTCTACTTTCTGTAATAAGAGCTTATTCATTTCACCGAGGTCCAGGCCCTTTTCTTTCACTTCCTTTTCAGAAGGAATACCAGGCAAATGTTTATGGTGCTGAACAAAAAGTGATACCTCCTGCAAGGAAGGAAGTTTATAATCAGGATGAAAGACAAAGTCGGCCCAGGTTTCCTGTGTTACTTTCACTTTTCGCGCACCAATCGTTCCTTCAACAGCCAACTTATAACCAGCGGGATTAGGCGTACCGATGGCCACGTTACCATTACCCTCTATGCTGAATAAAGTACCATTTGCGTTTACTAATGTCATCAATCGCCAGCCAGTACTGAGTCCATTGTCAAGATACAATCCTCTTTTATTCGTACCCGATGTTTCTGAAGAAGTACCTGGGCCTAAAAAAGTGACAGGGCCGTTCGACCTGGTGATCCCGTTTACATCCAACGAAACTTTTGGGTCATTCGTTCCTATCCCCACATTACCAGTTAATGGCAAATGATTGACTTGAGCATAAGTACTAACAAAAGATAAAAGAATAATAGCAGTAATAAAAAGCGTTTTCATGATTTTAATTTATAGGTTATCAGGGAAATTGTTTCAACAGTAAAGGGTACAGATTAACAATCGGGTTTTACTCCTGCAATCTAAATATTAGGCGGAATAAATCAAAGCAGCCCGCGTATTTCCCCCTGAATAGGACAGCACAGGATACCTTCCCGTGAGGATAATGATAATTTGTATGATCAATAGCTATTTGATCAATCAAAAAAAATTTATTTACACAGCCACGTAGTGTAAAAAACAGCTAAGTATTACAGCATATACGTTATGAGTACCATCCACTGCATCAGGCCATACAGTGTGTTGGGTATAAAACATTCAAACCCATCAAATTTTTAATCCTATGCGAAATAAACAATTCTCGCGAAAGCTTCTTTTTGGGGTACTACTGATCAGCGGATTCGGCTTTTCAGTGGCGGCTTCAAATCACGATTCCCAGGCTGTTGCAAGCAGCACAAATGGGGCTATAAAAAACGATTCCCTGCCTGTAAAACAAAAAGGTGCCGGGGCAAATGATCAGTACTACCGGGATATCTATGCGGATACCTGGGTAGGATCTGATGCCTTGGGAAGAACGATGCCTGACTTTCAGAAAGTGGGGGCAGTAAAAAAAGACCAGCGTCGCGTAGTGGGGATGTTCTATATCACCTGGCACAGTGATAATAATGCCCTACCTAAACGAGATTATGCTGCCGACGTTACCAAAGTGCTGGCCAAAGACCCGGCTGCCCGCCTGGATGCCAAACACCCGCTGTGGACAGAAGGCTCTTATCACTGGGGAGAACCAGAAATGGGCTACTTCTTAAGTAAAGATGAATACGTTATCCGGAAGGATATGTCTATGCTGGCAGATGCAGGCGTAGATGTACTGGTAATGGATGTGACCAACGCTGTCAGATACTGGGATGAATGGGAAGTATTGTTTACCACCATGCAGAAAATGAAAGCAGAAGGCAACAAGGTACCCCAGTTCTGCTTCTGGGCCTTTAATGGTCCGGTAATCACCGTCGTACAGGATCTTTACGACCGCATCTATAAAAACAACCGCTTTAATGACCTTTGGTTTTATTGGGATGGTAAACCATTACTGCTTTACAATGGCAATCCCAAATATGATGCAAACGGACAGGATGCCAAACAACCCAATCCCCATTATGACTCTCTGGCTAAAACAGATGCCAGTCATCCGCATTACAATGATCCTGATTATACTGAAGCATTTTATAAAGATTATACCAAGGAAGTAAAGCGTTTCTTTACGCTACGCACCATGTGGTGGGGGTATCATAAATGGGCAGGAAAACGTTTTATCGGCACGGAAGATAACTGGAGCTTTGGTTACGACCTGGGTAATGAAAAAGTGAAAGCCATGCATCCCGACAGCCTGGTATCTTTACATAAGGGGAAAAGAGAAGAAGCCGCTGTAACACCGGCCCAACATCCTTCCAGTCTGGTGGGAAAATCATGGACGCGGGAAAAAGGTGAGCCTCAGCTTAATCAATACGATCTCCCCGAGCCCACTTATGTACCCTGGCTCAAAAAAACAGTGAGCAACCCGGAAGGATATGGTATTTATTTTCAGGACCGGTGGGAAGAAGCGCTAAAATCAGATCCACAGTTCCTCTATATCAATGACTGGAATGAATGGACGGCTGGGAAATATCAACCGGAAGGCGGGAAAACTTTTTCCTTTATGCGCAGGAACAGCCCTTATTTTTTTGTTGACCAGTACAATGCCGAATTTAACCGGGCTATCCAGCCTATGAAAAACGGCTATACCGACAACTACTATATGCAGATGGCGCAGAATATCCGCCGGTATAAAGGAATACGTCCTATCCCGCAGTTAAAGGGATTATCCAACGTAAAAATAGACGGGAATTTTGCTGATTGGAAAAAGGCGCAGACAGAATACCGGGATACCAAAGGAGATATCTTTCACCGGAATTACAAAGGATATGGGGGAATTGATTATACAAATAATTCCGGAAGGAATGATATCATTACCGGCAAGGTAATGGTAGATCCTCAAAACATCAATTTCTATGTTCAAACAGCTGACCCTCTTACTGCTCACACAGATAATAACTGGATGCTCCTGTTCATTGACGCCGACAATAATCCGTCAACAGGCTGGCATGGATATGATTTTATCCTGAACAAGGAGGTGAAAGATGACAACACCACTACCCTGATGCGTTACGATGCTGCTAATACCAATGCTCCCTGGCAGCAGGTAGCAACTGTAAAATTCCGCTATGCAGGCAATGAGCTGGAAGTAGCTATACCACGTACTTTGCTGGGACTTACCGGCAATCAGTTTGTATTTGATTTCAAGTGGAGTGATAACGCAGCCGGTTTAAAAGACCCGATATCCTTGTGTATAGATGGAGATACCGCACCTAACAGAAGATTTAACTACCGCTGTATCTGGAAGAAGTAAACAATTGTTTTGGGTATAAAAAAGGGGGACCGGTACTGGTCCCCCTTTTACAAACTTCGATACCAAACTTACTTATTCAATATACCCTCCTTTCATACGTTGTTTAATAGGCTTACCGGATGGTGCAGTCAGCTTTATTACCGTCATATACTTATCTTCTTCCTGATCCGGTATATTCAACGTAAACCACCCATAACATCCGGGTATGCCTCCACTTTTTGCCGGCACCAGAGTACCACTGCCTATAATGCTTGCCGTTATATTCCTGTCAACACCATTTAAGTTGACCACTTTATTACCATGCGGCACAAATACAAACAAAGCTGCTGAATCTTTGGAATAAGTGGTCGGGAATCCGCATACTTCAAAGCCTATCCCTTCTTTTGTACCATAGATAGCCTCCTGATGCTTGTTGATCCAGCCTCCGATCTCTTCCAGGCACTTTGTTTGAGCAGGAATAATTTCTCCGTTGCCATCTGGTCCTACATCAAATAAAAAATTACCTCCCTGAGCAAGCACACGGGCAAACAATGTAATCAATGTGCCTGGGTCTGACGCTTCGTTCATACCTGCCCGGTATCCCCATTTCCCTTCCGTTACCGGTATAGCAAATTCCCAGTATTTGTCTGCAGGGCGTGCAGCAAAGAGGTCCTGTTCCGGATTGTTATAGTCTCCATGCTCTGCCAGCCTGCTGTTGATAACCACATGCGGGTTTTCTTCCAGCAACATCTTACGGGTAGCTGCCGCCTGCATCATGTCCGCATTATACTCCGGCATATCAAACCATAACAGATCAGGTTTATATCCCTTCATCAATTCCTGCAGCTGTCCTTTGTAAAACGAAATAAACCTGGCCCATCTGTCGGGCACCCGGGCAGGGTCATACCTTACACTATCTTTAGTATAACGCGGGTAATCAGGATAGCTCCAGTCGGGGTTTGAAAAATAAGCCCCGCACTTAATCCCTTCTTTCCTCAGTGCGTTAAACAAAGGTGCAATGATGTCCTTCTTATAAGGCGAATGAGCGGGGATACTCAATGCCCTGGCTTGTCTGGTATTCCATAAAGCCACACCATCGTGATGCTTGGTGGTCATTACCACATACTTTGCTCCTAATGTCTTAAATAACGCTGCCCATTTTTCAGGGTTATAATTCCGGGGATTAAACCGGTTGAGCTGTGTCATATAGGCTTTGGCCTGCTTTACACCATCCTGCATGGGCCAGGATTCTACGGTGCCATCCACTGCATAAATCCCCCAATGAATAAACACCCCTACTTTGGCATCCGTAAACCATTCTTTCATTTTATCATCCACCTGTTCTGGTGGAAGTATTTTCCGGGCCATTCCAAACTGTCCCAAAGCGGTCAGGCTACACATACTGAGTATGGCAGATAAAAAAAACTTAGACATATCATCTCTTTAAATAAATACTCAATACCCCTCATTCTGGATGATCTGGGATGTTTTTATTTCATTTTGCGGAATAGGCCACAAATAATCCCGTTGTTCATTAAACTTACGGGTTTGCACCACTACTGCTTTTCCGGTAGCCGGGTTAGTAGCGCCTTCCACACTGCCACGCATTACCAGGGCACCTATTTTCCATCTGCGGATATCGAACAGCCGGGCACCTTCCAGTGCAAGCTCTACCCTTCTTTCCCTTTGATAGAGCTGACGTAACTTCTCCTGTGTGTTGTATACTGCCACGTTTACATTGGGCATACCAGCACGGTTTCGGATATCATTCAGGTATTGTATTACTGCCGGATCCTGCCAGTCATTACTTTCTACTTTAGCTTCTATATAGGTCAGTAAGATCTCTGCATAACGAATAATCATAAAATCAAGGGTGCTGCTTTCTGTAGCTCCCTTGTCCTGTGGATCCAGGTATTTCCTCATCCAGAAGCCGGTAGCCGAACCGGTAGGGCCACCAATCCGGTCAGAATTGTTGGGATCAGCATTGAAAGGTTCCAGTTTTCTTCCTTCAAATACTTCGTTTGGATAAAGCAAGGTGTACTGTAATCTGGGGTCTCTGTTGTTTTTGTAATTTGGTTCTTTCTTGTAAATATCCATACTGTCGTTGCCAAGTTCTGCCAGTGTTTTCCCCTGCAGTGTTTCATAACTGTTTGCCAGCGCCTCTGTAGGGTTGGTAGCTGCCTGTGCGGGGCCGGGCGGCACCCCAGAAGGTGCATTCCTGAACCAGATATCATTGAGCCCATTGGTCCGCATAAAGATCCGCTCCCGGTTAATCTTCCCGTTGTAGGAAAACAGATCTGCATAGCTGTTTCTGTCAGGAGCGCCACTGTTATGCAATCTATATACGGCAGCCCCATTCTCATCTTTCAGGTCTATCACCTGCCGGGCAGCAGTAGCAGCTTCGCTGTACATACGTGCGTTCAGGAAAGCAATAGCTCTCATTGACAAACAGGCCCCTTTGGTAATTCTTTTAGCCTGATCATTATTGTATGATACCGGCAATTTAGCCGCGCAGATTTCCAGCTCGGAAGTGATAAAATTGACTACTTCCTGAATCGAACTCCTTTTAAGACCTCCCGATTCAACAGGCGTCACAGCTTTGGTTATAATTGGGATAGCTCCGAAATACAGGTACAGGTCCAAATGATACCAGGCCCGCATGGCCCTTGCTTCATAGATATAACGGGTTCTTAAAGTAGAATCCATATAAGCCCGTTCTGCATTTTCAATGAATCGTGAAGCCATTCTGATGCGGGCATAATTATTTTCCCACACACCTGAATAAGGCCATCCCAGGCTGGGATTTCCGTCGCCGAGTGCTACTGTATTCAATGAACCATAAAAATTTCCGTTCCAGTAAGCATCATCCGTCATGGTAGAAAAAAAGATACGGCCATTGGGATTGCCTGCATATCCCCCCTGTGGTACGGAAGCATAAATGTAGTCCAGCGCCCCATCCAGTTGTGCCTGTGTGCGCCACCAGCTTTCATCTGTGGTGGAAGTTGGATTATTTCTGGTCAGATAATCCTTGTTACAGGCCGATAAGACCAGGATTACAGGTAATATAAGATGAATGATAGATTGCTTCATGATACTGATTTTAAAATACTGCCCTGTTTTAGAATCTTGCACTAACACCAAAAGTATAAACACGCATAAGCGGATAGGTGGTTTCTCCTCCTTTGCTTTCCGGATCCAGGAATCCCATTTTGGTAAATGTGAAAGGGTTTTGTGCATTCGCATAAATGCGGAAACCACTTAACCTGAAGCGTTGCAGTAAATTTGTGTTGAAGTTGTAGCCCAACTGGATAAAACGGATCCTGGCATAAGCGGCATTCTCAAACCAGAAATCTGAAAACCTGGTTACGTTGGAACTGGTGAGGCTATTAGGGACTATCCTTGGAAAACGTGCATTTGTATTAGTAGGGGTCCAGTAATTTGTTTGAAATTCCATAGGCTTGGCACCAGGATCTGCCACATCCAATGGCGCTGCTATGCGTCCACGATACACCGCAGTATGCGCCCCATATCCATTCAATTGTACCTCCAGGTCAAAGCCTTTAAAACTTCCTCCCAGGTTAATAAAATAATTCACTCTCGGCTCAGGATTACCTATGATGGTACGATCGTCATCATTCAGTACCCCATTACCATCATAGTCTACATATTTAATATCCCCCGGCTGTTGTCCTGAAAAAACAGGTACACCCGCGTCCAGGTCTTTTTGCTGGAGCAGCCCATTTGTCTTAAATCCATAATACATGCCCAGCGGATCACCTTCTCTATGAATGGCATTGGTAGGGTAATATGGTCCACCCCAAAGAGAAAGAATCGTGTTCTTATAAGCGGAGAATCCTGTTCGGGTAAAGATAGTTGCCTGCTTACCTATTTTCCGGTTAACGTCCAGTGCAAATTCCCATCCCCGGTTGCGCACCTTCCCTGCATTCAGTGAAATGGCTTTTAAACCGGAGGCAGCAGCAACTGGTGGTGCCAGCAAAATATCATCCGTTGTTTTATCATACCAGTCAATAGTCAGATGCAGGTTATTATTAAAGAATCCAAGATCCGTTCCGATATCCAGCATCTTCACCTTTTCCCAGGTAATATCCGGATTACCAAAAGTGTTTTCCACCCCATTACCTGTATTAATGGTAGTTTGATATTGGTAATTACCTACGTTCTGGTTATTTCCCAGCATGCCGTAAGAAGCTCTCAGCTTCCAGTTGTCCAGGGCTTTCATCCCTTTCAGAAAATGCTCATTGCTGATATTCCATCCCAATGCGACAGAAGGGAAACTGCCCCATTTATTACCAGGACCAAAGCGGGAAGAACCATCACCACGAAGGGCTGCTTCGAGTAAATACTTGTCGTTATAGGAATAGTACAACTTAGCGAATACGGAACGGAGTGTACTGATATTCACGGCATCCGGGCTGTCAAACTCCTGCGAAGCGCCACCGAGCAGGAATATACGATGCTTGTCGATATTCCGCTCATAGTCCAATGTACCGCTGAGGTAGTTATAGGTACTTCTGTCTGAAGAGGTCCCTGAATTGGCTCCAAATACATACATCAGGTTGCTGTCAAAATAATTCAGGAAATTAAAAGCATCCCGTGAAGTAGTGGTGGTAGTGCTTCTGATCCGGAAGTTATATTGCATCTTTAAATTCAGCCCAGGTACGATTTCCCACTTGGGTTGAAAATTTACCTGTACATTGTCGGTCATATTTTTCTGCACACCGCCTACTTCCAGGTGAGCCAGCGGGTTCCTCATTTCACCAAATTGTCCGTAAGTCACCAATCCATCCTCCCTTACCGGATATTTGGCCATCACGTTTGGAGGAATACCATAAGTCATATACAGCATCCAGTCCATGTTTCCCCGGCCATCGGCATAGGGCAGCGTCTGGTTGCCACGGGTAGTATTAAGGTCCAGGAACATGATAATGTTCTTCCGCAGGGTAACACTCGTATTGGCACGCAGCATAAACCTGTCGAAACTGGTATTATCCATGATACCATCCTGTTTGAGATAAGTAGCGGTTACTGCAAAACGAGCCACACTGTTTCCACCGCTTACCCCCAGGGTATGATTGGTGATAAGTGCACTCTTCTTCAACATAATGTTAGTCCAGTCCGTATTAGGATAATGTAAGGGATCGCTGCCATTACGCGTGGTCGCTATTGCCTCATCCGTATACTGTTTATCACGGCCCACATTACTATTTGCCTCGTTTACGATTTCCATGTACCTGGCAGCATCTACAAACTTGGGGACATAAGTAGGATTTTGCATACCTACATACCCATCATAGGTAACCTGTACTTTACCAGGTACTCCCCTTCGGGTAGTTACCAGGATCACCCCATTGGCCGCTCTGGCCCCATAAATACTTGCTGCAGCCGCGTCTTTAAGAATCGTGATATTTTCTACCGTAGTAGGATCTACGTTGTTAATATCAAAGGGCACACCATCTACCAGGATCAAAGGGCTGGTATAGCCCAGGGTATTGATACCCCTTATTTTGATGGTAGCCGCATCGCCTCCCGGCAAGCCGGAGCCCTGCTGTACGGTGAGGCCGGTAACACCACCCTGCAATGCCTGGGACAATTGCGTGATGGGTTTTGCCTGGATATTGGCAGGGTTAACTGTTGCCAGTGAACTCGCCAGGTTCTTTACCTTTTGGGAAGAGTAACCTGTTACCACCACCTGTTCCAGGGCGCTTACATTCTGCTGCAGGGAAATAGTAATGTTATCCTGTTTTCCAACAACATATTCCACCTGCTTATATCCCATGAAGGAGAAAACAAGGACTTCTCCCGGGCTGGCCTTTATTTCAAAAGAGCCATCCGATTCTGTAGCGGTACCCCGGCTGGTACCTTTTACAGCCACACTTACCCCGGGTAGCGGAGCCGGAGGATCTGCCTGATCAAAAACCCTTCCCCGGATACGTACAGGCGCGTCCATCTCATTGCCGGAAGTGCCAGCGATGTTCTGTGTAATGATAATATGATTACCGGATGCTTTCCATTTAAAATGGCGGGGTAATAATAACCTGTTTAATACGTCTTCCAACGTTGCATCCCGCTCTACCAGGGTAATATCTTTTTCTCCGTTTACCTGACTGCTGGAATAAACGAATTGCGCTCCACTGGCAGATGCTATCATATGGAATATCTGCTTAAGATCCTGATTGTATGCCGTGATACTGATCTTTTCTGTGGTAATTCGCTGCCCATCAGCTTCTGAAGCCAGCACTATTGTAAAGCTGGCACAAATAAAGCATGTAAAGAATAATGAACACCTCATTATAAACTGTAGTTTCGGATGAAGACCATACCGGAAAAGCAAAAAAAGTCGCCACTTCCCGGCGATCGCTGGAAGAAAATGCATAAATTCGTCTTGTTTTAAATGTTTGACGTTTAATTCGAATCATTCACCGCTCCGTCTTAGACCCGGAGCGGTTTTTTTGTGGAATAAAAAGGCGCATAATGCTGCCCCCCGCGCTAAAAATCGCAGTAAACTTGCCTGATCATCTTTGTAAATTTTGGTTGTTAATTATTACAATGCTTTCCCTTAAAAACAACTGATTTATTGACCGCATCCAGGTCGTATTGTACATTACTTACCTGGCGCAGTATATCCAGTAAATCTTTTAGTGGAATGGTGTTTTCAAAGCTTGCGGAATACCGGCATTTTTTCAGCTGGTCATATTCAAAACTAAATTTGTACCCATACCATCTTTCCAGTGTGGTAGCAATTTGTTCCATAGAACAATCATCAAATTGCAGCTTACCTTCTTTCCAGGCGCCCAGGGCATCGGCCGACACCTGTGCGGTAACTACCTTTCCGCTGGTCCGGTAATAACTCAATTGCTGGTCCGGTGCCAATACCCCCAGCACCTTACCGGATGATGATATGGCTACTTTGCCGGTTAACAGGGTGATGGCCATCGTGTCCAGCTCTCTATAAGCATTTACATTAAAAGAGGTGCCTAACACACGAGTGGTAATCTCCTGACAATGGACTAAGAAAGGCCGTTTGCTTTCCGGCCTGATTTCAAAGAATCCCTCTCCGCTGAGGAAAACTTCCCTTGCGGTATCAGAAAAATCAGGCAGATATTGTATTTCACTGTGGGAGTTTAGCCATACAACAGAGCTATCAGGCAATAGCACCTGCCGTACCTGGCCAGCGGCATTCTTTACAATGATACGGGCACTCACCCGGGGCGTATATAGAAAAAAATAAGTAGCTACCCCTGCAAACAATAACACCACTGCCGCCGCGGCTATCCTGGTCCACCCCATACGCCGCTTCATTTGTACAGGTTGCCGGGCAGGAGCTGCGGAGAGCTGCTGCCGGATAAGGGCCAGGCTTTTTTGCGCAGAAGCAGCGATCTTAGCTGCATCGCCATTATAGAAGTTTGCGGTGTAATCATCGAAACCGGCATACCACTGCTCTACTTTTTCCCTTTCCTCTTGTGTAGCCGTACCTTCCAGGTATCTTTCAATTAACTCCGTCAGTTGTTGTTCATTCATGTTTGCAAGTATTGCCTGTGAGATAATATTGCAGTAAAAACAATTGTCCCCCACCCCATTCCTGGCTTTTTTCTAAAATGTTAAAAAAAGATCAGGAAATATCAAATAACCATGATTCAAAAAATATCGGGCACGATACTCAGAAATATCCTGTAAAGACGATACTTTTAGTTTGCGGGAAGCAAATACAGTTACTTTATTCAGACTAAAATCTATTGCTATAATACCATACCAGGCATATACAGACCATGATCTCCTGAAGCGGATCCAAGCCGATGATGAGCGTGCATATGAAACATTGTACTACCGTTACTATAGCTACTTATGTAATAAGGCCTATAAGCGGATTCCTACAGAAACAATTGTGGAAGAGCTGGTACAGGATGTTTTCATCAACTGCTGGCATAAAAGGCATAGCCTGGACGTGAGTGGGAATATTGCTGCATGGCTCTTTGCCACCCTGCGCAATAAAGTACTTCATGAGCTTCGCAGCAGCTATCACCGCAATATGCATACTGCAAAACTGAAAGCCTTATCCGAGGGTTGTACCGAAAATGAAGTGCCTGATTACCTGGATGCTAAAAGCCTGGAAGCTAAAATCATGGATATTATCAACACCCTGCCGCCGCAGTGCCAGGAGGCCTTCCGGCTAAGCCGTTTTGAAGGGATTACCTACAAGGAAATTGCAGTACGCATGAATATCTCCGCAAAAACGGTAGAGAAACATATCAGCAGGGCGTTGCTGGTATTAAAAAACGAATTGCATGAATACAATCTCGGGCTTATCCTGTTATTTTGGGCATTAAGCTAAGCATTTGCTTTCACCGGTATCTCCCGGAGTATATGCAGCAAATAGTCATAGAACCTGCCCACGGAAGATATTTGTACCCGCTCATCCGGAGAATGTGCCCCATGAATAGTAGGACCAAACGAGATCATATCCAGTCCTCCCGCAAAGTGAGCGCCCAGGATCCCACATTCCAGGCCCGCATGACAAGCCCCCACTTTAGGAGTATGTTTAAAATGGTCCTTATACAAATCCAGCAACAATCTTAATACTGCGGAATCTGCATCTGGTTTCCATCCGGGATAATCCCCTCCCTGTACTACTTCGCACCCGATATTTTCAAATGCTGCTTTCACCCCATTCGCCACATCTTCCTTGGTACTTTCCACACTGCTCCGCTGAAGGGACTGTGTAACAAAAACGCCCTCTTTAACAATCACCTTTGCCAGGTTAGTAGAGGCTTCTACCAGGTCATCTATATCAGGGCTCATCCGGAATACGCCATTAGGCGCAGCATAGATAGCACGCAGTATTTTAATGAAATAACCAGCTTCCATCACTTTAGCAGGGGTAGCAACAGCACGTAATTCCAGCTTAAGCCCTGGCTCAATTGTCTTATACTCTTCTTCGAGGGTAGCCATAAATGTTTTTACAAAAGCGGCAAACGCGGCCTGGTCTTTTTCCGGTATGATCACCTGTGCCACGGATTCTCTGGGTATAGCATTCCGGAGACTGCCCCCATCGAGGCTGGCCAGCTGTATATCAAAAGATTGCACCGCCTTATACAGGCACCTGTTCATGAGCTTATTCGCATTGCCTCTTCCTTTATGGATATCCATGCCGGAATGCCCACCCATCAGTCCGCTAAGCTTCAGCTCAAAAGAAACAAATCCATCCCCCACCGGTACTTCTGTGTATTGTCCACTTGTATTGGTATCCAATCCTCCGGCACATCCGATGGTCAGTTCATCCTCCTCTTCTGTATCCAGGTTCAGGAGAATGGTACCCGAGAAATTGGCCGGGTCCAGTTCTTTAGCGCCCGTCATTCCGGTTTCTTCATCTATTGTAAACATGGCTTCAATAGCAGGGTGCTGCAGCGTCTTATCTGATAATATCGTCATAATAGCAGCTACCCCAATCCCATTATCCGCTCCCAGCGTGGTGCCTTTTGCTTTTACCCAGTCGCCGTCCACATACATCTCAATTCCCTGTGTATTAAAATCAAATACAGTATCCCCGTTTTTCTGGTGCACCATATCCAGATGGGATTGTAATATCACCGTCTGACGGTTTTCCATTCCTGGGGTAGCCGGCTTCTTAATCACCACATTGCCGATAGCATCTTTTTTTGTTTCCAGGCCTAAGCTTTTACCAAAGTCCATTACAAAACCAATCACCTGTTCTTCCTTTTTGGAAGCCCTGGGCACCGCATTCAAAGCGGCAAAATGTTTCCACAGCTGCTGTGGGGCCAAGTCTTTTAGTTCCATACCATTATTTATTAAATGTTGGTCATCATTTGCAGTGATAATAAGTGTTTCCTGTACTATAGTATCCACAATCAGTAATGACTTATTATCTTCGTCAAAGTAATAGCAATCATTCCAAACTGACAAAACTTCCTGGCAGATGCCGATGCTTACCCGGATGTATCAACTGATCAAACAGGATTCCCGGTTCATTAAGATCCTGCTGGAAGATTAATTATTCCAGGATCAACCGGATTTCATTGTTCCTGCGCATATCCGTACTGAGGTTCAGTGTTTTTGTTTTCCGGCCATACCTGATCTGTAGTTCTGCTGTATTGGGAGGAATTGATCCGAGATTATCTGCTGTAAATAATAGTATATTCTCCCCCTTTTTTAACCTGATAGCAATTGTCTGTACGGCACTTTTAACAGGAAATCCCCTGGCTATCCATTCGCCGTTCAAACAAAGGGAAATACTATCCGCATCCTGTATCCTGGCATCTCTGAGGGCTAATATGACATCCCGTGTATTCACCGGAATAGTGGCAACGGGAATGGAAGTACGCTGGATAATGTTGCTGATCACTGTATCATTCCCCGCCGGAGCGCGATAAATATTTGCGACCAGGAAAGTAGCATACCCGTTAGGGCGGTCACTGAAATCAAAACCGTAAGGCTTGTTGTTAATCGTAGACTTCAAGAAGCCCGTATTAGGTGGCAGCCCGCCATAATTGTCGGCAAAGAAAACAAAGAGATTCCGGCCGGTATCGAGTGGCACACTCAACTGCCGGTTCTGATCATTGATCTGTTCCCGGGTAAACAATGGTTTGCCATTATGTAAGAGGGTAACGGTGTCTTTATCGTATTTTTCCTGGTCTTCCAGTAGCAGAGGAATGATACTATCTTTCGTTACAATACGCTCATACATACCAAAATATATGTTGATACTATCCTGGCGTAGTATTCTTTGCAGGCTGGAATCCGGAAGTGGTTTATTACCTGATCTTGTCAGTGAGAGGGCATCCCTGTATAACACATCGCGCAAGGTGACTTTTGAGTGTACATAAATTTCATCTTCATCATAAAGGCCGTACATCCATATATTAAACCGGTCTATCCACATCCGGTTTACGGATATCCGTGTATCCTGATAGTCCAGGGTACCATTGAGGTACCACATCCAGGGTCCCAGTTTATAAGGTGTTTCCTTTACAGGATATTTATTGCGGCCTATTCCCAGCTGATGCTCATTTTTCTTTGCCAGCAGCATTTCATAGATACCTGTAAATTCTCCGTATTGCAATTTTAAGACAGCAGGATATAAGACTCCTTGTACCGGGTCGCCGATATGCCATTCAAAGTTAATAACTGAGGATTGGGGCCATGGCTTTACAGACGTCCGCCAGATGCCTGTCCATTTGTCCGCCTGTGCCATTACAGCCGTTGCGGTACAAGTTAACCATACAAACAATATGAGTATCCTGCCATTCAATGCTACAAAAATAGCAGCTAATACGGTACCATTTACTTTTTGCGGTTATTTATTGTTGTCCGGGAAGATTCCAGGTTAAACTGGTTGACCGCAGTAACAGCAAAGCTGTCTGATTTTTTCACAGGTGTACTGATCAAAAACCTGCTCTCCGGCAAGATCACCGGGATGGCATTATCACCATTGAGATCAAACGTCTGGTATTCGCCCGACTCCGGAAAACGGCCAATCAGTTGTTTGTTTCTATACACATTAAAGTATTTGATAGGAGATTCTACATCCCCGTATACCTGCCAGGTGAGATAGGCAGTGTCGGCAGTGCCTGCGTACATTTTCAACGCCACCGGTGCAGGAGGTGGCGTTTTATCTGCTACCGTACCGGTAGTCACATATTCTTTCCATGTGGCAGCAGTAGTAGCATCAGGCAACAGGCACATGCCTTCCCGGCTTTTTTTATATGCTGTTAACTTATACACCTGGTTGGTCAGTGTATCGCCTAACCAGGCGCGGGTAGTATCCATATCTTTCAACAGGGACGAGCCTTGTTCGGGCAGTCGTTGTGCCAGTACGGCCTCAAAGAAAGGGATCGCCATATAACGCACATAGCTGAGGTTATGTGTTTGCCCCGGTGTATAGGCCAGGCTGGCAAAACTATTCAATGCCCTGAATTTCAGAAAAGCATGTGTGGCAGTGGGCCAGCAATCAATCACATCCTCAGCCCCTGCATGCCGGAGTATCACCGGTATCTTCCCCGTTTCAGGAGGATAGGCGATGTTAGGATCAAATGCCGCAGAGTAGCAAAAAGCGCCCATAATACGGGAAGGATAGGCCCCCATCATTTTAAGCACCCAATGTCCACCACCGGAATGGCCCCACAGTAACCAGGGAACGTTATTCAGTTCCGGATGGTCTGTGAGTCCTGCAAAATTCCGTAGCGCATCCAGGAGCGCTGCCCCCGAGCCATCCTCCGGGCTGATCCAATCTCCGCAACTGGAACCTTTTTGCGGATACAGATCGGGGCCTATTACTGCGAGGTGCCATTTCCTGGCAAAAGCCTGGTATTGCAGATCATGTGCAGTAGCGGCGCCTGTACCTTCCATCGTACAGCCATGCTGATGTATCAGAATTCCTTTGATGTATGGCACGCCATCCGGTATAAAAATGGAGTAGTTGGCATGTTCAAATTTATAGGCAGGGTTTTTAATAACCGTACGGTAAATGCGTCCAGCGGTAACCGCATATGAAGGATCTATCTCCAGGCTCCGGGTTGTTTGTGCTATTACCCCGCTCCATTGGAGTACCATAAGCAATACTGCTACGCCATATATTCTTGTACATCTCATATTAAGGAACTTAAAAGCAGTTTACCACTTATCTGTTCTGAATGGCATCAGTGGCAAACCATTTACATCAAATATATTAGGCATCGCAGCATTGGAAAAACAGTAACGTACCGCCACTGGTTCAGGCACTACCCTGGAAGTAACAGAAATATTACCATTCTTTTCAATCCTCGCCTGCGCAGGGTGGAATACTTTGTCTTTCCCTGCTATTTCAAAGTTGATAATCTCTTTATTGTTGCTGGCGAGCTTGCCCACGGCAGCCGTATAAATCACCGCGGTTTGTTTATTAATTTCCATCTTAGCGAAACGGGGAGAATAGGGTTGCAGGGTTTCCACGCCGTATTGTTCTTTCAGCACCACATTTGCCAGGCGTTTGCCTACACCTGCTTTCAATCTCGGGTGAATATCTTTCAGTGAATCAACCAGGTCACCAATGGTAATTACACCGGTATTGGGCAGTACCAATGCCGTTTCCTGCTGTTCCCGCAGGTATGCCGCCGCATCTTTAGGATAATAGCCGTCAAAAGGTGCAATCTGCACGATATAAAAAGGCATTTCCTTTTTAAATGCAGTACGCCAGCCATTGATCATTCCTCTCAGCATTTTTCCATAAACTCTTGCTTCCTGATCTACGCAGGCATTTGTTTCACCCTGATACCAGATTACGCCAGACAGTGTATAAGGTGCCAGCGGATGAATCATACCATTATATAAGACAGAAGTACCCTGCGGCACCCAGGAAGCACCAATATTTTTGCTTACCCTGGCCAGCTCTGCATCGTTTTCTATAGCGTACTTAGGCATCCAGGGTTGAATACGGGTAGCCCCCATATACGCACCAATCATGCCCATAGGCACATGTAGTTGTTTTTGCAGCGTATTGCCAAAGAAATAGCCCACTGCACTGAACCAGGCCATTGTTTCCGGCTGGCATACTACCCACTGGCCTTTACAATCAGACCTCAGATTGGTATCATATACAAACTCCGGTACAAAAAAACGCATTTCATTATTGCGTGGCGCTTTCAGTGCATCACCGCCATCGAGGATATCTGCACTGCAAGACAAAGCCATATTGGATTGTCCCCCGCATAACCACACTTCTCCGATTAAAATATCCTGGATGGTCACTACATTGGTACCATTGATAAACTGGATGGTATATGGCCCACCTGCTTTAGGCGTACGTATTGCCGCCGACCAGGTACACTCATCTGCTACCAGTGCTCTCACCGTATCCTGTGGCGCCCAGCTGGCCACAATCTTTATTTTCTTGGTAGCCGGCCCCCATCCCCATAATTTCACGTCTGCCGATTGCTGTAATACAGCATGATCACTGATAATGGAAGGCAATTTGATAGGCATATCCTGTGCATACAGCGCGGTAGAAAATGCCGTCAGTATTACAACTATAATTCTTTTCATGCGGATGTTATTATATAGGTTCCTGCTTTGAGCTCAAATTTGTAAATCCCCTCCTTATTTACTACCGGAGAAAAAGTGTTACCCGTATTCACCTGTTTTACCTGCAATTTGCGGGCATACTTAGCGGGCAACTGGAAAGTACCTACGCTGCCAGCCGGTACTGTGATATTAAAGGTGCTGGTATTGCCTTTCTTATCCCAATTGGCCACAATGGTACCCTGGGGCGACTCATAATTACATCTCACCTGAGAGAGACCAGCGGGTAATACAGGAGCAATCATAAACTGCTTAAAACCGGGTGTAACCGGCCGGACCCCTGCCAGCCATTTATAAAACCATCCGGATACAGAACCAAACATCGGATGACAGTTGGAATAAACATCATCACTTTCCTTCCAGGTTTCCCATTGTGTGGTGGCCCCTCTTTTTACCATAAAACCCCATCCCGGATATGCGGTACTGTTTACGATATCAAATACCTTATCTGCATGTCCATACATGGAAAGTGCTTCCAGTACATACCTGGTTCCAAAAATACCGGTGGTGAGGTGCCCAGCCGGAGCCTCATCTACAGCTTTCAGCAATAGGTTTACCACCTTCTTTTTATCTTTTTCCGGAATGATATTGCAGGATAACAGCAATGCATAATAGGTCTGTTTGTTAAACGCTTCTTTTGTGTTGTTGAGCCTTATGATAGCTGCTTCCTTCTCTTTTTCGGGGAGGGTATTGATATATATCATGGAGGCCTCCCTTGATTGCCTGTCGATCAGATCACCGGGAGCGTTCCCCGACCAGTACATATCCCTTAAGCTGTGCCGGATCTTTTCTTCCAATGCAGCAAAACGTTGTTCATTGTCCTTCTGATGCAGGATAGCAGAAAAGTCCTTCATCACCTGTGCTGCTTTGAGATAAGCAGCGGTACCCATTAACTGCACGGGTACATTGACCAGGGATTCATGATCGCTCAGCCCTTTGTCCACTATACCGGAAGGATGGATACGAGCCGCCTTGTCCATCCATTGCAGGTTAAAATCGTATAATTCCCGTATCAGGGCAGTATCTCCATAATATTGATACAGGAACTCCTGTAAATCAAAAATGGCAGATTCCCAGTTGAGGCCGCAGTATTTTAAGCCTACATAGGGAGCCGCATCAACAAATACAGAATCCTGGTAAGCATCTACCCAGTCGTACAATGTTTTCTTATAAAAGGACTGCATCTGGTAGTTGTAAATGAAAGCTTCGCTGGTAGCTTTCATATCTCCCGCGTAGCTGAACTTTTCCCGTCCCGGGCAATCTGACTGTACACTCATCAGGTTGCTCAGGAAAGTGCGGCTGATCATCTGCTGAATGGAGTTGATCAGGCTATTGGAAGTAGTAAAACTATTTTTCCGGTCTACATTGGAACTCAATGCCAGGCCTTCAATATCTTTCGGATCCGGTGCATTGCGGAGTCCTGTGATTTCCATGTACCGGTATACCCTATAGGAAAACACCGGGCTGTATTCTACCACACCTTCCTTTCCGAAGATGTACATGCCGCCCTGTGCCGCCAATGCAGGCGCTCCGGGGCCACCCCTGCCCTTTTTCTTGATCTGGCCAGCCACCGCAGTCATCGGGTTCAGGGTGTTATTATCATAGATTCTTTCACCAAAACGGAACCTGACCGTATCTCCTTCCTTACCATACAATTTAATTTTGAAGGTGCCGGTAAAGTTAACGCCCATATCCACTACGTAGGTGCCTTTAGGCGCTTCCGTTATTTTCACAGGATGTTTTACATCAATGACCTGTATCGGTTCAAAAAATGCAGCCTGTAATTTTCCACCCGGGCCTTCTTTCTCCACAGCAGCCTTCCACTGGGTATCATTAAAGCCGGGCAGTGCATTTCCCTTTACCTCTTTGCGGGCATCATATACTTCGCCCAGGTACACATTATTACGCATAACAGGCCCTGTAGCATACTTCCAACTATTATTGGTCACTACTTCAGCGGTTTGCCCGTTTGTGTATACTATTTTGATTTTTGCGGTAAACATTGGCCTGCCTGTAGCCAACGCTTCCCGCAGGTTATATTGTCCCCAGAATTTCATGGGCAGGGAATTATAAAAGCCATTACCCAGCATCACGCTGATACAGTTCTTTCCCTGCTGCAACTGTTCTTTAATATCATAGGTGGTATAATACACCCGCTTCCTGAAATCCGTCCAGGCAGGATCACAATAGTTATCCGCCAGCGTTTTCCCGTTAATAGTAGCGCTGTAATATCCCGCCGCAGTAATATAAAGTGTAGCAGACCTGATGGTTTGGTCTGCTACAAATTCTTTCCTGAATATGGGTGCCGGATCATCTTCATACATCAATGAATCCACGGTAGGTGTTGTCCTGGCATCTCCGATCCATGCTGCCGTCCATGGGTCTTCCCTGCCAGTATTAATATTCATCGCTGTTCCCTGACCCCGTGCACTGCCGATGCCAACACCCCAGCAAAAAATCAATATCCATCCTGATTTCTTCCAATTATTCATATAATACCTGCTTAAAAATACATTTAGCTAGTCCACGCCTGCTTAAATATCCATATGTGCTTAGTAAGGATTAAAACAGAACAAACGGCCCTCTCCGGGAGCAAAAGTCAGTGTAACCTGCCAGCCCGGGATTGCCACTGCACTCTCCGTACCATTTGTTTTGGAAATTTCTCCCATATAAGTGATCCATCCTGCCACATTAAAAGTAATCGTCTTACTCTGTGTAAGTGATTTATTAACGATCATGGCATAATTCCTTCCGCTTCCTTCATACCAGTTTTTACACCTGGTGATCAACAAATCGTTATTCGCGTTCACAGGTTGCAGGAAGTAATCACCCGGCAGTGTAGCCACACCGCTTGGCGTATTAGGCCCTGTATGATACACATCATACACTGCCAGTTTTGCCAGGCGCTTTCCCAGGTTCTTCATCTCCTTGTTTAACTGTACAAAAGGATTATACAGGTCTGTGGTATCTCCCGTTGGCGTTATAATCGCATTTGTAAATGTTTCAGAAACGCTGTTCGGGGGAGTAAAATACGTAAACCATACCGGATATTTAACCCCATATGCCAACATAGAATACACATTGTAGGTAAGCTCGTTGGCATTAGGCCGCCGGTAAGCCCCCGGGATCCCAATTGACTGCAGGTAAGCAGAGGTTTTTATATTAGAATTGGCCAATGCTACCCTTCTTAACCGATCAAGCTCAGGATAATACCTGTTATCAAATGCCCCACTAGCCTGGAATGGATAAATATCCGTAGCCAGGTACTTCAGATTAGCACTACCCACGGTATTGACCCACCGCTGCATATAGTCTGTTTCATAATTCACCCCCGCAAAAACGCTCGCAATACTAGGTAACAAATTTACATGCGGTAGGTGTACAGCGTCATAGGATAATATTTTATTGTATATCCTGGCTGCCCAATTCAGGGTATCCGGAAACGGTTCATCTTTGATGTAATATCCGCCCAAACCTGGATTGGTGTGGTAAGCATTCACCATATCGGAGATATCGGTATCCGACCCGTACACCCTGGCATCAAAAATGATTGCCTTCAGATTATTAGCCGCACATTTACCCAGTATGGTGAGGTTCTGGCTTTCCGTATAGGTAATAACGTACTGCAACATATCTACACCTGTTCTGCCAAGCCGCTGGAACTGCAGATCATTAACATAGTCCCAGGTTGGAGGCCAGAAAACGCCTATCGAAATATTAGCGGTATCTAAACTCAATATGTTAAGCATTGATGCAGCTGTTCTGTCTATCCCCGCACCTTCCATCTTCTCCTTCAGCAACAGGTTGTTTTTGGTACAAGCCATTGCAATTATGCAAATGACAAAAGCTGTTAAGGCTGTTTTATATTTAGACATAATGATCAGGATTAATTAGTTAAAAATCGTTGATACATATAACTAAGCAGCAGGCGGGACCAGCATTATTTGAGCATTATTTTTCCGGAATCATATAGATGGCAGCATCACCCGGTTCTACCTCCATGGTACTGGTATAAAAGCTGGCAGGTACTACCGTGCCATCCTTCAATACCTTTTTCAGGTTTTCATCCCCAAAGATGGTCAGCTGCATGCTTTTCTTAAAGCTGCTGTTCACCACTACCACAAAGGTGTTTTTGCCATTCTGCAGGGTAGATACAGCGGCACTTGCCCCATTGGTGTCCAGTACTTTGATCCCCTCCGGCAGCTTACTCAGGCGCCGAGTACCTTTTGGTGTGGCTTCACCGGTATGGCGTACAGAAAGCACTTTGGAGCCATAAAACACACCGGACAGGTTCTTCACCTCTTCATTCATTTGTTTGAGTCTATCATAAGTGACAGTGCGTTTACCATCCAATCCGATAGGGCCTTTATAAAAATCCCATACGTTATTTTCCTCCGGACCTGGTGTCCAGTAGGTAAAGTATTGGACACCCTGGGCGCCATAGGCCAGGATACTATAAATTTGTAAACGTAATTCGGCTAATGTAGGAGGAGGGAAATTTACCGGTAAAGAAGAGCCGGTAGTAAGCCCGAATGCCCAGAAATCCTTGCCCACCTGTTTACATTCATCCGCCATAATTTCCAGGTTTTCATAGTAGTTGGCTCGCAGACTATCCCCGATGATACAATAGGCATCATAGCTGATAAATTGCATAGGCACCTCTTTGATAAACGTTTTCAGGTATTCCCGGTAAGTCAGGGAAGTTAGTGTATCCTGTTCCGTGGCTGTTTCAAACTGCCAGTTTTCTGCATAGATAGGCAGTGTATTAACGTAACAGAAATGTTTATCGTCTACCGACTGTACTCTTTTGGCCCATTTAGCCAGGTCAGCAAATTCACTTCTGGAAGGTTCATCCCGCAGAAAATAGCCGGCGATGGCAGGATGGTTCATAAACTTCTTCACCGTTTTTTCCGGTTCCGTTCTTAATTCCGGACAGGACAGCACTACTTTTATCCCTACCTTTTGTGCCATGTTCAATGACTGTTCTGCATCTGCCATGGACTGAAAAAAAGAAAAGTTAATGGTAATACCCGCTTCTTTCAACTCTTCGTACCGCTGTAAATTAGTTTCCTTAGCGGGCACACTGTACCATGCCAATCTGGGAATGGTGCCCTTTGAGGGGAGCTTTTCAGCTCCCCCTCTTTTGGCGGGCGGGTCATTATTAATAACAAAGGATATCAACCCCACCCAGATCAGTGGTAATATGCATAGTATATAGTACTTCTTCATTTTTAATTAATTAGGTCAGCCAATCGTTACTTGTATCCAGGGTTTTCCACCAGGTTAGGATTTTGCTGGGTTCTGGCATTAGTGATTGGTAAATAGTAATTGAACGATTCAAATACCGGCTTCACATTTGCACCCCCATCTACATTCTGTAATATCTCCAGCTCCAGTTTACCGGAAGCGAAGTCGCGGACATATCTTAAACCGGTTTGGCGTTTAGTCAGCTCAGTGGTAGCAATCCTCCAGCGTCTTACATCCCAGTAGCGATGTCCTTCAAAAGCCAGCTCTGCTTTCCTTTCCTTTTGAATCAATGGGAAAGTAATAGCAGTTCTGGTCTGAACACCTGCCCTGCTGCGGATAGCATTCACTGCTGCAAGCGCTTCATCAGGTTTGTTCAGCTTGAAAGCAGCCTCTGCATGGTTCAATAGCACTTCTGCAAAACGGAATACCATCCAGTCCTGGCTGGACGCGAAATCGTACACCATGTTATTGTGTTTCTCATCCAGGTATTTCAGCACACCAAAGCTGGTAAACGGACCTGATTTTTGTCCTTGCAGCCCTATATGTGGCACCCCCTGGTAAGCACCGTTAGGATCCGTCAGGTACTGGCCATTCACTTTTAAAGCCTTATGCCAGTCGATCGGTGCTCCCAGCCAGGTAGTACCATTTGTATAGATAGTAGCGTAAAAACGGGGTTCCATACCGGCCCAGATCTCATTATCATTCCACAGCTTCCCTGTTAAAGTAGCCTCGCTCAGGTCGGGCAGGGTACCATCCGCCTTTTCATAGGTGGAAGCAATAAATGATAAATAGGGCATGTTCTGGTTACCATTGTACCATGCGTTAGGCATAGGCCCCTGCATGAAGTCGTAATACCAGCCGTTACCACCCGCAGAAATCATATCCTTGTCATTGTGGGCCACTACAAATATGGCTTCCACACTGTTTTTTGCCAGGAAGAGATCTCTGAAGTTTTTGGCTTTATTGGCATCTACATTATAAAGGCTGTTTACCCCATCATCAATGATGATTTTGGAGGCATCATAACTTTTCTGGTAGTATGCCTTTGCTTCCCCGGCAGGGATACCCAGTAGTCCACCCAGCTGTACTGTACCATACTCTGCAATACTGCCCGCATATAATGCAGCACGTGATTTTAAGGTAAGCGCCGCATATTTGGAGGCCCGTCCGGAAATTGCTTTAGGCGGGAGATCGTTATAAACCGCATCCATTTCACTGATCACAAAATCATACAGCTCCTTTTCAGAATTCCTTTTGGGATACAACTTTTCATATGGCTCATTAATGGATTGTGCATTTAAAATCAATGGCACGCCACCATAACGTTTCACCATAGAGAAGTAATTAAAAGCTCTTAAAAAACGGGCTTCTGCCAGTAAGCTCTTTTTCGATTCTTCATCGATGGGTGATTGTGGTACTTTTTCAATAAAATCATTCAGCTGACGCAAAATGATATAGGCATTTTCCCACCACTCCAGTAATCCACCGTTAATGGTAATCCCGCTGCTTCTGAAATTGCTCCATTGCGGGTACATGCCCCAGGTAGCTTCATCCGTAATATTATTGATCAGGGTTACGCCCACCTGTGCTTCCAGGGTCCATCCCACACCAGGCCTGATACCGATATATTTATCCGGTGTTTCATTTTCCAGCACACTCATCATACTGTAGCTACCAGCCAGGTTTGCCTGAATAGCCTTGATGTCCTTCCACACAATATTATCTGCAATTCTATCTAAAGGTTGTTTATTCAATATATCTTTTTGACAGGAAGTAGACAGAAGCACTCCTGATAAGAAAAGGATCGCTATTCTTTTCATGTTCATGCAATTTTTATAATGAGATGTTTACACCCAGCATGATCGTTTTCATCTGCGGGTAATAAGAAGTGGTAGGCTGACCATCCTGAACGGAGAAAGGAGATTCCGGATCGATGTTAAACTTATTCAGTCCGGAAATGGTAAACAGGTTACTACCACCCACATAAAACCTGACATTCTGTAAATTGATTCTTTGCAGCAATGCTTTAGGTAAGGTATATCCGATAGCGAAGGTTTTTAATCTTGCATAGTCTGCTTTCCGGTAGTTGCGACCAGACAACAGGCCATTGGTTCCTGTTCCGCCCAGGCGGGGAATGAGTGCACTGCCATCATTCGTTTCTTCAGTCCAACGGTTGTCGAAGAAAGTTTTTGTAAAGGAACCTAATGTTACCAGTTTGTAATATCCAAATGCACCTTGCACCAATGCAGACAGGTCAAAATTCTTGTAGGTGAGGTTGATATTCAAACCACCCATCCATTGCGGCACCTGTCCTTTACCGATCTCTATCTGATCTTTCCAGTCCAGCACACCATCCTTGTTATTATCCACATAACGTACATCTCCCATTTTCAATACCGGGTTGCCGGGATAGGTGAATCCCAGTTTATCTATCTGGTCCTGGCTGGTAAACAACCCATCAGATATATATCCCATGGTACGGTCTACCCATTGACCGGATAACTGGTACAATCTTTTTGAGTCAGGATCAGTGTAAGTAATTTCTTCCACGTGTCCCCACTTAGCTCTCTGCCAGGAAATATTAGCGCTCACATCCCATTTCCAGTCTCTGCTGGCTCCCATGGTACCTACCTTCAATTCAAAGCCCCTATTGTTCTGGCTGTTCAGGTTTTCCAAAGGCAGTTCCGCACCAAAGCTGGAGGGCAGGCTTACTGTCTTCTTTGCAGGCATACCATCTCTTTTACGGTAAAACACTTCTGCTTCCCCGTATAATGCCCGGTTAAAAAAGGAATAGTCCAATCCAATATTATAGATGGTGATTCTTTCCCATGACAAAGTAGGATTGGCCATACCCAGTGGCGCAATACCCATCACTGGTGTGCCACCCCACAATGCAGGCATTAAAGTAGCACCATAACCTGCCAGGTATTGGAAATTACCGATACCATCATTTCCGGAAGCACCGTAGCTGGCACGCAGCTTCAACTCATCCAGGTTATTGTATTTTTTCATGAAGTTTTCTTCATTCAAGCGCCAGCCGAGCGATACACTAGGGAAATATCCCCATCTGGAATCAGCCGGGAATTTAGCAGAAGCATCTGCACGAAGGATAGCGCCCAACAGGTACTTTCCTTTGTATCCATAGTTTAAACGGCCTACATAACTGGTACGGCTCATTTCACTGGCAGAGCCATTATTGCTCACGGTACTCAGGCTACCTGCAAACATCTGATCCAGTGTGGGGAAAGTGAAGTTGGCCCTTCCCGCAGAAATAAAATCGGTCTTCAAGGTATACACTTCATACAGGGCCATGGCATTTATCTGGTGGTCCTCGTTGATCGTGCGGTTGTAATTCACAGAAAACTGTCCGGTTAAGGTAGTGGACACAGATTTCTGTTGTGTCAGTTGTGTATTGGAATTATACTGAGAAGCTAATGTGTATTCTTTTGTATCAATGTTATAAGTGTACAGGTCTACTGGTCTAGCGTAGGATTTTTGGTTATCGTTTATCTGTATATAGTTGCCAAAAGCTTTTAAGGAAAGTCCTTTTACCTCTTTAACATCATAGGTGAGAGAAGCGGTTTGGTTAAGCGTCTGGAAATGCTCATCGGAGTATCCGCCCAGGTCTCTGTTTGACTGCACCAATGCACCACCTGTAGCAGAACCGCTATAAGGGATTTTAGATGGATCAGGCAGGCTGGCAGGGTACATGGGTTTATTATTGTACAGGTCGGCAAACAGGTAACCACCGCCATTCTGAGGTCTGTTGGTGGAATTGATCCGGTCTACGATACTGGACATGGTAATGCTCATCGTCAGGTTATCCAGGATATTTGCGTCCACATTTGACTGGAAGTTGTAGCGTTTATAGTCGCCGCCGTTGCTTTTCCAGAAAGAGCCCTGATTGAGTGTACCCAGAAAAGCGTAGTATCTGATCTTTTCACTACCACCGCGGATAGATGCATTATAATTCTGCATAGGTGCCCAATCGCGTACAATCAGGCTTTGCCAGTTAGTGTTATAGTATCCGGGTTCTGTAGCTGCATAATATTTAGCGATCTGCTCTTTCGTATAAGGCACGCCGTTGGCAGGTTGTCCGGATTGCAGATATTCTTCTGATACCAGGGTAGTATACTGGCCGGAAGAAAGCATTTTCTGGAAATAGGTAGGACGTTGTAACGTGGTGGTCGCATTTACTGTGATCACCGGTTTGCCTACCTTCCCTCTTTTGGTGGTGATCAGTACCACCCCGTTACCAGCCCTGGAGCCATAAATGGAAGCAGAGCCATCTTTAAGGATGGTTACATCTTCAATCTGGCTGGCATCAATATTCTGGAAGTTGGCTTCTACCCCATCCACGATGATCAGGGCATTACCGAAACCACGGATGTTCAGGCTGGAAGCATCCGCACCTGGCTGTCCGCTGGCCTGCATCGCAATCAAACCGGGCAGCTTACCTACCAGGGCATTGGTTACAGAAGAAACAGGCACTTTGGCCAGGTCGTCTGATTTGATGGTAGAGAGCGCACCGGTCACGTCTTTCTTTCTAACGGTACCATATCCCACTACAACGATATCATTCAGTCCGGACACCGCTTCTTCCATCACCACATTAATGGTTTGCTGGCTACCTATCCGGATGGTTTGTGTTTTATAGCCAATAAAAGAAATAATCAGTTCGGCATCCTGCCCTCCGGTCACGGTCAGTTTAAACGCCCCCTCTCCATCGGTAGAGGTACTTACCTGTGTTCCTTTCACCACAACCGTTGCACCGGGCAGGGGTTTACCTGCCGCATCCGTTACCTTACCGGTAATGGTGGCAGCCACTTCCGCCAGTGCCACGTTTCCTGAAAGTGAAGGCGGTATTGTGTATTTCTTTTTCCGGATCCTGATGATACCGTTTCCCATAGTATATTCCAGGGGATATCCTTTCAGGCATTCATCCAGCACTTGTTCCAGGCGTGCTTTTCTGACGTCCATACTTACAGGAGAAGCGCTTTTCAGATCACTGTCATTATACAGGATGGAAATATTGGCCTGTTTGGAAATCTTTTTAAAGACACTCTTCAGTGGTTCGTTTTTTACGGAGAGGGTGATCTCCTGGGATAAGCCGGTAGCACTTACATGCATACAGGCGATAAGCATGAAAACTGAAATCATTCTCATAATCCGCAGTATTTTTCTTCGGTTCTCTGATACATCCGCAAATGTGCTCGCGCTTAGTTTGGCCGATAAGCGTTCTGCCCGGCACAGAACTTTGCTGGTAAAGTCAAATTGCATACTTTTATAAGGTTTGGTGATTCTTAAATAATCGATGGATTGATTAAACAGGAACTTGCCAGACTATAGCCAGGGGTGTTGGACGCACTCCTGGTTTTTTTATTGGCATCCTGCAACAGGTGTATACGATTGTATATGCTTATATTTTGGTTGCTTTGGTCATGTGCGTCATTTACGCCTGCCCCTCCTCCTACAGGGGCGCTGTTCGTGGAATTATCCGGTGTATTATTAATTGCTTTGAAAGATTATCTGGGTAACACGATCACCTGCTTCCCTTCTACCTTGAATTGCACTTCATTTCCTGCCAGTGCCTGTAACACATCCTGCAGGCGCAGATTACGGCTGATGCGCCCGCTTAAAGCCTCTGAGCGGACATTAGCTTTATACACGATTTCCACATCATACCACCTGGCAAGTTGTCTTAAGATGGTAGACAGGTCTGTACCATCCAGCTCAAAAAAGTCGGTCCTCCAGGCAGAAACCATATCAATATCCGCCTGCTGTACAGACAGCTGATCTGTTTTATTATCCAGGATTGCCTGCTGTCCGGGCTTCAGCCGTTGTTGCTGCCCGCCTTTTACAATATTAACCGCTCCCTCCAGCAAAGTAGTATTGACACTGCTTTCATCACTATAAGCCATGACATCAAAGTGGGTACCTAGCACCTGTACTTCTACCCCATTAGCTTTTACTTTAAATGGTTGATTGGCATGTTGTGCTATTTCAAAGTATCCTTGTCCTTCCAGTTCCACTACCCTTTCCTTTCCAACAAATGCGGTGGGATAGCGCAATCTGGAAGCAGCATTGAGCCACACCGTTGTACCATCCGGCAGGGCCAGCTTATACTGTGTACCACGTGGTACGGTGAGTGTATTATAACTAAGGGTAGTTTCATTTCCTTCCAATGTATATTGGAGTTGTCCGTTATGCTGATGTACCGCAACATTCCCCTGGCGGATCACCTGGTTGCCTGCACTATCCAATGTGATAGTAGCCCCGTCTGCCAGCGTCAATGTAGCTTTGTTATTGGGCTGGGTATTGGGTTGACGCACCACAACAGGTGCTTCATGCGTTGTTTTCCTCATCAGGAAATAAGCGCCGGTACCTAAGATCAAAACCACCGCCGCAGCCGCCCGCAGCCATCCGCTACGAAGAAAACGTATCCGGGGCGCAGTAGTAGTACCATCCTCATGCACTGCATCCACACTGATGATCTTTTCAAAAGCAGCATCCTCCATAGCATCGCTGATATACCGGGGCTGTTCCGCTTCCCGGGCTATCAGTTCGGCCATCAGTCTTTCTATCAGTTCACTATCTTCATGGACCTTCAATTCTTCCAGCTCCTGGAGTTCCTTCGCGGTAAGCGTTCCTTCCAGTTCTCGTTCTAACAAATAAGATATTCTTTGTTGGTCCATATAGTATTTTATTGTTGCCGCTGCAGGCAATCAGGGTTTGTATTTATTATATGATCCCGCAACTTCAAAAACGTCACAGGCAAAACAAATATTTCTGTAAAAAAAGAGAAGCAAGTAATGATTATAGAGAAGATATCATGCCTCCGGGGAAAAGAGATTCACGGATCTCCTTATTGGCAGCAGATAAATGGTTCTTTACGGTACCCACCGGCATAGATAATACCCTGGCTATTTCCGCAGGTTTTCTACCTTCTTCCCGGTTCATGCGGTAAATGGTTTTTCTTTGTGGGGACATGCGCTGTAACACACTCCCTATTGCTCTTTTTATTTCTTCGAGTTGCAGAAAATCAAATGGCGTACTCACATTATTATCCCGCAATTCAATCCCCTTTTCCAACTTCTTCTGTTCGTTCTTTTTTTTCCGGAAATGCTGCAGGCAAATTTTGGCAGTAATGGTATAAATCCAGGCCTGTATATTATCAATAGCGGGGATTTTATCTCTGGAAAGCCAGATACGCATGAAACTGGTTTGCAGGATATCTTCTGTATCTGCTTCTGACTGGGTGGTTTTCCAAACATATGCACGAAGTTTCGGAGCGTACTTCTTGTAAAAAGTATAAAACGCCCTCTCATCTCCTTCTGCCACAAGCATCAATAGTTCCTTTTCAGAAAAAGGAACACTATCCATGCCTGAAGAAAGCATTTCAACATGATTGGTTACAGGCAACAGCAAGCAGGCATCTGGCATCTCAAAACATTAGCTATTAATATAATCTTATCCAGTATCTGTTCAGCGTTGATTCCATTGTGCAGTGGTCTTTCCTCCAAATTATTCCGGAATTATTCCGCCTGCGTGCATGCACCGGACACCTTTTATGCATCCGTTTACATGCTTACGTGGAACCGCTACTCATTATATGATCCCGCATCGCTCAAAACGTCACGGTTAAAATGAACTTTTTCTTATAAAATTGTTAAGATAAGGAAATTATGGGCAAAATGCGGGATTTACGGGAACAGGTTAAAGCAACTATTCCAGGTACCGTAAATTATACAGGGCGCTTCCCCTCCAGAAAAAACCGCTTATACCGGAGCGGATTCATTTGATAATGATGCAGGAACTGCCGGTTGAAATTCGAAATATTATTATAGCCGCAGGCGTAGCAGACCTCAGTAACGGACAGCTCACTTTCTACCAATAGTTTAGCCGCCTTCTGCAAACGTAACTCCTGGACAAACCCTGAGAAGGTTTTCCTGGTACGCAATGAAAAAAAACGGGAAAAGGCGTTTTCATTCATCTCTGCCACTTTCGCGGCTTCCGACAAGCGGATATCATTTTCAAAGTTGGTCACTATCCAGTCTAATACATTACACAGCCGGCCGGATTCTTTTTCATTATAACCAATATGGGGAGATTTCGTAATGGGCACCAGCGTTTTTGACTCGGCCATATCCAGTAATATCTCTACCAGGCAGATCCAACGTCTTAAGCCCGACAGTCCCACGATATCATGCAGTTTTTTACTGACTTTCCGGTTAGTGGTATCCAGGACGTCCAGGCCGCATAAAGACCGTTCAAATAGTTTATTCAGCCGGGCCGCTTCCGGTAACTGCAGAAAATCTTGTCCCAGGGAGGCTTCAGAAAAATGGATGACAATAGAACGGGCCCTCAGGGTAGCTCCTTCTTCCAGGTATTTATCATCATTCCTGTAATAGTGTGGAATATTAGGCCCTAAAAATGCCAGATTACCGGGCTGAAAATCGGCTATATTATCTCCTACAAAACGTTTCCCGGTGCTCTCTGTTACCAGTACAATTTCATATTCCGGGTGATAGTGCCAGGGCGTTGGATAGTAGTTGTAATCAAAGTCCCTGACCACAAAAGAATGGTCCTGTTCTTTAGGTAAATGTTCCAACGCCGGCTTCATCCTCTAAATGATTCTATCATGTTCTTAAGTTAGCATATATCCCTCATATTTTGCTATTAAAGTATAGGATTCATCGGTTAAAATGGTGGTTTTACTTTACTCCGACAGTTAGCTTTGTCATACCACATCACAGACTGCCAACATCAACTCATTAAACATATAAATACATCAATAAAAGTTTTCAATTATGATTCGATGCGGACTCGTTACCGGGGCTATTATTATTTATAGTATGCTTGCGTTGGCGCAACCTAAAAAACAAGCGGCCACTCATACTTATCCCAACGCTATTGCACCTGTGGGAGTAATTAAAGGGCTCAGCGATGAAGCGTTGCTGGAAACGGTACAAAAACAAACCTTCCGGTACTTCTGGCATGGTGCACATCCGGTAAGCGGGCTGGCATTGGAGCGGAGTAATACCGTACTGGCAGAACACTACTGGGATTACATCAATGAAGCGTGGGGCGAGCCTAATTTCAGCAAAACAAAATTTGGTCCGGATGCCGGTGCTATCGGTGGAACAGGTTTTGGTATCATGGGTACTATTGTGGCTGTAGAAAGAGGTTGGATAGGCAGGGATACTGCGGTAAAAAGGCTGATCCAGATCGCAGACTTTCTGATTAATGCCGATTGTTATCATGGCATTTATCCACACTTCATGGATGGCCGTACCGGCAAAACCATCCGGTTTGACCGGCTGGATGATGCCGCTGATATTGTGGAAACATCTTACCTCCTTATGGGCTTTCTTTGTGCACGGGAATATTTCACGAATGATACTCCCCGTGAAAAATACCTGCGTAAACGGGTAGACCAGATGTGGGGAGCCGCCAACTGGAACTGGTTCACCAACAATCAAGACACCCTCTTCTGGCACTGGAGTCCCAACAATGGTTTTGATATGAACTTCCCGGTTTGGGGGTGGAATGAATGTCTGATCACCTATATTATGGCAGCGGCATCTCCCCGCCACGGCATCTCAAAAGAAGTATACAATGGCTCCTGGGCAGGCAGCAAGGGATTCAGGAATGGCAACACCTATTATGGCTACAAATTACCACTTGGAAATTTTGACAAAGGTGGCCCTTTGTTCTTTGAACAATATACTTTCCAGGGCATAGACCCCAATGGCTTAAAAGATTCCCTTGGGATTGACTATATGGAACAGGCACGTAATCATACACTCATCAACCGGGCTTACTGCATAGAGAATCCCAAAAAATATAAAGGATATAGTGAACAATGCTGGGGACTTACTGCCGGCGACAGCCATAAAGGTTATGCCGCCCATTGCCCGGATACCGACCTTGGCGTAATTCAACCTACTGCAGCCATTTCTTCTATGCCATATACCCCTAAGGAAAGTATGCAGGCATTGCGTTATTTTTATGAAGAAATGGGAGATAAATTATGGAGTAAATATGGTTTTATTGATGGGTTCAGCCTTCATTATAACTGGTATGCGCCATCTCATCTCGCTATTGACCAAGGACCTATTATAGTAATGCTAGAGAATTATCGCACCGGATTACTCTGGAAACTTTTCATGAAAATCCCGGACATTCAGCAGGGAATGAAAAAGCTAGGTTTTCAAAGTCCATGGATAAAATAAAAGTATCATAAACACTACTTATTATGGCAAACTTTCAGTTAACCGCCAGTCAGATAGCTGACTACCACAGAGACGGGTACATCATTGTAAAGGGTTACCTAAACGTTGCGGAAGTGCAAAAGCTGCAGGAAATTGCTTTTGCAGATGGGATAATGCGGCAGCATGCGTTTGACCTGAATGATCAGTCCGGAAAAAAAACAAAGCTTACCTTGTGGTATACACCAGGGAATGATGCCTATGGCTTACTGACCAAGAGTAACCGGATGGTAGCATCAGCCCATGAATTGATGGAAGGTACCAGTGCTGTTTGTCATTTTCATAGTAAACTCATGCAGAAAGAGCCTAAGGTGGGCGGCGCCTGGGAATGGCATCAGGATTATGGTTACTGGTATAAAAATGAGTTTTTATTTCCAGATCAGATGCTGTCTGTCATGGTGGCCATTACCGATGCCAATAAAGAAAACGGATGTCTGCAGGTAATCAGGGGCACTCATAAAATGGGTCGTATAGAACATGGATTTGCCGGGGAGCAGGTAGGTGCTGCTATGCATTATGTATCACTGGCGCTGAAAACGATGCCATTGATATATGTAGAACTAAAAGCCGGAGATGCCTTGTTCTTTCATCCCAACCTCCTGCATCGTTCGGAAGCCAATGAGTCTGACCTGGCCCGCTGGTCATTGATCGCTGTATACAACAGGGCAGATAATGTGCCGTATAATGAGCCATCCCAATCAAGTACCATCCCTATAAAAATGGTACCGGATGAAGCCTTACTGGAATGGGAGGCAGAAAGTTTATCTGACAATGCCAGCTTCCTTGATAAAGAAAAAGATGAAGCATTGAAATAGATACTTAGTTTCATGGGTCAGCTCACTAAACCAACTATTCGTTGAATAATTTTCAGCAATATCATGATGACCAACTGGTTCAACTGATCAGAGATGATGATAATATAGCTGCTTTTGAAGTATTATACAACCGCTATTGGGAAAAACTGCTAATCCAGGCAAAATGGAAGACCGGCTCTGAAGAGGATGCAGAAGAAATTGTACAACAGGTATTCATGAATATCTGGAAAACAAGAAAGAATCTTCACCTGACGCACTCCTTCTACACCTATATTGCTTCCTGTGTAAAATATGAGATCATGGCTACTATTGCCAGGAAGCAAAAACAAAAAACAGCACATCACAATTTCTATACCGCCACCGGGCAGGAAGCGGATAATAATACAGCTGAATGGATAGATTATGAGTCTACACGGCGACAATTGGAAGACACTATACAGCAGCTGCCAGAAAAGTGCCGGTTGGTATTTCGCCTTAGCCGGGAAAACGGATTTACAGAAAAACAGATTGCTGAAAAACTAAGCATTTCAAAGAAAACGGTGGAAGCACATATGACGCGGGCACTGAAAGCACTACGCCTCATTCTTCATCAGCGCATTCCATTTTTTTAAAGCCCACCTTCCGTTTCTACTATAAAGTTGCAGTATAAAAAATTATCCGGGTCCACCCCTTTTATACCTGCCAGTTTTTCGGAAGCCAGCTGCATAGGAATGGTACCAATAACAGGACATAACAAATGAGGTAATGGAGGCATCTCTATTTTATGGCCTTTCAGTTCCAAAGGTAAATTACTGCCGACAGCTATTACATTCACCTGTTTTTCTACCAGGTCATTCACCAGTTTACAATCATAATTGCGGGCAGTTTCATTTCCTATCCAGATAGCTATATGAATACCATTATTAATAATTTCCTGTGGTCCATGCCGGAAAGCCCCCGTGGTCAGCGCCGTAGCCGGCTGTTTGGCCGCTTCCTCCCACAATAGCCTGCTTTCATGTGCACAGGCCACCTCAGCCCCCCGTGCCATAAAATAGGTAGCCTTGCTGCTGTTTAACCAGCCGGCAGATGCGATCACTGACTGCCATACCGGTATACTGCTGTTAATTGTCTGTATTGTATTCGCAAACACATCCACTGAAGCTGTTCCGGTATCCAATGGTTTGATCAATTGTGCCAGCAGTACCCCCGTCAGGATAATGGAGGAATAGGTACTTACAGAAATGCTGTTATCAAATCTTACATTGGTGAACAAACATACAGTAGAATACCTGGCCAGTTCACTAGATGGCGCATTGGTAATACTGACAATAACAGCATTTGCAGCCTTGCACTTCGGTATTGCATTTACAATTTCTATGCTCTTGCCACTGCGGGATAAAAAGATGACCACCGCCCTGGGAGGAATCCTGGTAAAGTAAAGAAAATCTGCTGCATCACATAAAACGGCTTGTACACCTGCTTCATTGAAAGCTACCTGAACCGCCATCCCTGCACACCAACTTGCACCGATAGCCACAATAAAAACATTTTCAGCCGGCCTGATTAAGTCTGCCGCTTGTTTCATGAACCTGCTCCCCTCATGCAAACTATAATCCATGGAATGCAGCAGTTGATCCGGTTGATCCAGAATATCTTTCAGGAATCGCGTCATAACTTCAGGTCTGTTTTATTTACAATTTGTTTGGCTATCCCACCTAATCCGGTTAAACTGGAGACTGCACACCGGAATGCATTTTCAATACAGCTGCTTTCTGCTGCACCTGACAACCAGGAGAAGATAAAACCCGCATCAAAATTATCACCTGCACCGGTAGTGTCAACAATATGAAGCGCTGCAGTAAGCGAAGCAGGGAGTGGATAATAATTTTCATTCCCCTGCTTAAAAACCATGGCCCCCTGTTCACCCATTTTGATCACTACCAGCGGGCATACTTCTGCCAAAAACAGGCCAGCCTCCGTAATATTCTTTTTTCCACTGATTGCCATCGCTTCTGCTTCATTGGGCAGGAAAATATCTATCATTGGCAAAAGGGCATATACATTCTCCCATTTCCCTGAAGGATCCCAGTTGGTATCCAGTGAAATACTTACCCCCTGCGCTTTGAGCGTTTGTACCCATACCGGCCAGGTATGGATTAACTCCCGGAGTAAGAAATACCCTCCAATATGCCAGTGTTTTGCCTTATGTGACAGTGCTGCCGAGAAAATGGCAGGAATGCTTTGGTCCATTACACCAAGGCAGGTAAGCATGGCACGGTCTCCCTTACAAAACAGGTTTAATCCCATCGCTGTTTTTTCCCCATCATAAACAGAGATCAAACTGGTTTCCACACCTGCACCTTTCAATCTATCGATTATAATCTGTCCGGGAATATCCTTACCTACATTTCCAAGTAAAGCAATAGTGCCACCCAGTTTGGCAAACTGGCATGCAAAAATGCCAACAGATCCGCCCAGATCAATTATATAATCATCCACCAACAGCTCCACCTGGTTGAACTGAGGTGCATCAGGCCCGCTGATGATAATATCAAAACACAGATCGGCCATTGCCAATATATCAAATCTGAATGTTGGGGAAGACACAGGCATATTACCATTCATTGTAAACACATTTAACTACGGGTTTGTAAAACTTTCCGGGATACTTCAGCTAACAAATCTTCTAACAGGGATATACAGCTCTCACATCCGGTACCTGCATTTGTCATCTTTTTTACTTCATCCAGGCGGGTGAGATTATTTTCCAGGATATCTGCTACAATCGTTCCTTTGCAAACGCCCTCACACAAACAGATGATGGTATTATCCGGGAAGTCTGTAATTTTCTCTTCATTTGTTTCAGTTTTTGGAGCAATCAATTCAGCAGGTAGTCCGGTAATCTTAATCCTGTTTCTCAGCATATGAAAAAGCGTTGCATAACACCCGGCCTCTCCCACCAATATCCCCCCCAGCACATATTGCTGATCCGGAGAAATATTTATTCTTTTGTAAACGCCCGTTTCCTCATGCCGATATACAAGCGGGATGTGAGGATGTTTTCCCAATGCATCCCCAAAGGAAACAACTTTTACTTCCAGCACTTTGAGTTTTGTCAGCAATACATTTGCACTAAAAACTTTATAGATCTTTGCCAGCCGTGCAGCTACAACCTCTGCCATCTCATAACATGGTGCTGCCAGCCCCCATATCCTATCAGCAGCAAGGGCACATTCCCCTATAGCGAAGATGTTTTCATCTGATGTAAGATTGTAATTATTTACCACAATACCACCGTTAGTTCCGATTTGCAAGCCGCAACGCACTCCCAGTTCATCACGTGGACGTATCCCTGCAGAAATAATTACTACATCAGCCGTTAAACAGGTGCCATCTGCACAGGTAATACCCTTTACTTCTTCCGTTCCCAATATTTTTGTCACCTGCTTACTGCAATATACTGACAATCCCAATTGTTCCACCTGTTGCTGCAAGATGGCAGCCCCTTCTACATCCAGCTGCCTTGGCATCAGGTGTGGAGCTATTTCTATGACTGTAGTCTGCAGTCCGGCATACAACAATGCCCTTGCCGCTTCCAGCCCCAGGATACCGCCACCAATGACGATCGCCTTATGTTCTGGTTGAATATACGACTGAATAGCAGTAATATCATCTATGGTCCTATATACAAATACACCAGGTAGCTCCCTGTTCTCTAATGAGGGAATAAAAGGGGCTGATCCTGTAGCCAGAATAAGTTTATCATATTGCTCCACTGCCCCGTTGCTGGTTTTAATCAATCTTTGCTTCCGGTCTATCTCTACTACCTGCTGTCCTGTTTTAAGGGTGATCTTATTTTGTGTATACCAGGAAACAGGTGCGAGGACCAACTTTTCTATTACACTGTCTTCAAAATGCCGGGTCAGGTTGATCCTGTCATACGCAGGATAATGCTCTTCCCCGTATACTACCAGGTCAAACTGTTTTTCCAATCTGTACTTTACAAACTTCTCACAGAATTTAAACCCGGCAGGGCCATTCCCTATTACTACCAACTTACTTTTTTTTACCGGGGCGACCGCTGTTCTTTTCATACTACTGATTTTTCATCACTCCCTTACGCATCCTGTTAAGATACCAGGTATGAAAGTTTACCACATCCTCTTCAGAGGGCGCCATGGGACCTGGCTCATATCTGACAGAGCGTATCCCTTTCTGATTATTTTCACAAAGGTGCCAGTCCTGCTCCCCTGTAATTTTCCAGAACTCAGTAAGTCTTTCTATATCATAGTCTACTCCTTCCACCGCTTTACCATCTACCAGCCAGGTGAGATCCACCACAGCGCGCAAAGCATCAATAGGCGTAATACGCATGCACCAGATATAATCACTTACCCCATCCATCCAGAAATTGGGATAGTTAATCAGCCCCACGACCCCATTATCGTATTGTTTATACTGCCCCATCGGCAGGGCCGCAGGTTTTCCATCCAATGTATAACTTTCCATACCTGGACGAAGCGGATAACGGGTAGCATAATGACTGGCATCTCCTGTATTTTCAATTGTATCAACCGCTAGTCCCTGCTGCTGCCAGAGGACTTTACTTTCCGCCACTACCGCCTCCCGGTCTTCGACCAGGTTGGCACCAACCACCACACTGCAGTACTCAATGTGTACCGGGCCGCAATGATAACATTCCCTGAAATTTTCACCGATCAGTTTCCAGTTGGCCTCCAGTTCATAACGATCCCGGTAAGCCACCTTCGCATTATCCAGCTGATAAGGCCGCAGATAAGGAGAAAGCGCTGCTATCTCCTGAGAAAAGTCCGGTGGCTTATCTGCCAGGGAAATAAAGATGGCGCCTTCTATCATTGCAACATGAACAGGATGTAAGCCTAACTGGCTTTTATCAAGATCATCCGGCATTAAACGCGCACTCCGCAGGCTACCATTTTTATCATATACCCAGCTATGATAGGGGCATTTTAGTTTGTCTTCATGGCCTCTTTCTTCCAGGCAGATTGCAGAACCTCTGTGCCTGCAGGAATTATGATGCGCATATATCTGTCCATCGTCATCCCGGATTATAATTACAGACTGGTCCAATACCATATAGGTCAGATAATCACCTGATTCAGGAATTTCACAGGAGAATCCTGCAAATAACCAATGCTGTTTCCAGATATATGTCATTTCCTGCTCAAATACCTCCTGGCTGGTGTAAAATTCCCGTTCCAGGCTCCACCCCTTTTTATATTGTTCCAGCAATAGTTGCAGCGTATTCATATAATAATAATTTTAAGCACTATAATGATGAAATATTCAGGCTACATTTTGTACCATCAATGGTTTCGTTTTGGAAGGCTTTACAAAAAGCAGCAAAGAGAAGATTCCTGTAATAAAAACCACTATGCTGAATATGCCGAATATCTGCCTCATAGGCATTGTTTCATAAAGGCTGCCTATGAGTACATTGCCAGCCACTGCACCAGCACCAAAATACATAGCCCATAGCAGTGACTGTCCAGTGGTTCTCCATTGAGCAGGTACTTTTTCATTCACAAATTCTACAGAGGAGATCCATAGTAAAGTCCAGGTGATCCCATTGAGGCTCTCTATACTGATTACCATATAGGGGTTGCCATTAAGATAATACAGTAAAAACCGGAGTGCGGTACCCCATATTGCAATGACCAGCACTTTCCCCGCGTTTGTTTTCCGTAACAACCAGGCAGCTATGAAATAAAAGGGTAATTCACTGAGTGACTGTACCCCTATGGCAGTCCCGGTAATGGAAGCAGCTGCTCCAATTTCACGCATATACACTGTCAGGAAAAAAGAGCTGGCCGATTGGGTGATGGATACCAGCATAACCACCAACAAAAAGCTGAACAGGATACCGTTGTTAAGTGTTTGCCCCAGCCCCTTAAAGCTAAGATCCGCAGCAGCTACCACGGCGGGAGGAGGTTCCAGTTTGCGCGCTATCAGCCAGGCACTAAGCAAAAAAGCAGCAGTCAGATAAAACGACACGTCACTGCCATAGGTTGTTGAAAGTATCCCGGTAAGCCATGCCCCCAATCCAAATCCGGGAGCCCCCCAAAATCTTAACCTGCTATAAGATATGGTATGATCCATTGCAGCATGATCCAATGTGATGCTATCCAGCAAAGGCAGCACAGGTGTTTGAAATACAGCAAAACAGCATGTCATTATCCCAATCCACATGCTGGCTTTAGCTAATAAAGGAAAAATTCCAAATAACAATGCTGCCAACAATACAGACAGCCGGAAACAATATATTTTACCTGTTTTATCTGCCAATATTCCCCAGAAGGGTTGTACCAGCAGCATCACTAACCAGGGAATAGCAGCCAGGAATCCCATTGCTGTTCCTCCCATTCCCTGATCTTGCAGCCATATATTAAAACCAGGCATCCAGCTTCCCAGTGAAGCAAAACTGCACAGGAATACCAGCCGGAAACGATTATTTTCCGTTCGCAGCTTTTGCCACCAGGAGATGCGTTGATCTGAAATTGTGTTCATACTATACCACTACCGGCCAGGGAAAAGAAGATACGAGGTCAATTCGTTTACCAGTACGTTGTGATTCCCGGGAAGCTTCTATGATCTCCAATACGTGTAAGGAATGTTCCACATTGATCAACGGCTTTTTGCCGGTAGCCATATGTTCACAAATCACAGAAGCCCCCTCCTGCCAGACATAGGTACCTGCATCACGCACAAAACGCTGTGTCTGGGGATTGGCGCTGGTAGCCATGTCTACCCCTGCAGGCATCCAGTCGTACCCTACCATATGCATATTTCCTTTAGACCCGTATACAGAAATTGTGGGGCGCTCCTGCCCTGTCCCCTGGTGTCCATAAGGATCGAAATAATTGAAGCCGCACTGGATATGTGACAGTACCCCGCTTTTATGCTCAAAAAGTACCTGGGCATTATCTTCCGCCACAACCGGAATCGTACCTTTATCATCTACGGTACGGGTAGGGGTAATCACATTCGTCATCGCCACTACGGATTTAGCAGGGCCAAATAAACCGGTCAACGTAGCAATATTATAGACGCCCAGGTCTGGCAGACTCCCTCCATTTTCTTCATAGAAAAAAGCAGACCAACCAGGTCCTTCATGCCCATAATGCCCATGCGCAGCGGCAATTCTTCCCAGGTTACCTTCATTTATCTGTTTGGCCATGAAAGCAAACTGAGGGCTATTGACTACTGCCGGAGCCCCCCAGATCTTTACCCCTTTTGCTTTTGCCATATCCAGAATTTCACGTCCTTCGCGGTAAGTGTTAGCCAGTGGTTTTTCGCACCAAACATTTTTTCCTGCAGCAATGGCAATTTTGTTCAGCCTCCCATGTTCCTGCATGTTAGTAGTGTTTACCAACAGATCAAACGGTACTCCCGCCATCATTTTATCGATATGCGGATACCAGTTGGCACCATTAATTTTTTTTGCCGCTTTCTGGGCACGCTCCGGTTTAATGTCACAGAGGCTTACCACTTCAGCATAAGGGCAAGTAGCCAGATGTGGCAGATAAACACCAGACACACTACCACAACCGATCAGCCCTACTCTTATTTTTTTATTTACAGGAAGGATGGCCGGACCTGTTTGGGCCTTAGACCCCGTTGATCCTAATACGGCAGGAGATATAAAAGCAGCAGCACCTAACACCCCAAAATTGCTGATGAAACTTTTTCTGGTCATCTTTTTCATGAATACAAGTTTTAACACCTGGATTTCCAGGTATGATGATGATTTAAAAGCGTATATTTTTGTTTACAGGATCAGTTAATACCCCGGATTTTGTTTCAGTTTGTTATTTGCGTCGATAGCCGCCTGTGGAATAGCATACAGCAGATACTTGGGATCACTGGTATTAGGCTTGAATGGAGGTCTGGGCAAAAGGAATTTATTATACCGGATCATATCCTGCCGGGTAAACCCTTCCCAGGCGAGTTCAAACCTTCTTTCTTTATAGATATCCTCCAGTGTTACAGCAGTGTATAATTTTGAGGGGTCTGCAAATGCCCTTGCACGGATCGTATTCACCAGGCTGGTAGCTTCACCGTTGCTGCCCCCACTGCGGAGCAACGCTTCTGCTTTCATCAGGTACACATCCGCCAGGCGGAAGATGTGGAAGTCATTTTCCATACTGGTACTCAACCCTGGCTCAAACTGCCATTTTTTAATCCTGGCACCCTCTTCCTGGTTAATCCATCCCCAGCCATCCGGACCTACTTCATTCAGTACCATATCTATCGTGTGGATCAATGGGCGGCCATGTGGGGTCATGATAATTTCTCCCGCAGGATTTTTCATGGGTCCGATTAAAAAAGAGGCAGCAAACCGGGTATCTGCCGGATCAAATTCTTTAACATAAGGTGGGTTTGCAGCAATACCATTCCAGGGAGCAATGTTTAAACCAAGTGCAATCGGATCAAAATAATGCAGGGTATTAAGTGCTATATTATTTTGCCGGCCACTGCCACCAGCTCTGAAAACAGCTGAAAAGATCGCTTCCCGCGAGATATTATTGTTGGAAACAAAGTTGATATCCCATTTTTCCAGCTGATAAGGCATGGCCAACACCGTATCGCATGCCTTCACACAATCTTCCCATTTATTACCTCCTGCCGGATTCCATACAGCCGCATTGAGATACATTTTAGCCAATAAGGTATACGCAGCACCGCGGGTCATTTTACCATAGCTGGCAGGCGTTGCCACATCATTCCGTAGCTTGTCCTTGATGTCATTCAGTTCATTAACGATGAAGGTGAATACTTCCTGCCGCGTTTTTGTTTCGGGTTGCGATTTGTCCAGAAAATCTGTGACAATAGGTACATTACCATAGTGATCACAAAGGATATAATACCAGAATGCACGCACTCCCCTGATCTCAGCCAGAATCTGGTCTTTTAATTCGGGCACGATGGCTTTGTTAATATCAATCTGGTAATAAATCTGATTACACAATGATATACTGGCAGAAGGTTCAAAGTAAGAGGCATTAAATCCGCTGCTGCTGGCATTCCATTTATGCTGCATGGTTTCCTTGTACATCGGCTCACTCCAGTCGCCTCCTTTAAAACCCGGAATAGCAATCATATCCGAAGACAACCCATCCATTGTCAGGTAAGTATCCCAGTCAATGCAATGCAATTTCAAACTGCTGTAAATAGAACCAACCAATGCATTGATCTGTTCTTCACTTTTCCCGAAATCATCCACCGGCACCTGTGTATAGAGTGTTTCATCCAGCCTGGTACAAGCGGGTCCCATGGAAATCATCAGCAATACAATCAGTATAGAAGCTTTGAAATTTTTCATAATCCTTGATTGTTTCAGTTTAGAAATTAATATCAACACCAAATGAATAAGTACGTGCTCTGGGCACAAATACATTTTCCATTACTCCTGGTGCCAGGCCGCTCATATTCACTTCCGGATCAAGCCCTTTAAAGTTGGTAATCACAAACAGATTTTGTGCGGATACATACAGGCGCAGTCCGTTAATTCCCTTAAAGCCTTTCTCAATCAGATTATAGGAAAGACTGAGGTTGTCCAACCTGAGAAAAGAACCTTTCTCAATATAATAGCTGGAATACTTAGGATCATCGTTAATACCGTTAGTCAATGCTTCTTTCATAACGTTGGATCCCGGTAGCCACTTTTTATTACCATATTGTAATCTTGGATTGTTCAATACATCATTGCCATATACTCCCCTGAAAAAGACGGAAAAATTAAAGCGCTTGTAAGTAACTGCATTATAGATACCATATGTAAAACGTGGCATAGCCTGTCCGATGTAAGTATAATCAAGACTGTTAATCTCCCCATCCTTATTGATGTCTTCAAAAATGTACTTCCCGTTATTATCCAGTCCTAGTGATCTCCAGCCATAAAACGTACCTACCTCCCGGCCTTCCTCAATAATATGGCTGGTAAGATTACCGGAACCACGCAGGCTGATACCCCCGGTTTTAATACTCTCCGTCTGATACAGCTCATTAGACAACCTGTTCACCACATTTTTATTGGTAGCAAAGTTCAGGGAAGTGGTCCATTTCAGGTCTTTGGTACGGATGTTTTCTGTATTGATGGTCAGCTCAAAACCTTTGTTAGTCATATCCCCTACATTGGCCAGCGTAGTAGGATATAAGTTGGGAGGTACCGGCACATTATATACATACAGCAGATCACTTGTTTTCTTCACGTAATAATCCATAGCACCAGACAAGCGGCCACCAAAGAGCATATAATCAAATCCCACGTTCATAGTAGCAGTTTCTTCCCATTTCAGATTGGGGTTATCATTCTGCGCATATTTATACGTATTTCTCCATCTGCCATTGTCATAGTATTCATCTCCTTTTCCATATAATGCAATAGAGCTGTAAGGGCCAATACCTTCCTGGTTTCCTACTATTCCGTAACCTGCTCTGAATTTCAGTTCATCGATCACTTTACTTTCCCGCAGAAAGGCTTCATCTGAAATGGTCCAGGCAGCAGATGCGGAGGGAAAAAGTCCCCATTTGTTCTGGTTACCGAATTTTGAAGAACCATCTCTGCGTAAGGTTCCACTAACGGTATATTTGCCATCAAAGCTATAATTTGCCCTTCCGAAAAAGGAGATCAGTTTACTGAGTTCCTTCATAGAACCTACATCACCCGGAAAGAGATTTTCGCCTCCTCCCAGGTTATTGTATTCAAACTGGTCCGTGATAAAGCCCCTGTTGGCCGCCCTCATATACTGCGTATAGTTCTCTTCATATGAATACCCTGCGAGTAGTTTCAGGTTATGCTTGCCAAAACTTTTGTCATAATCTCCTGTTATCTCCATCAGATTTTTATCCCACACGCTATTTGCGCGGAAAGCATATCCCCGGTCTGTCCTGCCAGCCTGCGTAGTGATTGCATTGTAACGGCTGCTATCCTGTGTAGACCGTTGCTTGAACAGGTTAATGCCGGCTGTAAATCCGTCAAACAGTTTCGCTTTAATATTACCGTTTCCGTACAATTGGCTTGATTTAACAAGGTTCCGGTTTTCTGCGATGTTATGTACCGGGTTGCCCTGTTCCCAATCAAATTTTTCAAACCAGGTACCATCGGGGTTTTTAATATTGTAAACCGGCAGCATGGTATAAGCCAGTACAGTATTAAAACTGTTTGTAGGAGAGAAATCGCTTTGTACCGCACCTCCTACCAGTGATAAGGTTACCTTACCATCCAGTATTTTCTGATTAACAGCAAAGAGCAGATTGAGCCGCTTCACGTCATTGTCTCTCATAATACCTTCCCTGTTCAGATAGTTTACTGAAGCCCGGTAATTACCTTTATCCGAGCCGCCAGACAGGGACAGGCTATGATTATGGGAAACACCGGTACGCATAATTTCCCTGAACCAATCAGTATTACCTCCTACATCCAGCCCGGTTACATCCATGCCATTGTCTTTCGTATATGCACGCCATTCACCTGCTGTCAGTAACCTTGGTTTATTAGACACCTGATCTACTGCTATGTAGCTGTTCAGCTGGATTTTTTGTTGTCCGGCTTTTCCCTTTTTTGTGGTAATCAATATCACACCACTAGCCGATCTGGAACCATAGATGGCGGTGGCAGCCGCATCTTTGAGAACACTGATAGATTCAATGTCCTGTGGCGCCACTGAATTCATGTCCATGCCCGGCACCCCGTCTATCACTACAAATGGTGCACTTGATCCTGTAAGGGAGGAAGTACCCCTTAACCGGATTGTTTGTTTAGCTGTTACATCCCCCGTTTCCGTTGTTATCGTTAACCCGGCAACCTTACCTTGCAGCAAGTCCGCCACTGTTTGCGTAACCCCTTTGTTAAAATCCTTTTCCCCAACCACGGCAACAGATCCCGAAATGTCTTTTTTCAATTGCGAACCATATCCAATTACCACCAGTTCGTTCAGTTTGGTTTCCAACCTCGCCATCTGAATATTCACCACTGTTTTGTTATTCACAGCAATTTCCTGTGGCGCAAACCCGGTATATGAAAATACCAGGGTACTATTTTGAGGTACCGTAATTACATACTTTCCTGAAGCATCTGAGCTGGTACCTGTTTTCGTCCCTTTGAGCTGAATACTCACTCCTGGCAAAGGGGCACCTGTTTCATCCACTACTGTTCCCCTTACCTGAATAGGATCTGCCTCCATGTTTGTCTGTATCATATTTCCACCATCCCTGGGTATCACTACAATCGTTTTCTCCACTATTTTATACGTTACAGGCTGTTCTTTAAAACAAAGGTTAAGCACATAATCAAGGGAGGCATTCTTTACGTTAATCGTTACATTCCTGGTATTTTCCAGTTGTTTGCTGCTACATATAAACAAGTATCCGCTTTGTTTCTTTATCTCTGCAAATATCTGCGCCAGAGATGCATCCTTATAGGAAAACGTAAGTTGTTGTGAATAGCTAACAGCACTCACCTGGAGGGTTGATACCAACAGCAAAGCAAAAATGATTCTTTGAACATGCAAGGCAGGGATACGCCGCATCCGCCGGCATGGAACGCCATGGCGAGAGGTGTCAATTTTCATAATGTGGGAATTATTGGTTTACGTGGTAACTGTCATTTCAAAACGTGTCATCATTATCAGAAAGGATATACAACGATTTTTTCCCCTTCCTGTCTGAACCTTACTTCCTTTGTCATTGATAGCATTTCCAGCACTTTTGCCAAATCGGTATTTCTCGATATTGTTCCGGAAAAACGTATGTCCTCCAGGTCTTTTTCAAACCGGACCTCCACATCGTACCATCGGGCCAGTTGTGCCATTACGGTGTGTACATCCGAATTATCCATCTTGAATAATCCGTGCTTCCAGGCCATCACCGCTTCCAGATCGGGCATTTTATTAAGCAGGATAATTCCAACAGGCTTCACCTCTGCCTGCTGTCCCGGTTGCAGTAATTGTTCCTGCGCAGCAGGATTGCTTACCCGCACCGCCCCTTCCAACAGGGTCACCAATACTTCCTCCGGTTTTTCATAGGTATTTACATTAAAATGGGTACCCAGTACCTCTGTTGTAGCCCCTTCCGTTTCTACCAGGAACTTCCTCGAAGCATCCTTGCTTACTTCAAAATAGGCCTCTCCGGTAACCCGGACTTTTCTTTCCTTGCTGGAGAATGCAACAGGAAAACGTAAGGTACTTTCCACGTTCAGCCATACTTTACTGCCATCAGACAGCATAACAGATGATAATCCGCTCCCCCTGGGTATAGTAAGGGTATTGTACAGTTCTCCTGTTTCGTTTGAACCTGGTTCATACACAATCTCTCCATCTTCATTTTTATATACCGAAGTACTACCCTGTAAAACGATCTGGTCCGTTTTCATGCTATCTAACTGAATAACGGTACCATCAGACAGGGTAAGAGTTGCCTTTGTCTTACCTGTCATTATTGCTCCGGTGCTGATACCCGCAACAGGCATTTGCCTGGTAGTTGTCTTATTATTGCTGATATAGAAATAGATAACCGTACTGCCTAACAACATCAGTACCGCTGCTGCCACAGATACCCTCTGCCTCCATTTAGAGCGACGAGGCATGTCAATAACCGGGGCTTCTTCCGGTATTGCCGGTGTTGTTTCCAATCTGGAAATGATAGACAGAAAGATTTTTTTGCGTAATTCATCTGCTGTTTCATCCTTTAGCCATTCTATGCTAAGTCCTGGCTGGCGGTTATACCAGTCTTCGAACTGCTGTTTTTCTGCAGGGGTAATGGTACCATTTAACCATTTTTCCGCCAGGGAACTGATATCTGGTTGATCCTCCATGTGAAATTGTTAGGCTTATACAGATATAGAGGGAATTTTTCTTCCCTACCCTTAGTGGTCAAAAAAAAATTTCAGGTACTGCCTGGTCAATGGCTATAAAGAAGAAAGACAAAGGAAACTGATGGATATAATAAAAATCTACAGATATGGTTGTTAACCGTAACACTATTGTTTATCCAGGTATGGTTGATTTTCATCTGGTGTTGTTCCAAATCTCAGGATATGACCATCAGGGTCCTGTACATGCATTTCCAAAGCCCAGGAATAGTTCTGAGGCGGGGTTCTGATAGTTACCTCTTTTAATAATAAGGCTTGATACAAGGCAAAAATATCTCCTGAAAAGCCAACCCACAGCCATGTTCCTGGCACACCTTGTGCCCCCTTGCATAAATAGATACAAAAACCATCCCTGGAAATACAGGTAAAAATATCATCCCCCCATTCGTCTTCCTCAAAACCAAGTAGCTTTACATAGAAATTCCGGCTCACCGCCATATCCTTAACATACAGGATGGGATTTATGGATTCAATTTGAAAGGGAGTATCAGACATGGTGCATAGTTTAAATAGTTTGATAAACAACAGCTTAAAGAAGGAAATCAGCAGGGGAGCTACGTACGGACAGTCTATTATTCATTTTTGGGAGTCTTGCTGCCATTACCTGAAACAAAATTAAATAAAATCCCAACATTTTACGATGGCTCCTGACATAAGGTTGTCACCTGGGCTATTTACTTTTAGGGGTATAAATCGCTTATCAGATGCAGGCTGAAATATTAACCATCTATGATTCATCACTGTGTTCCGTGCATAATTTTCTGTGCCGTTGTCAGGATTGCAGTGTATCTGAAAAAGAATACCAGGAAAATTTTTCCATTGCTTATATCCGTAAGGGTAACTTTAAGTTCAATGTATTCCGGAACGATCTCGATGCATATAGTGGGCTGTTTCTGATCTGTAAGCCCGGCTATGAATATCATGTGGGCCATATCCATAATATGCCGGACGAATGCACGATCTTCTCCTTTTCACCCCATAGTACCTCCTTATTGCTCGCGCAGACAGACGCCTTTTCATTCTTTTTTAATAATCCGGATATGCAGTCTCTCCTGGTAAAGGCCACCCCTGAAATGGAATACCTGCATTTTTGTATTTTCAACCTGTTATCCACCTCCCGTTGTCCGCAATTGTATGTTGAGCAATTAATGGTGGAACTCTTTATAATGATATTATCTGCAGGATCAACAACACACCACAAAACGCATCTTACAGAAAAACAAAAAAGATATTATCTCCCGGTCATTGAAACCGTAAAGGAATTTATCAACGGGCATTATACAGAAGAGATTTCTTTGCCTCAGCTGGCTGCTCTTGGCCATATGAGTCCTTTTCATTTTAACCGGCTATTCAGACAATTCACCTTATCCTCTCCTTATGGTTATCTGCGGCAAATCAGGTTAAAAGAGGCACAGTTACAGATCAGCCATACGAAATCCTCCATCACTGCAATTGCTTTTGCTACAGGCTTTAATAGCCTGGAACACTTTTCAGCTGCCTATAAAAAACATTTTGGGCAATCTCCGGTAGCCATGCGGTCCTGAAAAACAGCAATTTTCCTTAAACCTCCCATAGTAAGGCAAGCTAGTTTTGTGCTATCAAACTTTTATACAATGAAAACACAAATCTTAGCTACACTGGAAAATGCAAAGCAATATACCCTGGCAGTAGCGGACGGAATGCCAGCTGAGCATTACCATTTTAAACCTGCAAGCGAGGTATGGGATTTTAACGAGCTGATGCATCACATTGGGTATGGCATTTACTGGTGGGAAGAAAACCTGATCCGGCAGCAGGAGTCCGACTGGCAGCCACCCAAAGTAACTTCCAGTAAAAAGCAAACTATTGCCTACCTGGAAAAGGCTTTCGACTTTTTAAAGCAGCAAGTGGAAACCATGGCAGGGGATAAAACTGCAATACAGGGGTTCCATGCCACCATCGACCATATCACCCATCACAGGGGCCAGGCTACCATACACCTGCGATGCAAAGGTATTGAACCACCAGCGTACAGATATTAGCTGATGGGGTAGGCGATTTCATGCTATAATCCCTGTATACAGCCGCCGCACTGATAAAGCTGATATCGTCCAGCTTTATCAGTGCCTTTTTTATATCATCGTGAACAGAAAGTTGTACCGGCTCCGGTGCGTTTCATTTTCATTTTCCTTTTGTTAACCCGCCCCTCCCCATCTGCCAGATTATAAAAATCGTTATCTTCGCACCCGTAATCATAATATATTTCAGGTATAAAATTTCCCCCTAATAAGTAGGCTGGTATGGCCTATGCATATAGAGAGAATAACAATCAAATACGCCCAATTATACATGCGTAATGCAAATATCAAAAAAGCAGCTATTAAGGCATTAAAGATTTTCTCCATATCGATTGCTTCCATTATTCTTTTGTTATTTTTATTGCCGGTTCTCTTTCCCAAAACGGTATCTGACAAGATAAAAACATGGACAAACAATAGTATCACGGGTGACCTTAACTTCTCAAGTGCGCGGCTATCTTTTTTCAACCATTTTCCTGCACTGACACTCACCTTATACGATTTCAGCCTGAAAGGAGCAGCCCCTTTTAAAGAAGACACCCTAATATCGGCCAATGAAGTAGCATTAGGTATCAACCTATCCAGTGTTTTCTCAAACGCTATCCATATTGACGAGATCTATCTGACCAAGGGGAATATTCATGTGTTGATAGATACCGCCGGGCATCCTAACTATAATGTTTACCAATCCAGCCCACCATCAACACAGAGCCAGCCCGACAGTGGCAGTGCATCTCTGAAAATAGAACGTATTCAGCTGGAACATTGCAATATTATATACGATGATCAGTCGCTCCCTATGTTTATCCAGGCCAAAGAAGTGAATTACCTGGGTAAAGGAGATCTTAGCAAAGCACAATTTGATCTATACTCGAAAATACGTATAGGCTCCTTTGACCTCAGTTATGATAATACCCAGTATATTTTATCCAAACAACTGAATGGAGAACTGATCACAAAAATCAATACTAATTCCCTGGATTTCATTTTTGAAAAAAATGATTTAAAGATAAATGAGTTACCCGTACGGCTGAACGGTGCATTTGGGTTCCTTAAGAATGGTTATAAAATGGACTTCCGGCTCAGCTCAATGGAATCAGCACTCCATGCCATCTTTGGCGCTTTGCCTCCTGAGTACGCAAAATGGGCAGCACACATGAATATCAGTGGTACAGCTGATGTAAATGCAACACTCATCGGGCAGTATATCGCTGAAAGCAATACCATGCCAGACCTAACCTTCAATATGAAAGTCAGAAATGGTATCATCACCCATGACAAGGCCCCTGCTCCTGTAAAAAACCTGTTCCTTAACTTTCAGTCAACATTGGCGCAGCTAAATACAGACAGCCTGTATATCAACGTAGATTCTATTTATTTCAATATCGACAAAGATTATTTCAGTTCTGTAATCCGTATCAAAGGCCTTAAAACACCGGACATTCACGTTAAGATGAATACGGATATAGACCTCGAAAAATGGAGTAAAGCAACAGGGCTTAACTCGCTCGAACTGAAAGGAAGACTACAGGCGCATCTTCAGGCTGATGGGAAATACGCTACAAGTGTGGTTTATAAAGGATTACGCAAACAGGCTGATACCATCATCAGTAGCATCCCTGTCTTTAATTTCCAATCCACCCTCCGAAACGGTTATTTTAAGTTAGCTGCAATGCCCGAAGCGGTAAACAATGTCAGTTTTAATGCACAGGCATCCTGTCCGGATGGTAATTATACTCATACACATTTCAATATAACTGATATCAATGCTAATATGCTGAGCAATTATATCAAAGGCTACTTACGGGTCAGCAATGCCCAACAGCCGTTGATTGATGCCAAGCTGGAATCTGTGCTGCATATGAGTGATATTCAAAAAGTGTATCCAATGGACAGCCTGAATATGACAGGTGACCTCGCCATCAATGTAGTTACAAAAGGCACCTATCTTCCGGCCAAACGGTTGTTTCCTGTTACTACCGGCAAGCTAACCATGAATAACGGAACGGTACAAACCAAATACTATCCCCACCCCCTAGAGAAAATAAATATTGACGCTACCATTACTAATACTACCGGTACGATGCGTTCCCTTAAGGTTGATCTTAAACCGGTATCCTTCGAATTTGAAGGCGCCCCTTTTGTGCTGAAAGCCAACCTGAATAACTTCGATAATCTGCAATATAATATTGCTTCCAACGGGATAATCAATCTTGGACGTATCTATCAGGTATTTGCGGTAAAAGGGTATGACCTGAAGGGGCTAATAAAAACAAACTTACTGCTGCGTGGCACACAAAACGATGCCACCACCGGACAGTATAACAAACTAAGCAACAGCGGTACCTTAATCGTAAAAGACATTGCCCTGACATCTGAATTATTCCCCCTCCCCTTCTTAATAAATAATGGGGTTTTCCGTTTTGACCAGGATAAAATGTGGTTTGATCAGTTTAAGGCCAGCTATGGAAAATCACTTATTAACCTGAATGGATATCTGAGTAATGTAATTGGCTATGCTACACAACCCCATCAATCTCTCCAGGGCACTTTTGATCTGAAAAGTGGCTACATTCTGGTTGATGAGATGATGATCAACGGAGATAAGGATAACAACTCTTCCGCCCCAGGTACCTCTGCTGCCTCTTCCGGTGTTGTGATGATACCAGGCAATCTGGCACTTACCCTTAATGCCTCCGCAGATAAGATCCGGTTCAAAGATATTGACATCAACGACTTCCACGGACAACTGGTAGTTGATAGCAGCAAGCTGAAATTAAACAAAACAGGCTTTACTATTATCGGTGCACCGGTAGAAATGGATGCCACCTACATTAGCCTGCAGCCGGAAAAGGCAACATTTGATTATCATATCAGCGCAAAAGAATTTGATATCAAAAGAGCTTATAATGAAATAAAGCTCTTTCATGATATGGCCTCCTCTGCCTCTTATGCCAGCGGCATTGTTGGACTGGATTATAGCCTGAGCGGAAGGCTTGATAAAAATATGAATCCGGTATATCCATCTCTGAAAGGAGGCGGTGTACTGTCTGTTAAAAAGATAAAACTGAAAGGTTTTAAGCTGTTAAATGCGGTAAGCAGCAGCACCGGTAAAGGAGACCTCAAAGATCCTGACCTTTCAGAAGTGAATATCAAAACTACTATCAATAATAACATCATCACCATTGACAGAACCAAAATGCGCATTGCTGGTTTCCGGCCGCGCTTTGAGGGGCAGGTAAGCCTTGATGGAAAGCTGAACCTAAAAGGCCGGCTGGGACTTCCCCCCTTTGGTTTATTCGGCATTCCCTTCAATGTAACCGGTACACAGAACAATCCTACTGTAAAACTACGCAGGGGAAGCGATAAAGATAAGCTGGAAGAAACAGCCGATCCGGATGAGGAAGATAAAACACCTTAATAACAAAGCCTTCACCCATCTTTTCCGGTATAAGATTTCCTGATTGCGCAAGTACTTTTCCCGATCAGAGCATCCACCTGTCTTATAAGCATTCATCTTTGTGGCAATTTTTATATAAATACTGACACAACCATGAATCTAATATTGCGGTGCATATCGCTCCTTTGCTTAACAGGACCAGCCGTTTTTGCGCAAAGCACCAACCCAAAAGACAACGACTATTCCTATCAAACAAGTGATTCTACCAGGTTATTAAAAGAGTTGATGGTATATGGTCAAAAACGCCAGATCGCCTCTATCAACAAAACACTGACTCCATTAATAGATCTGCCCATTTCTGTACAGCTCATTGATAAAAAACTAATCGAACAACAACAGATAACGGATATACGGGATGCTATTAAAAATGTAAGCGGTATTACTGTTACCGGCACTTACGGTGATGGTTATGCCATGTTTAACGGCCGGGGATTTGGGATGAACTTTAATTCCAACTTCAGATGGAATGGCATACTGATGCAAACTATCGGCAGATTATATGGCGATAATATTGAGAGAATAGAAGTTCTCAAAGGGCCGGCATCCATACAATATGGGGATGTGGCGCCGGGAGCGGTCATGAACTTTGTATCTAAAAAGCCACTCGATTACGATTATCGCAGATTTGAACTAAAGGTAGGAGAATATGGTTTTCTAAGGCCTACACTGGATCTTAGCGGTGCTTTAACATCTAAAAAGCAACTCCTGTACCGTTTAAATGCTTCTTATGAATCCGGCAATCATTTTATCGATAAAATAAATAGCAAAAGCTATTTGTTTGCACCTAGTATCACCTGGAAAATCACGACGGCATTGGAATGGAATGTTGAAATGACGGCGAAAAATGATAACCGCACCTTTGCGCCGGGCCTGGTATCCCCGGATGGTACTTTTGAAGGGCTGAAAAAGATTCCAAGGGGTCTTTTTCTTGGGGAACCGGACAACAGGCACCGAAGCGATGAGCTAAGCGGCTACTCCACGCTAAGTTATAAAATCAATAACAATCTATCTATCCGTAACGTTTCCTATTACTCCAAAGCACGGGAACAGGAAGAAGCTGTATTTTTCCCCGATCGCAAAGCAGACGAAAATGGTAATCTGAACAGGACCACAGAATTCTTTCAGACCTTCACCAAAATTGCCGGCACGACTTTGGACCTGGTAGGTAAATTCTCTACATTTGGTGTTCATCACGATTTTGTGATAGGCGCAGATTACACCCAACGGTACTATACCATGTTTTATAATGACCCCGTTGAACTGAAGCCTTTTAACATGTATCGCCCGGTATATGGTGAAAATGTTTTACCTAAAATTATTGGGTACGATGGAGATCCTGATAAACCCAGACAATATATAACCAGATATGGACTATATGCACAGGATCAGCTGAAAATGTGGGATGAAAGAATACATCTTATGCTAGGACTACGTTTCAATAAAACAGTGCAGGGAACTAAATATACTGCTGCAAATCCGGTACCTGCAAATTACAAAGATGATGTAAAACAGCCTGTTTCTCCCCGCATTGCCCTCTTGATAAAGCCCTTAAAAGATTTATCCGTATACGCTTCCTATACCCAATCCTATGAACAAAACGGCTGGGATGAACTTACAAACATCATGTTGCAGTCTACCGATGCCAAACAGATTGAGTTTGGTGCAAAGTCTAATATCTTCAGTGGCAAGCTGGGCATTGGGTTATCCGTATTCCAGATAGATAAGAAGAATATTGTTGGTTATGTGTTTGGATTAGACGCAGCGCCGGAATGGCCTCACCTCGCATATAACGAATATTATAAATGGGCTATGTACCAGGGGGGCCATCATCGAAGCCGGGGGGTAGAACTGGACATCAATGGAAAAATCACGCCACAGCTGAGCATCAATGTGGCTACCTCTTATATCAATGCCACCGTAATAAATGATCCTGCCTTTAAAACAGGCAATCAACTGGAAGGAAATGCAAAACAAACATTTAATATCTGGGCCAATTACGCGTTGGATAAAGGCACACTAAAAGGATTAGAATTGGGCTATGGCTTTTTCTACAAAGGTAAATTCTATGCTTCCACGGAGAATCTACCAGATGAAGTAGTAAAATCTTACTGGAGTATGGATGCCAGCATAGGCTATACTTACCGTAATTTCTTTACCAGGTTTAATGTGTCCAACTTTACCAATAATATTGGCTACCTGGCGAGAAGAGGAATGTATGAGCCATTATGGGTACGCAGATCTATGCTGAGTATAGGCGTAAGGTTTTAGGTCTTATCCGGGATAGATTATAATATGCAAGTTCTTACCGTTATATTTATAGGACGTGACAGCTGCCATAACACTGCTCTTATGATATAATATGCAATGATGAAACAAACTGTAAAGATTTCAATTGTATGCTTTCTGGTAACGTTTGCCCTGCACACTACGGGCATACAGGCACAGTCCAGCCAGTCGGTAAAGGAACCTACCTATCAAAATCCGTTGCCGGTAGAGTTTGGGGACCCATATGTTATGCATGTAAAAGGAGATAAATATTACATGTATGGAACCGGAGGCATTGCAAAAAATGGTTTTGCAGCTTATTCCTCTACCGATCTGGTAAACTGGAAAGATGAGGGACAAGTATATTATGCCAGTAACAGCGGTGGCTGGAGTGATTCCACCGCTGCATGGAATGGCGCCTACTGGGCACCGGAAGTGTATGAATACAAAGGCCGGTTTTATATGTTCTACAGCGCCCAATGGAAAGAGAACCCCAATAATGAACTTGAAAATTTCCGTATCGGGGTAGCTGTAGCAGACCGCCCTACCGGGCCATTTATTGACATTAATAACGGGCCTGTTTTTGATCCCGGCTACCCTATCATCGATGCCAATGTGCTGTTCGAAAAAAATGGCAAATGCTATCTTTATTACTCCCGTTGCTGCTACAAGCACCCGGTAGAAAGTGAAGTAGCTACCTGGGCAAAACAAAAAGGATGGTTTGACACTATCGAAGAAAGCTGGGTATATGGGGTTGAGTTGAAACCCGATTTCAGTGGGGTAATAGGAGAACCGGTACTATTGTTACGTCCCCCTGTAAAAATGAATGATCAACAGGCTGAATGGGAAAGTCGCTCAGTTACGTCCAAGGAAGTTAACCGCAGGTGGACAGAAGGGTCTGTTGCTTTTAAAAAGGGGAACACTTACTATATGATGTACTCTGCCAATTACTTCGGTGGCAAGAATTATGCAGTAGGCTATGCCACCTCCAAAAGCCCGTTAGGGCCGTTTATCAAAGCAGCGAATAATCCTGTATTGCAAAAAAATATTGAAACAGGTGGTGTAGTGACCGGAACAGGGCATAATAGTATTACCTACTCCCCTGACGGAAAAGAAATGTTTTGTGTATATCATGCCCGGACTTCTTTGACGGGTGAAAAACGCGTTGTTTTTATTGACAGGATGAAAATATTAAAAGACCACAGGCTTGTTGTAGAGGGCCCTACGACCACACCACAAAGCGTACCAACAAGCAAATGATATTAGGTGGGTTGATATAAAGCTTACCCGGTAAGCTGGCATAAAAGTGCTGCCCCATTTAAGAAAACATTCCGTAAAATATTATTTACGGAATGTTTTCTTTTTAAAGAAGGTGAACACCTAATAAGCTGCTCTTTAGTTCCAGTTATCAATTTTGATATCAATAGGATTAGGTTTGCCTTTTCCCGTTTCTATCAGCGACTTGAGGCTCATTAGAAATATAGCCCACTTGGTACTGCAATGGTGCATGAACTCTATAGGTTCCTTCCAGTTCAGATGCCTGAATAGTACGATAACATAATCGCCATCCTGCTTAAGTTCAAAATTTATGATGGTGCCTATCCATTCCTCCGGACCATCTGCTACTTCCCATTCTACCAGATCAGGCGCATTGAGTTTCCGGACTTTCATATCGAACCCTCCAGCACCAAACCGGAACGCTATGATATTCCCCACCTGGGTACCTTCTCCTTTAGTATCGGTAGTCCACCAGTCAGCTAGACCGTCTTGGGTAGTCAAGGCACGGTATACTTCATCAATAGACGAAGTTTTGATTCCTACCCGATGTAAGATGTTTGCCATAATTGATTATTTTTTTCAAAGGTACCGGCTTACGCAAACTTTCATAGTGTGCAGAATGGACAATTTCAGAGGCGATCCGGACAATCTGCTAGACTTTCAGTTCCTGGCGCGCATCAGTGAGGATGATGCAATATCCACATCAGCAAATTGCCATGCTTTGTCGAATGCTGACTTAACTTTTTGCGCTTCACTATGTTTGTTTTGAGGCATTAACGAATTATATAATCCTATCAATGCCCAGCCGTTATTTCTCCATGTTTGTAAATCCTCCCGATAAATACTTTCCGCTTCACTGTGTTTTCCGGCATCCAGCAATGCTGCTCCCAGATAATGCCTTACAGAAAAAAACCAGTCGGGTGGTTCATTATAATTCAGTTTGTCTTCTAAAGCGACAGCTTCCCGGAGCAAGGGAATGGAGACATCTAAATGATTTTGTTTTGCAGCTACTTCGGCAGACAATACCTTTAAGGCTATTAGTGCAAGATCGGCTGTGGTATTTATGTTCCAGACAGTAAGCTGTTGAAGTGAAGAGTCGGCCGCCAATATTTTCAGACTGTCCAGTTCTTTTTGTGCATCGGAGATCTTGTTTTTACCTCCCAAAGCCATCCCCCTCGCATAACGCCACATTGCCTGCAAATACACCAGATCTTCTGCTGGTTGAGGAATAGAAAGAATAGTATCCCACATACCAAATTTTACAGCAATATAATAAGGTATCGTATAATAATGTTGCAAAGTACCCCATCCAGGCAAACGCATAATATCCTCTGCGGTATCATCCTGAAGTTTTTTTGCAGAATTCCATGCCAATGCAGAATTCCCCTCCAGTGTTGCCATTGCTGCCAGGAAATGGTAATTATGCGGGTAATAGGCAAGTGGGTATGCCCCTTGGGCATGACAGGCAGTTACGTAACTGCTGTCTACCTGCACTGCACGGATATTGCCAAGTACACCAAGATGATAATCACCTGTATTGATATAAATATGGGAAGGCATATGTACCAAATGCCCGGCTCCGGGCACCAATGTATCCAGTGAGCGCGCACTTGCCAGGGCTTTTTCAGGTGTAGCGGATGCCTCTACTGCATGAATATAGAAATGATGTGCTCCAGGATGTACCGGATTAATTTTGATCAGGTGCTCCAACACCGCCAGTAATTCCGGCGTCCAGGCCCTGGGCTTTTTTGTCTTCTTCTCATACAAGTCCCATGGATGGACATCCATCAATGCCTCTGCATACAAGGCCCCAATATCAGGGTCTGTCGGATATTGGGCATATACTTTCTTCATAGCTGCTGCATAGGCACTATCCAGGGCGCTACGGTCCGACGGCGCAGGCATTTCATAACGGTAAGTCAATGCATCAATCAATGCTTTTTCCTTTTGCGTACACTTTGCCCGCAATGACTTTGCCTTTGCAGTTGCCTCATAAGCCCGCTGAAAATTGTCTTCTTCCATGCCTGCATTATAATTAGGCCCCAGTACATAAGCAAAACCCCAATACGCCATCGCACAGGTAGTATCCAACCGGGCTGCCTCGTAAAAAGACCGTGCTGCTTCTGCATGATTAAATCCATAAAGCAACATCATTCCCTGGTTAAAATATTCCTGCACTTCCTTATTACTCGTTGAAATCCTGAAGTTTATACCTTGCAGGCCTTCAAACTTAGGCGCCTTTTTACCTGAGGCATACCAGTCCTTGTCTGTTATTCTTCCGGAATAACAGCGCATATCCTGTGATTTTTTAGTGGTTTCCTTTGTCCCCCTTGTTTTAGAGCTGTTATTGCATGCAAGGAGTAATAAAATTGAGATAAATGTCAGATAGTTTTGTTTCATCAGCAGCTTATTTAATTGATTAGTATTTAATAAGCTCTGCATTACTTTTAACGTATTACCAAAGAATTGGTATCGCGTATTTTTTAGCCCATCCTAATTTACAAAAAAAACCGGAAAGACGGTTAAATAGTAGCATACAAATATCCGTAACCGTACTAACCCCGATGCCCAAAGAAAACTGTTGAAAAAGTTAAACGGGAATATCCAAACGTAAAAATTATTGTTCCGGGCCACGGAGAATACGGCAACAAAAAATTGCTGGATTATACGATTCATTTATTTAAAACTAAATAATCGACCAGCTGCTGCGGGAGTATATCTACCCCATCCTAGCATTCATTTACTGGAAAAGATTGGTGTTGCCATAAAAGTGGTTTGTATATTACCTTTGCGACGACATAAATAAGAAACATGAGTCAATTTCCGCATATAAACCTGCCATTAAAAGATAAACTGACATTCACTGCCAATCCGGTAAATGTAGTATCATTACCCGATGGAGAGATTCTGATGAACTTTGCAAGTCAGCCGCTGATTACCAAGCTCAATGCAAATCTTGAAATTGTTTGGGAAAAAATCATCCAGGGGGAGCATACGAACTATGTAAGCAGTAAACTCGCAGCCTCTTCTGATGGCCGCCTGATTGCTATTGCAGGTATGACCGATATTCGTATTCTCGATGCAGAAGGCACTGAAGTATTACATTCCGTAGCTCATCGCTCCTGGGGCTGGTTTCTGGGTGCAGCCTGTTATTTCAGCAGGGATAATAAAACGATCTGGTATGTATTACCAGGTGATGAAAATGAAATGGATGAACTACAGGTAATGGATGTCACTACTTTTGAAGTAATTGCCTCTTACCCGCTGCTGGAAAGCCATCAGTACACCTATGCATTTCATGCTACCCCCTGCAATCACATTATCCTGCTGGAAGCCTCGGCGGGCCAGGAGGAATCCAGGTTGATGCAGTTACAGCTGACTGATGGTATTGTTTCCCTTACTAAACTTACCCAATGTGATAATATGATCATGGGCAATTTTGCACCATCCGGAAAAGAGTTTACTATGGCTCCTCATTATGATGAACCATTAGCGATCTACTCCTTCCCTGAAATTGCCAGGATAGCGGAGCAGGATCAGGTAGCTATTTTCGATGGTAGTAAAGATTTTCCTGCTACTGAACCGGATAATATCAACTACAGTGTATTTTTTGTAGATGATAATAACCTCCTGATAGTTTCCCAGTTCGGGAGGTTGTTATTGCTGGACAGCAAAGATTTACATTGTAAGGCAGAAGTAATGCCAGAGGGTATCGCATTTACCGCATATGACCTGGATGGCAATCCTACTACCAACCCGGATTATACCTATGATTACAGCAGTAATATTATCAACGTAATAATGGTACATGACAAGCTGTTGCTGACAACCGGTGATGGCCAGTTACGCTGTTATGATCTGCCTGTATGATAACATTTACCACATTCGTTTTAGGGATACCAGTATAAGTTTGAAAAGATAAATTTACTTTTGAAAAAAGAAGGATTTTATGTAATATTATCTTGAGCTTTACATTGTTATACCCATATGAAACCTATTTATTTAAAAACCCTTACAGCACTTATAATTTTATCACAGTACTGCAATGGGCAACAGACTAATACGGAAGCAGTAATCAAGAGCAACAACCCCTTAAAAACGCCGCTTGACAGCCTGGTACAGCGGGCAGCTGAGCATTACATGCAATCTCCGGCAACCTTTGATTTGTCTATCGGTGTAATTAAAAACGGGATACCCCATCAGTATACCTTCCATCGTGGAACGGGTGCTTTAAGCCAAAATACTACCTTTTTTGGTCTAGGTTCCATCGCAAAAACTTTTGTTGGGATAATGCTTGCCCAGGCAGTCATTGAAAAGAAAGTACAACTAACCGATGACATCCGTAAGTATTTACCTAGTGACTACCCTAATTTACAATATCAGGGGCATCCCGTTCGCTTGGTAGATCTGGCAAATCATACCTCAGCTTTACCCGCCATGTCAAGGGACTACGATGATAAATATCTTGACAGCATTACCAAATTGAAACCCGAAGCGTTCCGGGATTTTTATCGCGTTTATACGGTTGATAGCTTGTTCAGGGATATGCACCAGTTTACACTTGACACTATTCCAGGAACTAAATACCGTTATAATGGAAATGCGATGATGGTACTTATCGCTATATTACAACGTGTCTACCATATGCCTTACCATCAGCTTGTTACTTCATTTCTGAAAAAGCAGATCGGAATAGTAAACACCACTCCTCAGTTGACTGCAAGAGAAGAAAAACAACTTATTGCCGGCCACGATGAAAATGGCAAAGTATTAACTTTTATTCCTGATAATGGTTTCAGAGCAGCGCCTTCCATGTATTCGACACCAGCAGATATGCTTACCTATGCTACGGCTAACCTAAACAAGAAAAATCCTGCTATTAACCTAAGTCATAAAATTACCTTTACAAAACCTGATGGCATGAGTATGGGGCTAAGCTGGATGTTGGATAAGGAAGACAATGGTTTACCTTTTATTATGCATACAGGCAGGGATGGATGTGGCTTTATTTCCCTGTGCTACCTTTATCCTGATAATGAAGCCGCCATTATTATATTGGTAAATGACAGCAGTGGCCAGGAAAGGGTGGCTGATTTAAAGCATGAACTTATTTCCAATCTGTTGCAATTGTAGTATCTTCTTCAAACTCCTTGAATTATTTATATTGAACAAAAAACGGGGTTGAATTTCTACCTGGAAGGTTCCAGCAGGATTAAGGAAAAAATCCCAATACACTACTACTAGGCGATAATAAATTATCATCACCAATAGATTGGCAAAAATTGGCAATGATAACAAGCAACAGCCTTGATACTATCGTGAAATTTCAGCGAGTACCTGGTCTCTGCGATTCGACAAAGTGCCACTTACTTCAATCGCCTCTATGCTTAAATCTCCAATCCAATCATACAACAAATCATTAACCCGGCTTCTGAGCTTTGGCTGATCTGTCTGATGACCGGATATCAGGTCTGGCTCTTCTATAGGAACAAACACCAGCAGATCGATTTCAGCAATTATTTTTTGGGCTGTTTCAAATAGTAATTGAATATTCCTGCCTGGATCAATAACATGAAGATATGCCAGGATATCAATAACACATCTGTCGAATATTACATTGCCTTCGCTTTTGGAAACCAATTTGACCGAACAATTAAACTGTTCTATAAAATCCTCTACAGTAGGAATTTCTGAAAATTCATACCCTGAAGCTTCCAATTGATAATATGGTTCCATTTCGAGTGTATAGCCTGGAAGATGCTCCAGGAGTTCTTCCGCCAATGTCGTTTTACCAACCTTGTGAGCACCTACTATCGCTATTCTCATATTTCAGTTCGATTTGTGATATGACAAAAGTAAAACAGGTTCGTGAATTCGAACCTGTTTTATTTTGTGATCCCGCTGGGACTATATCAAAGGCTTAATTGCCGCTGCTTTCCGAGGAGTTATTGGCTACTGTAGACGATTTTGTAGACTCGTGAAATAGCTTACTTTGTGGGGATTTGAAAGAACTTGTAAACAGTACGAAGATACGAAAAGCCTTGCTAAATAATCACAAAACATAGCAGAGCAGATAAAAAACCCTTCTTAGTAATTCAATCTTTTCTAAAGCTAACATTATTAATGTGACAGCATTTATTAGTTTAGTTTAACATACGTACTGCATTTTCTATTTAGTTTTCAATATAAATTTTAAATTTATATTGAAAAACACGTTATTCTGTACTAAAACCCACTATACTAGTCTATATGGCAAGCAAAAATACTAAGGCCCAAAGCAAATTTCGTGACGATCTAGTTAAAAGTTGGGAGAATACTGACGGAGTGAATTTTGCTATAGCGTTAGCACGAATGACAGGTTGGCTTCTTCATGTAGATTGGTGGGGAACTGATAATACCCAAACTGAAAATAATATGGTTCCCTTAAGAGTTTATGTTGGAACAGATCGCGACATTATTTACGACTTTACAGGGAAGCGACGTATTGAAGCATTCAATCAGTACGTGATTTTACCGATTGCAAAAAAAAGGGCCCATCCTCCTATTGGCGCTGTTATAACAAGATTCTATAGTGAAGAAAAGCTTTTGAGCCTACCGTTAAGGGTTAAGGCCTCTGAAATTGAAATTACTAAGGCCGAAGATGCAATTAAAAATAATAAGAGTTTTTTAGATAAAATTATTGTACGACTAAATCCTCATATTCCAGCTGAATGGGCTGCACAATTTTCATTTGGATGGTGTACAGTCTATGCAGCTGCATTAGAAGATGTAAGAGGGTATCAGGCAACCGCCATTATAGTGTCAAGATATACTGAACAATTTCAGAATACAAAACCCGGTTTTTGCCATTGTGTTATTGTTCATCCTGATGGTGAAATGGAAGATTCCTGGGGAAAACAACCGGTCCAAAACGTCCTTGAGAGATTTGGCATCGAAGGGTATAGCCTAAGTAGGGAGGAGTATCAAAAAGCGTTAGAAAGCATCAAGATAAATTCCCATGAAAGATATGATGCAGCATACACAAAAGCATCAAACTTTCTTAAAGTTTTATAAGCTACTATAATTAAACCAACGCAATCAAATGGAAATAATTGCAGCGATAGAGCCCCTTTATAATGACCTGAAAGAATTAGGATTTCCCAAACTACTTAATGAAAATGAATTCGTAAGAATTACTAATAAGTTGAATCTGACCAATGAATTTTCGGAAGCATCTCAGGGCATCAAAAAGAGCAATGACCCTTTTGACTTCATGAATTTTTTCAACAAATCGGAAGATGAAGTCCTAGCTCGTTTCCTAAATAAGCAACTAACCATCTCCCGGGACCATTTTTTTAAGACCATAACCAATCTACTCGAAAATACAATTCCTCTTTTACAGTATATTCCGTCAATTGACGCTGTAATAGAGGACCTAGAGTCCATTGGTATTCAGACAGAATATATTCAAAGACTTCGATCTGCTTGGCAGAAAAAGGATGCAGACTATAAACAGAAAACTCACTACTTCACATCCCTACTAATAACAAGGTCTCAAAACATACCCGTTCAAGAATCTCATTACACGAAACTAAGACAAGATTTGTTAAATCATTCAGTGCTTTCCCCTCATGTCCCCGATTACATTATAAATAGCCCAGAGCTACAACATTTTTGGGAATTTATAAAATGCCAAGGCGGCTACCGTCCCCGAAGGGAATACCTTAACGATACTTTAAGTGCTCTCATTTCAGAATCCGATCAGCTAAGTGCCGTTCTGGCACATGACTTACTACAAAAGATCAAAGTCGAAATTAATCTAAACTATATAAATGAGTCATGGAGTAAATCGTTAATTAGATTAAATGCCGATCCCGATGGTGCAATAACATCAGCAAGATCCCTCTTAGAGACGGTTTGTAAGCACATTTTAGAAAATCTAAATATCGAATACGATGAGAATTTAGAATTAAACAAGTTATATAAGCAAACTGCAACAAACTTAAACCTATCACCAGAACAACATACGGAACAGATATTTAAACAAATTTTAGGAGGGTGCCAAACGGTGGTTGATGGATTAGCTGGGATTAGAAACAAGCACGGAGACGCTCATGGCTCAAATAGCAAAAAACTTAAGCCGTCGTCAAGACACGCTGAACTTGCTGTGAATTTATCTGGATCAATGTGTAAATTTTTACTAGAAACCTTCTCAGCAAGGAATAATAATCTATCCTTAAAAGTATAGAGTAGCGCTTTATACATGCCTAATATGGGTTTCAAACTGCCATCACGTTTAAACAAGAAAATCTCTTGCCAGATTCAGATCGATGCCAGCAAATTGACAAAACTCAACCACTGTTACCATATCTCCCTTTTTCTTACCTGTTGTCTGCCTTATCTGCTGCAGTATCTTCCTAGCTGTGCACTCACTTCTGCCAGTGATATTCATCACATCTTTTGCATAAATCACTATGCGGTTAGGTACTATTTTCTGCGAAAATGGCATAATCGGAATGGAAATTTTTCTGGGTTAAAATGCCGGCTTAGGTTTGGGGTGGTTACCGCAAATGTACTGCATCCTGCGCAGATGTGAGCCTAACGGGCTTGGCTATGTAAACAGCCCATTCTATCATTCAATTGTTTCTATATGGCAAGACAAAGTGGAATCATTCCCCTGAAAGGAACAATCGGCAATATCACCTTTTACAAAACGAAAGCCGGACACCTGGCACGTGAGAAAGGCGGCGTAGATGCCAGCCGGATTGCAACAGATCCGGCGTTTATCCGGACCCGTGAAAACGGCGCGGAATTCGGTCGTGCCGGCAAAGCCGGTAAGCTGTTACGTACAGCCTTCCGGGCGCTGCTCCTGAACATCGGGGATAGCTATATGTCATCCCGCCTGACCCGTGAAATGGTGAAGGTGATCCAGGCAGATGCAACCAATGTACGCGGTCAGCGCAACGTTATTGACGGTGAGGCGGAACTGCTCAAAGGTTTTGAGTTCAACAGTAATGCCCGATTGGGCGGTACGTTATACGCCCCGTTCACCACGGCCATTGATCGCGCTGCCGGTACCCTGGTTGCCGATATTCCGCCGTTCGTTCCTGTCAACATGGTGGCCGCTCCTGCAGGTGCCACCCATTTCAAAGTTTTGGCAGCTGGTGCGGAAATCGACTTCGAGGCAGAAACGTTCATCAACGGCAGTGCAGCAAGTGCTGAATTGCCCATCGATGCCACGGCTACTGCTGTCATGGCTTTGACAGTAAACGTGACAGACAACACTACTAAGCCGTTGTTCCTGGCTTTGGGTGTAGAGTTTTACCAGCAAGTTAACGGGGCTTTATATAGCCTTAAAAACGGCGCTTACAACGCGCTGGCACTGGTAGACATCTCCGGTATACCGGCAGCACCAAACCCATAATAACCGGCCTGTATGGGCCGGCTTTTCTTCACTTCTAAAATTGTGCGTATGAAACTTGCACAACGACTCACCGCATCGACACCACCTTTTTTCAGTAAGGTGCGCAATATAGGTTTGATCCTGACAGCGATTAGCGGCGCCCTGATGGGTATTCCCGCCATCCCCGCCATCATCGTGAAAATTGCCGGTTATATCGCTGTTGCCGGTACTGTCATGAGCGGGGTCAGTCAGACAGCAGTGTCAAAAGAAGGCGGTTAGACCGCTGTTAAATCGTTTCCCGGCTAAGGTGTGGTTACCTTTGGGATTTGTTTGGTTGTAAAGGCTTCCGCGCAAGCGGGAGCCTTTATCTTTTGCCCTGTAATTTCTCTTTAGCTTCAAATGCTTCAATTACAGCCATAACGTATTCTCTATTGATCGGTGAAAGTTGTTTGATTTTCTCTGCTAGTACGTCTTCTCGGTTAATATCTCTTATCAAAAAGTCCAGTGAACTATCCAGGACTTCCGCAATTCTGGCGGCTATTTCAATTGAGGGTTTTGATTCATCGCGTTCATACTTTCCTATAATATCCCGCGATGTGCCAGTCGCATCGGCCAGCTCCGTCTGTGTTAACTTTTTTTGTTTTCTGGCTATGGTAACTTTTTCACCAAACGTCATAATGGATGATTTTCGCGCTAAACTACTGATTTAAAATTTAATATGAAGTAGAGGCATCATGACGAACTAGCAAAGCCGGAAAAGTAGATTATTATCAACTTTTTATGACAATAAAATGACCCAAAACTCTACAAAACACGACATTTAAAGACTACTATTATCTACATTTTAGTTATATTTGTAGAAAATTATCAACTTTATGAAAAACCAGCCAAATGAAAGAAAAGCCAAACTGCATTATAAAAGTTCGGAGCGGCTCTGTCACTGGATAAAAGTGCCATGGTTAAACCTATCCGGCATATGGCTGCAAAGAGCCGGCTTTGATATTGGAGATAGCATCTCTATTGCTATCGAAAACCGAAAACTGATCATTACAATTACCCGCAAAGCGCCTCCAGAAAAACCATTTTGGCAGAAATAGGACAGCTCCACCTGAACACCAGGTGACTGAGGGCGGACTGTATCATGAACCGCCGCCCACAGGAACCCGGCAATTAACTGTTAACCCAAAACCATATTTAATGAAACACCGCAAAGCGCCGACTTAGTCCGGCAGCGAAAACCGTATTCTAATAGTTACCCCAACAGAATACAAACCAGGAATGCAACATTGTTTTTAACCTCTCCAACCATTTTTATGATTCATGTTTATACTGACACCTCAGTTATTGGAGGTTGTTTTGATAAGGAATTTAAAGAACACAGCAATGCGCTGCTTAATGAGTTCAGATTAGGTATAAAAAAGCTGCTTTTGTCTGATATAGTGATGATGGAGCTGGACCCTGCGAAAGATGAAGTAAAGGCCAAATTGACAGAAATTCCGAACCGTTATAAGATTGAGATCAAAGGCCATCCCAAAGCGATTAAACTGGCGGAAACCTATATTGCGGAAGGAGCTTTGAGCAATAAATGTTATAACGATGCACTACATATAGCGCTGGCTACGCTGCACGGTGCTGATATCCTCGCCAGCTGGAACTTTAAACATATTGTAAACCTTGACCGGATTAAACTCTATAATTCTATAAATTTGCGTATGGGGTACCGCATAATTGAAATCAGGACCCCGCGCGAAATCTTAAAGCCAAATGACCATGAAAAAAAGTAAAAAGTATGACGCAGTGGCTGAAGTAAGAAAAATCAGGGAAGAGTTAAGCCTGAAGTACTGGGGCCATCCTGATTTATTGTTGAAAGACCTGAAAGAAGCCAGGGAAAAATTTCACCTGGAACAAAAAGCCCTAAAAAGGCGCTAACCCTCCCCACCTCCTTTTTCCCAAATTCACAACAGCATTAGTAAAGGCTTGCCGGTATGGCAGATCGGCAATATTTTGCTGTGCCGGTAGGCTTTATGATAATTCACCTGTTTAGCCAGGTGCGGGGGCCGTGTGTTGGCGAGGCCGGGGCCGATCCATTGGGGGGACCACTGCGGTCTGGAGGCTGCCGAGCGTGAAAGAACCGCTTTTTCAAAGGAAGTAAACAGATAGGCCCGGGATAATCCCGGGCCTATCTGTTTACGGCATTAGTTTTATGCTGTTTACGGCTGCAAAGTACACTGTGACGACCTGCCGGCAGGTCAACTCCGGAAACTCCCGGGCAACGGCTTCCTGCTCGCGTGTGGTGAGCAAACGGCTGGCGCCATTAGCACAATTGTAGATGGCCCAGTAGGTAACAAACTTTTTAATGTAAAACATAATGGTTGTGTTTAGGGGGTTAAAAGGTTGGTGTTCAACGCTCCGGGGGGCAGCTTTTAAAAGAAAAAAGGGAAAAAAAGAAAGCCCTCTTCGCACCCAGCGCAGGTGGATCTACCAAAAGGAAACGGAATAAATGCGTGGGTGATGTCGTCCGATGGCTTGGTGTCGCTGGTGCAGGATAAAATGCTGAGAATATATTCTAAAGCTTTATGCCGTAGTCTTTTGGTAGATCCACCTGGTGCTGGGTATTTTTGCTTTCTTCTTTTTCGCTTTTTTCATTTAAATGCTGTCCCATTATGATCTCCGCTTTATTCTCCCCGTTCATCTCCCAGCTGTTGATCAGGGTACAAATGTTGGGCAGCTATAATCTCCCGCTAAATAGGATTACTGTCGCCCCGCCCCCGCCGCCCTTCCACCCCCGGCCGCTGCGGCGGCAGCCAGAGCGCAGGCCCTGGAGCGCAGCGGAAGGGCCAAGCGAGGGCGAGCCGCAGCTGGCCGCGCCTTCGACCTATGTCTGGCCGGGAGCGCCAGCGGACGGCAAAATCAAAAATGAAAGGCCGGGGGTGGCGGGCGGGGGGCGGACAAAATGGGCAGCGGAGGGATGGCAGGCATAAAGGCCACCAATTGTAAAAACAGCCCTTAGCCAGACCGGGAGCTGCCCGAACGAAGGCGGAGGGAGCGCGAAAAGGGTGACAGGACGGAGCGCAGCCCCTGTAGCGCAGCGGAAGGGGCAAGCGAGGGCCTGGCGCCCTTTTTGCCGACTGACGCCGGAGTGAGACCTTATTTCCCCTATTAATCTATTGGATATATATTCAGTATAAATTTGTATATTGTTCAAGCATAATGTTGTGAACATTAGCTTCATTTTTCAGTTATTTCATATATCAGATTGTGAACATGGACCTGTGAATTAGCCTTTTGTACAAATTAAATCAGGGATAGTTCCTATATTATTGAGATTTACCCTATATATCAATATTATACCCCTCTATTGAACATAGGTTATCTGAAAGCTGGTTTAATCACACCGTAGATATCTGGCAACAAAAAAGTAAAATAAAAAATTCCTCGAATGCCCATTTTATACTTTGATAATTTTAGAGGTTTTCAATCTACCTTTCTATCTCTGAAAGAGGTTAATTTTTTTATTGGAGAAAATAGTACCGGAAAAACTTCCGTTTTAAAATTACTAACTATCCTCTCTTCTCCCGGATTTTGGTACTACCAAAAATTCAACAACACAGAGATAAGTTTAGGTAGTTTTTCTGAAATTATTAGTTCTGATACTAATAAAGAGTTTTTTCAATTGGGTATCTTTAGTGAGGAAATCAATGACAATAATATTGCTATTAAGTTAAAGTTCATTGATGAAAACAATTTGCCAAGTCTTAAAGAAATTCGATTTAGAAATGATACCATTGACTTGCAAGCCTCAATTGATGGTCGTTTCCTCAAGTATCGATATGCTATTATAGCGGATGAAAAATTTAAAGGCTTAACTGTCGAGCAGTACTTTAAGAGTTGGATTGATAATAACGAATTGGATAATGATTTATTTTACCGGGAAGAAATTCAATTTACAGGAATTGAATCTATATTATCTACACTTCAAACAATAATTACTCGCAGAATAGAAAATGAAAAATCAACAAAATTATCATCGTCATTAGTTAAAATTACTAAACCCCAATTTTTAAATCCGATTGCCTATACTGCTCCTGTTCGTGCAGAACCTAGAAAAACCTATGATGACTTCACTCTGTCTTTTAGCTCAAGAGGAGAACACATTCCATATGTCTTAAGTGAGATTTTAGTTACTGGAGGTCCGGTAGAAGACATTCTTAAAAAATTCGGCTATGATAGCGGTCTTTTCGAAGACGTAAAAATAAATTTGCTTAATAGCAGTTCTGATAAGGGTATGTCTATTGAAATACTCATAGGGATTGGTGGGCGATTCGTTAATATAGCTAATGTTGGATTTGGAGTATCTCAAATATTACCCATACTTATCGAAATTATTGCGAGACCTAAGGAAACATATTTTGCCATTCAACAAACAGAGGTACATCTACATCCTAGAGCACAAGCCGCTTTGGGTGATTTTTTATTTAAGTCTAATAATCGTGATCATCAGAAATTCATTATTGAAACACATAGTGATTACACAATTGATAGATTTAGGCTTCGGGTAAATAGGGAATATCGAGAGAATTCATCAGCCACTATAGGTGACATTTCACAGGTTGTCTTCTTTAAGAGAGTAGGCGTAAATAACACATTGGATGTTATTGAGATTAGAAGCGATGGTTCATATTCAGAAGAACAACCTAAAGAATTTAGGGAATTTTTTATAAAAGAGCAACTAGACCTTTTAACAATTTAACCTTTATGTGCATTGTAGTAGATACAAATACATTAGCAAGTGTCTTTTCTCGTAATTCTGACAACCACGAAGAATTTGAACCTGTATTTACCTGGTTGATGGAAGGAAGGGGGAAAGTGGTATATGGAGGATCGAAATATGTTAAAGAGTTAAAGGAAAACTATTTGCGGCTGTTTGTTACTTTGAGAAGTATTCACAAGGCCGTGTATATAAGCAATGCTAAAGTCGATGCTTTAGAAGCGAACGTTTCACAGCAAATCGAACATCCTGATTTTGATGATCAACATTTAGTTGGCTTATTGATTGCCTCTGGATGCAAATTGGTCTGTTCGTTAGATAAACGAGCATACCCGTATTTTAAGCACAGTCTATTTTTTTCAAATACATCCAGCAGGCCTAAGATATATAGGTCACGTAATAATAAAGCTCTCTTGTCAGATGCGAATATTGCTGAGATTTGTAAGCCATGTATATCTACAACTAATGCTCAGCGAGAAAAACTTACAGCAGCACAAAAAATATTTGAGAAAAAATAAAATATAAAAACTATGGGAAGTACAGGTAGCGGATCTTTTAGCGATTACTCTCGGCATAAGCCGACCAACTCAGAAGGAGCTAACGGGGGATCAAGTGGAAAAGACAAATGTGGTGAAGCATTCAGTTGCTCATTGGAAGAAGTGGGACGATGTTTTTATTTTATTAACTATGGAAATGTCCCGCCAGTTGAAACAGAGGTTTTTGTTTCCTTTAATGGGGTTCGATTAGTTGTTGAAAATAAATTGAAGGAAGAGATTGGCTACCTCCCAACAAAATTTAATTATATTAAGTATTGTCTGGACGACAAATTTAAGTACGGAGGAACTGTAACAGCCTCATCAATTACTTCGACGCCTTCAGTGAATGTTGATATAGTTCCATTATTATGACAAGAAAAAAGATTTGCCTTATTGGAGATATTCTTGTTGATGTTACCTTAAAGACATTGACAACAGATGTTAAGCTTCGAATGGGAGGGATTGTACATGCTGCAAGGACTTTGTGGAGCTTGGATATTCCTTTCGGGGTTGCCTATTTTGCGCCATCTTATTTAGACAATTCTGTTTTTAAGTATCTGAATTCCCTTGGTTGCCAAGAAATAACTAAGCTAGGTAACGTGGTTGGATCGCCATATGTTTTTTTAATTTCAGAAGCTAAAGAAACAGGAGATCAGGGATACGAGTTTTTGTTGCGAGATGAGATTCAAATCGAATATGATGAGTCCGCATATGAAAAGATAAGAAGTGCAGATTATACAGATTATTTATTGATATCAGGTAATTATGATATGATAAATTTGATCGGGGCTTTGAATGGTCAAATCCATGTAGATGTCGCAAACAATATCGGTGACATTTCATTTTTCAATAAACTTTCTAAAAAGCTGAGCTCTATTTTTGTCTCTACCTCTTCGAATTTGTTTAAAAGTTTATTTGAAAATAATTTGGATGATTTCTTTAATCAGTTTCAAGATTATACGGATACGATAATTTTGAAGGAAAACAGGGGAGGTAGCCGTGGATTGGATTTTATTAGGAAAGAAAGTGCCTTTGCACCATCTCAAACTCGTCCAATCATGCATTCTGTTGGTGTAGGTGATGCTTATTTCGCAGCCTGTGTAGTAAAGCATAATCCTAGCAAGCTAAAAGAAGCAATGATTTTATCTTCATGGATTGCAGCAGAATATGCGGGAACAACATTTCCAGATGATTTTAAGAATAATGTAACGAGAATTCTCAAATCCAATTTGGTGGATCTGACTAATTTAGGTGGTACTTTCCTTCCTTGGGAAATTAGAAAAAAAATCAATATTTATATAGCAGCTCCTGATTTTGATTTCATAGATACAACTCCCATAAATAAATTAGTAGAAAATCTCATTTATCATAATTTCACACCTCGTAGACCTATAAAAGAAAATGGTCAAATGGAAGTGAATGCTACAAAAGCGCGAAGACAAGAACTTTTTGCCAAAGATATGGTTATGCTAAGTGAATGTTCTGTTCTAATCGGAGTACTGTTATATGATGATCCTGGCACTCTTCTAGAAATAGGCTGGGCGGCTGCGAAAGGTATACCAAGTATAGTTTATGATCCGTTTAATAGAGCTACAAACTGCATGTTAACAGAATTACCAGATGTAATTTCAAGCGATTTAGACGTAATAATTTCAGAAGTATTTATAAAAAGTAGTAATATATTTCGGTATGGGAAATAAAAATGGAGTCCTTTTAGCGTCTGGCGGGCTAGACTCAACGACTATGGCATATTGGCTGCTAGCCCAAGAAATTGACTTTGTTCCGCTATTTATTAATTACGGACAACATTGCGCCGAAACTGAGTTTGAAACATTAAGGAAGGTTATGCCCATTAACAAAATAGAAGAAATAGAATCAATTGATATTCAATCAGTTTATAAAAAATCAAAATCTAAATTTATCAAAGCCGCCGATCTCTGGAATGACGAAATTTCTGCGGACGATCTTTATATTCCTTATCGAAATTTATTATTATTAACAATTGGTGCTACATTTGCGCGCAATATTGGCTATTCTTATGTGTACTCGGCATTCATAAATAGTAATCATGCCAAAGAAATAGACTGTTCGAATGAATTTTTTGAAAAAATGGATGGCTTATTGAGTGATTACGGGTCAGTAAAAATAAGCATGCCATTCAGGTATAAATCAAAATATGAAGTTGCTAAACTTGGTATTGAATTGGGTGCTCCAATAGGAATTACATTTTCATGCCAGGCGTCCGCAATAATTCCGTGTGGAGCTTGCCCAAACTGCGTAGATAGACTAGAAGCTATAAGACAGATTGAACAAGAATATTAAAATAAAACAATATGAATTGCGCAAAAGATGCTAGAAAACTAGCTAACTTTATCACAGATTTAGGCGAAGAATTTACTGTATATAAAAAGAGTAATAACCTTTGCTACAATCACATTGGCGCACTTTATACCGACATTATATTACAATCGAGTTTGAATTACAAAACTGTTGTAAAGCCTAGAGTTGAAAGAGTACTAACCTTGTATCCTAATGCAAACACCGTAAATAAATTTGGAAAGCTTATTACCTCAGAAGGATTAGAAAACATTATAGTATGGAAAAATTCCACGAAATTGAATAGAATTAAGAGCGTCCTGGTATTTTCCCAAAAAAACAAAATAAATACGTGTACTGATCTAAAGCACTATCTAACCTTCCCTGAAAATCAGTTGAAGTTTCTGGAATTGAATGGAATTGGTCCCAAAACGTTAGACTACCTATTAAAATTACTTGACTTTGATACTGTGGCAGTTGATAGACATATATACTCTTTTGTTGAAATGGCGGAAGTAACAATAAACGACTACTACTCCACCAAAAAAGTAGTTGAATATGCCGCAGATTTTCTTGAAATTTCAAGATCCTCTTTGGACTACAGCATATGGCATTTTATGTCAACTAAATCTTCTATTAAAAAATCACAACTTGAACTTGAATTGGCCTAAACTTATCGAATACCAATTACAGGCAAACTATTACATTTCCCCGTAATTGGTATCATTTTAGAACCTAAAATTCATCAATAATTTCAACTACCTCCTGGGCAAATGGACTCTTATCAATTTGCATTTGGAGAACCCTCCTGAAATTATTTAATTCTCTTTGCTCAATGATCTCCTGCATCTTAGATCTTCCTTGATAATTTTTCTGCAAAATCATTTCTATTGCATCGTCTATTCCAGTCAAGGTACTGGGCATATCATAAAGGAAGGCATGCGGAGCATTTGAGAGATCAAGTTGAAACCAAGCCGGGTGCTTTCTAAACTTAGTTTCTATTGCATTTTCGACCAATCGATGACGTTTGTAAAATTGATGAGCTTTTTCTCGAATATTGCCCTTCAAATCACTCGGAATAACAACTCGTAATTTAAAATCTGTAAATTCCTTACCATCAAACCTCAATGGATTAGCAGAGCTAACACTGTCTACAAGACCTTTAACAAAGTTCTTATAGTAACCAATTGCCAGGGCCGTTGTAGGATACAAACTTAGATGTCCAAGTGCATAGTGCTCTTCGATTTTCTTAGCATATTCAGAGCACGCCGCTTTAATACTCGCCTCATCTTTCGGATTAAATCTAGGCATGTATATGCCATTAAAGTCAGTTGGCAACTTTATTCCCTCTTCGACCAACAAAAATGACTTATCGCGTCCCATCGCCCCTAAAAACAATGTCATTTCTAGTATTACATTATCTCTTGCTTCAAAAACCAAGCTACTATTAGTCAACGTCAAATCGTCCGCGGTAGCGACAAAAACACCAAAGTCAAAATACCCAACCATTCTGAGTAAGTTGTCAAATGTACTCCTGTTGACTTCCCAGACACCTGGATCTTGCCATAAGATGCAATCTCCGACGTTACTCAATTCGTCTCGAACAAGTTCTGCTACCTTATATGCACCCTTAGATGATCCTATAAAAATTTTTGGCTTATGATTCATAAAACTGTACTAATATGTGACTAAAGCATTTTTAACCGACCAACTACCTCGAATTTCTTTCGAAGCGTCTTCTATAAGTGTATCCAAATCCTCCTTCAACAACCTCAAATCTTTGACAATCATAGAATCTCCAAATGGTTTTTCACAACCATTTGGACTTTGAATACTAGTCCGATAATCAGGGTTATTAATAATAACATTGAGATGTCCAGATACTGCCTGCGCAATATCTATATCCTTCCCAGGACGATAATAAAGTAGGTTATTATCCATAGAATGAATAACTGAGGTAAGCTGAAAGCCTTTCAACAATTCCAAATCATTATCAGAGTCAGCTTTTAAAGTTTTGAGTAATCTGATTGCTCTCCTCGCCCCATCCATTGTCGCATCTCCCTTTTGATTTACCTGGTACAAATGCGCAAATGGATAGTCTGGCGTCAGGCTGGAGGCTTTAAACTTAATACCTCTATAATATTCATTACTAGTCCTTTCATATTCTTCGGTGTTATACCAGAAACAGAAAACGACATCAATCTTTCTCCATAAAGCTTTGTTGAAGACAGTAATACATTTTTCGTTAGAATCATCTACCTCATCATATATATCTCTCAAAATCTCCAATGCCTGCTTCCTCAATAGTTTTATATCATCCGGCGGACTCGAAAATGTATATGGGTTTGTATTAGGACGGCTGGGGTCCTGATAAACGTATCTATCAATAATGGTAAGCAGATCAATATCGCTATGCGCCTTGATATTAGTTCGTGTCGGCACAGAGCCCTGTTTTCTATACGCCCTCCCAAAGTGCAATCCAAACCCATCCTCCAAGTGCTTCATTATCCTATCAGCCGCCAATATTGTTCTGTCATTATACTTCTTATCGATAGGCTTCATTGACTCTAAGAAATATTTAATATTATCGGGAAGCCCGCTCGTTGAAAAGGACTTTGAGATAATTGACTCATTCAATTCTCTATCATACCTTCTGCTTTGGAGGTTTGATAACCTCTTTGAGTAATTCAAAATAGCCATAATTCTTTGTTGTGTTACGGGCATAGTAATCCTATATTACCTAAATAGTGAGTTTCACATTTAGCATAACATTACCTGAACCAATAATATTGGTACCCCGAAAGTTGTTAGTAATAAAAAAATGATGAAAAATAGATTGGCAAATAATCTAAGAATAGATTTACTGCGCAATGTAATATGCACCCATTATTTGAAGTTAAGTTTTGAGTCGAATGGGTGACAAAAGAGAACATTCACTAACCGCTTAATATCTTCATTCAATACATTTTTCGTCACTTCAACCTTTAGCGTCGGCATTGAAAATTTCCGGACAACTTGCGATTAAACAAAAAAAATGTATCTTGTCGCAAAAACCACCTTCAAACATACCATGTATAACATACATGGACTGCCTTCCCAAGCAATTTGAAGATTCGGAAAGCGGAGATTGTTGTCACATCTTCGCTTTTTTCATATAGCTAGAGTCTTTTTTTTATTAAATCTATTACCACTTTTAGTTCCTTTATAGTATCCTGTAATTCCTCACCCGCTTTCAGATACTCTAAAGGGAAATCCTTCTTAAGATATTCCATAAGTAGAAAATAAATTGGTCTCAGCATTGTTTTAAAATCAACTCTAGACTCTTCAAACAAAGACAAACACGCGCTATATCTTTCTTTGGCAATCAATAAAAACATATAGTTTGAGACCTGGTTGAGGACTGAATTAACAGATGAAGACAAATCTTTATCCTCATTATCAGTTTCAGTTATAACCTTCGATAATTCCTTATAAGTATTTTGAAAATAATGCAAGGCCTCTTCTTCCCGATCATTCCACAGCAGAATGCGTGCATACAACAATTTATCGGACAGATCCAGCTCTTCGAATGGAGGAAGATGTTTTTTAAATAAGTGTAGGGCATACTCTTTTTTATTCGCCCGGCCACTTGCATAAATACTACCTATAAAACAAGTGACTCCGTTTCCACTCTCAAGTTCTAACGACTTTTCAAACATTTCATCTGACGCTTCGTAATTTTTATTATCGCTATATATGTGTGCCAATTGATGTGCTGATTCAGCATCTTTATGCTGAACACCCAATTCAAACATTTCTATTGCCTTTCTTGCATCCTTCAATTCCTCCATATATAGATCCCCTAAAAGACAGTAGGCTTTTACAATCCCCGCATCAATAGCCTTTTTGAAATAGAACTCGGCCTTGGAGAAATTTGGGCGCCTCCTAACACGGTACCAGATACCCATATTTATGAGAGCATCTTTTTCATTCAATCTTATAGCCTCATTGAAATACTTTTTAGCATTCTTTGTATCATTAATTGTTGCATATAAAATACCCAGCTTTGAATTCGCACTCTCAACTTTTGCAATAATAGCCTCAGAATACAGTTTTTGGGCCTTGTCAAATTCTTTCTCACGAAGAAATATATCCCCAAGAAAAATCAGAGAAGACTTGAAATTCTTTTTAATTGCCTGTCTATGATACTGCTCCGCCTCTACAAGATCATGCCTGTACTTATAAGCTATATTCCCCATTCTACTTGCAGCGTACGGATGAATAGTCTTCTGCTGAAGGCTATTTTTAAGATAATACTCGGCTTTTTCAATATCACGTATATGATCCTCATAAATAATCCCCAGTATAAGAGCAGCACTAGCATCGTTCTCATCAAAAGATAATACATACTCTGCGGCCTGTACACTTTTACTATAGTTTCCTGTGACCAAAAAAAGCCATGTTGCAATTCTATAATACTGTATATCTTTCGTTGTTACCTGCTCCAATAGTTCAAGAGCCTGATCAAATTTCTTCTCTTCCGTAAGTGATTGAATTTTTTGATAAATAAAATCACCAGGGGCAAATGACTTAGCCAACCTTTCTGGAAGTTTAGATTTAGTCTCTTTGTATAGGAGCATTTTTAGCTCTTGAGGAACATTTTCACAAGATAGAAAGGTATTTCCCATATCAATTGCGGCATTAACATCGAATTCTCCCCCCTTCAAATTATCTATGTGCGCAGCGACCCTTTTAGCTAGCTCGGTCTCATCACACCAGGCATCGAAGAATCTAACAAGCCAGATAATACTATCTTTATCATGCTTCCTACCAAAACGCATGAGATACCATATATTCATAAAGCGTTCACGGATTCGATACAAATGATTCTTTGTATTTGTACGTACAATTTCTATCATTTGATTTTTCTCTAAGGCAGCAAGAATAGATGATACATTCTTACTTTCGAAACGTGTAAGCCTGGTTATCTCTTTTACAGACACGGCATCCCATTTTCTGGCAATGACATCAACTACTTTTTGTTGCTGGGGTGACAACTGGTCTAATTCTGCTTTATATAAAAAAGTAAGAGTATCTATCAATATGTATAGATCATTTATCGCCTTACCATTTTCGTTGTCAAGAAAAATCTGGAATAGATATGAAATAGTTCTCGGAACTCCTCCGGTCAACCTTCTCAGAGCCTCAACTCTACCTGGATGATTCTCGATTATATAACGTATATCCTCCTCTGCTCCATATTGGCTTCCAATTCTGAGTAGCATAACCTCACATTCTTCACGACTTAGGCCAGCCAATGTTGTTATATCAAAATAGTTGTAAGGAGGTTCCTCATAATTGATATATCCATCAAAATAAGAAGTCGAAGAAGCCAATAAATGAAAATTTAAATTGGTTGTGAATACCTCTTTAAATTTTTCTCTCGCCTGTTGATCTAATTTCCTCAAGAAAATGCTTATATTCTCAATAAATAAAACAACGTTCCTGTCTTCTTTTTTTAACCGCTTATCCAATAGATCAAACACTAAAGGTTCATAACCTTTAGCGTTGTTAGTGAGAATTTTCTCAATTTCCCTATAGAAACCAATCCAGCCAAAATTATCCTCAAGTACGCTTGCAACTGTCTCCCACAGATTCACCAGTTCTGACAAATTATATTGTTCTTCAGTTAGCATGATGGGAAACAACCTACCCTTTAAATCCTGATCGGACTCGATTTGATATTTCAATCTATATAAAAGTGTTGTTTTACCGGCACCACGTTGTCCTATTACCAAATTCGGCCGCAGCTTAACATTTCCTCCCCCCAACCGTTTGATATTGTTGTATATCTGTTCAAACTCCTTGATTCGAATTACAAACCCCTCTACAAGAATTTCCCTTGACTTATTTCCGGTGTTGTTTCTAAAAAGCAAATCCTCTTTCTTGGCCTTAGCAATCATATGACGATTATTTTCTCGTCAAAGGTAATGACGATTATTTTCTTGTCAAAATATTTTGACATTTTTTTTATCGTCAAAATAAAATATACAATTAACATAAATTATAATTTATTTATTTTAAACAAATTATCTCTTATCTTTTGAAATAGTGTCAAATGACAGGAGATTAAACATCGCCCGCATCCTGCTCCTCAACCTATTCCCATATACCTCCTCCAACTCCTGGCTATTCAGATTCGTTGTGATATGAGTGAGCATCTTATTGGAAATAAACAGGTCATACCGCGACAGCAATATCTCCCCCATCACATTACAGTTATTCCCCCAGTAGTTCACCGTCTGCGCCACGCCCAGGTCATCAAAGCAGTGTACCCGCGGCACATTGGTATACGGAAAAAACGCGTTGGTGCTATACCGGCTGATAACATCGTACCCGATTTTGCTGAACTCAAAGCTGATCTGCCGGCAGGATACCATATGCGGCCGGTATGACTCCGATGCCAGGGCTCTCATGAGCGTCATGAGGGAGGTTTTACCGCATCCGATCTTGCCGGTAAGGAGTATGCCTTTATGCAGGTCGATCCCTTCCGCAGCGGCTATTGCTTCGTCCTGCAGAAAGTAAGCCAGTAGTTTGACCACCACCGGCCGGTCCACATCATCGAGCCAGAACCGGGGACCATAAATATTCTTTCCATGTTCCTCCAGCTGCTGGAAGAGCTGATAGTAATCATAGGGGCTCTGAGTAGCTTTTGTCTTCATTGGTGTGGAGCCTTCCTGCCCCGGTTGATGGTCTGATATGTTTGTCATGATGATCGGGTTTGGGTGGGTGAATGTTGAGAATCCATTTGTGGGCGGCGGCCTGCCAGTCGGTGATCAGCGTTTTACCGCCCTGCCGCCAGCCATTGGCCTGGTAGTGATGGAAGAATTTGCCGGCTTCCACCTCCGGGTACCGGCAGGCGGTAAAGAATTCCTGCACCTCGGACAGCGAGGGAAGAATCCGCGCGGCGCCGGGTAGATTTTCCGCGCCGGGTGCATCCGGATCGTGCTGGAGGTTTTTAGTTTCATTTTTAATTTTTTTAGTTGGGGGCGGGAGCCTGTTTTCTCTCCCACGTTTACTATTGTTTATATGTTTATTAAAGTGGCCCACTTTTGGGCCTGTATGTGGCCCGGAATTGGGCCATGTGTCAGGCTCAATATTGGGCCTCCTATGTGGCCCAGTTTTGCGCGGGTGCTGTGGCTCACTTTTGGGCCTCATGGAGGCGGCTTTAGGGTCTTGGAACAGAAACAGCTGTTCAGGGTGGGGATCGGCGATAAAATCGGCCAGGGGAATGATGGACACGTAACTGGCGGCATAAGCCTGCCGGGCCTGTGCGTAGATGACGTAGCGGCAATGGTCCAGGTGCTTCAGGCAACGTACATAGGTGCTCCGGGAGCCGATGCAGGAAAGGCTCATGACTTCTTCGCGCAGGATGGGAAAGGGATTCTGGAAACGGTGATAGTTCCAGACCTGAAACAATGCCAGGTAGAGGCTTACATGATTAGCCTGTAAGCGGGTTTCTTTCCGCACCTGTGCGAAGAAAGCATTGAGGTGTCTGATGTAATTGGTATGAGCTGCTGGCGCCGGCATCAGGAACGCTTAACAGATTTCCGGGTGCCTTCCATGAGCTGGAGGATGTCGTCGTAGTCGTAGAAGATTAAGCCGCCGATTTTGGTGAAGGACAGCGTACCGTTGATACGCATGTTTTGAAGGGTGCCGGGAGAAATGCCCAGCATGTCGCGGACTTCGTAAGTTTTAAGCCATTTCTTGGGTTGGAGGGCCGGGGCGTTGACGAGCTCCCGTAATTCCCGGAATAATTCTGTTTTGAAGATCGCCAGATCTTCGCGGGTGAGAATTTCTGCTGCCATAAGGTTTGGGTTTGTTTGTTATGGCAGCAAAAGAAAAATTATTACACACGCAAGAATAGTTACAGGGGTTTTACAACCCCTTGTAACTATTTGATTTTCAAAAGAAAGAATTTTATATAATTATTTTTACAATATTGGAATCGGTGCACGATATACAAAATCAGAATTGTTGCAGGAGACAATCGAGGATTAGGTAGGCTACGACGCTTAGCCCTTTATTTGACTGGTTGACCAGCTGCATCAGGATATCGCGTACAGACTTTGACACGGCGGCATTGTCGTTGTAAAAGTTGTTCCGGAGGCTACTGGGAGAAATACTGTCTTGCTTTACGGAAGTGAAGAAATAGGAAAAGAAGTCCAGGACTTCCGCCCTGTTTTTGTTGACATAAATACCGCTATCCAGCAGCAGCTTTAGAATGTGGCCAATCTGGGAAACAGAAAAAATGGTCTGCACCTTAAAGTCTTTCCAGCGACTTAATTCCTCCGGCAGGTGCGCTGCGCCCGATGAGGCGTTGATTTCCTTATGGTAGGCAATTTCTTCTGCCAGCCACGATTGCATTTTATATTGAAGCGGAGAACGCCGGGAATTGAATACAAACGCGGGTTTCTGGGAGGCCTGGCTAGTTTTCTTCTGAAGAAACATGAGCCGTTCCAGCTTTTCCCGGAAGGTAGAATAGGTTTTCAGTTCTTCGGTAATCATAGCGCACCAGTATTCAAAATAATGGACGCTGTTAAAATTGATAAACAGTAACAGGTCGTGCAGCTTTTGCGGGAATATGGATTGCTCTCCACTGACATCGAGCAACTGAAATAACCGTTTATTCATTTCCGTTAGATAATGCAGCTGCCGGTAGGTGATCGGGAAACTGGTATGGTTGTTCTTTATTAGCTCTACGAAAGGCATAAATACAACATTTTGCAGTTGCTCATCTACGCCGGAAGATAGAAAGCCGACTTTCAGTAATGGTACGTCTTCCCGGAATTTCGTCTGGGCTTTTAAATGGTAGGATGGCGGGACTTTGCAGTCAATGTCGAGATACCGTTCAAATTTTTGCTCAAGATGTGCCAGTAGTTCGGCCAGATGGAGATAAAGGATTTGGTAGAGGTTTGACCAGGTGTTCTTCCCTGTGGACATGGCATCATCGACAAGACTCTCTGCCGGCAGGCTTTTGGCTACGCTATTCATCAGCGCGACCAGCTGTCGCTGGCTTTGTTGTATGAACCTTCCAATCTGCTTTTCCTTTCGGAGGTCGTACAGGTACTTGCCGGTGCATTCCAGGATCTTGTTTTTTTCGTTGATGATGTCTTTAACGGCTTGCGTGTAAAACTGTTCGTCGGGGTGTTTTTGTTCGGTTGAGGCCTGTTGCAAATCAACATGAATAAATTTTTCAAAAAAGGATAATGGATAATACTGTTGCATATTGTAGGTTTTAGAATGCGCGCGAGTATGGTTCTGGTTGTGTAATGGCCATTCAAATATCACATGATCGGGGTTGTGATACACTGAGTATCAACAGGGGCTGCAATAAATAATTTTAGGAGGATAGAAACCGTTAATCAATTGTTAATGTCGAATTTGTAATAGTCGGGAACCCGCTCTGGTCCCCGACCTTGACAAGTTAGATTCACGCTACAGCCTTGCTCAGCATGGATTCCGGCAATTTAAGGTTAAACCGTTGCTTCAGTACCTGCATATCTTCACTTACTTTACTAGCTACTATCTTAGCATATATCTGCGTAGTGCGTATGGATTTATGCCCCAGCATAGCGCTTACTGTTTCGAGTGGTACACCATTGGCCAGCGTAACAGTGGTGGCAAAGGTGTGCCGCGCGGTGTGCGTGGTAAGGTTCTTATCTATGCCGCAGAGATCAGCTATTTCCTTGAGGTATCCGTTAAAGCGTTGATTACTTTTGATGGGCAGCAACACATTGTTGGCAACGCAGTACGGATGCTCGCGATATTTCCGCAATATCTCTTTGGCTAACGGTAACAAGGGAACGTTTTCACGGCACCAGGTCTTTTCCCTGTTCTTCACAATCCAGTCTTCCCCGTCGAAATATTTAGCGATGCTGTCGGGAGTGAGCAGCTGGGCATCTTTATAGGCGTAGCCGGTAAGCGTCATGAACACATAGGCGTCTTTTGCTTCCTGCAGGCGGGGAATGGTGAATTCTTTATGATACAGTGCGCTGAGTTCTGCCACGGTGAGTATATCCCGCTCCGGGTTAATATAGGAACACACATAATCCTGCAAGGGGTTACATTGCAACCATTTCCGCTGGACTGCCAGTTTTAACAGCTGCTTGGTGTTCTTCAGGTATTTCATAGCGGTGTTATCCTGGATACCTTCCGTAAGGGTGAGATAGTCGAAGAAATCTTCCGCAAAGGAAAACTCAATTCTTTCGAGGGGGATATCTTTCATTTTGAGAACACCAGAAAGAAAGGCGGTAATCTTATCCTTGGTAGTGAGCCATTTTTTGTAGGTGCTGTTTTCCCGCTTTCCCTTGTCTACTTTTTCTTTAAACTTCCCATTGTGAAAATCTACGACCTGCAGTAGTGTTTGTTTTTCCTGATGAACACCCAGGTAAGCATTTTTAATCATAGTGGGGGTAACGGTTGATCCCTGCTTCTTCAACAGGTTGTAGTGACGGAGCAGTTCACCTTTAACGTGTTGAATCTGGTTATTGATTTCAATGACCTCCGCTGATCTGCCAATTACAGCGCTGGCTCTCTTATCAAATTTGGAAGGGTCAACCTGATAGCCGATAGAAAAGCCATCTTTAGGTAATCCGGTAACAGTCATACGGACGCAGATAGTTGCTTTGCCGTTTGGATTCAAAGTGTCGTACCGGAGATAAAAGAGGATTGATAAATCTTGACTTACTTTCATAGTCTACTAAGTTTTGGTTACCGATTTTTGGTGTTGTTTGGTGTTTTTTGGATTGGTTTACAAGTCGCCAAACCCTTTGCCGGTAAGCATCTCCGAAAAAATCGTCTACAGTAAATTAAAAAATTTTACTGTAGACGATTTTGTAGACTCTCAAAATCGTTTGATATGATTTATCTTTTCATACCAAAAGCAGAAAAGCCGCTTAAATCCTACGATTCAAGCGGCTTTAATTTCCTTTGATATTCTTGTGGTGATCCCGTTGGGACTCGAACCCAAGACCCATACATTAAAAGTGTATTGCTCTACCAACTGAGCTACGGAATCTTACCATTTATTTTTTTGTCTTTTTTTGACACCCCGTTTGTTATTGGGAGTGCAAAGATATGAATTATTCTATTCCAGCCAAATATTCTATCAATATTTTTTAATTATTAGGTATTTTTATTTTCTGCACATGGTTATTTACCAGCCAAAAACACTGTCTTATAGCGGATTCCAGGATCATCACTTTCTTTCGGATCAAAAACATGTAATAAATAATATTTCCCATTTACCCAGTCTGTGATGCTATTATCATAATACGGACTCCCAGGGTTACCACTCTGTCCGCCGGGATAAATACCATAAGCTTCCGTTTTATCAGCAAGCTCTATGATCATTCTCCAGGAAGGGCCATGCGTTTGTTTTGTAGCATTTACAATATGTTGGCCCCCACCGGTATATAAGTGCATATGGCTGAAAGCAGGCAGGCTACGGGTAAGATGCCGGATATCGGTCCCTCTGTATCTGCCCCAGGCCAGCTTTCCTTCCTTGTCAAGTGCAGCTGCATTGTTAGCAGCATATACAAATGCAGCCCGTACTAATTGTGAAAGGGTTTCTTTTTCAGGTGTATGTATATCATCGATAAAATGCATAGCCGAATCGCGTACCAACCATAGTAAGGTTGTTTTAGACTGGGGATATTCCAGTACGGCACTATCAGCAGGATGCAAATCATCATTCCACAGCAGGTATTCCAATTGTGTCCAGCAGTTGTCAAATATGGTAGCAGCTTTACTGTCCGGATTGTTTTCACAGTTCCAGTCAGACAATATCTTCCAGTACTGTTGTTGTGTTGCACTAAGGGATGCAGTATCCAGATGTTTGCGGAGTAATGGCATCGCGGTTTGTGCAAAAAGATTTTTATTATCGTTCTGCAATTGCTTCATGTCCTGTGTAGTGATCTGGCTCATGCGGGACAGCTCTTCATTGATGCGCTTTCCTCTGAAAAGATCATAATAGCCAAAATAATGATACGGATACGTACTATCGGTAGGCTGTTGATTGGCAGAGCTTACAAAGCCCCTGTCAGGGTTTTTAATATGCGCATTTTCCGCCCAGGGTATAAATCCCTGCCAGGCATAGGTACTGTCGCCGCCCGGCATTACCCACTTGCCCTGATCTTTCCAGCGCAAGGGATATTGCCCGTTATGCCAGATACCGATATCTCCGCTTTTAGCTGCAAAAACAAAGTTCTGGGCAGGACAGGTATAATGTTGCAATGCAGCCAGGTAATCATCGTAATTACGTGCATGATTCAGCTTATAAAAAGCGAGTAATTCATTGGAAGGGTCCAGTGCTTTCCAGCGCATGGATAAAAAGGAGTTGCCCGAGGTTTTATCCGGGAAACTATTATCAAATATGGTAGGTCCCCATACGGTATAGGCTACGGTATCATAAAATGTTTTCCCACCTCTTACTTTGATGGGCTCAATCCGCAGATCAGCATCCCGGTAAGCACCATTAAAAAGATATTGCTGCCGGCCGTTTCTGAACTGCATGCGGTAATAATCCTTTACATCTTCAGAGCCATTCGTTACTCCCCATGCTATCGCATCATTAAATCCGATGATCACACCGGGCGCACCAGGCAAAGACACCCCATATACATTCATATCGGGTGTATGCAATTGAATTTCGTACCAGAGCGAGGGCAGACTTAGTCCCAAATGGGGATCACTGCAAAGGATAGGTGCACCGGAGCGGGTTTTACTACCACTTACCGCCCAGTTGTTACTCCCATTGTCCGGATCTGGTTTTTCCATTTTAAATTTCATGAATGCTTCATCCGCCTGCAGGATACTATCCGGAGGAGGTACTGCTTTCATGGAAGCCGCCTCAAAATGTGTTCCTCTTGGGATCACCGGGTCCAGGCTATCGGAAAAATCGGGATACATGAGATTAAAATCGCGCAGTCCGAATATGCGGCGTGCATTCGTATATTCCAGGTCGTTAGCAGCACCTGCCAGATCATGCGACATATACTTCAGCAGCAACCCTGTTTTCACCACTGTCCATTGTTCCGGGCGGTAATCCAGCAGTTTATATTCCAGTGGCAAGCTGGCAGTGCTCAGGGTATTAATGTAGGCATTAATGCCATCCCTGTATGCTTCTACAGCTATTTTGGTAACAGGATCAGCTTCCATTTCCTTTGCAGCTACTTCTGCTGCATAAATCATCCCTCTGCGTCGCTGCAGACGGTCGTATTCCAGCATATTAGGGCCCAATATTTCTGACAAACGGCCTGCCGCAGCAAAAACCTGCAGCTCCATTTGCCACAGCCGGTCGCGCGCATGCAAATATCCCTGTACATAAAAGGCATCCGCTTCATTGGCTGCAAATACATGCGGTACCATCCGGTCATCCAGCCATACCTCCACCTTTCCCTTTAAACCGGGTACTTGTAGTTGTGCTGGCGGCTCCTCTCCTATAGGTTCCGCATTTTGCCAAAAACCTTCCTGCGGGCTTAATAGCCGGCCTACAGGCGGTAATGCCCCCCATTTCTTATTGAGGGCTACAATCAGCAGCAATGTAATGGAGGCGGTGATAGCAAAGGGTATAATTCTCATTGTGCAAGGCTAATGGAAGGTAAATATTAATTGCTACCTGTAATATACTAATTCAATCACGGATGCACAAATATGAAAACATGATTCTCCAGACCCCTGTTCTGATTATGGAGCGCCGGACTATCCTGATAAAACCGGGTTACAATAACAGGAATTATTCCAGTAATACCGCTACCAGCTGGTCTACCTCTTCAATCGTATTAAAGCTATGCATTACAATACGCAGGCGTTCTTGTCCTCTGGGTACGGTAGGATGTAAAATAGGGCGCACATCCAGTCCGGACTGTTGCAGCTTGGCTGCGGCGGCCCGTGTTATTTCATTGCCGGGCGTAAGCAGTACCTGTATAGGTGTTTCGCTGGGCAGCAATAATAACCTGCTTACCCCACTTCTGAAATGTTTTACCAACGCTGTCAGTTGTGCCCGGGCTTCCTCCATATACGGAAAAAGACTGTAGCTGGCTACAATAGCGGCAAGCGACGTAGGGGGTAATGCGGTAGTATAAATAAAGGAGCGGGAAAAATTAATCAGAAAATCACGTAATACGGCAGTACCTACGATAAGTGCACCATGACATCCGGCTCCTTTCCCGTAGGTATACACCCTAGCAAAACAACTTTCAGCCAGGCCCAGCAATTGGACCAATCCCTGCCCTTTCGGACCTATTACTGCGGTAGCGTGTGCTTCATCCACGATCAGGTGAGCACCGGTTTGGCCGCATAGCGCAGCTATTGCCTGTAAGGGCGCCATATCCCCATCCATAGAATATACAGATTCTACCGCCACGAAGATATTGCCGGTAACATGCTGTATTTTCTTTTTCAGGTCATCCACATCATTGTGCAGGAAAGAAAATGCCTGTGCCTTTGATAGGCGTATCCCATCACGGATAGAAGCATGTATGAGCTGGTCATAAATGACGGTATCTCCTTTCTGGGGCACACAGGAAAACAGCCCCAGGTTTGCATCATAGCCGGAATTATAGATCAGTCCGGCCGGCGCTTCGTGAAATACCGCGAGGTCTCTTTCCACCTCTTCTATCCAGGCATAATTACCTGCCAGCAACCGGGAGCCGGTGCTGCCATGCATATACGGCCGCTCCTGTAACAGGCGGTGAACCGCCTCCTGCATAGCTGCACTACGTGCCAGGCCCAGGTAATCATTAGAACAAAAATCTACTTTATCTTCCGGCAATTTTAAGGTGCGGAATGCATGCTGAGCTTTACGCTGTTCCAGCAATTGTTGCAGAAAATCTTCCTTTTGCATACACAAAACTAAGTAACTTTGCCGAATGCCAAACATGGAACCTCCCGGAAAAAGAGGTCCTGTTACATCAAAAGTATTTATATAAGATGAGTAAAGTTGCGATACTTGGTTTGAAATTACCCAGTGATCCCCGTTGGGTGAACCTGGCGGCCATTTCCCTGGAAGATGTGCTGACGGATCATGCTTTTTGTGAACAGAAAGCGGCTACTTCCTGTATTTCGCTGATCCAGCGTTATCCGGAAAAAGACCGCCTTGTTCAGGAGCTGGCACCTATCGTTACGGAAGAATGGGGGCATTTCCGGCAGGTACTTGCAGAAATGAAGAAACGTGGTTTTACATTGGGCAAGCAGCGCAAGGATGTTTATGTAAATGCTTTGAAAGAACACCAGGTAAAAGGGGGCAGTGAAGAAGATGTGCTGCTGGACCGCCTCCTGGTTTTTGCATTGATTGAGGCCCGCAGCTGCGAGCGGTTCCGGCTATTGAGTGAAGGATTGGAAGACGATTATTTAAAAGAATTTTACCGCAAGTTCATGATCTCTGAAGCAGGGCATTACCGCCTGTTCATTGACCTTGCCCATGAATATATACCTGAAGAAAAAGTAAAACCCCGCTGGCAATACTGGCTTAAAACCGAAGCCGCAATATTAAAAGAGATGGAAATCAGGGGAGACCGGATCCACTAAAAGTTAAATCCAATATTTACGTATGCTTTCAACCTGCCTGCCTGGTCGCTATACATCAGGGAACCTTCTATAGGGCCCAGCCTGGTAGAATAACCTACTGTCAGCCCGTACCCGCTCAGGTATTTATACTGACTTTCCACGCTGCCGTTAAAGTCATACATCGCTACGTTTATACGTGGTATAGCAAAAATATTCCGGAGTACTTCCTGCTGGTACCCAACCTGTACAATTGCGGCACTGGAAGTAATGATCTCCCCTTCATACAAGCCAGCAAATGGGAGTTGGTTGCGTGCGACATCCGTCATCCCTCCTATCATAAAATCATTTACAATAGACTGGTTGTAATTGAAATTGATGCCGCCACGCCCATGAAACTGCACGGAAGACTTACGACCCACCGGCAAATAGTAGCTCATTTTAAGCAGAGCACGCTGGTAATTTCTGAAATGTACCCCCAGGCTGTCAGGCCTTATAATAGTACCATTAGCCGCTATTTTAAAATCAGGACGCTGGCTGTGTATCCATCCTGTTTCAAATTGCAGATCCATTCCATGATTGGGATAAATCTTCCGGTCCAGGGAATTAATACCAAAATAGAGATAAGAATTCAGCTGTTTGGTATTTCCATTTATTTCTACCGACTGGGTAATTTGTGGCTTCAAGCGTATATATTCCCAGCGGGTACCCATTCCCATTGCCATATCATGCCCTATGCTATATTGTACTGTCATTCCCACAGCAGCATATTTATTCCGGTAACGTTGCAGTTCCTTAAAATCTTCATACAGGGAAAAAACGTTATTCTCATAATTAGCGTTTAGACCAAAACCAAAGTTACGCTTTGGCCCCAGGTATTTGAAGTACTCTGCTTTAAGCCGTGGGTTTTCACTAATCCCTACGGAAACAAAGGAACGGGAATTGGGAACGATAAAATTGCGTTGCGTAATATTGGCAATCAGGCTGGCATTGGTAAACGTATTATAGTTGAGGGCTACCTTTACATAAGTAAGAGGATTTTCTTCTACAGCAACCTTCATTCTGAACTTACCATATCCTTCTGGTACCAGGTCATAGGTGATCAATTTATAAAACCGGGTACCATAAACATTCAGGATGGCTTCATTCAGGTGCTGGATGTTATAGCAGCCTCCTTTTTTTAACGCCAGCCTGCCCCGGAAGAATTTCTCATCAGAATGGACCAGCCCTTCCACGTCAATATCCGATAGCTCTACGTCAGTAGGAAAAGGCAGCCTGTTTGCCGGTAGCGGTCCGGTGCCTTGTATCGCATGTAAGGAATCCGCCAGTTTTTTAAACTGTGGATACAGTTCCCTTCCTTTCCGTTTGCCTATTTCAATAATAGAATCCGCACTACCAAACGCAGCTGCAGAATACTTTTCGAGCTCATCCACAAAAGGAATATAAATATTACACAGTTCCCTTGCCTTCTTAAAATCTTCTGCATCTTTATAAAATCCCAACTGATAAAGGATGTCAATAGGTGTTACCAGCTGATCCGCTTTGCGTAATCCACCACTCACATTGGAGCCGATAACCAGATCGGCCCCCATTTCCTTGGCAGTAGAAACGGGAAAGTTACGGACTACACCTCCATCCACCAGTTTTCTGTCGCCGATCTTTACAGCAGTAAAGATGGAAGGAATGGCCATACTAGCACGCATACTCGTAACTATTTCCCCCTTATCCAGGGTTACAATATCGCCGGTAGCCACATCTGTGGCAATACATTTAAAGGGAATACTAAACCTGGAGAAGTCTTTTACATTCTTTACCGGCCAGCTAAGACGGGCAAGTTCCAGCCACAATTGCTCCCCGGATATTACACCGGAAGCCAGTTTGGGTTTACCGTATTCAAAAGGAATCTCTATAATGTATTTGTTATACTCTGCCTTTTCTTCATAAGAAACATCAGTAAGTACAGGCTGATTAGAGAATAAGTTGTTCCAGTCCAGTTCACGGGCCAATACCTCAATACTGTCTCCCGAATACCCCATCGCATACAATGCCCCTACAATGCTTCCCATGCTCGTACCCGTAACATAATCTATTTTAAGGCCGGCGCTGTCCAATGCTTCCAAAATGCCTATATGTGCAAGTCCTCTGGCCCCTCCACCACTTAGAGTAAGCCCAACCTTGGTTCGCTTGTCCCCCGACTGTTGTGCATGTAACTGGTCATTGAGGAAAAGGAGGCATATCAATAAGCAGAAAGCCTTTGTGCGGATGTATAACTGTCCAGAAACCATATTAAAAAGCAGTAAGCTAAAGATAACGGATTTTAACCAGTATGCGGACCTGATTCCTGACAGAAAAAGGCGGCTCACGATAAATACAGCAGTACAATAAGGAACAGCATATAAATAATTTGACTTTCTTTATTATCTTATGCCGCTAAATCTTTATAAACCCACGTATGCAAAACACAAAGGCTGCACAAAACATCTGGCAGGTGATCATGGCTTCGTCCGCCGGCACTTTAATTGAATGGTACGATTTTTACATTTTCGGCAGCTTGTCTGTCATCATTTCAGAGAAATTCTTTCCGGCCAGTAACCCTGACCTGGCTTATATAGCTACACTGGCAACATTTGCGGTAGGGTTTATTGTACGTCCGTTTGGTGCCATTGTATTTGGCCGGCTGGGCGACATTACCGGGCGTAAATATACCTTTATGCTAACCCTCCTCATTATGGGAGGCTCTACTTTTGCCATCGGATTGATACCGAGTTACAGCAGTATAGGCTACACCGCTCCTATTCTCGTACTGTTATTAAGGTTATTACAGGGGCTGGCCCTGGGAGGTGAATATGGAGGTGCCGCCACCTATGTAGCAGAACATTCTCCTGCACACCGGCGAGGTTACTATACCAGTTTTATCCAAACCACGGCTACCCTGGGGCTGTTTGTATCCCTGGCAGTGATCCTGGTTACCCGCACAATGATGTCGCCGGAGAGCTTTAATGACTGGGGCTGGCGTATTCCTTTCATATTGTCCGTATTACTGGTGATCCTGTCTTACTACATCCGGATCCGTATGGAAGAATCTCCTTTATTTGCCCAGTTGAAAGCAGAGGGTAAAACATCCAAAAATCCTATCCGGGAGAGCTTTGGTAAAAAGGAAAACCTCCGCCTGGTACTACTGGCACTCTTTGGTGCTGCGATGGGTCAGGGAGTTGTATGGTATACCGGCCAGTTTTATGCATTGTCCTTTTTACAAAAGACCATGCATATTGAATTTGTACAGTCTAACGTCATCATTGCGATTGCGCTGCTGTTGGGTACCCCTTTGTTTATTTACTTTGGCCACCTGTCTGATAAAATAGGCCGTAAAAAAATAATGATGGCGGGCATGCTGATTGCCGCCCTGGCTTATTATCCTATTTATAGTGTCATGGACCGTACAGCCAATATCAGCCTGAAACAGGAAATTACGGACCAGTATAAAATTGAGAGTAATATCGTTCACAATGAGGGGGTTACTGTTACCACTACCTCCCGCGTACATACTTACACGGATGGTACGGTACTGAAGGAAACCGAAGTCCCCGTGAAAGATGGTCAGCCGGAAATTAAAAAAGAGCTGACCGTAAGTACACCAGCCGTAGCGCTGCTGGTATTCCTCGTATTTCTGCAGGTAGTGTTCGTTACGATGGTGTATGCACCTATTGCTGCTTTCCTGGTAGAGTTGTTCCCTACCCGCATCAGATACACTTCCATGTCACTTCCTTATCACATTGGTAATGGTATATTCGGCGGGCTGCTGCCTACGATTGCCACGATCCTGGTGACCAGTTCCGGTAATCACCTGGCAGGGCTTATTTATCCAATTGCCCTGGCCCTGATCTGCTTTGTAATAGGGATGGTGTATATCCGGGAAAAGCCTATCGGAGAACTTACAGCGTAGTATTTCCCACACCTTGCTCAGGCAGAGATTCAAAATATTTCAGCGCAGCATCCAGCCTCAGGTTTGGATGCTGTTGCATTAAAAGCCTTACCTTCATTGCATACACTTGCAGGAACTGCTGATGTCCGGGCGTTTGTGGATGAAATGGCCGGTGCTGCATGGCCCGGTTAACATCCGCCACAGCTTTCAGCAACTGCTGGCCTTCGGGGTGAATACAGTATTTTGCAAATTGCTCCCATACATAATTTACAGCTGCCGCTGATGGATGCACCAGATCATCTTTATAAAAGCGGTAATCCCGTAAATCGTCTATCACCAGCTCATAGGCAGGAAAATAATACAGCCTGTTGAACTTGTTCACCATATGATGAACCGCCTGTATCAGGATGGCCTTACTCAGGTTATTAGCTACTACCCCATCCCGGGCATAACGTACCGGGCTGATCGTAAACAGGATGTTTACTTTCTTATTTCTGAAAAACAGGCGGTGCATTACATTATCCAATGCTGTAATTACTTCTTCCAGGGTCAGCAATCGTTTATAGAAAGCATCTGCTGCTACTTTATGGCAATTGCCTACCAACCGGTTATTTTCTTTCAACACATAGGCATGTGCTGAGCCTAAGGTAATGATTACCCAATCTGCGGTTTCCAGGGTTTTCACAGCAGCTTCCTGCGCTGCGTTGATACCTGCCAGTGCAGCTTCCGGTGTTAAGGCAGAAAAGCGGCTATGATGGTCCCAGCTATGCCACAGGTCTTCATGCATAAACAGGTCCTCTTTCTGATATACCTTACCATCCAGGTAGCTGTGCATTGCCTGGGTGATGCTCAGTGGATTATATAAAATGCCATGGGGGTTTACCTGGGCATTCAGGTGATGTTGTTGTAATTGCGCTCCTATCTCTTCTGCAAAGCAGGACCCCATCAGCAATAACTGATCCTGGTACTGCATGGCAGGCGTCAGGGGTTCAATAGGAAATGTTAAACGAAAATCCATATCAATGAGGAATTGTCTGTCAAAAAGAGATCAGTAAAATATGCTATCTGCTATTTGCTGTGCAGTTTGTAAAGCCTGGAAATTTAATGGTAATGGCTCCCCTTTAGCCTGGCAGAAAGCCAGCAGGTTTTCAGTTGCCAGGTTGCCTACCAGCTCATCCTTAGCCATAGGGCAGCCACCTATCCCTTTAATGGCACTGTCAAAACGTTTACATCCCTGCACATAGGCAGCGGCTACTTTTTCTTCCCAATTATGGGGAGCAGAATGGAAGTGTGCCCCGAACTCCACCTTAGGATAGGCAGGTATTAATTGTGAAAAGAGCCAGGAAATATTTTCCGGATTAGCCACACCTACCGTGTCTGCCAGGGAAATCGTGTGTATTTCCACTTTCGTCAGTTCCTCCACCCATTGCATCACAATATCTGCATTGTACGGATCGCCATAGGGATTACCAAATCCCATGGAAATATATACTACCAGTGTTTTCCGGTTTTTGATACATAATTCCTGCATGGTATGCACCTGTTCCAATGATTCAGCGATCGTTTTATTGGTGTTTCTGAGCTGGAATGTTTCTGAGATGGAAAACGGGAAGCCCAGGCAGTCTATTTCATCAAATGCGACCGCTTCTTCAGCACCGCGTACATTAGCAACGATGGCCAGTAATTTACTTGTGGAACCGGATAGCTGCAGTTGCGGGATCAGCGCTTTGGTATCGGCCATTTGCGGGATAGCCTTAGCCGATACAAAACTGCCAAAATCTATGGTATCAAACCCTACCTGCAACAGGGCGTTCAGGTAGTTAATTTTTTCTTCCGTACTGATCAGCCTGTGCCAACCCTGCATAGCATCGCGCGGGCATTCTATGAGTTTAAGCATCTTTATCCGGTTAGATTCTTCGGGTATTAATGATTTCTTTGCTTCATAGCTTCATACAAAATAATTCCTGCCGCTACTGATACATTAAATGACTCAAAATTATTTTGCATAGGAATATGAAAATGTACGTCTGCTGCTTTCATCAGTGCAGGATAAACGCCTTTATCTTCTGACCCCATGATCACTGCTACCGGCTCACTGAAATCACAATCGTAAAGTCTGGTAGTTGTTTCCATTTCGCTGGCCATCACCTTAATACCGTTCAGGTGCAAAGTATCAATCGCTTTCAGCAGGCTGTTGACCCGGCATACTGCAATCTTTTCCAATGCTCCTGCCGAGGCTTTCACCGCTTCTTCATTCAGGGAAGCAATGCCTTTATCCGGAATAATAATGGCCTGTGCACCACAGCATACGGCGCTACGTGCAATAGCGCCTATATTACGCACATCAGTAATACTGTCCAATATTAAAAACAAAGGTACCTGCCCCTGCTCAGTAACATGTGAAATAACATCCTGCAAATCCAGGTAAGTAATATTGCCGGCAATAGCGATACATCCCTGGTGGTTGGCCTGGGTAAGCCCATTCAGTTTTTCCACCGGCACCAGGTTAATCGGTATCTGCAGCTGCATGGCCTGCTCTTTTATCTGCGGGATAATATCGCCGGTGGCAGTGCGGAGCATAAAAATACGCTCTATCGCCTTTCCACTTTTCATGGCTTCCATTACCGGCTGACGCCCAATAATAAGCGAGGATTGTTTGGGCCGGGGATTAGATGGCCTTCTGGAAGCACCGCTTCCCCCTTTTCTTTCGCCCTGGAAAGATTTAAATTTTCTTTCATTCATCCCTGCAAAGAACGGAATAAATCAGCTAATCAGCTAATTTCTTCCCGGCATTTCCCCTTCCAGCATCATCAGCCTGATCTTTTGTATGGCTGCGATGGAAAGTGAATCGGTTATCTTAAAATCTTTTACCAGCTGATAGGCTTTTTCAAATGGCACTTTCCGCACCAGGAGTTGTTCTGTTTCTTCCGGCGCTGCGGTGCGTTGTTCCAGACCGGTGGCCAGGTACACAATCCCGGCTTCATCGGATACGGAATTAGAAAGATGCATGCGTACGATAGGGGTCCAATAACGTGCTACCAGTCCTGTTTCTTCCAGCAGTTCCCTTTTGGCCGCATCCAGGGTATCTTCGTCCAGCGGACCTCCCCCTTCCGGTATCTCCCAACTGAATTGCTCCAGCGGGAAACGGTACTGCCCCACCAGGTAAATGTGTTGCGCCTCATCCATCGCTACAATACCTACCGCTACATTCTTAAAATGCACTACGCCATAAATGCCGGGTCCTCCATTAGGGTTCAATACTTCATGTTGGGTAACCTGTATCCATTTATTCTGATACTTTACCTCACTACCTAATATTTTCCACGGGTTTTCAGTTGTTTCCATCTGGCAAAGAAAAGAAAAATGCGTGACGGATAAATGATGTGCAGATAAGGTATTGTTAAATTATACTTCCCGGTAGTAATAGTAGCAGGTGGTATCTCTTACATACCCTTTCTTTTCATACAAAGCCTGCGCATTGGTATTGGTAATATCGGTCTGCAATAAGATCCAGCCTGCCCCGGTATCTTCAGCCAACCGGGCAGCCTTATCCAGTAATGCACTGGCAGCACCTTTACCCCGGTGTGCCTCGAGTACATACAAATCATTTAACAACCAGCTTTTTTTCATACGTACAGAAGAAAAAATGGGGTATAACTGGGTAAATCCCACGATCTCTTCTCCCTCCATGGCAATATAGATCACACTATCCTGCAACCGTAGCCTGTCGTCTATATATGCCAGTGCTCCGTGAAAATCGGGCTCCTGATGATACCAGGTACGGTAGGCATCAAATAACACGGCTACCTCATTTAAATGCATTGCTGTTGCCTGTACTATTTCCATATATCAATATTAGCGTATTTCTCTCAATCGGCGGCCATGTTGCCCAGCTCCATTTCCATTTGTATGTTACAGCGGTCGTATTTACCCGCTTCTACTTCCACCTCTTTAAAGCCCATTTTTCTGTACAACTGAATAGCCGGGGTGAGTGCAGTATTGGAATACAGGATCATTTTGGAAAATCCCATTTTCCTGGCCGTTTCTATAATAGCCTGTCCCAGTACCCAACCAATTTTCCGGCCCTGGTAAGCTTCATCTACCGCCATTTTGGTCATTTCCACCGTATCATCATCCACTTTCCTGATGGCTACTGTACCTACTATACGCTGTCTGATAGCCGCAAAGATAATCTGTCCTCCGGGATCAATAATATGTGGTTCCGGATGTTCCAGCACTTCAATATCAATGGGTTCTAACCGGAAATATTTTTCTATCCAGACTTTATTCAGCCGTTCAAAGTGAGGCTGATAAGATGAGTGATATTCAAGTATATGTATTTCGTCAGGCATTGTTCAAGGCTTTTTTACTTTTATTAAACGCATTATTTACCAGATACACTCCCAAAATGGTGACCAGGCAGGAAAAGCCCATCATCCAGTTTAATTTTTCACGGAGCAATATCCATCCCAGCAATACTGCTACAATCGGATTAATGTAGGCATAAATGGCTACCAGCGATGAAGGCAGTTTATTCAATGCAAATATGTAGGCAGAGTAAGTGAGTATGGAACCTATCAAGATCAGATATAAGAGGCTTCCTAATAACTCACCGGTAAAATTTCCTACGGGCAGATGTTCGCCCATTAAAAAAGAGATGATCAGCATCATGATACCACTGAATACCATTTGGAACCCCGCACCATACAGTACATTAATACTTAATGCCCACTTGGCCGTAAGCACGGATCCTAATGCCCAGAGTATACTGCCAATGACAGCCAGTATAATACCAAAGCGAAAATCGGGGTTCATCAGACTGGACAAATAATCGTAGAAGATGCCGCCTACTCCGATAAATCCCAATGCCATTCCGATGATCAGCTGCACGCTGAACTTTGTTTTTTGTACCAGGAAATAACTGAAAAGCGTGATCCAGATAGGTACTGTAGCCGCTATAATAGCTCCCAGCCCGCTGGGAATGTACCGCATAGCCATAGTGAGCAATCCGTTACTACCGCAAAGCATGATCATACCGATGACAAACAAACGCGACAACACCACCTTCTCCGGCAGCTTATACCCTTTCAATAAAAAGAATCCTGTTAATAACGTCCCTGCTATAGTTTGACGGATACCCGCCAATACCAAACCATGTACATGTCTTACTCCAATACTGGCTGCGAGATAGGTGGTGCCCCAGAAAATACTGACTATCACCAATGCCATGTAGGCATTTGTATTTGGCTTCCGCATATATTATGTTATAAAATTCAATGACTGCAAATAGCGTTACCAGCAGCTATACCGGTTACGCCTGTACATTTATGGTTTCAAATACAGCTTCCATTTCTTCAAAAGCCACTGTTACATCTTCTTCTACCGTACGCCAGTTGACCAATGCCGCGCGTATTGCGGGCGTTCCATTGTAAACGGTTGCTGTCATATAAACGACTCCTCCCGCATTCAGCTTTTCCAGAAACGCCTGTACTGTTTCGGCATGTGCTGCCTGTGGTACATCCAGCGTAAAGCATACCACACAAAGCCTTACCGGCGCCAGCAGTTTAAAGTGTTTACTTTTTTCAATCAGCTGCCCCAGCTGCTGTGCCAGGCGGATATTATTTTCCACGATATCCCGGTACCCTGCTGCCCCATATGCCATCAGGGAAAACCAGGCAGGCAGGGCACGAAGCCGGCGGGAATTTTCCGGCACATAATTAATAAAGTTGAAATCTTTGGCAGGATCGCCGAGGTAGGCTGCCCCTGCGTTCTGAAATACCGCCGACTGTAGTGCCGGGTGACGGCAAAAAACCATGGCGCTGTCATAGGGTACATTCAACCATTTATGCGCATCTATGGTGATACTGTCTGCCAGTTCCCATCCGGACAACAGGTGCCGGTAAGTATCGCTACAGGCAGCAAATCCACCAAAGGCAGCATCCACATGCAACCAGAAACGGTGTGTTTGTTTCAATGCTGCCAGCGCAGCTATATCATCAAAATCCACTGTATTTACTGTGCCTGCGTTGGCCACATAAATAAAAGGGCCTTCATTCGTTTCCAGCCAGGCTTTTAGTGCGTTGATATCTACCGCCTCCCGGTCTGGCAATGCAGGTATTTTCACCCAGGCCTCCCTTCCCAGTCCCAACATGGACAATGCTTTTAATACACTGGAATGCGGAGCTGCGGACAACACTTTTATGGGGCCCAATGCGGCCAGTCCGGCTTTTCCAATATCCACTCCCCGTTCCATACCTACCCATTGACGGCCAATAGCCAGCCCGGTAAAGTTGGACATTGTAGCTCCACTGATGAAAAAGCCGGAGAAGGCCGTGGGTAATCCCAATAAATTGCGTAATAAAGCAATGGTTTCCGTTTCTATATGATAAGACACCCCACTCTTATCGGCTGCATTCATATCTACTGCCGTAGCCAGCCAATCGCCGGTAATAGCAGCAGGTGTGACGCCCCCCGTTACAAAACCCCAATAACGGGGTCCTGCACTGGCCGACAGGTAAGGTGCATATTGCTTTAAAAAATAAGCCCAGGTATCAGCACCACCCATACCTTCTGCAGGTAAAACAGCCTGCGGAAATGCCGGCGTTGCTTTACTTACCGGCATAGTATCGATGGCAGATAAGAAAGAAACACTTACATCTTTTGCCGATTCTAATAAATAAGGAATTTCTTCGTGATCTTTTTTTAACCGGAAGTACATGGATACAGCTGTTTTACTATCGTGAATGTATCTGCAAAATTGATACAAATAAACGAGCAAAAACAGATTCAGTTTTATAATTTTAGAGCATATCAGATTAAAAAGAGCGGGGTTATCTGATCTGCTTCCGGGGTAACAAAATCATATGCTTCAGGTCAGAACAGTTGCTGTTCGCCATATTTTACTTTCCGTTCGTGTTCCAGCAGCCATTTCTTGCGCCACAGACCACCAGCATAACCCGTAAGGCTGCCATCACTACCAATTACCCGGTGACAAGGTACTATAATAGCCAGCTGGTTCTTTCCGTTTGTAGTGCCCACCGCACGTATACTTTTAGGGTTATTCAGGTCTTTAGCCAGTTGCATATAAGAAATGGTACGTCCATAAGGGATAGTGACCAGCTGGTTCCATACACTTTGCTGGAAAACAGTACCTGGCTGTGCGATAGCAAAATCAAAAACCTGCCTGTTGCCGGTAAAGTATTCTTCCAGTTGCGTGATACAGGTTTGCATCAAGGCAGGCACTGTTTCATCAGCGGTTACTGCGTGGTCAATAAAATTTACTTCGCTTATAAAATCGGCAGTACCCTTTATGACCAATGTGCCTATCGGGGTTTCCATATTACATTGATAAAACTGTAATTCTTCCATAGTACCTTGTTGTTTGCTTTAAATAATCGGGTATTGTTTTTATCAACTTCCATATAACGATCTCCACAGATAAAAAGTAGCATACGCCGCGTGCTGCTGCCAATGTGCCGTATACGCCTTCACATCCGAAAGCCCGGGTTTTATTGTCAGCTGTAACTGTTTTTTAATAGCATTATGTAAACCTGCATCTTCCAGCGGCAATGCCTGGGGGAAGCGACTGAACTTCATCAATACATAATTGGCCGACCAGTTACCGATCCCTTTTAAAGACACCAGCTTTTCGCGGGCAGCTTCATAATCCATTTGCTGCAATGCCCTCTCTTCCAGATTACCCATTGCCATTTGCCGGGCTGTTTCAATAATATACACCGCCTTACTTCGAGAAAACTGCATGGGGATCAGCTGTTCCGGCGATAGCGCTGCCACTACAGCGGGGTGTGGGTATAAATAATAATCTTTCCCTGCAATGACCGTATGGTATCCGAATGCCTGTACAAACCGTTGTCTTAAAGTATAAGCAAATGACAGATTGATCTGTTGTCCGATAATACTCCAGGTAAGCGCTTCAAATAATTCAGGGATACCTATCAGGCGGAGCCCGCGGTACTGTTTTGTTAAGGGAGCCAGCATCGGATCTTTAGCAGCAAAACGGTAAAAGTCGCCCAGGTCTGTTTGCAAGTGTAGCCAATGTGATACATATTGCCGGACCACCGTCTCATCTACCGGCTGTCCGTTTACAGGTGTTGCAGCTGCTACCAACGCCTTTTTTTGCGGATCTTCACTGATTTCCAGCAATACCGGCTGTTCTGCTATGGCAATCATTCTTTGCAGCTTTCCCTCTTGGATATAATGCATGCACTCTTTATCAGAACGTCCGAGGAAAAGCAGGCATTCTGCAAAAGTAAAGTGCTTATAATCTGATACCGGAATTGTAATCATGCAAATGGTAATTATGGGGTACAACGTTTACAGGCCCGGTAATTATTCCGGAGCGCCTCTTCGCGGTTGAGATAAAAAATGACGTTATCCGGCCTGGGATTAGCCGGACAGAAAGGGCGGCAAAAAATGCCCGTGGTTTTTACAGCAATATAAAACAGGGTATCAAAATCCTTGTCCTTACTCAACATAGCCTGCAGCATTACCGGATAAGTAAGGGGATCTCCCTTTTTGTAGGTGCTATGCTCCAGGAATACACCATGGTCATTATCCAGGGAGGCTCTGTCCTGATCCAGGTAAGCCTGCAACCACTCCCGCATAGCATAAAAAGCTGCTTTGTTAAGATACCCGTAACGCTCACGTCCTGCCTGATAAATTTTGATCCAGGCACATGCTTCCAGGATATTGAGGTGCTTTGACACCGCCTGCCGGCTGATATCCCCGAAATGTTCATTAATCTGATTTACATTCAGCGGCTGTTTCAGCAAGAGCTCCAGCATCTGTCTGCGCACAGGATCTGCCACTCCTTTAAATAGCTCATCCATATTTATGCAACTATTGAGTTGCTAAATTAAATGCAATTATTAAGTTGCACAAATGTTTTTTTTTGAGCTACCAGCTGCATTAGACAAACAGCTGTATTTTTATTACTTTTGACCATATCAGATAATAGCCATCATGTTAAAAACTGCAGATCATTTATACTTACAGGTAGCCGATAAGATAGCGCAACTGATTGAAAAAGATGTCCTTAAAATAGGTGAAAAACTGCCTTCTGTCCGCACATTAAGTAAAGCGCAGGGGATCAGCCTGAGCACTGCCTTCCAGGCTTATTATCACCTGGAAGCCAAAGGGCTCGTGGAATCCAGACCTAAATCAGGGTATTACGTAAGATTTTGTGCTAATAAACTGGCAGAGATACCTGAAACTTCCCTGCCGGTGAAAAAGGCAACGGAAGTGACGGTCCATGAAATGATCGCAGATGTGTTTCAGCATATTACCAATGAGCATATTCTCAAATTCTCTATTGCCACCCCACCGGATAGTATCCTGCCAGCAGCCAAGATATCCAAGGCCATGATACATGCGATGCGCAATACTCCTGCCAATGGTATCGGCTATGAGCATGTACAGGGCAACCTGCTCCTGCGCAGGCAGATAGCCCGCATGAGTATGCACTGGGGCGGCGCAATCAGTGAAGACGATGTAGTAACTACTGCTGGTTGTATGGATGCACTGACGTTAAGTTTATACGCCACTACCAAACCCGGTGATACCATCGCACTGGAAAGCCCCGCTTATTATGGGGCATTGCAACTGGCAGAAAGCCTTGGCCTTAAAGTACTGGAAGTGCCTACCCATCCTATTACGGGGGTAGACCTTGACTACCTGGACAAAGCGATACCCCGGTTCAGGATAAAAGCATGTCTGTTTGTTACCAACTTCAACAATCCGCTGGGGGCATGTATGCCAGACCTTCACAAACAAAAGCTGGTAAGCATCCTTGAAAAATACGATATCCCGCTTATTGAAGACGACATTTATGGCGATATCTACTTTGGGAAACAACGTCCTGCGGCCTGTAAAACTTTTGATAAAAAGGGGCTGGTATTACTTTGTAACTCTATCTCCAAATCACTGGCACCCGGTTACCGGGTAGGTTGGGTAATACCCGGACGATACAAAGAAAAAGTGCTGCGCATGAAACAGCACCATTCTATAGCCTGCGCCTCTCTCCCACACGCCGCTATTGGTTACTTCCTGGAAAACGGGCGTTATGAAAATCACTTACGCAATATGCGCAATATGCTTCATACCCAATCCCTGCGTTATCTGCAGGCCATTGCGGATTATTTTCCGGAAGACACCCGTGTATCCCGCCCACAAGGAGGTCTGGTGTTATGGATCGTTTTAAACGAAAACATTAATACCTACGAACTGTATGAGCTGGCACTCAAGCACAAGATCAGCTTTGCTCCCGGCCGCATATTTTCCTTGCAGAACTGCTACAACAATTGCCTGCGACTTAGCTATGGAAATCCATGGAGCAAACAGGTAGAAGATGGTATTAAAACCCTGGGCAAACTAATCCGGAAAATGAATGCCTGACCAGGCGTTATCATAAGACAAAAGCCGGAATATGACTATCCCGGCTATTGCTAAACCTACAACTGTTACACTGTTACAAAAACAGCACTATTTAAAAAAGGTTCTGCTGCTATTACACATTGTTTTTATACTGTTTTGCGATAATTCCGGATGGCTATCAAATTCATTACTATGGCAGCCCCCAACATGGCCAGCAAGCTGAACTGGATATCCACCCAGCCGCTTCCTTTCAACATTACCATCCTTATGATTTTTACGAAATAGGCAATGGGATTAAACCAGGTAATCACCTGTGCCCAGTGAGGCATACTTTCTACCGGTGTAAACAAACCGCTCATCAACATAAAGATGATCACAAAAAACCAGGAGATAAACATAGCCTGTTGTTGTGTATCTGTTACGGTAGAAATAAGCAGTCCCATCCCCAGCATCACCCAGAGATAAATGGCCGCAAACAGAAATACCCAACCAATATTTCCGGCTACCGGAATATGGAATAAAAGTTTACCCACCAGCAGGCCAAATGCCAGTTCAAACAATGCCAGGATCCAGAACGGCAGGAGCTTACCTAATATAAAATGATGCTTACGTATGGGGGTTACATTCAATTGTTCTATAGTACCCATCTCTTTTTCTCTTACAATGTTCATTCCGGAAAGAAAAGCGGCAATCATCGTCACCAATACCACCAGGATACCTGGCACCATAAATACTTTATAATCCATGCGCGCATTAAACCAATTGGTGGAAGTAACTGCTATTACGGAAGGGCCTTCCAGTTTATCCAGCGCCAGCCATTCCACCCTAATCTGCTGATTAAAATCCCGGATAATGCTGGCAGCATATCCATTCGCCAATCCCGCCTTGCTCCCATTAATAGCATTTACTACCAGCTGTATAGCCGCCTCTCCTTCTCTCACCAGGTTACGCTCAAAATGAGCAGGGATCGTTAAGATGAGGTCTGCTTTATCCGCCTTTATATCTTCATACGCTTCCCGCTGGCTGAACGTTTGCCGGTTTAGCCTGAAATAACCGGACGACAATAATTTGTTTACCAACCGTTGTGACCAGGGCGACATATCCTGGTTCACCACATCAATGGCGATGTTCTTAATTTCATAATTAGCTGCATTAGCCAATACGATCAACTGCACGATCGGTACCACCAGTATGATCCGCAGCATTGCCTTGTTGCGGAAAATCTGGATAAACTCCTTTTGTAATATGAATAGAATCGTCCGCATTAGCCTAACCTGATTTTAAAGTTCCGGATACTCAGCACAAGAAATACAAATGCCATTCCTGCCAGCACCACTGTTTGCAGCCATAGATCCCGTAGTCCTGACCCTTTGAGCATAATGTCTTTCAGGATAATAATAAACCACTTTGCGGGAAGTATATTAGACAGGATTTGTAAGGGTTGAGGCATGCTTTCCAATGGGAACACAAAACCAGACAACAACACGGTAGGCATCAGTAGCCCCATCATAGAAGCCATCATGGCAGTTTGCTGGCTATTAGTGAGCGAGGAAATAAAAATTCCTAATGATAAGGCAGTAAGTACAAACAGGATGCATTCCATCAATAACAATACAATGCTTCCTTTTACCGGCATACCAAAAATCCATACCCCCATACTCAATATCACAATAGCGTTGATAAATGACAGTAAAATATAGGGCACTACTTTTCCTGCAATAATCATTACCGGGGGCAATGGAGATACCAGCAATATCTCCATAGTACCGATCTCTTTTTCTCTGGCAATCGTAATAGAGGTCATCATAGCTGATACGAGCAATAATATCAGCGTCATTACCCCCGGCACAAAAAGGTATACACTTTTTAAAGCCGGGTTGTAAAGCATCCGCACCGAAGTATCAATTGTAAGCGGTAGTTTGGTTTGCCGGTTCAGGTCCTGCTGATAGGTCCCAATAATAGCATTCGCATAATTCAGTAAAGTAGTAGCCGTATTAGGATCACCTGCATCTGCCAGTAATTGCAATGGTGCTTTTTTAAGATGGAAAAAAGACTGCCCGAACTCAGGCGGTATTACTATCGCCATCTTAATATCGCCTTCCTTAAATGTGGGTTCAATCTGATCATTATGCTGGAGATAATGGGTCACTTTAAAATATCCGGAGGCAGTCATACGCTGGATCAGTTGCCTGCTATATACATCTCCCGATTGATCCAGTACCGCTATACTTGCATTTTTTATTTCGTTGGTGATAGCAAACCCGAACAGGATGATCTGCACAATGGGCATCCCAAACAGGATAAGCAGTGTACGCTTATCCCGGAAAATGTGGTAAAATTCTTTCTGTGCAAAAACCAGGAATTGCTTCATTTCCATTAAAAATTAACCATGATGAATTACAACCATTGCGGTATTACTTTCCTCTTGCCAATTGCAAAAACACATCGTTCATGGTAGCAGCCCCGAATTGATCTTTCAATACCCTCGGCGCCCCCAGTGCCGCTATTTTACCATCTACCATGATCGATACCCTGTTACAGTATTCTGCCTCATCCATGTAATGTGTGGTTACAAAAACGGTAACACCTCTGTCGGCCGCCTCATAGATCAGGTCCCAGAACTGCCGGCGGGTAATCGGATCTACCCCACCCGTTGGCTCATCCAGGAATACGATAGACGGGTTGTGTATAATTGCGATAGAAAAAGCCAGCTTCTGCTTCCAGCCCAATGGCAATGCACTTACCAGCTGATTAGCCACCTGTGGAATACCCAGCTTCTCCAGTAATTGTCCTGTCTTATCCTTTATCTCCTGATTACGCAAACCGTAGATACCTCCATAAAAACGGATATTTTCCTTCACCGTCAGGTCTTCATACAAGGAAAATTTCTGGCTCATATAACCAATACTCTTTTTCACCTGTTCCGTTTGGGTGTACACATCGTATCCCGCTACCTGTGCGGTGCCGCTCGTAGGCTTCAGCAGTCCGCACAGCATGCGCATGGCCGTCGTTTTACCGGCACCATTGGCCCCCAGGAATCCAAAGATTTCTCCCTGTTTCACTTCAAATGTGATGGCATTGGTAGCGATAAAATCGCCGAATTTTTTAGTAAGTGCTTTGGTAACTATCGGATCCATGCTGATAACTAAATAAGTAATGATCAAATAATGTACTTAACGGCTTTCCATCATTTCGATAAAACAATCTTCAATACCCGCAGCAATTGGAAAGATGTCCAGATCTTCATGCTGCTTCCCTTTCAGATAATCCCGCAGCAGCTGTTCATCCGCCTGATCATTTTGCAGGGTCAGGTGCAGGTATTCTCCAAATGCATAGCAGCTGTGGGTATGTTCAAACCCGCGCAGCTCCTGCAGCAAATGATACATGTTTTTAGCCCGTAATGCCCACATGGGTTTGGAGAACTGTGCCGTAATATGCTGAGGTGTATCAATCCCCATTATTTCCCCTTTTTGTATCAGGGCTACACGGTCGCATAAGATGGCTTCATCCATATAAGGCGTAGATACGAGGATAGGAATACCTTTTTGCTTCAGCCGTTGCAGCATCTCCCAGAACTCTTTACGGGAAACGGGGTCCACCCCGGTAGTAGGTTCATCCAGGAATAATACTACCGGTTTATGAATCAGTGCACAACATAATGCCAGTTTTTGTTTCATTCCTCCCGATAACTTCCCGGCAGGCCTGTTTTTAAAAGGTTCAATCTGCACATAGATGTCGCGGATCAGGTCATAATTGGCAACAATGGTGGTATTAAAAATGGTAGCAAAAAAGTGCAGGTTTTCTTCCACCGTAAGATCCTGGTAAAGAGAAAACCGCCCCGGCATATACCCTACTATCTTTCTGATTGCTTTATAATCTTTTACCACATCCAGGCCATTTACCGTAGCATTACCTTTATCCGCCAAAAGTAAAGTGGTGAGTATGCGGAATAAGGTAGATTTCCCTGCACCATCCGGCCCTATCAATCCAAACAATTCCCCCGGCTGTACATCAAAAGAAATATCCTTTAGTGCCTGTACAGCGTCAAATTTTTTATATACACCGGTTACTTGAATAGGAGTTCCCATGGTATTATGGTTTTGAGAATTGTAGTTCTCCCGGCATGCCTATTTTGATACTGCCATCATTCTTTACTTTTACCTTAACAGCATATACCAGGTTGGTCCTTTCTTCTTTGGTCTGTATTACTTTAGGCGTAAATTCTGCTGCAGCAGACACCCAGGTGATGGTCCCCTTCCATTCCCGGTATTTCCCTTCCGGCGCATCCGTCAGCACTGTTACAGGCGCTCCTATTTTTACCTGTCCCAATTGTTCTTCACCTACATAGGCTCTCAAAATAATTTCGGACAGGTCAGCTATTTTATAAAGTGCTTTACCATAGTTTACCACCTCTCCTTTTTCCACATATTTAGTCAGCACTGTTCCGTGGAGGGGATTGGTGATGCGGGTTTGTGACAGTTGGTCATTTACCTGTGCCACCTGTGCCTGTAAAGGTTGCGTTTCGGAAGTAAGTCCGGTGGTTTGTGTTTGCAAAGAAGAGGCCAGGGAGGTATATTGTTTTTCCAGCACTGCTATCTGTGCATTGATATCATCCAGTTGTTTTGATGTTGCAGCGCGGGCATTGAGCAGGTTGGTAATACGTTGCTGTTCTCTTTTCTGTGTAGCGATCTGTTCGCGGATTACCTGCAGTTGCGGACCTGCATCTGGTCTTTTGCTGAGTACTGCTTTAATATTTGCCTGCAGCTGCGTCTTTTTCAGGTGCAGCTGTGTAGAATCAATCCAGCCTACAATAGTATCTGCAGGTAATATCATGCCTTCTTCCACACCAAACACTAATATTTTGCCGGTACCTTCTGCGGAAACAATGGTTTCTACTGCCTCAAAATTCCCGTAGGCATCTGCTTCATGTTTATTGGACTTGCAGGCCATTAAGGCAGTAGCCAGTAGTATTCCCGTAAATGTTGTTTTCATGATGACGTGTTTTTACAAAAACAGTGAGTGCTTAATATCCCTGAATAAGCTGGTAGTTGATATGTGCCATAGCCAGCTGTATTTCGTGTGTGCTTTGATTGATGTGGGCCTGTGTTTCCGCATTCAGGTCCGACAGGTAATCGTGTACGGTGATCACGCCATTATCCAGCTGAGCTGCCGCAGCTTCCTTTACCCTGACACGCAGCGTAATGATCTCCCGGTCTTTATCCAGTATTTGTTTCAGCTGGTCTATTTCTGCCGCCTGCTGTGCCAGCTGCACCCTGGTATTGAGCGTAAAAGTAGCTGTCTGGCTGGCAATATTCTTTTGCTGTAATGCCAGCACCTGTTGTTCATTCCGCTGATACCGCCAGTTCCATAATGTCCAGTTGAGCCGTACACCACCCGTATAAAAAGCTGCAAAATCAGTATTCAGCATATTTAATCCGGGACGGCCGTATCCTCCCTGTACAAAGGCGCTGATACGCGGCAACTGCTTGCTACCCGTTAATGCAGATTGTTGTTTGAGTACATCTGATTGTAAGCGATACAATTGCAGTTCCGGCCGGTTGAGTGTATCCGCAGGTGTAGCTATTACTACTCCGGGCATTACCAGTTTTATTGCAGACACTACCTGCTGGCCGATAAGCAGCTTTAGCACTTCTATCGAGGAGCCTTTGGAGGATTGCGCTGCAATCTCCTGCTGGTTTATCTTTAATAATTCTGCCTGTAAAAGGTCTACATTAGAAGGCAACACAGTACCATTATTGACGCCTGCAGTCAGCTTTTCTATTCTTTGTTGCACATCTGCCTGCGCCTGACGGGAAGCAGCGATATACTCTTCCGCCAATAATGCACTGAAGTACACCTGCGTTACCTGTTGTTTCAGGCGATATAGTTCCACTTCTACTTTCTGTTGCTCTGATTTTTGCTGCAGGGATTGTAATGCTTTTTGTTCACGGGTAAATCCGCCGTCATACAGCAGCTGCTTTATATCTATGGTGGCTCTGTACTGGTCTTTAGGCAATACAGGAATCGTCATGTTAGGAAGTTTGATGGGGATCTGTGTTACATCAGACTGATAAGTAGCTTGTCCGTTTAATTCTGCCTGTGGCAGATAGGCCGTGTTGCTGTTTTTGTTTTGCCATTGCAGGATCTGGTCCAGCACCGTTTGCTGCTTCAGCAATGGGTAGTTTTCCCTGGCCAGTTGCTGGCATTGCTCCAGCGTAAAAACAGTGCTATCCTGAGCGCTGGTTTGAGTAGCTACTAACAATAAGCACCAAACGAACTTTTTCATTATCAACTATTTTATTTAACTAAATGGTTAATAAGCAAATAAAAAAAACTACGGCCTCAACGCCGCCAGAATAAACTCTACCAATACCCGTTTGCGATCTTCCATTATCATACGGAACTGCACATCATCTATCTCAGCCACTGCCTGAAACAGCGGTTTGGCAACAAATGGAAATACGCTCATGGAGAGGATATTCATCACCAGCTGCACCGGACTTATTTTCCGGATAGTGCCCTTTTCACCTTCTTCCACAATTTCTCTCATAAAAGCAGCTACATTAGGAAATCCTACCCTGGCTTTCAATTCCCTGATGAACATTTCCGGATTCTGCGTGATTTCATGCAGAACAAATAAGGGGAGTTGCGGATTAGCCGTTAAAGCTGTTATGTAATTCTCTATAATTGCCTTAATCTTTTCCGGAAAAGGCATCTTCGCTGCCAGGATAGTATTCAGATTGGTCATGACCTTATTGATCGCTTCGTTAAATACTATTTCAAACAGCTTATCCTTGCTCCGGTAGTAATAATGCAGCATTGCTTTATTAATCCCGGCCTCATCTGCAATATCCTGCATACGCGCACCTGCCAATCCTTTTTTTGTAAAGATCTTCTTGGCTGCTTCAATAATCTGTTCTTCCGTATTTTTTTCCGCGTTCATATCAACTAATATGTTTAACCATTTGGTTAATACAAAAGTAATACTAATTCCTAATCTGCCAACTTTTTTTTGAAAGGGCTATTCAGGGATTAGAAATTGGGCACATTTATGATGTAATAATTAAAAAAACTACCAGTCAACACAATAATATCGCAGGTACCCACTAATTGTTTTTTAAATATTTAAGGTTAAATTTGCGATATCCTTATACTGTATTTGAACAACCTGTAAACAGGTCATTTAAAAGACCATACTATTATTCCATGAAGTATTACCAACTTTTGCCAATTATCTTGATTTGCCTTGCCGCTTGCCATCAGCCCGATCAGTCAGCACAGGAAAATGCCACAGACGTTCCGCTGGCAGCACAAAGTACCGCTGCGTCAGGAACTTCCAATATAATTACCATTACTACTCCCTGTGCTATTTTCTGTACACCGGACAGTACAAAAATTGAAGCCATAGAAAAAACAAATACAGACGAAGCTTTTTATACGCTGGCTGATGACAATCTCAATTACATGGCTGCCGACAAAGAATTGCTGGAAAGCAAAGGCATTAAAATCATAGATGTTACGAATAATAACACTTTACATTTTAAATTGTCGGATGGCACCTCTCATAAAATAGATATGAATGATCCGAAGTATGGCTGGGAAATATTTTTGTTTGACGGAAAAACAATGCCTTTCAGGGCTAATATCAATGATATTCCAGCCAGCCTGAACAGCTATAATATGGAATAGGATCTTAAAAATTAATGATATTTAAAAAGTCCGGTAGCATTTTCATCTACCGGACTTTTTATTTTAATCAATACATCAGGCTCCTTAAGTCCTCTGCTCTCCTTTTATGAATTACCTGCTACACCTGCTTTTATCATGGATTATTATTAGTCCATAAAATTTATAGACTATTATTTGGAAAATAAAATAACCCCACCTATCTTTGCACTACCACTCTAATTAATCACCACCATTAATTAGTTAATTTATACAGAAGAAGGGAGAGTCAGGCTCTGCGAACTTCTAGCAACTTTCCTACCCTGGAATAAGTGCTAACCTGGTAACGATATGTAAAATATAAATTGACTAACCATGAACAACAATCATTACCACCGCAACTGCCACCGATGTTGCATTTACTTCACCCGGCCAGGGAGCGCTTGTTGCTAAAAAGCCTTTCTCCGTTTATTCAGGATGTGTGAGCATGCAGGAATGCTTGTGTCCTATCTATTTGCCATTCCGCATCAGGAATGAACGGAGTAGCTATGGCCACAATCTACTCCCCTGAAAACCAAAGTCATTTAATCCAATTAAAAAATCAACTATGAAAATTAGTAACCGTCTTGCTGTAGCAAGCCTGCTGGCTGCTTCCGTATGGAGTACCGCCGCACTGGCTTCCCCCAAAAAGCCCTTTATAAAAGAAGGTATCTGGCGTGGGGTATTTACCATTAGTGAATCTGAAGTTCCCTTTAATTTTGAATTAAAAGGGAAAGATCCTGAGCATGCTGTATTTACCCTGCTGAACGGATCCCGTCGGGATGAGTTCCATGTAAAGCGCATTGGTGATGATTCACTCTTCATTAAAATGAATACATATGATGCCGCACTGGTAGCCAGGATAGCATCTGATGGAAAAATCACAGGGGAATACCGCAGCCTGGTGCCCAACTTCCGGGGCAATGCATTGCCTTTCACCGCAGAGTATGGCAAGTCTTACCGCTTTGCTGAACCAGGCACAGCCAACCCGCCTGCGTATGACCTGTCTGGTAAATGGGACCTGAAAATATATAGTAAAGAAGCCACTCCAAACAGAATAGGGTTATTAAAACAAAATGGTAATAAGCTCACCGGGGTGATCCTGTCTGTGGTAGGCGACAGCCGTGAACTGGAAGGTACGGTACAGGGAGACGAATTTGTATTATCCGGCTTTACCGGCCCCAGCCCCATCTATATTAAAGGAAAGATTAATGATGATAAATCCCTTTCAGGGGAATTAAGCCTGGGTATTTACAACAATATCAAATTTGATGGTGAAAAAAATGCTGCTGCCGAACTTCCTGATCCCTACAAACTTACCTACCTCAAAGAAGGGTATAAAAAACTTGACTTCACTTTACCCGACCTGAATGGGAATAATGTATCTCTCAGTGATGAAAAGTATCAGGGAAAAGTAGTCATTGTGGAAATCATAGGTACCTGGTGCCCTAACTGTACCGATCAGACCTCCTTCCTGGCGCCCTGGTTTCATAAAAACAAAGACCGTGGCGTAGAAGCCATTGCCATTGGGTTTGAACAAAAGGATGATCTGGAATATGCCCGTTACACCTTGGGTAAACTGAAAGAAAAATACAATATAGAATATGATATTTTGTTTGGCGGTATTGCTGATAAGAAAGTGGCTTCAGAAAAGCTCCCCGCGCTCAACCGTATGATGGCGTTTCCAACCACGATCATTATTGACCGCAAGGGAGAAGTACGTCAGATCCATACGGGCTATACCGGAGAAGTTACCGGCACCTATTATAAAGAATATGTAGCCAAATGGAATAAAGATCTGGATGCGCTGCTGGCAGAACCCATACCTGCAGAAAAAACAGTAGTGGCCAGCAATGGACATTAATGCGAAAGCGCCCCTGATCTGTCTGGTAGTTTCCTTTTTCCAAATCCTGTAAGGCTGTTCCGATAGCCTTACAGGTACTAGCAACACCAACATTCATTCGATAATATTTATATCACCACCAGCTAACAATACCATATATGCAACGCTTAAATTCTCTTGCCCTGATTGCTGTAATATTTGTTTTAATGGCTTTTACCGTTCAGATATCCCGGCAACCAGCTGCACATAAAAGCACCGTTAACAATCCCGCTCCTGCTAAAATCACTACTTTCCTGGTAAACAACCAGCAGAGCAAACTTACGTGGACAGGCAAAAAAGTGACCGGCGAACACTCCGGTAACATCAACATCAACGGAGGTACATTACAGGTAGAAAACAATGCCCTTAAAAGCGGCACCTTTACCCTGGATACCCGCACTATTACCAATACAGATATTACAGACCCGGAAACCAGGAGTAAATTGCTTACCCATCTGAAAAGTGATGACTTTTTCTCCGTAGAAAAATTTCCTGTTGCCGAATTCACTATCACCGGTGTTACTGCAAAAGGTACGGGAAAATACGACGTTGCCGGTAAGCTTACGATTAAAGGTATTACCAACAACATCACTTTTCCGGCAACTATTGCTGTGGCCAACAACAAACTTTCCGCAAAAGCGAATATTAAAATAGACCGTACCAAATACGATATCAAATTCCGTTCAAAAAGCTTTTTTGAGAACCTGGGCGACAAAGTTATCTATGACGATTTTGACCTGGATGTTGTACTGGTAGCAAGCGCACAATAAACACTGTATAAAAACCAACCATTATCTAAGCAGGTTGTTATCATACCCCTGGAGTAACATATCATTCCAGGGGATATGCTAACACATCCGGAATCCCCCTGAAGCAACTTCCATTTTACATCCTGTTTAACAGGCAGGATATACCTGCCCTAAAAGGCTGCAAAGCCTTTAACAGGAATCGTATTGCCTGAACTCATCAACCATTGCTAAGCATGATCATAAGAAGAATGATATTTCTATTGCTGGGTGGCCTATCAATAGCCACACTATTGGCAGGTTTTCAAACAAGCCGGAACAACAATACGCCGGTTACCAAAGCTCAGTTGGGAGAACAATTGTTTTTTGACAACATCCTCTCTAAAGACAAAACGCTCAGCTGTGCCTCCTGTCATTTGCCGCAATATGCTTTTGCAGATACGGTTGCCTTCAGTAAGGGAATTAATGGTACACCCACTACCCGCAACACACCTGCTATTACCAATTTATCCGGCAGGCCTAACTATTTCTGGGATGGCAGGGCAGCTACCCTGGAAGAACAGGCATTACAACCTATCATTTCTCCTGCAGAGATGGGCTTACCTATACAGGAAGCAGTTGACCGGCTCAATGCAGATGTAGTTTACCAGCAAGCTTTCCGGCAGGTATTCAATACCCCCGTTACAGAAAAGAACCTGCTCCAAGCTATTGCAGCATTTGAACGTACCCTGGAAACTGCCAACAGTCCGTATGACAGGTATATCAACGGGGACGATCATGCGATGTCCCCCGAAGCCATCCGGGGCAGGTTATTGTTTATTGGTAAGGCCAACTGTAACAACTGTCATTCCGGTGAAGATTTTACCGCAGACCGCTTTAAAAACATCGGTTTGTATAATGGTAAAAACCTACTGGATGCAGGCAGATTTGATGCCACCAGGGATACTGCACACATGGGCTTTTTTAAGGTACCCGGCTTAAGGAATGTAGCTGTTACAGCACCATACATGCATAATGGCATGTTTAAAACACTCCGGGAAGTGATTGCATATTACAATAAACCGGATGTAGTTGTTCATGATGGCATTAACCGCGACCTGTCACTTAATGCACCACTAAATCTCAGTGAGCAGGAAGTCAGTGATCTGGAAGCATTCCTGGTAGCACTTACAGATGACCGTTTTGTGAAGAGGGTCGCTCATTAAACCCAGGAAACATCAGGCATTGCCAACAAAACATCATTGCTCATAGCTAGCAGCTCTAAAAAAGATACACATGAAACAAAAAATACACCTCCTTTTTTATACGCTATTATTCATCATACCAGCTATTGCACAGGAAAAGGTTATCACCGGTGTGGTAGTATCTGCACGGGACAATACACCACTGGCTGGTGTTTCGATCGTAGTAAAAGGTACGGGGCAGGGAGTAAGCTCCCGTAATGATGGCACCTTCCAATTAAATGCCCCTAAGGATAGTGTGCTTATTTTCTCCTTTATCGGATACCATTCCCAGGAGGTCATTACCGGTAATAACAAAAGACTCTCTGTATCCTTACAGGAAAACAGTAAGGCCCTCAGTGAAGTACAGATTGTGGGGTCTCGCAGTGCTAACCGCACCAAGCTCAATTCTCCGGTACCGGTAGACATTATAGATATCAGGACATTACAGGAAACAGCCCCACAAACCAGTATTACACAGTTATTGCAGTATGTATCACCTTCCTTTCATTCCGTAAATGGTAGCAACGCCGGTGATGCCGGTTCAGCACTCAATCTGGTACAATTAAAAGGGCTGGGAGTAGATCAGTTATTAGTACTGGTAAATGGTAAAAGAAGGCATAAAAGTTCCAATGTAAACTGGGGTGGATTAGGTAATGGCGCTACCGGTTACGATCTGAATGCTATTCCTGCAGGTGCCATAGAGCGTATAGAAATATTAAGGGATGGCGCAGCAGCGCAATACGGTTCTGATGCCATTGCTGGTGTGATCAATATTGTGCTCCGGAAAAAGACAGATGAGCTGACAGTAAGTAGTACTGCCAGTACCCGCCGACGGGGAGATGGATTAAGCACGCGTACCAGCGCCAATTACGGTGTAAAAATCGGAAACAATGGCGGGTACCTGAATACTACTGCAGAATTTGCTACCCAGGCAATATCACTGCAGCCCGGCCGCGATGATGCGGGTCTTTATAACGGACCGATATATGGCGGCGGAGCTAATACCAGGCCTTACGATGCAATCTATACCCGCGAAATAGACGAAGCCATCCTGAAGGCAAGAGGAATAGACCGGCATCATTTTGATCAACGTGGCGGTGGCTCTAATAAAGCTAAAGATGCTTTGCTGTTTTTCAATGCAGTGGTACCAGTTAAAGCAGACTTTGAAATATATGCCTTTGGAGGGATCAGTCATCGTAATTCCCAGTTTACCGCAGTATACCGCTTACCGGGATGGACGGAACGGAATAATTCCTTTCTTTATCCGGACGGCTTTTTACCTGCTATGGACAATGACATTACAGATAAATCGCTGGCCCTTGGCATACGCGGAAAAATTGGCCGCTGGCAGGTAGACCTTTCCAACGTATATGGCAAAAATAATTTTGGTAACGTCATCTCCAATTCATTGAACGCCAGCCTGGGATTAAAGAGTCCCACTACCTTTGACGCCGGAAAGTACAATGCCTCCCAGAACACCGCCAGCCTGGATTTCAGCCGTTACTTCGACAAGACACTTCATGGCGTAAATGTGGCTTTTGGCGGACAATACCGTGTAGAAACGTACCAGATCATTGCAGGAGAAGAGGCTTCCTATATTAAAGCCGACCTGCGTCCCATTTACAAAATAGATACCTCAGCCGCAGGCATTCCCTATCAGTCTGATGCAGGTTTTCTTGCATTGAACGGACTTTCTCCGGGGTCGCAAATCCACGCGGGGTTTCGTCCGGGCAATGAAGTAAATGTAAACCGTGCTATTGTAGCAGGTTATGTGGATATAGAAGCCAATATCACTAAAAACTGGCTGGTATCTGCGGCGGTACGTGCTGAAAACTTTTCAGACTTTGGCAACGTTACCACCGGAAAAATCGCCACCCGGTACAGCTTTGCAAAATGGCTGGGGATCAGAGGAGCAGTCAACTCCGGTTTCCGGGCGCCAGACCTGGCACAGTTCTATTATACGGAAACCTCTACCAGCTTTCAGCAAGGCAGGGCAATTGATCAGGTAACGGCCTCTAATAAAAGTGCAGCTACACGTGCCCTTGGTATTCCGTTGCTCAGGCCGGAAAAGTCGCGTGGCTATACGGCCGGCCTCACTTCCCAGCCAGCTGCCAATGTGGAACTGACCGTTGATGCCTACCTGATAGACATCGACAACCGGGTAGGCAACACCGGCAATTTCTCCGCTACAGATGCTAACCTGCCGGCAGAAGTAAGGAATCTCCTTTTACAAACAGGTACCACACAGGCGAAATTCTTCTACAATGCTTTCAGTACAAGCACCAAAGGAATAGAATTTACCGGCAGTTACAAGATACCCATACGTACCGGTAGTATCCATTTCATCGCCGGAGGTAATTTTGTAAAAAATGAGGTTACCCAGGTCAATACCCCTAAAGAGCTGGAGAAATACCGTTATGTTATTTTCAGTGAAGCAGAAAAGGCCCGGGTAACGACTAACATCCCCCGGCAAAAGATTACGCTCCAGGCATTGTATAACGGACGCCGGTTTAACTACCTGTTACGTACGGTATATTTTGGATCAGTTACGACAGCCACTGCACAGAATGCCACTTTCCCCCAACCTGATTATTACTTTCAAAAACTACATGCCATATGGGTAACGGATATCTCTGCTGGTTACCGCATCACGCCTGAAATACAGGTAACACTAGGCGTAAACAATGTATTTAACGTGCTGGGCGACTATTCCAGTCCGATAATCTCAGGGCTGAGAAATCCGACAGTAGTGGGTATTCAGAATGGCAGCGCCGGCATTCAACCTTTTGCAAGATTATTAGCCCGCTTTTAAACTTATATGAACCATGAAACAAATCAACGATATCATCACCTATCTGCCTGCCAAAACAGGCATCCGTTATAGCAAGCTCTTATTATTCAGCAGTTTATCAGGGCTGTTACTAACAGCCTGTAACAAAAATGAATACCTGGATGTTAATGCAGCAGAAAGGCCGCCACTCAGCGCTAAAGTGAGTTTTGTAAATGCCAGGCCAGTCAATGCCTCCCTGCAGTTTCTCACTTTTACAACAGTGGTAACCACGAAACCTGTTGAGATCAACCAGGCCTCCCCCTATTTGCCTGCTACTTTCGGCAACGTACAGATTAATTTTACGGAGGGCAACAGTACCAGTTATAAAGTATCCCGGCAATTTGGTAATCAGGCCACTTTTTCTGCTTCCGGAGGGCCTAATGGCCCTATACCGGGCTATTATCATTCCGTATTTGCGGCACGCAAAAAAGAGGATCTCTCCCAGGATACCCTGATCCTGTTTTATGATAACCTGGAAGCCCCGGCAGCAGGCAAAACAAAGCTCCGGTTGGTACATCTGGCAGCCGGTATACCTGCCGTCAGTGTCACACAAAAAGGTCCTGAGAAAGATCATCTGCTATTTACCAGCATTGCATATGGCAGTGCCGGAGGCGCCGTACTTTCCGGCGACAAGCTAAATGCCTTTTCCATTGGTCCTTTTTTCTCTATTGATGCAGGGATAACCACCCTGGTGATTAAAAAAGCAGCAGATCAAACGATTATTCCGATTGCCTCAGATGCTTTGTCGCATCTGGATTTACAAGCAGGAAAGATATATACGATCTTTTTGAATACACTTCCTGGCAATAAACAAACAGTAGGCGCTTACGTAATAACACATAATTAAAAAATCAACTTTGCAATCATGAATAGCAGCGCTACTGATAAACGGTGAGCCAGGTATTATTCACTGTTATAGGTTTATAAAATGCAACTAAAAAAGCTCGGCCTATTTTAATATTTTTATCTCCAAATAAGGAGATGAAGTGAACAAACCGATATTAGTAATAAAATTTGGGACTGCTTCCATTACCCGCGAAAACGGGGAATTGGATGAGGGAGTTATGGCGGATATAGCCCGGCAGGTAGCTGCAATACATGCCAACTACCAGGTAGTACTGGTGTCTTCCGGAGCAGTGGCAGCAGGTAAAAAGCTACTGCATCATTACAGCGGAAGTATCAGCGAGCGTAAGGCTGCGGCTGCTATTGGCAATCCTTTATTGTTGAATAAATATTCCCAATATTTTGCGCCCTATGGCATTTCTATTGCGCAAAGCCTGTGCGAGCGCCAGCATTTTTCCAATCGTGATCAGTTTTTGCAGCTCAAGAAGACTTATGAAGAGTTATGGGCCAATAACATTATCCCCATTGCCAATGAAAATGACGTGGTGAGCAGCCTGGAACTGAAATTTTCTGATAATGATGAACTGGCTACCCTCATTGCAGTAGGGTTTGGCGCCTCTCTCCTGCTCTTCAGCACCTCTGTTGCAGGCGTATTAGATAAATCGGGTCAGGTAGTTCCCCAAATAGATGTAATTGATAAAGAGGCCCTGGGCCTGGCAGACAAAGAGAAATCAGCACTGGGCTTAGGCGGTATGGTTTCCAAGCTTACTTTTGCCCGGCTTGCTACCCGTATGGGTATTAAAGTGGTGATCTTCGGTATCCGGACAGCAGATGGTATTTTAAATGCTATTGCAGAAAAGACCGGTACCCTCTGTTTGCCGCAGCCCTGTAGTATGCCCGCCCGTAAGAAATGGCTGGCCAGCGGCAGCCTGGTGACAGGCAGATTGCAGGTGGATGCTGGCGCCAACAATGCCTTGCAAAAACGCCACAGCCTGCTGGCAGTAGGCGTAAAGGCTGTGCTGGAGAAATTTGAGTGCGGAGAGGTATTTGAAATACTCGATGAAGAGAATAATGCCATCGCAGTAGCCAGGGCTAAAATATCCTCCGATACACTTGCTGCCAGCAGCAAGGCCCAGAATGTAGAAGTAGCACATGCAGATGATATCGTGCTGCTCTGATCCCTAACATTTAAATCACAGGTAAATGGAATCCATACAACCTTTATTGGAACAGGCACAACGGGCGTCACAATCCGTAAAGGCACTGCCTGATATACAAAAACAAGCACTGCTGGAAAGACTAGCTGTGATGCTGGCAGCTAATACTACAGCAATTATTGCCGCCAATCAGCAGGACCTTGATCAAATGTCTGATCAGGATCCAAAAAAAGACCGGCTGTTGCTCAATGAGGCCAGAATCCAGGACCTCTGTACCAGCCTCCATGATATTGCCCGACTTCCTGATCCGGCCAACCAGCTGATCCTGGAAAACAAGCTAAAAAACGGCCTACTGGTGCAAAAGAAAACAGTGCCTTTGGGAGTAGTGGGTGTGATCTATGAGTCAAGGCCCAATGTAACGATAGATGTGGCAGCGTTATGTATACGCTCCGGTAATGTATGCGTGCTTCGCGGAGGTACAGATGCATTTTTCACCAATACCTGCCTGGTCGGTATTATACAGGAGGCGCTGAAGGAATTTAATGTATCCGTGCATGCTGTGCAGCTACTGCCACCCGACCGGAGCCTGATTGCAGAAATGCTGACCGCTGTAAAATATATTGACATTATCATTCCCAGAGGGTCGCAGCAGTTAATAGAGTATGTACGCGAAAACTCCAGGGTACCTGTTATTGAAACCGGTGCTGGTGTTTGTCATACCTATGTGGAAAAAACAGCCAATCTTCAGCAGGCAGCGGCCATTGTCACCAATGCCAAGGTATCACGCCCTTCTGTATGCAATGCCTTAGATACGGTATTGGTAGATGCGCCGGTAGCCAATGATTTTCTGCCGCTACTGGTACCTGCTTTATCGGCCTACCAGGTAGAAATATACGCAGACCCTGTTGCATTTGATATCCTGGAAAAAGCGGCTTATCCTTACCTGTTTAAAGCCACGCCGGAAGACTTTGGCCGGGAATTCCTCGATTTCAAATGCTCCGTTAAAATAGTAGCGGATGCAGATACCGCTTTAGAACATATACGGGTATTTTCTTCCAAACATTCGGAAGCCATTATATCAGAAAACACCGCTATCAGTGAACGTTTTTTACAGGAAGTAGATGCTGCAGCCGTGTACGTGAATGCGTCTACGCGCTTTACCGACGGTGGTGTATTCGGGCTGGGAGCTGAGATAGGGATTTCTACACAAAAACTACATGCCAGAGGGCCTTTTGCGCTGGAAAAATTAGTAACGGAAAAATGGTTCATTCATGGAAACGGGCAGGTGAGATAACAGCAGGAATATCCTTCAATTCAAGCAGGATAAATTCCTCTCCATCCGTATTTCCCGTTTCCAGCTGCTGCCAGCCATTTTGCCGGTAAAAGGCCAGTGCAGCTTCATTCCGTACCAAACATTTCAACCGGTAAGGCAGGGGAAGCCAGGCCAGCAAGCTGTTTATCAACCGCTGTCCTATCCCCTGCCGCTGATATGCCGGCAGTATAAACAGGTGGTGAATAAAACAGGCATTCACCCAAACAGCTATAAAACCAACCACCTCCCCGGTAGGGCTCGCTGCCAGGAACACCCGCTCTCCTTCCGTTTGCGCACTAAAATCTGACAGAGAAAAACTACCTGGATCCATCCAGTCAAAAGTACTTTGGCGGGCAACCAGAAATATATTGGCCAGCACCGGGCTGTCGGCAGGGGTCGCTTCGCGGATAATTATCTCTCCGGCATGCTTCATTCGTCTTCTTGCTTTGATGTAAAGTAGGAATATAATGAATATTTTTGCAGATGTTATCATACCGCAGACAGCTACAATATTAAATAAATGAGTAAACCCACCGGCATAGTCTATGTTTTATTAGTGATAAATGCGCTGCTGTTTTTAGCCCTTTCTATCCTGCATATTTACTGGGCATTTGGAGGCAAATGGGCGATGGCCAATGCAGTGCCTCAAAAAGCAGGAAAGGACCAGAAAGCCTTTATACCAGGCAAGGGAGCTACCCTCCTGGTAGCAGCAGGATTACTGGGGTTTGCCCTACTCCATGCAGCCCACCTCTTTACCATTGATCAACTACTGCTCCGCAATATTTCCCGGTACGGACTTCTTGTTGTTGGATGCATCTTTTTACTCCGGGTTATTGGCGATTTCAACTATGTTGGTTTAACCAAAAGCGTCCGTTATACTGCGTTTGCCAGACTGGATAACAATGTTTACATCCCATTATGTGCTTACCTGAGTATCTCCAGCCTGTTTTGTTACTGGTGCTTATTCTGCTAAACCCCTTTTTTCCATTTTGACGTAATGCCGCTGCATAACTGTCGTATATACATATACCGGGCACTTTTTTCATCAAGACAACTAGAATTGCATCGCACTGCATTCAAGCCCTTATCCCGCTATAAATCCATGATCATTTTATGCCGCAAAAGCTTGGCTTTCCGCAGCATTTTTTGTACTTTTACACCCTATTTCAATGTCCATTTCCGGACATCATTTTTCATCAAAAAAAGCCTGGTTTCCTGACGCTCCACATCATCTTTCCGACGCTTTTTCACCACCTGATTTAACAGGAAAAAAGTATTCATTTAATGAGAATGAGGGTCCTTTTTATTGCCATGGATCAGCTATCCATTGGGGAACCAGGCAGCAATTACTATGGAAGAAAAAGTTGTGAAGCCCACCTTCAGGGAAGCCTTTATGTTTTGGTGCAGATTAGGCTGGATTAGTTTTGGTGGTACTACAGGACATATTGCCATTATGCATGATTTTTTAGTGGATCAGAAAAAATGGATCAGCAACAGCAAGTTTCTCCATGCCCTGAATCACTGCATGGTACTGCCTGGCCCGGAAGCACAACAATTAGCCATTTATATCGGATGGAAATTACATGGCAAAAAGGGAGGTATTACAGCAGGTACCTTATTTGTGCTCCCCTCCATGTTTATCTTACTTGCCTTAAGCATGATATATGTACTTTATGGGAATATCCCCTGGGTACTTGCTATGTTCAGTGGTATGAAACCCGCTGTTATTGCCATCATATTGATTGCCACTTATAAAGTGGGGCAAAAGGCGCTGCATGGGGTGCTTCATTATTTTGTGGCCGCTATGGCATTTGTTGCTACCTACTTTTTCCATCTCTCCATGATTCCGATTATTGCCGGCACTATCACGCTTGCTATCATCATCAGATATCTCCATCCATCCCTTTTGCATGTAAAAAACAAACATATTCAGGAGGATAAAAACGAACACCTGTATTACCTCAATAAACATTCGTCAGATGCCGGTCATGTCTTTAAAACAAAGACCGTATTAAAACAATTAGGTGTTTTTGTGCTGATCTGGCTGCTCCCGTTTGGCCTGTTTATACTCTTCCTAACAGACTTCCATTTCTGGAGGGATATGGGCCTGTTCTTTACGCAGACCGCCTTTGTAACTATAGGTGGGTCCTACACTGTCATTCCCTATGTGGCGCAGTTCAGTGTGACTAAATTGCAATGGCTAAGCAAGGTACAGATGATTGATGGCTTTGCATTGGCGGAAACGACACCAGGCCCCCTGATCATTGTTCTGTCCTATGTAGGTTTCATGGCCGGATACAATCATTTTAATGAATCACTCCTAATGGGTACTGCTGGTTTGCTCGCTACTACCTATTTTACTTTTCTACCCAGCTTCATGTTCATTTTTGTTGGAGCACCATTTATAGAGAAAACGCAGGGAAAGCTGACCATTGAAAGCATATTGTCTTTAGTAACGGCTACCGTAGTAGGCGTTATCATGAATCTGACATTTTACCTTGGAAAAGATATCCTGTTTCCACACGGCGTAGCCCTTTCCAAACTGGACCTGATAGCGTTGATATGGGTTATTATTTCGCTGGTATTAATCCAACGATTTAAAATCAATATTTTGCTGCTCATACTGCTTAGCATCGTATATGGCCTGGTACACCATTTTCTTATCTAAAGCCTTACATAAGTAGCAATTTGTGCTATATGAAAAGTAGTGCGTACACTTCCTGCCCCCGAAACAAACTGGTTCAGGTATCCGCCTTCCACATCAAACTTGGGGCTGAACCGGTAGCCTAAAGCCAGATAAGCCCGGTTTTGATCAAAAGCTTTACCATTTGTCCGGGTAGGGTCTCCAAAATTGAGGAACAATTCATTCTGTACCGCTGCGAAGGCTCCTTTTTCGAATGTTTTAGCGCCATCAGCAGGAATTATTCCCCTTAAAAAGTAGCGGAAGCGGTTGGCCAGTTCAAATCCGTCATTCTGTAATCCGTTGCCATGCACAACACTTTTAGGCATAAAACGCTGTTCTACCCTGAACCGGTGCTGCAATGGGACAAAAGCTACCTTATGGTTGATGATAAACTGCTCCCATATACGATGCTCCGACAGGTAATCATAATCGATCTGGTTGGCCGTATTTGAATAAATGGAGCGTAAATTTACCCAGGCGTAGCCTACGGTAGCAATCATATTTCCACTTAAATGGTAATTGATGCCGGGACGTACGATAAATGTCTGAAAAGCTTCGAACTTATCAGCAGAACGTACCGCTGCATCCAGATGCACGCTGAATTTGGAAGAAGGAATACGGAAAGTATTAAATGCAGCAAACCAGCCCGCAGATTGTTGCTGTTGCGCATATACCTTCAGCATGGTAAAAAGGAAAATACCGGTAGTCAATATATATTGCCTCATAAAGATCATTTCTTTTTATACTGGTCCAAAAATAAAGACCAGCCCGCACTATTCAAATAAATAATGCAAAATTTCACTTGCCAGTCCCTGCTGAGGAAATCCGACAAAGCAACCACACTGCAATCAGTAAGCAGCAATTATATAAAAACGGGGAATCATTTTTTAGCTCGCGGATTGGGCATGTAATAAAAATGCCCGTCCTCTGCTCCCACCAGCAGGTCTCGAATACCATCCTTGTTCCAGTCTACAGTAGTAGGACTGGTGTCATGACCGGCCAATTCAATGGCTGATACAGGTTTGGCATTCGTATTAATTTGCACCATCCCATCTGTTATCCCGGTATTTCTCAACACATTTACGTTCAAACTATTTACCAGGATATCAGGTCTTCCATCCCCATCCCAATCCGCAATGGTGAACTTCCTTCTGCCGCTGGCACCAAACGGTCTTGTATTTAACCTGAGTGTATCCGGTGTTGTTACAGTAGGCCAGTGATTGGGGTCAAAGCCGCCAATTTCACTGCCATAGAATATTCTTTTACCTGGTTTTAATATTTTTTCCTTTCCTTTTTTAAAGCCTTCAAAATAGGCCAGGTAGCCATCATGATCCAGCATAACAAGGTCCATGACACCATCCTTATTCCAGTCAATCGCATGGGGTGTAGTTCTCCATTCCGTAGCCAGCATTCCAGGCATCGGTTTCCACCACATCCAGGATGGTTTGGGGATAGCAGCATTGCCCCAGTCTACTTTAACATATGCTTGTTTGGCCAATTTTGGTGCACGTTTGCTACCGGTGTTTTTAAACCACACCACCTGTCCCCAAATAGAGTTTACGATCACATCCTTTAGGCCATCGCCATCCCAATCTGCCACGGATAATGTTGTATATCCCCATTTAGCCTCTGCCGGGCCCTGTATGGAGCCATTATTGCCAGCCTGGATCCTGATAACCTTTCCTTCACTTTCCAGTAATTTTGGCGCGGCCCATTTGGGTGTTGCTCCGTTTCCACCCAGGTTCTCAATAAAAGCAATGTATCCGGCAGAATTCCCGGTGATAAGATCTTCATCCCCATCACCGTCCCAGTCTACGCTTACCGGAGTAGCCAGCGCTCCAAACTTTACATTATCTGCCTCCTGCTTAAAATATACCGGCGACTCAAATACCGGCATTCCCTGCTTAAACTTACCAGTATGTCTGATGAGTGCTACTCTCCCATCTTCATCTCCTACCACCAGATCAGTAAAACCATCCTTATCCCAGTCTACCGCCACCGGAACAATCATTTCCAGGTCCATCTTAATAATTCCAGATGCGTTTTCCAACAGCCTGCCTTTAGCATATACAGGTTTACTGCGGGTACCTATATTCTCGAAGTAAGTGAACTTATCCAGAAACTCTCCGCAAATAAGGTCCAGGTCACCATCTCCATCAAAATCTGCAAAGTTCGGGGAGGGGGCACCGTATACATCAATATCCTCACCGGCTGCCTGTATTTTCTTTTTAGGGAGATACTTTCCATCTTTATTTTCAATCAGGAAAACATACCCATGCAATGGACCATTTGTCCATTGCCCTTCACTATTATATGCATTATCCCAACCGTAATCAGACCAATCATCAATTCCTATAATAATATCTTCATCCCCATCATTATCATAGTCTACCAGTTTCCATTGATTAAAGCGTGGTTTCTTCTTTAATCCTTCCAATACAGCATCAACAGCCAGCAATTGTTTTTCTTCTTCTCCAAAAGTGGTGGTAAAGTTGATGATTTCAGCACCTGGCACCAATATCCTGGCTTTACCATTTACATAAGATACCTGCGCATCCTTCAGCGATTTCCCCAATCTTACAGGAGGTGCAAATACCGGATTTTTATCTCCGCTTTTATTTTCAAAAAAGTAAACACCGTTGAATGGTTTATCCGGACAGGAAACCAGCAGATCCATATCACCATCATTATCAAAATCCATAGGAATAGGCCAGGCCCAAAGCCCAACACCTAAATCTACGACAAGGCCAGGATGATTATATTTAAGAATCTGCAGCTCCGGGTTAGCAGGCTGTGCCATCACAAGTGTCCGTTTGCAGATAATTGTTGCCACCATCATGCAGCAGATAGCCAGTGTTTTACTATAAACATGGGTCATTATAACGTAGCATTTGTTTTTTAAATAGATAACATACTTTTTAGTGCGGTATACTTTTCTCTCAGTGCATCCACCTGCTGCTTAACCTCACTGGTAAATCTATTCGCCTTACCAGTCCTCGCAAATGTAGAAATTTTTAATCCACCTTGCTGCAAATAATACTTAGCCGACATAGGATAGATATGGTGCATCGATGGTGCCTCCGTAATGAAAAACTGCTGGGCTTTATTTACTTCCTCCGCTAAACGGGCGTTATTATAATTTTTACAAAGCCATACTGTGAGCTCCGGGAAAAAATTACCCTCAATGGGAGATAATCCTGCGGACCCTGCCTTTAATGATGCCACCGCATGCGCCATATACACATCATACAGACCAAAATCTTTATGCGTAGCACAAACCTTATTCTTCGCCTTGATGGCATCCAGGTCCAGGCTGGTATCCTTATGATAAATGATTCTTCCGGTATCAACAAAACGGCCCAATTGTTCAGCAGAAAGTACTCTTTTATAAGGCACCGGGCATTCATAAAAGCCCAATGGAATTTGCCCGGTCAGTTCCAGCAAACGAAAGATATTCCGGTCCAATACTTCATCTGATTCATTCTTTTGGGCCAGGATACCTGTTATCATGATTACTGCAGCGACCCCTTTATCATACATCCGTTTCATGAATCCAGCCTGTTCTTCAGGCGGGCTTTTAAAAGTACCGGTAGCCACTACCGTTACCCTGCCATTCACCACTTTAACAACATGTTCTACCAGCTGTAATCTTTCTTCACTGGTCAGGTTATACATTTCACTGGACAGACAATTGGCAAACAATCCGGATGCACCCGATGCCAGATAATATTCTGTTAATTCCGTAAGTCCGTCAAAATCTATTGCTCCATTATCCTTAAATGGTGTCAGCATTACCGGGATAAATCCCTTTCCTTTTTCGATCATGGATATAGCTCATATTTATCTCCTACGAAGTTATCAGCTAACAGGCCGTTTTTTTTATACCATTTTGACCACACATTGTACGATGTTATCGGAGAATCCTCACATGAAGATAAATTTCGTTTTCCCCCGCCGGAGAATATTCCCGAGCTGGCCATAGACATTCACAGAAAATTCTCCCACCACTACCCATAAATATTTTATTACTTTTAGCGCATCCCGATGCGGGCCCAACAACTGACAAACTATGAAACTGAAACCATTATTAATTGCAATACCGCTATTGGCTGGTCTTGCAGTAAAAGCAACGGAACCACCACAGCAAGTAGATATTTGTGTATATGGTGGTACTTCTGCAGGTGTCATCGCCGCCTATACTGCCAAAAAACTGCATAAGACGGTGTTACTCATCTCGCCCGACAAACAGCTTGGGGGCCTTACCACCGGAGGACTGGGATATACCGATATTGGTAATAAATCTGCCATCACCGGTATTTCCAGGGATTTTTACCGGAAGATAGGTACCCACTACGGGCGCTTCGAACAGTGGATTTTTGAACCACATGTGGCTACGCAAACCTTTGATCAGTATATCAAAGCTGCCGGTCTGCCAATAATGTACGGGTACCAGCTGGATAAGGTGGAAAAAAACAACGGCGCAATTACCTCCATAACATTAACTGGAAAGCACACACGCATTATCCGCGCAAAAATGTTCATCGATTGCTCTTATGAAGGAGATTTGATGGCGAAAGCCGGTGTAGAATATACAGTAGGCCGTGAAGCCAATAGCTTATATAACGAAACTTACAATGGCGTACAACTGAAAGATAAACACCAGTTCCCCGATGGTATTGACCCTTACAAAGTACCTGGTAAGCCAGAGAGTGGGCTGCTCTGGGGTATCAGTCCGGCAAAACTGGATGAGCAGGGTGCAGGCGACAAAAAGTTGCAATCCTACAACTTCCGGATCTGTCTGTCTAATGTACCGGAAAACAGCATCCCCATTACCCGGCCTACAGACTACCAGCCAGAGCGGTATGAGTTACTTATCCGGGTGCTGGAGAAGATCCATGCGAAAAACCTGAATGCCATCCTGAAAATAGATCATATGCCCAATGGCAAAACAGATATCAACAATAATGGCGCTTTCTCCACGGATATGATAGGTGAGAATTATGACTACCCGGATGGGGATGCCGCTACACGGAAGCAGATTATCCAGCGTCACGAAAGTTACACAAAAGGGTTGTTGTACTTCATTGGTCATGATCCCCGCGTACCGGAACATCTCCGTAAGGAAATGCTGCAATGGGGTTATCCAAAGGATGAATATACCGCTAACGGACACTGGTCACCACAGCTATATGTACGGGAAGTACGCCGCATGGTAGGCGCATATGTGATGACGCAGGCCAACTGTGAAGGCAAGGAAAAAGTGACTGATGGCATAGGTATGGCAGCATATACGATGGACTCTCACAACTGTCAGCGTTTAGTCGTAAATGGTATGGTTAAAAATGAAGGAGACGTACAAATCGGAGGCTTTGGGCCATATCCGGTTTCCTATCGCGCTATCATACCTAAAAAGGAACAATGCAGCAACCTCCTGGTACCGGTTTGCCTGTCGGCCTCGCATATCGCCTATGGCTCTATCCGTATGGAACCTGTTTTCATGGTGCTGGCGCAGTCTGCCGCCACCGCTGCTACGGTAGCCATCAATGACGGTGCTACGGTACAGCAGACTGATGTGGCCAAAGTGCAGCGGATGTTAGCGGAAAACCCGCTTGCAGATAACAGTACTCCCGAGATCCTGGTAGATGACAACGACCCCACACGGGTAACCATAACAGGAGATTGGCAGACGGAACGCCACGGTGGCTATGGCCCTTCTATGCTGGTGGACCATAGCGGCGGTGAAAAGCGTGTACACTATGCACCGGAAATAAAGAAAGCAGGCAGGTACAAAGTATATACTTACGTACCGCGTGTACAAGGCCAGGCCCCACATACGGCAGTAACCATTTATGACGGGAAAACATCTCATGATACCAGTATTGATGCGGGTAGTATTAAAGTAGAAGGGCAAACCTCCGGAGAATGGGTACAGCTGGGTACTTATGAGCTGACAGCTGGAGCCTGGGTAGAATTTCGCACGGGTAAATCACCTGGCACCGTAGTGGCAGATGCGGTATTGTTTGTACCGGTAACACGGAATTAAGAAAAAAGATGTTTCTCGTAATTATACCAGCACGGGAAACATCCTTTTTTTCAACGATCCCCCGGAATTTATAATCTTCAGCAGGATTTTGCTACTTTAGCAACAGGGGTTTTCCGGCATGCATGCGCAATCATACGACGATAAAGAATTATTTCAGGCCATCTCTGAAGGAGATGAAACCGCTTTCCGGCGGCTCTTTCATAAATATGTGCCTCAACTCCGTGCACTAGCTCTGCATATCACTAAAACAGCTGCTGTTACCGAAGATATTATCCAGGAAACATTTCTGCGGCTATGGATCAGCCGCGACAAACTGCCCGAAATAGCCCAACCACGATCCTGGCTACTCCGTATCGTTTTCTACCAGTCATTTACCTATCTGAGGAAACAGGCAGTCCATCATAAAGCGATGGATACTCTGACACCCACCGAACCGGCCTTCAGTATAGAAGAGAACATGGTCTTTACTTCCATGATTAAACAGGTAGCTATTGCCGTTGCCCAACTTCCACCACGGGCAAAACAAATATACCTGCTCAGCAGGGAAAAGGGCCTGAAGATACCTGAGATCGCCACGGAACTGTCTCTCTCCTCCAATACCGTTAAAAACTCCCTGGTACGGTCATTACAGTTCATCCGCAAGCAACTGGAAGCTGCAGGTCACCTGATACCCGCCCTGATACTGTGGTTGCTGAAGCTATAATTTTTTTTTTAGTCCAATAGGTCCTAAATAATTGTTGGCGCGTCTGTATGTATAGAGGGGACCTTTTCACGTTATAAAATACTACGTCCACGTTCGAAAAACTATAAAAAACAACCAAATTGTTTATCCAGGACCGTCTTACGTACCTGCTCCGGCAGGCATTGAACCACTCCGCTACTGACACTGAGTTGCAGGAATTATCCAACCTGGTCAAAGAAGACCAGACAGGTGATATTTCCCGGCAACTGGAAGAGCTGTTAATGGAAGAACTTTCCACAACACCCACCAGCGCCTATGACAGCGAATATTGGGATGATATTGCAGGAAAGATACTGTCATCAGATCATGTGGAGGTAACGCCCCAGGCACCAGCTGCTCCTGTTATCCGGCGTTTCAGTTTACGGTGGATACCAGCAGCTGCCGCGGTATTACTGCTTTTATCAGCCGGATTATATTGGCTCTTACGCTCTGCGGAGCCATCACCCATGGTTACCACCACCACAGCGGCTATCGAAAACGACGTTGCGCCAGGTAGTAACAAAGCAGTACTTATATTGGCAGATGGTACACAGCTACCACTCGATAGCGCCGGTAGTGAGCTACTCACGCAGCAAGGCAATACCCGGATCAGCCGGCCCACAGGCGGGCAACTGATGTACTCCGCACTCCCTGGTGCGCGCCCCTTGAGCACTGCACCATCTTATAACACCTTACGGACGCCAAGAGGCGGGCAATTCCAGGTAACCCTGCCAGATGGCACCAAAGTATGGCTGAATGCAGCCAGCTCCCTGACATACCCCGTTGCCTTTAATGGCCCTATCAGGCAGGTACAGCTTACCGGAGAGGCCTATTTTGAAGTGGCACAACATGCTGACATGCCTTTTAAAGTAAAGGTGCAGACCGGAGCTGATAGCCTGGAGGTGTTAGTGTTAGGTACGCAATTTAATATCATGGCCTACGAAGATGAAGCCACCGTAAATACCACACTGCTGCAGGGTGCTGTGAAAGTAAACAGCAACAATAACAGTAAACAGCTGTCGCCCGGACAAGGGGCTTACCTGAACAAACAGGATCATATACTGTCTGTCATACCACATGTAAATACAGAAGAAGCAGTAGCCTGGAAGAATGGATTCTTACAACTCGAAGGGAATGACATTGCAGCTACCATGCGCCTGATAGCACGCTGGTACAACATGGAGGTGGTGTACAAAGCTCCTGTTGCTGTACATTTCCGCGGCCTCATACCGAGGAACGTACCAATATCAAAAGTGTTGAAAATGATGGAAATGACAGGGGAAGTACATTTCGAAATCAGGGGAAAACAGATCATCGTATCGCCCTGAGTTTTTACCTATACATCTAAAAAAACTGATACTATGAGTCCTTAAATTCCACTTATCTCTTTACACATACAGGACTAAAAAAACCGGAAGCGTTTGCACCGCTCCCGGAAAAGCCTGAGTCTGTATGTACAATCGCTGACAGCAATTATTCATTATTTACCCAAACCATACAAATGTATGCAATTGATGCTTTTTTCCCAAGGCAGGCTTATGTGCGCTGCATGGGGCAAAAATTTCCCGCGATTATCTACCAAAACGTTACTGATCATGAAATTAACGGTACTTTTGATGACCATTACCCTGCTACAGGTACATGCAGCCGGGTATGCACAAACAGTTACCCTTTCACAACGTAACTCTTCCCTGGACAAAGTTTTTCAGGAAATACGAAAACAGACCGGTTACACATTTCTCTATACAGACGAACAACTGCTGCAAGAGCGCAAAGTAAGTCTGCAATTAAAGGATGTCCCCCTGGAACAGGCACTGGAAGCCTGCTTTCTGAACCAGCCGCTGACCTGGTCCATATCAGACAAGGTAATCATTGTAAAAAGGAAGCCCGCCACAGACCAGCTCCCTGCAACAATTGAAAAAGAAGTAAGTGGCAAGGTATACAACGAAAAAGGGGAGTTACTGCCAGGAGTTACCATTCAGGTAAAAGGCACCAGCAAAGGCGTGGTGACCAATGAAAAGGGCGAGTATAACATTACTGTACCAGATGATAATGCCATTCTGATAATTTCTTCCCTTGGTTATAACAAAATGGAAATACCGGTAGGTAGCAGAAAAGAAATAACCGTCACCCTCCAGCCCTCTGCCTCCAATATAAATGAACTGGTAGTAGTGGGATATGGTGAACAGCGAAAGGGAAGCCTCAGCAGTGCTATTTCCTCTATCTCTTCCAGGGATTTCCAGGACGCCCCGGTGAACCGCCTGGATCAGGTATTACAGGGGCGGGCAACAGGTGTACAGGTCACTAATTCTGCCGGTTCTCCCGGTGGTGGCGTGCGTATTCGCATACGTGGCTCCAACTCCATCAATGGCAGCAACGATCCGCTCTATGTAGTGGATGGTTTCGTAGGTGCAGAATTCTTTGCCATTAATCCGGATGATATCGAATCCATCCAGGTATTGAAAGATGCTGCCGCCACAGCTATTTATGGCAGCAGAGGTGCTAATGGGGTAATTCTGGTGACTACTAAAAAAGGGAATAAAGGTGGATTGAAAGTAAATTTCACTACCCGTCTATCTTCCTCCACCGTCCTGAAAAAACTGGACCTGCTGAATGCGGCCGACTTTGCAGAAACTGCCAATGCACATGCGGTAGCTGTAGGCACCACCCCCAAGTTCACAGATGCTCAGATCGCGGAATTCCGTGCCAAGGGCGGTACCAACTGGCAGGATGAAATATTCAGAACAGCTCCCAGCCAGGAGTATTTGCTCAACCTGTCCGGTGGAAGCGACAAATCCAGCTACTTTATCTCCGGCAACTATCAGAACCAGGATGGTATCATCAATAACTCTTTCTACAAAAGATACACCCTGCGTTCCAATATTAATTCCAACCTGTCTGACAGGGTATCTACTTTTCTGAATATCACGGCTTCTTACAGTACTGCTCAGAATGTGGATATTCCCCCTGATGGTCCCAGCAGTCCACTGGCACAGGCAATCACCTGGGCGCCCACTACACCGGTGTATAATGCAGATGGCAGCTTTGTTATCAGTGACCCGGTTGGTTCCATTTCTTACAATCCCGTTGCGCTAACGGTCAACAGGCTCGCGGTAAAAGACCGGATGCTGGCCAATATGATAGGTGGCTTCAAGTTCCGTATCATACCAGGGCTTACCTTCAACCTGCAGTATGGCGCCAACTACCTGGCCTCCGATGATAAAAGCTTTGCTGGTAAGATCACCAACAACAATACTTCCACAACGGGTATCCGGTCTGGCAAGGAAATCGTGCTGCAGAATACCAATACCCTGAACTACCGGAAAGTATTTAATAAGGTGCACAGCTTGGATCTCACTGCTGTAATGGAATATCAGCAATCTACCTATAACTATTCGTCTGCCGGCGCCTCCAATCTTACCTATGAAAATTTCCAATGGTATAACCTGTCACTGGCCACACCTGGCACACCTGCTTCCGGTTATTCCAAATGGGCACTGTTTTCATTGGTAGGACGCGCCAATTACGCCTATAACGATAAATATCTGCTATCGGCTGCGCTTCGCCGTGATGGCTCTTCCAAATTCCAGGGCAACAATAAGTACAGCTATTTCCCTTCTGTTTCGGCGGGATGGGTGCTGAGCAATGAACCATTCATGCAGCAGGTGCCCGCCATCAGCAACCTGAAACTTCGTGGCAGCTGGGGCCTCACGGGCAACCAGGCCATCAGCCCCTACAGTACACTTTCCTCCTATTCTAATATACCAGCATCATTTAACAACAATAGCCATCTGGTGGGGCTGGCAATGGGCAACATCGGCAACCCCAACCTTAAATGGGAAACCACGGAACAAAAAGATGTAGGTATAGACATTGGATTGTTTAAAGGCAGGATAAATGTTACCGCTGATTATTTTATCAAAGACACACGTGACCTGCTTTTAAAGGAAACTGTACCGATGTACCTGGGCAGTAACAGCATTACCAGAAACGTAGGATCTGTACAGAACAAAGGCTGGGAATTTGCTATCGAAGGCGATGTACTCAACGGACGTGCTGTTACCTGGAATACAGGATTCAATGTGTCTTTCAATACCAACAAGGTCATCTCCCTTGGTGAAGGTAAAACCAGGATCTTTGATCCTAACAACTGGAAAATAGGTGGGGGTATGTCGCCCCAGTCCGAATTCGTTGTAATGCCTGGTCAGTCTATCGGTGCTATCTGGGGGCTTACCTACCTCGGCACCTGGAAACCCGGTGATGAGAAGGCCAGCGAATACGGCGCCAAAGCAGGCGATTCCCGTTACCTCGACCTGAACAACAGTGGAACAATAGATGCCAACGACTACCATGTGATCGGCACAGGTATTCCCAAAACATCCATCGGGTGGAATAACACCGTTGCCTATAAAGCCTTTACCCTGAACCTGCTGTTCCAGGGGCTCTTCGGATTTGACAGGCTCAACTACAACAATGCGGCAGCCATGTACTATGGTGGCGATGCCCGGGAAGCAACGTTATCGGAGATCAAAAACCGGTATATCCCGGGTGTAAATGAAACCTCCGATATACCTGCCTTCAGCACCACCAACCGGAATTTCACACAAAGCAGCCGCTTTCTGGAGAAAGGGGATTTCATCCGCCTGAAAAATATCAGTCTGGCATACACCCTACCCAAATCAGCATTAAAGAATACGGTAGGTATAAAGCTATTTGTGAGCGCTACCAACCTGCTGACGATCACCGACTATTCCGGCCTGGATCCTGAAAGCAACTCCTCTGCCGGAGATATCCGACAGGGTATTGATTTTGGCACCTATCCAAATGCAAAAACCATTACCGGGGGAGTTACCCTGAGCTTTTAAAACCTAACTGCTATGAACAAACGACACTACATAAAACATGCAATATATCTTGTACTCTGCCTGGCCTTGTTGGCAGCATGCAGTAAAGAACTGACGGAAGAGCCCCGTGGCCTGGTAGTCGGCAAAGAAGCCCTGAGTAGCCAGGCAGGACTGGAAACCGTTCTCTCCGGGGCATACGGCAGCCTACTGGTGCCATGGACAAGCGGCTTTACCACCGTGGCACAGATCGCCATGACCATGGGCGCTGATGACCTCACCACACACCCCGGTTCTAATAAGGAAGAATTCAGGGAATTTGACCGCTTTACCGTATCATCGCTGAATAGCAGGATGCCCCCGATCTGGCTGGGATGTTACAAAACCATACAAGCCACTACCAACATCATCAACAATTATACTTCGGTGCAGGGCGGTAATCCGGACTCCATCCGTATCATGGTGGGCGAAGCCAGCTATCTCCGCGGACTTTGTTACTATTGGCTCACCAGATTGTGGGGAGAAGTACCTATTATCCCTTCCGAAATATACTCTCCGGATTATCTGACACTTAAAAAGAGTAAACCCGCAGAAGTGTACACTTTGATAGAAGCAGACCTGAAAAGAGCAGAAGAGTGGCTACCCAATGCCCGTCGTAGTTCAGGGAGGTCCAATAAAGGCGCTGCAAAAGCGCTGCTGGCAGACGTATATCTTACTGAAGCCGGATGGCCGCTGAAAGACCAGACCAAATTTGCCCTGGCAGCTGCCAAGGCTAAAGAAGTAATAGATAACAAGGCAGCTTATGGTTTTGATCTTTACCAGGGCGACTATCTGAAGATATTTGCCGGTGGTACCGTAGAAGATGTGTTCGCCCTCTTTACCCGCGGACAGTGGATCACCTACAATTCTTTCTACGGACTTTCTACAATGCCGGAAGACGAAGGCGGCTGGAGCGATTTCTTTCCTGAACTGAACTTCTTCAACAACTTTCCGGCAGGTCCCCGGAAGGACGCGACCTTCAGCACAACATTCACGGGTAGCAATGGTACCATCTCCTGGCAGCAAACGACTACCAAACATCCCTATTACAAAAAGTTCACTATTCAATCAGGAGCCAAAACGGTGTATATGTCCGCTAACCCTGTGATCATGATGCGATATGCCCATGTATTACTGATCTATGCAGAAGCGCAGGCACGCGCTACCGGGACACCTGATAATAACGCCTATGTGGCTATCAATGCAGTCCGCAAGCGTGCAGGACTACAGGACCTGCCAACAGGATTATCCGGTAAGGATTTCGCCACTGCGGTAGTGAATGAGCGCGCCTGGGAATTTGCTGGAGAATGGAACCGCTGGTTTGACCTGGTAAGATTGGAACAGGTAGAAGCTGCCAACGCCAATAAAAACCCTGGCGACCTGCAACCCGGCAACATCACCAAGGCCAATTACTGGATGCCCATACCCGGCGCAGATGCCGTGATAAACCCGAATCTCTGACCGTACTCATACTGGTGTTGTGCATGTTGTTATGCAACCATACGAGGAAATGTATTACGGCAGCAGAAAACAAATACCACTCAGCATACCGCCCTGAAACAAGGGCGGTATGCTGTTTTTCAAGCAGTAATACACTACTTGGCGATTAGAATTTTATATCAAACCATTTTTTTAACGGTAAACAATCTCCCGTTACCTGAAAAGAGTAAGGTATACCCATTGCTTTCTGTGACATGTTAAGCCGGAAGGTAACCGTATTGTCATTTAGCTCTGTTCCTGAAACAGTCCCCCCCAGCGCTTTCAGTCTAATGGATCCAATTTGCGCCCTTTCACTTGCAGGATTCCATGGTGCAAACAATTTCACCTTTACTTCCAATTGCTTTGCTTTATCCTGTTGCATGGTAACAATAGGCAATGGGGGGCAAGCAGGAAAAGGAAAAAGTACTGCTGAAACAGGGTTCTCTAACCGGATGAAAAGGCCGTCATTATTTCTGCTAATCTTTATTGCTTTCATAGAGGTAGTCGCAATATCAAATTCAAAAGCATATTGAATTTCCGGTGGTAATTCCGGCAACCTGACCAGCACACCTCCCGCTGCCAGCGGCGTAGCATCCTCATGTCCACCAGTCAGCAACCAGTAGTTGCTATCTTTCCATAAATGCCCCATCCACTTGGGGTCATTCAGCGCAACGGGATCCCAATCTGTAACATTTCCAGCAGTCAGTGCAGAAGCAAAAGAAGGGTAAAGCTCATGCCAGCGTAATATCTGCCCTGGCCCCTCCGGATAATCTTGAGGCCGCGAAGTGCCCACATGTGCCCAGGCCCAGTTTTGCCTGTGGCTTTCCAATTTGCTCATAACAGCCCCTGTAATGGCTGCTTCTGCGGCACCTGCGTGGTATGACAATGCCAGATAAGATGGCATTGCCACCTTCATCACATCTAACTCATCTCCGCTGGCATCCATGACCAATGCCCCGTTTGTATAAGTATGAAAATAATCCATAAAAAACTCTGTGGAAATGACGATGTCTGGATTGATCCTATCTACTGCTTCCCTTACCCTGCGCAGATACTCCCGCATCCAGCGATGGCAATCATAAGGACTCTCATGATGATGATCCTGGTTAAAACATGGCCTGAAAGGAAATCCCAGTTCATCCAGCCGTATTTCATCCACACCAGCACCAGCCAGCATAGTACATACCCTGACAATATTATCCTGCCAGGGCTTATACCCCGGGCAGGTAAAAATCCCGAATACCTCGTCATCTTTTTCCCCTCTGTATTCAAAACTGATTTCTCCCTGTGGGTTTTTCATAATGGCCCATTTTTTCCAGTCATCCCCTTTAAATAAAGGACTGGTTGTTCTGATACCATATCCGGCAACATACATCGCTACTTTCCGCCCTTCACGATGTACATTCTTTACTCCTTTTACAAATGCCTCACGTCCTCCCAGATCTGACCGGAAATCAAGGAATCCTGAAGACATCCAGGGGCCATAGGTTTCCGGCCACAGATTTACGCCTTCATTCCACATAGCTATTTCCAGACAATCTATGTAACCACCTGCGAAAATCTTCGGGAGTGCTTCAAAAGAAGTAATGACGCCAGCCCCTTTCCCTGATTGCGCTTGTGCTACCAAATCTTTAGTGGGTAGCCACGTGCTGGATCGCATCGCAACCTCCTTCGTATACCATGCAGGCACTGCCCTTGGCTGCATATTTTCATTTACCCATGAACGGTATTCCATTGCTGCTGTACGCCAGTTACCATTAAACACAATGACCCTAGCTGCTGGCCATTCACGTGTCTGGTTCTTACGAATAGTTTCTTTGTCAAAATACAATGATTGCATACCGCCACCAGGAAAACAAGTAAGGATCTTATTACGGTAAGTCGTATCCATTGTAATAAAAGCAAGACCTTCTTTTAATGTAGGTTCATAAACACACTGCCACTGCATCTGTACATCCCGTCCATAAACACCACCACTATTGGCTTCCCAGGCTTTTATGCCTGGATATCCTCTATCCCACATATTCAACGCCAGATTGGTAGTGGGGTTTTCACCTAAACTAATGCCCGACAGATAAGGAAAGGAAGAATAAACGGTATAAGGCGTATTCTTTTTATTGGTAACCGCCATTTTACAGTCAAAATAGAATGCTGTATCTGGCAGTGTTATTGTCAATGCTATCGCCAGCGATTGTTCTGCTATTATTTTTAAGGTCAATACTTGTGTTTGCTCTCCGACCGCTAAAGAAAAATCTTTTAACACACAGGATGAGGCATCTATCAGCTGTCCACCATAGCTATTATTATGCGGGCCAGCTGATAGTGCCGGCATGGCTGTTGTGTTTACATATAATCGGAACAGATTACCCCCGGATGGGTTTTTAAGATAGTTGTCCCCTGTGATTTTATTGACAATGCTGCTCAGCATGCCTGTTTTTTTATTGAATGCCAGCGTAAGCTGTTTATTCCCTATAACAATGTTATCAGTTTCCTGGCTAATCGATGTACCTGAAACAGAAAGATGGAAAAGCAGGCTACAACAAACCGTACACAATAAGAATAATTTTTTTATACCTAGCATGAATGTTTTATTTTATCAACTTTGAGCATCCGGGGAGTTCACTATCTCCCCGGATGCTATCTGAAAATTTAGTCTCTAACATAACGTGCAGACAATCCCACACAACCTGGCCAGTTATTCCACCGGCCGGTTCCATCGCCAGGAGGGAAAAACCGATAATACGGACTGGAACCAGGTCCTGCATTATCATCAATGGCTGTCCAGTAGAAGCCCATACTTTGAAAATCCTGAAAAGCACCTCCACACCACTGTTTACCCCCGGGATGTAAATTAAATTCCATAGCATCCGTATCTTCTCCCGGCCACAGGTTCGACTTTAGTTTTCCATTTGTTCCTCCTCTCCATTCAACACCATCCGCTTCCGACCTTGACATACCGGTGAGCATTTCCAGCTGTTTCCATTCTTCGTCTGTAGCCAGGTGCCATCCTTCCGGCGCTACCGCAACAGCTTTGTCATAAGTATACAAGCAACCGTAATCCCTGTAATACTTACTCTTTTTCGCTGCTGCCGCATCATTACCATTGTAATCCTGCAGCCATATTTCCGTACCGAAGCCAGTAGCCGGGATGTGGCGTAAGTTCTGTGTCATCCATACTGCATTACCATATTGCCTGATTGTATACTCCTCTCCATCACGTGGATCAGTGAATGTAGGTGGCAGAAATATGACTACCAGCTGTTCACTGTAAGCTGTACCAAAACGATTAATAGCATATGCTCTCACATAGTACTTTACAAACGAAGGAAACGGAGGGAGGGTATCTGTAAAGGTACCTTGTCCGGTACCGAGGCTGACCTTACTATCCGATATCTCTGGATTTTCATGGGTGCTCCATACAAATCCCCGTTCTGTTACTACATCTCCGCCTACAGCTGTTACTTCTCCGGTGATTACTGCTGCAGAATCCCCCAGGTTAATATAGCTTTTGGCCAAAACAGCTACCGGAGGTACCAGTTTGGATGAACGGAATAATACAGATTCACCAAATGTTATCCCGGCTTCATTAGCAGCATATGCTTTTACAAAATAGGTGGTATCAGTAGCCAATCCGTTGATGACTGCCTGAAAATCTCCTTTTGTCAACGCTTCTACCTTTGCTCCGTTTTTTACCACAAGGCTATCTACTACCTTCATATTGAGTTCCCCCCTTGTATTATACATAGCAGGAGAAACGATTATTGTATAGAATCCCTGGCTGCTGATGCTTTTTCCCCCTGTAAGAGATGTACCTGTCAATGTAGCTGATGTGGCAGTAACATTCACCGGATAATTGGTCACTACAGCCGGTGTTACACCTGGATTATATTTTATCTTATCCTTACCACATGCACAGATGAGCATGATTACGCCAGATAATAGGATGTGTATATTTTTCATTTTGCTTTTATAAGAGGTAAATATTATTGCTGCCATTTATCACCAGCATTTTTATACATGTGGCTTTTATATAGCCACCTTTACTCTGAAGCCAATATTTTTTGCAGTAGTCTGAGGGATCTTGTGGTAACGCCGTGTGGTACTGATCGCAGGCTCCAGGTAAGATCCTCCACGCAACACCTTCTCCGTACCTGAAGATGCACCTTCCGGGTTTTTAATTCCACTGCCACCATAGTAATTGGCACCATACCAATCCTCGCACCACTCCCATAGATTCCCGTTCATATCATAAGCACCAATTTCATTGGTACCTTTTCCAGCCCCCTGGTGTAACTTATTTGCAGCATTATCTACAAACCAACCTATATCGCCAGGAGTATTACTTCCAGCATACTCATAGCCTTTCGACGTTATCCCACCTCGTGCCGCAAACTCCCATTCCGCTTCCGTGGGGAGCGTTCCCCCAATCCAGTTGCAATAGGCCTTTGCCCCATACCACGATACACTTACGGCAGGGTAATTCTCAAATCCGGCGATAGGAGTAAACTGGCTGCCATTGTGAGCAATCAGCGTTTCCGGATTTCCAATATCAATATATTTCAGATTGCCGCTGGCACCATCTGTCCCCACTTCTATGGTATTGAGGAATTTACAGTACTCGATATTGGTTACTTCTTTAGCAGAAATAAAATAGTTGTCCAGCGTAACCATATGTACAGGCTTCTCATCATCATCTCCCAGTATATTCCCCATTTGAAAATCTCCTCCTTCAACAAAAACGAATCCATCCAGGATCTTAGGGGTACGAACAAGTACGGGGTAACTATATTTCACACCATTGCTGTTTTTTGCATAGAAAGAAGCAAAATAAGCGGTATCAGGTACCAATCCACGGATACGAACATTTACAAGTCCGGTATTTCCATCCAATTGCATCGTATCATTTTCAACAGTTGGCCATTGCATTACCTCTGCTGAGCCAGCTGTATTTTTCAATACCCAGCAAACACCTCTCTGTTCAATAGGTGTACCGCCCTCCACATATACCCTACCTTGTAAATCTGCATAAGTGGGGCCTACGCCTTTCAGATATGTTTTCGAAATCATTGGAAGGGTTGTATCTTTTTTCGTACATCCTCCTATGATAAAAAAAATGAACCCAATAAATGATAATCTTATTAAAAGATGATTGTTAAACATCGCAGAAGCTTTAAAATAATGAAGGAATGTCCACTCACAAAGACTGATAAATTAAGTACACCCTGGTTTAATAATATCCCGGATTCTGCACCATATTCGGATTGGAATTGATCTCACTCTGGGGAATAGGCCATAGATAATCTCTGGCAGGATTAAACTGTCTGTTATCAATCACCAGTGATTCATATTTCCAGAAATTGGAAGTACCCATTCCGTCTCCAGGATAGGTGATCAGCTTAGTATTATCATATCCATGGACGTTCACCATTACTTCCGGTCCTATTCTCCAACGCCAGATATCCGGCAGCCGCAGCCCTTCAAATGCGAGTTCAACACGCCGTTCGTTTCTGACAACTTTACGCATTTCTTCTTTCGACATGCCTGGCATGGCTTGCGTCAAAGTAGTCATGGCCACTCTCCTTCTGAGTTGGTCAATAGCTCCATAGGCATTGGCAGGACCATTTGCTTCATTCTCTGCTTCGGCATAAGTCAGCAATACTTCCGCATATCTTAAAAAGTACTTATTACGGCCTTCTTTCGTTGCTGCTGTTAATGTTCCGTCAAAATGTTTTTTTGCCCGGAAGCCGCTTACATTCAACAGCCAGGTGGGTATCAGAATGGAATCCTTTGATACAGCAGGATCAGGCGCTTTGATCATAAAGTTCAGGTACCTACATCCAGGATAAAAAACAGTGGCATTCAATCGCGGATCCCTGTTCATGTGTGGATTCTTTGGATCATAACCAGACTTTGCATTGTCAATCGGCAACCCATTTTTCATGTAATAGGCATTCACCAATTCCAGCGTAGGAGAAAAAGCAGGGTATTCGCCAATCGGATAATATAAGAAGGAAGGCATAATATCCGGTGTATAAAAAACCTGCAGCATTATTTCCTGATCAACGGAAGCCTCATTCTTTTCTAGAAACAATCCCTGGTAGTCAGGGTATAAACTATATACTCCTAAATCCATCACTGCTTTAGCAGCAGCCGCTGCTTTTTCCCATTGGGAATTGTACAACAAGACCCTTGCTTTAAAGCCCATTGCCGCTCCCTTTGTAATCCTCCCCCTGTCACGATCATTATCATACTTAAGCGGCAGTACTTCGATCGCCTCATCAAGATCTTTTAATATCTGCGCTACCACTTGTACTTTTGGTGTCCGGGAGGGTTGACTGTTACTTAAATCACCAGGAAGCAATATCAAGGGAATATCTCCGTAATAAGTAGCTAGGTCATTATAAAACCAGGCGCGAAGGAATTTTGCTTCTCCGGCATAACGTTTGGTATTATTGGATTTTAGGTCCACCTTAGCGATAGAGGTTAGAAATACATTCGCCCTGGCAACTCCCTGATAATTGAGATCCCACTTCCACCTGGCCCATGGGCTGTTTGGATTCCCCTGTCCTCTCGCCCATTCCGTAGTATTATGCCAAGGTTGCGCATCAAACACATCATCAGACATTGTATCGAAATGCACCGGAAACATCCGTTGGTTTTCATTGGTAGTGCCTATGAAGTCCAGGCAATTGTACACCCCATTCAACAAAATTTCTGCCTGTGCTTCATTGGTCAGATAGTTATCAGGAGAGATAAAATCTTCCGGTACTCTTTTTAAAAAATCTTTACTGCAGGATATCAATAGTAGCAGTGCGCTCATCAGCACTATATGTGGTATTAATTTCATGTTCATGGCGTTTAAAATTTAACATTTACACCCATTGAATAAATACGTGTCTGGGGGTATTGCAACGTATTTACAATCGTAGAAGGTTTTTCCGGATCAAAACCAAACCTCATCTTTGTCCATGTTATTGCATTCTGGATATTTCCGTAGATTCTCACGCTTGAGCTTCCCGTATTCAGGCCAACTTTTCTTAACCACAAGGCTGGTAGTGTATATCCCAGCTCCACATTTTTCAAACGTAGATAAGAAGCGTCTTCCATGTAGTAGTCAGACACAATAGAAAATCTGGAAGGATCACTATATACCCGTTGAATTGTTTTACTTGGATTAGCTTCCGTCCACCCATCCTTATACCAGGCACCGGTATTGGCTTCTCCGCCAAGGAAGGGCGCAGTAACCATACCTTGGTTGAGCGAATTAATCCCATAAACCCCCTGAAAGAATAAGGACAGATCCACCCCTTTCCAATCAAAGGCAAACGTGGTAGAAAAAGTCCAGTCGGGATAAGATTTTCCCATCAGCACTTTATCTTTCTCATTAATAATACCGTCTCTCGAATCTGGAATGCCATCCCCATTAGTATCTTCCGTTATCTGGTCTTTAAACCTGATATCACCTGGTACTGCAATTAATCCTGCATAAGCATTTACAGGGTCCCCATCTTTAGTTTTAGAGATCAGGTGATGATTGATTTCATCCTTTGATTGGTATATTCCTTCGGTCTGATAACCATAAAACGAATTATATGCGTAGCCTTCTTTCCATATAAGATCACCATTAATGATAGGATTACGTCCAGCCAGGTCTGATACCCTGTTCTTCACATGGGATGCCATTACAGCGGCAGTCATCCCTATAGGGCCTATATTTCCGTTGTATTTCAGATTCATTTCAACACCCTGGTTCTTCATTTTTCCAACATTTTGGAAAGGTGTAGTCGAAAGGCCCAATGTACTGGAAACAGGTATTTGCATTAAAATATCATAGGTATGCTTGATAAAGTAGTCTACACTTCCGGAAAACTTACTATTCAGTACATCAAAATCAAGCCCCCAGTTATACTGTTCTGCTGTTTCCCAGGAGGTATTGCGATTGGCAAGTTTAGTTACCCCACCAGCAGACACCAGCTGATTGTTGAAATTCATCAGTAAATTCAGATTAAGCTCATCAGAAGCAGCGTAAGATTGTCCAATACTTTCATTTCCCAAACGCCCCCAGGAAGTACGGAATTTCAGGTTATTAATGATACCCAGGTGCCTTTTCATGAAAGGCTCTTCCGATATCCTCCAACCTGCTGACACAGATGGAAACAATCCCCATTTTTTCTCAAACCTGGAGCTGCCATCATAACGTAAATTAGTTTCTAACAGGTATTTTCCTTTGTAGTTATATCCCAGCCTGGTAAATTCTGAAAGCCATGCCAGGGACGATGCACCGCTGTTATTCAATTGCGTAGTAGGATCTCCAAAACCGAACTGGGGGATATTAACGGATAAATTTGTACGCGAGAGGCTGTGGTCTGCATCGCTAAATTCCCTGGATTCAAAACCCACCATAGCAGAAACATTATGACCTCCACGGATACTTTTTGAATAGTTGGTATATACGTTAAATGTTTTCGTGATGGCATCGTAGCGGCTCAGTGACAGGTCAGAAACACGGGGAGTGGGTAATACCACGGAACCATCATCATTTAATGCCATGAGCTGCACAGTAGGACGGAATATCTTTTGCTCACTAAATGATTTATAGATACCATAAGATACGTTCACTTCCAGGCCTTTTACTACATTCAGCGCCACGGCTCCTCTAAGGTTAATCGGGCCGGATTTGATCTTATTCATCCCACCTGCAGCTTTAGCACCATAACTATATCCAAAGTTGCTATAGCCCACTCCTGGTATTTCCAACCTGATCGTGGGAGGGGCAACATAAGCGGCATAGATTGCAGAACTCATACCATCCACCAGGTCGTCAATCGTTTGCTCATGGCCAGATACTTGTATATTTATCCGTAAACGATCCTCCCAAAAATGGGAAGATAAGTTAGAACGGAAAGTAAGCTTCTTAGTATTATTACCGATAGCAATACCATCCTGGTTGAGATAACCAATGGAAGTGGCATGCTGAAAGTTTTTTGAACCACCGGAAACGGATACGTAATGGTCCATCATCGCAGCTGGCTTGAAAAGTGCACTTACCCAGTTAACATCCAATGGAAACATGATAGGGTCCACATTATTCCTGAAATTATCCATGTATTGATCGGTATACCAGGTAGGCGAACGTCCGTTGGTGTTTTTGTATGCGGCAGCCTTTAACTCAAGATAATCAAGCCCCTGTAGTACCTTTGGCATGGAAGTTACCTGTTGGCTCGCATAATATCCTGTGTATTCCACATTCAATTTATCCACCTTTCCACGTTTTGTAGTAATCAAAATCACACCATTGGCAGCTCTGTTACCATATATCGCTGCAGAGGCAGCATCTTTCAATACCGAAATGGTGGCTATATCTTTGGGGTTCACATCATTCAAACTTGCATCGATACCATCAATAATAACCAGGGGGGATGCATTATTGAAAGTACCGATACCCCTGATACGAATCTGAGCATTATCGTAGCCGGGCTGTCCTGAATTCTGTGAGATAAAGGCTCCGGCGACCTTACCCTGCAATGCTGCACTGGAATTAGAGAGCGGCCTGCTTTTAATATCATCCAGGTCCAGTGTTTCAATAGCTCCCGTGAGGTTTACCTTCTTCTGGGTACCATATCCTACTACCACTACCTGGTCAAGGTTACTTTCCGCTGCCTGGAGGATGACATCAATCACCGGCTTTCCGGCTACAGGGACCTCCTTTGTCTGATAGCCAATAAAGGAAAATACCAAAACATCATCCTCTGCGGCTTCAATAGTGTACTTTCCGTTGACATCTGTTCCGGTACCTGTTTTACTGTTCTTCACCTTTACGGTAGCACCTATCAGCGGTTGTCCCGATGCATCAGACACCTTTCCGGTAATTGTAGTTGCTATAGGTACAGACAAAGGTTCTTCCGTTCTCCTGATAATAATATTTTTATCAACGATGGTGTAGGCCAGCGGTTGATCCTTTAGCGATAGTTTTAATACCTCCTCAAGGGTGGCTCCTTTTACCTGGAGACTTACCTTACCGGTATTATCCAACATCTTCCTGCTATAGAGAAACAGGTATCCTGTTTGGGTACGTATATCCCTGAAAACTGTTTCCAGGGGTACCTCTTTTACGGATAAGGAGATCCGTTGTGCATAAACGCTGGCACTTACCTGCAAGGTAGCAGCCAGCAAAAGAACAACCGTTAGCTTCATTCTCAACAGTGTTTGGGCATTTGGAAACCACCTTGCCTGGAGCAGGTATTTCCAAAGAACAGTTAATTGCATACTTTTGCTTTGTTTGAGTTCAATAAATTCAATCCCGTTCCGATAGTCATCAGAATATGGGAGAGCAGTCCTGGTTGATTGTTTTAATGCATTGACTCAAATATTTCCCGGGTCCGACCCCCATCGGATCCGGTTTTTATTTCAGCCAATGAGTTTATTCATACCTGCGCATAGCATTGGCACAAAAAATTCATACGTGTACTGTTTTTTATGGTGAGTTACCCTGATGTCTTTATCAGGGGATGATATGGATGGTATTATTCTCCATGCGAAAACGGACCAGGTGGGTAAGTTCCAGCATGCTCAATACTTTGGAGACATTTTCCTGTCGCGAGATAGCACCGGAAAACCTAATGTCCGGTATTTTTCCATCATAGACCACCGCTACATTGTACCATCGTTGAATTTGTTGCATCACAGAGGTGATGGAGTTATCCTCAAACTCAAACCGGCCATTTTTCCAGGCTGTAGCAACATCCAGGTTAGCTTTTTTAATGAGTGTCATTTCTCCCGCTTTATCTACCTGTGCCTGTTGTCCGGGGCTTAACAACAAAGACTGATGTTCTCCTGTTACTTTCACTGCACCTTCCACAAGTGTGGTCCTGATACTACTTTCGTCTGTATAGGCATTGATATTAAAATGTGTTCCCAATACGGCTACTTCTATACCATTAACAATTACCTTAAAAGGTTTCCCGGGATCTCCGGCCACTTCAAAGTAGGCTTCTCCTGTCAGCTCCACTCTTCTTTCATCCCCATTAAATGCAGTTGGGAAACGCAACGACGAAGCTGCATTGATCCATACCTTACTGCCATCTGCCAGTTGGAGAGCATATTCTCCCCCACGGGGTGTTGCAATAATATTATACAGCACTTCTTTTGCTCCTGGTGCTCCCGTATTATAAGCCAGCTGACCATCTTCCGGCTTGGAAATATCGACGGTTCCCTGCCTGATCAGGGTACCGTTCTTTGCACTATCAAGTACAATTGTACTACCATCTGCAAGCGTTAACACCGCCTTACTCCCACCAGGAGGTACATCATTGAGCTGCAAATGCGTGTTGCCGGATATTTTTGCAGCATCAACAGATGGTGACCGCTGGCTGAAGTAAAAGTAGCTTCCACATACCAGTAAAGCGATACCGGCAGCAGCAACCCAGCGGTATACAGATAAAAGCCTCACTCTAGCAGGCTTTGCCAGGGGCTCTTGCCGCTGGATAGATGCCTCTATACCTGCCCTCATATCTTCCCGAAGCTTCAACCATTGATCAGGTACCTCAGAGGGTATCTCTACTTCATCATCATTGAAAGACCTGAACCAGTCATTAACCTGCTGTTTTTCCAATGGCGTAGCAATACCGGCCAGGTAATTATCCACTGCCTTTTTTAAGTGTTCGGGAATCTGCATAGTCCTTGTTGTATAATGTAAGTGATACAAACAACGTTTTACACGTATGTCATCCTGAACTTTTTTTTAAAATAGTATCATAACCAGCAAAAAAAGTGGGCCATCTTGCTCTTAAATGACTTCCGCAGGTGACGTAAGGCTTTGTAGATCTGTGTTTCAACAGTACGGGGGGATATTTGGAGTTGATCGGCTATTTCAGCAACCGTCATACTATCTTCACGGCTGTATTTAAATATAAGCCGGCATTTTTCAGGAAGCTGGTTGGTTTCTTCCTGCAATAACTGAAGCAAGTACTTATAATGAAGGTCGTACTCTATAGTACTTGTGGTGGCAGGCATCTTAGTAGTCTCATTGCAGAATGTATCCACACGGTCTGCTTTACGCAGATATGCCAGCGAAAGGTACTTAATAGCAGTAGCAAGATAGTTTTTTAACGAGCGTAAGACTATTTTATTCCGGTTGAGCCACAAACTGGTAAATAAATCCTGTACAATATCCTGGGCAGCTGGCACCTCCTTCACCCTGTTGTATGCAATAGCAAAAAGCATTTCACAATACCGATTATAGATCTCGGTAAAGGCAGCATCATCGCCCTTTTGTAAGCGCACTAGTAATTCATCATCTGAGCTTGCTTGGTATTTACCCATTATATATGAAATTCTTAAATACCGGATACTGACAATAGATGGACTCTTTTTAACTATTAACTATTGATATGCCAGCGATATAAATCGCTATTAGTAAGCGTAGATTTTAGTTGACACAAGTATAATGCAATAGTTTCAGATATCAAAACACCTCTGGAGAATTAAACAACATGATCAACCAGGCTGTTTTTTGGGTAAAATACTTTTTTGAATTTTCACGTGAGAAACTATACCATCAAAGATTATTCCCCCCAATCTATACTACAGTCAGAAGCACCTGCGGGAATACTTACTTTCTTTTTACAAAAAACAGTACAAGCGTTCCTAACACCAGAAATGCGACTACAAAAAAGGCCCACAGATTTGTTTTTTTAGACGACGCCTCCATGGTATAATCCCCATTTAGCAGCCTGTAAGCATCTATTCTCCAACTCAATGTATCCTGAGACAGGATACCATCCGATGTAATAATATCGCCTGGCATCACCAGTTTGTAGTCGATAATCACACTAAAATAATCTGACAGATGCTTATACGTTTCCGGCTCATTGATCTGTGCTACCAGGCTATCGTTACCTGCTTTGGCAAAGTTGCCAAATGCCTGTGTTTTAAATGCCTTATCCAATATTGGCATCAAATCATATTTAGCCTGCTCACTGGTATACTCAGAAAAATACAAGGCAAAGACACTATCCTTTTGGGTATCCATGGTGGCTTTAGCAGGATGGTTGGCAATTAATTCCAGGTGCTTTAACAACTCACTGTATTGCATCTCAAACAAATTGTGGATTAACCATTTTCCGGCTCTTTTCTCAATGTTGTTCAATACATCTACTGCCTCTACCCCATTCATACCTTTCAGGATATCAGGCTTACCAGTCAGCCAATAGCCTGCTTCCTCAGCACTCAGATACCTGCTCACGGGTATGACTTGCGTTATTGGTAGTTTGGAAAATGATTCTTTATAGTCATAGTAAGTATAAAAAAAGCGGAACCTTTCTTCCAACACCGGCTTTATTCTTATATCGCTCCAGGCATTTGATGGTTTTATCCGGAATTCTTCTGCCATTTGTTTTACAGAGTTATAGTGCTTATGGGCTATTGCGGTAATAGTTGCGGCACTATCCGGCGGGTCTTTCTTCCAGTCTTTTACAGGCCAGTCATTTCTTATTTTTTCTCCTTTAAATTTCCATTTAATATCCCAGCCATTAAGATCCATAATAAACGGATGTTCGGTGGTGTCTCCCTGTATAAACTTTTCATTTACCGTGGCAACTAATACCCTATCGCAACTTCCATTGCTGTTGAGAACAGTAGTCATATTCGCATTAGGGCTGCAGGCTGCCAGCAGGGCACTGGCCAGTATTACTATATTTCTGATTGTTGTTTTCATGATATTACTTTTTTCCTGACATTTGATGATATTGTTCTCTGAAACCGGCTATAGTACTTTTATCTTTTTGGAGCTGCCAATAATGGTCCAGCAGTTCACTCATGGATTTCGTTGGAGGTAAGCTGCCCTGATTCCTGGCAATCTTTTTATAATAAGGATTATAAATAACCCCTGATTGATGTTCATCTGATTCAGCAACCTGTTGATACAAAAGAAAAACAAGCAACAGGATGGCAGCTGCAGCAGAAATAGTTTTAGCCATACTAAGCAGCTTACCACGGGTTTTGCTTACTTGCTTTTTATTTGCAATACCAGCCATAATGCTGTTTGTAAGTTTAGCCGCATCCTCTTCATTCAATGCAGGCTGAAGCGCCTGTAATGCAGCCAATATTTGCGCTGTTTTTTCATCACTTTTCATAGATCTTCATTTTGCGTAATACTTCCTTTATACCTTTCTTTGCCAGATACAGGTTGCTTTTCACTTTTTCCGCACTCAGTTTCGTAATCATGGTTATTTCTGCTGTTTCCAGACCTTCCAGATATTTTAGCGTAAACACCAGTCGCTGTTTGGGAGTAAGGTTATGTGTAAGCTGTGCAATAACAGCAGCGATATTCCTGTTCAGCAACTGTTGTTCGAGGTCGGAGTTAACCAACTGGTCACTCAGCAGGATCATATTTTCTTCCGCATGCAGTATTAAAGGTTTTTTTGCATGCAGGTAGTCATAGCTGCAATTGGTAGCAATAGTATACAGCCAGGTACTGAACCGGAACTTCAGGTCATAGGTTTTACAATAAACCCATGCCTTTAAAAAAGTTTCCTGTACCACGTCCTTTGCATCAGCGTCATTGCCCACCAGTCTGAATACATAAGCAAAAATCCTGGGCTGATATACAGCTACTATCTGCCCGAATGCAACCGCATCACCTTGCTGACATTGTACTATCCATTCGTTAAGGTTATGCTCGTGCATGAACTTATCCATTTGTAATATTATACTGCGATATTCTGGAAAAAGTCGAAAAAAAACACAAAATAGTTTCCTGTTCAAATAACGGGGATGCTCTTACGCAACTTTTTCCTTTAGCTGCTGTAGTGGGAATCTATCAGCAGAACGTTGCTCAAAATAAAAAGAACCTGCACTTTAAAGGCTGGTTGAGTGCCTTTTGGTTATCGGGGCGAGTAATGAACTTTATAGCAGTATCAGGCAAACATAAAAATTGGGATTGAACATCACCTTGATGATCAGTCCCAATCTGAGGCATTATACTTTGCTTTTTCTAAGAGGTTACAATTAAGTGGGCCTTATTTCTGATCCGGCAAAATCAACTATTCAGCGATCCCATATGTCGGTAAGTATTCAGGAGTACGCCCGTTGGGGTAACTTTAGTACTGACAAATTCGAGCTTGCGGGCATCAAAACCGTCTGACAAAAGCCGTCTGCCGCGGCCCAGTAATACGGGGTATACTATCAGGATAACATCATCTGCCAATCCCGCATCAAGTAACAAAGATGTGAGAGAAATACTTCCCGAGAGCACCAGGTCAGGGCCGTCTGTTGATTTAAGATGACGTATCTCCCCGATGACATCCCCTCCCAGCGCTTTCACCGGCCCCCATGGGAGGTGCTCTGGTCGGTGGGTGACTACATATTTGGTGGCAGTATTTATAGCGTTTGCCATCGGGAAGTCCCCGGCATTTGGCCAGTAGCCCAACCACTCGTCGTATGTGCGGCGGCCAATCAGCAGGTCAAAGTTGTGGCCATATACATCAAGCAGCATGGCCATCCCTTCAGGGGTCCGGTATGGAGTAGTCCATGCCGGATATGCATAATTTTTGTCGTGCTCGATCACGCCGTCAAGTGATGCGTGTTCGAAGATCCTGATCTTTCTCATTTATTTTCTATTTAGTTTAATGACTGTTCAAAATTAAAGAGACCAGGCTAATTGTATGGGGGGCAATCACGACATTATCAGGGTGTTTTTAACATGTCTTGCAGACCAGCTCGCTGCCTCCTGGGCATCCCTAACGACGGTAATAGATGTCATTAAAAAACTTAGTATAACCAATTGTATGCGTTTACTCTTTTCCAAATAATTTTTCCAGGTAATCATGGAGATCTCCCCCTCTAAGGTTTTTGGCAATGATTAATCCGTCTGGATCCAGCAAAAAGTTCTGAGGAATGGCCCCTACATTATAGGCAGCTACTACCGGCGATTTGCTTCCCTTTAAATCGCTTACCTGCTGCCAGATACCAGTTTCGTCCTTTTCAACCGCTTTCAGCCAATTCTCCTTACCCTTATATTGATTCGCATCATCCAAAGAAATACTGAGGATATCAAAACCGTTATCCCTGTATTTGGCAAATGCGGACTTTAAATGAGGTGCCTCCAATCGGCAGGGGCCACAGCCCGAACTCCAGAACTCCAGTAATACATACTTACCGCGGTAATTTTTCAGGTCAACCAGCTGTCCCTTTATATTAGGCAGTTGAAACACCGGAGCCGTTGATCCCACCTGCACATTCCTCATATTACTTAAACGCTTCGCAATGCTGGTACCACCCGTCGACTCTCTGATGTTTTGATCCAACTGCAAAAAAAGGTTATTCATCTTAACAAAGTCTGCCCCCATTTCCTGCATTCTCCTCCTCAATGCATACAGGCTGATCCAGGAAGAGGGATTTTTGTCAATAAATGTTTCATAGGCATCGTAGAGCCCTTGCCGGGCAGCTTGAAACCGCTTTATTCCAAACTGCTGGTACTCTTTCGTGTTCAAAATGTCGGGGGGTACTTTTTTAGTTTCCGCTATATATCTAAGATGGATATCATCAGCGTATTTCCTCCCCGGCGCAGTCATTTCATTTAAGCGCAGGTGATCATAATTGATGGGCGAATTAAATATGCGTGCATTTTTTAAAGAATCTTCACACAGTAGCAGGATGGAGTCGGGAGCAACAAATAGTTCTACAGTGCTCGTCCAAATCCAATTCCCTTTTTGGTCTTTTAGCCTCAGATAAGCAAAGCTGGGTTCTTTATCTTCCTTTAGATGGAACTGAAAACCGCCATCCTTTATCAGCGCAGAATCGGAAGTCAGAAATTGGTGATTAACCATATCGTACCGGAGTAAATAAACCTTACTAAACTCGCTTACCGGTCCTTCAAATTTAGCCGTCAATAATTGGGCCATCGAAACCGTCGACAAAAGAATGCAAATGCAGGTGATAACAATATGTTTTTTCATCAGATTTGTTTGAAGTTAAAAATTCAGCGGTCGTAATAAACCAGCACCGCTGTTGGCCGGTATTCTTCCGCCACCGCTATTCCCAATGCATCCAGAGATCCAAACAGGGCATTCAAATAATTTCTACCTGAATGGCCCCCGATATGACTTTCAACCGCCATGTCCACCAAAGTATTATCATCAGACTCCACCACACAGGGCAGTGGCCGGTAGCCTTCCACATCGGATAATAAACCCCGGTCCGTTAAGGTGCCGGCGATATCTTTTAATACGTTCTTTACCGGCGTATTCGTAAATCTTGTAGTATAACCGGTGTTTTTGTCAGGAAACTGCTTGTTCTTTTTCCCGCCTTTCGACAGTGGTAATGCCGCAGGATTTTTAATCCGAAAAACCCGGGTCAGACGTGGCCGTGTTTCTATACGGGCGTTGATCCCCAGCTTTTGCCCGATATACTGGTTCAGCTCCTGCCACATGATCGATGGCAGGACGGCCTCCTGCGATAACGGCAATTCTATTTCGTAACAAAACCGATTCCGCCGGTAGTATCCATCTATCTCCCCTTCGTTATCCGGCATCAAAAAATATTGCGGGTAAGCCATCTCAAACACCGTTACCCAGGGCTTTGCATCTTGTCCGAAAATTTTCTGACCCAGCTGCAGTGTACTGTAAAAAAGTTGGTCGTAACTGTAATTCATAAAGCTGTAACGCACCGTGCCACGCGAGGAATCAACCACCCGCCCCGACTGAAGACCGTATATATTAGCACCTTCCCCAGTGTAGATCGTTGAAAAAATGCTGTGATCTGTGGAGTCTGACTGACGTTTATCCAATACCGTTCTAAGTTTTACAGTTTTAAGATTATGGAAAAAAGAAGAAGCCATGATGATATCCAGTTCACCGGTTTCGATCATTTTTTCGATGACCTTACTGTTGGTGTTATGCGGAACGGATATCCCGATTACCTTGCCCTTTCGATCGATCCAAACCTGCTGGCCCAGTGTGGGAAAAGGGAACAGGCTATCCCACCTGTTATCGCCAATAATCGAGGGCAGGTCTGGCAGGTATACTCTTTGGGCAATGGATGGGTGGGTCGTCCGCCGCTTCATTTCTTCCTTCGTTTCGTAAGGGTTTAGCATAATCGCCTGAAAATCTTTTTCAAAGCGTTTTTGCAGCCCTACGAGCCGTTTGAACCCGGAATAGCAGGATATACAGCCGGAAGCCCAGAAATCGAGCAACAGGTATTTACCCCTGAACTCACTCATTTTTACATCTTGCTTCGTATAATTTTCGATATCCTTTATCAGCAGATCAGGTAACTGATCCCCCACCTTCAGTGGCCGGAGTGGGCTTTGATGGGTTTGGGCTATGGCGGAAGACTTCACTAGTCCCATCACCACAATACATGACAAAACAAGACACGTGCAACGCATCCAAAAATACTTCAACATAACTACCGGATTATTTTAAGTTATTCTGTTCGATTCCTGTTAAATCGATTACAGTTTTTGGTATAGGCAAAGCATACCGGTTGCTGCCAGGGCGGAGTGTTGCTGTGAATGTTTGCCCATTGACCGTAATCGTTCGTTCCAATGTAACAGCAAATCTCGGATCGTTCCCCAGCCGCCGTAGGTCCATGGCGCGGAGTCCGCGAAAAGGCAATTCCTTTTTTCTTTCGGTTATTACTTGCATCAGTGCATCATCCGCACCCGATGCAGTACGGAGTTGAAAGTGCTCTTTTTTGTACCGGTGTTGCAAGAGATCATTCAAATCTTTCATGGCTTTATCCGCATCTCCTCCCCTGGCCCAGCACTCGGCCCTTATCAACAACATTTCAGGAACTGTGGTACCGACAAACATTGCCGCACTAACCCATCCGGTGTAACTCCCTTTAAACACGATATTATCGGGTGCATTGACGGTAAAAAGACCTGTTTTTCTTAAATCGTCCTCATCATAGCTTTGATAAAACGCCGGGGTCACCAGCGACTTTCTTGGGTCCGAAAACATAGGTCCAACTCCACTATGCGGAATGATGATTTCTTCCATGTTATAATTAAAAGGCAGCGGCAGTCCAAGGTCCCGGGTATTATAATCATCCACATAAGATGTAACACTGAGCACCTCGCTGGCGTGGTCCCGCGCTTTATCATATTCTCCTCTTACCAGGTAAATGCGGGCCAGGACAGCATGGGCGGCCAGTTTATCGGGCCGGGTCAACAGCGGTTCCCGGGCTGGCAATAAACGCACGGCCTCATCAAGATCCTCCAATATACTTTTATACGACCCGGCTACCGTAGACCGTACGGTTTTGTCGCCTTCTGCCGGATTCTTTTTAATGGGTATCCCAGGATCCTTATCTGCCGTTTCTTTATTGTAGGGCATGGAAAAATGTTCCAACAGCATAAAATGTGTAAACCCCCTGTAATACAAAGCATGCCCTTTTAATTGTAGCCCCCGTTGGGTAAGGCCATCCTTAACCGTTGGCAGCAGGTCGAGCACCACATTGCAGCTGAATATTTTTTTGTAGGCACTGGTCCAGGTACTCGAAACGGTAAGATCTTCCGGCTGCACATTGAACAGGTATTCATTTCGTTCTTCATCCGACAATGCGGCAAAAGCATCAGGTGTAAGGATACTGTAATCGGATATCCGCTCCTGCTGTGCAGGTATGCTATTCAAAGCCACAACTGCCGGATTGTCCATGATAGCTTCCAGCTCGCTAACCCGGTTAGGAATGATGGTGGAGCTGGAGTTCTTGACATCCAGGTATTTATCGCAACCTGCCAACAGCAATGCCGGCAGTAGTACGGCAGTGCTCAGTATATTTAATAATCGTTGTTTCATGAGTGTCTTTTTAAAAATTTGCACTAATTCCCAGCGAATAATTTCTGCCGGGCGGCGTATTCCTGTAATCTGCATCCAGGTGCTCATCGTTTGCAGTCCATAACAGCGCTGCATTGCCCATAGTACCATAAAGCTGTACCTGCATGGCTTTACCTGAACTTCTGATTTTTATCGGTCTACTGTAAGACAGTCTGATGTCCCGCAGTTTGATCTGATCACCTTTCCTGACATTATCTTCCGAGCGCTGGTAAAAAGATTCCCTGTTGGAAACCGCTGGATAGATCATGGAAGGTACCCGGGTATTGCGCTCATCTCCGGGTTGCTGCCAGCGTTTATTAAAATCGGGGTGCCCCTTGTAATTCGCGAACAGCATGCTATAGTTCAGTCCTTCCCGCTGGAAATAGTAGTTGAATTTATAAGTAAAATTTGCTGATAATGCGAAGCCACGCCAGGAAACATCTTGCCGCAAGAAACCGTACAGCCGGGGTAGCGCCGATCCATGGTAGACCAGATCACTCAACGACCCCCTGAAAATATTAGTATAGTCTTCACTTACCTTATCACCGATATATCCCCTGGGATTGCCGTTTTCCGGATTTAGCCCTGCCGATCGATAGCTAAAAACAGGATACAGCTGGTACCCTTCCATAGGATACATACCACTTCCGTCTGCTCCAGCCAGGAAATCAATATTGTATTTAGACCCGTAATATTTATGCACTACATCCTTTACATGCGAAAGCGACCAGGTGGCCGACCACCGTACGGCCCTGCGAAGAATATCTGCACTAATCTGAATATCTACCCCCTTCCCTGTTAAGGTGGCTATATTCTTATCCAATTGCACAAATCCATTGGTGGGATCAACCATGGACGACGAGATCAAATCGGTCGATTTTTTACTGAAATATTCCAGCGAGCCGCTTAACCGTCTGTTCCATAAACTAAAATCAACCCCCATATTGAACATGCCAACCAGCTCCCACCGCAAGTCCGGATTGGGAGGCCCCATCACCAGCCCAATGGGCGTATTAGTATACTCGGAAACCGAATTATACATGATGATCTTGGTTTTGGCCGACATACCTCCTGAGTTGCCACTGTGGCCATAAGTAACCCGCAGCTTAAGATTATCAAAAGCCGATTGCTGTAGAAACCGTTCCTCGGAGAGGATCCAGGAAAGCCCCCCAGACCAAAGCGGTTTCCATTTATTATTGGTGCTTACACCAAATATATTGGCGGCATCACGGCGGGCGCTTGCCGTAACAATGTAGCGGCTTTTGTAGGTATAAGACAAGTTGGAGAAAAATGAGACGCTGCGGTTGCGTAGTTCATTAAACCCCTGTCCGCTGGAAATTTTACCGATACTTGATACACCATCCGATATGGGATAATAATTCACCGCATCCACCACGCCTGCAATCTTAAGATCAGGATCATACCCATAGTAATTGTTTGACGTGGAATTGCTTTGGTTATCACTAGTTTCACCTCCTCCTATAAAGTCGATCCGGTGAAGGCCCTTCCAGCTCAGATTATAGCTGAGCTGCCCCCGGATATTATTACCACGCATCCGGTCATGCTGATATTCCAGGATACTACCGCGCGGAACAATATAAGTGACCTTATCGTCCTTCAATTGGGTAAACCGGTTGATCATATTCCGGGTGCTATAAGCCTCTTCGCGTTTCAGGAACTCCGTGGTACCGTTTAGCCTTTCATGCTTGTAAATAATACTTAGCTCCAGGTTTTTAACCGGCTTGTACCCGATCTTCACCAGGATATTATTGTGAAGAGAACGTACATCCCTGGTGCTGTTGAACAGCTCGTCGTATGGACGTAACCGCCAGTCGAGGAAACGGCCTCCACCCAGTGTATCGATATAGTCGGGATTATAGGTCATAGGAACAGCAAGCGCGTTGCCACCGTCATCCACCAATTGCGCGTAGGGCCAAATAGATCCCATACCTCCGCCAACTGTAATCGGATGACTGTAAAAGGAACCTGAAGTGGCATTGGCGGATAACAAACTCATTTCCGCTGATACCTCCAGGTTTTTTAACGGGCGAAAAGAGAGTAACGATCGGAGATTCATACGCTGATTATCGGCATTCACCATTTCTGACAAACCGCGCACCAAACCACCAGACACCATAAAGCTGTGTTTACTACCTCCGCCGGACAAATTCAGACTGTATTGCTGCGTGACTGCATTCCTGTAAAAATATTTTTCATAATCCTGCCGTACATCCTGCTGCTCCCAGGCAGCGATTTGCGCATCGGCCGCTTCCTGTGTGATCTGGTTATTGCGGAGTTGGTTCAACAACTGCACCTGCGGCGACAGGATAATCGTTTTCTTGTTGGGATTAGTCAACCTGGCATCATAATGGCCCTTATCAAACAACCAGCGCTCCACCCCCATCAGCTCGGGTACTGTCATGTTCTTTTTATAGTACAGATCGATAGGTTCCTGTATCGTTACATTGCTGTTAAAATCTACCCGAAACGGTTGGCCTATGGTCGATTTTTTCCGGGTAATCACAATTACACCGTTCCCGGCTTTGGCCCCCCAGATACTGGCTGCGGCAGCATCTTTCAATAAGGTAACACTTTCAATATCGTTCGGGTCAAGGTCATTTACCTCACCGTAGTAGGGAAAATTGTCGACCACTACCAGGGGTTGTGTAAACGTAAAAGAATTATAACCCCTGATATTGAATCGTTGATTTGGCGTTCGTTTGTCGAACTGTATTCCGTTGGCATTGCCATCCAGCAGCTCGATAACGCTGGTGCCTACCCGGCGGTTGAGCTCTTTATTACTTAAATAAACAAAACTACCCGTTGCCCGCTCCTTTGGTATTTTCTGATACCCTGTATTCACCACCACTACCGCGGCCTCCAGCACATGCACATCCGCCAGCAATCGAATGGTAATGGTTTGCCGGCTTAATACATCTGCCGTTACCTTTATACTTTGTGATTCATAGCCCACAAAAGAAATAAATAGTACATCCGCTTCTTTCACATTGATTGAAAACTCCCCGTTGTCATTCGCAGTTGTGCCAATATGGGTGCCTGTTATTTTTACCGAGGCACCGGCCAGGGGGGCGCCTGTACTGTCTATGATGCGCCCCTGTAATTCGATCTGCTGTATCTGCGGAGCATCCTCCTGGGATTGGCTGTTGGTTGCCGGCGGTACTGCGGCCTTTGACAATATGATCGTTCGCTTGCGGATATTGTATTGTATGGGCTGGCCGGCAAACAGCTTTGTCAGAAATGATTGTAAAGGCATGTTTTGCGCCTCAATTGTTACGGGTAGTGCTGATCGTAACAGTTCTTCATTACCAAAGATTGTATATCCCGTCTGTTTTTTGATCACCTGAAACACCTGCTCCAGCTTCACGTCATGCCCTGCATAGGTGATCGTTTGTGAAGATACCCTGGCGCTTACCTGTAAGCAAAAGATGAATAGTATGGCTGTTGTAAGTTTCATCACACGGACAATCAAGTTCTTTTCCTGAAAAGCATTCATTCCGGCTCCTCGCCTCAGCGGGATACTAATCCCGACGTATTTTGGTTGTTGCAAGTCATTTCCGTACACAGAAATGCAGGCTTTACTAAATGCAAAATTTTGCATACTTTTATAGTCTGATTTTGTTTTGATAAAACAGTAAATTCCTTCAAGTATTTCATTGTGAGATCAATTCAAAATAGCCGCCGGCAGTGTTCCTAGCACTTCCGGCTTTTTTTTGAAATCCCTTCATTTCTATTTCATGACATCATATGAGCTGGTTTTTGGAAGTGAATAATGTATGCTTTAATCAATTGTTACTATTTTACCTTCCAGGCGGCAACGAATTCCTGCATCTTTTAGGCTCTGCAGTACTTCCTGTAGGCTCAGATCCCGTCCCATCTCTCCGAATAAACGGGCAGTGGGTTTCCCGGATTGGTATTCCACCTTTACGTCGTACCAATTTTCAATCTGGCCCATTACCTCGTCTATGCCCAGCTGATCAAAATTGAACACCCCGTTTTTCCAAGCCATGACCTGGTCGAGGTTGGGAGAAGCATTTACTTTCATACTTCCTTTTCCTGCCACGGCCTGCTGACCAGGCGCAATAACAACCGTTCCATCCTTATTTCCCGTTCTTACCGCCCCTTCCAATAAGGTTACTTTAATTACTTGTTCATTGCTATATGCATTCACATTAAAATGCGTACCCAGTACTTCTGTTCTAACGCCATCAGACGAAACAATAAATTTCGCCGCTTTGTCTTTGGCCACCTCAAAGTATCCCTCTCCATGCAATTCCACCTTACGCTCATTCCCTGTAAATGCTACCGGATAAGTAATAGATGAACCGGCATTCAGCCACACCTGGCTTCCATCCGACAACCGGATATCTATTACTTTGCTGCCCCGGGGATTACTCAGTGTATTGTACTGTAATTCTTTTACTATCTGCCCTTCGGAAGTTTGATAAGCAATCTGTCCGCTGGCCAGCTTTACCAGTTTCATGGCTCCCTGCTGTGCTAATTGACCATTACCCGCGCTATCCAAATCCACCCTTCGCCCATCTGCCAGGGTAATTGTCGCACGGTTCCCGGTTGGCGCAGGAATATCTGTGATAGGAACGTTTGCTATCGGGCCTGTATCGGGCCCGCGCATATTAAACCACCAAAGTAAGGTTCCCAATGCCAATAAAAAACAAGCTGCTGCGACCAGCCGCCATCTTCTGAGCATCCTGAAACCAACAACCCTTTCTTCCTCTTTTTGCAAGATGGACCTCAAAACCGGCTCCCATTTTTCTTTTGTAAATTCAGCATCGGGAGCGCTGTTTCTAAACACCTCTTCCAGATAAGGATACCAATCCATATCTGGATGGGAGTTATTCAGCGCTAGTAACTCCTTTACCTCTTCCGGCGTACTTTCATCATCCAGATATTGCTGTAGCAGCTTTTCTATGTCCTGTTTAGATTTCAATAGTTACAGTTTTAACACTACGATTTCAGGTGTTATTCAAGATAAGACACACAACTTTGTTGCAGGTACTGTTCAACCGAAAAAAAAATTACAGGTATTTCAAAAGAATCAGTGCTATATAAACACCAAAATCCTTTTGGACTGTTTCCTGGATGAAACGCAGGGCAATTCGCAATTGGTCTTTAACTGTATTTTCGGATATATTAAGATATGCTGCAATTTCAGCGCGGGACAGCCCTTCTTCCCGGCTTAGCTGGTAGATTTTTCTTCGCTGGTTGGGTAAGGCACCCACTGCTTTATTAATCAATTCCCTTAAATCTTTTACAGCAACAGCATCTTCCTGGTTGATAGTGTCATCCGGAGAATAAAGGTATAGCTGTCTAATGGCATGGTCTCCATTCTTCTCCTTACGTAGCTCATTAAATGCAATATTCGTGGCTGCTCTATAGATATAGCCGGAAAGGTTGGATATTTCCGGAAGACGGGCCCTGTTAAGCCATAGCTTTAAAAAAACCTCTGCAATGACATCTTCTGTAACAGCAGCGCTTTTTACAATTTTTAAAATAACCGGATTTATGATTGCCCCATAATGATAAAAGAGGCTGGAAAATGCATCTTCATCACCTTTGGCTATTAGCGCAGCAATTTTAAAATCATCAAAAACTTCCAAGGTACTCAATTACAAACAGATTTCTTCTCCTTGCAAAATAAACAATCAACCGCAATTAATTTCTGTTGTATTTCAAATCACCTGTTTAATAAATAAGATAGGATGATAGCACTTTGTTGAGAAAACACCTGAGCCCGCAGTATAAGGTGTTAGAATTTCCTTCAGGTATACAAACAAAAATTCCCGGTTAATAACCGGGATAATTTCAGCGGGGCCCGGTATATTAAGCGATCGCTCTTAATAAACCGACCACTACAAACCAATAATATAAATATATTTTTTCAAAAAATATTAAATTTCTCCATGCAATTTTCATTATAACTTAGCTTTTCTTTTCGGCTTTTTATATTTTTCAACTGAAAATATTACTTAAGAAAAGTGAACATCATACACATCACTGATGAGAAGGAACTGTTGCGCAGATTGCGGGATGGTGATGAACCTGCGTTTAAGACACTGTATGAGCACTATGCACCTCGACTGGCTGCCAGGCTAATCCAATTACTACGGTCAGAAGAATTGGCAGAAGATGTTCTGCAGGATCTGTTTATAAAAATTTGGGAGATAAGGCTGACGATCAATCCCGAGCTTAGTTTTGGTGCTTTATTATATAAAATAGCAGCCAATCTTTCAAAGAATGTATATAGAAGAAGTGTCTATGATCAGCTGATGCGTAAGCAGATCAATCCGGATGAAGGTCATAATCCCATAGAAACATCTCACGACCAATCCGAAGCCAAAGAATTGCTGCAGGCAGCTTTAAGTAAGCTTACTCCAAGACAAAGGGAGGTATATGTCATGGCCAAGATAGATGGCCTTAGCTACCAGGAAATAAGCAAGCGTTTAAATATTAGTACCTCCGCCATCAACCATCACATACAAGAGGCTAATAAACAATTGAGAAATATATTAAAACGCAACCACATATATATCCTCGCAGTATTAATTCCCATTTTTTTTGAAAAATAATGCCTGAAGGGGTGCTATTTTTTATTTCTCGTGTGTATTTATTGTAATCAGGCATTAACAGGACTATTGCTAAGATGGAAAACACTCATATAGAAGAACTTTTTAAAAAATATTTGTTAGGCATAATAACTGAACAGGAATTGGCCTATCTGTATGATTTTTTTCAGCAACAGGAAAACCAGCAGGAACTGGATGCCTTATTCATTAACTTTTTTTCAGAAGAGTTAGTCGAATCACCACCCTTGGCTACCAAAGCCACAATAGTTAAAGATCTCGCCTGGCAAGGCATTGAGAAGCGACTGGGCATGACGACATCTGGTCAAAAATTTAGACGGATGTCCTGGTGGAAAGGAGTTGCAGCGGCAGCAGGATTATTGCTTGTATTGTCAAGCGGATTTTACTTTTATAGGGAATATGCAGGTAACCGTACTGCTACAACGAGATTTGCAAACCTTGATATCCCACCAGGTACAAACCGGGCTACGCTCACCACATCTAATGGAACGGTATATCAGTTGAATGGTGAGAAAGAAGAAATTGTCATAGACAAAGAAAGTATTCGCTACAAAGATGGAGATATACTGCCTGTAAAAGATGTTATCCAGCTGGTAACATTAAATACTCCAAAAGGAGGACAATACCGCGTAACATTAAGTGATGGCACAAGGGTTTGGCTGAATGCAGCTTCTTCATTGTCATATCCAACCTCATTTAATGGGAAAGACCGTGAGGTAACACTGCATGGCGAAGCTTATTTTGAAGTATCACAGCATGCTTCCCAACCATTCATTGTGCATACACCAAAACAGGATATTAAAGTACTGGGCACTGAATTTAATATTAATTGTTACCAGGACGAGGGGAAAACAGTGACCACATTGGTAACCGGCAGCGTGAGATTAGAAAGCAGCGGAGGCCTGCCGTTACAAATGCGTCCTGGTGAACAGGCTTTGCTGGATAAGGAAGATTTTAATGTAGCAATGGTAGATGTATCATTATACACAGCATGGAAAGATGGAGATTTCAGGTTCAGGGCCACACCATTGATAGAAGTATTACACCAGCTGGAACGTTGGTATGACCTGGATATAGACTATAATGGTATTCCTGAAGATATTAAAATTCATGCATCCATCAGGAGAGATAAAAAATTGTCAACTGTGCTTCATGCACTGGAAAAAATAGGGGATATAAAATTTGACGTAAACGACAGGAGTATTAGAGTAATCCATTAGTAAAACTACTAAAATCATTTATTGGGTTTCCGCTTGTAGCAACGTGTGATGTATACGTTAGCCGTGGGGAACTTTATACCTATAATCAACCAAAAACCAACCCTTTCATTTATGGGCTATTTCCTTTCTCTTAGGAACAAAGGAAGGTATGTGTTGTACTGTGAGCATTTCGCAAAGAACAATGATGGTACCACATTTTCACTTCCGTACAGATTTTTAGTTATTCTTATTCCAATGATGGTGCTGCAACTGTTTGCAAAGGCGCAGACAGTCACTTTGGATGTAAAAAATGCCCCTTTTGTACAGGTGGCAGAAGAGATCAGCAAGCAGACAAAGTATGATTTCTCTTACAATGACCGCATTCTGAAAAAGACAAAGCCGGTCACACTCAAACTGGTGAAGGAGCCACTTTCCAGTGCTCTGCAGAAGCTCCTTTCAGAACAGCCGCTCAGCTTTGAAATCAGGGATGGTTTGATCATTATTACAGAAAAGGTTGCAGCTGTTGCTGACCAGAACGTTAATTTACAATCAGACGTTAACGGTCGTATCACTAACGAAGCTGGTCTACCGCTGGAGGCTGTAGCTATCAAAGTGAAGAATAAAAATTTTGGTACCAGAACAAACAAAAACGGTGAATTCTCTATTCCAGGCAGATATGCCAATGACATGCTGCAGATACATCTGCTGGGGTATGCAGACATGGAAATAGGTGCCCAGCGGGCCCGTGTAGTAACCCTCACATTGTCTACTGCTGATCTGAACGAAGTGAACGTGGTTGTCAACACAGGTTACCTGAAAATAGACAGGCGCCATCTGACCAGCGCCGTCACCACCATCAAAATGGATGATATAAGAACCCCTGGTGTCAATACCATTGACAGGTTACTGGAAGGAAGGGTACCCGGCATGATGTTCATGCAGAACTCTGGCCAGGTGGGTGCTGCACCTAAACTAAGAATAAGGGGTACATCCACCGTTCTTGGTAACCGGGAGCCACTGTGGGTACTTGATGGTATTGTACTGACCGACCCTGTTAATGTGGATCCTCAACAGATCAACGACCTGGATTTTGTGAACCTGTTGGGTAATGCCATAGCTGGTCTGAATCCTGAAGATATAGAGCAGATAGATGTGCTGAAGGATGCTTCTGCCACTGCCCTATATGGTGCAAAAGCAGGTAATGGCGTAATTGTGATCACTACGAGAAAAGGTAAACCGGGAAAACCCATGATATCATATACCCTGTCGTCCGGCTATACCCGGCGGCCAAGGTATTCAGACAGAAGCATGTATATGATGAACTCCCGGGAGCGCATGGATGTATCCAAAGAAATGGTGGAACGTGGGATGCAGTATAATAACATCACCCAATGGTCAGGCTATGAAAGAGCTTTGCAGGATTACTACGGTGGTAAGATCGATTACAGCGAGTTCAAACGTTTGAGTGATTATTATGCTAATGTGAATACCGACTGGATGGGGTTGCTCACCCAGGATGCCTTTACGCAGAACCACACATTGAACCTGTCTGGTGGATCCAATGATATTAAATATTACTCGTCTATCGGTTACCTTAACGAAACCGGCGTGATCAAAGGAGAAGGTAACAAGCGGTATTCTTCTATGCTGAATGTAACTGCTGACTATAAAAAATTCATGGCGCAGATCGCATTCAATGGAAGCTACCAGGTAAGGAACTATTCACCTTCCGATCTTGGAGTGATGAACTATGCTTACAACACCAGCCGTACATTACCTGCTTATAATACGGATGGCAGCTTATTCTATTATCCACAGGTCAATGGAGCACTAAAGTATGATTACAATATCCTGAATGAGCGTAACAATAGTAATGATCATACAGATCTTATTGCAGCCAATATCAGGGCCTTACTGAGATTGCGGGTCATGAGGGGGCTGGATGTAGAAGGTACTTTTGCCGTGGGGGTGAGCAGCAACTCCAGGGAATTATACTATACAAAAGACTCCTACTACATATTTAAACTGCGTGCAGACCAGACAACCAGGTGGGACCTGGCACCTGTAGGCGGTGAGCTGCAAAAAGAAGATACACGCAACAGGAATTATACCGGTCGTTTACAGGTAAACTACCTGACCACAATGGGACCATCAGGCAAGCATTCTTTAACTGCTACTGGTGGAGTTGAAGTCAAATCCAATGCTTACAATGGATTCAACATTACCAGGAGAGGCTATTTTACTGAAATGGGCGGGTATTTTGATATTATACCCACTACCTACACCGGCTACTATCAGCAGTGGATGACCACAAAAGCTGCTTTAGGTTATTTTAACCGCCAGCTTACAAACGATTTTGCCTGGTTCAGCACAGCTGGTTACTCCTATGATAACAGGTATATGCTGAACGTACACATCAGGGGTGAACAATCCAATCTTTTTGGTGCCAGAACCAACAATCGCTTCCTGCCTATATGGGCAGTGTCCGGTCGCTGGAATATGAAAAATGATGTATTCCACAATGTTTCCTGGATCAATGATATGGCATTGAAAGGTTCTTGGGGCTGGCAAGGGAATATGTTGCCTGGTCAGTCCGCGAATATGGTGATCCGCCAGAATCTGGCTACCAATCCCTACTATAATGAAACCTCATCCAACATCGTAAATTATCCTAATCCTGATCTGAAATGGGAAAGAACTTCATCATTTAATGCAGGAGTGGAATTTTCGATCCTGAAAGGTAAACTGAATGGTTCATTTGCCTATTTCTATAAAAAAACAAAAGATGCATTCCTGGACAAAACAGTGTCGGAGGTCAATGGCGTAGAAAAATATGTTATTAACAGTGGCAACCTGGAGAACAAAGGTATAGAAGTGTCCTTGTCAATCCGGGCTATTGATAATACCTCCCTGGGCAGTACAAAACGCGGTTTCGTATGGCGCATAGACCCTCAGTTAGGTCAGGTACTGAACAAAGTATTGAACAGGGCTATCAATAACAGGAACAATGTACTGGTGGACAACATCACTTACAACAACTTCCTGGATGGTTCAGTACAACTGTCCGGAAAACCGCTCAATACTTTTTACTCCTATAAATTTAAAGGGCTGAGCCCCGTGGATGGTTCTCCAATCTTTTATGGAGCAGAACCAGAAATGTCAGAAGAATATAATAAGAAGTATTCCCAGATGAAAAGAGAGGATGTATATCTCGCCGTCATGAGTGAGTCTGGCAGAAGAGAACCTTTTATACAGGGAGGCATCTCCAACTACTTTGGCTGGCGCAACTTTGGTCTGTCCTTCAACGTAACTTATTCCCTGGGTAACAAGATCAGGATGCTAAAAATAGCCTCCGGGTATGCATCTACAATTGCCTATCCGCAACAGAACCTGCGCAAAGAATTTGTACGCAGATGGCGGCGCCCGGGTGATGAAAATGATACCAACATTCCCGGGCTACAGGTCAACACCACCCAGAATACCCCATGGTGGAATATGTATCCTGCCAGTGCGTATTCATTTGGAGGTAGCATATATGACATGTATGACAACTCGGATATAAGGCTGGTAAGTGCCAACTATCTGAAGCTACAATCGGCTTCATTCAAATACAACTTTGATGAGAAAATGATCCGGAGGTTAGGCTTTGCATCTGCCTATGTCAGCATCACAGGCACAAACCTGTTTACGATCACCAACAGGTTGCTGAAAGGACAGGACCCTGCACAATCAGGCCAATCTCCAAATATCAACCTATCAGTAAGACCTGCCTACACAGGTAGCATTAACGTATCATTTTAAAATATAAGCACCATGAAAAATTTAATTGCGCTGCTTACATGCTTACTGTTGCTGTCATCATGCAGTAAATTTCTGGAGGAATATACAACAGATCAAAAATATGCTTCTACCACAGCTGACCTGGAAGGGCTGATGATCGGCGAAGCCTTTATGCCAAATGTTCAACTCTCTATTTATAGCCAGTCTACCATGTCAGATGTGTCTTCAGAGTCGGCTGTCTTCGCACCATGGCTTCACCTGATGGATGACGATAGTGAAGCATTTGTAGCGGATTTTGTAGAAACAAGCCAGGCTACCCCGCTTTACAAATTATCCGGATTTCATGACTGGAGCCAGGCACCTGCTGTAGATGTCCTGAACGCCTCCTGGGAGGAAACTGCCTGGAGAAAACTATACAAACGTATCGGGGCTTTAAATGCAATACTTTTCCAGGCAGCCAGACTGGCGGACAGCGCAGCGCCCAACCCGCAATTGAAACATATACGCGGGGAAGCCTATTTCCTTAGGGGATACTACTATTTTATGTTGCAGAACATCTATGGATCTCCGTATCGGAAAAGCAGCGCTGCCACAGATGAAGGTGTACCCGTAAAAGTCTCTGAAAAGATTGACGATAAGTATTTCACCCGTGATAATAATGAGAAGGTCTACAACCAGATCATTGCAGATCTGGATCAGGCTGCTATCTACCTGGAAGGTTATAACCCTGACAACAATATCAGGGTAGGTATCGCAGCTGTGAAAGCATTGCAAAGCCGGGTATACCTGTTCACAGAACAATATGACAAAGTAGTGTCGGTGTTGAAGAACTTTGAAACGATGGGCTACAGTCTCACAGACCTTAACCAATATGTAACAGGCAACAGCTTCAGTTACCGTGGTGCCAGTGAATCCATTTTTACCATGGGCTCCTATGTCATCCCTGGCATTTTCATGAACGACTCTCTTTCAAGCTGGGCTGGCAATGATAACAGGGTTTCCGCTTTCAAAGCAACCAATGACCTGATAGCCACTTATGACACGGCCGACCTGAGAAGGGTTGCGTTTTTTCAAAGGGCGAGTAAAAGCAGATCCTGGTTACCTGCCAAATACCGTACATGGAATATGTATAATGATCCGGCCCAGGTGTCCTGCATCTTCTACTTCCGATATGCCGAAGTAGTCCTGAACCGTGCAGAAGCGTTGGCCATGATGGGTGCAGATGGGGAATCACGGGTAGAACTGGAGAACCTGCGAATGAAAAGGTTCAGGAATGCCAGTGCAGATCAGCTTCCTTCGTCAAATAAGGCGCTGGTTGACTTCATCCGTGCAGAGCGCCGTCGTGAACTGTGCTTTGAAGGGCATCGCTGGTTTGATCTCAGGCGTTATGCAGTCAATTCGAAATATCCCTTATCATCCGCTTTCACTATCAGGCACCCAGTCTATAGCTATGACGCACAATCAAACACCCATACCCAGGTTGGCAATTACGTGCTGAAATCCATCACAGTAGATGGCCCGGCATGGCAGGTACCAATCCCTAATTATGCCATAGAATTCAATCGTGGGTCCTTAACAAATCCGATTCGTCCTGCTCGTCAGGTCCAAGCACTATAAAACCATTGCAAATGAACATCAATATATACCTGTTCGCCTTTGCCTTATTTGCTATGGCAACATCCTGCAGGAAGGAAGAAGAAACGGTTTTCCCTGATTACGACAGGAACTGGCTCGTAGTAGAGGATAATCCCAATGATCCTGCCATCCATGCCAATTACCTGTTTTACAAAGAAACGGGTATACCGGTATACATGAACGATACCATTGGCTCACAGCAGCGCAAGGACGTGTTTGGGAAGGAATATACCTACTATGAGGTGTTGTCCATGAATTATTCCTTAGGCGGTGTGCAGAGTGGAACACCAAATGTACAGTCATTTACATATTGCACTGAAGCAGACGTACCTGCGGCGCTGGCTTTTCTGAGAGAAGAGATCTTGCCTATACTGCCAGCAGGTGTGCATGTGCCCAGTATATTACTGGTGGATACGCTGAATAGCGATGCATTTGGCAAATATGCATTCAAGGGATTTAATACAATTGTGATAGGTGCTGTGCCCCAGATATCACAGATGGACGCAACCACCCGTGCAGCTTACAAGGGAGCCATCCTGCGGGCATTCCTTACCAATGCAGTACTCGATGAAAAGTATAACAATATCCTGGAGAAATTTTACAACACTTCCAGGAAGTATGTAACCTCACGGGATATCTATAGTATTTACATATTCCAGCTTTCCAGCCAGGTGACCGGTCTGCCGCCAGGGATCACAGCTACACCACAGGCGGTTGGATTCCTGGGTACAGATCCAAGAAACAGTTATTATACCCCGATGTCAACCTGGATGGATGTATGCATGTACCTGGAGGCAACACTTGGAAATTCAGAAGAACAGTTTAAACAGCTGTATGGTAACCAGCCCAATATTATGACCAAATATGGCTATATCAGACAGATACTGGCTGATATAAATGTTCCGGTTCAATAACAAGACAATCAAAACAAGCAACAGCGTATTTCAAATTATAACTAAACATCAAAATGAAGAAAACGGTATTATCTATGCTGATGCTGGCCCTCTCTGCTATAGGCTGGGCACAGCAAGCAACGATCAATGGGAAATTTATAAAAGAGAATACCAGTACGGTAAATACCGGCCAGATATATCTCTTCAAGGCAGAAAACGGTGGCATGGTTCCATTGACTATGATCCCGTTGGCCAGGCATGACCACTCCTTCCAGGTACAGGTGGCAGACAGTGATCTGAATGTGATTAGGTATATTGGTTTTCCAGATGAGATTTACCCGGTATACCTGCGTAAAGGTGATACGCTGACGCTCAATGCAGGTTTGGGTGAGATCACGTATGGAGGTAAGGTGAATGCAGAAAATAAAGTTTTTGCTGAATGGAACAAAATAGTGACGCCGCTCAGGAAATACAGCTATACCAAAGATGGTTTTAAACGGTCAGCAGACTATTTTGCTGGTACTCTGGATTCCCTGGTAAAACCTATGGAAGCATTTGTAAACGTTATCAAAACCGGCAATGCAAAATTTGACAGCTATGTTAAATTCATGCTACCTTATTGTTTTAGAAAGGATGCACTGGGGCCATTTAACATGGGGCTGGGATATGCTGAGCGTGAGCAATACCCTGCTTTCATGTCAAATATGTTAAATACGGAGAAATTTTCAAATCCGCAGATCTGGACGCTACCTTTTGGTTACAGTTACATACAGGGTACCATATTTGTAAAGCACTATATCTATAATCACGAGAATGGGTTCCTGGAGGATATCATTGCCACAGAGATCACGAATCCTAAGATGAGAGCTGACTACATACTCTCCTTGTTAGAACGCCAAGAATACCAGAACATGGCTGCTTTTGTAAAAAACAACAAACAGTACATGGTCACAACTCAGCAGAAGAACAGGATGAAGATCCTTGAAAAAAGAGCCAACTTAAAGGAACCTGGCGCAGAGTCTGTTGATTTTGCATATCCTGATATGAATGGTAAGGTATATCATCTCAAAGACTTCCGTGGAAAAGTGGTACTGGTAGATGTGTGGGCTACATGGTGTAAACCTTGTCTTGCTGAACAGCCTGCACTGGAGGCACTCGAAAAATCTTTTGAAGGCGCAGATATTGTTTTCCTTAGTGTTTCAATAGACACGGAAAAAGATAAATGGAAGAATATGGTGGAGACTAAGAAGCTGTCAGGCCTGCATTTATACTCCAATAACCAGGGAAGTTTAATCCAGGATTACGAAGTGACTGAAGTACCACGGTTTATTCTGTTTGATAAGAACGGTAAGATAGTAAGTTATGACGCTATCAGACCTTCTGATCCAAAGTTAAAAGAGTTAATCCAGTCAAAAATCTAATATGAAAGTATTCATTGTTTCTCTATTTATAGCAATAGGTGTATTATGTTCACATAATACACTTATTGCACAGGGTATTGTTTTCCAGGAGTTGACGCTTAAACAGGCCATTACGAAAGCTAATGACCCGGCAGATCCAAAGTTGATCTTTGTGGATTGTTACACCAGCTGGTGCGGCCCATGCATTGAAATGGCCAAACAGGAATTTCCTAAAAAAGTAGCAGGCGACTTTTTCAACCCAAAGTTCGTCTCTGTTAAATTTGACATTGAAAAAGGAGAAGGCATCGATATTGGTAAAAAGTATGATGTCAAAATGTTCCCAACATTCCTTATCCTGGATGCAAAAGGAGAAGAGATCAACCGTGTGATAGGCAAGGCCGGTGCAGAAGAATTCATTGAAAAAGTGAAAGTGGCTATGAAACCTGATAATTCAATGGTAAACCTGAAGGCTGCTTATGAGAAGGATAAGAGCATGCTTACTGCATTGCCTTATGCCAAGGCGCTGGCTGACAATGCTAAAGATCCAACTGCTGTGCTGAATGAGGTTTTTGACATTGCATATGACTTTGAACGGTTCAGTGTTGATTACCTGAACCTCGCATTGAGTACAGCGGAATTTGGCAGCCCTTTTTTCAGGAAGTTAATGTGGAGTAAAAGAAAAATCGATCTGACATTGGGTGAGGAAGTAGCCAACCAGCTCATCTTTGATAAAGTACGCAAACACATGTACCTGATCGCCAATGAAAATGGGGCCAAATACAATGTTTACTACACGCCTCAACAAGTGGAGGATATCGTATATACCATTTCATTGCTGAAGATGGATCCAATGATTCAGGAGGTGCATTTGTGCAGGATCGCACTATATGTGGTCAACAAAGACCTGGATGGAATGATCGATTACTATAAGCGCTACATAATGAATTTGCCAAACAACGATGTGTTTAAAGGAATAATGGAAGGGATTCTGTCAAGCAAGATCCCGAAGGCCACTGCTGCCCAGAAAGCTGCCATTATGGAATATTATCAGCTGGGGCAAAAGAGCTTTGAAAGACAGGCAAAGCATTACCAGGACATATCAGCGTCTCTTAGTAAATAAGCAGGGATAAACGTGATGCCAATACTTCAAATAACAGGGAAATGAGTTTTTTTTCAAAAATATATACAATCAAATTAACCGTTCTAGTGGCAATGAACCTTGTGTTTATAGCTGGTATGGCGGTTGGACAAGGGTTCACAAATGATGCAAAGATAGCTGCCGATTTCCTGCATTCCTTTGATTCCCTATCTGCAAGAGGTGAAATCATCAGTGCAGCAGAAGTACAAACACAACTGCTTGCAGAGCGGAGTGGCGTAAGCCTTAACCTGACAAAGCCGGTTTTAAAGGAGCTAACAGGGCATGAGTTGTATGAAAAAGCAAAAAGTGCAACAGTGATAATCGGGGTCGCTTACCAGTGCCCCAGATGCGCCATTATACACATGAACGAAACGACAGGTTATGTGATCGATCCGAAAGGGATCATTGTCACTAACTATCATGTTTCAGCGTTATATGCCTTTATGAAAGACGGGAATAAACCAAAAGGGTTTGTAGTACGTATGGCGAATGGCCGTACATATGCCATTAAGGCTGTCCTTGCATCATCTAAGAAAAATGACCTGTCCGTGCTGCAGTTAGATACTCATGGTGATATATTGCCTTCGCTTTCCCTTGCCGATTCGGCTCAGGTTGGAGACAAAATCTATATTATCGGACACCCTAAAGGCATTCACTACTTTTTTTCACAGGGAAATGTGAATAACAGGTATATGGAAGAAGTTGGAGAAGGAGATAATAAATTCTTCCGGGAAATGCTGTCTGTATCTGCTGATTACGCAACTGGTTCCAGTGGAGGACCTGTAATGGATATATACGGTAACGTAGTGGGTACAGTGGCCAATACGCGTATGTTCCTACATAGTGATATGAATCCCGGTGTGCAGATGGTGCTAAAAAACATCATTCCTGTTGAATCACTTTGGAAACTGATACGGAATTAGTTACTGCGGATATGGCATCTTTTATATTATCTGCGCCTTCAGATCTTCGATCTGGAGGCGTTTTCATAACTCGCCATCCTTAAACAAAGAAAAACCGAGCAATGCACGGGTTTCAAAACTTGTCAGAGAAAGATCGATTCGCCTCCCCGGACCTGTACAGTCAAAATCATTCAAGCCATGACTGGCCAAGCCGATCTCAAATCTTTTATAAATGAAAAAAGCCTTCAGATGATATCCATCCGAAGGCTTTCATTTTCTTCCAAAACTTTGCGGAGAGTGAGGGATTCGAACCCCCGGACCTGTAACAGTCAACGGTTTTCAAGACCGCCGCATTCGACCGCTCTGCCAACTCTCCGGCGCAAAAGTATAAAACGAAATCAAATTTCAAAAAAATAATTTCAGAAACTATAAAATTAAGCGGTTGTAATACAATCAAATAAGCAGCAGGCTTTAGATTTTTTATAAGAATTAGTATAACAACCCCTCCGCTTGCTATTCTTATCAATGATATCCCTTTTGCTTTCCACTTGCCTTTCTTTTGCATGAATCCGTAAAATCTTTTATTTTAGCTCTCATGTTGATATGCAGATATCTGAAAGTTACCCCTGCTTGAAGTCAACACTATACTTAATGAGGAAATTAATATTGGTTTTATCCCTACTACTGCTAGCTACCACAAGTACTTATGGGCAATATGCAAATGATGGCACTGGTGTACTTCGTGATCAGATCTGGTGGTTTGACTGGAATGGCTTTGTTTTAGCAGATGGCGCATCCAGAACCTTTACTACTGCAGACGGATTAGTAGTTATCATCACCTTTTCCAAGGTATCCGGGAGCATTCCCGAGCCTAGCCCTATGACTACATGGACCGGGGCTGTATTACATTTTCTGTATAATTTTACGGATCCCAGTATTTATCCTGCATTATATACCAACGGCAATAGTACGAACGCTTATTTTACATTAACTGTTACGGCTACAAGGGCAGGTGTTCCCAGCCCTTATACCTTTGTAGCTGCAGATGCAGAGGGTAGTTCTCTCGGAGAAAAAACCACACTGAAAACCAATGGCAGCAATTGGACCACCCTTGAATTCTTCAGAAATTCCGGGCAGACGTCCAATCCGCTGACAGGCTGTGGTACCCAGACACTCACTATTGAAGAAACACATGGAGGCGCTGTAATAGGTGAAGGTAAAGGCCAGAATCCCATAATGGCGACTAATGCCTTGGCTAATACCCCATTGATAATCGATGTTACGCTGGATAAAAACAATATCAGGGGAGGTATGGCCATGACATTCGGCATTTTTGCTCCGATTGACAGAGGGGATTTGCCTGCTGATTACGGATTTGCACAGCATCAAATAAATTACGATAATATCAATGGCTGTAATTACCTCCCCCCCATGCCAGCTATCATACAATCACAAGCATTAAAGATGGGCGCGCTTCCTGGAGATGCTGATGGTCAGGAAACAACAGATGACAATGCTAACGGAGCAGATGAGGATGGGGTATTATCATTTACTGAGTATGATGGAAGCGGCACTTACAGTGTAGATGTAGCCGTAACCAATACTACCGGCAGCAATGCTTTTTTAACCGGCTGGTTTGATTTCAATGGCGATAAAACATTTAATACAGGGGAATCAGTAACTGTCACAGTACCGCCCGATGCTTCGCAGGCAACATTATCTTGGACGGGATTACCGGCTACCTTACCTGCCGGAAGCAGTATTATAAATTACTTCGGCTTCCGGTTCCGCCTGTCTTCCGATCTGTTATCCACTCAAAGGGCTACAGGCTTTGCAAAAGATGGCGAAGTTGAAGATTACCTCGTTCCTTTTACCATCCCTTGTAACTATACTATTACCACCAATAGCAATACACCTGTTTGTGAAGGCACCTCCCTCCAACTAAATACTACAGGAGGTGGCGTCAAACATACCTGGAGTCCAGCTACAGGACTTTCAGATCCTTCAATTGCCAATCCCGTAGCCACGCCCGCCACTACTACTACGTATACCGTTACTGGATATGATACAAGAGGATGTCTGAGTGAGGCTACAGTAGAGATTACTGTACTCCCGCTGCCTGTCATTACCAAAAGTCAGGATGCATCCATTTGTCAGAGCCAGGATATCAGGCTCTCAGCTACAGCACCTGATGCAGCATCATACACCTGGACACCATCAGAAGGACTTAGCGCTCCGGATGTCAACAATCCTTTAGCAGCTCCTCAAACAACAACCAGATACACCGTAAAAGTATCAGGACGCAACGGTTGCAGCAGTGAAGAGGTCGTTAATGTTACTGTCACACCATCCCCCTCCTTTGACATTAAGGCGGCAACACCAATCATTTGTAAAGGTGAAAAAGCGCTGTTAAGTGCATCAGGTGGTGATACTTACTCCTGGTATACAGATAACAATACTCCTTTTGCCACTGCAGCGGATGTAGAAGTGCAACCTGCTGTAAGCACTACCTACAAAGTATTAATCACTGATAATACCTGTAATGTAAACAAAGAGATGCAAGTACCTGTAATGGTAAATAATCTGCCCGTTACTACCGTATCCAGCACAAATCTCATTGATTGCAGTCATAATAAAACCCAACTGATTGCCACCGGCGGTTCTGCTTATCAATGGGAGCCTGCTCCAGGCATCACCCAGTTATCATCCCCCGCTATTTGGGCTACCCCATTACAAACCACGACCTATTATGTGAATATCACTGATAACAATAAGTGTACAGTCCGGGATTCTGTAAAAGTGGAGGTAGACCTGAATACTGCATTAAGTAATTACCCCATTCCAAATGCATTCAGTCCCAATAATGATGGGAAAAACGATTGCTTTGGGCTGAAATACTGGGGTCCGGTCATCGAATTGGAGTTTGCCATCTTTAACCGCTGGGGAGAAAATGTGTTCCGTACCAAAAATCCAACAGCATGCTGGGATGGCACCTATAAGGGTGTTCCACAGCCCGTTGGAACCTATGTATATTATATCAGTGCCAAAACAATATGTGGAACCGCCTTTCGGAAAGGTGCACTTTCATTGATCAGATAAAAAGAACATCCTGCCAGGAAGCTTTACATTTTTTACTGGATATATTATATTTATAGGAGCTATCTATTATCACCTAAATCTACAATCTACTCCGATGAAAAAGTATCCCGTTACTTTTATGAAGCATGCTGTCATTATCCTGGTACTGCTTTGTACTGCATTACACGTAGCTGCACAATCCGAAAAACCTTTGAAAATAGCGGTGGCGGGCTTAAGCCACGATCACGTAACCGGGTTGATAGACCGGTATAAGAAAGGCGACGTTGACATTGTGGGCATTGCAGAAAGCGATACCGCTCTCGTTCAGCGTTACCAGGAAAGATATGAACTGCCAGCTTCCCTTTTTTACAAATCGCTGCCAGCTCTTTTAAAACGGCATAAGCCGGAAGCTGTAGTAGCCTATAATGCGATTGCCGATCATCTGTCGGTAGTGCAAACCTGTGCTCCTTTAGGCATTCATGTAATGGTAGAAAAACCTTTGGCTACCACCCTGGCAGACGCCAACAAAATTGCCGCATTGGCACAAAAACACCGCATTCATGTACTAACGAACTATGAAACCACGTGGTATCCCAGCAACCAGCAACTGTTTACCATGCTGCAAACCAGCCCGGGCCTTGGTGAAATCAGGAAGATGGTAGTACATGACGGACATGAAGGCCCCAAAGAAATAGGGGTAAGCAATGAATTCCTGGCATGGCTCACCGATCCTGTTAAAAACGGGGGCGGCGCCCTGATCGACTTCGGCTGTTATGGGGCCAACCTGATGACCTGGCTCATGAAGGGGATCAAACCTACCTCCGTTACTGCCATTACCCGGCAAATCAAACCGGATATCTACCCCCATGTAGATGATGATGCTACCATCTTACTTGAATACCCACAGGCCACCGGTATTATTGAGGCTTCGTGGAACTGGCCTTTCAGCATCAAAGACCTGGAGGTGTTTGGTAAATCAGGCTATATACAGGCAGTAAATGCCCATTCCATCCGTATCAGGGACAATGGTAATAACAGCTATGCGCATATGGAAGCCAACATCCTTCCGCCGGAATACCAGGACAACCTCAGCTACCTGGAGGCAGTACTCCGCAACAGGATCAAACCAGGAGCGGATCTTTCCTCCCTCAAAAACAACCTGATCGTGGTGGAAATCCTGGAAGCTGCCCGGCAATCTGCCAGTACCGGAAAAAAGGTGTTGCTGCCCAAATAACCCTGCTTCTTTCATTAACTACTTTAAGCCGTTTCAGTACTGAAACGGCTTTTTTATGCCCATTCCACGCCAAAGGCATGGCAAAACCCACTTATCCGGTACTCCTGCTCTTGTATCAACCTGCAATAAACCACAGTTATTCCAAAGATATCCCGGAGATATTCCATAGATATCCCGACCAGTACTATTGTCGGGATATCTACGGGATATATACGGGACATATACGGGATATCTACGGGATATCCCTAACGAAACGTAGGCCCATGGCAGGGTTTAGGTCTAATCCTGGTATAGGTTTACACCTTTTAGTTAATAAATCCTGGATCTGGTTTACAATCAGGGTGATTTAATCCTGTCTTTGGTTGACGGTTGTTTTTTCACTCCTTTGCCAGCTGTTGACGCATTTGGCCCATTTTGCCACACTTATGCATCTCCCTCCCACGAATAACAAATGGTACTAACCCGGGCAACAGGATTGCTTATGTTTGCTATATGAACAAAAGATATCTTATGATACGGTACATGGCTATCACCTCACTGGTCATCCTGAGCCTGATAGCATGTAAGGGAAAACACCAGTCTGAGGAATTAAATGATTACCTGAAAGCATTTGATACCCTTAGCCTTCCGGATGCAAAAGCCAGGCTTACTGAAGAAAGTGAGCAACTGGAAGCTTATCTTAATTTTTTCACAAAAGGGATGGGCAACAGCGATGAAAAACGACGTTCCTATAAGCAGGAAGATGAGCGGTATACTACGGCGTTTACAATGCCCAATCCGGAAGAAATGCTCCTCCAATATAATGCCCTCCTGCCCAACCTGCAGCTACAGCAGGAAATTATCCATCCTTTCTCCCAGATTACGGTAAATACCCCGGATGGCTATAAAACCCGGCTGGTCAACGATGATAAAACCAACCGGCTTATCTACACGGCATTAGCTACCTACTACCACGATGGTACAGTAGATAAAACCGCCAGGAAGATCACGGAAGACGACTCCTGGAAAACTTCCAAAGTAATTGATAGCGTTTTGCTGAAAGCCTCCTATAGCTACATTACTAAAATGAGCCCCCATCAACTGGACAAGGCGCATTCATCAGTAAAAATAAACGGTGGCGAGATTACACTGAAAGATATTGACAAGAATACAGTACAGCTGGTCATTTCCCGGGAAGCTAACAAAAATTTCCTGATGGTACAGGCCTTGAATAAAGCAGGAAAAATCCTGGATGAAAAAGGATACCAAACGGGTAATCTACCTCCCGGAGAAATGGAAAGTGCCGTAAAAGACCTCAGTGATAAACTGAAAAGCATTGTTAAAAACCTGCAAAAAGATAAGTACAAAACAACGGCGGAACTCGCGGCCGATATGCGTAATCAATTGTCCGGCTTACTATATTTTGAGGACTCCGGCTTCCGCTATGTGGAAAATTATTATGCGGGCAATGTAGCTTCAATAGTAATATATACTGCGGATGAACGCCAGGAGAAAGAGGCAACAATAATGGTACAAAATGAATCTCCGAACCATGCCCGGCTGGTATTTGTCAAAGACAGTGAAACCGGCAAATATGGATTCCTGGATAGCACCGGTAATTTTGCCATCGCCCCTACCTATGACGACATGAAGCAGATTAATGCCTATTATTTTGAAGGTGTGAATGATAAAGATGAAACCCAGTATTTAAAGCTGAATGAGGCAACTGGCAGCCTGGAACCGTTTAATGAATATACGCATATACGCGCCCTGAATAATGACCTGGCGATCGTAGAAAACGAAGAGGTACTGGAAGGGGTTATTGACGGCCATGGTAAGGTAGTAGTGCCTGTGACATATGAAGAGATCACTTTTGAACCTGCTGCGCAATGCCTCCTGGTAAAAAACACCAGCAGCCTCAAAGGGTTGTTAAGCCTGGAGGGAAAAACAATACTGCCAGTGAAGTATAGCCATATTGAGTACTTTAAAGACGGCAGAGCGCTGGTTACAGCCAATCGGGAGGCATATTACGGGTTTATTGATGCAAAAGGAAAGCTGGTCATTGACCTGCGGGGCTACGACCGGGTGCAGTCATTTACAGAAGGACTGGCCGAAGTAGAAAAAGGCGGGCTTCACGGGTTCATTGATGTAAATGGGAAAACAGTGATCCCGCTACAATACCAAACGGCTTACCCTTTTGAACAGGGAATCACCGCCGTACAAAATAAAGCCGGAGAATATGCACTGATCAATACTAAAAATGAAATAGTAATACCATTCAAAGCTATCAGCAGCGTTAGTATAGGAACTGGCGAGGGCAATCGCTCGTATAACTTTGATGGTCAGGAATATGACGCCAAAGGCCAACCAGTAAAAAAGAAGGATTAAAACCATTGTTACCTACAACCGGATACCCCAACGGAGAGGAACCATTTACTGGTTCCTCTTTTTTTTCCATATCAGGTATTTGCTTTTAGCACCCTGCGCTCCACTTCTTTTCTAAACACGCTGTTGTATAAGAGGATTCCCGCCACGGCACATATAATGCCGGCTATTACATCCAGTACATAATGGTGACTGGTGTATACCGCTGCAAACCAGATCCCGGCAACAATCACTGCAAAAAGGATATTCAGCCAGCCCATCTTATTGCGCCAGCCATATACCAGCACAATCAGCGGATAAGCAGAATGCAGCGAAGGCATTGCTGCAAATACATTGGAACTCTTGGTATAAAGCGACTGGAAGATATCTACATGAAAGAAGGCATCAAACCGTGCCAGACCAGCAGTATTACCCCGTGTAGCAGGATAAAAATCAAATCCATGTAACTGTACATACCATGGTGGGGCCGCAGGATACACATAATAGATCACAAAACCAATCAGGTTGACCAGCAAAAAAGTAAGGGAAAAATGAAAGAACTGTACCCTGTTGCGGAAAAAGAGAATCCCTGCAAATAACAAAGGTACCGGTACCCAGGTAAGATAAAATGCCCCCGACATAATATCCAGCCACCGGTTCTGGTGTATCAGCCAGAACTCATTAGGGGTAATAAGCTTATCCCCTTCTCTGATCCCAAACCAATGCATTTCCGCATCATACAGGCTTTTGATATGCACCTCATTATAGTGAAAATTGGGAAAAGCCTTCATATAGTCAAACAGCACCCAGAAGATAATAAAGATGGAAAAACCCTGGATGAATTTGCGGGTACCCCATGACACGTAATAAAAAGTATTAAATATCGCTACCAGTACCAGCTGATCTGTTTTAAAACCTACCAGCGCCCATGATAATAACAGGTATGCTATACTGAGTATACCTGTAAACAATAATGTTTTGCCATTAAAAAGCGTAACACCCCTTGCGGTGAAAGTGTTATTCATATTAATGCTTTGAATAGTCCGGCCTGAAATGTCCATGCTGAAAATAATTATTGATATCATCCTCAGAGCAGGTAGCTGCATGGGCATGACGGAAATGTTTTTTTCTTAGCAGCACCCAGCGGGGATGCTTAATATCGAGTTGGTGTAAAGCATAATGTCCCAGATCATATACCAGGTATCCCGCTAAAAAGCCCGGATAAAAAGCATACAGGTAATCATCCGGCAGCACCATCGCAAACAAATAATAGGCCCCTATTGCCAATGGAATGCTCACAAAAGGAGATATCATCACCCTCCTACCATCTTCCGGTGCCTGATAATGCAGGCCTTGCAACAAGGTATGCATACCTCTGATGATAGCAGATGTGTTTTTAAAATGTGACACGGTTTGATGCCACACATATGCCGTAAGCATCCATAAAAGTACGCCGGCAGCAGAGAATCCTGCAAAAACCGGTATGGTGAGCTCCATCTGCAGGAATGCCTGCTCACTGAAAAAGTAAATGATCCTTACATAAATAAATAATGGTACCGCAAAGTGTACGCTGGATAACCGTTCCAGGAAATCATGCTTAAAGAGCCGGGGGGATCCCGGCCCGCTTCTTTCAAACCTATGTTTCATCTTTCCTCCTGTATTTATGGCTTAAATCGTTCTATTATCTCCGCACCCGTTACCGGGTTTACTCCTTTTAATTCCACATATACTACATTAGGTACCCAGAAAGTGCCGCCTTCAATTTTCAGATAAATACGTTTCAGAACAGCCATTTCGTCCTTGATCTTCGTGTATACCTGGTAGTTTCCGCCCCCTGTGCCTGCCAGGTAAAGCGGATGTTTGTCATAGGCTACTGAACGCAACTCGTATTTATTATTACCTATTGATTTTGCCTTCAGGCCGTATGCAAATTTTTTCTGTATATAATTCAGCTTCTTTTTAGAGCCATCTTCTGCGTATCTTACCCAATACGCATTTACCGGTTCTCCCACATTAAGCGTGCCATCCTCAGCGAGGTTCAGATCATACACAATCGTGTTGATATTGGAAGTACGCTGTATATAAAACAATAAATGGGGAATGCCCGCTGGTACGGGAAAAGTATCTGTTTCATTCTTCCCCGGCAAATCCGGCCCTATAGCCATTACCGGTTTAGTACCCATGCCCAGCAGCAGCACCAGCGCTATTACTACCGGTAGCCCGCCAGGCATACCTGATCCATTCCCTTTTTTTGCTTTATCTTCTCTTTCCAACGCTGCCCCTGCATCTCTCAACCGGTTAATTGCCGTAATATTTGTCAGTACTGCCATAATAGTAATAGGAATGGTAAAAATGGAGATCGTTTCGAATACGTGAAACGGAATCCCCGGAATAAATAATTTATAGTCCCCTCCAATACACGCTGCTACTATGCCACAGGCAATGGCAGATACTGCCAGGATCACCACCCGCTCCGGACGCTGCATCAGGCCACCTTTACACTCAATACCCAACCCTTCTGCACGTGCCCTGGTATAACTTACCATCATAGACCCAATCAGCGCGATAAAGGCAAAAAGAGAACTCAGGAAATAATGATGCGCCACCAGGTAATAACAAATGCCCAGAAAGAGTACTAATTCACTGTAACGGTCCAGCACAGAATCATATAAAGCCCCAAAACGGGAACTCATATTCCCTAAACGGGCCACCTGTCCATCCAGCATATCAAATAAACCTGCAAAGAGAATCAATCCACCTGCCCATCCTATATAAGAAAGATCTGCCCGGTTGCCATCTTCTGCACCTATGATAAAAATAACCGCTACCCCTATATTTAAAATAAGACCAATGGTGGTTACCGCATTAGGGGTAAGCCCCATCTTTATCAGGCCGCGTACCAGCGGATTAATGACTACGTAAATACCTTGCTGCAGCTTATCTCTGAAAGCCATTGTTTTCATTTATTAATATTTTTTTCACGGGCACGCTTTTAAAAGTCTAATTTGAACCGGCCCCGGATGCCGTATTCAGATACCCCCGGATGCTCCAGGTAACTAAAGCGTTTTACCAGGTCTATCCGGAACAATTTAAATATATTGGCAATCCCTATACTGCCCTCTATGTAAGGCTTCTTATCCAGCGAAAAAGTAGTTGTAAAACCATGCTCGTCCACCGGGAACTTATACAGCGACGGATCATTTTCCGGCCTGTTCTCCGGCCTTACCCCTCCGTACAATACTTTTACGGCCGCTACCTCACGTAATTTCAGCTTCTTTAGTAAAGGCACCTTATTGAAAATAAAGCCGTTAAAGTTATGATCAATATTTAATCCTACATAATGATCGCTCACAAATTCCAGGAAGTTCATCATATTATAGGACTGCAACTGGTAAGAATAACTTTGGTTAGCCCGGTGTATAGTGAGCAATGGAAAGGGTAGCTTGCCGAACACATAACCGCCTTCCAGCACGATTTCGCTGAAACCTAACTGTGACAGATAAGCCATTTTATAGATGTTCAGGGTCAGGTTCTGGTAATTATACTCCCCGCCAAACAATCCCTTTACCCCCGCAATACCCCGCAATGTGAAAATAGGATACTTGTTAGGGATAGGAATGCGGTATACCTTACCCTGGTAAAACTGCTCATGTGGCGCCCATCTCAGCTCCAGGGAAAGCTCACTGGTAGTGAGCGCCGGTACATTGAGGCCGGTAACCGGCCCGCCTTTAAAGTAGGTAAGTCCACCCGCTGGCTGTTGTTTCCAGTTTTTAAAGCCCACCTTAAATGAGGCATGGTTATTAAACTCGTGGAGGTAATCCACATTGTAAATATCATTATACAACCACTTATTGTTATCCCCTCTCTTAAACGATAGCAGGAAGTTGTCTTCCTGCACAAACTGCAGCTCCTGGCCCGGTATTTTAGTATCCCGCTGAAAATTGGCCCGCAGCGCCCTTACCGGGAATTCAAACTGTGCCCGGTTGGTGAAGGAATAGGTACCTCCCAGGTAATATTTCCATTTCTCATCCTTAAACCCGTAAGCAGCATATGTTTCCAGGTAGATGTTCTTGTTAAACTTAGGAGTAGTACGGCCGCCTAATCTGAGCCGGAACCCTTCCACAGGGTTAAAGCTGTAAAAAGTGTTCACCGGCCCCACTTCCACCGGTCCAAACCCTTTATATCCGGCCAGTAGTAAAGTAGCTATGTCCATTGTTCTTCTGAAGGAACGCATATGTTGCAGGCTGTCAATATTGGCATACACCTTTGATTCCGCCACCGTAAGGCTGTCATGGCGGTTAGCCACCCAGAAGCTATCCCCTGCCAGGCCCGCGCTTTCGGGCTTTACCAATGCCGGACCTTTATAAAAATCGTCCGGTTGTGGCTCGTTAATCACAAAATCCTTTACAGACACGGTACGTTCGCCAAAGATACCTCCACGGCCTTTGAAGATCCCAAAATCGGCCTGCATGGTAGTTTTGCTCATGTAGTACTTGCCATCTTTGCTTTTATCAAAATCGAGGAATACCCTGAACTCACGTACCCAGTTCAGGTTCACTTCTTTATTGGCGGTGAAGTCCGCTTTCTGAATACCATAGTTACCGTCCAGTGTGATATACAATTTACCCTGCAGCAGGAAATCGGCTTTATTCCTGGGCATAAAGTCCAGTACGATCAGCTTCTCCTGCGTATCTGTAGTGATCGTATCTGTAATAAAGTACTTATAAAAAGTAGGCGCCGAATTAGCAATCGGACTTAAAAACTGGTTGGTAAACAACATCATGTTGTTATCATAAATATCAATGTTCTGATAAATATGATTCAGATAGGCACTCATGCCCTGGTTGTCAATATATTCTTCAAAGCTCACTTTCTTATCCGCCTTTACGATCGTTTTTTTCTTTTCGGGATTACGGCGATAGTAGACATCGGAGAGCGTTTCTTCCAGGTAAATGGGTAGCAGGGATTTCCCTTCCATTTTGGTGGTATCCTGGTTATCAAATATGAACTTGTATTTACGTGTCAACCGGTTATTTTTCACCTTTTCTGAAAGGTTACTCAGCGCAAACTCCAGTTTTTCGTATTGGTTATACCGGAGGTAATCGTAATGATCAATCCGGTTAGATGCTTTGTGGTCAATGACCAGCCGGATCAGTTCTACGGCCGGGTTGTCCTTATTGCGGTACCGTTCTTTCTTCCCGGCTTTCACCACTACTTCAGACAGGCTCCTGGCAGCAGTTTGTAATCGTACGTTCATCACCTGTTGAGGCGCATCAGATACCCCTAGCGTAACGGTTTTGTATCCCAGGTAGGCAAACCGGAGGCTATCTCTGGCAGTGGTCATCCGGATAGTATATTTTCCGTTGGCATCTGTTTGTGTGCCTGTTGATGTGCCGGGGATAAAAACATTTACAAACGGCAATGGTGTTTTGCCATCCACTTCCACTACGGTACCCTTTACAACTATTTCCTGTGCAAACGATATGCCTGCCCGGCATATTAATAACAATATGACTGCAAATATTCTTACGCCATTCCTATGGTACTTATTCCAACTCATTTAAAAACAAATTTCTTTTGCAATACATAATTGTATCCTGCACCTACCACCAATGATATGAATACCTTGGAAATGATGTAGCTCCATCCCACGTAGTGAGTAACCAGGAATACGCCACCAGCGTTGAGGCCCAGGTTTCCTATCCATACCAGCACATATTTCATGGCCTGCCATCTCACGGGTCCGTTTTCCGCATTAAACACCCAACGCCTGCAAATAATAAAATTGCAAACTCCTCCTGTAAATGTTCCTGTTGCACTTGCTGCAACATACCAGCATCCGAAAACTTCCACCAGCAAAATGGTCATCAGGAAATCGGAAGCCGTAGCCGTTAATGAAGCTGCCTGTGCTTTAATAAATGTGAACATTTTGTCAAAACAGGTTATAGCTGATCACTAACTGTAATAATATATTAGCATAAATACCCGCCACTACATCATCTATCATTACCCCCCATCCTCCGGGCAACTGCTCTGTTTTCCGGATAAACAGCGGCTTTACAATATCAAAAAACCGGAACAGCACTAAGGCCGTGATCACATATTTCAGCTGCATCGGAATCAATAGCAGACTTACGCACATACCTGCCATTTCATCTATCACCACTTTTTTATCATCCTTTCCCCAGCCCGCTTCCACTTTATTGCCCGACCAGATACCCAATGCCGTTATCAGTAAGGTGATGGTGAGCTGTGTGCCCAGGTGAATTTCCCGGCCTACCTGGATAAGGTACCAGGCAATAGCGGTAACTACCGCAGCTACGGTGCCCCCGCCTTTTCCTATGTACCCTATCCCCAGGCATGTAGCCATTATCCTATGAAACCTGATCATGCATTTTCTTCTGGTGTTTCATAATAATCCAATCCCAGGTGAGTGATCAGATCTTCACCCATCATATGGCGCAACGTGTTTTCCAGTTTGATGAGCTGTTTGAAAATATCATGCTCCGGACGTAATCCTGGCGCTGTTTGTGGTGATTTAAAGTAGAATGACAGCCATTCCTGAATGCCACTCATGCCAGCACGTTGTGCCAGGTCCATAAATAATGCCAGATCCAGCACAATTGGTGCTGCCAGAATAGAATCGCGGCAAAGGAAATTGATCTTTATCTGCATGGGATAGCCCAGCCATCCATTGATATCGATATTATCCCAGCTCTCTTTATTATCTCCACGTGGAGGATAATAGTTGATACGGATCTTATGATACAGCTCTCCATACAATTCCGGGTTCAGATCTGGTCTCAGAATATCTTCCAGCACACCCAGTTTGGATACTTCTTTAGTCCTGAAATTATCAGGATCATCCAGCACCAGCCCATCCCGGTTACCCAGGATATTCGTAGAAAACCATCCCTGCACACCCAATGCACGCGCTTGCAAGCCTGGTGCCAGGATTGTTTTCATCAGTGTCTGACCGGTTTTAAAGTCTTTGCCGCCAATAGGCGTTTTGGTTTCCTTCGCCAACTCCATTAATGCGGGGATATCACAAGTAAGATTAGGAGCTCCATTTGCAAAAGGTATGCCCAGTTTAAGCGCTGCATAGGCATAGATCATGCTGGGGGCAATACGGAGATCATTATCTACCAGTGCCTGCTCAAACTTTTCCAGGCTTTCGTGAATATCTACCGGCTCATTGTATATTTCAGTAGATCCACACCATACCATCACGATGCGGCTGCAGTTGTTTTTTTCCTTAAACAGGCGGATATCTTCCATCACTGCTAGCGCCAGGTTATACCTGCTTTTCTGTTCCTTGATGTGGGTACCGTCCAGGTTTTTTACAAAATTCTTATCAAATGCCGCTTTCATTGGCACGATAGCTTCCAGCTCCGGCTGGATGGCTTTCAGCAGATGTGTATCCAATACACCCGCTTTTACGGCAGCTTCATAAACATTGTCCTCATATACATCCCATCCACCAAATACGATATCATTCAGGTTCGCCAGTGGAACAAAATCCTTGATTTTAGGCAGTCTGTTTTCCGTTCTTTTACCTAAACGGATATTACCCGTTTGAGTAAGCGAGCCAATGGGTTGGGATAAACCTTTTTTAACTGCTTCCACGCCAGCTATCATGGTAGTAGCCACGGCTCCCAATCCAGGCATTAAGATGCCTAATTTTCCTTGTGCTTGTTCAATTTGCTGTTTCATAATTTATACTTTTCTATGTGACGATGTTATTTATAACCAATTATTGGATTTATACCATTGTAGTGTTTGTGACAGCCCTGTTTCCAGGTTATATTGCGGAACAAAAGACAGTTCCCTTCCAATCTTCTCAATGCTGCAATGCCAGTTAGCGGCAGTTAATTCCTGTAGTTTCTCCCTGCTCAGCACCGGGCTTTTTTCGCTCCACCGGGTAGCGGTTTCCATCATACCTGCCAGCAGCTTTATCACCCCATGCGGAATATGTAGCTTCATCGTTTTTTTATGTAACAGTGCCTTGGTAATCTGTGCCAAGGCATACCGGTCATAAGCATATCCATCTGAAATATGATAAATGCTGTTGGCAACAGGTGCCCTCATGGCTTTAATCACTGCCTGTGCCAGGTCTTTTACATAAATAAAGCTCAACCACTGGGGAGCACGCCCTATATAAGGCTCCCACCCCTTTCCTATCGTTTTAAACATGATCAGGATATCTCTTTCCCGGGGTCCGTACACAGCAGTGGGGCGAAGGATGATATATGGCAAACCTGTAGTACTCATCAAATATTGTTCCGCTAACAATTTGCTTTGCCCGTAGCTGGTAACCGGCTGCGGATGATTATCTTCTGTAATAGGCTCCAATGCGGTGTAATTGACTGGCCCTACTGCTGCCAGACTACTGATATGAATAAACTTTTTCAGCATGCCAGCTGCTTGCGCTGCCTGTGCCAGTTGTTTGGTATAATCCGCATTTACCGCATCATATGCTGCGCGGTTACGCGCCCTGGTAATGCCGGCTGCATGAATGATATAATCATACTGCTGGCGTTCCAGTTCCCTTCTGAGGCCCTCCTGATCATTATAATCGGGATAAACATATTTAACATTAAAAACACTCATATGTTCAATACTGCTGGATTTCCTCACGGCAGCATGCACCTCCATGCCTGCTGCCAATGCAGCATCCACGAGGTGAAAACCTACAAAACCACTGGCCCCCGTTATCAACACCTTCTCCCTCATCCTATTGCCTTTTGATAGATCCTGTATTTGCGGTAAACCCGTCCATTAATATTGATCAGTGCCCTGTTCATCATATCATTCTGTTCCAGTATCCAGGAAGCTTCTGCGCTATGAAAACCTTTTTCTCTTGCTTTTTGTATCAGGCTGCCATAAAAACAGGCCTCTATACCCATTTTGCGGTAAGGCTCCAATACACCCAGGGCAATTACCCGCATTGACTTTATCTTCTTTCTGCCTAAAAGCAATTTGAAAATCCCGGTAGGAAACAGCCGTCCCTTCCTGATCTTAATAAACACTTCATTGATGTCCGGGATACCTAATGAAAAGCCTACCACCTTCCCATTATGCTCTGCCACCATACAAAAATCGGGGTCCAGTATCAGCTTCAGGTCCTTAGCGAGGTACTCAAACTCCTTGTCTGTCATGGGCACAAAACCCATATTCTTGTTCCAGGCTTCGTTATATACCTTCCGCACACCCACCACCTCTGCATCAAAATTTTTCATATTGATCTTCCGGATAGTAATACCCCGCTGTTCCAGCCGTTGCATCAGGGTGGTCATCACCTTATAAGGTTTATCATCCACCTCTTCTGTCAGCAGCTTATAGGCCAGCAGATCTGTTTTTTTGGTAAATCCCGCCTGTTCATACAGGTTGATATAATAGGGGCTGTTATACGTCATCATCGTTACCGGTGGTGCATCAAAACCAGCGATCAGCAAACCACAGGTTTCGTTGGTGGAGAAGTTGACCGGTCCGATAATCGTATCTGCCCCTTTATTTCTCAGCCATGCTTCAGCCGTATCAAAAAGCGCAGCTGCCACAGCAGCATCCTCAACACTGTCGAAGAAGCCAAAGAAGCCGTCCTGTGCCTGATTAAAGGCATTATGATTCCCGTTCAGCACTGCTGCAATACGGCCTACTACCTTATTGCCTTTGTAAGCCAGGAAAGGCTGTACCTTACCATGTTCATGAAACGGATGTTTGCCAGGCGTGAGCAGGTCCCGCTGGGCAATAAATAATTCCGGTACATAGTTAGGGTCTGTGGCGTACAACTCATGCGGGAAATCGATGAATTGCCGGAGTTGATCTTTGGTTGTTACCCGTTCCACCTGTATCATATCTTTTCTTTTAAGTTACTGATTCTGGCTTTCCGGAATGTTTTAATAAGTTTATCCACTGCTTCTTCAATTTGTTTTAAGGTATGGGTAGCCATCAGGGAAAAGCGGATCAGGGTAGCATCCGGCGGAACAGCCGGAGGTACTACAGGGTTTACGAATACGCCTTCCTGCAGCAGCATTTGAGTAACCCGGAATGTTTTTTCATTATCTCTGACATAGATCGGGATGATGGGGGTTTCGGTAGGGCCTGTTTCAAAGCCAGCCTCCTGTAGTAATGCCATAGCATAGTGGGTATTTCGCCAGAGGTTGGCGACATGTTCCGGTTCTGATTGAATGATATCTAATGCTGCGATGGTACTGGCCGCAGCAGCCGGCGTCATGCTGGCACTGAAAATAAGCGACCGGGCTTTATGTTTCAGGTATTCGATGCTGTCTTCATCCCCGGCAATAAAACCTCCCAGAGAAGCCAGTGATTTACTGAAAGTGCCCATGATAAGGTCCACTTCCTGGTCCAATCCAAAATGGGAGGCAGTGCCAGCCCCCTGTTCACCTATTACGCCTAAGCCGTGTGCATCATCCACCATGATATTAGCACCATAGGTGTCTGCCAGGGCGGTTATTTCAGGTAATCTGGCAATATCTCCTTCCATACTGAAAACACCATCCACCGCAATAAGTTTAACCGCATTTTCTGGCAGATCCTGCAGTTTACGTTCCAGGTCGGCCATATTATTATGGCGGTATTTTAATACCCTGGAAAACGAAAGCCTGCTTCCATCGATCATAGAAGCATGATCATATTCATCCATAATAATATAATCATTGCGGCCTGTAAAACTGGAGAGGGCGCCCAGGTTTGCCTGGAATCCCGTGCTGAATACGATGGCCGCTTCTTTATTGACATAGCTGGCAAGACGCTTCTCCAATTCGAGATGCAGGTCCAGCGTACCATTTAAAAAACGGGATCCGGCACAACCTGTTCCATATTTTTCAATTGCCTGCCGGGCAGCCGCCTTGATCACCGGATGATTGGTAAGCCCCAGGTAAGAGTTGGAACCAAACATCAATACCTCTTTCCCTCCTATCATTACTACTGTATCCTGGGCGGATGATATCGGTCTGAAATACGGGTATATTCCTTTTTCCTTTGCAGTAGTTACCTCTGTTAGCCATGATACCTTATCATGCAGCTTCTTATGCATAAATCCTAATATGTAAATAAGTAAAACGTCGTGACAGTTAGCTCACAGAGTGCAGTAGATAGGCTTAGATAATTTTCGACCGAAATCGTATTATGGTCAAATTTACGACACTTCTTTCTGATTTAACAAATAATTTATTTACAAATGTGCGATGCTGAACAGCAAACACTTTACAAATCATTAAACTGCTTTTTCTATAGGTAAACCACTCCCCCAAAAAATGCATTCATCACAACTTCTTGGTTTTTTGTTCTAATTTTAGCGTGATTTCAAAATAAGGACCTACAATGAATGATACACTGCCCAAGGACGAGTTGGTCATGCAGGAGATAGTGGCTGCAGCAAAAAAACTATTTGCAAAACATGGCTTGAAAAAGACCACCATGGAGGATATTGCCCAAGCGGTAGGCAAAGGTAAAAGCACCATCTATTATTATTATCCCGGTAAAAACGAACTCTTTGAAGCGGTTATAGACGAGGAAATGAAAAACCTGATACGGGTAACCCGCCAGGAAGTGAATCGCGCCACCACTGCAAAAGCCAAGCTAAAAGCCTATCTCAATGCCCGGTTATCTGCGGTCAGGAACTATCATAACCTCAGCAAAGTAGTGTACGACTCCATACTGGATCATATGTGTGCCATTACCAGGATCAAGCAGCAGCACGACGAAACCCAGATCAATCTGGTAAAGGAAATCATTATCGGAGGCATACAGGCTGGTGAGTTCAAAGCATTACATGAGGAGGAGATAGTCATGTTCGGGTACCTGATAGTAGCCTCTTTCCGGGGCCTGGAGCAATCTTTATCCATTCCTCCGGCAGCATACCAGTTTGATGCCCTGGTAGACATTATTGTAGAAGGCATTGGTCAATAACCTGTTATTCCCACCTGGTTATTCGTCCTGTATTAGTTCCATCAATTCCCTGGCAGATAACCTGGCAGCCTGATCTGTACCTTCCAGTAAATGGCCGGCCAAGTCCCTTTTGGTATGATGCAGGGCTATAATTTTTTCCTCAATGGTATGTTTCGCAATCAGCCGGTAAACAGTCACCGGCCGGGTTTGCCCCAGACGGTAGGCACGATCGGCCGCCTGATCTTCAACAGCAGGGTTCCACCAGGGATCCAGGTGGATCACATAATCTGCCGCAGTAAGATTTAATCCCAGCCCACCTGCTTTCAAACTGATCAGAAAGAGCGGAGCCTCACCTGCCTGGAATTGTCTGACCAGCGCATCCCGCTGTGCAATGGGGGTAGCACCATCCAGGTACAGATAAGAAATTCCCTGCCTGTCCAATGCGGCCTTTATCAGGCTCAAATGCCTTACAAACTGGCTGAACACCAGGGCACAATGATGATTGGCGATTAATTCCGCTACGATTTCCAGCAATACCGTTTCCTTGGAAGATGCGATATCTGTACCGGCATCGATCAGCTGTGGATGGCAGGCAGCCATCCGTAGTTTGCCAATTTCTGCTAATGCCTTTACATGCTTATGATGATACATCTGGTCAGCATCGGGCGCCTGCATCACCTCCAGCGCTTTCCGGCGCATGGCTTCATAAAAGGCCGCTTCATCGGGCGACAAGGCCACCAGCTTTACAATTTCGGTTTTAGCGGGCAGCTCATCAGCTACTACTGTTTTAGTACGCCGTAAAATAAATGGTGCAATCAGCTTTTTAAGATGCAGCTTGACCGTGCTATCCGGGTATCTCCGCAAAGGGTCCGTAAACTGTTTATTAAAATGCTGAATAGTGCCCAATAACCCCGGATTAATAAAGTGAAACAGGTTCCATATCTCTCCCAGGTGGTTTTGTATAGGCGTGCCGGTTAAAATAAGTTTAAAACCTCCCTTTAATGCCATCACCGCCTTTGAGGTTTTAGTCTGATAATTTTTAATTGTGTGTGCTTCATCTAATACGATGGTAGCCCATTTAACTGCCGCAAAATTGCTTTCTTCGGACTGCAGCATTCCGTAGGTAGTGATCACCACGTCAAATGCTGCTGCCGCCTGAAGTGTTTTAGCACGGTGCGCCCCATTTAAAAGCACCACCTGCAGAGAAGGTGCAAACCGGGTCAGTTCGCTGGTCCAGTTAGGTACCAGGGAAGCCGGACATACTACCAATGCTGGCCCTTCACTGGCACGGTGCAACAGGATGGCAATGGCCTGAATGGTTTTACCCAGGCCCATATCATCGGCCAGGCAGGCCCCCGCCCCCCAGCCTGCCAGATGCACCATCCAACGGAATCCTTCTTCCTGGTAGGGACGTAAAGTAGTTTGTAAGGTAGCAGGCACCTTGGGGGATAATTCCTGCGCAGCCTCCCACTTTTGCCGGAATGATTGCCAGGTTTTATCTGTTGTCATACTCCCTGCCTGCGCTAATAATTCCTCTGCCAGCGGAGCAGCAAACTGGTGTATCTTTATACCGTTGTGGGTAGTTACAGCAATGCTGGCCAGCTCCTGCAGTCTTCTACGCAGTTCACCGCTCAAAGCCAGATAATCACCATTCCCCAGCGGTACAAACCGGCTGCTGCTTGTGCTGATAACATCCAGCAGTTCCTTAATAGACAGCACAGTTACTTCATCCACCTGCAATGTTCCCTCACAGGTAAACCAGTAATCATTTGCCTTTAGAGAAATATGTAAATGTTCAAATCCCGCCTGCTGCCTGATTTTAAAGCGTTCGCCTTCCGGCCATTCTGCCACCACCAATTCGGGATACCGTTTAATCACTTCCAACAAGTGCAAACAATCCAGTGGGTCTTCAAAAATCAGGTGATCTTCTCTTACTTCCTGCACTACCTGTTCCTGAATGTAGGCTATCAGCTGGTGGGCATTTGCGGTTTCTTTTTCCAGGTCCCTCGTTGCCTGATAACGTACGCCATTCACCGTACCGATAATATTTCTTGCTCCTATACCAGGTTTGCAATAAGGAGGTACACTGCTGAAAGGCCGCACAAAAAGCTCCGCTTTCAGGGTATCTCCCAGTGGCAGCAGCTTTATGCAGATGCGGGCATCTGCTTCCAGCATTTTTATACTCCCGCTGCTACCGCCCAGATCGGAGTGTACCGTAATATGCGCTCCAATATTACGCAGTACCTCCAGGAGTTTATCCTTACCCGTTACCGGTACTACCGGAATCTGCCGGATAGTTTGCAGTAAAGTCCGCTGGCGGGCAGTCAGCTTAATCACTTTTGCCCTGGTATCCGTTTCTTTTACCAGCAACAAGCCATTCGTATTTTCATGGATGTTGGTACTGAAAATATATCCTTTGTCTGTTTTGTTCACAAAAAGCTCCGGCGCAGCCTTCACCACCTCTACCGGCACAGCAGGGTCGCTCATTAAAAACAGATAGGGGTGCCCTGCCAGCTCCTGCCATACGTTTTCTTCAAATGAATATGTTTCCGTGCTGTAATTAAAACTATTATCCCGCTGAACAGTTGCTGCTATCCTGACATCCTGTTCTGTCATCCCTTCCACTTTGCCTTCTTTCAGTTTTTTCAATGCCACGCCTTTTCCCGTGGCCCAGCCGCTATCCCCCAGGGCTACCTGTGAAGCCGGCTGTATACTCCAGCGGTCAAGGTCTACCAGGTAGATCACCCTGCATACCGCCAACTCTTTTTCTTTTTTGGTTTTTCCTTCACTGGTAATCAGCAGCGTATTCAGCAGCCGCTCCCAGTCAGGTGTTTTTTGCATACGGGAAAACACCGGGCTTTTGCCCATTGAACTGGCTATTGCAGCAAATACCTGTTCATAACCAAGGTAGTCATCTGCTGCAAAAAGATACAGGTATTCATACGTCAGCAGCCTGTATTCATGCGTAATAGCCAGGTTCAGCAATACCTTTGCGGTGGTGTTATATATCAGCAGCAACTTACTTTTGGGATGCAGCAGTTGTAATCCTATCAGCGATAAATAACCTAACAGGTTATGCTCTGCATGTTTTTGGTTGGCATCCAGTATTACCTGCAACAGATTTTCCGCCTTCTCCTTTCTGCCATTATGCAAATGCAATAAACTGATCGCAGGAGTAATCTGCGGAAACAGTTTACGTTCATAAGCAGCCACAATTTTTGCGATGAGCACGTTACCCTTCTCTTCTGGCAACAAGGTAAGGGTGAGTGCGTAGTAAAAAGCGAATACCGGGGATACCGGTATGCTGTTCTTCTTATCTGTACGCCGTTGTACTTTAATCCCCTGCTCAAAGGCTGTCAATGCCTGATCTGTTGCACCATCATATAAAAAAACTACTGCACGGGCATAAAAGCTATCGGGCATATCAGTACCAGCCTGCACGGGTATTTGTTGAAAAGCCTCTTTCAATACCGGCAGTTCTGCTACCTGTAGCTCCTGTCCATTTATATAACCGGACGCTATGGCCTGAAACTGCTCCAGTATAGCAATGGGTGGCATCTTTAGCAGATTGTACCGCACTGCGCCCTGATAGAGTTTCAGCATACTTTGCTCACTAAAAAGGCGGAGTAATGGTGCATAAACGGGATAATACAGGAGATAAAACAGGAAAGGCTCATATTCTTCCAATTCCAGCTCCATTTTCTGTATCGGCTGGAGCAATAAGTCCCGGTTGCCGGTAAAAAAAGTAGTCAGCAGATGTTGTATTTCCAACAACCGGTTGCTGTTACTATATATAGATCCCCGCCTGCTGCGTGACTGGTCCAGCACAGGAAGATATTCCTCCCGTTTTACATTCAGGGGAAACAGGATAAACACCAGTTCAGGCGCCAGCACGTAATTGCCCACTACATTCACACTTACGAGCCTGGCGCCTGCTAAATGCTGCATAATTTCCGAGATCATCTTAGGCGTAAGATCCCGGAATGCTATTACTGTATTGTATAGGGTGGACCTGTCCAGTGGAGACACATATATGGATAATATATCCATCACCAGTCTGGCAGGTTCATCCTGTGTTTCGTATTGTTTTAAGTAAAAAGCTTCGTTATACATTACCCAATAGCTGCATGAGCTGTAAAAATAGGTATTCTGCCATCATCCCCTTTTCAAATATTTCATCTTCTGTACATTTAATAATACGATAGCTAAAAGCATGACTACAATCCCCAGCCACTGTACTACTCCCACTTCTTCACTCAGTACAAAATGTGAGCAGATCACAGCCACTGGCAATTCTGCCGTCATCAGGATAGCACTTACCCCCACACCTGCTTTAGGAATTCCTCTGGCAAACAATACTGGAGGGATTACAGTACCAAATATGGCCAGGAACACCGCCCATTTTATTAGGCTCACATCAGTATGTGTGCTGGTGGCCAGACTGCTGGCATTTACCACAAAAATACCTATGGAAGAGCCCATCATCATCACGGCACTCTTTTTTAAAGGGGACACCTGGCTACTCAAACGGCTATTGGCTACTATATAAACAGCGTAGAGCAGCGCAGCTCCCAGCGCATATAATATTCCCGTAGTGGAAAGATTCCCTGCCCGGGTATTTAGCCATCCCCCCGCCATGAGTGTGCCACTCAAGATCACAACAGTTACAACTAACTGGCTGGCTACAGGCTTTTTATTAAAAAAACACCACTCCAGCAACATACTGATCCAGGTAAACTGCATCAGTATTACGATAGCTACGGAGGCCGGGATATAATGAACAGCTACATAGTACACATAAGTTGTCCATCCTATAGCTGCCCCGGTGAGCAGCAACGGCCACCAAGGGATAGCTATTATCTGATCCGCAGCCATGCCGGACCTACGGCGTTCCTGTATAAAAACCAAGAGCCATAATATGCCCATGCCAATAAAAGCCTGGGAAAATGAGATCTCCGCAGGGGTATACCCTTCGCGGTAAGCTAATTTCACAAAAGTGGACAGTATACCGAAACTACATGCTCCGGTAAATACCATCAATATATATTTATTCATTGTTTCCGGTTGTTAGTATAAATAATGCAACAATGGTCAGGTAAATAACCTGCCAACAATTTGGTGCAAACGAAAACAACCGGATCTGATTGACCTGAGCAGGAACACGGGATTACGCCCCTGTTTACAAGGGCTTATTATCTGCAGCTGGAAATTGCCGGTTATTTTGTCTGCAAAACAACTGGCGGAGGAGTATTAGAGAAAAAACGAAAGTTCATGTCTGTATTTACTTGACCTGCAAGATATAAAAAAAGAGCAACATACTTAAATGAGAGAATAATTAGTATTATTGTTACTTGTTTTACCCATAGCCCGTATGCCCATCGAGATAAAATCAAACGCTTATACGAGAAACCTGTTAGTGATACTAATACTTATCCTCTGTTTTGCAGGGAATATATTATATCATTTCATGTTTAGAAATGCGATCACCCAACCAGCGTTGCCTGCTAAATATGCTGCTTACAAATCATTAGATGAACCTATAGCATCGGCTAACTATGAAATAAAACGCCTGTTTCCTCATAATATCGACAATGTTACCTTTGCCCCTCCCCACTATTACCCAAAGGAGCAAATTACCATGGTTTATTCCACCACAGATGAAAACCAGCCAGCTCATATCAACACCTATTACAGGTTTGATACTTCAGGTCATCTTATTGATTCTATGGCTTCATCAAATGAATATCTACAGTTAAGCAACGGCTACCTCATTCACCCACATTATTATTATTCCTGGATATTAAATGGCGATACAGCCAGGCAATCCTACATCCCCATTAACAATGATCTTAAATTAGATAGCCTTACGCTACAAAGCCGGTTCTATCAACTTACTGAAACAGCCAGCCAGGTACATTTTGTGAGATACAGCCGCTTATGGGAGCATAACAGCGACGCCTACCAGCATAAAACAGATGAGGTTTTATTCCTTAAAAACAATAAGTGGTATGCGTTGTTTGGCAAGGACCTGTATCGCTATAAAACGGATGAATTGCCCGAAACTAACCTGCTGCCCAATATGGTACCACCAGATACCGGGTTTGATAAATCAGGCCAGACTATTTACCTGGATAAATTCTATAAACAATACCAGCTGGGCAGCCCTGACTCCTGGTTTGGAACCGGCTATATAAACCTTATCATAAAAACAGATACCCTCAGGATAAAAGGGAATGTGCTAATGATGGGTGATAATTTAAAAGGCACCAAACGTTATAACAATCAACTGAATTATTATACAAACAGTCAGCTTCAATTTGGCATATTGACAGATAGCCTGAGAAAATATTACGTTGTTCAACCTAAAATAAAGTAATGCGTCCTTTATCATTTAAAAAAGCGGCTTTCATCGGGTTTATAACAACCATCGTATACCTATTCACCATTTTCTCGCGGAAAGATATGGGTGGTTATGGCGGCATGTTTATGCTTAGCTTCCTCCCTTTGGTATTTTTGGTGGCTATCCTGTTATGCTATCTTGTAACCTACCTGGAACGAAAGGCCTGGATAGTACCGCATGTACTATTCCGTTTTCTCACTACTTTTCTGCTGCTTTCCTTAATAGCATGGCTCTCCGTTTCTCAGTTTTATATAGAAGATTATCAGGGCTACTCATTCAACATATTTATGAAAGGCGTGTATGAATTTTCAATAGACTTTATGCTGCCTATAGGCATTGCCACTGCATTGATCAGTATATTATTATCCGTTGATATTGCGGGTAATAAAAAAGTGAGGGAAGAAAGTGAGTCGATGGTTAAACAATAAATTACACCTTAATTAATATACCCTATATATACTTCAACTTATGAAAAAAATTGTTGCAATCCAGCTCTTTTTATTATCCTTTGTGCTGATAGTTAATGGTCAGGACTATATTAACAACCAGAATGCAACAGCACAGGCAGCTGTTTTCAGAATTAATAATACGGGGCTAGCCAACCTGCTTGGCACCACTGCAGGTACAGGAGCCGGCAATACCGCTCATACACTTTATTATGGTGGGAGTACCGCACCTGCTACACCTTCCAATGCTAACAGACGATGGGCAACCGGCCTGACAGGCGCAGAAACCGGAACCGGCAATACCGGAAGTAATTTTTTTATTGGACGGTATGATGATGCAGGAACGCTTAATAGTTTGCCGTTCACCATTAACAGATCTACCGGATTAGTGAATATGGGCAATGGGTTCAGAGGGGCAAACCTATCTGGCATAACCGGGACAGGCACAGGTGTTACGAACCAAGCTTACCTGGGCTTCTATGAATCTGATGGAACCACCAGGATAGGGTATATAGGAAAATCCAACACTGGTGACAGTGACCTATATATGACATCTGCAAATGGCAGCACGCATTTAATGGCGGGTACTACTACCCGTTTATCACTTTCTGCCAGTGCCCTGGAAAGTAATACAGGTTTATTCAACCTGAGTAACAGCACTTCCAACCTGATCTCTTTCAACGCAACTGCTGGTATCGGCGCACCGGCTTTCACAACAAGAAGTGTTGGTACAAAAATCAGTTTATATTCCGCTGTTTCAGCAACCAGTGTTGATTTTGGAATGGGGATGGAGAATGGCGCCATTTGGCATAGTGTACCCAGCAACTCTATTACGCAAAGCTTTAAATGGTATGGAGGCATTACGCAGGTAGCCAAATTAGATGGCATGGGTAATCTGGAGCTTGCCGCTCAGGGTAGGTTTAAGGGCTGGGCAACCGGAGCCGGCACTACTGCAACCGGCCCTGCTGCAGAACTGGGTGTATCCGGGGGCAATGCCCATGTTATGGGATATAACAGAACCACCAATACATTTATACCTCTCATACTCAGTGGCGGAACTGCTGCGAATAATCAAACAGCTGTTACTATCAATGAAAAAGGAGTTGGTATCGGTACCGCAAATCCGCAATCTAAACTGTCTGTAAAAGGTGAAATCCTGGCACAAAAAGTAAGGGTAACAATGGATGCAGCTTCATGGCCTGATTATGTATTTGCTCAAAACTATCAACTCCCGCAACTATCGGATATTGAAGCATACATCAAGGACCATCAGCATCTCCCCAATATCCCTTCCGCACAGGAAATCGAAAAAAACGGGCTAGATCTTGGAGAAATGAATAAAAAGTTATTACAGAAAATTGAAGAGCTGACATTACATTTAATTCAGCAGCAAAAAGAGATAACAGCTTTAAAAGAATGGAAAGAAAAAGCAACTACCAAATAGCGTTACCAGCAATTGGGGCTATTTCGCTAATTCCCATCCTTTAGCTAATATACCCCACTTTAAAGCCAATTTCTTCATGCTGCCCCTCGGGTGGTTAGCGTATTTTGGGCTAAATTAAAGGTGTGTACCCTATTAAAATAGGGTACACTTATATTTTAAATCCCGTTTATGATAAAAAGAACCACCCAACTGGCCATATGTGCAGTATCGTTTATACTCGCCTTTAATGCCTGTAAAACAACATCCGCACCGGAAAAGAAACATGATAGCGAAGTGATTTATCATGTTTTTCAGCGTAGTTTTTATGACAGCAACGGCGACCAGCATGGCGACCTGAATGGTTTGCGCGAAAAACTGGATTACCTGCAGGAACTTGGCGTTACGTCTATATTGATGGTACCGTTATACGAATCCGTTTATTACCACAATTACTTTGCCAGTGACTTTAAAAAAATAGATCCCCGCTATGGCACTATGGAAGATTATCTTAACCTGGTAAAAGATATCCATAAACGTGGCATGAAGATCTATATGGATATGGAAACCCAGTATGTCACGGAAGATCATTTATGGTACAAGGACTCTTACAATAACCCATCATCCAAATACAGCAATTACATTTTGTACCAGGATTCTGCACAAACCAAGCCTTCTACGATTGTGATGGAGCTAACGGGACTAAAAGGATATGATGGCGTAACCCGCCGTATCACTACCGTGAACCTGCGCAACAAAGAAGTGCTTGAATACAATTACGATCTTTTTAAATACTGGGTAGATCCTAACGGCGACGGTAAATTTGACGATGGTGTAGATGGCTTCCGTTCTGATCACATGATGGATCACCTGGATAACAAACCACAATTAACAGACCTGTTTAAAGAGTTCTGGACGCCATTGATCACGCGCCTGAAACAGGTAAACCCGGATCTTAACATTGTAGCAGAACAGGCTAGCTGGGGTGCTTATGGCATTGATTATTTAACAGACGGTGGTGTGGACAGGGTGTTTGGATTTCGCCTGGCATTTGCCATACGCAATTTCAATAAGCAGGAGATTAACAACATGGCTGATACGATCTTCGGTCTTACTCCTGAAAATAAACAGCAGGTAATATTTATTGAAAATCATGACATGCCCAGGTTTGCCCAGGTGGTTAAAAACAATGTAGCAAAAGAAAAGGTGGGTGCTGCATTAAATCTCCTGATAGGTGGCGTGCCTGCTATTTACTATGGTCAGGAAATAGGCATGACAGGAGGCGCTAAACCTGGTGAATATGGCATGACTGATGCTAATGAAATTCCGGTACGTGAAGCGTTTGAATGGTATAAAGCGGATAGCGGCAAAGGAATGGCCCTATGGTATAAAGATAGTGGCCCCTGGTGGGATACCAGGAACATGAAAGCCAATGATGGCATTTCCCTGGAAGAACAAAAAGACGATCCTAACTCTTTATGGAATTACTACAAAACATTAATCCATTTAAGGAATACCCATGTGGCACTTGGGCTGGGTAAATATCAGACCCTGAAAAATGATAATGACCAGGTAGTATCCTTTCTCCGTTATAAAGACAACCATGCGGCAGTAGTAGCAGTGAATCTATCAGATAGTGCACAGCATGCCACTCTCCATACAACGGATGCCAAAGTAAGGGTTACGGGGAAAAACATATTTAGCATTCATGGCAATGCTGCCCTGCAGGCAGATACAGATGAAGTGATCATTGACTTGCCAGCAAATGGTGTGGCAGTATTTGAAGTGAAGTTATAAAAACAAACGAGGGTGTATCAAAAGTTGATACACCCTCGTTTTATGTAAGTACCTGATGAAGGTTCAAATTTCGCAACACCTTATTTCAACAGCGCCTGCTTTAAATAAACCGCACTTTGTGCAATGCTTTGATAAGGATCTATTTTAAAGTTCTCCTGCTCTACAAAAGCATAATCCAGTCCCGCCAGTTTTGCATTTGCAAAGATCTTTCTGAAGTTGATGCTTCCAGTACCTATTTCCGTATTTAATTTAGGATTTGCTTTGTCCATATCCTTTACATGCCAAAGCGCAAAGCGCCCCGGGTGTTTTTTAAACAAGGTAACAGGATCTGTCCCTCCCCTAACTATCCAGTAAATATCCATTTCCATTTTCACCAACTTAGGATCTGTTTCTTTTAAGAGAATATCATAACCGGTTTGTCCGCCAAAATCTTTGAACTCAAAATCATGGTTATGATAAGCCATTTGAATACCCGCCTTTTTCGTCAGCTCTCCTGCCTCATTCAGTCTTTGTGCCACCCATTTGTAATCATCGGCCGTTGTCCGCCATTCTTCAAACAGCCAGGGCATCACCAGATATCGCTGTCCAACAATAGTAGCCGCTTCTATAAAATGTTTCAGGTCTTCAAAGTTTCCTTTCAGGTCTATTCCGTATAGTCCACTGGGAGAAGTAAGCCCATTGGCCACCAGCACCTGTTTAAAGGAAGGCGCATCCAGCCCCCAGAATTTACCTGCATCCGTATAGCCGGAGGTTTCTACCAGTTGGTATCCCGCTGCGGCCACACGCTGCAGGCCGCCTTTCACATCCTTGCCCAGATCCCCTAAAGTATATAACTGGATCCCTGCTTGTTTGTGTTGTGGAAAAGCCATTGCAGGAAACGCTATCAGACCGGCCCCCCATATACCTGCCTGCTGTAAAAAAGTGCGTCTGTTTATCATCTCTGTCATTTTACAATTAGCTTAATGCCCATGCCCCTTCTCCCTTTTTGTAGGGAATACAGGGTTCAAACTTTCCTGGCACGGCTACATAGCGCAATGCCTTGGTGCTACCAGCTTCCGAAGTAAAATATCCCAGCAGTGTTAATTCTTTGTACATCCTGAAATAATGCCCCGGATCTTCCGGCTTTTTCTCACTGGTATATTTTTTTTGTTCGGCATCCAGTGTGATCAGAAAAGCAGTACGTTCTTGCGGTGAGCAATCCATAAATTGTTTCCCCTGCTGTTTGTGGCAGGCCTCATCCAGCTTTTTCAGCCCGGCAATAAATACTTCCTGATCTTTAGGCTCATAACAATCTGTGACCATATTGTTCATAAAAGGAGCGACATCTGCTTCCTTTGCACCTGGTGTGGCTGTAGCAGGCAAGATGATTTCAGCTATTTCATTCAAAAATGCCAGCTGGTCCTTATCCAGTAACCCTGGTCCTTTAGGAGCGGAGGATTTACAGCCCGACAGAAAAGCATTTGCTCCGATCACGGCTCCTCCTAATAATACAGCTACCCTTATTATGGCTTCTCTTCTATCCATTGTATTTTATTTTACAGGTCGCCTTTTTTCAGTGCCTTCACTGCATAATCAGCAGCTCTGGCTGTAAGCGCCATATAGGTCAGGGAAGGGTTCTGGCAAGCCGAAGAAGTCATCGCAGCACCATCTGTAACAAATACATTTTTAGCATCCCATACCTGGTTCCATTCATTCAGCACCGACGTTTTAGGATCCCTCCCCATGCGGGCAGTCCCCATTTCATGTATAGCAGATCCGAAATTATACCCCGGCTCAAAAGAAGCCACGTCTTTCAGCTTTGCCACCTCCAGCATTTCTACGGCATCATTCACCATATCCTTGCGCATCTTTTGTTCATTTTCTTTTATCTCCGCATCTATTGCCAATACCGGCAATCCCCATTTATCCTTTTTATTCTTATCGAGGAATGTCCTGTTATCATGATAGGGCAATGTTTCTCCAAAAGCCGCCATTCCAAACACCCATTTTCCTGGTTCCACCAGCGCATCCTTAAAAGCCCCGCCAATATTCATCTCTGCAATTTCGCGGCTCCACCCTTCCCGGCTGGCCATGCCCTGATAGCCAAAGCCCCGCAGGTAATCGCGGCGCTCTCCGCCTATATTGCGGTATCGTGGTATATAAATACCATTGGGGCGGCGACCGAAATAATATTTATCATCATAACCTTCTATTACCCCATATGCACCGGCACGATAATGATGGTCCATCAGATTATGCCCCAATTCCCCATTGCTGCTACCCAATCCTTCCGGCCATATATCCGTGGCAGAGTTCATCAATACCCATGCGCTATTTAACGTTGAGGCACATACAAACACCACCTTAGCATAGTATTCATAAGTTTGATTTGTCACCGCATCAATGATCTCTACCCCTGTTGCCTTCCTGGTATCTTTATCATACAGGATACGTGTCACAATAGCATTGGGGCGTAGCGTTAAATTACCTGTTGCCGTGGCAGCAGGTAATGTACTGGATTGTGTACTGAAATAACCTCCAAAGGGGCATCCCAAAGCGCATTTATTACGGTATTGGCACCTGGTACGGCCCGGTACTTCTTTTGACAAATTAGCGGTACGGCCGATAATAAAATGCCTGGCGCCTTTATAATAACTGTTGATATGATCTGCTACATGCTGTTCTCCACAATTCATTTCCATGGGTGGCAGGTAATGTCCATCCGGCAACTGCGGGATGCCATCTCTGGCCCCACTGATACCGGCAAATTTCTCTACATGATCATACCAGGGAGCAAGATCCTTATACCGGATTGGCCAATCGACCGCTATCCCTTCCTTTGCATTGGCTTCAAAATCCAGATCACTCAGCCGGTAACTCTGCCGCCCCCACATCAGTGAGCGGCCCCCTACCTGGTAGCCGCGCCACCAGTCAAATCGTTTTATCTCTGTATAAGGACTCTCCTTTTCGTTTACCCAATAGTCCAGATTGGTTTCGTTCAAAAACATATCCCTGCCCAATACAGGATAGTCCTTTCTCATCTGACGCGTAGCTCCTCCATGATGAGGATATTCCCAGGGAGCTTTGGTAGCATTCACATAATCTTTTACATGCACTACATTACGCCCCCGCTCCAGCATAATTGTTTTCAACCCTTTTTCAGTCAGCTCTTTAGCGGCCCATCCTCCACTAATACCTGAGCCGATCACAATTGCATCATATTTATTGTCAGCCATATCAGATCATCCGTTTTCGTTAAAATTGATTATTGCTCATCCAGGCTTATGATTACTTTCCTTTTTTCCCGGATAAACATAACAGACAGTGCGCCTAAAAGCATAAATATTCCTGCCATCACAAGCGCATAAATAGCTTCATTATGGAACACATTTTTGATAAGCAATCCTCCAAAAAAGCCAATCACCATTTGCGGGAGCGTAATAAAAAAGTTAAAGATACCCATGTACACGCCCATCTTTCTGGCAGGGATAGCAGCAGATAAAATCGCATATGGCATAGCCAGTATGCTGCCCCAGGCCATGCCAATGCCTATCATGGAATAAATAAGCGTGTGAGGATCATCTATCAGATAAATAGATAATAGTCCGGCGCCTCCTGCTATCAATGAAATAGCATGCGCCGTTTTTTTACTGGTCCATCTGGCAATAGCCGGCAGGCATAAAGCGTACACTGCCGCTACTGCATTATAGATACTGAACAGTATGCCTACCCAGTTGCCGGCATCTGCATATTTTTCGGATACCGTATCTCCTGGAGCTAATTTGTAAACATGCTCTACCACTGCTGGTGTCATAAAAATCCACATCGCAAATAATCCGAACCAGGAAAAGAACTGTACAATACCCAATTGGGCCATCGTGCGCGGCATTTTCCCGAAATCAGTAAATATGGATAATATGCCTTTTCTTTCCTGCTCCTCCTTTTCTTCCGGATGAAAGGCAGCATGCTCCTGGGGAGTATACTCCCTGGTAGTCACTACTGTCCATATCAGGGTAACCAACATTAAGAAAGCACCGGCATAAAATGAAAAAAGCACGTTGTCTGGTATAGCGCCTTGTGCCGCTGTTTTAGCAACACCAAAGTAGTTGGCCAGCAGATAAGGAAACAAAGAACCGAGGATAGCCCCTGCACTTATCAGAAAGGTTTGTACGGAAAAGCCCTTGCTTAACTGGCTTTCCGGCAAATTGTCCGCAATCAGCGCACGGAAAGGCTCCATCGCAATATTAAAGGAAGCATCCATCAGCATCAGCATACCTGCCCCGATTAACACAGGTGGCAGCAGTGCTGCAAACAAAGAAGAGTTGGGCATCAAAATCAACGAGAGTGCTGCCAGAAATGCCCCAAACAAAAAGAAAGGCCGCCGCCGGCCCATCCGCGTCCAGGTACGGTCACTGTAATACCCAATCAATGGCTGGATGAGCATCCCTGTAATAGGTGCCGCCAGCCAGAAAAGGGGTAACTGCTCCACATCAGCACCAAAGGTTTGCAGAATACGGGAAGCATTTCCTGTTTGCAATGCAAACCCAAACTGAATACCCAGAAATCCCATACTCATATTCCATATGCTGACAGCCGACACCCTTGGCTTTTCAACCTTTGCCTTCCTTTCCGGTGTATTAACCTCCGCTTCTTTCAACATCTGTTTATTCCTGTTTTTAATGAGCAAAGCTCACATCAGTGGCAACCTTTTGCACTGATCCGGCTTTTAAATGATAGGCATTTCCATACACATGAATGCATACCTCTTTGTCGGACCGGTTACTTAACACCACCCCGTTCTTACTGGTTTTTATATTTAGCACCGCCTCCCTGAATAATATATTAAATGAAAATGATTCCCACTTCACCGGCAGAAAAGGGGTAAAATGCAAATCACCATTGCGTACGCGCATTCCACCAAAACCTTCCACTACACTCATCCAGGTACCGGCCATAGAAGTGATGTGCAATCCATCATCCGTATCGTTATTATAGTCATCCAGATCTAACCGGGAAGTGCGCAGGTAAAACCCGTATGCCCTCTGCTCCTCGCCCAGCTTAGCAGCTAATATGGCGTGAATACAGGGCGACAGGGAGCTTTCATGTACGGTACGTGGTTCATAAAAATCGAAATTTCGCCGGATCACATCTTCCGCATACTTCTCTTCAAACAAATAAATTCCCTGCAACACATCCGCCTGCTTGATATAGCAGGACCTCAGTATTCTGTCCCAGCTCCATTGCTGGTTTAACGGCCGGTCTTTCTCCGGCAACGCTTTTACCAGTACCTGCTCCTTATCCATATAGCCATCCTGCTGCAGAAAAACGCCCAGGGTTGCTTCCTCCGGATAATACATCTGTTCAACGATATGTTTCCATTTGGTTGTTTCGGGCACCTCATGGAAACGGAGTTTTTCCGCAAGGGCCACATAAACTTCCGGCCGCTGCTGTTTCAGCCATCCAATTGTTTCAAGCGTATATTCCAGACACCATACTGCCAATGTATTGGTATACCAGTTGTTATTCACATTATTCTCATATTCATTAGGCCCTGTCACCCCCAGCATCACATATTGGTTACGCTGTTCGCTCCAGTTGACCCGCTGGCTCCAGAAACGGGCAATCCCTATTAGTACTTCCAGCCCATATGCCGCCAGGTAATCCTGATCACCTGTATACCGTACATAATTGTAAATAGCAAAAGCTACCGCACCGTTGCGGTGAATTTCTTCAAAAGTGATCTCCCACTCATTATGACATTCTTCCCCATTCATGGTCACCATCGGGAATAAGGCAGCCCCGTTATCAAACCCCAGTTTGGCGGCATTTTCAATGGCTTTTCCCAATTGATGATAACGGTACAGCAAAAGATTCCTGGTTACTTTCGGGGAAGCCGTTGCCAGATAGAAAGGTACACAATATGCTTCGGTATCCCAGTGGGTGGCCCCCCCGTATTTTTCGCCGGTAAATCCTTTAGGGCCGATATTCAGCTGAGGATCTTCTCCTGTATAAGTCTGATAGAGCTGAAAGATGTTAAAACGGATGGCCTGTTGCGCAGTCACATCTCCTTCAATCACAATATCGCTTTCCTTCCATTTCTGTGCCCATGCCCTGGCCTGTTCTTCCAGCATCTGCTCAAACCCTTTCGCTGCCACTTTATTGATACTTGCCTTGGCTACTGCTGTGAGTTCCTCTTTAGGTGTATTGGCCGAAGAGATATTGACCCCATACTTATAAATAGTGATCTCTTCCCCTTTTTTAGCCCACAGGGTGGTTTCCCTTCCAATAAACTTTTCCTTTTCAATAAACCGGGATGCTGTATTGCCCGCCTCACCAGGTTGAACAATATTAACCTGCATCCCGGTACAAACTTCAAAGTTGGTTTTTCGCGTACGCAGTGTTATAAACGCACGATCGTTATCACTTTCGCGGGATACCTCTTCCCAGAATTTCTCACCGTAGTTAGCATCCTGATTGCTTACATCCCCATCAATAAAGGGAGTAATGACCAGGTTGTCTTCAAAGTTTAAAGGTGTGATGCGATACCGTATAGCGCCGGCCACATCATCTACGATACTATAAAAGCGCCGGGCATTTACGCTCACCTGTCTGCCATCTTTCAGCGCTGCAATAAAAGATCTTTCCAGATAACCTTCCTGCATGTTCAATACCCTCCGGAAGGCCGTTACTTTACAGTAATGCAGGTCCAAGGTTGCTGCTCCTATCTTAATATCAATCCCTATCCAATTGGCAGCGTTCAGCACTTTGGCAGCATATTCCGGATAGCCATTCTTCCACCAGCCTACCCGGGTTTTATCTGTATAATATACTCCGGCAACATAATTGCCTTGCAAAGTATTGCCGGAGTAAGTTTCCTCAAAATTGGCACGATGTCCCATACGGCCGTTGCCAAGGCTAAAAACACTCTCTGCGAATTTATTTAAGGTGGGATCGAACCCCTCTTCAATAATCTGCCATTCATCTATCTTAAAACGATCTTTCATACTTGTTTAAGCCTTAATTATAGCCTTCATTTTGTTTCAGGTTAGGATTAGCAATCATATCAGCAGCAGGTAAAGGGAAAAGGGTACGATAGGCTTCCACTCCCTTTCCTTCTTTCACATTACCCTTCCATGGCCATACATAATTGCTGCCGGTATATTTACCGAACCTGATCAGGTCTGTTCTCCGTTGTGCTTCCCACATCAGTTCTCGGCCCCTTTCATCCAGCATAAAATCCAGTGTTAACTGTCCGGCAGTGATATTGCCAGACGTATTGCCATAAGCGCGTTGTCTTAACTTATTGATGTATTCCAAAGCAGTAGCGCTGCTACCACCGGTACCTCCCCTGAGCACTGCTTCCGCATACATTAAATACACATCTCCTAAACGGAACACCGGAAAATCAGTGTCTACAAAAAGTTTATCTGATCCTCCCGCACCGGTGGAGGTGATGTTTCTCCATTTGGTAACCGGGTATCCATCTGCAAAGTTGGCGATACTGTTCATCTCCAGGTTCTGGCCACTGGAATGGAACATAGCACGGCTATCTGTTTGTCCGGTGATATCAGTAAAGAGGTGCACAATATTCTTAGTAGTGCGGAGACCATACCAACCACCATCAATTCCAAAATCCTTCGTTGCATCCATATTGCCACCTACCGCAGCGTGGATCAGAAAAGTAGTGCCGTTATATGTTTTCATCTTCTGCCCGTCATAAGCGATGGTAAAGATGATTTCATTCTTCAGCTTATCATTATCTGCCAGGAAAAGGTTTTGAAACCGGGGTTCCAGCGTATATCCTGCTTCAATAATCTTATTGCAGTAAGTGATCGCATCGGTATAACGGGGTGTACCGGTGTATACCTCTGCATTCAGGTATAATTTTGCCAGCAACATCCAGGCAGCAGCTTTATCCGCACGTGGATATTCATTGGTACGCGGTGCCATCAGATCGGCCTCTATTGCTTTCAATTCACTTTCTACGTAGGCAAACAGCTCTTTCCTGCTGGTTTGTTTAGGAAAGAAAGCTCCCACCGGATCGTTTTCTGTTACAAAAGGTACATTGCCAAACATATCAATAGCATGCCAGTAACTGAATGCGCGTAAAAAGCGCATCTCAGCCCGGTATATTTTGGTAGTGGCAGCATTCTCTCCGCTAATGCCATTCTCACTTAATTTTCCATCTGTAGTCTGACGCAAAAATTCATTGCAATACATCACCTGCAGGAAAATACGGTTGTACATAGCCCCTAAAAGCAGGTTTTGTGAGGTCCAGTCCATCCCATGCATAGGCAACAGGTACTGGTCATTCCAGGCTACCCGCGCTTCATCAGTACTTAACTCCTGCATTTGCCAGAATCCTCTTACATATCCCACATCCACACCGCCAATATCAGCATTACCATCACCGGTTACCTGCCCAGTTAAAGCAAGGCCCCCATAACATTTTGCCAATACATTCTTGTAATTCTTAAAATCCGTAAATACACTTGCCGTAGTTACATCGTAATATGGCTTACGGTCCAGGTCCTTCTGGCAGGATACCGTCAACAGCGCCAATGCAAGCGATAACAAGCCGATATTTATATTGTTAAACTTCATAGTATGCATGCTTTAAAGGTTAGAGACCCAGGTTAATACCTAATGAATAAATACGGGGCCGGGGATAAAAGTTGTTGTCGATCCCTTTATACACCTCCGGATCAAGTCCGGAATAACCCGTTACCACAAATACATTCTGCACATTCGCAGAAAGCGTCAGATCCGTCAGCTTACCTACTTTACCAAAGCTATAAGCCAGGTTGAGATTATCCATCCGCAGGAAGGAAGCTTTCTCTATGTAATAATCTGACACCTGCTGATTATGTAAAAAGCCTGATTTATTGATACTTGAGGAAGCATTCGCCAGGAAGTTGGCAAAAGATAAGGCATCACCATATCCCGTATTAGCTGCAATGCTATTATAGTTGTAAGCGCCCAGGTTAGCACGCATGGTAAAGCCCAGACTCCACTTTTTGTAGTTGAGGTTAGAGCTCATCCCTAACAATACCGTAGGATTTGGTGATTTATGATGATAAAAATCGGTTTCTTCTACCGTACCATTGCCATTCACGTCTTCATAAGCACCTTCAATTGGCTTACCCTTGTCATCATACTTTTGTTTTTTAACATAGTAAGTGAACGGAGGATATCCCACCTTATGATACTGCAGGCTGGTACCGGTAAAGCTGGTAGATCCTGCTGGTGTACCAGGCGATTTCGGATCATCAATACCTGATAAAGTAAGGTTCGTGATCTTGTTATTGTAATGCGTAGCATTAAAGTTCAGATCCCAGTTAAAGTCTTTTGATTGTACCGGGATGAGGTTCAGATTAAATTCTATCCCTTTACTCTCCATATCTCCAACGTTCGTTAAAATGAAGTTGGAAAAGTTGGACCCTGTTGACGTTACCACCCTGCTTATCAGGTCATTGGTTTTCCTGATAAAGTAATCAACACTACCATTAACCCTGCCATTCACAAAACCGAAATCGATACCGGTATTAAACGTAGTGGTTTCTTCCCATTTAATATTCTGATCATAGGCATTAGGACGCAGCAGGTTATAGTAAGTGTTTCCAAAAGGATAAGTAGTAGCATCATCACTTCTGTTATAACCAGCCAGATAAGGATAATCATTATCTGTCACATCCTGTTGCCCGGTTTTACCGTAACCTACTCTCAGTTTCAACTGTGATACTGCTTTGGATGCTTTAATAAAAGGTTCCTGTTTGATATCCCATGCCACAGCACCGGAGGGGAAAACACCCCAGCGGTTTTCCGGAGAGAACCTGGACGAACCATCGGTACGGATTGTTCCTGTTAATACATAACGATCCATAAAGGTATAGTTCAGGCGTCCAAAATATGAGATGAGCGTGTTTTGCGTTTTGGTAGGATTCCTTTTGGGATCATTTCCAAGTCCGCTTACATATTCCACCGCAGGTTCATCTCTTATCCAATCCTGGTAAGAATATCCCGCAGTAGCATCAATACGGCTGCTGATACGGGTAATGTCCTTCACATAGTTAAAATAGAAGTCCATTAATTTGTTTTGTTTGTTTTGCCAGTATTTGGAAGTAGTTCCTTTCAGGGTATATACAGATGCCATGGTAGGCGGCAGTATATCAGTGCCATGGCTTTTGGACACATCATACCCCACATTCAGATTAGCATGTAATTCCGGCAGGAAATGAAACTTATAGTCCAGTTGTACATTACCGATGCTCCTGTTGGCATATCCGGTGTTATTTTCCTGTTCCAGGATACTAAGCGGATTTTTACCTGCCAGTTGTAAAGGCACTCCTTTATCATCTACCCATTCAAAATAGCCTCCCAGATTAGTGTTAGTACCAGACAATGGCTGATCAGGATTATACGCTGCCACATGTACTGGCTGCGTAGGATTAAATGAAGTAGCCGCCCCAACAGCTGCGGTGTTGGCAAAACGGGATTTAGTGAGTGTTCCTTTGAAATTGGCATTTACACTTAAGTGATTATCGAAAAATTTAGGACTTAAGTTCAAAGCACCTGTCACCCTGTCGAAATTGGATGTTTTCAGAATACCATTTTCATTTAAGTAACCTATGGATAACCGGTAAGGTAATCCTTTTATGCCTCCGCTCAGGCTTACCGTATTATCTGTTTTAAAAGCAGCCTGATAGATTTCATTTTGCCAATTGGTATTGGCGGTACCCATTAAGCCCAGCTTCGCTTGCCTGGCAGCAGGATCTGTTTCCGTTTTATCCAGATATTGTGTGAAGGCCGTCCTGTATTCATCTCCTGTTAATACATCCACGATACCTGTTTTATTGGATACGGATTGTATGGAGTTAATGTTCACTTTTAGTTTCCCTCCTGCTGATCCTTTTTTGGTAGTAATGATAATGACCCCGTTCGAAGCCCGGCTACCATAGATAGCTGCAGCAGAAGCATCTTTTAATATGCTGAACGATTCAATATCATTAGGATTGATTACGCTGAGCGGATTACTCACCCCTGCAATGCCCCTGTTATCCACAGGTACCCCATCAATCACAATCAATGGATCATTACTGGAATTCAGGGAGGCACCGCCTCTGATACGGATGGTATTGCCTGCACCTGGAGCGCCGCCACTTGAAATGATCTGTACCCCGGCTACTTTACCGGAAATCAGTTGTTCCGGAGTAGTAAGAGAACCCTTATTAAACTCCTTGGCGGTAACGGTAGCCACAGAGCCTGTCAGGTCTTTCTTGCGTTGGGTACCATAGCCTATTACTACTACCTCGCCTAAAGCGGTAGTTTCTGTTTTCAGGCTAAAGTTGATGGCAACGTTCCCGGTACTTACATTAATAGAAGTTTGTTGTGTAACGTATCCAACAAACTGAGCTCTTACGGTATAGGTGCCCGGAGCAATCCCGGTGATCTTAAAGTCACCGTTGCCATCTGTAGTGGTGCCCTGTGAAGTGCCTTCCAGCATAATCGTAACGCCTGGGAGTGCCTGTTTATCTTCATCAGTAGCCCTTCCGCTAATGCTCCCGCTTTGTGCAAATCCCATCAACGCCGAAAGCATTATCAAACATAGAAGTCCATACTTCCTGTGGTAATTTTTTTTCATAACGTGCTTATTAAATTTAATTGTAGCGTATAGCTGGTGATCTGTTTTAACAGCTTAACATTTTATCATCAGTTAGTATGTTGGTTTATAATAGCGCCGGCCACTCATGCGCACCGGCGCTATTTTCAAATCTTTATTGATTGAATCAATTGTTATCGGGAGGGAACTTTGGCTGATGGATGATTGGTTGGTTGCTGTCTTATTGAGTTGGTTTAAAATACCTGATTATAAAATAGCTGGATTTAATGCGGAATCTGCCGGCCCGCCAACAGGTTTCCCCATTAACCATTTCTGATGGTCAGCTTCCTGCCATTTATGCTTAGGCGCACTGATGGTAGCTCCGTCTGCAAAATAAATGATGGTCATTACTTCCCGCATCTTATCAGATTTATTAGCAGGTGCATTGTGTATTGTAAACCCATGGTGCCAGGTGGCATCTCCAGCTTTCATGGAAGATGGCCTGGAAATAGCAAAACCATTTTCTTTTACATAGTTATCAAATGCGTCTTCAGATTCATCAGAAATAACATGATCAAATATATTCCCTTTTGATTGTGATCCGGAAGCAAAAGTGAGCATTCCCATGTCCAGATCAGGAATATCTACCAATGGCATCCACATTGTGATGGTTTTATTGGTATCCAGTGGCCAGTAATTCTGATCCTGGTGCCAGGGAGTAGGCCCGCCACCCGGTTCTTTAAACAATGCCTGATCATGATACAACCTCACATTTTCCACTCCCAGTAAATCAGCGGCTATTTTTGCAAACCGTTTGGCCAGTACAAACTTTTTCACCCGCTCATCATCCTGCCACAGGTTCATGATCTGCAAAAATGCTTTGCCATAAGTATCACGATCGGCCAGCTTTCTTTTTTCACTATTAAACTTCTCTGCAGCCTCTACAATTACTTTCCGGTAAGCTGCTACTTCATCTGCATTAAGTATGCCAGGAATCAGAATATGTCCTGACTCCGCAAACTGTGCTTTCTGTGTATCCGAAATCGCTTTAAAATCATTCAGATCCGGTAACGTGGTGATATTCGTATCCATTATATTTTAGTTTTATTCAAATGTAAATGCCTTAAAAAGGATGGAAAATCAAAAAAGTGGAATTAAAATGTATTAATTATTACTGCTTCGCTCTGATCAAAAATACTACTCCTTTAAATGTTACAGATTGCATAAATTGTACTAAACATGGGGTATATTGTCAAATTTGAAATAAAAACGATAAATTTATATTAAAAAAAGTATGTTGAAGGCATCATGTGAAGTTCTGAATCCAACCAGTGGACAATCTTTTTTATTAAGGAAATTTAATGAATCGGCCTTTGATGCGCCGTATCATTTTCATACAGAATATGAACTCACCACTATTCTGAAAGGAAGTGGCAAACGTTTTATTGGTAATCACATGGCAGATTATGAGGCTGGAGATCTTATACTATTAGGGCCTAAACTGCCTCATTGCTGGAAACTTAATCCGGATACCAGCACCAAACAGGTGGGTAGTGCTATTGTGGTCCAGTTTACCAGCGACTTTATGGGTGAAGATTTTTTTAACAAAATTGAATTCGTTAATATTAAAAATTTACTACAAAATAGCAGCTGCGGAATAAGCTTCAGTCCTGCTACCCAACAAGTAGTGCAACAACAACTGCTGAAGCTGGCAGAAGAGCCCAATAATTTCAGGATCTTTCTTGGCCTGATGGATATTTTGCAAAATCTTGCTGTAGCCACGGATTATGTTTTGCTGGACAAACAAAATACCATTGCTGAACGATCGGCAAGCGAACAGGAAAGAATTAATGCTGTATACGCCTACCTGGTAGAAAATTTCAGAGAACAGGTATCCCTCGAAAAAGCCGCTGAAATCGTACATATGACCCCGAATGCTTTCTGTAAGTACTTCAAGAAACTCACCCGTAAAACATTCATGGAAACGGTGATTCATTACCGGCTCAATTACGCCACACAACAGTTAATCCAAACCGACAAATCCATTTCTGAAATATCTTTTGACAGTGGCTTTGGAGATGTTTCCCATTTCTACAAAATGTTCCGTTCCAAGATGCAGCTGAGCCCATTAAACTATCGTAAAAAATTTATTGGCAACATACAATAGTTAAATCAGGCACACCGCTATAACAGCGTATTGAAAAATTGCAGGGTGTGCCTCACGTTCTTTTCCCAGTACGTCCATTCATGTCCTCCCTCAAATTCTTCATACAGGTGGTCAATATTATTTTCATTGAGTGTCTGATGCAGCTGCCGGTTGTAGTCAATCAGTAAATCATCCTTCCCGCAATCAAAACGCAGGGGAGGAAGTTCCTGCCGGTACTTTAACAAGGTACTTATAACGCATTCATCTGTTTGATCCGGCTGTTTGTACCCTGCTACTTCTTCTTCTACAAATAACTTCATTTGATCCAGGGCGGTGATGGAGGAATGCCCGGAAATGCCCTTAAACCGCTGATGATACTTGGCGCCTATATGTAATGCACCCCAACCTCCCATCGATAAGCCGGAGATATAAAAAGGTGATTGAGCAGATAGTTGCGGGAATATTTCTATTAAAACATCCGGTACATCTCTGGCGATCCATTGTTCAAAATCAAACTGGTGATGTGGAAGATAAGCGGAACCATCTCCCCAAAGGCCGTCTGATGGCATAGCCAGTAGCATGGGCTTTATCTCTTGCTTATCGATCATTTCCTTTGCCTGCAGATGTACCCCCGAACAAAATGGCCAACTCCAGGCACTGCCATATACACCATGCAATAAAATACAAACAGGCAGATCTGTTAAATGAGCCGTTCCGGGAGGCACAAATACACAGATGTCGCCCCGCCCTTTCAATGACGGTGTTTTTACGGTGATAAACCGGAGATGCTGTTGCTCAAATGCCGGATTTGATACTTCTACCGTCCTGAATTTTGACATAAATCCAAATAAATAACGACTTTAACAATAGGCCAGCGGGTCATGATTCCCCGGCATTTCTAACTATACTTTTCTTATCAGAAAACGATTACCCCTTTTGCATTTTTCCCTTGCAGCATATCATTAAATGCCTGCTTCAGGTCGGATAGCGCATACCTGCGGGTAATCATTTCTTCCAGCAGGAAGCTGCCATCGTTGTACAATCCAATGATGGCCGGGAAATCAATTTTGGGACGGCATTTTCCATACAGCGGGTTGATATAAACTTTATCCCATTCAAACAGGTTCATATCAAATACAATCTCCTGTTCTATACCACTTACCTGTACAGCAGTTCCTGCATTACGTACCATAGCCAGCGGAGCAGCACCCAACTGGGGAATAGCGGTGCATTCAAAAGCATAATCCGCACCACGTTTGCCTGTCATCTCTTTTACCGTCCTGGCAGCATTTAATAGCCCCTCATCTGCTTTATCAGCTACGATAATGTCTGTGGCTCCGAAAGCCAAAGCCATTTCCAGCCTTTTAGGATTGATGTCAATGGCAATAATCCTGGCAGCACCAGCCACCTTTGCCCCCTGGATCACACTTAGCCCTACCCCTCCGGTACCTAATACCACCACACTACTCCCCTGCTTCACCTTCGCAGCATTTACAACAGAACCGTACCCTGTCATTACACCACAACCAATGATGCTGGCAGCCTCAAACGACAACTTAGGCGATGTATTTAAGATAGCCGCAGCTGCTTTTACCAGTGTATACTCCGCAAGGGTACCCAGATTAAAGGAACGTGGCAGATCCACTCCATTTAAGGTAGTACCTGTTTCATGCGCATGCCCGCCATTGGGACCATGCATACCACCAGTCACGGGCGAATTATTTTCGCAGATATGCTGATTGCCATCTTCACACTGAAAACAATGCCCGCAAGGCATCGCCCAGTTTAGTATTACCGGATCTCCTACCTTCAAATCATGTACTGCACTTCCTGTTTTGGCTACAATACCGGCGCCCTCATGACCAATCACCATAGTTTTGCCCCAACTTAGTGAATCATAATCCGTATGGCATAATCCTGCGGCCTTTATCTGTACCAGTATCTCATCAGGAGCCGGATCTGCTACCTGGATTGTTTCAATAAAAAAATCTCCTTTACCGTTGGTGACTGCTGCTTTACAATTGATAGACATCTCATTCTTTTTAAATAAAATAACCTGCGTACTATTTCCCAAATAGAAAAGTAAGGGGGATAGCCAGCCTTTTGGCCCAGGCATATTCATTGTGCTTATCATCAGGAAAATACAGGTACTTCAGCTGAATCAATTTATTCTGTTCCAGGATTCCTTTCATTTGCTCATTTGCGGGTAAAAAATCCTTATCCAGGTCCAATCCGCCACAATCCAGGTACAGTTTACTGCCATTCAGCCTTTTCGTTGATTTGACTGCTTCTTTTAAAATATTTCCATCATCAAAATAAAATCCACTGGACAAACAAGCTGCTTTAGAAAATACTTCAGGATACAGCCATACCATATAGAAAGAGATAAGCCCTCCCATTGAAGAGCCTATCGCCGCTGTATTGGCTTTGTCTTTTTTAGTACGATAGTGGGTATCTATAAATGGTTTAAGTTCTGTGGCAATAAACTTCACATAATTATTGCCCTCCGGTGTTCCGGAATATTCTACCCAGCGGTCTTTTGTATTGGCAATCCCAACAATGATAAATTCTTCAGTTCTGCCACTTCTCATCAGGCTGTCGGCTACCTCATCCATATGCCATTCTTCTCCTGCACCGTTGGTGTGATCAAAAAGGTTTTGTCCATCATGCGCATATAAAACAGGATATCTTTTTTGCGGGGCCTTAAAATAGGATGGCGGCAACCATACCACTACGTTGCGGGTATTTTTCAACAGCGGACTGCTAAAGTTGTGATGGTATCTTACGGTGCCGGTGATACTGCGTTGATAAATATCATTCCAGCTACTTGGCCTGATCACCACAGTAGTGTCTTTAGTTAGGCGGAAGGAGAAAGCCAATGGTATCTCCCCTTTATTATTGTACAAAGCTTCTGTATAATAAGAGCCGCGCGTTATCTTAAAACTTACATTAGTACCCACGGGAAAGCTGCTTTCCTGTATCCAGGTGGCATCGTTCGCTTTATGCATGCGAACACTGCGTGGATAGATCCAATCTCCCCAGATGGCCTTATCCCCAATCACCAATAACGTATCCGCAAGAGGCGTATTTGCCGGTGGTATTACCTGAATAGTCAGTTTAACGTCCTGCGCAAACGCACCCGTGGTGCAAAAAATGATTCCAAGTAAAAAGGATAAAATAAACCTGTTGGTCATCGTAATTTGTTCTTTTAAGGCCCTTACCTATTATAAGGAGCAGGCTATCATCAAATTAAGACCTAAAATAGGGTAACAACAATGTAGAAATTGGCTTTATTAAGGCGTATTTTATCCAGCATTCTTGTAATATCTGTTCCATGGATTAGATTTTCCCGATCCGGGCTATCCTTTAGATGTAATTGCTTAAAGGAAAACCTGGTTGCCTGAGATTATTTTCAATAAGGCAGCATCCTGTCGCAAAATGACCTGCTTTTGTCGCTTTCCCCCATTTCAGTTTTTAATGACTCATCTTATGTTTGCATTATCAACGTCACGACATAATTTTACTTTATTACACTAAAAACAAACAATATGAATACCACTGACAAGACAAAAATTACTGTAGCCGCCACTGTAAACGCACCTGTTGAAAAAGTATGGGAATTCTGGACTTCTCCTGAACATATCACCCGGTGGAACAATGCTTCTGATGATTGGCATACGCCGCGTGCAGATAATGACTTGCGTGTAGGTGGAAAGTTCAACACCCGTATGGAAGCAAAAGATGGCAGCTTTGGTTTTGACTTTTGGGGAGTATACGATGAAGTTAAAACCAATGAACTGATTGCCTATACGCTTGGAGATGATAGGAAAGTAAGTATTACCTTCAAGAGCAATGGTAATACGGCTGATGTAACAGAAACCTTTGAAGCAGAATCTACCAACCCCGTTGAAATGCAAAAAGGGGGATGGCAGGCTATCATGGACAATTTTAAAAAGTATACCGAATCGAACTGAGCATCCTGCTTCGGGTATATCCTTTAAAGTGGTCTACACACGCTATATAAGCCATTTCAATATCAGCCTTTATCATCTGCCGCAAAAGCAGGTTCCAGTGGCGGGTATTGAAATGGTTTTCTATTAATACCCCCAGCTTATCCCTCCCACTCAACAAGCTTCGCTTAAACTACTCCAGCGCCAGACGCCCCAGAAGAAGGCATATAATTTTCATGGAAATATGCTATACAAGGTTGATAACATCGTACAGAAAAGGCGCTTCTATTCCATTTATATTTGGTTAATTCCTGGAAACCATGCGCTACTGACCGGAGATAAAACTGGAAGCATTACTTCTTTAAGATACAAAACTGGCTACCATACAACACTAAATAAGCAATTTAAAAATTATGCAGCGGATTCTCTTTATCCCATCCCTGGTTATCTTGCTCCTCGCCATTGTGCGACCCGCAGCAGGCCAAAAAGGCAATGATCAGTTTCTTATCAGTATTTACTCTCCCCCACCGGCTACATTTATAAATGACGAGCAATACCAGCTGATGAAAGCTGCCCACATAGACTATATCTTAAATATAGGCCCGGGGGTTACAACTGATAAAGCCGGTAATCTCAAAACACTGGATATGGCATTAAAACATGGCCTGAAAGTTTATGTTTATGATGCCAGAATAAATGGCAATAACGATAGTATCAAGGCGCTGGTTGGTGATTATAAGGCACATCCCGCTTTAGCTGGTTATTATATTACTGACGAGCCCGATTCCGGTCGTCTCCAAAAGGCCATTGATATCCATAAACTGGTAACCGCTCTGGATAATAAAGGAGATGCTTACGTAAATCATCTGCCTGACTGGGCGGTTCCTGGCTATGAAGCCTTTCTGGAAAGGTGGATTAATGGTGTTGGAAAAGAAAACCTTAACTATCTTGCATATGATAATTATCCCTATAAGCGGAAACAATCCCTGGAAAAAACGTATTTCAACAACCTGAATATTATCCGCACCATGGGTTTGAAGTACCAGATAAAAACATCTTCCTGTTTGCAATCATTCGGAATGTATTTCAGTGGTGTTGAAGAACTAAGGCGGCCAAATCCAGATGAAATGAGAATGAATGTTTATTCCAACCTGGCATATGGTGTAAAAAACGCGGTTTGGTATCCATATTGGAGTACTATCAGGCATGGAGATGTGATCACCATGTCGCCCTGTATCGTAGATACTAATGGTACTAAAACTGATCTGTATGCACCATTCAAAGTTTTAAATGGCGCCATGAAGCAATTGGGTAAAACCCTGATCCACCTGGATGCACAGGAAGTATATCACACAGGTGATAGCTTATGGATAGGCACTACCCATCCACCGGAAAATTTCTTATGGAAGGTATTGGATAAAGGAGCTGATGTTATCCTGAGTCATATGGTCAATCCTAAAACAGGGAAGGAATACATCATGGTCGTAAACAAGTCCTTTAAGGTACCCAAACAATTTACGTTCCAGCTTAAAAATACATTTAAAAAAGTGATGGAAATATCCCAAACTACGGGAAAGCCAGTGAAATCAACCTTTGACCGGAGTACCCATCAACTTAAAGCTGCTTTCCTTCCTGGTGAAGGAAAATTATATGAGTTATCAGAATAGGTATAATTATACACCTGCGCTATTATAATAATTAATAAAAGTAAAATGATGCGTTTATTAGTACTGGCAATTTTTGCAGCCAATATACTCTCGGCCTGCTCACAAAAAAGCCATCTTATAAAAGATGGTCACAGTGATTATAAAATCTTTGTTTCTGACAAAGCCATTGCTCCTGAGCAACATGCTGCGGAAGAACTGCAAACCTATTTGTATAAAGTGAGTGGCTGCAAAATGGAAATCACTCACCAGCAAGGGAACGGAGAAAAACTGATCTACATCGGTTTCAAAGATGCTCCCGCCACTATTACCGGTAATCTGAATCCTGCTGATTTTGGCAAAGAAGAATACATTATCCGTTCGGATGGAAAAAACCTCCTGATTGCGGGAGGAGAAACCAGAGGCACGCTGTATGGCGTTATGGGCTACCTCTCTGATTATGTAGGATGCCGATGGTATACCCGTGAAATAACAAAAATACCATCTACTACAACACTTTCATTAACCAAAATTGAAGATCGCCAAAAACCGGCTTTAGACTACCGTGACATGGACTGGCGTGAATCCCTGGATACTGCCTGGACTATCCATAACAGACTTAACGGGATGAAGGTGGGGGAAGCTTTAGGTGGAAGCTATATTACTTTTCCCTTTGTGCATACTTTCAACGCATTGGTTCCACCAGAGAAATATTTCAAAACACATCCGGAATATTTTTCGGAAGTGAACGGAAAACGTACAGCCACATTGGCGCAGCTGTGCCTTACTAACCCGGAGGTGGTAAAAATAGCTACCGCTACTGTATTTGACTGGATCAAAACCCATCCGGATGTCAGCGTATTTTCTATAGATCAGAATGATTTTGGAGGCCGTTGTGAATGTAAAAATTGTACTGCACTGGACAACCAGGAAGGAAGCCCATCCGGTTCCTTACTGACCTTTGTGAATCAAATCGCTGATACAGTAGGTAAAGTTTATCCCACAGTAAAGCTGCAAACGCTGGCTTATGACTACACAGTAGTGCCACCTAAGAACATTCGTCCGGCAGATAATCTTATCATCAGGCTATGCCACTATGATTATTGTGCAGCACATCCACTCACCGGTTGTATAAAGAACAAACCTTTCCTCGAACAACTGGAACAATGGAAGAAAATTACAAAAGCAGGTATAACCATTTGGGATTATTATACAAACTTCAGGAACTACCTGATGCCCTACCCCAACTTTGCTTCATTTGGCCAGGATGTAAAGTTTTATGCAGATAATGGTGTGATGGGGTTATTTGCAGAAGGCAATGCCAATGGTGGGGCTGGTGAATTTGCTGAGTTAAGATCCTGGGTAATAGCACAACTGATGTGGAACCCTAACCAGGATGCCTCCAAATTGGTAGACGAATATGTTGATAATGTATATGGTAAAGCGGCAAAACATATTGCTGCATACATCAAGCTATTGCATGATCACGTAACGCCAGACACTCATTTTGGGATATGGCCGGAGCCGTTTGATGTCAATTATCTGGATCAGTCTACTATACAGCAAGCAGATAGCCTCTTTGATCTGGCTAAAAAGGCGGCGGCTGGCGACACAGCTTTAACTGCCCGTATAGCACTGGATCATCTGCCGCTTTTATATACCAAACTGTATTATTTCGCGCAGGGTGGTACTGCTTATATTTCCAAAGCAGCATTACCGGATGCATTATCCCGGTATAATGATTTTATCACAAAATATCATATTACAGGATTAGGTGCAGATACAGAAACCTTTGGAAATGTAGGTAAGTTCCTCGAAAAAATTCAGGCAGCGGCAAAGGCAACATTCTATACTGATTGGCTGATAAGCGGCCCGTTTGATAATACAGACCATAAAGGGCACGATAAGGTATATCCACCGGAACAAGGATTTGATTCCACCCAAACCTGGAAAAAGTATAACGATAATACCACCGGGTATATTGATCTCAATAAAGTATATGGCCCCTCAGAGAATGTAGTTGCCTATGCCCGCCGGGTTATTACCCTTCCGGAAGCAAAGACAGTAACGTTTGGCGTTGGCAATAATGATGGTATCAAAGTATGGATGAATGGGAAATTAGTGTATGATCTTGCCGGAGCAGCTCCCGGGCCTAACCAACATGCTTTTACTGCAACACTGAATAAAGGAGAGAACATCCTATTGGTAAAAACAGATCAGTTAAAACGCGGCTGGGGTTTTTACTTTGCGGAGTATTGAACCACAACCACTAAAGGTTAGCCACAATACCAACTCAAAATAAAGCGGGTGTTTCAAAAGTAAAATTGAGACACCCGCTTTATTTCCCCCAGGTTGACAGCGCTATAGGGATTGAAAAATTTAGCTAACTTTCGGGGATAAACCCAGTAAAATCCCCTTCCAGGTGAAAAAGTATAAAGCATCTATTTTAACAGCGTTACTACTGGCCGCCATTACCACTTGGGGGCAGGCGCAGCAAAAGGCATTGACTGACACCTCTTTTATGCAGGTATATTGTGCCTGTAGCTACGACCAGATTGACGGTTTCTTTGATAAGGGAAGAACACCTGCCAGAACAACCCTGGATCTGCCTACCTTAGTATATGCCTATCCGGATAAAAAAGCAATGATCATAGATACCATCGCGCCTTTTACCAATGTGACACTCTTAAAAGAAGGAATTGACACCAGCTTAAATATCCAATGGATAGAAGCAGCGTATGGATTTAGTCAAAATGGTGTTTACAAGGAAAACACCGGCTATATAATAGACACTTTGCTCAGTATAGGCAATGTAAAAGGTAATACCAGTGCAGGTGGTTTAGACCTTATTTTAGGAAGAAGCCCTTTACTCGATAAAGATTTTAAACAACCCAGGTTCAGATTGCATGCAGTGAGCAGGGCTAATAACAGCAATCATAGCAAATTGCTAAAAGTTCAATCCTATGATTTGAATATCGGTGCGGTTGACTACTATAATCACTTTTATCTGACCAGTGTTTACAATAATGCTTTACAACAGATGCCTAATTTATTACGACTGTATTGGCATCATGGTGAAAGCTGTCCTGAAAGCGAGGGCCATGTTTTCATTTTTGCAGGTAATGGTAAAATGAGTGAACTCATTAGCGCCAGTACTACCGGAGAAGCAGGCTTTTACGAATTTACCAAGGTTTACATTCCGCTGAAATTTAATAATGGGAAAGTGCTGCTAGTTGAAAACGGGGATAGCGAACACATGTTCAATACATGGGATGCCACCTTAAAGACGATTCCTTATCCCAAAGATTGTAATATTCCTATAACGGAGTTGATAGTATCGGTTGAAGAAAGTGGGGAAGAAAAAACAGATGCCCAGGGCAATAGTGTCATTGATAAAAATGGTAGTGCGGTGATGTCAATTACCCATAAAATTATCCGCTATTACCGCTGGAATGGTTCACAATTAAAAGAGGTAAAGAAAATAGTAATAAAGCAGGGAAATTAGGGATAACGCTCTTTAGCCATCAGCATAAAGACGCTAAAAACTAGGGCTAATTTTTCCCATAAGTGTTATTAGGCCAACGAATTTCAGCAACCGTATTTAACCCGGAATCCGACCTGAATCTTATTGCAGCATTTAACTTTGCAGCAAGCTCCGTCACCAATTGAAGACCTAATCCTGAAGCTCCTGTTCCTGGAGCTGCATTATTCAGAATGGATTCATAATTCTGCTGAGAAAAACCATTCCCTTCATTAGTAACCGTTAAAATAGGTTGACCATCGTTATTATAAAAATCAAAATGGATTGTTCCATTTTTCGGAGAGGCTTTTATGGCATTTTGAAAGAGATTACGGACAATCGTTTGCAAGAAATAGGAATCCGTAATCACAACATCCTCTTCTTTCACGCAATTCACTACGTGGATACTTTTTGAATCAAGATCAAGCTGCAACAGTTCCCGACATTGGTTAATGATGGGCAATATTGCTGTTTCCTCCGGAACTATATTGAATCGTTGCATTTGAGTCTTGCTCCAGAGCAAAAGATCTTCCATTGTATATAGTAATGAACCTGTTGCTTCCTGTATCTTTAGGCTCAACTTAGCTCTTTCCTCCGGATCTCCCCGCTCCACCATTTGATGAAGTCTTAAAAACTGATGGACCTGATTTATCGGCGACCGAAGATCATGGCCAATGATGCTAAATAACTTCACCTTTGTTTGATTTGCATGTTCCAGGTCTGTATTCAGCATGGCAAGCGCCTTATTCTTCTCATCCAGCATATCTGCTGTGCGCTTCTTATTCCTATAAATCACCAGCGCCAGGCCTGTAATGACAAGTAAGAGTACGAGGCCGCCTGTAAGCCAAAGCCGCTGTTTACGCGCGTCACTTAATTGCAACTGCTGCACTTTGAGTTGTTGTATCTTTTGAGTATTCTGGTACTTTCCCTCTACCTCTACAAAATTCTTATTGGCAGCGGCACGTTGTAACGTATCCTTCAATTCGCTATACTTTTCCAGATAGTGATAGGCATCCTTCCATTGTCCTAAAGCTGCATACGATTGGGCCAGTGTATTTTGGATACCTGAAAGCGTCACCTTATCAAAATCAAACGGAGCGTCTAATACAGGTCTTAAAAATTCAATAGACTCCTTATATTTCCCTTCTCTGCAAAGCACTTCTCCCGATAACACCTTCGCTGCTATCAAATCATCTATCTCCCGGGATTTTTGAGCAGAAGACAGGGCAAGCTTCGCATGGCGATCAGCTCTCTTTACGTCTCCTTTATTCAGATAAAAATCACCGTATAGCTTATTGGCCGTACTCAAGACATGATAAAGCGTGTCGCCAGGAGCCATCTCCTTGTAAATCCGATGATAGTAAACATCCGCACTATCTATCTTTGCCATGGCAAGATAAGCCGCTACATATCCCAAATATAAAGATTCCTCCCCTTCCCGCAAGGCAATATCACCAACGTATTCTCTGGCTTCATCCAGATACTGAATCGCTTTTTCATTTCTACCCAATTCATTATACAGGTTTGCCAGATTAGTGAGAAAATAACCTACATTCCTGGTACTGGTGATCAACGTATCTGTCTTTAAAAGCTGCTTATACAATTCAATTGCTTCCAGTTTAAATTCAATTGCTTTTTCGTAATCACTAATTCCACTATAGTATCCGCCTAGTGCTTCCAATGTCAGTTGTCTGACATTGGGTTTATCCGAAGTAGCCGCAATTCTCTTCATTCTGTCCAGCGTATAATTGCGCATCCGCACGTCCCGCATGTAATCATAGACAAGGTTTAGCCTGCTCAGGCCAGTAATTTCATAGTTGGTTGCATCCACCTTCTTTGCCAACGCCACCGATTTTTCCAGATAATAAGCTGCACTATCAAATTGTTTGAGCTTCTCAAATGCACACCCTGTAAATAAAAAAAACATGGAATGAAGCTTATACTCACCGGGAAGACATAATCCCAACCCATATTTAGCTTCCTGGATCAACAGCTTACTGTGGGCCTTCCTGGACTCATTATAGCCTAACAATTCATTGAGGTATTCTCTCCAAACATCTATTTTATCCTCACGTTTAGGAATCTTTGAAAGATCAGGCCGGGTTTGTCCCGCAACTTCATTTATAACGCAACAAGCAATAACTATAAAAAGGATGTATCTTAAATTGATCCCAATACGGTTGTCAAGATTTCGTGTTCCCATTTAATGATTTGATCTGTGCCAATGAAATACGATACGTCTTACCTACAGGCAGATTGACATTGTTAATTCCAATAGTATTACGTGTTATTAAACTGACTTTGGCTTTAGCTACAGCATAGCTACGATGAATGCGCACAAATTTTTCAGACGGAAGATTTTCTAAAAAAGAACCAAGTGTAGCCAGGGTTAGATAATCCTTTTTAGGAGTAACAATTTTGGTGTAATCTCCAAATGCTTCCAGATAGCTGATATCATTTAAAGTAAGATGGATTTCATCATGTCCTTCTTTGAATACAATTTTCTCATTTTCTACCATAGCAACATACGCTTCTGCTCTTTGTTTCATCGCCAAAAAATCTCTTAACCGCTTCAATGCGTGATTAAATCTTTCGGTCGTTAATGGCTTCAGTATGTAATCGAAAACGTTGAGTGCAAAACCGTCCAAGGCATACTCCGGATGTGAGGAAACAATAATACAGGCCGGCGCCTGGCTACCAAGCCCTTTTAGCAACTGCAATCCGTTAATGTCCGGCATGTTTACATCGAGCAATAAAAGATCTGGTTGTTGCTTTTTTATCGGCCCGATTGCTTCTAAGGCTGAAGCGAAACTGCCGATTAGCCGTATGGAATCCCTCCCCTCCAATTCAGACGCAATAGCCAATCTATCCAGGTAATTATCATCCAAGATAACGCATGACAGGGGTGTAGACATAAGATTGGGATCATTTATCTTCAAATATAGAAAAAAAAGCTATTCCATTCATTTATCGATTATTCCCTATCGCTCACCGATTGTCTTCCTCTCCATAAACACCCGCCTCGTAGTTTTATGATACATAACAAGAAAAAAAATAAATCATCATGAAAAAGCATTTGATATTTGCAACAGCTGCAGTTATCACCTTATTATCGGTGTATTGTGGTGACAAAAAAAGTGAGGCAGAAGAACTGGACTTCAAAAACACCTACGATGGTACGATTAACGCCACACTTACGGCGGGTGGAAAAGAGTTTAAAGTAGTAGGCGCTTGTGGCACTTTAGAAGCCGGATACGGAGACAAAAAAATAAAAAAAATAGCCGGCAACCATGGGGCGGTACCTACGCGCGCTATGACCATATCTTTCGTCAACAATGAGCTCCCGGCAAAAACAACCAAGTATACTATCGTAAAAGCTAAAAAAATTGGCGAGGCACCAGATCCTGATCCCACACATGTAACGATCTGGGTAGGTGAAATAATAAACAAGTATGAAAACGGCCAGATCGTTAGTACGACAAATACCAGCTGGACTTCAGACAATAACTCCGGACAGATTACTATCAATGTCAACGGCAATAAAATGACGGTCAACCTGGAAGGAATTACCCTTAAGCCAAGAACAGCAGCCGATAATCCATTTCCAAGCAAGCTGGATGTTTTAGGCAACACCGGTGCTTTTGCCAGTAATGGTAAACTAAGTGGTACCATTGATATCTCTAAATAATTCCCGGCCCCTTTCATATGCAGCTTTTACCCCAAAAAACAATCCAAATGAAAACATTTAAAAGCCTGGTCCTGTTGGCTTTGATATGCTATCTAAGTAATGCTTCAGCCCAAAGAATAGATGTAAAAGAAAAAGCCAGGAATGCAGCCACCAATAGAGCCGACCAAAAAGTGGATAATACTATTGACAAAAGTTTGGATAAAATAGAAGAGGGTATCGGAGGCTTGTTCAAAAAGAAAAATAAATCAACCAAGGAAACTGGCAAAGATAAGAGTCAGAAAAGAAACGATGTAGCTGCTGAAGATCAGCAACAGCCCTCTTTTGCCACCTATAATAAGTTTGATTTTATACCTGGAGATAAAATCCTCGCATTTGACGATTTCAAACAGGATGCCCTGGGTGATCTCCCGGCCAAATGGAATAGTACGGGTGCGGCAGAAATTGCTAAAATCAATGGCTCTGAATTCAATTGGGTACAATTAAGTGGGGGTGACGCCTATTTTAATCCCCAGTATATTACCCAAATGCCTGATAACTGTACAGTGGATTTCGATATGGTGATCAATTACAGCAAAGTAGCATATGCTTATTACCAGCTCAGGTTTGGTATCGAGATTATATCATCTGCAACAGCCAAAGCACAAACCGAAAACGCTAATGTAAGTGCCAATACCGGGCTCACTTTTAACATCCACCCTTATTCTGATCAGGAAATACATGCTATCAGCTATTTAAAGGGGGAAACTCAGCTGGAAACCAAAGCCCAATTTCCGGCACTGAGCAGTCCCGCCCCCATACATATCTCCATCATGCGTCAACAGCAACGTGTAAAGATCTATTTTAATGATAAAAAAGTGTATGACCTGCCTCAGGGCTTGCCCCCAGCCCAGCACTATTATCTTCGCTTCAGTGCACTAATTGATGCGTGGAATGACAATCAGAATATCGCCAAAATGTATGTTTCCAACCTGAGATATGCTGCCGGCAAACCTGATATGCGTAATAAATTATTGTCTGAAGGGAAACTGGTAACCCGCGGTATCCTCTTCGATCCCGGCTCAGCAATTGTCAAACCTGAATCGGCTGGTGTACTCAAAGAGATTGCAGCAATTTTGAATGAACACAAAGAGTTAAGGGTAAAAATCATTGGTCATACGGATAGTGACGGTGATAATGCTAAGAATCAACAATTATCTGAAGCAAGAGCAATGGCCATCAAAAGTATTTTGGTTGAACAGTACCAGGTGAATGAAGACTATATGACTGCCGAGGGCAAAGGCGAAACACAGCCTGTAGATGGAAATGCCACAACAGCTGGTAAAGCCAATAACCGCAGGGTAGAGTTTGTTAAATTATAAAAGTGGTGCCCATCCAGGCTGATTTCACCTCCAAAAGTCTAAAAATCATGAACGTAAAATTGATATTAGCAACTGTCATGGCGGGGATGCTTATTTCCTGCTCTAAGAGCAAGGAGGCTGTTCCCCCGGCAGCCGATAAGGATAAAGAATGGTACTTTATGAATATGGTAAATATTCACCCCTCAAAAAATGCAAATGGATTGGATTTCTATCAACACAAAGGGAATCAGGTCAGAATTTTACAATTTGAATTCGATGACTATACAACACTGTATTATTTGGATAGCTTAACGTTAAAGTCTAATGACCTACGTTTTCCTATCAGCTCATTTGATGGCTATATATCAATAGACAATCAGTTTTTCGATAAAAAAGCAAACAAGGTATTTACTCCCGGTAATGTTAAATGGGCAAAGGGTGATGCTCCCTATTTCAGTAGTTCCGGTAGTTTCGAAACTGTATATAATGCTATGCCTGCAGCCGACAAACATGCTGCCAACTATGCCGCCTGTCTATATTCCTTTGAAAAACCGGCAGCTACTTCAACTGCACAAAAGACCTATCTGTTTCTTGATTTCAAAAACAATAGTTCCTTTTACTATGTACCAGGAAATACGCAATACAATAAAAAGACAGGCACGATAGCCGAGTTATTTCCAAATGGGAATGATATAGACTGGACAAAAATAGATGCAGCTTGTAGCAATACTGAGATAGGCTATACTGGCAGTGATGACATTTACTTCTTCGATTTCGATACAAAAAAAGTCTATCTCTCTGCCCGGATTGACAAAAACACCGGGAATGCAAAGATGGCACAAGTAGATAAAGCTACAGATTTTAGCCAGGTGTTTAACAAGAACACAGGTAACTCCGGCAATAAAGAAGCTTTCGATTTTAGTAAGTAGTAAAGGACAACTTTTTTTAATTTATTACAAGACAAATATGAAACCGGTAAAATTAATATATGCAATGCTTATAACAGGAGCTGTGGCATGCTCTAATGATGAAGGCAGTGAGCCTACCCCTATTGTAAAAAATGTGTACGTAGCAGGATATGAGTACGTCAGCAATGGCGTGGCTAAATTATGGAAGGATGGTAAAGTCACCGACCTCACCGATGGCAAATTTAACGCAAGAGCAGCTGCTGTATATATCAATAATAACGACATCTATGTCGTAGGATCACAATTGGAAACCGGGGATATTAACGTAGCAAAATTGTGGAAAAATGGTATTGTCAGTAATGTATCCGGTAGTAATAACCCCACAGATGCCTATTCTGTCTTTGTTAATGACAACAATATATATGTGGCCGGTACGGAAGAATTTGGAGTAACAGAGGTAGCTACACTTTGGAAAAATGGGCATGCAAATAATCTAACCACTACCAATATCGTAGGAGCCGCGAGGGATGTATTTTGCAGCGACAAAAATGAATATGTAGCCGGCTATATCCGTAAAGGGAATAAAAGCATAGCCCGGTTATGGAAAAATGGCTCAGGTACTGATCTTACAAATGGAAGTTTCAATGCAACAGCCTATGCAGTCTATGTCCGGGGTACGGACGTTTATGTAGCCGGTCAGGAAGAAAATAACAATGAGGATGGTATAGCCAAATTATGGAAAAACGGAGTAGCCACCACTTTAAGCAAAAAAGAATCCTGGGCGCTGGCTGTCCTGGCCACCAGCGATGCAGTGTATGTAGCTGGCATTGAAGATGGAGCTGCGACGTTATGGAAAAATGGGGTACCTGTCAGGTTATCAAAAAATGATAATGGCGGAGCAGCCTATTCCATTTTCGTTGATGGAACGGATGTTTATGTTACAGGATACGAAAACATCGGGGGTAGCCAAAAAGCAGTAGTATGGAAAAATGGTATAGCTACCATTTTGTCTAATAGTCCGAATGCCTCCAGAGGTTTGGAGGTCTTTGTAAAATAGTTTTTTTGTAATGCTGACACTTGAGATGGGAAAAATAAAGGGCTCATAAAATGCTTTTATGAGCCCCGATATTCTGATAAAACACTTCTGCAGAGAGCATTAAAACTTCCGCTTTTGATAGGGTGTTCCCTCACCATCTTCACAGTAGCTTTTAAGGCTTAACAGGAACATGGCCCAGTTGTAATTACACCACCGGTAAAATTCGGTCAGTTCCCGCCAATCGAAATGCTTGAGCACAACTGCTGTTACACCGTTCTTCTCTGTCAGGTCAAAAGAAATGCCTGTTCCAACCCACTCCGGGTCTGTAGCCACACATTCCCATAGCACGCTTTTATTTTCGGATAACTCCACTACCTTCATTTTCGTGGCATAATTGTCGCCGAAATCAAACTCGTTGATAAATCCCAATTCTGGCTTAACAATCAATTCTGTTGTCCAAACAGCTCCAAGACCTGTTTGCGTTGTTAATGCTGTATAAACATCCGCAATGGGTGCTTTAATATAATTGATATGCTCGATTTTTTCCATGTTCAGCGATTTGTTATGCTTGTAAATATAATGTTCGCAAGTTTATTCATTCGGAAAAACTGATCAGGATTGTATTTATCGCGCCCCTATGATGAAGGAGATTTTTACAGGTAACGCTGTTAGTGAAAGTGAATGACTTGCGGATTAATAAAAAAGGGATGATTTTACAATCATCCCTCACAGCGGAGAGTGAGGGATTCGAACCCCCGGACCTGTAACAGTCAACGGTTTTCAAGACCGCCGCATTCGACCGCTCTGCCAACTCTCCGGCGCAAAAGTATAAAACGGGAATCAATAAAAAAAAATAATTCTTTAAAAGCTTGAAAAAAGGCTACCACAGCCAATTTCAAAAAAGTAAATGCCGGACCGGAGCAACATTCAACCATTGCATACCCCGTATCCGGCATTAAAAACACACAACAACAAAAACTAACCTATTTCCATCCGCCACCTAAGGAGCGGTATAAATCTACCATTGCGCTCAGCTGCTGGCGGTCAATATCCACCTGGCTAAGCTCCGCCTGTAATGCCCTGCTTTGGGCCGTAATTACTTCCAGGTAATTGGCCATACCACTACGGAAAAGCATCTGCGCCTGCTGTACTGCCACATGTAAAGTACTTACCTGGCTATCTGCAATCTGCTGCTGCGTTTTCAGTTTATCCAGTTTTATCAAGGCATCCGTTACCTCTCCTACTGCTGTTAATGCAGATTGACGGAACCTGATCACGGCTTCTTCCCTTTGGATCTTGGCTACTTCCAGTTGGGTTTTCAGCGTACGCCGCTGAAATACTGGCTGTGCAAGACTACCCGCCACGGTACCAAACAGGGAAGCAGGCATATTAAACCAGTTACTGGCTTTAAATGAATTCAAACCACCGGTAGCGGTAAGACTTAATGCTGGATACATATTACCCTGTGCCACCCCTACCTGGGCATTCGCTGCTACTAAAGCCATTTCTTCACTACGTACGTCCGGACGGCGGCTGATCATGGCTGCCGGTATCCCCGTAGGCAGGGAATCCCATATGCGCTGATCAGCCAGCCTACTGCTGCGGGCAAGACTGCCAGGCAGCTCACCCGTTAAAATACGGATGGCATTTTCCTGTATAGCAATCCCCTGTTCCAGCTGTGGCAGCAGTAATTCGGCCGTTTGTTTTTGTGAAATCGCCTGTTGCACGGCCAGCTCAGTTACCTCTCCGGCGGTTTTCTGCAACCGCATCATTTGCACAATGGTGTCACTCAAAGCCACATTGCTATGTGCAATTTTCAGCTGTCCATCCAGCATCAGCAGGTTAAAATAACTATTGGCAATCGTTCCTACCAGGGCGGTTTGCACGGCTCTGGCACCTTCGTAAGACTGCAGATAAGTAGCCAGCGCTGCTTCCTTCTGACGCCGGATTTTACCCCACACATCAATTTCCCAGGATACGCCTACATTAACACTATAGTCTTCCAGGTGTTCCGCTCCATCCATGAAATTACCCAGGCTTAATCCATTCAAACTATTCTTAGAGGGAAAAGTAGTAGAGGCTGCTACCTGCGCGTTCACCGCGGGCAGCCAGGCAGCCTTGGCTTGTTTCAGATAGGCCTGTGCAGATGCTACCCTTTTTAAAGCCAGCTGCATATCGTAGTTACCGGAAAGCGCCTTTCCTATCAGTTCCTGCAACACTGCATCCGAGAAAAACTGTTTCCATTCCATCCCGGCAATACTGGTATCTGAAGGGGCTGTATTACCAAACTGTGCGGGTAGCGCCAGCGCGGGCTGCTGATAATTGCGGCCCACGCGGCAAGATGCTAACCACATCACTGCGGGTAAAAACAATAAATAAAAGGCGATATATTTTTTTTGCATTATTATATCAATTTCAAATGATCAATTTCAAATTCATGTACACCAGGTATATTCTTAAAACTCTACCTGTACACGCTTACGGCTTATCTTTTCCTGCAGGAACTGGAAGATCACAAACAATACCGGCACCACAAAAATGCCCAATAATACGCCTGTCAACATTCCACCTGCTGCACCGGTACTGATAGATTTGTTACCCAGTGCAGACGATCCTGTAGCTCTCATCAACGGTATCAAACCCGCTATAAAGGCAAAGGATGTCATCAGGATAGGCCGCAACCGCAGCTTCGCGGCTTCCAGTGCTGATGCCAGCAAGCCCATACCACTCCGGCGGCGCTGTACGGCATATTCTACAATCAGGATCGCATTCTTTGCCAGCAACCCGATCAGCATAATCAACCCTACCTGTACATAAATATTGTTATCAATACCGAACATCTTAATGAATACAAACACTCCGAAGATTCCTAATGGAATAGACAGGATTACAGAGAAAGGCAAAAGATAGCTCTCATATTGCCCTGCAAGCAGGAAGTATACAAACACCAGACAAAGCATGAATATAAGTCCGGCCTGACCGCCTGCACTGATTTCTTCCTTGGTCATACCTACCCATTCGTAGCTGTAACCACGGGGCAGATACTGACTGGCCACCTCTTCTACGGCTTTGATGGCATCCCCGGAACTGTACCCTGGTTTAGCCTGTCCATTGATGGTAACAGAATTAAACAGGTTATTACGTGTTACCGTTTCCGGTCCGTATACCCGCTTTAATGCTACCACACTGTTGACCGGTACCATTTCACCCAGGTTATTTTTTACATATACACCATTCAATGATTCCGGTTGTGCACGCAATGGTGCATCTGCCTGCACAATCACCCGGTAGTATTTCCCAAACCGGTTAAAGTCAGAAGCGAACATACTACCATAATACACCTGCAGCGTTTGTAGGATCTCACTCACGGAAACGCCCAGCTGTTTACTTTTCTTTTCATCTACTTCAAGCGTATACTGCGGGTTGCCGGTGTTGAAAGTGGTGAACGCAAAAGCTATTTCCTTCCGCTTCATCAGCTCGCCAATGAGTCCGTAAGCGGTTTCTCCCAGCTTATCCAGTTTGCCACCCGTACGGTCCTGAACAATCACCTCAAATCCGTCCATGTTACTGAACCCTGGAACGGTAGGCATATTAAAGAGGAAGATATTCGCTTCTTTTATTCCTGCCAGTCGCTCGTTCATCTGCCCCATAATGGCGTGCAGATCTTTTACAGCTCCCCGTTCCACATGTGGTTTCATCTTCACAAAACCTACTGCATAAGAGGAACTGATGGAGTTGGTCATAATATTTAAACCGGATACGCTCAGGTACTGGTTTACAGATTCCATGTCTTTCATGATACCTTCCACCTTGCGTACTACTTCTGTGGTACGTTCCAGGGAGGCACCCGGGGGCATTGTAATGGAATACACGATAAATCCCTGGTCTTCCGTAGGAATAAATCCGGTGGGTGTGGTTTTCAGCATCCAGAAAGTAGCGCCGCCTATCAACACCAGGCCCCCCAATGCCACCCACTTACGACGTACCAGGAACTGCAGGCTGCGTACATACTTGCCCGTCATTGCTTCGAAGCCTGTATTAAAGGCGGTAAAGAATCTTTTACCAAATCCTTTGGTAGCTACCTTAACACCATGTGCTTCCTCTCCATGCGTATTTTTCAATAACAGCGCACACAAAGCAGGGCTCAGTGTTAATGCGTTTACCGCAGAGATCAGGATGGCAATCGCCATCGTGAAGGCAAACTGCCGGTAAAACACCCCTGCCGGGCCTTCCATGAAACCCACCGGTATAAACACTGCGGCCATCACCATGGTAATAGATATGATAGCACCGGAGATCTCCTGCATAGAGGATATAGTGGCATCCCTGGGCGACATATTGATACGCTGCATTTTGGCGTGCACCGCCTCCACCACCACAATGGCATCATCCACCACAATACCAATCGCCAGTACCAGGGCAAACAATGTCAGCAGGTTGATCGTAAAACCAAACAACTGCATGAAAAAGAAAGTACCAATGATCGCTACCGGTACCGCAATAGCTGGTATCAGCGTAGAACGGAAATCCTGCAGGAATATAAACACCACTATAAATACCAGGATAAAAGCTTCTATCAGCGTATGTTTTACCTGATCAATCGATTCGTCCAGGTACTCTTTGGTACTATAGATGTTCGCATATTTCACCCCGGCAGGAAATGACTTACTGGCTTTTTCCATCAGCTTATTCACAGCTACCTGGATTTCATTGGCGTTGGAACCGGCAGTCTGATACAGTGCCATCCCAATACCTTTCTTACCGTTTACTTTGGTGTCATTGCTATAAGTAAAGGCGCCAAACTCTACGCGGGCCACATCTTTCAGGCGCAATACAGATCCGTCTGCATTCGCTTTCAGGATAATGTCTTCATATTGTTCATGCTGGTTCAGCTTACCTTTATACTTGATCACATATTCAAATGCTTCACTGCTGCTTTCTCCAAAACGGCCCGGTGCAGCCTCTACGTTCTGCTCCCTGATTGCCGTTAACACATCCTGCGGCGATAATTTATTAGCTGCCAGACGTTCCGGTTTCAGCCATATCCGCATGGAATAGTCTTTGGCACCAAATACCATCGCCTGCCCTACTCCGTTCACACGCTGCATTTCCGGGATGATATTTATTTTAGCATAGTTCTGCAGAAAGGTTTCATCATAAGCCTCTACATCACTGAAGAGGTTTACCACCATGATCATACTATTCTGCTGCTTCTGGGTAGAGATCCCCGCCTGCACTACTTCGGTAGGAAGCAGGCTCACGGCTTTAGATACACGATTCTGTACGTTTACCGCAGCCAGATCCGGGTCTGTTCCCAGCTTGAAATAGATATTCAATGACATGGAGCCATCGTTATTGGAAGTAGAGGTCATATAGGTCATGTTCTCTACCCCATTCACGGCTTCTTCAATAGGAGTGGCTACAGAGCGGGCCACTACTTCCGCATTGGCACCTGGATAGGTAGCTGTTACAGCTACGCTGGGTGGTGCAATTTCCGGAAACTGGGTAACCGGAAGCGTAAATAATGAAAGTCCGCCCAGCAATACCAGTATGATGGATACTACCGTAGCTAATACGGGTCTTTCTATGAATTTTCTTAACATTTTCAATAAGATTTTAAGCCTGGCTGTTTACAATACCGCCAGTGCATCAGGCAATCAACATTTTCTGGTTTACTGCAATAGATACTACAGGGGTTTTACTTTCAGCAGGCTGTCCATAGACATCGGCTGCGGGGTAATCACTGCCCCATCCTGTAAACGGTCAAGTCCGGTATATACTATACGGTCGCCCGCTTTCACCCCTTTCTCCACGAAGTAGTAAGCACCGCTTTTACCTGCTACCGTGATAGGTTTGCTGGCTACTTTATTGCTGTCTGCCACTACAAATACAAACACCTTATCCTGCAGCTCAAAAGTGGCGGATTGCGGTACTACCAATGCTGCTGCAAACTCTTCCGGAATCCTTATTTTACCGGTATTGCCTGAGCGGAGTAAACCTGCTGCATTAGGGAATGTAGCCCGGAAACTGATGGTGCCGATATTTTTGTCAAACTGGCCCTGCATCGTTTCTATTTTCCCTTTTTGAGGATATACACTATTATCAGAAAGTACCAGATCTACCGGCGGCATTTGTTTTACTTTATCCGCAATGGTATTCCCGGCTGTTTCATTTTTAAACTGCAGGAAGTCTGTTTCACTCATCGCAAAGTAAGCGTACACTTCATTTACATCAGACAACAAAGTAAGTGGCTGCGTTTCTGCCCTTCCTACCAGGCTGCCCGCTTTGTAAGGAATCCTGCCTATATATCCGCTAACCGGTGCATTGATCTGGGTAAAGCCCAGGTTGATACGTGCACTGCCTACCATGGCCTGTGCCTGTGCTACGCTTGCTTTGGCCGACTGGTAAACAGATTGTGCTGTTTTCAACTGCACCTCCGCTACTACATTATTCTGTACCAGCGGGGTAAGCCGGTCTACTTCCAGCTGTGCCTTCTGCATATTGGCCTGTGCTGCCTGTAAAGTAGCATTGGCATTGCTTAGTTGTTCTTCATAAGGGCGGTCATGGATCTTGAACAACGGTTGTCCCGCTTTTACAAAAGCGCCCTCATCTACATAAATCTTATCAAGCACACCTTCTACCTGCGGACGTATCTCTACGTTTACTTTACCTTCCAGGGTAGCTGTATACTCCCGGTAAGTAGTAGCTGGTACTGTGCTGATGTTTAATACCGGCAAGGCAGTAACAGGTTGCTTCGTTTCTGTATTGGCCACTGATGCACCGCAACCTGACAATAACGCCATGATGACAACACTATAGATAAAGCCTCCCGGCATGTTTGCAAAAATTGGTTTTGACAAAGGTTTCATGTTTGTGTGTGTTTATTTATTGAACTAAAAGATGTCTGTCTAGGCAAAAGCATAGCTTTACCGCTTACTTTGCAGTATTAGTTTCTAAGACAGCTAATTGGGTTGTAGATTACAGAACAGGTACTAAATATGTACCCGGGGGGCACGCATCGCTACTTATACGTACAACTACAGTGCTTTGTTACTTCACTGTAAGTAAAAAGTTCCTAAGGAATAGCAGATTTCCGCAAATTAATTCTTCATTTCTCTGTTTTTCGAACAGTATGATTCAACATACCGCTACAGCAAAAGCCTGAATAAACCCGGTAAACTTTTCCGGTACTCATGATGCAAAAGTAAATAATTGAATATTACCGGAGGTTTAAATAATTACGGTATTAGTTGTACTTTTCACGGAAGCCACTATTTTCTTTACTTTCGTTTGACATTAGCGTGCCAGCAGGTGCAACCACAGGGCAATATCTCCTCCGATAGGTGGCCGGTAAATAAAGCGACTGTGTAGAAAAAAGATACATATTCAAATATTTAGTGCAAAATTGTCTTTTAAATATGATTAGTAAAAATCTAATTGATCAATAGCTACTGCAAAATGATGAATGCAATATGTCATATTTATCATAACCATTTAAAATTTACCCGGTAACTTTCCTTTGAAAACGGGGACTGGAACGCAATGAAACAAGTATTTTACAATAGCTGGCTGGCTAATATCTTTCTTCTGGCACTTACGCTGCTATTGAATTATCTGATCACCAAACACTACGGGCCTCCGGAAAATAATCTTAAATACCTGGCGTATAATACCACCCTGGTAACCCTGGTATACTGCCTCACCGTTATACACAATGTATTTATATTAAGACAGCTGACGGACCAGCAGCGGTACTGGAGATATGCTTTGTTACTGCTGACTTACCTGATCACTTCTACCCTGTTGTTGTCGCTGATCCGGACCAACATATTCCATTATACGGATGACGGATCGTCCTGGATAGATGACCTGGCTTTTAATACCGTATTCCTGTTTGTGGGAATTGGCGTGTTGTATTTATACCGGCAAACCACCCAACAGACCAAAGAACTGAAAAACTCGCTATTACTACGGGAAAAGGAAATTCAATACCTGCAAAGCCAGCTAAACCCCCATTTCTTCTTTAATACCCTGAACAACCTCTATGGGGTGAGCCTGCGCTTTCCCAAAAAAACACCGGAGCTGATACTCAGTATCTCCGAGCTGATGCGCTACCAGCTGGAAAGCTCCCAGAAACAACGGGTACCCCTTACAGATGAACTGCAGTTTATACGGAACTACATGCACCTGGAAAGGGCCCGTATCCGGCAGCGCTGCCGCGTGAACTTCAAAAAGAGAGGGGATGAACAGGGCCTGTTTATTGCACCCCTGATATTAATCGCTTTCATTGAAAATGCCTTTAAATATGCACCTGCCTGCATACAAGGTTCCTATATCAAAGTAGAACTGCAGGTAAAGGATAAGACACTCTTCATGAAGATCAGCAACACCGTACCGGAAAGCCGGCAACTGGTGTCATCTACCCGGGTGGGACTCAGCAACGTACAGCAGCGGCTGGAATTAATGTATGCGAATACCCACACCCTGTCATCATACGAAGAAAATAAAGTATATTATACTTCTTTAAGTTTAGTATTGGATACACATGAATAAATTAAACTGCCTGATTGTAGACGATGAGTTAGGCGCACATTATGTGCTGGAAGCACATATTGCAAAAGTACAGGCACTGAAAATAATCGGTAATTGTTACAATGCCCTGGAAGCTGCCAATATGCTGCACCGGGAGCGGGTGGATATCCTTTTCCTGGATATTAATATGCCAGAACTTACCGGATTTGACCTGCTGAAAACATTACCCAACAGGCCACAGGTTATTGTTACTACGGCCTATAGCGAGTTTGCACTGGAAAGCTATGAGTATGATGTGGTGGATTATCTGTTAAAGCCCATCAGCTTTTCCCGCTTCCTGAAAGCAGTGAATAAAGTAATCCAGCAGGGGGATACTACCACGGCACCTACTGCTGCTACGCTGGAATTAAAAACCGGTAATACACAAACTACCGTAGAGGCAGACGACATCTATTATATACAAAGCCTGGGTAATTATGTGAAGGTATTCCTGGAAAACAGGTCGCTGGTGGTAAATGCGACTACTGCTGAAATGGAGAAGCTATTGCCCGCCCAACGTTTCATCCGTATTCATAAATCCTATATTATCGCTGCAGAAAAAGTAGAAACAATTGGTGTGCGCCACGTCATTATACAGGGGGCTACGCTTCCTGTAGGACAAACCTTCAAAATGAACCTCCTTAAACTAAAGGATAAGCTGTAAAGCCGGTTGTAATATCCAGGAAACAGGCCGTCTTATTGATAACTATCCCGGCTGTTTTTCTGGAAAGTAGCTGGCGTAAAACCGGTATGCTTTTTAAAGAACCGGTTAAAATAAGCATCATCTTCAAATTTCAGCTGCCAGCAAATCTCTTTAATGGAGTGCTGTCCCCAATAGAGCAGGCGTTTAGCCTCTGTTACCCTTTTGGAGTCAATCACCTGCTTGGCGCTTCTGTCAAATATGGCTTTTACGGTATCATTGAGATGGCCGGGGGTTACAAACAGCAGTTCTGCATAATCACTTACCTGCACTTTTTCCCGGAAATGAGTATCCACCAGCATTTTAAATTGTCTGGCCATTGTATGCTGGGCCGACTCATTATTCAGCATCAGCTCTGCGGGTTGAGCGATACGCCCGCAGGCAATAATAAAGGCGCTTAACAGGTTGCGGATCACGGCTTCTTTCCGGATCTTATCACTTTTGAATTCAGCATCTATCAGCCTGGCATAAGCCATCACTTCCTGCATCTCATGATCATTGAGTTTTAATACACCGGAAGAGCTGAATACACACTGCCAGCAACTGACCACCCCGATGGTTTCCGGTACCAGGAAGTCGCGTGAAAAGTTAATATGGATCACCTCACAGTCGGCATTCAGATCATGCTGATGCACCTGGTCCGGTTCCAACAGCATGATTGCAGGGGCTGTAATAGTTTCCTCTTTAAAGTCTACCGTTTGTCTGATACTGCCCCGGATAAGGATACCAATACTATAACCATCATGCCGGTGCGGAATAGCAATTTTCTGCAGTATCGGATCTGAGCCAAACATTCTGTGAATGTGAAACTGAGAGCCTTCCACATTATTTACCCGGTATACCGGTGCACGTAATCTTTTAGCTACCTCCATGATCAATTCAAATTAAGTATGATTCAAACATGCTGAACGCTGCCGGCGGTAGATTTATTGCCGGAGCATTTCTTATCCTACTTTCTCTTTGGGCTTTTCTGTTACAACAATCAGGTCGCTCAGCTTTACATTGATAGGAATATTTCCCAGCTGCACAATAGCCCTCTTGTCGCGGATTTCCAGGAGCTTTCCTACCTGGTTATTACTTTTAATTTTTACCTGGTCGCCTACCTTACAATTACCACCCACTTCCTGGAACTTATCCTGCACCTTCTTCTGGATCTTATCGTTGATCTGTTTTTCTCTTTTGCGGAACAACAGGGCTTCTGCCTGCTTCATTACCTTTTCCTTATCGTCTGCACGTTTCCATTCAATTACGATCTGCTTCAATTTCCGTTCCATATCCTTCAGGTAGTCCAGGTCATCTTCCTTAATCTGGTTCTGCAGCCGCAGCAACATATATTGCTGATGCTTCCGTTCCTTGTCTGCGAGCACTTCATACTCCTTTTTCATCCGCTCATTTTCTTTCAGGAGCTTCTGCAATTCCTTTTCTTTAGATTCTACCTTCTGCAGGTCCTGTTCTGCTTTGTTCAGCAGCTTATCCAGCTGAAAATGCCCTTCATCTACCAGTTGTTTGGCCTTGTTGATCAGCGCAGGATTCAGGCCTATACGCTCTGCAATAGAGAAGGTGTAAGAGCTCCCGGGCTTGCCTACCAGGAGCTTATACATAGGCAGCAGGTTTTGCTCATCAAAACCCATAGCACCGTTAATAATGCCCTTTACTTTGTTGGCCATTACTTTCAGGTTCAGGTAGTGTGTGGTAACAATACCATATGCGTGCTTTTTAGCCAGCTCCTCCATAATCACTTCCGCAAAAGCACCGCCCAGGTTTGGATCGGAACCGCTTCCCAATTCATCTATAAAAAACAGCGTTTTCCCATTTGCATTTTCCATGAAGTACTTCATGTTTTTCAGATGGGAGCTGTATGTACTCAATTCAAATTCCAGCGACTGTGTATCCCCGATATGGATCATCAGCTGTTTAAAGATCCCTATCTGGGAACTGGGATGCACCGGCACCAGCAATCCGGCCTGTAGCATGATCTGTATCAGCCCCACCGTTTTCATTGTCACCGTTTTACCACCGGCATTGGGGCCGCTGATCACCAGGATATGCTGATCCCTGTTTAATGACAGGTTAATGGGGATGGTAGGCTTTTTATTACGGCGGTTATACAACAGTAACAAAGGGTGATAGGCCTCTGTGAGGTGGAGCTGTGCATGTGGTACCAGCATAGGATAATTACCATCCATGTCCAGTGCCAGCTTCGCTTTCCCTCTAATAAAGTCGTAGATACCCAGGATGCTGTGATAGTTATTCAGCAAATCGGAATAACTGCTGAGGGATGCGGTTAGTTCCTTCAGGATCTTATATACTTCCCTGGCTTCTTCTCTTTCCAGTGAAAATATATCGTTATTCAGCTCTATCGTTTCTTCCGGTTCTATGAAAGCGGTTTTCCGGGTGTCTGATTCCCCATGGATAATCCCTTTCACCATCCGTTTATTCTCTGCAAAAATAGCTACTACCCTTCTGCCGTTTAAGAATGCTTCTTCAATGTCGGCCAGGTAACCCTGTTTCTGCATCTTTTGCAGCATGCGGTCAAAAGCACGGCGCAGGTCATTCCGCTTGCGGAACAGCTGCATCCTGATCCTGGCCAGCTCCGGGGTAGCATTGTCACGTATCTGACCTACTTCATCCAGCACCTGATCTATCATCACCGTGATCTTCTTTTCAAAATACGTGTGAGCAATCACTTCGTGCAAACCGGCATATTGTATTTTACGGTCGCTGTCAAAAAAGCGGAAAATACTTCCCATGCTTTCTGCCAGCTTGCGCAGGTGCATCACCTGCTCTCCGCTCAGGATAGCTCCCTGTATGCCCAGCAAGCGCAGTTCACTCTTCAGGTTCAGGATATAATCATTCGGGAAATGTTCCTGTAAAAGCGTAAGTTGTTTATACTCATGCGCTTGTTGCAGCGCCGTTTTCACATAGTCTATATGTGTATGCAAACGCAGATCGGCTGCCATTTGCTTCCCAAGTTCAGTTTTGCAATGCTCTTGCAGCAATGCCTGAATTTTATCAAATTCCAACTGCACCAATGCAGAATCAGGAAAGTATTTCAAAATTATTGTCGTTTAAAGCCTGGTAAACCCTACTAACCGGTTTACACTTAATATGTTATTTATCCTGCGCATGTGATCCTGTCACATGCTTTCATCACCCCGGAATAGCCACCTCCTTATGGGCCGGTGGTATCCCCGTTGTCAGCGCAAAGTTCCGTCAAAATTTCTTTCCGTTTTCATATATTTATAATTCCTCATACAGAAGGATTGTCCTGGCATAGTAACGATGTGCTTCCCTACCGGTAATGATTGCCATTTTCACTGCCGCAATAGCTGCCTGCTTCATTAACCCGGCATGCAGCGGATCGCAAAAGAATGTTAAAGTTACTTAACTTGTAGAACCAAAGCATGCAAATACCCGTAATTTATGATGAATTACATTCGTCCCAACGTACCAAAATGATCAATGTGGTTCATCATAACAGTCAAAACCGGAGAAGATGTTAAAATATTCATTATTAAGCTGCCTGCTGGTATTTTCACTGGGGGCCTGCGCAGAAAGCAAAAAAGATAAAGTACCTGACGATATGGAAATAACGGACACTACAAAAACAGAAAAAGCCACTTTTGGAGCAGGATGCTTCTGGTGCACCGAAGCACAATTCCAACAATTAGATGGAGTATTGAAAGTAGAATCCGGCTATGCAGGCGGTACCGTACCTAATCCCAGCTATGAAGCAGTATGTACCGGTACCACCGGGCATGCGGAAGTTACACAGATTACCTACGATCCTTCCAAAATAACGTATGAAGCTTTACTGGAAGCCTTCTGGCTCAGTCATGACCCTACCCAGCTCAACCGGCAGGGAAATGATGTGGGCACCCAATACCGGTCGGTGATATTCTACCATAATGAGGATCAACATAAAAAGGCGGAGTTTTATAAAAAGAAAGTACAGGAATCCGGTGCATACGACAAACCTATCGTAACCGAAATATCTCCTTTACCTACTTTTTATAAAGCGGAAGACTACCACCAGAACTATTATAACCAGAACGGTTCCCAGCCTTATTGCACGTTTGTGATAAAGCCTAAACTTGATAAATTCAAAAAAGCATTTAAAGATCATCTTAAAAAAGACTAGCAACTGCGCAGGAGCCGGAGCTGTATCAAAAGTCAGCTCCTCTCCGGCAATACTAAGGTTGTGCCGTTATCTTTTTATAAATAAGGTAAGAGTATAAAACGGGTATAAGTGTAGTGATTGCTAATACAGTGATAAATATATACTGTACCTGTTTGCCATCAGCCAGCAGCGTGGCCAGGAACCCGGCAGTACCACAGATAAAAAATACAATACCACCGATACGGTGTGTTTTACGCCATACCGTTTCATTCCGTAAAGTCCACGGGGTACGGATTCCCAGGTAAAGATTAGGTTTCACACTGTACAACAGGTTCCCGCACACCGCCAGGAATACCAATACAAACTGCGGGATCATTTTTCCTGCATTGAGGCCGCCAGGTGCCAGTAAAATACAAAGCGGTCCGATAGAAATGATTACATGCGTAGCTACCCATAAAACAATATAGGGCTTGCCAGACAAAGGCCGCGCGCCCTCCGTATGATACATCCTGGAATAAAGCCGGTATACAAACAGGTTAAACAACAGCAATACGAAAACACCACCGGTATAAGCCAGCATGGCAGCGCTGCCACCGGTAATTTTACCAGCTGCTACCAGCATGGTATACACCGGGATCCCGTTTAACAACAAGAGGATCCCTACTTTTAAAACATAAAAAACAGGCCCAATGGCAATGGTCTGTTGCTTAGCTGCAACGCCCAACCGCTGCAAAACTGCCGGCAGGCTCAATGCCCCGTATACAATAACCGATCCCAGCAACATGGAGATGACAAAGCTCAGCGGACCTGATTGCCCGTCCACCACCCATTTGCCCGCTGCATCCACGGTGTAATGGGTAGGTAATAAATCAGGTAACAAATGTTTTAAATACAGGTATACTAACCCCGGACAACAGATCAGTATTACCAGTGGCGCTTCTTTCAGCCATTTACTTTCTTTCATATTTGATAACGGGTTTCTTTTTGAGAGGCAGGGCATCTGTAAACTGCAACATCCACTTCAGTAATTCATCCATTACGGTAATGTTGAGGGAATAATAAATGAATTGCCCCTTCTTCACACTGGTCAATAACTCCGCCTGCTTCAGCAAGTCCAGATGGTGTGAAATAGTAGGCTTGGAAAAATTAAAATGATCCGCTATCTGACCAGCAGTCATATCCTCCTTTTTAAGCAATTCCAATATATCCCTGCGCGTTTGATCATTCAGCGCTTTAAAAACAGTATTCACGTGTATATATTTAGACAACTATCTAAATACTAAGGTAAATAAGAAGGGCTTCCCCTCCAAATTATATTTAAACAGGAAAAGGCAACACTTCCTCCAAAGGCCCTATTCCTGCTACCCTGGGGGTTTTCTAAAATAACGCGGTATATTGGAAAAAGACTTACCTTTGTACTGTAATTATTTTAATTACAGTACAATCAAGTAAAACACCGGGAGTTTTATGACATCGCCGGTGCTGTATATAACAGGCATATCAGCAAGGATATATCAATGATATGGACCGTAAAGATTTTCTCAAATCAATAGCACTTTTACCTTTAGGAGGATACACTATGCAACTGCATGAACTTAAAAATATCACCGGCGATTTTACCAACACGGCAGCCATGCCGGTACTCTTCATCGGACATGGCAGCCCTATGAATGGCATCAGCGACAATGCCTTTACCCGTGCGTTGGGTAATATGGGTACTGCCCTGCAGCCACCGGCAGCTATACTTGTAATCTCTGCCCATTGGCTCACAAAAGGAACGCATGTTTTAACAGCACCACAACCTAAAACCATTCATGATTTTGGTGGTTTTCCACAGGCACTGTATGATGTACAATACCCTGCTCCCGGAGCACCTGAAATGGCTGCCGCCACCAAAGCAATGGTCACTTCTGCCACAGTGGTAGCAGATGATCAATGGGGCCTGGACCATGGTGCCTGGACCATCCTGAAACATATGTACCCGAAAGCCAACATTCCGGTATTCCAGATGAGTATTGATTACCATCAGCCTCCGGCATATCATTTTAAACTGGCGGCAGAATTAAAAGGCTTACGCAACAAAGGGGTGCTGATCATTGGCAGCGGGAATATTGTACATAACCTTTACCAGGTAGACTTTTCTGCCAATCCCAAACCGTACGACTGGGCACTTGAATTTGATGCACTGGTAAAAACAAAGCTGGAACAGGGCGCCTTTACCGACCTGGTCAATTACCATACCCTGGGCAGGGCGGCACAACTGTCTATCCCTACCAATGATCATTATCTTCCGATGATTTACAGTATGGGGCTGACAGATAAAAATGAAGCCTTGAAATTTACTTACGAAGAAATACAAAACGGTAGTATCAGCATGCGCTGCTTTCAGGCCGGATAATATATTACAAAAGCCATCTTAAAAAAGATGGCCCTGTTATCATCACTTCCGAACACCGGCTTCCGCAAACACGGAAGCCGGTAAAGTTTTTACCTTCCTATTTCAATAGTTCATCATACAGTAAAAAGCCATTGAGTGCAATAATGATCACGGTAATGATCGTTACAAGTACTTTCAGGATCCTGCCATTTACAAAGGGCCCCATTTTATTTTTATCACTGGTAAACAATACCAGTGGCACTACCGCAAAACTCAGCTGCATGGATAAGATCACCTGACTTAATACCAGCAGGTTGGCAGTTCCTTTTTCTCCATACAACCACGCTACTATAAAGGCCGGTACAATAGCTACCAACCGGGTAATCAGCCTGCGCAACCAGGGTTTCAAACGAATATTCAGAAAACCTTCCATTACAATCTGTCCTGCCAGGGTTCCGGTTAATGTAGAATTCTGGCCCGATGCCAGCAAGGCCACGGCAAATAAAGTACTGGCCAGCGTAGTGCCCAGCAGGGGCGTCAGTAGTTCATGTGCATCCGTTATATCGGCTACATCCTGGTGACCGGAAGTATGAAAGGCCGCGGCGGCCACAATGAGAATAGCTGCATTGATAAAAAAAGCAAACATTAAAGACACCGTGCTATCAATAGTAGCAAACTTAATCGCCATCTTCTTCCCTGCCGTATTGCGGGGATAATCACGTGTTTGTACTATACTGGAATGCAGGTACAGGTTGTGCGGCATTACCGTGGCCCCCAGGATACCAATAGCGATATATAGCATGGAAGGGTTGGTCACGATTTCCATTTTAGGCAATAACCCACTCAGCAAGGGAAATATTTCCGGTTTGGAAGCAATCATCTCAAAGATAAAACAGCCTGTAATCACCAATATAAAAGCTGCTACTACACTCTCAATAAAACGGAAGCCCTTGTACTGAAAAAACAGGATAATCAGTACGTCCAATGCCGTGATCACTACTCCCCAGGTTAAGGGAATACCAAACAGCAGGTTCAGCGCAATGGCCGAACCAATCACCTCTGCCAGGTCGCAGGCAGCTATGGCTATTTCACAAAGGATCCACAATATGAAACTTACCGCAGGAGAATAATGATCCCGGCAGGCCTGCGCCAGGTCCCGCTCTGCTACCACCCCCAGCTTTACAGACAAGTGCTGTAATACCATGGCAAACAGATTGGAGATCAGTATCACGGACAACAGGGTATAACCAAATTGTGCCCCTCCTGCTATGTCCGTAGCCCAATTGCCCGGATCCATATACCCTACTGCTACCATTAATCCCGGCCCTGCAAAAGCCAGGAGTTTTTTCCAGAAACTGCCATTAACCGGCACCCTTACGCTGGAAAATACTTCCGACAGGGAGTCATGGGTCTTTTCCTTCCGCCATCCCGGAGCAACTGCCTTGCTTTTATTCAATAACTTTAACATAGATCTGCTGCGCTGTTTCCTTTGAAATGATATGCTGATCCGCTCCCCCTGCCAATATTTCGATAGAAAAATTATAATCTATCACAGACAGTACTTTCACAGGAACGCCTATCAATAAATTGAGCTTTTCCACATATTGCAGGAATGCTTTTCCCGTATCCCGGTATCCAAACACAATAGCCTCCTGCCCTATTTTAAGATCATACACCTCGGGATAGTCCGTTGCCGGCACATTACCCTCCCCATCCGGAATTGCCTCGCCATGAGGATCGTAAGTGGGATTTCCCAGGTACTCCGACAGCTTATCAATGAGTTCGTCCGACTGGATACTTTGCAGTTTTGTAGCAATGGTGTGCACCTCTTTCCAGTCGATCCCCAGTTTTTCTGCCAGGAATAATTCCCATAGCCGGTGCCGCCGGATCACCTGCAATGCAGCTCCTTTACCTTTATCAGACAGGCAGCAGCCCCGGTATGGATTATAGATAACCCATTCTTTGCCGGCCAACCGCTTCACCATATCCGTTACAGAAGCAGACCGGGCATTTACCTGGATAGCCAGCTGCTTGGTATGTATCATATCGCCGCTTGCCTGGGTATACAGATAAATCTGCTTTAAATATTCCTGCTCTGAAGCTGTCATCTGGTTACTTTAACGATTGTAATGCCGGTAATACCTGTATGGGCATTTTGATTCAGCGCATAAAAATAAGAATACTTATCTAATATTTCAAATTAGTCTCGCCTAATTATATAATAATTATAATATAAGGAGGTAAAACAACTGCTCAGGACAACCCTGGATAATGGCGCTGCATTATGTCAAAAAAGTCAACATAGGGGGTATTTAAGACAGAATTCGTAAATTGGCGGAATAACCTCAGACCCATGACACAACTCTCTATCTTACTTACACATCAACACCGCCTCATTAGCATTGCAGCGGTCCTGGATGTATTTGAGTCGGTCAACAACTTCTATAAGCTCCGTCAGCAGGCACCATTTTTTGATATTCAGCTGGTGTGTCTGGATACCCCGGAAAATGATCATACCATCTATGGTTATCATCCACGTTGTATTACCACTGTTCACGAAACCGACCTCGTGTTAATTCCTGCTTTCAGTACAGCAGATCTTCAACAGGCTATCGCCGCCAACCAGGGTTTCCTCCCCTGGCTACGGCAGCAGTACCAGCAGGGGGCTGAAATAGGCAGTTTCTGTACCGGTGCTTTTTTACTGGCAGCTTCCGGCTTGCTGAATAATAAAAAAGCTACCACGCATATTATGTCCAGCGAGGAATTTGCGAAGGCCTTCCCGGAAGTGTTGCTTTATGAGGATAAAGTAATCACGATAGATCACGGCATTTATACCAGCGGAGGCGCCACCAATAGCTTTCACCTGCTGCTGTTTCTCCTCGAAAAATACTGCGGACGGGAAATAGCTGTTCAAACGGCAAAGATGTTTTCGATTGATATGGACCGGGAATCCCAGTCGCATTTTTCTTCTTTTTTACCTCCTAAAAATCACCAGGACAATCTGGTAATAGAAGCCCAGCAACTGATAGAAAGCAAGTATCATCAGGCCAATACAGTAGAAGAGATCATTGTGAATATGCCTTCCAGCCGCAGAAACTTTGTACGCCGCTTTAAGCATGCCACCGGTATCACCCCCATTGTATACCTGCAAAGGACCCGTATAGAAGCTGCCCGTAAACTGCTGGAGCAAACGAATCAAAGTGTAACGGAAGTAATGCTCAACGCAGGCTACAATGATATCAAAGCATTCAGGACACTCTTCAGAAAAAACCTGGGACTTAGCCCCCGCGAATACCGCGAAAAATTTAACAAACGCTCCGTGGCCAGTAAATTAGGCGTATAGTACTATCGTAACGCCACTTAAAACATTAAGAACAATTAGTACGTTTACCACTGTAAATCAGCGGCGCACTCCTTTTGATGTTAATAAACTCTTGCGGTGTAATGATTGTAGTGCGCGTTCCTATCTGCAACCATTGCCCGGTCATTACTCAGCCTATTCCGGTACCTTTCATTCTTTTTTCGTCTTTTTGCTCATCTGGCAACAGGTGATGCAATGCAAGCACGGCTACTTTCAGCTCTTTGTAATTGTGCCGTTCCAATGCTCTTTCTCCTACTCCGATATACCGGGCAGCTTTCTTTTCGTCTGTAAATTGTGTTAATGGCAACGTAGTATAATGATGGAAAATATTAATCCAGGTATAGTCCTGGTCTTTTTTCATATCCCATGCCAGCTTCTTAAGCGCCGCTACTTTTGTCTTGATAGTATAGGCACTTTGAGAAGCCAGGGATACCTTTTCTGCTGTCATGATTTCATCCAGCTTCAGCTGCCAGGCAGGTTCAGCTGATTCTTTGATAAGGGCTTCGCAATAGTTCCTGTACTCATAATATTGCTCTACCAGGTGTACCAGTTGCTGTTCTTTTCCAACAGCATCCAGTTGTTGTGCCAGCTTTCGCTTGTTTTCTTCCAGCTGGTATTTTTTATCGGTTACATCATCCTCTCCCTGGCCCTGCAATACCATGATAGCTTTATTAATCTCGCTTTCCAGGTATTGCAGGGAAGCAGCCAGTTCGTACTCCTGGCTGTTTTCATATTGTTTCAACAGCTTTAAGGCCTGCCGGTGCAATACGGTCAGTTCTTCCCGGAGCTTATTCATGTTCACATACCGTACGGAAGGATTAAATACATCAGAAAATGCCTGATCATTCAGCAGCAGCGTAGCAGTAATAGTAAGGTCCCTGCTTTCACTCATTTCCAGGGTAATTTCAATATCCGATCCCTTTACCAGATCTGACGCCAGCTCTCTGGCAGTAATTTCTATTACCCCTACCGGCACACAACTCAGCGGTACGGCATAACGGCTGCCTTCCACCACATTGATCATCAGGCTGTCATCACTCCCACGCATAATCGTTTTAACCAGCTCGCGTGTGATTGTTTTTCGTAGTGGTAAAATTGCATTCTTTTCAAAAATGACTTCCAGGCGGGTAATATTATTTTCAATATCATCTACTTCAATACAGATATCATCCGGTAGTGGCTGCCCTTGTACACTGAATTTACCATGCGTGATTTCAATCACTGTTTTTTGCACGGGCACGGGCTGATGCTCCTCATCAAAAACGGTCAGTTCAAACCTGTTGCAGGTATCCGGCGCCAGTAACAGCACTTCGGAAATCCGTTCTTTTAATCTTTTGATCCCGCTGTCGTATCCCCCATCCGCACGTACAATACGGTAGGTGCAACCGTCCAGGTCCCCGCTTACTATCGCTGTAAAATACGCTGACAGGTCCTGCGTGATTTTCTGATAGGCTGTTTTAAATCTGATGTTCCGTACGGATACGAGGCCCTTTTCACCAGCGGGGCTTACTGTATCCGGCAACAGTTGTTTTACTTTGCCGCCAGCATAATAAGCAGCTCCCATTACCACAGCAGTAGTAGGATCCACTGTGCAGTTGACCGCAATCCCCAGCTCCTTCGCTACCAGTTGTTTTACAAGTGGAATATAGGTACTGCCTCCGATGAGTACCACTTCCCGCACTTCCCGGCCGCTCACCTGATTACGTGACAGGATCTTTTTTACCAGTTCTGTGGAGTATATCACTTTATTATAAATGCACCCTTCAAAATCTTCACGGGTTATGGTAAAGCAGATATCATGCAGGGTTCCATCCTGGTCGGTGATTTCAAATTCCAGTTCAGCAAAGAGATCAGTGGTCAATTGTACTTTTACCTCTTCTGCTTTTTTAATCAGGCTATAATAAAGCGTATTATACTTCCCCTTTGCTCCTTTGAGTTCCCTGGAAAAATCAGGTAGTTTGTACCGTTTTTCGAGATAAGGGATCACCAGGTGATCAATAACAGCCATATCAAAATCAACTCCGCCCAGGTAGTTATCCCCTTCGTGGTCAATGACCTTCATTTCCCCTTCCGCAAAGCGTACCAGCGCAACATCAAAAGTACCTCCACCCAGATCATATACCAGCCATTGTCCCTTCATTTTCGTTTGTGCCTCCTGTTTATTGGCAAAAGCCAGGCAGGCCGCAATAGGCTCATGCAACAGGGCCACCTCTTTAAAGCCGGCTTCATAGCCCGCTTTTTTGGTAGCATTGCATTGTATGGTATCAAATGATGCCGGAATAGTAATCACTACCGCATCCGGTGTTTCTCCGGTATGAACAAAGTTTTTTAACTCTTTGAGTACCTGGGCGGATAACGCAGCAGGTGTTTTAAAATCGCCCAGATTGGGTACGAAGAAACTTTCCGCGGTACCCATTTTTCTCTTAAAGGAAGCAAACACATTTTCCGGGTCCTTTTCTATCAGCGCCCTTGCTTTATCCCCCACTATGATGCGGTCTTTACGGAAAGCGACGACAGAAGGCAGTGTTAATTTCTGGCCATAGGGATTCTTAAAGATCTCAACTTTGCCATCCTGGAACTTTGCTATCAATGAGTTAGTGGTGCCTAAATCAATGCCAAAGTTTATATTGTTATTCATAGAAGTGGTTATCGCATGCCGCAGTCAGTAGCGCCTTTAGTACAATCATTCCTAATGTCCGGGTTGCTGTCGCTATGAGTAACGAAATAACAACAAAGAATTATCTTATCAAAATTTAGTTTAATATATCTAGCCTATACGAAATGATAAAAAAGTCAACTTTATTGGTTAACTTAATAGTATCAACCAATCCCAATGCAATTTTCCCATCACATCCAAAACTAAGTTTATGAAACGCATGTTGCACTGTGGTACGTATGCGCTGCTATTATTAGCTGCCCTTGCCTTCGTATCCTGTTCTAAAAGTGGAGATGCCGGCCCTGCCGGAGCAGCGGGTCCCGCAGGACCTGCAGGACCATCGGGCCCTGCCGGTGGTAAGGGAGATCCCGGTACTGCAAACGTTATTTACTCCGGCTGGCTGGACGTAGGCTTTGTTAAAGATTCTCCCCCACCTAATATTGACACTACTTATTACGCTTCCCTGGATGCTCCCAAACTGGATAAAAACATCCTGACAACAGGTGTGGTAAAAGTGTATGTAAACCTGAACAATGCAGATGACCCCGTTATTATGTCGCTGCCGTATTTTGATGGCGGCCTGTTGATCAACATGGTATCCTATGTGGGAGGTATTGATATCTCCAGCAATGGAAACGTAGGTACCCTGATAGACCAAAACAACGTAAAATACCAGCAATACCGGTATGTACTGATTCCCGGAGGTGCGGCCGCCCGGCAGTCGGCAGGCATAGACTGGAACGATTATAAGCAGGTGAAACAATACCTGAAACTGAAAGATTAAATAAGTACCCTCGCTGCCCTGAAACGGTACAGGCCTCACAAGGGCTTGTGCCGTTTTTTTTATGCCCATTTCTCCCATTATTACGCCAACAACTGGCATAATTCTCTATAACTATATATTAATCAACTAAAAAAGCATAATACCAATATGTTATAATAATGATACGCCTATGTTTCCTTAGGGATATCCCGTATATGCCCCGTATATGTCCCGTAGATATCCCGTAGATATCCCGACAATGTGTATAGTCGGGATATCTACGGGACATCCCTGGAATATCTCCGGAATACTTCCGGCTTATCGTTGACTTCTTCTTAATTTGTCCATCGCTTTGCATGGCGTTAAAACCGGACAATTCCTGTGCTAAAAGCGGACAGTCTAACCACTTCACAAAACTGTAAAGCATTTATTTTCAACGGCTTGAATACCTGGCATATTTATTAATAGGCATAGTATCACCAGTCATATTACGGTTATGATCAGCAACTACTTTAAAATCGCATGGAGAAACCTGTTGAGGAACAAAACCTTTTCCCTGATCAACATCCTGGGATGGGCTATCGGGCTGTGCAGTTTCCTGCTCATTACACTTTATGTACTGGACGAGCTGAGTTATGACCGCTATAATGATAAGGCGGGCCGTATTTATCGTATTAACATGGATGCCCGCATGGGGGGCATGGATATCCACCTGCCATTCACCCCTGATCAAATGGGGGCTTTATTAAAGCAGGATTATCCCCAGGTGGAGACTTACACCCGGATCTTCAATAATGAGGGCACCAGGCTGGTTAAAAAGGGGCAGGAATACCTTACAGAGCCCAGGGCTACCAACGTGGATTCCACCTTCTTCCAGGTATTTACCCTGCCAGCCATTGAGGGTAATACACAAACCGCTTTAAACGCCCCCAATACGGTGGTCATTACCGCTTCTACCGCCATCAAGTATTTTGGTACTACCCATGTAGTGGGCCAAACGCTGGAAGTAAAAAAGGCCGAGCAGGAAACACCCTATAAGATAACCGCCGTTATAAAAGACATTCCTGCCAATTCGCATTTCCAGTTTGACATGCTCTTTTCCATGAAAAATGTGGATTATGCCTGGGGAAATATCGGGAGCCATAACTTTTACACTTACCTCGTGCTACAACCCGGCACGGATTATAAAGTGTTTGAAAAGAAGTTTACCGAATATATTCAACGGTATCTCTTCCCCGATATCATGAAGCGGTCTAACATAAAAAGCTGGGAAGAATTTGAAAGAGCGGGTAATATGGCCCGTTACTCCCTGATACCGGTTACGGATATACACCTGCGTTCTGACCGTATGTCGGAGCTCCTTCCTTCCGGCAACATACAGTATGTATATATTTTTGCAGCAGTAGCAGCATTTATTCTCCTGATTGCCTGTATCAATTTCATGAACCTCACTACTGCCCGCGCCGCAGGCAGAGCTAAAGAAGTGGGCATCAGAAAGGCATTGGGTACGGGACGTAAAGAACTGATTACACAATTCCTGACCGAATCCACCTTTACGGCGATACTATCCCTGATCCTTGCCATAGGGTTAGCCTACCTGGTACTGCCCCTGTTTAATGAACTGGCGGGAAAAACCATGCACATGGGCAAACTGTTTTCCCCCGGCATTTTACCTTTGCTGATCGCATTGCCATTTATTACCGGATTGCTGGCCGGTAGTTATCCGGCATTTTTTCTTTCTGCATTCAAGCCGGTGGAAGTATTAAAGGGGAAACTGAAAACGGGTAATAAGCGGATAAGCTTAAGAAGTGTGCTGGTAGTATTTCAGTTTGCCACCTCCATCATACTCATCATAGGTACCCTGGTTATATATCAGCAACTATATTACATCCAGCATAAAAACATTGGTTTTAACAAAGATCAGGTACTGATCATTAATGAAACCCGTCCGCTGGGTGATAATGCCACTGTTTTTAAAAATGAGGTATTACAGTTGCCAGGGATAAAAAGCGGTACTGTCAGCAGCTTTGTACCGGTGTCTAATTCTGCCCGCAATTCCAATGCTGTTTCCCGGGATGCGGTAGTAGATGCCAAAAGCATGTTGAACATGCAGAACTGGAATATTGACTATGATTACCTGGAAACGATGGGGATGCAATTGGTAAAGGGGCGGAACTTTTCGCGCAGCTACGGCAATGACGAAGCAGCCGTGATGATCAATGAATCGGCAGCTAAATTACTGGGATATGATGATGCCGTAGGCAAAGTGCTGTATACCATGAACGGTCCTGGTGTTACCACTCCCCGTACCATCATCGGGGTAGTAAAGAACTTTCATTATGAAAGCCTCCACCGGGAAATCGGGCCTGTGATTTTTATGCTGCAAAACAGCCCCGGGTTGGTATCTTTCCGGGTCACTACCACCCACCTCCAGACTTTGATTGCACAGATAAAAGATAAATGGAACACTATCGCCCCTGGCCTTCCATTCAGTTACCGTTTTATGGACGAATCTTTCAATGCCATGTACAGTGCAGAGCAGCGGATAGGAAAACTGGCCATCCTCTTCTCCTCCCTTGCTATCATCATTGCCTGTATGGGTATATTCGGGTTAGCCACCTTTATTGCGCAACAGCGCATGAAAGAAATCGGGATCCGCAAAACATTGGGGGCAAGTGTGCAAAGTATTGTGCAACTACTTTCCAAAGATTTCCTGAAGCTGGTCATGATTGCATTTATTATTGCCGCACCGGTAGCCTGGTGGATCATGCATCACTGGCTACAGGATTTTGCATTCCGCATCAGCATCAGCTGGTGGGTATTTGTGGTGGCAGGAGCAGCAGCAATACTGATTGCACTCATTACAGTGAGCTTCCAATCTGTTAAAGCAGCATTGATGAATCCCCTAAAGAGTTTAAATACTGAGTAAACTATTGTTTGGATATAATAATTTACAGCCGGGTATTTTTACCTGGCTTTTTTATGCAAAAAAAATCCCGGTCATCGAATGATAACCGGGAATATCTTTATAACTGTGCCTCCATTCAGGAGCCATCAGTTATTTTGTTTATTGTTTTTTAGCGCTTAAGTTAAAGCCCACTTCTACATCTTTGCTGATCATCCAGTTTTCAGGGCTACCTTCTGTTTTGTAGTTGATACCCCATGCAGTACGGTCAATCGTGAATTTTGCTTTAGCAACTACATTATCGCCGGTCACTTCTACCTGAGCAGGGAAAGTGATGTTCAGGGTACTGTCTTTCAAAGTAAGGTTACCGCTGATCAGGTTAGTAGCTCCTGGTAATAAACTCTTTTGTTGAGTGCTATCATATGGTGCAACAGAGGTGATCACAAATTTTGCGGTAGGGTGTTTGTCTGCGTCAAAGAAATCAGCGCTTTTCAGGTGTCCTTCCAGGTCGGTATATTTTTTATCTGCTTCTGTAACAGAAGTAGGATCTACCTGTAATCCGTGCAGGCTTACTTCAAAGTTGCCAGCTGTAATAGCACCGTTTTCGGCAGAAAGTGTGCCGTTAATCACTTTAATAGTACCAAAGCGGGGTGCAAGTCCACCTTTGTGCGTTGCCTGCCAGTTAACAGTAGTAGCTACCGTGTCAATGCTGTAATTGGCTCCGCTGGCTGCTGCCGCTTCTTTCTTTTCTTCAGTTTTAGCTTGATCGCTTGCGCTTCCGCCACATGCTGCTAACGAAAGGAGCAGGGCCATTGCAGGAAATGTGTGTTTCATAAAATATTTTAAAAAAATAAAAATTGTCCGTAAAACTAGGGGAATAAATTGAACTAAGGTGAGCCCTGTAATTTTATTGCAGTTCCATGATGATCATTTCATCTCCGGATATCACTTATATTTTCCATTTCAGATAGCCGTACCAGGAAAGATATATGGGTAATTTTAAGCACTTATTGCACCAGGAATCGCAATCTCTCCTTAAATTTGCCCACTTATTAGCCGTTTTATACATCATACTTATGCAGATGAAAAAAAATTACTTTGCCACCACAAGGTTGTTGGTGGGATACGCGATTGTTATGTTATTGTTAACTACCGCCTGTTCAAAAAACAAATCCAATCCCGAACCTGAAATCACGGAAGAAGAAAAACTGGACGAAAGCATTAAAGCGGTTGTTCCGGAAATAAGTATTCAGATAGAGGGTAACCAGGAGGTAAAAGAAAAAGAAGTTTATCTTACCGCCACCGTATCTATAAAAGGGAATGGTGTTTATCCTGACCTGGCCCCCATTAAAACCCGCATCAAAGGAAGAGGCAACAGTACCTGGGAGCTGCCTAAAAAGCCTTATAAACTGAAGCTGGATAACAAAGCTTCTCTCCTCGGATTAGGAGCTGCCAAAGAATGGGTACTGTTGGCCAACTACCAGGATTACACCCTGATGACAAATGCCATCGCCATGAAAATCGGACAGCAACTGGCCATGCCTTTTACCAATACCATCATCCCGGCAGATCTGATTGTAAACGGCACCTACAGAGGCAGCTATAACCTGACGCAACAGATAGAGGTAAAAGAAAATCGTGTGGATCTTGGTAAAGACGATCTGCTGCTGGAATTAGACAGCAATTTTGATGAAGCATACAAGTTCAAATCAAAAGGACTGAACCTGCCAGTGATGGTAAAAAACCCTGATATTACCGCTCCTGCCACCCTGGATGAAATCAAGGCCGGTTTTGAAGCATTTGAACAGTTATTGCTGGATTCAAAATTTCCTGGTAACAATTATGGCGATTATATTGATAAGCAGCAACTGGTTAACTTCCTGGTGGTAAATAACCTGACCGGCAACTTTGAAGTGAATCACCCTAAAAGCGTATTTATCCATAAGGCTACCGGTGGCAAATATACGATGGGCCCCATCTGGGATTTTGACTGGGGTTTTGGAATGGATGAGGATTCCCATAAATATTTTTCCTGGACCAACGTACCACTGCTGAAAGACGGCGACACCCGGCTGGGAGCTAAGTTCCTTTCTATATTTATGAAAGATCCTGAGATCCGCTCCCTCTACAAACAAACCTGGAAGAATTACAAAAACGGCAAATTTGAAGCACTGCTGAGCTATATAGAAACCTATGCTGCCACCATCAGGGATTCCCAGAAAAAAGATTACGAACGCTGGAAGGTAGGCGATAATAATTTGCCAAAATCAAAAGCTGATATGAAAATATATTTAAGAAAAAGAGCTGCCTACATAGATGCTTATGTGAATGGTTTATAGTTAAACCTGTCAGAAGATTATACAAAATAAAAATGGTTGTGCTGATAGCACAACCATTTTAGTAATATAAACAAGGAAATGAAAAGCGATACTAAACAATTTCCTGTTTGATGTGTCCCGGATTGGATTCGAACCAATGACCTACTGCTTAGAAGGCAGTTGCTCTATCCAGCTGAGCTACCGAGACATGTTCTGTGTCATTCCCATCAGAAATAAATACTTATATTTATCTTTTCGTTTTGGGAGTGCAAATTTATATAATTTTCCGGTAATAAATCAAATTTAGTTGTTTTTAAATTATTGACCTGCTATGGACGTAAAAATTGAGGCTAGTTGGAAAGAAGTTTTAAAGGAAGAATTTCAGAAATCATACTTCGAACAGATTGTCATGTTTTTAAAACACGAAAAGGCGTTGGGTAAAACAATTTACCCTCCGGGAGCGATGATGTTTAATGCATTTGAGAAAACGCCTTTTGATAAAGTAAAAGTGGTGATCATCGGGCAAGACCCTTACCATGGCCCCGGACAGGCGCATGGTTTGTGTTTTTCCGTACAGGATGGCGTAAAGCCTCCCCCCTCCCTGGTCAACATCTTTAAAGAGCTGCATACTGATCTGGGCTTACCAATACCTACTTCCGGCAACCTGACCAAGTGGGCCGAAAACGGGGTATTGCTCCTCAATGCCATGCTTACAGTAAGAGCAGGTGAACCTGCCTCGCACAGTAAAATAGGCTGGGAAAATTTTACAGATGCGGTGATCAGAAAAATTTCTGCACAGAAACAGGATATCGTTTTCCTGCTGTGGGGAAGATTTGCCCAGGACAAACAAATATTGATTGATGCTACCAAACACCATATTCTAAAGGCAGCCCATCCCTCCCCTTTTAGTGTAGATAAAGGGTTTTACGGTTGCCGCCATTTTTCCAAAACCAATGAATTGCTCATGAAAGCAGGTAAAGAACCTATTGACTGGAGCCTGTAATACCCGTTTACTTTCTTACATGACCCGTAATGTATCAGCATGGCGTTCATACATTTAACATATTTTATTGAATGGAATAAATAATTAATGTGTTAATATTGCAGGTGAATACCATGCGCCTGCCATTACGGGTCATGGAGGTGTACTACTGACTTTCGAATCTATGAACTGGTTAAAAAATATACTGGGCCGACTTTTTGCCGTATATGGCTTCCTGTTATTTACAGTAACCTTCCTTATTTTATTTATACCAATATGGATCGCCAATTTTATGCCTGATCCACAAAAAACCCGTTATTTTCTGTCATTGAGCCGGGGCTGGATGGCCGTATATATGCCTATGATCTTTTGTCCGGTAAGAAAAAAGGGTGTGGAATATTTTGCTCCCGGGCAAACCTATGTAGTAGTAAGTAATCATAATTCGCTGGTTGATGTACCGGTAACCACACCAGGGGTACCCGGTGTTAATAAAACACTATCTAAAAAAGAAATGGGGGAAGTGCCCTTATTCGGAATGATGTATAAGGTGGGCAGTGTGATGGTAGACCGTAAAGACGAAGCCAGCCGCCGTAAATGTTATGACGATATGCGCAAGGTGCTGGATATGGGCATCCACATGCTGCTGTATCCGGAAGGTACCCGCAACAGAACAGCTGATCCGCTAAAGCCATTTTATGATGGCGCCTTTGCGCTGGCTATAGAAGCACAACTCCCTATTATGCCTTCCCTCCTCTTCCATACTAAAAAAATACTCCCCCCGGGAAAGTTGTTTTTTGCACTTCCTCATCGCATTGACTATCACTTCCTGCCTCCTGTTTCTACTACCGGCATGACGCTGGAAGATGTACCCATGCTAAAGGAAAAGGTATTTAAACTGATGACGGAATATTATATAACTCATCAATAACCTGCTGTAACCTATTGCTGTATCCCCGTCAGCTATGCGCCACAAAAACATTCTTCCACGCTTGTTTTATAATTTCTGCCTACTTTTAACGATCTTGTAAAACAGAACAATATCCTTTAATTTATTTATAGCGCATGTCAGCCACTCTCTTATTTTCGATTGTCCTTTTATATTTTGCCGTTCTGCTCATCGTTGCATGGCGTACCAGCCGGAACTCCAACAACGAGTCGTTCTTTATTGGTAACCGTAACAGCAACTGGATGCTGGTGGCTTTTGGTATGATTGGTACCTCTCTCAGCGGGGTTACATTTGTGAGTGTGCCAGGTACAGTAGGTGCCAGTAATTTTGCTTACTTGCAGGTGGTTATAGGCTATTTTATCGGATATTTTATTGTGGCTTATATCTTACTGCCTTTATATTACCGGCTCAACCTGACCTCTATTTATCACTATCTGGAGCAGCGCTTTGGTCCCGTAGCACATAAAACAGGTTCGCTCTTCTTTATCATTTCCCGTACCCTGGGTGCTACCGCCCGCTTATATCTCGTGATCAATGTATTGCAACTGTTTATACTCGACAGCCTCCATGTGCCCTTCTGGCTTACTACCTTTATCATCCTCCTGATGATATTGCTGTATACTTTTGAAGGTGGGGTAAAGACCATTGTATTTACAGACACCCTGCAAACCTCTTTCATGCTGCTGGGGCTGGTAATCTGCATCTTCTATATCATGGATGCCCTCCATTTCTCTTTTTCAGATACTATGGCAGCCTTAAACGCCAAAGGATATACCGAGGTATTTAATACTGATGTGAACAGCGGGGGCTTCTGGCTTAAACAGATACTGGGAGGTGCTTTTATTACGGTGGGGATGACAGGTCTTGACCAGGAAATGATGCAAAAGAACATCAGCGTAAAAAACCTGAAGGATTCCCAGAAAAACATGATGACCTTTAGTACGGTAATGGTATTGGTAAACTTGTTGTTCCTCATGCTGGGCGGCCTGTTGTACGTATTTGCAGAAAGCAACCAGATAGGTATCCGGGGAGATGACCTGTTTCCTACTATCGCACTGAGCTATCTGCCACCTGCTATCTCTATTATTTTTATCATTGGGCTGATATCTGCTTTATTTCCTAGTGCAGATGGTGCACTTACTGCGCTCACCTCTTCCTTCTGTATTGATATGCTGGGACTGAAAAAAAGAACTGACCTCACAGAAAAGCAACAAAAGCGGACCAGGATGAGCGTGCATTTAACGCTTACCGTCATCTTCTTTTTATGCGTGATGATCTTTAAATGGATCGATAATAAATCCATTATTGATATCATTTTAAAGATAGCCGCTTATACCTACGGACCATTACTGGGATTATTTGCTTTTGGCATCCTCACCAAACGAATCGTAAGGCAGGGCATTGCCACACTGATTGTTTGTCTGGCTGCACCAGTACTGTGCTACATTCTCAGTGAAAATGCCGTCCATTGGTTTGGTGGCTTCCAGATAGGGATTGAGCTGCTGATCATCAATGCAGGCATTACCTTCCTGGGCTTATGGCTCATTTCCAAAGAGGGGCCTGCTGTTACTACCAGATAATAAAACATAGTCATAAACAAAACGTCCGGGAGGTATGATACTTCCCGGACGTTTTGTTTATATATTTTATCTGCCCCGCTACAAATCCTGGAATTGCCGCGTTCGGTTGATACGAAGGTCGCGCAGGATACCTGCTTTGGGGTTAATGGTGATACTAAACTGGCGGAAAGACCCAAAAGGAATCAGGTTAATAGACATTTGCCAGCAGTGCAGATCCCTGGAGATATACATGTTGGTATAGGCTATTTGTTTGTTAATAAAGTCAAAACCGCTGTTCAGCCCCACCTTCCATTTGGGCGTAAGACTGAAATCGCCGTTAAAGCTGAGGTATTGGTTAAAAGAGGTCACCACTCCACCGGAATCCGGAATAATTGATTTGCTGTAGGACAAGCTATAAGAAAGATCAATGCGCCATGGAATATCAAAATCCACATATTCGCCGGGATTATTCCGTACCATCTGCAATTGCCGCTGCTGGGCCTGGAAGGCAGCATCTCCCCCCTGCTCCTGCTCAATATCTGTTTTCTGCTTTTCCTTTTCCTTGCTTTTCTTGTCTGACGACTGGAAAGAAGTACTCATAGAGATGGAAGCATTCGTTAAGCGGCCCAGGCTGAACTTACCGCTCTGCCAGGCATATTTATCCAGTACCTTACCACGCGCATCTACCTGGTACGGATCAATGGTACCATTAGCAGAGATATTCAGTTTATCAAACAGGTTGGTACGTGCATAAATACTGAAAACGGAAAGTTTGAATGAATCTGCCACCAGGTTATACTGCCCTGTGATACCAAAACCATCCAGCACTTTGATTTTCTTTTCATGGTTGGCCGTGGTATCCTTTTTGGAGAATACTTTCATTTCCAGGTTATTGTCCAGGCCGAAGTTAATACCCCCAAAAGTAGTAGCAGAAGGCACGCCTATACCCGATACCCCGTCAAAAACGGAAGCACGGGTTCTGTCACCGTTTTTATTGTACTGGTATTCATAGTAATACTGGCTGGCCAGGTCAGGTGAATAGTTGGCACTGATAGTAGGGCGCATTACGTGCCTGACAGCCTTTATCTTCATCCCCTTCTTAAACGTATACATACCATACAGCCCGGTAGACAAAGAAACACTGGCACTCATACTTCTGGCAGCATAAAAACCAGGGGTATAGGTAGTATCTATTTTATTCTGTGCATCATTCCAATTCTTCACGATCTTCTTGGTATACCAATATTCTGAATAATTGATCCCTGGCTGCAAGGTAAATGAGGAGATCGGAATGGAGAACGAAACGGGTATATTATGCTGCATACCCGTTTGCAGGGCATCAAACATCTTTGGTTTTAAAAACACGGAGTCTTTAAACTGGGCGCTGTTACGCAATACGGTATTATAGGAAATCCCTACTTTCTGGTACCATTTAGGAGTACCCACCATTTCCTTTGGCTGGAAAGGATACACTGTATTCACCGTAAAAGCCGCATCCGGGAAGGAGATAGACACATCCCTGGTACTCAGGTTTTGCGAGTGGTTTAAGCTCATGGTAAAGTTATAGGGTTTTCCCTGCCAGGTTTTAGAGAAGGAGATGGAAGATCCTATCTGGTTATTCACCCTGGAATTATAGTCAAATACGTTAAAGCGGTTGTAGGAAGAGGTCCCAAAGTTTACGTTGGCGCCAAAGTTGACCCCTGGTCTGGCTTTGCTGTCCATGCTATGGTTCCAGGTAACCCGGAAGTCGCGCGAGCGGCTGAACTCCGATTTTACCGTAGGATCTCCAAAGCGGGTATTGGCAAAGCTAAGGTTCATGCCCCCGTTATAGTGGTACCGTTTTCGATAGGTAGGACTGACCGTAAGCCCCCAGCTACCATAGGAATATACATCTCCCCGGAGGGTAAGGTCAAAATACTCCCCCAGGCCCACGTAGTAGCCTCCATTTTCCAGTCCCATCCCCTTTTGTTGGTTCACCACATATTGTGGCGGGAGGATCCCTGAGCGTTGGCCCTGTGTGATTGGGAAAATGGCAAAAGGAATAAAGAGCGGTGTAGGCACCCCTTCAATTTCCAGGTTGGCCGGACCGGAAATAACCAGTTTATCCGGTATTACTTTTATTTTACGTGCGCGGAAAGCAAAGTGTGGGGTATCCAGGTTACAGGTAGTATAAGCATTCTTAAACCCGAAAATGGCATTATCCGGCCCTTTTTTGGTTTGCTGGCTCATAATGAACCCCTCTCCGTATTGTGAGCGTGTATTATAGATCTTTGCTTTCTGTGTGGAAAAATTATACCGGAGTGTATCAGAATCAAAACTTTGTCCGCCGTCATTCAGGACAGGGCGTCCGATTGGTTTTCCACTGGTATCTGTAGCAGTAGTAGCTTCCAGAATACCGGTAGCCTGGTCAAAATTCATCCGTTCGGCGTTCAGCTCCACCTCTTTATATTTGGTGGCAGCGGTACCATATAAAAAGAACCGTTTATCAGGCACCATTAATATAATGGAGTCTTTCGCCTTGTACGTAACCGGCGCATCCAGACTATCTTTGGATAACTTCGGTAAAGAAAGGGAATCGACAGTTGTAACAGATCCTGTGTCTGCAACGGTTTTAGAAGAATCTATTATCTTACCGGGGAGCAGGGTATCCGTTTTTTTCCGGTTGGTATCCTGGGGAAGCGGTACCGTATCCCTTGAAACAGGCAATATATCTGTGAAACTTTTGTTAAAATAAGATATATTTTGTGGCACAGTGCCAGCAAATGCATCTATAATAAAAGGAAACACTATTAGGATACCTATTATTAACAGGTATAACTGCCGGAAAAACTTTTTATAATTATTTTTGTAGCTAGAGCTCATGAGTTAAGGCGGGCACAAACCTACAAGTTTTTATACAAATTATTACAATCCGTGCATACAAAGGTAAGTCCCTTACACATGAACTATCGATGTAATACGCATTGTACAAGTAAATTAATTACTATTCAGTTAAACTATTTTTTTATTTTTCAGTGATAACTGACCCATTAAAATGAGAATCATGAGCTGGAAGCGATTTTGGATCTTAGGACTAGGAGCCATAACGATTGGAACATTATTTATTCATGCCAGTAACAAACCGGTGGTTCCCAGGCAGGAGAAGCCGTTACGAACAATTGTAATTGATGCCGGGCACGGAGGTGCAGACGTAGGTGCCCGGGGTAGCTATTCGACCGAAAAGGAACTGACTTTACAGGTAGCCCTGAAGCTGGGTAAGTTACTGGAAGAGAATATGCCCGATGTAAAGGTGGTGTACACACGTAAAGTAGACCGTTTTGATGATCCCCGGTTGAAAGCACAGATTGCCAATGATGCCAAAGGCGATCTTTTTGTATCTATTCACTGTAATGCTGCTCCTAAAACACGTTATGTAACCGGGTATAAAAACGTGGTTCGTAAAAAGGGGAAAAAGAAGGTAACTGTAAAGCAGCCTATTTATGGTTATGCCGCCAGCACTGCCAAGGGCACAGAAACTTATATCTGGGCAACCACCAAGAACAATGCTAAAATGGAAACCCTCAAGCAGAATTCAGTAATCGTACTGGATGCCAACTCTGAGGAAACCAAACAAATGATGGATGCCACTGATCCTGAAACATTTATCCTGCTTAATACCTTACGCAACGCATTTTTTGACCAGAGCCTCCGGCTTTCTACCCTGGTAGAAGATGAATTTACCAAGGTGGGCCGTATCAGCCGTGGCGCCCGCCAACGAAATGAAAAAGGTATCTGGGTATTATCCGCCACTGCCATGCCAAGTGTACTGGTAGAGCTGGGATTTATCAGCAATCCGGAAGAAGAAGACTACCTGAACTCTGCATCCGGGCAGGCAGAAACCGCCAACTGTCTTTATAAAGCTATTAAAAAATATAAGGACGAGCTGGAACGCTTTGGCAACTATGATAATAGTACCCCTCCCTCCTCTGCCCGAAACCGGCAAAGGAATGCGCCCGCAGTATCCGTCAGTAAAAAAACAACTATTTCACCTAAAGGCACAACTCCGGCTCCCGCAAAGCCGGAGTTGGCATTTAGGGTACAGCTGCTGGTGAGCGAAAAATATTATACCCCCAGGTCTGCTATCTTCAAAAAACTACCGGGACCGGTAGAACGGGAAGCCATTATCCTGAATAAAAAGAAAAGACATAAATATATCTGGGGCAACTTCCCCACCGAAGCAAAAGCTGCCGCTGCCGTCCGGAAAGCCAAACAGCTAGGCTTTAAAGACGCTTTTATCATTGATCCCCAGAACAGTTTACGCCCCAACGCACAGTTATAATCTTCCTATTTATCCCCAACATTTTTCCCCGTTTACTCCCCGCACCCTCTTTTTGATTATTTTTGCAGCAACGTATACGTATCTCATGCTCAAAGTATCTAATGAAACCAAAGTAGGCGTTTTAACTGCCTTGGGAATTACCTTGTTGGTATTAGGCTTTAATGTACTGAAAGGAAGGAGCTTCTTTTCTACCAGTAAAACCATCTATGCAGTATATCCACAGGTAAACGGATTACAACCTGCTAATAGCGTTCAGGTAAATGGCCTCGTGGTAGGAAATGTAGCTGAACTTGATGTAATGGATAAAAATGCCGGACAAATACTGGTTACTTTAAGGATCAATAAAAAAATTGATATCCCCAGGAATTCTGTAGCCCGTATCACCGGCGACCTGCTCGGTACCAAAGCCGTACAGATCGACTTTGGCAACGCCAGCGACTATCTTAAAAGTGGCGACACCGTATATGCTGCGGTAGATGGCTCCTTTACCGATGCGCTGAAAGAACAATTAAGCCCACTGGTGAAGAAGCTGGAAGCTACCCTCACTACGGTAGATACCGTACTGCTTACCGTAAATTCCATCTTTGATACTACTACCAAAGGAAATTTAAGGGATGCTATTGGTCACCTGAACCACACCATGAACAATTTTTCACATGCCACCTCCTCTTTAAACGGGATGCTGGACCCCAACAAAGGGAATATCCAGGGCACTTTCAATAACCTGGAAGCGCTGACGGCTAATCTGAAAAATAACAACGACAAGATAACCGGGATCTTAAGCAATGCGGAAAAAGCTACCGGCGCCCTGGCCAATGGTAAACTGGACCAGACACTGGCAGAACTCCAGCAAACTATTGCACACATGAATAGTTTAGTAGGGAAGCTGAATAGTACAGATGGTACGCTGGGCTTAATGATGAACGATAAAAAGGTGTACAACAACCTGCAATACTCGCTCAACAGCCTGAATAAGCTGCTGGAAGACCTCCGCGTAAATCCTAAACGTTACGTACATTTTTCCTTGTTTGGCAAAAAAGATAAAGTAAAGCCCATTCCATCCGACACAGCAACGGCACAATGATTCTGAAAATGCAGCAATTACTAAGATATGGGCTTATCCTCGGCGGAATTTGCCTCGCAGGCGTATTGCCCGCGCAGGCACAACAACCAACGCCACAAAAAACCGGTACTGTTATTGAAATTATCCAGGCAGATGTACTGAATAATATCACCAAAGACACCGTTCAGCTCACCAAATTTATTGGTAATGCGATTTTCAAACAGGGCAATACCCTCTTTTATTGTGACAGTGCCTTCAAAAATGGGCTGACCAACCAGGTGGATGCTTACGGCCGGGTACACATCAACCAGGCAGATAGTATTCATATTTATGGCAACTACCTCCATTACGAGGGCAATACAAGACATGCTACCCTCCGGGGAGATGCCCGCCTGACAGATGGAAAAGTAACTATATCCGGCCCGGAACTGCAATATGACATGAATGCCAAAATCGGCACCTATACCCAATCAGGTAAACTTGTCAACAGCAGTACCGTACTTACCAGCCAGGAAGGCTACTACTATGCAGATACCAAAGACATGTACTTCAAAAAGAATGTACTGCTGGTAGATCCGGAATATACGCTAACCACCGACACACTTTTATATAATACAGAAACCAAAGTAGCTACCATCGTGGCCCCTACCACTATTAATGACGGGAAAACCATTATGTATGCCACCAATGGTTTTTATGATACCGACAAGGGACAGGGCAGCTTTGGTAACCGGCCTACCATTGAAGACAGCACCGCCACGATAACCGCAGATAATATTATCATGGACAAAAAAACCGGACTGGCCTATGCTACCGGCAACATGGTATATCGTGATACTACCCGGAAAATGTCTTTACTGGCCAACCATGGCACGGTAAATCAAACAGAAAAAACCATCCTGGCTACACAAAAGCCCCTGCTGATCCTGGAAAGGAGTAAAGATACCCTCTACCTGACAGCAGATACGTTGTTTTCCGGAGTGATAAAACCCAATGACAGTATCACTGTCATTACCAATAACAATAAATCCAGGACCGCCCCCGCCAAACCAGGCGCACTAAAACCGCTACCCGGACAAGATACTTTGCGAACCTCGCTGAAAGACAGTGTCGTCCATAAGGTTACGGATACCCTCCCGCATTTGCTGAAAGACAGTTCTTCTGCCCCCATAGTGCACAAGATAGATTCAATGGCCGCAAAGGTAAAAGCCATCGTACCGCCCCCTGTCCTGCAACAGCCGGAGATACACGTGCCCCAGCAGGTAAAGGTATTACAGCCACCATTGATCAACAGGGCTGATACACTGGGCAGAACAGATACCTTAAAAAGAACGGATTCCCTCCACCGGGCCGACAGCCTGCTGCCGGGAAAAGCGCTGGCAGAAATAAAACCGGCAGATACCACGGCGGCCCCTAAAGACACTACAGAAAAAAGATACATCCTGGCCTATCACCATGTAAAGATCTTTTCTGATTCTCTCCAGGGCGTGGCCGATAGCGTGTATTATTCTACCCGTGACTCCGTATTCCGTTTATTCCGGGATCCCGTTTTATGGGCCAACAATAATCAGCTTACCGGCGACACCATTCTGCTATATACTAAAAACCAGACTGCCGACAGGATCGTATTGAACCAGAACGCCCTGATCATCAATGAAGCTGGTCCGGATATGTATAACCAGGTAAAAGGGAATATCATTACAGGATACTTTGCCGGTGAATCACTGGACTGGATGCACGTAGATGGTAATGCGGAAAGTATCTATTACATCAAGGATGACGAAGGTGCCTACCTGAGTGTAAATAAATCATTGAGTGCCATTATTAATATTTACTTCCGGAAAAGTGAACTACACCATATTGTATTGGTGAAAGATCCGGAAGGAACCGTGTATCCGTTTACACAAAGACCGAAGGACCAGATGCTGTTTGAAAACTTTCATTGGGAAATAAAACGTAAGCCGAAGAGCAAGTTTGAATTGATGCAATAACATTTCTCTTTTACCTGTTTAAAACCGTAGCTGTGATAAAAGATTCTATTAAAAAAATCAGGACATTCAGGAAAAAACTACTATCTCCCCTGCACGAATTCTTAAAGGATAGCCGGGCTGTAGGTATTATCCTGATTGTATGTACAATAGTATCACTTATCCTGGCTAATTCCCCCTGGCAGGAACCCTATCTGCATTTCTGGGAAATGGAATTTCATTTCCCGGTAGCAGCGCTGCACCTCCCCCATACTTTCCTGCACTGGATCAATGACGGGCTGATGGCACTGTTCTTTTTCCTGGTAGGTATGGAAATCAAACGGGAACTTACCATCGGTGAATTATCTTCCATCCGCAAGTCCATGCTGCCGGTATTGGCAGCTATCGGAGGTATGTTATGTCCTGCGCTGATCTTTGCTATTTTTAATGGCAACACCCCTTATGCACATGGCTGGGGTATTCCAATGGCCACAGACATCGCTTTTTCATTAGGGGTATTATCCTTGCTGGGCAACCGGGTACCGGTAAGCCTGAAGATTTTGCTGATGGCATTGGCCATTATTGATGACCTGGGCGCTATTCTGACTATTGCTATTTTCTATACCGCCGATTTACAGCTCACCTATTTGTTTGCCGGTGCAGCCGCGCTGGTATTACTGGTGATCCTGAACCTGGCAAAAGTACAACGGCTGATTCTTTATTTCATACCAGGTATCATATTATGGTATTGTATCTTAAACTCCGGGGTACATGCTACCATTGCAGGCGTATTGCTGGCTTTCTGTATTCCGCTGTCTAAAATATCATCCCTGGAACATAGCCTGCATGACCCGGTTAATTTCATTATCATGCCGGTATTTGCGCTGGCAAATACCGCGATTGTATTTCCACCGGATATATTGCATGTATTTACCTCCACCATCAGTTATGGCATTATAGCGGGGCTATTGATAGGCAAGCCACTGGGGATCTTTTTCTTCTCCTGGCTGGCTACCAGGTTGAAACTGGCAGCACTCCCCAGTCAAACCAGCTGGTTGCAGATAGTTGGGGTGGGGTTAATTGCCGGTATCGGGTTTACGATGTCCATTTTCATCTCTACATTGGCCTATACTGAAAATGAGCTGCAGGTAATTTCAAAAATGTCGGTAATCGTTGCTTCTTTGCTCGCAGGTTTAGCAGGCTTTATTTTCCTTAAAATATTAAAACCACAACAATAAAAATAACGTTACTGCCAGCATGATGCCCAATGTAGCTTTTGTATCCCTGTAAGCCGGTAAATAAAACTGGCGTCCTCATAGCGCTGCTATTATAGTCTACCTTGGCATTGTTATTGTAAAGCTATCCTTATAAATGAAACAGGCCACTATTTTATCTATGCTGCTTTTGGTTGCAACTACTGCAATAAAAGCCCAATCCATAAAAGGGAATCCGCAACTGGGCGTCAGACTGGGCTTACCGTTAGGTCCTACCGGCAGATATTTTTTCGATGATGCCAATGCCGTAGAAGGAATTGTGGGGTTATATAACCGTACTTTTTCTGTGACTGCTTTATATGAGCATCATTTTGATCTGTCTGCTCTTACTACAGCAGGATTTGGCTGGTATGCCGGCGGTGGAGGCCATTTGGGCAGCAGGGTAATTGATGGCAGCACCAAATTCCTGGCAGGGATAGACGGGATTGCAGGGCTGGATTATACTTTTCCCAAAGTGCCGATCAATCTCAGCCTTGACTGGAAACCTGCTATCCATTTCACTACCTCTTCCGAACTGGCAGATTTCGCTATCTCTGTGAGGTATGTATTGGGTAGATAAATTCTTTTTTTCGATTCACTCAAATAGACATTTATGAAAAAAGTCGTGTTATTTATGAGCTTGTTTGCGCTGGTAGCCATTCAGGCAAACGCGCAACGCAAACCAGTAAAGAGAAGTAGTTACAGCAATTCTTCAGTAGCAGATTATCATACCGCATTAGGTATGCGGGTAAACCCCTGGATCGTAGGTTTTACCATTAAACATTTCATCAAGGGGCCTCATGCCATTGAAGGGATTGTTTCAACAAACCATGAACGCAACAACAACGTTACGATGACCGGCTTATATGAATACCACTGGAATGTATTCGGTAAATCCGAATTCAATATGTATGCCGGTGGTGGTGTACACGTAGGCATTTACGACCGTTTTGACTATGACCGCGACCGTTGGGTACGGGATGGCAAGGGCACTTATGCTACTGCTGGTTTAGATGGTATTTTTGGCCTGGAGTATACCTTTAAGAAGATTCCGTTGAACCTGAGCGCTGACCTGAAACCTTATTTCCATTTCAGCGGGCAGACGAACTTCTTCGGAGAAGAGATTGGTGGTATTTCTGCCAGATATACCTTCAAATAGTTCCAAAGCCGGGCCTTATCACCGCCCGGTGTCCGAGATCATTTAATACCCCGGTCATCTTTGGCCGGGGTTTTGTATTTTTAGGTACCAATGACGGCAGTCCGCTGCTATCCTGGTATAAAAGCCAGGGAACCCATTGGACACTATATTATCGCCTATCATGAACCGGCAACTATTATGAAAATCTTCTCTTCCGCACAAATCAAAGCCGCTGATGCATATACCATCGCTCAGGAGCCGGTTAGCAGCCTGCAACTGATGGAAAGAGCAGCGGAAAAGTGTGCAGCATGGCTGGACCTGCATTTTACCCCACAAACACCTTTTCACATCTTTTGTGGTATGGGTAATAATGGTGGAGATGGTTGGGTGATTGCCCGCCTGCTTTTAAAGAAGGGATATACGGTTACTGCCTATCTGCTACACCACACCACCCGGCAAAGTGCCGACAATGCCGCTAACCAGCAGGTATTCCGGGAGCAGTACCCCCAGCATGTGCGTGATATATATGAAGTGGGAGATTTTCCGGTACTGGCAAGTCCTTGTGTTATCGTGGATGCTATTTTTGGAACGGGGCTTAACAGAGCAATAGACGGCTGGGTGGCCGGGATTATTCACAAAATAAATGATCAGCGTAATGGCAATACGATTGTAGCCATTGACATTCCTTCGGGGATGCTGGCAGATGCCAGTTCACTGCATATCCCCACCGTAAAAGCACATCATACCTTAAGTTTTGAGTTTTACAAACTGGCTTTTTTAATGCCGGAAAATGCAGCTATCGCCGGGGAGGTGCATGTTTTACCAATAGGCCTGCATCCGGAGTATATAACCCACACGCCAGTACGGTTTCATCTTACTGATCCCGAAATGATACATACGATTTATCAGCCCAGGGATCCCTTTGCCCATAAAGGCACCTATGGCCATGCCCTGCTGATAGCCGGCAGTTATGGCAAAATGGGCGCCGCGGTTTTATCAGCCAAAGCCTGTTTGCATACCGGCGCAGGACTGGTATCCAGTTACATCCCCGAATGCGGTTATAATATTATGCAGATAGCGGAGCCATGCGCCATGTGTATCACGGATATACATCCTCATTACAACAGTCATTTCCAGGAAGTATTCCGCAACAATGAAACGACGGATCAATATAAATGTATTGGCATAGGCCCGGGGTTAGGCACAGAAACAGCTACCGCCAAGGCTTTGGAAAAGCTCCTGGAGCTGTATAACCGTCCTATGGTCATAGATGCAGATGCATTAAATATACTGGCATCCTATCCCTATCTGCTGCGAAAAGTGCCACCGGGCAGTATCTTAACCCCTCATCCAAAGGAATTTACCCGTTTATTTGGTCCCAGCGCTAATCATTTTGACCGGCTGGAGTTATTATCGCAGAAAGCGGTGTCCACACAGTTATACATCCTGCTGAAAGGCCGGTATACTGCCATGGCCTGCCCTGATGGCGCTGTTTACTTTAATCCTACCGGCAATCCAGGCATGGCCACGGGCGGAAGCGGAGATGTATTGACCGGCATACTTACCAGCTTGCTGGCCCAGGGCTATTCCCCCAAAGCCGCACTATTGCTGGGCACCTATCTTCATGGCATGGCCGGGGATCTGGCGGCTGCAAAATATTCGCAGGAGGCGATGGCCGCTACGGATATTATTACCTGTTTAGGTCAGGCTTTTTTGTATATTAAAGGTTTGTAACGGGGAAGAAAATCCTTTTCTACGGACGGGGAAAACACCCTTTAAAAGGCCTGGGGCCACCTTTAAAACACTTTAATAATGACTAAAGACCTAAAAATTCCAACACCTACCAACTACAACAACACTGTACTGTCAGGCATTTCAGCAAGCACTACACTCCTTTACGGGTTTATTTTCCAAGATTTTTTTGCATAGTAGTAAAATAAACCCGAATACATTATTTTTGTCAACCTTGTATATATTTTAAAATTGCTTACATGAGTATTGTCTATCTCGTTCCATGTTTTGGATTAATAGCCTTGTTGTTTACGGCCGTCAGAAGTGCCTGGGTATCCCGTCAGGATGCAGGTAATGAAAGAATGACAGAAATTGCCAGATATATCGCTGAAGGCGCTATGGCATTTTTAAAAGCAGAATATAAAATACTCACCTATTTTGTAATCATAGCTGCCCTGTTGCTCGCTTATATGGGCGCATCCCATGAAAACTCTCATTGGAGTATTGCACTGGCATTTATTGTAGGTGCTGTATTTTCGGCCACAGCCGGATTCATAGGAATGAGAATTGCCACAAAAGCTAATGTGCGTACTGCACAAGCTGCCCGTAACAGCCTGGCACAAGCCCTTAAAGTATCCTTCACCGGAGGTTCGGTAATGGGTATGGGAGTAGCCGGTTTGGCAGTACTTGGGTTAGGTGCCCTGTTTATCATATTAAAAACTTACTTCGGTGCGGAAGCACATACCAGCGAAATGATCAAGACCATTGAGGTATTGACCGGTTTTTCGCTTGGCGCTGAAAGTATTGCATTATTTGCCCGTGTAGGTGGTGGTATCTACACCAAAGCAGCAGACGTAGGAGCTGACCTGGTAGGTAAAGTAGAAGCCGGCATTCCGGAAGATGATCCGCGTAATCCTGCCACCATTGCCGATAACGTAGGTGATAACGTGGGCGACGTAGCAGGTATGGGAGCTGACCTTTTTGGTTCTTATGTAGCTACCGTACTGGCTACAATGGTACTGGGAGCAGAAACCATGTCTACCGACAATTTTGGCGGCTTATCCCCTATCTTATTACCCATGTTGATTGCCGGTATGGGCATCATCTTCTCCATCATAGGTACTTTCTTTGTAAGAGTAAGCGACAGTGCAGGTTTAAACACCAGCATCGTACAAAAAGCCCTGAATATGGGCAACTGGGGTTCCATCGTATTAACCGCTGTAGCTTCTTTTTTCCTGGTAAACTGGCTGATGCCGGAGAATATGAGCCTGCGTGACCATGGCTTCACTAAAAATGGCGTATTTGGCGCTATCATGGTAGGGCTTGTAGTAGGTACCCTGATGAGTCTTATTACTGAATATTATACAGCGATGGGCAAACGCCCTGTGCGCTCCATCATCCGTCAGTCGTCTACCGGTCATGCCACCAATATCATCGGTGGTTTGGCAGTAGGGATGGAATCTACCGCATTGCCTATCCTGGTATTAGCAGGCGGTATCTATGGTTCTTATGCTTTTGCCGGATTATATGGTGTAGCTATCGCAGCAGCCGGTATGATGGCCACCACTGCCATGCAGCTGGCGATTGATGCATTTGGGCCTATTGCCGATAACGCCGGTGGTATTGCTGAAATGAGCGAGCTCCCCAAAGAAGTAAGAGAAAGAACAGATATCCTGGATGCAGTAGGTAATACGACCGCTGCCACCGGTAAGGGTTTTGCTATTGCTTCTGCCGCATTAACTGCATTAGCCCTGTTTGCTGCTTTTGTTGGTATTGCTGGTATTGAAGGTATTGATATCTACAAAGCAGATGTACTGGCTGGTTTGTTCATCGGTGGTATGATCCCCCTGATCTTCTCTTCCCTGGCCATCCGCGCAGTAGGTGAAGCCGCTATGAGCATGGTGGAAGAAGTACGCCGCCAGTTCAGAAGCATTCCTGGTATTATGGAAGGTACGGGCAAACCGGAATATGACAAGTGCGTAGCGATCTCTACAGAAGCCTCTATCAGAAAAATGATGCTGCCAGGGGCTATCACACTGATCTCTCCTTTATTGATCGGTTTTATATTCGGCCCTGAAGTATTGGGTGGTTTCCTGGCAGGTGCTACGGTGAGTGGTGTACTCATGGGTATGTTCCAGAATAATGCCGGAGGCGCCTGGGATAATGCCAAGAAATCATTTGAAAAAGGGGTAGAGATAAATGGTGAAATGTTCTATAAAAAATCTGAGCCGCACAAAGCTTCTGTAACAGGTGACACGGTGGGAGATCCTTTTAAAGATACCTCCGGCCCTTCTATGAACATATTGATCAAACTGATGTCTATTGTGTCGCTGGTAATTGCGCCTACGCTGGCAGAAAGATTCCAGACCAAGGCTCCAAAGACAGCTACAGCCAAAGTACAGGAAGTTACGCCTGCTGTAAAGAAGGCTACTCCGGCTACTACCGTTGCCGTAAAATTCTAAACGATTCTTTTCAGAATAAGAGGCTGACCATTAATTTGGCCAGCCTTTTTTTATGTGGGCACCTGAAGGGCGTCTGTTAGTCTTTAAGGGTGCACAGTAATGCTCCCTTTTGTAACCTTGTCATGCTGTTGCCTGCTGTCCTTGTTTATTTATATATGCTGCTGAAAAATAAATTTGCCTGTTTATAAAAAGTCCCTACCTTTGTACTGTAATTTATTTCATTACAGAATGATCAAAAGCAAATTCGCCATATCAGTACATATACTCACCCTGCTTAGCAGCAGTGAGGACTGGTTGTCATCAGAGTACATTGCAGGCTCTTTAAATACGAACCCTGCCATTGTACGTAAAGAACTGAGCGGATTGCGGCAGGCTGGTCTGGTAGAAAGTAAAGAAGGTAAAAACGGTGGCAGCCGGCTGAGCAAACCTGCTGCTGAGATTAAACTGGCAGATGTATTTGCGGCTGTAAAAGAAGATCATGTATTTGGCTTCTCTCCTAACCTGCCTAATCCCAAATGTCCCGTAGGTGCACACATCAATAATGCACTGGAAACGTTATTTACCGCCATAGACGAATCTGTTTATAATAAACTGAAAGGCCAGACATTAGCCGAATTCAGTGCCCAGTTTGCTTAGCTTTTTTTTAACTTAAACTGTAATAATTTTAATAACAATTATATCAAACATCCTGGTCCCAACGGGTTAAATAAGCGCAACACATAACATAAAAAACTAAAAACATACAATATGAAAGTAAGTATCATTGGTGCATCCGGCTTTATTGGTTCCGCTATTTTGCAGGAAGCCTTAAACAGGGGGCATGAAGTAACCGCCATTGTGCGTCATCCGGAGAAAATAACATTACAAAACCCACATTTAACCGTTAAAAAGGGAGATGTGCAAAGTGCGGCTGAAGTAGCCGGACTGGTGAAGGGAACAGCTGCCGTGATCAGTGCTTTTAATGCACATGATACCAACACTTATATAAAAGCCATACATGCCATCATTGATGGTACTAAACAGGCAGGCATTAAACGGCTGCTGGTAGTAAGTGGAGCTGGTAGCCTGGAAGTGGCTCCTGGCGTACAAGCGGTGGATACACCGGAGTTTCCGGAAGCGTGGAAAGCAGGTGCATTAGCCACCCGTGAAGCCTTTTATGTAGTAAAGCAGGAAAAAGAACTGGAATGGACTGTTTTAAGTCCCGCTGCAACGATAGCTCCCGGAGAGCGTACCGGTAAATTCCGTCTTGGTAAAGATCAGCTACTTACCAATGATAAAGGGGAAAGTACTATTTCAACAGCAGACTATGCGGTGGCTATGATAGATGAGCTGGAGCAGCCACAGCACGTACGTGAAAGATTTACATTAGCCTATTGAACAAGAGGCTGATCTGAAATTAACAGTAATCATCAATAACCAGGATGAAGTGGTTTGGTTACTATTGCTTTCAGATCAGCCTGTCTATGAATAGTTATTATCTCATTTTACCGGGACTTACCCCAAACTTTCTGCGGAAGGCGTTACTAAAATGCTGCGGAGAGGAATAGCCCATGTCATCAGCAATTTGCGCAAGCGGCAGCATACCTTGTAACACCAGTTGCCTGGCTTGTTCCAGCCGGTGATCGTTCAGATAGCCGAAAACGGTATTGTTAAATATTTTTTTGAAGCCTGCTTTAAGCTTGAATTCGTTCAGTCCGGCTTGCCTTGCTAAAGCACAAAGCATTGGCGGATTTTGTGCATTGGCTATTAATATCTCTCTGGCAAAATAGATTCTTTCCACATCCGCAGGCAATAATGCCAGTGACTTAACGGTGGCCATTTCTGCACGTTCATACTGTTCACATTGCAATGCCAGTATTTCCATCGCCTTGGATTGCAGGAACAATTTTTTCAATCCCCCCTGAAACTGGCAGTTACGCACCTCTCCCATTACCATCTGCATGCGGGGGGTAATCAGCTGGTTTTTCTTGTTATTTAAAAATGTGGCTTTATTGCCGGCAATATTATTGGCCAGCTTATCCAATACGGGGCCACTATTTTCGGCCAATTGCAGGAATTTTTCTGTTGTAAAGCTGAACCCAAAAAACTGCATCCCGTTTTGTTTCTCCACATCAGCAGTTTCTCTTTCATTAGGATTATAAAGCAGGTTATGTTCCAGGGAGGAAAACCTGAAATCATCTACTACGCCATCTATATTAGTCACCAGGTTGCCCTGTTCCACAAAAAGCAATCCCACAAGTCCTGTTCCACCGCCACCTCCGCTATGTTCAATATGTATATTCTGGTTCACCTGAGCAGCGCCATATGCAATATGAATGCCCTCAAAATATACCTCCCGGACACTGGCTTCTCCAAAACTATGCTTCACTTCCTGGCTTTTTTCTACTATAGCGCCAGAAGATATTCTATCTCTGAAATGTGTTATTTCTTCCTGAAACAACACATCATTTGAGTCATTTGTGATTACTACAGCCATAAAAAAATCCGTTTCATGTAAGTTTTAATCCCTTTTATGCAACAGTTATAAGGCGAAACAATGGCAACTTTGCACAAAAATATTCCGAAATATTTAAAATTATGCTATGATTGGGATATTCCGAACAAACATTAACACTTTACAGGATAAGAATAGGGTTATCAATGCCATTTTTGCCCAATTTACCGTAGCTGCCTGCAGTGTGGATATTGAAGACTGTGATAGGGTACTTCGAATCATCAGCCAGCAGTCAGTAGCAGAACAAACAATTATTGAATTTGTAAAACGCTTAGGATTCAAATGTGACCTGCTGGACTAACTGGACTAAAATGTGTTCAACAAGTTTTTTATATTATTTTGCACCCCAAATGGCCCGTCAGGGGAAGATTTTCCATAACATTTTCCCCTGGCATGCTTTTCTGATCAGCTTGCTTTAATAGCATATTTATTCATTAAACTACCTGGAATCAACACTTTCTCTTCCAAATCAAAAAAATATTATTGGGAAAGTAGGGGTAATCCTAACCCCCTACGTCATATATGCAATGAATACATCGCAGCGCGGTTTGCAATACGATGGCATACATGTAGCACACTATTTGTCAAAACCTTAAACATTCGGTTAAAACCAAGTTTACACCTTTATGAAAACAAGGATTATTCTGCTTATGTCCTTTTTGGTACTTATGCTAAAAGGGCAGGCATTAAAAGCACAACAGCAACAACGATATACGGTAAGCGGTTATGTTAAAGATAAAAAGAACGGAGAAAGCCTGATTGGCATCTCTGTATCCAAACTAGGTACCAGTATCGGTACCGTTACCAATGAATATGGTTTTTATTCCCTGACCCTCCCTGCAGGTGATCATGAGCTGCAGTTTTCCTATATGGGTTATGCACCTGTTAAAATGCAGGTAAAGCTGAATAGCAGCAAAACCATGGATATTAAACTGGAAAGCACCAGTAGCCAGCTCAGTGAAATAACCATCAGTGGTAAAAAGCAGGAAAAAAGCGTTAATACTTTAAGTACAAGCATTAATAAACTGGATATTGCCCAACTGAAAAAACTTCCCACTTTCATGGGAGAAGTAGATGTACTGCGGGCCATACAAACCTTACCAGGTGTGAATACAGTGGGTGAAGGTGCTTCAGGGTTTAACGTACGTGGCGGCAACAGTGATGAGAACCTCATCATCATGGACGAAGCACCGGTATATAATTCTACCCATATGTTGGGGTTCTTCTCCGTATTTAATCCGGATGCTGTTAAAAACATCAATCTTATTAAAGGAGGTTTTCCGGCAGAATATGGCGGGCGCACTTCCTCTGTACTGGATATACGCCTGAAGGATGGAAATGACCAGAAATTCAACATGAACGGAGGAATCGGGAATATATTCAGCAGGCTGTCCATAGAAGCACCTATTGTAAAAGATAAATCCTCCTTTATCGTAGCCGCCAGAAGATCTTATGCAGATATCCTGATGAAGCCCTTTTTAAAAGGGGATCAAAAGGATACTAAACTTAACTTCTATGATATTACCGCCAAAGCCAACTACAAATTTGATAAGAACAATACCCTGTTCGTAAGTGGTTATTTTGGCAGGGATGTATTTGGTTTCGGAACAGATGTAAATATGAACTGGGGCAACAGCACGGCTACCGTCCGGTGGAACCATGTGTTTAACAACCGGTTGTTCCTCAATCTTACCACCTATTACAGCAAATATGATTACAGCCTTAAATTCAGCAATGAAAGCAAGAAAAAGGGAAATGATGATCTGCAAAGCTATAAGTGGACCTCTGAAATCACCAATTATGGCTTAAAACCAGCATTTACCTACTATCTTAACTCCAGCAACAGTTTACATTTTGGAGGCCAGGCCATCTATTACGGGTTTAAGCCTGGTACCGGTGTGAGCATAGAGGGCATCAAGGAAAACAGTAAAATACTGACAGATAAACATGGCCTTGAATCTGCCCTGTATATAGATCATGAATACAAGCCGAATAAAAAATTTGGTATCCAATATGGCGCCAGGCTTTCCGCCTATCAGTTCCTGGGTAAAGGTACCGCCTACTATTACGCAGATACCATTCCGGGCATACGCAAAAGAAATATTGGACAAAAAACCTATGATGGTACCGAAGTAATAAAAGGCTATTATTACCTGGAACCCAGGTTAAGCGCCCGGTATGCATTTTCCGACCAGCATGCAGCAAAAGTAGCTTTTAGCCGTACTACCCAGTTTATGCATCAGCTTTCCAATACGGCCTCTCCTACCCCGTTGGATATCTGGACTCCCAGTACCAATAATATAGCACCGCAGGTAGCAGATCAGTATACGTTGGGATATTTTTATAATGCTCCGGCAGATGCCTTTGAGATCTCGGCGGAAGTATATTATAAAACCATGGATCATCAATTGGATTATATAGACAATGCTGACCTGCAACTGAATCAGCACATAGAAGCAGATCTGCTGCCATCAAAAGGCCGGGCTTACGGACTTGAACTATATGCTAAAAAGGATATCGGAAAAACTACTGGCTGGATCAGTTATACACTATCCCGTACAGAGCGCCAAACAAAAGGTATTAGCAAAGATGAGTGGTTCCTGAACCGCTATGATCGTACGCATAATGTAAACCTGGTATTAACACACGAATTTACCAAGCGCTCCTCCATGTCGGCCAACTGGGTATATGCATCCGGTACACCAGGTACCTTTGCAGACAGTCGTCTTGAATTCCAGGATTGGGATATTCCTTACAACAGTACAGACAAACGTAACAATTACCGGTTGCCCTCTTTTCACCGACTTGACCTTTCCTTCACCCTTAAAGGCAAGCAGCTGAAACGCTGGAAAGGAGAATGGGTATTTTCACTGTACAATGTATACGGACGCAGAAATGCATACTCTATCTATTTCAGGCAAAACCCGGATGATCCTACCAAGAGAGAAGCGGTGCGTTTGTCGATCATCGGTTCTGTTATTCCAGGGATTACGTACAATTTCAAATTCTAATTACCTTCAAATTTCAAATACATGCAAAAGTTATCACTTCTCATATTGTTCACTATCATCACAGTGCTAAGCGCATGCGAAGATGCCATAGACCTGAAAGTGGATCAGGGACAATCATATCCGGTGGTAGATGCCTGGATTACAGATGAAGCCATTCCGCAAAAAATTGTACTCACCCAATCTGTTGCGTATACAACTCCCGGTAAGGCGCCGGCGATATCAGATGCAACCGTTACCTTATACGATGTAACTGCCGGCAAAACTTACCCTTTTGCCTTTCAGGATAATGCTTACAGGTATGATGCAGGTGCCGGACAGGCAATTGGTGTAGTCAATCATGTATACAAATTGTCTATCACCTACAAAGGAGAAATATTTGAAGCATATGACACACTTAAAAGAGTGCCACCTATTGATTCAATTTCTTATGAGTTTAAGACCAAAGAAGAGTCTGTCAGTAACAAGGAAGGCTATTATGCAAAATTCCATGCTACGGATCTTCCCAATGGCATGGACTATTACTGGATCCGTTCTTACAGAAATAATCTCACGCAGAGATTAGAAGATGGTTTTTCTGTTAATGGTTCGTATGATGAAGACATCGCGATAGATGGTGGCAAATTTATCCTCCCGATAGCTGAAAATATTACCGATTATCTCAAGCCCTTTCAGAAAGATGAAACAGTTATTGTCCGCCTGATGTCCGTAACAAAAGGTACGCATCAGTTCCTGGTGCAGGTAAATGAACAAATGACACCAGGTGGTTTGTTTGCCAAAGTGCTGGAGAATGTAAAGAGTAATTTACGTAATACGGAGAAGGATGGTAAATACAGATTACTTGGTTGGTTTGCCACATCAGGAGTAAGTCAAAGTGAAAAAATAGTGAAGTAATATAGCTTTACCTACAGCTTAAATACGGTGTGCACCGTCTGCAAAAGCCCCTTGTTTTTAAAAACAAGGGGCTTTTTTTATGCTGTAATCTGATCAGATAAATACTGTATACCCGCCCCCTGCGGTGCAATGTATATCGTCCGTTAATAAATTTGATAATAACAACAGGAATATCATACCTATAAAATATACCCCCCGTTTCCTGCGGGACGATGGTGACTGTCTGCCGGCATACAGCAGTATTGTTCACCAACAAGATGGTTGCATACCACTTGTAACATGGCATTGCTGCTGCTTCACCTGAACGGTTCACGTGATCAGCAGCATGCCTGTTTAAGGTAATCCTATTTTTATCATGTAAATTAAAAAGTGTAAATTAGGTAAAGATCATAACGCTATGTTCCCTGACCTTATTCATTACGCTATTCCTGGTTTTGTGTTGCTCCTGACGCTGGAAGTTATTTTTTCAGTTATTGAAAAGAAGGAACTATATACCACAAAAGATGCAGCCAGCAGTATCGCTATGGGATTAGGTAATGTTGCCACGGGGCTGTTTACAAAGGCCATCATCTTCGCAGTTTACAGTTTTGCCTGGAAATTCCGGCTGTTTACATTAGGTTTCGAATGGTGGGTATGGGTACTTTGTTTTTTTGCGGACGATTTCAGTTATTACTGGTTTCATCGTACCAGTCATAGTGTTCGCTTTTTCTGGGCCTCTCATGTTATTCATCATTCTTCTCAAAAATACAATCTGGCCACCGCGCTACGTCAAACCTGGACAGGTAACTTTACCGGGACCTTTCTTTTCTGGGTATGGATGCCTTTATTAGGTTTTCATCCTGCTATGGTCATGTCTATGCAGGCCATTAGCCTTATTTATCAATTCTGGATTCATACAGAAGCGATCCAGAAACTGCCCAAAGCTATTGAGCTTATCTTTAATACCCCCTCCCATCACCGGGTGCACCATGGCTCCGATATCAAATACCTGGATAAGAACCATGCAGGGGTACTTATTATCTGGGATCGTCTTTTCGGTACTTTCCAGGAAGAGGAAGAGCGGCCTGCCTATGGTCTTACCAAAAACATTAATACCTATAATCCTTTACTTATTGCCACCCATGAATGGATTGATATCTGGAAAGATATACGGCATGCCCGCTCTTTTAAAGCAGCCTGGCATTATCTGTTTGATGCACCCGGCTGGAGCCATGATGGAAGCCGCAAAACAACCCGGCAATTACGGCAGGAACAATCAGAACAGGAAGATGCCTTAGCGGTACCCTCAACGCTTAAATAGAGGTTATTAGGGCTAACCATGACATGGCATAGCTAAAGCCAGGATACAATCCATTCCTCCGCAGGAGCAATCAATAAAACTCCCCCAGTGCTATCTGCCATTCATCACATTAAAACCGCTTTTCTCAAAAAATATTTTGTCAGTACGAAAAGTATCGTACATTTGTTTACGAAGATATTCGTAGATCAATTAGCCTTGTTAAAAAATGCATATGAACAGTATTAAACCAACGAAACCAACGGAGAGCGAGTTAGATATTTTGAGTATTCTATGGGAAAAAGGCCCATGTACAGTCCGGGATGTTCATGATATCCTGGCGCAGAACAAGGAAGCTGGCTATACAACTACCCTCAAACTCATGCAGATTATGCACGAAAAAGGGTTGCTCGCCCGCGATACAAGTAGTAAGACACATGTTTATACAGCATTAGTTTCACAGGAGCATACACAGAAGCAGCTATTGGATAAGATGATTGATACCGTGTTTAATGGGTCTGCTTCTCAGCTGGTATTGCAAGCCCTGGGTCACCACCAATCTTCTCCGGAGGAGCTGGACAAAATAAAAAAGTATTTATCTGAAATGGAAAAACTACAAAAATAATCATCCTCAGCAACTAATAAACCACTGATCATGACACCCTTGTTCCCTTTTACAGCTGATTTGATACGTGCGTTTGGATGGACGATTATACACTCTGTATGGCAGGCATTTTTCGTTTATGCTTGTCTTCGCATAGTGCTTACGCTATGGCCTATGGCTAATGCGAGAATCAAGTATAACCTTTCCTTTCTGTCATTAGCCGGTATTTTTACCTGGTTTATAATCACACTTTACCAGCAGATAGCGGCTGTACAGCACACTGCAATCCCTTTATCAGCTACTGAATTTCAGTTGTTAACAAGTTCTGCTGCCTGGCAACCTGCCCCTACTGTATACCAGAATGAAGCAGAGCTGGTAGGCTTGTTTCCCAATCTTGAAATGTGCTTTCCCATATTAGTAGCATTATATATTGCCGGTATTAGTATCATGATCATTAAGCTGGTCATTGATGTGCATCAATTACGGCAAATCCGGAAAAAGCAGGTGGTTCCAATAGATGCCTTATGGGAAAAACATCTTGCACAGCTCACCAAACAGTTAGGCATTCCCCGTAAAGTAAGGTTAATGGTTTCCAAGTCATTACAGGTACCAGTAATGATAGGCTTCCTGAAACCACTGATACTGTTGCCTATGGCGATGGTCAACAATATGAACGAAGATCAGTTGGAGGCTATCTTATTACATGAGCTGGCCCATATCAAACGTAATGACTATCTGCTGAATATCTTCCAATCTATTGCAGAAACCATACTTTTCTTTAATCCTTTTATCTGGTGGATTTCCAAAAATATTCGCCAGGAAAGAGAACATTGTTGCGATGACGTGGTAATAGCCAGTAGTGTTCAACCACTGCATTATGCCAGAGCTCTTGTTGCACTGGAGGAACACAGGTTGAACTCCAATCCACTTGCCATGGCCGCAGCAGACAACAAACAATATTTGTTTTATCGCATTAAACGTATCATGGAAATGAAAACTAAAAATCTTAATTATAGCCAAAAAATTTTAGCAGTGCTGATCATCGCTACCGGCCTCATTTCTATTGCATGGCTCAATCCAGCCCATCAAAAAGATAACTGTTTACCACAGCAAACACCTACTCAAGAGACCCTTTTAATATCGCAGCCAATTACCACACCGGCTCCTGTTATTGGTATAATGTCTGTTATTCCAAATGTTCAGGCTGAACCGCTGGCTTTCAAAACAATAGCAACACCGCCCGCTGCTATATTACCAGTTCCTAAAATACCTGCGATACATAACGTCATCGCTCCTGTTCCTCCAATACCACAGGATACCATACCTCCTGCTACAGAAAAGAGTCCGGTTGCCCCCAGCAATGAAGATGAACAAAAGCTTGCAGCAGCACGGGAAAAAATGCGACAGGCTCAAAACCAGATGAGAGAAGCAGAGGAAACAATGCGGGAAATTAACTGGAAGAATATAAGGGAGGCCCAACAGGAAGCGATGAAAAACATTGACTGGGAGAAAATGAGCAAAGCACAGCAGGAAGCGATGAAGAACATTGACTGGAAAAAGATGAGCAAGGCACAGCAGGAAGCGATGAAGAACATTGACTGGAAAAAAATGAATAAAGATATCGCACTCGCCATGCAGAATATTGACTGGAAGGAAATAAGCAAGGCACAACAGGAAGCGATGAAGAATATTGACTGGAAGAAAATACAACGGGATGTGCAGGCAGCACAGCAAAATGTCAACTGGGATGAGTTAAGGACCAATGTAAAAGAAGGTATGAAACAAGCAAAAGCTGGTGTTGAGCAAGCACAAAAAGAACGGCTTATCATACTCAAAGAGCTGCAGGATACACAGCGGGAAATGAGAAAGTCTTTAACCGAAAGCACTACATTGCAGCAAGGAAAAGCGGAAAGAGATAACTACCAGCAATTTATTAACAAGATGGCAGCAGATAAACTGTTGGATACCAATCAGCCTTTTATAATAGAGAAGAAAAATAATGACCTCTATATCAATGGCATTATGCAACTTCCCTCAGTAACCGAAAAATATAGCAAATACCTGAATAAAACTCAGAAAATGACCATTCGGGGAGAAAACAACAATCTGGAAATCAATATCGATAACAATTGATTTAATAATAATATTATACGCCATTCTTCAGCGCCACTGCAATTTATAGCAGTGGCGTTGCCATTTTTAACAGTTCCCTTATCTTTATTGATAAAACAACCGATAGTTATATGAACATATTACACCTGGCCACTTTACGGACAACTGTTAATAATCAAATAAAAAGAGGGTTATTGCTTCTTATGATGTTATGCGTGCTTGGAGTGGTAAGCATACAGGCCCAGGACGGCGCTTTAACTATAATACGGAATAATGCTGCTACGGCTGTAAAAAATCAGGCAAGAACGGGTACCTGTTGGTGCTTTTCCACTACTTCACTCATTGAATCGGAGTGCTTGCGGAAGGGACTACCAGCAATCGATTTATCTGAAATGTTTACAGTGCGTAATATTTATAAAGAGAAAGCACAAAATTATATCCGCCGCCAGGGTGCCACCCGCTTTGACGAAGGAGGATTGGGACATGATGTGATCCATGCAATAGCCGCTTATGGAGCCATGCCAGAAAGTGCATACAGCGGCCTTATAGGACAAGCGACCACTCATGACCATAGCCAGATGGTTCCTGCATTAAAAAACTATCTCGATAGCTTGTTAAAGCTATCTCCGGTACCTGAAAACTGGCTTTCAGGTTTTACGACTATTATGGATAGTTATATAGGTCCGCCCCCGGCTACCTTTGAATATAATGGCCACAATTATACTCCTTTATCCTTTGCGAAGGAGGTGTTAAAGTTCAATCCGGACGATTATGCTTTCTTCACGTCATTTACACACCATCCTTTTTATCAAAGCTTTATTATAGAGGTTCCGGATAATGTATCTAATGGCGCCTATTATAATATTCCATTAACTGAATTGGTTAACATTACTAAAACTGCTGTACAAAAGGGGTATACCGTAATGTGGGATGCAGATGTGAGCAATAATGGATGGCTTACCTCAAAAGGCTATGCCTTCTCCCCTGCTGCTGATAGTATCCCAATGGCCAAAGACATTGATCCTGATATACCTGAAAAAGCATATACACAGACATATCGCCAAAGTTTGTATGAACAGCTTATCACACAAGATGATCATCTGATGCATATTACTGGTATGAAAAAAACGGCTAAAGGGAAATACTTCTTTGTAGTAAAAAATTCCTGGAGTCAAAAAGCGGGACCTTTCGGAGGATACATAAATGTTTCCGAGCCATACTTTGCGATTAATACAGTAACTATTATAGTCCCTAAGGCTGCTTTAGACAAAGATATTAAGCATAAAATGCTGGCTGTCAAATAAGCCTTCTACTTAAAATACCTTATAATCAAACAGGCTGTTTCAATCTCTTGAAACAGCCTGTTTGATTATAAACATCTTGAACAAAATCTATTACGGCCTATCCTATCTGCCGATATTAAAAAACTCATAATATTGCAATGGTCCGGTTACAATAAGTATTTCAGTTACCCTGGCTGTTGAAGGCCCATGGCGGCACCATGCAATGAATTGTTCCATATCGCTTACTGCCCCTTCTGCACCAATCCATACATCTCCATTGGGTAAATTTTTCACTTCTCCTTTTATATGCAGTCTATTAGCCTCAAGCAGTGTGCTCATACGGAAACCAACGCCTTGTACACGGCCTTTTACTGTAATCTCTTTACGTATCTTCTCCATCGTACTGAAATATAAAAACGTCTTATAAATATACTATAAAATGAACTCTTCTTCTCCTGGAACAAACTTCATGTCTGCGATCTAAAATGCGGGGGTTCTTAGTAGAAAATAAAGGATGGGAATCTGGAAAGGGGCGGTTCTTTTATAAATTTTCTCCGGCTATGGTTTTCGGTATAACCTGTTCAGGGGGATTAACATTATGGTTGAAACAGCTAAAATAACAGGCTACCTAAACCATAACCGGGGAAAAGTGATAGCAGTACTATTCATACTACTGATATATAAACCTGGATGAAAGAAAACGCTTTTATTGGAGCAGCTAAATCGTACTTAGTCAAAATAAAAAATCTTTGAACATAAAAACCACATTTAAACCATCTGTATAACTTAAGTGCTAAGCTGCATGATTAAACAGAGAGCCTTCAATATGCTCCATATCTCCAAAAAGAAACTCACGGACTAATTCATACTTTCCGCCACTGGCAGGCCTTCTGAGTAGCCTGAATGATTTACAATTAAAGCTCCGGACAAACAACTGGTTATCAAACCGTTGGTACACCTTTTCAAATTCAGGTGTACTAATAGCTCTGGCGAGTGTAATATGTGGCTTGAATGCATGCGGTTTCAATTCAAATGCCTGCAATATCTTTTTATGAAGCTCCGCCAAAGGTTTTGGATTAGCCACATTTACATAAATAGTGCGTTTGGTATCTCCATGATTAAAATGATCAAACCTTGCTGTATACACAGCAAAGGGACCTTGTTTTAACGCAATCATTTCCAATACGGTAACAAAATCGTCCTGAAATCTTTCCGGAAATTCAGACCTGAACAAGGAGATATGTGCCGGTGAATAAAGGCTATTATAGGGGCCAAGCTCATTTGCAATTTGCTGCTTAAACTTTTTAACATCTGCTGCAATTTGTCCATCGGGGTTAATGACCAGCAGATAATCATACAATGTTTCCTGTGTGAGAATAATATCAGTATTCGTATTTGTATGCATAACCAAACAATTTTATTATTTCCTGTTTGAATGACAACACGAATATACATTCTTTTTTTGGATTTACTAACTTTTTTAGCATTTTTTACTAAAAAAATGCGCAACCTATTTAACATTGCGCATTTTTTATAGTTAATTAAGCTAATTTCTCAACAATAGCTACAAAATCTTTTGCTACCAGTGAAGCTCCACCAATCAAGCCCCCATCTACATCAGGGCAGGCAAAAAGCTCTTCAGCATTACCAGGTTTAGCACTTCCACCATATAAGATGGTGAGATGCAATGCAGCCTCTCTGCCATACTTACTGGCTATCTGAGATCTGATAAAAGCATGCATATCCTGCGCCTGAGCTGCACTGGCGGTAAGGCCCGTACCAATCGCCCATATTGGTTCATAGGCAATGACTACCTGTTTCAATTGTTCAGCAGTAAGATGAAAAAGGCTATCCTCCAATTGTGCCGCTACGTATGTATTCTGTGTACCTGCTTCTCTTACCAACAAGGGTTCCCCGCAGCAAAAGATTGGTTTTAAACCATTAGCCAGTACCTGGTCTATTTTCTTAGCCAGCATATCATTGCCTTCCTGAAAATATTCTCTTCTTTCAGAGTGGCCCAATATCACATAATCCACCCCTACTGACTGCAGCATCTCAGCAGATACTTCTCCGGTAAAAGCTCCTGATTTTTCAGTGTAACAGTTTTGTGCAGCCACATAAAAACCCGGATAATTTTTTACTAATGATTTTGCTTTCATTAAATAAGGGAAAGGTGTAGCTATTACTACCTCCTGCCCTTCACCCAGCTTTAAACCGGCTTGTAAAATATCATTAATCAGTTGTTCGCCCTGCGCGAGGGTCAGGTTCATTTTCCAATTGCCAGCTACAATTTTTTTTCTCATAAAGACTATTATATATTAATAAGTTCAAAAGGTGATACTTGTTCTATCTGTTCCGTTATACCCTATTCGCAATCAATTCAAAAACCTCACGCAGGATGTCTTTATCTGTTTCCTCCATCTCTTTGTCCTTCAGACGCATCCATGCTCCGGCATCCTTCAGCGCATCCTCCAGGCGATACTGCATATTTTTTCCCCAGGTAAAGGACGGCAGGAATTTAGAGGGAAAATCTCCTCCAAAAACATTGCAGGAAACCCCAATTACAGTACCTGTATTCAACATGGTATTAATACCACACCTGCTGTAATCCCCCATTAATACCCCACACTTATAACCCACTCCCCATGCCTCTTGCCTGGCTTCCATCCATACCGTTACCTCACTCACATTATTCTTCAGATTAGAACAGGTAGTATTGGCCCCCAGATTACACCATTCTCCTATAACCGCATCCCCCAGATAACCATCATGTGCCTTGTTAGAATAGCCAAACAATACTGTATTCTTGATCTCTCCTCCCCCTGTACAAAAAGGTCCTATTGTAGTAGCGCCATACACCTTGGTACCCATTTTCAATACCGCACGTTCTCCTATAGCCAGGCTCCCTCTTATCAGGCACCCTTCCATAACCAGGGCATCTTTACCAATATAAACAGGCCCTGTGCTTGCATTGATCGTACAATATTCCACCCTGGCACCTTCTTCCAGGAATATATTTTCTGCACCTATTATCTGGTTGGAAACCGGTATGGGAGCAGACGTCCTGCCTCTGGTTAACAGATTAAAATCTTCTCTGATTGCCCGGTCATTCAATAATGCTATTTCCCAGGGTTTGTATATCGCACATATATCCTCTTTGTAATTCTTCCTTTCCTGTACGGATGGTACATGAAAATCTCCTCCGCGTAACACTTTTACCAGTAAACGATCGTCCTTATACAGCTCCTCACCAGGATTTAGTGCTGCAATGGCTTGCACCAATGCCTCAGTTGGTAAGACATGTCCATTAATCAGCACACTTATCACTTCATCAGCCACTCGTTTCAACGGATACTTTTCCTGCAAATAAGGCATTGTAAAATGACTTACCCTCTTTCCCAGCCAATGTTCCCACTTTTCCTGGATGGTGAGAATGCCCACCCTGCAGGCCGCCACGGGTCTTGTATGTGTAAAGGGATATAACAAATCACGTTCGGGCGTGTCAAAAAGGATATAGTTACGCTCCATAGGGGTTAAAAATAAAAAATCCCATCGACAAGCCGATGGGATTCTTTGAAAATATTTATAAACGGGCTTGAATTAAGCCTTCTTAGCGTAACGCTTCTTAAATTTATCAATACGGCCGGCAGTATCAACCAATACATTCTTCCCTGTGTAGAAAGGGTGAGATGTATTGGAAATTTCCAGCTTAATCAATGGATATTCATTGCCATCTTCCCACTTTACAGTTTCTTTGGAAGGAGCAGTGGAACGGCTTAAAAAGCTCACTCCATTAGACATATCTTTAAATACCACAAATCTGTAACTTTCCGGATGTATTCCCTGTTTCATATCAATATTATTGTAAATACAGGGCGCAAAGATAGCATTATTTTCTTTACGGCCCAATTGTTTAATAAAAAAATAAAAAAAATAGTAAGCTCCCAGGATCCAATGATTTATAGCTTGCGCTTAAAACCAGCTATTGCCCTGCCTAACTTTTCATATTCACATATTGCAAAGGTAAGCCTAAATTAGCTTCCCTGCACTTTTGGATAACTTCCTGTAAATCATCTATTTTCTTAGCCGTTACGCGCACAATGTCGTCCATAATGGCGGCCTGGACCTTTAAGCCGGAATCCTTGATCAGTTTTACTATTTTTTTGGCATCTTCCTGTTTGATACCATTTCTCACAGGAATCTCCTTCTTATACACTTTACCGCTCTGGTAGGCTTCCTTACTTCCCATGTCATAAATGGTAGCATCCAGCCCCTGGCGCATACTACGGGTAATCAATACATCCAATACCTGGTCCAGCTTCATTTCGCTTTCAACCTCCACCTTTACCCCCATCTCCTTCTTATCCAATTCAATATTTACATGGGAACCTTTAAAGTCAAAACGCGTAGTAATCTCTTTTTTTACGGTATTAATGGCGTTATCCAACGTTTGCAAATCCACTTTGCTAACAATATCAAAGGATGGCATGATAAAAATATTTAATTCGTCTATAGTTAATTCGTAAATGCAAATATAAAAAGAAAAAGCAGGTAGAAAGCTACCTGCCGATCACTAAATATCCAAATCAAACATAGTAGGGTTATTTTGGGCCCCTATTAAAAAGCGCTGATGTCAGTTTTATATTAAAAAACTCCTAGATGCTTATTTAACTAACTTTTGATATTCTCCCGGATCCGCTAACCCGTTGATCAACACTACCAGGCGTTCCCTTATATTTAACAGACCCTGATCCTGATACCTTAACGTCCAGTTTTTTATTAGCAGTTACATTAGCATTACCTGACCCTGATATTTTCACTTCCACATCATCACCTACCAGGTCAAATGCAGCAATATCTGCAGATCCGGAGATTTTATATTCTGCTTCAGTGGCACTTCCTTTTAATTTTATATTACTGGAGCCTGAAAGCGACACTTCCATTTTCCGGGTATCCACGTCCAGGTCAGCGCCTGTTGAACCACTGCATGACAACTCTATTTCATCGCTCTTGAGTGTCCCTTTACTATAAAATCCTCCGGCTCCACTTGCTTTAAGCGCTGCGATCTGCTGTAGGGTCACATTTACGGTGATTGTTTTTGTAGGATTAATATTATAACCCCGTTTAGTATAAATCTTCAGTTCATCACCTTGAATTTCTGTTATTATATAAGGTAATAAGTTCTCCTCTGCTTCCAGTTGTATACTATGATTATTCCCTTGCTGAATCACCACTTTATAATTACCTGAAGTACTGATTTCTTTAAATGGTTCTGCAGGTCTTGTTTCTTCTTTTAGCTGTCCATTTCCTCTTACTTTCTCATTTCTTTGATAAAAAGATGATAATATTAGTACAGACAACAGCAGGGGCAAGTACAGATACCAGGATTTTCGGGTTGTTTTCATGATGATGATTTTAGCGGTTTAATTGAAACAATTATATAGGTTTTAGAATAGCCGAAAAACAATCAAAGGCTCTTAAGCCCCACACTGCTGTAGGATCCCTGTACCCGTATTACAGGCGACTGCTCATTACCATTTTCAGTAACTCCGGTCATGATAAGCTGTGTGTTTTTCTTAATAGTATTTTTATTCTTTAACTCCAGCCCTCCCAGGCGTAAATCGCCATAAGAAAGTACGGCATCCAGTTGCAAGGCTTGCCGCTGTGGTACACCCAGTTTAATATCGGAATAGGTTAACCGGAAGTCAGCACCAGTAAAGCCAGTTGTCAAAGCCCTGATATCCGCATTTCCGTAAGTAAGTGTCATATTAACTTCCCCCTGTAATTCATTAATTTTAAAGTCAGTATAGTTGGATCTACTAAACACCTTCCCTGCATCATTAATCCTGTAGTTATCATAATTAGACTGTACTTCTATTTTCCCTACACTTTTAATGTCATAATCACTATAATTCGAACGTACCACCAGCTCGTCAATCCGGTCGCTATTCATGCTGCTGTATCCAGCCTTCAGCACTACTTTCCCTGCTTTCCCGATTTTCCCCTTCTGGCAATAGTTTATATTCATCATCAAGGCGCCGGATATCTCTCTTATATCATAAAAACAGTAATTAAGTCTCATATCAGCAGCAAATGGTAGTTTATCTGCGATAACATCTCCAAATTGGTTCTCAACAATCAATTTCGAAAGCGATTGTGGTACATATACTTCATAGTCTATTTTCACATAGTCTTTGGAGTCCTTTTTGTTCCCCCAGGAGAAAAGCCATTTGCTTCCTGAACGGGGATTATAACTGGTAGCCAATCTCACAGCTCCCGGGCTATTAATGCTTTCCACATCAACCATGCCTGCAATATCTTCTGCTTCAGATGTACTTTTACCATAACCAGTAATAACAATAGTCGCTTTCACTTCATTTTTACTCCAGGTACGCAATACTATCTTACCATATTTATTCAGAATGTCTAATGTGGCCCCATTATTAACAGTAAAGTTTTTTTCAATGGTCTTTTTAAATTCAGTATCTCCTTTATCAGCCAGTACTGCCATGGGCAACAGTAAAAGAAAGAGTATATTATATTTCAGCATCATAATGTCTTATCTTTTTAGGTGCATGTTTTTCATCCAGTTCTTCCAGGATTTTTTCCAGTAAATCCAGCTTTAGCTGATAATAGCGAACCATAGCGGCACGTATCCTTTCATTACCCGGATTATTTTGTAGTTCTTTCTCCAGCATTTCATAAGTGCTGTTATGAAGCTCCAGTTCCTTTCTTGCTGAACTGTCCAATCCAATTTCTGCTGCAGGATATGCTTTAATAGCCGACAATTTTTGCTCAATTTGTGTAGTATAGTAGGCCTTGGCATCCTGCAACTCTGGTGAAATAAATCCAATACTCTGCTGTTGCCTGAACTGTAAATAACGATACACAAAAATGGTATTTATTACAAGGACTAACACTACTGCCACCTTTAACCATTGGCGGCCTAATTGCCTGACCAGTCCAATTTTAGGTGGGGCTGGCAATTGCTGTTCCAATGCATCCCAAAGACCTGGTGAAGGCCCCTGCGCCTCAAAATCTGCCTTATGCTTTCGCATAAAACTTTCTAAACTGTTGTCTGGCATTACCTGGCTGTATTTTGTTGTTTTACAATTTGCCTCACTTTTTCTTTTGCCCGCATATACTGCGTTTTGGCAGTAGATTCAGAAATCTTCAACATTTCGGCAATTTCTCTGTGTGAGTATTCTTCAAATATATATAAGTTCAATACTGTACGATATCCATGGGGCAATGTATGAATCGCTGATTTGATAGCTTCTACGGTCCAGGTAAATCCTACCTCATCCAGCCCTTGCTCCTCCTCTACTTCTATCTGATCCACCTCTTCAAAATATATCTTCTTTTTACGCAGATAATTTAAGCAGTGGTTTACCACTATCCTTTTAATCCAGGCACTGACACTGGCAGCTCTTTCTAACTGCCCGATATTTTTATAGATCTGCAAAAATGATTCCTGCAAGGTATCTTCCGCATCACTCACATTTCCAGTCATCCTCAAACAAATATTGTACATGGCGCCAGAATAGGCATCGTACAATTCACGAAACGCTCGTACGTCCCCCCTCCTGCAGCGGACTACCAGGTTATCTGTTATTTGCGTTTGATTCAAGATATTGGATGCTTTCATATTAAAGACAATAGTTGTTAAGAAAGTTGCATTTGCTGAACAAAAAAATTCCAATTCACCATTAACCATCTTTTTATCAACTACTTACAAATTTTCATTTTTAAATCTTTGTATCTTCAAAATGAAACGCAGCCTAAAAAGGCCGCGTCTCTATCCATCCTTATATACCTAAAAAAGCGCTCAGGTGATTATATGCGGTAACCGGATGGGGAGTTACTGCCATTTATTTTAATTATTTCCTTCCTTCACGCGGCGTTGTTCATCCAATAACCCTGTTTGGCGGTTGCGGGCAGCTTTAACGTTGCTATTACCAAAGCGATATGTAAAATTGAGTCTTACTTGCTGGCTTTCCCATTTGCTCCGTACTGATGTAAAGCGGGTACCATTTTCAAACGCGCCCTGGAAATGTTGGGTGTTAAACACATCTGTCACATTCAGCTTCAGGGTACCTTTTTTGTCCAGTATCGATTTTTGTACCCCCAGATCCAATGCATACATTGGCTTCATTCTAAATAACCCCTGATCAGCTATCTGTGAGGATATATACATAAACGCGACTTCTGTGCTAAGCCCCTTACCCAAAGTGAAAGTGTGTTGTGTACGACCAAAAAATCCACCAGAGGAAAGGCTGATCTGATTATTATTTACCACTGTTTGATACCTGGTATAAGACCCTGACATAGTGGTAAAGCTATTCCACCATTTAGTAATTGGAAAAGGAATGGAAACGTTAATATTAAAAACATCCGACTTTGCCACGTTCAAATATTTATAGCGCATAATTGAAGTATCCCCGGTAACAGGATCTTTATCGACCTCTAATATTTGAGTAATCTGGTCCTTGGTATGTGTATAGCCAATAGAAGTAATCAGAAATTGTTTAAAAGTATGGGTCACTTCTATATTATGCGAGTATTGTGGCTTCAGATAAGGGTTCCCAGCCATTTTAGTATATCTGTCCAGATAAATTTCAAATGGGTTCAGATCTTCGTAACTAGGTCTTTGTATTCTGCGGCTATATGAAAAGCCCAATTGATTATCCTTATTCGCGGCATAACTTACAAATACTGTAGGAAACAAGTTAAAATAAGTGGTATCAGTAATACGTGCGGTAGTGATTGAATTACCTCTGACATTGGATTGTTCTCCACGTAAACCTAATTGAAGGCCAACTTTTTTAAACTGCTTACTAAAATTAATGTAAGCAGCATTGATGTTTTCTTTATACAAAAATTGATTAGAACGCTGGTCATCGTAAATCCAGGTATTCCCCTTCAGCGAGTCAAAGCGGGCATTATTATCCGTTTCCACAAGACTAAACTTGAGTCCCGCTTCAATTTTAGCACCTTTTTTCAATGGATGTACATAATCAACTTTGGCTGTTTTGATGTCAATCGTAGATGGCTGAAGGTTACGGGTTGTATCACTGTGCATGCTCCCCTTTCCATTACCATTTAACATATTCGCGTAAATATTTGAATAAGACTTATCAGTATTACGCGCGTAGTCAAGATCAATGTTTAACTCTTTTCCGGTAGTATCCAGGATGCCTTTGTAATTAACATTATAGGCCCAGCGATTCCAATCAGAAATATTCCTGGTATTCGTTTTTAACACAGAATCTACCATCTTTCCATTTCCGATATGTGTTATAGCATCAGTAGGTACATCGTGATCTCTGTAGGAAACATCTACCATTACCCCAACAGTATGATTTTTATTAATGAAATAATCTGCACCTGCCTTTCCTGCGTAGTAGTTGGTACTGTTATTCACTGTATTCTGTTGATCATATACGGTAGTCTTCCCATTTTCTATACCACTGCGAAATAACCCTAATTGCTGATCATTTTCCCGGTGATTGTAATTAAAGGAACCAAAGAGGTTTACCTTTTCATTACGATTATTCAGATTCAGTCCACCATTCCATTTGGGAGTACGCCCATAGCCTGCGCCAAGGTTAACATTACCATTTGTCCCATAATTTTTGTTCTTCTTAAGTTTAATATTAATAATCCCGGCGTTGCCAGCTGCATCATACTTGGCGGAAGGATTCGAGATCAGTTCTATCTGGTCGATATTACTGCTTGGCATACTTTTCAGCAGCTCGGCAACATCCTGGGAACTCATATTAGTCGGCTTGCCGTCTATCATAATCACTACTCCACCTTTCCCCTTCATGGCAATATTATCATCCTTATCTACGGTAACACCCGGTGATTTCTGCAGTACTTCCAATGCAGTCCCCCCTGCAGCCACTATGCTGTTTTCAACATTTACAACCATTTTATCAGCTTTTTGCTCAATAAATGGCCGCTTGGCCGTAATGTCTACTACATTCAGTTTTTTAGTAGCTGTGAGCAAATCAATAGGATTTAGTTTTATACTACTTCCATTTACCTCAAAAGACTTACTATATCCTTTGGTCATGCCTACATAAGCAGCTGCTACCAGGTATTTTCCCTGCTTTATATTTTCAAATTCATACTTACCATTAATATCAGCTATCGCGCCTTTTACCAAAGTGGAATCCTGTGCTTTTAATAAAGTAACAGTGGCAAATTCAACCGGCTTACTGCCTGACTGGGTAATGTGTCCGGTAATTTTTGGAGTACTGTTTTGTGCCATGGATGGAAGCATCATGCCCAAAATGCTGATTGACAAGGCTAACGCTTTATAAACAACTTTCATATAAGGATGATTTTAACAGATTTTTTAGGTTTATGCTTTTGTACAGTTCCTTACTTTAACAACTACAATGCAAACGTAAGTATTATGCATTACATAGTACATAGTTTTACACAAGCGGTCTGCTGACAGGGACGATTGGTAAAAATAAATGGAACATCAGGAAGACGATCCTGCTGGCTATTTGTTACAACTTGCTTGCTAAACGCTTGAAATGCAGGGTGCTTAACTATAGCAGTAAAAATACATTGCTGATTTACTGCTATCAAGTTGAATTAGATAAAGTGCAGATTTTAAGCGGTAAGAGGCCACTTTTAGATAAGTTGCCGGTAAAAAGGGAAAGAAAATATATAAAAAGGGGCCTTTAAGGCCCCTTTTTATAACAAGATTATATTTAATAATAACTAATTCAGGGTTTCATCTATTCTGATTGTGGCTTCTTTCAGTGTCTTTTCCCGCTTTTTCCTGAAAAATCTCGTTAAAAAACTTGCACCGGCAATTACAGCAGCTGCAATGACCTTCCAGAATTTAAGCAAAACAATAAAAAAACCCGCTTTCGCCAATACCTTACCCGCTACCAAGCCTCCAATAGTCCATACAGCAATATTATCTGCCTGGGGGTTAAAATCAGCGTACCGGTGCCCCTCTGTAAAGGTTGCACTCTTTACAATCAGCGGTATCTTCGTCTTTATCAACGGTAATTGCGACATCTGACCTATGGCATTCAATCTTAGTACTCCTTTTCTTCCCAGGATTCTTACATCATAGTTTAATGTATTATGATCGTCGTGATCAAATTTCAACTCTTTAGCCCAATGCAGCACTTTATTCTCCTGATCATAATACGGAGGTGATGCCCAACCTACCAACTCTACTGCTGAAAATCCTTCTTTCACCCTTACTTCATTTTCCTTTGCCACATCGCTTTTCATTTCCTTCAGTAAATCATTGAAATTCGTTTTATGCGCATCCTCATCCTTAATATACCCCAACCCATCAAAGGATATTTCAAAAGCCCAGGCCGATTCGTCCAAAGGCCCTAAATTATCAGGAAAAAGCATTCCCATTGTCTTATTATTCTCCGGATTTCCCCATAATTCTTCCAACACTTTTTTACTCTGGGCATTATCCAAAAACCGGAATCCGGCAGGAACATGTATTACAGCGCCATTACTTAATGTAATATCTCCCGTCTTGTAGGTAAAAGTGGCGTTTACTGAATCTATAATGAATTTATAATTCTCCTGTTTAAGGCTATCTGTTTTTATATTGGAAAATGACCATAATGGTAAGCATACACATAATAACAGGATGTTGGGGAGGGTGAAAATTCGCATACAGGTAATAGATTTGGATAAATATATTTAAGGACGACAATGGCACAACAGCTTCTGAGAGGCATAAAAAAAATGACCTACTTATATATTTTCAAATATATAAATAAATCATTTAATAATGTAATAACTATTACCCCTAAACTGATAAGTCTTTGCTTTATTTCTCCAGCCGGAGCTCGTCGAGTAAAAAAGGAAGTTTTTCCTGCAGTTTTTCAAAAAAACTGCGCTCCTCTTTACGTATATGAGCTTCCAGATGAGTAGCCAGTATATCCATAGCTGTTACTAAGTCAGTATTATCCACTAAGCCACTATACATTCTGGATATCAGCTGATGCTCCATTATCAACTCCTCCATCATCTCATCTATCTCCTCATTTTTGCCACGGCACACCTCGAAGAGATACTCTTCCTTTTGAATATGAGGCACCATTATTTCCTGGAAAACCTTTACAATATAGGCTAGCTTAGCCTGTGTATCCAAAGGAAACCCTTCGTAAGCAGCTGCATCTTTTTTGAGATACCTGCAAACAAACAATAATCGCTGATGCTCATGCGACAAAGGCACTAAAGTAGGATGACGCTGCATAATCAGGATACTGTCTTTTTAGCTGCAAAAGATTTGCGGCAATACCAAATAAGTACAGCACCTCCTATCACCATCAATGCGGCTATTATCTCTGCCTGTGTAGGATGCAGCCATATATCATATTTAGTATTCACCCGTATCTTTTCAATAAAGAACCTTTCTATACCATTCATGACAAGATAGATACCGAAAATTACTCCTGGTGTACTAATCCTTTTGCGTATCCCCCATAATATACCAAACAAGATAAGACAAGCTATGATTTCATAAAGGGGAGTGGGATATACCGGTAATTCCAGCATATGGCAGTACTTTCCTTCGCACCCTGGAATGGGAATACCTTCATTGATTACATTATGAGGATAACGATAAGCCCAGGCCCAATCCGGTAACCACGCAAAAGGATTTGGATGTGTATTCACAATCCCCCAATCACCATCACCGGAAAACTGACACCCCATACGGCCAACACCATACGACAACATTAGCGCCGGAGCTGCACTATCTACCAGATGCCATACATTAATCTGTTTTTTCCGGGCGTAGTTAATAATAACAACTGCTGCTACAATAAGTCCCCCATAAAAGGTAAGACCACTAAAGGAAATGAGTGAACCCCACGGATCCTGTTTAAAATCATTCCAGTTTTCCAGATTGTGGAATATCTTAGCCCCTATAAGTCCGGCAATAGCTGCCATTACTGTAAAATCAGGTACGCGCTGATGAGGCATCACCAATACCATTTCCTCTTTGGGCTTCTCTGATGCATGTTTCTTTTTATCCTTATACTTCAGATAGACAAATAAGGCACCTAATGCTATACCTGCAGGCCAGCTACCTGCTCCTGAAAATATAAAACCCTGAAAATCCTGAGAAGCGACAGACCATTGGAGGAAAAGGCCTACCAATTTATATCCCAGCAAGAAGCCAAGTATGCCATTCAAGATGAGTTCGCCGGTAGAAGCTGGCTTACCTACTACTATCTTTTCCTTAATGCCATATAACCATCCCAGCTTTTCCCGCCGTCTTAACTCTATCGTTAAAACATAGGCTGCCGCCAGGAAAGCAATAGCTACAAAAAAACCAAAGGTTTGAAAAACTTTAAGAAAAGGGAGTTCTAAGCCAAACAAATCTTGAAATGCGTAATATAAATTAGGATACATAGCCAATAAAAAATTTGGTGATCTGAGTTTTCCTATGAACAAAGCCGAATTAATCAAAAGGAAAATCAAACCACCAAAGTACGATTCAGAATTGAATTACGAAATTTGTATTTCGTAATTTGTCGTTAACAATATTGCTCAAATGCATCTACCAGGTTGGCTGCAATCATTTGTGCAGGTCGTCCTTCAATCATATGACGCTCAATAATGTGCACCAGCTGTCCATCTTTAAATAAGGCAATAGCTGGAGAAGAAGGAGGATAAGGCAATAAATGCGTACGGATTTGCTTCACTGCGTCACTATCAAAACCAGCAAAACTGGTTGTCAATCTATCTGGTTTCTTCTCGCTGTTGGCTACTGCCATCAATACTCCAGGACGTGCAGTACCTGCAGAACAACCACATACGGAATTAATGAACACCAGGGTAGTGCCCTCTTTTTTAAGTGTTTCTTCTACTTTCTCAGTTGTTAACAACTCTTCAAAACCTTTATCAGTTAACTCAGCCTTCATTGGCATTACTAATTCTGCTGGATACATATTATTATAGTTTTTTCAGTTTTAATTTGAATACAAAGTTACTTATATCAGAGCACAAATTAAAAAATACAGTGTACATAGTGACCTTTTGACATCAACCAAACACAAAACACGACACAATGTCATTATTAATATATCTTTTCCTAACAAAATTTCAGCTTTATGGCATTGGTATCCCATTTGATCTGTTATCCATGTTCTTAAAAAACATGTTTAAACTAAAAAATATAAAGTATGACACTGGTAAAATTGAATCACAGCCCGCTTCCTAAAACTTTTGGTGGAATTATGGAAGACATTTTTAACAATGCCGGATTGAATAAATTATGGAAAGATGATTTTGCTACTGCAGACTTCTTTGGTGCACACCCACCGGTTAATGTTCATGAAACGAAGGAAGCCTACCTTTTAGATGTAATGGCACCTGGCTTCTCAAAAGAAGACTTTAAGATCAGTGTGGAAGACAAAACACTTACGATCAGCGCTGAAAAGAAAACTGAAACAAAGGATGAAAATGAAAAGCAGATTCGCAAAGAATTCAGCTTCCGTTCTTTCAAACGTGCTTTCACCTTGCATGAAAGCGTAGATGCATCAAAGATTAATGCTAAATACGACAATGGTGTACTGAAAGTAAATCTTCCTAAAAAAGAAAATAAACAAGACGCACCGAAAGCAATTACAGTAGAATAACAAGATTTTTCATGAGGGATTTAAGAAGAGGGCCTTTTCAGGCCCTTTTTTCATGCTCCTTACCTACACGTAAGTGTGAGGCCGGTTACATCCTTACCTCAATATTGCCATGGTACAGCTTACAAAAGGGATTATATGCTCACAACTTACAACAGACACTTATATTAAATACATATAGATTTATAATAAAGCTTATGTATCATTTCAGGTAGGAATATTAGCTGCATTATGCTCCCTGAGGCAGGTCATAATATGATAACAAAAATTACAACTTTCAGGTACTGTATTTTTTATGGCACTACTATATATTCGTGCCCTCAAAGTTCATGAATACTACTATTGTCCTTATACGTTGAATATCTCCATCTTAACCTATGTCATGAAGGGGGCTTTCAGTAAACTGGAAGCCTTTCCTGATTAAACAGCAACATCTTATATAAATAATTGGAGTCCGGCTACAGAAGATACTTATAGGAGTACTGCTTCTAAAAAAGCAAACCCCTCGAAAAATCGAGGGGTTTTCAGGTGGATTACTAACCCATTTTTTTAATAACCCAAAATCTTCAACATACTTTGAGCGCTTTGCTCCTTTGCGTATAACCAATCTTTTAGTTGCCCGTTCTTGTCATAACCTACTATCACATGTTTCGGAGATGGAATAAGGCAGTGCTTAATTCCACCATATCCGCTCAACTGATCTTGATAGGCTCCGGTATGGAAAAACCCAATATATAAGGGCTCTCCATTTGAGCTATGTTTTGGCAGGAACACCGCATTTATATGCTCTTCAGATGTATAAAAATCATATCCATCGCAGGTAAGCCCACCCAGGTGTACCTCCTGGTACTCCTGATCCCACTTATTGATAGGTAGCATCAAAAATTTCTCTCCAATTCCCCAGGTGTCTGGCAAAGTAGTTATAAAAGAGCTATCAATCATATACCAGGATTCACGGTCATTCTGCATCTTCTCACCTATCACACTATAAATAACCGCTCCGCTTTCTCCTACTGTAAAGGAACCAAATTCTGTGTAAATATCAGGTACCGGAACCTTATTTTTTTTACACATACTCTTAATATTGGCTACGATCTCATTAATAATGTAACTATAATCGTAATCAAACCCCAGAGAGTGCTTGATAGGAAATCCACCACCAACATTAATACTATCCAGTTCAGGACATATTTTCTTAAGCTGACAGTACAGGTTAATTACCCTGTTAAATTGGCTCCAGTAGTAAATATCGTCCTTAATCCCTTTATTCATAAAGAAGTGTAGCATTTTCAGCTCAAACTTCTCATTTCCTTTGATCTTATCCACATAATACTCCAAAATGTCTCTTGGAGGTATACCCAGACGAGAGGTATAAAAATCAAAACTCGGTTCTTCTTCTGCAGCCACTCGGATGCCCAGCTTCACCTTATCCTTGATTCTGATAAATTTTTTATAATCGTCCAGCTCTTCCTTGTTATCCAGTACAGGAATTACATTTTTAAAACCACTGTTGACAAGACGCGCTATTGCTCTTGTATAAGCTTTGGTTTTAAAACCATTACAAATAACTGAAGTCTCTTTATTGATCTTCTTCCGCTCATACAGCTTATTAACAATGTCAATATCGTATGCGAAAGAAGTCTCAATATGCACACCGTGTTTCAATGTTTCCTCCATAATAAAGGAGAAATGCGAACTCTTCGTGCAATAACAATAATAATAACTTCCGTCGTACCTGTTCTTCTTAAAAGCGTCATGGAACATCTTTTTGGCCTTATTTACCTGCATACCTATTTTAGGCAAATAAGTAAGCTTAAAAGGTGTTCCGTACTTGTCTATCAATGCCTTTATATCCAAACCATTAAATTCCAGGTAGTTATCTTTTACTTCAAAGCCCTCCTGGGGGAATTCAAATGTTTGTTTAACGAGGTCTGTGTAGGTGTTATTCATTTAAAACTGCGAATGAATTTCAGGATTAGTAATAAAATTTATACTACAGGATAAATGCTCCTTTTCCCCTCGCTGGAAAACTACTGGTTTACACACCTACGTCAGTTCGAAACCCAGCAAAATTGGTTGCAAAGCTATATATTTTGTTCTATTGCTAAAGTAATTTTTTTTTCCGCAAATGCAATTAACCGGCAAAGTAAATTAAACAATTATTCAACTAATTATATATCAATATGTTAAAACAATTTACCGAACATTTAAATTTACTTTTTAATCACTTCCAGTGCATGCTTCCCTTCACAAAAAAGCAGATCCAGGATACTCAGGTCAGACAAAAACCCAACTCTTTCCTGAAACACTTGAGTATAAGGACCTTGCAGGTCATGGCTGGGGGGCACAAGATTTGTAGGCCGGATATGCTCACGTGCGTCAGTTATATCCGGAACAGTATCATATTTCATAATAAAACTCTCTGTGGTTGTAATATCATAGGAAATCCCTAACGTTTGGTTAGCCCATTCAAAGCAAGCCATATTCCAATCCAACAAAAAACTATAAGGCTTTTCATACAACTTTTGCAAATCATCCTCATAATACTCAAACCAGGGAGACCGCCGGTAAGCAGAAATAATTGTCTTCCAATGCAGCCCCTGCCAATTTTCTTCATTGCTTATCCTAACGTCCTTCATCACGGTTCGCTGATTTTTTCCTTTCGTTAATGGCACACTCAGCAACATTCTCCCATTTGGTCCGGCGATGTATGTACGGTTACGATAACTAAGCTTTTGGTAGTGCTCATATATCTCGATCTGTAATACATTGTGTTTAATTAAAGTCTTGTAGTAAGAGATTGGTGGAAAATATTGAGATTCAATTAATAAAGTTCCTGATTTTTCATCAACTGACATATCGTCAAAATTTAAAAATGGTCATTGAAAATAGCATGATTTCGTTCTGCTGTTTTGTTAATGCAAATTACTTAACAATTAATATTAAGTAATTGAAAAACAATTTATAGAAAGATAAAAAATATGCTATTATTTTTAGTAAAGTGACATTTAAAGTAAAATTTCAAATAATAGCAAAATTACTAAACTTATTAGTATCTTTTGCATTCATTTTTAAGGAGTTATGCTGCAAAAGTACAATATTAAATAGTAGTAATGTGATGTATTTTGCTAAATTAAAAAAAGAGGTATTAATGATGCTTTTTCTAAAAGCCCCCTCCCCCTGCCGTTAAATGTTTCCTAATTCCTACCTGTGCTTTTGTTAAGTAAAGGGTTTCTTGTAGGTTTACGTAAAATTTAAAATCACTGGTGGCTATCATGAGAAATATCCGTTTGTTAGTTTTGGTACTTATTACCTGGGGGACGATGAGCGCCTGTGAAAAAATGAAGGATCTGGAATTTGTAAACGTAGCAGGATTTAGCTTTGATGAAATGGGGTTCTCAAAAAGTATCGTGCGGATGACCCTGGCATATTACAATCCTAATAATTTTAATCTTAAACTGAAGGATGCCAATTTTGACCTTTTCTTTGATGATACACAAGTTGGGCATTCTATTCAGGACACCCTCATTTATATACCCGCGAAAGACACTTTTTACTTTCCTGTAAAACTGGAGGTAAATATGGAAAATGTGCTTAAAAATGCCTGGAGCGCTTTAGCTAATAAAGAGGTGACCATTAAAGCTACCGGCAATTGTAAAGTAGGCAAAGGAGGGGTTTTCCTCCCTTTCCCTATCAAATGTGAAACCAAACAGGCCCTGAAGTTCTTTTAAACTCTCTTATTTTCAATCAGTTATACAAACAACGAAAGCATCTTATGTACCCCATAAAATGTTTCCAATTTCCTTTTCAGCTGTATTACTCACCAATATTTAACTGGTCGTCTATAGCCTTCCAGATGGCTTTGGCAATTTCAATGCCTTCCGTAGTCTGGATCCGCTCGTCCATTTTCATTTGTCCGTCCTCATCAAATTCGAGATTATCAGGGATAAAATCCTCCAGTTCCTCCTCATTAGCGTTATTAATGACCCGGTAGGTAGTCATGTCTTTAGACCGGTCAATATCTATGGACAACTTGTAAGGCTTGCTGTTCAGGTATACGGTAATAATTCGCTTTTCCATAATAAATGCTGTCGCAATAGATATGCCAATTAAAATCCCGGTGGCCTCTGTTTAACAATTTTCTTGCTCAACTATCTGGCCTACCGGGATCGTTTCCACCCCAAACTCAGAAATTATACATAATACCGAAATTAACCCGCTGTGCACCTTTACCCTTTGAAATTCCATCTGCATAGTCCAGTATTTTCTTCCCCCATAAATACTCCGCCCCAACTGTCAGACCAGGTAGAACATCAACCATCAGATTAGCTCCTGCGTAGAAGTTTTGCATAGTATTCCAGCTGGTTGTCATCAATGTAGCTGTTCTTTAAAGATCCTTTTTAACAAATGGCGTTCCTTACAGGCATAAAAAAAGCCACACTTTCGTGTGGCTTCAATACTTCTGCAGTTTTACCTGCTTTTATAGCGATTTATTGCTTTTTTTCCATTCCGCCGCCATCTTCAGGCTTTTTACAACATAATGGCAGCTTTTCATAAGATTCTGTATTGGCAGTTACATTATCTGCATCATATCCCACATTGGCAATAGCTGCCTTTACATTTTCTATATTGGTACGGTCACTATAAAATTTCACCGTTGTAATGTGCTTTTTATAATCCACTTTGGTGGATTGTACACCTTCCTCCTTTTGCATAAACCGCTCTATCCGGTTTTTGCAGGATTCACATTGTACCGTAGGTGTGCTTATTTTAGCCGTAACAAGGGTCCCCTTTTTGCTCTGAGCCATTGTAACACCAATGCTACCCAGCATCATCAGCAATACTAACTTAACAATACGCATAGTTTATAATTTAACAACCCGAATATACAAAAAATAAATAATAGTTGGCTATTTCCCCCATTGATCAGGCGCACTTCTCCATGCCTGAAGGGCAGCTTCTTCCCCTGCAGTAACCATGCCTTTTTCTACAGCCAGGGCTATCATAGCACTATAATTACTCAAAGAATAAAACGGTACGCCTGCTGCTGCAAAAGCTTTTACTGCCACATCAAAACCGTAATTGAATATAGACACCAGGCCTATCACTTCTCCTCCTGCTGCACGGATAGCCTGTACCGCTTCCAGACTGCTTTTCCCTGTTGATATCAGGTCCTCTATTACAACCACCGGCTGGCCTGGTTGAAGTACCCCTTCAATCTGGTTGCCCATTCCATGCTCTTTCGGCTTGGAACGAACATAAATAAAAGGCAGTTTCAGCTGATCGGCTACCAGGGCACCATGCGGTATGCCTGCAGTAGCAACTCCCGCTATTATAGCAGCTTCAGGAAACGTTTCATATACCATATTGCTCAGTTCCGATTTAATATAGTCGCGTACATAAGGAAAAGACAATACTTTACGGTTGTCGCAATAAATAGGCGATTTCCAACCGGAGGCCCATGTAAAAGGCTCAGCAGGACTTAATTTTACGGCCTGCACCTGCAGCAATCTTTCTGCAACTTGTTTTTCACTGACTGTATTCATACGGACGCAAAAGTAATATTCATTTATCATTCGTCCGCATCCATTTATCATTTATCATGGATCATTAAATATCTGTAATTCGTAATTTCGCCTTCATGCAAGAAAATATAGTTATTTATCTCAACGAAAGACCACTTATCCTTTGTGCTACTCCGCAGGTAATACCAGCAGCGTACGAAGATGCAGATATGTTTACCTCCCCTGATCCTGTAACGATCAGGGAAACGCTTCAAAAACTGGAAGAGGACCAGTTACCTGCTGCTGTATTTATACAAGCAGATGTAGCACGCCTCTTTAAACTGGTAGAGAAAAATTTCACCACGCTGGTGGCAGCAGGGGGGCTGATTACTAACCAGGAGGGTGATATCCTGCTAATGTTCCGCCGGGGTAAATGGGATTTACCTAAAGGCAAACAGGATGATGGGGAAAGCCTGGAAACCTGTGCTGTACGTGAGGTGTCAGAAGAAACAGGACTACATCATATCACGCTTGAGCATAAGATCATTGAAACATTTCACTACTATCCCATGAAAGGGAAAAAAGTATTGAAGCATACCTATTGGTATAAAATGGCTTTTACCGGCACAGAACTCACCGTACCTCAGATTGAAGAAGATATCATGGATATTCAATGGATAAAACCGGAGAATATCGCTAAATACCTGAAATTCTCTTACCAGAATATCATAGACGTATTTAAACAGGAAGGGTATAACGTATAAACCTTATCGCTTCGCCAGTATAGCCATTGTTAAGCGGCTTACACATACCAGTTTATGGTCATCATCTGTAATGCGGATATCCCATACATGTGAAGTAGCACCAATATGCAATGGCTTGGCGATAGCATGCACATAACCATTTCTTACACCCCGTACATGGTTGGCATTAATTTCCATTCCTACACAAATTTGCTTCTCCTGATCAATGATCAGGGCGGAAGCGATGCTACCAACTGTTTCTGCCAGGGCAGCAGAAGCACCTCCATGTAATAGTCCGTAGGGCTGCCTGGTCCGGTGGTCTACCGGCATCATCATGCGGATATAGTCCGGTCCGATTTCTGTAAATTCCATTCCAAGGTATTCGCCCATTGTACCTTTGCCTATTTCATTCAACTGGTCCAATGATATATCCAGAGAATGCCAGATTGTTTTCATAAGGGTAAATTATTGTTGAATAACCAAAATATCCTGTTTAATCCGTTGGGATTATTGCTGTTCCTTTAATGTACGTAAAACTGCTGCTGGTAAAAACTGTGTTACATCTCCTCCATTACGGTAAATATCCCTTACCAATGTGGAAGCAATCGAAGAATATTGAGGGGTACAAGCCAAAAAGATAGTCTCAATTGTTCTATCCATCATCCTGTTGGCATCCGCTATCGTTTTTTCATACTCAAAATCATTCACATAACGTATTCCCCTCAGGATAAAACGGGCCCCGATCTTCTTACAATAATTAACTGTCAACCCTTCATAAGACGCTGCTTTTATCTTGGGCTGATCTTTATAAATTTCCTGGATCCATGCTATTCTTTGCTCCACCGCAAACATAGGTACCTTACTGTTATTAATACCAATCCCGATAACCAGTTCATCAAACAGATCCAGTGCCCGGTCAATGATATCAGTATGCCCTAAAGTAATAGGATCAAATGTGCCTGGGAATAAACAAATACGAGACATAATTCAGCGTTTAGCGTACATTTTTGGTATACCGTAACTCTGGCAACTACTGTTACCCATAGCTATTTCTTCAATGCTTCCCGGTTAATAAACAGGGAAAATATAGTGGTACCGTATTTCTTTTCTGTTCGGTAATAGGGATATTCTTTGTAATTATTGCGGGGAGTATGTTCTAATACAAACCATCCTTCCGGATTCAGTAACTCCCGCTCAAAGACGATTAAGGGTAGTTGATCAATAGTTTCCAGGGCATAGGGAGGTCCTGCAAAAATAAAATTAAATTTTTCTGTACACTGCTGCAAATACTTAAATACATCCATGCGGAACAATTTCAGCCCTATTCCCATAGCCTCCGCAGTTTTTGATATATAATTAGCCATAGCCGGGTCTTTCTCCACAATGGTAAGATCTGTTGCTCCCCTGGATGCCAGTTCATAACTGATACTTCCTGTTCCCCCAAAAATATCCAGGGTTTTCAGCGTGGCAATGTCCAGATTGTTTTCAATAACATTAAACAATCCTGTTTTTGCAATATCTGTTGTGGGCCTGGTGTGCGGCATATTTGCAGGCGGCTGAAAGCGTCGTCCTCCATATTCTCCTCCGATTACACGCATAACGCTAAAGCATATAAATTGTGAAAATAATATCCTGGTATTTCCTGCATCTGGGTAATATATTTAAACCCGGACAAACGTTGTGTCCATTCAAGCCGCGGGATAAACTTGAACACTTCCTGATACACCTGGGAATCCGTTGCCAGAGCACCGGACAATTTTACTTTTATCTTTTGCTCATCTACTCCAAGCTGGCGTAAGGTATTCACCAGATGATATACTATATCCAGCCCTTCCTGGTATTCGTGTTGCTGTTGTATCAATAAATTACCTGAAGTATAGACAGTAAGTGTAAACCGGTTACGCTGCACTTCCACAAAAGCTACGCCGTCTCCACTTTGATAATCCAGGTCCATCGGGTAAGATTGCAGCAAGGCAGTATGTGCATGGATAATACGGTCTGTTGAAAACTCTTTCCGTAAAAAACCCAGCAGGTCCTTATCTACAGCAAATACATTCACAATGGATAATGCCGGCATTGTATCTGCCAGCACCGCCTCCTGCAACTTCTCCTGATGTACTGCATGCAGATAATCCTTCTTTAACCGGGGTACGTAATGCGTTTCCGGAATCAGTGAACATTCCGGTGTATCAAATGCCAGCAATACTGACTTAAAAGCAGTCAGTAACAACTTATCTACATCAAAAACCTGCTCTATCATTTCCAGATCAGCAACTGCCATTTTCTGAGGCTGGTAGCTGTATGATTTCAATGCCAGGAATTTTTGTATAGCAGGATCAAATACCGCATAGCTAAAAGTGCCCTTCCCTATCAAAACCAATAAATGACAGGTGGTCAGGTCCGTTTCCAGCAATGTTGCATCATCTACCGCATACGATGGATGAATGTTATAAGCCACGGGCATATTTTACATTTCTAATGAGCCACAATAATAACCAATTTTCGTAAAATGTTGCCAGCCCTGCCGTCTGACAAATCCCATACGTCATTTATTCCTTGTAAAACCATCCCAAATAATGAACTTAGCGCCCCATGATACTGGAAGTAACAAACAGGCAGATTATAAAAATAGCGGCCCCCATATGCCTGGCATTGGTACTGCCGCAAATTAACCATATGACCAATATGGCCTTTCTCGGCCGGTTGGGCGAACTGGAGCTGGCAGCAAATGGTATTGCGGGGATCTACTACCTGGTGATGTATATGATTGCCTACGGACTTAACAACGGGCTGGAAGTATTGATTGCACGCCGCGCCGGGCAGCAGAACCACATGGGTATAGGGCAGTTGTTTTCAAACGGCCTCTCGCTGGGTATTATGTTTGCCCTGGCGGGTATTCTTATCACTCTTTCCCTGGCGCCATACTTTTTTTCCAAAAGCCTGCATGATCATACCATTTACGAGGCGGCAACCGCGTTCATCCGTATACGTATATGGGGACTGTTACCATTAATGCTCCTGGGGATGGCTAATGCTTTTTACATCGGTACCGGCCACTCTAAAGTGTTGGCAGTTACGGCTATATGTCAGGAATTCATGAACATCTTCTTTGATTATACCCTGATATTTGGTAAATGGGGATTTCCCGCCATGGGTCTGAATGGTGCGGCATATGCTTCTGTTATTGCTGAAACGACCGGACTGATCGTAGCCTATAGCATTATTTATACCAGGGGATACAGTAAACGATTCCAGCTCTTCGCTTTCCTGAAACCCAACTGGCAGATCTCCAGGAGTATCCTGGCGGTTTCCACCCCGCTGATTGTCCAGTTTTTGTTCAGCATAGGCAGCTGGTTTGTATTCTTTATATTTATTGAACACCTGGGGCAACGGCCACTGGCCATTTCCAATATGCTGCGCAGTGTGTTTGGTTTCTTTGGGATTTTTACCTGGGCATTAGCGGCTACCTGCAATACCATGGTCAGCAATGTAATAGGTCAGGGTAAGTCAGAACAGGTTTTCAGGGTCATCCGCAAAACAGTTACCTTCAATATCATCTGCGCTGCAGTAGTATGTATATTAATCAACCTGTTCCCGGATGTATTATTACATATTTATACCAATGATGCGGAATTGATCCGGGAAGCCATTCCTTCTATCCGTATTATTACCCTCAGTACACTGCTGATGGCTATTGCTGCGGTGGTATTCAATGGCGTTACCGGTACCGGAGATACCCGCGTCAATCTGCTGATAGAGTTTATGGCGGTAATAGGATACCTGATATATTGTGATATAGTGATCGAACGCTGGCATAGCCCGCTTCATCTGGCCTGGGGGGCTGACTTTATTTATTGGACTATCATACTGGCCTTGTGTATCTGGTATCTGCGAAGCGGGAAATGGAAAGGGAAAAATATCTGATCACTCCAGCTCTTCCAGCATCTTCTTACAATCTGCCTTAATTGCAGCGTCATCCTGGTATATATTGCGAAGCGTAAGGGCTTTCTTCAGTACTTCTATTGTTTTTTCCTGCTGCTCATCCTGCTTATATGCCTTTGCCAGGTCATAATAGTTTAATAAAAAAGAAGGTTCCAGTTTACGACACTTTTCATAATTATTGATCGCTTCCTGCAGCGACCCTTCCGGTACACCACCAAACAGTACTTTAGCTGCTCCCTTTTCAAAAGCGCTAAGATTAGCCACCTCATAATTCCATTTACCTAATACATGATAAGCTTTCGCAAAACCAGGATTAAACTTCAATGCCAGCTGCGCATATTTTTGCACTTCCTTGGAAGCAGCTACCTTGTCCTTGGCACCAGAGATAAGTGCTATACGCCCCATCGCCACTGACATGGCATAATTAGCCTCCGCACTGTTTGCATCCAGTGCAAGTGCTGATGCAGCATAGGTTTTGGCAGTATTAAAATATTTTGATTTTTCCTCCTTATTTTTCTGACGGTTGCCTTCCCGGGAACATAATTCACTGGCTCCGGTAAGTGCCTGCAGCTGATCCGGCTGGATCTTTAAAACCTCCCTGTATTTTTCCAATGCCTCCACTTCCTTCATCTGCTTTTCCAGTTGCCTTGCCTGCTCCACCATCTCCTCTACACTTTGTGCGTGTATATCACCAATAAAAAACACTGATAAGGCTAATACGAATATCCGTTTTAACATAGGAAAGGAGTTCAGCTTGAATGAATCATTAATTACAATTATAAAAATACGAAATATAATCAGTTCCCGAAGGATTTCAGGAGTAAAAAATAACCAGATTAGAAAATTCTAATACCTGTAACCTAACTATTAGCAACTACTAATATTGTTTTTCCAGGGTTACCATGGAGTTCCGGATACTGGCGCCCATAGGTGGGTTCATTTTGCGGAGTGTTACCGTACTTTGCTGTACAGCAGGATACGTTTGTTTTATTTCCCGGCTTATATCAAACACTACTTCTTCCAGTAAAGCCCGGGGAGTTTTCATTAAGGCAGCAGCAATTTCATAAAGCCCTTGATAATTAACTGTTTCTGAAAGATCATCGATAGGGGTAGTAGCAGGAATACGGACATAGATGTCCACTATAAAATCGTTACCGATAATAGTTTCCTCCGGGAAAAAACCATGATATGCATGAAAATGCACTTGCTCCAAAGCAATAGTCAGCATATATGCTTAATTATCAATTAAAAAGTAGCTGCAATATACAAAAGCATAAAGCTGAAAGCCTGTTAAAAACGAAAAAGATCGTTTCCCTGATACTTCCAGCTCTATGCGCTTATCTTATGTTTTCAGCTAATATTAAGCGTGTTCCTTAGCAGATAAATATCTTTCTGCATCCAGTGCAGCCATACACCCGCTTCCGGCGGCAGTTACTGCCTGACGGTATATTTTATCCTGTACATCCCCACAGGCAAATACACCTTCTACAGAGGTACGGGAAGTTCCTGGTACCGTTTTAATATAATCCTGTTCATCCAGTTCCAGCTGTCCTTTAAAAATGCCGGAGTTAGGCTGATGACCGATAGCCACAAAAAATGCACTTACCGGTACTACAGTTTCGGCTTGTGTTTTATTGTTCAGCAATTTTACGCCCTCTACTTTGCCATCTCCCAATACTTCCAGTGTTTCACTATTCCAGTATACGATAATATTGGACGTTTTTAATACACGGTCCTGCATTACCTTGGACGCACGCATTTCACCCCTACGCACAATCATATGTACGGTAGTACACATTTTCGACAGGTATAAGGCCTCTTCAGCTGCAGTATCTCCTGCTCCCACGATCGCCACCTCTTTTCCACGGAAAAAGAACCCGTCGCAAACAGCACACGCAGATACCCCGCTACCATTCAGGCGTTGCTCTGATGGTAAGCCTAACCACTTGGCAGAAGCGCCGGTGGCAATGATCAGTGCATCCGCTGTAATTACCTTTTCTTCGTCAATAGTTACTTTATAAGGCTGACTGCTTAAATCTACGGCTGATGCCATACCGTAACGGATATCCGCACCCATCCGGCTGGCTTGTTTTTCAAAATCTACCATCATTTCCGGTCCCTGGATGCCCTCCGGATAACCTGGATAATTTTCTACCTCAGTAGTAATAGTTAATTGTCCGCCAGGCTGTATCCCCTGATATAAAACAGGCTTCAGATTAGCCCTGGATGCATAAATAGCTGCAGTATAACCGGCCGGACCTGAACCGATAATCAGTAAATGTACATGCTCCTGCTGTTGATTGTTCTCCATACTTGTTACTATATAAATTATTTTGGTATAATAATCGTTTTATGCTGCACCGTGTATCCCCCCCAGTATCCTAAAGCACCACTTACATTACTTAATATTTGTGTAGGTGAGGAAAACGGGTTGCCGGTACTGCTGAATGCAAAATCAAGTGTACGCCAGAAATCATAAGTCGCTTTATCGATATTACAAAACTTCAGTGTAACGGTATCGCCCCTCTCAAAATAACCGGAAGCTTCAAAATCAATCTTTTTATTCCTGTCCACACCAGCGTCTACTCCCATGTCAAAAGTAGTGCCGTTCGTTAATTCGTCATTTATCACAGAATTAAGTCCGGGGTAATAAGGCTCCCTGTTACGCTTAGTGAAATACCTGGCATAATTCCCTAAATCCGGCGGATCTATGATCCGCACTATTAAGCGGGCTTTCGTGCTGTCCTCTTTTGACCGCGCTTTCTGCCAAAACATATCGTCCAGCAATAACGTGATGGGAGGAATTGTGGTGACTGCCTCATATGACTTATTGTCAGCAACTATCTTTAAAGTATAGGTCATATTCACCTCTCCCCGGAAAGCATTCCCCAACTGCATACTGTCTGCCGAATAAAAGAACAAAGGAGTACCACCACCTGCATTGCCGGCATATTCTTTCAGCGTAATGGTTTTGCTGCCATTAGATACCGTTACCACTGCACCATGCACAAAAGAATTCAGTAGTTGTGCCGGATCTATCCTGGAAAAATAATCCAGGCTGCGGGTAAGTACTACCTGTGGGTACCGGCCACTTTCTATTTTACCTTCCACCACCAGCTTATCCACCTGCTGATGCAGGTTTACGCTGATATCCTTTTCGCACGAAGCGAATAAGACACCGGTAAGGAAGAAAAGAGTGACGATACGCATAATATCCTGCAAAAATAAGGGCTGGACACATAACAAAAACACCGGCCATGTATTTACAAGACCGGTGTTTTTATAGAATAAATAGATTAGATCCAGCATCTGGAAATATTCCCATCGTTGTTCAGTCAAATCATTATCCCAGGTAGGACTTCAATGCTCCACTATAACGGGCTTTTTGCAGCCGCTTGATAGCACGTTCTTTGATTTGTCTAATCCTTTCTTTAGTCAGATCATATTTCTGACCAATTTGTTCGATTGTTGCTCCGTTCTCACCATCCAGACCAAAATAGGCGTTTACGATTTCAGCTTCGCGCGGACTCAGGGATTTCAGTACCCTGCGGATCTCTTCACGAAGAGAATCTCTCATGACATCATCATCGGTAATGTCACCACCTTCCAGTAAATCGCCCATGGCTACATCTTCCGCTTCGTGCACAGGGGCATCCAGCGACATATGACGGGTATTGCTTTGGAAAATGTTGTTGATTTCCGATTCGGACATTTCCAGGATCTCGGCCAGTTCCTCTGTAGAAGGTTCCCGCTCATTCTCCTGTTCAAATGCCATGTAAGCTTTATTAGCTTTATTGTATGTGCCAATTTTATTCTGTGGCAGGCGAACTAAACGACCTTGTTCTGCCAAAGCCTGGAGAATCGATTGACGTATCCACCACACAGCATAAGAAATAAATTTGAAACCTTTGGTTTCATCGAAACGTTGCGCTGCTTTAATCAAGCCCAAATTGCCCTCATTAATAAGGTCGCTGAGGCTAAGCCCCTGATGCTGATATTGCTTCGCCACAGAAACAACGAACCGTAGGTTTCCTGTAGTCAATCTTTCAAGAGCCTTTTGATCGCCCATTTTTATACGCTGCGCCAAAACGGTCTCTTCCTCAGGTGTTAACAAAGGGATCTTCGAGATTTCCTGCAGGTACTTTTCTACCGCCTGCGAATCACGGTTGGTGATCTGGGTGGCAATTTTAAGTTGCCTCATATGAAAAATTGTATTGGTTTACTAATAAATAACATAACAAGAATTATTTTGTTTGAATTTGGGAAAATATTTATCTTACAAAATTTCTCGTCCACAAATTAGCGTGCAAAGATCGTGCTAATACATCACTCTTCCAAATACATGTTAATAATACCTGCTCTATAACAAAGTACTCTATATAAACGAATTCTAATAGTGCTTTAGTCCTTCTTTTTCACGCTTTAATTAAATTTTAACAATTGATAAGTAATCATTATTAAATTAGCATCTTCACTAATTTATCCTAAAATACATTGCAAATTTTTCAACAAAATGATTGACTTCAGAAGCGACACTTTTACACGCCCCACCCCTGGCATGTTACAGGCGATGCTCCAGGCTCAGGTAGGCGATGATGTTTTTGGTGAAGACCCCGATGTAAATAAACTGGAAGCCATGATGGCAGCTTTTTTTGGCAAAGCGGCAGCCCTGTACTGCCCTTCCGGCACAATGAGCAACCAGATCGCAATTAAAGTCCATACCCAACCGGGTGATGAAGTGATTTGCAGCCACCTCGCACACGTATACATATATGAAGGAGGGGGCATCGCTTTTAATGCGGGCGCCCAGGTAAGGGCCCTCGAAGGAGACCGCGGCATGATTACAGCCCCTGCCGTGGCGGCAGCCATTAACCCGGATGATGTACATAAAGCCCGTACCAGCCTCGTTTGCCTCGAAAACACCTCCAACCGGGGCGGTGGGTGCTGCTACAACTGGGAGGAAATTGTCAGCATCCGCGAAGTATGCCAGCAACACCGCCTGCCACTGCACCTTGACGGCGCCCGCCTGTTTAATGCCCTCGTAGCTACCGGACAAGACCCAAAAGACTTTGGTCAGGCGTTCGATAGTATCTCCGTATGCCTCAATAAAGGAATGGGATGCCCCATGGGTTCCGTACTGCTAGGAAGCGAAAACTTTATCAAAGCTGCGCGCAGAATCCGTAAAAAACTGGGAGGCGGCCTCCGGCAAGCCGGATACATGGCGGCTACCGGCATCTATGCCATGGAAAACCATATCCAAAGGCTGACAGAAGATCATTTACATGCCAAACAAATCGCCCAGACCCTCCTCGAAAAACCCTTTATTGGTCATATGCTCCCCGTGGAAACCAATATCCTCATCTTTGAAGTAAAAGGCGACTGGACACCACAATTCTTTGCTGATTTCCTCAAAAAGGAAGACATCCTGGTGATGCCCATCTCTCCTACCCAGGTGAGAATGGTGACCCACCTCGATATCACACCGGATATGGTGGAAAAAACCTGCCAGATTATCAGCGAAATGCAATAGAATTTCCTCCCACCGCAAAGTTCCTCCAGGTTAGATTTCCTTCTATGGCTAATCTCCTTTATTTTTGCAACCTTACATTATGAACAGCATGGAACTTTCGAAAAATTATCTGCCTGCTGCGGCGGAAGAAAAATGGTACCAGCATTGGATGGACAAAGGATATTTCAGTAGTAAGCCCGATCACCGGCAGCCTTTTACTATTGTTATCCCTCCGCCTAATGTAACGGGGGTACTGCATATGGGACATACCCTGAACGAAACCGTACAGGATATATTGGTCCGCCGGGCACGTATGAGTGGTTTTAATGCTTGCTGGGTGCCTGGGTCTGATCACGCTTCCATTGCTACTGAAGCCAAAGTGGTAGACATGCTCAAAAAGGAAAAAGGGATTGATAAATCCCAGCTTACCCGCGAAGACTTCCTTAAACATGCCTACGAATGGAAAGATAAATATGGTGGTATCATTTACCACCAGGTAAAAAAGCTCGGCTGTTCCTGCGACTGGGACCGGGTAACTTTTACCATGGACGACCATTATTATGAGGCTGTTATCAAGGTTTTTACGGATCTCTACGCTAAAGGACTGATATACCGTGGTGCCCGTATGATCAACTGGGATCCCAAAGCCAAAACGGCACTCAGTGATGAAGAAGTAGAATACAAAGACCTCCAGGGAAAACTTTACCACGTAAAATATGCTGTTGTAGATAAAAATGATACGCCTACAGGCGAATTCATTACCATCGCTACACAGCGCCCGGAAACAATCATGGGGGATACTGCCATCTGCGTTAATCCGGAAGATGAAAGGTATGCTCACCTGGCCAACCATTTTGCCATCGTACCGCTGGTAAACAGAAAAGTACCGGTTATTTTTGATACATATGTAGATAAAGAATTTGGTACGGGTGCGCTGAAAGTAACACCGGCACACGATATCAATGACTATAACCTGGGGCTGAAACATAACCTGGAAGTAGTAGATACGCTCAACGATGATGGTACTCTCAGCGCGGCGGCAGAGGTTTTTGTAGGAGAAGACCGCTTCGTGGCACGCAAAAAAGTAGTAGCAGCCTTACAGGAACTGGGACTGCTGGAAAAAGAACAGGAATATACCACCCGGCTTGGCTACAGTCAGCGTAACCCGGATACCGTGATAGAACCACGTATCTCTACCCAATGGTTTGTAAAAATGGCAGAGCTGGCAAAACCAGCACTGGATGCGGTAGTAAGTGGAGATGTACAGATCCATCCCGGCGACCGCTTCCTGGCTACCTATAAATACTGGATGGAAAATGTTAAGGACTGGTGTATTTCCCGCCAATTGTGGTGGGGACAACGGATTCCTGCCTATTACGCGCCGGATGGTACTTTCGAAGTAGCTACCTCTGCAGCCCTGGCACTTGCACAGTTTAAAGCAAACACACCGGATTGTACCTGGCAGCTTTCAGATCTGAAACAGGATGAGGATTGCCTGGATACCTGGTTCTCTTCCTGGCTGTGGCCAATGGAAGTATTTAAAGGTATTTCCAATCCGGATAATGAGGATATTAATTACTACTACCCTACCTCCGTACTGGTAACGGGGCAGGATATCATTTTCTTCTGGGTGGCCCGTATGATCATGGCCGGTATGGAATACAAACACGAAAAACCTTTCAGTGATGTATACTTTACCGGTATGGTGCGCGATAAGCAAGGCCGGAAAATGAGTAAATCCCTTGGCAACTCGCCAGACCTCCTCGAACTGATTGATCGCTTTGGCGCGGATGCAGTGCGTTTTGGTATTATGATCTCCTCTCCTGCTGGCAACGACCTCCTGTTTGATGATGCCAGCTGTGATCAGGGACGCAGCTTTGCCAATAAAATATGGAATGCGCTTAAACTGGTAAAAATGTGGGAAGGCAGACAGGCAGATCAGACTGCTGCTACAGACAACTTTGCCATCCAATGGTTTGAAAGCAGGCTGAATGAAGTGGAAATACAACTGGCTGAACTGTTCAGGGACTTCCGCCTGAGTGAAGGACTGAAAACCATTTACAGCCTGATCTGGGACGACTTCTGCAGCTGGTACCTGGAATGGGTAAAACCTGGTTTTGAACAACCGGTTGACAAAGCTGTTTACCAGCAAACAGTGGCTTTCTTCGAAAGATTAATGCAATTGCTACACCCTTATATGCCTTTCGTTACAGAAGAAATATACCAGCAGCTGCAACCCCGTACTGCCGGTGATGACCTGATTGTAAAACAATACGCTCCATCCGGCACACCGCATCATACTACTCTCGTGGAAGGTGCGCTGGCCAAGGAAGTAATTACCAGCATCAGGGATGCCCGCAATAAACACCAGATCAAACCTAAAGATCCGATTGTTCTGCATATCGAAACCAAACACGAAAATGCGTTTAAACAAATAGAAAGCATGCTGGCCAAACAGGTGAATGCTTCAGCTATCGCCTATACGCAGGTGCCTGTACCCGGTTGTATCAACCTGGTGGTCCAAAAAGATAAGTTCTACCTGGAAACAGCGACCGTATTGGATACAGCAGCTCAAAAGGCAGAATTGCTAAAGGACCTGGAATACCAGCAGGGCTTTTTACTTTCTGTAGAAAAAAAGCTGGGCAATGAACGTTTTGTACAAAATGCCAAACCAGAAGTAGTAGAAGCAGAACGCCGGAAAAAGGCAGATGCGGAAGCCAAAATAAATATGATTACGGAAAGTCTGAAATCATTATAATTTTTACAATCGCCCGGCGTTACTATACCGGGCGATTGTTTTATCCCTGTTTTATTTATGCGAAAACTCCTTTTACTTCATATATTGCTTATTACGGGTGCCTGTTTGCCAATATATGCCCAAACAGGTAAAGGAAAGACTACCGGCAAATCAACAGCTCCTGCTCAAAAAAAGCCATCTCCCAAACTCCGCGCTACATGGGGTATCTTCTTAAGTGATACACTCCCCAGACCAGAAGTACTTAAACTCCTGGATTCCACCATTGTGGTCAGGGACCAAAACAATAAAAAGTATCCGGTAATTGCATTTCAATTTACCTATGAACAAAACGAACCTTACCTGAATGACACTACCGGAAAACCAGGGGTGTACAAGGAATTTAACGGCGATAACTTTAAATCCAATAAGTTACCACTCATCTGGAGCAATGAGCTTAAAAAAACACTGCAAAAAGGAGATGTTATTTACTTCGATAGTATTATTGTCGAATATGCAGAAAAGGACTACTACCTGGCCCCTAAACTAAAGTTTGAAGTACGGTAAGCCTGCTGCTAATAGCTGAATAGTTGCTGTAGCGGTATAATAAAATCAACCCTGTTTTGCGTATTGTCGGAAGGATCTTTATCCAGCAAATGGCTGAAGCGCATCCCGAAAGTAAACGGAATAGTATTCCCGATTTTCGTATCAAAGAACAGCTCTCCCCCTGTTGATGCATAACGTGTACTTGCTTTAGACCTGAAATCATAAGCCATACTATAATCATAGAACAGGTTTCCCCTTACACGCATAAAATATAATAACTGCGCAAAGCCCCAGTCAGGATACGCAATCGGGAAATGATAATTGGCGCCTACTTTATAAATATGTTCGTAAAAAGGAGTGTTATAGCCACGTGCATAAGAAAAATTATCACTGAATAAATAACGTTGCAACGTATCCTTTTGCTGCCAGGCTCCCTGCAGTACAAGGCTATGATTAGTATGTAACCCTGGCAGATATAGGTCCATCCGGCCATAGTACTGCGTAGCAGGAGCCGCACTGATCGACTTGGTATATTTAAACTGAAGTGTTTGCCCGAAATGAGAAAACAGATGCTGACGGGCTTTGATACGCTGATTATTAAATACTATACTACTACTGATATATTGTATCCCCTCATCCTTGAATTTAAAATTGCTTTGCGGATAAGTAATGGCATAATAATATTTGCTGCTGATGGATAAACTCCGCCCGTATAAGCCGGATGATAATTGCAACGGTATGGTAAAGCCTGCATTCCAGTTCAGCTCATTCCAGTACACACGCCCTTTGTTGGTCAACCCCGAACGGTTAAATGTATATTCTGTACCGGCACTCAGGTAGGGAAACCAGGCGCCATAAAGAAAGTTAGCACTCAGCGCTGAACTTCCTTCATTACGGTTATAGGTATAACCAATGTTGGTAGCAGCGGTATTCAGGATGTTATCTGCATATACCGTAAAACTATACTCCGGATCATTCAAGGTAGGTACCCAGCTGTGAAAGTTAAACAGACGGTATGCTTTGGGATATTTTTTAACGGCATAAGTATGTGCCGGTATTTTACCAAGGATGTCCCCGCCCTCCTTAAAATCAGGTCTTAACCATTTGCTATGCTGGTTTTCTCCGATAACAATACCTCTCCATGCATCCTTGTTTAAAGCAGTACTACGCAAGGTATAACCATCTGCACTAAACTCACTGAACAACAAACGGTTGATTGCCGGGTCAACCGCCACATGCAGGGCACTATTGCCCCGGCTGGTTACCTGGTACAACTGCTTATCGGATAAGGTAAATGCATACACGTCATTTACATCCTTAATGGCAGCTGTAAAATAAAGGGTATCCTTGCTGACAACGGGTGCGCCATAAGCAGTCTGGCTGAACGGAATTAATACAGTGCTTTCACCGGTAGTGATGGATTGCTGCACCAGCGCCATCTGGCCTTGCTGATTACGGACAGCACTGATCACATACTGATCATCCGCCGTAAACCTCGGATAAGTATAATACCAGTTGTCCGGATTAGGCAATATCTTTTGGAGATGCCCTGTTTGGGCATCTATTACATGAAGACGGTATTCCAGAGAGGGGGATGTAACCGTGGCTACCAGCTGTTGTCCGTTGTGCGCAATGTCTGGTGAAAAATACCGGTTACGGGGGGTGATCTTACGGGTATGCCCGGTACTCAGATCATACATCTTAATAACAGTATAATCCTTCCAGGTCCATCGGGCATCATAACGTGCTTCCGCCCAGACCACCTTCCCGTTTTTATAGCTGAAAAAGTTGTCAAAATTGATCCCCGGACGTACCAGCAATGTCTCTTTACCGGTACTATCCAGCAGGTAAATACCTGGAATGCGGCGGTAGCTGTTCTTTAATACGATCCAGTTATTATTACCGGCAGGATAAACATAATTGTAATTGGTAACCGTTTTCACGGGTGCACCTACCGGCACGGCTGCAGTAGTATCTTTACGGCTGGCATACGCTTTCCATATTGGCGCATACTCTGACAACATAGCCCGGTAAAAACCGGTTACATTCTTGCCCGTCCGTTTTTTCAGGCTGTGTGAAAAAGGATAAAACAGGCCCCTGAAACGTACGGCATCTGTCGTTACTTCTTTCCAGAAAGTTTGTCCGTAATGCTCCCGGCCATAAGTGGCCATCAGGTACCCCAACGGATAATGGTTAGGTATATAGTCAACATAGGAGCCATTACGGATCTTCATATAGGTATACCGTTTGTCCGACAACGTTAATCCTCTGAAACCATCAAAAAATGCAGGAAGCCTCCCCCGGCCTTCTGCGCTTAACGCAGTTTCCATCACCACGGCATCCCCTTCCCAGAACCAGTTGGGGACGGCAATATTTGTAATAGCTGCCTGCCCCAGTTCTCCTCCCAGATAATAAAATACTTTGGAAATACCCTGCCGGAAATTCATATTCTGCAAAGCATGCCGGTATTCATGCAGGGACAACTGATCTACCCAGTTAAGCCCGCCAAGATCAAAAGAAGAAGGTGGCGGTGTAAGATAAAATTCAGACCTGAAAGGTCCCAGTTGTACATAACCGTTAGACTCTAATGTCTGGTTCTGCAGCACGATACTCATCTTCTGCTGCCGGTTACCGATCGAAGAACGGGTATAGTGGTTCAGGTACTGTACAATATTGGCCACACGCTGGCCTTCCTTTACCATTCCCCTGGGAAATATTATCCTGACCGTATCTGTATTGATCTGGTCCCATTTCAGGGAAGAAGGATTGCCCCCAAACTGCTGCGCTGATAAAGCCAGCGGCGCCACTAAAAGTATAAAGAGAAATAACTTGCAACAGGTAACAGGTAGTTTACAGCAGGCAGGGGGAAGTTTGCAGTGGTTAAGCATGCTTTAAAGAAAACTTAATGATGTTGTAATATAATCTTTAATCTGATAAAACACCGGCAACAACCACAGTAAACACTCCGCTGCGATATGGTTACTCCTGAACACCATAGGGCTAGCCTGACACTAACACTCCGGCAAACTGATAGGGATATTCACCGCCAGCCCGCCATCAGAGGTTTCCTTGTATTTGGAATTCATATCCAACGCTGTTTCCCACATCGTTTTCACCACCGCATCCAAAGATACCTTAGCTAATTCCGGATTACTCTGAAGCGCCAGTTGTGATGCAGTAATAGCTTTTATCGCCCCCATCGTATTTCTTTCAATACAGGGTACCTGCACCAACCCGCCAATAGGATCGCAGGTAAGCCCCAGGTGATGCTCCATCGCTATTTCTGCCGCCATTAATACCTGTCGCTGGGAGCCGCCCAAACATTCTGTTAATGCGGCAGCGGCCATAGCTGAAGACACCCCGATCTCTGCCTGGCATCCTCCCATAGCAGCGGAAATGGTGGATCGCTTTTTAAAAATGCTGCCTATTTCCGAAGCGGTTAATAAGAACTGTAAAATCTGGGTGTCCTTAAACCCATTACAAAAGGTAATATAATACTGTAATACTGCCGGGATTACCCCTGCTGCACCATTGGTTGGCGCCGTTACCACCCGGCCAAAGGAAGCATTTTCCTCATTAACAGCTAATGCAAAACAGCTCACCCAATCCAATGTATAGGCAAAATCATTACCGCCTTCCCGGATAGCTGTGATCCAGGAGCTATAATCCTGGTAAGGCTTGCCTTTTAAAAGCCTTTTATTCAGCGCTGCGGCCCTGCGGGCTACTCTCAACCCGCCAGGCAGCTCTCCGGTAGTATGGCATCCCCGGTAAGTACACTCCTTCATCACCTGCCATATTTTCATCACGCCTTCCCGTGTAACCTCCTCCGGACGCCATGCACCCTCATTTTCCATTACCAGCTCTGAAATGCTATACCCTGTTTTAATACACCATTGCAATAATTGCCGGGCGGTATCAATAGGAAAAGGGAGATCCACACCGGCACTTCCGGCATGTGTTTCACCTTCCTGCACTACAAAACCCCCGCCTATTGAATAATAGGTGAATGCCTGCTGATCTCCGTCTGTAAAGGAAACCAGAAAAGTAAGTGCATTTGGATGAAATGGCAACGATTCCTCAAACAGGAAATCAATATCCTCCAGGGGATCAAATACGATTTCATATTGACCCGACAAGAGGATTTTCTTATGACGGCGGATGTCATCTATCTTAGAAGTGATCTGGTTTACATCAAATGTGACAGGGTCATCCCCACACAACCCCAGCTGTACCGCTATGTCTGTTCCGTGGCCATGCCCGGTTTTTGCCAGGCTGCCGTACAGCAACACTTTTACGTTGGTTACCATTGATAATTTGCCGGAAGCATCCACAGCATGCAAAAACTGCTGTGCAGCACGCCAGGGGCCTAAGGTATGGGAGCTGGACGGTCCAATGCCTATCTTGAAGATGTCGAAAACGGAAATAGGTTCGTGTGCCACTACGTTAAATATTTATATCAAAATTAATGGAAACAGGAACAGCAACCATTTTTTATAGCTGGTTGGCCATAAACAAAATGCCCCGCCGGTATATCGGCGGGGCATTTTGTTTATCTTTTTACGCAGTAATCAATAATTAACATCCCGCACCTTCACATTGAAGATCAACACAGAGTTAGCCGGGATTTTAGCACTCGCTTCATTCTGATATCCCCAGGGAGAAGGAATAAACAACTGGATCGTTCCACCTTTAGTTATCTTGGGCAAACCAATACGCCATCCTACAATTACCCCTCTTAAATAGAACTCCAGCGGGTCAGTAGGCTTAGATTCTTCTACCACTGTACCATCCAGTAAAGACAGTTTATAATCTGCTTTTACTTTAGAAGTCTGGTACACACTGTCTACCCCGTTACCTGGTTCAATGATTTTGTAGTAAACACCGGTAGTATCACGCTTTACATCGGTAATATTTTTTTCTTTGATGTAAGCCAATATCTTCAGGGTATCTGCTTTCAGGTTGCCATCAAAATCATACGGCGGTGTTTTGTCTTTTTTGCAGGCAGCTAATAAAACAAAAAAAACGGCTCCCAGTGCTAGTAATTTCCTCATGCTCAGAAATGCAATTTTATATGAATGAATATTGAATACTATTTAAAATCTATCAGCTCCACTTCGCTGATCAGAATAGAATTGGCCGGGATTAGGTTACCGATCGACTGTGGGCCAAAAGCCAGTGCGGAAGGTATAAAAAGTAAGATACTCCCTCCTTTGCTTATCTTTCTTAACCCAATCTGCCACCCCAAAATATGGTCTTTCAATTGACGGCCATCAAAATCAATACCGCCAAATGAGGATGCCACCACCTTGTCATTCAATAACTTATTGGTATACGCTAAGGTAGGTATAGAGGTGGGCTGCATAACAGACAGGCTATCTCCAAAATACAATATCTTGTAATACAGCCCCGAAGGGTCTCTTACTGCCTCAATATTATGCTTGACAAGATATTCATTAATCCGGGCATCATCATTCCCGCTATTACCTGTTCTTAATGCATCCATTTCGGCAAGGGACAGGTCATTCTTAGCACACCCCGTTAATAGCACCAATACCAGTAAAACCACGTAATAACCGGTATGTATGAATAGTTTCATATAATTTACACTTACGGTTCCGGCAATACAGCCACTTCGCCATTAAAACGGATAAAAGTTCCGCAAAGTTACACCTCCTTCACAATATTATCCCTTGTTTATAGTTACCGTCAAACAAAAAAACTCCCGTTTGCAGTCAGCAAACGGGAGTTCAGGAATATATGCGGGAGAAATCCGGTAATGATACTGGTTTTCCCTGCCTGGAATATTAGTAATCCATGCCCATACCATGTCCGCCACCTGGCATAGCAGGAGCAGCAGCCTTAGGTTCTGGTCTGTCAGCGATCACACATTCGGTGGTCAGCAACATACCGGCAATAGAAGCAGCATTTTCCAATGCAATACGGGTTACTTTGGTAGGATCAATAACACCTGCACCCAGTAATTTCTCATACTTTTCAGTGCGTGCGTTGAAACCAAAATCACCTTTACCTTCTTTTACTTTCTGTACCACGATAGAACCTTCGATACCTGCGTTAGCAGTGATCTGACGTAAAGGCTCTTCAACAGCGCGTTTTACGATAGCAATACCGGTTTGTTCATCTTCGTTATCACCTTTCAGTTTGTCCAGAGATTCGATAGCACGGATGTAAGCAACACCACCACCAGGTACGATACCTTCTTCAACAGCAGCGCGGGTAGCGTGTAAAGCATCATCCACACGGTCTTTCTTCTCTTTCATTTCTACTTCGGTAGCAGCACCTACGTACAATACAGCCACACCACCGCTTAATTTAGCCAGGCGCTCCTGTAATTTTTCACGATCGTAGTCAGAAGTAGTTACTTCAATCTGGGATTTGATCTGGCCGATACGGGCTTTGATCTCATCTTTCTTGCCTTTACCACCTACTACAGTAGTGTTGTCTTTATCGATCGTTACAGACTCTGCTCTACCCAGGTAAGTCAGGTCAGCATTTTCCAGTTTGTAACCCTGGTCTTCGCTGATTACGATACCACCGGTTAAAGTAGCAATGTCCTGCAGCATTTCTTTTCTTCTGTCGCCAAAGCCAGGAGCTTTAACAGCAGCTACTTTCAAAGTGCCACGTAATTTGTTCACTACCAGGGTAGCCAGTGCTTCTCCTTCCAGATCTTCAGAGATGATCACCAGTGGAGCGCCTTGCTGAGCTACTTTTTCCAGGATGTGCAGGATGTCCTTCATCGTGCTGATCTTTTTGTCATAGATCAGGATATAAGGGCTCTGCAGTTCAGCCTGCATTTTTTCGCTGTTGGTAATGAAGTATGGAGACAGGTAACCACGGTCAAACTGCATACCTTCTACTACTTCTACAGTAGTATCAGTACCTTTTGCTTCTTCTACCGTGATAACGCCATCTTTAGTAACTTTCTGCATAGCTTGTGCAATCAGCTTTCCGATTTCTGCATCATTGTTGGCAGAAATAGCAGCTACCTGCTCAATCTTCTTATTATCGTTACCTACTTTTTCAGATTGTTTTCTCAGGTTTTCAACAATAACTTTAACCGCTTTGTCGATACCACGCTTCAGGTCCATTGGATTTGCACCTGCAGCTACGTTTTTCAAACCTTCGCCTATGATAGCCTGAGCCAGTACAGTTGCAGTAGTAGTACCATCACCTGCAATATCAGCAGTTTTGGAAGCTACTTCCTTCACCATCTGAGCACCCATGTTCTCGATAGCATCTTCCAGCTCAATTTCTTTCGCTACAGTAACACCATCTTTAGTAACTCCGGGAGCACCAAATTTCTTTTCTATTACTACGTTGCGGCCTTTTGGACCCAGGGTTACCTTCACAGCATCCGCCAGGGTATCAACACCCTTCTTCATTTTGTTGCGGGCATCGGTACTGAAAAATATTTGCTTTGCCATAATTGTTAAATGATTTTAATGTTTAATAAGTGGAATGGTTAAAAAAGCTGTTAGCTATTGGCTATTAGCAGTTAGCCTAAACAAAACATCTTCAGCTAAAGGCTAAGAGCTAAAGGCTAAAAACTGTTTTAAACGATCGCCAGAATGTCAGACTCGCGCATGATCAATAAATCCTGGCCTTCAACGCTGATTTCAGTACCGGCATATTTACCATACAATACAGTATCACCTACCTTTACAGTTACAGGCTCATCTTTTTTACCAGGGCCAGCAGCTACTACAGTACCTTTTTGAGGTTTTTCTTTTGCTGTGTCCGGGATAATGATACCACCAGCTGTTTTTTCTTCTGCTGCTGCGGGTTTTACGATTACCCTGTCAGCTAAAGGTTTAATACTTAATTTTTTAGCCATATCGCTTTTATTTTTAAAGAAGTAAGATTTTAGACGCATGATCCGTCCACGAGAATTATGCCAAGACGTATTTCGGTCAAATTTTCAGGCTGTAAATGTACACAAGTGCCGGGGCACTGACAACAAATGTCAAATTTTCAGTGGAAACGGCTTTCTGCCTGACACATGGCAGTCTTTCCCTCCCTGATCCTGGTAGCTCCACCACCTCCCGTCGGCTACCAACCACCCCGCCTCACAATTTTGTAAGGATCCTCCTGTCTGAGTTTTTTGTCAAATCGGCCAAAATAACTAATTTTGCGCGCTCATACCAGTTCTTTATACAGATGATCAGTAGACGAAATATCCGGGTAAAAGTAATGCAAACACTCTATGCCCTGGAAACGATGGAGGTAGGCACAATCAAGCCAGGCACGGCCACCAGACTTTTAAATGAAAAGCTGGATCAAACCTGCCAGATCTTTACTTACTTGCTTTATTCAGTGGTACAGGTAGCGCAATATGCCGAAAAGGATGCGCATACCCGCGCTTCCAAACACCTTCCCTCTGCCGAGGACCTGCAGGTGAATACCAAAATTGCAGGAAATGAATTTATCTTTCAGATTACGAATGATCCCGGCTTCCAGGTAAACCTGGAACAATGGAAAATGAAATACCTGACTGATCCTGAACTGATCCGCAAATTGTACAATTTGCTGGTAGCTACGGATACCTATAAAACCTATACCCAGGAACCTTCCCGCTCTAAAAACGCGGAGAAAGAAATACTGGAATTCATTTTCAAGGAAATACTCCATAAAAACGAAGAATTTCTGCAGCATGTGGAAGATAACTTCCTCCACTGGGGAGATGATGAAGATATGATGGGTATATTGATCAGTAACTTCTTCAATAAACCACACCTGTTCAACTTTTTACAACTGATCAGCAAGGAAAAACTGGACTATGCCCGGGAACTCCTCCTCACTGTCATCGACAAAAAAACATATTGCCTGGAGCTGATTACTCCCAAGTTGCAAAACTGGGATCCGGAAAGAATCGCCTCCGTAGATATGCTGCTCATGGAAATGGGGGTATGTGAGTTCTTATACTTCCCTACTATTCCTACCAAAGTAACGATCAACGAATACATTGACCTGGCTAAAGCTTACAGCACGCCACAAAGTGGCCAGTTTGTAAATGGTATCCTGGACAATATCCTGAAAGATCTGGAAAAAGAACAACTGATCCAGAAGGTAGACCGTAATAAAAATTAGACTGCCCACATCAGCTGGAAAGACTATTTTTAGGGTAAATTATCTATTTTCACGCCGGATATACTCAATTAAAAATTTTCCCAACATGAAAACACTGTTCTATATGCTTGTCAGCGGCTGTTTCTTAATGGCTGCCTGCAACAGTAAAGCAGCTAAAGAGGGCAATCAGCAAACGCAGGATACCACTGCCGTCAGTGCTGCTAATGGCCAGCATCCGGTGATGACCTTTGATAAGCCTACTCATAATTTTGGAGATATTACGCAAGGCGAAAAAGTGGAGTATTCTTTTAAATTCACCAATACTGGTAATAAAGACCTCCTCATTATGGATGCTACCTCCACCTGCGGATGTACGGTACCAGAATGGCCCAAAGAACCCATCAAACCCGGTCAAAGCGGTTATATGAAAGTGATTTTTGATAGCCATGGTAAAGAAGGATATACCGAAAAAGCCATCACCATCAGGGCCAATACAGAAAATGAAATCGTAGAAGGACCAAAAATCCAGTGTAATATCCTGAAACCCTGATCTTTAACAGGGGATATGCACCTAATAAAAAACACTATTCAACCTGCTTTCCCGGATTCCGGCAGGCAGCAAACAACTTAATAAACAAACAAAGATGTACATGAACATGCTGAACATTTTACTGGCGGCCTCACCACAGGGAGGTGCACAAGGTGGCTCCTCTATGGTCTCTTTCATATTTTTTGGAGGTATGATCCTGGTAATGTGGTTATTTATGATCCGCCCTCAGACCAAGAAAGCCAAACTGCAAAAACAATTCATTGATAACCTGCGCGAAGGAGATAAAATAGTAACTATTGCCGGTATCCACGGTAAAGTGAAAAAAATTAATGATAACAATACCCTGCAGGTAGAAGTAAGTCCTGGTACCTACTTCGTAATCGAACGCTCCGCTGTTAGCATGGAATATACCAGCAACCAGCAGAAAACAGAAGAAAAGAAATAATATAAATACCCGTTTTTTACAGGAAGATCCCGGATGCCGGTGCTGTCAGGCACCCGTTTCCGGGATCTTCTTTTGGCAGCCACCCTGCTGGGAAAATTGCTGCATAACCACTAACTTGCTGGCTACTGAAAAACGGGGTACTGCATTAGTTCTCCTTTCTTCCATCATAGGCATAAACACGGAATCGGCAATTATGTTAAAGATTGGCATTACAGGCGGTATTGGATCTGGCAAAACCACGGTTTGCAAAATATTTGAACTATTAGGCATTCCGGTGTACTATGCCGATGCTGCCGCTAAAGATATTATGACAAGGGACCCGGAACTGGCCGCACAGATCCGGCAGCATTTTGGGGAAGCGGCCTATGATACCGCCGGTACCCTCAACCGTAAATTTATCGCAGATATTGTGTTTAATGATAAAAACAAACTCCTGCTGCTGAATTCACTCGTACATCCGGCTACCATCCGCGACTCCAACCAGTGGGCAGAACGCCAGCAGGCACCATATGTGCTGAAAGAAGCTGCCCTGATGTTTGAAAGTGAATCCTTCCACTACCTGGATAAGGTGATCGGCGTATATGCGCCGCAACCACTCCGGGTACACCGGGTGATGAAACGGGACAATATCAGCAGAAATGAGGTACTGGCCCGTATCCACAAACAAATGGACGAAACCATCAAAATGCGCTTATGCGATTACGTTATTCATAATGATGAACAGCAGATGGTGATACCACAGGTACTGGCCTTACATGAAAAACTGCTGCAACTCTCCACAGGTACCGGTATGCCGGACTAAAACCAGCCCTCCTAACGGAAGGTGCCTGGTTACCATATCAAAATAATGAATACAGGGAAAAAAGATCAGCAACATAAAACAGTAGTTATTCCTGCTGCCGGCAACAAGAATAAGGTAACGCCTGCCCTGTTGCTGGAACTGGACCATACCCAACACCCGCAGATACGGATCAGCGGGGCACTGATCAGCTTTCCCGACGGAGATCGCAGGGTACAGCGGATGCCACTGATCGACAAACGCTCTCTCTCCATCTTCAATTCCTTGCCGGCAGGGGTGCAGCACTTACTGATTCCCTGCACACAGGAGGCTATGATCACTAAAGAACTGCAGCTCAAAGAGCGTTACCTCCAGGATCCTCTTCCGGGTATCTCCCTGGAAAGGTTCATTCAGCAAGGGTTGCAAATGAATTTATATACTATTCTGCAACAGCTCAGGCCCCTGGCTTCTCTCCTCCCCTGGTTCTGCCAGCTGGCGGAAGGCCCCTTGCCTACCGACCGGGTAATTCGCACTACTGCTATCAATAATTATACGCCTTTATTGTCTTTTGAACTGAAACATACGGAGGCGAAAATATTGAGATTGCTGGCCTTTGCCACTATTAACGGCACGGTATTGCCCTTATCAGACTTTGAACGCTATGATTTTGCGCTGCGCAGGCAGGGCGAAATTTTCCTGCTGCCGCCAAAAGATATTCCTGCCATACAGAAGTTTACCCGCGGATATGTGGAAGCACTGCTGGGCCAGGAAGCTCCCTTCATTAAAAACATGGTAGAGCCCCTCGCGGCCAGCTATCCGGTAAATAAAGCCATCCTGCTGCGTAAAGAGCGTATCACCGAAACGCCTCAATGTAATATATGGCTCAGTGAACTAAACAAGAGTTTCCTGATGCTGCGCATACAATGGCAATACGGCGACTTTCTGCTGGAGGAAGATACAGCGCCGGTGGCTTATCAAACAGTCGATGACACAGCATATGAGATCCACCGGGAGGTAGCCTTTGAAAAAGAAACCACCGCTTTTGTGCGGGCGCTTCACAGCAAATTTGCCTCCCAGCGGAATGGTTACTTCTACCTGCCTTTTGCTGATGCCGAAAAGGCACAATGGTTCGTAAAGTGCTACCGGAAATTAACGGACCGGAACATAGCCGTTTACGGAATGGACCAATTACAGCATTTCCGGTATAATACCCACATACCTGTTATGGATATACGGGTTAAAAAAGAAGCAGCGGATGCCCTGGAACTCCAGGTAAAAATAACCTATGGCGACCAGGAAATAACCTTACAGGAAATACAAAAAGCCATCCTGCATCATCAGCCCCACCTGTTGCTGAAAGATGGTACCATAGGGGTTATTCCGGAAGAATGGCAGGTAAAATATAACCTGCTCATGAAACTCGGACAGGTACAAAAAGACAAACTGCAGCTATCTCCGCTTCACTGGACGCTTACACAGGAATTACTGAATAATGCCGGGTCCGCTGATAAATCAGTCTATCAAAGTAAACTGGAGCGCCTGCAGGCACCGGAAAACAACCCCTTCCCCGTACCGGCTGCCATACAGGCGCAATTGAGGGATTATCAGAAAGCAGGCTTTCAGTGGATGTGCCTGCTCGACGAAATGAAATGGGGGGGCTGCCTGGCGGATGATATGGGACTGGGTAAAACCCTGCAAACCATCACCTTCCTGCAATACATTGTAGATAAATACCCGGCAGAAACCCACCTGGTAGTATGCCCTACCTCCCTGATCTATAACTGGGAAAGTGAGCTGAATAAATTTGCACCACAGCTGCCCTTCACCGTTTATCACGGGACCAACCGGGTATATGAAGAAGAGAACTGGCGCAAACCACAACTCATTATTACCAGCTATGGTACGGTACGAAGTGATCTTACCATTTTCTCCGGCCATTCATTTGGCTATGTGATACTGGATGAAAGCCAGGTAATTAAAAACCCGGCATCCCTGACTACTAAAGCAGTACAGGCCCTCCCTGCCAGAAACAGGATCATCCTCAGCGGTACGCCTATCCAGAACAATACAATGGATCTTTATGCACAGATGAATTTCGTGAACCCAGGTTTGTTAGGCAATCCTTCTTTCTTTAAGTCTGAATTTGCACAACCTATCGACAAGCAGGGCGACAACAGCAAGGCAGCACAGCTGCGTAAACTGATCTATCCATTTATGCTGCGCCGTACCAAGGAACAGATTGCCAGAGACCTGCCAGACAAAACAGAAATTATTATGTGGTGCGAAATGGGGACCGCACAGCGGGAAGTTTATAACCGTGTTAAAGCGGAATACCGGGATAAACTACTGCAGCGTATTGATGAAAACGGGGTGGGCAACAATGCTATCTATATCCTGGAAGGCCTTACCCGTCTGAGACAGATCTGTAATGCTCCCCAGCTGGTGGAAAAAGAAACAGACAACCATGCAGGTGCTGTCAAACTGGATGAGCTGCTCCGTGAAATTGAAGAAAATACCGGTGCACATAAGGTATTGGTGTTCTCCCAGTTTACCGGTATGCTCGGATTGATAGCGCAGGAGATGGAAAGCAAGGCAATTCCTTTCCTGTACCTCGATGGCAGTACACCGGCAGCAGCCCGGCAACAACTCGTAAGCCGGTTTCAGGAAGAGGAGGAAATGCGGGTATTCCTGATCAGCCTTAAAGCAGGGGGTGTAGGACTTACCCTTACGGCGGCAGACTATGTATACCTCGTAGATCCCTGGTGGAACCCTGCCGCAGAACAGCAGGCCATTGACAGAACACATCGCATAGGCCAGCAAAACAAAGTATTTGCTTACAAAATGATCTGTAAAGACTCTGTGGAAGAAAAGATCCTCCTCCTCCAGGAACGTAAAAAAATCATCGCTGCAGATATTATCAGCGAAGAAACCGGGTTTATGAAAAAACTATCTGCAGATGATGTTGCCTTCCTGTTCAGCTAACCAGGCCACTCATCAATTATTAACTTTTTTTTAATGTAAAACATAATAATTTAGGAGCTATATCATGCTATAGCTGATGTATAAACTATTATCCTGTTTGTTGATACTATGCACTACTGCCTCCATACTTTATGGACAACAGCAGTTGCAGGGCCACGTTTATGGAAAGGATTCCCTGGCGCTTGCCAGTGTTTCCATTCAAAACAAAAGTACCGGGTATGGCACTATCAGTAGCCCTTCCGGATATTTTGAACTTACTGCTCACAACGGAGATACCCTCCTGTTATCGGCGGTAGGCTACGTGTCCATGTTACGTATCGTTACCAAAGATCATCTCCGGGGCCAGATGCGACTGTATTTAAAACAACAGGTATTTGAGCTGAACACCTTTCAGATAGAACAACGTAATCACAAAAAAGATTCCCTGGCTACCCGGGAGGAATATGACCGGATCTTCAACTATCGCCTGCCTAAAGTAGGAGAAGTTATTGCCATTATGCCTGTTGGTATAGCTGTAAATATTAACCAACTGTATAAATTATTATCCTTTAAAAAGAACCGGGATAAGTTCCGGTTCAAAGACCGCCTGATCCAACATGAACGGGAGGCCTATGTAGACCACCGTTACACCCCTGAAGTAGTAGAACGGTGGACTGGCCTCCGGGGCGACAGTCTCGCAGAATTTATCCGCCTGTACCGTCCCAGCTATCAATTTCTGGCCAATGCCCCCGAATACGACCTGCTGTATTTTATTAAAACAGCTTATAAGCAGTACAGTGATAGCTTACAACGGCTTGCACATTAGCACGGGGCCCCTCCTTTTTACATCAACGGCCACTTTCGTATCTTTGATAAAATATTATGCCATGGAAACGGTTATGAATGCACCGTTAAAATTAACGGCGGGCGCGGTTGCAGAATTGAAAAGACTGTTACAGGAGCCTACAGAAGCGCCTTATTTACGCGTGGGTGTAAAAGGGGGCGGTTGCTCCGGTATGTCTTATATACTTGGATTTGATGCCAGACTGGAAGATGATGAACTATTTGATATTTCCGGGATCCCGGTAATTATGAAAAAGGCGCATACCATTTACCTGGCCGGAATGGAGATTGATTTTAAAGACGGATTAAATGCCCGTGGGTTTGTGTTCCAGAACCCGAATGCGTCTTCTTCCTGTGGCTGCGGCAGCTCATTTGCAGTATAAACAGCTTTTTTGCCAATGATATTCCATAAAAAAGGTCCTGCATCAGCAGGACCTTTTTAGTATCAAACATTATTCAGTAGTGACTTAAGCTTTTGAATTCAGCGGAGTAGCTTTTTCAACAGGTACCGCCTCTGTTTCATTGCTCAGCTGATTCTTGTGGTCAAAGTCAACCAGGATAGGTGCTGCCACAAAAATAGAAGAGTAAGTACCGGTGATCACACCAATCATCATTGCAAATGCAAATCCACGAACTACTTCACCTCCAAAGATGAACAGGATCAGGATGGTCAGGAATACAGTAAAGGAAGTCATTACTGTACGGCTCAGGGTATCGTTGATCGCTTTGTTGATCACGGTATTCCTGTCTGTTCCCTTATTACCGTTCCGGAAGTACTCACGGATACGGTCAAATACGATCACCGTATCGTTCATGGAGAACCCGATCACTGTCAGGATCGCCGCAATAAAGTGCTGGTCGATCTCCAGGGTGAATGGTACAATTTCACGGCAGAAAGAGAATACAGCCAATGTTACCATTACGTCATGCAACAGAGAGAAGATAGTACCGATAGAATACTGCCATTTGTTAAAACGTAACAGGATATAAAGGAAGATCGCTATCAGTGATAATACGGTCGCCTTCATCGCACCTGCACGCAGGTCGTCGGAAATGGTAGCCGATACACTCTGTGATCCTACAATGTATTTGCTGGAGAATGCTTCCAGTGTTACACCCGGCTCATAGTATTTCTTTAAACCTTCATATAATTTTCCGGTTACTTCAGCATCTGCCTGTAAGCTTTGTTCATCTACTTTATAAGAAGTAGTGATGTTCAGCTGGTTGGTAGTTTTTACAGTTTTCACCACTGGTTCGGAACCGAACACTTCTTTCAGCTGCTCTCTTACTTCGTCAGTTTTCATTGGTTTTTCAAAACGGACAGTAAAGCTACGTCCACCTTTGAAGTCTACCCCATAATCAAAACCATGGAAGAAGGAAGCCACACCCAGTATCATTACAATAGCAGAGATGATGTATGCATACTTTCTTTTGCCTACGAAGTCAAAAGCAGCATGTTTGAAAATCCTGCTGGATAATGGAGTAAAGTATTTAAAGTGTCTTTTCTTATTGGTCCAGTAGTCAGTTACCAAACGGGATACCATGATACCGCAGAATAATGACAGCAGCAAACCGATGATCTGCGTGGTAGCAAAACCTTTCACAGGGCCTAAACCGTAGTAAAACAGGATGATGGCCGTTAACAGGGAGGTGATGTGACCATCCAGTACCGGCGCATAAGAGCGTCTGTAACCGTCTGTTACCGCCTGTTGATAACTCTTGCCATGTGTAAGTTCATCCTTGATCCTTTCAAAAATTACCACGTTGGAATCCACCGCCATACCAATGGTCAGTACCAGACCGGCAATACCAGGCATGGTCAGTGTAGCACCCAGGGATGCCAGAATACCTACGGTAAACAGCAGGTTCAGGATCAGGGCAATATTAGCAATCCAGCCGGCGGTGTTATAGTACACCAGCATCAGCACGAAAATAATAGCAAAGGAGATCGCAAAAGACATCGCACCACCTTCAATCGCTTCTTTACCCAGGGTTGGTCCTACGATCTGCTCCTGTACAATTTTAGCAGGTGCAGGCATTTTACCGGACTTCAGGATATTGGCAAGGTCATTTGCTTCTTCCAGGGTAAAGCTACCGGAGATCTGGGAACGTCCGCCACCAATTTCAGACAGGATGGAAGGAGCAGAATAAACGATATTATCCAGCACTACAGCTACATAGTTGTAGGTAGAACGATCTTGTTCGTTGGTAGGTTTCAGTTCACCGGTCAGCTTTTTCCAGTCACGGGCACCAATGTTGTCCATGGTCATGCTGATCTCAGGCTCGCCATTCTGGCCAAAATCCTGACGCGCGTCAATTACCCTTTCTCCGCCTACTCTTGGAGTAGGATTAGCCGGGTTAATTTTCAGCACATATACTTCCAGCGGACCGTTTCTGTCTGTTTTATTTTCAGGACCGTAAACAAATACGGCATCCTTAGGTAAAATACTTTTCACGGAAGGAATTTCACGGTAACGGCTAAAGGTAGCGGTATCTTTTGGCTGGATATAACCAATTACCGGGCTGGGAATCAACTGCCCTTCCTGTGTCATGTTAGGCATCAGGATGGTAAACAGCGGATTCTGTTTGGCAGCTTCCTGTTGCAGCTCTGATTTGGATTTTGCTGAATCAGCTTTTTTGCCGGCAGCGCTGTCTTTAGACAGATAATCTGTTAAACTACCTGTAGCAGAAGTATCAGTTGCTGCAGGTGCAGCAGCTGCCTGGGCTGGTGTAGAATCCTTTGCAGCAGCCGGAGTAGTTCCGCTCATGGCCAGCTTCAGGGCTTCGTTCATAGGTTGTAAAACACCTGTAAAGAATTCCTGGCTGTTTTTGTACGTTTCACGGAATTCGAGGTTAGCGCTGGCTTGCAGGTATTTCCGGATACGTTCAGGGTTATCTTCTACCCCTGCCAGTTCCACGGAAATAATACCCTTATTTTCATCCAGGCTGATATTAGGTTGGGTTACCCCAAACTTGTCAATCCTTTTCTGCAATACCAGGTAAGTATTCTTGATAGCCGCACGGGATTCCTTGCGGATTACATCCAATACCTGCTGATTAGAGGAATTAAAAGAAAGTTCTTTCTGGTAGGCATTAGCAAAAATGGTGGCCAGAGAACCTTTTCCCTGAGTCACCTCATCATAAGCTTGTCCGAACAATGTTACATAATCAGACTGGCTGGATTTTCTACGTTCTTTAGCCAGTTCCAGGGCTTTGTTAAAAGCACCGTCTTTAGAGTGGCCGGATAAAGCACGGATCACATCCTCCACGCTAACTTCCAGTACTACGTTCATCCCCCCTTGCAGGTCAAGCCCAAGGTTTAACTCTCTTTCCTTAGCTTTGGAAAAAGTTACATACCAGGGGAAACCAGCAATTTCTTTATTGCCTACGCTGTCTGCAATTTCCTGTCTTCTTTGTTTGATAAAGTCTTTCAGCGTATCACTATAGAAGGCTTGTAATTCCTTGTTACCGGGATACTTCTGTTCAGCTGTAGGGTGCTGTTTGGTCACATCGGCTTGCGCCTGCTGGTCTATCTTCTTCTCATAGTTCCGCACCAAGAATGTGAAGGACAATTGATACAAAGAGATAAGGATCAGTGCGATGGCAAAAAATCTTACCAGTCCTTTAAGTTGCATATTGTTTCGGATTTATAATAAAAATTTTTTAAGAGTTGCAAAGATAGAATTTAAATTGATATATTAAAGTCCTGTTCTAAAGGAGCTTAAATCCAACGTCTACCGGCCTTTTCTTGCTATGTTGGCATAAAATTTTCTAATATGAGACTTTGGTTATTTCTTGCTTTAATGCTATTATTTTGTTTTACTGCTTGTAATACCAACAAATATATGCAAACCCGACATTATCCTCCAACAGATAATTTCCTGGAAATGCTGTTAAAAGCAAATGCAGCCAGGCTGGGTGCTGTATTTCAGCACCCGAATGAATACCGGTTGCAGGTGGTATATACCCGGATTGACCGTGATCAGCAAAACAAGCCTCATTTTCAGGACTTTTACTATCGGGTGGATACCAATAGCTATTTTTATCCGGCATCCACAGTAAAGCTCCCTGGCGCCATTCTGGCCCTGGAAAAGCTGAACGATCTCCATATACCGGGTGTGGATAAATTTACTCCCATGCTTACCGACAGCCTGGCCAATATCAGCCCGGCGGTCACCTCCGACAGCTCCGCTGTCAATAAATTGCCCTCCATCGCCCACTACATAAAAAAAATATTCCTGACCAGCGATAATGACGCCTTTAACCGCCTGTATGAGTTTTTAGGGCAACAGGAATTTAATACCCGCCTCTGGGAAAAAGGATATACCCAGGCACAGATCAGACACCGGGTAGGCATCCCGCTTAATATTGTGGATAACCTGCAAACCAATGCCATCCGGTTCCAGCAGGGACACCACCTCCTGTATCTCCAGCCTGCTAAAATCAGCCACCTTAATTTCTCTCCCCGGCACGACAGCATAGGCAAGGCCCATTATAATTACCTGGGCAAACTGCAAAATGGCCCTATGGATTTTTCCTTCCGGAACAGGATCTCCCTCCCGGCACTCCATAATATAATGCGCAGCATAATTTTTCCGGAAGCTGTAACAAATTCTCAAAGATTCCGTTTAACGGAAAGTGACTACCAGTTTTTATACAAGTGTATGTCGCAATTACCATCGGAAACAGCTGATCCTGCGTACGATACCAGTCAGTTTCAGGACGCTTATGTAAAATTTCTGCTATATGGAGGAGAGAAAACAGCACATATCCCACCCCATATCCGCATTTTCAATAAGCCAGGCTGGGCATATGGGTTTTTGACAGATGTGGCATATATTGTGGATTTTGCCAACCAGGTAGAATTCCTATTATCGGCCACCGTATATGTAAATAAAGACGGAATTTTGGGAGACGACCAATATGAATTTGATCAGACAGGGAAACCATTTCTAAAAGTATTAGGACAACTGATCTATGAAACAGAGTTACAACGTAAAAAGAAATACCCGGCAGACCTCTCCAGGTACAAAATTATTTACGATAAGTAACAGTTATTCAATACATTGTAAAATTTCACTCACAACAAATAAAATTTGAGAGCGCATGTTGACTAAAAAAAATCGCGTATGGGCTATGGCAGCCGTAGTAGTGGCAGTGGCCGGATTCAGTGCTTGTTTGAAAACCCCCGATCCTGGTCCTCCAGCAAGACCCGTAGCTAGTGTAGTAGTGTTAAATGCTTCTACATTTGGTGCAGGTTTCGACTTATATGATAACGGACAGAAGTTGGGTGATGGCAAAACTGCCCTGGGACTTGGCTTTACTTCTCCCTACCCTGCTTATGGTGGTGCACACGTATTTACCTTTAAGAAATCCGGCGCAGACAGTACCGTAGGTACCACCAGCATCATGCTGGATTCCCTGAGCTACTACACTGTAATGGCTTATGGCCAGAGTCCGGTAAAAGTAGTGTCTTTCAGTGATGATGTCTCTAATGTAAAAGACAACAAAGTATACTACCGCGTGTTCCACTTGAGCCCAAATGCTGGCCCGGTAGATATCTATATCGATAACAAGAAGATAGATAGCAGCAGGACTTATGAAGATAAATTCCCAAGAGGATTTACCGCGCTGGACTTGACCAGTGCTGCTGAACTGATCGTAAAAGAAGCAGGTAAGGACGCCGTATTGGCCAAAGCTTCTAATTCCAGCCTGAAAATACCATTGAGCCAGGGAGGTGTATACACCATTTACATTGCAGGGCTGAAAGATAATTTAGACGCCAAGAAACTCTTTGTAAATACCACCTACGGCGCAGTGAACCTGAACCGCTAATTTATTAACATATTACTGTTGTCAAAAGGCCAGCCATCCGGTTGGCCTTTTTTATGCCCTAAAGACCTGCCAGTGGGCTTCTTACTACCTATTTCAGAGTTAAACCCAATACCAGACTATATTACATCATAGATAAGGTAGACATAAGGTAGACATAAAGTAGTGATAAAGCAGAGATAAGGTAGACAGATAGACGTCTACCTTATCTCTGCTTTATCTATCGTTTATTACTATTTCATCTATGTCTTACATAAGGATTGTCCGGAGTACTCCCTTATATTTCCTCTTTTTCAACTTTTTGCAGTAGGTTTGTCCGGGTCAATCCGTAATTATTTTTATTATGATGCAATTAGCAGAAAGGCTATCGAGGATATCCGAGCCACAAACCATTAAAATGGCCAAACTCAGCAGGGAGCTGAAAGCCCAGGGAATAGATATTGTTGACCTTAGTATTGGAGAACCGGACTTTGACACCCCCGTGCATATCCGGGACGCCGCAAAAAAAGCCATTGATGATGGCTATACCCACTATACCCCCGTTGCGGGATATGCCGACTTAAAACAGGCAGTTACCTATAAGTTGAAAAGAGATAATGGACTGGATTACACCCCCGATCAGATTGTGGTGTCTACCGGTGCCAAGCAAAGCCTGGCCAATGCCGTACTGGCAATTATTAATCCCGGAGATGAAGTGATCATCCCTACGCCTTACTGGGTAACTTACTCCGAGCAGGTAAAACTTTGCCAGGGGGTAGTAGTATTTGTACCCTGTGGGATTGAAAATAATTACAAAATCACACCGGCACAGCTGGAGGCAGCGATTACTCCAAAAACCCGGATGTTCATGTTCTCCTCTCCCTGCAACCCTACCGGCTCCGTGTACTCAAGTGCGGAACTGGAAGCGCTGGCAGCAGTATTTGCGAAACATCCCCAGATCTTTATCCTGTCGGACGAGATCTATGAGTATATCAACTATGTAGCTCCGCATGCCAGTATTGCCAGTTTTGGCGACCTGAAAAACCGGACCATCATCATTAACGGACTTAGTAAAGGCTTTGCGATGACTGGCTGGCGCCTGGGTTACCTGGCGGCTCCGTTGGAAGTAGCCAAAGCCTGTGATAAGATACAAAGCCAGTTTACCTCTGCTACCTGCTCTATTTCCCAGCGGGCAGCGGTTACTGCCCTGAATGGCGATCTCACCACGGCACATGCTATGGTGACCGAATTCAAAAGAAGACGTGCCTTCATTTATGAAGCATTGAAAAATATCCGCGGCTTAAAGGTGAATAATCCCGATGGCGCTTTTTATATGTTCCCGGATATCAGCGCATTCTTTGGCAAGTCTTATGAAGGCACGGTAGTTAATAACGCTGATGACCTTTGTATGTACCTGCTCCATCAGGCCAATGTAAGTACAGTGACCGGCGCTGCATTCGGACAGCCCAACTGCATCCGGCTTTCCTATGCTACCAGTATGGAAAAACTGGAAGAAGGCGCCCGCAGATTAAAAACCTGGCTGGAAAAATTACAATAATATATAACATAAAAAACAACTATATTTGTGCGCTAAAAGTCAGCTATAATGCCTTCTTCCAGAGACTTATTGTACATTCTTCTTGCTATTGGCGCAATTTACATGGTGTATATCACCGTAAGGGACCTCCTACGGAAACCCAAGGGAGTACCGCCTGCGCCGGCAACACCTTCTTCTGCTAATAACACGGTGTTGCCGCTGCAATTACAGGCTTATGAGCGGCTGGCATTGTTTACTGAACGGATCCGCCCCCAAAGCCTGATAGGCCGGGTGTACCAACCGGTACTTTCTGCGGTGGACATGCAAATTGCTTTGATACAAACGATCAGGAATGAGTTTGATCATAACGTAACCCAACAAATCTATGTATCTGCTGCGGCATGGGATGCTGTTAAAACTTTAAAGGAACAAACGATCAGCATCATCAACCAGGTAGCCAGTCACCTGCCGGCAGATGCTCCTGCTAAAGAGCTGAACCGTCAGTTGCTGGAAGTATTTTTGCAGGCAGGCGAATCACCTGCTGATCTCACAGCTCAGATCATCAACCTGGAAGCAAAGAAAGTAATGCACTAAATTACGACCTTACAATAATTCAGGGGCTGGCCAGTACTATTGGTCAGCCCTTGTTGTCTTGCATCAGGCTATTGGTGTTTATCCCTGATGATTTCATTTTGGAGATATCCCCTACCGTTAAACAGGATGTAGAGCGGTTCTCCATTGTACCAAGGTTTTCCTTCCGGTGGTTTGGCATGTACCTGTATATGCAGGTGTGGCTCCGAACTGAACCCGGAATTACCTACTGTGCCTAAAGCCTCTCCTGCGTGCACCCATTGGCCATCTTCCACCACCACACTGTTCATTTTCAAATGTGCCAGGAAGATATAACAGGAATCGGTTTCCAGGAGTACCTGGTTGGTATTTTTAGGGCCTCTGGCCATATTGGGAGGGATATTATCCGGATTGTTACTATAAGCATGCACTACCCTTGCATCACAGGGGCTGTAAATCGTATCGTTAAAAATAGTGTATGCAGATAATCGCCTGGAAAAAACAGTGCTGGCCCTGCCTCCCCAATTATTCAGCTTTACAATATCCATTGCATAGATAGCTCCCCGCAAACTGTAATGAAAGATATTGGTAGGCAATCCTTTGCCTCCCTGCAATACAAAATAGTTGCCTTTTTTAAACGGAAATGCCAGGGCTACTGTCCGGGGTTTTCCTGTAGTACCTGTAAAATACAGCCATGTTCCCAGCAGGAATAATATACTGAACAATACGGCTATACCCTGTTTCCATAAAGCAGGTAACGCCGCGGGCGCTGCCTTTTTTTTGAATAAAACCGCAAGCAGGCATAACATAAAAAGCACTCCAAATACGTGTTTGGCGTAGATCGTAAGGTATACCCATGTGCCGTACAGGTAGATAAATGGTCCCAGACTGAGGCCGGTTACCAGCCGGGGCCAGCTTACCGGCAATGGCTGCCCTCCTGCCTTCCACAATAAATAAAGACTCAAAAAAGCCAATCCAAGGGTAGTGAGTAACAAAGCATATATAATCATACGGCAGCGCTGAACTTTAACGTAAAATATCAATATTTTTCCCCTTCACGAAGTCCCATAATAATTATGTAACATTGCAACGTTAGTTAAAGTTTTATGGAAAAAACTATTCAAACAGACGCTGGTATCAATATACAGCCCCTGTATACCCAACCGGTTCCCATGGATGAACTGCCTGGGGAGTTTCCCTTTACCCGGGGGATACACGCTTCTATGTACAGGGACAAGCTATGGACCATGCGGCAATATGCCGGTTTCAGTACCGCGGAAGAGTCTAATAAACGTTATCATTACCTGCTCAGCCAGGGAGTAATGGGGCTCAGTGTAGCTTTTGACCTACCCACCCAAATAGGCTACGACTCTGATCATCCTATGTCTGAAGGAGAAGTGGGAAAAGTAGGGGTAGCTATTGACTCACTGGAAGATATGGAGATCCTGTTCAAGGGTATTTCACTCGATCAGATCTCTACTTCTATGACCATTAATGCTACAGGATTTATCCTGCTGGCTTTATATATTGCGCTCGCGAAAAAACAGGGTGTAGATATAAAAAAAATATCCGGTACCATACAAAATGATATCCTGAAAGAATATGCGGCCAGGGGCACTTTTATTTATCCGCCTAAGCCCTCTATGCGTCTTATCACGGATATTTTTGACTATTGCAGCCGGGAAGTTCCGAAATGGAATACCATTTCCATTTCGGGATATCATATCCGGGAAGCGGGCGCCAATGCGGTGCAGGAGCTGGCTTTTACCCTGTCTAACGGGAAGGCATACTTGCAGGCGGCCCTGGAAAAAGGACTGGACATCAACGTATTTGCCAAACGCCTGTCCTTCTTCTTCAATGCACATAATCACCTGTTTGAAGAAGTAGCCAAGTTCCGGGCAGCAAGACGCATGTGGGCACATATTACCCAATCGCTGGGCGCCACAGATCCCAAAGCTCAGATGCTCCGCTTTCACACACAAACAGGAGGCAGTACGTTAACTGCCCAGCAACCACAAAACAATATCGTACGGGTGGCCATACAAACACTGGCGGCTACACTGGGAGGTACCCAATCTCTTCATACCAATGGATATGATGAGGCCTTATCACTCCCTACAGAGGCTGCTGCCCGTATTGCCCTCCGTACTCAGCAGATTGTGGGCTATGAGAGTGGTGTTCCGGATACAGTAGACCCATTGGCAGGCTCTTTTTATGTAGAAGCGTTAACGAATGAAGTGGAAACCAAAGCCTGGGAGCTGATCGCTAAAATTGACGCCATGGGTGGTGCCGTAAGTGCTATTGAACAGGGATTTGTACAGGAAGAGATAGCCCGCAGTGCCTATAAATATCAGCAACAGATAGAAAACGGGGAAAAGATCATTGTGGGTGTAAACAAATTCACGGCTGCGGAAACATCTCAGCCGGAAGCCTTCCGTATAGACGACAGTATCCGGCAGGTACAATCAGAGCGCCTGCAGGCGTTACGCGCCCGCCGTAATAATGCAGTGGCCCAGGCGCTGCTGGAAAAAATAGCAGCTACGGCACGCACTTCAGAAAACCTGATGCCCGTTGTAGTAGAAGCCGTAGAAAACTACTGCACCCTCGGCGAAATAGCCGATGCCCTCCGTAAGGTATGGGGAGAGCATAAATAGCTAACAGCCATTAGCTGTTAGCCATTAGCCTTATGCGTAATGCTTGCTTATGCGCAAATAGCAGTAGTTCAAAACAAAAAGTAGTGCATAACATCAATGCTAAAAGCTAAATGCTAACAGCTAATAGCTTTTTAAGTATTTTCGATCTTTAAACACTTTTCTCGCATACATGAGCCTGATCTATTATAACAGCTGTCCACTTTGTGGTTCATCCACCATTCACCAGGTATTCACCGCTGTAGACTATACCGTTTCTAAAGAAAAATTTGAAATATGGCATTGTGGTCACTGTAGTGGGCGATTCACACAAAACATCCCTACCAGCAGCCGCATAGGCCGTTATTACCAGTCGCAGGAATACATTTCCCATTCCGAAACACGTAAGGGATTGATCAATCGCTTATACCACAACGTCCGGAAAATCACGCTCCGCTCCAAACAAAACTGGGTAAAAGCAGCTTCCGGCGTAAAACAGGGTAACCTCCTGGATATAGGGAGCGGCACCGGTGCCTTTTTACACTATATGCAGCAAAATGGTTGGCAGGTAACCGGCCTGGAGCCGGATGAAAATGCACGCCGCAATGCAAAGGAAATTTATGGTATCGACAGCAAACCGGTAGAAGAGCTGTTTGCCCTGCCGAAGGAACAATATGATGCAATTACCATGTGGCATGTACTGGAACATGTACATGAAATACATGCCTATCTGCAAAACATACGTTCCTTACTAAAACCCAATGGCACCCTGCTGATTGCAGTACCTAACTATACTTCGCTGGATGCCGAAATATACCGGGAATACTGGGCGGCCTATGACGTGCCCCGCCATCTCTACCACTTTTCTCCTGCTGCGATGGAACAGCTCTTGCAACAGCATAAGATTAAACTGGTAAAGAAACATCCGATGGTATTTGACGGCTTTTATGTAAGCCTGCTGAGCGAAAAATGTAAAACCGGCCATACCCGTTTAATACCAGGCTTTTTCAACGGATTACGGTCCTACCGCACAGGCTTAAAAGATGTAAACAGATGCAGCTCTATTGTATATGAGTGTAAGGCTTAACTGCACTTACTGCTATCATAAAAAACGCTCCGCAGCTGATGCCCGGAGCGTTTTTTTTGCTTCTATATAACCTGTCGTTATTTCACCAGTTTCATTTCATTTACCAGGTGGGTGGCACCTGCAAATTTGTCTACGATAAACAATACGTAGCGGATATCCACCATAATATTACGGCAGATAGCAGCATCATAATTAATATCACTCATGGTCCCTTCCCAGGTTCGGTCAAAGTTTAAGCCTACCAGGTTGCCATAGGCATCCAGTGCAGGGCTACCGGAATTACCACCGGTAGTATGGTTGGAGGCAATAAAACATACCGGCATCTTCCCATTTACGCCATAACGGCCATAATCTTTTTTCTGATGCAGTTCAATCAGTTTTGCCGGCACATCAAATTCATAATCTCCCGGCTTGTATTTCTCCATCACCCCATCCAGGTATGTATAATAATCATAGTTCACTGCATCACGGGGTTTATACCCGTCTACCTTACCATAGGTAATACGCAGCGTGCTGTTGGCATCCGGGTAAAAACGTTTGGTACTACCCAATACGTCCATTTGCGCCTGCATATAAATGCGTTGTAAATGGTTAATATTAGCCTGTGTTTCATTCAGCGTTTTGCTCACATTTTCACTAAACCCTTTGCGCAAAGCCATACCCAACCGTGTTGCAGGGTCTTTCCACATTTGCGCTACCACAGTAGTGTAAGGGTTGGCTAACAGCGCTTCCAGCTTTTCCAGCGATACCAGGCTGGATTCCTGATATAACCTGTCGGCCGTAGCACGTCCGTCCTTGTTGGTTTCCATCCATATCTGGTAAGCTTCTCCCCCAATATACCGGGAATGCACTCCTTGGAAATAAATATCCAGCAGCTGTACGCTTACATCATGATCTACTTCCGCATTATAGTTCTGGTAAAAGGATTTCATATCCTCCAGAAACCTGGTACGAAGCTGATCATATTGTGCAGTGCCTTTTTCATGCACCTCATTCAAAAAGCTGATCAGCTTATCGTTGATGGCAAACAGTTCTACATTACGCACCAGCTCACTGTAATAATCACGGGCCTGGGCATATGGTGTGATAATGCGGTATTGTTCATTCAGTGAATCCAGTACCTGTCCGTAGGTTTGTTTCCAGCTGGCATTGGCGTTCACCAGTTCCCGGAATTTTGCTTCACCCGCTATTTTCTTTTCTATACCACCGGTTTGTTTTACCCCCTGCATCTCTCCCATCCACTTTTTCCAGTAGTTGGCAGTAGAAGCATATTTGGAAGCGTACTGGATTTTTATCTGTTCGTCTTTACGCATATAGCCGTCCATCACTTTCAGGGCAGCATCCCGCATCGCCACTTTAGCCGAATCCAGCACATCTACGGTAAGTTTCACTGCTTCGGAAGGCAGATATTCGGTAGTACGGCCAGGAAAGCCAAATACCATTGTAAAATCGTTTGCTTTCAATCCTTTCAGTGAGATAGGCAGAAAATGCTTGGGTTTCAGCGGCACATTATCTTTTGAATAAGGAGCAGGACGGTTGTCCTTGCCTGCATAGATACGGAACATAGAAAAATCACCGGTATGACGGGGCCATACCCAATTATCAGTGTCTGATCCGAACTTGCCGATAGAAGAAGGTGGCGTACCCACCAGGCGCACATCTTTATACGTTTCGGTTACAAACAGATAATACTGGTTACCTTCAAAAAAGGGCCTGATCATCACATCTTCCCAGGCTTCCTTCTTAACGTTTTTCTTTATTTCGTTCAGCTGTTTATCAATTGCTGATTGCCGTTCCCGTTCGCTCATGTTGGCCGTTACATTTAATAACGCCTGTTTGGTCACATCTTCAATGCGTACAATGAAAGTGGCCGTAAGATCTTCATTAGGCAGTTCTTCTGCCTGATTTCTGGCCCAGAAACCGTTTTCAAGATAGTTATTGGTGATGGAAGAATGGCTTTGGATAGCGCCATACCCGCAGTGGTGGTTGGTAAGTAAAAGCCCCTGGGAGGAAATAACTTCGGCAGTACAAAACCCGCCGAAACTAACAATCGCATCTTTCAGGCTGCCTTTGTTGATGCTGTAAATATCAGCCGCACTGATCTTCATACCCATCGCCTTCATTTCCTTTTCGTTCAGCTTGCTGAGCAACTGGGGCAACCACATGCCTTCGGTGGCATAGGAAAACTGCTGTTGTAACAGGAATAACAATATCAGTGAATACTTCACAAAACGTTGCGTCATATCAACTTTTTTTAGTGACCTTGAAATTAGGTTAAAAGCTATAAAAAAGCCGGCTGTCTGCACAGCCGGCCTGAAAATAGTTATCATTGTCTGTTAAGGCCAGGGCATTCCCTGTTTACACATTTATCATCTGCACTGCTGCCTGCCGGACCTTTTTGCTTACAGGTGAATTGCTTCGCCATAAGCCACTTCTATCGCGTCTTTTACAGATTCGCTCATAGTGGGGTGTGGGTGGATAGAATCCAGCACTTCCTGGTAAGTAGTTTCCAGCTTGCGGGCTACTACTGTTTCAGCAATGATCTCCGTTACGTTGTAACCGATCATGTGGGTACCTAGCCATTCGCCGTATTTGGCATCAAAGATCACTTTTACGAAGCCTTCCGGTGCTCCTGCAGCAGATGCCTTACCAGAAGCGGAGAAGGGGAATTTACCTACTTTCACTTCGTATCCTGCTTCTTTGGCTGCCTTTTCGGTATAACCAACAGAGGCAATTTCAGGTACGCAATAAGTACAGCCAGGGATATTCATATGATCCAGCGGCTCAGGCTTATGCGCATATTTCTTTTCGTTGTATGCAATGTTTTCTACGCAAACGATCCCTTCTTTGGAAGCTACGTGCGCCAATGCAGGGCCAGGAATGATATCACCAATAGCGTAGATACCTGGTACGTTGGTTTGCAGGTATTTATCTACCAGCACTTTTCCTTTATCAGTTTTAACACCCAGGGTTTCCAGACCAATATTTTCGATATTGGAGGAAATACCTACTGCGCTTAATACGATATCTGCTTCCAGGAAGATTTCGCCGGTTTGTGTTTTCACTTTCGCTTTCACACCATTGGCGGTAGTTTCCACGCTTTCCACAGAAGCATTGGTCATTACTTCAATGCCTTTCTTCTTGTAGATCTTTTCCAGTTCTTTGGAAATATCTTCATCTTCAACAGGCACGATACGTGGTAAGAACTCTACCACAGTAACTTTGGTTCCAATACTGTTGTAGAAATAAGCGAACTCAACACCAATTGCACCGGAACCTACTACGATAATAGATTTAGGCTGTTGTGGGAGCGACATGGCTTCCCGGTAGCCAATGATCTTTTTACCATCTGGTTTCAGGTTAGGCAGTTCACGGGAACGGGCGCCGGTAGCCAGGATGATATGCTTTGCTTCATGCACGGTAGCTTTGCCATCCTTACCGGTTACTTCCACCTGTCCTTTAGCTTTCAGCTTACCAACACCTGCGAGTACATCAATCTTGTTCTTTTTCATCAGGAACTGAACGCCCCTGCTCATTTTATCAGCAACGCCACGACTGCGTTTGATAATGTTTTCAAATTCAGGTTTAGCATCACCTACAGAAATGCCGTAATCCTTTGAATGTTGTATGTATTCAAAAACCTGTGCTGATTTCAATAACGCCTTGGTGGGAATACAACCCCAGTTCAAACAAATACCACCCAGGTTGTCTCTTTCCACTACTGCTGTTTTAAATCCCAGCTGAGAAGCACGAATAGCAGCCACATATCCACCGGGACCACTACCAATTACGATTACGTCGTATGCCATATAGTTTATTTTTATTTGAAACTTGCCAAAGGTAGTAAGAAAATAGGAAAATCCTGCCTACCATCCATGCCGGATATAAATGATTTTTTTTACCTATATCATCCCCTTTGTCTGGTAATAAAAAAACCGCCCTTCCAGGCGGTTTTATAAATATGTTGTATAAATGATTATCTCAGGTCTACTACTTCTACGCCGGGGTATTTCTTGGCATCAAAGGTAAAGGTAGCATCATCCACCTTGGCATTAGGAGAGAAATTAGTGATCTCGTAAGTGTAGTGGTTGCCATTCTTTTCAAACACTTTCATCTTGGAGATATTCTGATTCTTTTTATCCACAGATACCAACACTTTAAAGATGTTCTTCGACTTATCCGTTGGTGTCATTTCTATATTCTGCAACACTTTACCTTTTTCTGTAGATTCTCCTTCCAGGCGGTATAAAAAGTCTTTATCGTAGAAATTGGTAAACAATTTGGCAGGGGTAAGTGCCCCGCTGTTCTGGTCTACGTTGTTGATCGTTACTTCGTTCACATCCTTGGCATACGTCCAGGAAGTCTTATTATCACTGATCATCTCCTGCCCTTCCATTGTTACCTTATACTTGGATCCTTTCAGATAAACCGTTCCTTTTTTAGAATCACTTACGCTATTATTGGCCCCTTCTACCTTTAAAACAAAATTAGCTACTACTGTTTTCAGGGTTTTAAACTTTTTACTTACCCCGTCCAGCACTGTCTTTGCTTTAGGGTCATTTTGTCCCAATGAGCCTTTGGACTGTGCGGTACCGTTAAATACTACTCCACCAATCAATATTCCCATTAATACAATTTTCTTCATCGTTGTTTTTTTTGGTTTTCTTATCAACATAAGACAAATGTTATGCCGATCCGTTTAAGTTGGTCTGTTAAAGAAATGCGAAATTCGTGTTTTTCCGGGAAAGCTGCATCAAAAACAGCAGGCGCCGTTATATTATAACAAATCATTAAGAATCATCTCCAGGTCCATTTCTGTCTTCACATTCACATCTCTGGCCTTACTTCCCATATTGGGCCCTACAATACCGGCTGCTTCCAGCTGGTCCATCAATCGTCCGGCCCTGTTATACCCCAGTTTCATCCGCCGTTGCAACAGAGAGGTAGATCCCTGCTGATTTTGAACAATGATCCTGGCAGCTTCTTCAAAAAGCGGATCTCTGTCGGCCAGGCTGATCTCCTTACCTTCCAGGTCCTTATCATCCACATACTCCGGCAGCAGGAAGGCATCTGAATAGCCTCTTTGCTGGCCTATAAACTCTGCCACACTTTCTACCTCCGGTGTATCCACAAAGGCACACTGCAAACGCACCAGCTCCCCGTTAAACGACACCAGCATATCCCCCTGCCCGATCAGCTGTTCTGCCCCTCCGATATCGAGGATCGTACGGGAGTCTATTTTGGAAGACACCTTAAAGGCAATACGTGCCGGGAAGTTAGCCTTAATGGTACCGGTAATAATGTTTACCGAAGGACGCTGCGTGGCAATGATCAGGTGTATCCCTACCGCACGCGCCAGCTGTGCCAGACGGGCAATCGGCATTTCCACCTCTTTTCCGGCCGTCATGATGAGATCTGCAAACTCATCTATTACCAGTACTACAAATGGCAGATATCGATGTCCTTTCTGCGGATTCAGCTTCCGCTGTACAAACTTGTTATTATACTCTTTGATATTACGGGTACCCGCTTCTTTCAGCAGATCGTAGCGCAGATCCATCTCAATACACAATGCATTCAGTGTATGCACTACCTTTTTGGTATCTGTGATAATCGCATCCTCTTCTCCCGGTAATTTGGCCAGGAAATGCTTTTCGATCAGTTTATACAGGGAAAGCTCCACCTTTTTAGGATCCACCAGTACAAACTTGAGCTCTGCCGGGTGCTTTTTATACAGTAAGGAAACCAATAAAGTATTGATACCCACTGATTTACCTTGTCCGGTAGCCCCTGCCATCAACAAGTGGGGCATTTTAGCCAGATCCGCTATAAAGTTCTCATTATCAATCTTTTTCCCAATTGCAATAGGCAGATCCATGGTACTGGTCTGGAATTTCTCCGATGCCAGCATATTTTTAAGCGAAACAATGCTCTTTTTAACATTGGGCACCTCAATACCAATCGTTCCTTTCCCTGGAATGGGGGCAATGATACGGATACCCAGGGCCGACAAACTGAGGGCAATATCATCTTCCAGGTTCTTGATCCGGGAAATCCTTACCCCCGCAGCAGGCACAATTTCATACAGCGTAACGGTAGGGCCTACTGTAGCGCTGATTTTCTGAATCGAAATATCATAGTTTTTCAGCGTATCCAGGATCTGGTTCTTATTCTTTTCCAGTTCTGAAGCGTCCTGTACTATTTTATCCGTGCTATGGTTGGCCAGCAGATCCAGGGAAGGGTATTTATAATCCCTCAGATCCAGGGAGGGGTCATAAGGGTCCACCGGAGCGGCGGGCCTGTTGGGTACTACTATTTCTTCGGCTTCTTCTTCCTCATCCTTGAAAGTAGACTTTATCTCAAAAGCTACTTCTTCGTCTGTTTTAGGCCTCTTTTTGCCCGGTGCTGTATCGGTGATTGTTTCCTCGATATAGAGCAGCGGACCATCTGCTGCTTCCGTTTCCATTTCTTCTTCCTCCTCTTCTTCGGATAGTGCACTTTCTTCCGACATTACCAGTGGGGTATGATGTACCACAGGTGGAACGTAGGTGATCAGCGAAGGAGCGGCGGGTGTTTCCTCTTCTTCCTCTTTTTCTATTAATTCAAGCGGTAATAAGTCTTCCTCCTCGGCAGGCGGGATTACCACGATACCGCCTCCATCCTGCCGGAGGCCGTTTTTACGGGCAGCATCCTGGGGGGTAGCCGTAATAGCCGGCGAAGCTGCAACCGGGGCAGCTGTAGTTGCTGCAGTAGCTGCAGTAACAGGTGGTACAGGTACAGGTGGCGCTACCAGTTTAGGCTTAGGTTCAGGCCATTTAAAGTCGAAATTAAATTTCCAGATACACCAGGCAAGTCCGCCTACAAGTAACAGTAACGCCGTACCCAGCTTACCCACAAAACCGGTAGTCCATTTGTTGATCGCATCTCCCAGCGCACCGCCCCATGCAAAGCCACCACTGCCTGCTAAAAATGCCATGGCTGTGCTGATAAACAGCAAGCCAAACAAAATATACTTCACATTGCGCATAATGCGGAATACGCGTCTGCCTACAATGAAGTTCACACCTATGATAAAAAAGAAATAACAAAAGAGGTAAGAGGCCACACCAAAGCCTTTGAAAAAGAACCAGTGGGATACAAACGCGCCTAACCGGCCCAGCAGGTTATCAACCTTCACATCTTCCATAAACAATACACTGGAAGAATAACGGAACACTTTGTCCTGGTCTTCTTCCCAGGTAAACAGGTAAGAGGTGAAAGCAATAAAGCAGTACAATGACAGTAAAAGAAAGATCACGCCCATTACCTTATGGGTGCGTTCATCCTTTACCAGTTCTTTTACCCGCACCTCAGGCTCCTTATCCTGCTTTAACACATTGGGGTTATCCTTGCTCCGAGGTTTCTTGCTTTCCGGTTTTTCTGTTTTCAGTTTATTCTTGGACATAATTCGCTTCAAAATTAACCCCGGCAAATGACATATTCATAAATTCCACCCTAAATTATTCCATTAGTGCTCTTTTTGAGTGTGTGACAATAATGTTGGTTGTGTGCAATTATCCCGCCTTTGCCGGTAAATGTTGTATCCAATGGGTTATAAATTCCAGCACCATTGGAGAGATGGTTTGTTCCAGGTCTCCATATTCAGCCAGTGTACAGGTATTACAACGCTGAAACAGGTGATTTAGTCCGTCAAACTTACGTATTGTTACCTGCATATTACCATTTTCCATCAATGCACGCTCTATCGCGGGCAAATTTACATTGGCATCTACCTGTACATCATGCGTTCCGTTAATGCCCAGGAAAGGGCATTTCACCTGCTGCAGGTATGGAAGCGGCTTATACCTCATCATGGATAACGCTGCTTTTTGCAGGTTCGAACCAAGTATCTGGTCCACAAAATCTTCTTCAGATATGCTGGCTTTCACAGAATCCGGGGAAGCCTGATAAATTTTTTGCAGGGCTGCAGTCGCTTTGGGTACCAGTACTGCCATATCCTTCTCGGTGGCCAGCAGATCAAAATAGTCTTTAAATTGTTCCTGCTTCTGTTTTACCTCACTATCGGAAGCCCCGGTACTTTTACCAGCTATTTCCCATTGCAGGTCTATCAATTGCCGGCCCGAAATGCCAGTACCCGCCATAGATACTACAAATGCTACTGCTTTGTTGCCTGCTGCTACAATTTGCGCCACATTAGCGCCCTGGCTATGACCTAACAGGCCCACAAAAGCGGTATCCACATCCTTCCGGGTTTTAATAAACTTTATAGCCGCACGTATATCCTCTGCAAAATCGAATATGTCTGCATGCTCATAATCTCCGGTTGATTTCCCGGCACCCCGGCTATCATACCGCAATACGGCAATCCCGTTGCGTGTCAGGTAGTCGGCCAGCACGAGGAAAGGCTTATGCCCTGCTACCTCATTGTTGCGATCGCGCGGACCAGCCCCCGTAATCATTATTACTACCGGGTATTGGGCTGTCACATAATCCGGCCGGGTAAAAGTGCCCGCCAGGGTATTCCCGCTTACAGGATTTACAAACGTAACCTCTTCTGTATGATAACTAAAAGGAGGCCTGGGCTCCTGCGGGCGTGTATAAAGGTCTTCTTTCCTGATCTCTTTCCGCGAAAGGGTGAGTGGTGTTGCTTCATCAAACATGACCAGCTGACCGTTGAATTCTTTTTTCACGGCGTCCCACCTGCTGGCATAAGTATTTCCATCTCCTATGCTGAACCGCAGGCTATCCCCCCGGTACTCCACTTCTTCCAGGGCAATAGGGGGCGCATCGGCATCTGTTACTTTCAGCCACCCTTTGTAGGTGCTGTTATTCTCTTTCTCCAGGATCACTTCCAGCCGCTGTTTTTCACCCACAGGGGTTTTAAAAACACCGTACCAGGTTTCTTTGTAACCAGTCTTCCCCTGGGCATACGTATTGCCATACAGGCATATCCCGAGCAACAATGCCCCCAAACACTTTAAATTCATAATAATATTTAAAACCGCTTTATTTAGCCTTCAATACAGCCAGGAGCAAACACACCCATCCTGCGATGAAAAACACTCCTCCGATAGGCGTAATAGCCCCTATGCCCCGCAGTCCTACTGTATCTGTCATTTTCAACATCGTCAGCAGGTACAACGATCCTGAAAAAAGGATGGTACCAATAATAAAGCAACGGCCTGCCCACACCAGCTGGGTACCAGGGATATGTGCAAATAAAATCCCTACTGCCAGCAGGGCAAATACATGGTAAAACTGGTAGGTAACCCCTGTCTGAAAAGTGCTGACCGTTTCGGCTGGTACCAATTCTTTTAATTTATGTGCGCCAAAGGCACCAAAGATGACAGCCAGGGCTCCTAACACAGCCGCCCACACGAGAAAGTTCTTATGCATGTTCTATTTTTTCGGCAAAAGTATCCAATGAAATATTATCGGAGGTGATGATATGCTGCGCCTGCTCATAAAAAGGCAACCGCTCCGCCATTTTCTTTTCTACAAAATCTACCAGGTCCTCATCATCCAGATCCTGGATCAGCGGGCGTTTATATTTTTTACGCTGCAGCCGGTCTACCATAGCTGCCACAGATGGATTGATCCAGACCGTAATCCCATGCGCATTCATAAAATCCATATTCTCCTGAAAACAGGGCGTTCCTCCTCCGCAGGAAATCAGGAACTTTTCTTCCTCTGCCAGCTCGCGCAACACCACCCGCTCCCGCTCCCGGAAATAATCCTCACCCTTGGTGGCAAAAATATCGCTGATCGCCATCTCTTCTTCCTCTACTATCACCTCATCCAGATCATAATAAGGTAACTGCCATAGCTCGGCCAGTTGTTTCCCCCAGTAAGATTTTCCGGCTCCCATGAAGCCCAGTAAAAAGATTTTCAAGGTATAAAAGTTTATTGGTCCATGACTAACAGCCCATGCACCATGGTTATTGAGTACGGTTCCACAGCTTATAAGGCCATGGTTTGAACGGTCCATGTCAGACAAAGTTCGTTTTCCATTATGTATTGCAAATATAACCGTGCTTTCTTATCCTCCTTCATAAAATCACAGGTTATATGGCCGGCAGGCTGAAAGGGAAAGGGATGCAGGTGCATATGTGCTTTAAAATCAACCTTTCCCAGCCCATACCACTTGAAAACAGCCTCTTTGGCGCTCCAGCAAACCGTTTTATGGGCCAGGGGCTGCTCCCCGCTGATAAATGCCTGCTCTTCCCGGCTCAGGAACTTATGGGATACCCTTTCTATCGTACTGCTGGGTTCCTCTATGTCAATACCTACCGCCGTGCTTTTGCTCACTATGGCGGCAGCATAATCCCCGCAATGTGAAATGGAAAAATGAAAACTATTACAACCCAGATAAGGCTTACGGCTATCCATTATCCGGATATCTCCTACCGGAAAGTCCGGGAATAAAGCCAGCAACAAACACCTGCCGGCAAAATGCTGTAACCTTTTATGAGGGTGATGAATCGCTGCCGAAATATTCACCCTGGTACGGAAAAAGTCTTCTTCCTCTGTAATCTTCCACACGCCCAGCCTCGTTTCCGGATCCACTTGTATAGTACGTATTAATGGCATATCTTGCCAAATTAAAAGTTTGGCAGCGATTTGACAAATAAATAGCTTTGCACCGCAAGCTGCAGGATACAGGTTTGGGGCTATAACGTTACCAGCCGCCGGTAACCGGCACATCATTATAAATTGTTAAAGTTTCATTATTCATTTACTAACTATACTAACTACCCATCATGATTCTGTCAGATAAACGGATATTGGAGGAAATTGAAAAAGGTACAATCGTGATTGCACCTTACGACCGGAAATACCTGGGCACCAATTCCTACGATGTGCATTTAGGGAAACACCTGGCTACCTACCAGGACCGCATACTCGATGCCCGCAAGCATAACCAGATCGAACATTTTGAAATCCCTGAAGAAGGTTATGTACTCCAACCCGGCACCTTGTACCTGGGAGTTACCCTGGAATACACCGAAACACATGCGCATGTTCCGTTCCTGGAAGGCAAATCCAGCACCGGCCGCTTAGGTATAGATATCCATGCTACCGCCGGCAAAGGTGATGTAGGATTCTGTAATACCTGGACACTGGAAATCTCCTGTGCACAACCCGTACGCATCTATGCAGGAATGCCCATCGGCCAGCTGATCTATTTTGTGGTAGAAGGAGAAGTAGAAACATTCTACAACAAAAAAGGAAATGCAAAATACAACGGCCGTACGATTAAGCCGGTAGAAAGCATGATGTGGAAAAATGAATTCTGATACTGTTGTAAAACATATTGATCAATAGGGCGCCGGATGCGCCCTTTTTTTATGCTGTTCCCCTCCTCCCGTGGCCAATTCACCTACCTAAAAAATCCATACTGATCTGGAAATAACATACACTTACCCAAGCCAGCGTCCTCCTTTGGCCCGATCCTTGTAAAACTTTCAACAGCAAGCAATCATTTTAACCTTCAAAACTGTGGCTGTATGAAAAACCGTAATACCTCTCTTATATTGGCTTTGCCTGCTCGTTTTAATACCGGCATCAATATGCTTATCCTGGCAAATATCCTGGTGTTTATGACCTATACTATCCTGCATTTAACCGGGTTTTATGCCATCGACGAATGGCTGCATCACCGGCTGATCCTGTCATCCGCCCTGCACGAATGGGCGCCCAATGTATGGAGTATCCTCACCTGCCAGTTCGTACATATTAATACAGCAGAATTATTGATCAGTATGAGTATGCTGTGGCTCTTCGGGAATATATTACAACAGCGGATAGGTATTAAAAGAATATTGCTGCTATACCTGCTGTGCAGTGTTGCGGCAGCAGTCACCTTCCTGTTATCACATACCATATTTCCGGTATTCTCTGGTTATCATGGCATGTTTGAAGGTTCCTTTGGTGCGGTAGCGGGTGTCATGACGGCAACTATTACACTCTTCCCCCGTCATCGTATAAAAGTGGGAACACAGTACAAGATCCCCTTATTATACATCTATGCGGGGATGGTATGCATCGGCATGCTCTTTATCTGCAAGCACAACATGGCATATGTGCTGGCGTACATTGCCTGCCTGTATACAGGTTTTAAATACGGAGAGCATATAAAAAAACAACGGAAAGTGGTTCCTGTTAAAACAAATGGTTACTAAACTGCAGACACAACCAGGTGGATTTACCGGTACCTCCTTACTTCCCCCGGAAGATATCCAAAATGCTTTTTAAATGCACGGGAAAAATTATAGGGCTCCGTATATCCCACAGTGTAAGCCACTTCATATACAGTACAGGAAGTATCCAGCAGCATTTTCCTGGCGTAGTTCATTTTCAGCTCATGCAGGTATCCAAAAACAGTTACCCCGAACAGTTCTTTAAACCCTTTTTTCAGGCTGAACTCATTCAGGCCGGTTTGTCTGGAAATGCCCTGCAATGTCAGGGGATCAAACAAGTGCTGTTGAATCAAATGCCGGGCAGCATGCAACCGGTCAATATGGTGTGCCTTTATTTTTACCGGCTGAGTATTTTTCAGTCCTTCTGCCTGCTCTACCTGGTGTAAGAATAACTCGATGATCCTGGATTCAAAAAACAATTCCTTCATTTGCCCGCTATATACACATTGCATCATGTCCCGGATCACCAGCAACTGCCTGGAGGTAGCCTGCATAGGCCGGGGAGAAATAAAGGCAGGCCGCCCTGTATGCGCATCCTCCCAAAAACGTTGCAGACATTCCACTTCATTGGAATAAAACCGCCGGTAAAAGGACTCTTCCATACAAATACCGAAATTGCGGATTTCCCGACTGATTAACTCATAATGGCCATTAAAGTAAGGGGTAAAGCCCAGAACATGTTCATTATCGTCCAGGTAAATATGCTTTGATTTGTCTTCCTCCACGGCACCACAGGAGCCTTTCAGGGAAAAGTACATGTTCAGCGAGGGTATCTTACGCTGATCTTTCATCACTACTTCACGCTCCTGCCTGCTGCTGGCAAAAAACACTTCCACTCCTTCCATTCTGAATTCATTAAAGGTCACATGGCTGGCAGCTCCCTTTTCATCAACATAGTACATCTCCTGATTGTAAGCAATGTCAGGACAGGCTGTTAAACTTATTTCCTTATTCGTCATATGGGAGGCTTGAGAAGCGATCTGCGGATCCGAGATTCGAACTTGAAAGTTAATAAAGATTTTGGGGTTATAAACATATGATGGGGAATTATCCTTTTGGGAGGGTAGAAACTCCTTTTCGCAGGGTAGAAAAATTTCGGTTTAGTTCAATTTTGTGCCCTACAAATTGCCATATGATGACTGTAAACAGGGAAAAAACTGCCAGAAAAACAACGGCGGAAAACCATGCTATTCCGGACACTGCCCGCTTAAAGACGTATCAAACCACATCTTCCGATCCCAACCAGATAGCTGTGTTCTGTACCAATGTTGTCCGTCGGGAAGATGCGGATAAACTCTTACAATTATGCGCGGTTCACTTCCCGGATTGTGCCTGCAATTTTGATCTGGAAGATTGTGACAGGATCTTTCGTATCCGAAGCCAGGAAGATATCTCCGCAGCGGTTATTTCACTGTTCCGTCAATATCACTTTCAATGCGATATTCTTATATGATCACTATCCGGCAGACATCCCAATAAAGAAAGCCAGACCTTCTAAAGAAAAGCGGGTATATCAACTTGTGATATACCCGCTTTCTTTTTTTTAAATACCAATGTTCTTTATCCGCGCACAGCGTATACTACCTCATGTGCTTCTGTTAAAGTAGGCACTTCCAGTTTCTGTATCAGCCTTTCCATGGCCGCCGCGGGGACAATAGCCTCCCGCGACCTGTTTTGCTGCAACAGTTCCTGACAAGGCACTTCTATATACACAATGGTTACCCGCGCCTGATAAGTTAAAAACAACCCTATCAGCTGCTCCCGCATTTGCCGGGTAATGTTGGTAGCATTCCATACAAAATCCTTTTGCTGACGCAGGTATCCTTTGGCCATTTCCTTTGCAGCCTGAATCACCTGTCCATTACCACTCTTATCTGTAGGCTTGATCTTCATGCTCACCCGGATATCATCCAGGGATATTACAGGCCACTGTTTGTAGTGACGTTGCACATAAGTGTCCTTCCCTGCACCAGGCAAGCCACTCATCAGCACAACAGACACCTGTGGCTTTTCAAATGGCACATATTCCGGCGATACCTCCTCTCTTTGCAGGTAATGCATTTTTGCGGTGTCTGTAGCAAATGGATAGGCCGCTCCCCAGCAATTATTTTCCCGGCATAGTTCTTCAAAACAGTCTATGCGGTATAACAGCTCTGCCTGATCTTCACATATCCGCCCCAAGGCATCTGCCCTGGCCAGCAATGCCAGCCACTGCGTATTTACTTCCATACTGGCCAGTATCAACGCCCGCTGCGGGTCTGGCTTCTCAAATATCCATAAGGGCAGGCCATGATACCTCACCAGTTTGGCAATCTGTTCCCTGATCTCAAAGGGGGTAGCAATATCCCGGTACAGGATCTGCCTCGCCCTTGTTTCTCCTTTGCGGGCATGCCCTTTTGAGGTGATACTGCCATCTGGTTCCAGTACGGTTGTACTATACTTTTCCACATCATGCAGCAAGGCTGCTGCCCATAATACTTCCTGTGCTGCTGGTGCTAATGCTGCAAAGCCCGGCAGTGCTTTTAATGCAGCCAGCACCATTTGTGTATGTATCGCCACATTTCCTTCTGCATGATGACGTTCATCCTGCGGCACCTCCTGCATTACACGTACCCAGTCAAAACACCCTTCCAGGTACGCCCAGTCCTGTTGTTTACTTATCGTCCACATGTGTACCTCCTTCATATTTTAAACGGGCACGACGCCAGTTGCGGGTCCAGTGTTCATCTGTTTTCACATGCCCCTTGCGTACATACTTGAATACATGAGAGGCAAAATCTGCTACCGCATAACTGCCGGCATCGCGGGTTACAATCCCTTCCATCGTTACCGGCAATCCGGTATACGCGTCATGAGGATCCAGTGCGCCGCTGCCACCCGTTATCTGTAATATGTCTTTTTCAAATGCCCCTTGCTCCAGGGGAGTATCTATTATTTTTATCTCCGGCACCACCGGCAAATCAAGCATTCCCGCATAAAACCGGGTCTCCTCCCAACTCAGCCACCGCTCTCCTTCCCGGATCGCAAACACATAAAAATGATGCTCCAGGTTATGGTATTCTATAGAATGTATGGCATACAGGTTCTCTACAAAGATTTCCAGATCCCCGATATCATGCCTGATGCTTTGCCAATAGCTACGGATGCCAGCCGTCCATGGAGAAGTAGTAGGGGCTGCATGTGAACGTGCAAACACCCCATGTCTTGATAAACAATTGTTTTCTCCATCCAGCTTTTCTGTATGCACTAATGTGGGTATACGGGAAATGCATTCCCAGTAATCATGCCGGATACGGTCATCACTGGTAGTACCCGGGGAAAACGGATAATGATAGGTACGGCCATATTTTTGTGAAATAGCCATGTAATAAAGGTTTTATTTAAACAAAAAGATTCACAGGCCTCTCCGCCAGGGGAAGGCTTCATCAGAATTTAGTATGCCTGTGAGATTACATGGCGCAAGTTTTTTGCAGTTTTAATTGAAGGGCAAAGGTAAGCAATAAAAAAAATTTCGCCGCATCACTACTGAAAAAATTTTTCTGGTAGTAATACGGCGAAGTTATGATGTTGGTAAGGATCCTAATATCCTGTGTTCTGATCCAGTTTATCCAGGTTTACTTCCCGCTGCGGAATAGGTAACAGCAGCTTGTTATCCGTTACTTCATAGGCGTTACCCGGTAAATAGGTCTTAGTAGCCTTTTCCCGCTTGCCATGTGCATTCATCACTGTAACGGCCCTGCCAGTACGTACCAGATCAAACCACCGGTGATTCTCAAAAGCGAGCTCTACCTGCCGCTCCTGCTCAATGGCCAGGCGGAAAGCTGCCTGATCAGGTACTGTAACCGCCTTTTTATCTCCCAGGTCAGCACGATGTCTTACCCGGTTCAATAAATTAAATGCTTCTCCATTGGCTGCATACCCTTCCTCATTCAAACATTCTGCCAGCATCAGCAATACATCTGCAAAACGCAATACCGGAAAGTTATCATCCGTACGCCCTGCATCTGCAAAACCATTTACATACTTGCGGATATAAGGTACCTTTACAAAAACATTATTCTCATCTGTATACCCCTCGCTTACTGAGATTGCTTTCCGCTTATCACCTGGTTCATAAGCATTCAGCATATCTTCTGTAGGGATGTTCCAACCTGCACCACCGCCCAGAATCCTGTTATTCGGATCTTTGGTGATAATATTACCGGAAGTAAAAGGCACGAACTGGTACATAAAATTACTGGCCAGCTCCGGCACACTTCCCAAAAACTGCACCTCAAAGATAGACTCCTGATTATTCTTATTAACAGGCTTAAACAGATCGGCATATTGAGGCAGCAGGTCATATCCTAAAGTCATTACTTCCCTTAATACCGGGATAGCAGCCTTGTAATTTTTCTTCAGCATATACAATTTTGCCAGCAAGGTTTTAGCGGCGCCTTTGGTAGCCCGCCCCGCCTGATCGGATGAATACTTAGGTGGCAGTTTTTCTGCAGCATCTTTCAGATCGCTTTCCAAAGCATCATACACCTCAGCTACAGTAGCTCTTCCCTTGGAACGTGCGTCTTCCGGGCCATTCACCGGCTCCAGCCGCAAGGGAACGCCGCCATACAACTGCACCAGGTTATAGTAGTAATAAGCCCGCATAAATTTTGCCTCCCCTATATACTGATCCTTTTTGGCAGCATCCATTTCTACAGGTATGATCTTTGCCAGTATATCATTACACCTGGAAATACCTGTATAGGCACCTGACCACAACTGCCCTATCTGCTCCGCTGCGGCAGTCACCAGAAACTCATCTATAAATTCCCGCTGCTCCGATCCCCTGTCTTTATTATTGTATTGAAAAGCAGTATTATCCGAACGCATTTCCAGAAAGATCCAGGTAAATGATTTAGTCAGATCACGCATAGGTACATATGCACCTGACACAGCCTGGTTAATCTGATTTTCATCCTTAAAATAACTGTCTGCATTTACATCTGTCTTCGGATCTATTTTCAGAAAATCTTTACCACATCCGCTGGTCATTATCACCAGCACTACGAGCATGCTATATATTTTTTGATTAAACGTGTTCATTCTTCCGCAATTTAAATGGTCATTAAAATGAAAAGTTGGCGCCCAATGTATACACTCTTGCTACCGGATAATTGGTAAAATCCATTCCCGGTGTAAGTACTGTACTGCCATTCCTGCTTACTTCCGGATTGGCACCACTGTAAGGGGTAAACATAAAGGCATTTTGTACACCTCCGTAAATCCTGGTAGAACGGATGAAACGTGTTTTACCTAACAGCTTCTCCGGGAAAGTATATCCCAGTGTAATATTCCGGATACTCACAAAAGAAGCATCTTCTACCCAGTCAGAATTAATATCCCGGTAAATCACCCTTGCGCCATTTGTTGTGGGTGTTCTGCCATCTCCGGGCTGTTCGGGCGACCGCCACCGGTTCAATACTCTCCGGTCTACGTTGAAAATGCCATCAATGTTGTTCAGGTATTGATTGGCGGTTTTCAGTACCTGTCCTCCCTGTGAACCATTAATCAATATGCTCAGGTCAAAACGTTTGAACTTAAAATCATTGGTCAGCCCCCAGATAAAATCAGGCTGTGCATTACCGATCACTTCAAAATCTTTTACTGCTTCAATGACACCATTGCCATCCACGTCTTTGTATTTTATAGATCCAACCACCGAAGTCACATGCTTAGGTGATTTATCCAGATCAGCCTGATCCTTGTAAATCCCTTCTATCACATACCCGTAGAATTGTCCTAAAGGCTTTCCTACTTCTGTTTTATGTGTGAAAGAACCTTCTCCGCTGCGTCCACTGTAAATGGGGTCATTGTTTTCGTTTAATGCCAATACTTTGTTCCGGTTAAAGGCGATATTAAAATTGGTATTCCATTCAAAGGCGCCCTTCGTATTTTGGGAAGTAATACCCAGTTCCACCCCGTGATTCAGCACTTCACCGGAATTAATCGTGGTACTGGCAAATCCGGAAGATTGCGGAATCTCACTCACATACAACATAGAGCGCGTAATCCTTCTATAGTAATCCAGCACTATGTTCACCCTGGATTTAAACAATGCAAGATCAATCCCTGCATCCCATTGAGAAGATTCTTCCCAGGTAAGATCATAGTTTTGCAGAGAGGAACGGCCTTTACCCGATGCCAGTTGCCCGCCAAATACATAATTTGACTTTACGGCCAATGGTAAAAAAGTGTAGTTCCCGATATTGTTGTTACCGGACAATCCATAGCTCACCCGCAGTTTCATATCATCAATCCATGAAATACCTTTCATGAAATCCTCCTGTGAAACACGCCAGGCAAATGCCCCGGAAGGGAAATAACCATATTTGTTATTAGGCCCGAACCTGGAGGAACCATCAGCGCGGAAAGTAGCCGTAAACAAATACCTGTCCTTAAATGTATAATTCAAACGTGCCAGGTAAGATAATAAAGACCACTCCTGCACAGCTTGTCCCCATCCCGAAACGATAGTGGCATTATTGATGGTCTGTGCAATATCATCCGGGTAGTTTTCCACATTTATATTGATGCCATCGTATAATTCCTTCTGGGCGGTATAACCTACCAATGCACTCATGCGATGATCCTTTCCAAAACTTTTATCATATGACAATAATGCTTCCGACAACCAGTTAAAACTATAACTGCGTCCTGTAGCGGAGTTGGCCCGCACTGGCGGAGGTGTGTTTGCACCACCCACTGAAGTGGGATTATAAGTAAACGATGAAAAATTGGCGTAGTCAGCACCTAAACTATATTTAAACTTCAGGCCTTTGGTAATTTCATATTCTATGAAGCTGGTAGCCAGCGCTCTGATACTCTTTCCTTTAGTAGGCGCATCCCTTAAACTGATGAGCGGATTGGGCGCTTCATACATCCCCGGAGATTTAATATATTGTGTCAGGTTACCGTTCTTATCATATTTTGGAACCAAAGGACTTAGCCACAAACTGCGGGTCACTACATCCACAAAATCGCTCTCAAAATAATTGGTCACCTGGTTAGAAAATGAGGGCGCTATATGTACCCCTATTTTTATTTTGGAGCCTATATTGGCTTCCACATTAGCCCTTCCCGTTACTCTTTCATATCCTGTATAACGTACTGTACCGTCCTGTTTCAGGTAGCCCAGCGAAAAGAATCCTTTGTAGTTTTCATTGCCGGTACTTACGGATACATGATAATTCTGTTGTGGAGCTACCCGTAATATTTCATTATACCAGTTAGTACCTTCCCCATATTGCTCCGGGTTTCGATATTCAACCGGAATATCCGCATCTGTGGGCACCTGGCCCCTGGAAGCAAACTCATCAAAAATAATATCCTTCCGGTACTGTGCAAACTCCCTTGCATTCAGCATCTGAGGGCGCCCCTTATTTGGTGTTTGTTGTAATCCGTAATACATATTAAAGTTTACAACAGGTGCTTTGCTGTTTCCTTTTTTTGTATTGATCAGCACCACCCCATTGGCACCACGGGAACCATAGATAGCAGTAGAGGAAGCATCTTTCAATACAGTAATGGATTCAATATCATCTGAATTGAGGAAAGAAAGTGGATTGGAAATCTGCCCGAAAGAATTAGACAAGGCAAATCCATCTACTACAAACAGCGGTTGATCGCCGGCTCCAATAGAACCGGATCCTCTTATCTTAATAGCAGTACCGCCGCCAGGGGTGCCGGTGATATTACTCACCTGTACCCCCGCTACCTGTCCGGCCAGCTTTTGGTCAATACTGGTTACTGGCAGGTCCTGCACACTTTTGGCAGGCAAAGAAGTAACTGATCCTGTAAGATCTTTTTTCTCCTGGCTACCATAAGCCACTACCACTACCTCATTCAGGCTCGTATTGTCAGCTTCCAGCAGTACATTTAAAGTAGTACTACCCGCTTTTATTTCCTGTGTTTTATAGCCAATATAGGAGAACACCAATATGGCATCCTTACCTACACTTAGCTGATAAGCACCGGTAGCATCTGTAGAAGTCCCCTTGGAAGTGCCTTTGATGGAAACGGTTACACCAGGCAGGGCATTTCCTTCCTTCACATCTGTAACAATACCTTTTACATTAATTTGTTGCGCATAGACTGGGTTAATCATTGCATGCAGCAGCCACATTACCAGGCATGCCTTTAGCAGCCCGGCATTGTGCCGGAGTAAGTAGTTCTTCATAACAAAACGGTTTAAATAAGCAAGGCTATTCTATGCGAGCATGAATAACAAGAAAATAATGGTTAAATGAAAAAATATGATACGTGAATAAACATGAATAACGTGAAACTAATATGGTAAACAAATATGGTAACGTGGACATGGGCCCGGAAGGTATAAATGTATACACTACTCTTTTAACGAGTATCCTATAGTATCCTACCCCTATTACGCATAAATTGTTAACTTAGGTGCTTATTCAACCAATCTGTTACAACAATGAGAAAATACCTGCTTTATGGATTTGCAGCTGTAACACTGGCAGCATGCAATAATACCGGTACCGGAAAATCATCGGGCACCGACAGCTCAGCCAATACCTCCTTCAGTGCTTATGAACAACAGTTTATTGATGACCTGTGGAAACAAAATCCCGACTGGGCCACTTCTGTAGGGTTCCATAAATACGATTCTGTACTCGTGATCCCTGATAGTGCAGCCATACAGTCTTCCCTGGCATTTACACAACGTCATCTCGATTCCCTGAAAAGATATGACGTGAATGCACTCACCGATGCCTACCAGACAGATTATCACCTGATCAAAAATCAGCTGGAATCTACGAGATGGGGAATCGAACAATTAAAAAGCAATGAATGGGATCCCTCCAACTTTAATATCAGTAACACGTTTGCTTTTATCCTGAATGAAAACTACGAACCGCTGGAAAACCGTTTACGCAGTTTTTATATCAGGATGAATAATATCCCTGCTTATTATGAGGCTGCCAAAAAACAGATCAAGGATCCCGTTACAGAACTGACCGCTTTGGCAGCGGATCAGAACCTGGGTGGTCTTTCCATCTTTGAAAAGGATTTTGCTGATTCTCTGCGCAAAACAACCATTCCTGCCGCAGAAAAAACAGCCATGCTGGCACGTGCAAAAACAGCCGCCAAGGCCATCCGTGATTATGCTGCCTGGCTGAAAGCATTAAAAAATGAACATCCCAGGGATTTCCGGTTGGGCAAAGCGCTGTACGATCAGAAATTTGCTTACCAGATCCAGTCGTCCTTTACCGCTTCGCAGTTGTATGATTCTGCAGTAGCCCGTAAAGCATACCTCCACCTGCAAATGGCCAGCATCTCCCAAACATTGTGGGAAAAATATTTTCCTAAACAACCCATGCCGGCCACACCGCTTGAACTGATTGGCAAAATGATAGATACGCTCTCCGTAAAACATGTGAAACCGGAAGAGTTCCAGTTGGCTATTGAAAAACAAATCCCGGAACTGGTGGCTTTCATTAAGGAAAAAGACTTGTTATACCTTGATCCTTCCAAGCCTCTTGTAGTACGTAAGGAACCTGCTTACATGGCAGGCGTGGCAGGCGCTTCTATCAGCTCTCCCGGCCCGTATGACAAAGGTGGCAACACCTATTACAATGTAGGCAGCCTGGAAGGATGGCCCAAAGAACAAGCAGAAAGTTATTTAAGGGAATACAATCATTACATCCTTCAGATACTGAATATTCATGAAGCAATTCCTGGCCATTACACACAACTGGTATATGCCAACCAATCCCCCAGCCTGATAAAATCACTGCTGGGCAATGGCGCCATGATTGAAGGATGGGCTGTATATACCGAACAAATGATGCTGGAAAACGGATATGGTAATAATGACCCGGAGATGTGGCTGATGTGGTACAAATGGAACCTGCGCACCGTATGCAATACCATCCTGGATTATAGTGTGCATGTAAAAAACATGTCTAAAGAAGATGCCATTCATCTGCTGACGAAAGAAGCATTCCAGCAACAGGCAGAAGCAGAAGGTAAATGGAAAAGGGTGAGTGTTACCAGTGTACAGCTCACCAGCTACTTCAACGGCTATAAAGAAATTATTGATCTGCGGGAAGCTTATAAACAAAAAATGGGCGCTTCCTACAACCTGAAAACTTTCAATGAAAAGTTCCTCAGCTATGGCAGCGCTCCTGTAAAATATATCAGTCAGCTGATGCTGAAATAATAAAAAAGGAAATTATCTTTTGCAAGGGCTGGTCAAAAAGTTTTGACCAGCCCTTATGTTTCAAGGTCGCCGGCAAGGCTTCCGCTTTAAATTGATTTCATTTTTGATTTACAATTATTATATTTGTTTGATACAGAACGATACTATACTTATAATGTTCCATGTTATAGCTGCAGCACCATTGCTTACAATTATTTAATATGCAATGTCTGCAGGTCGTATTACTTTTGGGAGGTATGACAGACAACCAGTCTGCCTTAAATGGGCCAGTATGCACCAATTCACATATGCCAGCCAGTTAAATGAATTAAATGATGAACACCTGTTGGAGCTATTCCAGCAGGGTAATACCCACGCATTTGAGGAATTGTACAAAAGATTCTGGGGCGTATTATATCTTCAGGCATACCGTATACTGGAGCAGGAACAGGATGCACAGGACGTTGTTCAGGAAGTATTTACCACGCTGTGGACCAAAGCTGCAGGCATATCGCTTTCCGGCTCACTGGCCGCTTACCTGTATGTGGCTACGCGCAACAGGGTATTAAACCTGCTCGCCTCCAAACGTACTTACCAGGGGCATCTTTCTTCTTTAAAGCAGTTTATCTCAGGTACAGAGAATACTTCACTGCAATACATCACCGAAAAAGAAATTACCGCACGCATAGAACGCGAGATCCATGCACTGCCTGTTAAAATGAGGGAAGTATTTGAATTAAGCCGCAAAACCGCCCTTACCCACAAGGAAATAGCCCACAAACTGCAGCTGTCGCAGGAAACAGTAAAGAAACAAATCAGCAACGCGATCCGCACACTACGCCATAAAATGGCGCATTTCTCCTTTTTCCTGTAATCTTTTCCGGTTAATATTAAATTAATCTTCCTCCATCTACCCCTGTTATCATTTTCAACTGTCTTTATTGTTATGGAAGGTATATGCCTTTTATTATGCCCATGCATGACATCAAAAAATTATTGGAAAAATACGTTGCCGGCACCTGTACCCCGGCAGAACGGTCATTGATTGAACAATGGTATCAGCAGGAAAGCGACCGCAGTAAGGTGGATACCACAAAAATCAGTTTTGACCGGCTGGAAGCCGATATATGGCAACAGGTGCAGCTAACCGTGGCGCCGCCCGCGAAAGGGCTGACAATGACCCGCGGCAGACTGCTGAAGATCGCGGCCTCCTTCCTGCTCCTCCTGGGTGCTGCTACCATGCTATGGCTGGTGTGGCCTGCAAAAGAAGCATGGCAGGAAGTGATTGCAGCTAAAGGGAAACCGCTGCAATTCATGCTGGAAGATGGTACCCGTGTATGGTTGAATGCAGGCAGCCAGCTCCGCTATCCTGCGCATTTTAAGGGTGCTTCCCGGCAAATAGAACTCATTACGGGGGAAATATGCCTGGATGTAAAACAGGACCCTGAGCATCCGTTTTTCATCAAATCAGGTCATGTCAATACACGGGTACTGGGCACCATTTTTAATGTACGGGCCTACTCACAGCTGGCTTATTTACAGGTAACCGTACAGCAGGGAAAGGTGGCGGTGCAATGCGATAATAAGTTGCCTCAGCTTGCCGGACAGGAAGTCATTGTACTTCCCGGCGAACAGGTAACGGTACATACCCAATCGCAGGAAATCAGTAAAACCACGGTAGACGCAACGGCTGTCAACGGATGGACTACAGGCCAGCTACTTTTTAACAATGAACGGCTGGATATGATATCCCTCATGCTGGAGAATAAGTTTAATGTAACTATTGCATTTGCCGACCCTGCCCTGCAGGCCTATCGTATTACTGCCGGTATAGAGGCTACAGATACCCTGGAAGATGTGCTGACCGCTTTATGCCTCGCCAATAAGTTAAACTATTCCACACAAAATCATAAAATCACTTTCAGTAAACAAATACACTAAAACTTATTGCCTATGCAGTTCACTCAGTACAAATAAAAAAACCGGTAAGGGGATACCCCCACCGGCTGTTTAACGGGAAAGATCAATCCGTAACGCCAATCACTTATTGATCCTCCTCCCTGGATTTTATTAACGATTTAATCAATTATTAAAACCCGTATAAAGGTATGAAAATTTATACCAGGATTGTCGTGTCCGTAATTCAACAAATCATGAAAACTGGATGCAGGTTATTTATCCTTATTCTTATGGGCACCCAGCTATTACTGGGTGCCTCTACCAATGGCCAGTCGCATGCCGGCAATGAAACCATTGACTGCACCTTCCATCGCCAGTCGCTAAAAGAAGCTTTTGCTATCATCCAGCAAAAAACAGACTACCTGTTTATCTACAATGAAGCACTGGTAGCTCCTTACACAGCGGTTACCCTGCAGGCCAGACAAAAAACCGTAGCATGGGCGGTGAATGAATTACTGCGTAACACGAAGCTTACCTATAAAATACAAAACAAAAAGATCATTATACTGGAGAAGGAACCTGCTGCTCCAGTACCTGCCCCGGTAAAAACGGTGGCGCCGGCCGAAAGAGTAAAGGGGAAAGTAACTGATGCGCAGGGTATGCCATTGCCAGGCGTAACAGTAGTCGTAAAAAACAGTAACCGTGGCAACATTACGGATGGTGAAGGTCTTTTTACCGTGGAAGCTGGTATAGGCGACATATTGATCTTCTCCATGTCGGGATATACCCGCCGGGAAGTGGAAGTAACCAGCCTCTCTCCTGCCACCATTGTATTGCAGGAAGATGTTAAGGGACTGGAAGAAGTAGTGGTAGTAGGTTACGGTACACAAAAGAAACGTGATATCACGGGTTCCATCACTTCTGTAAGAGGTAGTGAAATAGCCGAACAACCTACCACCAATGCGGCGCAGGCGCTGAAAGGTAAAGTAGCCGGGCTGGATGTATTCAGTAGCGGAAACGAACCTGGTGCCGGGGCAAATATCCTTTTACGCGGACAACGCTCCATCAAAAATGATAACAGCCCGCTGATCGTACTGGATGGTATTCCTATGGTGGGTGGTTTCAATGAAATCAATCCTAATGATATTGCTTCCGTGGAAGTGCTGAAAGATGCTTCCTCTACTGCCATCTATGGTTCCCGCGCAGCCAACGGGGTATTGCTGATCACTACTAAAAGAGGAAAGGCCGGTAAAACCAATGTTACGTATGATGCTTACTATGGCGTTACTGCCATTACCCGTAAGCTGGACCTGATGAATGGCCAGGAATTTGCACAATTACGCCGGGAAGCCGCCAGAACTGCAGACCCCAACAACCAATATCCGGCTGATGCTACCCTCTTTGATGATATCGCCCTAAAATCCCTGGCTATCGGAAGATCTACAGACTGGCAGGATATTATTTATCATGGTGGCGCCAAACAAAACCATCAGCTATCAGTAACAGGCGGCAAGGAGAAAACACAATTTGCCGTTTCTTTTAACTACTTCAAGGAAAAAGGGATCATAGACAAAACAGATTTTACCAGAGGCGCTTTACGCATTAACCTGGATCACCAGGTCAATGACCGTATCCGCATGGGCGTATCTACCCTGGCCAGTATGTCTACTCAAAATGTAACAGACAACACCGTGTTTGATAATGCCCTCCGCCTGAACCCACTGGGTATTCCCTATGATAGTGCGGGCAACCTGCTGTTCCGCCCCAATAATGATGAAGGCCAGCGCGTAAACCCTTTGTCCGTGATAAAAAACACCATCAACCAGCGGTATAAAACCCGCGTGTTTGCCAGTATGTACGGCGAATGGGATATTACCAAAGACCTGACCTACCGTTTAAACATCGGGCCGGAAATGGAAGCATCCAAAGAAGGGTTTTTCAAAGGCAGCGAAACAGATGATAACCAGGGAGGTAATGCTACTGCAGGCCTGACTAACTCGGATATGTTCTCTATAACGATAGAGAATATACTGAAATACAACCGGCAACTGTCAAGGGATCACCGCTTCGGGGTTACGCTCCTGCAAAGCTCCCAGCAGCAAACGATCAACAGCTCCGGTATCAGGGCCAACAAATTACCGTACGAAGCACAAAGCTATCATTTCCTGGAAACAGCAGGTGAAGTAACCGGTATCAGCAGTGACTTCCGTAAATCCTTACTCTTGTCTTATATGGCACGGGTAAACTATGATTATAAAAACCGGTACCTCTTTACCGTTACCGGAAGAGCCGATGGCTCCTCTGTTTTTGCTACCGGGCATAAATGGGGGTATTTCCCTTCTGCGGCCTTTGCATGGCGAATAGATGCTGAACCATTTATGCAGTCGCTCCGCAAAATCAATACCCTGAAACTGCGCCTAAGCTATGGTAGCACCGGCTTCAATGGTATCGTACCTTATGGTACCTTCAGTACCCTGAAAAAGAGTGCCTACGCCTTTGGTGAAACCGGTATGAATGGTTTCCTCCCAGCTACTATCTCTAATCCCAACCTGAAATGGGAATCTACCGCTTCCTTAAATGCAGGGCTTGATTTTGGCCTGTTTGATGACCGTATCACAGGTACGATAGAACATTATATTGCCAATACCAAGAATATCCTCCTCAGAAGAAGTATCCCTGGCAGCACCGGCTATACGGAAGTACTTGAAAACATTGGTGCTACCCGCAACAAAGGCTGGGAAGTGACCTTGTCTACTATCAACATTGCGAATAACAACGGCTTTCAATGGACCACCGATCTCAATTTCTCTACCAATAAAAATGAAATTGTGCAGTTATACGGAGATGGAAAAGATGATGTAGGTAACCAGTGGTTTATAGGCCAGCCTATCAAAGTATTCTACGACTACCAGAAAGTAGGGGTATGGCAAACCAGTGAAGCACAAACAGCTGCTGCATATGGTGCTAAACCCGGACAGATCAAACTGGCAGACGTGAATGATGATAAGCAGTACAGCGATCAGGACCGTGTGATCCTTGGCTCCCAGATGCCCGACTGGATAGCAGGTATGACAAACCGTTTTTCCTACAAAGGCATGGAGTTAAATGTGGTGCTCAATACCCGGCAGAAATACCTGATCTATTCCAGATGGTTTGAAAACAATAACCGTCTGGCCGGCAGGTACAACAACCTGCAGGTAGACTACTGGACACCGGAAAATCCAACAAACGAAAATCCAAGACCAGATAAAAACCAGGAAAGTGTATACCTCGGTTCTACCCTGGCCTACAAAGATGCCAGTTTTGTAAGGATAAAGAATCTCTCTTTCGCCTGGTCACTGCCACAGGCATGGCTGCAACGGGCAACTATTAAAAACTTAAAGATCAGCCTGAGTGCCGAAAATCCTTTTACCATTACAGGATACAAAGGGCAGGATCCTGAATTTGAATCCGATGGTACACGTGCGATGTATCCTACGGTAAAAATGTATGCCATCGGCATCAATGCTGCTTTTTAATGCTTAAAACAACAGGTCATGCTATTTAACAAACCACTTTATATACTTACTGCGATATCCGTTTTCTGCACTACATTATCATCGTGCAGCCTGGAAGAAAATGAACTGTACAAACCGGTGCCGGAAGCTATTTACAGCAATGCGGCAGGTATTTCCAATGGGGTAACCGGTGTATACAGCAAGCTGAGAGGACTATACGGCTCCCAGAAAGGATTCACCGCCACCACCATGGGTACCGATATTTTCCAGCACGGAAAAGACGGCGGATATAAATACATGGATGATTATTCCGCAGCATTAAATCCCTCCAATGATTACCTCAATGGCATCTGGAATGATTGTTATGAAGGTATCAATGCCGCTAATACCGTACTCGACAAAATCGATAATGTGACCATGAGCGATCAGCTCAAAGTCCAGTATAAGGCAGAAACACGCTTTTTACGCGCTCATTTCTACTATTGGCTTACGCTTCAGTTTGGAGATGTGGTATATAGCGAACATGAAACCAAAGGGGTGGTAACTGATGCCGGGAGAACTGCTAAAACAGAGATCTGGAAAAAGATGCTGGATGATACCCAGTATGCCGCAGATCAGCTTAACTGGACCTCCTCCGAATATGGGCGCATTACCAAAGGAGCCGCTTTGCACCAGCTGGCAAAGGTCAAGCTTCTGCTGAAAGACTATGAAGGAGCAGCCACAGCAGCAGTAAAAGTGATCAAGGAAGGTCCTTATAAACTGGTTAAGGCTTATGGCGATGTATTTGATTACAACAATCAAAGAAATACCGAAATCATTTTTGCAGTGCAATACCTGAATAATGCCCTGTTTAATGAGGATGGCAACCAGGGACATGCCTTTTTCACACCTGCCTATGACCAGTATGCGGGTTTAAAAAGAGACCTCTTGCAAGGAGGACGCCCCTATACCAGGTTCCGGCCTACAGAATTCTACCGCAACCTGTTTGATGCCAATGATGCCCGCTTTGATGTTACCTTCCGGTATATCTGGACATACAATAATACAGCTACCCTCCCTGCCGGAAAAAAGATAGGGGATACCGTAGTATGGCAGATTTCACCAGGGGTAACTTCTACCATTGCGCCGAATAATGACAACATGCATTGGGGCATTAAAAAACATGATGATGCTACCCGCGCAAGTGTACAGGACCTGAAAGGATTCCGGGACTTCTTTGTATACCGTTTTTCAGAAACCTACCTGCTGGCTGCAGAAGCGCTTATGCTGGCAGGAAAAGCAGATCAGGCCATTCCTTACTTTAATGAAGTAAGAATCCGGGCGGCCAAACCCAATACACAAATACCGTTATTGACTGCCGGCCAGCTGAATATCGACCAGATCCTCGATGAGCGTGCCAGGGAACTGGGTGGTGAAGAAGAACGCTGGATGGACCTGGTACGTACCGGCAAACTGGTAGAACGGGTAAAAAAATATAACCCTAATGCGGTGAATATCAAGGATTATCATGTACTGCGACCTATCCCTCAGGCACAAATAGATTTGTCAACTATTAAATTTCCGCAAAACGAAGGTTATTTTTAAACTCAAATACTGAATAATGAAGCAATATTGTTTTCTACTACTTTTTCTTTGCAGTTCCTGGTTATCCCTTGATGCGCAGGTGGTGGCCAAACCTGCCAAGGTTAACCTGAAGCAGATATTAAAGGATTTTCATCAGCGCCCGGACTATGTAATGGTGGCCGCCCATCGTGCTGCCCACAACAAATACCCGGAAAATTCCCTGGCGGCTATCCGTGAAACCATCCGGATAGGGGCAGACATTGTAGAACTGGATGTACGCGAAACCAAAGACAGCGTACTGGTGATCATGCATGACCGTACCATTACCCGTACTACCGGACAGCCGGGAGAGGTAAGCAGCTATACGTATGCAGAACTGCAAAAATTCCCATTGCTGCACAACGGACAACCTACTGCGGAAAGAATACCTACTTTTAAAGAAGCCTTGTTGCTGGCCAAAGGCCATATTATCGTAGATATAGATTTTAAAGCAGACAGCCGGGAAGCCGCTCAGAAAACCTATGCGTTACTTAAAGAAACACAAACCATCCAACAAGTGTTATTCTTTATTTATGACCATCAGGATGCCCCGTTTCTGCAAGGTCTTGACAAACAGCTGCCCATTATGCCCAGGGCGCATAATGCCGCTGAAACAGATACCATTCTCCAAATGGGCAAGTTTCCGGTGGTACATGCCGACCCCTCCTTTTACACCGACAGCCTGATGCTCCAGATACGCAAAGCAGGCTCACGGGTATGGATGAATGCGCTGGGTAAATTTGATGCCATGGAAAAAGCAACACCGGATGCAGGATTCACAGCATTGTTAGATCAGTTTAAATATACCAATGTGATCCAGACAGATTTTCCGGAAGAGCTGCTCCGGTATCTGAGAAAAAGAGGATTACACCGGTAATACCAGTTTTGATATTTTCCCTGTAGGGCTGGCCTTTTTGGTCAGCCCTTTCTGTTGCTCCCCGCCGGCCTGTACTAATAACAATTGGCAATACATCCCCTCCTCCCCCCTAAAGTGAAAAGTGCCGTTTAAGGGGCTGCAATCTCTTTTCACATTTTAGCCGTACATTTAAATATGTGAAGCGGCCCCCCCTACCTTGGAATAATCGTTTTATGTTTTTAACTATAAAACCGGAATAAACAGGTATGCTGAAAAAAGCTTTTCTGATCTGTTGTGTACTTCCCTTATCGTGCAGCCTGTATGCACAAAACGGGATAACCCTGAAACAGGCCTTGCATGCAGCCCAACAAAACAATCCATTTTTACAGCCGGAAAAACTGAACCTGAATATAGCCCAAAGCGATGTGGTTACTGCCGGGTTACGGCCCAATCCTGTTTTGAACAACCAAACCCTGCAACTGATGAACGACCGGTATTTTGCAACCGGCACAAAGTTTCAGAATGCGCACAACAGACAGGTATGGTGGCAGGTAACCAAACAGTTCCAGCTGGCCAACCAACGTAAATATAAACAGGAGGTAGCCGGCAAAAATGTAAGTGTCACGGAAAAAAATTATGCCACTACCGAGGTAATGGTATTACTGGAAACCGGCAACAAATGGGTGGATGTATGGTATAATAAAATGAACCTTGATCTGGTACAGGAAGCTAAAACCAATATCGACAGCCTGGTGGCCATCCAACAGATAAGACTCCGCAACCAGGTGATCAGCGAAAGTGACCTGGCCAGAACCCAACTCCTGGCAGAGCAATACCAGCTGCAACTACAGCAGGCCAGCCAGGCCTATCAGAATGAAATACAAAACCTGCAACTGCTCACAGGCAGCATGGCACCTGTATCCATCGATACCAGCGATCCCGTTATAACGCTGGTTGTAACAGAACAGCTGGATAGCCTCCTGGCCATTTCCTATACCCGGCGCCCGGATATACAGGTAGCTACCCACACCATAGCAGCCGCCAAAAGTAATGTGAAGTTGCAAAAGGCACTGGCCATCCCCAATCCGGAACTCGGACTGATCTATAACCCCCAGAATACCGTTCCATACTTCGGCTTCTTTGGTACCATCGATCTTCCTTTTTTCAGCCGTAACCAGGGAGAGATTAAAAAGTCCAGGTTTCAGCTGCAGCAATCGGAACAAGCGCTTTCCGCGATCAGACAACAGGTACAAACGGATGTACAAACCACCTTCCATACCTATGAGCTGAATAAGGAAGCTATCAGGAAGTACGATGCTATTCTATCTAAATCTACCCAGGTGCTGACGGCCGTCAAATACGCTTATGCCCGTGGCGGTACCACCATCATCGATTTTCTGGAAGCAGAACGCACCTGGTTTGATACACAGAAAATGTATTACACCGCCTTATACGATTATCGCAGGAGCTATCTCCAATTATTATACGTAACCGGATTAATCAATCAACTCTAATTATTCAGATGAAAAGAATAATAAATAGTGTACTGATCGCCACCATAACAGCGGGTGTGATGATTTCCTGCGGATCACGGGAACAAAAACAAGCGGCGCCGGTGTCGGATAAACCTACCCTGCAGGACAGTGGACGTAGCATCCTGTTTCCCCCCGATAGCCTTACCCTGAGTTATTTTAAAACCGTTCCGGCAGGAAAAAGTGACCTTAATGCCATGCTTACAGCACCGGCCAGAGTAGTGGCTACCGTGGTAAAGGCCATCGATGCTTCCGGGCAGAACCTGGTGTTGTTTGATAATGCCGACCTCACGGCCAACTATACAGAACTACTTCAGCATATTATCAATATCCGGCAAAAAGCGGGTATTATCCAGCAAAAGAATGCCATCGTCAATCAGAAAAAGATTGAGCTGGCGCGGTTCCAGGACCTGGCCAATCACGGCGCCGGTACGGGCAAAGACGTATCTGATGCCAAAACAGATGTGATCAGCGCACAAACAGATATGGAAGTAGCTCAAACCGAACTGGCCAATGAAAAAACAGCTATCATAGAGCATGAATCAAGATTAAAACTGGCAGGCTTTGACCCGCAGGCGCTGGCACACGCTCCCCTGAACAAAGTATGGGTGATATGCGACATGCCGGAAAACCAGGTTACCAAAGTTAAAGAAGGCAACAACTGTACCCTGCATTTCACCTCCTACCCCAACCAATCCTTTACCGGTACAATCGAAGATATAGGTGAAGTAGTGGACAACATCACCAGAATGGTAAAATTACGTATAGGTATAAACGATAACAATAAACAGTTACGTGCCGGGATGTATGCCATGGTGAAATTTGGTGTAAATGAAGGCAATAGTTTATCAGTACCCAAAGAGGCAGTGATCACCGTACAGGGAAAAAACTACGTCTTTGTAAAGAGTGGCGACCGCCAGTTCAGCCGCCGGGAAGTACTGACCGGCGCACAGATAAATGACCGGTTTATTGTTTACAACGGCATACAGGAAGGCGACCAGGTAGTAATTGAGGGCGCCATGGAACTGAAAGGAATTTCATTCGGATATTAAAATGCTGCATTATGCTACAGGCACAGATCTTTATCGACAAAAACGATCTGCAGGAGGATCGCCCCTTATACGAATACATTATGCAATTCCTGCTGCTGCACCAGATCAAGGGAGCTACTGCATATAAAGGCATGATGGGATTTGGCGCCAACCAGCAAATGAAGCGGCCCGACCTGATCTTTTCATTTGATGACCCACCGATCATGATCACCTTTATAGATGATGCCGCCAAAGTGCTGGACGTATTGAAACAACTCCGGGTTACCTACAAAGGTGGTTTTATAATTACTCACGAAGTAGATTCTTTTGAAGCATGATCCGTAATCTCCTTTTGTTTTCTTTACGTAACCGCTGGGCAGTTATTATAGCAGCCATTGTATTATCCGTACTCGGCTACTGGTGCTTTACCCAGTTGAAGATTGAAGCCTATCCGGATATTGCCGATACCAACGTAATTATAGTAGCCCCTTACGATGGCAGGGCGGCTGAAGAAGTAGAGCAACAGGTAACCATCCCTTTGGAAAGGGCACTCAATAACGTACCACGGGTATTAGACAGGCGAAGCCGTACCATCTTTGGTTTATCTGTAGTACAGCTCACCTTCCAGGATGGCACAGACGACTATTTTGCCAGGCAGCAGGTGATAGAACGGTTGTCTTCCGTAGAGCTGCCGGATGGCGTTACCCCACAGCTGGCCCCTCTTACCACTGCAGTGGGGGAAATATACCGTTATGTGGTAGAAGCACCTCCCAATTTCACCCTTATGCAGCTCCGGGACTTACAGGACTGGGTAATCAGACCAGCCATCTTACAGGTACCAGGCATCGCAGATGTGACCAATTTTGGCGGCCCGCTTAAACAATTCCACATCCTAACGTCCCCGGATAAACTACGTAAATACAACCTTACGCTGCAGGCGGTGATGGATGCTGTAGGCAAGAACAACCAGAACACCGGTGGAAATGTTATAGCACGCGGTGGACAAGGATTTGCCGTACGTGGGCTGGGCAGTGTTAAATCTGAAAAAGATATCCAGAACATTGTGCTAACCGCCGTCAACGGTACGCCGGTATACATTCGCGATGTAGCTACCGTAGAAATAACACCTCCACCACCCGCAGGCGTACTTGGCTATGCCGTTCCTGATGCAGGTATTGACAAAATAGGATCACCGGAAGGCATCATCCTGCTGCGCAGGGGCGAAAACCCAAGTGAAGTATTAAAAACTTTAAAGGCCAAAATTGAAGATATTACCAGCACATCCCTACCCGAAGGCGTTACCCTGCGGGTATTATACGACCGGAGCTTCCTGATAGACCACTCGCTGGAAACGGTGTCGCACACCCTTTTCATGGGAGTCAGTATCGTGATCATCATCCTGGTGTTCTTCCTGGGCAGTATCCGCTCCGCACTGGTAGTAACTGCCACGATCCCTTTTGCCCTGCTTTTTGCATTTATCCTGATGCGGCTCACGGGCATTCCTGCCAACCTGTTATCGTTGGGGGCGATCGACTTCGGTATTATCGTGGATGGGGCCTGTGTAATGGCGGAACACCTGATCCGCCGGTACCGGAATGCCACCGAACTGGAAAAAAAGAGTGGTATCATCGGTATTACTATGTCGGCCGCACAGGAAGTGGGCAGGGAAATCTTTTTCTCCGTGACCATTATTATACTGGCCTATACTCCTATCCTGCTGATGACAAGGGTGGAAGGCAAGCTCTTTTCCCCGATGGCACTCACCCTGGCCTTTGCAGTAATAGGGTCTATGATCTGCGCCTTATCGCTCATTCCCGTACTGATTTCCTTTGCTTATAAAAAAGCGCTTTCAGCCGACAAACCGATGAAAGCTCACCGGAATCCCATCCTTGATTTTTTTGAACGGTGGTATAAAAATTCACTAAACTTCTTTCTGCGTTTTCATAAACAAACGGTGCTGATTGCGGGCATCTTTGTACTACTGCTCATTTCGCTGGGAGCCAAACTGGGCACAGAATTCCTGCCGGAGCTGGATGAGGGGTCCATCTTTATGCGGGCCTTTCTGCCCGCAGGGGTTACCATACAGGAAAACGCCAAAATAGCACCGAAGATCCGTGAGATCGCCTCCCGGTATCCGCCAGTAAAATTTATCATTACCCAAACGGGGCGCAACGATGATGGTACAGACCCCTTCCCTACCAACCGTACAGAAATACTGATCGGGCTAAAAGATTATAAACAGTGGAGCGATACCATCTCCAAAAAAGAACTGGTAAGTAGGATACAAAGCGATCTGGAAAGAAATATTCCGGGAGCCTCCTTCAATTCCGGTCAGCCGATCATAGACCAGGTCATGGAAATAGTAACCGGTAGCGCCGCTGATCTGGCCATCTCCGTGGTGGGGGATGATCTGGCCATGATGCGCCGGAAAGCCGACAGTATTGCCACCATCGTAAAAGCTACCTCCGGTGCAGCTTCAGTGAATATAGAACAGGAAGGTACGCAGGCACAACTGGCTATCAATATTAACCGGGAAAATGCCGCACGCTTCGGCATCAACGTGAGCGACATACAAGGCATGATCGAAGCTGCCATCGGCGGCAAAACCATTGGCACGCTCTACGACGGCACCAAACGTTACGACATCGTGATCCGTTACCTGCCGGATTACCGGAACACACCGGAAGCCATCAGCAACCTGCAGATACCTTCTTCCACTGGTGCATTAATCCCTATGGAACAACTGGCAGACATCCGGTTCATAGACGGCCAAACAAATATCTACCGTATCGATGGCAAACGGATGATCACGGTGCGCACCAACGTTCGCGGACGCGACCAGGGCTCTTTTGTTGCCGAACTACAGAAAAAGATAAACCGGCAGATCCGCATCCCTAAAGGATATGACATTATTTACGGTGGCCAGTATGAAAACCTGGAACGGGCAGGCAAACAACTGTCGCTCACTATTCCGCTCACCATCGTGATCGTATTTGTGTTCCTGTTTATGCTTTTTAAAAGCATGAAACAAACCTTTGTTACCATGAGCTGTATCCTGGTGGCCCTGGCAGGAGGCATCACCGCTTTATTTATCAGGGGATATCATTTTAATGTTTCCGGTGGCGTTGGATTCGTGTCTATCTTCGGTATTTCTGTAATGGCGGGGGTATTACTTGTTTCTGCGCTGAACCGGGAAATGTATAAATCGCCCCTCACCCTGCGGGCCTCGGTGCAAAAAGTAGCGGTAGACCAGTTCCGGGCCATCATGATGATGCTCGTGGTAGCCATCATTGGCCTTGTTCCGGCGGCACTGAGCACCGGTATCGGTTCTGATGTGCAAAGACCGCTGGCTACTGTAATCATAGGAGGATTAACATTTACCCTATTATTTACACCGGTAGTGATCCCACCGCTGTATTACTGGCTGGAAAAAAGATCACAGGCCAACAGCGATCATATGCATGGCACACCACCGCAGCTAACACCTGCAGATGATGATCAATAAATAAAGATGGGCTTCCCCCTTGATCAGGTATCACAGGACACCTCATCCCATGGCTGCTCATGATAACTGATCAGCCAGTTGAGAGCATAATGCCTTTCATAAACAATGCCTGGATGTAACACTTCTATCCCGGTACCTTTGATACGGGCATCCACACAGGCCCAGTCGGCCCGGTAATACAGATCATTTGCATCCAGGATCTCTGCACTGCTGCGCATATCTCCCGCAGCAGCTATATAAGCCGCCGGATTGCCTTCCAGCCCCCGGAAAGGATAATCTTCCGCCGCTATCATGTCCAGGTTAGCCAATGCATCCATAGCCCCGATAGCAGATAATTTTTTCAATGCCCACAATAACACCCAGATGCCTTCACACTTCCAGGTTTCCCGCATTTTATCGGCTTCTTTAGGATGCTCCAGGAATATTTTTTCTTTAGGTGTGGTAAGCTCCCATAAATTATTTTTTTGGAGGTAGGTGGTTATTTCAGCCCCGGAAAAATGATTAAACGCTACACTGTTCACGGCCGACAATACCACCAGCCGTTCTGCAATTTCCCGGGCACTGCGTATCACCACAGTAGCTTCATTGGTAACCACCGGCAAAAAGCGGTTGGTCTTTACTTCCATCGCTTTCAGTTGCGCTTCACTACGTGCTTTGCGGGCAGTTGCATCCGGAGCAGGCGTATTTACCGCTGCATGATCATCAAAATATGCTGACGCAATATTTACAGTAAGTGTTGCGGCAGTAGAGGCCCCGGTAGTATCCAGCAACAAATCTCCCTGCTGGTCCCAGAACCCCTGTGTTTCGGTTTTGAAAACACCATTATTGCCGGAAAATAAAAATGCATCCATTTCCTTTGCCAGCTGCATAATCACCGCAGCATGCTGTGCTGTAAAAGCAGGATCTGCAATAAGAGTAAGCTCTGTATTAATAGTCGCAATCTTGGCCAGCAGCAATTCCTGTAATCCTGTGTTAGCGGCCTGGATACCTGCCACATAATTATACATGCCCCGGAGGTTCTCTGCAATAGCTTCTCCGGAAGGAGGCAACTGATACCCCGGCACTGTCCGCTGCCGGTACCGGAGCGTAAGTGTTTGTCCTGGCTTCCAGAGTTTTTTACCAGTGGTCACCACCACGCTTTCCCATTGCTCAGCTGTTCCATTTACCTTAATGGCCGACTGGTCAAAATGCGATTGTAAAACAGTCAGCACTTTGTCCATATTCACATCATGACTATAAATGGTACAGTTTTCCATACACTATGTTTACGATAGATTCAGATAATAAGCCCTGTAAAGTAACAGATTGCAGCTGCAAAATAAATTATAATAAGTCAAAAGTGCTAATCTTACCTTTGTAGCTTAACCTCCAGCAATCATGTCAGCTACACTAGCCCGGCGCATACAGCAAATTTTTCCACTATCTGCCCCTGCACAGGCATTGTTGCTGGCATCTGCACAATTGCTACGCTTAAAACGGAAACAGTTCTTTTTACAGGAAGGAAAAATCTGCCGGCACATCGGGTTTATTGAAATCGGGAGTCTGCGCGCTTATGCGCTAATGGATGGCAAAGAAATAAATACTGCCTTTTACCTGGAAAACAACTTTGCTACCAATCTTAAAAGCCTCAGGAATATAACGCCATCAGAACAATATATCCAGGCTATGGAAGATACCCACCTATGGTTGTTAGCTAAAGAAGACCTGGTATTGCTGTACAAACAGTACGCTGAACTCGAATCCTTTGGCAGACACCTGCTGGAAGGGCTGGTCATCGAACAGGAAGAGCAGGCCCAACTGTTCCGGCTATACACCCCGGAAGAAAGATATCTGTACATGGAAACCCATTATCCCGCATTATTGCAAAGAATATCCCAATCCCAGTTAGCCAGCTATCTGGGTATTGCCAGGGAAACCATCAGCCGTATCCGCAGGCGGCGATGAGCTTTTGTGACCCACGTCACAGATTCCCCTTCTGAAAGCGGCTAGTTTTGTGGTGTAATCAAAATGAACAAGATGACCACCAATGCTATCAAACAGCTTATCAACAGCTACATTTCCACGATATGGAATGAGGGGGCCGTGGAAAAAGTAACCAGTTTCCTCCATCCTGATTTTACTGACCACACCCTTCCTACTACGCTCCCTAACGGTGTGGAAGGATTACTTCAATGGATTGCGCTGACCAGCAGCTCTTTTAAACACCGTACTATTATTGAAGATCAGGTAACAGAGGGAGATAAAAGTATTATCCGGATACGGATGGAGATGACACATATTGGTTTATGGAGAGGTATTGCCCCTACCGGCATCATAGCCACCACCGGCGGATACCGGTTCTTCCGCATAGCGGATGGAAAGATCAGGGAACAATGGGGGCAGATAGATGGTGCTGCACTGGAAGCAGCATTAACCGGATCAGCTCATGCCTGTAGACTACCCCAATAACAGGAGAGCCTCAAAAGGGAACATCCCATCAGCGGCCAAAATGCAAGCGGGCGTATCATACGTTGATACACCCGCTTGTTTTATATACTTTATGCACAGCCGATTTTATAACCCGCTATACTTTATTTTTTCTTTTGCAATTTCTTCAGGATGCGGTCCAGCTTCGCAGGATCATCCATATAAGGTTCCAGGTTAAATAATTCCACTTTACGGAACTCTACCGGGTGGCTCTCACTTTGCAGGGAAATAGAGCCTTCACGAAGCAGCTTGCCATCCTGTTTTACTGCAGGGTCATAGTTAGACACAGCCCCGCCGCCTATCTGCGGTTGTTGATATACCAACACCGTATCGGTGCCAGCAATGTGTTTGATCACAGAATCCCGCAGTACCAGTGCAGCGACTCTTACCCACTGATCACCATGATAGGTTTTGGAAGTAGAGGAGATACAATGATCGGTAATCAGTTTACCATTCATCACCACATTGGTACCAGGGGTACAGAGGTTGGCAGTATTGCGTGGATTCTTTCCATTACCACCCAGCAATTGCTCTTCCAGGGAAATAGGAAAATCCTGGTCTTTACCCATGCTGGCAGCTGTTTGTCCGTGCAGCATCACGCCACTGTTACGGTAAGCCCATCCCGGACCACCCGCTACCTGTTCGCCGGTAAAGCGGTATTCTACCACCAGCAGGTAGGCAGAGAAATTTTGTTTGTAGAAAATATGCCCGTACTGCTCATCAAAGTTGGTATACTGGTCATAACGCACTTTCAACAGGCCATCCTCTACCCGGAAGGTATTCCCAAAATTATCATTCAGCTCATGCCCCTTAATCTTGATATCCCAGTCCTTCAGATCTTTTCCATTAAACAGTTGTATCCATTTACCTTCTTTCTGCGCCATGCCGCTAACGGCGATCAGTAACAAAAGACCTGTAAGTAATTGTTTCATGTAAATAGGTGGTTTTAAATTTTGAACAGGTTAAAATATAACAACCCTTTCAAATTTCATATTTATTGTGATAAAAGGGGAGTAATAAGTTAATATACACGTCGCTATCGTTCCCTGTTATGATGCGTATTTCTACGCATTTTAATAAAACCCTTGAAATACTGATGATTGTTTACAAAAACGTATATAGTTTTGCATCATCATCCAAAGGAACGGGCAACTAACCATTGCCTGTTTACGACCCCCAAAAACGAATGCATGTTGTGTACATTTAAACTTGTTACGTTGCTGTTATACAGCACTTATCTCTGCAGCAGCTGCAGTAGTAATACCCCGGAAAGGGCGCTGACAATGGAACCTGTCAGCATAACAACACCCATTGTGATGGCATCCCATATAGTGCCATTTAACACCCATGTAACGCCATTTTATTTTTTACTGGCTGCACATACCAATACCTTCCTGGTAAATAGCGAAAGAGAAAAACAACTCTTCCAACGTACGTTGTCACTGGCACAGGCTTTAAAGCCATAGCAGGTTACTTCGTGTATGCCAACTAAAAGGTATTCCTAACCAGGAACCATTCTTTATTATACCCAATTCCTTCCATCCCCGGAAAGAATGACAGGTGCGGGCTTTGCCTGCGCCTGTTTCTTATTAAGCCTTTTCACCGCAATTTCGATACCCGGGTCTTATGTAATAGTCCTGCATTTACCATTGAGATAACGGCCAACTGGAAAGTGCAGCAACGTATAAAATGGGATGGCAAAGTACCTGCCATCATCACTTTATAGGGCTGCTGCTTTTAGGTAGTTGCTACCAGGAATACTTCCCCGCTTGCAGGCAAGAGATCATCAGCCCTGTTCTTAAAATACAGCGCTGTCATATCCTTGGTGGAAATGGTTTGAATTGTTTTTAAGCCTGCTTCCTCTGCCAGCTTCACTATTTCTTCAATCGAAAAGAAACTTACAAATGGCGTTCCTGAAGCGGCGGCTCCTTTGATCGACATTTCCATCAGGGGGCGATCCTCTTCCTCAAGTAAGGCTACCGGCAGATAAAAGGATATGGCAATGGTAGTACCTGGTGCCAGCAAGGTCATTTTCTTCAGCGTATCTGTAATTGCTGCTGTAGTGAGATAAAGCGTGACGCCAATACAGGAAACAAATGCTTGTTGGCCGATATCAAAGCCCTTGCGCAATAACGCTTCCCACCAGGATGCCACTTCAAAATCAACAGGTACAAAATGAAGATTACCGGGAATGTCATACCCGTTTTCAAGGAGCCTTTTTTCTTTCCACGCCAGGGTATCGGGTTGGTCAATTTCGTAAATATCTACCTGTGAACTGATGCCCCTATTTCTTTGAGCAAAACTATCCAGCCCTGCACCGAGTAAAACATATTGTTTAACGCCCTTTTCAATTTGCGAGATGGCTAAGTCTTCAATAAAACGGGAACGGGCTACAATAGATGCCCTGAGCCGTTTGGTATATTTCATATCCGGGCGTTCCTGCCAATCGTCGGGCGGCGCAATTAATTTTAAACCAACTTCATCCGCAAGTATAGCAGGTTTCGCATCTGCCTGAACGTGTAAGGCCCTCCATAATGCGGTTCTTACTGCTGTATTATCAGGCTGTGTGGGTTTGCTTGTTTCCATTGCTATTTTTTTAAAATTAAACTTACTGAAAGCGGCTAACATTCTCAATACTTAATGAGATGTTTCGGGATTGGCTTGCTTTACAGGCTGCCAGGCAGATAAATACCGGGCGATTATTAATATGCCTGTTAGTGTAAGCACCGCCTCCAATACAAAAGCAGCACCGGGAAAATAAAACGGGGCATCTGCTTTTGTAAAAAATGCAAAGATGTTGGACATCAGTACCGGGCCTATGATCGCACAAATACTAAATGTACTGCCCATCACCCCTTGCAGTTCTCCCTGTTCGGTGGCTGGTATCTGATTGCTCATGATCCCCTGTAAGGCAGGGGTAGACATAAAGCTCAATGCGTCAGGGATCAGGATTACAAACAACATCCATCCCTGGGAGGCCAGGGCGATTAACATCGCCGCCAATACCCGCAGGCTTAATCCGATGTATACCGTATTTTTCGGGCCCAGCCGTGGTATGATGATGCGTATCAGCCAGCCCTGCACTACCGCAATCCCTATTCCGGCAGCAGCCAGTGAATAACCGATCATCCGCTCACTCCATTTAAATTTCTCAATCGTGTAATAGGTCCAGGTGGTTTCTACTGCATTATGCCCGATATAAATCAGGGTAAGCGCCAGGACCAGCCCGGCTACTACAGGATACTTTTGTATTTGTTTAAAGGAGCCCACCGGATTAGCCCGCTTCCAATCAAAGGAACGGCGGTTTTCCATTGATAACGACTCTGGCAGTACGAAATAACCATACAGGCAGTTCACGAGTGATAATCCGGCAGCAATCAGGAAGGGCGCCCGCAGGCCCCAGTCACTGCTCAAGCCGCCAATCACCGGGCCTATGATAAACCCCAGTCCGAATGCGGCACCGGTAATACCGAAGCTCTGCGCCCGTTTTTCCGGCGGACTAACATCTGCAATATATGCGGCACCGGTAGTAAAACTGGCACCGGTAATCCCGGAAATCAACCGGCCTATGAATAACCAGAAAATACTGGGTGCAAATGCCAGGAACAGGTAGTCCAGCCCCAACCCAAATAAAGATAACAGCAATACCGGCCGGCGCCCGTAACGGTCGCTCAGGCCTCCCAATACAGGCGCAAAAATAAATTGCATCACCGCATAGGCAAAAGCCAGCCAGCCTCCATATTGGGAAGCCCTGCTGATACCTTCTCCTGTTAATTGCTCAATTAACCGGGGCATTACCGGCAGGATAATACCAAAACCCGTAAAATCTATCAATAACGTAATAAAAATAAATGGCAATGCCGCCTGCTTGTTCTTTAGCATATGGTAAGGATCAAAATAATGAATGCCCACTAAGGGGGTATAGTGGCAAATATAGCAGGGTATCTACCCGGAAAATTGTAAAAACACGACATCAATGCCAGTTTCCTCCGCGCAAAAGTGTGTAATTTTATACGCACCGTATCCCCTGTTCCACAACAACATCCTTATTGAACATTTTAGCGCCGGGTAATGTTTACTGATTATCAACCCCTTACCCCCGCTTTCAAAGTAAGCAGGGTTTTAGAGATATTTCAGTAAAAAACGCAATTATGGATACTTACGCACCATCTCATTCCCACCTTCCCCCTACCGGAGGCATTTTGTATGATCACTCCACGATTATCAATGTAACACAGGAAGGCCGTCTGGTTTCTATTCTGGCAGGCGCCTGGGCTATCGGCTCAGCGATCAGCAAAGTAGATAAAAAACCGGTAAACAGCCTTATTAAACTGCTGGCAGGAGGATATTTATTGTACCGGGGTATATCGGGCAACTGTTTATTCAATGCCATGACCGGCGTAAGGCAGGCAGACAGGCATTCCAGGGCTATTAATATCAGAACTTCCCAGATTATCAATAATCCCAAAGAAGAGGTATATTATTTCTGGCGCCAGCTCAGCAATCTCCCGGTTTTTATGAAGCACCTGGAATCTGTGCAGGAAACGGATAATAAAAACTCCCATTGGGTTGCCAAAGGCCCCGGCGGTATTGGTACGGTAGCATGGGATGCGCAGATTGTGAAAGAAGTACCCGGCGAATTCCTGGGGTGGAGATCAGTAACCGGCTCTGAAATAGCTACTGCCGGAAGGGTGAGCTTTAAAGCACTGACACCGGATACTACGGAAATAAATGTGATGATCTCCTACCGCCCACCGGCCGGATATGTAGGTACCGGACTTGCGTGGTTACTTAATACTGCTTTTGAAAGAATGATCTACAACGATATCAAAAGCTTTAAAAGCTATATGGAAACCGGTGAAATTATTTCCTGAGCCGGTGTTTATTCCAACAAAAAATTCCTTTGTTTATACAACTGGTTAAGTACCTGCTGTTAACAAAGGAATTTTTGCTTTTCGCGATAACCGAATGAAGCTGAAACGAGGCCTTATGATAAAGCCTCATTTTTAAATTTATTGTAAGTACCCTGGCTTTCTTCGATCAGCCTCAGTACACGTTCACGTACATCATCCTTCAAGCCGGTTACCTCATTTTCAAATACATGTTTTAACTCAGACAAATCATCTGCACCTTTCCCTACCAGTTTATTCAATCTATGGCGCCAGTTATCTGCGGTATGTCTGATCTTTTTTCTGGTCTCTTCACCACTATCAGGGGCGGTCAACATACCTATTACAATTCCTGTGGTCAACCCGGCGATAGCTCCTGCTAAAAATTTTGTGGTACTCATAGTTACAAGATTTATTGGTTTAACAACTGTTGAAAGCACTTGGTTCTGCGTGCTGTGAACAATTTTCCAAATATCAGGCCAAGAATACCTCTGTAGTTTCTTCAATACCTTCTGCCGGGGACTTTAACAATTTACTAACGCCACCCGGATTTATAACAAAGCCTGGTAAGCCAGGATACGGAACTTATGAATAAACTCCACGGAATAAGTGTAAGGATATACATTGGTAAATACCAACATGATCAGTTCTTCTTTTGGGTCGATAGTATGCTCAGAGCAATAAGCCCCGCCCCAGGTAAGACTGCCCGGCGTAGCCTGATCACCATAACGGCTGTTTTCCGTAATGATCTGAAAGCCTAAGCCAAACTTATCCTGGCGGTCCCATACCCAGGCATCTCCTATCTGGTTACGGGTGATCAGGTCTACCGTTTTACGGCTCAGCAACCGTACGCCGTTAAACTCCCCTCCATTCAGGATCAGCTGGCAGATACGGGCATAATCAGCAGCCGTGCTCACTAATCCCGCACCACCCAGGTATAAGGTTTGGGCGCCGCTGATGGGAAACTTCCGGGCTACCGAATCCGGACATAAGCTTAATTTACTGTTGGTACCCGTCAAAGCATACAATTCTACCAAACGGCTGGCTTTGGATGGCGGCAGATAAAAATAGGTGTCCTTCATGCCCAGTGGTGCAAAAATTTTCTGCTGGAAATAATCCTTCAGGCTCATGCCCGAAAGTATTTCAACTAACCTGCCAGCCACATCGGTATTAAAGCCATATGTGAATTTTTCCCCAGGCTCGTGTACCAATGGCCGTTGGGCCACTTTAGCGATCAGGTCTTCCAGCCGGTCGTTCTTCAATGAGCCAAATAAACCAATCCCCTTTCCAAATAATACACTATCCAACGGATGATCGTAGGGAATACCGGAAGAATGTGATAACAGCTGACGGATAGTAACAGGTGTAGCCGCAGGCTTCGTTTCATAAGTACCTTTTGCCCGGTCATAGCTGACCAGTACTTTCGCATTCCCGAAAGCCGGCATATACTTGTACAAAGGATCATCCAGGAAAAACTTCCCTTCTTCATACAACATCATCAGCGCAATAGTAGTGATCAGTTTGGTCTGTGAGGCGATCCTGAAAATATCATCCTTTCGGACAGGCTCCTGCCGCTCCAGGTTGCGGTAACCATATGCTTTGTAATGCACAATTTTACCCTTATGCGCGATAAAGGTCACCGCATTCGGGGCCATCCCCTTATCCACCATCTCCTGAAAGAAGGTATCCAGCTTTTGCAGTCTTTCTGCAGAAAACCCTGCGGACGCAGGACTGGCAGCCTGCATAAATTGTTGAGGACGGCTTTGTGCATACGCCGCCCCCCAAAGGCATAGGTGGGCCGACAGCAGCCATACAGTTTTCTTCATATAATAACAATTGGTACTACAAAATAAGCGCTCGCCTCCAAATTTCATAACAACTGCAATATGGCACATAATCACCCTTAGCCCAGGCTAACGGCTAATCAATGGCTATCATTACTTATTTATCATCCGTACATAAACCGGAGATATTCCGGAGATGTCCCATAGATATTCCGACTAGCACCATTGTCGGGATATATACGGGATATATATGGGACATATACGGGACATATACGGGATATCCCTATGCAAACGTAGGCCCATGGCAGGATTATCCCTGATTTTATGATAAGGTCTAGTCCTGCCACAGGTTTACACCTTTTATTAATAAATCCTGATAAGCGTTTACACACAGGCGGGATGTGAGTCATCCATAGATAAGACCTCGTTTCAATGGGAAAATGAGTATTCCGGTCAATAAAAAAGGGAGTGGCCCGCCAATGCGGACCATTCCCTTTTTTATGCTTTATAGACCTGATCCTATTGCTCCTGCAACAGCCCGTCTACCAGTTTTATAAAGTTAGTTTTGAATGTTTCGTAATGTTCTCCGGTACCCGGACCAGCAAAGCCGGTATGTACTTCCTTCACATTACCCTTTTTATCCACAAAAATGGTGGTGGGAAATCCACTGATACTGCTCAGCTGTGGAAGTGTTTTTTCGCCCTTTTGCGGGTCATTAGGCGTCACGCCGGTGATGAGTACCGGGTATTGCACATCAAAGCGTTTTAAGAAGCCGGAGAGGCTTTTCCTGGAGGTTTCAAAATCAGGGGTCCTTTCGTAGGAAAGGCCTATTACTTCCACCCCACGGTCTTTATTCGCCTTATACCATTCGCTCAGGTAATTGGTTTCATCCATACAGTTCGGACACCAGGAACCCATCAGGGTAATTACCACCACTTTGTTCTTAAACCGGTCGTCTTTGATAGATACCATTTTGCCGGTCATATCCGGAAAACGGAAGTTCAGTTGGGCAGAATCCTTTTTCAGGGTGGCCAGGGTAGACGCATCAGGCAATGCCGCTGTAGCATCCTTACGGGCCAGCCATTGCTGTTTGCCGGTACCGATACCCGCATAGAAAGTGCCTTCCAGTGCGGCATCGTTGCGCAGCAATGCGGTAAACAGATAAGCGTGAGAACCATCAAATGTTGACAATCTGAGGGAATCCCCATCCAATACCCCATCCAGGAAACGGTAATCCCCTGTAGGCGTTAAAAAAGTACCATGTACAATATTGCCTTCCTGCTTAAATTCTCCTACTGCAAAAGAGGTATCCTTTCCTTCTGCCTTGAAGCGGGTAGCCCAGCGGCCGCTTACATTCCCCTTAGCGGGAGTATTTACCTTAAACCGTTCCGCAACACCCTGTACAGCGGAAAAAGGGATATCCACATCTTTATCAGCCAGATGCCGGACCCACTTTCCCTGTATATTACCATCGGCCTGAAAAGCGGCCTTGAACTCAGAGTCAAAGAAAGGCATTTTAATCAGCAGCGAATCGCCCTGTACCTGTATATCATCCACCAGCATCCGTTCCGTAGCATTGATGATATACAGTACTTTTTTGCCCAGGGAGTCTTTTACCTCAAAATTGAATACGATAGCTGCACCATCCTGGCGATGCAGCTTTGCCTGCCATATACCGGCCACCAGCTCCTTTTTACTGCTGCCGGTGTTACAGGCAGTGAAACCGATGCCCACCAGGCATATTATCCATAAATACTTCATATGCGGTGTGATTAGTGTTTTCATTGTATGGTATTCCCTAAAGCCTTGCACCGAACAGAAGGCTGCCTATCCTGACCATGGTACTCCCTTCCTGCAATGCCAGCAGGTAGTCGCCGCTCATGCCAACAGACAGTTCTTTAAAATAGTCGTGCTCCCTGAAATAAGTTTCTTTTATGGAAGTATGCAGTGCTTTAAGATGATGAAACTCTTTACGGATCTGCGTTTCATTATCAGTATTGGTAGCCATGCCCATCAACCCTGCAATACGTATATGGGGGAAGGTATTTTCTGCGGCTTTCCAGGCATCGAGCAGTTGTAACAGCTCCTGCTCATCCATGCCAAATTTTGTTTCTTCTGCTGCGATATACACCTGCAGCAGGCAATGAATTACCCGCTGGTGTTTGCCCGCTTGTTTATTAATCTCCTGCAGCAACTTAATACTGTCTACTGCATGGATGGTATCCACAAAAGGTGCGATGTATTTTACTTTATTGGATTGCAGGTGGCCTATAAAATGCCAGGCAATATCTGCCGGCAAACGGGGTTGCTTATCTGCCAGCTCCTGTACATAGTTTTCACCAAAAATACGTTGGCCCGCGTCGTATAATGCCTGTATATCTGCTACCGGTTTTATCTTGGATACTGCTACCAACTTTGCCTGAAAAGGGGCTAATGCCGCTTTTACCTGCTCAAATGCGGATAAATTAATTGCCATTAGGCAAAAGTAGCAAAATTAGCTGTTAGCTATTAGCTGTTAGCTGTTAGGGATTATGTTTTGTTGTCTGGCATCATGTTATTGTAAACAACAAAACACCGAAGCTAATAGCTAAAGGCTAACAGCTAACAGCTTAACTTAATATCGCCCTGCTGATTACAATCCGTTGTACTTCAGAAGTACCTTCATAGATCTGGGTAATTTTAGCATCACGCATGAGGCGTTCCACATGGTATTCTTTTACATAGCCATAGCCACCATGTACCTGTACCGCTTCTGTAGTAACCCACATGGCTGTTTCTGAAGCAAATACCTTTGCCATAGAGCCACTGAGGGTATAGTCCATCTTATTATCCTTTTCCCAGGCAGCTTTGAGGCACAGCAGGCGTGCAGCTTCTATCTGGGTGGCCATATCCGCCAGTTTAAACTGGATAGCCTGGTGCTGAGAAATTTCTTTACCAAATGCTTTTCGCTCTTTGGAATATTTTAATGCCAGCTCATAAGCGCCACTAGCAATGCCCAATGCCTGGGAAGCAATACCAATACGGCCACCACCCAGCGTTTTCATGGCAAACTTGAACCCAAAACCATCCTCTCCTATCCTGTTTTCCTTGGGTACTTTCACATCCTGGAACATGATACTGTGGGTATCACTCCCCCGTATGCCCAGCTTATTTTCCTTAGCCCCCACCGTTACACCAGGAGAATCCTTTTCAATGATCAGGGCATTGATCCCTTTGCTCCCTTTTTCCGGATGCGTTTGTACAATTACCAGGTATATGCTGGCAGAATTGCCATTCGTGATCCAGTTTTTGGTACCATTTACCAGGTAATGATCTCCTTTATCTTCGCCCAGGGTACGCTGGGAAGTAGCATCAGAACCCGCTTCCGGCTCGCTGAGCAGGAAAGCGCCTATTAATTCTCCCTTGGCCAGCGGTACCAGGTACTTTTGTTTTTGTTCTTCCGTACCATAGGCTTCCAGTCCCCAGCAAACCAGGGAGTTATTCACACTCATACATACAGAAGTGGAGGCATCTATCTTGGAGATCTCTTCCATGGCCAGCACGTAAGAGATGGTATCCAGCCCGGCACCACCGTATTTAGGATCTACCATCATGCCTAAAAAACCCAGTTCACCCAGTTTTTTGACCTGTTCCTTTGGAAATTGCTGCTTTTCATCCCTTTCAATAACGCCCGGCAGTAGTTCATTAATAGCAAAATCACGTGCTGCTTTCTGGATCATCAGGTGTTCTTCCGTAAGTTGATAGTTCATAATTTGAGTTTAAATGACTGGTTGCTTGGTGTGTTGATGATAACAAACCTATTTATAAATGAGGAGCTAAAAAAATACAGTGTACAAAATTCATGGTTGTCAATAAATATTAACTCTTTATTGAATAAAACTTTACGATAACGTACGGGTTTTTGAATTGGTTCAGTTTTTTCAGGGGTCCTTTTTATCTTATCATAATGGGGTGATGGCGGCTTAATATAAAATCCTGTAGCTTGCCATATATGAAGAATATCAAGATTATAGAAGTAAAATCTGAAATAGGGGCCGGTACCCGGGGGGCCAGCCTGGGGGTGGAAGCGATTAAAATTGCAGCGCTTGACTTCATGAGTAACTTTTTTGTGCATTTTCCTACCGAAACCATTGAAACAGAAAATAAGCTCCTGTTTGAACCTATTGAATCTCCTTATGCCAAACGGATCAAGGGAACGAACATCATGTATGAAAGGATCAGCAAAAGCGTGTATGAAACCGTAAAAGCCAACTGGTTCCCGGTATTGCTGTCTGGTGACCACAGCACTGCCGGCGCCACGATTGCCGGTTTAAAGATGGCCCACCCCAAAGCCAAACTGGGCGTTATCTGGATAGATGCACATGCCGATCTCCATACGCCCTACACCACCCCTTCCGGCAATATGCACGGGATGCCGCTGGCTACCGCTATTGCAGAAGATAACCTGGATTGTAAGGTGCATGAGCTGGATGAAAACACCAAACGGATGTGGAACGGCCTGAAAAACATCGGAAAAATAGCCCCCAAGGTATTACCGGAAGATATTGTGTTTATTTCCCTGCGCGACTATGAAAAGGAAGAAGACCACCTGATCAAAAAGTATGGTATGAAAGTGATCACTACCAGCGAGGTAAGGCGTAAAGGGGCTGAAAACATCTCCCGCTCTGTATTCCGCTACCTCAGCGACTGTGAATATATTTATGTTTCTTTTGACGTAGACAGCCTGGATGCATCTATCTCCAAGGGTACAGGTACCCCCGTGAGCAATGGGCTAAGGGAGCGGGAAGCGGAAGACCTCATTTCCAAGTTTATGCAGCACCGCAAAATATGCTGCTTCGAAATTACGGAAGTAAATCCCACCCTGGACCGGGAAAACCTCATGGCCGAAATTGCTTTTAATATCCTGCAAAGGAGTGTGAATGTGCTGATGATGAACTGATTTTTTGAGCTTTTAGCTGTTGGCTATTAGCCTTTAGGTATTATGTTTTGTTATTAGATAATTAAACAACAAAACGCCAAAGCTAAAAGCTAAAGGCTAATAGCTAACACCTATTTTAAAATATGCAATCAGCCAGCCTACCACTTCACTATAGCTCTCTATTCCTTTTTCCTGGTTATTGGCTTTCAGGTATTGGTCATACAACAGGCGGGAGTAATCATCCACGGGGCCACTGTAGGCTTTATAGAAATTAATAATGCTTTTATAATCTGCTTTTACGCCGGGTACGGTCCTACTCCAGATATCTTTTGTGAGGGAGCTGTCGCGCCGGGCCAGTTGTCCTACGGTGTGCAGCAGCATTTCAAAATGCGCCGCATAGCGGAAGCGGCTTTCCGGCAGTTGGGTAGCTACCAGGTACCCAACAAAGTTGGCCTCTTCCTCTGGCGCATATCCCAGTTGATGAGCTATTTCATGGCAGGTCACAAAAGGATGCAGCAGCTGGGGCGTGGTGGTATTTACCTGTGCCTCGCCGGTAAAGGGATTCAGATAACCTGTTACCCCTATGTAGTTGAGCCAGTGGCCAAAGAGGGTCCGTTTGATAGCAGGGGCTTGATAGTGGAGGGCAGGCCAGTGTTTGGCAGCAAGCCCGTAAGCCGTTATTGCCTGGTCAAATACCCTGGCACTGTCCGGGTTGGGAGATATGGTATGCAGGGTATCACCCAGGTTGGTCTTTTCCTGATTGACCAACTGCAACAAGGTATCCGCCAGCTGGTATAGCTGGGGAGTAGTATAGGGTTTTACCTCCAGCCGGAGATCGCTGGCCAGGGCATTACGTTCATAATTGTATCCCCATAATATCAGGAATGTGAAGTAGATCGCCAACAGGGAATGTATCCCTTGTAATACCACATAAGCAGCATCTTCCCAGTGCATCCGCACCAGTTTATAACATAGTTTTAACAAATAGATGATACCTGTTATAACCCAGCCTGCATATATTACATCACCAATACTGAATGATATATTTCCCAATACTTGTCGTAAAACGATGCTGATCCAAACATACCACCTATGAAAATAAAAGTGTTCAAACGCCGGACTTAGTATAAATAGTCCTTTTAACAGCAATATAGCCAGCACTGTTATTACGATCCTTACAATCTTCTTCTTAATTTTGTTATTTGTTTCCATAATAACCGGCGAAACATGATAGATGAAATTTTACTCAGCAGAATAGGCGCAGCACTTTCCGATGAATTAAAGGTGAAAATACTGATTAATCAGGCAGAAAAAATACATGGGGGGGATATTAATGAAACCTACCGTATTCAAACCAATGAAGGGTATTTTTTCTTAAAGCTGAATGATGCGATCCGTTTTCCGGATATGTTTGCAGCCGAGTATGCCGGTCTTACTACCCTGGGTGCAACGCAGACCATTGCGGTGCCCAGGCCTGTATGTTATGGTGCGGTACAGCAGCAGGCATTTCTGGTAACCACCTTTGTGGAAAAGGGCAGTGCCATGCGGGATTTCTGGGAAGATTTTGCAGCCATGCTGGCAAAGCTGCATCAGCAGCGGCACCCTCATTTTGGCTATGACAGTCCTAATTACATAGGTACCCTTCGTCAATACAATACCCCTTACAGCAGCTGGCCGGTATTTTATGCGTTTAACCGGCTGATGCCCCTTACCCGGATGGCTTATGATCAGCACATCATAGAAAAGGTGATGGTACATCAAATGGAAAAACTGTGCCGGCAATTGCCGGAAATATTTCCACAGGAGCCTCCTGCCCTGTTGCATGGTGATTTATGGTCCGGCAATTTTATGGTAGGCAGTAATGGCAGGGCATGTATTTATGATCCGGCGGTGTATTACGGGCACCGGGAAATGGACATGGCGATGACCCGGTTATTTGGTGGCTTTGACACAAAGTTTTATTATGCCTACCAGGCCGTACATCCGTTGGCCCCTGGCTGGCAGCAGCGTATAGGCATCTGTCAGCTATATCCCCTGCTGGTACATATGCTGTTATTTGGAGGCAGTTATTACAATAGTATCCGGGAAATATTACAGCAGCATTAGGTTAGCCATCCTCCCGTGTATCCATAAAGACACGCATCTTCTCGTGTTCTTCCTTTATGACGGGATAAAATTCATCTACCGCAATAGCTACTTCATTAAAGAGTTGAACGATCTGTTCCTGTTCTTCCTGTCCGTTGCGCAGGTTATTTTCCAGTTCCTGCATTTTGGCAGCAATCCAGGTTAGCCCTACCATGGACAGGTTGGGTTTTATTTTATGTACCTGGAACTTCAGTTTTTCCCAATCAGCATTGCTGACTGTTGTGCGCAATTTTTCTATTTCCTCTTTAATGGTACGAAGAAATATTTCAAAGAGGTCTACCGCATATGAAATGTTGTTATCATATAACCCGTCCAGGTACTTAACATCCAAAGCCTCATTAAATTCAAAACCGCCTATGTTCTTTACTACGTCCATTATTAAATCAGTTTCATCCTCGTTTAAATACTTATTGAGCACCTGTAATAGCTGATCAGGTGTATAGGGCTTAGTTAATATATCAGTGATACCAATTTCCCTGGCGGCTGCAGCGGTGCTTTCCATGGCCACCGCAGTGGTAGCGATAATGGGAGTAGCCACATTGGGTTGTTCTTCATCCGCACGGATCGTCTTAGCCAGTTCAAACCCGTCCATGCCAGGAATCCGGATATCCAGCAAAATTAGATCATATTGCCTGTTGTCCAAAAAATACCGGGCATCCGGCCCGTTGGTAGCCAGCTGGTAATTGAGCTTATATTTTTCCAGCAGGCTGATTACATAGCGGAGGTTCATAGGGTTGTCTTCCACCACCAGCAATTTAGCGTCTTCAAAGGTGATCTGCCTGTTTGGTTTCCCGGTACGGTGGCTCCCCACGCCAGCCGGTTTACAGGTATCCATAAAAGGCAGGTTAAAGCTAAAGCAGGTATTAAAGCCGGGTATTTCTTCCACCGCTATCTGTCCCCCCTGCAGCTCTACCAGTTGTTTAGCAATGGCCAGTCCCAGTCCGGTCCCCCCATATTTATCACGGATATCTTTTTCTGCTTGTTTGTAGTTTCTGAAAATCAGTTCCAGCTTATCTTTTTTGATCCCTATCCCGGTATCACAAACACGGAACCGGATCCAGAGCTGGTTTTCCTGCCAGCTTTCCAGGCTTACTTTGAGGGCTATTTCTCCTTCTTTGGTAAACTTCTCTGCATTTCCTAACAAATTCAATAATATTTGGTTCAGCAGGCCATCATCTCCTACCAGCCATCTTTTTAGCTGGGCGTCCAGTTCTGCCGTTATCCTTACCGGCCTGCGGCCCAGTTTCAGTTCAAATGTATGCCGCAGCGACTGGATCAGTTCCGGCAGGTTAAATTCCCGCTGGTTTACCTGCAATTCCCCCGCCTCTATCCTGGAGATGTCCAGAATATCGCTGATGATCCCAAGCAGGATGCCTGAAGAATGTTTCAGGATATTGACATATTCCTTTTGCTGGGCATCCATATTGGTTTCTTCCAGCAAATGGGCCATGCCGATGATGGCATTCAGGGGGGTGCGTATTTCGTGGCTCATACTGGCCAGGAAGTCTTTCTGGCTGTGCTGGGCCTCTTCTGCCAGCTGGCGGGCCAGTTCCAGCTCTTTTTGCAAAGTTTGCTGGGCATTAATACTTTTCGTCACGTCCACAATCTGCCATATGGCGCCTTGAAATACCCCTTTGTCGTATACCGGCATATAGCTGATTTCCCGCGTGCTGCCGTTCTGAAAGCGCAGTTCCCAGCCAAAGAAAGGTTTCTTACGGCGGCGGAGTTCTTTCATTTTCTGAGCAAAGAAGGGAGGATCAGCCATAAATGGCTGGAGGAAGGTGATACCGGCCTGGAATGACTTATTAATCACTGCGGAAGCTATATCGGGGGTATCAAAGTGATCCATGAATACCTGGTTCACCCATATAAACCTGTATTTTTCGTCTGTTATCAGCAATCCGGCATTGGTATGTTGCAGATATGCAGCCAGTGGCAGGGAGAGGATAGCAGGAATTGCTATCGTACCGGATTTTAATATTTTTGCTGGAATAGGGGACATTAAAGGGATTTTCACGGATCTTTGTCTGTAACCCTGCATTGCTGGCAGCATTGCATCAGCAAATATTTATCTTTTTCCTTCGGGGCAAACAGATAAATATTTGATTTGGCTTTCTTTATTTATATATAAATATAATATTGATTGTCTACAAATTTAGGAAAATTTTGCAATTGAAAATATTTAATTACCTTTGCATCCCTCTAAAAGTGAGGATTTTGATATGAAACAACTCCGCGAATTTGACATTGCATTTGTGGGTCTAACGCCCGGAGTACACTCGTTTCAGTACCAAATTACGGATAGTTTCTTTGAAAACTACGGACCGCAGGACTTTACGAATTGCAATGCTACTGTAAAGCTTCAGTTGGATAAAAAGAGTAATTTTTTTCTGCTGAAGTTTGAAATAGGTGGAACAGCGACGGTAAACTGTGACCGGTGTGGAGAAGCATTTGAGCTGCAATTATGGGACGATTTCAACCAGGTAGTGAAAATGGTGGAAAATCCGGAAGAAATGCCGGAAGATGAGGACCCGGAGGTAAGCTATATTTCCAAAACGGAATCCCACTTACATGTGGCCGGCTGGATATATGAGTTTATCAATCTCAGCATCCCGATGCAACGTATACACCCTAATGATAGCAATGGCAACAGCGGTTGCAATCCGAAGGTGCTGGAAATGCTGGAAAAAATGCACCAGCAGGTAAAAGATAGTGATAATCCGATCTGGAAAGGATTGGAAAAATTTAAGGACAATTAAAAATTAAATAAAATGCCAAATCCAAAACGCAGACATTCTCAGCAAAGATCAGCGAAGAGAAGAACGCATTACAAGGCGGTTGCGGATACGTTAAGTACTGATAGTGCAACCGGAGAAGTGCACCTGAGACACCGCGCTCATTGGGTAGAAAACAAACTGTTCTACAAAGGAAAAGTAGTGTTGGAAAAACAAAGCAACGCTAAATAATTTTGCTATTTTTACCCGAGCTAACAGACAAATTAAAGTTACATGAGAATCGGGCTTGATATGATGGGTGGCGACTATGCGCCCCTGGAAGCAGTAAAAGGAGTAAAATTATTTTTAGACACCGTTGCAGATGTGCACCTGGTGCTGATAGGAGACGAGCAAGCCTTGGCTCCTTTATTAGCAGATGCCCGGTTGGACCAATCAAAATATTCAGTTGTTCATTCATCCCAGATAATCGGGATGAATGAACATCCTACCAAGGCGCTGAAGGAAAAGCCGGAATCTTCGATCTCCATTGGTTTTCACCTGCTGAAGAATGGAAAAATTGATGCCTTTATCAGTGCCGGTAACACCGGTGCCATGATGGTGGGCACTTTTTATTCCATCAAAGCTATTGATGGGGTGCAACGGCCTACTATTTCTACTCCTGTGCCCCGTGAAAACGGCACATTTGGTGTATTGCTGGATGTAGGCATCAATGCTGACTGCAAACCGGAAAACCTGGTACAGTTTGCCATTTTAGGCTCCCTCTACTCCCAATATATTCTGAAAATAGACAACCCTAAAGTAGGTTTGCTAAACATCGGAGAAGAGGAAGGCAAAGGCAATCTGCTGGCACAGGCTACTTATCCGCTTTTAAAAGAAACCAAACAAATCAATTTTGTTGGCAACATAGAAGGTAGAGATATCTTTACCGATAAAGCGGATGTAATCGTTTGTGAAGGATTCACCGGCAACGTTGTATTGAAAATGGCGGAATCATTCCATGAAGTTGCGGTAAGACGCAATATCAAGGATGATTATATGGACAAATTCAATTTTGAATCATATGGCGGTACCCCTGTACTCGGGGTTTCCCATCCTGTAATTATCGGCCACGGCATATCCCAAGCCACTGCCTTTAAAAACATGATCGTACTGGCACAACAAATGATACAAAGTAAATTGCTGGAAAAAGTAAAAGAAAGCTTTGTAGCAAAAGAAGCATAAAGGAAACACATTATAAGAAAAAAGGAGCTTCTGTCGAAGCTCCTTTTTTTTAGCTATTAGCTTTTAGCTCTTATAAGGCAGGATTTGTTTATAAAAGCTAACAGCTAACAGCTTATTCCTCTACCAACGGGAGTTTTACGTAAAACGTGGTCCCCTCCCCTGCAGTCGTTTCAAACCAGATCTCCCCATGCGCCTGCTCTACAATATTCTTACACATCGCAAGCCCCAACCCGGTACCGGAAGATTTGGTCGTAAAATTGGGTACAAATATCTTGGGTTTCACTTCCGGTGAAATACCACTGCCATTATCCGTTACGCTCACAATCACCCAACCATCGGCCTGAGCACTGATCCGCAATAATACCTCTCCTTTCCGGTATTCAGGAATAGCCTGTATCGCATTCTGTAACAGGTTGGTGAATAAGCGGTTCATCTGCGTCTTATCCGCAAATATATGCAGCCCCTGCGCGGCTTCCTCATAGCGGATATCACAATCCGGCTGCCCCTGGTATAATCCTGTCAGTGAGTACAGCATCTCATTGAGCAGCAGTACTTCATTATTAGGCTCTCCGATACGCGCAAATGCCGAAAAATCAGAAGCAATATTTGCCAGGTGCTCTATCTGTTCTACCAGCGTACCCGCCACACTGCGCGACAACTCTTTTACATTGGGAGAATCCCCGTCAATGGCACGTTGCAGGTACTGGATACTTAACTTCATCGGGGTGAGCGGATTCTTGATCTCATGTGCTACCTGTCGGGCCATTTCACGCCATGCCCCTTCCCGCTCACTTTTTGCCAGCTTTGCCGCACTTACCTCCAGCTTTCGCACCATTTTATTATACTCCTTTACCAACACCCCGATCTCATCGTCCTTGTTCCATTCTATTTCATCATTATGCTGCCCGAGGTTAACGTGGCGCAGCTTTTCCGTTACCAGTGAGAAAGACTTCGTAATGGAATTGGTGATCAGCAATGCCAGGATACCCGCTATCAGGAATATAAACGCATTGAAATTGATCAATGCCACCAGGAAATTAGAGATCTGCCGGTTCAGTTCGGTCTGGGTGGCAAAGTAAGGCACGTTCAGGTACGCATATACTTCCCCGTTATTACGCAGGGGTACATACCCGGAAAGATAGCCCATACTGCCTATCTTCTCTTTTTGTATAAACTGGATCCTGTTGAGCCGGAACAACTGATAATACGCCTTGGGATCTATTTTCTTTGACAACAACCCTTTTTCATTAATCAGGGGTTGCGTAGTTAACTGCAGGTTACCGTCCTGATCATATACATTGATATCCAGCGCACGGTCGTCGGCAATACCGGAAACCGCCATAGACAGTTCGTCCAGGAATATAGGATCATAGATGTATTCCAGATCGTCGGAACGATACTGGTTGCTGAACACCTTTTCCACATCATGTGCTACTTCTCCGATGGTTTTACTCAGCCGTTCCCGGTTCTGTGATTCAGACCGGTCTATAAAAAACAGGATGGTGGTAAGCCCGAGGATCACAAACGCAAATACTACGATAAATACGATGGTACCATGTACTTTCTTCCGGATACTGATGTTCACCAGCGTTTTCATGTTGCTGATACGCATACGGGCTTTGATCAGCAGGTCCAACCCTTTATACACCGTAATGATCAACAGGAAAAGGCAGAACATGTAGGCAAACAGCGTGATGAATTCGATAAAATTGCGGCTTTCCTTTACCACGATCACCACCTTTTCTTTCGAAGCCTTATAGATAAGTTCCGAATATCCCCGCTCAGATTTTACCGTCACATCTTCAGCCGGAATATCATGTGCATATAGTTTAATAGGAAAAGGGAAGTCGTTGTTATTATTTACCAGGATACCATTATCATATACCGCATATGAGTAAATGGCTGATGTTTCCTTATTAGGGTCATACATATCCCCGCTTACCAGCAGTTCCGGATACAGCCTGTCTGTATTAAACAAAGCCGGAGTCAGTTCATACACCATGTATCCGATAGCAGGCTCCACCTCTGCCCCCAGATCAATAGCGCTGCCATCCGGATTTTTGGGGAGATTGGTATGGTGTGCAGTATCTGTAGCCCCCTGCCGGTAGAAAGTGCGGCGGCCTATATACCGGTAGTCTTTGAAGCTGCGCTCATGGTAATACAGGTCATTGCCACTCAGCCGGCTTTCTGGAGCTGTAAAGATCCGGTTAAAGGTAAACAGGCTGGTAGTATCCGACCTGTACAGCGGTGCCCCGTTGCCATCAAACAGGTAAAAATTGATATTAAAACGGTTCAGGTATCCTTTAAAATACTTTTGTTTCAGTTCATTTTCGAGGTCTTCCTTGCTGATCCTGTTATGGCTGTCCTGGAAAAAGAACTGCATAAACTCGTCCTTATCCATGCGCTTACCCACATCGTTCAGTAACATTTCCAGATAAGGATCTTTTTGTTTGGACAGCTCTTCCGCCATCCGCTCCCTGGAAGTAAGTTCTTTTTGTGTGTTGTAGTATACCAGTACCCCGGAAGTGGTAATGGTCAGCAGGAATAACCAGAATAAAAAGGGCACTGTGGCAATACTGTTTTCAAAACGATCGGACAGTGCATCCAGCAGCATCACGTATACCACCAGCCAGATCACCATGGCTATGGAGTAGGTAATTTCCGGGTGATTGATCCGCAGCAGCAGCCATACAATCCCTGCGCCTGCCAGAAAGAAGTATTTGGTACGGTACCGGAAGCTGGTCAGTTCATTCAGCAGATAGTTGATGATCTGGGAGAAGAACAGAAAGCTGAATGCAATAAACCCAAGTACGATAAACCCGATGATACTGTATTCGTTCAGCAGGCTAAAAAAGTCGGTAACGTCAAAGGATATTTTTGAGTCGATCACCAGGCTCTGGATCAGTTCTGACAGGAATTGCCCTACGATGTACATGACAAAGCTGGCGATAATCGTAATGATCCACTGCTGTCTTTTTCCTTTTATCACGGGGGGATTGATGGTTTTTACATGTTCCCTGAAGAAAAGGATAAGCCAGAAAGCCAGCAGAATGTTTATGAACAAGTCGCCCAGTGAGCGGAATATTTCATCTTTTGCGTAGATCTGCGGCGCAAACAGGTCGAGTGCACGCAGATTGAAAGGGAATGGATACAGGTAACTCAGCGTCCTGAAAATGATCACGATCACTGCCAGAAAGAAAAATCCGTATAAAGGGTTTTTATTCTTCGCCAGTAAGGTAGCAAAGAGGTTAATAAAAATAAGCACACAGATACATCCTAAAATTCGGAGGCTTACGCTCAGCATGTTAGGCGGATGTGCATGCCTTCCGGCATCATAATGTAAATAAAAGAGGATCGCCTTGTCCCTGCTCATCACGGGGATACCCGGCGGGCGCAGGTTAATGGTATATTCCGGCCCCAGTTCGGGTTTATCATAAAAATGATTAACAAGGTAATTGTTGTTGATACTATAATCCATCATGACAGGGATCAGCCCTACCAGAAATTGCTGATGCCCGGCATTATCCGCCAGCTTTTTGCAGATGATTTCATAGTAGCCATTTTTGAGTTTCTGAAAAGAGATACCTTCCTGCAGCGGATTCGGTAATTCATCCGGCTGCACCAGGTTGGTACTCCAGAAAGTAAGCCACCTGCCAGAGGTACTGCTGTCATAAGCAAATACATGGTAATCCGGTTTATACAGCTTGTTCAGGACTTCCTGGGTATAGTTGCGGGTCAACAGGCTGTTTACTACGGTAGTGTCTGCCGACAACCGGTCAAATGCCCGTTCTCTTTCATGAATACTTTTTTCCAGGCTGCGTTTTACACCCGTTGGAGAGGAATAGTACGACCAGTAATTGCTGAATAAAAAAGCAAAGGTGAAGAGCCAGGCAGCAATAATCAGCAAATAACCATGCCTTAGAAAAAATAAACGTATTTCTTTACTGTCTATCAATACAATTACGAATTATCAATTAGCAATGATTCCGGGGGGTATTTACTGCAGTTCTGTTTTTTTCGCCTGGTTCCACAGTTCATCCATTTCCGTTAAAGTCATTTCATCCAGGTGTTTGCCGGCAGCTTTTGCCATTTCTTCCATTTCCCGGAACCTGCGGATAAACTTTTTGTTGGTCCGTTCCAGTGCATTTTCCGCATCAATTTTCAGGAAGCGGGAATAGTTCACCAATGAAAACAGCACATCGCCAAATTCAGCTTCTATGTCATTGATGGTGCCGGCATTGACCGCTTCTTCCATCTCCGTCATTTCTTCCTTTACCTTATCCCATACCTGTTGTTTATTATCCCATTCAAACCCCACCTGTTTAGCCTTTTCCTGCAGGCGCATGGCCTTTATCAATGCCGGCAATGAAAGCGGCACCCCGCTGAGAACAGATGTTTTCCCTTCTTTGAGTTTGAGTTTTTCCCAGTTTTGTTTTACCTCTTCTTCATTTTCCACTTTCACATCTCCGTAAATATGCGGATGGCGGGAGATCAGCTTATCACAAATACCGTTGATCACATCATTGATATTAAACTGTTGTTGCTCCGTACCTATTTTGGCATAAAACACCACATGCAGCAGGAGGTCGCCCAGTTCTTCCCGGATAGCTTTCCAGTTTTCCTCCGTAATCGCATCTGTCAGCTCGTACAGTTCTTCAATAGTTTGCTGGCGTAATGACTGGATAGTTTGTTTTTTATCCCAGGGGCATTTTTCCCGCAAATCATCCATTATCCCTAATAAACGTTGAAAAGATGTGTTATTCTCCATTTGTCAAAAATAGTGCAAACTGCTGTGAATTTCTTTTTCTTGGGGGAAAGGCCATTTTAGTTACATTTGCGACCTGAAAAACCAGGCTGCCGGCCCATAGCTGCCAGTCATAGGCTTATCACCATTGAAATTTATGCTAAAAGCCAGCGGCTAACTGCTAATAGCTTAAAAAGTATTAAGTTATGAATACAAAACACATTGCGCTCATTTCATCTGAGCTGGGTATCTCTGCCCGGCAGGCGGAAAACACCATGAACCTCCTGGCAGAGGGGTCTACGGTACCCTTCATCAGCCGTTACCGTAAGGAAGTTACCGGTAGTTTGGATGAAGTACAGATAGGTCGTATTGAGGACCTTCAGAAACGTTATAAAGAGGTGGATGACCGTCGTGAGTTTATTATCAAAACCATTACGGAGCAGGAGAAAATGACCCCCGAATTGCTGGCCAAGATTGAAGCCTCCTGGGTATTGGCAGAGCTGGAGGATATTTACCTGCCTTACAAACCCAAGCGTAAAACCCGCGCTACCACCGCCATTGAAAAAGGGCTGGAACCACTGGCCAAACTTATCTTTGAACAGCAGGAAAGTGCCCCGGACGCAGCAGCAGCCAGCTTTGTGAACGACAAGGTAGCCTCTTCCGAAGAAGCATTAAAAGGAGCCAGGGATATCATTGCGGAGTGGATCAATGAAAATGCAGAGCTGCGCGATAAGCTGCGTAAGCTGTTTACCAATACTGCGGTACTTACTTCCAAAGTAGTAGAAGGCAAAGAAGAAGAAGGGAATAAGTACAAAGATTATTTTGATTTTAAAGAAGATTTGCATGCCATCCCCTCTCACCGGGTGCTGGCCATCCTGCGGGCAGAAACGGAAGGGTTTCTGTTTGGTACGATCACACCGGAAGAAGAAGATGCATTAGGTATTATCAATAAACAGTTTGTAACTGGTAGTAATGCCAGCAGCGAACAGGTAACCAAGGCAGGAACAGATGCTTACAAACGCTTACTGCGCCCCTCCCTGGAAAATGAGTTCCGCACTACCGCCAAAGAAAGGGCAGATGCGGAAGCCATTGAAGTATTTGCAGAAAACCTGCGCCAGCTACTCCTGGCAGCACCATTAGGCCCCAAGGCTGTTATTGCGATAGATCCGGGTTACAGAACTGGTTGTAAAGTAGTAGCCCTGGATAACCAGGGTAATATGCTGGACAATGATGTGATATTTCCGCTGGAAAAAAACTATAAAAGAGATGATGCAGAAGCGTTGCTGAAAAAATGGGCGCAAAAGTATAATATCTCCGCCATTGCAGTAGGTAATGGTACCGCGGGACGGGAAACCGAAGAGTTTGCCAAAAAGATTGATTTCGGACAGAAGATCAATGTTTTCATGGTCAATGAAAGCGGGGCATCTGTTTACTCTGCTTCGGAAGTAGCGCGGGAAGAATTTCCTGACCATGATGTAACCGTACGTGGTGCAGTATCCATTGGCCGCAGGCTGATAGATCCGCTTGCCGAACTGGTAAAAATAGATCCTAAATCTATTGGCGTAGGGCAATATCAGCATGACGTGAATCAGTCGCAGTTAAAACAAAGCCTGGACCGTATTGTAGTAAGCTGCGTAAACATGGTGGGGGTAAATCTTAATACCGCTTCCAAACACCTGCTCGCCTACATTTCCGGCCTTGGACCTTCCCTGGCCGAAAATATCGTAAAATACCGCAAGGAGAATGGCGCTTTCAGCAACCGTATGCAACTGAAAAAAGTACACCGCCTGGGAGAAAAAGCGTTCGAACAATGCGCCGGCTTCCTCCGTATTGAAAATGGAGATAATCCGCTGGACAACTCCGCTGTACACCCGGAACGTTATGCGCTGGTAGAAGAGATGGCTGGCAAACAGCATTGTACGATACAGGAACTGATGGCCAAAGAAGAAGTACGTAAAAAGATCAATCCTAAAGAATATGTAAATGAAGAAGTAGGGCTACTTACTTTGGAAGACATCTTAAAAGAGCTGGACAAACCCAGCCGTGATCCCCGTGACGAAATCTCCATCTTTGAATATGCCGATGGCATTCATAAAATGGAAGATGTAAAACCAGGCATGGTACTGCCGGGTGTAGTTACCAATATCACTGCCTTTGGCGCCTTTGTAGACATTGGCGTAAAGCAGGACGGCCTGGTGCATATCTCTCACCTGTCCAATAAATTCATCAACAATCCCAATGAAGCGGTAAAGCTCAACCAGAAAGTTACGGTAACCGTACTGGAGGTAGATGTGCCCCGGAAACGTATTTCATTATCGATGAAAGATAATGAGGCACCGGGCCACAGTAATGCTGCACCACGTAACAGGGATAGAAAAGATAAACCGGCGAAAGCTGCACCGGCGCCATTGAACGACTTCCAGGCGAAGTTGCTGGCATTGAAGAAAAAATTTGATTAACTGAAAAATGAAAAGTAAAAAGGCATCGATTTTCATCGATGCCTTTTTACTTTTGCGGAGAGGTGGATAAGTCAATCTTGTAAATCCTTGAATCCTTGTTGTTTCTCGTTACGTGCTTCCTTAATAAGATTTATAATTTTCTGCGGTAGTTTTTTTGCCTTTTCATCTTGCCAGGCTCTTTCATCATCAATTGATTTACCAGCTTGCCTGACGGCCTTTAGGGCATATAAGGCAGCTCCCACGCTATGGTCGGCCATGTGAGCAGTTGAAACAGCCTGGCCAATTGATCGGGCTATAGATTTCAATATCGGATTTGCTGTATCCCGAGCCGAAGCATGGGCTTCCCAGGCAGCTTTCATTGCTGAACCGGTTTTCACATTTCCTTTTCCCCATTCTTTTGCGATATAAAGGGCGTGGATTAACCGATTATCAACCGACTGGTTTGGCGCGAGTAGTAAAGCATGTTCCGCACATGCTATTGCCCAATTTATTAGCCCCCGGTGATCGTCTGAAGTGAGGTGGCCACCCCGGTGTTCTGCTACAAACTGTTTGTTTCTCATTTGTGTCTTATCATCATAAATTTAGCAAATCAAACTTTAAATGTGAAGTTTGTTGCATAACAGGGAAGCTAGGCAAGAGAATCAATCTTTCTGTTTTAATTGTCGGGGTGTTTGTCATTGGTGCCAGCTGATTTGCGGTGTGATGAATTTAATACGAAGTGGGAGCATTTGCACTCGGAGCTAATAAATAGAGTGTTCGAGAATTATCTGGTGTATAATGGAGCATGTTATCGAACACCTAAACCCGTTATTCGGGCCTTAAGTCATTGGTATTCAAATAAAAATGGCTCCTCTATTCGAGGAGCCATTTTTATTTTCCGGAATTACGTCCGACCAGTACCGGGGATGGGAATTGAACCCACACTCGCATTGCTGCGAACAGGATTTTAAGTCCTGCGTGTCTACCAGTTCCACCACCCCGGTGGACCATTAATTAAGCTACTAAAATTTAGTAACCTAAGTAAAGAACTTTAAACAAAAATTCCAAACCGCCGGAGCAATTTGGAATTTGCTGTAGAGCGGAAGACCGGGCTCGAACCGGCCACCCCGACCTTGGCAAGGTCGTGCTCTACCAAATGAGCTACTTCCGCATGATTTTTAAGATCTGTTTTTTTTTCGTTGGGATTGCAAAGATAGGAATTGTTTTTTAATTACAAAGTTTTTTTTGCGTTCATCCTAAGAAATTTACACATCATGAAATTACTAACGTGTTATTGCTGGAGATCGTACTTGTATTTAACAATGCCTAAAAGCTCTTTCCCCTTACCATAACATTCTTCTTTGTCGGGCAGCCCGTTGGCCAGGTAGGTATATTTCCAGATTGTGTAGCTGGCAGTTTCTGAATTGACAGTGGTCATTTTGCTCACTTTGTTCTGGTCATTGTATTCAAAGATGTAATCGGGCAGCATCTTTTTTCTGGCGGCATGGTAACGGAATACATCTGTCAGCCTGCCATGTTCATCATAGTTATAAAATATACGTTGGCTACGGATGCTTTTACCCGTTTCCAGCTCCTCGGTCACCTGTCCCTTGTCATTTGTCTTAAAAGTGACAATCGTGCTGTCTGAAGGGCTAATTCCCTTTTTATGGACCATCCTGCTTACATGCCCCAGAGAGTCGTAGGTATAAGTCCTGGTTTCATCAAAACGGAACTTCCCTTCCCTTGCCTGAGACACTGCGTTGATATGCAGGAGCTGGCCCTGATCATTATATTGATACTGTACAGTAGTAATACTGCTATTGGTGCTGTCAGTGGTTTTGGTAAGATTACCCCGCATGGAAAAGCTGGAAGTCATAACAGACAGCCCGGTAGCGCCGGAACGGGTGATGGAACGCATCTGGCGATAACCGGGGCCCAGCAGCCGCTGACAGGTAAAGTCGTTATCCATTTCCTGGTTGGCATCCAGGCTTTGCACAAACTGGGCCTTTACCTTGTTCTCCTTCAGCAACGCCATATTGTCGATGGTTTGCTTCGTATTGTAGATATCCTGGTAATAGTATTGGGCAAAAATATTGTTTACCGCTAGTAGCAGCAACCCTGACAGTATTATTATTCTTTTCATATTCATATGGTAAATCACTGCAAATGAACCATGATCCGTTTTGCAGCTGTAAAAATACTAACGTAAAGATGATTTTAATATTTTAAAAATGTATGATCTGAAGGTATATTTTTAAGAATGGTTTTCTCTATCTTTAACCTACTTTAACCTGCATTCCTTGAACACACAACCACTGCGTGACGATAAACATTGCCTGAACTGCGGAACAATTGTTCCGGAAAGATACTGTACACACTGCGGACAGGAAAATACCGTGCCACATGAATCATTTGGCCACCTGGTGAAGCACTTTGTTGCAGATATCGTGCATTTCGACTCTAAAACACTCAACACCTTAAAGTATTTGCTGTTCCGCCCTGGTTTATTAACGACCGAATATATCAAAGGGAAACGGGCGAGTTATGTAAACCCTATCAAACTGTACATATTTATCTCTTTTGTTTTCTTCCTGGCCTATTTTTCTATTCCAGGTACCATAGAATCCGTAAAGATAGAAGCATCCAATTCAAGTGAAAGTGTTCGCCAGGCATTGGGAAAAGACAGTGCTATACTTAAGGAAAAGAATTTTGTGGCAGGAGGTCAGCTGCTGAATGAAATGACCAAATATCAATCCCTGCGAGACTATGATTCTGTACAAAATGCACTGCCTGCTGCACAAAAAGACGGCTGGTGGAAGCGGAAAGCTTTTCAGCGTAATCTGTATCTGAGCGAAAAGTATGGTGATAAAGTGATAGCGGCATTGAGTGAACATGTTAAACACAACATTCCTAAAATGATGTTCCTGCTACTGCCATTGTTTGCGCTGTACCTGAAGATCCTTTATGATAAAAAACGCTGGTACTATACAGATCATGCGATCTTCTCCATCCATATGCACTCCTTTACCTTCATCCTTTTCCTGATCATGCTGATAGGTGATTGGCTATTGGATTCAGATTGGTTTTCCAATCTGGGAATGATCGCATTGCTGGTATATCTGGTATCAGCATTGAAACATACCTATCAGCAGTCCTGGGCAAAATCTGTAGTGAAGGGATTGGTATTGTGGCTGGGATATATGGCCACTTTGGTAATAGTACTGATAGGGATGCTGTTCCTGGTACTGGCAATAATTCTGTAAATTTAGATCATGCAACCGGAATACATCATCATACACCAGCAGGTAGCAACACATGTTGCGCATATTCAGTTAAACCGTCCCAAGGAATTAAATGCATTGAATCTTCAGTTGATGGGAGAACTGCGGGATGCTTTAAAAATACTGGATGCCGATGAACAGGTGAGGGCTATCGTGATCAGTGGCAATGAAAAGGCTTTTGCTGCCGGGGCAGATATTAAACAAATGGCCGACAAAACAGCCATGGATATGTTTAATATTGACCAGTTCAGCACCTGGGACACCATCAAAAAAACGAAGAAACCCATTGTCGCGGCAGTGAGTGGATTTGCATTAGGAGGGGGTTGCGAACTGGTAATGTTATGTGATATGATCGTGGCCAGTGAAACGGCACGTTTCGGACAACCGGAAATAAAAATAGGGGTAATGCCCGGAGCAGGTGGTACCCAGCGGTTAACCCGCGCAGTTGGAAAAGCACTGGCGATGGAAATGGTGCTAACCGGCCGCTTTATTACCGCGGAGGAAGCCCGGCAGGCCGGATTGATCAACCGGGTAGTTCCGGTAGAACTGTATCTGCAGGAAGCAGTCAGATTAGCCGCAGAAGTGGCTGCAATGAGCCCCCTGGCGGTTAAAATGGCCAAAGAAGCTGTACTGAAAGCTTTTGACAGTTCCTTGGAAGAAGGCTTGCACTTTGAACGAAAAAACTTCTATCTCCTATTTGCTTCCGAAGATCAGAAAGAAGGGATGCAGGCTTTTATGGAAAAACGTCCACCCGTATTTAAAGGAAAATAAAACAGCATACATTACCCAATGCCAGCTAACCTATGGCATAAATATTGACTTACAGATATTTTATTTGTAGCAACTTTCTTGTTTGTCCCCTTTTTTGAAACCGATTAATGCACCTTTTTAACCATGAACTTTGGAAAAATCATGCCTTCCTTACTGGTCACTGCCATGTATACCGTGGCCTGTACCGGAACGGCCGTAAAAAATCACAAGCATAAGCCGCCTGATAGCATTGCTGCACTGCCAACAGATACGATGATCGTAGGGGAGGATAATGTAAACCCTGGTCAACTTACTTCCTGGAGCCAGCTGCTGAACTACAATGGAAAGTACGCGGATGAAACCAATCTGCTGGGAACCGAACCGCTCGCATCCCGTCTGAAGCAGTTGTTGGGCAAGGCCGAAAAAACATTTTTGGAAAGATACCAGGTAATACCACCGGTGGAAATAAAAGATGGTATCCTGTATAATGAAGGCTGTAAGCCGCATTATTGCCTGTCGGATGAGGCCGTAATTGCGATTGATATGAACCGGGATGTTATTTATGCCGGTATTGCAGTAGATAGCGTGGTTACTTTATACAGTGAGAATAGTGAGGCTGTTTTTCCGCAAAAATTATTGCAGTGGAAACAGAAGTTTGAACAACGCTGATCGTAATATAATGTAGCAGTGTACTACATAAAAAAGGCTGTTCCTTTCAACAGGAACAGCCTTTTTACTTTTCATTTTTTCTTTTAATCAAAAATGATATAAAAACACGACATCACCTGTGTAAGCCGGTTTGGGTTTATCTTTAATGATGAGCGTTGCGCCAATAACTACTTTCGTCACGCCCCTTAGATCAACTATAGTATTAAGTTTCGCTTTTAATTGCACTTCATCGTTCACAAGCACTGCCTGCCCAAACTTAAGTTGTTCTATACCGTAGTTTATTTCCATTTTAACATTGCGGATGTCTGCAATCTGTTTCCACAAATAAGGGATTAGCGCCAACGTCAGATAACCATGGGCAATGGTACTTTTGAAAGGTCCTTCATTTTTTGCTCTTTCCTCATCGGTATGGATCCATTGATGATCTAACGTTGCATCTGCAAACTTATTGATCTGCTCCTGATCAATTTTATGCCATTCAGAACTACCTATTTCTTTACCCTCGTATGCTTTATATTCCGCGAAGCTATTGATGATTACCATAATTGTTTTATTTATTCTTCAAATTAAAAAGTCCCCTGGCGGCTCAATATACCTTTATATTCCGTTTATCCCTTAAATATTTTCTGACAGGGATATCGTAAACCACCATCACCAGGTATGCTGCACCAAGTAGCAGGATTATCCCGGTTATGATGATAAAAGCCAGCTGCATATGGTCAGGCTTATGGCTGGTATAATAATTACCGAACATCCACAAAACAGCGTAATGCGTCATGTACAATGGGTAAGAGATCTTCCCTGAAAATATGCAGATCTTCTTTAAGCTGGGTTTTAAGGTAGCCCCCGCCCCCAAAGCTATCAGCAAAGGGAAGTAAAACAGCACTACCAAAGATTCGGATAACCAATTCCATTTTGAGGATGGCATTAAAAAGGCCAGGAACAATAATATGGCCAGCCCCACGAACCCTAGCTTGTTTTTTATGATCCAGTTAGAACGGTAAATAAGCAGTCCCGCTAAGAAGGAGTATGATATCCGGACGCCTCCGTCCCAAAAAGTTGGACCACTCCAACCTCCTAATAAATTGCCGGAGCGGTAACACACTATGCCAATCGCCACCGCTGAAATGAAGGTTAACAGTATCAGGTAGCCACGTTTGATCTTACAAAGTACAAATGCGTAAATGATATTGGCGACATATTCCCAAAACAATGACCATGACGGCGCATTGAGGCCGAATAGATTAAAGCTACGGTCGGCCATTACAGGTAAGGGGATCAGCAATGCCGAGCACAAAAATACCAGGATGATCTTACCAGTACTATACAATTGGGCATCCCCGCCAAACGGGTCGAACAAAAATGCCAGCAACCCTAAGACAGTTCCCAGTATAACCAGTGGATGCAGCCGGATAGCCCTCGATTTAAAAAACGCTATAACACCCATTTTGGCTATACGATCGTCGTAGGCATATCCGATCACAAATCCTGAAAGACAGAAGAAGAAATCAACGGCTAAAAATCCATGTCCGATAAAGTTCTCATTCAAATCAGTGTATACCCATTCCATAAAATGAAATATCACGACAGCCAGGGAAGCAATCCCTCTTAATCCATCAAGAATTTCGAAATGCTGTTTTGTTTGCAGTATTGTCGCGGAGGTTTTGTTCGTATCCATTTATAATCCTATCAGGTTTAATGTAGTAATAACTCCTGATGCGGGGCCAAGATATCTAAAATTGAAAGTCCATCCAAATGGATAAAGGAGAAATACAAATCTCAAGGGTGCAAAATCTCACCCCGCAGTGACGGCAATGCTGCCGTTACGAAGAATCAACTTGCTGGCACGCTAATCCAGCATTCATTATTCATTGACCTGTAAAAACAGGCCAACTGCTTTTTAAATACTTACAATTCAATATTGAAAGCCAGTTTCTCACTGGCTTTCAATTTCATCCTATTATTAGCAATCGTACCTGTTGAAACAGACGATTGGGCAATACGACCTTTGTACGCTATCAACAAGTTCGGCTAAATGAAGAAGCCTTTTTCAAGGCTCCTTGTTTATTAAGAGATATCTTTTGAAATAAAAAACAGCTAAGCGCGAAACCGTTTCTTCAACCAACCAACAATGTCATTCGGAAAGAGCCTTTGATACACCCATTCATCTTCCATCCATTCAATTTCCTTCCAGCATTTTTCTCCGGATGCCCCCATGATACTATCAAAGAAAATGGCTAATACCTCTGTCGTGTGTGCCAATGAGTCAAATGGGGTCCTCAGAACGGTTAACATCTGTCGAGGTAAAAGATCAATAGACTTAAGTTGTTGATCCGACAACCGGATGTCCAGACATATCTGACCACTAATAAGTAATACAATATCCCTTTCCTTTTCAGGGAATGCCCGGACATCAAAAGTGGTGGAAGAGCCCTTAATAATCATCGAAGTAGTTTGTACCATAAAAGGATGACCAGGAAAATCAACAACATCAAAAAAAGCCTCTCCAATCAGCCGCACTTCCCTATTGCTCTTTGCAAAGTGTGGGTCCAGCAATAGAAAACTATCTGCGTTCAGCTTCACAGAAGACCCATCAGCGAGCATAAATGTTCTGCGCTCACCATTACCGGTAACCAGTACCGTACCGGAAGAAAATCCATTGCTGCTCATAAGACCTTATATTTAAAATCTTTCTGTCAACATTTACAACCTTATTTAATGAATTATCACAATGACATACTATTGCATTTTGGTCATATCGTATTTCAGTACGATAGCTTTCGAAATCCGGTGTAAAAATGGGAGTATTGTATTAACAATATAAAGTTACTTCTTTACGTAAACCCAGGTATTGTACATTTTAATGATTCTCTTGCAAATATTATAGCAATCCCCCGCCAAATCGACGCCAGCCTATCTGACATCTCCCTATTTTCAAATTATAATTCGATATTTACCCCCATTATATGAACCCCGCTATAATTTATTCTAATTCAGTATGGATATCATTAATACAATTAATACAATGCATTCACCCCTTGAATCTCGATATACAGCAGAAGAAAAAGAATGGCACATTATCCGTCAAAAGCTGATTCAGCAAAACCAGGAGCTGGAAGAATTATATTATTTCAAAAGCAGGTTACTTTCCATTGTTGTACACGATCTAAGAGCACCTCTTAATAATTCCCTGCTGAGCATGCGTCTTTTTAATGAAGGTACACTTACTGAACAAGAAGCAAAACAAGCCGCTTTACTGATAGTTGAAAACATCACGCAGATAAAAAAAATGCTGGATAATTTACTAACCCAATTCCCAAAAACACTTCATGGTTTTCACCCGGAAATTATTCCTATAAAGCCTGTACTGGAAGAAACCTTTAGCCTCTACCAGGCACTCTTAGCGGAGAAATCTATCAGCGTCGAGTTGAATACGAGCATGGCCAATCTTGTTGTTACCAACAATAGTTATCTTTCTTTGGTATTACGTAATATTATCGACAACGCTGTAAAATTTACTCCCCCAAACGGTCGTATTATTGCTGGTGTAGCAGAGTGGGAATATGATTACGAAATTTATATATCCAATACCCATGAGGATATTTCCATGGATAAAGCTACAAATATACTTTCTGGAAAGAAATTTGCTTTAAGGCCAGGAATGGAAACGGAGTCAGGTATGGGATTAGGATTATTCTTTTGCAGGGAATATCTTAAATCAATGAATAGTCATCTAAGCATCAGCCAAACCAACGATGAAATAATTTTTAGTTTCCGCCTCACCAGGCATCGCGTCCAGACTGTTCCAGACTGAATTATACATCAAGAAAAATAAAAAAAACCTGTGCTAATAACAAAATATCTGAACGCGGAAGCGAGATTCACAGGTACTGTCCGGTACTTTCCCGTGGCAGGGGCCAGTGTAATCGAAAACTACCGGTCTCCTGATTTTTATGTTTTTCTACTTTTTGAAAAGTGTAGCGGTATTCATACGGTTGATTTTATAGATTATCAGCAAAAGGATCTCCAGTTGCATATCTCTTTTCCAGGCCAGATTCATTCATGGAATAGCGGCTCTGACACAATTGGGCATAAATTGCTTGTTAGCAAAAGCTTAATTGAGACCTCCTTGTTTGTAACCCAGTTCGCTCATTTAAAATCTAACGGGTATCCGGTTATTGATATCAGCCATGAGGTATTTAATCATTTGGTGAGGGAGTTTAGCGCCATAGGGCATGAGTTAGGCTTACCCACCCCCTCCTGGGATGTAATACATCTAAGAACACAACTAGTTACAGCTATCACCAATCGGCTTCTAGAGGAAGTTACGGATGTCACCAGTATACAAAAGATTACCCACCCGGTGTTAGTAAAGTTTCAATTCCTTGTGGAAGAATATTTTCGGGAAATGCGATCAGTAGCCGAATATGCAGAAAAGTTGTTTGTTTCTGCCAACTATCTCAGTGCACTTTGCAGGAAATTTAAGGGTGTACCGCCAAAGAAAATTATCGATCAGCGGATTATTCTCGAAACAAAGCGCCTGCTCTACGGAACAGATATGTCTATAAAGGACCTGGCAAATAATCTTGGATTTCCTGACCCCGCATCTTTTTCCAATTTCTTTAAGTCAAATACGGGGATGTACCCGAAGAAATATAAAAATGGAGGGTCTTCTCTAAAATGACCAATAATTTATCCAATGGACATTACTATTGATAGCCTAATATTACTTTATGACAACATCTCGAATTGAGCCCTCCACCCAGGAGGCAAAGCCGGCAATAAGGGTTGGTGATAATGAAATTATCTATCATCAAATTAACGGGCAGGACAATTATAATAAGTCGCTCAAATGCACTTATTTTATTATCGTACTATTTAACAATGGTAGTGGCATTCATGCTATCGATGGTGTGAATCATTCTATTGGTAAACAACAGCTCCACTTCCTGTTTCCAGGTCAGCACCATCACTGGGAAACTGGAGCCGATACCTACGCGCAAAGAATTACAATTGGCCGGAAATTATTTGAAACCTTTTCCAGCATGGAAGTATTTCATTTTATCCGTTATAATCCCCACCCTGTATTTAAACTGGAGAACGATGTTTTTCAGGCGCTGGATCTGGAATTAAAAGCTATTAGCGAACATATTCATGCCGGTAATCAGGATGATAAATCCTGGAAAGAAATCTTGTCTATCAGAATGGATATTCTTATGTTGCTGATCAATCGTGAAGTAGAGCATTACATTCTGACAACCGTCCTTAAGAAGGCAAGTTTGTTGGTGCAGGAGTTCTGGCAATTAATTAGTAAGTATTATGCTCAGCAGAAAGGAGTGTCCTGGTATGCGGATCAATTACAGGTAAATCCAAGTTATTTAAATGCATCAACTAAAAAGCATTTTAACATGACGGCTAAGCAATTGATCGGACAACGGGTGTTATTAGCTGCCAAACAACAGCTTCGACTGCCCCACAGGTCGATAAAGGAGATTGCTATTGAACTTGGTTTTGCTGAGGTTGCCGGGTTTACTAACTATTTTAAAAAACAATGTGGTTTTTCACCGAGTGAATACAGGCTGTAACATTGACTTTCACCTTCTTAAAAGGGCTACTTCTTTTGAAGCAGCCCTTTTCCAGTTTATTTACTTACCACCGGAAACTGTGATATCCGCAGGTTCGTACATCCATATGGTACCAGTGTAATCTCTTCTTCTTCCTTTGCAGCCTCAAATCTGTAGGTCATACTGAATGGTAATGGTCCGGCCATTTCGTTGTATAATTGCCAGGAAGGAATACGTTTTGCCCGGGTTGTGATACTAATTGGTGCATGCTCCAGGTTCCAGGGATAGTTGTTCACTTTATCCTTCTTCTTCACCTGGTATGCTGTTTCCATCTTGTCATCATCCGTCCGGATCAGGCCGTAATTCCATGGCGTGGTAGGACGCACCTCATAAAATTCATCTCCACCATAAGACCCTGGCGGGTTTGTATTTTTTACCAACTTCATTTCTTCCCCTATCTTCAGCCCATAGGTAATAGGCCCTCTTTCAACAGAGATGGAGCCTTCATACCAGGTATTCCGGAAGATATGCATAGGCAGCAGCAGCTCTACTACATCACCGGATTTCCATTTGCGGTTGATCTTCACTATCTGGTTGCCTGCTGACTGTTTCCAGATTTCGCCATTAATTTTTACTGTTGCATTGTTACACCAGGCAGGTATCCTGAGGTGAAAAGGAAAAGTTACACCAGCAGATTTTTTCTCCATCGTAAGCGTGAACCGGATATCTTCACTGAAAGGATAATTCGTTGTTTCTTTAACAACGACTGTCTTTCCATCAGCTACGGAGGTCTTTACTTCGCTGGGAGAATATACCAGGGCAGCCAGGCCACTGTCTGCAGTAGCATACCACAGGTTCTGCGTAAATTTCGGCCAGCCCTGATGCATATTGGCCGTGCAGCAGGGGAATCCGGTAAGCAGGCCATAACAAACATCGGTACCATCATGATTGGTTTCAAAATTCCGCATTTTATTTGTTGCCATCACCTGGTTGGCCTGCTGGAAATACTGACGGCACATAAAATCGTCTGTAGCCTGTGCAGGCAAGGCATTGAAGGCAATCTTCTCCAGATGGTCTGCAAAATCTACCTGGCCGGTGATCTCCAGCATACTCTCCAGGGAAAACATCATTTCCACTGCGGTACAAAATTCTGATCCCTGCGTCGGGTTGTTACCGTGCAATGTTTCATCTCCCCCATATAGTCCATGAGCCATGCCATTGAACTGGCGGATATCCGCAAAACCGGTTTTCACCGCATCAAGATATTTCGGTTCAGGATGATGCTGATAATAAATAACCGGCTCCTTGATCCCCTGCGCCAGGTTCACACAATGAATGCTTCCCTGTGTAGACAGCATCTTTCTTTCCAGGAAGGCAGTGGTATAATCAAAGGTTTGCCGGTGAATGAGGTCTCCCAGTTCCAGCAGAAAAGCATCGTGGGTGATATTATACAGCCAGTAAACTATTATGAGATTATCGCCGCCACGATATTTCGCCCAGAAGGTCCAGTTATCCAGCGGTTTTGCGGGCAGTTCCTTCAACTGATAACGGAAGTAGCGTGTCATGAGGTCAATAACCCGCTGATCACCGGTAGCTGCATAGTATTGCTTCAATACTTTCAACATCACCATCTTGGGCCACCAATCATGGCTGTTATCCCTTTGTACCCCGGACTCGGGGCCATAATCTTTCGATGGACCAAAGTAACCATCGGGCTGCTGGCTGTTGAGTGCCCATTCTATCCATGGTTTTGTTTTGGCGATCAGTTCCTTATCATCCAGGATATAAGCAAGTGGCAACAGGCCGTCAATCCAGTAAGGCCCCCGCTCCCATTGGTCACCATCACCACCCAGCCAGCCATTGCGCTGGCCCATCACCTGGGGATAGAGTTTATCAAGCTGACCTGTAGCGCCGCTCTTCTGGCGTAATAACATTTCCTTCAGCCATCCGTCAGCCCTGATAGCTCCCAGTGGAAGCTCCCGGTAAGGGTTCTGCCTCAAAAGTGTCTGACTGCCAACGGCTGTGCCGGTTCCTGTCTTTTTTTGCTGGGCTGTAGCCTGCAGCATATATCCTGCGCAAGCAACAGCCAGCATGAATAATAGCCTCATATGCTGAATTTTAGTATAACAAACAAGCTCACTGTAATTTAGGATTGGAGTTAACCGCTGCCTGTGGAATCATAAATACAGTCCTTCCATCCTGCTGCGGTTTATGCGAAAGCCAGCTTTTTTTGGTGAATATGCCGAAGCGGATATTATCTCTGCGCCGTTGTGCCTCCCAGGCAAATTCCCAACCCAGCTCATCCATAAAACCACCGTATTGTACGACATCTGTATTACCGCGGTCTGTCATTACATATTTTTCTACGTAACCATAGCGATAACGGGTATTACCTGTCAGCGCTGCAGCTGTAACAACTGCCTTCGCGGGATCGCTGAAATTGCGTTTGCGCACATCAGATACGATCTGTGCAGCACTTCCCGCATCGCCGGTGCGCATCAGGCATTCGGCTTTCATCATCAGCACCTGCGCATAACGAAAGAATGGAAAATCATTGCCTAAGTCAAAACGTGCGCCTACCTTGACCTCAAATTTATTTTGCCGGTACCCTTCAGATTCCCCGGTAAACAAGCCATCCGGCAGGTCTTTCGTAAATATAAGATTTTGCCCCGCCTTATCATATGAACCTTTTAATGGTGTTACACCATCCAGGGCAAACTGCTGCCCCATCAACCAGGTATCTGTCAACCGTTTATCAGCCGGATCATACGTGTCGATAAACTGTGATACCCCCATTGCCGCACCTGATCCCCAAGGCGTTACCTGCATAGCACGTTTATCACGCAAGGCAGCATGCCAGGAAAACATATCTACAAAAAAACCGCCGCCGCGATTTTCATCGAAGGGAATGGCAAATACGATCTCCGGCGAATTTTCATTCTGGGTAACAAACACATTACGGTAAACAGCTTCCAGCGAGTATTTATTGGCACTGATGATATCATTACATTCACGCAGGCAGTCCTGCCATTTTGCTTCCCCGGTGTAAACCTGCGCATTGAGATAGATATTGGCCAACAACGCTTTTGCTGCCCATTTATTAAAGCGGCCATATAGCTGCTTTCCTGTTTCTGCACTCAGGGAAGGCATTGCTGCGGTTAATTCAGACACGATAAAATCATAAAGCTGTTTACGGGTTGCTTTATCCGGCAGGTCAGTAGTCGTAGTAATTACCAACGGTGCATTGCCGAAATTATCACAGATCAGCCAGTAGAAAAAAGCCCTGGCAGCTTTCATTTCAGCAATAAGCGACTCCTTCGTAACACCTGCAGGTGTAGGCACTTTACCGGATTCCAGCTGTGCTATTACCCGGTTAGAATTGGTTACACCGCGGTACAGTGCATTCCACATATTGAGCAATTGTGGGTTTTCTGAATTCCAGGTATGCAGGTGCAGCCTTTTATAGATCCCCCCATCGTCCCATCCCGAAGGGTTTGCCGGCATCACGAGTTCATCAGAAGTCGTTTCCTGAATCATGTAAAAATTAGTGTGTCCAAACAGGTTTCTCATATTCGCATACACTATCCCCATGGCTGCAGTAGCACTTTCATAGGTATAGCTCTGCTCGGTTACGTCCGAATATACTATTTCGTTCAGGTCATTGTTGCAGGCGCTCCACATTACCGGGGCAATGGCAATAGCCAGTATATATTGTTTGATTGATTTCATAACCATTATCATTTATAAGGTGAAAGAAACGCCCAGTGTAAATGTGGTGGTGGCAGGATAACGGTTCCTGTCGTCCAGTCCTGGTGTAAGACCTGTAACCCCTATCTCCGGATCCACGCCGGAGTATTTGGTAAACGTGGCCAGGTTGGAACCGGAAGTATATACCCTCAATGCTTTTACAGTGGTATTCTTCAGCGGAACATTATACCCTATTGTAATGTTGTCGATCTTCCAGTAATCTCCCTGTTCGATGTAATAGCTCACATAATTGAGCGATTGGTCATCAGCCAGCGGGCGCTTTCCGTAAATGTTATCATATGCAGATTTCAGCAGATTACCGCGGGTAAGCATTACCGGCGCCGCATAGAACATGCGGGGGGTATTGAGGATCTGGAATCCGAAGGCACCACGCATTGTGATGTTCAGATCAAAATTTTTGTAGCTGATACTGTTATTAAAGTTCAGGTAATGTTTGGGTAAACCGTTGCCAAGAATCTGTTTATCATCTGCCTGCTGATCAGCAATAGGCTTAGGTTTACCATCTTTTCCTTCAATAATCCAGTAGCCATTCTTGTCGATATCAACAGATTTAAAACCCCAGAAATTCCCAATCGGCTGTCCGATCTGGATACGTGCAATTGGCTGTTGGATGGGTTCTTCCGTGGTACCTGCATCAAAATAGCCTGCCGCCAGCTGAAAGTTTTTATCAGACAACGAAAGCAGTTTATTCCGGTTAGTGGAATAGTTCAGCGAGGTGGTCCATTTCAATGTTTTCCGGTCGATGGCTGCAAAATTCACCTGAAACTCGATCCCCTTATTTTCCATAGAGGCAGCATTGGCACGGATAGTATTATACAGGTACGGCGGTGTTGGTACGGAGTAGTCCATTAGCAGATCGCGGGTAACACGCCGGTAGAGGTCCAGTGAACCGGTGATACGGTTGTTCCACAGTCCGTAATCCACCCCGATGTTTGTTTCTTCCTTCTTCTCCCAACGCAGGTCAGGATTGGCATTGGTAGCAGGATTGACCACCTGTATCCATTCTCCGTTAATCAGCGTATAGGTATCAAAGTTAAGGCGATTCAGCGACATGTAGGGATCATTGGGTTCGGTTCCGGTGATCCCGAAGCCACCACGCAGTTTCAACGCGCTGATAACCTTTGACGTTTTCAGAAAATTTTCATTCCTGATATTCCAACCTGCGGAGATCGCAGGGAAGTTACCATATTTGTTATTGCGTCCAAATTTGGAAGAACCTTCCCTCCGGAAGCTAGCCATCAGCAAGTATTTATTCTGGAAGCTGTAGTTCAGGCGAAAAAAATAGCCAATAAGTTTATTACGGCTCTGATAAGATCTTTCAGGCGCCTCTCCGCGTGCCAGCGCAAGGCCCGCACCGATGTTGTTGTACGAAAAATCGTCTGTGGGGAAGTCCCAGTTTTGCATCCAGTAATCCTGATAATTGGTTTCCCGCCAGCTATAACCACCAAGAAGGGTAAAATCATGTTCATTGATCTGCTTCTGATAGTTGGCCGTCAGTTCCAACAGGTTTTCTTCCGTGCGGGTAGTACCTCTGGAAGCATAACCGTTTCTCCCATCACGGAGTGTAGAGTAATTGCGTTTAGTTTCGTAGTAACCACGTACACTGTTGTAAAGATCACGGGAGCCCAGCAGCATCACATCCAATCCTTTTACAGGAGTATAAGTAACGGTTCCCAGCGTCCGCAGATTGCTGTTCTGATTCTTTCCATCCGTTTCCATGAGCAGAGACACGGGGTTGGCATAAGCCGTTTTATCGGTATGTTCCGTCCAGTTGCCATTCTTGTCTTTTACCGGATCGGTAGGATTATAGGTCAGGCCATTACGGTATACATCACCACGATAACTATCTCCATCTGTACCGGCAAAAAATGTTTGTTGATAGCCACTGAGATTTGCATTCAACCGCAGCTTGCCACCAAACATCCGGTGGGTAACCTCAATGCGTGGGTACAGGATTTTGTTATCTGAACGCAGGATCAACCCTTCCATATTACGGTAGTTCAGGTTAGCTATATAGCTGGTATTTTGCGAGCCCCCCCGGAGGCTGATGTTATACACCTGTGAAACGGGTTTACGGGTGATCTCGTCCAGCCAGTTAGTGGTGGCCCCATAATCGAATGCGCCGGGTTTACCCTGGGCTACCAGTTGACGGTACTCTTCTGCATTCATAAAGTTGAGCCGTTTGGTGATCTTTTGGGTGGTAACATAGCTGTTTACCTCTACCGTAGCCGGCGTTTCACCATGTACTTTCCTGGTAGTAATGAGGATCACGCCATTCGTTCCTCTGGTACCATAAATAGCCGCAGCAGATCCATCTTTCAAGACATCAATTGACTCGATATCCTCCGGTGCCACGGTGGTGAGCGTACCAGGCACACCATCTATCAGCACCAGTGGAGATGTACCGGAGGTAAGGGTGGTAATACCACGCAGGTTGATCTGCGCAGTATTGGTAGGGTTGGCATCTGGTGTGATAACGTTCAGACCAGCCACTTTTCCGCGTACCAGCTGTGCCGCATCCTGTACGGCGCCTTTTACGAAATTTTCCGATTTCACACTGGCTATAGCGGTAGTAACGCGTTCCCGTTTCTGCGTGCCGTAACCAACTACCACGACTGCGTTCAGCGAGGTTTCCACAGCCACCAGGCGTATATTAAGGGTGGTCCTGTTACCAGCTACCACTTCCTGTGTAGTATAGCCAATAAAGCTGAAAACAAGGGTGGCTGAATTGTCAGGGATACTGATGTTGTATTTGCCACTGGCATCCGTAACACTACCATTGGTTGCCCCCTTTATACGTATGGCTACGCCGGGTAGCGGTGTACCGGATTCATCTGTTACAATACCGGAAATTTTCGCCTGGCGGTATAGGCTGCCGGGAATACCGGCAGATGGTCTGTTTCCTGTTTTTCCTGATGCAGCCGTGCTTTCCAGGCATAAAGCTGCTACAACGATTAGCTGGAACAGTGCGGCAGCAGTGTTCATTTTAATCCAACCAGGAGGGATAGGTAAGTTTCTTTTCATAACGGTCAGCGATTTAGTAGTTAATTGAAAAGTTGAGCAGGACGATCAGGGAGCATATTCACAACGTGTATCCGTGAAACAGGCAGCATTGATATCTTGCGCGATTTTTGGTTGTCTGACTGATCTGATTTGAATCAGGCGAAGCAAAATAAGGTGATAAAAAAGTAGCGGGCTTAACACTGCGTATCAAAATTCTCTCAATTTGTATCACTGCTACCAGCTTCTGGCTTTTTGCGGGTGTTTTCTCTATTTTTGGGGAGATCATTTACAGTGCAGGATGAGATATTACATCATTTTATACTTATTACTGCCATGGTATGCCAGCATTGCCAGTGGACAACCTGTGTATTTCCGCCATTACCAAGTAGAGGATGGCCTGGCTAACAATACTGTGTTTTCCATTTTCCAGGACTCCAGGGGCTTCATGTGGTTTGGCACCAAGGAAGGGCTTAATCGCTTTGACGGAGTGAGCTTCAAGACATTCGACATGAAGCAGGGGCAACAGGATGTGAAGGAGTTTGTTTATTGCATCAGCGAAGGAATTCACCAGACGCTATGGATGGGCACGCGCAAAGGACTCTATGAATTTGATCCACGCACTGAAAAATTTGCTTTGCTTGACAGTACTAAAGGTGGGGAAATTCTCGATGTTAAATCTGATGGAAAAGGGAAGATATGGTTCACCTCCGACTTGCGATTATATTGTTATGATGAAGGGAAACGCAGGCTGCGTCACTATCCCCTGGAATCGTTTAAAATAGCGGCTATTTGTCTGGAGAAAGGCCAACCGGTGTGGGCCTGTTCCCTGAATGGGTATCTTTTCCGTTATGATCCGGAGCAGGATACCTTCCATTGCATCAACCGCACATTGCTGCCTGATGAACAAAGACCGAATGAAATAAACCGGGTTTACAGTACGGCAGCCGGACCGCTGCTCATCGGTTCCATCGGGGGACTCACCGCTTATGATCCTGCACGCAATACTTACCGGCCATTGCTGGGACTTCCGGTACAACAAAAGCCGGTGTATGTACGGGATATTCTTCCCTTCTCAGAAAATGAATACTGGATTGCTTCGGAATCCGGGATATACAGCATTGATCTCAAAACAGGTCAAACAGTGCATATGCAGCAACAGGATGGCGACCCTTATGCTATTTCTGACAACGCCGCCTATACGCTTTTTAAAGATAAAGAAGGGGGCGTCTGGTGTGGAACCTATTTCGGCGGACTCAACTATTACCACAGCCGTCACAGCTACTTCAAAAAGTATTTTCGCAGCAGTGATCCGCATAGTCTGAGTGGAAACGCTGTCAGGGAATTATGTGCCGATGGGGAAGGTCATCTATGGATAGGGACGGAAGACGCAGGGCTGAACAGGCTCAACATGCAAACTGGGGAAGTAACCCGATTTTCCGGGACTGAAACGGTCTCTTCTACTAATATACATGCTCTTCTCATTGATGGCAATGAGTTATGGGTGGGAACCTTTCAGCAGGGACTTGATGTGCTGGATCGCCATACAGGTAAACGGTTACGGCATTACAATGCCGCCCCCACTGTTAACGGACTGCAATCCAACTTTATCATCTCCGCCTGCAGAACGCGAACCGGGGAGATGCTGTTTGGTACAAGTCATGGTATTTATCGTTATCAGCGCCGCACGGATCGTTTTGAGCTGGCCAAAGGGTTCCCGGAAAGCATTTATGTGTTCTGTCTGTATGAAGACCAGGCAGGTGTCATTTGGGCCGGTACGATCGGACATGGTCTGTATTTTTATAATCCCAAGACAGGAGCCACCGGAAATTTTGTTTATGATGCCCGTAATCCTCAGGGACTAAGCAGTAACAGTGTATCCGGTATTTCGGAGGACAGTGAACAACAGTTATGGATTTCGACAGAAGGTGGTGGCGTATGCAAGTTAGACAAAGACCGGTATCATTTCACCCGGTTTAATACAGACTCCGGTTTACCGGGTAATATGGTATATAAGGTGCTGGAAGATAAAAATAAACAGCTCTGGATCAGCACTTCCAGAGGGCTGGCGCGGTACAATCCGGCCAGGAACAGCTGGAAGATATACACCCAGGCCCATGGCCTGCTCACGGATCAGTTCAACTACAGCTCAGGCTACCGGGATTCCTCCGGCACACTATACTTTGGCAGTGTAAGAGGGCTGATCAGTTTTAATCCAGGTTTTGCAGCAACCAATAAAATAAATCCATCTGTATATATTACCAGTTTCCAGGTGCAGAACCAGGAGCTGCCCGTTGGCAGCGCAATGCTGCCACGCGCTATTTCTTTCATGGATACGATCAGGCTTAAATATGATCAATCATCCTTTGCTATAGGCTTTGCCGCACTTACCTATATTGCGTCGGACATGACGCCCTATGCCTGTCAGCTGGCGGGAGTAGACAAAGACTGGATCTATCTGCCAGGCAACCGTAAAGTTTATTATACTGATCTTTCTCCCGGAGATTACCTCTTCAGCGTAAGGACTGCCAATAGCGAAGGTGACTGGTTAAATGAGGAAAGGCAATTACTGATCCGGATTGCTCCGCCCTGGTGGCTCAGCTCCATTGCTTACGGCTTCTATTTGCTTCTGGCGCTCACCTTAATTTATGCAGGGGTTAGTGCTTATCACCGGCGTCAGAAAGAAAAGCACCGGCGAAAACTTGCGCTTTTCGAGCAGGAAAAGGAAAAAGAAATTTACAAAGCAAAGATTGAATTCTTCACCAATGTAGCCCATGAGATACGTACACCATTAACATTGATCAAAGGGCCGCTGGAAATGGTGATAGATGAAGCAGGCGAGCAGCCAAAGATCAAAAAAAGTTTGAAAAGCATTGAGCGAAATACAGAGCGGCTTGTGGCGCTGACAGACCAGCTGCTTGATTTCCGTAAAACAGAAAACCAGGACTTTTCGCTCAGTTTTGTGCAGGTAAATGTACCCAGACTGGTGCAGGCCAACTATCATGCATTTACGCACGCCACTCAGCAAAAATCATTAACATTTAACCTGGAGCTGCCAGAGAAAAGTTTTTATGCTTTCGTTGATACAGAAGCTTTTCATAAGATCCTCAGCAACCTGATAAGCAATGCGGTAAAATATGCAGCAGGAAAAGTGGTGATAGCGATAGCCATGCCATCTGCGGATACTTTCCGCATAGCCATCAGTAATGATGGCCCATTGATTCCATGGGCACTCCGGGAAAAGATCTTTGAACCTTTCTTCCGTATCGCTGCCACAGATCAGCCTGGATCAGGAATAGGCCTATCACTGGCCCTGGCACTTACCCAACTGCACAATGGTACGCTGGAATTGCAACAGGATGCCGGTGGTATGAATCTCTTTGTACTATCTCTCCCCATACACCAGCAAATAGAATTCAAGCTTAATTCCGTACAAAAAAAAACCACGTGAAGCCATGCAACCAGCCCTGCTGATAGTAGACGACAACAAAGAGATCCTGGAATTTGTGGATGAAATCCTGGGCGGGGATTATCATATTATCCAGGCAACGAATGCTAAACAGGCACTGGAAATACTATCCACTACTCCTGTACAACTGGTGATCAGCGATGTGATGATGCCGGAAACAGATGGATTTGAGCTCTGTAAAATCATCAAGTCGACCCCAGCATACCGTCATATCCCGGTTGTACTACTCACTGCAAAAAACACCTTGATGTCCAGGATAGAGGGACTGGAAACCGGTGCGGATGCTTATATCGACAAACCATTTTCACCACGGCATCTGAAAGTGCAGATTGCTAATCTCATTGCCAACCGGAATATAATCAGGGATTATTTTGTCAGTGTACCTTTGCTACATATTGCAACAGTAGCAGAAAACAAGGCAGATGAACAATTCCTGGAACAGCTGAAGGCTATTATCCTGCAACACCTGGACAATCCTCAGTTGGATGGCGAGTTTATTGCAGACGCGCTTAATATAAGCAGGCCCACGTTATACAGGAAAATCAAAGCAGTATCTGAATTGACTATTCATGAGCTGATTAATTTAACCAGGTTGAAGAAGGCCGCGGAATTGCTTGCTGAAGGAAAGTACCGTGTGTTTGAAGTTTCTTATATAACAGGGTTTAGTTCACCTAACCATTTTAACCGTAGCTTTTTCAAGCAGTTTGGCGTGTCGCCAACAGGATATGTGAAGAAGAGTGGCAAATCCGGAGCGCAATGAATTCCCGGCGCCCTTAAGCAGGCGCCGGGGATGCTGTAACAATAAGAGGAAATATTTAGAGGTGAATGACCATTTAAATATGCTTATAGAAAAAATTAGAAAAATACTATTGTTTCCTGAAGAGCGGTCTGAGCTTTACCGGCTGGATCAAACCTGAAACCGCAAGGGGCCAGGATCCATAAGACGCATCCTTGTAGGCTGTATTCACAATATTAATATCTTTAAATATTCTCCATTTTATTCCCTGTTGATCGAAATACCGGATACGGTTAAACGGTAGATTTGTGACATCTACTTCTATGATATTGCTACCATTCTTCAGGAATTTGCCAATCCGCATCCTGTACGGTATACTCCAGACTGTGCCTGCATCCTGCCCATTAACAAACACGTGTGCGCTCTCTGCCAGCGAACCAAAGTCCAGCTCCCACTCATCAGCGGTATCTGGCAGTGAGAATGTAAGCGTATACCTTGCTGTACCCGCATATGCGTCGGCGCCAGTTACAGCAAGCGTTGTCCACGGAACAGGACTACCTGGCATATCATACTCTCCCTTTATAATAGGATCACCATCGGTAAATCTAAGCTTCCATGCCCCCTCAAGGCTAAATGCAGGGGCACTATATTGAAATGCGGGAAGCATCGGAATGGCAACATCATTATCAGAAAATGTTTTCAGTATCACAGATTCGCCAGGTAATAATTGTAAATAAACGGCCGTTATACCATTCTCGCTGCGAATAGCAGCTTTCCCATATTCGCCCGTTAAGGGATCAAAGCGCAGTACAGCTCTGGCTTTTACCCCCAGGGGTACCCAGCTATCCACGCTCCTGTTCTGTAACATTGTCATAAAATAAATATGGCCTTTATCATATTTGCGACGGATATAATCCAGGCCGAACTCAGCCTTTGCCTTTTCTGCTTTAGCCCCAGTAAACAGCAAAAGGCTGTCGGAATCCAGGCTTGTCATTATACGCCCCTTATAAAAGCGTGTTTGTGTTGTTGCACCAAAGTGCTTAACAGGGTCCGGAAGCTGTGCTTTCAGCGCCCGCAACCGCTCCCGTCTGCCTATGAGCTGATTGAATCCGGGCACATCTGCAGGCAATTCGCCCAGGAACGCAATAGTGGCACCTTCCTTTGCAAGCAAAAGTAGTTTTTCCAATGTTTCTAACGGTATCAACTGGCACCTCGGTACAATGAGGGTCTTATATTTTCCTCCTGGCAATACAATTTGCCCATTCTCAACAGCGGCCTGTCTGATAAACCTGTCTGATATATAATCAGCATCGTAACCTCCGGTGGAAATAGCCCTGACAACAGAGTCAAATGCAGGAGAAAGTTTTTTACCGATATCGAAAGGAAGAAAAAGTCCACCCTCTTTATGCCACACGTCGTACATTGGAAAATAGACCAGCAATTCATTATCCGGCTGCCCTTGCTGGAGGAATGACTGGCATTTTGTAATATAGTCATTCATGCTTTTGAGGTCCTTCCAGATAGTATTAAAAGGAGAAAAGTTTACTGAGGCATAGAAAAGCCACCCCGGCCAAGCAGCATCCTTTGGCGTATATGGGGTGCCGTGAAAATATACATGATTGACCCCTGCAACAAACAGCATATCCAACATCGGCTTGCACTGGGATAGAGCGGTACGGAAATGCTCTGTAAGCCAGGTAAATGTTTCAGAAGAAGTATATGGTTTCCCGGTCAGGTGGGCAGCAGAAGAGGCAAATTTAAGGCCAACAGTACCAGGCTGCTGTGGAGTCATACCACTATCGTACCGTAACCCGGGTATATTAAACCAGGTGCTCCACGCTTCGCATTCAGGAATGTCAGCAGCTGCATACAAGTCTATGACATTTCCAGGTGATCCATGTGCCTGGTTGCGCGTAATACTTCCTTTATCATGTACCCATTGGTTCCATGGCTCGGTAAAGTTGTGTAGCAGCATATCCGACAATGTTTCCCGGTAATCAGCGACCACTCTCGCACACAGGCTGGTATCACTCCCCTGACGTAACAGCTCTGGTAAATAATCCTGTAATCTATACCCCCGTCTTTGTTCAAATTCACTGAACATATTTTCAGACCAGTCTGCGCCATATACCTCATAGGAATCATTAAAAAAAGTATGAGGATACTTACTTCCGGTGGACGAAAACATGCTATCGAACCGCCAGAGGTAATCTGTTAAAGCTTTCCTGGAAAAATGGTTAATGACCAGCCCTTCTCCTCCCGGAGCAGCTCTTTTTACAGTTTGCATTGTTTTACCGTTGAAAACAGCGATAATCTTCCACTTGCCACCAGCAGGAGGTATCCAGTGCAGTGTATTGTCCGGCAAAAAGGAAGCCGTAACATCCAGACGTTGGCCATCCGGACCATAAGCCATCACAACCGATAATTCAGCCGGTTCCTTCGTACCAGGAGTTATTTTTAAATCTGCCTGCCGGTTACCATCAATTGTATAGGTATGAAACACCGCCTTTACGGCAGCATCCTCAATTTTCACTCCCGGCCCTCCAAACGGCCAGCCGGTACCGTTATTCAAATCGGTCATCATCCCCAACCGTTCCGCCTCTTTCATGGTATAGGAATACATATCCATCCACTTCGGTGAAAGGAATTGAATTTCGTTATTTTCTCTCCCTTGCACACCGTATATGGGTGTTATTTCCGTTCCGCCAAATCCTGCTTTTTGCATCTCGGAGAGGTTCCAGGAGATATGCTGTTTCTCTACATCATTACCCAGCCACCACCAGCGCGTCCACGGCTTCGCTGTTAACGTTGGGTGTGGCCATGTCCGTTCCGCCCGGCTAACTCTGTATGAACAAGCCGGCAATAACATCAGCACAATGCCCCAACAGGCTATTACTTTGTATAATCTGTATTTCATCTTTTTTCAACAGGCATGTACGTATGCCCATTATTGTCAGACTTTCTAAATAAGGATCGGGCTGCTATTTGATCACAGGAGGATGAATGGGTCTGGAATGTGCATTTTCTGCGTGATAGATTTCCGTCAGCTCATTAAATGCTGCTTTAAGCACTTCTCCTTCCAGCCTACCTCCACGCTTATACATTTCCTGGTCAATAAGTGCGCGTAAATATAATATGCGCCAACGCCATGACTTCGCTACCTGCGGGGTGATCTTTTTCTCTGCCTGCACTATCAATTTAAATGCTTCTATCGCACTTGCTTTAATTTGCTTACGAACATGGTTGGATTCCAGTATCTCTATCGCCTTTGTTACTTCATCCACAACATCCTGACCATATTCATAGGCCACATATTCCTTGATGATCCCTGTAGTGGAAACTTTCTCCTTCCCCCAATAAAGCTGGGCACAAATCACTTTATTCATATCATCATAAATGCCTTCCGAATATGGGAACCCTCCGGATAATTTATTGCTGGTTTGATCCCACAGTCTTTGTAATCGGTGTACCAAAGGATTTGTTCCAAAGCCTCCCCAGGGATGCTGTCCCCACATACTGATTTCCGGAAAATTTACTAACGGCAAATTACCGGGTACGCCTTTGTCCAACGGGTACCTGGGAAAATCTTCATGAGCATCCGCCATTATATAGTCCAGCCAGCTGTTATCTTTTTTCAGAAGATTGGTCAGCCCTTCCCATTCACCTGCCTCAGGAGTATCATACATCCATGTTCCCAATACTATTTTAGCAGCAGGAAATTGTACCTTCGCCATCTCCGTCAGTTCCCTGCATATTTTGGGATACCCTTTCGCCCCCCAGGGCCAGCATTTATCACAACCACAACCTCCTTCATCATAAGGGAAGAAGGCGACAACGTCCAGGCCCATATCTTTAAACTGTTCCAGTAAGTAGTGCCAGTTTTCTTTCAATAGTTTATTAGCTCCTTCATTCGATGGATCAAGATTTACACCAAAATGCCCTCTTCTGCCCAGCTCATCCGGCACCGGCGTATTGAGAAATTCATTCCTGGTATATTTAAATCCCTGATTAGGCACCTGTAACAATCCCACCTTCATACCACAGGCCCTGGCTATTCCCATAATCTCCCTGAACCTGGTAAGCGCCTGCTGTGCATCCGCATCATAATAGGAAGTATACTGCCAATGTGCAAAATGAATCACGATATAATTCACTCCCCAAAGCGCCAATTCTTCCACATAGTTCTGCACTTCTCCAATAGGTGCTGCTTCATAAAAGTTATTAAAGTGGGTAGCCAGGTAGATGCCCCTTACTTTTCCGGAAGGAGCGGAAGATCCACGCCATGTTCCAGGAGTAAAACTATTTTGATCAAACCGGGAAGTCCGTAGAAATTTCCCTGTCCCATACAATATTCCAGGATCATCAGCGCCTGTTATCTGAATATGTCTTTTACCCTTATCCTGGATACTGAAAGATTCTGCGCCCCCGGTTCCTCCACGGCCTAACTCAATAGTGAGTTCAGCCGTAGTATCATTTACAATTTTTACACCGGATCTGTTTTTAAGTTGTTTAATGAGAATCGCCTTTGTAGTGTCCATCATGGCACTGCGCTCTTTCGGCAATATCACTCTGACAGAACGGACCTGGCAATTTGCTCCCAGGGAAATACACAATAAAAGAACCAGGCTTACAAATTTTAACATAATATGCGTCATATTTATTTCATACAAATTGTGGATACCAATACTTTATTCCCAGCCGTGGTTTTGTTTCAGTGCCGGATTTAAAGATATCTCCTGAGAGGGTATCGGATACAGGTACAGCTTATCATTCCATTTTCGCTCAAAGCCTGGATAAATTACCCGGTAGCTTGCAGTAGCCGGATCAAGTGCACCATACTGCGTTTTTGGATTTTCCAGTAATTTTCCTGCTTTCCATCTTACCAGGTCATCAAATCGTATTGCTTCCTCACAGCATTCTACCCTGCGTTCTCTCCGTATTTCATTGATCAAGGGAGATACAGCCACTTCCCATTTAGGCCAGTTGGGGTCAACAAAACCAACTGCCACCATAAGCGGGGGCATTCCCACCCTGCTTCTTAACAGATTTATCGATTTATCCAAAACGTCCTGGGTGCATTCGCCCAATTCAGCTTTGGCTTCGGCATAGCTCACCAGGATGACTCCATAACGGTAAACAAAATGATCAATCACTCCCTGGTTTTCCTGACGGTCTTTTTCATAAGGGGAATACCCTTTAATGATATTATAGCTGGTTGGACAAAAAAGCAGGTCAAACTGCGGCATGGGCTTATACATTACAGATCCGTCATCATAGATCCTGTAAGGCCTGTCGCTATTATAAACAGTTTGCGCCATTCTTGGATCCCTGTCCACAAACTCGTCTTCAAAACGCGCATCCCCTTTATACAATTTACTCAAAGAAATGGGTAATCCGTCTTTACATAAATAGGATTCCACAAAATCTTTTGTAAATCCTGTTTGCGCCTCTCCTATTTTGCGCACGTCGTTATTCATCCTTTTATTGGTAATATACCGATCAACCAATATACCTTCAGGGTTTCCTTTTAACTCATACTGAACAAAAAGATTAAAATAGTCCTCATTAGGCTTCCCCGTGGTATACAAACTGAATATACCAGTTTTCATAATCTCTTCGCAGGAGTTAGCCGCCTGCCGTAAAAGTTCTTCAAAATCACCGAGACCGTGATATTTACGGAACGTTCCCTCAAACAGACAGGTCTCTGCTTTTAATGCAAGTGCGGCATATTTGGTTAACCTGTCGGTTGGTGAAGTAGGCGGAAGATGTTGAACAGCATAATCCAGATCGGATAAAATATTGGCTACGACCACTTTCCTGGCATCCCTTCCTTTATACAATTCTTCCGAGTTTGTTTGCAGATCTTTATCAAACCAGGGAACGTCACCAAACCGTTTTACTTTTTCCAGGTAATAATACGACTTAAAAAAGCGCAATTCTGCTTCGGCAACATCCAGTTCGGATGTCCTTGCCATCCGGGCTACCCGTTGCAAGGCATAGTTACATCCCCTGATACGTTCCCAGTCCGTTTTTCCCCAACCTCCACCTGTTACAGGCACTACGCTTTCCCCCCATATATAGGCATTACGGTTATTAGGCGCATTATTATCAGTGTAATTATCATATTGCCAGATATACTCCTTCGTAAAAGATGAATAAAACTGGTTGGCATACATCGTTACTTCTGAAGCAGCATTCCAGAAGTTCATATCGTTGATCTTATCCTGCGGATATTTCTCGAGCATATCTTTGCTGCAGGCAACTGTAAAAAGCGTAACCGCGGCGATAAGCAAATATTTAGTTTTCATCTTTGCAAATATTAATTATACTTAAAAAGTGAAGTTTGCACCTACAGAGAGACTCCGGTTAAGCGGGTAGTATAAAGAGCCGCCTTGTTCCGGATCGGAAATTTTAATCATCCGGGTAAGCGTTGCAATATTATTTCCTGAAAGGTAAAGCCTTACATACTGGATCTTAAGCCGGCGGAGAATCGGTTCAGGAATAGTATATCCCAGTGTCAGTTGTTTTAACCTGAGATAAGCCCCGTTTTGCAAATACCTTGTTTGTGGTGCAGTAACATCAGGCGCCTGTCCTACCCAGGGGCGTGGATATAGTGCCTCTCTGTTTTCGGGCGACCAATAATCCAGCCCGTCTTTAAATAATGGACTCCAATGAGGATTATTCCAGGCATTCAGATAAAAAGTGTTATCCAGCACCACCTGTCTTTTGGCTACACCTTGCAGAAATATTTCCAGATCGAAGCCCTTCCATGCAAATTCCGTTCTTACTCCATAGCTATAACGAGGAGTATTATTACCAATCACTTTCTGATCTCCCGGATTGCTTAAGGTATTATCCCCCCTGGTAATTTTCCCATCGTCATTCAGGTCTTTGAACCACAGATCACCAGCTGCACGCTTGCGTCCGCTGATCTGCGTCTGATCCAATGCGGCAGCTGCTTCATCAGTTTGAAAAATCCCACCGGTTTCAAAACCCCATATTTCACCTAAGTTCTTTCCTACATAATAATCTGCAATCAGGCCACGGGGATTATCAAACCTCGTAATCTGGGAAGTATAGTCGGACAAAAGGAGTGTAATCCCGTATGAAAAGTCATTGATCTTGTCTTTCCATCCCAGCGTTATATCGAAGCCAGTGGTTTTCAAGTCGGCGGCATTTTCCCTCGGCTCATCCACTGCCAGTACAGCAGGTAATGTTTTGGATTTTGTAAGCATATCCTTTGTATCCCTGCGATAAATGTCCGCACTACCCGTAAACTTATTATCGAACATTGCAAAATCAAGCCCTATGTTCTTTTGCGTCACTTTCTCCCAGGTAAGGGTAGCACTCACCAGCCCCGGAGGTGTAACCGTCATCTGTCTTTCTCCATTCAAAAGGTAGTTGGCCTGACCTGATCCATAAGTAGCGATATACGGATAATCCCCCTGTACATTCTGATTACCCAAGCTTCCATAGGACCCCCTTATTTTAAGCATATCCACTACATTGCTCAATCCGCCAAAGAAACGTTCCCTGTCAATACGCCATCCAAGGGAGAAAGAAGGGAAAATCGCGAACCGCCTGTTTTTCGGAAACCGGGAAGTACCATCATACCTGCCATTAATCTCAAGCAGATACCTGTCATCATAACTGTAGTTAATTCTACCAAATACGCCTAATATGGAGGCCTCGGAAATACCGTCCCTCACTTCCATATCCCCCGTAGCCAGGCTCATATAAGGAATGCTTCCTATTATCAGGTTTTTACGGCTGGCATTGGCGATATTGGTAACAGACTGTTCATGATTCACACCGGCCATTGCTTTAAAATAATGTTTGGAGGCAAAGTTGTTTTCATAATCCGCATATGCGTTAAACACAATGTTTTTATCATCGGTATTAGTCCGAAGCACAGCACTTGGATTTGAAAAAGGGTAATAACCTGCCAGTCCTCCCTTATCATATTTGGGCAGCTGTCTCATATAATCCAGCTCTTTTCTTGTATTGGTGCTATAGGAGTAGTCCATATTTATGCTTACCTTATCGACCGGTGTCATTCTCACATTTCCTGTAAGCCATATATTATTAACATCCCGGGTCCTGTACCCACCCTCCTTACGCATTTGCACCATATTAGGTATTGAACCGTACTGGTACCAGTTTCCATCAGGGGTATAAATGGGGACACTGGGTATCGCATAGATCATAAAACCGGTATAATCCTCCGGGAATTGATTGATAGCGTTATTCGGGGGGTATTTTTTACTGGTAATGTTCACCGATAACTTTGAGCCAACAGTAATCCATTTCGCTACTTTATAGTTAATGTTACTCATAACATTATACCTGTCAAAGTTTTCATTAAAATGTTTAGCGATCCCCTTTTGATTAAAATAGGAAAGAGACGTATAGTAATTAACCTTATCAGTTCCTCCGGAAATACTTGCAGTATATTGCTGCATCGGGAAGTTATCCCGCAGTAGTTCTCTTGCCCAATCTGTGTTGGCCGAAGGGGTCCATACACTCGGATTATTGGGATGTGTAAATAATTCCGGCTGGGACGGGTCCAGGTAATGTGCAGTAATAGCCGCTTCCCCATACTTGTCAAACTCTCCCCAAACCTGACCGCTGGAATTTATGTTTCCCGTATTCATGTATCGCATACGCTCCATTGCGTCCATCATTTCCAGCTTCACTACAGGTGTATTTACAGCATAGTTAGCAGAGAAAGATACTTTTGGTTTCTGCTCCTTCGATCCGCTTTTTGTTGTAACCAGTACAACCCCATACGCAGCACGGGCTCCGTAGATAGCAGCTGCTGCCGCATCTTTAAGCACTGTTACATTTTCAATATCAGCCGGGTTGATCAGGTTAATGTCCATCGGTATGCCGTTTACCAATACAAGTGGTCCACCTCCGTTAATCGAAGTAAACCCGCGTACATTAAAAGTAGCTCCCTTACCGGGGGCTCCACTTCCAGGAGTAATATTCAGATTAGATACCATTCCCTGCAATGCCTCTCCGATGTTTGTAACCGGGCGATTCTCCAAAACTTTTGAGTTAACAGTAGCCACTGCCCCCGTCAAGTTTACCTTCTTTTGTGTACCGTACCCTACCACCACAATGTCGCTCAACACTACATTTTTAGGAATCAGCTTTATAACACCTATCATTGCCTCATTGGCCACCGTTATTTCCTGCGTCCCATAATTAACGGAGGAAAAAACAAGCACATCACCTGTGCCAGCCACTATGGCAAATTTCCCCTCCTTACTGGTAACTGTTCCCTTTGACCCGTTTTTCACACTGACCGATACTCCTTCCAAAGGAGTATTATCTTCCGCTACAACTACTCCGTTTACTGTTTTCTTCTGCTGAGAAAACGAAAACTGTGCATGAAGCATAAGTAAAGCAACTATCAATATTTTTGCACGCAGCAAAAAACATGACGACAATCGAACAAGCATAAGAATAGGTGTTAATAAATTAATAAAAGAGGCCTCATAATCTGTGGAATATTATTCAGCGCCCGTGGAATACTAGTTTTAAAAAGAGATTTCAGTTGTAGCATACAGTATATAAAGCCGGACTCGTTGGCCTATGATTTTAAATGGCAGTTGAAGCAGACGGAGTGCCCTACTATTCAACTTACCTGCATGCTGTTTATGTAAAGTTGCATTAAAACATTCCCAAAAAAAACGACTTAAAATACATTTTATGACACGCTATTTGCATATTTCCTGTCCCGGAGATGATTACTTCTTTATGGTATCTTATCCATGCACTATCTGCATTAGCGCTTCCGTGATCCGGCGTGGGCTTGCATGCTGTATGATATTCCTTCCATATACTATTCCAGCGGCCCCTTGTTGCATAAGTTCAACGGTTCTTTCCTTGATCTCTTCATCCGTTGTTTTTCCACCCCCACGTACCAATACCGGTATATTTCCTGCCACCGCTATCACCTTGTGATATGCAGATAAATCAGTGCAGGGATCAGCCTTAATAATGTCTGCCCCCAATTCAACAGCCTGGCGTACCAATGGCATAATTTTTTTGATATCCCCATCTACCATATATCCCCCCTTCTCAGTGTTGGGCCGGAATACCAACGGTTCAATCATCAACGGCATCTGATAATAATCTGCCTCCAGTTTAAGCCTGATAATATTGTCGATGCATTGGCCGGTAACCTCGGGCGCACCAGGAATGACAAACAAATTGATACACATACATGCAGCATCCAGCCGGACTGCCTGCAATGCAGCCTGATCAATTACTTTGCTGAAGGAAGCGGCTGATAACGCGCTTCCATACACATTCGCCACATCAGTCCTTAATACCAATGCAGGCCTTTGCTTTCCTGGTATTGCCTGTAAATACTTTGCCTGTCCAACCGTTAATTGTACGGCATCAGGCCCCGCACCCGCAACCAGCTCTACAGCCGCTTTGATGTCTTCTATTCCCTCCAGAAAAGTGTATTCATTGAAAAATCCGTGATCAATAGCCACATTAAAACATTTTCCGGAAGCAGGATTAAATAACCTGTTAAGTCTGTATGCCTTCATACCTGATAATTATATTTAAAGCCACATTTCATTCATTAGTGAAACTGTTTCCTCCACCAGTACCTTGCCGCCAACCGGCCCTACATTATTTGCCATAGCACTGTAACCTCCGCCGTCCAGTGCTCTTTGGGTAGGCAAATACCCTCCTGAATCTCCGGCAAACTGAACAATAAACACCTGGCTGGCCCTGCTTCTTGCCGTGATGGCAAAACCGTAATCTACAAACAACTCAAATGGATTGCTGGCGATAGCAATATCATTGATACGGATCACATGCAATTCATATTCATAATTTAGGGGCCGCTGTTTATCCTCATATTGCGCTACCACTATCTCCATAGGTCTTAGCCATCCATAGTCTGACTTTTTATTATCCCATGGCCCATAAGGATATACTTTCTCGTTGTCCTTCACTTCTTTCAAAAAACGGTTCCATGCTGTCTGGTCCGAAGCAGGATCTCCCGGCTCATTGGCTTTTATGCTATTTACTATTGCTACCGACCTGCGATATTCCTCCCCAGAAATAACACGTGACGGTATTTGAATATGCTTTATCTTATGAATAAAGACAGCATTGGCGGTTATTTTTTCACGTGCAGATGGATATACATTGGCTATTACCAGATCTATGCGCCTCCCTATTTCAACAATTCCCAGCACATCCCACATATCAGGTTCACCAGCCCTGTATCTTGTTGTCAAATCCCGCGGAGCAATATCTCCGGCTGCCCCACATTGCGGAAGTATAAAAACATCCTTTCCGAACCTTTCTTCTGTTTTCTTTCGTACCTCACTCCAGAAATCGGAGGATACATAATACCTGGATTCAGTTACCTGTGCCGGACAGGAAACATTCACCCATATCCCTGTCAATCTTTTATCCAGGCTCCAGGTAAAAAGTAAATCAATTCCGGGATCAGCAGGCCCTTCAATCATCAGAAAGTCTTCCCTGTTGGTATCCCCATACATTTCGGTGCTACCATCTGCATACATCACCCTCCGGTTATGTCCGATAACTGCGTAATCAAACCCTGTACTGACAGCTCCGGGCATTCTTGCATCCCAGGCAGTTCGTATGGCCCTGCAAATGCCATTCAGCAATAATTCACCAAATGCATTTTTAACTTCCGGATATGGAGCGGAATGAGTATGGGTTGCATTGAGCACAATCTTATCAGGGTTTAATCCCGGCACTTCCTCCTTTATCCGGCTACGCACGGCATCCTGCATTTCCTTTAAAGCATAAATCACGTCCATTGAAACCATAACGGCCTGTTCCACGAAACCGTCCGGCTTTATTTGTTCCATAGCGCATACAGTCACTGTAAGATCGCTTTGCACATACTCAGAGATACGTTCGTAATATTGTCCGTATAGCGACACCGGGCCTACCGGTGTTACATTTTCCGTTGCCCATCCGATACATAATGTACCATCCGTCAGTTGTTCTTTTAAGCTCATGTCTGTAAACTTTTCCTTTGAGAATTTTGTCCGCACGGCAGCTGGCTACCGGTATCCAAATTGTTTTTCTGTTGCTGTAATCGCATCTTCAATAATATCCATTCCAAGCGCCGCATATTTTTCGTCCATAATCAGCGGAGGCGACATACGGAGGATATGCCCCGCAGGTATCCAGGCCAGCCCTTTTTTAAATGCCTTTTGATATACAGCTACACCTGCTTCCGGAAATGGTTCTTTTGTTTTTTTATCCTTTACCAGCTCAATACCCAGCAGAAAGCCCTTCCCTTTGACATCTCCGATAATAGGATGATCCTGCTTCATCTGTTGCATCCTTCTCATAAAATAACTACCCACCGCTCTCACATTCTCCAGGAGCTGTTCCTCTTCAATAACTTCTATCGAAGCCAGGGCCGCAGCACATGCCATTGGGTTTCCACCATAGCTGGAAGAAGCAGAGATTTTCTCAAGGGCTTCCCCATTCTCTTCGCTTACTACCATTGCAGTTACAGGAAATCCATTACCGAATGATTTACCGAAAGTCACAATATCCGGTACTACCCCCCAGTGGTTCAGTGTTAACCACTCGCCGGTTCTTCCCATACCTGCCAGTACTTCATCATCGTACAACAATATATTATGCTTTTCACAAAGAGCTTTCAATTTAGGAAAAAAATCATCTGGAGGAAAGATACTACCCGCCCAGCCCTGAGCGGGCTCCAGTACAAAGGCCGCCACATTCCCAACTGTTCCTTCTTTAATAAAGTTTTCGTAAAACTTTATGTAAGTATCTGTGTCAATCGAGCCATCATTCTTTTCCCATAAAGGACGGTAAGGATCCGGTCTCGGCACCATATAAAAACCCGCAGCTCTGGTAGGGCCATAACTAAAGGTTTCACTTCTGTACATTTGCGCACAACTTACCGCACTCATACTTTTGCCATGAAAGTCGCGATAAGCAGAAATAAATTCATGTTTATTGCTGATAGCCCGTGCAGCCCGTATGGCAGCTTCCACTGCTGTGGTACCATCAGAATACAACTGCACTGCATTTAATTTTCCGGGAAGTATTTCCGCCATCTTTTCCATCAGCTTTTCTTTCACCGGTGTGGTAAAATCATGCGCGTTCATCAGCTTCTTTGCCCAATATGCTACCGCTTCAGAAATCTTTGGATGGCAGTGCCCCAATGAGGTAACATAAATACCGGAGGAAAAATCCAGGTATTTATTCCCATCTACATCCGTTAAAGTAATCCCGGATCCTTCTTCAAAACAAACGGGAAATAACTTCACCTGAGAACTCAAGCCCTTCATATATCTGGCAGTATTGGCATGCATCTGTTGCGAACGTGGACCAGGTGTTTCTGTGATTAAACGGGGGATTCCTTCAGCAGCATTCCGCCACCATGCTTTATCAACGGTTAAGGAGTTGTTCATAAATTTTAAGCTGTTTTTATCGTCAGCAATTACTGTTGCTTGCTGCGCTTATAATCAGATCGGTTACATTTCTTACATCATTAGCTACCCGCTTCAGTTCTTTTGTCATCGCAGCCCAATCCGCCATTTCTCTATACACGTCATTGCAATAAAGATTGTTCCGGCCTGCAACAGCTGCATACTTCATCGCAGCACCGGGAGATTCACCATTTAAAATGGCAGTCAAAAATGCCGCTACAGCTGTATCTCCCGCACCTGATGTGCTTTTTACTTTCTCTTCTGCCACGGGATATGCATTGCACCAAAGTTGTCTGTTATTCCATTCTGCCGGAGAAAGATGTAATGTGTTTTTCTTATTAACTGAAGCAACATCGCCGGTCCACAAAAACACTCCTCTGTGAGCTGCTTTAATTAATACAATATTGGCGCCATAGGCAACCAATGTTTCGCCCAATTCCTTAATCAAATCCAGTGGCACTTTATCTACGAAATCGCCATCTTCAGCCTCTATAATTGTATACTCATAAGGAAAAATCATTTTTAAGGCTTCTTCCAGGCTTGGCGCAAAAATATCCGTGTAGGGTAATGTCTTTTTAAGGATTTCCAGCCAGTTCACTCTCCCTGATTCACTATCAGCATCCGGCAAACTAAAATCCAGGGAAGTAACTACCCCAAGATCATTTATCTTTTTAAAAAGGGCAATCAACTGCTTTCCTTTCTGGCGGTAAAATTTATGTAACAAGGGAGGGTAACCAAAATGGAACAGCCTGCTATCGGCCACTGCCTCATAATTAATATGCTCTACATCAAATAATTCGCTGCAACCTGGGGCTTCCAGAAACATCCGGTCAACACCGGGAGGAGCTATCACCAGACCAAAAGCTGTTCCTACTCCATTTACCGTACGTATTCCTTCAGACAGCTCATACTTATCCAAAGCCGCTCTGGCAATTACCCCTATAAAATCTGAACCAATCAGGCCATTTAAATAAACCTGTTTAGAAAATTTCTTCATCGCCATTCCGGTATTTGCCACCACTCCTCCCAATGTTGATTCCATGCCTGCAATTTCAACCAGTTTACCCGGCCTCAACAAATCAGATACTTCACTAACCTGAATATTACTTTTGAATGTTGGAATAAGGTCTACACAAATATATCCTGCTATTACTGCATCATATTTTCTCATGAAAGCGTTTTAAACAACATTTATGTTTTTCAGATAACAGAAATCTCTTAATAAATCGGTTTGATCACCATAAACAGCAATATAATGCTGGCCTGAAATATTATCTGCAAAATCCGCTACAGGTTTATCAAGTGTAATTTCAAAACTTGGCAGTTGCGGGGCAGGTTGTTGCCATCCCGCCTCCTCCCACCTTCTGGGTTTTGCTGTTCCGGTTACCACATGCATGGTATAAGTAGTCCCGGTATTGGACAACCTGAGTAATGTCATTTTTCCCGGCTTAACATCAGAAATATTCAGCAATCCTCCACTAATCCCTCCAAAAGCAGCACTTGTTACTTTTACCTTTCCTTCTACCACTTCTGCGGGAACATAATCCGGTACTCCCATCAATACACTTTCCTCAAAAAATTCGTAGAACTCAAAATATGCGCCACACTGGCCAGTAAGTTGTTTTACTATCAATTGCGTAACAGATCCCATAACATCATTTTCAGGAATGGTGCAAAAGCCAGCCTCATCTGCCAAAAGCATAAATATGAATGCCGGAGGAAAATTCAGCAGTTTCTTCATTCCGTCTACATCTTTAAGAGAAATGGCATTCAGCCGGTTAGTCGCTGCCATCTTGCGTATTGCCAGATAGTAGCTGATTCCCCTGGACAGAAATCCGTCATCCACAGGTTTGACAAAATGCCACTCAGCTCTTATTTTCCGTATCAACGGTTCGATCTGACTTTTGTCTATACCTTCCATTTCCTGTTGCATCTCCAGCATTTCAAAAAACTCAACATCAATTCCATAGTCCCGTTTAAGGGACATCCCTTCATATAAGGTATTATACAGTTTCATATCCCTGAAACCCATCATCCCTACCTTTGCCTGTGTCAGGGATTTCTCTGCAAACCCGGCTTTTATGAAATTCGCTATTTTGACAAGGGGGGATGGCTTTCCAATTATATTATAGACATATCTGAACCTGTAACCCAAGTCGGAAAATACTTTTCTTAATGCTGTGGTACCTGCCTGTGCTGCAGCCGTAACGATACGACCATCCTCCATATCTCCAGCAAGCCCCCATAACAGCATCGGCTTTTGAACGTAATTACTGGTTATTGCAATGACCGCATGTGAAGGAATCCATCCTGCAAGGCATATGATCAACACTTCAAAATCATCTTTTCCAAGATCCGACAAAGCCCTGGCAACATCTTTTCCTGCCGCATCATCCGTTACAGGTCCGGTAGTGACCAGTGTATATCCAAGTGATTCAATCTCTTCACGTGCTTTCCGGCACTTTTCATTAATTAATTCGGAAGGAGAATTGATCTCTCCAAATCCAACAAAACCAACTTTCATTGTAATACGTTTTATTTTATAATAAAATTGAGGTTCCTTATATAAATCCGGATAACAACAGGAAAGCTCACTTACAAACAATAGCCTGCTGGTCTGCTTTTACCGGATCACTGTTTATATCATTTGATTTTGTGTTGTTCTCCCAGAACGAAGTAATCGCTTCCAGGCTCAGCCCCTTTGTTTCAGGTACCATTTTCCAACAGAAAACAACACAGGACAGGCAAATCATGGCAAAAACCATATACATTCCGGCTGTATTGTTATACTTTCCGGCAAACCAGCTGGTAAGCATCGGAAAACACTGCGCAGTTATAAAAGAAGACAGGTACAGAAAGAAACAAACGATAGCCAGTGCTTTGCCACGGCTGCGGTTAGGGAATATTTCAGCCACAATTATCCAACTTAGCGGCGCCAGTCCAAGGGTAAAAGCGCCTGTTGCCAGCAGCATAGGAAACAAAGTATATATCGGAGGCCAATGAAGATAAAGGTTAATAGCCATTAATAAATGAGCAACACACATTCCACACACGCTGGTAATTAGCAGCCCTCTTCTGCTAAAACGCTTTATTAATCCAAAAGCCGCAATTGTACAAATGAAAATAAACACATAAATAGGAATGGAACTCAGAATAGCATGTGATCCAACAGAAACGCCTGCCTCGGCCAGTATGCTGGGAGCATACAGTAACATCATATTCACTCCATTTATCTGGGAAAAGACCATGATAATAATACCAACCAGTAAAGCTCTTCGCAAACCGGGCTGCATCAGGTTATGTAACCCGCCCGTTTCCGTTTCCAGCGTTTTCTGCATTGCATCTAATTCTGCCGCAGCTACTTCGGGTGTATTTATTCTCTTAAGCACTTTTAGTGCCTCTGGCAATCTCTTTTTAGCAGCCAGCCAACGGGGGCTTTCCGGGATCATCATCAGGCCCATCATTAAAAACAAGACGGGCACTGCTTGTGCGGCAAACATCCACCTCCAGCCCATATCATCAAATGAAAAAAAGTAACTTACGATAACAGCGAGATTAATGCCGATTACATTAGAAAGCTGGTTAACATTTACCAGAACACCTCGCTTTTCCGGAGGAGAAAGCTCGGCAATATAAATGGGGGATGACATCATTGCAAGACCGATGCCGATTCCTCCCATAAAACGCCACAGTCCAAAATCCAGAATACCTCTGGCAAAAGCAGTACCAGCAGTGGACAACATAAAGAAAACAGCGGCTACCATCATCGTTTTTTTTCTTCCAATCCTGTCTGTAAACCACAGTCCAAATAATGGGCCTGCAATGGCTCCCAATATAGCACTGCTTACTGCAAACCCCTTTAGCGCCGGTGTAAGGTGAAAGTCCTTTTCCAGAAATGGCAGGGCCCCGGCAATAATCACCAGGTCAAACCCAAACAAAAATCCTCCCACAGAGGCCACCAATGTTACCCCAAATACAAACCGGTTCCTTTTATCGAAATTATTGAGTGCTTTCATTTCCTGGTATCAATAAAATGTATGCAACAAATTGGCAAGCCGCCATATTCTAAAACGTCATACCCTGATTTTCAATAGCAAGATTATTATTATATCCGTTTAATAAATACGTCTAAATTTTCTATTAATAACACTACCTTTTCATTAAAAATTTGTATCATTCATTTTATTTACAACGAAACTGTATAACATGCAGCCTACGCTTGAGAAAATCCCAACGCAATTTTCGTCGTCTATAACCGTGAAACGGGAAATCACTCCCTATATGGATTATCCCTGGCATTATCATCCGGAACATGAAATCATTTTTGTGGAAAAAAGCTATGGGATCAGGTTTATGGGCAACCATATAGGCAACTTTACAGATGGAGACCTCATGTTTATCAGCTCCAACCTACCACATGTATGGAAAAATGACAATGATTTTTACCAGGGTAACAAAGAGCTTTTTGTGGATGTGTATGTGATCCATTTTAAGGAAGATGTTTTAGGGCAAGGTTTTTTTAGTCTTCCGGAATGCGCACGCATCAAAAAGTTATTTCAAAAAGGCCAGCAAGGTGTTTTAATAAAAGGAACTGATCATAAAAAAATAGCTCAGCTTGTTAAAGATGTAGTGGCAGCCACAGAAATGGACCGGCTTGTTTTGTTTTTAAAAGTACTGGAAACCATTGCCCGTACAGAGGAGTTTGAATTGCTTTCCAGCGTTGGTTATGTCAATTCCGTTAATACAGCTGATACGGAGCGTATTAATGAAGTCATGAATTACATTATGAAGAATTACGCGAATGATATTACCGTAGAAGAAATTGCCAGGCTGTCCAACCTTACCGTATCATCTTTTTGCAGGTATTTTAAATCCCGTACACAAAAAACCTTCTCTGAATTTCTGAATGAAGTCCGCATATTAAACGCCTGCAAACTACTTGTAAAGAACGAAATGACGATAACCGAAATCTGCTATGAAACAGGCTATAACAATATTTCTCATTTTAATCGCCAGTTTAAATTAATAACGGGTTTAACTGCCAAGGAATATACAAGAAAGTACAAACAGAATATTTTGTAAGTACTAGGTATTTAAAAGAAGATATCAACTGTCGGTGGCTTGCTGAAAGCATAACAAAGGGCCAAAGAAAAACCGGCTCAATATTACTTTTAAGCCGGTTTTTAAATAATTGAACAGACGGAGAGGTATTATCATCTTACATACTCCTCCTGCGTGTATTAAAGCAACTTTCTTACAGACACCTGTGGTGTTTCTCCCTTTGGAACAATAAAAATAGCATCGTTTTCTACCTTTTGTCCCGGATCAAAAAAATACCCCGCCGGAACTGTTATTTCATTGTTTACCAATTTCCCATCATTATTCTTTGCCAGGTAGGTTACTTTTAGCTGATGCGTAGCCATATTTACGTCTAGCTTCTTCGATGTAAGCCTTGCTCCTGTAGCATTCTGACAATTTAATTCTACAATTTTACCCCCTCCAATGCTGCCCACATCCGGGTAGGTCTTTAAGCGGATATTAAACGACTTACCCGTATTATTTTGAGCAGCAGCTACCACTTTATACCTGTCATAGCTTTGGCCTTTTACCTCTACCGTTTCCTTATTCATCACATTAAAGGTAACAGCAATACCATCCAGGTCCAGTGTTTCGCCATCTTTAATTTGCTGGGCATGCAAAACAGCAGTAAGACTTAAAAGGGATAATGTCAGGGTTACTTTACGGAAATTCATAATGGTGTTTTTAGGGCCAAAAGGTACCTAATTCTTATGAAAAACCATGCAATGACAGTGAATTTATCCCCCCCAATCATATCCTATCAATTGCGGGAACCAGATTCTATAACGTGAAGCCGGAGAAAAGGTATTACCTGCCGATGAAAAGTCACTGAAGGTCAGATTTACGGGTATAGCTTCTTCCCCTAATCTCCATGAACCAACCAGACAGGGGATGGTAACTGATATCCAGGTATTCCCCTGCACACCCTGCTTTATAACTTCCATGGGTACTGTGCCATCCTTTGCTAAAACCGGGGTAATTGTTTCGTCAACATCCGTGTTGCCTGCCCATCTTGTGTCCCGTGCAAGTACGAGGGGACCACGCATAATGGCTTTGTAAACAGGGGCTCCTTCCATCTCTTCTATTCTGCCTCTCATGTCGAGTTCCAGTTCGATCTTATCTCCTGATATCCATTTTCTGTTTACCGAAATATAATTACCGCCTTTAGCAACAGTGACAGGTTGCCCATTCACTATTAATGAGTTTTGTGTACTCCATGCTGGTATCCGGATTTTAAGCGCGAATTCCTGTGCAACCGGCATTTGTAACTTTATGTTCACCTTTCCATTTACCGGATAATCTGTTTCCTGTGTTATTTCCACCAATTTTCTATCGGGCATCTCCACCTTGTAAAGACCATCCGCAAAGAAATTAATGGCTATCCCGTTTTCACCACTCATTACTGCCAATGGTAACATAGCGAACAGGCCTCTTGGCCCGTTCGCTGTACAACAATTTAGTCCCATTCCGCACTGATCGGAACCTAACGACCTCATGCCCATTGCAGGGGTATACATTCCCCAGTTAGACCCGTCAGGAGTCATTGCTCCAAGCAACGCATTATAATAAGAGCGTTCAATAGCATCCGCATATTTAGCTTCTCCCGTAAGCTTAAGTAATTGTTCACTCAGCATTAACCAGGTTACAGTTACACAGGTTTCATTCGCATGCTTGGTTACAAATTGCTGAAACCGCTTTCCATCATACCAGCATTCAGATGCCGAGCCGGAACCAACAATATTAATTTCGTTGTCCAGAATGTTCTGCCAAACCTTTTCCACTGTGGTCTTATACACTTTATTTCCTGTAAGGCGATATAACTCCAGCAAACCATCATAACAGGACATCATCTCGTAGGCCTTTTGTCCCTGCTTATGCCATTCTCCTATAGCAGGAAAGGGAAATCTTTTACTTACATTTACACCTGCTTTTGATATCAATTTTGGTCCGGCAGGCAATTCCCACTGCCGTACTATCTCTTCCGCAAAATCAAGATATTTCTTTTCATTTGTTCTTTCATAGAGCATAGTGACAGGCTTCAAAATAGAAGTAGCCGCCATCCCAAAATAGTTTCCTTGCAGCGCTATAGACTTTTTACGCAGGGCCAACTCGTTTATTAAATAATCTGCCATTTTACAAGCAGCGGTTAAAGCGGGCTTATTGCGTGTTAAATCATAATAGGCCAGCAGCCCGAGCAGGGTATACTTTTGTCCCCAGATATCCCATTGCTCAAGCCGGTGCTCATCAGCATAGTTGCCAATATATCCATCTGCTGTTTGTGTTTTTAGCAGTTGTGGTACCGTATTGTCTAAAATTGCTTTTAGCCGCTGCTGAGGCAGGTAGCTATATGCCTGAACCGCCGAAGTAAACCACTTTCCCCAGAACTCGGTCTGCCACCTGTAATTTTCTGTTCTGCTCCGGAAAGGCGCAATAAGATGGTCATCATTCTGAGACAGGATACGGTTTTGATAAGCCGCATCCAGTTTTGTTCCCAGATGGCCGTTGATATGCAACGGCTGTCCATCCCGGAGTTCGTCTCTCACTGCCGGATTTACCTTTGACTGTGAAAAGACAGGTGCTATAAAAAGGATATTCGCTAATAATAATACTACCGGGAATATCGAAAGTTTGTTAATTTTTTCATGTATAATCATCACATAGGAATTGTTCTCCGGAATATTTATTCAATGATATATAATGCCGCTCCACCTGGCGGCAATGAGATTGCAATCGACGTTGTACTATTTGACAACAGCGTTGTCGCTCCCGTACTCTTGTTAAATTCACTCACCTTTTTAAGGCTCTTTAAGGTGATATTACCGGTTTTGGCAGCAGAGAAACTTTTGTTAGTAACTAAAAGTGTTTTTGCCGTGCCTGTATCACCAAACACACCAATTATCAGGTCATTAGGTGCTGTATTCAGCAAAGTGGATAAGCTGAACTGATCCAGGTAATACCGGGCCCTGTTTAGGGTTGACACACCGGTATGATAGAGTTTTTCTGATTGCTTGTTCAATAAAAAATTACCTATGTTTTTCACTTCCGTATTCAACGCTTTTAAATCATTAAACATGGGAGTCTTTTCATAAGTTACAGGATCGATCAGGGCCCGGTGACTGGTATAATAACTTAATCCTTTTACTCCATAAGCAAGTGCAGCAAACATCTGTACCCGTATTCTTTCCAGGTTCATAATACTTACTACATCAGGTGATATACTAACAGCCTGGAAATAATACCATAGTGGTTTATTACTTAACAGCGCTTTCCCTCGGATATAACCAAAATCTTTCCAGAGATCATTCGTGCTCAATGTAGTTGATGTCAGGTTTTCCCGAAACGGATAATAATTAAATGATATCACGTCAGGATTAATAGTAGATAAATAGTTATTTACATAACCAGGGTAAGTACTATCTGACCATACATATGGTCCATAACTGGGAAGCATCACTGTAAACGCCAACCGGCTGGGGTCATGCTCTTTAAACAGATCATTCAACTCTTTTGCCTGGGTCAGGTTCGGTATAAACGGTTCATCCCAGACATAATAGCCTTCCAGCATCTGGTAAGCGCTTAACCTGCTGATATTATTGATAACTGTATCTTCCGTAAAAGAAGGTGCCTGGGTTTGGAATCCGCTGAAAGCATCCAGATCCTGTGCAAGAATTTTAATACCTTCCGATTCTGCTATGTCCAGTGCCATATTTACAATTACCCTGTTTTGAAAGGTAATCTCTACCAGGTTGAGGCCGGCTTCTTTTGTTTGCTTTAGTATTTTTCTATAAATGGCAGTATCTCCGATATTGTTTATGGCATAAAAAGTGGAAAGCATGAATTCCTTTTGTGTCCATACCGAGTCCCTCAGTAATGTTTTTCCCATTTCATGTGTAACAGCAGGCTTAACCTCATGTAAGGGCACCATTTTTTTTATACAGCTCCCTAATGTAATAGAGAACATAGTTATGGCAATAGCTATTCTATTATATGCACGCATATATTAATTTTTTGATGATGATTAAATAATGATTATCGGCTTAATGATGATTACCACCCTGGGTTCTGCCATGTAGCCCCCAATACCGCTATCTCTGTTTCCGGAATTGGGAATAAAAGGAATTTGTCCGCCCAGGACTGTCTTTCTCCAACTACAAACCGGGTATAGCTAAACGTATTTTCCCCCGTTTTAGTGATTTTCATACCTGTTACCAGTTTATCAGTTTTATCCAATATCTTCCATCTTCTCACATCCCATACCCTTTGTTCTTCCAATGCAAGCTCTACGCTTCTTTCTTTTTGCAGATAGGCCCGCATTTCCTCCTTAGAAGAAATACCAGCAGGTATAGCCGGCATATGTGCCCTGGTCCGTATTGGTTCCATTGCTTTTCTCACCGCTTCCGTAGGACCGTTAAGTTCGTTTTCTGCTTCTGCCAGATTCAGATAGAATTCAGCAAACCGCATTCTTTTCCAATAAGTACCTGGATTAATTTGCACATCCTGGTTAATAAACTTGCGCAGGTAATATCCGGTCCTGGTATGACGCCTGTCTGTAGATTTTAAACCAGAGGCCCCACCAATATATGTTTCAACAAAAACAGCCGGACCGGGAGAATATGCACCGTTATACAAAACAGTGGCGTAAAAGCGTGGATCCCTTCCTGCATATGGGTTTAGCGGATCATAACCGGAGCCAGTATAATAGCTGGGTTGCAGATGCTTATTATCCAGATATGGTTTTGCAGGTTCTAATACCGGTAATCCTGTTGCCTGCATATCAAACATGTCTACCAATTCCTGTGTTGGGCAACTGCCCGCCTTTTCAGAAATACCGCGTTGAGGGAAACCATTCATCAGCGTTGCAAAACCGTTAACCATAGATTCTGTTGTCTGATTTTCCATAATAGTCTCCTTATCCCGGGGGAAAGCGCTAAAATCCTGATTGGTAAGAAAATAGTTTTCAAATGAACTCTCCCCCAATGAGGCGTCATGATATAGCTGGTATTTGCCATTCGTTGAAAGCAGTTCAATTCCTTCTTTAGTATAATCCCTGGCTTTTTCCCATTTGCCCAGATCATTTTCCTTATTATACAAAGGACTTGCAGCAAACAATTGCGCCTGGGAACGCAATAACAACATTACAGCCTTGGTCATCCTTCCTTTTTCTGTTGCGAGGGTAATACGCCAGGGCAATTCCTGCACATTCTTCATCTCCTGCCATTCCTCATTCATATAATCTGCTATCTCCTGGAAAGAAGAAGGGCGTTTTAATTTTGCAAACTCTGCCTGAATTTCTATTGGTTCCTTAACAACAGGCATAGGTCCGTATTTACGGCAAAGCTGCATATAATACCAGGCTCTAAGCACTTTTGCTTCTGCCTTAAAGCGTGCCCTGTCACCAGGATAATCCACTGCGGCATGATCAATGTTTTTCAGAAACACATTACATGAACGGATGCCTGCCCAGTAGGCGGTATAAACATCCCCATTCCTAGTGGCTGCAAAATGATGAGTAGGATCATAAGAAGGAGTAAGACTTCCCCTGTACCACATATTAGCTACCAGAGGGTCTGGTTCAAGATCATCAGAATCATGAAACAGATCTGTAATACCTTCGAGGAATGCATAGGTAAAATAACGTTCTCCTCCCTGATTTACCGTCATTGCCTGATAGGCTGTATTCAGATATGCAGCCGTCATTTTAGGATCAGACCAGACATTACCCATTGTAATACGGCCATCTGGTGTAATGTCAAGATATTTCCGGCATCCTCCTGTTCCCAGCAGGATGAAAGTTCCGATAAGCGTATAGATAATTTGTTTTTTCATGCTTGCGTAGAATGTTAGAAGATTACATTAATACCGAAATTAAACACCCGTTGGATGGGATAGGCCAATACCCAGCTGATTTCAGGATCATATGCCTTTGTTGGCATCCTGTCCCATGTAATTGGATTAAGTGCATTGGCATAAACACGTAGCTGTTGCAATTTCATCCGGGCAATGGCTTTTGTTGACAAGGAATAACCGATCTCAAAGTTTTTCAGCCTGAGATAAGAAGCATCCCAAATGAAAAACTGGTTAGCTACATGATTGGAATTCATACTGGATCCTAATGCAGGATAGGTTATTTTCTGACCATTAGCCGCCCGTTCCGGTGTCCAGGCATTCCGGTGTATATCATAAAACACATTGGTTCCGCCCGCAATCTCAAAAATGCCATTGCCTGTATATGTTTTACTAACATTGGATACCCCCTGAAACAGAAGAGAGATATCAAAATTCCTGTAATTGACGCTGATCGCCCCACCAAACGTATGTTGCGGTACCGGAGAATAAAGGATGGGGGCCATGTCCTTTTCATCAATTACCTTATCATTATTTACATCAATATATTTCAGATCACCTGGTCTGGGTTGCCCCGCTCCTACCTGGTAAGTGAGCCCTGAAGCTGCGATCTCTTCCGCATTATTCCAGAAGCCATCTATTAAATAACCAAATTGCTGCCCTATCGGATACCCCTGCTGACGATAGCGGTATGCAAATGCTTCCGATCTCATGGGCTCATCATTGAAGATGAGTTTATTAGCAGCGTAGTTATAGTTTGCATTTACCAAAAGAGAGAGATTCTGGTTAAACCGCTTTCTGTATTTTGCTTCTATCTCATACCCATGATTGTCTACAATACCCATATTCACTGGCGGTGTACCCGATAAGCCAAGTATTTTCGGGATCTGTTGACGGTTGATCAACATATTGTCCGTTTTTTCCTTGAAAACATCTACCACAAAATCCAATTGATTAAACAATCCAAATTCAAGCCCTACATTTGTTTTGCGACTCACTTCCCAACGAAGAGCAGGATTTCCTACCAATGCTTCATTAATCCGCTGTCCATTATATAAACTCTGATTATATCCTCCTCCACCAAGATTGATATTATCCAGGTAAAGGAAGCGGGCCCCTCCTAACCTGTCATTCCCTACCTTTCCATAGGAGCCCCTTATTTTGAGGAAATGAATTACCTGATTGCTTTGCAGAAACTTCTCCTTGCTGATCACCCAGCTTGCGGAAAAAGAAGGGAAGAAGCCAAACCTGTTTTGCCGGGCAAACTGTTCAGAACCATTATAGCCGCCATTAAATTCTGCGAAATACTTGTTCCTGAATCCGTAGGTAATACGGTTTGCAATTCCCATCACCCTATATGGCAGGCGGTCTCCTGCCTGTGTTTGGTTATCCTGCTGATAAAGCAAGAGTCCTGTTACAGCATGATCTCCAAAGGAGCGGTTATAATTCAGAAAACCCTGCACATTAAAATAGGAGAAGAAACGCGCCCTGTCACTCATATTAAGCGGCGTATTTTCCTGCTGATCTCTTCTACTGTAAACAGGTTGCTCTACACCGTTTTCATCTGGAACAACATCCATAATCCATTGCTGAAATGATTGGCGGGCATCAATATTATAAATGGTTCGTACATCAAAGGAAGCCATTATCTTGGCAGATAACCCTTGCGTAATAAAATCAAGCTTTTGGTCCATTCCGTAAGAAGCAGTAACATTCGTTCTTTTCTCCTGGGTATAGCCCGACCTGTTAATAAATGCCCATGGTGGATTAGATTCAGATTGTGTGGTAAGCACCTGACCATCCGGCGTAAGTGGGCCGGGCATGGTGGCAGGATAGATATAGGTATAATATAACAATTGCGCACTGCTTCTGTCAGGATTAGGCGCATTTGCCTGCTCCATGTATCCGGCTACATTTAAAAATGCGGTCAACGTTTTATTCAGATCAATATCAATATTGGAACGAAAGTTATACCGCTTTAAAGAACTGCTTGCGTTATAATCCTTCTGCTCTGTTTTCCACAATCCGTTTTGGGAAAGGTGCCCCACATTCACGAAGTATCGCATTGCTTTAGAACGCCCGCTCACATTCAGATTAAACCGTTGTTGCATGGTATTCTTCCGAGAAAGCATTCCCAGCCAGTCATTATCAGGATATATATCAGGCCTATCCTGTTTACGATAATGCTCAATAGCCTGTTCCGAAAACCTTGAATAAGCAGGTTGCCCATCATTTACCCATGCCTGGTTGGTCATTTCGGCCAGCTCCCATGAATGTACAGGATCAGGTAATCTATTAAATTGCTGAATGCCCGTTTCACTTGAAAAAGATATTTGTGGTTTTTCAGAAGTACCTCTCCTGGTGGTAACCAGAATAACACCATTGGCTCCCCTTACACCAAATACAGCTGTAGAAGATGCATCTTTTAAAATAGTAACACTTTCAACTTCATTGGGGTCAATATAAGTAAGATCTCTGGGTACCCCATCTACCATGATCAGCGGAGCTTGTCCATTCAGCGTTCGTTGTCCTCTTAAATACAAATTTGTAACATCCTGACCGGGTTCCCCGCTATTTTGTACCGTAGTTAATCCTGGCAAACGTCCTGCCAGATTCACGGCCAGATTGGCTGCCGGACTTTGTTTGATTTCTTTAGTGGAAATAGCCGATATAGCCCCGGTAACGGTTTCTTTTCGCTGGGTGCCATACGCTACAACTACCACTTCTCCCAAAGCTTCTTTTTTTTGTTCCAGTATTATGTTTATAACCTGTCCCTCTTCTTTGACGATTATTTCCTTATCCAGATATCCAATATAAGATATCACCAATACCTGACCCGGGGTGGCTTTAATGGAATACTTTCCATTATTGTCTGTATTGGTACCTATGGCAGTACCTTTTATTTTAATTGAAGCACCAGGTAAGGGTGTATTATTATCTGCGGCGAAGATAGTGCCGGTTACAGGCCCCTGATAGACAACTGGTATACCACGGGGTAAAGTTGTTTTACTTTTCTCTGTGATAACAATCATTTTGTTCGTAATCTCATACCCTAATGGCTCATTCAGGAGTACCTGCTCCAGAAAATCCACCAGCTTCATATTACGGGCTGTCAGGGTAACAGGCATTGCATGTTCTAACAGGTCATTGTTATAAAAGACAACCATACCAGTTTGTTCTTCAATAGCAGTAAATACCTTTTTTAGTCCGACTCCTTTACCTGAAAACGTGATGGTCTGCGAAACCCCTTTGGCGCTTACATTAAAAAGGAAAACTGTGAGAAAGAATGTTGTTAGTTTCATCGCTTTCAAAATTGTTTTGCCGATGTTGCCGGAACGCTGCGACCACTGCTCCTTTTTTGTAATAAACAGCGTTCCCAATCGAACACCCATAGATTTGGTTGAGAACCAGTATCCGGCATAGCTCATCTTTAGAGCAGGCGCACGAAATCCCTGGTTACAAAAAACATTTTTCATAACTTTACTTTGGTTTGGTAGTTGTAATAAATTAGTTGGATGTGATCTTTTGACTATTTTTTCATAGCTTAACCTAACTACTTGCCGAAGATGGTCGAAACATCTTCGGCTTTCATTTTAGAGGATATTGTTTTTACTGGTGATAGAGATTTATTTTAAAACTATTGTGTAACTATTACTTTTCGCCCTTCTTCTATCCTAAAGTGTACTTTTGATTGCTCCAGTACCCTTAGTAATTGAGACAAACTCAGGTTCCTGACCATCTTTCCCCCAAATCTCATTTCAGGCACCTTCCCTTCATATATTACCTCAATGTCATACCAACGTGAAAGCTGCCGCATCATTTCCTGCAGGCTGACATCATCGAAATTAAAAAGACCATCTTTCCACGCCACGACCTGTTCAGTATTAATATTGGTTATCAGGCTGATTCCTCCGGCACTATTTACCTGTGCTTGTTGTCCTGGTTTAAGTAATTGCAATTGACCATTCGTCTTTACCCTAACAGCACCTTCTAATAACGTAGTGTTCACAGTTGCCTCATCTTTATATCCATTGATATTAAAATGTGTTCCCAGTACTTCTACCTCCATCTGTTCATTGATCTTAACTTTAAATGGCATTTGGGCATTACCAGCCACTTCAAAATATGCTTCACCGGTAATTTCCACCTTTCTTTCTTTACCGTTAAAAGTGGTCGGATAACGAATAGAAGAGGATGCATTTAACCATACATGGGTGCCATCAGCTAATGTAATTTCATATTCACCGCCCACAGGTGTGGTCAACAGGTTATAAGCAAGAGTATTGCGTCCATCATTATTATAGATCAACTGCCCCTTCTTTTGTTTTATTTCGGTACCATTCCCCTCTGTAAAAGTGGTATCCTTGCCAACACCTAAGGAGACTACATTGCCATTTGCCAGCACCAACTGCGCCTTCCGGCCACCAGGAGGGATATCATTCGTATACTGTGCAGTCCTGCCCGGCGATGTTCGTGCTCCATCTAACACTAATTTCATTCCTACTCCTCCCAGTAGTAACAATATAGCCGCCGCAGCTATAAGTCTTATAAACCGCAGGCGCTTTATTTTCTGGTCAGCTGCTGCTTTATTTAAAATAGCCGCCAGCACCTGTTCACCATTATGCTGCTGCAGGTTTTCCCATTCAGTCTGCCGGATTGCTGTATTCATCAGCTCTTCCACCATCACACGGTTTTCCGGGCTGGCATCTATCCAACTTTGCAGTTCCTGGGTTTCTGTGGTGTTTAATTCCCCTTTTATGTGACGCCCAATCAAGGCTGCCATCCTTAATGATGTCTGTATTTGACTATACTGCATACAATGGGTTAATAGTTCTCTACTATAGAACAAGTAAAACAGTCATTTCATCTATCGGGAAGCAAAAAAATAATTTCGGGGAGAATATTATAAGAAAGTTCCATATTGTAATATGAATACCAGCATTTCAAATGCTTTACCAGATAATCCTTTTTTCAGCAAAAGCAATCCTTTTGCCTTCTGGTTCCTGACCGTATTTACTGAAGTGCCTAATTTATCTGCTATTTCCTGGGCCTTCAGGCCTTCCAGGGTGAATTTAATGACTTTTTTAATCTGGTCCGGGAGTGCTTCAATAGCTCCATATACTTCCTGCAGCGCCTCAAGGCGGATAATATGATGCAGTGCTGCCTCCTCTGTTGCTGTTGCGGTTAGCTGAGAGAGCTCATTTTCATTTTTTTTACGACGTTTCACCTCTTCGAGGTAGTTCAGGGAAGTATTTCGCGCTACAACATAAAGAAATGCCTTCATGGCGCCAATATTATCAAAGTTGTGAAAACGTTCCCATAACTTCATGAACACATCACCTGCTATTTCTTCCGCCACACCCGCATCATCCACTATCCTCCTGGTAAAAGAAAAGATCAGGGGAAAATTTTCCCTGAAGATATGGGAGAAAGCGGCTGATTCCATCGTGGTAATTTATCCGCTAAAAGTAGAAAAATTTTATGATTATCAAATTAACCTGAAGGTTCCCCTCCTTCGGTACTGATTTTTTAAAGCTATAATCAATAAATTTGCGAAGGCCATTTTCCTGCCTGGAATCAGTCAAAACACAAAGCATATGCCTCATTTTGTAATAGAATGCTCAAAAAATGTTTTAGAGCTACAACCTGCTGATGTAATCATGAATACAGTATATGATGCAGCAGAAACGACAGGGTTATTTGCAGAGAATGATATCAAAGTCCGTATTAACAGCTACGAATATTATAAATTGGGAGAAGGGAAACATAGTTTTCTGCACATCTTCGGGAGTATTATGGAAGGCCGGACAACAGCCCAAAAAGCCAACCTGTCGAGGTTGATTACAGAAAGATTAGCACCACTGTTCACTGACATTTCATTCTTATCCATAAACATCAGTGATTTTGAACAAGCTACCTATTGTAATAAGTCATTGATCAATCCGCTAAATACAGAAGGGAACCGGCATTTCTAAAAGAGATCCCTGGAAGTATTAGTAACTGATACTTCCAGGGCGTCCCATCTAATAAGCCAGAGCGGTCAAAGCCTCCTTTCTTACCTGCTGGAAAATAGAAACATTGGTCTGATAACTGCTGAAACTCCAGGCGATCTGCCCAGCCAACAAATCTGCTTTAGCTGCATCTTTTTCTTTCAGCCTGCTTAGCAACTCATAGTCCATGATCCCTTCACGCATTTGTTCGTACCGGATAGATTTATAGAATTTGTTATATCCCGGATAAACAATAAAAGCGTCACCACCAGGTAACCAGGTGCCGGACGTTTCTGTAAACACATCCGCCGCACCAATAATTGGATAATTAAATAAAGACCAATGCAGATACCCCGTTATTCCAAACTTAAAATTGATCCAGTGCAGAATACGCATGTACGAAAGCTGCTGCTCTACAAACCTGTTCGCATAGGATCCTGTAGGTTCGTTACAGGTATAGAACCACACCTCCGAGCCATTTGCCTGCTTTGACTGATAAGTGGAATAATTCCCGTGAAGATGATCCATTTTGGGCACATAAACATCCACCAGGTTGCCCAGATTGGGAGTCATTACCGCTTCCAGTATTTTCATATCCGGCACGGCATTTTTCACCATTGTTCCAATAGAGATATAGGATGAGGCATTTCCAGGCACTGGCTCATCCGCTACATGCTGATAATAATCATTGAACCAGTTCTTTTGTTTCAGGTGTAGTGTGAGTGCTGTCATGAACTGGCTTAAAAAGCTCTGGGCCCCTGCATCAGTAGCAGGGAACAAAGTATTTTCATATCCTGTGGTACGCGTGGCATTAGGTACCCAGATACCATAAGGGCTGTCCATAGCACCTGTAAGCCGGGAGGCAATGGCCTCCCCCTCGATACGTTTAAGTGTGCCTGTTTGTTTAAACAGGTTGACCATCTGATCAAAACGGGAAAAATCAAAGCTATAGGTAGATCCTGTTTTGGTGATCTGGGTAAGTACCAACGGGCTAAGGTGAATTACATTCTGCTTATATTCGGACATCATATTTGCCACCATAGCAGTCAGCTCCCAGAATTTGGTAGAATACATCGTTACCGGTATCCCATTATTCAGGAAAGCATAATTTTCCGGAGTATGATAAAACCAATTTGAAACAAACAACCTCGAACTTGTCATAGTAACAGGAAATACGCGGACCACAAACTCCCGCTCCACGGAATACGGCGTACCGGATTTGATGGCAGTTACCTTGAAGGTTGCTTTATATACACCAGCCCCGAGTGTAGTGCTGATAGGGATAGTGGCCCAAAACGATTGTAAGTTGCCGGCAGCTACAGTGGCAGGAGCATCGTTGATAATAGCATCCGGAAAAGTTCTGTCGGCAGAGTATAATCCACCCACCAACCCCGGTACAGCATGACTGGCCCCTACCTGCCTCACCCACCCCACCTGCGATGGTGTAAGGATACCTGTAGGGTCAATAATACTAGCCTGCACATTAGAAAGCGCTTCTCCTGCAGATAATACAAAGTGCAGATTCACATATCCACCCCGATAAGTAAAAGTAGTATCTGTCCCCCAATTCGGGTCAAGAGTTCCGGTCTTAAATACTTTTAACAGTGGATCAATCTGTTTAAGAGACATGAAGGAAGGATCTGCATTAGCTGTTGTAACAAGCTCCTCCTTTTTCGTTTTGTCTGAAGATTCCAGTAAAGTTTGCCGGCAGGAACCCGTCAGTAATGCGCATACGGATAACACTGAAAAAAATACATTTTTCATACACGTAGTTTTTGAGTGAAAGTTTAGGGTGCTTTGTTTTGTGTGTTTATATGCCCACTTATTATTTATCAGCGAGCCACTTCTTTACCTTTTCGTTGAATGCAAGTTCATAAATATACATCCAGTCACTATTGGCAGTAGCTGCTGCCAGGTGATTGGGCACATTCTTATCTTCCAGATAATCTACCGGATTACCTAACATCCGCGTTTTCCCGAAAACAGCTTCAAACTGCTCCCGCAGCGTTGGGAAATGCTGCATGATTGTACCTATTTCTGTAATGTATTTTTTCTTTTCCCCAGCAGGAGCCACGTCATACCGCTCCAATGCCAACAGCAAAGAAGCAGGGTATATCTGCAATTCATTGATCGCCTGCCATAGCTGCAAAGCATACAGATTTCTGCGAGCTGAGCCAGTCGCTTTACCAATGGCTGTTTTTATCTGTTTATAGTTTACGACAGCAACCCTGGCTTTCTGTAATTTTTCAGCGTATTTTTTACTCCATTCCCTATTACTTTCTACCGGCAATGTTACGAGATCCATGCTGCGCGGAGCATTGTTCCGGGTTCCCTTATTCAGTAATGCTGTTTCCCAAAAAGGCATTGCCTCTTCCAGTTTATCCTGGAAGTTGCCAGATTCACCATTGTAATGACCATAGAAACGTGCCGCATAATTTTGGTGCACCGCTGTTACTGTAAGTTCCTGATAGTGCCAGCTCAGTCCTCCGAAAGTATGAATACCACGCATAAAAGTTTCGTAATGCGGTGAGCTGTCATCCCAGGCTGCACATAATATACCGGTCAACTTTTGTGCTATTGCAATCCGGCAAAAATTCCGGATTGGCTCAAAATTAGATTGGCGTCTTGGCATCATAGGCCAGAATGTTTGTACAGCCGTAGAAGCCATCACAGGTAATTTATTCTTCCGGTACCAGTTAATAGCATTGATATTCCCTTCCACTTCCGGGGTATCATAGTTCCAGCGCATGTACACACAGGAATCAGGGAAAAGATGCACGTTACTATCCAGTAGAGGCAGATTAGCCCGCCACAGGCTGTCTACCAAACCGGCAGGCATATCCTTGTCATAAGTGCTTTTATAAAGGCCTGCTAAATCAAATACCATATCATCCCAAAAAACAGGAATCCTCCCTTTACTTACCACGTAGTTGCAAACTTCATTCAGCCAGTGCATCTGCAATTCAAAAGCATTCATCCCGGAAGCCTTTGCACGGGAAGAAGCCCCTAGCTCCCCCACCTCATCTCCACCTACATGTAAAAAACGTCCGTATGGCGTAGCAGCGATTGCATCATCGTAAAGCGCGAACTGCACCTTGTAGGTATCAGGATGCAGGGGATCAAAAACCCATTCTGACCGGGGATTATCCCTCAACGATTCATACGCTTTATGCTTCAGAATAAATGATGCATGTCCCAGCCCCTGTACCAGTGGGCTTATCTCAATATGCCGTTCTTTAGCATAACGGCTAAGCATCGCAAATTCTTCAATTGCAACAGCGTGGCTGGCACCTACCAATGGTGCTTTACGATAACGTAATTTATCTTCAAACTCTACAATCAGGTGATTGATCTTCCAGCCCGCCAGTCTGTCAATAAGCTGGTAATAATAATGCATCCCATCCAGGTGATGCTTCAGATCCAGATGTAATGCCCTCACTGCCAGATCAGGGTAATCCACGATACGGCACGCCGGTATGGGAATCCCCAGGTCGCGCGCATCTTCTCCCAACTGCAGCAAGGTCTGGTAACCATAAAACAATCCTACTTCTTTTCTGGCTTTGACCTTCACACTGTCCCTCCCCACTTCCAGCACATATCCCTCTTCCTGCTCAGGCAGTGCAGCCTCTGCTGACTGCTCAAACACAATAACACCTGGCCCGGTTTCCTGTGAAACCGGCAAATGAGAAAACATGCCTGTTAATACGGGTTGTTGTTGCACATTTCTCCAGTGTATTGCCTTCAGCTGGTCAATCCGGGTACCGGGGCCAGCCACAGCACTCACCTGCTGTGGCATAGGCCATAACCGGAACGGATACAATGGATATGTGTTCTCTGCACAGACCGGGCCTGTAGCAGAGAGCATTATCCATAACAATATGTACCTAAAAACTATTTTCATTTTTTCTGCAGCTTACCAGCCAGGGTTTTGGCCAAGTGACGGATTCAACGTTGTTTCCTGTGTAGGTAAGGGTAGCAGATAGTCCCTGTTGGTTTTAAAATTATAGCCGTTGATCAGCGTTGCTACATGCTGGTAAAGATCTATGTAGCCGTTATCATCTACCGGATATGCGTCCAGGTATATGGGATCTATCTCACCATTCCATTGCGCTTTCTTCGCGCCTTTAGGTTTCCAGCCTTTAATCAGACGACCAGCTTCTGCCCAGCGGAAAATATCATCATGCCGGAACCCTTCACAGGCCAGTTCCACCCTTCTTTCTCTCCTGATCTCATTCAGCAATGGGGATAAATTGGGAAAGAGCCAATTGGGGTCATGGATAATAGCATTCACCTGCAAAGCAGGCATCCATACCCGCCCACGCAACAGATTAATGCTCTTATCTGCATCTGCCTGTGTAAAAGTTCCCAGCTCGGCTTTTGCTTCTGCATAGTTGAGGAGTACTTCCGCATACCTGATCAGGATAAGGCCAGTATATCCTGAACTTTGTGATATCTGTTGGTCATAGTCCGTAGTATGCCCTTTGTACAACTGATATCCGGTAGCACACTTATTCTCTGCCGCCCCTGCAAATAAGGGTTGCCAGAATTGGTCTACAACTTCTCCATTCCTTACCATCCTGGCATCACCGGGTTTATAGATCAACTGCGCCAGACGAGGATCACGCTCTCCCACAACGGACCATATTCTGTCGTCTCCCTGGTAAAGTTTGCTCACTGCTCTGGGTTTGCCATCAAAACAGAGATAATCATCTACCAGGCTTTTGGTAACACCACGACCAGCCCCCCACGCTGTATAACGTGGCCAGTTATGGAATACATTCATATCCACACTGTATCTCCTCCAGAACATGATCTCATTGCTCCCGCTATAATCCGTCTGGTTAAACAGCTTCCAGTATCCCATATCCTGTGCTACATTGTCAAGGCCCTGAACACCCGAACTCATCAGCGTTTCAGCAACGCTGGCAGCAGCTTCAAAAAATTTCTTACCATTTTGCCCTGTTACTCCAAAAGGGGTACCCGCATGATATTTTTCCCAGGTGCCCTCATATAATGCCACACGGGTCAGAAATGCCATGGCAATTTCTTTGGTCACCCGCTGCTGAGGTGCGCTTATTTTGGAAGGTAATCCCTCAATAGCAATAGTAAGGTCATGAATAATAGAATCTGCAATAATGCTTCTTGATACACGGGGAGCAGTCAGTGCTTCATCATCTACATTCAGGGTTTTGTTGATCCATGGCAGATCACCAAATTTTTTCAGCATCTGAAAATAGAACCATGCCCTGAAAAACAATGCTTCTCCGCGATAGGCCGCGATATCGTCTGCTTTCCCACTTACCCGGCCGTAATTATCCAGGAAATAATTGATGTTCCTCAACTGGCTCCAATCCCAACCACCACCACTGGCCGGCATGGTACGTTCTCCGTTCAATGCAGTGTTATAATCCATACCAATCATATTATCACTTCCCTGATCTGCATCCTGCCCATATATTCCGGTACTGCCATATGCATAGTCTGGTATCATTTGATTATAGAAGCTATTACAATACAGCTTCAGATCGTTTACACTGGTCCAGTATTCCGCATCACTGATCCTGTCCTGCGGTGTGCGCTCCAGAAACTCTTTCTGGCAGGAAGACACCAGGCCTATGCCAACAAGCACTATAAAAAGTTTAATGATTTTCATTCCTTTGTTTTTTATCTTTTTTGAATCGGAAGAACCGCTCAAAGTGAAATACACTTTTCTGTTCAATGCTGCTATACAGGGTTATGTATCGCATCCCTACCTATGATCAGATTAAAGACTTGCATTTATACCGAAGGAAAAGGTGCGCTGTAAAGGATACAGTCTGCCATTCCCTATAGACAATTCCGGGTCCATGGTCCTGATCTGTTTGGTGAAAGTGGCTAAATTGTCTATAGACACATACACTCTAAGTTTTTCAAAATCCAATCGTTGCAGGATGGTTTTAGGAAGTGTATAACCCAGCTGCATATTCTTGATACGCATATAAGCAGCATTCTGCAGATAACGTGTTTGTACCTGTGTATTTTTGTCATTTTGCTCATTCATATAGAACTTGGGGAAATACCCTCCAGGATTGTCTTGTGTCCATCTATCCTGGTGAACTGTAAATGGAGAACTATTCCATTCATGACCTATAATACCCCAAAAGTAGTTGGAAGATACCCATGCATCTCTTTTAGCCACACCCTGCAGGAAAGTAGAAAAATCGAAGCCTGCATATTGCAATGATAATGTCAGGCTATATGCATAGCGGGGAGACTCGTTACCAATAATGGCCAGATCGCCCGGATTAGCACGGGTATAATCTCCCCGGTCGATTTTTTTATCCCCGTTAAGATCCGCATAATGCACATCTCCTGCACCCCAGTTGCCATAAAGAAAAGACTGGGATGGAGCATTGGCTACTTCCGCATCATCTTTAAACAGCCCGATAGTACGATAGCCCCAGATATCACCCAGCTGCTGACCTTCATACCAGTCACTCAGGATACCTGTTTTGTTCGGGTATTTCAGGATTTTTCCTTTATAGTCACTTAATACCCCACGTACCTGGTATTGTAATTTGCCAATCTTATCCTTCCATTCCAATGTAAGCTCAAAGCCCCTGGTTTGCATCCGGGAATTATTTTCCCTGGGAGCCGCAATACCCAGTACACCTGGCAGGGATTTGGCCGGCCCTACCAGATCATTTACAGTGCGCACAAAATAATCCAGGTTCGCATTTAACCGCCAGTCAAGAAATGCCATATCCACACCAAGGTTCAATGATACCGGCTTTTGCCAGGTCAGATTATTCGGCACCAGTTTTTCCGGAGAGGTAACAGCAGCCTGTTTGTCGCCAGAACCAAAAAGCCAGTTCGTATTCGGAGGGGTAGTCGTTCTCAGTGCAGGATAAAAAGGATAATAATAGTAGGGAGGTGTCCATTCCAGAAAACTTTCCTGATCACCTAAAGCGGCATAGGAACCTCTGAATTTCAGGTAATTCACTGTCTTTTCAATTCCCTTCCAGAAATCTTCTTTGGAAGGCACGTAGCCGGCAGAGATACCAGGGAAGAAAGCCCACCGGTCATTACTCAGGAAACGTGAGGTGGCATCATAACGTCCATTCAGTTCCAGCAATAATTTTTGCTTATAGTTATAGTTGATACGGCCAAAGAAGCCCTCCAATCCAAAATCATTCAATACATCTGATACCACTGGTTGTGGAAAATATGTTAAAGCAAGGGAGGGTAAGTTTTGAGAATAGGTAAAGCTGTTCTTGCCATAAAGTTCTTTGTAATTATACTCCTGCCTGATATATCCGCCCATTACTTTTACATAATGATCGCTCAGTTGCTTTTCATAGGAAGAGAAAAAATTAATCACATGTGTATTGGCAGCTGAAAAAGTACGATTTACTTCATCCGGGTATTGTCCTCCGCGTAATTCTCCATCTTTAGGAAGTGGCAGATAAAAGGTTTTCCCTTGCCGCTCATCGTTAAATCCGGTAGTCGTGAGTGTATAGTTGGCCGTAATATCCCATCCCTTCAGTGGGTTGACAATCAGCTCACCTGTAAGGCTAAGATTATCACGGGTATTTTTGTTACGTCCACCCTGTTCAAAGAAAGGTACAAATGAATCGTAAGAATAATTACCATCAGGATTGCGTAAGGGAACAGTAGGAAACCGCCTTGCTATCTGTTCCATCATCCAGATACCTGAGTTACCATAAAAAAAAGGCACATCGTTATTTTCCCGGTTGAAGGAAGAGCGGAAAGCGAATTTCATCCAGGAGGTAACATCACCATTGATGTTAGCCCGTAAGTTATACTGCCGGTACTTTTCGTCTGCATAGTTAAACATGCCGTTTCTCGCATTTAAACCAGCCCCCAGATAATAGGTAATCTTATCGCTTCCTCCACGTACGTCAATATTATGTTGCTGACTGTTGCTCAGATCTTTCAGATAAATATTAAACCAGTCATTATTCGCATTGGCAGCATTCCATTGCATCCAGGCAAACCCATCCGGCGTAAGTACTGTTTCATCCTTCAGTTTACCGGATTGATAATCTTTTATACGGCCAATCGTTTCATTATCGAACCACTGGGACCTGCCGGCATTCAGGAAAGCCTCGTTGTAGAGGTTCGCGAAGTCCAGCGAGTTCATCATACGTGGTACATTAATCGCCTGTGCAAAAGAGATGTTATTATTGTAACTTACTCTGGCACGTTGGTTTCTTTTGCCTTGTTTGGTGGTAATGAGGATGACCCCGTAGGCACCCGTTGCGCCATAAATAGCACTTGATGCCGCATCTTTCAGTACAGAGATATCTTCTACATCATTCGGATTAATCGTATTAATATCCCCACCCGGGATACCATCAATCACTACCAGTGGCGGCGCCATATTCCCCAATCCTGTAAACCCCCTGACATTCAGGTTCTGTTTGGCACCAGGAGCTCCCCCCTCTGTGGAAGTCACTACATTGAGGTTGCCTATCTGTCCTTGCAAAGCCTGAGACAGCCGCGGCACAGGGCGGTTCCTTAACACTTCGCCGCCTATACGGTCAACTGCCCCTGTGAGGTTCGCCTTTTTCTGTGTACCATACCCTACCACTACGGCCTCTTCCAGTGCGGCTGGCAGCTGTTTTAAAATGATATCCAACTCACCGGATTTACTTACTCCTGCTTCCTGCGGAACATACCCGATATAGCTAAACAACAAAGTAGTGGGTGCATTTGCCCGGATAGTGTACCCCCCATCCGTATTTGTAACAGTACCCGCACTGGTACCTTTCACCCGGATACTCACACCAATCAGTGGCTGGCCGTTTTCATCAGTCACTTTACCTGTAATAGGAAGCTGCACAGTATCCGACAGGCTGGCCGGACTTACAGGCTGAGTGTTTCCCGAAGGCTTAGGTTTTATAAATATGGTTGTTTTCCGGATCGTATAGGTAAGCGGCTGATACTTAAAAACCGTATCCAGAAAATCACGTAACGAACGGCGGTTAGCCGCAACAGAAACAGGAAGTGCATTTGCCATATCTCCTCTGTCGTATAAGGAGATAAATCCCGTTTGTTTTTCAATAGTGGTCAGTACTGTTTCAAGTTTAAGATGTGTTCCTGAAAGTGTCACTGTTTGTGAAACCGATCTTCCTGACAAATGCAATCCAAAAAACAGTAGCATGAAAGAAGTTAATTTCATAACCTTCTTAATTGTTTTACAAGTAACGTGAAGAGACGTTGCAGTGGCTGGCGGTATTACCTGCGATGACGTGACTCTGAACCGGACGCGGCTATCCATGCCCATCCGGTCACAAAGAGGAATAAAATTCATACTTTTGTAACGATTTTGGATTTTTTAGTTAAAGCTGTTTGCGCTTAGAGAAAGCATTAATTGTTTTAAGATCAGCCAAGACTTTCCGCCGGAAGTGGTTCCAAGCACTTCCGGCTTTTTAGCAGGCTATCTACATTCTTTTAATATCACATGTCTGTTTGTTTTTGCCCGTAAATCAGTTTTTCATTATTCTATTATCAATGTTTTGCCTTCCAGTTTATATTGGATACCAAAATCATTAAGTGCAGCCAGTATTTCATACAGATCCAGGTCACGGCCAAGTTTTCCCTGAAAACTCTTGTCTGGTACTTTTCCTTTGTAAACAACTTTTATATCATACCATCGGGCAAGTTGACGCATAAATTCGTCCAGTGTAGCCCCATCAAAATTAAATTGTCCGTTTTTCCAGGCCACTGCACCATCCACATTAGCATGTTTGTCAACAGTGATGCCATTTTGTATAATCGCCTGTTGCCCTGGTTGCAATATAGCACTTGCTTTTCCCTGTAATACCCTCACCCGTCCTTCCACCAGGGTGGTTCTGACTACCGGTTCATCTGTATAGGAATTGATGTTGAACTGTGTACCCAACACCTCTATTTCTGTTTGGTCATTCACTATTACCCGGAAAGGTTGATGTTCATTTTTTGCTACTTCCAGATACCCCTCACCAGTCAGCTCCACTCTTCTTTCTGTTCCTGTAAAAGCAGTAGGATAACGGATGGAAGAAGCAGCATTCAGCCACACGCGGCTGCCATCAGGCAGCACCACTTTAAATTGGCCTCCGGAGGGTGTAGTAAGCGTATTATAACTGACCGTTTTGTTATTTCTATCCGCCTCGTACAGCAATTGCCCACCCTGTTGGCGCACAGCAGTCCCCCCCTGGTCAATCAGCTGATTCCCTGTGCTATCCAATGCTACTTTAGAGCCATCGGCCAATGTGAGCATTGCTTTCGTAGTGCCTGGTGCGAACGTGGTCATTTCTACTTTATCCGGCTGCAGGCCAGGTTGGTATTGATACCAGAAGTAAGTACCCGCCAAACAGAAAAGCAGTACAGCCGCAGCAGCCCAATGCCACCATGGACGTACATATGTAGCGGTCATTCTTCTCTTATCCAGCGATACGATTCTTGCCACCGCAGCCCGTGCCGCCTGCTGATCTATTGCTTCGCCCGGATCATCCTGTTGGGACAATTGCAGGCTGATAGCATCCTCCCAGGCAGCGGTGTCTGGTTGTTGTATCAAGGCCTCAAGCTCCTGGCGCTCCGCATCATCCAGTGTCCCTGCCAGATGCTTTTCCAATAAATGAGAAATGCGTTGTTGTTCCATGCTTATTAGTATAATGCAGCTAAATGCAAAACGTCACAAATATTTTTTGCGTTGTTAAAAAAGAGGAGCGATAACCAGGCTAACAAGTGGTATAAGCTGGTAACCATCATTTATTAAGTGTTCCCGTATAGATCGTACGGCTGCACTGAGGTGGTTTTTTACAGTTCCTACCGGCATTTGCAATGCCAACGCGATAGCAGCAGGCTTCAGCCCCTGTTCCCTGTTTTGAAGATAAATTTTTTGCCGGATGGCGGGCAATTTTTCAATGGCAGTTTGAATTGCAGCGTTCAGCTCCTGCCATTTTACAATTTCTTCCGGGGTAGATACCGTAGCAGTGATGTGGTAATCCACCATCTTGTCTACCTGTTTTTGCCAGCCTGCTTGTTTACGCAACCATTGCAGACACTCCCTGGCTACTACTTTATATATCCATGCCTGCAATTGTGTTATTTGTGGAAGTTTTTCCCTGTGCAACCAGATCTTCAGAAAACTTTCCTGCAAGATTTCCTCAGTATCTGCCACTGAGTGGGTGAATTTAAAAGCATACGCCTTTAGCCTAGGTGCATACAGCGCATATAAGTCGGCAAATGCAATTTCATCCCCATCTGCTATCTTCTCAGACAACAGTTTTTCATAATATGAAAGCTGATCTAACAATATTTTTTAAAGTTGGTCAGGCTAAAATAGTTAATTAGGCGGGGTAATTTATTGCGAATCTTTTATACTGGAATTATAATTCTGCAAAATAAAAGCCCCAACCGCCTTTAAGCTGATCCACTTTTACAAGGATGGTGTTTGCTCCTTCCTTTAGATTTACGTTAATAATGTCCTGATTAGGTTGCGCTTTGCGGGCAACAGGCCTGTCGAGTACTACTTTTCCATTTATCCATACTTTGACGCCATCATTACTTCCTACACCAAATTTCATGGACCGGGCAGTGGCAGCGGTAATGGTTCGCTGGGCATAGGCTACTACATTTTCGGTCTGCGTAAATATCTTGGTAAAATCAATATAACCGGATGATTTGTTATCATATTTAAGCCAACCTGTATTGTTACCATTCACCTGGTAAGTTTGTTTTAAGTCCAATGATTTTTCAGGCGGGAAAGGTGTTTGCAATCCTTTAGCATCCGGGTTATTAAAAGGCCCCATCACCCACCAATCGTTGTAAAAAGTAGCAGCACTTTCTACATTCCTCATAAATCCCGCCAGGCTTCCATAAGACTTCTCATCTTCACTGATCGCCCTAATCCGGTGGCGGGCAATAATTTTCTTAAAGCGATCATATGCGGCAGGTACCTCTTCTTTACTGATGTAAGCGACGCCTCCTGTAGAGTAAAAAAAGAGTTTGATATATAAAACCGGCAAATACGCCAGCTCTACCCGTTTAGTTAAAGCGCTATCTCCTTCAGCTGCTTTCATTGCCTGCCCAAACAGGCTATCGGCTTTTTGTATCACAGGAACACTTAAGTATTTAACTTCTTCTGGCCTTAACCATATACTGAAATCAAGGCTGTCCGCTTTAACCTGATCATGGAGCAGCTTGATGTAACCTCCTATAAATGGAGCCGCACTACCATATACGTTATTTACAAACTCGTCTACCAATGCCTGCGGATCCCGGTTGGCATCCCACAATAGTTGGGAAATTACCCAGGCACGTAATTCTGAGAATTCTCCGCCCCCATTATCAGGGACATTGTTCCCCTGCGCAAAAATGCCTTCTACTCCCCTGTCCGCATACCATTTAATATCATGCTTGAAACTTTCAAAATTAGGGAAAGGCATAAGAAACTGGGCAAAATCAGTATAGTAGTCCCAAATAGTTATACGTTTTGCAATTTTTTTCCAGGCATTAAAACGTGCTACAAAGGGTTTATGATTATCGCAACCTGTAAGAGGATGGGCAGAGCAGTAGTCGTAATGGCATAAACGGATGGTAACATTATCTGCGGGACGGATCGTTTTCGGAGGTGCTTCTGTATAGGCATAAGCAAAGGTCCGCAGGGTAATATCAGGATATACCTTTCCAACAGTATCGGCAATCTTGTTTACAAAAGTTAACAATGTACCGGAGGGACTTCCCTCCGCATCATCAATTTTTTTACACACTTTACAGGTACAATTCCCTTCTCCATCATTCTGGTCAATGGAAAAGACACTTACTTCCGGATGCGCTTTTATCCATTTAAAGACCTGATCCGTTGCTATCCTTAACACTTCAGGATTAGTGAGGCAAAGCTGGGGATGTTCGGCATAAAGCCGCTTTCCGTTAACTTCTGCAAAATATTCCGGATGGGTAGCAAAATATTGCTTAGAAGATACCAGCTGGCTGAAAGTATGTGCAAAAGGGAAAGCAATATAACTCCCGCCTATTGAATCGGCCAGTGGGGTTATCGTAGGATTTAACCTGTTATGCAGCGCCCATTCAGGATCATATGCTTCGCGATACCAGGCTTCACGATATAAAAAAACAGGATGCTGGCGGTCTTCAATTTTGCCTAACGTTATCGTACGCTGTTCAGGAGTTTTAATTACCTCACGCGTGTACCAACGGCAGTTAAGATGATCAGACAAATATCCGATCACTCCATATAAGGTTCCCCTGGGAGCACCACCGGCAATCAATAACTGGCCCTCAGCTGAGCGGATAATATACTCTTCCTTCCCAAAATCCTTGGGCTGCAGGTTCTTAAGCAAGCTTTCAGGTGCTCCTTTGAACCCCACATAAATCAATTTGGCAGCAGGCTTTGCTTCATGTGTAATTTCCAGCAAACAGCCACTCACCTTTTCAAGATATTTTTGCAGCTCTTTTGCCGCATACTGCTCCGGCGCAGCGGCGCTATCTGCAACAAAGATTTTGTAATCACTTTTTCCTTCCTCAATTAATTTATTTGCGGATGGAGAACAGGCAGCCAACAGGCCTATGACCAGGAATAGATATTTCATGAATTATTGTTTCAATTAATTTATCCAATGACATTCATTCAAAATAAGACACAGATATAAGCTGCAAGAGGTCCCGGAATTTTCTTATCTGCGGTTTCATGCCTGTATTCCGGAGGTATAGGATCTATGAGCTCCCTACAAGATATAAAATCTCCGGAAAACAAACAGACTAATATCCATATAGCAACAATACCCGGAACCTTCTTCCTACCAGCAAAACAGCACAATGCTGTTCCCGCCTGCCGGGCATTTCTACTGACAATCTCTCCCTCCGTTTATCCAACAGGCAAATAATTTCTCGGTATCTGTTCCTACTTTTGCTGAAATTACCTCATATTGCAACCACATCTAGCGTATACACATTGAAACCAACAACCGAAAAAACAGCAACACAGGGGCTTAAAAGGGGATTACAAAACAGGCATATCCAGCTGATAGCGCTTGGCGGAGCCATAGGAACAGGTTTATTCCTGGGAATAGGCCCAGCCGCTGTACTGGCAGGGCCGTCCGTAATTTTAGGCTATGCACTGGCAGGTATTATCGCCTTCTTCATCATGCGCCAGTTGGGCGAAATGGTAGTTGAAGAACCGGTGTCGGGTAGTTTTAGCCATTTTGCCTACAGGTACTGGGGCACGTTTGCCGGCTTCGCTTCGGGCTGGAACTATTGGGTACTTTATATCCTGGTAAGTATGTCTGAATTGACAGCTATCGGCATGTACGTGCATTTCTGGTGGCCAGAGATTCCCCTGTGGGCATCCAGCCTTTTCTTTTTTATTGCTATCAATGCATTAAACCTAAGCTCTGTTAAGGTATATGGAGAAGCTGAATTCTGGTTTTCCATCATAAAAGTAATAGCTATCATCGCTATGATTGCTTTTGGTATCTATTTGCTGATCAGTGGTTCCGGGGGAGCACAGGCCAGTATCACCAACCTCTGGAATGACGGCGGCTTCTTTCCAAAAGGATTACTTGAATCAGACGGCAAGGGCGGTTTTCAGGGTTTATTTGCGGCCATTGCCCTGATCATGTTTTCTTTTGGTGGGCTGGAACTGATAGGCATTACTGCCGCCGAAGCTGACCAACCGGAAAAAACAATTCCCAAAGCTACCAATCAGGTCATTTACCGTATTCTGATCTTTTATGTAGGTGCCCTGATCATCTTGTTTGCCTTATCCCCCTGGAAAGGTATCACTACGGACAGCAGCCCCTTTGTAATGGTTTTTGAAAGCTTAAAGGGTTTTCAGTTCAGCGTTTTGGGCAAAACCATTTATTTTACCAGCCTGATCGCCAATGTATTAAATCTGATCGTTTTAACAGCAGCACTTTCTGTATATAACAGTTGCGTATATAGTAACAGCCGAATGCTCTACGGCCTGGCAGAACAGGGAAATGCACCTGCTTTTTTATCAAAATTGAATAAAAACCATGTGCCTGTAAAAGCAACCCTGGTATCCGGATTATTTGCTGCCATTTGTATCGTTATCAACAAACTGATTCCTGAAAAAGCATTAGGGGTATTAATGTCATTGGTAGTATCTTCATTGATCATTAACTGGCTGATGATCAGTGTGGTGCATTTAAAATTCAAGAAGCATAAGAGAGAGGAACAGATCAAAACCAAATTCCCCTCTTTTATCTATCCTCTCTCCAACTACATCTGTCTGGTATTCCTTGTTGGTATTCTGGCCCTGATGTGGATTACAGGATTGAAGCTACCGGTAGAACTCATACCAGGCTGGATTATATTCTTATATCTCTGTTATCTCCTCGTTAAAAGAAAAAAACAGCAGGCTTAAATTCCAAAACATTTACAGCGCTTAAATATTGTATTTGTAAAACTATAAAAGCCGTTCTTACAAGAACGGCTTTTATAGTTTTACAGGATAGTATATGAATCAACTGGTAAGACGCTGCCGGTACCCATTGATACCATAGAATATAATATAGCAATAGCATAACAAAGGAACACAAAATGCCATAGACCAACTGAAATGATCCTTAACAAACCCCAGTGAAAAAGCAATCACTGCACCGCCTACAATTGCAGTAGATAATATCCCTGAAGCCATCGTCGTATACTTCCCTAAACCAGCTACAGCCAAAGAAAAAATGATCGCAAACATTACTGAATTAAACAAACCTACAGCAACAAGCGACCAAACTGCCAAATGACTGGTAGTAGTCATGGCAGTCAAAATCAACAATACCGACAGACATGCACAACCGGTCAGCATCACTGATGGTTTAACCGCCCGGAGGAAAAAACCGCCCACAATACGTCCTACCAACATCCCTCCCCAGTAATAAGCAACGTAGTGGTTAGCTGCAGTTTCTGATATCAAAAGTGTATCTGCCACATAGTTTGTCAAAAAAGTACCTATTGCCACTTCTGCACCTACGTAAAAGAACAAAGCCCACACGCCAAAGCTAAGGTTCCGAAACCTGAATAAGGCCCGGAATCCATCATTCCGTTCGTTTTCATCCGGGATAGCTGTTTGTATTACCGGAAGTTTCAACTGCGAGAGTATCAGCACAATTACAATCAACAATAATGCAATCCCAATATATGGGTACTTGACTGCATCACTGGAAGAACCTGCTTCTTCCAGTCGGGCAAGAATGAAATGCGCTCCGAAAAGCGGGGCCACGGTAGTACCTATGGACCCTACTCCTTGTACAAGTGTAAGTCTTGATGACGCTGTTTCCGCCGGACCAAGTACAGTAATGTATGGATTGGCTGCCACCTGCAGCAAAACAATACCTATTGCCAGCACAAACAATGCACCTAAAAAAAGCGCATACTGATGATACACCGCTGCCGGAAAAAACAGGCATGCACCTATCGCTGCAATCGCAAATCCCATCATCATCCCCTTCTGATACCCTATCCGCTGGACTATTTTTCCTGCAGGAACAGACATCAGGCCATAGGTCAGGAAAAAATAGAATTGCACCAGAGAAGAAGAAGTATAGTTCAGGTCAAAGCCTTTCTTAAAAAAAGGAACTAAGGTATCGTTCAGACAGGTAATAAACCCCATCATAAAATAAAGGACACCCAACGAAAACAGTGCCGGAACATAATAATTAACCTTTTCATTAATTGTATGATCCGGTTTAACTAAATCATGCGATGAAGAAATTCCTGCCATAAAATTATTTTTGCAATACGGTACTTTCTTTTTTCATTTTAATATCCTCCAAAGTTTTCCATCCCTGATACAAAGTACGGGGTACATGAAAACAACCTTTCCATTTCCCTCCCTTCAAGGGAAGTAAAACCCTGCCTTCCCGGTTAAGATAACCAAACCATTCTCCATTGGCAGTGTCAGGGAAATGCCTCCAGGTATAATCATGTAATTGTTCAAACCATTTCCAGCATGCAGGGTTACCTGTCAAAGCATAGCCTTTAAGCATACAAACAATAGCCTCCGCATGTACCCACCATAATTTCTGATCCCACTCAAGCTGCTGAGGGGGTTTGTTCTGCTGGTCCAGGAAATAGAATATCCCGCCATGTGCCTTGTCCCATCCATATTCAACAATCTGTAAAGCAATAGACACTGCCTTATTGATCAGCGTCACATCGTTATCGCGCACAGCGAGGTCCATAATAAACCAGAGCGCTTCCAATCCATGACCGGGGTTGATTGTCCGGCCTTCAAAAGTATCAGAAAAACTTCCATCCATATGCACATTCTCCAGAATGAGGTTCAGGTCCTCCTGGTAAAAAACATTCATCACGAGATGTATTGCCTGCTTGATCGTATCATCTACAATAACAGGATCCAGCAAATGTTCTATCTCCAGCACAAGATTTGACAAAATCATTGGCAATGAAAAACCCTGCAGATTTCTCGTGCCGGGAAAAGCCTTGGAATATATTCCTTTAGGATCACTACTCCTTTTAAGAATATTATGAAATGTAGCTACCGCTATTTCACCATATGCTTTATTGCCGGTGGCTTTATATAATTGACCATAAGCCATTGCAGCAAAACAATCAGAAAAAATATTATAAGGCTGCACCAGCGGTTTTCCTTGTTGATTAAGAGAAAAATACCAGTTACCCTCTTTATCACGGCCGTTCTTTGTCAAAAATGCTGCGCCTTTTATTGCAATATCCAGCCATTCCTGTTTTTTCTCTACCCGGTTATATAACATTGAAAATGTCCAGACCTGTCTGCATTGCAGCCAAACAAATTTATCGGTATCATACACATTGCCAACGGTATCAAGGCAAGTAAAATAGCCTCCATATTCTTCATCAATGGAATTTTTCATCCAGAAAGGAATGACATCCTCTAATAAACTATTCCGGTAAAGGCTAATATAATTATCCAGATTCATATTAAGGTGATTATTTTTTTGTTCCATTACTTTTTACATTATGAAGTATTAATACCATGGGTACCATGCCCCGGATGAGCAGCATGATACCCATCTAGCTGTTTGCTAAAGATTTGCTATTGAAGCATCCAGCGTGATTCTTTAAGAGAAGCAGTCATATCCACCTGTTTGGTAGCCTCCCAATAACTTTGTTTTTTTTCCACCAATACCTGGGTAGCTACTATCCATGTTTGTATCCATCCGGTTAAGGTTGACCAGGCCCCCCATCCATTATCAGCATTTGAAGCCCAGTAATCCCATCGTCCAAAATCAAATGCTCTGAACCAGGCGCCATCCACATCCTTATGTCTGTCACTGCGGGATTGAATGCGGATCAGGAAATCAGAGAGCCGTACCAGCGCATCCTTATAATCAGGATTTCCGGTTGCATGTGCTGCTTCATTTAATCCAAAAAACAGGAAATTGCAGGTATATAACATATCCGCAACCGGATCGCCATTAACAGCAATAAGAGAAGCTTCGTTCGTGCCATAGGCTTTATTGGAGGTAACAAGAATTTTATGTTTATCAGATCCGGCGTTGCCGAGTTCTTCCCGGATAGCGCCGAAGGGCTCCTGATATTCGAGCAGCTTACGGATCACAGCGTCCAGCCATTTACGATGAAGCGGCGTATCTTCCACTCTTACCAGCCAGGCCAATGGCAGTACCATTCTCGCCCTTTCCTGTTGTATACCATTCTGGGAATTCCATTTATCAGGGTAAGCTTCCATCATCAGTTTTATACCAGATTTGGCCTTATCCAGCAATGGTTGGAATTTCGTCTTATCATACAACCACAGATAACAGGCCCACATCCATGATTCAAAGTGCGGGTGCAGGTTCACAAAATCCCGGTTGTTGAAATGCCGCCATCCCTCCTTTTCAATTACAGCCTGTTCCAGTGCATTACCCTGAAAGCCCTGTTTGCTGGATGTCCTCAGATTTCCCAGTATATTCTCAACAACAAATCTGTTCCACCTTTCATTCTTCATAAAAGCACTGGCCCCTACTACCCCCAGTATACACCTCGCATTGTCGTCATTAAAAAAAGTACCTAAATGTGTGTTAGCCCAACTAATGAGCCCATAAGAAGCACTATCTCTGTTGTTACGGGCCCCACCTCTGAAACCTGAAGTATAGAAAAGATAATCAAGCAGTTTTTCTGCTGTCGCCATATACTTTTTCTCCCCCAACAATTCTCCGGAAGCTGCTAAGAGGAACGCCGATTCTCCCTGTACATCTGCTCTTATAAAGTAGCGGTAGTCCTGTGTGCCATCCCATAAAATATTGGATCCATGCCCTTCCATAATTCCCCTGCTGCCATCTCCGGCCAGCATATCCGCCGTAACCGGGGGACCGAAGAATAAATTCGGATCTCCATTCTTAGGTTGATATTTCGCCATCACTTCCTGCTCCCAGGCCGGATGAATAAATAATCGTGCATTCCACAGCCATTCAGTGCCTTTTCTGACAGCTGTTGCACCTGCGTTTTCAGGCAATTTTTCATTTTTACTATATGCCGGTGCCGGGTCCTGTTCCCATTTATTTAATACGATAGTGTTTTTACCCGACAACCAGGAGAGGATTCCTTCCCAAACAATCTTCCAGGAAGCAGCAGGTCCAAAACGGGCCGTTTCATAATTGGTTAATGCAGCGGTGGCTATCATCATATTATCCTTCAAAAATAGTAGTGGATAGCTTTTCGTATCTGATAAACCAAACTGCGCCTTATCAAATCCAGCTACCCTTGCCATGCTAAGAATAGGTTGCTTCACCACTACCGGAAGCAGATAACATCCATTCACACCCAAAATGCTCATTTCGGGTAGTTTTTCTCCAAAAAAACGGGAAGTAACCACCCCTCGTTCTAATTTGTTATAATGGGTAGTATCCGGCAGTGCCATACCTGGTATGGCTGCCGGAAATTCTATAAATAACCGTATCCGTTTGGTTTTTGCTTTTGCAAAATCTTCCGGGTCGATTTGTGTTCTATGGTGCGGGTAACCGGTAGCGGCAACAATTAGCGGATGTCCCTTATCTGTTTCGTCCAGCGCTCTTTTGATATTATCAAAGTAGCGCACCTGGAAACCTTCTTTTTTCAATTGTACGTATAAATCATTTTTTTCAGGACCACAATAGTTAAACAGCTGCTGGGCAGTCACTGCTTCTGAAAACAGCAGTAAACTTATCAACAGTAAATGAACAAAGTGCCTTGTCTTTCTATACGACTTGTTAGTGAAAACCTGCATCATATCGGTCTCTTCTAAATAATTATTTATTAAACTCCTGTTTGTCCGGAGATACTTTTTAATACAATTCTTAATGGTCATACAAGCTATATATACCACCTATTTCATTCATAGCTCCCGAAAAATAACCTGTATACAGCTGGTCTGCCCGTATCCGTTCATAAAAAGTGGGGCTTTCCGGCTTTCCTGCACTATTCAGTTGCAGTATACGCAGGTCGCAGGAGTAGCCACCAAATTTGGCATTGCCACTCCCTCCGGGATAAGCTCCAACGATATAGTTGTGACATAAAGTAACCCGCCCCGGAACCGGAGGATCATTTGTAAGGGCATCATCACCGGGAGAGATGTAACCATAGGGGTCTACCGGGGCATCATAATCCCAGGCTACCGGGATCAGGCACCAACTAATAATGTTACTATCATTCACTACCCTGTCATTCACCCAGTTCATCAATAAATTACGACCATAGTTAGTAGTACCGCCATAGCTAACCGGGGTCTCCCACAAAGTGTTGGTCAGTCCCTGGCATTCGGCAGACCAGGTATCCTGCACACCACGACGTATGTTAGGATTTAATGATTCCCCTGGCTGGAGACCAATACGGACTATCTTATTACCTATTCTTGTTTTGATAATACCTAACTGTGTGTTTTGTGCAGTACCAGGCCCCTGGCGATTATGATAGATATCATATACCCCAAATTCATCCGCATTGATATTAGTGATACACCATTCTGCAAAATCAGGTATCTCAGTATCAGTAAAATTTGTAGCCGCAGGACTTGCATAATCTTCCAATACTACTACCGGCACTACTTTCATGCCCATGCTTTCCGCATGGGTTTTCCAGTACTGAAGCACTGTTTTAGCATCACTGATTTCAAACTGCCGGTGGTAAATAACATACAGGGTAAGGCCGTGATAAGTAAAGCGGCAACGGGAAGCAGCTCCCCAGATCTGTGCGCTGGTAGGCAAACTATCTGCAGGGCGGTCAGCTTTATGAAACCAATATCCCCTACCGTTGTTTGACCTTACATCAATATCAATCCAATAGGATATTTCAAACCCGCCACCTGCTAATCTTGGAACTATCCGGTCACCTGTACCCTTGGGGTCAGGCATTCCGGCTGTTTCAGGTGTTGACAGCTGCTTGGTACAGGAAACAGTGACAATTGCGCAGGAGAAAAAGAGCAATGCCAGTAAAACAATAACAGGTTTTTTCATTTTAAAGAATTTAGTATTTGAATAATTATATTCATCGTCTATCCTTCCTTAATCTTTTCACTGATGGTTATAGAAACATCCTATTTATCATATTGTGCATATACTGTTGCTACTTGTTGCATGGCTTCTGCAAAATATCCGGTGTAGGTTTGATTCGCCTTTATCTGTTCATAAAAACTGGGGCTTTCCGGTTTACCGGCACTATTGGCATCCAGGATATGCAGATCACAGGAGAAGCCTCCAAACTTTTGTTTTTTTATACCTTCCGGGTATCCTTTAAGAATAGTGGTTGCACATTTGCTGATACGACCTGCAATTGGAGGATCATTTATCAATGCATCATCACCAGGGCATACATACCCATAAGGATCTACCGGTGCTTCATAATCCCAGGCCACTGGTATGAGGCACCAGGTGATGCGTTTTCCATGGTTTACCACCCTGTCGGCAACCCAGTTTTCCAGCAGCTTGCGGCCATAGTTATCAGAGTCTTTATAATTCACAGGGTTTTCCCACAGCTCATTTGTCAGCCCCTGGCATTCAGCAGTCCAGGCATCCTGTACTGCACGGAAAACACTTACGTTCAGGGTTTCTCCCGGCTGTACACCTACTCTTACAATTTTGTTCCCTATTCTTCCATGAATCACTGCCAGCTGTCCATCCTGTGGCGTTTTAGGCTCCTGCCGGTTGTGGTAAATATCATATACTCCAAACTCTCTGGTATTAATATTATCAACACACCACCTGGCAAAATCTGAAATTTCCTTCTCTGTAAAATTCAATGCTGCTGGTGTAGCATAATCTTCCAATACCACTACTGGCACTATTACCATTCCCAGCTTTTCTGCATGCTGTTTCCAGTATTTCAATACTGTTTTAGCATCTTCTATCTCAAACTGCCGGTGATAGGTAACATATAAAGTACGGCCATGATAATCGTCACGGCACCTTGTAACAGCATTTTTGATTTCGGCAGAAGTAGGTAATTTATCTGTAGGGCGATCTGCCACATGATGCCAGTATCCCCTGCCATTATTAGCTCTCAGATCTATATCGATCCAATAAGACAACTCAAAGCTACCGGCCGGCACGGGTGTTTGCAGGTTGGGAGTATCTGCCTTACTGTGTCCGCAGGCATTACCAACTATGGCATAGATAACGATAGCTATTGCCACAATGAATTTCGATTGCTTCATAATAAACGGTTATATTATTTACATAAGATGGTCACTACACTTGTTACAGCAGTGCAGACAATGATGATTTTGATACTTTCCGACTGGATTTTTAAGGCGTCAGTCTTACTGCTTTTGCATAGTTAAACTTGGCCTCAGGCACATCTATCAATGCACCCACTCTGAAGAAATAGGGTTTACCAGTAGTCAATGAAGGAGTAGCTGCAATATCCAGCTCCAGTGTAAAAACCTGGTTGGAGTCTGCCACAGCATTAATATTCTTTTCTACCAGTGCAGTATGCAGGCTTGCTCCCACACTCATATCAGGATGGGCATAAATACCTACCCTACTCACCGGTTTACCGATTGTTTGCTGTAATTTAAAGGTGGCCACGATCCTGGTACCCTCCTTTCTAATATCCAGGTCTTTTACACGGATGTAGGGAAGTACCGCAAAATCCAGCTTGGTTTGTCCACTGATGTTTATCTCCTGAGGTGCTATAGCTGCAAAGTTTCCTCTTACCGGTGTAACCTCATAATGGTTGGGGAATAACATCGTGTTACGGTAAGTGCCATCATTCTTCACTACCATATATTCTTTAGCCTTTGCTGCATATCCTGCTTCCACATATTCTATTGTTGTACCCCGGATAATGTCCTGCTCTACCAGACCTCCCCGTTCAGCATCTATAAAAGCTCCATACAGCGTAGCACTTGGTGCATCATAATTATCCAGCTTACAGGCGCTTATTATTAATAGCGCTGATAATGTAACTATATATAGTTTATAACTTTTCATGCCAGTATCTTTTGATAATTAATATTGCGGATTTTGCACCAGACCATTAGCTCCTATTCCTGGTATAGGTCTATAATATTGTTTCGGATCAAATGTGGCAAGTACAGCTCTTGCTACATTAGCCCTGATGAAAATGTATTGCGCAGGCTGTACCCGTAAATCAAGTACCGGCAACAGTGCATGTCTCATTTTATTGTTAAAGAGTGTATGATATTCTCTCCTTCTGATCAGATCCCAGATCCTTTTATTTTCAAAGGCCAGTTCTACTACTCTCTCCCGTTGCACATTTTCTACACTCAGGGGAATATCAACGGTATGACCAGCCCGGCGGCGTATATCATTAATAGCTTTGGTAGCCTTCAGCTGGGCATTATCAGCAGTATACCCACTCTCCACCACTGCTTCTGCGTAGTTCAGCAGTATTTCAGCAAAGCGGAAATCCATATAATCTGTCACCGATTGATTCCAGGTCGGGGCAACCGGGTTCTTCTGATTCAGGAACTTTTTGAAGGAAGCACCTGTTCTCGTATAGTCCCCTCCATTAGGATCAAATCCCGAATAAAGGGCAGCATCCGCTGCACCATAGGTGTAATATGTTTTACCATTATGGGTAAATGGGTCGCCGGACAATATCTGGGGCGTTCCATCCGGTTTAATAAATCCTGCCTGAATAATGATTTCCTGTCCTTTCCACTGTGTACCCGGCAAAACGGCTGTTCCCCATAACCGTGCATCTTTTCCCACAAATATGCCGTATGGCTTGTCAAATCTTTTATATTGCTTTGACGGGTTAAAGCCATTATAGTCATTGGCGTCATTCCCACTTATAGTAGTAATGATAGGTGCGCTTTGTCCCGGAGTAGCATAGTTTTCATAAGTATCCATCAGTTCAAGGGTTGGATCCAACCGCCCCGGAAAAGGCCAACCTCCTGTTGTTTGTGCAGGTTGATACCAGATATCATAATTATGTCCTGTAATATCTCCGGGGCTTGCAAATCCTTTGATAAAGATCGCCTCATTCAATGCAAGAGATGGGTCTTCAAACATTTTCCTGTAGTTTTCAGCTGCTTCTTCCGGAGATGCAGGCGAAGGACTGTACAAACCGTATTTCCCCGCCCCCATAATAGCTTCACTCGCTTTTATACAGGCTTCATAATAGCCATTGGCAGCAGCCTTATCAATACCTACCAACTTTTGTGAAACTGCATCACCGGATAAAGGTGCTCTTTCTCCGAATTTCGCAAGAGATGCTGCATACAGCGCTGCTCTTGACTTGAGTGCATACGCCGCCCATTTGGAAGCCCTTCTCCCTCCCGGCCAGGTATCGGGCAAATTGTTAATGGCCGAATCGCATTCCTGCAAAATAAAATCCCAGGTTGCCTTTTCTGAACTTCTGGGAACCTTTAACGCTTCTACATTTCCCTCATATTTTTGTACAGCTGTAATCAATGGTACACCTCCATATCGCTTTGCCAGTGCAAAATAAGCGTAGGCCCGTATAAATGCACTTTCTCCTGTTAATGCATTCATCTGATCTTCAGGGACATTAAGTCCGGGTATCATCCCTATCAGTATATTCACATCCCTGATCAGCTTATACCCCTGGTCCCACCAGGAAAAATCGTTCACTTGCAAAAAATCAGCATATTCGGAATGAATAGCCTCATCCGTAAGCATAGCTGGCACCAGGTTTTCCCCATCACGGATATTAAATCCGCTCCTGAAGAATGTAAAGTCCTCCACAGGTAATTGATAATACAGGTTAGCCATATATACCTTCACGCCCTCCGGATCAGAAAATAAAGCTTCGCCCGTCAGCTTGTCCAGTGGTTTTTTATCCAGAATATTTTTACCACAACCAGCAAAGGCAAGCATCCCTATAAATAGTATCGTTTTTTGAATTAGTTTCATGTTTACCTGGTTTTAAAAATTCATATTAATGCCTGCGTTAAAACTCCTCATCAAAGGATATCCCAGACCCGCACTGTACTCACCTTCTATCTTTTCAGGGTCAAACTGCTTTACAAAAGCATCTGCCCAGGTATACACATTATGGGCGTTTGCAAATACCCTGATACTGGTGATCCCCCGTTTCTGCAGCGCCTGCGGGTTAAAAGTGTATCCAAGCTCTACGCTCTTTAAACGCATATAAGAAGCATCTTTCCGCCATACAATGCTTTCGGCATACATAGACCCAACATTAGAAATAAAGCGTGTAGCAGGCCATTTACCAGGTACCCATTCACTATTGGGATCATAAGGATCTGCTTTATGCCATCTGTCAAAAAAGTATGCCGGCGTATTCAGTCCAAATGCAAACACTTCTGCATATACTTCCCTGAACCTCACAGAATATTTCCCTGCACCTTGAAATAATGCATTGAAATCAAACCCTTTCCAGGAAGCATTAAGTGTAAGGCCATAATATAATTTAGGGTTACCGCCCCAAAACAGGGGAACAATATCTTTTCCATCTATGACACCATCTTCATTCATATCCTTATAACGATAATCTCCTGGCAGCTCCCGGGTATTCCCCAGATCTCCACCCTGCATTGGGGCGTAGTAGATTTCTTCATTGTTCTGAAACTGCCCCTCCAGTTTGTAGCCCCATACCACATCACTCCACCTGTCTGATGCGCCACTGCGCCATCTGTCCATACTATTCAGAAAAGCGCCCCTTTCAACATAGCGATTCATGGTGCGTGCAAAGTTGAAATTGCCTTTAATACCATAATGGAAGGCACCGGTATTATGCTGATAGCCGATTGAAAAATCGATCCCCCGTACCAGGTCACTGTTAATATTCTCTTCCGGGAGCGTACTACCGAAAGTATTCGGCAGGGAAACATTTCTCCTGGCCAATAGTCCTTTCCGGTATCGCTGATACACATCCAATTCAAAGTTGATTTTACCCAACAGGGAAAGCTCTATCCCTATATCGCTGATAGTAGATTTAAACCAGGTTAGGTTTTCGTTTGTAACAGCCGGAGAAGAAGCCCCTGTGGTATAAGTACCATCTGCAAATTCATAACCACCCCCACCACTGGTAGAGAAACCCGGAACATACTGGAAAGGTAATCCGGCATCTTCACCCACTAAACCATACGACGCACGCAGTTTAAGATGCGAAATAAAAGATACCGGCTTCATAAACTGTTCTTCTGATACGCGCCAGCCCCCTGAAACGACAGGAAAGAATCCCCATCTTCTGTCCGGATGATAACGGTAAGAGCCATCGTACCTGAAAGCGTACTCCAGAAAGTACCGGCCTTTGTAATCATAATTAAAGCGGCCAATGTAAGACTTACTGGCAGTTTCATTCTCATAGCCATTTGCCTTCTGATTATTCAGATCGGCCTGATTGATCTGATCATTGGTGAAGAAAGTATACTCACGAGCCAGAGAAGAAACCCTACTCCAGTTTTGTTGCTGTTCATATACCAATGTTACCCCGATCTTATGTTTATCTGCAATCAGGCGATCATACAGCAGATGTGCCTGGAATGTAAGACGATCGTTGTAAGATGTATAATTGGATATCCTGGAAGGTTTGCTTTGTACATATCCATTATACTTATCGTTTGCAGCATCATAGGTATAAAGATTGTAACTTTTGTTCAGGGTCTTATTGCTGTAATTGTTGTTATCATAAGCGGCCAGTCCCTTCAATCGAAGGCCTTTTACACCAGGCACTTCATAGATAAGGGCCGCAGAAGATTGAAATACTCTGTTAACATCTTCCACATAACCGGTAAGATCACGCTCCGACAATGCTACCGGATTCAAATAGGGTTGTAATGCCAGGTAATCCGGGTTATTATTTGCATATACCGGTTCATTTGGCAGAGCAGTTCGGGTGCCTGCAAAGATGCCGTAAAAGTTCTGGCCTGGTGCCTCCTTCTTGTCATAAAAACCTGAGAGATTAATTTCTGTTTTAAGATGCTTTGAAAGTGTTGCACTCAGGTTGGTTCTGAAATTATATTTTTTGTAAGACAAGTCATTACTCTTAAGTAGCCCTTCTTCACTAACATAACCCAGATTTGCAAAATAGGCTACGGCATCATTACCTCCCATGGCAGAGATATTATGTTGTTGCTGAAAGCCTGCCTTCTTCATCGTTTCATCATACCAGTCTGTAGAAGGCCCTGTCAGGTTTTGCTCCAGGTTTTCTTTAGTAAAGTAAGGAAGACCACCTGCGTTAATAGCAGCATCATTTCTTAGCTGTGCCCATTCTGCCCTGTTGGCCATTCTGGGTACATCCGTAGGTCGTTGTGCGCCTACCACGCCAGTGTAATTAAATGTGGTCTTCCCTTTTCCTCCTTTTTTGGTGGTAACAATAATAACACCGTTGGCCGCTCTGAGGCCGTAAATGGCTGCCGAAGCATCTTTTATCACAGAGATGCTCTCAATTTCCTCGGGGTTTAATCGTTGAAAGAAACTTCCATCATCACGGGGGATCCCATCAATAACATATAATGGTGCGCCAAAACCGCGGATATTAATCATAGAATTAAAATCGCCGGGGCCACCCGCATTCTGACGTATTTGAAGGCCCGGTATTTTACCTTGCAGCATTTGCGACAGGCTGGTGTTAGTGGTAGTCTTAATCTCTTTTGAATTGATACTATTGATCGCACCGGTGATAGTTTCTCTCTTTTTGGCACCATATCCTACTACCACTACATCCTGTAAGGAAGCACTCGCCGGCTTAAGAGAAATGTTAACTACCATATTCCCCTTTACGGTCCGCTCTACTTTTTCAAAACCAATATTTGAATAAACAAGTACCCCTTCATTCCCTGCTATAGTAATTTTGTAAACCCCATTTGCAGCAGTTTGTGTTCCTCTTTTTGTATCTTTTACCTGTATCGTTACACCAGGGATAGGTTCTCCCTTTTCATCCTTTACAATACCTGTAATGGTAATCGTTGTGTCAGCCAGCGGTAATGGTAAGCTGGTTATTTTTGCCATATTAATAACAACAATGTTATTAGGTTCTATGGTATAAATAATGGGTTGGTTTTTCACACACATATCCAGCACCTCGCGTACAGGTACATTCTTTACTTCAATCGTAACCGGCAAAGTGTTTGCCAGCATGTGCTCATCATAGATAATGGAGACACCGGTTTGCGTGACGATTTCTGTAAAAACCTGTTGCAGCGGCTTATTCTTAGCAAATAAGGAGATCTTTTGCGTGAAACCGGTAGCACTCACATGAAGAAAGGAAATGAGCAGAATGATAGCCGTCATTTTCATAACCAGGCACAGTTTGGCTGATAGCCCGCATACCCGCGGGACTTTCGCAGTTGGATAAAAAAACATACATTTGTGGTGTTTGGTTTTACTTTAAATAGTCTTCCAGAGATTATTATGCATACCAGACTTGTTACCGGGGATGCGTCACCATCTCCGGTTTCTGTTGATACCCATATTTAAAAATTAATGTACAGAGATTTGCTTATCGTTCACTGACCTATCCTTTGCTAATATTTTTATTTGTTGTTATTGTACTGGCAAAACAATTACCTTTCTACCAGCTATTTTAAAACGGTTAATCCCATTAGCTTCCAGAAAATGTAATATTTCAGATAATTGCAGTTGTCTGCTGATACCTCCTCCATACAGCTTCCCGTTGGGTACCACTTCATAAACAATTTCTACATCATACCATCTGGAAATTTCTCTGAGAATAGTAGGCAAATCCATATTGTTAAAAACAAAAAGCCCCTCTTTCCATGCCACCACTTTATTAACAGCCACCTCATGTACTGATAATAGCTGGCTTTCCTTGTTTAATACTGCCTGCTGCCCAGGCTTCAGCAGTTGTGTTTCTCCTCCGCTAAGTATCTGTACTGCACCTTCCAACAAGGTAGTACTTATCATTTTCTCATCGGAATAAGCCATTATATCAAAATGAGTACCCAGTACATTCACTTCCATATTGTTGACCTTTACCTTAAACGGCAGCCCGGCATGCTTGGCAACCTCGAAATATCCCTGTCCGTGCAGCTCTACAATTCTTTCTTTTCCGGTAAATACAGCAGGATATTTGAGCGAGGAGGCAGAATTAAGCCAAACTTTAGTACCATCAGACAAGGTCACTCTGTACTGTGCACCCCTTGGGGTGCTCAAGGTATTATAACCAGCATCTGCCGCATTTCCTCCCGCCTGGTACTGTAGTTGTCCATTAGATTGTTGAATAGCGGTATTACCTTGCTGAATTACCCTGTTTCCGGTACTATCCAGCACCACACTGGATCCATTGGCCAGCAGAAGAGTGGCCTTATTGCCTCCGGGTGCTACATCCTGCAGCAGTACCAGGTTATCCTTTACTTTATTGCTCTTTTCCAGGAAGGCAAAAACACCAGCTCCCAAGATAAAAAGTACCACTGCGGCAGCCCATCCCCACCTTCGCATAAAATGCACCTTATTAACAACAGGTGCGCCGGCAACCTGACTAATAAGACGTTTTTTGTTGCTTTCTTTCGTTAGTTCAATAGAATGCCACTGATGAAGCAGGTCCTTCAGCCCCGCAGGATCATTAACCTGATTATATAATTCCAGGTTTTCCGGCCTGCTTTTTTTCCAGCTTTCCAGCTTGTCGCCTTCTGCTGTCGTCAATACCTCTCCTCTCAACTGCTTCTGCAGCAGTAGTACAATCTGATCAAATTGCTCAATATCTATTATAGTATACTCCTCTTTGCTCATGAATGGATTATAATAGTAAAACGAGTGAGTTAATAAGAGCGTGACAACCTATTTTATAAAAAGAACAGTGTGATAGTAAGGTGGCTGATTCCCTTTTTCACCAATTCAACACGCAGGTGCTTAATAGCCCGCCCTTTGCGTTGCCGTAGATTTTCCATACTTATCCCCAGTTTATCAGCTGCTTCGGCAGAGGTAAGATCATTCAGATAGAGTAATTCCAATACTTCCCTGTAGGCATCAGGTAAGGATTTGATCTCTGCATATATAAGCCGCATAAGATCTGAGGCTACCAGGTTAGCTTCAATTTCGCCTTCTGATAGCTGTGCTTCCTGTAAAAGGGTCTCCTGTGCCCTGGCTTTCACATTGCCATGTTTCAGATAATCCAGACAGGCGTTTCTGGCAAGGGTAAACAGATATCCTCTTAATTTACCCATGCTTGCTATCTCTTCCCTTTTTTGCCATAACTTAACAAAAGACTCGAGAGCAATGTCCTCTGCCTGCTGCCGGTCCTTTATAAGACTGTGGGAAAAAAATACTACCGAATTATAATACTTATTATATAAGTATACTAGTGATGAAGTAGTACCCTCTCTAAAAGTCAAAAGCAGTTCCGCCTCAGAAGGTGTTTCTTCAATACGCATGCTGGCCATTTAAACGTGTAATAACAGGTATGAGGATGTATTGCGCATCCATTGATATTAATAATTTCTAAAATTTGACAAGATTCGGTTGTTGTTAAGTATAACTGCAAGAGTCTAATACTCTGCGTCAAAAATTAAAATAAGTGAACAAACTTAACCAAAAAATTATAACATTTTTAAGAAACCCAACCCGCAAATCATACCTGATAATCCCCCTAAAATAGCATACCCCCATTTATCCATTATGCAGAATCAATCCCTGTTCTTTTCTCAGTCGCTCCAACAAACCATCCACTGCCTTTTGAATACTACCGGGTAAATCCTTAAAGGAGGCATCATACTGCAGCTTACGGCAGTAATCCAGTATACATTCTATATCCCTGAAGCTGCAATAATTGGTGGCAAACCAAAAAATGTAACAACCATCACACAGGCAGCAATAAAATAATTCTTCTTTATGATCATACCAGAAGGCGTCTTTTATAAGGAACGGTTTAATGAATGAGGTTAATGGGATTTTTTTTACGTACCGGCTTCTTTTTTTCAACATAATCCTGTTCTTTCTCATCCCACACATAATGATGTGATGCAACTTCAACCATTTCGTTTTTTACAAGTCGATAAGTGGTCACAGACCGTTCTCTTCCTCCACAGCATGCATTTGATTCCGTAATAGTTTTTGATACAGGGTCAAAGACCAGGGATATCCCATAGATGTTACTTTTGAAATATTTCTTTTTCGTGGGATTATACAAAAAGTATAAACTGGATTCATTGGCGCCCGCATAAGCTTCCTCAAAAATTGAAAAGTCCTCATACCCATCAAAATTGTAATCATCAACAGCTATACTATAGATCCCTCGCTGTTGGCAATCAACTGGTATTTGTTGCAGCAGGATCCCGGTTTTTTTGTCCAGAATTTTAACCCCTCTCACTGCAGCATAATACTCTCCACTATCTTTAGACAGTACGGTTTTAAAGTATCGCCCTTTTAATGAAATTGCCTGAATAACATCTTTATTGGTCCATGCGGTATCCTTTCCCCCTGTCATATCATAGTCCCTGCTTACCTGAACGGGCAGTGTTTTACCTGAGATCAAATCTTTCCAGATACCTGTTAGTGTTTTACTGTTTTCATCAAAAGGATCGAATATAATACTTGCCACCCTTGTCCCTGTTTTGTTTGCCTCAGAAAGTATCAAAACGCTGTCTTTTAATTTATAATCCAGCAATATTGGCGTATTATTCTTTTTATACAGATAGATACTACTCCACTCGTAGGGAATTAATTGCAACTCAATAGGATATTTATCAATAAACCCTGTGTAGTGCGTTTGCCCTACTGCATCGCATGTAAAAAGGAACAACAGTAATACAATAGCTAAGCGCATTGGTATCCGGAATTTAACATCTCATGCATTTAAAACAATTGCAATTTAATGCAATTCAATATATGTAAGCCGTATTTACGTACATCTCCTTTACTTTCAAATTCAACATTAACTTTCACCAAAAACGCTCCCCTGTTTAAAAACTTTCTCCAACCTGATATGGTAAAGTTACTATCGAATCAAAAAAGCATCGACAAGAATCGATGCTTTTAGTTTTATCTCTCAAACTTCAATAGCTGTTTATATTAATCCCAGGGCAGTAAAATCAGTATCCCCATTTTTTCATCACATCCAGGTCTTGTTTTACGCTTTCCAGCGGTGATAACCCCTGGTAGGATTCCTGTTCTATTATAAAATGCCTGGTTCCTCCAGATTTTTTCCCGAGATCTATTACTTCCTTTACAGGAATGATTCCCTTCCCCAGCACGGTACTTTCATAACCTCCTCCCATCTCTCCTTTGTCGGCTGCTTTAATTTCATCCTTTACATGCATCAGCTCAAACCGGCCAGGATATTTTTTAATGATATCAAGTGCAATACCTCCAGCATGATACATATTGCCTATATCCAGCTGTTGGGCTACCAGTGCCGGATCTGTGCTCTCCAGGATAAGGTCAAATATCTTTTTCCCATTAAGCTCCTGGCTAAACTCGAAATCATGATTATGGTAACCAAACTTCATCCCGGATTTTTTGCATAGTTCACCACTTTTATTAAATACATCCATGTAATTTTTAAAATCGTCGTAGTTGGTACGCATGCTTTCATCCAACCATGGACTGATAACAAACCGCTGCCCCATCACAGCAGCATCTTCTACGGTATATTTCCATTCATCCGTAAAATCTTTCTTTCCCGCATCCCAATGTTGTTTGCCCATCACCGTATGCCCACTCGGCATAGACAGTCCAAGATCACCAAGTACCCGTTTAAAATCCTTCGCTGCATATCCGTAGAACTTTCTGTTACCATAACCAGCATGCTCCACATTTTTATATCCCATATCTGCCAGCTGCCTTAAGGTGCCCAGCGGGTCCGTTTTCATATCATCCCTGATAGAATATAATTGGATACCTAAAACTTCTTTCTTTTTAGCTATTGCGGAAAGTTGTCTTGAAAACAGGGTTGTACCGGCCAATGCCAGGGTACCTTTCATCAGAAAACTCCTTCGGGAAATATTCATGGTAGTAATTATTTAATAAAGTGGCAGAAACGTACAATTCCTACCTAAAGTACTAAAATAAATTGGTTTTAGGGGTATAGTTATATGCGCTTTCTTAGGGTTACAATATATAAAAGAGGCGTCGCAGTGGGATACTGCTACGCCTCTATAATTTATAATTTGAACGCTACCGCTAATCTATCCATCCTGGGTTTTGCCAGTCTTTACCTGAAAGATCTATCATTTTATTTACTTCACTCTGATCTATCGGATACATTAAGAACTTATCAGAAGAAGATGCTCTGTCGGCAAATTTAAAACGGGTATAAGTCAAAATTGCACCATTCTTGGTGATCCTCATCCCGGTAACAAACTTATCGGTTTGAGACAGGATCTTCCAGCGACGCACGTCAAAGAAACGGTGTTCTTCAAAGGCCAGCTCAATACAGCGCTCATTTCGGTACTTTTTCTCAAAATCCACTTTGGACATGCCGGTAGGAAATGCTGGCATACCAGCTCTTGCACGTACCGCACTTACCGCTTCCCTGGCACTCAGGGACATATTACCAGCATTGATCGCAGCATCAGGTCCTACAGCTTGGTAAGCTGCTTCCGCAAAATTCAGGTACAATTCTGCCAATCGGAATAATCTGATACTACCGTCTGCATTTCCATTCGGCCCGGACTTGTAATTATTATATTTCCGCAGATAGTATCCTGTTCTGGTAAATTTGCGATTACTCGCAGATATGCCATCTTCCCCATTCACAAAACTCTCCACCTTTTTTCCATTAGGCTGATCCAGATTTCTGACTGCCCCATTATAATAAATAGAAGCATAAAAGCGGGGGTCTCTTCCTTCATAGGGCTTTTGTGGATCATAGCCTGAAGCAGGATTTAATATCGGCACCAGCCGGCTTGCATCTGAATATCCTAAAATCGGTGCTTCTCCATTTGCCATTTCATACCGGTCTACCAGATCCTGCGTAGGATTAGGCCCGGCCTTCTCCATCCCCTGATTAGTGGGCAAACCTGCATATCGCCATACCTGCATCTGCGCTCCGATGTTAAGGATCGTTTCCTTGTCCCTGGTGCGTTGATCATTCGATGATGTAAAATGATACAGTGCATAAGCATTCTGAGCCGTGCCGGCATCTGGTTGTTCATCAAACAACTTGTAGTCATTGGCCAAACATTGAGATAATGCCTCACTGGTTATTTCCTTGGCTTTATCCCAGGTATAGGTACCATCAGTCCATAACGGGCTGGCTGCATAAAGAACAGCCTCTGATTTTATAGCATAAGCTACAGCACGGGACATAATCCCATACTGATTATCATAAATCTGCCATGGGAATCCGGGCCTGCTTGCTGGCACCTTCAATGCCGAGTCACAATCATTCAATATAAAAGTAACCACCTCATTAAATGTTGCTTTCACATCTTTTGAGAAATCGTGGTTTACCGGTAGTGACTTATCAAAAACAGGTACTCCTCCATACCGCTTAATCAATTGCAGATAATAGAGTGCACGAAGTGTATGGGCCTGTGCTTTCCATGATGCTTTCTCTTCTTCAGTCGCAATTGTTTTTGAAGCACCTATATTCTCCAGAAACACATTACACTTGCGGATACCGGTATATAAGTTACCCCATGGACTACCATCCGCTGAATACTGGGAGTAACTCTGAGAAGTAATGCCTCCGGTATACCAAAAACTGTATGGTGATGCAGGGCTAATATCATCTGCATCCTGGGCCTCATCCGTAAATGAAGAACGGTCCATATAAGGAGCAGGACAATAGCCATAACAGGAGTTCAGATATCCCCTGGTCCGGTCATAGTTGTTAAATACCTCGTTCAGGGAAATCCGGCCGTCACTGGGCAAATCCAGTTGTTTCTGGCAGGATACAGCAACTCCGGCACCGATTAGTAATATGATAATATATTTTTTCATACCAGTAATGTTCTTTTGTAAATAATCAAAGACTAAAAACCTACACTTACACCTATATTATACACCCTGTACACCGGGAATGCATTGTATCCACCTCCTTCCGGGCCAAAGTCTTTGGATTTCATCTTGTCCCAGGTAATTAAATTCTGCCCACTCAGCAACACCCTGATTTTATCAGCAGAAATCTTTTTAGCAACAGACAGTGGAAGTGTATAAGCTATTTCCAGATTTTTAAGCCGGATATATGACCGGTTGTAACTGAAAAAGTCATTGGCTTCATGATTCACTGTTTTGCTTAATGAAAGTGCCGGATAGGATATGGGCGCTCCCTGTGCATACCTTTCCGGTGTCCAGGCATTAGCGTGCAATGCACCAAATACACCATCATAATCGGTTTCCCAGATACCTTGCCCTCCATAGATGGAAGAATACTCACCCACTCCCTGGAATATAAAGTTGAGATCAAAAGCCTTATAGCGGACCCCACCATTTATAGCATATGTCTGGCGCGGAATGATCCCATTACCAATAGGAGCTTTATCTCTGTCGTCTATAATTTTATCTCCGTTCAAATCCTGGTACTTAAGATCTCCCACTCTGGGAGTACCAATGCCATAAGTTAGCTGGCTGCTGGTGATTTCAGCCTGGGAATTAAAAAAACCATTCCCGTTGCTATAATCCACCAGATAACCAAACTCCTGCCCAAAGGAATATCCTTCTTCTCTTTTCCGGTATGCATAATCTTCTGCCCTAAGCGCTTCATTCCAATTGATAATGGTATTCTTCGCATAGCTGTACATTCCGCCAATGGAGATATCCAGGTCGCGATTAATGCTTTTAGAATAATTGATCACCACCTCATAGCCTTTATTTTCAAAAATGCCGGCATTTTTCTTAGGGTAATTATTTAAAGGCACCCCCTGATACAAAGGTATTTTTGAGAGTGCGCCCACTACCATATTCTCCATGCGTTCTTTGAATACATCCACTGAAACAGAGAGTGCATTAAACAAACCAAGGTCTAACCCAAAGTTTTGTTTCGTAGAGATTTCGGCCTGTATATCCGGATTCCCCACCTGGTTTTCTGTAATAATGTATTGCAGGTATCCCAACGGTCCACCGCCACTTACTGTTACATTATCCAGGTAAGCAAAACGATTCAATCCACTCTGATCGTTAGCTGTTTTACCCCATGATGCACGTAGCTTAAGCTGGCTTAACCAGGTTGCCTCTTTCATAAAACTCTCGTTCGACAAGGCCCATGCTACCGATATTGCCGGTGTTGCTATATAACGGCTGCTTCTTGCATATTGCTCAGACCCGGAATAACCCACATCCAACTTTACAAAATAACGGTTATCATACCCATATGCGGCCTCAGCCCCTGAACTCACTCTATTATAGGGTAAAGACCATGGTGCCCCCAAATCCGCTTTGGTTAAATTCTGGAAAAACATATAGGCTAATCCGCTTACACTATGTTTATTGAACTCCCTCTTATAGTTCAGCACCCCATTATAGGTAAGATGATAATAATAAGAATGCGTTTTTGAGTAACCCAGCGGGGTATTGATGTCTGTTCCTTTCTTTGAGAATTTAAGCTCCGTGGCATCATCTGTCCTCAGATAACGTTCATAATTCTGCGTGGTTCCCAGACTGCCTACTGAATTGGTCTGGTAAGCAAACGTACCGGTTAAGCTTAATCCTTTGGTGAGAAAACCCATATCGAGTTCCAGCCCAACCTGCGAAGTAATATTCGTTACGGTATGTCTGTAATAACCAGAGCGGTTCAACATCCCATAGGTAGGTGCTCCTACTCTTTCTGTGGTAATAACTTGTCCACCGGGATCTATCACCTTATTAGTAGCCGGGTCTATAACAGCGGGTGTAACCGGCCCATAAGTAGTGGGCGGCATTTGAAACAAACTTCCATAAATAGTAGCATTACCTGATCCTGGCGTGCGCTCTCTTTTGATATTTCCGCTTAACCGCACAAATCCTTTCAGGTACTTATTCAGGTTCATATCCAGATTAGAACGGTAGTTTACCCATACGTTGTTGGCATTGGGGTTATACCTCGTTTGATCTGTTTTAAACTGCCCACCCTGATGCATAACATTGATATTGGAAAAGAACTGTACCCTATCATTCCCACCAGTCAGGTTTACACCTACACGCTGCATAGCAGCCAAATCCTTCATATACTCATCATACCAGTTATTATTAGGATATAATGCTCTATCCTGTCCGGAACGATAACCTGCCATCTGTTCATCCGTAAATATTTTATCCTTCCCATCATTTAATGCCGCCTGGTTTCTCATGGTAGCATATTCTGCGGAATTATAGAATGTTGGTTTGGTAGTTACCTGTTGAAAGGATTGGTCCATGCGCACATTTACCCGCAATGCTCCTTTCTTACCCCGCTTAGTAGTAATTACCAGCAATCCATTGGCACCCTGTATACCATACAATGCCTGGGTAGAAGCATCTTTCAATAAGGTAATGGATTCAATTTCGTTGGCCGTGATATACTCCAGCGTCTGGTTGCTATTGTAAGCGCAGATAATGCCATCAATAATCACCAGTGGACCGTTCTGACGTGCCGCCGACAAACCTCTTACAAATAAGTTGGTATTAGCCCTGGACAATTCAGAAAATGTTTCCATCGTAGTAAGCCCTGGCAAACGGCCGGCCAGTGTCTGGGTCAGATTGGCCACCGGTGCTCTTTCCAGTGTTTCACCTGTTACGGTAGCTACTGCACCGGAAATTTCCCTTCTTGTTTGGGAACTATATCCTAACTGTATTACCTCGTCCAGGTGATGCGCATCCGGCTGCAATGTTACAGTAGTAAGTTCACTGCTGTTCCTGGCGAGCTTCCGTACGGCATATCCGGCGGTATAGAATATCAGGTATTCGCTATCATCATCTACAGATAAAGTATACTCACCATCCACATTTGTGGAAGTCCCGTTTTTCTTGTTTTGCGTATTAACAGTAACGCCGTTCAGCGGTCGTTCATATTGATCTACTACCTTCCCTTTAACAATAGTAGGGCTCACCTGCGCATAGAGCGTGCCGGCAAGTGTACTCATCAGTACAATTGCAAATGTGAGCGTAGATATTATAGTGGCTTTATAGTTCATTTGGATTTGTATTTACAAGCATTTACAAAATTTCAATATTACCAACCTGCATTTTGCCAACTGGTACCTGTAATTGCCATCAGGCGATTAGCTTCCGCTAGCGGGATGGGAACAAAAAGAAACTTATTCGTATAATTCTTACGTTCCGTGTCCCTTACGGTGCGTCGCTGATATGTAAATGTGCCATCCGGTTTTCTGGTAATTTCCATGGCAGTAATCCATCTGTCTGTTTTCGAAAGATCTCCACTGGGCGCCGTCCAACGGCGTATATCGAAATACCTGTTTTCTTCCATTGCCAGTTCTACCCTGCGTTCGTTACGGATGCGCCGGATCAGTTCATCTTTTGGTAAAGATGTGGGCAGGTCCGGCATTCCAGCCCTGGCTCTGATTTCATTTACAGCTGTAATAGCCTCACCCAGCTGACCTGCTTCTGCAGCAGCTTCTGCAAAATTGAGAATCACTTCTCCCAGCCGGAATAATTTCCAATTGGCACCTGCCACGGGATTGTCATTGCCACAATTGGGATGAAGGAATTTGCGCTCAAAATAACCGGTACGGGTAGCCTTTCTTGTTGTGGGATGAATACCCGTTTGTGGCTCTCCTACATAGGTGCTGATAACTCTTGCCCTGTTACCAATGCCTCCGGGATAGTTCTCATAAGATTGTGGTGTTTCCGCAAATGTCCACCAGCATTTCCGTTTTGATCCATTATAATAAATAGAGGCATAGAAACGGGGATCCCGGTTCTTATAAGGATCATTCGGGTCATACATTTTATTGGCAGTATTATAGTTAGGTTGTAAATGCTTATCATCTGCATAGGGATTAGCCAGGTTAAGTACCGGTTCCCCATTGATTGTTTCATAAGCATCTACCAATTCCTGTGAAGGGCAGGTACCTGATTTATAGCCATCCTGTGCGCCTATCCCATCAATGTCCCAAATATTTCCCTGGTTTTCCCTGCATTGATAGATCGTTTCCTTGTCAATCGGATTCGCTGCATACTGGGCAGTTTGGGTAAAATATTCATTGTATAAAGCGGTATGTACATTCTTATCAGGTCCGAGGTAAGCATCATCTGAAAGATAAATATGAGGCAGATTCACTTTATTATACAACTCAAAACCATTGGCTCTGAGGTGGGCAAGTGAGGTCTTATTTACTTCATACGCTTCCTGCCAGTGGTTTTGCCCACTACTATACAAGGGACTGGCTGCAAAAAGAATCATTTTCGATTTAATAGCTTCTGCCATTGCTCTGTTCACACGGCCAAACTCTCCGCTTGAAACGATTCTCCAGGGCAATTCATTGATAGCTAGTGCGGCATCACAATCCTCCATAATAAATTTCACAACATCATAATAGCTCTCCTTCTTTATTTTAGAGAAATCGTCTGTAAATGCATAAGGTGTTTTAGCGATAGGTAAAACTGGCCCAAACCATTTTAATAACTCTGAATAGTAATAAGCTCTGAGTAAATGTGCTTCCGCTTTCCAGCGCTTTCTGTCATCCGGATTAGACACAGTGGCACTATCAATTCTGCTCAGAAAAACAGAGCAATTACTGATGGCATTCCAGTACCTGCCCCAATAATCATACTTACCATCCTCAAAATCACGGTTGGTTACAGGATGATTGCCAGCAGAAGCATCTCCATTATACATGCGGCCAGACATAATCCAGGGTTCCGCTTCCGCATCAGTATCCCAGGCTTCATCACTCCATTCCACCGGCCCACGGCTCCAGAAAAAATACTTGGTTCCCTTTATAGGCATATTATCATAGCAGGAATTTAAAAATGCGGCAACTTTCGTATTATCTGAAAAAACATCATTTAGTGAAATTTTCCCGTCCGGTGCCATGTCCAACGCCTTCTTACAAGCTCCCATGGCTAGTACCGACAGCACAAACAAATACACGTATATTGTTTTCATAATTTTTTGTTATAAGATTAGAAGGTAACATTGCATCCAAAGTTCATCATCCGTGTTACGGGATACCCAAGAGAACTATTGTTTTCCGGATCCAGGTGATCCATCCTCAGCTTATCCCAGGTAAACATATTCTGACCACTGATATAAACTCTTGTTGACTTAACACCAATTTTATCCAGGGTTTTTGGAGGCAGGGTATACGCTAATTCTATGTTCTTAAGACGTACAAATGATCTGTCCATAATAAAAAAGTCATTAGGAACATGGTTGGTATTACTATGTGTACTTAACGCCGGATAAGTAATTTTCTCTCCGTTGGCATATCTTTCCGGGGTCCAGGCTGTTTTATGATAACCAAAATAAGTTCCCAGGATAGTATATTCATTAACACCCTGGTTGGCATAATAGGAAGAGTATTTACCTACCCCCTGAAAAAACACGGTAAGATCAAATCCTTTGAATCCTACGGAGGCAGTGGCTCCATAAACGATACCGGGTATGCTGGAATTTTTGATAGGTGCTATATCTTTGGCATCCACTACACCATCTCCTGTTAGATCCTGGTAAATAAAGTCTCCCACTCTGGGGCTTCCAAAACCGTAGGTGGTATGTTGCAGGTACTTGTCCAGCTCTTCCTGGGAATTAAAAAAACCGTTTCCGTTGCTGTAATCAATTTTATATCCTCTGGCTTGCCCGAGCGGGAATCCTGTAGCAGAATAACGGTAGGCATATGACTCATCGTTGATGGCTTCATCCATGAACTTGACAATATTATGGTTATATCCATAATTTCCTCTGAATAAGAGATACAGATCTTTATTCAGTTGTTTTCTGTAAGTCAGCTCTATCTCAAAACCTTTGTTATCCACCACACCCATATTCACCTTAGGAATATTGCTTAATGGTGTTCCCTGCAGTGCAGGAATAGTACCCCGTTCAATCAGGATAGAACTCCTGTTTTCGATGAAGTAGTCAAAAGTAAGTGACAAATCCTTGAAAAGTCCGATGTCAATACCATAGTTTTGTTTCTTTGCTTCTTCCCATGTTACGTCCGGGTTGCCCAGCAGTCCCTGCTTTACACTTTGTCCTCCGGCTCCCGGAGAAGGTGCACCTAGACTGGGCAATACTCCACCGCCCATGCTAATATTACTTAAGTACAGGAAGCGCGCACTGGCGATTTTATCATTACCCACTTTACCATAGGAGGCTCTTAACTTCAGGTTGGTAATAAAGGAATGATCCTTTAAAAACCGCTCATTACTCACTACCCACCCTATGGAAGCGGCTGGAAAGAAACCATACCGCTTGCCAGGTGCAAATTGCTCAGAACCATTGTAACCTGCATTAATTTCTGCCAGATAACGGTTGTCGTATCCATAAGTCACCCTTGCAGAGGCACCTACCACATTAAAGGGAATTTCTCCCAAAGTCGTTTCCCAGTAATCACGCTGTGCCAATATCATTCCGCCTACATCATGCTTCCCACCAAATGTCCTGGCATAGTTCAGGCTTCCCTGCATATTGACATTATAACGGGATTCCGCTGTTTTTCCAATAGACAGCGGCTCTTCCCCGGAACGCTTCAATGCATAGGTCATTTCATCTGTATCATAATTTATCTGTGCCAGATACAAGCGTTCTGTCTTATTACCTTCCATAGTAGTATTTGCTCTTGTATCATAGGAAATCATTCCTTTAATACTAAGTCCTTGCGTAACCAGCTTACCTAAATCCCATTCCAGGCCTAATGTAGTATTCAGGCTGGACCTCACTTCATTGCGGAATCCCCGCCGGTTCATGATTTCAAAGGCGGAGCGGTCCAGATATCCGGGATCTACAATCTGTCCGGCCGGCACGCCAAATCCATCGATGGTAGTAGGACCAGGCGTAATAGGCAATACAGTCTGCGCCTGATAGATCAGATCTGAGATCATCCAATCCGTAGAACCGCCATACATGCCCCCAACAGCCGGCATATTCAACTTTTCAATATAGCTGCCGATATTCAGAATCGCCTTTAAAGAAGGAGTGATTTTGTAATCAAGATTAGTCCGGAAATTGTAACGATCCATTTTCACAAAGGGATCATATCCCAGAACAGATTCCGGCTCTGTTTTAAGGTTTCCTCCCTGATGGAGATAGGAGGCATTGGCAAAGTAAGAAACTTTATCAGTGCCGCCGTTAATATTCATATTCACCCTTGTTTGAGGAGAATAACGGGATATAAATTCGCGGTAATAATCATGATCAGGATACATATATCTCCTGAGGTTTGCTTTCTTTTCATAGTCCGGATCATTGGGATCAAGCCCCAACAGTGGATTGGCATACTTATCCATTACAGCCTGGCTAAAAGGTGGGGTAGTCATCCCATCATTTTTAGCAGCTTCATTTCTTAGTGCCATATACTCCAATGAATGCAGCCGTTCAGGCTCCCTCGTAAATGACGAATAACTCTGGTCCACGCTTAGGTTCAGCTCCGCTTTACCAGGTTGTCCTCTCTTTGTGGTAATCAGGATGACTCCATTTGCCCCCCTTACTCCAAATACAGCGGTAGCAGAAGCATCTTTCAGAATGGTAATGGTGGCTACTTCATTTGGATCAATCGTCCGGATGTTATCACGCGGTACACCATCAATCAATACCAGTGGGTCGGTATTATTAACTGTGGCTGCACCCCGCAGGTACATTCTGGCATCATCACGTCCGGGTTGCCCTCCACCGGACTGTATTGCAGTCAATCCCGGTAAACGGCCCGCCAAAGTCGCAGTCATACTGGCGGCTGAGCTTTGCTTTATTTCTTTGGTATCGATTGTAGAAACGGCCCCGGTAACAGATATTTTCTTCTGCTTTCCATATCCTACCACCACTACCTCTGATAATTTCTCATCAGTTGCGGAAAGCCCGATGTTAATGCTGGCACGCCCATTGACCGGTACTGTTTTCTTCGTAAATCCGATATAGGCAAAAACCAATACGGCATCAGGTGCAGCATTAAGCGTATACTTCCCGATTACATCCGTCTGGGCACCGGTATTGGTGCCCTGTACCATAACGGTGACCCCTGGCAACGGGCTCCCGCTTGTTGAATCAATAACCGTTCCCGTTATTTTTATCTTTTCCTGCGAGAAGGAATTTAATGAACAGCACATGGCTACCAGGAGCATAGTAAAGGCTGTCCAGTGACGTTTACAGTTTCTTTTCATAGTGTGGTCGTTTTAAGGCTTTTAACGATAACCTGATTTTGGTTTAGTAAAATTTGCATCATATTATTAATCTATGGATCCGAACAGAATAAGATGAACGCTACATCCTTTTCATCCTTCACTTACAGGCATAGCATACCCGGTGCTCTCAGTAGTGCCTACTGACGCTCAAATAATAAATAGCAATAGATATCTGATACGTAAAGCGTTATCGCTATAACCCACAACGGGAGTATATCAATAATCTAACGAACGGTTTTTCTGCGTATGACATCCAGTCTACGTAATACAACAGAACATTTGTCCTCTTAAGGATTAATTTTTCAGATTGGAAGCATACTAAGTTGTAATTAACATGGAACTATTACGAACCTCTTGAATCTGTAATGATCTTCAATATTACCGTGAGCAGCACGCTTCATATATTGGTTTTTCTCTGGCATATGCCTGTGCCCGTGCCTAACAATTAACCTCAGGCTAAAAGCTGGTTGATAAACGATCATACACATTACAGACTCCTCAACTCATTTTCAAAAAATGAGCCCGTATCCGGACAATTATTGTCATTTACTCATACCGTGGAATATTGGTTTAACAGATTGCCCGCACCAATAATTGTCGTTTCGTAATACAATTTAACAAGGTATCTTTAACCAGGCATCCTACGGTATCCTATCCGACCACTTGTATCTAAACTTTGGGCAACACCCAGGGCTTCCTGTAGCTAGGTGTAATCAGTGCATTTGCTGCAGGTACGTTTCCGAAATTTTTACTGGATGAGTTCCATACAAGGCGTGAATTTGTCCGGAGGGCAATGTTACCGGCGTGTGCATATTTTGCCACCAGACTACCATTCTCAATAGTACAGGCAGGGTCTTTTCCTGTTTTAATGCATTCAATAAAGTTCTTCATATGTAAGTCATGAGAATCAGTTCCAGACTGCTTTTCGATCAAAGGCACCTTATGTTTGTTTTGCTGATGATCCCATTCCGGGAAAAGCTCCCATCCTTCCCGGTCAATTACCAGTGTCGCATCATTTCCAATAAATGCAAGCCCATAGGAACGGCCATAAGGGCCCTTTTCCGTGCCAGCTGTATGTTCCCAGTTAATAATATAATCTTTTAACTGATAACTTACATTCATGGTATCAAAGGTTTCATGTGCATGATCCGGATAGGAGAAATTTCCACCGGCAGCAGTAACGGCAAGGGGCAACGTTTCAATATCCTTTGCCCATAATGCCATATCAATTAAATGCACTCCCCAATCGGTCATCAAACCTCCTCCGTAATCCCAGAACATGCGCCAGGACCCATGAAATCTTGCACTATTGAAACTACGTGCAGGGGCAGGCCCCAGCCACATATCAAAATCAATACCTGCTGGCACTGCGGTATCCGGCACCACCCGTTGTCCAATACCATAGTTAAAGTTGCCCCATATATTAACTTTACGCAACTGTCCTATTTTTCCGGATTTGATGAAATCCATTGCTGCTATCCAGTGCTGGCCACTACGTTGCTGTTGTCCCACCTGCACAATACGTTTATATCTCCTGGCGGCTTTCACCATAATATCACATTCCGCTATGCTATTCGCCAGTGGCTTTTCCACATAAATATCTTTCCCCGCTTCACAGGCATATACAAAGGGCAAACAATGCCAGTGATCCGGTGTACCAATGATAACAGCATCAATGTCTTTGTTCTCAATCAGTTTTCTAAAATCTTTATACTGCACCGGAGCTTTTCCCTGTAGCTTTTCTACTTCTTTACTCCTGCTGTTCAAAATATGCTCGTCAATATCGCAGAGTGCCGCACATTCAACACCAGGGAGCTTCAATGCATTTTGCAGGTCGCCAAAACCCATATTTTTACAGCCAATTAAACCAACACGTATTTTTTCATTCGGCGCATTGCTTTTGCCCCATACAATTAAAGGTGATGTAATGCTATTAACAATGGCAGTTCCTGCAATCAGCTTTACAGTACTATTTAAAAACTTGCGGCGGGAGGTTGACATAAGATTTAAATTTTGGGTGATTAACAGTAAGATATTAAAAAATAATACCAATAGCTACCCCTCCCTGCAAATTATCTTCCGCCGAAAAAAGTAAATACCTGCACTTTTCAGTACTCCTCAAAAAGTGCAGGTATACTTCCTCATCATTTTAGCGCGGTAAAAGACCACTCCCCGGCAGGTACCTTAAAGCAGATATGATCTTTATTGTCATTATTGACACCTGCAACGGTAGCCTGCTTTTTAAAACTACCTTTTTCCCATACCACCTTATTGCCCAATAATATCTTACGCCATCCCCTATCCGGGATACCCACCACAGCAGTTGTATTATCGGGGGCAGCTATTGTTAGGGTAAATTTATCCGGCAGGTTGACAAAAGCACTGCTGATCTTTCCGGCTACAGAAGCAATTGTGGCAGCAGCACTTTTAACCGGGCCAGGCTGCGGCATCACCTGAAATTCTTTATAAGCTGGTATCAATGGGGCAATACCACATAAATATTGAGATAAAATGGTCAGTCCACCCCCACTCCAGGCATGATTTACGGTACCTCCGCCAAAACCTTCCTTTCCTATTCCCCATCCTTCAAAAAGTGTAGTAAAACCCGGATAATTAACCATTCCGGTAAATCGCTTTTCATGACGCGCTAAAGCTTCTTTCACATATCCCATCCGGAACATTGCTTCAAATACATACTTTTCCATGTATGGACTGGCATGTTCGGCTGTCTGAAATACTTTCAGCAACGAAGGATATTTCTCCTTTCCTGCTACACCAGCTACGACCGCCAACGCTTGCGCCCGGTCATCCGTTTGTCCTTTATACGCAGGATCCCTGTAAGCGCTGCCTGTCCAGAACTGCTGATTAAAGGAAGTCGTAAACTCCTCCATCCAGGTGGCATATTTTGCTGCGTCGGCAGTGTTGCCCAACGTCAATGCCATATGATGCATTCCTTTTACTGCGAGGTAATACCACAGGTTAAATAACAGCAGCATGTCGCGTTCCTCTCCCCAGTCCCCCCATGTCCAATCACCGGTACGGAATTTCATCGTTCCTCTCCCATCCGGTACCCAGCTGTCCAGATACCGCTTAACCCCACTATACAATGCAGCTACAGTAGCCTTATCTCCTGTATGTAAATAATAGTTCCATAAGCCATAATAGCCCACACTGGCTGCTACCTGCCCTGGTAATTCTCCATTCCAGTTTCCTGCAGGTACAGGGGCATACAAACTGCTGTCCTCCCGCTGCCAGCTGACCAGCTCAAATAACCATTTCTTACTCAGTGCATGACTGGAAGGAGAAAGTGCATAAAAAGCCTGTCCCGATTCATTTACTGCATCACCGGTCCACTGTGCACGTTCCCGTTCCGGGCAATCCATATAAGTATCCCGCATATTGATATACAAGGTTCTCCTGGCTTTTTCCCATAACTTATTAAGAAATGGTTCAGAGCTGGTAAAACTACCTTCAAATGCAGCGTCATATCCTGTTTCCCGGTACTTCAGCCCAACTACCTTAATTCCCTTGGGTATAAAGTAATATACTTTGTGCCCGTTCATCCAGCCCGGACATTCAAACTGCTGCAAACCATCTCTGGTAATATACTCTGCTCTGACACTGATCTCGGGGCAATAGAACAGGTAATTATCTGTTGCCATCATGATACGTTGCCCTGCAGTTGCTTCTACCTCCAGATAAGGAGTCACCTGTGCATTATAGGGAAGTTCACATACAATGGTATCTCCGGTGCTGACTACCGGAAACTGCCGGGGATTTACATAGGAGGTAAGCCCGTGATCTTTCCACATGGGAATAGGCCGCAAATGCAGTTTATTCCAGGGGTATGCACCTGCTTTTCCTAACTCCATAGCTTCAAGCATCCACTTATCATCATAGTTGTTCTCCTGCCATTGTAATAACGCTTTACGGGCATCATACAGGATACTTGATTCCGACAACCTGAAATTAGGCAGGGGGGCACCTGCTGTTTGATAAGCCGGCTGTATAGCACATTTCCATGTCTTGTCACTGACAATCTCTGTACCGTTCACATCACAATCAAACAACAGCCCTGCACGGCCACTGCTCTTATGCGAAAAACCATCTTTACCAAAATACCATACCAATACAGCGATGGTGTTATTACCTGTTTTCAGATAGGCTGCAATATCTACTTCATCATAGTAGGTATCCATGGGATTAGGCCCCCGCTTCAATCCCCCTTCAAAAACCACCAGCTTACCGTTTATCCATAGCCAGTATTTACTGTCGGCAGCTATCCTGGCCATGGCATGAGCTGGTACCTGCCCCACATTTACCTGTTTACGATATGCCAGCCAGGTATTGGTGGCACTTTGATTTTCCATTGTGGCAATCCATTTTCCTTTCCATTCCTGTGCATGGACTTCACTGGTACCTAACACAATGGCTAATACCAGCATTACTATTCTACTCATTAATACTCCTTTTATTTACTTTTTGATGAACACTTTCACTTTACTAATTGCCTCACTGCTTGATCAGCCAGCAGGTTTGTTTAGTTTTTCTATTACTTACCTCCAGCAGATAATTCCCTGGCACGTAATGTTCTCCTATCTGATAGGTACCGTTCGCATTTCTTTTATTTAGCTGCTCTACTAATTGGCCCGCTGCATTCATGATCTTTATATTTACCGGCTCATTACCACTGCTGCTTACTTTTATTGTAAAAAAAGTACCAGATGGATTAGGGAATGTGCTTAAGGTAAATAATCCTTCCTGCTTCTGGCCAGGCGTTTCCTTTTGTACTATTGCAGGTGCTGCCTTACGGGCAGAGAAGGCGCATACCTGGTCCAGATCAGCATCTATCACTTCTCCTGAAAAATTGCTCATAAATCCTTCCGGCACCAATAATATAGGTGCCTGATGTGGCATGCTTCCCTGGTAAACAAAAGAACAACCCGTTACTTTATATACTTCCGCGTGCCCATATTCCTGCAAATAAGACCCATCAAAAAGTTGGTCATACATAAACAACCTGTTATACTGCTTCGTCATCACCCAATAAAAATCATCCATCCGGTCGCCGTAATAATCTGTCCAGGTGCTATCCATGGCTGCATTATCCAATGTATTGGTGGGCCTGATATAAGAGGGTTCTACTGCAGTATGTTCCCATGATTCATTAAAGCTGTTCAGCCATACACTGGCAGGGTTATGCTGCAATACTCTCAGCCATTGGCTACGGTATAACTCTCCCTGCTCACGTGGTGACCCTGAGCCTCCATTCCAGAACCCAGGCATCACGTCCATCACCTCATTGCCTGCAGGGTTACCGAATTTATTATAGATAGGCCAGCCATATGCATTACTGTAAATGGTATCATTATAGATAGCATTATACATCCAGCGGATCGTAAACTTATTGTAGTTGGGATGTGGCGTGCTGCCGGTATAATTGATAATCGCATTGCTGTTGGTCGTCCACTCTACAAAATGAACCAGCAATGGTTTCCCGTTCAGCTGATAATAGTCGTCCTGATTAGGCAGATAAAAATCGTTCCATGCCCATTGAGATTCCGATTCTATTACTGCCATTGCGGCATCTGTATTGGGTGCTGTACGGCTGCCTCCCATCGACACGCAGAAATACATCTTATGCTTACCTGGCCCAAGGTTGGCATTCCAGCGCTTGATACGCTGTATAAATTGTTTGGCCCGGTTATCTACCCACGCATTCACGCCATTGGTGAGATCAAACATAATATAAGTAAATCCCGCGTCGTGGATCATTTTCAGCTGTATGTCATTGATGGTGCTGTCGCCCGAATCATATGTACCTGTATGTCCTGGCAGCTGCGGTTCATAATCATTCCCCCATACCGTCCAGGTATCTGCATAAACCGCATCTCCCGTAGCTCCTTTATTACTGTTTCCCAGGCAAAGCCATTCCCCGTTAGACACAATACCTGCTTCTGTAATGCTGCCCGACATACTAGCCAGCAATTTTGCTGCAGGACCGGGCACAGCCCCTTTGGCATTTGCAGCACGATTGTTTACTACCCACCTGTGATTATAGGTATCGAAAACGGTACCGGTTGAATAATTGGTCCACCATTCACCGCCATCATAATAAACAATATCTGATTTACCATCTCTGTCCACATCATATACAAATCCCTGTTCCTTACCCGCACCAAAACCAGTACGCCAGGTACCACTCAAGGTAAACCCTGTTCCGCTGGATAACGCTACATTCCAGGCTCCGGTGGATTTCGTATAATGTATGGCATCCGCCTTTCCATCTCCATTTACATCTCCCAACATACGCTGGTTAGAGGAAGCATTGCCAAATCCAGTTATCCAGGGGCTAAAGCCTCCAAATCCATTTACGCCATTGGAAAGCCCTACATACCAATATCCGGGTAAGCCGGTATGGAAATAGATCACTGCATCATCTTTACCATCTCCGTTTACATCTGCCAGGAACTGATCTACGGAGCCCACGCCATTACCTATAGACCATTGAACAGGAGATATAAATGTGGTATCATTGGATAAAGCTACTTTCCAGCTGCCATCCGAAGGATTAAAATAAACTGCATCCTGCTTGTCATCTCCGTTCATATCTCCCATCATCGGTATAATTCCGGCAGGCACTGTATACGCCAGATATTTCCGGGGCGTTCCGAAATTTGTTCCATCAGATACTGCTACATACCAATCGCCGTTGCTGAAGTATGCTACTGCATCATCCTTTCCATCTCCGTTTACATCCTTCATAAAAAAATGCGATGCGCCGGTGCCAAAGCCCGACAAGCGCTTGTAAGGAGCTGACTTTGCAAATAAAGTAGAATAAAATATACCGGCATTTTTTTGTGCCGTTGCAATAAGCGGTGCGCCTATCCCCGCATACAGGCAGATAAATAGTATAACTGTTCTCATATGGAAGATTTGTTTAGTACATATTGGATCAGAAAGTTGTCTGTTGTATTGCTGCATAACTACTAACATCATCATCTCCGGCAGCTGAATAGTATATGGTATTTGGAAGTGCTACGTGGAATCAATAATCTTTATAACCTGTATCAACTAAGTTACAGTAGAATCGCCAGGAAAGGCAGCATTCCTTTTGCCATTTATAATACAATATTTACGTTATGCCGTGCAGGGAGCACAGCAAAGTTTTTGGAGTAAGTGCTAACGGGGATATGCTAATAAATCATGGCTTCTCTACAGACTTAAATCTACCTTACCTCCGGTTTTGACAGCCTGGTAAATAGCATCAATAATCTTCAGATCTTTCACTCCTTCTTCTCCGTTTACGGGTACCACCGGTTGTTTTCCTTCTAAAATAATGCCGGCCATTTCTTCCATCTGTACCGTTTGATGCGTAACATGAGGATGGGTCAACTCTCCTTTGTTGGTGCGTCCTTTGATAGGGCCATATCCTGTTGAAGGTTGCAATTCCGCAAATCCCTTCTCTCCGTTTAAGAAAAAACGGTCCAGGTTATTCATATTGTAAGTGGACAAACAAGAGGCAACAGCTCCTCCCGGAAAACCCAATTGAAACTGGATTGTTTCATCCACGCCTTCTTTGAACTTCACCAGGTCTGTTTTGGTTTCCTGTGCAGTAACCCAGACAGGTTCTTCTCCCACCATATACCGGGAGCCATTAATAGCATATATGCCTATATCCATCAGGGAACCTCCACCAGCTAATTGTTTATTCAATCGCCACTGATTAGGATCTCCTATTCTAAAACCACATAGTCCCTGAAAAAACAGGATCTTCCCAAAGTCCCCGCTTTTTCTCATCCGGATAATTTCCAGGGTTTTAGGTTCAAAATGCATACGATAACCTACCAGCAACTGTACATTCGCTTTCTTACAGGCGGCTACCATTTCCATTCCCTCCCTGGCATTCAATGCCATCGGCTTTTCGCAAATAACATGTTTTCCTGCTGCGGCTACCCGTATTACCTGATCATGATGTAATGCATTGGGTGTGGTAATATATACCACATCAATGTCTTTATTATCTTTTATCTGATCAAAGTTTTCATAATTGTAACAATTCTTTTCAGGAATAGAGAACCTGGATTGCCAGTCTTTAATCTTTGCCGGCGTGCCACTGATCACACCTGTCAATTTAGCCTTCACGCAGGCCCGCATAGCTTCTGCTACCATAGTGCCGTAACCACCCAATCCCATAATGGCTACCCGCAATACCGGGCCATGAGGCATATCCCGGCTATTGCTGCCATGGGCCCATCCGGCAAGTGGCAATAAAGGCAATGCTATTGCGGTAGCGGCAAGTTGCTGTAAAAAATCGCGGCGTGAATTCATAACGGGCAATTTGGTTATTTAAATTTAACTAATATTGTTAAAAGGAAGATGCCGTATATGTTTTATTATCCTCAATAAAACATATACGGCATCTTCTGCTTTTGTATAAAACACCTCCTGCCTACCAGGCATATATTACTTTACCACCTGAAAAAGTATTTGTTTCTTGTAAACACTATCCTTTTTCACTGCAGGGTCCAGCAAATGGAACACAGGCGTTAAACGCACTGCTGTCCCTTTTACCTGCCATACTTTCTCCGAAATCCGTGCTATCTCCGGCTGGCCTTTAAAAGTGGTTTCTGATGTACCGGAATATCCCAGTAATAAAGGACCGTAAGTAACATTATAATAGCCTGGGCGGGCATGCAGTACATTGGCCATCGGCATTAAGCGGGGCTGCATATCAAAGGTATATTCCAGCTGTGTGCCTTTACCCAACTTCGCATTTACCACTACAAAACCATTTTCCTGTTTAAAAGATACTGGTTTTCCGTTCATGCTTACCTGTAGATTAGTAGCCCAGTCTGGTGCAAACAATTCCAGCTGCACAGGGGCTTTTACATCTGATGCAACGACAGTAAAAGATACCTTGCCGGCAAAGGGATAACTGCTTTCCTGCCGGATGGTTACCTTTTGCTTACCAAAAGCGCTGGTTACTTCACTGGTGTTAAAAAAAGGAATCACCAACCGGTTATCTCCTGTAAAATAATTATACCGGATAGCCTGCGCCATGCCTTCTCCTCCACGCATGGTACAGCACCAGTAAGCCTCATCTTCAAACACTTTTAAGGTATTGCTTACAGGACCGGGGCAATTGTCGAGTCCAAAACCACCATTGTGCCGCTGTGTATGCGCTAATGCATTGTAATACATGGCATGGGCATCCTGCAAGAATAGCGATTCTCCGGTTAGCTGCCACAGCTGTGTGGCCACCATATAGGCATCAACAATAGCACAAGGTTCTGTCCAATCCGGACGTTCAAACCAGTTAAAGTTTTCGTAGTTCGCTGTTGTGGCTTCCTCCCGGTATAACTTATAGCGCTTTACTGCTTCGGTAAGCAGATAAGGATCTTTGTTGATCTCATAATAACGCAGCATTCCTCTTAAACCGGTTAAGGTGGCATGCGTTTGTGCATTGATCGCTACCAGGTCCATCTGTAAAAACCTGGCGATCATTTCATCTATCAATGCTTTTAACTCCGCAGACGGAAAAAGGCTGTAAGCTTGTATTACACCATCCATGAAAATAAAATCACAACCAATATCGGAAGATAACTGCCACCTGCCTATCGCATTCTGCTGGGTACCGGCTGCTTCCCCTACATGTTTTATTCTGGCAGCCGGATCAATAGGATATACACTATGCGCTCCTTTGGTAGGCAAGGCAAGGTTTTGGATGATATCCGATATATACCGCTTTACCGCCGGATCTTTTTTCCACTGATAGTATTCACATAAAGCACGTAAAAACCAGCCATGTCCGGACAGTTGCTGCTCAGCAATGGAATCAGTCATTACGGGCCCCAGATACCCTTTGCTGTTTAACTGCCTGGGCAGCATCTTCATCAGATCAGCCAGGTATTGCGGCTCCCGGTGGGTAGCCTGTGCCTGTAAAGTAAGTGCCAATATAATACGACCTTCATAATCGCCAGGCCAGCCGGCCGACGGACCAGCATGCTTTTCCGGAAAAACATTTGCTGGTGTATAGATGTCAGACTCAAGCCTGTCATAGTTTTTCAGCGCACGGGTAGCCAGCTCCCCTTTCATGTGGATTGCTGTATAAGGTACAGGCTTTATCTCTTCTTCGCCTGTTTTACCAGTGTTGTTTACCTTGCTGACACGCCCTATTGATTGCAATGCGGTGTTAATCACTTTTCCTTTAAAGCTGCCGATAAATCCTTTTGGCACCAATAAAACAGGGGCCATATGAGGCTTATTACGCCCGCATTTATCGATGGATTGGTCATTCACCACATAAATATCATTGCTGCCATCCTCCTGTAAATAACAGTCTTTAAAAAGCTCTCCGTACATATAAAGGCGATTATATTGTTTCGTCATGATCCAATAAAAATCGTCCATACGATGCCCGTAATAGTCTGTCCAGGTACTTACAAAGTTGGTGGTATTGGGAGCCGGTACTACATGCGAAGGCTCCACACTGGTATGCTCCCAGGTTTCATTAAAACTATTCAGCCAAATGCTTTGTGGTTTATGTTGTAACACCCGCAACCATTGATGGCGGTATAGTTCCCCTTGTTCCCGGCTGGCGCCTACCAATCCATTCCAGAAGCCCGGACTAACATTCATCACTTCGTTGCCTGCAGGATTACCATGCTTCTCCAATATAGGCCAGCCATATGCATTCACATTCTCCGGCCGGTCTTTTATTTCATTGTACATCCAACGCACGGTGAACTTGCTGAAGTAAGGCAGCTTACTTTCAAAAGTTTTGATATCCTCACTGTGCACAGGCTGCTCCACAAAATGGATCAGCAGAGGTTTCCCGTTCATGTTATAGTAATGCTCCTTATAAGGCACGTAAAATTCGTCCCAGGTACGTTTGGATTCTGCTTCACAGATATCAGCTGCAGCCTGACCTTTATTGCCCCGGCTGCCACCCATGGAAATACAGAAATACATCTTGTGCTGGTTACCGCTCAATTGGCTGTTCCAATGACCTATTCTCTCAACAAACCTTTTTGCACGGTCATCTACCCAGGCATTCCTTCCATTGGTAATGTCCAGCATGATATAGGTAAATCCGGCATCATGCATCATCTTTATCTGCAGGTCATTGATAACCGGATCACTGGCATCATAGGTACCAATATGCCCTGGTAACTGCGGGATATATTCATTCCCCCAGGCGGTCCAGGTATCTGTCAGCGGGGCATCCACCGTCGTTGTTTTACTGGTATTTTCCAGCACCAGCCACTCCCCTGCGGACACCACACATGCACCGGCAGCACTGCCGGAAAGATTGCCCGTTAAAATGGCTTCCGGTGCCGGACGGTTCCCTCTGGAAATCATTGTGGCAGGCCGGTGCCCCGACATCCAGCGTTGTTTGCTTTTTTCATCAAATGTTTGACCGGTACTATAACATACCCACCATGCTGCCTTGTCATAGTAAAGGATATCTGCCTTACCGTTTTTATCAATGTCATACACCAGCCCTTTCTCTGCTCCGGTACCAAAGCCGGTTTTCCAAACGGATGCGCTTGCAAATTTTTCACCTCCTGATAAAGCTACCTTCCAGGTACCTGTTTTATTATCAAAACACAAAACATCCGCTTTCCCATCACCATTTACATCTGCCAGCAAATGCTGGTTGGCGTCCTGCCCTAGTCCTGTTGCCCAGGGAGTAAATGCCTTAAATGTTTTTGTTCCATCAGACAGTCCCACATACCAGGCTCCTTTGCCCGGCTCATAAAAAACGGCGTCCTGCTTCCCATCTCCGTCCACATCTGCAAGGAAAGGTGTCGTTGTACCACCTCCCGCTGTGGTTGCCCACAACACCGGCGCTGCAAAGGCAGTACCCACCGATAATGCACAATACCAGTTGCCCTTTCCGGGATCAAAAAAAACGGCATCCTGCTTTCCATCTCCGTTTACATCCCCCATTAGTGGTTGCCACTTTTTAACATCGCCGCCGTCCGCAGGCTGGTACACCAGGTAGTCCTCCGGATTAACAAAACGTACGCCATCCGAAAGGGCTATCTGCCACCGGCCATTGTTATAGTAAGCTACTGCGTCGTCTTTACCATCTCCATTCACGTCTTTCAAAAACCAGGCGCTGGCATCTTTACCTAACCCTACCGCTCTTGAATAAGGGGCGGTTTTGGCAAAAATGGTCGTATAAAAAATACCGGCATTTACCTGCGCATAACTGTATTGTGTTGCTACCAGCAACAGACATATATACATGCCCGTGGCCAGACTCTTTATTTTTCCCATATTCACTCATTAATAATCATCAATCGAAAATATTCTTATACTGATACAATTTCACATAACGTAATCTGAACCATTGAAAATCCTGTATCAGGTTAGCTACAATCCCCACCGAAACAGCTTGCTCCTTATCCACAGTGAATGATAAGGAAGGGGCTGCAAAGGGGGTATGTCCCAATGCTCCCGAGATATCAGCTACATCCGGCAAAGTGTTAGCTGCAGCTGCTGCTAAATAAGCTACATCGTTCACGCCAAAACTTTCAAATTCTGCGGTAAATACGTACCGGGCAGCAGGCAATGTAACGGTCTGGTATATTTTACCATTAGGAATAGCGGGAGAACCATAACGCTCCATCCCCATAAAACCACCGCCACCATAGTCATCAAAACCTCCCAGTGTACCTCCCTCAAAATTCTTGACACTGTTGCTGGTTGTCCATACCGCCAGTAGTCCCCGGCGCCCGGTATTATTATCCGAACGGGTAAAAGGATTGCCTGCATTTTTGATATACTGTGCCGTAACATCTGTTTTAGCGCCCAGTAATACCAGATCTACATCTACCACAATGTTTAATGTAGACAATTTTTCATTGATTATATATTGGGAAGGGTTACTAATCCTGACAGACAGCACCAGGAGTTTTCCCAGATAAGGCTCCAGCTTATTAGCATCAAATACCACTTCAAAGCCTGCCTTTTCTCCTCCGGCTGTAAATGTTGGCGGTATAGTATATACACCTGCCGGAGCTACCAACCCCTTGTCTGTGTTTACTGTTCCTTTATCTATCAGTTTTTGTGCAGTGGTATCATCGGCAGTAACGGTTACGGTATAACCACTTTGTGGTTGTAGCCCTGAACGGGAAAGATATACCGGTATACGCAATTGTTTAGTGCTCTTCTCTGCTATATAATTCTTGCTGCTGCCTGGCACCAGGTAAGTAGTGGCCGTAGCTGCGGTAAGGTAGATATTCGCGGTGCCATCCGGCGATTCCGGCATTTTTTTGCAGGCGGTCATGCCTGCAGTCAATAGAATAATAATACCAGTGACGATATTGCTGAAATATTGTTTCATCTTCAATAAGATTGATCATTGAGAAATATTAATAACCTGGGTTCTGCCCGTTGCTCCAGCCATCTGGCCCGCCATTCTGCGCCTTTATAGCCGGATTGGCATCTATCCAGCCCTGGAATATCGGGAACAGGTAATTCCTCGCTGCAAACTGTTTGGTATGTACCAGTACTTTGGTATTGTAATTCAATGCCCCTCCCTGTTCTGTAATTTCCACACCGTAAACCGGTTGATTCAACACAGTTTCAGCTGTTCTCCAACGGATCAGATCCCAGTATCTTTTATTCTCAAACGCCAGCTCTACTCTCCTTTCACGGCGTACCAATGCTTTCAGCTCCTGCTGATTCAAGGTGCGGTGATAGGTATCTGCAATAGTAGGTAAGCCACTCCGCTGCCTTACCTGGTTAATAGCGTTGATTACTTTCTGTCCGGTCTGTCCCAGCTCAATGCTGGCTTCTGCAAAATTCAGCAGTACTTCTGCATAACGGAAGAATACATAATTGGCGCCGTCCAGATTGGTTTGTCCTTTTAATCGCTCATCAATTCCCTTCCTCCGGAAATAACCGGTATTATTTTCTGCACCAGGGTTCAGCGCAAACTCGCCGCCCTTCTTCATATCAAATTTTTTACCGGCAAACGTAGCACCATGATACAGGATAGACTGATAAAAACGTGGTTCCCTGTTTTCATAAGGCTTCGCTTCATTATATCCGGACCCCTGATCGGTGATCGCCAGCCCATTAGCCATTGCATAAGCATCTACTAATCCCTGTGTAGGCTGCATCTGCCCCCATCCGCCGTATTCACCTTTAGGACCGAAGTAAGTAGATTTGGAAGAGGCCCGGAGAGGCAATACATGCTGATAGGAAAAAATGGCTTCTTCCTTATTATTATTCTCTGCCAGGAACTGCGCATTATAGTCGGCAAATAAGCGGTAAGGGTTACCATTGCCCATTTCATCAATGATCTTTTCATTGGTTGCTGCGGCTGCTTCATACTTACCTGCAAACAACTCCACCCAGCCCTTCAAAGTGAGTGCTGCGCCCTTTGTAGCCCGGCCTCCTCCCAGTTCACTGGGCAGGTCTGTAGCTGCAGCTGCCAGCTCATCTACCAGGAACTGATAGGTTTCCGCAGCAGTGCTACGGGGCTGAAAGATATCCTCTCCTTGTGTGGTCCGGTTCAATGGTTCCGTAATGATCGGTACTCCGCCATATGCCATCCAGGCCAGGTGATAATAGTAAGCACGCAGAAAACGTGCTTCTGCGATACGTCTTTTCTGCCAGTCTTCCGGATAATTAGCGGCATTCTTTTCTACCTGCTGTATAAACAGATTACACTTTCTGATACGTACATACATGTGATTGTACATAAAAGGCATAGCGGGATAATCATGATTATACAAACCAGGATTAAGACTGCTGGCGCCATAGTTACGGGCAATCGATAACTGCCACGACATGGCCCACTGGAACCCGCTTACAGAATTATCTCCATAGTTCTCCAATGGATCATAGTTATAACTGCCTGCATCTGCGTCCGGTAATCCATTATAGATATCATTCATAAAGAGGTCGCCTCCGGACTCATCCTTAAAAATAGACTCCGCCGAAAGTTGATCTTTGGGCGTGATCTCCAGAAACTCTTTTTTACAGGCAAACAGTATACACGTGAGCAGCACCAACATCATGTAACGGCTGCAGCTTTTTATAGTAATCATTTGCATTTCTTTTTAATGGTTTCAGAATGTAACATTTAAACCGGCAGAGAACACCTGTTGCTGAGGATAATACCAGCCCCTGGTATGTTCACTCTGGCCACCTTGTCCCATTTCAGGATCAATGAAGTCACTGAGCTTACTCCAGGAAAGCAGGTTTTGGCCCGACAGATAAAAACGTACCTGTTGCATCTTCAATGTCTGCAACACGGAGGCAGGCAGGGAATATCCCAGCTCTGCATGCTTCAGCCTGATATATGATCCATCATACAACCACCAGGAAGACATTTGCTGATTGTTGGCATTGCCTCCCTGACCAAAAAGCCGGGGATATCTTGCATTGGGGTTTTCCGGTGTCCAGAAATCATTGGCAACTGCCTGCGTGGCATTAGCGCCAGTGAAGAAAGGCCATACCAGCTCTCCCCGGAACATAGGCACGTTCGACTGCGTAGCTCCCTGTATTAAAAAAGTGAGATCAAAATTTTTGTAGGAAATACGTGGATTCAATCCATAAATTACCTGCGGTAATATGGAGTAACCAATGTAGGTTTCATCGTTACCATCAATTTTGCCGTCGCCGTTAATGTCAGCATACATAATATCTCCCGGTGCTACTGCTCCAAAAGTAGGCTGCGGCAATCCTTTCAGCTGATTGTTTTCATCAAAGTCACTTGTCTGGTATAAACGCAATGCTTTTAATCCAAACTGGGAATTTAATGCTCTTCCTGTACGGGAACGGTTTACATTATCACGGGTTACCGGATTCTCAAATGTTTCTACCACCTTGTTCTTCGCGTAGGTAAAGGTAGCGCCGATATCCAGCCGGATGCCATTTCCAAAGGTGTGATAACTGCGAAGGGCCAGATCTACACCATGGTTCTTCATAATACCCGCGTTTTCCTGCGCCAGGCCGATTCCGTATTCAGTAGGCACCACATTGCCGGGTGATACCAGCATATTGTTACGCTGTTCTGAAAAGTAATCTGCTTCCAGTCCCAGCAATCCCTTCAACACCGTGAACTCTACACCTACGTTTGTTTTAGTGGCTACTTCCCAGGTGATGTTCGGATTGCTTTCCAGCCTTTCGAAAGCTCCCTGCAACACTGCACCGTTAATTACATAGGCTCCGCCATATACGCCCATCGCACTGGAATACTGAAAGGGGCCTCCTGCCAGGTTACCGGATTTACCCCACGAACCTCTTACTTTCAGATTATCTACCCAGGTAAGATTTTGTTTGATAAAATCTTCTTCAGATAACCGCCATCCTAAGGAGAAGGCAGGGAAAAATCCATACTTTTTACCAGGGGCAAAGTAATAATGCCCGTCATAACGGCCGGATGCTTCTACCATATATTTACCTGAATAGGCATACGTTGCACGGTAGATATACCCTACCTGGCTGGTAGTGCTGGAACCTCCGCCATTACCCATATGCTCCGGATCAGAACTACCCAGGTCCAGTTCATCAATATTCAGTTCATAATTGGATCTGCTGGCAGAAAAACGATCATACTTTGTATTCCGCACCTCCATTACCAGCAAACCGGAAATGTCATGTTTGCCAAACGTACGCTGGTAATTCAAAAAGCCCTGATAGGTAAATTCTTTCCAGCGCTCATTAGACTGCGACAGGGAAGCCTTCCCTGCATTGGGCACTTCTGTATACTCGTAAGGTGTTACGGTTGTATTAATATTGTAGGTAGAAGGTCCTGGCTGATTCCAGTTCTTCTGAAAATAAGTAGTAGGATCATAACTGATGGCAAACCTTGCATCCAGGCCTTTCACAGGTAATTCCTGTTTGATGGATAAAGTAGCATTTACTTTGGTTTCATCACTGGTACGGGCACCGGTTGACAGCAAGGGTAAAATGGAAGGCTTTCCATTATTGTTGGCCAGCAATCCATTAGAATATTTTAAGGCATTGATGGGACTCCAGGCCTGTGCATTGTTAAATATGGCATTAGGATCTGCGCCAGGGCGTTTGATCACATTATTAAATCCGTTTAATGACAATCCGATAGTAGTCGTATTGGTAGGTTTGGCTTCGATATTGGCTACCAGATTATAGCGGCTGGCATTGGTGGTAGACCACATACCGCCCTGGTAAAGGTATCCCAGGCCTACATAATAGGTAACACCCTGCGAACCGCCTGAAACAGAAACATTATGAGAAGTAATCGGTGTATTACGGTTACGGATAGCATCCATGGTATTGGTATTGGGATACTTGTCATAGTCGGCATCAGGTGCCCCTTCTGATGACTTTTTATACCCTGCCACCTGTTCGTTTGAAAAAGGAGGTGCCTGTCCGGCGTTGACATCTGCAATATTGCGCAACCGCACATAGTCGTATGCGTTAAGCATATCTACAATCACCGTCGGATTTTGTATAGCTACAAAACCATTATAAGATAAGGTAGGCTTACCCGTCTTCCCCTTTTTGGTAGTAACCAGTACCACCCCATTGGCACCTGCCATACCATAAGGAGCTACTGCTGCAGCATCCTTCAATACTGTAATCGACTCAATGGCATTGGGGTCCAATTTAGAAAAATCACGTACCACACCATCTACTACATACAATGGTGCGCTGTTCCCATTTGTTCCTACACCACGTATATGCACCTCCGAGCCATCACGTCCCGGCTCTCCGCTGTTCTGTGCCGTGATCACACCAGATACACGTCCGGCAATAGAGTTAGTGATATTACCTACCGGTGCATTTTTTACTTCATCTACTTTTAAACTGCTGACCGATGCAGTAGTAGAGGTTTTCTTTTGTGTACCATAAGCTACTACCACTACCTGTCCGAGGTCTGTGGCAAGATTCTTTAATACTACATTCACCACACGGCGGTCGCCTATAGTGATCTCCTGCATGGTAAACCCAATGTTGGTAAATACCAATACCGGATCCGCCCCTGTTAATGAGATGGTATACTTACCGCTCCCATCTGTTACCACACCGGTGGCTGTGTTCTTCACTTTTACGGTAACACCTGGTACGGGAGTGCCTTTTTCATCGGTTACTACCCCAGTAACGGTTTTACCTGTTTGTGCAAATAATGCGGAAGACAGTACTAAGAAAAAAGAAAAGCAGATAAGCATACGGGCATGCTTGCTATCCAGCGCCTTTCTGAAAAAAAGTTGCCCATAGCGCATCATGCCGCGGCATTTTTTACGCGAGATCGTTTTCATAACCTGGAATTGAAAAAATTAAAAATAAATGACCCGAACATTACCTGCAAAAGCAGGCATGTTATGCTGAAATATTGATTTTATGTTGATATAGGACTTTACTAAAAAGTAATTGTCAGTCCTCCGTCCACTGTAATTACTGAACCTGTCATATAACTGGCATCTGCGCCAGCCAGGAAATATACTACTCCGGCTACCTCTTCCGGTTCTCCTGATCGTTTTAAGGGAAGATGATTGTATTTTATATAGTTATCTTTAAACCAGGTAGTATCCAGTTCATTCCTGCCATCTGCTTTTACAGACATAGGCGTATTAATAAAACCGGGTGCGATGGTATTGGCCAGAATATTTCTGGGTGCCAGCTCCATCGCCAGCGAACGGGTGAATTGCGTGATAGCTGCTTTAGCCATTCCATACGCCGAACTGCCTTTCTCTACCCGGTTGTGGTGTATCGATGTAATATGTATGATCCTGCCACCATCGGGCATCAAAGGCACCAGCTCCCGGCAACTGTTTACCGTACCATACAACATCACCTGCAACGTATTGTCCCATTGTTTAAAATCGCTATTCAATACTTCCGCACCCTCTGATACGCCCACACTATTTACGAGCACATCAAAAGTAGTATACGCAGCTGCCACCTGCTCCCGGAAACGCCTGATCGCTTCCAGGCTGCGAACGTCTACCTCAAATGCCTCATGACCTTCCCCACACAGCGTGGCCAGCACTTTCCTGCCATTATTAAGATCAGAAGAACCAATTAATACTCTCCAGCCTTCCTTTGCAAATCTTTGTGCCGTAGCCTTTCCGATACCGGATGAGCCCCCTAAAACAATTACATTCTTTTGTGATGCGGAAACATTTCCCATTATCATGATCTTTATAAACTTAATAAGTGGCTCTTCCGCCTGAGAGGTCAAAAACAAAACCGGTGGTGAAGCTGGCTTCTCCGGATACAATCCAGGTGGAAATAGCGGCTACCTCTTCTACCGTACCTAATCTTTTCATAGGAATTTTACTGGTCATATAAGCCAGCTGCTCCGGGGCTGTATTATCATTCATCGCTGTTTTGATTACAGCGGGCGCCAGACCATTTACCGTAATCCCTGTTTCTGCATACTCTTTACCAATACCTTTTACCAGGCCTATTACGCCTGCTTTCATGGAAGAATATCCGGCCATAAAAGGATTCCCTTCTTTACCTGCAATGGAAGCAATCAGCAAAATACGGCCATAACCTTTCTGCTCCATAATAGCAATAGCATGCTTGGTAACCAGGAAGGCGCCTCTCAGGTTAATCCCATATATCTTATCATATTCGGCTACAGGATAATCCGTAATCTTCGTATTGGTAGGTCCTACTATACCTGCGGCATTGACCATGATATCTATTTTACCATAGGTATTCCCGATTTGTTCAAATACCTGTTTTACGGCCGCTTCCTGCGAAATATCCGCCGGATAACCTGCTACATCCAATCCGGCATTCTTCATTTCCTGTACGGTGCGCTCCAGCAAACCGGCATTTATATCCAATAAAATAACCTTACCTCCTTCCGCTGCAATCCGTCGGGCAATACCTTTTCCTAACCCATCAGCGCCGCCGGTGATAACGGCTACCTGGTTTTCAAACCTGTTGTTCATAATATATTTTTTTGCATTTGCCTGACCGCATATCCATTGCCAACGGCAGGTTTCTAATAGATCTTTTTTCTCCGGCAGTCATTATGCTGCCATTTATAACGTGAAATTCCCCAATTAATTCCCAATGCTAAAATAGCTTACCTGTACGCAGTTTAGAAATATCCTATTTGCCAATTGTTGTACAATATTTACATTACAAACAAATTATGCGCATTTATTGTAATTAGCTCATTATATTGCTTACATGAAAAGCATCTTTCAACACCAGGCCGCGACAGATAACATGAGTTTTGTAGTAAAAGAATACTACCAGCCTCATTTTACTTCTCCTTTTCATTTTCATGATTCTTATGAACTGATCCTGATTGCCAAAAGCTATGGAAAACTCTATGCGGGCAATAAAGTATTAAACTTTAATGATGGGGAAGTATATCTTTTCGGACCAGGTTTTGCCCACTGCTTTTACAATGAACAATCCTTTATCAAATCCGGCGAAATTGCGCATGCCATCGTTATCTTTTTCAAGGAAGACTTTTTGGGGAGAGAGTTTTTCTCCAAAGGCGAACTGGCCAAAGTATGGGAACTGCTGAGTAAGGCGGACCGTGGCATACAGCTGCAGGCGAATGACCTGATCCGTTCTTTCTTTTATCAGATTACCGGCAGTAAAGGATTACAAACGTTGATCCTGCTATTGCAATTACTGAATCATTTATCAGGACTGAAGAAAGAAGAGATCACCTTTATCAATAAAACCATTCCTAAACTCTTTTCCAAAGATAGTAATACGAATAAGCTGGAGGCGGTTTTCAAATATGTGATCGAGAATTTCAAAGAAGAAGTCAGCAGTAAAGATGCCGCTTCGCTGGCTTGCCTGAGCGAAGCGGCTTTTTGCCGGTACTTTAAACGGCGTACGGAGAAAACATTCTCCCAGTTTGTCAATCATGTTCGTATCACCCACTCTACCCGCCTGCTATTGGAACAAGACATGAGTATTGCCAATGTATGCTTCGAATGTGGCTTTGGAAATATCTCTTACTTTAACCGGCAGTTCAAAAAGATCATGGGCCAAACGCCTTTTGAATATCGCAGCGCCCATGCTCCTAAAGAAGCCGACCTCTTGGAATAAACACGCTTTAATGCGAATCCCTTACCACATCCCCGCCTGAACAACCATTCAGGAAATCAAAGTCGGCTCCCAGATGTGCCTGCTGTACATGCTGCTGATACAAATGCACATAGCCGCGCTCTACTATATTCACCGTGCTTTTCCATTTAGCTTTCCGCTGCTGGATCTCCTCATCAGAAACCTTCAGTTCCAGTTTCCTGTTAGCTACATCCAGGACAATCACATCTCCGCTTTCCACAATCCCCAAAGTACCGCCTACGGCAGCCTCCGGCGATACATGCAATACCACGGTACCAAAACCGGTGCCGCTCATTCTGCCATCAGAGATACGTACCATATCCGTCACCCCTTTTTCCAGCAGTTTGGTAGGGATGCCCATATTACCTACTTCCGGCATACCAGGATATCCTTTAGGCCCTACATTCTTCAATACTAATACACTATTTTCATCTACGTCCAACGCCGGATCATCAATGCGGTGCTTGTAATCCTCAATATTTTCAAATACTACTGCACGACCTTCATGCTGCAGTAATGCCGGCGTGGCGGCTGATGGTTTTATCACAGCGCCATGCTCGCATAAATTGCCCTTTAATACAATTACACCGGATATCTGGTTAAAAGGTTTATCTATTGTGGCAATCACCTCCCGGTTATAACACTCCCGCTGCTCGTAATTCTCCTGCACCGTCTTTCCGTTTACCGTCAGACAGTCGTTGTTCAATACCCCTTTCAGCTCTTTTAATACAGCGGGGATCCCGCCAGCATAATAGAGGTCTTCCATGAAATATTTTCCTGAAGGCTGCAGGTTTACCAGCAAAGGAATCTTTGCTGCTACACGTTCAAAATCTTCCATACTGAGCTTTACACCTATCCTCCCGGCAATGGCCAGCAGGTGTATCACAAAATTGGTAGAGCCTCCTATAGCAGCATTCGCCATAATAGCATTTTCAAATGCTTCTTTGGTGAGAATATCTGATAACTTCCTGTTTTCTTTTACCATTTCAACAATACGCATACCGGACAAATGCGCCAATACTTTCCTGCGGGCATCTGCTGCCGGAATAGCTGCATTTTCGGGCAGCGACAAGCCCAATGATTCTACCATGGAAGCCATCGTGGAAGCAGTTCCCATCACAGCGCAATGCCCGCTGCTCCGGCACATTCCTGCTTCTGCCATCAGCATTTCCTCCTGTGTCATCTTCCCGGCCCGGTGCTGCTCACTGAAACGCCATATATCAGAGGTGCCAATATCCCTGCCCTTGTGCTTACCCGTAAGCATCGGCCCTCCGGATACGACAATCGTAGGTAGGTTCACACTGCTGGCCCCCATCACCAGGGCCGGAGTGGTTTTATCACAACCACAGAGTAATACCACACCATCCATCGGATTAGCCCTGATAGACTCCTCCACATCCATGCTCACCAGATTACGGTACAACATCGCGGTGGGTTTCATCAGTGTTTCTCCCAATGACATTACCGGAAACTCTACCGGATATCCTCCGGCTTCATAGATCCCATTCTTTACAGCTACGGCCAGCTCCCGGAAATGTGCATTACATGGTGTTAACTCCGACCAGGTATTACAAATGCCAATCACGGGTTTGCCCTGAAACTGGTGAGGGGGAACACCTTGATTTTTCATCCAGGCGCGGTATATAAATCCATCTTTTCCCTCCCGTCCAAACCAGTTTTGACTTCTCTGTTTATTTGCTTCCATCTTATATGATAAATTATTGCAGTGTTGAAAAACTTCCTGCTTCCTTTTAAACTGTTATTGGTGAATGACAATACAATATTTACCTGTTCCTCACAACATATGGCTAAAAGCAGCTTACCAGAAAACCGTATAAAGGGCTACCAGTATGCCACAGATGATCAGCGAGCCTGCTATAAAACCAGGCGTAGGGCGGAACATACGCTTGTCTACCTCCAATCCCTGTGGCTGCTCACCCCGGCGATGCGCCCTTACACTCATGATATACATCACCCCCACACAAAGTAAAAAAACAATCGCCATTCTATCCAGGAAAGGAATCTCATAAACTCCTCCGCCTACGTCTTTCGAAAAGCCCAACGGTGCCAGGAATGACAGGTTTACCACCAGCGGCAAGAACTTTAAACACACGGATAATATAAACCCTCCAATGGTGGCAAACAAAGCAGCGTTGGCCGTCGTTTTCTTCCAGAAGAATCCGAGTATGAACATAGCAAAAATACCCGGTGATACAAAGCCCGTATATTCCTGTATGTACTGGAATCCTCCTTTTTTGTCAATGCCCAGATGTGGTGCAATGACTACCGCGATCAACATACCTGCTACTACAGTGAGTTTCCCTATCCATACCATATGCTTTTCTGTAGCATCCGGCCGCATCACTTTTTTATAAATATCCAGAGTAAATATTGTAGCAATACTATTGATTTTACCTGCCAGAGAGGCTACTACCGCTGCTGTTAATGCGGCAAAAGACAACCCTTTTAAACCCGTAGGCAGCAGGTTCAGCAATACCGGGTATGCCCTGTCCGGGTTTACTTCCCCTCCCTGCATCATTTGCGTCTGAAATACATCCTGGTTATACAATACATACGCGGCAATACCTGGCAATACCACAATAAGCGGCATTAGCAGTTTTAAAAACGCTGCAAATAAAATCCCATTGCGGGCAGTACGCAGATCTGCGCCCAACGCCCGCTGGGTAATATACTGATTACAGCCCCAGTAATTCAGATTGGCAATCCAAAGCCCTCCCAGCAATACACTTAACCCTGGCAGGTCCATATAGTTGGGATTATCCTTATCAAATATCATGTGGAAATGATCGCCCGCTTTCGTTGTCATCATGGTAAATCCCTGGAACACACCACTTCCTCCTTCCTGTTCTGCTACCAGACTCAATGCCAGGTAAGTGGTAACCAACCCTCCCAGCATCAGGAAAAAGACCTGTATCACATCCGTATACCCGATTACCTTCATGCCTCCCAGGGCGATTACGATAGCAAAGAAGGCCAGCCCCAGCATACACTGGTGCAGGTTGATCCCTGAAATACTGTTGATGGCCAACGCTCCCAGGTACAGAATAGAAGTGAGGTTTACTACTACATACAGCAACAACCAGAACACCGCCATGATCATACTCACCGTATCATTATACCGCCTGCTGAGAAACTGCGGCATGGTATAAATCTTGTTTTTAAGATACACCGGGATAAAAAATACAGCAACCACTATCAGGGTAAGCGCCGACATCCATTCATAAGAAGCAATGGCCAGCCCCATTTTAAAGCCGGAACCACTCATACCGATAAATTGCTCCGCAGAAATATTGGAAGCAATCAAAGAGGCGCCAATAGCCCACCAGGTAAGCGACCCTTCTGCTAAAAAATAATCCTTTACTCCCGTGGCGGCCGACTGCTTTCTCCGGTATACCCACCAGCCATATAAAGCGACAATCAAAAAATAAATCAGAAAAACGATATAATCCTGCCTAGCAAGCACCTGCATTACCTGAAAATTTATAATAACTAATACTGTTGCATATCTGTAAGGCGCCGGATCACGTGGAATTATCTGTGCAGGATGCCTACGATATCATGTACTAAGATATTATAAGGGGGAACAGGAAGGAAATAGATTATTTGCCTTTTGTGGTACAATATTTACACTATCGCTATACTTACAGGTGAGATAAGATTATTAAATGCCATCCACAATCTGCAAGATGTATCCTTTATTACGTTTTGCTTCGATAAGCACATGCTTGTCTTTGCTAAAACGCTTGCGAAGCCGGGATATATACACATCCAATGAACGTCCCGAAAAAAAATCAGCAGCACCCCATACTGTTACCAGGATGTCCTCCCTGCTGATCAGCCTGTTCTTGTTTTCGGCCAGCAGTTGCAATAACCTGGCTTCTTTGGGGAATATGGTTTCTATATGCTCTCCCTGCGTGATCGTAAACCATTTCATATCCAGCGTATAATCCCTGAACTTATAAGTGGTGGAAATATCAAACTGTTGGCCTTTAGAACGTTTAAGAAAAATATTCATCCTCAGCCGCAACTCCTCAAAACTAAATGGCTTTACCAGGTAATCATCTCCTCCCTGCTTAAACCCCATTATCCGGTCGGACTCCAGGTACCTGGAACTGATAAAAATAATAGGTACATCCTGGTTTACCTCTCTGATTAACACACTTAAGGAAAATCCATCCATCTTTGGCATCACAACGTCCAGCAGGCAAATGTCAAATTGTTCCTGCTTGAAAAGCTCCCAGGCACTTTGACCATCTGCTGCCAGGTGTACCTCAAATCTATCTACTCTTTCCAAAAAACATTTCACTGTTTTGGAAAAAAAATAGTCATCCTCCACTAAAAGTACTTTGTCTTTTTTCATTGCAACAGGCTCCATGTATAACTGTGTTTTACTGATCAATAAATTACATTTCACTTGCCGGAACTGATCTTTAACTGAATACACCACTTACGTTGCAATAAAACATATACACCTGTTACCACGAACAGCACAGATATATCAGGTTGGGTAGCTACTAACAGGGGAATCATAATGCCAATAAAAAACAGTTTCTTTTTCATACCGCAGATTTGATATGACAAAGAAACCCACTTCACGGGAGCATATGCCGTTTATTAATAAGTTTTAACTTTCGCAACGTTCCACCAATAAACATTGGTTGCTGTAAACTAAGGAACGATTACTATCTGGCGGTTAATTAGATGTTAATACATAGAAGATACTGGCATGGATAACAGCTAACAATTATGGATATAACAAATACTTCGTTCTCATTTTCTTATAATTGCTCAAACCTGGCTCCCAGCTTTTACGGATTTCTTCCTCGCTTTTGCCGGCAATGATCTGTTCTTTAAACAAAGTAGTGCCTGCTAATATGTCAATATTCAGCATCTGCTTGCTGAGCTTAAAATCAAAGAATTTCTCTTTAAAGGGGTAAACCTTATACATATCCATCATCAGCTTAATGTCTACTTTCCCTGCTTTCCGGGTGGGAGCCGTATCGTAATTTCTCAGATCCAGGCCATAACATACCTGGTTCTGGTGCAGGGGAGTTTCAGATTTTCCTGGGATGCTCACCGGCGTAAAAGAGAAGCTGTAAATACCCTTCAGGTCGGGGCTGCCCAATACGGTAAATGGCATATAAGTTCCCCTGCCCTGACTTACAATCGTGCCTTCAAATAAACATAAAGCGGGATAGAGTAATACAGATTGCTGCGTATTTAAATTAGGAGAAGGTCCTACCGGCAACGTATAATCCATATCATGTGCATAATGCTTTACCGGGATGATTTTAATCCTGCATTTCAGTTTTCCCGGAATCCATCCTTCTCCATTGATCATTTGTGCAAACTCACCGATGGTCATACCATGCGTAATAGGAATCGGGAATTTCCCAATGCCTGATTTCAACTTCATGTCCAGTATAGGCCCATCCACATAGCCATTGGGGTTAGGGCGGTCCAGTATTACCAGCTCTTTGCCAAATTCTGCACAGGCTTCCATTACATCGCAGAGGGTATTGATATTGGTATAAAAACGGCAGCCTACATCTTGGATATCAAATACCATGATATCAATGGCATCCATCTCTTTTTTAGTAGGCTTCTTCTTTTTACCATATAAAGAAATAATAGGAATACCTGTTGCGGCATCGATCTCATCTACTACCTTCGCCCCATTACTCGCGTTAGATCGGAAACCATGCTCCGGGCCAAATATCAGTTTGATATCTACTTTTAATGCCAGTAAACTATCTACAATTGATTTATTACCGATAATGGAAGTCTGATTAACCAGCATCCCTACTTTCTTACCTTTTAAATAGGGTACATACAGCGCTGTTTGATCAGCACCTGTCAGAATAGGTTGTTTATAAACAGCAGTAACATCGCCGGTATAACCCGACACCAGGAACGGAAGGGCAATAAACAAGGTAAGCATAATCACGTATCGTAACTTCATAATGGCACCTGTTAAATTAAGTAAGTGGCTTTTGCCTAACACAATATAGCCAAAAATAACCAGGATAGTGATGGGTATACGAAACGCAGTACTGTGACCAGGATCAGGAGATGGCGCCCGCATTTTTCGACTGCGGCATACGATAGAGGTCTTCCGGAATACTGGCCAGCACAGAAGTATCCACTTTTTGCCCCAGGCCGTAAAACTCCTGAAAGCTCATAATCAGCGGCCGCCATTTATCCGGATCTACCCGGTTGGGATAACCATCCATTAAGATAGCAGCATCCAGGTGTACTTTTAAAATTTGCAGTTCCAGGCTCACCAAACGTCCCCGTTGCTGTTCATCCTCCTCCCCCATCCTGTGTATTGCCACCACCCGCGCTTCCAGCTGCACGGGGCATGTACCGGCTCTGGGGGCGCTCACTGCAAGCGATGGTACCGGTTCCAATCCTGCCGTTTCAAATTTGTTGGGTACAAAACGATATCCCCGCTTTTGTTTGGAAGCAGGTACAGGATCAGCACCGGTGGTTAAGGCCAGCCGGTTCACCACATCTGCCTGATGTACAGCTGGCAGGTTCAGCACACATTCCCGCGTACGGATCAGATTGGCCGTCGTCTTCGATGCGCTTCCCAATCCTATCATACAACGCCAGCCCAGCCAGAAAATGGAAGACATCGGGGCAAGGTTAAAGGTATGGTCTTCATTGACAGTGCTGATCAGTACCACCGGGGTACCGAAATAAAGAATCGCAGGTTCGCTGAGCTGATGCATATTTTAATCGTATAAATGAATAAAGATGATCCTTCACAAAAGTCCATGCTTACAACCTCCCGGCAAACCCGGTTCTTGCGTTTATGAAAAACATTACCTGACACATGCAGATTAATGTAACTTTATTCCCCAATCCTATATCCGTAGAAATGACAGGTCCTTTTGCTTACTTCACCAGCTTATGCCTATCCGTTGCACTGCTTTCGGGACATTTTAAATGCATGGCCCAGACAAATTTTAAAGAAGTGCAGCTCACCCATGACAATGGCGGGCATACCCTGCATAACACCCAGTGTTTTTCCAAAGATGATCAGTGGCTGGTATTTGATACCCGTAACCAGGACGACCAGATTATCAGTACTAGCAGTATCAGGATGGTCCATGTACATAACGGAACCATAAAAACGTTATACCAGACGCAGCAGCCCACCCCATATGGACCAGGCGTGGGAGCGGCTACCTTTTCTCCTGTTGCGGATACTGTACTGTTTATTCATGGTATCAGCAATGCAGATCAGCAACAACCCTACGGTATTACCCGCCGCAGTGGTGTTGCGATTGCTGTAAAAAACCCTTTTCACCCGGTACATATGGATGCACGGGATATTGATCCTCCTTTTACTCAGGGAGCGTTACGGGGAGGTACCCATGCCCATACCTGGAGCGGAGACGGACAATGGATCAGCTTTACTTATAATGATTTCCTGCTGGAACAGCCAGACAGACCTGATACTGCCATTCACGACCTGCGCACCGTAGGCATCATGGTACCCGGACAAAAAGTAACTGTCCCCAACGCAGATGCTATCGAGAATTTTTCCGGTGAAAGATTTACTGTACTGGTTACCAAAGTAACAGATCATCCCCTGCCTGGTAGTGACGAGATCAATAAAGCCTTTGATGAATGCTGGATAGGTACAGCAGGGTACAAAAAAGCCAATGGTGTACCACAAAAACGGGCGATTGCCTTTCAGGGCAATGTGCTGGATAAAAAGGGAAACAGCAAAACAGAAGTCTTTGTGGCCGACCTTCCGGAAAATATCACCCGCGCACTACCGGGTTTACCCCTGGCAGGTACGCCAGGTACCCGCCCCAATGTGCCGGAGGGCATAGTACAACGCAGGATTACCTTTACCCAACATGGTATTCAGGGCCCCAGGCATTGGCTCCGGTCCACCCCGGATGGCGCCCTCATAGGCTTCCTGGCAAAGGATAGCAATCAGATAGTACAGATCTTTGCCGTTTCTCCCAATGGAGGTACTATCCGGCAGATTACCTTTGGTAAAATGCCGGTGGAAGGTCCCTTTAACTTCAGCCCCGACGGCAATTGGGTAGCCTACCTGGCAGGTAATAATGTCCATATTCACCAGGTATTTACCCGGAAAACCCAACAACTGACAAACTACCCGGCCAATGGTAATAAGGCAACAGGCGGCGTTGTATGGGCGCATAATGGCCAGTCACTGGCTTATAACCGCTATGTCAAAACTGGGACAGCCGCTTTTTTGCAGATATTTTTATTGGAAGCTGTTAGCCGCTAGCTTAATGCAGAAGAGCTGTTAGTTTAATGTAGTAGCACTATTATCACCTTAAAGCGTAGTTAAAGGCATAGTTAAGCGTTCACTTTCCACCTTTCCCTATGCTTGAAGCATAGTTAAAGCATGGTTAAAGCATAGTTAAAGCATAGATAGAGTATGAATAGAGCATAAAAGGCTATGAAATGGGTTTAACAAAAACATCTTGTGGGGCAAAATTACCACACAGGCAACAGATCATTAGCATATAACTATCATTGAACCTTCCGCTGCATTGAGCTAAAAGCTAACTGCTAATAGCTAACAGCTAAAAAAAAGCAACAATCTTTCCGCTCCTCCTGAAGGACTGATAATGGCCTGCTGAACAAATCCACACCTTTCCAGCAACCGGATACAACGTACATTCTCTTCGGTGGTAATGGCATAAATCCCCCCGAACCTGTACTTTTCGCGCACATAGGCCAGGGTGGCCATACAGCTCTCATAGGCATATCCTTTACCTTCATATTCCGGTAAAAAAGCAAAACCGAGGTCCGGCCATTCCAGGTATTCCCGCTTGAACAGCCCACACATACCAATCGGTGTTCCCGTAGCTTTCAGTATAACCGCACAAGGGCCATAACCATTTATTTCATAACTCTTTAAAGGACTATCTATTAAGTAATTCAGCGCCTCATCTTCATGGTAAATACCCCTGTCGCCGATAAACTGTATCCAGGTAGGACTGTTGAGTAGTTTGAATACAAACGATGCGTCATTGACATTGAACTGCCGTAATACCAGGTGAGCTGATTCATAAAAGATGGCTTCCATGGCGTTGTTTTGGTTTTATAGTATAAGGATCGTAGTTGTCTGTTTTTGCCGGGATGCACTTGATTGCCTAATGCAACAATAACATATCTTTTTTATATTCCCTGGGGGTCTTCCCCTTTATTTTTTTAAAAAACCTGTTAAAGTGTGTGGTGTTATTATAGCCTGCTCTGCGGGATAACTCTTCTACCGGTAAATGCTTTTCCTGCATCAGCTTACAGGCATATCCTATCCTCAGTTCATTAACAAAATGCGTAAATGGTTTCTGGGTTCTGCTCTTAAAAAACCGGCAAAAGGAATGCACATTAATCCCTGCTACCCCGGCTATCTCAGACAAGGGAATGTCCCGCCTGAAGTTTTGAAAGATGTGCTTAAAAACATCATTCATGCGCGACTGGTCTTTGTCACTGTACAGGTTTACATAATTGTTGCCCGCCAGTAATCTGAATGTCTTGGTGGCGGTCATCTGCTGCAATAGCGTAATAAAGGAAATGATCTGCTCCATTCGCTGCTGTACCAGCATGGCCTTCATCAGCGCAACTATATCGTTTTTCACCTTGCCATGAAACTGAATACCCCGCTGCGCCATTTTGAGCCAGGAACGAAGCGCGCTGATATCACCAAAAGGTGACAGGTGGGCTGTCAGGAGATGAGGTGAAATATATAATGCCAGCGAACGGGCTACCAGCTGATCCTCACCGGTAAAATACCGTTGCTCATTATGCCATACATGCGGAGTGCCCGAACCAACAAAGATCAACTCCCCACTTTCAAAATATTCTACACTATCCCCAATAATACGCCGGCCCGCACTTTCTACCACATACACCAGCTGACATTCCTCATGAAAATGAAATTCCGTGGAAAAATACGGCTGGCTGATCTCCTTGATCTGGAAAACATTTTCCTTTAAAGTAGTATCTCCCGGTGTGGCAAAAAACGGCTTCATATTACCAACGAAATTACCACTTTGCACAAAAAAAGTCAATATACTGTTGAAATAAGTCAAACAAGCGGGAGAAGCATGGGCAATCTACCAGTATATTTGATCACAGTTCAACAACCGGATCATTCCACAAAAACCTGATGAAAACCCGGCAGTCAACCAACACTAAAAAAAGCTAAAATGATACTACAGGGAAAAGTGATCATGATCAGCGGCGGCGCTTCCGGCATCGGACAAGCCTGCGCTTTGGCATATGCACAGGAAGGTGCAATAGTAGTTATCATCGATAAAGATACTACCGCGCTTCATACTATGCAGGCATTGCTGCCGGGGCCACACAGCCTGCTCCAGGCTGATGTGGCAAAAGGTGCGGAGGTAGAGCAGGCGATGAAAACCATCCTGCAAAACCACGGCAGGCTGGATGCGATTCATAATAATGCCGGGGTGGCGCAACCCTCCAAACCACTGCACGAAACCACAGAAGAAGAGTGGGAACTGGTGATGCAGGTAAACGTGAAAAGCATTTATCACACCACCCGCTACGGCATAGCAGCGCTCAGAGATAGCCGTGGCTGTATCCTGAATACCAGCAGCCTGGTAGGAGAAATAGGCCAGGATAATCATGCGGCGTATGCTGGCAGCAAAGGGGCGGTAAATGCACTCACCAAAGCCATGGCTCTCGATTATGCCAGCTGGGGCATCCGCGTAAATGCAGTAGCACCTGCGGGTGTATGGACACCAATGCTCCGCCAATGGAGCACAGAACAACCCAACACAGCACAAATAGAACAATACCTGGATCAGATTCACGCCCTGGGCTATTGCCCTGGTACAGCAGAGATTGCGGACGTATGCTCCTTTCTGCTATCCGAAAAAGCCCGCTTTATTACCGGCTGTATTATGCCGGTAAGTGGTGGTGCAGAACTAGGCTATAAACACCTTGCTTAAAAGAAACATAATGAAGAAAATCGTAGTTACACTGGGCCTGTTATTAACCCTGTATACCCTGCATGCACAAACAAACGCACAACTGGACCCGAAAATCCTGACCAGCAAAAAAATAATGGACCAGTTTATGGGACTGCGCTTCGGCATGTTCATCCACTGGGGACCTGTAGCGCTCAGAGGTACGGAAATAGGCTGGTCACGGCACCGGGAAGTGCCTGCATCAGATTATGATACCCTGTATAAGGCTTTTAATCCTACAAAATTCAATGCAGAAGAATGGGTAAAAACGGCCAGAGATGCCGGTATGAAATACCTGACCATCACCGCAAAACATCACGATGGTTTTTGCCTCTGGCCCTCCGCATACACCGACTATGATATCATGTCTACTCCTTATAAAAAAGATGTAGTAGGCCAGCTGGCAAAAGCCTGCAAAAAGTATGGCATCCGGTTCTGTATATACTACTCTGTGCTGGACTGGCATCATCCACAATATCCGGTAGATAATCCATATGATACTACGGCAAAGGGTAAACGGCCCGATGCTCATATGGACCAATATGTACAATACATGAAAAACCAGCTGAAAGAACTGATCACCCATTACGATCCCTATATGCTCTGGTTTGATGGCCCCTGGGAAGCACCGTGGACAAAAGAAATGGCGCTCGACATGTATGCTTACCTCAAATCTGTGAAGAAGGACGTGATTATCAACAACCGGTTGGGAAAACAATTTGCAGGAACAGGCAGCAGCGCTGCTGTTTTCCTGGGCGACTATGACACTCCTGAACAACGCATTGGCGAACTGAACATGGACATTCTCTGGGAAACCTGCATGACGATCTGCGAACAATGGGCCTGGAAACCAAACGATCAGATGAAATCATTGCAAACCTGTATACAAACCCTGGCCAAAACTGCGGCAGCTAATGGCAACCTCCTGTTCAATGTAGGACCTATGCCGGACGGTACGATAGAACCGGCACAGGTAACCCGGTTGCATGAAATGGGACAATGGCTGAAAAAATATGGAGCAGCCATTTACAACACCCAGGCAGGCCCTTACTTGCCTGCAAAAAATTATGCTGCTACCAGAAAAGATAAAAAGATCTTCATCCACATTTTCGAAAACCCCGGCCCAACATTCACCTTGCCTGCTTTGCCAGGAGTGAACGTCAGCAAAGTATCCTTTTTAAATGGCCCTTCACTACCCTTTAAACAAAATGCAACGGCCATCAACATCACACTGCCCGCTGTATTACCTGACTTAAATGATACCGTGATTGTACTGGAAACAGATACGCCCACTATGCGCATTCCCCTTTTGAAAAAAGACCAGCAATGATTAAAAAGATAGTAGTAGAAGATGCAAGATTCCCGCTGACCGGAGGTGCAGGCAGTGATGCCATCCACCAAAACCCGGTGTATTCCTATACCGTTACCCGCTTGTATGATGATAAAGGCAACTGCGGTACCGGACTGGCATTCACCCTGGGGGCAGGTAATGAATTAGTATGTGCAGCTGCCAGATATTATGGCAATATGCTGGCAGGAAAAGAACTGAAGGCTGTCATGTCCGAATACGGTTCCTGGTTTAAAGCCATGTCCGACGAGCAACAGCTTCGCTGGCTAGGCCCGCATAAAGGGATCGTGCACCTGGCACTCGCTTCGGTGACCAATGCCTGCTATGACCTCTGGGCCAGACAACAACAGGTGCCCTTATGGCAATTGCTGCTGGACCTGCAGCCGGAACAACTGGTACAAACACTGGACCTCTCTTACCTGGAAGAAGTATTACCACGTGAAGAAGCAATCCGCATGTTAACAGACCTGCAGGCTTCCCGGAAAGAAAGGGAAAATGTTTTACAAAAAGGCTATCCGGCCTACGATACTTCTGCGGGATGGTTTAATTACGCCGACAGTCAGCTGGAAGAAAACTGTAAGCGTGCAGTTGAAAAAGGATTTGGTGCACTCAAACTCAAAGTAGGTGCTAAAGATCCGGCAACGGACATACGCAGGGCGCATATTGTCAGAAATACTGTAGGTAATGATATTAAGGTGATGGTAGATGCAAATCAGCAATGGCACCTGCCACAGGCCATCACTGTTTGTAAGGAGCTGGCGGCCATTAACCCCTACTGGATTGAAGAACCTACCCACCCCGACGATGTGCTTGCGCATAAAACACTTGCGGATGCCGTGGCGCCGCTTAAACTGGCACTGGGAGAACATGTTCCCAATAAAGTGATCTTTAAAAATTATCTGCAAACCGGATGTGCCGGATTTATACAGGTAGACGCCGTAAGAGTAGGCGGCGTTAGTGAGTTTCTGACCATCAGCCTGCTATGCAAAAAATTTGGGGTGCCGGTAGTTCCCCATGTGGGTGATATGGGGCAACTCCACCAGCACCTGGTTTTATTCAATCATATCGGCATGGGACATGAAGCCCTGTTCCTCGAACATATTCCGCACCTGCGCGCCCATTTTACAGAACCTACCATCATTGACGGTGGTTTTTACAAAACGCCACAATTGCCGGGTAGCAGCTGTGATTTAATCGTTACTAAAAATCCTGTAGGATGATTGCTACCGTGGATATCATCATCAGTAGCTGTTATGTAGCCTTCATCGTACTATTAGGCTTCTGGGCAGGCTTGTCCGGCAAAAAGGATCAAAGCCAGGCCAACCAATATTTCCTGGCCGGCAAATCCTTACGCTGGCCCATGATAGGTATGGCATTATTTGCTACCAATATTTCCTGCCTGCACCTGGTGAGCCTGGCACAAAGCGGGTTCGATACCGGGCTGATCAGTGGCAATTTTGAATGGATGGCTTCCTTTACACTCATCCTGCTGGCCATCTTTTTTGTGCCCTTTTACATACGCTCCGGTGTTGCTACTTTACCGGATTTCCTGGAACGCCGGTATAACCGCGCCTGCCGCGACTGGCTGGCAGTAGTGTCTGTGGTATCTGCAATAATCATCCATATCGCATTTTCCTTTCTGGCGGGTGGCATTGTGCTGGAAACACTGTTTGGAATCAATATGTTTACCAGCATCATCCTGATTGCGATAGTTACCGGTGCATATACCATTATAGGTGGTCTACGTGCCGTAGTGATCACAGAATCCGTACAAACCATCGTATTGCTTACAGGGGCGGTTATCATTACCATACTGTCCTGGATAAAGGTGGGTGGCTGGCAACCCATGGTACAGGTACTGCAGGAACACCAGCAAATGGACAAACTGTCCATGCTGCGTCCGGCAGGGGATCCCAGCCAGTTGCCCTGGTATGCCGTCTTCCTCGGCTATCCGGTACTGGGGATCTGGTATTGGTGTGCCGACCAGACAATTGTGCAACGGGTACTGGGTGCTAAAGATGAAAACCAGGCACGTACCGGTGTACTGTTCTGCGGGTTTATTAAAATACTGCCCGTATTTATTTTTATTCTGCCGGGATTGTTTGCCTATGTACTGTACAAACAGGGGGCGCTGGACCTGAGCGGATTACAACAGGCAGGTACAGATGGACTGAACACAAAAGGTATTTATTCCCTGATGATCACTAAACTGGTACCATCCGGACTGGTAGGCGTGCTGGTGGCGGCCTTGTTATCCGGACTGATGAGCCAGATTTCCGGTGCATTGAATGCTATTGCTGCCCTGGTGAGTTATGATCTGTATAAACGCATGAAGCCTGCTGCCACCGACAAACAACTGGTACAAACCGGACGCATTGGTGCCAGCCTGGCATTGTTGGTTGCTATCGCCTTACTGCCGTTACTCAACAAATACGAAAGCCTTTTTAATGGTATCAATGATATCATTGCTCATATCGCCCCGCCTATTACCTGCGTATTTTTGCTGGGGGTGTTCTGGAAAAAAGCTTCTGCCCGTGCGGCGCAATACACACTCTGGATAGGCTCTGCACTGGGAACGGTGGTATATATCATCAGTAAAGTGTTCCCTGCTTCCTTAATAGGTACCGTTCCTTTTATGATGATGACGTTCTATCTGTTTTGCGCATGTGTATTACTGCAGGTAATATTATCTTACAAATACCCGGTGGTACATACTGTCGTAAGTGATAAGCTCTACTGGTCACATCCCCTGGCTGCTTTTGAAATAAAGGGATGGCCCGGTATTGCCAACTATAAAGTATTGTCCGCAATATTGCTACTGGTCATGGTATTATTATATTGGTATTTCAGATAAAAATAACGGTATGAAAAAGTACTTACTGGGGTTCCTCCTGCTGAGCCATATAGGCTGCTTATCCTCCCACCAGGAAAAAACACCGGGGCAGCGATATGCTGCCATTACCGGGATAAAGCCTGATAAGATAGCCTATTACAAGTCTTTACATTCAACCCCATGGCCCGCTGTATTACGCCACCTGGAGGCATGTAATATTCATAATTATTCTATTTACCTGCGACAGATAGATACGGCCTGGTACCTCTTTAGCTACTTTGAATATACCGGAAAAGACTTTTCTGCCGACATGAAAAAAATGGGAGCTGACACCACTACGCAACGCTGGTGGAAGGAAACAGCTCCCTGTCAGCTGCCATTACCTGATGCACTGGAAAAAAACGAAACCTGGGCGCCTATGGAGGAAGTGTTTCATACAGATTGATCCGGACATCGCCTGCTGACCCAAAAATACATTTGACTATCTTACTTACGTTATGAAAAGAATAATCCTGTTGCCTGTATTGCTGTTTACTTTCGCCAATGCGTTTGCTCAAACCTCTCCGCATGATCTTCATTTTGATTCCCTGGCATCCCGCTGGGATGAAGCCATCCCGCTAGGTAATGGCATGCTGGGAGCACTGGTTTGGCAAAAAGACCAGCAGCTGCGCTTTTCGCTCGACAGGGCAGACCTGTGGGATATGCGTCCTACCAAAGGCCTGCATCGTCCGGAGTTCAGTTATCAGTGGGTAAAAAAACAGGTAGATCAAAAGGATTATAAAATTGTGCAGCAATATTTTGATGTACCTTATGACAAAGAAGCCGCACCATCAAGAATTCCGGGAGGAGCACTAGAATTTGACACCAAATCCTGGGGCGCCGTCAGCGGCGTACACCTCTCTGTAGAAAATGCGGTATGCGAAGTGAAATGGGCCAACGGCATTACCCTGAAAACATTTGTACATGCCACCCTGCCCATCGGACATTTTAAATTTGAGAATATCCCTGCAGAGATCCTACCCCAATTGATTGCACCCCAATACCAGGGTGAGGTGAAAACAAATGGCGATCCGGTGGGGGGAGATGACCTTTCCAGATTGGGGTACAAACAGGGCACTATTCAAAGGGAAGGCAACAGTATTACTTATCAGCAGGAAGGCTGGGGTGGTTTTACCTATCAGATCAATGTGCGTTGGAAAAAAACAGATCGTCATACGATGGAAGGGGTATGGAGTATTTCTTCCCGTTATCCTGAAAAACAACCAGCGCCTGCTGCAAATGTACTCACTGCCGGAGCACTGAAAAAAGGCTATGATATAAATTACAGCGCTCATCATACCTGGTGGAAGGGTTTCTGGAGCAAATCCAGCATTCATGTACCGGATAGTATCATAGAAAAACAATGGTACCTGGAGCAATATAAATTTGGGGCTGCTGCCAGAAGAGGCGCACCTCCCATCTCTTTGCAGGCCGTGTGGACAGCAGATAACGGCCGGTTACCTCCCTGGAAAGGCGACTACCATCACGACCTGAATACACAATTAAGCTACTGGCCCAGCTACTCCGGGAATCATCTGGAAGAAGGACTGTCTTACCTGGATCACCTGGACGAAAACAAAAACAATTACCTGCGCTATACCAAAATGTATTTTGATAAACCAGGACTGGCAGTACCTGGCGTAACTACCCTGGATGGTACCGAGATGGGAGGATGGATTCAATACTCCTTATCCCCTACCGTATCTGCCTGGTTAGCGCATCACTACTACCTGCAATGGCGTTATAGCATGGACAAAAACTTCCTGAAGAAAAGGGCTTATCCATGGATCAAAGCTGCGGCTGCTTTTATAGAAAATATTACCGTGAAAGATCATGCCGGGCATCGGCAACTGCCCATCAGTTCCAGCCCGGAGATCAATGACAACAGTATAGATGCCTGGTTTCCACAAAATACCAATCACGACCTGGCATTAATGAAATTCGTTACACAGGCTGCTGCTGAACTGGCTGCCGCCCTGGGATTACAACAGGAAGCTGTCCACTGGAAAAAACTAGCTGCGGAGTTTGGCGATTATGCTTTAACCTCCAATAATGAACTGATGTTTGCTCCTACCATGGCCTACAATCAATCTCAGCGGCATCTTTCCCATATGATGGCAATATATCCGCTGGGACTGGTAAAATGGGAAGATGGCGCAAGGGCACAGGCTATTATCGGCAACTCCATTCACCTGCTGGATTCAATAGGCCCGGCTAACTGGTGCGGCTATTCGTATACCTGGCTCGCCAATATGAAAGCACGTGCCAAAGATGGTGCAGGTGCTGCGAAAAGCCTAAGCATTTTCGCAAATGCATTTTGCTCTCCCAATAGTTTTCATCTGAACGGCGACCAGACAAAGTCCGGATATTCCAACTTCACCTACCGTCCTTTTACCCTCGAAGGCAATTTTGCTTTTGCGGCAGGGCTGCAGGAAATGCTGCTGCAAAGTTATGCGGGCTTTATAGAAATAATGCCGGCAGTGCCTGCCAGCTGGCAAGACCTCTCTTTTCACCAGCTGCGGGCAGAAGGTGCATTCCTGGTAGATGCTGAAAAAACAAACGGACAAGTGAAAGCAATAACCATTACTGCAGAACAGGGAGGTACCACCCGGTTAAAACTTCCCTTCCCTACCTGGCTGGTGGCATCACAGAAAGGGGTTAAGGTGGATAGTGCCACCCCTGGTTTTTTAACATTAACCTGCAAAAAAGGAGGCACTATTGTTTTAAAAAATGGGTATGAGTGAGCTAGAACCTCCGCTCTCCTACCTGCTGCCGCCACATCGCATAGTATAATCCTTTTTGCTGTAACAGTTCATCATGTGAACCTGTTTCTGCAATCAGCCCTTTTTCAAGTACGTAGATAACGTCTGCATGCATAATGGTCGATAAGCGATGCGCAATTAAGATAGTCATCTGTTCGCGGCTGTCGGATATCTCCCGGATAGTACGGGTAATATCTTCTTCTGTCAAAGAGTCCAGCGCAGAAGTAGCCTCATCAAAAATCAGTAACCGGGGTTGGCGTAATAGTGCTCTTGCAATGGAGATTCTTTGCTTTTCACCGCCAGACAACTTCATACCACTCTCGCCCAATACCGTATTTATACCATGTGAAGCTTTGGCAATTAACCCCGAGGCAGAGGCTTTCCGGAGTGCTTCCATAATCTCTTCATCTGTGGCAGCAGGCTTAACAAAGAGCATATTTTCCCGGATAGTGCCTGCATACAGCTGCGTATCCTGTGTTACAAAACCGATCTGTCTTCTTAACGGATTATACCGGATTTCCGTAGAGTAAACATCATTAAAATAAATCGTTCCGCTCACAGGGGTGTAAAGCCCTACCAGTAATTTTACCAATGTGGACTTTCCCGAGCCGGATGGCCCAACAAAGGCAATGGTTTGCCCGGTGGCTATCTCAAAAGAAATATCATCTATCGCATTATATCCGGCCGTCTTGTGCCGGAATACAACATGTTCAAACCTCAGGCTGTCCAGCGCACCTATTTCTACCGGATGCTCCGGCCGTTCTTCTACCGGCTTACTCATCAGCCGGTCAAAGTTTTTGATGGAAGCATCTACTTCCCGGTACTGCAGGATCATATTGCCCAGGTCCTGCAAAGGCACAAATATAGCAGTAGAAATAAATTGCATGGCAATCAGCTCACCGGTGCTGAGTACCTTGCGGAAGATGAGCCACAGTAAAATAAATAAGATGGATTGTTTTAACAGATTGAGTGTCGCCCCTTGTAAAAAGGATAGCATACTCACTTTCCTGGCCTTAAACATCTCCAATTCAAAAATCTTCAATGTTTGCTGATTCAACCGCCGTATTTCAGGAAAGGTGAGCCCCAGGCTTTTTACCAGCTCTATATTGCGCAGGCTTTCCGTAATTACACCGGCCTGTGCATCTGTTTGCCGGTTGATAGAACGTTGTACCGTTTTTATTTTACGGGATAATAACCCGGTCAGTGAACCTAATACCAGCACGCCAATGAAAAACACCGGGATCAGCATCCAGTTCTTGGTAATACTGTACCAGAGCAAAAAACCAGTGCCTACCAGTGAAGAAAAAAGTACGTTAATAAAAGAATTTACAAAACGCTCTGCATCTGTTTTAACCTTCTGCAAAACAGAAAGGGTGGTGCCGCTTCTGTTTTCTTCAAACTCCTGAAAAGAAAGCCGCAGGGTTTGTTTTAAGCCATCATTAAAGATATGCATCCCAAATTGCGCAACTGCCTTCCTGGTCAGAAATTCCTGGCACGATTTGAAAAACCTGGACAATAAAGCCACCGCAACAGCCAGCCCCAACCAGTAAAGCACACTTTGTATCAACGCTTTTTCAGATAGCCCGTGTGGATTAGTAGCATAATTATCCACAATCTTTCCGAAGATCAATGGGTCTACCAGGCTCAGCAATTGTGCGGCACCTGCCAGCAACAATGACCAGAAAATCAATTGCTGATGCGGCTTCAGATATTTCCATAGTGTCTTCATCGGTAGAAGATTTTAAGTAAGTACTATTCCCGCCGGATAACCAGCCGTTATACTGAAAAATACGATTAGTAATCCAATTAAACAGATCAGCAGCTGCCCCGGTACAGCAATGAATAATACTTTTTATACATGATCTGCCGGCAAACAGGCAACATTTCAAAAAAATATTGTCTTAAAGCTGTATTTTTATCTCATCTGGTCAACATATGGGGGGAAAAAGCGTACATACCGGGAATGATGATGCCATGTTGCTGAGCAAGCTAAAAGAAGGCAGTAGCGAAGCTTTCAATGCCCTCTATGACAAATACTGGCAGATAGTGTATGCCAGCGCCTTCAAACGCCTGGGCAATGTAGACCAGGCAAAAGATATTACCCAGGATTTCTTCCTGCAGCTATGGCTGAAACGCAAAGAACTACAGATCCTCCACCTTCCTGCCTATATCTACACCGCCGTACGCAACCGGGTACTGAATATACTGGAAGCAGAACAAAAATTTATCCCGGTAGCAGCACTGCTTTTGCAGGAACTACCTGCTGGTGACCAGGCAGATGCCCTCACCCTGAAAAATGAATTACTCCAAAGTTATAATACACTGGTAGATACCCTCCCTCCTGCGCGCCAGGCTATTTTCCGGCTGCGGTATAATGAAGGAGCTTCCTCAGAAGAAATTGCCCAACAGCTGAACATATCCCGAAAAACCGTGCAAAACCAACTGGGAAAAGCTCTTGCACGCCTGCGGGCCTCCCTTGCACAGGTCATTGCCTGGACCATTCTCCCCTGATCATAAAAATATTTTTATACCGGATGGGGCTTTTGTCTGCCCGGCTGTCTTATATATAAGAAGCTCAACTATCAGCTATGGACAAAGTCTATTTTCTGGACCTGTTAAAAAAATTCCGGGAGGGTACCACAACACCCGCCGAAGAACAATTTATACAGGCCTATTATGCCGCATTTGAATCACAACCGGATGTAGTGTCGTTACTGACAGCGGCAGAAAAACAACGCTTGAAAAACAATCTTCACGCCGGTATTCTGGAACAGATTGCTGCACAGGAAGATCATTTTCCTGCCGCCACAACACCTGTACGCCTATGGCTGAAAATAGCCGCTGCCATTATGATACTTGCAGGTGCCGCCACTGCGGGCTTCTTACTGCTTCGTACGCCTCCTGCAGTAAAAACTGTGGTACAATCACGTAAAGTACAACCCGCATCAGAAAACAATTTTATACAACTACCGGATGGCAGTACCGTGATCGTAAGCCCTGGCAGCAAACTGGAATACCCGGCCTCTTTTGACGGACAACCCAAAAGGGAAGTCTACCTGGAAGGAAAAGCCCTTTTCCAGGTAGACCATCAATCTGTACAGCCCTTTGTTGTACATACCGGCAACGTGCAAACAACTGTGCTGGGCACCTCTTTCGAAATCAGGGCCATGCCAGGGATGAAAGACATCACTGTAACAGTGATAAAAGGAAAAGTACAGGTAGCCCATGACGCCAAAACGCTGGGCATCCTTTCTGCCAATGAACAAATAATATATAACACCAGCAATAAAGAACATCACCAGCTACAACTAGATGCTAAGGCACAGGTTGCCTGGCAGGCAGAAGATCTCTTTTTTGATGATGTGACCATGCAATATGCTGCCAGACTACTGGAAGAACGGTTTCAGGTAACCGTATCTATCACTGATGAAAAGCTGCAATCCAGCAGGTTTTCTACCACCTTCGCCAAAGAAGAAAGTCTGGAACAGGTGTTGAATAGTATCTGTACGTTTAATAACGCAGCATACCGCATCGATAAAGCACAGAAAACAGTTATTATTTATTCGAGATAAGTACAACCAAAGTCATGTTAAGAAATAATATCAACCAACCGCCGTAAACAAAAAACCTCTGCAGCCGGCCTTATAAGGGAATATAAGGAACACCGCAGAGGCAACCGTCTTTTTCAACGGGAATTGAAAAAGACTGGTTTAAAGTTTCAAAAGCCCGCAGTAACGGGAGCTTTCTTCACCTTGCAACAACTAAATTATGAATTTTTCTGCACTCGCGGCAGAAAGCGGACGTGCTTTCTATACGCTGGTCTCTGCACCTTTCTTTTATCGATGTATGCGTATTTCACTAATCATCTGCTGCGTTGTAACACTCTCTGCCCAGCTGCTATCAGCTGCTTCCGCAGAAGCCCAGCATATTGACAGGCAGGTAGTACAGCTGGAGCTGGAAAATGAATCGCTGCTGGACGCTTTTAAGAAAATTGAAAGTCAAACTCATTTCCGCTTCATGTACCGGAAAGCTGATATCAGCCATATCCGGCACCTTTCCCTGCCTGCCGGCAGCCAGTATTTGTCTGCAGTGCTGGAACAACTGCTCGCTCCGGCTTCCCTCTCCTTTCGCCAGGTAGAGAATAAAATTCTGATTCAGCCGATAGATCCGGCTATAGCCACTTTTCCTGTGGCAGATACGCTGCCGTCCATTTCCGGCCGGGTAACAGGGGATGATGGCAATCCTGTAATCGGTGCGTCTGTGGTAGTAAAAGGTACCAGGAAGGGCGCCATCACCAATACAGATGGACAGTTCTTTATCCGGGAAATACCTGCTGATGCCGTACTGATCATTACCTCCTTAGGCTACCAGCAAACAGAGCAGGCGGTGAATAACCGGAATAATCTGACCATACAACTCCCGCTGCAAACCGGGGGAGCCAGACTGAACGAAGTAGTGGTGGTAGGTTATGGTACCCAACAGAAAAAAGAAATTTCCGGCTCTATCTCCAAAGTAGGCGCCCTGAAACCGGAAGAGAATGTGGTCAGCAACCCTATCAGTGCACTGCAAGGCCGGGTGGCCGGGCTGTCAGTTACCAACACTGGTGCTTCTCCCGGTGCTATGCCCAACTTCTACATCCGTGGGTTGCAAACCACACAAAGTAATGTGACCGGCAGTGGCTCCAACCCCCTGATTGTAGTAGACGGATTAGTGATCGATGCGGGCCCGGAAGGGGATGATGCCAACTTCAGCATGCTTAACATGAACCCACAGGATATTGCATCCATAGAGGTATTGAAAGATGCTGCGTCTGCTGCTATCTATGGTGCCAGAGGTGCACAGGGCGTCATTCTGATTACTACCAAAAGAGGAACTTTCGGTGCGAAGCCTGTTGTAACCGTCAACAGCTACTGGGGAGCTGCTACCGCCCGCTTAAGTTATAAACCACTGAACAAGGCCCAATACGCGATGATGTTTACCGAAGCAAGGCAAAACCGCATTGGCGATATCAACCGCCTCCTGGCTACTAATGGCCTGCCTCCCAACCGGATCGCTGAGCTGAATGGTGAAAAGGAATTACTGGATCTCCAGATTAATCAACTGGAAATGGGTCCCGATGATATCAACTGGCTTAACAGAATGGTACCCAACCATGGTGCTATCAGCAATATACAAGCCAGTGTGAGCGGTGGTAGTAATCAAACTACCTACTACCTCTCCTTCGGAAAATACGGGGAAGCTGCTGCTAACGGTATCGGACGTATGGACCGCTACTCCACCAAACTGGCGCTTACCCAAAAAGTAAACCGGTGGCTTAAAGCAGGGGCGGACATCAGTATCTCCAAAGTCCTGAAAAAAGATATCATGGAAGCAATCAATGCGGGTATTACTGCCCGCCCTGATACGCCCGATTCTTTAAAAATCAATCCGGATGGTACCTGGGGATACTGGTATGGCTACCAGGAACACCCTTACGGCGCGCTTCATATGTATCATAAAAATGAGAAGGACAACTGGAACTATACCGGAAATGCCTTTGGTGAAGCAACGATCAGTAAAAACTTTTCCTTTCGCTCTATGATCGCCGGCTCCAGAAGCGAAACAGTGCAGGAGTATTTCATGTCACCTTTCAGCTATGGCGGACAGTCCGTACAAGGTGATTATGTTAATCAGGGAAGCAGTGGTATCCGCTACACCCTCAACAACCTCCTCACCTACCGTTTCAGCTATGAAAAGCTCCGGGCAGATGTTTTACTGGGACAGGAATTTACCGGCAACCAATACAGAACCACTGCCAATAACTACCAGAATTTCCCACTGGTGGAAAGATTGTGGGAACCTGGTAACGGCAGCGTAGCTACGAACTACTATATGGGTAGTAACCGCTTTTATGAGGATTACTCAGAATCCTACTTCCTCCGTTCCAATATGACCTATCAGGACAAATACCTGTTGAGCTTCAGCCTCCGCCGGGATGGTTCTTCAAAATTGAAAAACAACCGTTATGCCTGGTTCCCTGCAGTGTCTGGTGGATGGATCGTTTCGGAATCTCCTTTCCTTAAAGACAATCCACTGCTGAGTTACCTGAAAATCAGGACCAGTTATGGTATTACCGGTAATATACGCCCACTGGGACTTTATGATACCTATGACCTGGTAAACAGCGTCCAGTATCTCAACCGCCCTGCATTAAGACTGCATACTTTTCTGGGCAACCCTGATATTAAATGGGAACGTACCCGTCAGAATGATATCGGGCTGGAAACACGGCTGTTTAAAGATAAACTCAGCCTGACCGTAGAATACTATATCAAAAAAACAGATGGCCTCCTCACCAGCCGCCAGATTCCCTATTCCAGCGGTGGTTATCTTTCACAACGGGTAAACCTCGGTGCAATGGAAAACAAAGGTGTGGATATTGCCATTTCTTACAGCAATCAGCCGGCCACAAACAATGCGCTTAAATGGGAAGTAAGCGCAGTAGCGAATATCAACCGTAATAAAGTAACACAGCTGCGCGACAGCATCATGGGATTTGGGGTATACTATCCCGGGAGCCCACAGGGATACATAAAGATAGGACAGCCATTAGGCTTGCTGCAACTGTTTAACTCCCTTGGGGTGGATCCGCAAACCGGTGATCTGATCTACGAAGACAGAAACAAAGACGGGATTATTAATCAGCAGGACATGATCTATGTACCTGTGGCGCAACCCAAGGTAACCGGTGGATTCACCGTAGACCTTAGCTGGAAAGGCTTTAACCTGAACAGCCAGCTGGCATTTAACCTGGGCAACAAGATCTATAATTTCAGTGAGCAGGCTGCACGTACTTACGATTTTGATATTAATACCGGTGTAATGAATAATAAACCCGACTGGGTACTGGATCGCTGGCAAAAGCCGGGAGATAACAGTTACTATCCCCGTGCAGTGGTAGGGCCACATGGTGCCGGACAAACCAACAGCTGGAATGTGGAGCCATCCACACATTACCTTTTCAGTGGCTCCTATCTGCGCCTGCGGAATGTCACCTTTGCCTACAACCTGCCATCTTTTATCATCAAAAGAGCAGGCATGTCACAGGTACGCCTGTATGTAGCCGCACAGAATCTGCTCACTATCAAGGATAAACGGCTGCGGGCAGATGATCCGGAACAAGCATTGGAAACAGGGGTACAACAAAACGTATCTCCGCTGCCGCGCTCTTTTTCCGCAGGTTTTGATGTAAGATTTTAGTTCACCACAAATTACGCACACATGTTTCTCGACTATAAAAAGATCATACTATTTGCAGGCCTGACAGGTTTGTTTGCCTGCGGAAAATACCTCGACCGGCCCACTCCTGACCAGGCTATCGGAAAAGGGCAGATAACCGCCGGAGATATTCCATTATTACTGAATGGCGCCTACAAGAGTTTGCCAGGCACCTGGCCTCCGCAGTCCTATCCGATGATGGATATTTACAGTGATGATATTATCTCCGTCCAGGGAGGTAATCCGGCACAATTTAACCCGCAGGCATATGAGGCCTGCAATCCTCTCCCCTCCGATGGGTTTGGGATTGGCAGAAATTACAGTGCTGCTTACACCGCTATTGGCAATGCCAATTTGATTATCAGTTTCATTCGCAGCCATCCTTCCCCTTCTCTGAATCAGGCTATGGGCGAAGCATTGACTATCCGGGCCAATGGCTATCTGGTACTGGTGGAAATGCATGGAGGCGTAGTTATTACCCTGGAGAATGAAACAGATATTGATAAGATCCGTAAGCCAAAGAGTACTGAACAGGAAGTGTATGATGCTATCATCAATGACCTCACAGCCGCTATTCCGTTGCTGAATGATTTCAGTACCCCTGAGGCTGCTTCCAAACAGGCAGCAGAGCAATTGCTGGCCAGAGTATACCTCCAAAGGGGGAAATATAAGGAAGCCGGAGACCTGGCCATAAAGGTAATAGGCGCCGGCAACCGTACGCTTTCACAGGGCACCTTCTCCAACATCTTCCGATTCAACAGCCCTACGCAGGAAATGATCTGGTATATGGCAGAAGGCCCGCTGACCTCCGCATACGACCGGTACGGACTATTCTCCCTGTACAGCCCGGGGGCGCCTTTCAGGGGTAATGGTACCGGCTTTACCTGGATGGATGACAACCTGGCTGATGCATATGAGGCTACTGATACCCGCAGACAGGTAGTACGCAAACAAATGAATAATGCGATTGGCCGTGAAGTGAATTACCTCCTGAAATATTCTACCGATACCCTTCAGGCGGCAGGGAATGCTTTTGCTATTTATCCACTGCTACGTATCAGTGAAGCATACCTGATTGCAGCAGAAGCTGCTGCCCGGCAAGGGAGCGTAGACCTTACTTATTTTAATGCCCTTCGCAAAGCCAGGAACGCAAGTGTTAAAACCAATACAGATTTTCCTACGCCTGCTGCCTTCCTGAAAGGCATCGAACAGGAAAGACGGCTGGAACTGGTAGGCGAAGGTCGCCGCTGGCAGGATATGCGCAGATTTAATACCGCCCTTGGATTCCTTCAGTCAAAAGGCAGAGATAAAACAAGATTGTACTTCCCGTTTACTACAACAGAATTGTTGCGCAACAATAAACTGGTACAAAATGAAGGCTATTAAGATCCTTGTCATACTCCTCGTTTGTAGGAATGCCCATGCACAGGAGTATACACTAAACGCATTTATTGACGGGCTAACGGATGGGCCGGTATACCTCTACCGGGATGATAAAACAGATACCTCCTTTTCAAAGCATGGACACTTTACTTTTAAAGGGAAGGTACCACATCCGCAGGAAGCTTTCCTGGGCTTTACGGATAAAAGCAACTTTTCCTTCTTTCTTGAAAATCAGCCTATCCGTATAACAGGCCAAAAGAAAGCTTTGGAGCAATTGAAAATTACTGGTGGAAAAACCCAGCAGGAATACAATGCTTACAAGCAATTACTTCAACCGGTAACTGATAAGATAGCTCCTTTATACGATCTCCTGCAAAAGGAAAAGGAAAAAAAGGACAGCATTTTTGAAGTAGTGCAGCGCATCATGGATACAGCATATTATCCACTTTCCACTGCTTTTGTCAAACAACATCCCGACAGTTATGTGAGCTTGTATAAACTGAAAGAGTTGCTCTACAGCAAACCCGTATCTGAAATAGAACCAGCCTTTGCCGGATTATCATCCCGGCTGCGGAATTCCGCAGCCGGCCGGCAGATGCAACATGAATTTGATCAGATACATCTGACAGCACCCGGAAAACCAGCCATTGATTTTACCATGAATACCCCCGAAGGGAAGCCGGTAACACTCTCTTCCTTCCGGGGGAGTTATGTATTGCTGGATTTCTGGGCCAGCTGGTGCGGCCCCTGCAGGAAAGAAAATCCTGCCTTAAAAAAAGCGTATGAGCGCTTCCGTGGTAGTAATTTTCAGATACTGGCTGTATCGCTGGACAAAGATTCCAGCGCCTGGGTAAAAGCAATTACAATAGATCAATTACCCTGGCACCACGTGGCAGATCTTAAAATATGGAAAAATGCAGCCGCACAGCTATATAACGTAAAAAGTATTCCGGCCAACTTCCTGATCAGCCCGGATGGCATTATCCTGGCAAAAAACCTGAATGGGGAAGCCCTGGAAGAAAAGCTGGCAACATTGATCAAATAATGATTTCCCAATGTATAAAGGTGCCGGCAAAAGCATTTGCTTTACCGGCACCTTTACAATTTATCCACCGCCCATTCGCTTTATCACGCATTCAATCCACCGTCCATCAGGATATTTTCACCATTGATATATGCTCCTGCTGTGGAAGCCAATAGCACCACCAACCCTTTAATATCATCTGTATTGGCCATACGGCCCAAAGGTACCTTCTTGCAATAATTCTCCAGAAAACGTGCCGGCTGATGATTAAAAAATCCACCCGGACTGATACAGTTTACCCGTATCTGCTTTCCTGCCAATACCCTTGCCATATAACGGGTGAGGTTAATCAACCCTGCATTATGAAAAAAGTAATCAGGCGGAGGGGTTCCCATATCCGTGCCTTCATAATTAGAAAGGTCAGGGCCAAACATCCCCATCATAGAAGCGATATTGATGATACTGCCACCATTGCCTTGTTGCATTAAATCAGCCATTTCCCGTAAAATATCCATCATCCCCGTGGCATTTACCTGCATCGATTCACTGAAGTGTGCTAACGGAGCATCATAGCTGCGCATAGGCCGTGCCACAGCATTATTGACAAAAATATCCAGTTGCCCGAATGTGTCCTGTATCTTTCTTTTAAGCGCCATCACAGAGGCGGTATTACCCTGGTCTACCTGCAGGGCATGCACCTCTAATCCCTTCTCCTTAAAAACTGCTGCGGTAGCTGTCCCAACCACAATATCACGGGAGGCAGTAATTACTGTAGCTCCTGCTTCCGCAAGCCCTTCCACCATGCATTTACCATAATTGCCCGATCCACCGGTTACCAGTGCCACTTTACCATTAAGACTAAACAGTTCCCTGATATGCATACAATATTTTTTTACAGATAAATAGTTTTCCCTTCACTTTCCAGGCTTTCGCGGGCAGCTATCAAAGTACGGATAATACGCTCCGTTTTTTCAAATGCCAGACGGGAACTTCCCTGCTGCACCGAACGTACAAATTCAATAATGTTATTTCTGAACATCGCATACCAGTTCTTATATTCAATCAGACGCCATCCATCCTTTCCGAACAAAGAAAGCTGGAAGGTGAGCGAAATATCCATGTACATATGTATCATCACCTGAAAGTCATTTTCAAAGGTGATCTGCACACTATCCTTTCCTTCCTTGCCAATATGTTTCACTGCTACCGGGCGAGGGTCATCCAACAATGCAAACAAGGCCTCCAGCATATGTACGCCATATTTAGGCCAGTCTTTTTTCCCTACAGCCGTTGCAAATTGCAATGCCCCCAGCGCTGCCATCTCCATTTTTACCGCTCCTGCTTCGCTGCTATAACGCATGGAAGAACAAGACATAATGAATCTGCCCATGGCGTGCTGTGCTGCAAACCAATCCATATCTGCAGTAGTTATTGCAAGTGGCTTATCAATAAAGATGGGAATACCAGCATCCAGGAATGGCCGTGCCATCGCTACATGCTGCTCCGGATCATCACGGGATAAAATCACCGCATCTACTTTCCCTATCATATCTTCCAGCTGAGGTACTACATGGGCAATACCGGTAGCTGCGGCAATACTCTCCGCAATTTGCACATCCTGTGCCCATACGTGTGTTACCTGTGCATTATCTATCCCCAATGTATTCTTGTTGGCCTGCAGGTAAGCCGTAACTCCGGGATATCCTACACGTATGATCTCGGCGCCATCAAAAAAACCATTGATGATAGCCGACCAGGAATAAGGGTGGGCGTTTCCCGGACTCATACCTATGATGCCTATTTTTGTGGTCATATTGTTTTATTTATGGTAGCCAGCCCATTTGATGCCAATGATGCAGATTCAGGAATTCAGGATCAGGGTAGGCCAGTTCCCTGGCCCGGTCTATAATAGCTGCAGGAGGTACCGGCCCTGCTGCTGTCTTCACCGCCTGCTGCAGATAAATACTACGGTCAATGCCTACCAATATGGAAGACACCGCATCAAAAGACAATGCAAATCGGGTAGCTAATCCCGGCAGGTCCATCGCACTATCTTTAAGCAGCTCATTATATCCGGCAATGTGATGGGCCACTTTATCCAATGCCGGATGTAATTGTTTGGCCCGGTCGCTCAACAGCCCTTTACACAAAACAGAACGTACCACTATTGCAGTTCCCTGTTCCTCCGCTGCTGCAAAATGTACTGCCTGCCGCTGGTCCAAAAGGTTAAAAGGCAATTGTATTACTTCCCAGATACCGGCTTTAAGTGCCAGCGCTGTTTCTTTCGGGGTATAAACAGAAAGCCCTATGGCACGTACCACACCCGACTGCTGCAATCCGGAAAAAACGGCTGCAATCGTTGGATTAGCCAGGATCTCTGCATCCCCATAATGCAGCATATATACGTCCAGATAATCTGTTTGCAAAGATGCCAGGCTCTCTTGCAGTGAGGTATGAATAAGTTGTTTCAATACATTGTCGGGAGGTAGCTTGCCTGCCACATCCCGCAAATGCCGACACTTGGAACACAGTACTACCGACTGGCGCCTGTCATGGAAAGCCTTCCCCATAATCTGTTCACTATTGCCATACATACGTGCGGTATCAAAAAAATTAATCCCTCCATCCAACGCTTCATGCAATAGTGCTATCGCTGCTGTTTCCGGCAGCATATCCGCTTCAGAATTTACCCCTATACCATAAGGCATCCCTATCTCCACACCTCCAAAGGCTATTTCCGAAACCTGGATCCCTGTAGACCCCAATGCCTTTTTTTTCATGTCCGTTTGTACATTCCGGTTATTTACTGTTGTGCCTTGCTGCTGCAAATTTTTCCTGCAGCTCATTACAATACTGGCTCATCCCCACTACATCCGCACCTACATTTACAAACTGATAGCCCATAGCGATAAAATCAGGCAAATGTTGTATCCCGCCAGAGGTAGCGGCAAACTTGCCATATTTACGGGCCACTTCTGCTACCTTCTTACGGGCAGCGATCAGATCCGGATGCGTCCAGTTGCCCGGCGCTCCTATACTCTGACTAAAATCACCTGGCCCGAAAAAAAGCATGTCATACCCCTCCAATGCAGCAATCTCTTCCAATTCATCCATGGCTGCTACATCTTCTATCTGCAGGGCTATAAATTTCTGTTCATTGGAGTGACGCAAATAATCCTGGAAATCCATCCTGGTATAGGCACCATCGGCGCTGCCACCATCAATAGCACGCTGCCCCAACGGATGGAAGCGTGCCATTTCAACCACTTTCCTGGCATCTTCCACTCCCATCACATGTGGTACCAATATACCGGTAGCATCCATTTCCAGCGGCTTTATATAATCGCTGTAGCTACCTCTCGGCACCCTCACCATCAGGTCGGTATTTTGCGCTTTAGTAGCCCAGGTATGTGCGGCTACTACAGACCAATCCTGCGCCAGGTGCTCCCGGTCTACCCAAAGACAGTCAAATCCTGACATAGCGGCCAATTCTGATGCCTGTGCATCTCCAAAATTTATCTTCAGACAACTTACCACTTCTCCGGCCCGCAACTTTTGCAGTACCCGGCTGTTTCTCATTTTCATATGGAATACATTTATACTTATTACTGGTATCTGCGATTACACCTACCGTCCTTCCCGTGATAATATCCTCCTCTTTGCATTCGCTGCTGCTACCTGCACATCCAGCACTTCGTCGGCCAACAACTGCTTTAATAAAAGCTGGTCATCCTTCATCGAGCCACGTAGGGATAATGCTTCTGCTACTTCATAACGCATACCTGCGGCACCTGCCAATGCAGTTAAAAGTACCTTCCTCGCAGCTGTACTATCTTCTGGCAATGCATGCACATACCAGGCACTCCATACATACACACTGTTTGCATCATTCGCGGGAATGCGACTAGCGCATTTTTTCAATAACTCATAAGTAGATGGCCGGATCTTATCCATAAAACGTAGTGCATACCCGGCATAACGGTATGCCAGCGGATCAGCTGCATTCAGCATAGTAGCTAATGCAGCCTCATCCTCTGCTGTTCCGGAATTGGATAATGTCCACAATGCCATCAGCTTAAAGCCCGTCTCTCCATCCAACGCCAACTTACGGATTTCTGGTAATGGCTTTTTGTATCCCAGCTTAGCCAGGCTTTCCAATGCTACCAATCGCTCAATAGTACTATCTGCCGTTAAAAACAGCTTTACAATCTGGTCTAAAAAGGGAGCCTGCCGCTCCTTATCCTGCTGATATAATTTTGCCAGTACTCTGGCAGCACCTATCTGCTCTCTACCAGTGCCTCCTTCAAATACCGGTAAAAAAACAGTGGCTATTCCTTCCGGATAGTTATTATTTATTAACGCTTCGGCAGCATGTACCTTTACAAAAAAAGAACCGGCCTCCTGCATCGCATTTCTTAATAAGTTAACACATGTTTCATCTGCTGCCGTTTGTACTACAGCAGGAAAAGGAGGATACACCTCCATACCTGCAGGACTGAGATTACCTGATAACATCATACTTAAAAAAACAGTACCCATTCCTGGAATAATCATGAGCAATAACTTTGAACAATTAAATATCCGATTTCCTTAACTATCCCGGTATTTAGGTTTCAGTATAAACAATAATACCGCACAAATGATCATCGTTAAAGCAGCACAGCGGAAAATCAATCCCATATCAACATGCGTGTCCCGTAAAGCTCCCCCGGCATAGATACCCAGCCCACCTATCAGGCAGCCAAACAGATTAAGGATGCCATAGCCGGTAGCCCGGTAGCGGGCATCACTGATCATGCATAAGATAGGCATCATATTGGCATCAGTGAAAGTGCGGGTAAGGGCATATACCATAAAACATCCGATGGCCAGCGCAAGGATATCCGTACCACTGGCTATAAAAATGCAGGGGACTCCTATGCACAAACCAATGGCTGGTACCAGGATGCGTGCCCGTGGATTGGTACGGCTCCACCTGTCGGCCCAATATCCGCCTATCAATACACCAGCCAGGCTGGCCATATGAAAATAACCGGTGGCATAAAAACCTGCCACACTTTGCGACAGGTGAAAATGCTCTTTATAATAAGATGGGAGCCATACCAGTATCAACCAGCTTACTACCCCTACCAATCCCCAATAAGCCAACACTACCCAGTAACTTTTTTCTCCAAACAACTGACGGATGCCATCAAAAAAACTGATGGGCTTTTCTGCCGTTGCCGTTACAGACAATTCATTTTCTTCCTTTGGAGCATCCCGCAATAAAAGTGCTAACACAACGGCATACACAATACCTACCATGCCAAAAACGCTGAACGCACCACTCCATCCATGGCGCTCTGCAATCCATCCTCCCATAAAACCCAGACTCTGGCCAATCATAATTCCTCCCATATGCACACCGGTAGCCAATGACCGGGTACTACCCCGGTGATAATCGGCTATCAGGGCCAATGCTGCCGGAATATAACAGGCTTCACTGATTCCCATTAATGCACGGGTAATCAGCAACTCATTGAACGTAGTGGCGTGGGCTGTCAACCAGGTAACAGCAGACCATACAAACAAACTTACAATGATCACCCGGCTACGGTTAAACCGGTCGGCCAGGTAACCTGCAAATGGGCTTAACACACCATATGTCCAGAGGAATACAGAAGTGAGTAATCCAAACTGCGCATCCGTCATAGGAATTGCCTCCGTTAACGAGGTTCGCATAGTGGTGATCATCATGCGATCCAGGTAATTCAAACACCCTACTACACAGAGCAGGCCAACTACCAGCCACGCACGTGCTGGTAGTTTTGAAACAATAGTGGTGTTAATGGAAGTAATTGCCATGCGCTTTTTCTAATGATATTATGAGCCGTTGTGATGATAACCGCTGCCTATAAATCAAGTGTACTCACCGGCTGAGGTGTATCAAACGGAACATTACCCGCTTTAGCTGGTTTCTTAAAACGCAACGCTCTCACTGCGCTTTGTTTTCCTTCTTCATAATAAATGATCAGTATGGAGCCATCCTTCAATTCCACCGTAGCGGGATAAGCCCCCCATTTTTTATCTATCAGATATGGACCTTCCCAGGATTTACCTTCATTGCGGCTGATACGCAACCCGGTATAACCGGTCTTTGTTTCATGATCATCTGTAAATGCCCGGTAAGACATTAATATTTCACCAGACCGCAAGCGGGTAAAGGAAGGGGAATGCCCCTGAAATCCAATATCCTGTACCGTTGTCCAGGTTTTACCCAAATCCTTACTGGTGGCATAATGCATATTCACTTTTGTCTTGATATCGCCACGCAATGCCGCAAACAATACTTTTTTCTTTAGTAATACAACATCCGTTTCTGCCGGCAGGAATAGATTAGCATCCTCACCGATCGACACTTCCTTTTCCCAGGTCTTCCCTTTATCAGTAGACCGGATTACACCACCCCAGGCTTTATAGTTCCCATTTTTACTATCCTGATGATATACCGGCAGCAGGCAACTGCCATCCGGCATTTCTCTTACCTCAGCAGAACAAAACCAATTTGGCGTATTGGTAGCAATTACAGTAGCCTGCTGATCCCAGGTTTTTCCATTATCTGATGAGCGGATCACACTGGGATTACTGCCTTTCCATTCTTTACTCCCGGCCGTTTCAAACACCAGAGAAAAAAAGCTGCAGATGAGCGTTCCATCACTGAGCTGTGCAATATGAGGATCCCGGTTATCATTTACATCGTCATATATGGTAACGGGGGAAGTCCATGTTTTCCCTTCGTCCGCAGAACGCACCATGCAGATACGGCCAGCCTTAGGATAATTGGTGCTGTTGTAGGTAACATGACCATCTCCGGCATAAAACACCGCTACAATTTCTCCGTTCTTTAAGCGGCAGGCATCAGGAAAAGCCTGATAATCGCCGGCATCTCCTCCTTTGGAAATTATCTTAAAGGGTAACGCAGCATCCTGCGCATAGCCTGCTGTAATAATCCCTGTCAACAGCAGCGTTCCTAATAAAAAACGTAATGTATTCATACACTTAAATTAATAGTTTATCTTCTTGTTTGAAAATATATGCACACTATTGATAGCCTTCGTTCTGCTTTACCTTGGGTTCAAGACTTAAGGTGGTGCTCGAAATGGGAAACAATAACAGGTAGTCTTTCCCCTTTCTGTCCTTCAGCGACGGCACCAGGTCAAATGCTTTGCCAAAACGGACCAGGTCCCACCATCTTTTCCCTTCAAATGCCAGTTCAAATAACCGCTCCTTCAAAATCGCCTCGTCATTCTGTATCTTACTGCCACTAACAAAAACGTGATTGCTGTATTCTTCGCCATAAGCTCTTTGGCGTACTGCATTAATTTCTGCAGCAGGGTCCATATCCAGTGCATTCTTCGCCTCTGCTTTCATCAGCAATACATCTGCGTACCTGTAAAGCACCACATCATCCACAAAGGCTCTTACGCCTTTATCTACCGTCCCTCTGCACTTTAACACAATGGAACCAAAATAAGCAGTAGTACCTCCCTGATCCTTCGTATATATTTCCAGAAAAGAAGCCGCTTTTCTTTTATCATCATCGGTAAACTGTCCCCTCACCACAGCGGAAGGCGTCCAGATAATATTCCCTCCCGCTGTGCCAATAGTACTCACCGCAGCCGGATCAGCAGTGCCAGGTATAACGGATGCCGGAATATACATATCCTGGTAACCATTATTGGGAGACTCCAGCAACTGAAATCTTACAGCCATCAGGATCTCTTTATTGCCTTTGTTGGCATAGTCAAATATGGCAGGGTAACTGGACAGCAAAGTCACATCCGCTTTCTGAGCTTCTTCCAATGCCTCCAGTGCCAGCGTAAAGTCTGCTTTTCCTCCGTTCAACACTTTGCCTGTCCACAAACAAACATCTGCCTTCAGCGTATAGGCCGCAGCTTTGGACCAGTAAAATCTTCCGGTGCTAAAATTATTATTGGGATACAATGCCAGCGCTTTATCCAGGTCTTCCCGGATAAGTTTAAATACTTCCGCTTTGGGCGACCGCTCTTTCTGTGTAGTTTCTGCACTATACCCTTCCGTTGGCGTGATACGTATTACCAGGTCACCCCATGTCCTGGTCATTACAAAATAAGCATAAGCACGCATGGTGTAGGCTTGTGCCAGGATATTATTTTTAGTGTCTTCTGATTTAAACGTAATTCCCGGTACATATTTCAACAACAGATTAGCTGCATTTACAATGGCATAATAATCTGACCAGCTGGGTCCTGCGGTGGTAGCATCCAGCGTATTCATATAAAACCGGTCATAACCGGCAGTACCTACTATGCCTCCCCAATCCATTGTTTCTCCCCTCCCTTCTCCTAATTGAAACAAAGTAAGCTGGGCTACATTCCGCAATTTCACATACATACCATTCAGACCGCCAACAGCATCATTTTCTGTTTTCCAGAAAGAGTTATTGGTGATCACACTGGTTGGATCTACCTCCAGACTATTGGTACAGGCAGAAAAAAGCATCAGCAAACCAAGTGGCAGAGATACAAAGCATTTATATGATAACTTCATGATGTGCTGCTTTTAGATTAGAAAGAAATATTTGCACCAAATATGATATTACGGGGAATCGGATAATGTCCGTTATCCTGTCCGCCCTCTTCCGGGTTAGGCCCCTTATACTTCGTAAAATAATACAGGTTATTGCCTGTTACGTGTACCCTTATGCCATTGATCTTTAACCGCTGTAATACTGTTTTGGGCATATTATAACTTAAGGTCACTTCCCTGATTGCCAGAAAATCGCCTTTCTCATAGTATTGAGAATTACCTCTCCATAAATTAAAAAGTGTCTGGTCATTCCAGTAATAACGGGGATAGTCTGTAATATCACCCGACTTCTTCCACGATTTTTCGGCCATCTCTTTTGTCATGATAATATCTCCCTGCCAGTTACCATCCATAAAGGCCCTGGCATAGTTATAAATAGTGTGCCCGGTGGTGTAATCCAGCCGTACCGTAAAGTCAAAGTTTTTATAGCTGAGTGCACTGGTAAAACCACCTGTCCACACCGGAAACTGATTACCTACATATACCCGGTCCCGCTCATCAATCAGACCATTGCCGTCTGTATCCTGCCAGTTTACGTCACCACCGGCTTTGGTTTTATCTGTGCCCGGTATGATCATATCCACTGGTCCGGCCTTGGCATCTGCATCTGTAGCGTATATTCCTACCTGTTTGTAAGCGTAGAAATCTCCCAGCCGGCCCCCCTCCTGCAAACCACCCAGCCACGCATAATCTTTCCTGGCGGGATCCCATACATAAAAACCTCCTACCCGGTTATTTTCTGTACCATTAGCGGGCAGCTTCATAATCTTATTGACCGTTTTGGACGCATTAAATCCAATCATCCACTGCAAGGCAGCAGTAGCTGGCAGTACCTGCGCATTCAATTCTATTTCAATTCCTTTATTTTGTAAACTGCCAAGATTGGTAAGAATACTTCCAAAGCCGGTAGAAGGAGGTAAACTAAGACTGGTAATCAGGTTATCCGTTATCCGGCGGTAATAATCAAACAGAATGTTGACCCTGCTTTTAAAAAGACCTATATCTGCTCCTACATCAAATGTCTTCGATTGTTCCCATCTGAGCGCATCATTTGGTATTACTGAATTCTGAATAGCAGCATTACCACCATACCGGGCGCCTACATTATATTCTCCCATCGCCTGAAAGTCTGACAAGCCGGTAATATTCCCGTTTACCCCATAACTACCTCTTAATTTTAAACGCAGCAGATCTTGGGGTAATGCTTTCCAGAATTCTTCCTGGTGCAGGTTCCATCCCACAGAAACACCTGGAAAGAATCCCCATTTATGCTGGGCGCCCAGGTTGGAGGCTCCGTCGTAACGGACATTAAGAGAAAAAAGATAACGTTGCTTGTAATCGTAGTTGATCCTGGAAAAATATCCGATGATAACCTGATTGCTTACTGAGCCGCTCACAGAAACCGGCTCGGCCGAGGCATTGAGCGTAGGAATCAGATCGGTAGAGGCGCCTTGTCCGTTTGCATTAAGGCCTGTGGTTTCCCGGCCATAGTAAGAAAACCCTGCTTTAGCTTCCAGGTTATGTGCTGCATTAAAAGATTTGTTATAGGAGAGTACCGCATCTGCTTGTGTTTGAAGCAGCTTTCCGGCATTACCGGATGCACTGCGGGTAGCTACAAAATTAGTAGGGCCATTCAGATATCCGGGTTGAAAACTATATCCATCACTGGATTCTTTATATAAGGATACCTGTGGATCAAAGGACAAACCAGGCAACAGGTCCCAATGTGCACCCACTGCCAATGTAAGTTTGTCGGCAGCATTCTTTATTTTACGGTTATTCAGATGATATACGGGGTTACCGATACTCCTGTTTTGTCCTGGTGCAAGTGTCCCATCTTCGAAGGTATATTTAGCCGTGGGGGGTAAGCCCAGCGACCGGTAAAAGATTTCTGTAATACCAAATACCTCATTGCTCTGAGAACTGGAATACATGGCACGGCCAAAAAAGCTCAGGTTCTCTTTCGCTTTTAACTCTCCGTTCATATTAAAGGTGAGTCGCTTAAACTGCGTGGTGATCGTAGTGCCTTCTGCAGTGAGGTAACCTACTCCTGCATTAAAAGTAGCTTTCTCTGTACCTCCGGATACCGCAATATGATGATCATGGGATAGTGCAGTACGGTATAACAGTGCCTGGAAATCCGTTTCCTTGAAGATGATCGTCTTCGAAGGATCAAGCGGATCAGGCATGCTTTCCCATCCTTCTTTCAGCTTATGCTCATTAGCAGGAGTAAGATATTGTGTAGTATAGGCAGTATTGTTAGTCAGGTCATTGCCAGTACCATAACCCAGTGGTAGCGTTAACCTGTTCTTCGCTGCAGGATTCCTTTCTGCTGCAGCCATGGTACCTGATCTTCCCAGGTTAATATAATCCCTCGCTGAAGCCAGCTCATAGGTTCTGCCTACTTTAGATACGGAAAGATCATAAGAATAGGTAACCCGCATCTTACCTTCCTTCCCTGTTCTGGTAGTGATGATTACTACGCCGTTAGAACCACGCGCACCATAGATAGCGGTAGCTGCGGCATCTTTCAGCACCTGCAAAGACTCAATATCATCTGCGCTGATGTCATTCATGTTACTGCGGATAATACCATCAACAATATATAATGGAGAAGCCCCATTCGGATTATTAATAGAAGTACCACCCCGGAGAATTACACGTGGTGCCGCTCCTGGCTGCCCGGAAGTACTTTGTACGCGTAAACCAGGTATCGCTCCCTGCAATGCAGATGCTACATTCGTATATGGAATATTTTCCAGGACCTTATTATCCAGTTTGGAAACAGCCGTAGTAACAGCCTCTCTTGATTGTTTACCATACCCAATCACCACCACTTCTCCTAACTGTGCTTCATCCTCTTCCAGGGTAATCTTTAAAAAGGTATTACTGCCCAATAGCTGTTCCTGACTTTTATAACCAATAAAGCTGAATACCAGCACGGGGGATGGTTGGTTTACTTCCAGTAGAAAATTACCATCAGTTGTGGTACTGGTACCTTTGCTGGTGCCTTTTATTATTACACTTACTCCAGGCAATGGCTCATTGCCCGCATTCACTACCTTTCCTCTTACCTGCCTGGATTCCTGTGCCCAAGTGGCAAGACTACAGCATATCAGCGGAATCATTAAAATGACCCGGTTCAAACAGGATAATCTATGTAACACTTTTAGCAACATGTGATTTAATTTTTAACTGTTAGGATGTTATATTTCAATTACAGGTAAATGGGAAGACAAATACATCTCTTCCCGGCACTTTTTAATAAAGTGCCCGGTGGCTGACTTCAATAGATAAAACCATGATTATTTCTTAGTGAGGGTTTTTCCTGGTTGATATTGTTACGAATATTATTCTCACTTACTATTTCAAAAATAAGCTTCTGTCTAACTAATTTCTCCTCATTTATTTTACATTTATAATACTATTTTTCAGAACTGCGCTTCATTTAATTACAGGCATTTACCAACTACTCCAACCCCCATCTACAAACAGGTTTTGTCCGGTGATATAAGCAGCTGCATCGGATAACAGAAACGCCACTGCACCAGCTATCTCCGCAGGCTGACCTACCCTGTTCATGGGAACTTTCCTTCTCAGACGGTCTACAAAACCAGTATGCTCCTCCTGTACACGGGGATTCGGAAATGGCCCCGGTGAAATACAATTACAACGTATCTGCGCTTTTCCCCAATGTACAGCCAGGTATCTTGTAAGCTGGATAATACCCGCTTTCCCTACACCGTATTCTACCGGATTTTTATTCATGGGGGCTTCATACACTGCAGGATCAGGTGATACCGATCCATAAATACTGGAAAATAATACCAAACTGCCCCTGCCTGCTTTTACCATCTCCCTCCCTACTTCCCTGGCCAGTAAAAAAGTAGCAGTAAGTCCTCCGTGATTTGCATCATCAAAATCCTGTCCCGTAAGCTCTTCCATACTTTTTGCGGTAGACGTATAAGTAAGGTTAACAAGTCCGTGAGGTACCCCTCTGCTATTTACCTGATGTGCTACAAATTGTTTAATCGCATTTTCATCCCGTACATCCAGTGTGGCCGGTGTTACATTATTTTCCAGTGCTGCTGTTTTCAAAAAGCTATCCGCCCGTTGTTCCAGGTCAGCACAGAGCACCTTTGCACCTCCGGCAGCCAATAGTGATACTGTTGCCTGTCCCAGATAACCAGCTCCCCCAATCACCCATATTTCTTTGTCCTGTACGCCAAACAAATTATGATATGCATGTTCCATAACGTCCCTATTTAGTTTTCATTGGATGTACTTCACGCATTGGTATCTGTGCCAGGTAAATACCTGCCTTACCTTCATGGCTGGAATAATAAGATACCCATAAGGTATCTCCCAAAACAAGCATACCCGGATAACTGTTATCTCCTCCACTTGGCAAACTGATTAATGGGGCATGATTACCGGACGCATCTACAGATAAAATGCCGGTATATGGCTGCTGTTTTTCGTTGTAGCACCTGGTACCCAGCAGCAGTGCATCCTCCGCTGTACGTATCATATTAGGCCCTCCCAGCCGGATACCCATATCTGCCCATTCCCAATGTGTATAAGGGGGCTTGCTGCGTCCCATCTTACCACTGGTGGCACTGGCACTATCTCTTCTTACTACTATCAGCATTTCTTTATCCGGCTGCATCAATACAGTGGACTCATTCGGAAATCCATTTACCTCCAGCGGTGTTACCAATGAATAACGGATACCATCTGTGGTTTTCATCAGGAAAAGCCTGGCTGTACGCGGACCCGCATTTTGCTGCATCTGATACATCACCCCATATCCTGCTTTCCCTTGCCAGGTAACCCGCCAAAGCCAGTTGTTGCCTGCTGCCACTGATTTATCCAGCTGGACCGCTACAGGTTTTGAAAAGTTTTTGCCGGCTTTATCAAGAAAGGCTACATAATTATGCTGACTAACAAACTTACCATCCTCATAAACAGAAGCGCCTATCAATACTGTTAGTTTTCCCTTACGGGTCACAAACAGTTTAGGGTCCCGGTAGTCATACCCATTTTCAGATAATAAAGCCAGGGAAGTCCATTGTTCTCCATTCTCTGAAACCAGCACGCGAATCTTACCATCCTCTTCCCGCTTCCTTGGAACATGTGCGGCACTTTCCCTGAACACACAATAAAATTTTCCTTTGAACCGGATAAGGTCGGTAAATGCATTATGTGGGGCTTCATTCCATATCCTGGTAACTTTTATTACAGGTTCATTCGCAAACGTGGTAGTCTGTAGGAAGCATAAAATAATAATAACAAAGAAGCGCTTTTTCATAACATGAATTAAAGGTGAATATATTATGCCAGCTGCTGTATCATTTGCAGTAGTCTTTTTCTGATGATATCTTCCGCCGCTATTTCCAGACAACTGATCCTGCATCGCCAGGTTTCATAACCTCCCTTTGCCATTTCATGTGCTGGTGGAACATAACCCGCATTACCATTGGCCAGACTGATGGTAAAATACCTTATCGGGCTTTGCGCCTTTAACCATAATCCGGTGGATGCAAAAAACTCTCCGGCTAAACCTCCAATTACACCACTGCCTATACGTAAGGCCTGTACCTGACAACCCAGCTGATCAGGATACTCATTCAGCAATACCTGTTCCCTGGCGTAAATACTTTTCAGGCCTTCTCCATTCGCTTCAATATTTTCATAAGCAGTTTGTGCTACCCGGCGTTTTGCCTCTTCCAGTTCGGCAGCAGCAGGCTTTCGTGCGGTTACAGGTACAGTATCATACAATGCTGCCAACACCGGATCATCCTCCCATATTATTTCACTTACCGAATGGAATACCTTTTGGGCCAGGGCGTTTCCTATCATTTCACTTTTCTTAAAATGCGCTTTGGGATAACGCGTATCATCCAGGAAATCCCAGATATTCACATCCCCGCTGGTGCCGTTGCTCATCATGGCTATAAAATTATCATCAGCCTGTAGCAACTCCCGCATATGACGGGAAAATACGCCAAAGTAGTCAGCGGATAATGTCCCATTTTCCCAATCTCCCACATAATGCAATCCATAGTTTCCTAACAGAGCGATCCAGCTACTATCTGTTCCCTGTATAGCCAGATAACTCAGCTGTGGGTCAGGTACAGCTACCCGGTTCATGATCATTTTCTCATCACCCACTGGGTTGGTTTTCACCTCATCTGCCATGCCCGTTACAGGGTTATATGCGAGATAACCTTCCTGCATCCGGTACCTGCGGCACACCATATGTTCCGGTGCATCCACATCACCCCAGCCCAATTTAGCAGGACGCAGTTTCTCGCAGGCAGCTACTACCGCCTGTACAATCAGGCCCGGCAACTGTTGACGATATCCCAGGTCAGCTCCACTAAGATGCACATCCGTAACCGATCCTGCCGCATGTGTATGTGTGCTTGAAATAAGGATGTTTTCAACTGGAATGCCCGTACGTTGAAAAATAACCGCTTTAATATCATCCAGAAAAGGGGCTGTCATGGCACAAATATCTACCACTACTATAGCCACCATTGCATTGGGCTGCTTTAATACCAGCGCTTTTGCATAAAGCGGGTCATGTACATACCGCGCATAATGTGCAATAAAATCTCCGTTGATCAATGTGCCCAGCGGAGGCGTAACCTCTACTGCCGCTGCTCCTGCATAAAATGATGATGCCCTCATTCTTTTCTATTTTTCAATAAATGGTTCCCGCTGTATCAGCTCCAGGCCTTCCGAAGAAACCTCAGCCAGTTGTTGTGAAAGATGTTATCAATGTCCGTTTGTGTATAACCCCGGTTCACTAAAATAGCTTCATACTTTTGCAGATCGGCAATAGTGTTCATGTCCCAGGGTGCCTGCTCCGTGCCGAAGATCCCGTCCAGGTCACTGCCAATAGCCACATGCAAACTATTACCAGCCAGCTGGCAAATATGATCCCAGTGATCTACCAGGTTTTCCAGCCTTATATTCAACTGCCAGGGATCTGATACGGTATCGATAAAACGCAGGTCCATTGCCCAGCAATCCAGCATACCACCTACTACAGCTCCTCTTGTTATCAGCTGCTTAATTTGCTCATCTGTAAGCTGTCGCTGCGTAGGTACTATCTTCCTTACATTATGATGGCTGGCCCATACAGGCCCGTCATATATATCCAATGCCTGCTGAAACCCTTCATCTGTGAGGTGGGTAACATCCAATATGATGTTAAGGCCGCGCATTTCTTTTAGTAATGTCACGCCCAATGATGTCAGCGGACCGGTTGCTTTTGTTCCCGGAGCATACCTCCCAGGCCCGAAATGCGACAGCCCTATTGCACGCACCCCATAGGCATAGGCACGATGTATATAAGAAGGATCTACCAGGGAGTCTGCTCCTTCCAGGCTCAAAATATAACCCACTGGTTTCTGTTCATCAGCGATGGTAAGATCTTCCCACAAAGCAAGATGAGCATCCAGTCGCGCGCTGTCAGTGATTTGTATCATCTCTCCCAGCGCTTCCATTTCCCGGTACCATGCCAGCTGTGCCTGGGTATTTGCCCATGCCTGCTGTGGAGAGTGCCATCCCTGTAAACTACTGCCAGGTGGTGTAAAACGCGACAATTGCGTAGCCACCACCAGCCCTATCCGTCCTTTCCTCAGTTCAGGCAAACACACGGTGCCTTTTCCTCTGTCAGGTTTATCCTTCATATGCATTTCCCGGTCACGGATCTCCGCCAATGGGCGTGTCAGATCCCTGTTCCATTCCATGGCATTCATTGCCAGGTCCAGATGTGCATCTATAATGAGCCTTCGCTTCATAAGGATTTTACTTTAGTATCTATCTGCTGCTTTTCCTGTTTATAATTAAAAGGGTACCGTTCTATAATCGCTTTTATCTGATAGCTGAAGCGACGGAACAACATTTCCCATCGCGCGGCCTGCGCCGGAGTATATTTATAAAACCCCTTTCCATTTACCATTCCTTCCCCTTGCGCTGCGATAATCTCTTTAAAAAAAACAGGTACTTCCTGTTCTTTTGCCAACTCCCGGTTCAATTCTTTCATCACTACCCCGTAAGCATAGGTGCCCATCAGATCCATATACCGGTAATTGCCCGCAAAAGGGAGATAATATCCAGCGTCATTCCTGCAGGCCCGGTCAATATCTTCTACGGAAGCATATCCATTCTCCACCAGATAAAATGCTTCCCTTGTCATAGCACTTATTAGTCGTGCCCTGATACCAGTATCCCCTGCAATAATATAAGGATCTTTTTTCCAATTTACTTTTGCCAGTTCATAAAAGCGGTCAATATACCTGCTGTCACATTGCCCGTTTGCAATCAACTCCAGGAAGTAAGTAGTATGTACCGGCTCTGCCCAGTTGGCCCCAAGTATCCGTGCCGGATAGCGCGTGCCTTCCTGCAAGCTGCTCAAGGGGATACTTTCCGTGTTAATGGTAATGATCCCATCCTGGTGCACACATTGTTCCAAACCTGCGATGCACTGCTGCTTCTCCTCCACGTTTTCACCCGTAATGCCTATGGCCAGTTGCAGTGCCGCCCCATATGGCCACGCTTCTGCCAACTGAAGTGCATCGGGAACAACATTACTCCCTGTCCACTTTCGCAAATCAGCCAGATGTAATAGTATCTGTTCCCAGGCGCTGACCGGATCACCAGTATACAAGATTACCGGATGTCCGGCCTGCAAAAGACATACTGCCATACTGTATGCCATCCGTCCCTTTCCAGCTATCAGTACCCGTTCTTTATTAAACATCATCTTACACTTAATTAAAGGTATGCTACAGTTGTAACCCCCTGTGATTGCCTGAAAAACAAGTACTATATTTTACGAAGCACCGCTGCTGCAGTGGCGACAGCCTGTTTAATATCTTCCTCCGTATGTGCGGCACTGATATACCATAGCCCTCTGCCAATAATACGGATACCGCTATCATGCATGCCTGCTATAAACCTTCCCAATTTTACCTTGTCATAGCTAAGGCTGTCCCTGTAATCTTTCACACTGGTCAGGTGAGTAAACCCGGTATGAAACATGGGACCGGGCCCCTGTACCAGCAAATGATGCCCCGCAGCTGTGGCTGCCTCCCGCAACCCCTCCATCAACTGCTGTCCATAGCGGAACAACCGCTCATGTACCTGGTCTCTTTCCAGTATACGGATAGTGGCTAATGCAGCGGCAACAGTAGCATTTCCTGCATTCATTGTCCCCGCATGAATTACCTGTCCCGTTGCCACCAGTTCCATCCAGGCCTGTTTTCCTACGATAGCGCTGATAGGATAGCCACTGCCGATGGCCTTGGCGAAGATGGCCAGATCGGGCACTACCTGATAATAGGCTTGTGCACCACCCAGTGATAAGCGGAAGCCGGTAATCACCTCATCAAAAATCAGCGTAATGCCATATTTGTCACAGAGCCTACGTATTCCTTCTAAAAAGCCTTCCTCCGGCAAAATACACCCGCTGTTACACATCACAGGCTCCGTAATAATAGCCGCTATCTCCGTGTATTTTTCTGCCAATGTTCTTTCAAGTAAAGCCAGATCATTCCAGGGTAAAACAATACTTTCTGCTTTCGACAATGCGGATAGCCCATCTGACCAGGGATGTACTACCGGTGCTTCCCTGCTGCCCAAAGCGTCCAAAGATGGGCTTCCGATTCCCCAGCATACATTATCCAGCCACCCGTGATAGTGCCCTTCAAAACGCAGGAATTTTTGCCGCCCGGTTTTAGCCCTGGCTATCCTGAATGCAGTATGCACTGCTTCAGAGCCATCGAGGCAAAACCGCATGCGTGCGGCAGCAGGAATCAGTTGCTGCAGTTTTTCTGCCAGTTCTATTTCCTGGAGATGCTGACCGGCAAACAACTGCCCCTGAGCGGTATATTCCGAAATAGCCTGTAATACCTCCGGATGTGAATGCCCCAGAATTAAGGGCCCCTGACTGAGTGTAAAGTCCAGATACTCATTCCCGTCTACATCATAAATTCTGCTCCCATTACCATGTGTATAAAAGATCGCATGGGGATGATTGTATTTTCTGAATTCGGACGACACTCCTCCTGCCAGCACTTTGGCCGCTCTTTCCAATAATACAGCCGACTGCGTATAATTATTTGTGGCCATGCACCAACATTTTAAACCGTTTACAATGATTGACCATTACTTTCTGTTGCATGTAACTCCTCTTCCGGATATAAAGCCGCCAGCTGGCAGATGTCCCGGTTAAACAATGCAAATGCAGCTTCCCATTCCCTGGCTTCAGCTGCGGTATACTCATACAATCCTTTCTGATTATGAATACCTTTGGCATGAATATCTACCATTCGTTGCATCAGCATAGGCACCTCCTCACTATTACTAAGTGTAGGAAAAATAGTACGGAATATGGCTGCATAGTCTGAAATACCATTAAAGTCCATACGGCGGAAAATTCCCATCAATGTTATCCATGAACCGGTATCATAACGGAAAGATTTATCTACATCTTCCAATGTTGCGCGTTGATCAGCTACCAGGGATAGCGCCTCCCGGTATACTGCATACATCAAACGGTTTGTAATAAAACCACGGATATCCTTCCGGAGCAAAGTAGCTTCTTTACCCCAACAGCGTGAAAGCTCATATACCCAATCTGCGTATTTTGCCGCGGTTTGTACACCACAGGTAATTTCCAGGAAACGGGTAGCATAAGCCGGTTCTGCCCAGTGAATCCCCAGAAAACGTTCCGGATGAAGCACCTGTTCCTGCAGCACACTAATCGGTATGGCAGAAGTATTACTGCTGATAACCGCATCATCACTTACTACATCGGTTATACGCCTATAGACCAGTGCTTTAATATCCTGCTTCTCAATCACACATTCCAGCACTAATCTGCAATCCTTTAACTGATGATAATCTCCCGAAATAATTAATCGTGCCTGATAATCTTCGATGGGGGCCTCCAACAAACCAGCAGCAGCGCAATGCTGCAACTGTGCCAATATACGTGCTGGTGCCTCCGCTTCTTCTGCTGGCAAAGGAGCAATCGCTTTTACAGGATGCCCTGCTGCCAATAAGGCTACAACAATGCTGCTGCCCATCAGGCCCAAGCCTACTACTCCAATACAAATATCAGCGGGTATATATTTTGCTCTCATTATCTAAATAATCAGACAGGCATTTTAACAATACAATCAATCTCTACTTTTATATTTTCGGCCAGTACCGACTGTACCGTAGTGCGGGCAGGCTTTATGCCCGGAAAATACGTTGCATACACCTGGTTATACCGGTCAAATTCCTTTATATCTGCCAGGTGAACAGTACATTTTACCACATGCTCCATCGTAGCACCCGCGGCGACTACAATGGCCTGTATATTACGCATTGTTAAATGCGTTTCCTCTTCAATAGTGCCTGATACAAAGCGGGAAGTTTTAAAATCAACGGCTGCCTGTCCGCTCACAAAAAGAAATCCATCTATTATCACGCCATCAGAATAAGCGCCGGTTACAAAAGAAGGGTCGCGGTCAGGATGATGTACTTTTACTTTATTCATACTTCCAGGTATTATGTTGATTGTTAACAAAAGTACCTTTCCTCTCTTTCGTATCTTCCTACTTTTATTTACATTTATAATACTATTTTTCAGAGATAGGCCCATCACTAAGTTTAGCTGTCAGGATTTTTTATTATTGTATTATCAACCTTTGCATGCCATGAAAGCTATAGAACAGCGACTACCACAGGATTTCGACAAATCGTTTGTCGTTTTCAGAGAAACAGGCGTTTTTTTTCCCTGTCCCTGGCACTATCATCCGGAATATGAATTAGTATTAGTTACTAAAAGTACCGGCAGGCGTATGGTAGGTGACCATATCGGTTATTTCGAAGAGGAAGACCTGGTATTTATGGGCCCCATGCTCCCACATGTATGGGTAAACGATCCTGAGTATATCAACGGTACATCAGACGCTAAAGCAGATGCAGTGGTTATCCACTTTTCCGAACATTTCCTGGGAGAAAGTTTCATGGGTATCCCCGAAATGGAGCCGTTTCAGAAATTCCTGAAGCCTGCCAACCAGGGCATAGTTATTAAAGGAGATACCAGAAACCGTATTAATGCCTTGATGAAAGCAATGCTGTCCATGAATGGCCTGCAAAGATTATCTGCGCTATTCACCATCTTCGATCTCCTGGCTAATACAACAGAATACGAATTACTGGCCAGCCCAGGGTTTGTACAGGCCAATCATTTTAATGTTTCGGACCGCTTCAGTAAAGTAACGGAATATATCATGCGCAACTTTGACCGGGATATTACATTGCCGGAAATTGCCGGGCTGGCCAATATGGCGCTCACCACCTTCTGCAATTTCTTTAAAGAACATTACAGAGTTACTTTTGTAGAATATCTCACTAATGTGAGAATTGGATATGCCTGTAAACTGATCTCGGAAAAGGACCAAAGCATTGCTGAAGTAGCTTATGAATGCGGGTTTAATAATCTGGCCAACTTCAACCGCCAGTTCAAGAAATTGAAAAAAATGACCCCAAGGGAATACAAACAAACACTGAATGCTTAATACGGGCTTACCCCTTAAAGGCAAAAGGAAGATGTCCTGTAAATCCGGTGTTTTTAATTACAAATAATGATCCTGCCAATGGTTGTTCTTTTAGCTGCTGTGCGTTAAGCCCGGTCTTGGCAGAGGTAATATACAGGTCCCTTAGCCCTGGTCCTCCGAATGTGCAGGAAGTGATCTTCGCCGCTGGCAATAAAATATCCTGTAATAATTTCCCGGTAGAAGGGTCCCATCTCGATACTCTCCATCCATCCCAGCAGGCTACCCATAGCATACCGTCTGTATCAATGGTCATCCCATCCGGATATCCACTTGATGCGGGGATAGTAATCACCACCCGCTTATTGCGGATATCGCCACTCTCAGGATCATAATCATACGCTACCACCTGCTGTGTGGGGGTGTCTATATAGTAGAGCGTGCGATGATCTGCACTCCAGGCCAGCCCGTTAGAACAGCTTACGCCCTCTATCCTGGTTACTACCGACATGTCTGTATGCAATGTATACAAACTGCCTGCCCCTTTTTTACCACTGATATAATCCATTGTTCCGGCCCAGAATCTTCCGGCAGGATCGCATTTACCATCATTAAAACGGTTGTCCGGCAAATGTATCTCCGGGTCTATTATCGGATGAAGGGTTTGTTTTTCCATATCCACGGTGGCAAAACTTCCCTGCAACGCTGCTATCAGTCCACCGGAAGCTCTTGGTGCAATAGCACCCACCATTTGCCCTATCTTCATCGTTTTATGCACTTTCTGCTCCGGAGAAAACCGGTGTATCTCTCCCTGTTCAATATCTACCCAAAGAATACTTTGAGAAGCTGCATCCCATACAGGCCCTTCTCCCAACAAACAAGTGTGATCCAATACCACTTTCCATTTTTGCTGCTCCATGATGTTGCTATTAAGGTGATTTAAGCAAAAAGATAATAATAGTTTTTCAGATATTATGCATACCGGATATAGAAGTACAATACCAGCGCAGTAATAATAGCCCACCATATAAATGGGTTACGTAGTCCGCGCTGCTGTGTCCGCTGTTCTGCCGGGAGGGATAAACTGCTCTTATTCCAGATCAGCCCTTCCAGTTCTGCTGCAGGTTTAGGTTTGGTTAGCAAACTCACTACTACACACACTGCCATACATGTCCAGAACACAATGCCGGTACGGTTAAAGAAAGGCATTGCAGGAAAGATAAACTCTATTACAAGCGATAATGGGATCGTTAAAATACCCGCCGCTAATGCCCCGGCATGGGTAGTACGTTTCCAGAGTATTCCCAGTAAAAACATGGTAGCAATACCCGGTGTGAATAAACCATACGCATTCATCAGATAGATGAATATGGGCTTTTCTGAATACAAGGCCAGCAAACTGGTGCAGAAAATGCCCAGCAGGATAATCACCACACCACTTAATCTCCCGAAGCGGACAGACTGTTTTTCGGTAGCCTGGGGTTTTATATAAGGCAGATACACATCAATGGTCAGGATAGTAGTACAGGAATTGATAGCACCTGACAGATGAGACATCACTGCTGCTATCAGCCCGGCCATCACCAGGCCCACCAGCCCTGCAGGCAGCAGGTTTTCCACCAGTGTGGCAAAGAGCAGATCCGGCTTATCCAGATGCGGAAATAATTTAGGCGCCACCAATGCAGGCACTATAATCAACAACGGAATCAGGAATTTAAGATAGTCTGCAAAGATCACTCCCATCCTGGCATGCCACTCATTTTTTGCAGCCAGTGTCCGCTGCACAATAAACTGGTTGGTAGCATTGTAAAATACACTGATACATAACAACCCTCCCAGGTACATCGTCCAGGGAAAATCAGGATTATCGGCAGGCAGCATCAATTTCCAATCTTTGCTCGTTTCGAGTACCGCATCTACTCCGCCTGCAGCATGAATGGTGGTAAAGGATAAAACGATCATGCCCATCATCAATACCGCCAGTTGCACCATTTCTGTCCAGATCACTGCCTTTAATCCGCCCGCTATGGTATATATACTTGTACTCACGGCCAGTACCAACACACTGGTAACCACCGGAATGCCTAACAGGGAATGTAATGAAATAGCACCGAGATAAAGTACCGCGCTGATCTCCACAAAAACATAGGTCAGCAATACCAGCACCGAATAGGTAGTACGTGCCGCCCCCCCAAAACGTTTCTGTAAAAATTCCGGCATCGTATAAAAACCATTGCGGAGATAAAAAGGCAGGAAGATCCACAGCAAAGCATTAAAGCCGATGAGGATTGCGCCCCATTCTATAACAATAGCTACAAAACCGGCACTGAATGCAACGCCCATCACACCTACCAGCTGATGACTACTGATATTGGCAGCAATAATACTTCCCCCTATCATCCACCAGGGCAATTTATCCCCTGCCAGAAAATAATCCCTTTTAGACTGACTGGCTTTGCGGGAGGCGAAGATGCCCAATGCTACAATTCCTAATATATAGATGCCGAAAACAGCCGCATCCAGGGTTGTTAAATTTGAATTCATTTGAAGATAGTGTTAGGCATGCGTTTTTGTCATCATTTCCTTCACAACGGCCATTGTTTTTTGGGTCAGCAATTCCAGTGAACCGGCGGCAAAAGGTGTTTGCCAAACGCTGTAAATATCCTGGCTGTATAATGCTGCAGGTGGCAAGTAGCCGATATGCCCATTCACCACATTCATAACGCCTACCGCCTGTTCCGGAAACTCCCGGCGCAGGTCACGCTGGAACACAGAATAAGTTTCATTAGGCTGGCCTATCAGCAACGCATCTCCCAAACGCCATACCCAAAGGCCGATGCGGGCTTCCTGCCCATCACCCAAAGCCTTTCTGATACCGCATTTTCGCCGGAGCCGTTCTTTTAACACATGATCTTCACACTCCCGCCATTCCTGCTCTATTACTGACAAAGGAGGTAATGGCTTAAGCGACAGATGCACTTCTACCTTTTCCGCAGCCAGTACAGCCGACGGAACATAAGCTGATGGTGTCCACATGGCAAGCGGTGCCCCTGATTCCACCACCCCACTAAAAGATAGTTGTGTTTTAGCAGGTAACATTCCTTCCAGGGTAGCTAATACGGCATACCCCAATTGCCGGCCATAGGTTTCTGCCAATGCCGTATCGCCTACATACTGTGCCGCAGGCGCCAGCTCTCCGGAAGCACCTTGCAGGAACAAACAGGAAGCGCCCGTCTGTACTTCTACCACATCCCGCATAGCACCTATATAGTCGGGAGAGATCAACCGGTTTTCCCATGCCAGTGTAGTGGGGTGACAGGCATAATTTACGAGCGTGCCTAAAATACGTCCCTGCCTATCCGTTACCCTGCCTACCAGTAAAGTATCATCAGCTGTTTCCTCCGGATTAAATCCTACTACTAACCGTTGCCGTTCCGGCTGGGGCAAATCCCGGTTGGTTGCTAAATTACACTTCCCGTAATGCCAGGTGAGTGTAGCCAATGCCGCATTAGCAAGTGCCTGCCGGATAGCCTCAATGGCATGATCCGCCAGCTCCTGCAGGTAACCGGCTATCAGTTCACCACCCGGATGCGCAGCGTCGTCCCGGCTGATAACAGGTCCGGCATGAGTATGCGACAAGCAAAACATCAGGTGTGATGCTGGCAGGTCCAATGCTTTTAACAATTGGCTTCTGAGTATCCATTCATCTTCCGCACTTTTCCACCATCCCAGATCAGCCCCTATCAATACCAGTGGTGTTGATTCCGCATCCGGCTGAAAAGTGATACAGGTAAGCATCAGCGGCTGATGTACTCCTTCTGCCACATCATGCCTGGCAGCTCCCCAGTTGCGGGAATAAATGCCCATAGGAGGGGTAATATCCACCTGTGCTACGCCAATCCTCCCCTGGAATGATGCGTTCCGTAATTTAAAATCCTTTATATCCATAATAACAGCACCTTCTTTTATTTACTCAGGAAAGCAGGGAAAGTCCTCCATCCATCAACAGCGTCATACCTGTCATATGCTCCTGTTGCGGATGACATAAATAGAGGATTTGCTCAGCTACCGTCTTTGCAGTCATTATCTTTTTAACAGGCACTCTTGCTATAGCCTCTTCCAGTTTTCCGGGTTGTTCTTCCCATATGCGGCCACTTAAACCTGCCGCTACATATCCCGGCGCAATTTCATTTACCAGGATCTGGTGTGGTGCCAGCTCCAGTGCCATGCATTTGCATAACATCCGTACCCCTGCTTTGGAAACAGAATATGCCGGAATATGTGCATGCACGGATGCTGCGGCCCAGCTTCCTACAAATACTACCCGGCCGGGGAGTTGTTTTTCCACCAGCCGTGCTGTAGCATATTGCGTTAAATAAAAGGCCCCGTTCAGGTTCACCGCCAGTTCCGCCGTCCATTGCTCAGGTGTCAACGCGTGCATCCCTGCCAGTGTAACAATAGCTGCATTGGCTATAATAATTCCCGGTATGCCAAGTGCCTGCTCCGTTTCATCCACCCATTGCTGTACCGCTTGGGCAGCTGTTACATCTACCTGGCTGTACCGGCAGGATACCCCGCAGGCACTTAGTTGTTCCAGCAATGCACTGGCTTTCGCGGCTGGATGAATATCACACAACGCTACCGCCGCTCCCTGCTGCGCAAACTCCAATGCAGTGGCACGCCCGATGTCTCCCAGTCCTCCACTGATGAGCACTGTCTGATTCTCAAATAATTTATTCATCGCTCCTGTTATTAGCATTACCAATCCCCCACACTGCCATCTTTGTAGAATGTTCTTTGCAGTACTTCCTGCTCAAAAGGATGTTTCCTTGCTTCCGCTTCATTAATTTCAATCCCCAGTCCCGGACGCTTATTAGGCAGCACAATCCTTCCTTTCTTTTCTATTGTAAAACCTTCTTTCACCACCTCATCTCTCCAGGGCACATCATTATGCACACTTTCACAAATTATATAAGATGGCGCAGAAAATCCAAATTCTAGGGATGCGGCAGTACTTACCGGACCCTGCGGATTATGCGGGGCTACTGCCACGCGATAGGCTTCTGCCAGTACCGCAATACGCCGTACTTCACTCAATCCTCCGCAATGTGTAATATCCGGCTGGATAACACTGGCCGCCCGCTTTTCAAACAGATCCCGGAAAGCATGGATGCCGATCAGCCGCTCACCAGTAGCGATCGGTGTTTTAACAGCACGCTGTATCAGGGCAATATCCTCCAGCGACTCCGGCCAGCAAGGTTCTTCAAAAAAGTACAGCCCATATGGCTCCAGTGCTTTTGCAAACTGTAATCCCATACGCGGGCTGGGCCTTGCATGACAGTCTACCATAATATCGATGTCATCTCCTACGGCTTCCCGCATAGCTTCTACACACGCGGCTGCGTAATGTACTGGTTTTAATCCTTCCAATGGCATTGTTTCCGGTACTGCCATCGACTTAAATGCCGTAAAGCCATCTGCTACGGCGCTTGCCGCCAGCTCGCCAAAACGTTTCGCATCATCCGGTTTTGTCTGATAGAAATCTTCCATCCTACCGCCACCTAAATGACAATACAAGCGGACATAATCACGCACCCTGCCGCCCAACAGTTCATGGCAGGGCACGTTATGAATCTTTCCTGCAATATCCCAAAGCGCAATATCAATCCCGGATATTGCAGTGCCTCTCACAATACCGTTGCCATGCCAGAAATGCTGCCGGTACATCATTTGCCAGAGATGTTCTATACGCCGGGGATCTTCTCCTATCAGCAGCTGGGACAAATCTTCAATGGCCCCTACCACAGCTCTCGTATGCCATTCAAGGGTGGCTTCGCCCCAGCCCCAAAGACCGGGTTGGTCTGTTACCACCTTCACGAAAATCCAGTTACGCATCCGCGCATGGCATACCACCGTTTCTATCGAAGTGATTTTCATATACTATTTGTAGTATTAAGATTGCTGGAATAAGGCACGTACTACCGCCCGGGTTTTCTCAATGGTTGTTTCAATATCCTCTACACTGTGTGCAAAGGAGATACTGCCCTGCTTGATTGGTAATGGAAAATTAAAAATCCCTTTTTCAATCAGGCCTAGCCGGTATGCTTTGTCAAAGGCAAAATCATGATGAGCCATAATATCATGAAAATCAACAGGCGCATGGTCCATAAAATAAACACAAAACGCTGAGCCCTGACGGGCTACATAAAAAGGCCGGTCATATTGCCCGAAAATATCTTTCAGCCCGTTTTCCAACAGCTGCCCTAACTGCTCCACGCGGTTATACACATCATGTGTGGGGGATGCCAGCTTCTGAAGCGTGGCAATGGCAGCGGCGGTGGTTAACGGATGTGCATTAAAGGTACCGGCTATCAATACACGCCGGGATTTATCCGGGTCAATGAAATAATCCATGTATTGCTGTTTTCCGCCTATCACGCCCATCGGGTATCCATTGGCCACAGCCTTTCCAAATGTGCTCAGGTCCGGTGTTACACCACAAATACTTTGATACCCTCCCAGTGCATGACGGAAACCTGTTTTCACTTCGTCAAATACCAGCAGAAAACCATGCTCATCTGCCAGCTTTCTCAGCCCCTGTAAATACCCTTCCTGAGGTTTTACCATCCCGATATTCTGTAACAGCGGCTCTAATACGATACAAGCCACCGGATACCGCTTTACTATGTATAAAACGGAATCCAGGTCGTTATAGTTAATCACATGAATTAAAGACTGATGGTTGGCAGGAATACCAGCCGACAAGGCATCAAAAGGATATTCTCCGGGACTTACCCGTGCGCCTACATCTGCCAGACTGCTGATAACGTTACCAGCTACATCATTATGCCAGCCATTATACCCACCTTGCATAATGATGATATGATCCCTTCCTGTAGCTGCCCTGGCAATACGGATGGCATGATAGGTAGCTTCCGATCCCGTGGTAGTTAATTGTATCTTCTCTACAGTAGGGACACACTTGCAAAACAATTTAGCCAGCTGTCCTTCCAGCTCAGTAGGGCCTGCGCCCATCAATACTGTTTCATCGTCTATTGACTGACGGACTGCTGCATTCACATCCGGGTCATTATGCCCCAGGAAGGCAGCTGCAAATCCCGCCTGGTAATCGATATACTCATTCCCTTCCACATCCCAGGCGCGGCTGCCATAACCCCGCGAAAAACAAATATTCGGGGATGATTTACGGTTCAGCGATACTACCCCACCGGGAATAAATATTTCATTCTCCTTTAATAATTCCAAGGATTTTGGCCAGTTATTCATGCGCATTTTATTGTGGGATGACACCCCATTAACAATATGATTCTCCAAACACTATTTATCAAAACTGGGAATCTTCATAAGTTCTCCTCCCTTGAGTGCAGACTGATGGGCTACTATTCCCGGAGCGGTATAAGCAATGGCTTCATACACATTTACCTCAGGCTGCCGGTTGTTTACCAATGCATCTATAAATTCATGTGTGATAAAGGTATGCGAGCCTTCATGTCCGCTGTCATGCCGCATCGGTTCAGGCAGCATATCTGTCTTCCACCACTGAGGTACTTCATAAGCTTCTATGGTATTGGCTTTATGTTGGAAACCGGCATCATCATGCCCGATTTTATCGGCTACTTTAACCAACGTAAACTGGTGGCTACCTGCCTGTGGATAATAGAAACTCATATTATCTCCTCTCCATTCTCCCCGCTCTGCTTCCTGCAAAGCTCCTTTCCAGTTTACTTCTACCCGGAACGGATTACCCTTGCTGGTTTTAAAGAATGCAGTTTCATTCCAGAATGGATTGTTATAAGGATTGCCCTTCAGCATCGGGCTGTCATCTCCCCATCCTATACAGCTTACTTCTTTTAAACGCTCCCCGGTAAGCCCTACCAGAAAAGCAGTGCAATGGGTAGGATAATGCATGGGAGGTAAACCATGACGCCAGGTGGGTTTACCATTTTCAAAATACAGCACTTCCAGTCCGGGGTGATTATATTCAGCCGCAGCACTGAATATTTTACCGAACTTCCCTTCCTTGTAAAATTTCTTGGCTGATATCATCCCTTGTCTGTACATGGTGGTTTCAGCCATCATGTAGGTAAGACCGGTGCGTTGTACAGTATCTCTGATATCTGCACATTCTTTTAATGTCATAGCAGCCGGCACAGCACAAAGTACATGCTTGCCTGCTTTCAGCGAGGCGATCACATGTCTGGCATGATCCGGTGCCGGAGTGGCAATAAACACCGCCTCTACCTTGGGATCTTTCAGGAGTTTTTCAAGTGATTCATAACTCTTGGAACACTTATACACCTTCATTAAAATATCTCGCCTGTCGGCCCGCAGATCACTTACCGCTTCTACAATACAATTGGGATGCTCATGAAAATGGAATCCTGCTCCAAATCCTCCACCTACAATACCCATACGGATTTTGCGGTCTTTACCTTGCTCAGCAGCAAATGCAAAACGTGGAGATACCATCAGTGCAGCAGCGCTGATGCCTGCCATACTAATAAACTTACGCCGGTTGAATACCTGATCATTTTTATTCATTATCAATGGGTTTTAGTGGTACCTGATAAATTTTCAATTACTTTAAACTAATGTTATTTACCTGAATGTTTTTCCTGTTCTTAATAATTAGGGTTTTGCTTCAGCAATGGTTTCCCATTTACAACACTCAGATCTATCTGCGCCTGCGGAATAGGATATAATTCGTTCTTCCCTTTCGTAAATTTAGCTCCTACCATATAAGCAAAATTGTATCCGGGGATAGTGGTTTCATGTTTGATATAAGCATTCAATACATCTGCCATATAACCGGTACCGTTATCATAACGCTGCAAATCAAAGAAACGGTGATTCTCCATAGCCAGTTCCAGCTTGCGTTCAAACCGTACCGACTCCCGTGCAAAACTCTTTCCTTTCTGTGTAAACTCCCCGTTGTAAAGCCCCACTTTGTAATTGGCAGCGGGTGTATTCGTGAATCCTTTCATAGGATTATTGTTATCAATATAGGTGTATACCCATCCGGCCGGATTAGCTGCCCGTGCTCTTACCCGGTTCACATATTTTTCGGCCTGGTCCAGGCTACCCACTTCCACCTCTATTTCTGCTGCCCATAACAATACATCTGCAAAACGGATCATACAGTAATTAACAGAAGTACTGTTATTTTCCCTCGCCTCCGGTTCCGACTGCGGGTTTGCATTCTTAATATGCACATAAGGGCCGGCCACACTTTGTTGTCTTACCCACGCCTGCCCCGGCATCACGCCCCAATCCAGTAAAGGGATACCTCTTCTGCCAACTGTCCAGTCCAAACGGGAATCAAGGGTACCGGTGTAAGGGGTAAATGGTTCTGATGATGCCAGTCCCTGATCATTTTTCACATCCGAATTATTAAATGTTTCCAGAAGCGGCAACCCGGTAACCGGATCTGTTTTATAAGAATTAACCAGGCTGAATGAAGGCTGATAAAATCCATAACTTGGATAAGGACCGCCGTAAGGACCTGCATTCCCCTCTCCGTTGGAATTGTTTCCATTTGCACCACCGGCACCATCATTTACAGACATTTGCACGGCAAATACAGATTCAGGACCATTCTTTTTGGAAGGCACAAAGTTGTCGTGATAATTAGCCATTAAGTCGTACTTCTTTCCATTCGCCGTCATCCCCTTGTTGATAATATCTGTTACCAGTGGTTTCGCTTCGTTAAACTTATGCTGGAAAAGATACAACTTCACCAAAAACGCCTTGGCGGCCCAGCTGTTGGCTCTTCCCGGTGCAGGTTTGGTTTCTGTTAAATTATCTGCTGCAAATTTAAAATCAGTTTCCAGCTGCGCCCACACCGGCCCGTCATTTCCTACCATATAATTATTGTTCGCAAAACTGATACTTTCGTCTATGTAAGGAATGTTTCTCCACATTAAGGCAGCCTCAAAATGATACACGGCACGCAGAAAGACTGCTTCTGCCTTGATTTGCAGGGCTTGTTCATCTGTAATAGCGTTCTTTGGTATTTTCGGAAGTATCCGGAGTACGTCATTAGAGCGCTGAATAGCAGAATAGAAAAAACGCCATTTATCATTTAAAGGATATAATGTGGCATCTGCTGTATAACTCTCAAACGCAGGCACAGGCTGCAAGGCACCGGCTTCTGTACCGGTATGTGCATCATCAGAAGCTACGCCTCCAAAGATCCACTTGCCGGAAGGCCATCCTCCTCCTACCGTTCCGCCATTATTCAATAAAGAATAGGCGCCTATCAACAAAGCATCTGCGCCTGCTTTCGTAGCTAAAATATTTTCGCTGGTAGAACCTATTGCCTGCCTTTCCAGATAACTCTGCTTGCACGCAGGAAGGAACACCATCGCCATCATACCACTGGCTAGCATTAATTTACAAACTGAATTCTTCATGATATGCTATATTATAAGTGATAAATGTTAAAAGGAAAGATTAATACCTACAAGAACTGACTTCTGATTATTAGGATAGTTACCATAATCAATACCAAAACTGGCGCTGCTGCCACCTAATTCAGGATCCAATCCGGAGTATTTGGTGATGGTAAAGAGGTTGGTAGCCTGGCAGTACATTCTTAATCTGTCAATGCCAAACCGTTTTAACATGCCCGGATTTAAAGTATACCCCAGGGATAACGACCTCAAACGGAGGTACGAACCATCTTCCACAAAAAAGCTGTTTAATACACCGGAAGTACTGAAGTTATTGGCACTCTCTACTTTTGGAATAGTAGCGGTAGGATTTTCCGGTGTCCAGGCATTTAACAGGTCTTTACTTTTACCACCTACATAAGTACCAAAGAAATGAGTATTTACCTTCAGTGCATTTACCAGCTTATTGCCCTGGGAACCATAAAAGATGGCGGAAAGATCAAACCCTTTGTAATTCAAGCCCAGGTTTAAACCATAAGTAAAATCAGGGTTCGGGCTACCCAGGAAAGTACGGTCTGCCGCATCAATCTTGCCATCTTCAACAATATCCTTATACCTGAAACGACCAGGAGCGGCGCCTGTTTGCGTGGGTGCCTTATTCACTTCTTCATCATCCCTGAACAGGTGTACCACTTCATATCCATAAAAAGAACTTACCGGATGTCCTTCCTGGTTACGTACCATATTGCCAAGTTGCTGCTGCCCGCCGGCATCAAAATAACCAGTGCCGGGAATGTCTGTTACGGTATTCTTGTAGGTCGTAATATTGGCTCTTACGGTCAATTGCATTTCATCCGTGATAGGCTGTCTGAGGCCCACTGTAATATCAAAACCGGTATTCTGGATATCCCCAACATTCACGGTAGGCGGTGTTGCTCCTCCCACTGTAGCTGGCAGCTCCTGGGAAAACAATAATCCCTTGATTGTCTTCTTATAGTATTCCAGCGAGAAGTCCAGCCTGTTATCTAATATGGTTGCATCAAAACCTACATTGGTAATAATATCCTGTTCCCAGCTGGTACGCGGATTACCAATTCTTGTCTGGAAAAAGCCCTGTTGTACACTATTCCCACTGCCGGTTATATCATAATAGGCATTGCTATAACTACCTCCATATAAACTATACGCATTTTCAGGACTCACATTATTTTCAGAACCCAGGATACCATAGCTGGCCCTGATCTTCAGATCATTTATCCAGCTGAGTGACTTCATAAAGTTTTCCTGGCTAAGCCGCCATCCCAGGGAAACAGACGGGAATACGCCATATCTTTTTTCGTTACCAAATCTGGAGGAACCATCCCGGCGCAGCGTAGCCCCCAGGAGATATTTATCATCATAGGTATAATCCAGCCGGCCAAAAAGTGAAAACAAAGTGTTGATATAGGCACTGCTGGAATTGGTTACATTGGCGGTACCATTATTCAGCACCAGATAATCAAAATCTGTTGAGAAAAATTTCTGTGCTCCGCCGTTTACGCCTCTCCCATAGTTTCTGATGGCTTCAGATCCTGCCAATACACTTACCTGATGTTTTTGAAATGTGTTCTTATAGGATAAGGTATTTGTCCACATGGAAGAGCTATTGTAACTGGCTCCCTCGCTGTAACTATTAGGTAAATTATATCCTTGTTTATCATTGTAGGCAACGAAGTTAAAACTCTGGGAATACAGGTTGCTCACCGTTCCGCCAAAGCTGGTTCTTGCAGTAAAATTCTTCAGGAAGTCTATTTCTGCATACACATTTCCTACTATATCCCATTCATTGGCCCGGTTATTTTTCATTCTGTACTGTGTAGCCACAGGGTTAGCATCACTTCCCAGTTCAGGTCCGCCAAACGTGCCGCCATAATTCCCCATGATATCATAAACGGGTACAATAGGCATCATTTTGTAAAGATTAGCCATAGGACTAAACTCCCCCTGGTTACTGAATCCCGGACTTTGTTTATAGAAAACATATGCATTTTCACCTATGCGGATATTGTCCTTCAGTTTAAAAGAGGTATTGATCCTGGCTGAATACCTTTTCAGATAAGTTTCTATCACAGATCCCTGCTGATTCAGGTATCCCAGGGAAAACAGGTAATTTGATTTTTCTGTTCCACCACTTACTGTAATATTATGGCTGGTAGTAGGAGCCCGTTTGAACATGGCATGATACCAGTCGGTTCCATTTTTATTGACTTGCTGGATCAGGTAATTATTGCCGCTGTTAACCGGATCAAGATTATATTTCGCAGGATCTACTGCAGGGTCGCCGGTCATGCCGGTACCGGTACCACCAGGGCCGCCATAAACAAAATCAGGCAACCCGTTTGCAAATAATTTAGTACCCGGAAATGCCTGTTTGGTTAATCTTGCGAAGTCTGAAGAATTCAATTGATTCAATGGATCTCCGGAGAAGGGAAACTGCAATCCGTAATAAGCATCATAGGTAAGCACAGGTGCACCACTTTTTCCTTTCTTTGTGGTAATAACAATTACACCATTGGCACCCCGTACACCATAAATTGCTGCCGCCCCTGCATCTTTTAATACCTGCATGGATTCAATATCATCAGCACTCACATTGTTCAGGTCTGTCTGTACACCATCCACAAGCACCAGCGGCGCTGTACTGCCAAAGGTGCTGATACCACGGATATTAATTTTACTGGCTGCCCCCGGTACTCCGGTGCTCACCACATTTACACCGGAGGCCTGTCCCTGTAAGGCCTGCATAGCAGAACCTGCCGGTATTGACTTCAGTGCTTTCATCTCTACCACTGCCACTGATCCGGTGATGTCTTTCTTCTTCTGGGCAGAATACCCGGTTACTACTACCTCATTTAAGGCCTTATTATCAGGCATCATTCCTACATCCACCACCTTTCGTCCATTTATCAATACTTCCTGCTTCAAAAAACCAATGTAGGTAAATACCAACACCCCCTGCGGATCCGGGCATTCAAGTGTATATTTTCCTTGTTCATTAGTGCCAATCCCTATTGAAGTTCCTTTTACGCTTACACTTACGCCCTGCAATGCGGCGCCGGTATCGTCTTTTACCGTACCGGTAATTTTTATCTGTGCGGAAGCACCAAGAGAAAATGCTGATAAAACGAGCAACAGGAGAAAACATTGCTTTTTGGGGAAGAATAGTTTTATTATATGATGCGCAAAGCATCGCGTTTCAGCATTTCTGGTAAAATAACTTTTCATAATCTGCTTACAATTTTGGTTTGAATAAGAACAGTGTGCTGTGGAACTACTAAAAACGATTTGGTCGATAATTCTGCTGATGTCATGACATCCTCATGTTCTAACAAATGTAGCAGCACTTTACTGCATTCATTTTATGTAATTTGTCCAATACTTAAACTATTTTGTCCTTATCCGGTTACATACCCTCCCAATGGCAGCTATATACCTTTAAAAACACGTATACCATGAGGGGAAAGCTATCAGGAGATTACATCCTGACGAAAAGCAGATCACGAAAACAAGTAGCGTTCCCTATCGGAGGGCCAGCAGTTTGGTGCGATATGCTGAAGGGGTCACTTTTGTAAAATGTCTGAACGTTTTATTAAAGCTGGTAAAATTGTTAAACCCACATTGAAAACAAATATGGGAAATGTCCAGATCTTCATTCAGTAATAATTCACAGGCATATCCGATCCGGATCTCATTGACAAAATAAGTGAAGGTTTTATGGGTTTTGCTCTTAAAGTATTTACAGAATGCAGAAGGGGTCATATGTGCAATGGCGGCTACATCATCCAGGGATATCTTATCGGTAAAGTTCTCCATCACGTATTTATATACCTCATGGATCTTTTTAATATTACTCTCATTATAAGTGTTGGAATATCCCGGACTGGCCAGGCAGGTATAATCATTGGACAATGCTATTTCATACAGCAGCTGAAAGAGCAGGATAAACGATTTCAAACCATCTGCCTCCTTCATCCTCAACAGATAGTTCACCACTGCTGTATGGGTATTTCCGGTGATCCTGACTCCTCTTTTCAGATGGTTCAGCAACTCCCTGATAGGGGTAAAATCCGTAGAGTTAATATGCTGATCCGTGATCCAGTCGGGCTGGAAATAAACCACCAGGGCATGTACTTTCGTACTGGTTTCTTTGATATGGTATTTCTTGTCAGAATAAGACGCATGAGGAAGATTGGGAGCCAGTAAGGTTAAATCACCATTGGTAAAATTGTCTACGCTGTCGCCTACAATTCTCCTTCCATTCCCTTTCAGGATCAGGGCGATCTCAAAAGCATTGTGAAAATGGAACTGATCACTTAAATGCCGGGATTTTATTTCCCTGATATGTATGGAATTCTTTAATAATGATTTTACATCAAAGAGTAATGGCTTCATCTGAATACATTATTAATAGGTGATCCTGTCATTTTCCTGATACTTTCTCTCAATCCTCCTCCACTTATGCGTCGTTTGTTATTTACATCCTATCATAACTAAATGCTGATCTTCATGCTTTTTTTCGTGCAACGTTTCATCATGTCATCAATGCTTACTGTTGCACCATTTTTCATCCTGCTTTCCTGTGCAGCTTCCATAAAGGCGTAGATACCGATGGTTTCGGCAGGGTCAGCAGGTGGTTTACCTGTTTCGAAGAAATTAATAATCGGTGGCATCAGCGGTGCATATCCGGTGAAATTACCCAGCGGCATGTGTCCTTTTTCGCCAAAGGCATGCCCGCCAAAATCCCAGGTACCATTCCTGTTGCCACGGAGTGTACCAATGCGGCCACCTTCCCAGGTACCTACCACCAGGTCAGTATCCGGTGTGTAAACGCGGGAAACGCTCTTACAATCCGGGCCTAACATGGTAAATAACATTTCCACACCATGAATACCATACCAGTACAGATCAGGATGTGTAGGCTCCATTGGCGCCGGTGTAAAAATATCTACTCCCTTCACCTTACCGATCTTTCCTCCAGCCACTTCCTGCACGCTTTCTATATAACGCAGTGTAGAAGAAGAGAATACCGGTACATTATAATGTTTTGCAGCGCGGTAGATAGTCAGCACATCCACCAAAGAGGCTGCTACGGGTTTGTCAATGAATACAGGTTTTCCTGCTTTGAATACCTGTAAAGCTTGTTGCAGATGTTCTCGCCCATCATTGGTTTCCAGCATTACCAAGTCTACTTCTTTCAGCAGGTCTTCAATAGAATCCACGATCTTTACACCCTGCTTTTTAATAGATTCTGTATGTCCGGGAATACTATCCACACTGGATTTAATGCTCCGGCTGCCATATGGGTAAGCTGCCACCACTTTAAGTCCGCCATATTTATCACCCGCATTGGGGTCATTTAATATTCTGGCAAAATGAGGACCGTGCTCTGTATCCAGACCAATTACACCTATACGGCCACCCTTCAGGGATGAGTTGGCCAATGCTTTCGAAAGCGGGCCAGACAATGCAATGCCAAGTCCTGACAGCGCTGCCGTTTTGATAAATGCCCTACGATGGTATCCTGTTTGTTTCATAATAAAAGTTTGATATTTATACCTGTCTTTTTATTTTCCTGTTGCATGGTATGGATGTTTGTAAAATACATTACATCAGGCTGCTTTGCAAGCTTTTTCCTGATAAGGCGTATACACCAACGATCCCGGCCTCTTTGTAAAAGCCAGGATCGTTACCATGTTATATTAATTTTCTGATTGCTGCCACATGTTTATAAGGGCAGAGAATCTTTCTTGGGTTTTGGATGCTCTTCTTCAGAGAGGGAGAGTATATAATGCACCATCTCCTGTGCATCGTCATTACTCATACCTGGATGTCCGGGCATTTGCCGGGTGCCCCAGTTACCGCTTCCGCCATCAATGATCTTTTTTACCAGCTGGTCTACCACGCCGGCTTTACCTTCATAATGCTTGGCTACTGCTATAAAGCTGGGCCCTACAGATGTTTGCGTTACAGAATGACAGGATTTACAATCCAGGGTAGATACCATTTGCTGGCCTTTTGCATATTTCCCGGTATAGGCTGGCTGACTTGTTGTTTTCGCTGCCGCAGAGGTATCTGCTGCAGGTACAACAGGGGCTTTCCTGTCGGGATGATACTCAATACGTACCAGTTTGGCGTCTGTATTGCCGGCAAACCAGTTAGTCCCATATTCCAGTACATATAATGCGCCGTCAGGACCAAACTTCATATCTATTGGTGCCGCAAACTTCATATGATCCAGGAAGGGTTCCATCCTTAAATAACGACCTTCTTCATCCAGGGTAACTACCATGATCCAATGTCTGATCCATTCATAAATGAATAACTTGCCATCATAGTACTTTGATAATTTATATGGCGCATTCGGAAACAGCTCGCTGTAATATACTGGTCCGCTCATGGCGCTGGCGCCACCGTTTCCTACCAGTGGAAAATGTTTGGAATGCTCCCTGCCATACCAGATCATAGCTGGTTGTGCAGGTGGCAGTTCCCGCAGCCCGGTATTGTTACGGGAGTCATTCATAGGATGTGCAGGATCTTTCCTCGGTCCTTCCTGCTTGGTTTCAAAGTTCCATAGCGGATAGGCATCATTATCTCCCAGGAAATAAGGCCACCCGTAGAAACCCGGCTTTTTGGCCATATTAAACTCATCAAAGCTCATAAACTCACCGTCCTTACTCATCACCCTGGTATCCGGTCCTACTTCTCCCCAATACAGGATATCTGTTTTCTGGTCAATGGAAAAACGGAAAGGATTCCTCAGGCCCATAATATAAATCTCCGGTCTTGTTTTAGGAGTGCCTTTGGCAAACAGGTTGCCTTCAGGAATAGAGTAAGTACCATCCGGTTCCGGTTTAATACGTAAGATCTTTCCCCGGAGGTCATTGGTATTGGCAGCAGTGGCCTGGTCATCTGCCAGCTCATGCCCCGGTCTTTCATCCACCGGCACATAGGTTTCTGCTGCTTCTGCATTCGTATTGTCGCCTACCGAAATGTACAACAGTCCATCAGGACCAAAGGCCATCCCTCCGGCAGAATGACAGCAAAATGTTCTTTGCGTAGGTACGTTCATCAATACCTTTTCAGAACTCATGATCAGGCTGTCCCCTTTTAATTCAAACCTGGACAACCGGTCTACAGAGTCAATCCCTGCAGGGGCATAATAAAAATACGCCCAGTTATTTTTCTTGAAATCAGGATCCAGTACCACTCCCAGTAATCCATCCTCAATTCCACTGAATACATCCAGATGGGCTATTTTTTTCACTTTTTTGGTGACAGCATCGTATAGCTTTACCCCACCTCTCCTTTCTACAAACAGTACATTGTTGTTGGGAAGGATTTCCATCTGCAGTGGTTCATCCAGCACTTCTGTCAACACAGTACGGGTATATTGACTGCTATCCGGTATGGGTAATGTTGTAGCTTTTTTATACTGAGGCAGCTCATTACGGCCAATAGCATACGAAATAGCTGCTGCCAACTGGTCTGGTGTATATGTTTTTTCAAGAATATATACCTGCCCGTTATCCTGCTTTTGTTCCTTTCCGGTTTCCATTTTGTCCCATGCCTGCAACCATGGCCAGCCTCTCTGTGATAAAACAGTATCCTTTACAGCTACTACACCACCACCACCGGCTTCCAGATACCGCTTAAGCGTATTCAGATCATGATAATCCAGGCGGTTCAACCTTGAAAAGGTGATTACCACTGCGCTGTGCTGTTTCAAAAAATCCTCTTCCCAATAGCCTTTACTGTTATCTTCCACAATCTGCCAGCCATTCTTTTCTGCTGCCTGTGCCAGTGTGGCCTGTAGTTCCTTATTGCCTGTAAAATCAAGTACTACCTGTTTTTCCCTTTGTTTTGTACATGCCAGCAATAGGGTACTGATGAGTAAAACACCAGTCGCCCAACTGCACACACTCTTCTGTAAATATTTCATGCGAGTAAGATAGAAAAGTTTTTTTTCGCTTTATACTTTTTAATGTGCAACCGGTTTCGTACCATATACCACGTAGGATAGGGATAACAGCTCATAATCCGGGTTAGGATTGTTCACTACTATTTTCACTTCATGTGCGGTATCAGGCATCTGATATTTCCAACAAAAATCCCTGCGGCGTGTAGTGATATTAGTGGGCAACTTTACCGTTTCTGTTTTCTTTCCATCGATATACACATCTACCAGGAAAACATGGTCCGGGGTCCCGGCTTTCACCGCTTTTGTTGTACCTCTCCATACAAAACCGGTTCCTTTAAATCTGAGGCTGGCGGTATCCTTTACATCTCTCCACAGATCTACCCTGTCTGTAGGATACATGCCCGGAAAGCTTTTCTCGTACTTCACAGGTTTAGGCCGCTGAGTAGCAATCTGCACCTCATTCTCTCCTACTTTGCCACCGTACTTTCTTATCATGTCCAGTGCCAGCTGAAAGCTGATATCATATACTTTATTGAGCGACAGGGTCGTATATTTAAAGTCAATATCCTCTGCTTCCTGCAATCCCATTTTCCAGTAAGCAGGAATATGGTCATACCCCAGCAAGGTGCCCAGGATCCCTCCCGCAGTGGATGGATTGCAATCAGAGTCTTGTCCTGCACGGGTGGAAATCTCCAGGGTTTTTCCATAATCACCGTTGCCATACAGCAACCCCAGTACCACATAGGCAGCATTCATTTTGGCATCAATATCAAATTCCCGGAAAACGCCATCGGGGCAATAATCATTGGCCCATTTCTCTTCCAGCTTCGACCAGGTTTTGCGCCAGTCGTTGGGATATTCCTGATGCCATTGGATCACATCTGCGATACATTTATAAAAATCACTTTTTACAGGAACTGTTTTCAGGGCCTCTTTCACAATCAGGTGCACATCATCATACAGGAAGGCCAATGTATACATCGCCCCCACATATACCCCGCCATACCAGCCGTCTCCATAGTTCATAATATGCCCAACCTTATCACTGATAGCGCTTGCAGCGTTGGGCATACCCGGGCTCATGAGTCCTGCAAAATCTGATTCTATCTGGTAATCGATATCATCTGCGTGCGGATTATTGATCCAATGCCCTGCCTCATGTGCGCCCATACCGGCCAGGATATTGTAACGGGCCGCCTGGTTAGCCTGATCCAATGGAAATGCAGCATGGGCAAATGCCTGTGCAAAAGAATCTACCGGAGCTTTCAGGCCAAGCCGATGATATACATCTACAAATGCCAGGTCCATATACAGATCATCGTATAAACCCGGTACATCAATCATAGTCTTTTTAATATATCCATCATACCATTTAATAGGAATGGAGTCATGGATCGTAACACCACAGTACTGAAATTCTGTAGGACCACCATAAGTTACACCAATGGTTTGCCCTGCCCAGCCACCTTTAATCTTATCCTTCAGCCTTTCTTTGGTGATACTTACTTTTCCCTTCTTTAATGTTTGCTGCGCATGTGCAGGCATAGAAAGCCCCAGGCCAAGGAATATCCCCAGCCCTAAGGTGTAAATAGCTCTTTTCATGTGTATTTTTTTGTGGGTCTCGTTTTACAGACCGGTACATCCACCGGTTACTCCACTGTAGTCTTGGTCTGATTAGCCACTTCAAGGGCTGGATATCCCTTGAACAGCCACAGTTCGGGTGTATCTTTCAGCTTACTAACCATCACTTCAAATTTTCCGGCCGGGAAACTGGCAGCTTTCAAAATGATCCTGTTACCATCCACAGTAGCGCTTGTTATGTTGACGGTCGTGAGTTTACCATCTTTCAGAAACTGGTAATTATTTTTTTCTCCTGCGGTAGTAGCATCCATCCTTTTACTGAAGGATAATACCAGGCTGTCATTACCTCTTCTTACTGCACGTTTCAGGCTGGGCGCTTCTGTATACATATATCCACCGATGTGGTACTCATATAAGGTAGTGGTGCTATACCCATACTTAGGAGCTGCTTCCTCAAATGCTTTCACCCATTCTCCTGATTTCACCATCTCTTTTCCGGAACCGATATCTCCCTGTAATCCGATCTTTACTTTGGGGTCTGCTGCTTTCACTTCGTCCACAAAGCGTTTGTAGTTCTTCATATAATCAGGTGGCAGCTGGGAAGCGGGTTTGATCCAGTCCGGCCAGTGTGTCTGTATAAAGTGTATATCCGGTTTCACCAGTTTCACCATCGCGCCGGCATCCAATCCCTGAAACTCCCGGAGCAGGTTGACAGAATTAGTACCGGCATCAATACCCAGGCTCCAGGTAGCAATCAGTGCATCCGGCCTTACTGCGCGGATACCACCGGCTCCGTTCGCTACTTCATTCAGGTAAGCATTGACAGCGTTCACCCGGCAATCCATCCATTTCTGATATACATCCGGCAGCTTTTTATAATAATTGGCGGCAGCAGGATTATTAAAGTCAGGCACATCCAATCCATACTCACTTTTAAAGGCTGCCTGTGCATTAGGCCCTACATCTCCATAAGTGCCTTTGGTGATGGCATCCCATTCCGGAAAATAAGGCTCTGTCAATTCTACCCCATCAAAAGGATAGGTGGTCATTAACTTCGATAACTGTTCTTTTTTCCATTTCACAAACGACTTGTTAAACGGAGAAAGGAAGATATAACCATCTTTCCCGTTGACCGAGTTATTCAACTCCATTTTCCAGGAAGGCCAATCGGCAGGATAACCATTTGTTTCATAGGTAACACTTCCGGATGCCTGCAGCCACACCTTTATGCCCTGTGCATGGAAAGCATGAATCAGATCCGCGTTCACTGCCGACTCATTCAACACCAGGTAACGTACCGTTTTATATCCAGCCACGGCTATTTCATCTGCTATACTTTCCACACTACGGTTCTTGTAATACGGGAAGTTAGCATCTACCTGGATAGTAGCTTCAAAGTTCACGTTACCACTGTTATCTGTAGTATCTACCGGCGGATTTACAACATTTCCAGGTGCACCGCTTTTCTTGCCGCACCCATTGGCTGCTGCCAGTCCGAAGACGGCAGCAGCCAAAATAATGCCCTTCATCAGGCTCCTTTTATAATTCATCATTCCTTTCATCAATATCGCTTTTAAAACATGTCAGTTAATGATACATCAGGACGGCAACCCGAATGCTTATTACTGTGGTGTATAAATCATCCGGTAAGCCATTACCCCGGAAGTAGCAGCATCAGTATTCGCTAAAGAAGCGTAAATATATACTTCATTTCCTTTTACGTCCACTACAATATCTCCCCACTTATTATAGTTGGTACCTCCATAAATGTCTGAAGAGAACAGCATAAAATCCTTATATCCTGCATCTGATGGCACCATGTTGAGCTTACCTTCATCGGTAATTTCAAATACTTTAACAGAAGTAGCATCCCATGCCCAGAATCCTTGCTGCAGGATAGCCAGGAACTTATCACCTTTTACTGTAAACACATCAAAATCCAGGATCTTGTAATCATGATTTTCTTTCTTCAGCTGGGTAATATCCTGTGTAGCAGATAAGATATCAAAACGGCTGCCTTTCTTCAGATCGGTGTCTGCTCCATCATAATGACAATAAGAAATATACAGGCTGGCATTTTCTTCTATTGACATGCGTTTTACAATACCATATGACCAGGCGCCGCCTGCACCGCCATAAGTAACAGATTTAGGTATATTACTTACCGGCACCCCATTCATAAACTCCCAATACAGGTAAGTATTGGTACCTTCCGCAGCAGCATACACATATGCTTTACCTTCTTTAAGATTTCCTGTGATGGACATTTTCTTGCCCAGCTCTACCGGACAGCCATCGCTGGCGGCATAGTTCAGGATCAGTTTGGGTGCACTGTTAATATCCTCATAGTAATACAGCATAAAACCCGCACCATAAATGTTATAACGGTTTACAGCAAAATGGCCCGCATCATCCGCACAAACCTGTGCCGTAAAAGTAGTAGGTGCCGGAACGATCTTTTTAAATGCACCGGTCAGCTTATCATAAACTCTCACCCCACTGCCGGCGTCTCCTGCATCCCATACGTTAAAATCAGCTACCAGCATGTTATCTCCCAGCACTGTCATACCGGAAATATTGGTACGTAAAACTCCCAGTGCCTGTGCATTCTTAAACCATACCTTTTTAAACAGGGTTTTAGGCAATGTAGGGAGTACTTTGATATAATTTTTCTGTGTAACTCCTTTTCCGTTAACTACTGTTACTTCAACAGGTGTTGTAAAGTCCAGGATCCCTGGCAGCCCGGGGGTCATATGACTGTTATTAGCCAGGCTCGCAGCTGGTTTCAGACGGGTTACATCTACCGGCTCTTCCTCAGAAGTAGGTACATTAATAAATAAGGTATCTCCGTCATGGTAAGGACCCGCAGTATTGGCGCTGTAGGCAGCAGATTCACCGGGAATAGATACGGAAAAGTTCAGTAAACCATCCGGGCCTCCACTACCTTCTATCGGATCCGGCTTTTTACAGGAAAAAACCAATAAGAGTAAAAGAGGCAGCCAGCCGGTATATAAATTATATTTTTTCATTTTGATCACAGTTTAGGTTTACTTCCATTCAGGAAATTGTTCACAAAGCGGATTTCTTTGAATCTCAACCGTTGGAATAGGAAAGCGGTCATACTTTTCAGGATATACCCTTTTTTTGCCGTTATCACAATCTATCTTTTCGTAGTTCCAGTCGGTACCGGTTTTGGTAATCTTAATACCAGTGCAGTTGGTATTGTTCAATACCGTTTTTGCAAGCCCCCATCTGCGGAGATCCCAGAAGCGATGTCCTTCAAACGCCAGCTCTACCATTCTTTCATGACGCAGTAAGCGCATAAATTCATCTTTACTGCCAGCAGTTACCGGGGTGGTAAATCCAGCCCTGGCTCTTACTTTGTTGAGCGCAGTGAGTGCTTTGTCAATAGAGCCCTGCTCCGCCATTGCCTCTGCATAGATCAACAGCACTTCCGCATAGCGCATGAAATAATAGGTGAGATCACCCGGAAGGAATCCGTCCGTTTGTGTTTTTTTGCTGCCATCAAACAGTTTACGCATGTAATACCCGGTGCAGGTAGTACCACCACCAAAAGCAAATCCATCTACGCCACCTTCAAATGTTTCTACGGTACGGCCTTTCCAGGCGGCGCCATTATACAGGACAGATGCATAGAACCTGGGTTCACGGCCTTCATAAGGTTTGGCAGCCATTGTCGCATTATCCCAGCTAAAATCTGTACCGTCTGCCATCTGATAGGCTCCCACCAGGTTTTCGGTAGGACTTACCTGTGCATATCCTTTATCTCCGGGAGGGCAATAGAAATAATCAAAAGAATAACCAAAATCAGGAGAAGAAAAACCAAACTCTACGATACTTTCCTTATTCACCTCATTACCGGCACGTCTTAGTGTAAACAATTCACCATAATTGGGATACAGGTCATACTGTTTCAATGCATCCAGTGCTTCCACGGCATCAGATGCTTTTTTCCAGCGTTTGGCATACAGCATTGCCCTGGCCTTCAGTCCGTATGCAGCCCCTTTGGTCAGCTTGCCTTTTTCTCCTGCCAGTACTGTTACCGGCAGATGAGCAGCTGCAGAGTCCAGGTCTTTTTCAATAAAATTCCAGCATTCGTCCGGTGTTCCCAGCTTAAAGTTGGGATCCATGGTCAGCTTGTCTTTCAAAAGTAAAGTAGCGCCATATCGCTTGGCCATTTCAAAATATACATACGCCCTGAACCATTTTACTTCTGCTCCTGCCCGTGCTACTGCATCAGCAGGCAGGTCTCCTCCGTACTTTTCCAATCCTTCCAGGAATTCATTACAGTTCTTTACCCAGCTATAACCCCAGTCCCAGTTGCCCAGCATATTGTTGGAAGGGCTGATCGTCACTGAGCCAAAGATGGCCTGGTTCACATTATCTACCGGCGTGTTCATTTTGAGCAGGTCGGCGTATGCATCCATTTCTACTGCACTGGTATAATAACTTTGCCCGATCAAGGGATAAAAGCTATTGAGATATAATTGTAAATTCTTTTCACTGGTCCATGCCACATCTGCCCCGTACCTATCCGTTAGTTTGGGGTCTACCCGGCAATTTGATAAACTAAATACCAAAATGCTCATTAACCCTATGATGTTTATCCTTAGATTTCTCATTTCCGAACAATTAAAAAGTTAAGTTCAATCCAAATTCAAACAGCCTTTGCTGGGGATAATATCCCTGGTTTACATCCGGCATTTCAGGATCGAAATACTTCAGGTGAGATAATGTAAACAGATTGCTGCCAGACACATACAACCGTATTTTCTGAATATTGGCACGCTGCATTAACGGCGCTGGTAAAGAGTAGCCTATCTGAACACTCTTTAAGCGCAGATAAGAACTGTTTACTACCCACCAGGAAGACATAGCTCCTCCGTTGGAGCGGGACTCCAAACCTAATCTTGGGTATTTTGCATTGGTATTATCAGGACGCCAGGCATTTTCTACCAGGTAATAAGGCGCATTACCATCAGACCAGAAAGGTTTGGTATAGAAAGTGTTGTCATAGAATCCACGGTCTGAGTAAAGTCCTGCCAGCCAAACATCTGACAGTGCTGCGCCCTGAAGGAAGATGTTCAGATCAAATCCTTTATAGGATCCGCCCAGGTTCATACCAAACATCATTTCCGGTGTACTGCTACGGCCGGTTACTACCCAGTCCTGGTCAAAAGTGATCTTACCATCACCGTTAATATCTTTTAACTTAACATCTCCGGGTAAGGTAGGTCCAAATACAGGGCTGTTCTCCACTTCTTCGGCCGACTGAAAAAGCCCTTCTGCAATGAAGCCATACTTCTGTCCCATCGGACGACCCACCTGCCGCATATAGTCGGGTACGTTAGTAGCCTCTGTAGATCTGATCACCTTATTTCTTGCCCAGGATACATTACCCCGGATATTGTAATTAAAGTCGCCTATATGATTGTTGTGTGTTAATACCAGCTCAAAACCGCGGTTATCCACAATACCGGAGTTGATTACTGAAGGGAAATAACCTCCCAGAGAAGGTGGCATATCTGCACGTCCCTGCAAAATATCATTGGTGACTTTATAGAACACATCCAGCTCTACGCCCAGCAAACCCTTCCACATGATGGCTTCGAATCCGCCATTATAAGAACTGGTCGTTTCCCAGGTAATACCCAGATTCGGTACTCTGTCCATAGTCAGCGGGCGGGATAATTTATCACCTATCATCACCACGGGGTCTTTACCCAGGCTCATTGTTTTCAGAAATGCCTGTCCGCCAATGTTATCATTTGCCAGCTTACCTGCTGAGGCACGCAATTTCAGGTCATCAATAAAAGACACCTGGTCTTTAAAGAAGGGCTCCTGTGAAATACGCCATCCTAATGCCACTGCCGGGAAAAAGCCCCATCTTTGATCACTTGGAAAAAACGAAGACCCATCTACCCTACCTGTAAATTCAAAGAGGTATTTTTCATCGTAATTATAACTCAGCCGGCTTACATACCCTGCACGGTGAAAATAAGAATGGCTGCCTTTTACCAGATCTGCAATTACCTCTTCCCCATAATTCAGGTCCATAATATCCGTAATGGGAAAACTTCTTCTGCCAGCAGACATACCAGTACCCTGATCTCTGATATATTCATACAGGAACAATCCACTCACGGCGTGCTTGCCAAACTGGTTATTATAACCGATGGAAGGTTGTACTGTTGTTCTCCAGGATTCTGCAAACCATTGGTTAATTACTGCATCGCCGGTCAGCGCGTGCCGTGCATAGGAAGGACTGTAAGTTTCAGAAGAAGGATTGAAGATCATAAGCTGATAAGGCATCAGTGTCGATTTCTTTACAGAATAATTCCTGTCATAGGCGGTATTCATTTTCAGCTCTAAGCCTTTCACAAAAGGTACACTGTATTTCAGGGCCATGCTTCCTTCAAACATTGCTGCCCTGTTATTTTGGTCACCGGAAAGGTCTCTGGCAGCCAGTGGGTTCTGGTTACCGTTACCCGGATTCTGGCTACCTACCGGCTTTCCATCCAGGTAAGCAGGCAGATAAGGATAAGACATCAGTGCCTGGCTGAAAATAGAACCATAGCTATTGCCTAAACCTGCACTTAACCCGGGTTGTTTGGTTTCATTGGTTTGCCCTGCAAGATTCACCGACAAATTCAGGTTCTTAGCCACTTTAGCATCTATGTTGGCACGGATACTGTAACGATCATAACCTGTTCTGTCAATAATACCCCGCTGGTTATACGAACCGAGAGAAACAAAATATTTGATATCATCATTACCACCTCTTAAAGAAATATTGTTCACATAGGTAGGAGCAGTGGATTTAAACAACATATCAAACCAATCCGTATTGGCATAAACGCCTTTCGGATCACCATTTTTGATGCGGTCTATCTGGTCTTGCGTAAACCGGCGGCCACTTTCGGGCACACCATCCATTTCCTGTGCTTTATCATACCAGTAGGCATAATCAGCACCATTCAGGAATTTAGGAAAATTAGTATTGGTACTAAGGGATAAAGAGGAATGTACATCTATGGTAGATTTTTGTTTCAGACCTCTCTTTGTGGTCACCAGTATCACCCCGTTAGCAGCCTGTACACCATATACCGCACCCGAAGAAGCATCCTTCAGGATAGTGATACTTTCTACTTCATCCGGGTTGATATTGGGAAAAGGCCTTGGGATACCATCCACTACTACTAATGGGGAGTTGCTGGTAGGACTGTTCAAACCTCTCACCAACAAAGATGCTCCATCTGAACCGGGTTGGCCGCTGGGTTGTTTGGTAACCAAACCAGGCAACCGTCCCTGCAACATAGAAGAAAGATTACCGGTAGGTGAAGTCTGTAATTCTTTTCCACTTACCTGCGATACCGCTCCCAATACATTGGCTTTACGCTGGGTACCATAACCTACTACCACCACCTGGTTGAGGGAAGAAAGCTGCTCTTTCATCACCATGTTGGCAATATTATTCTGGGACACCACCACTTCTTCGGTATTAAAACCGATATAGCTAAAAACCAGTACCGGGTTGTTAACACTCACATTTAACGAGAATTTCCCGTTTACATCTGTCATGGTACCTGTGTTGGTGCCTTTCAGTTTAACACTTACACCAGGTAATCCCTGTCCTTTTTCATCAGTAACGGTACCGCTTACCTGCCTGGCCTGCAAAGGGGATTCAATATCGGCAGTCAGGTTTGCACCCACCTTTTTTATCACTACCGTTTTATTCCGGATGGTGAAAGTCAGGTCTGACCCTTTTAAACATTTTTCGATCACATTTACCAGTTCTTCATCCTTTACCTGTAAACTTACTTTTGTATGCTGCACTACCTGTGCACTATACAAAAAGTCGTACCCACTTTGCAGCTTCAGTTGTCTGAATACTTCTTCCAGTGAAGCATTCCTAACCGACAAACTGACCTTCTGCGCATAGGTAGCGGCATTTACCTGTACCAGGCAGGCTAAAAGAAGGATAAATAAAAATTTCATTCTCAACAACGGGCGGACATAAGCGCGGCAATGCTTCCTCCGTCTAAATAACGCGAACTGCTTATTCATTTTGGTTGTTTGGTTATAGATTAAAGATTTGTGGAATAGTATATCCGCCAGATATTGTACCTGTAGCTATCAGGCAATACCCGCAAACATGAGTGGCAATTACTGGTTTATAAGATGATTAATTTATTATGGCATGACAATCACTTTATTTCCGTCCATTTTAAAATGTACAATTCCTGTTAGTTCCAACGTGCTTAACAATTCGGCCAGGCTACTAAAGCGAGCAACTGATCCACCGAAATTTTTATTACTGATATCTGTTCTGTATTCTACTTCCACATCGTAGTACCTGACGATCTTCTTCATAATGCTTTCCAGGTTTTCGTTATTAAAAACAAAATACCCGTTTTTCCAGGCCACGTCTTCTGTGGTATTTGTTTGCCGCACCTGTATATCACTACGGCCGTTGTTCAGAATGGCCGCCTGTCCTGGTTGCAGTACCACGGCTGCCTGTTCTTTTGACACCTTTACCGCCCCCTGCAACAGGGTGGTTTTCACAAACGCCTCATCTGCATATGCCATTATATTAAACTGGGTACCCAGTACATTCACATCCACGTCATTGGCACTTACTACAAAAGGCTGCTGTGCATTCGCTGCAATTTCAAAATAGCCTTCCCCACTTAAGTATACTCTTCGTTCCTTACCCTGGAAAGAAGTCGGGTATTTAAGCTCAGAAGCCGCATTCAGCCATACCCCGGTACCATCCGGCAGGGTGAGCCGGTATTGTGCTCCCCGGGGGGTTTTCAGTGTATTGAATGCCATACCGTTGCCCTTTCCCTTCTCTTTATATTCCAGCAATCCTTTTTGCTGGTATACAGTCACATTGCCCTGCCTGATCACCTGGTGGCCGGTACTATCCAGTGGTACCACCACGCCATTGGCCAAAGTAAGGGTAGCTTTATTATATCCTGGTATCTGTCCTTCCGGTTGATTTACGGCACCTACCTCTTTAGGTACAACGGACCGCTGCTGCATAAAAAAATACCCCCCTGCCGCCACCAGGATGCCCAATACTGCCGCTGCCGCCGCATACTGCCACCATGCTCTGCCCCTGGTCACCAATACCGGTACTTCCGGCGCAGCTTCCTGTACCGCATGATGAATCCTATGCAGCATCCTTTCCCGTAATGCCTCTTCCTCAGCAGGCGCCAGCCGGGCCATTGCGTCCTTCTCCAACCGGTTGTAATATGCATCCACCAGCTGGCGTTCTTCCGCTGTGGCAGTACCCTCCAGGCACCTTTTGATCAATTGTCTGAAAATTTCTTTTTCCATCACTCCATAGTAAGTACCAAAAAGGGAGGTATACCCTACGGTAAAAACAATATTTTTTTTTTGAATGACCTTAAAGGCCAGTTGGGGAATTGAATACTAATGGATCCGGGTGAGCATAAATAGTAACAATACCTCACTTAAACCGGTACGGAAGTACTTGAGTGAGAAGGACATTTTTTTCTCTACTGTTTTAACAGAAATCTGCAGCCTGGAAGCTATTTCATGGTAGGTAAGCCCTTCTTCCCTGCTCAGACGGAAAATTTCCCGGCAATCTTCCGGTAAATCCGCTGCCAGCCGGGTAAATATGGCCTGCATTTCTTTTCCCAGTAAAGGATCTTCTTTTATAATAGTAGCAGTAATACGTTGCAAACGTTCATAAAACAGGTGGTCTGCTTTATTATCACGGATGGTTTTTAATACCTGGAACTTTACGGCTTTAGACAGATAGGCTTTCAGATGAGTGATTTCCAGTTCATCACGCCTGCGCCAGAGGGATATAAATACTTCCTGTACGATATCCTCCGCCAGGGGAGCCTGCTGCAACACATTGACAGCGGTATAATAGAGTGGTTGCCAATACCGGTTATAGATACCGGTAAATGCTTCCTCATCATTGTTCTTTAGTCCCTGTAATAACGCTATATCCGTCGGTTCCCCCATATTTTTTTACCTGCTCACTGTAGAAAAATCAGGTTGATTTGTTCCAAATATAAAGATATATCCGGTGAAATAGTAGCGCACCTGTACTTCCCAATTAAAAAGCTGCTTCAACCTAAGTGGTGAAACAGCTTTTTAGTAGCATATCCGGTAAATAATAATATCGCTTAATTTGTAATAACACCTTTTTTTATCATGTCATCCACCACGGTTCTGGTGAATTCTGCAGCTAGTGCCTGTGCTGATCCCGGGTCAAATGTTTTGGTCTGGGCAGAATATTCCAAAGCATCCGCACCTGCTGCCAGGTTAAAGAAGTTGGCTTCCAGTACATAATTGGTAGAAGTAGTATAATAACCAGGGGTATAAACACGGTCGTACAAGGTGTAATAATGCCGCCAATAACGGCTGTAACCTATGGCATAGGGAGAATAATACATAGACCCCGGGGTATAGTTTTTTTCTTTGGACCGGTCTAATAATACAATTGTAAAAGCACCATCAAAACCATCCGCTGTCACCTTTTGTGCAGCTTCTTTTTCAGATAATCCTTCAAATGCTTTAGGCCCATAAGTCTGATATGCGGAAAAAGCATTCAGACCTTTTGCCTTCAAACTTTGTACCAGGGCATTTTCAATATTCTCCCGCAATTCCCGGTCTTTGGCCCCCATCATCCCACCTATTAATATTTTATTAAATTTTCTGGCAGTAGCCTCCGGCGACTTCCAGGAGGTTAATAATTGTGTACTGGAACAGGAAAACAATAAACTGATACAAATACCCAGTGACAACATTGTTTTCATAGCAGCATAATTTTAGCGGTTAGCAATGGAAACTGATATATTACACCATCATTCACAACAGGTTTTAGCACCTGACTTCTCCATATTAACGCCCGTAGATAAAGAAATGTTTAAAGCTTTTAAAACACCTGCAACGCTGGTTCCCCTCTCTGGCCGGAAGGATGCTTAAAAACGCCTGAAAGCTATTTTCTTAAAGACAACACACCCCTAAAACGCCCCATGATGGCCAATCTACTAAAAATGGCATGGTTTTCGTAATTATCCGGGTAAAGCGATTGTATTTAAAAAATTTTAGCCATGAAACACTTATTGATAGCCTTAGCAACAACCGTGGCACTTTTTTCCTGTCAGAGTAAAGCAGATACTGCCGCAGCGATAGAACAAGCCAGGAAAGCAACGATAGATTCCATCAATGCGGTGAATGTGGCAAAGCAGCAGGTCATCGATTCCATGAACCGGGTAAAAACCCAAAGGGCCAGAAGAGCTGCCGCTGCTTATAGTGGTAACAGCTACAATGCCGGTGAAAATACTGCATATGATAATACTACTGCTGCTACCCCGGCAGCTCCTGCTAAAAAGAAAGGCTGGAAAAGCTGGAGCCATACCGCTAAAGGTGCGGTAGTTGGAGCTGGTGCAGGTGCCGTAACTGGTGCCATCGTGAATAAGGACCGCTTAAAAGGAGCTGCTATAGGTACGCTGATCGGAGCTGGTACAGGGGCTGCTACCGGTGCCATTGTAGATCATCAGAAAAAGAAAAAAGCACAGCAGTAACCCCATTACTGCCCTCATGATATGATCAGGACCGTGGAAACACAAATATAAATAGGACCGGTGGTACCGGTCCTATTTGCTTTTCAGGCATATCCAATGAACTTCTTCCAATAAATACCTCCCATCTCCTCTGATTGTAAACCCAATACAGGATTTATTAACAAAAGGTGTAAACCTATACCAGGACTAGACCATTTTCATAGCAATTACTGCCATGGGCCTACGTTTGCATAGGGATATCCCGTATATGTCCCGTATATGTCCCGTATATATCCCGTAGATATCCCGACAATGTGTATAGTCGGGATATCTACGGGATATCTATGGAATATCTGCAGAACATGTATGGTTTATTCATAATCAATCGTAGTAATTGCTAACTGTATGGCTTATGCTATAACCGGGTAATCCGGAGAGGAAAAGCAACAAAAAACCCCTGGTGAAACTTACCAGGGGCTTTTTTATTTATGGGTACAGGGATACTATTCAATAATGCTTCCTTCTGCAATATCATTAGTAGGATGCAGCAGGATCTTTTCGTTACCTTCCAGCTTACCAAACACCTGGGTACTATCATTGCCGGTAATGCCTTCTTTTACGTGCATAAACCTGGTTTTATTCCCATCATCTACTGCTACCAGGTATTTCCCGGTGGTAGCATTTACGATAGCAGATGCCGGTACTACAAACGAGCTGGCATTTACTTTTAAGGGTAGTTTCACTTCTGCAAACATGCCTGGTTTCACCTGTCCGTTCTCGGCTATCAGGTCCATTTCATAGGCTTCGGAACGTAATCCGGTGTTGATAGCGCCTGCAAATCGGGTGATCCGTGCCTGGTAGATTTTGCCTGGGTTTCCGGTTACTTCGTAAGCTACCATCCCGTGCTCATCCACACTGCCCGACAAGGATTCCGGTACATATACCACCAGCCTCAGCTTTTTTTCCTGCTGCAGTACCAGCATAGGTTTATCGCTGCTTTTTATCTCCGGCCCTACCAGTGCTCCCGGGTGTACATTCCTTTCGGTGATAATGCCATCAAATGGCGCGGTCACGGTCAGGTATCCTTTGGAGGTTTCAAAAGCAGCTACATTGGCCTGCTCTGCATCGCGGGTAGCAGCATCCGCAGTCATCTTTGCTTTGGCACTTTCCAGTTCAAAAGGAGAGACTGCCCCGGGTGTGACCGCCGCCTTTGTTAGCCTGTCGTACCGGTCTTTACTGCTCAGATAAACCGCATTTGCCTGTGCATATTTAGCTTTGGCCGCCTGTAAGCGCTGTTCTACCTCCGGTGCTTCTAATGTGATCAATACATCTCCCTGCCTTACAAACGTGCCCATATCTACCGGTATGGTCTTTATAAATCCGCTTATTTTGGGATAGATAGACACCATCTCAAAAGGTTTGAATTCGCCGGGTAATTTCACCACCGACACCAATGGCCTTTTTACCACACTGGTAAAATCATATCCGGTGTTTTTAGCGGTATTACTGGTGGTCATATCAACGGGCTTGCGGGCATTACCACAAGCATTGGCCAACAATGCTATCCCGATGAGTATAATCGTTACATTTTTCATTTCCATGTGTTGTTTTCTTTTTTTACCAGGTAATAGTGAAGGGCTTTCCAGAGATGATTTGCGTTGTAATACCGCAAATGCCAGGGGCAGAATAAACAAGGCTGCCAGCGTGGAGGCAATCAGCCCACCTATCACTGCTCTGCCCAAAGGTGCACTTTGTTCTCCGGCCTCTCCCAGTCCTGCTGCCATTGGGATCATCCCTGCTATCATTGCAAAGCTGGTCATTAAAATAGGCCGCAAGCGAACAGCAGCAGCTGTTACCGCCGCTTGTTTTGCATCCTTATATACCAGCCGCAAACTTTCCGCATTGGTCACAATCAGAATGGCATTAGCTACTGAAACACCGATAGACATAATGATACCCATATACGATTGCAGATTCAGCGTAGAGCCAAATTGCAGCAACATCAGCAATGCTCCCAGGATCACTGCGGGCACCGTGATCAAAACTACCAGTGAAAGTTTCACCGACTGATAATTGGCCGCCAGCAATAAGAAGATCACCAGTACCGCAAACAGCAATCCCGTTTGCAGGCCTTTCATGGTTTCGGTAAACAGGCTGGATACCCCGTGAACTTCTGTCACAATGCCTTTGGGAGGCTGTCCTAATTCATGCAGGATCTGCTGTACCTCCCGTGTTGCAGTACCCAGATCCTTGTCCTTGATATTGGCATTGATCGTGAGGTACCGGCGGGGCCCCATTCTGTCATATTCGCCAGGCACCTCTTTCATGGAGAAGTCTGCCACATCTGCCAGCACAGGTCGGGCACTACCTTTGGTCAACGGAATTTCCTTTAACTCATCCATCGTACTCATCACGTATTCCGGTACCTGTACCTGCACCTGGTACGTATAGGCTACCTTTTCATCCAGCCACTGGATCTTTTGGGTAAAACGGCTGGAAGAAGTACTGGCCGTAACAGATCTGGCAATACCATCTACCGTCACTCCCCAGCGGGCAGCCTTCTCCCGGTCTATGTTAATAGCGATGGTAGGAAATTTTAATGGCTGGGCAATCTGCACATCCCGGAAATAAGGTACGGCGCGCATCTTTTGAAGAATGGTATCTGCATAAGCAGTGATCTGCTCCATATCTTTTCCGGCTACTCTTATTTCAATCGGTGTAGCCGCCCCCTGGCTCATGATCTTTTCCGTCATGTCAATAGGCTCAAAAGATAATCGCACACCCGGCATCCGGCTGTTGATATTTTTGCGTAACACATCTTTCAGGTCATCCATCTTTACCTTGTAATGTTCGTCCAGCTGCACCTGCAATACCGCTTCATGTGTACCGGCATTAAAGATGTACAGGTTACTGGTTCCATAACTGGAAGGCACCAGCCCTACATAAGCAGAGCTCATCGATACATGATGCTGTACCGTAGTATCTATAATAGCCAGTGCCTGTTTTAATAATGCTTCGGTACGTTCCAGCCTGGTACCGTCCGGGGCTTTGATCCTTACCTGGAATTGGCTGCCGTTTGTTCTTGGCATCAGGTCTTTGCCGATATCTACAAAACAAAAACCGGATAATAACAATACCAGGATGAGGTAAATACTGATAGCAGTTTTCCTCCAGGGCATCATCTTCTCCAGTATGCGGATAAATCCAAGTTTTAACCTTTCAAATCCATCATTCTTTTCCGGCTCTCTTTGTTCCTGCTGTAGATGTGTGCTGATTTGCCCGATTTCTTCCTCATCCAGGGCTTCTCCTGCATGGGCATGGAATTGTCCGTGTTTATAACGGAATTTTTCTTCCTTCAGCAACCAGTTACAGATCACAGGCACCAGACTTTGCGCCAGTAGATAAGAAACGATCATCGCAAAGCCGATAGATAAAGACAACGGCAGGAACATCGCTCTAGGAATCCCATTCATCATAAAGGATGGTGCAAAAACAGCCAGTATACAAAGGAGGATCAGTAACAGCGGAAAAGCAATTTCCTTACAGGCATCATAGATCGCCTGCTCTTTGGGTTTTCCCATTTCCAGGTGCTGATGTATATTTTCAATCGTTACCGTGGCCTGATCCACCAGAATACCTACTGCCAGTGCCAACCCGCTCAGGGTCATGATATTGATGGTCTGGTCAAATAATTTCAGTAATAACAGCGCAGACAAAATAGATACAGGGATGGTAATGATCACTACCAGGCTGCTTCTCAGGTCTCTTAAAAACAGGAATACCATCAGTCCCGTCAGCAGTGCCCCTAAAGTACCTTCAAAGATGAGGCTCTTCACAGAATTAGCCACGAAGACAGACTGATCAAATTCGTAAGATAACTTTACATCGTCCGGCAACAGGCTTTGCATCTCAGGGATGCGGGCTTTCAGGTCCTGTACCACCTGCCAGGTGGAGGCATCTGCCGTTTTTACAACCGGGATATATACAGAACGTTTGCCGTTCACCAAAGCATAGTCTACCGTAACATCCATCCCGTCCTTCACCTTTGCCACATCACTAACATAAATGGTGCCTCCCTGTTTTGTTTTCAATGGAATGCGGTTAAATTCTTCCACTGTTTGCTGCAGGGTATTGATAGTGGTCAGGTACATGGTGTTATTCATCCGCAGGTTGCCCGATGGCGACATCACATTCGACCTGGTAATCGCTTCTACTACATCATCCGGTGCTATTCCGAAACTTCTTAGCTTATCAGGGTCTACATTAATCAGCAATGACCTGGAGTTAGCACCAAAAGGAGGTGGCGCACTCAGTCCCCTTACGGAAGCAAACATAGGTCGTACACGTGTTGCCGCCAGGTCGTAGATCTCTTTCAGGGAACGGCCCTTACTCGAAAACACCAACTGCCCCACCGGAAGAGAAGAAGCATCAAACCGCACCACCTGGGGAGGCAGCGCACCCGGTGGGAAAAATTTCATGGCCCTGTTTACCTGCAAGGCCACCTGTGCAGAAGCCTCTGCCATATCTGTGCTTTCGTAAAAGCTCAGCTTGATCATGGTAAGGCCCTGAATGCTTTTGCTTTCTATGTTTTTGATACCGTTTACATACAGGAACTGATCCTGCAAGCGGGTAGCAAAAAAACCTTCCATCTGCTGGGCAGACATTCCTCCGTAAGATTCAATGACGTAGATAGTAGGGAGGTTTAGTCTGGGGAATATATCAATGGGTATTTTAGGGATAGCTATGAGGGAAAATATGAGCATACCCAGGACCAGTATAATTACCGTAATGGGTCTTTTAAGTGCACCTGTAACGAGATCCATCAGTCATAATTTTTGTTGTTAAAAATGCCGGATAATGACTCACTCAGTTCCGGAGTAGCTTTGTAAATAAAGACAGGTCGCCTGCTGCTGCGGATTGTAACAATACCGCTCTCCAGACATTGTTATACGCCGTCAGTTGATCGGCAGTGGCCCTGTTTAAAGTATAAAGCGCCTGGTATAATTCCGGCATTGTAGATAACCCTGATCTGTAGCGTGCCTGCGATTGCTTATACGCCTGCAGTGCAGCATCATATTGCAGGGGAGCCTGTTCCAGCTGCTGAAGTGCCGTGGTGAGCTGTAACTTGGCAGTGGCCAGTTGGGTATTTGTTTTTAAGGTGGCTTCATTGTACAGTTCTTTAGCATATGCTACCCGTTGCAGCTCACTGTTGTACTGGCGTTTTACCAATGGCACCGAAAGGATGTTCCAGCGAAAAGCCACTCCCACCATATAGTTTAGCGCACGGGGTTGTATCCCTTCCCATATCGCACTGTTCAGATGCCCGGTGATATTGTCAATCCCGCTGCCGCGTGCCCAGCCGGCAGACAAGAAGCTCAGGGAAGGATAAACTGTACGTTTGGTAGCGCTGGCCTTTGACTCCTGCAGGTCTATCATTGATTTATAATAGCGGATAAAGGGAGCATGCAGGGAATCTACTGCATCCGGTGCAGCGCCGAGTGCAGGTAAAGTATTGGTTAATCCGGCAGTATCTATTTCAAGTGCCTGTTGTGGCAGGCCCATATTTTCTGACAATCTTAATTCCTGTACCTTGGCTTCCTGCACCGCTTGTTGCAGCATCAGCCTGGCTTTGGCTACTTCCGCATTGGCCAGGGAAGAATCTACTCCCGGCCTTAACCCGCTGAGGGTATTGGCCAGTATAGCCGACCGGAACATTTCCGCCCGTTCCAGGTTTTGTTGCTGTACCCCTACAAATTGCTGCATGGCAATCAGCAGCAGATAGGCATCTGCTACCTTTACCTGCTGACGGAAGATTTCATTTTCATATTCCAGCCTGCTCTTCTGCTGCGCTTGTTCTGCCACCTGTACATTGGCTTTCACTTTTCCGAAATTGAAAAATTTCCAGTCTATCAGCATCGTAGCATAGCTGGTCCATACGCCCTGATAAACATTGTGATCACGTGTACCACCGGTAACAGAAAGGGTCGTTCCTCCGTTGGAATAAGCCGCGCCCTGTACATTATTCGTACTGGCATACAGGTATTGGTCCTGCACAATCAGTTGTGGTAAATATTCCATTCTGGCTACCGACACATCGCTTTTGGCGGCTTCAGTTAATGCTGCTTTGGCTTTAATGGCGGGATAATGCGAGCGTGTAATGGATAATGCTGTATTTAAATCAATTTTGTGTATCGTATCCTGTGGTATAGGCACCGCTGCGCGCACAGGCATACCGGCTATTCCCAATGTCAGGGTCACCAGACACCATATTCCAGTATTCATAATTTTCTCCGTAAAAACATAGTAATACTGCATGAAACCATTTCATGCAGCGTGAAGTATTCAACTACTTAGAAAAAAGCAGGATCACCTCAGGAGGGAGCAATATTGCAGGAAAATACGTTCGGGTACAAAGGGGATCCGCAGATAAATGCGGTTGTTTATTTTGGGTGAAACAACCTGTAGGAAACATTGTTTTATAACAAATACTAACCTGCTCAGAAAGGCGGTGAGTTTTCTGACACCCGTTGCGCATACCAGCGCTTCTCCGGTATTAAAGACATCTTCAATAGACAGGTCATCACTTTTCTTACGTTGCTTGCATACATGCTGCTGCCATTTCACGTCCATGTTTTGCAGCTGTTCCAGGCAAATATTATGACTGGACAATGCGAACAGCATTCCCATTATCATCGATTTAAAAACAATCGCGGATAATAAAAAATAGCTATGCAGGCAACGCCAGTTCTTAATCATAATCAAATGTCATTTAATCCAAACCTAAATAAAAGGATTTTGAATTAAAATAGTATTAAAATTTTGACCAGTGGTACTTAAAGCCAGGGGGCTACCAACAGATGATATCAGCAGACTAGCTACCCTCCAGGGCAATTCCACACCGGTTTTAACAAAAGATAACTCACCAATAATCATTTTTTTGCTGCACCCTATCCATATTTTACTATTTTGAGTAGCTGTTGTGGTTGAAGGTGTTTTCAACGCACCTACGCAGCACAGCTATAACTGTCATCATTAAAACGGTCATTTCCACGTGACCAATAGCACTAAACCCTCTTTTGGATTAATTATGGATACAAGACGCGACTTTCTCAGGAAATCAATGTTATTATCCGGTGCAGCCGGACTTTCCACGGTAATGCCCGCTTCCATACAACGGGCACTGGCCATCAATCCTGCACCCGGCTCTACCTATGAGGATGCCGAACACATCGTGATATTAATGCAGGAGAACCGCTCCTTTGATCATTGTTTTGGCACCTTAAAAGGTGTTCGCGGATTTAATGACCCCAGGGCCATTACTTTACCGGACAATAAACCTGTTTGGCTGCAAACCAATGCTCAGGGCGAAACTTACGCACCTTTCCGCCTGGACATGAAGGACACAAAGATTACCTGGATGGGTGATCTGCCACATTCCCGTCCCAGCCAGGTAGATGCCTATAACAATGGTAAATATGACAAATGGCTGCTCGCTAAAAAACCGGGCAACCCACAATATGCTGCCATGCCGCTTACACTGGGTTATTATACCCGGGAGGATCTTCCTTTCAGTTATGCGATGGCAGATGCTTTTACTATCTGTGATCAGAACTTCTGTTCTGCCATGACCAGTACAACGCCTAACCGGTCTTTCTTCTGGACAGGTAAAATCACCCATCCTGAAGAAGGGCGTCCAAAAGCCAATATCAGGAACGATGATTACAGTTATGGCAAACAGCCCTGGACCAGCTTTCCGGAGCTACTGGAAGCCAATAATATCTCCTGGAAGTTTTATCAGAACGAGATCAGCTGTGGAGGCGGCTTTAAAGATGAAGAAAGATCCTGGCTCTCCAACTTTGGTTGTAATGTACTGGAATATTTCGCCCCCTTCCAGGTAAAATTCAGCGCCCGCTATGTACAAAGCCTGCAAAACCAGGCAGATACCTTACCCGGAGAAATTAATAAGCTGCAGGAAGCCAGCCCTTCTTCAGAAGAAGCGGCCAAAAAGATAAAGGCCGATATCGCCAAAAAGCAACAGGTATTAGATCATGCCACTGCAGAACTGGCCAAATGGAATAAAGTTAAATTTGCACAGCTCTCTCAAAAAGAAAAAAATCTTCATCAACGTGCCTTTACCGTTAATTCGGGTGATCCTGCTTTCAGATCGGTGACTACGATGAATTATAACGATGGCAACGAAGCCAGGGAAGTTACCATTCCTGCAGGCGACATTTTGCATCAGCTGCGGAAAGATGCCGATGAAGGTATACTGCCTACCGTATCCTGGCTGGCCAGTCCGCAAAACTTTTCCGATCACCCCAGTGCCCCCTGGTATGGTACCTGGTATGTATCGGAAATATTGGATATCCTCACCAAAAACCCGGAAGTATGGAAAAAAACCATTTTTATTGTTACCTATGACGAAAATGACGGGTACTTTGATCACGTACCTCCTTTTTCCATTCCGGACAATGCCAAGCCTGGTACCGGCAAATGTTCTTCCGGTATTGAAACAGAGATAGAACACGTGCGCCTCGAAAATGAAATAAAACAAGGAGTTCCGGCAAAGCAAGCCAGAGAAGCTCCTATTGGATTAGGATTCCGGGTACCGATGATCATCGCCTCTCCCTGGAGCAGAGGAGGTAAAGTATGTTCTCAGCTATTTGATCATACTTCCACCTTGCAATTCCTGGAAGTTTTCCTGAATAAGAAGTTCAGGAAAAACATCAAACTGGATAATATCAGTACCTGGAGGCGTACGATCTGTGGAGACCTTACCGCAGCATTCAGTCCCTTTAATAATACTTCCCCACGTAACGTCCCTTTCCTTCAGCGAGATGCATTTGTAAAGGATATCTATAATGCTAAATTCAAGCAGGTACCTGCGGGATACAAACAACTTACACCGGAGGATATTACGCAGATAAAAAATAATCCGGCAGATACTACCTTCCTGGCCGGACAGGAAAAGGGCGTACGCCCCTCTGCAGCATTACCTTACGAATTATATGCAGATGGCCAATGGAACAGGGAGAAAAAAAGCTTTGAGATCACGATGAGCGCAGGTAACCGTGTTTTTGGAAAAAGATCTTCCGGAGCGCCATTCAGTGTATACGCACCCGTTTCATTCCGTGACGAGGATGGCAGTACAGAAGTTTCGCGCAACTGGTCTTTTGCAGTGATTCCCGGCGATAAATTATCTTACCAATGGCCTGGAGATGGTTTTGAAAATAAGCAATACCACCTGCGGCTGCATGGCCCTAATGGCTTTTTCCGGGAGTTTAAAGGAGGTGATAACGATCCTGCATTGGAGATCACCTGTGAATATGATCTGGGTGCCAGTGCTAAAGCACCAGGCAATGCCCTACTGCTAAGGCTGCATAATCCCGGAGATACCTCCATTACCATCACCATCAGGGATCATGTCTATCAGCAAAAAGCCATTACCCGTACCATTGCCAAAGGCAGCCGGGAAAATATTAAACTCCCCCTAAGCAAAAGCCATGGCTGGTACGACTTCAGTATACTGGCAGATGGATTCCATGATTTTGAGAAAAGATATGCCGGACGGGTAGAAACGGGCAAAGAAGGATCCAGCGATCCATATATGGGAAGGGTGTAAAAATTGCGCTTACAATAAAAAAGCAGGTACATTCACTAGTACCTGCTTTTTTTTACTATTTATCCAGCCATTGTTTAAAGGCCGGTGCTTTTTCCTTGCTGATCAGCACCTCCCGCTCCGGATCTCTTTTCAGTATTATTTTCAACTTACCATTAAAATAATTATGGATGCTTCCAATGCTATGTATACTGATCAGATGCTGACGATTGGCCCGGAAAAACAGGGAGGGGTTAAACTGTTCTTCCAGTTCATCCATTGTTTGTGTAACGGTTTCCTCCGTACGATCTTTTAATGCCAGGTGCGCTGTTTTAAAAGCAGAATACACAAAATCGATATCTTCCACCAGTACTGTTTTATAACCATCCCGGTAAGGAAGCAGAAACCTGGTACGGTAGCTGACATCCTGCTGCTTAAAAAAGTCCAGCAGTTGTTGTACCGGCTCTGCAGGCATTTTATAAGTCTGCGGTGTACTTACCCGTTCCAATGCCTGTTGCAGATCGTCTTTTTCTATTGGTTTCAGCAGATAATCAATACTATTTACTTTAAATGCCCGGATGGCATATTCATCATAGGCAGTAGTAAAAATAACCGGGCATTGTAGTGTGGTACGGGAAAAAATATCGAAAGACAATCCATCCGCCAGTCTGATATCCATTAATACCACATCAGGATGCATATGCTGCTTAAACCAGTCTACACTTTCCGCAATGGTGTCAAGTACTGCCACCACCGCTATCTCCGGAGATATTTCAGCGATAATATGCTTCAGGCGGGTAGCATTAGGCTTCTCATCTTCAATAATCACGACACGCATACGCTTAGTTTTTAAAATCAAGTAAGGGGAGCTTCACTTCAAATGTTTCATTGACTGTACTGATTTCCGGTTCCTGTTCCGAGAGTATCCTGAACCGGTTCCGGATATTTTCCAGCCCCAGCCTTGTAGAGGGAATATTATACGGGATCAGTTGAATGTTATTGCTCACGGTTAGTTTTTGTTGTTCATCCACATACAGGTGTATATGCAATGGCTGAGCACTGGAAGCCACATTATGTTTAATCGCATTTTCAATAAGTAACTGCAGGGTAATGGGTGGTATCCCTTTTTCTGTAAGTTCTTCCGGAATATCAATATGGATATCCACATTCTCTCCATGCCTGATCTTAATCAGGTAAATATAGGCCTGTATAAATTTAAGTTCTTCCTTCAGGGTAATCACATCTTTGTTAAGGTTGATGATCATATAGCGGTATACCCTGGAAAGGTTTTCCAGGAAAGACATGGCCCCTTCTTTATCATCAGTAATCAGTGCTGCCAGCGTGCTGAAATTATTAAACATAAAATGCGGGTCCAGCTGTAACTTCAAAGACTGCAGCTGTGCCTGCATGGCTATTTCATTCAGCTCCGCCGCTTTCAGTTTTAATGCTGCCGCCTCCAGCATAGAAGTTTTCCAGCGTTGCAGAAAGTAATTACCGGTATGTACCGCACTGATCAGTATGGACATCATGACGCATACAAAAATGAATTGCCATTCATCCAGTTTCTCCAGTGTGGTAACAGGTTCTTTCTCTCTCGGTCCGAAGATAAAAGAGAGCACCACATCGAGGATACTCAGGAATATAAAAACGGAAATGATCTGACAGCACAATTGCGCAACAAACCTCCTTACCGGCCATCGCTCCCAGGGCATTAATTTGTCCATCCACCGTGCCCACAAAAGGCTTATTTCCGTGATCAGCCAGCAGATGATCATTAATACCACTACATGTACCCCTAATTCATTCCAGGTAGCCTCAGGAATCTTTTTCCAATATTCACTGTATGGGTTTACCATGTATGACAGCAGGTAATACAGGACAAATATCATGGGGATAATAAAGATCCTGTAATACCTGTTAAATAGTTGCTCTTGTGCAGTTTTATGCTTCATTACCTATTTTTAAACCATTGCAGGCGCCTGGTTAAATATAAATATTTTCGGTGTGATCCGGCCATACCTTTATTTCCAGCCACCTCCCAGTGCGCGATAAAGCGCTACGGTTGCTTCCAGCTGTTCGCGATGGATAGCTGCCAGGTCTAATTCGCTTTGCAAAGTATTGCTTTGAGCAGTGATCACTTCCAGGTAAGTAGCCATGCCACTCTGGAAAAGCATACCGGCATTTCTCACGGCACTCTGCGATTTATCCACCTTTACCTGTGTCATTTCCCGTTGCGCCTGCAGCTTATCTACTTTTACCAGTGCATCGGATACTTCTCCCACAGCAGTGAGTACTGCTTTCTGAAATTCCAGGATGCTCTTTTCCCGTTCTATTTTGGCTTTCTCCCAGGCCGTTTTCAACTTCCGCTGCTGAAAAACCGGTTGTGCAATACTGGCCCCTACCATTTCAAAAAGACTACCGGGTACATTCAGCCAGTTGTATGCTTTAAAAGAATTTACCCCCACGCTGGCGGTAATATTCAATGCCGGGTACATACTGGCCTGCGCTATACCTGCCCGCGCATTCGCCTCCTTTACAGCCAGTTCGCTGGCATGTACATCAGGTCGTTGTGTCAGCAATGCCGCTGGTATGCCGGTAGCAAAATGTGCACCTGGGTTTATATCCGTCAGTCGGGCATGGCGCGTTATTGCGCCGGGTAAGTTGCCGGTGAGTATGCGCAGTGCATTTTCCTGCAGCACAATCTGTTGTTCCACTTTGGGGATCAGTGCAGCGGCCGTTTGCCGCTGTGTTTCCGTTTGTTCTATTGCCAGGGTATTGATTTGTCCTGCATGATACTGCAATCGCATCATTTGCAGCGTACTGTCATTTAACCGCAGGTTTTGCTGCGCAATTTCCAGTTGTGCATCCAGCATCAACAGATTATAATATCCCTGGGCCACTTCGCTCACCACCCTCGATTGCACCGCCCGGGATACATCTTCCGTTTGCAGGTAAGCAGCCAGTTCCGCTTCTTTCATCCGGCTGATCTTACCCCATGCCATCACCTCCCAGGTAAGCCCAAGATTAGCATTGTAATCGTCCATATATGCGGTTCCCATGAACTGTTCCGACAATGAACCATTCAAACTGTTCTTTGAAGACCAGTTCCGGTTACCCTGCACCTGTAAATTCAGTTCAGGCAATCCGGCCATCCTGGCACTTTTAAGCGTTTGTGCGGCCGCGGCTACGTTTTTCAGTCCTATCTGCAGATCATAATTTTTTACAATGGCACTATCGATAAGCGCCTGTAATACAGGATCGGTAAAAAACACCTTCCACGATAAACTCCCTATATTACTGCTATCTGCCGGTGCAGCTGCATGCCGGTATTGTTCCGGCAATACCGCTGCTGGCCTTGTAAAATCCTTGCCTACCCTGCAGGCCGTAAAGACACTGCAGAGCAAGGATAATCCTATCAATAAATTTTTATGCTTAGTCATACTAATATTCATTTTAAAGATGTGTTGTTATTACACAACAGGGGAGAGCATTTCATGCTCCTTTGTCACCAGGACCTTCTTTTTACGGGATACCCTCTCATGTAAAAACTGAAATACGATAAACAGTACAGGTATAATGAATACCCCCAGTATTACCCCCGACAACATCCCTCCTGCTGTACCGATGCTGATAGAATGGTTCCCAATGGCAGAAGCTCCTTTTACGGTCATCAACGGTACCAGCCCTGCCACAAATGCGAGGGAAGTCATGATAATAGGACGTAACCGCAACTTTGCCGCTTCCAGGGAAGCAGATAATAATGTTTTACCCGCCTTTCTTCTTTGTACGGCAAATTCTACAATCAGGATCGCATTCTTGGCCAGCAACCCTATCAGCATTACCAATCCCACCTGCACATAAATATTGTTATCAATACCCGCTATATTGATCGCCAGGAATACGCCCAGGATACCTGTAGGAATAGATAATAATACTGCCAGCGGAAGGATATAACTTTCATATTGTGCCGCCAGCAGGAAATACACAAATACCAGTGCCAGCCCAAATATCAATACCATCTGATTGCCCGATGTCTTTTCTTCTTTACTAAGGCCAGTCCATTCGTAGCTATATCCCACCGGCAGCTTTTGAGCGGCCACTTCTTCTACTGCTTTCATAGCATCCCCTGTACTGAATCCTGGCTTAGGCATTGCATTAATGGTGATGGCATTAAAAAGGTTATACCGGTTCATCATTTCAGGGCCATATATTCTCTTCAGCGTTACAATGCTCGTGACCGGTACCATTTCTCCCTGGTCATTCTTCACAAAAATACCGTCCATACTTTCAGGCGTATTGCGTGCACTTGCATCTGCCTGTACCATTACCCGGTAGTATTTACCGAAGCGGTTAAAATCAGATGCCTGGTTACTGCCATAATAGGTTTGTAATGTCATCATCAGTTCGCTGACACTCACTCCCAATTGTTTGGCTTTTATTGCATCTACCTGTACTTCAAACTGTGGGAAGTCTGCCTTGAACATGGTAAAAGCTACCCCAATCTCTGGCCGCTGCATCAGTTCACCAATAAAATTATTCGCCGTTGCGCTAAACTGTTCTACCTGCCCGCCGGTACGATCCTGCAATACCAGCTCTAATCCGTTGAAAGTACCAAACCCGGGCACGGTAGGAAAAGTAAATACACTGAAAGTGCCTTCTTTTATACTGCTGAGCTGTTCTCCCAATTCCACTGTAATAGCATCAATATTCTGTACTTTCCCCCGTTCTTTAATCGGCTTCAGTTTCATGAATCCCATAGCGTAAGCAGGGCTGGCACCATTACTAAGGATATTATATCCGGAGATAGTAGTGCTGGACGCCACTGCAGGATATTGCTTTAAAATACTATCTGCCCGGTGCAATACTTCAGAAGTACGATCCAATCCGGCACCTGGCGGCAACGCTAATGAGAAGGCCACAAAACTGCCGTCCTCGTTCGGAATAAATCCTTTAGGAGTAGTATTCATCAGTACTACCGTACTTACTATGATGAGTGCCAGGCCTCCCAGGCTTACCCACTTATAGGTAATCAACCATTTTACTGCACGTGTATACTTCCCCGTCATAGCCTGAAAGCTGGTATTAAACGCCGTAAAAAAGCGGGCTGAAAATCCTTTGGTGGTATTTACCTTTCCATTCTCATTCCCTTCACCAGCATGTGTATTTTTCAGGAATAACGCACATAAAGCCGGGCTTAAGGTAAGCGCATTGAGCGCTGAAATGAGAATAGCCACAGCCAGGGTAAATGCAAACTGCCGGTAAAACACCCCCGTAGGCCCTTCCATAAATCCTACCGGAAAGAATACGGCTGCCATTACAAGTGTAATAGAAACGATAGCTCCGGTAATCTCTCCCATTGCAGACATCGTAGCCGCATGCGCCGGAAGATGTGTTCGCTCCATTTTGCTATGCACGGCCTCCACTACCACGATGGCATCGTCTACTACGATACCGATTGCCAGTACCAATGCAAACAGGGTGAGCATATTTATAGAAAAGCCCATCATCTGCAGGAAGAAGAAGGTACCTAACAAGGAAACAGGTACGGCAATAGCAGGAATCAACGTAGATCTGAAATCCTGCAGGAAGAGGAATACGATCACAAACACCAGGATAAAAGCCTCTATCAGCGTAGTTTTCACTTGCGTAATCGATTCGTCCAGTTGTTCTTTGGTGCTCATGGTAACCTGATACTTCACCCCTTTTGGGAAGGTCTTCGCAGCATTATCCATCACTTCTCCTACAGTCGTCTGGATCTCATTGGCATTAGAGCCATTGGTCTGGAAGATGGCCATTGTTACCGCATCCTTTCCATTTACCCTATTGTCTGTATTATAGCTGGCAGACCCAAGTTCTATGCGCGCCACATCTTTCAGGAATAATACGGAGCCATCCGGTGCCACACGAATTACAATATTTTCAAACTGCTCCGGTTGATTAAACTTCCCTTTATAGTTAATCACATAAGACAATGCTTCATCCGAGCCTTCTCCAAACTTCCCGGGTGCAGCTTCCAGACTCTGGTCCTGGATAGCGGCCATCACCTCCTTTGGTGTCACCTGGTAGGCTGCCAGTTGTGCTGGTTTCAACCATATCCGCATAGCATAGTCCCTGGCACCAAAAATCTGTGCCTGCCCTACACCCGGTATACGCTTGATCTCTGGTATAACATTGATCTTCGCAAAGTTTTGCAGAAAAGCTTCATCGTACTTGCTGTTATCGTCACTGTATACATCCAGGATCATAATCATACCACTTTGTTGTTTAGTAGTAGTGATCCCTGCCTGTACTACCTCAGGAGGCAGCTGGCTGGTTACCTGCGCCACCCGGTTCTGCACGTTTACTGCCGCCTGGTCAGGGTCTGTTCCCAGCTTAAAATAAACCGTCACCATCGCAGCCCCGTCATTAGAAGCATTAGATGATATATAGGTCATATTTTCCACTCCATTGATCGCTTCTTCCAGGGGCGTTACTACCGCACGCAACACCGTAGCAGCATTACCACCCGGAAAACTGGCAGACACCATGACACTGGGTGGTGCAATATCGGGGAACTGTGTTACAGGCAAGCGGGACAACCCTACTAACCCGAGTATGACCAGGATAACGGATATTACCGTAGCGAGTACTGGTCTTTGAATAATTTTATTTAACATGACTCATTATCTTTTTATCAGCAGTGAGGAATCGCTATTTCGGATTTACTGTAGCAGTATCCCCAGCAGTTTTCTTTTGATCAGATTCAGGTATAATGGCAGTCCCCTCCATAAGGGTTTCAATACCAGCTGTTACTACCCTGTCGCCGCGTTTCAACCCTTCTTTCACAATAAACCGGTTGTTGTTACTTCCTGCAATCTGGATAATCTGGCGTTTCACGATGTTACTGTCGCCCACTACATACACGAAGGTTTTATTCTGCATTTCCAGTGTAGCCGCCTGCGGTACCAGCAAAGCCCCAGGGTATTCCTGATCTCTTCTTACCTTACCGGTATTACCGGAGCGCAACACGGAGGCCGGATTAGGAAATGTAGCGCGTAAGCTGATCGCCGCTGTCGTTTTATTAAACTGGCCATCTACCATTTCAATACGGCCTTTGTGCGGATAGCTGTCACCATTTGACAATAACAGGGTAACAGGGTGCAGTTGCTGTAGTTTTTGTGCCAGATTACTGCCGGAGGCACCCTGGCTAAAGTCTATAAAATCATTTTCACTCATAGAGAAATAAGCATACACCTCACTGATATCAGACAAGGTGGTAAGCGGCACCGCATCGCCTTTCCCTACCAGGTTGCCTACTCTTTTGGGGATACGTCCTATATACCCGCTAACCGGGGCTTTCACCAGGGTAAAACCAACATTGATACGTGCAGCAGCAACGGCAGCCCTGGCCTGTTCCACGTTGGCTTTTGCCGTTTGCCATGCCGCCTGTGCAATTTTCAACTGCATTTCTGCCACTACTTTATTTTCTACCAGTGGTTTTATTTTTTCCACTTCCAGCTCAGCTGTTGTAAGCGCAGATTCCATGGCATGCAAACTGGCCAGATCCCTGTTCAGCTGCTCCTTAAACGGGCTTGCATTTATCTGGAATAATGGCTGTCCCGCTTTTACATAACTGCCTTCATCAATAAATATCTTATCCAGATACCCATCTACCTGTGTCCGGACATCTACGTTTACTTTTCCCTCCAATACCGCAGCATAATCACGCGTGGTAAATGTGGTGGCGGTGTCTACAGTCATTACAGGTAAGGTTGCGGCCGGAGGTACAGCTTCTCCTCCAGCTACACCCGTAGCAGCGGTATTATTACAAGCATATACAACCATTATTAATGCGGTTACTGCCAGCAACCCCGGAAATTTATAGTTTGTTGTACGTCTGATGTGCTTCATTACTTACTGATTAATTGTTTTGCATATAAAAAGCAAAAGTCAGTATTGAAGCGGTTGCATAAGAGAGTTAAATGACCGAAACGGCCATTTTAGCAACCGAAGCACCTGATCCGGGCACCGGAATTATCGGTTATTATGGAATAAAAAGCGGTGGTGGGGATTAATTAAGTAACATCTAATGTTATTAAAGCAGGTCAAAAAGTACAAATTTCAGATCAGTTAGTATAACAAGCTTTTCTACGCGACAAGTAATTTTGGTTAGTGGAATAATCCAAAAACACCTATTGCTTGCTGTTTTGTTAAAAATACATTAAGATGAAATATATACTAACGGGCATTTTCTTTCTTACTTGTATGGTATCTAACGCGCAGGACTGGCAAGCTCAATGGATATCAACTTTCGAGCATAAAAAAGACACCAATACCTGGCAGGTATTTCGCAAAACTGTTGATGTAGCTTCAAATCCTCAAAAAGCAATTGTCCGTATAGCAGTGGACTCAAAATACTGGTTATGGATAAACGGTAAAATGATCGTTTATGAAGGAGGGCTTAAAAGAGGTCCAAATCCCAATGATACCTATTTCGATATTGTTGATATTTCAAAACACCTGCATAAGGGAAAGAACAGTTTTGCAATTCTTTCCTGGTATTGGGGTAAAGATGGTTTTTCTCACAAAAGCAGCGGAAAGTCGGGGCTGGTTGCCGAGATAAATGTAGATGGCAAAATTCAGGGTACCGACAAAACCTGGAAAGCATTACGCCATCCGGCTTTTGGCAAAACCGGAGCTCCACACCCTAATTACCGCATGCCCGATGACAACATTCATTTTGATGCCCGAAAAGATATAGGGCAGTGGATGCAACCGGGTTATGATGATACTTCATGGCCGGATGCTTTAGAACTGGGTAAGCCGCCGGTAGCACCATGGAATAACCTGGTTGAACGACCTATCCCACTTTGGAGAGTAGCAGCACCAAAGCGCTATGAGAATGATAAACAACTTCCCAGGGTGAGCGATGGGAAACCTATTGAAGCCAGACTTCCCCGGAATATTACTATTTCTCCCTACCTGAAAGTGAATGCCCCTGCCGGACTCATAATAGACATGCGTACCGATAACTATAAAGGCGGAAGCGAATACAACTACCGCTCGGAATATGTAACGAAAGACGGTGTGCAGGAGTTTGAGAGCCTGGCATATCTAAACGGGCATGCTATGATTTATACCATTCCGGCCGGTGTGGAAATTCTGGATCTTCGTTACCGAGAAACACGTTATAATACCGAATTTTCCGGAAGTTTTGATTGTGATGATCCTTTTCTCAACTCGTTATGGATCAAATCAAGAAATACCATGAATGTGAACATGCGTGATGCTATCCAGGACCCTGACCGCGAACGTGCGCAATGGTGGGGAGATGCAGCTATACTGATAGGTGAAATTTTTCATTCCTGTGACCCTCGTGCATATCAGCTTATAAAGAAAGCAATTCTTAACCTGGCCGACTGGCAAAAGCCTGATGGTGTATTGTATTCTCCGGTACCAACTGGTAGCTGGGACAGGGAACTTCCGGGACAAATGCTTTCCAGCATCGGAGCATACGGATTCTGGTATTATTACCTGTATACAGGAGATGTTGCAACTATCAAACATGTGTACCCTGCGGTCAAACGTTATTTGAATCTATGGCAACTTGGACCTGATGGCCTTTTGATTCATCGTGAAGGTGGTTGGGATTGGGGCGACTGGGGCGAAAATATTGACAGGCCAGTGTTAGACAATGCACTACTATACCAGGCTCTCAAAGCAGCAGGCCAGATGGCTGGTGTTACTGGTGATACCGCAGATATTCACCGTTATAGAACGATGATGAGGCACATTAAAGATAACTACAATCGTGTATTCTGGACGGGATCCGAGTACCGGTCGCCCGGATACACCGGCGTTACTGATGAACGCGGTCACGGGCTGGCTGTTTTATTTGATCTGGCCGAACCACAACAATACCCTGCCATAAAACAGGTATTCAACCACTCGTTCAATGCCAGCCCATATATGGAAAAATATGTACTGGAAGCGCTGTTTAAAATGGGCGATGCTACAGCAGCCTTAAGCAGGATGAAATCAAGGTACCAGAAAATGGTAAATAGCCCTCTTTCAACACTATGGGAAGGATGGGGCATTGGAGCTGAAGGTTATGGAGGGGGTAGCTATAATCATGGCTGGTCTGGTGGGCCACTTACACTGTTAATGGAATATGTGTGCGGAGTTACGCCAATTGACACCGGGTTTTCCAGGTTCAAAATATTACCACAGCCAGGAAATTTGAACAGGGCTTCGGCTTCTTTTGAAACTGTGAAAGGAACTGTCCGGTCATCATTCCAAAAATCGGCCAATAATATGCAAATCAATGTAACCGTTCCGCCATTGACCAGTGCCATAGTTGGTGTACCTGCCAGGAATGTAAAATATATCAAGCTCAACGGAAAAGTAGTCTGGAAAAAGGGCCAGTACATAAAACAAAGAGGGACTCTATTAGCACTCCCTACAGATCGGATCGGATTTGAAATCTCTTCAGGGAAGTGGCGTTTTAAAGCGAAGTATTAATTTCCGGCACGCTTTAGTTCATCCGCCGAGCCGGTTTGCCTTTCTCTGGCAGCCTCTATTTTATTATTTCCAAAGCGATAACTAAAGGAAAGATTTACTGTTCTGTTTTGCCAGCGGTTATTCACATTCAGATATACATTATTATAATTGGCAACACCTCTGAAACGGTTGGAAGCAAAGATGTCATTCACATTCAGCTTAAGGGTCCCTTTTTTCTGTAAAACGGTTTTCTGTATCCCTGCGTTAACCGCCCACATAGATCTGGCAACAAAAATGCCATATACATTAGCGGATTCATACCAGCCACTTAATTCCAGTTTAAAGTCGTGTGGTAGGGTGAATGTGTTGGTACTGTTAAAACTATAAGCCAGCTTTTCCGTGGTAAAATTTTTAACAGTATCTCTTATCCGGTATTGATTATAATAAACGGATAAATTGTTACTGGTATTCCACCATTTCACCGGATCGAATGGCAAGGTAAGATTGAGCGAATATGTATTTTGTTTACCCAGATTCTTATTGGTACTGATGGTAATCCTGGTTTCATCATTTACGGCCAGGTATTCATCTATCAGGTCATTGGTGCGGCTGTATCCCAGGGTAGCAATATACTTCTGCTTAAACATATAGGACAGTTCCGTATTGTGGGTATATTCAGGCGTAAGAAATGAATTTCCCCGGAAGTAGGTATACTTATCAAGGAAGAAAAGGAAGGGGTTCAGTTGGCCATATCCCGGACGGTTGATCCGTTTAGAATAAGCCAGGGAAAGTTTATGATTTTCAGAGAACTTATGGTCTACTGTCACATTAGGAAAATAGTCGAGGTACGTTTTTTTTATCTTACTTTTCAATGAAATGGAATGGCCATCAGAAGTAGTTTGTTCCAGACGTAGCCCCAATACAAAGTCAGTATTTTTTATTTGTTTCTTATAAGCGAGGTAGCCCGCAATCACCTGTTCTTTATAGATAAACTGGTCATATTGGGAAAGCACCGGCACATAGGTATGATCTACCAGGGAGTCGTACCGCATCATATTATCTGTACTGACCATACTGGCTTTAAAACCGGCTTCCAGTTTAGTGGTTTTGTTAAGTACTTTTACCAGATCTGCTTTTATACTTTTAATGGTAATGTCAGTATTTGGCAGTGTTCTGAGCGTACCTTGCTGCAGTACTGTCCCTGAATGCACATTGCGCAAACTATCACTAAGTTCCGTGTTCATCTGGTTCTTAAACTTTGCGTAATCAGCATCTATTGTAAACTCTCCTCCGCTGGTATCCAGTTTCAATTTATAGTTGAGGTTCAGCGATATATTTTTAAAACGGTTATTCGCATTCACAGCTGTATATAAAACAGAATCAGTAGTACCTCCCTGATTTGCAATCTGCGTGGCGCTAGGTGCTTCCCGCCAGAATGCATTACTATACCCATTTACCAACACTCCAATCGTTTGTGTGGAAGAGATAGAATAGTCTATGCCAGCCTTAACAGACCTGTTCAGAAAATCATTGGTCTGATATACATCCTGACGGAACTGTAAAGGAATATTGCCACCAGTAGTACGGAACAATAAGCGGGTATTGTAACTCTGCCGGTCGCCCAGATTAAAATTGCCGAATACATTCAGTCGTTTTGTTCTCCAGTTGATGTTTCCACCTGCATTATAAAAAAGGTATTTACCTCCTCCAAAACCGGCATTTGCAGTGCCGTTCAGTCCTACTAACTGTCCTTTCTTGGTTTTGATATTTATTATTCCTGATGTGCCGGCAGCATCATACTTGGCACCCGGACTGGTGATGATTTCAATCTGGGAAATGCTTTCTGCCTGCATACTTTTAAGCAATTCAGCCAGCGACTCATTTGACAGATAAGTAAGCTTACCGTCGAGCATTACCGTTACCCCCTGCTTTCCTTTCAGCAGCAGGTTATCGTCTTTATCCACACTCACTCCTGGCGCCCTTCTTAAGATATCCATGGCAGTATTACCTGCCGCAGCAATACTACTTTCTACATTCAGGATGGTTTTTCCTTCACTCCTTTCAATAAACGGCTTTTGTGCCGTCACTTCCACGCCCTGCAGATTTTTCGGAGCCAGCTGTAATGTGATTGTTTTCAGATCTATGCGGGTATGTGTGCCATCCACCCGGAATACCTCACTCTGATGAGCAGTATAGCCCATTTGTGAGGCCTGGATAAAGTAAGTACCAGCAGCTATTTTCTCAAAAGCACATTTGCCGTCGGTATCACTTAGCTGTCCTTTTACCAGCGAAGTATCAGCGGCTTTACGTACTGCTACACTTGCATAGGGGAGCGGGTTACCGGTAGCATCCGCAATTTTTACCTGGATGCTGCCGGCGGGATCTTTTTGGGCGAAAACTGTGGTTATCGCACCTAACAATGGTATTCCCATTAATAAAATGAGCTTGTTCATACAACTTTTTTGTTCCACAAGTGATGGAGTCCGTATTAATAAAGACGAGTGGGCTTTATAAAGGTTGCATGAACTATAAAAATATTACCTCAGGAAGTGCTTGTTGGCTGCGACTCCTTTTTAAGCATGCTGAACGCTATTGCACTTATTATACATATGGCCACCAGCACGCTCCACAACACAACGTACCCCCATTGCTCTACCAGCAAAGCGCCACCACCCGGCCCGGCTATCTGCGCCACAGACCATGATAAAGCATATGCAGCAGCATATTTACCTCTGTCATGCTCATTAGCCCCGCTCATAATAATGGTATTAATAAAAGGATAGGCCATCATCTCCCCGATTGTAATAAACAATACCGACCCTAAAGCCATTACCAGCACGGTCATTCCTGGCATTACCAGAAATCCATATCCTATAGCTGTCATAAATACACCGGCTATTATATAATACATATTTGTTCTCCTGTTTTCCCAGTACCGCACCAGGACCATTTCAAACAAGGCAATAATAATTCCGTTTAAACCCATCAATAAACCGATTACCCATTCCTCCATATGCCACGACTCTTTCCAATATACCGGTACTAACCGGAACATTAAAATAAAGCAGCTGCTATACACGGCTACCAGTATTAAAAAACGTAGGAGAAAAGGATCCCGCCAGGGTGAACGTCCGGCAACCGGCTGCTGTTGTATGCGGGATGCTTTAGTTGATTGTTGCTGTGAAGGCAACAAGATAACAATGAGCCCCCCTACAATCATGTAAACAATACCCTCTACCCAAAACAACAGGTGGTAATTAATAGCGGCCAGGATACCTCCCAATGAACTACCTACGCCCCAGCCCAGATTCATGGCCAGCCTGTTCAGAGAATAAGACCTGGTTAAATTATGAGGTGCTGAATAAGCAGCAATAGCCGCCATATTGGCCGGCCTGAATGCTTCTGCCACAAAACTCAGGGCTACCGTCATGATACATAGTACCAGGAAATTATCAATCTGGCCAAAAAGCAGGAACAGTATTCCGCCTATCACAGAAGAAAAGAGCTGTACCGACCTGAACCCCATTTTATCAATAAAGTAGCCCCCTGCTGCCGAGCCCAATACGGACCCTACCCCAAATAAGGTAATGATCAGGCCCGCATCGGCCACACTCCGGTGCATGCTTTGTGTAATATACATACTCATAAAGGGCACTACCATCGTACTTGATCTGTTGATCAACATAACAATGCTCAGCAACCAGGTTTCCTTACTCAACCCGCTAAAAGAAGACTTATAGGTGTGCGCGATCTTAACTAACATCTTTACCTCCTGAAAATGCCTGACTGTTGCCAGCATATTTTAATGACGCAAATCTCCCTTTTTCCCTCCATAAACAAATAGTCCAGATTGGGAAAAATAGATATACCAGCCTATGCCCTTTTTATTTGTGTATTAATAAGTAACTTAATAGCAGATAAAAAATAATCCATGGCAAACCAGTCTACCAGCAGCAAATCAGGGAATATCTTCCTGCGCATGCATCCCTTACATCGTATCCTGATAAGTTTAGGACTGGCACTGATTGCGCTGCTGGCGGTGAGCAACAGCGGACTAAATACGTTGTTCAAAACGATACTGGTTTGGGATGTGTTTGCATTGACTTATGTTATCTTGTGCTGGATCGTAATTTTTACCCGCTCTGCCCCGCAGATCAGATTGCATGCGCAAAAAGAAGATGGCAGCAGGATTTTTGTGTCTGCCATTATTGTCATTGCTTCTTTTGCCAGCATGCTTACGGTACTGTTGCTGATTCTGTCTCAGGAAACTTCAGACACCTCAAAGATGATCTATGTTCCATTAGCCGTAAGTGGGATGCTCTTGTCCTGGTTTATGGTACATACCATATTTAGCTTTCATTATGCCCATATGTATTATGGTGATGATGAAGAGCATCCTGAAAAACATGCGGAAGGGCTTAGTTTCCCCAAAGAAAAAGCGCCGGATTACCTTGATTTTGCCTATTTCGCTTTTGTTATCGGCATGACTTTCCAGGTATCTGATGTAGAAATAACCTCCCGCAGCATCAGGCGGCAGGCGCTGGCACATGGCTTGCTTTCCTTCGGTCTCAACACGTTTGTAGTAGCACTGACCATTAACCTGATAGCGGGGTTAAAGGGTTAAGCCCCCTGTCTGGTATTGTGAATAACCAGTTTCCTGCAGCGGGATAGTATGTATTATATTTTCCGCTTTATTGCTACACCATGCTTCTCTGCGATGATAGCTTCCTGCGCCATATTATAAAAGAGGGATGTTTCCAGGATACCCGGAATAGCCTTTAGCGCAGGATTAATATGTGCTAAAGGAGGAAATGAGGAAAACCATATATCTATTAACAGGTTGCCATTTTCTGTGATAACAGCGCCGTCCTTTTTATTGCTTAACCGGATAACCGGATTGGCGGCATCAAACCTGCTTTTTATCTGTTTCATTACAAAATGTACCGCTTCGGGGATCACCTCCACTACCACCGGGAAGGTGGTATACAACTGCGCTACATATTTCGATCCATCCCCAACAATAATAAACCGGGTGGCCATGGCTGCCAGCAGCTTTTCCCTGGTATGAATGCCACCCCCGCTTTTTAATGCGTTCAGCTGGTGGTCAAACTGGTCACAACCATCAAAATAAATATCGAGGCCGGAACAGACGCCAATTTCCATTATCTTAAACCCATACTCCTGCAATAACAAATGAGTGTTAAAAGACGAAGTAACAGCGGTGATACTCTGGGCCAATACTTTATCCTCCTGCAGATAATGAATCATATGCGCAATGGTACTACCTGCGCCAAAACCAATGACACTTCCACTTGTTATCAACGTTACCGCTTCTTTTGCAGCGGCCTGTTTTAATGCCTCCATATGCGGGATTTTATGTCAATAAAGATAACTTATAAAAAGAAGGCCCTTCAATATGCCTGCTTATTCTGCTGTAATTTCCAGTACTACACTCGTCAATTCATTACCGGAAGAAACCGGCAGCCCGATCTTCATAAGGTAATCTCCGGAAAATACCTGATTGTTTCCTGCTATCTGTGAAGATGCTCCTTCCGGCAGGTTAATCTCTTCAATTTTATACTGCTTCTGCCCATCCAGCCCTTCGAGTTTTACTACTGGAAACCTTTCACCATACCTGGTATGCAGGGTATAAGCAAATAATACTGCTTTACTTTTCTCCGGGCTTACATACATTAAAACTGCCCGGTTTTCCTTGTAAGGGGAAATGATGCGATACAGGTCTCCTCCCGCTATCACCGTATTGAGGCGCTTATAGTTTTTTACTGCGTTGCGGCTAAACTGCATTTCTTCAGTACTTAATTTTTCGAGGTCGATATCATATCCCATGCGGCCCATCATGGCCACATCCGTACGGAATTTAAGTGATTGTTTTCCCCAGGAAGTAACATGGCTGGAGATCGTGAAAGAAGGGAAGAAATAAGAATACCCCCATTGGATATACACCCTTTCCAATCCATCTGTATTATCACTGGGCCAGAATTCTGTAAAATAGCGCAAAGCGCCGTAATCAGCACGACCGCCACCACCGGAGCAAAGCATCATAGGTAAATGTGGATATTTGAGCCTTAAGCGGTCCAGTACTTTATAAAGGCTCCGGGTATATTCAATATAAAGTGCAGACTGATTATTTTTAAGGTAGGGGGAATATGCATTGGTCATCATCCTGTTGCAATCCCACTTGATATAAGCAATACCCGGTGCACTGGTCAGTAATTGGTCCAGCGTATTAAATACAAAATCCTGCACTTTAGGATTTACCAGATCCAGTACCAGCTGGTTACGATAATAGTGTTCCTCACGGTTGGGTAGTTTCAGGATCCAGTCGGGATGCTTTTCGTACAGCTCGCTTTTAGGATTCACCATCTCCGGCTCTACCCATATGCCAAACTTCACGCCTTTATCCGTAGCTTCTTTTACCAGGTGTCCAATACCATTAGGGAGTTTTTTCTTATTCACCTCCCAGTCGCCCAGCCCCGCATGGTCATCATTTCTCGGATATTTATTGGCAAACCAGCCATCATCCAGCAGGAACAGATCAGCGCCCAGGTCATGTGCATGGTCAAACAGTGTACCCAGTTGCTGTTCATTGAAATCAAAACCGGTAGCTTCCCAGTTATTGAGCAGTACCATCCTGGGCTTATTACCATCCAGCACCCCATAATTTCTGGCCCATTGGTGAAAGTTACGGCTTACCTGTCCTTTGCCCTGTTTAGAATAAGTAAAGATCAATGCAGGTGTTATAAAAGGTTTTCCCGGCAACAAAGCATAAGCCGAGGCATAGGAGTTCATTCCTCCTATTACCCTTAATGCATGTTGTTCATCTATTTCAAAAGCAAAGCGGAAATTCCCGGTCCATGCCAGTGTTCCCGCAATTACTTCACCGGCGGTTTCTCCGGAAGGTTCATTCAGGGAAAGGAAGAAAAAAGGCGCCTGGTACATATTAGCGCGGGTACCTAATTTGCTGTCCAGTATTTTCATGCCACTGGTCAGTTCTTCCTCGTCCATACGCATTTCTTTTGCCCAATCGCCATGAAAATGCGTAAGCCAGTATTTATTGGCATCAAAATGCAGCATAGCCGAAGCAAAACTTGTGAGTGTAACCGGCTTTGACTCCTCGTGCCTGATCTCTGTCCAGCTTTTCAGTATGTCTTCCTGGTAATAAGCTGCAATGTGCAGAATAACGGTTACCGGATATTTGGGATCCTTCAATGTAAAAGAGGTAATCTCCACGTTCTTATCTTCCCGGCTGGTATTTACCTGATCAAATTTCAGCTCCAGGGAAGGGTTGCCGTCTGCATGAGTAAGGCTGATAGCGGGTTCAAAAAGATCATGGGTACCTGCCCCTATAAAAGCTTCCTGCTTTCCCTGATCAATCCGGGGATAATCCGATTTATTCACCAGCTTTTCCCCCAGGTATCGCTGATATAGTTTACCATCCTTATTTACAGTAAATAACAACTGGAGATGTTGGGTTTCCACAGCGATCAATTGCTGTGCAATGGCGGCTGTTCCCGGATAGCATAAAAATAGAACCAACCCGATAATAATACGTTTATACATCTGATCCTGTTTTTGAGATGAAGGAGCCTGGCAGGTAATGCCACAGGAAAACAAGATAATATAAATTTTAACTGTATAGAATACAATTATGGATCATTAAAAGCAGAGAGGGCCACATGGTTCAATACATGTAGGCCCTCTCCACTCCTCAAAAGCTGTTTTAGAGGCAATTAGCGTGCAGCAATTTCTATCAGGCAGATGCCCTTGGCAGGCAGTGCATAGTTGATCCGTACTTTTCCTTTGGAATAAGTACCCAGTTGTTTTCTACCCGCTTCATTAACAAGATAGATCTTACCTGAGGCAGGAAGACCATAATCTGCTGATCTGAAATCCATCTTTACATCATACACCTTATCATAGATACTGGCAACAGCAATTCCCAGCATATTGTCTGCCGACTTCCAGGAAGAGCTATATACCACAGGGTATTTTTTATGGAAAGTTGTAACGTTTTCTTTCTGCCCGGCATAAATAGACAGCTTGGAAATGCTTAGTTCTTCTTCCGGTATAGTCATTTCAGGTGCCCGCCGGAATTCCCCATGCAACAAATACTTCAAACCCTTATTTCTCACCCTGGACAGTGTTAACAGATAATCAATCTCCTCTTTTCTTTCAGTGGCCAGCAAGGGCAGATAATTGGCAATCATGGGTTGCATCCCCCAGGTAAACGACCTGGCCTGTTCCATCAGAAATTGTTTATTAAACATTTTATCCAGTGGCTGTAAAGTTGTAGCCGGTTTATGCTCTTCCGGCCACAGCTCGTCGTAGGGAGGCGTAAGCAGGGAAGAATAATTACCATAGGCAAGACTGTAGGGATGATACACCACCTGGAAAAATGGAATAGGTTGCCATCCCTGGGTACCCGCATAACGCTCCCTGCTTACCTGCAGAACCAGAAAAGCATCTACATACGGCATCCACGCTTCTCCAACTCCTTCACCTGCCAGGGCAATCTGTTTATTATGCAATACTTTTGACCGGATACCCTCCGTGATCTTACCTGAATTTTTCACCCAGTAATTACCGCCGCCCAGGGGATGGCCATGGGTTTTGTCATAACACATCCTGCTCAGGCAGGTTTGGTCCATATAAACACCATTTACCTGGTAATCATTCACCACACTATCAGCCAGCGAAACATACTTATTGCGCCATCCTTCAGCACCTACGCACATATTCGTCAGGGCTTTGCCGGTAAAGATATTGTAGACATGAGAACTGATCTTTTCATCTTTATCCTTTACTGCCAGCAAACTGGCATGTTCCTTTTCCCAACTTGCAGTAGCGTTTCCCCACTGGATCTGGTTCATATACACCAGGGATTTCACCCCATGCTCCTGTGACCATTTCACACTTTCAATAAATGGGGTTTTACCTTCCCTTGGTGGTAAATATTCAGGGAACCCATCATCATAGGAGCACCCATGCCACCAATGCCATAAAACATTGACAGGAAGTCCTAAACGTTCTTTCAGGTCCACTGCCGGTTTGAGTACCTGATCTGATTTCCCCCTGTTCCATACCCAAAGGGCTGTGCTATCCAGCCATGCCGGTGTAGCATTATTTTTAAGACGGCTGTCGCTGCACCAGGCCTGTTGTGTACCCCACTCGCGGTATTGTTCCGCAGCAGTGATCCAGTCTCCATGAAAGGATCCTATCACTGCATTATAGGGCAACTGATAAGCAAGCCGGTTGGCTTCCAGTGGAGGGAAGTTTTCCATTTGATACGCCAGCGTACCGGATGGTTCCAATACTACTGCCAGATTCTTCCGGTAAGCAGCGGCATCATCACAGGCCGCATAAAATCCTCTGCCCTGCTTATTATATAAGGCCAGCAATTGCATGGAAAGGTGGCCGGGATAAAACCAATCAAATTGCTGAGGTGTATTTTTTAACGCCGCCAGTTGTGCTCCCGGATCCTGTAGCAACTCTCCCATCCAATGAGGAACTGCCAGGTATTCATCAGCCGAGTTGGGCAATCCTCCTACTCTTGGGAATACTACCTTGGATAATTGCCTCCCTTTTAGCCCTTCTACTTTAATATTCCAGGCAGACAACGCCTTACCCTTTTCCAGTGTTACGGTAACTGTTACTTTAGTATCATTATCACCGGATTCACGCCATCCTTTCCAGATCAGAGTAAGTGCATCCGGTTTGTTATTCTCAAAACTAAATTCCTTAAAGCTGCTGATATCTGCACGTTGGCTTGCACCCGCTTTATCAATATACAATTCCCAGGGCGTCTGTATCCCGGAGCTTCCTGTTTTACTGATCATCTCTTTTTTGACCAGGTCTTCCATTGAAACAAAACCACCGGTACTCTTATTAAATGTAAGTCGTATCCGGCCATTGTTCAACTGTATAAAATCATGCTGTGGTGTTTGCCCTGCATAGGATATCGGTAATATCAGCATCATCCATACAGTCAGAAATAATTTGATCATGTTACGAAAGAAGTGGGTGCCAGCGCACGTTGTTGTCATGAAATACCATTTTATTGTTTACCCGGGTGTGTTACAGGTACTACCCTTAAAAGACGGGTGGTACCTGGCTGCATCTCCAGTGGAACGATTTTCGCAAAATTAACAATTGTTTCTTTTGTAACGGGATCCGTTACACGTGCATAAAAAGGAAGCTTCACTTGTTTAGCTCCTCCTTTAGCTGTATGTACACTTACCCATCCACGACCGGCATATACTACGTCTTCTGTATCCAGGTACCGGTGCACACCTGCACGGTCCCAAAGTTCTCCCAAAGCGGTAGCCGACCATTGCAGTTGATTGATAACAGTGGGCTGTGTTAATTTCTTCCTGTCATAAATTGTTGTAGCATATCCATCAGTATGTATCACCATCCTGCCTTCCGCAGCCCACTGTGTTATCCACATCTGCTCCTGTTTATTGGGTTCCATCACTCCCATGAGCCAGATCACTTTGTATTTTCCTGCCGGTACTTTGTTCAGGTCGGTACGCAGGTACAGGTCATAGGGAGCTCCTGTTTTTCCCAGTGCATACCTGTTGCCCGTAATGGTTGCCGTAAGGCCGCCATAATCCTTATCCCAGCTTTGCAATCTCTCATCTACCACTACCGCTACCTGTGGCTGCATAGCCGGGAATAGGGTATCCGGGTATTGATAAAAAAATTGCTGCCCCTGTTTTAATACGGCTAATAATGCCGGATCACTGAACCAGCCCCCCCACATATCAAACCACCACCCACCATATCCATAGGCCAGCATCCTGGCAAGATTCTTCTGAAGCAGAGCAACGGATGTTTCCATCTTATCCGGCCCAATCCATACGCCATTGGTGTACCAATCACCTGCCGGCGCTACTGCCGGAGCACGGTCCCTCAATAAGGTGGTCAGGGTGGTACGGGTATCATTCTCTGCCAGCCATAGCTTACCATGCAGCTGCACCGACTTAATAGCCGCCATAGGTGCCCAATCCTCGCCTACCACACGGTTATAATCATTAGGACTGGAAAGATAATCCAGGTAAGGACAGTTCAATAACTTCGCCAGCGCGCCGTGTCCTCTCCTGGGATCAGGAACAAAATAGTGATAACCATAGAAAGCGCCTGTCAGCAAACAATTATTACTGGTCTCTTTTACTATTTTGCAGAACCAGGCAATATGGTCGGCCATAGTAGTAGCCTGAAAATCAAAGGTATCAAAATAGCGTTGGTCAGTGGCCGTACTACGCCATTCCCTTTTTCTTTCTGCCCCGCTGATATCAGCTGGCTGCACCTGGTCAAAGCTGATGGCAGGATCATTCCAGGCTTTCCTGAGCGCGGCAGTGTTATTGGCATAACGTTGCTTCATCCAATCGCGAAAGGCTGTTTTACGCACATTGCTTTCATCATAAAACAGGTCCTTGTAGTGATAAAACCATTCCTCTGTAAAGCCACCGGCCACATGAATTCCTACTAAGTGTGCCCCATAAGGAGAATTCATCACCCATTTGATGGCCTTTTTTAATACTTCTCCTGCTTCCTGCTGCCACTTTCTGGAAGCATAGCTGGTACGATACCCACTACCATCCGGAAGCCTGCACACCGCATCCGGGTTTTCTTTTTCCCACCATACCGGTGGATCCAGGTGAAACCGAATGATCACTTTTGCTTCCGGATCTGCCCGTAATAATTTTTCGAAGTCCTGAATAATACTGGAATAGTCATACTCCCCCTTTCCCTTCCATACCGCTGTTCTGAATGGTTTAATACCTGAGGTAGAATTAATACCTCTGTCTCCCAGATAAGCCGGAATATTATAAAGATGAAGCCCCGCAGCGGCTACTTCCCTATAATATTTTTCTTCCCCCAGATAAGACATATACGCATATGGCGGATAAGCCTTTCCGTTAATATACAAAGCAGGAACGCCCGCTTTTATTTTCACGGTAGCACAAGCCTGCTGCTGTGCCTGTGCATCAAAGGAAATACACAGCGCAAGAAAAATGGTAATGCGTATATGCGTCCTGATCTTATTCATCAACAATTACTTATCAATAGCCAGGATTTTGCTCTGCCTGGCTGATTTCCGGATTAGTGTCTATTTCCTGTTGCGGAATAGGCCATAGCAGGTGTACATCCTGTACATCTTTTCCTAAATTGGCTTTGATCACTTCCTTTACCTTACCTGTACGTTTCAGATCCAGCCACCTTTTGCCTTCCATAAACAATTCGTGCCCACGTTCCTGCAATACGGTGTCCCGGAATGCATTCAAAGTCCATCCACCAGTAGGATAGTCAACAGCGGAAGCTGCATTGGCCGGAAACCCATAAGCTCTTCTATGGATCATATTCAGGCGTTCAACTGCTAAAGCTGGCACACTATTTTCTGCCATGGCAGCTGCTTCTGCATAAATAAGCAATACATCTGCAAATCTCAGAAAAGGATAGTCATTGGCATGTCCGGTAGTAGTTGGTGCTCCCGGATCTCTCCACTTACTGAAAAGTACCGGTGTGGAAGCCGGCAATTTTTCCAGCACCCCTGTTTTCCGGTTAATATATTCTGTGAAGATATCCCATTGTTTGCGTAAATCCTGGTTATCCCATGCATTCAGGAAACGGTTGTCCAGAGTTGAATAGATCACATAATTCCCAAAAGGAGAAAAGGTGGTTTCACTCCATAACAAGTTGTGTGGCCATTCCCATCCATCCAGATGATTAAATTTAATATAGAATACTTCTTCCGGAGAACCATTTACAGTAGGTCCGAAAACATTTTCCCAATCATCCGTTTTAGTTATATTGGTCAGTGAAAACTCACCGGATTTAATGATTTCATCGGCTTTATCCCTGGCCGTTCCCCAATTACCAGTAGTAAGACTTACATCTGCCAGCAAGGCTTTGGCAGCACCTATACCAGGCCTCCCATACTGTGCCGCTTTAGGAGGCAGATTTTTCTCTGCAAATTCAAGATCTGCCACAATAGCTTTATACACATCAGCTACGGGAGTACGTGCTGTACTCTCAGGAGTGGTGCTCAGATATAAAGGCACTGCCCCCCAGTTTCTAACCAGGTGGTAGTAGCTGAATGCCCGCATAAACCGTGCTTCCGCTACCAGGGCATTCTTGTCCGACTCACTCACAGATGCAATACCCGGAATATTCTCAATTGCAATATTAGCATTCCTGATACTACGGTAAAAGCCATCCCAGATTAAAGCTACCCGCTGAATATTCACAATATCCAATCCTTTGTACTCACCAATAATAGCTGTAGAGCCTCTACCCTCTGCATAATCTGCCATAATTTCCACCTGTAAAAAATAAGGCCCTCTGAAAATACCTGCTCTTACCGGTGCATAAATAGCATTTACAGCAGAACGTGCATCATCCAGGCTTTTGTAAAAGTTACCTTCTGCCAGCCTGTCTTCCGGTACTTCATCCAGGAACTTGCTGCAGGAAATACAGCAAAAGAAAAATAACAATAGGAGATAATTATATGATTTTGTCATTGTTGCCCTGTTTAAATGAGTTAGCATTAAAATTTCACCCGTAATCCAAGCATGAATGAACGTGCATCAGGATAGCCAAACTGATCAATTCCCCTGGAAATCCCTGCACCCCTCGTATTGATCTCAGGGGTATAAAAAGAATAATTAGTAAACGTAAATGGATTCTGCACAGCTACATATATCTGGGAGCCCGCCAACACCAGTTTGTCTTTTTTAAGTGTGTAAGACAGCTGTATGTTTTTAACACGTATATAGGATCCATCTTCTATAAAACGATCAGAACCCAGGTACCTGGTATTTTTACTGATCTTAGGGTACTTCGCATTGGGATTAGGCTTGTCGGCAGTCCAGTAATTACCTAAAATATCCCTTACCTGGTTAATACCAAAGCTGAACCCATCTGCCACATTTGATAAATTATAGTTTAATACATCTACTCCCTGTATACTGGTTACCAATATCGTAAGGTCAAAATTCTTATAACTCATATGCGAGTTCAATCCTATAATGTAAGCCGGATTAGGATCACCGATAATGGTACGGTCCAGGCTGTTGATCGTGCCATTATTATCCAGATCTTTATACTTTATTTCTCCATTGTTATCCAAGCCATCTTCCAGGTAGCCGTAGAAAACGCCAATAGGATGTCCTTCCCTTACCAAACTCATCGCCGGCAGGGTATTACCCAGAATTTCCCCGAAAATATCTGTACCGCCACTTAATGAAATTACTTTGTTGCGATTCCTTGAAAGGTTTACGCCCAGGTCCCATTTAAATGGGCCTTGCTCAAGGATATAGGCCGTAAGCGCCGCCTCTATCCCTTTATTCTCTACAGTTCCCAGGTTTTTAATGGTAGTAGAATACCCGGTAGAAGAAGAAACAGGTACCGAGCTTAACAGGTCATTTGTTCTTTTGGAGTAATAATCAAAGGAGAGCATTAGCCGGCTATTCAACAGGCCAACATCAACACCTGCATCTATCTGGGTGGTCGTTTCCCATTTCAACTCAGGGTTAGGTTTAATACTCCCTGGTGCAAAGCCTATATAAAGATTTTTATCCAGTACCGTTTGTACGCTGGATAAAATAGAAAGCGACTGATAGGCAGATACCGCTGTATTACCTGTTACCCCCCAGCTTCCTCTTAATTTCAGGTCATTGATTACCGGCTTTATACCCTCCCAGAATTTTTCCTCACTTACTCTCCACGCCAGCGCTGTAGATGGGAAATACCCCCATCTGTTTGCCTTTCCAAACCGGGAAGAACCGTCTGCTCTGATGCTTGCAGTAAGCAAATACTTTCCTTTGTAAGAGTAGTTCACCCTTCCCAGCCCTGATAAGATCGCATATTTACTCATGCTGGAAGTAGGAATTCCCGGAGAGGTGCCAGACTGCAAGCTTTTATTCTCCAATATGTTGGTCAGGAAACCGGTAGCGCTGGCGCCAAGATTCTGCCCTGTATTTTTTTCCGAGGTAATCCCTCCTAATAAGGTGATATGATGGTCATTGTTCACTGTTTTGGAATACGTCAGTGTGTTTTCATTCACGATATTCACCCATTCTCCATAATTAATGGAAGCACTACCTGTAGCAGAAGGTTGAAAAATAGTAGGCGAATAAAAGTCTACCCGTGAATTTTCATATTGCACACCAATAGAAGAGCGTAATACCAGGTCTGGCAGCAGCTTTCCTTCTATAAACAAATTGGTCAGCAACGCATTTCGGGTAGTAACATTTTTTCTTTCCAATGCCATTGCCACGGGATTCTCCGCAATATCCGGGCTAAACGGATACTTTCTTACATTACTGTAATTGCCATTAGCATCGTAAACCGGTACCGTTGGAGGAGATATCAGTGCGCCGCTTAATACCCCCGCTCCTCTTTCTGTATTATTACTGTAGAGGAAATTATTTTTTGTACGGCTAACGATATTATTAAAAGTTATTTTCCAGTTGTTATTAATATTATGTTCAAGATTAGCTCTTAATTGCGCCTGATTGTTATAAGAATTAAGAATTACTCCTTTCTGATCAAAATAATTGCCCGTCAGGTTAAAGCGGGTTTTATCATTTCCACCCGAAACGGACAGGGAATGATTCTGAATAGGAGCAGTACGGAATATTTCATCCTGCCAGTCAATGCCTTTGCCAAACGCTTTAATCTCTGCATCTGTAAAGAAAGGGGCAATATTGTCATTCGCTGCACGTACATTGGCAATGGTTGCAAATTCCTGGGCATTCAGCATATCAATCTTTTTGGTCACCTGCTGTAAACCATAATACACATCGTACTCCACTTGTGTGCGGCCGGCTTTTCCCTTTTTGGTAGTTACCATTACTACACCGTTTGCACCACGGGAACCATAGATAGCCGTTGCAGAAGCATCTTTTAATACTTCAATGGAAAGGATATCATTGGGGTTGATATTATCCAATGTACCTGTGATGGGAAATCCGTCAATTACATACATCGGCTCATTGCCACCAATGAGTGAGTTGCCACCTCTTACCCGTACACTTAATGCACTACCGGGCTCTCCGGAATTCTGCAGCACCTGCACACCAGGGGCAACGCCTGTTAAAGCCTGTACAGGATTACTGATGGCCTGCCCGGTTAGTTGGTCTCCTCTTACGGATGATACCGCACCTGTCAGATCAGATCGCTTTTGCGTACCATATCCTACTACGATCACTTCGCTCAGTTTGGAAAGCTCCTCTTTCAATACCACATTTAATGCCTTTCCCGGAACAATCTGCTCTTCATGTGCTTCAAAGCCAATCATTCTAAACACGAGTATAGCATTGGCCGGTACATCCTGCATCCGGAATCTTCCTTTTTCATCTGTCACCGTCCCTTTTGTAGTTCCCTTTATCCCTACCGCAACTCCCGGAACAGGGATGCCCGCTGCATTAGTTACCGTACCTCCCAATGTATCGAGGGGGGCAATACTGGCAGCCGCTTTTTCAGTGGCAGCATGTTTTAATTTAATAACGATGGTTTTGTTGACCAGCTCATAGGTAAATGGCTGCCCTTCCAGACATCTTTGCAGCACTTCTTCCAAGGGCGCATCTTTGATCTCTACTGTAACAGGTTTTGCCTGTCTCATCAACTCCGAATCATATAAAAACAGGTAGCCACTCTGCTGCTTTATCTTTTTCAGCACTACATCCAGCACAGCATTTTTTTCGGACAGGCTGAACCGTTGTGAGAATGCCGAAGCACTCACTTGCAAACACAAAACAGTAAGGGCAATAGCTGTAAGTTTCATGATCCGGGAAAGTTTAAGTTGAACGGAAATATTCACATTAACTACTGAAATACATCGCATAAGGATCCTCTTGCGTAGCGCATTTACATTCATACATTCGCGGAATTAGATGACAATTAATATTCTGGTTGACTATTCTGTTATTTTCTCTGCTCTCTTATTGATGACTTTAATGGTTTTATCTACCACCTCAAACCGGATATCCCCTGCCATTTCCAACATTTTTAATACTTCGGACAAGTTGGAGTTTCTGAATACCATACCATTGTAGCGTTTATCAGGCAGGCTGGCATAATCTATTTTCACATCATACCAACGTTCTACCTGTCGCATGATATTTTTCAGGTGAGTATCATTGAATTGGAAAATTCCATTTTTCCAGGCTACCGCATCTACTGTATCGATGCTGCGGATCTGCATTCCCTGGTCAGACAGCTGCACTTGTTTACCCGGACGTATCGTTTCGCTTCTGTTATCTTTACTGACTTTAATCGCTCCTTCCAGCAGGGTGGTTTCCATAACGGGCTCATTGGTATAAGCCATCACATTAAAGTGGGTACCCAACACTTCTATATCTGCACCTTTTGATTGGACATGAAAAGGTTTACGTTTATCCTTCGCCACTTCAAAATAGGCTTCCCCGCTTAACTGTACCACCCTTTCCTTCGCATTGAATGCGGTGGGGAAATGTAAAGAAGACTGCGCATTAAGCCATACCTTGGTGCCATCAGGCAAAATAATTACATATTGCCCTCCTTTGGGTGTGCTAAGTGTATTGATAGCATCCGGAGCGATATCATCTGTACCGGCTGTTTGCTTGCTGATATCAAATATCAGCTGGCCGCTTTGCGATTTAATAATGGCCGTGTTTCCCTGTGTGGCCAGTACGCCGTTATTGGCACTATCTAATACGATTTGTGCACCATTAGCAAGCGTTAACATTGCCTTATTGCCACCAGGTGTGATGTCAGCTTCCGCCACAGCACCTGCTTTTCCTGTCGTGGCTGGCATTATTGTCCTCTCAGCCCAGAAGTAGGTGCCTACAGCAATAATACCCAGGATCACTGCTGCCGCAGCTACCCATTTAGGCCAGGCTATTCCTCTCCTCTGTTCAGGTACTTCCATTTGGATTTCTTCCCGGATCTTCCGGAGCAGTCGCTGACGATGTACTTCTTCACTGGCAGCAAAGCTTTCCGGCACCTGCAATGGCTTATCCAGCCCGGCATTATACCAATCGGCAAACTCCTTTTCTTCTTCGGGAGTAATACTGCCATCCAGCCACTTAGCCGCTAATTCCTGGTAACGAAGCTCATTATTATCGGACTGCATTTGAAGTACCTTTATCTATAAGTACCTTCAGCGAACACAATCCCTTAGTGGAGAAAAAAAAATTATAGCAGAAAGGATGACAAAAACTGGTTCAAACCAGTGCGTAAGGTCTTTAAAGCCTTTCCGAGGTGGGCTTCTACGGTTTTTTCAGAAATATTCAATTCCCGGGCAATTTGTTTTTGGGAGTATCCTTTTTCCCGGCTGAGGCGATATACCAACTGGCATTTTTCAGGCAACCCTGCCACCAGTTTTCCTAAACGCGCTTTCAATTCCTCAAATTCCAGCCATTGCTGCGTAGAATCATCTACCATTCCCATTACGTCCAGGCTATCTTTATATTTACGTTTTTGATATCGTTTACCCAGTATTTTAATCACCCGGTATTTCACAGATACTGCCAGATATACTTCCAGTCCGGAAGTGATATCCAGTTCTTCTCTCCTTCTCCATAAGGATACAAAAATCTCCTGCACAATCTCCTCCGCTTCGTCCATATCCTGTATCCTGGCGGCTGCCACCGCGAAAAGCTTATGCCAGTACCGGTTATAGATTTCGGTGAACGCACTTTCACTACCCGCCTTTAATAGCCGTAATAATTCACTATCCGTATAATTATTATTAACATGCATAATAATGTAATATAAGGCTCAACAACACTAATATAATAATTACCGGCGTTAATCTGTTATCGGTTTATCATCCCCTGCTGCCAGGCTATCACGTTTACACCATCGGAATAATGCACCATTTCAATATTCTCTGCTGATAAACTTAACGCTCCTATATTATAAGACAAATGCAAATTAGCCGTCTTCAGATTAAACAGGTTCCATTCTTTATGATGTATAGCATATCTGTAAAGCCGGTTGCCTTTCTCAAGATAGAGGTAATAACGTTCCGTAAGCCATCTATCCAGTTCCGTTTTTGTCTTAGGCTGTTCCTCCATTCTGTAATCCACTTTCAGATAATTTCCTGTCTGACTATTATCAGCATCATAGGCACTTAAATAGCCTGATTTTCTTTGTATACTGGCCTTTTCATAAGGCAATCCCGAAAGACGCCTGGATAGAATGGCTGATAATTGCTTTTGCGCCTCTATTGATAGAAAATAAACACCATGATGTTCTCCGTCAGTAACGTAAGTACGCAAGTTTATTTCATGAAAATCTGAGATCAGTGACACGGAGGGTAGGTATCTGGGACGAATCTTTTCCATTGTAAATGCTACCAGTGATACCCAGGCTGTATTATTATATACATCCAGTTGAATACCTTCCGGAATAAAGCTTTTCAATATTTCCGGATCTACCTTCCAATGAAAAAACAATGCCCTGTTCCACTCCTGGTACCATACCCATCTCTCACCCGGCACTTGCCAGGTAGGTCTGTGATGAATGATATCCAGTAATTTATTCGCCTCAAAGTTGTTCATCCGCCGGAAAGTATATTATGCCATTCAAATATAGAAAGAAATAGGTTCCTATCCTGATTTGCCATGACTGCCCTATTAAATCTTTTATATTTATATTTGTTTAGCAAACAACTATTATGTCAGCTATCGCACTCAATAATATAGACCCTGAAGACATAGATGACCTATTAATTAGAGTAACACATTCATTTAATATAACTCTTGAACCTAATGAATGCAAGGGTATTTCAACATTCGGCGAACTGTCTGATCTTATCATAAAGAAAACCCAAGGAATTAATATAAATGATTGTACCACACAGCAAGCATTTTACAAAATAAGAAGCGCTATTGTCAATACCCTTTCCCTGGATAATACCATGATCACTCCTAAAACTTTACTGGAAAATATCTTCCCTAGAAAAGGGAGAATCCGTCAGATAAGAACCATGGAAAAAACATTAGGTTTTAAATTACGTGTTTTACGACCTGCTCATTTAACATCAGCAGTACTGCTGATTATTTTATTTGCTTCTATTATCCTTCTTTTTACCAGCTGGTTACTTGGACTTACCATGTTACTAATTACCACTGCCGGTTTTTACATCGCAACAAAAACTGGTAAGGAATTGAATTTAAAAACCGTTGGGGAGATTGTTGCTGTGATGGCGCAGGAAGAATATAAAAAATCAAGAAGGTATCCACAAACAGTTAATAAAAAAGAGATTGAAAAACTGCTTATTGACTGGTTTAGCCGAGAGTTAGATATAAGTAAATCTAAATTAACCAAAGACGCAACATTTTAAATCCAATTTCCACTTTAACGTAATAGCTCCCTCCCAACTAAACCGGATCACTATGACTGACTAATTACCCTCCTTCTTATCTGTCGCAATTAGCCCCCAAGATTGTCGTTTCTGCACCGTATTCAAGCCAGATACTTAAAGTAAGTTTGTATTACAAAATTGTTGACAAGGCAACCCTAAACGGAGTGTTTTGTAATGAAGGAAACATGTAATACCACGAACTCCAATAAGTTTAATTTAAAACAATTACTATGCAAAAGGTCACCCCTTTCTTATGGTTCGATGGCAGAGCCGAGGAAGCCATGAATTTTTATACCACTGTTTTTAAAAATGCAAAAGTAGGCAACGTAAGCCGTTATGGCGAAGCGGGGCCGGGCACCAAAGGGAGTGTCATGTCGGCCACCTTTGAACTGGAAGGGCAACAATTCTATGCACTAAATGGCGGGCCTCAATTTTCTTTCACGCCTGCTGTTTCCTTTTACGTAGACTGCAAAACACAGGAGGAAGTGGACTATTACTGGGAAAAGCTCTCCGAAGGAGGACGTAAAGACCGCTGCGGTTGGTTGCAGGACAAATTTGGCTTATCCTGGCAAATTGTTCCCTCTATTCTGAGTGAGTTACTCCATGGTATGAATATGGAGAAATCCCAGAAAGTAATGAAAGCTATGATGCAAATGGATAAGCTTAATATCCAGCAATTAAAAGACGCATATGGCGAATAAATAACCTGCTCCTTTCCGCCTAATCTGCCCTCACCGGTAACTTCAACTCCCCGGATCAGCCTGTGGGTACCAATACGGTGAGGGTACTATTTTTATATGTAATCACCAATTTAATCCAATAAAATGGGAAAAATAACGGCATTCAATTTTATCTCATTGGATGGTTATTATGAAGCATCTCCGGGAGATATCAGCTGGCATCAGCATGATGCAGAAGGAAACAAATTTTCTGAAGAGATGCTCGCTGCCAACAATACCCTGCTATTTGGGCGGGTTACCTATGAACTAATGGTTAGCTACTGGCCTACACCTTATGCTTTGGAAAACGACCCCATAGTAGCAGCAGGTATGAATAAGGCGGAGAAAATTGTATTCTCACAAACCCTAAAAGAAGCCAGTTGGAACAATACCTCCCTGATGAAGCACAACATCCTGGAAGAAATAAAATCACTCAAACAAAAGGATGGTAAAAATATGGCCATACTGGGTAGCGGCAGTATTATAACCCAGTTTGCGCAAGCCGGTTTAATCGATGAATACCAGCTACTCATTGACCCTATAGCCATAGGTGGTGGCACCTCCATATTCAGGGGAATCAAAAACAAATTACCACTCAAGCTAAAAAAGACAAAGGTATTTAAGAATGGTAGTGTGCTGCTTTGCTATGAACCAGCTACCGAGTGAAGGTAGATCTCCCCAGGACATTATTACATACTTTTCTTGGTTCCCTGATAATACATACACACGGGGTTCATCAGGCATTCACCACACTTAGGAGTAGGTCTGCATATTTCCCGGCCCAGAAAAGACATCGCCATTCCTGCATCCCAATCTGCAGGTGGTAATACTTCCATGATTTGTTTTTCTATTTTTTTGGGGTCTGTACCTGAAGCAATACCCAGCCGGGGGGCTACACGTACTACATGCAGGTCTACAATCACGCCCTCCGGTTTTACACCGGCTTCCCGCATAATTACATTAGCTGATTTCCGGCCTATCCCCGGCAGCTCAGTAAGGGTATCCTGTGTAAGGGGAATATTACTGTCTTTCTTAATTTTCTGCGCCATTTCCACCAGCCAGTTCGCTTTATTGCCAAAGTTGCGCACCTTACCTATGTACGGAAAAAGATCTTCCGGTGTAGCGCCTGAAAGCGCCTGCATATTAGGGAAAGCCTTAAAAAAATCCGGCCCCAGCTGATTGATGTGCCGGTCTGAATCCTGTGCAGATAGTACCACTCCTACTACCAGCTGGTAAGTATTTTCATAATCCAGGGGATGCTTTTTCCCCTTATATTTTTTGAGCAGGGGTTGTATGGCTTTGGGCCAGTTGATTGCAGTAGACATGGCGGCGTATTTTAGAGAATAAATCTAACAATAATCTACGAGAATAGTATACGCCGCTTAACTGATATTAGTAACTTCATTCAAATTCAAACACCCCAAACGCAGAGGGAATGTGGAAATCCGGTGTTGCACTTTTAGGCGTAATCCAGGAATGCCACTCCACATCATTTTCATCAGCGCCGAAATAATCCCCGCAGAATACACCAGTATATAATTTAAAAGGTTTTGTATCTCCGGCAGCTTGTCCGGCGATCTGACGTAGAGCAGCCAAAGGGATACGGCCTTCCACAGTGTACCCTCCCTTTTTAACACGGGCGGATAACACTAATCCTGGTAAATCCCAACTATTATCAAATACCCGGTAATGCTTCGCACGGTATGACAATACTTTATCTGCCGGACTCATTTCCAGGCAATAATAATTTTTAAGATCCGGCTTATCAGAGAAAAATAGCTCCACCCTATCCCCCTTAGCCACATCAGTTTCCTCCTGTGAAACATACAGCATAAGTGTAGTATCTGTCACTTCAAATCCGAAATAAAAATACTGGCGATCCGTAAAAGAACGGTAGTTCGCAATATGATCTGTTCTTTTTACCCAGGGTGATCTTAAATCCACCGGGGTAACCTCCGTCCATTCTTTTTCAGACAACTGGCCATCCAGTTTCACATCACTTTGCGTCAGGGATTTGATCTGCAGGGTATTGCCTGCTGGCACCTGTGCGCAACCAGCGCCATAAAAGAGAAAAGATAATAAGACAAATGCTATTGATTTCATAACCTGAGATATTTAAAGCAGCTGGCTGAAAGGGCCACAAAAGTTACTCATCAGCCAGCCGCTTATCTTATTTAAATTATGGTTTATAGTGCTTTAAAAAGTCGCCATACTCGTTGATAAATGAAATATCCTGATACTTATTCGCATAGTCCTGGTCAATATATACAGCAAAGCTCACAATCTGCCGGATACCTCTTTTTGCGTAAGCTTCCACATCCTGCTGAAAAATTTCCTTCTTCCAGGGAAGTTTTACAGCTGGTTTCTTCCAGTCACTGAACAGGGAATCATCCAGCCAGTATTCCAATACCTCTGCTGTTTCTACCGGGAATACCTTCAGATTATTTTCCAGGTGCTCAATATAATCAGCATTTTTGATATCTACATCCTCTCTTTTAGCAGTAGGATGGGTAATCGGAAAGTTCCAGGTACGCTGAAACGGCGCAAACTGCAGAAAAATCCCCTCTTCGGGCTTAACTTTCTCCGGTGCTTTGATCGTACGCTGATAGGCCAGGTGTGCCAGGGTATTACGCTTGTCTTCCTGTTTTAGCGCTTTCACAATTTCATTTTCGATGATCAGTGCCTGATCACTGTCGGAGTAGTCTTTGCAAAGCGGGCAAAAACAACGTTCTCCTCCATCATCCAGCCAAAAGAAATAACGACCGGTAGTAGACTTGTTTAATTCCATGTCCTTCACTACATTTTCCCGGATGATTTTCAACGCCGGTGCGGAATGAGCGCAACAATTATAATCCGGTACACGTTCCCCTTTTTCATTCATCCGGAACATTTCCGGATTCTTTTCAAACAAATTGCGGGGCAACAGCTGTCCCATGGCATGCTGATCATGCTCTATCTCAATGTTGTATTTACGGCAGTCTTTTAAGAACTTTTGCCATTTCTCCGACGACTTCACACCTTCTGCTACCGTAATGCCTAAGGTAGTAAGCCCTGCTTTATGTGCCAGGGATGCCCAATCCAGGGTAAGATCTTCCCAGGCTATTATTACCTTCCTAGTTTTGATAAAGGGAGTACTGTCTGATACTTCTTCCTTCCCTTTTGAACTACAGGCAAATAATCCTGGCTGGGTGAGCAATATTGCCGAAAGCCCGGCCTTCTTTATAAAATCACGTCTTGAATTCATATCTCTTTACTTTTAGCTTATTTTTTCCCGGTAAGGCAGCGTATCTCTACCATCCGGGGTTCTGTTCCATATTGGGATTCTTATCCAACTCTGTTTGCGGAATAGGAAACAGATAATGTTTCTTTTTGTCAAACACCCGGTTTTGAAATACCGGATAGGTAAATACGTTATTTTCATCTATCATCACCTTATGCACCGCACGGTTATCTACGATTTCCGCAATTTTCCACCGGCGCACATCCCAGAAACGATGATCTTCAAACGCCAGTTCTATCCTTCGCTCATGACGGATACGTTCCCGCATGTCTTCTTTAGGCAGCCCTGTGGGAACATCGGGCATCCCTACCCGGTTGCGGATTTCATGCAATGCATTAAAAGCAGCACCGGCAGCGCCATTGACTTCATTCTCCGCTTCTGCATAGTTCAGATACAATTCTGCTAACCGGAAAAGTGCAAACCTTCTGTAAACGTTACCAGAATTAGTATAAAGATTATGTCCCTCAAAGCTGTATTTACGGCAGAAATAATTTACCCTTGGAATACCAAAAGTATTATTATCACCGCCACCAGGTCTGATATCAATAGTACGCCCCTGCCAATTTGCTCCAGGGTACAGGATACTCTGATAAAAACGGGGATCACGATCCACATAAGGATGCTGGGGGTCATATCCTGAAGCAGGGTTTACGATCTGTGTATTATCTGCATTGTATCCCAGTACAGGTAATTGCCCGTTTTTCATTTCATAGGCATCTACCATTTCCTGTAATGGCCCTTGCACATACCAACCTCCATTACCTAACGGAAATGCATAATAGTTCCACCAGATGCTCTCATTATTATTAGGCGTATTTCTGGCCCATATCACTTCCGGGTTGTCCAGCTCCAGGAAAATACGTTCATATGCCTGTGCATTATTTTTTTCTCCCTTAGACAACGTATAACCATTGGCCAGTGCATAGTCTAACGCCTCCTTGGCAGCAGTAGCGGCTTCTTTCCAGCGGTTCTGATCATTACCGGGATTCAACAGCGGGCTGGCATAAAAAAGGGTAACCCTGGACAATAATGCTCTTACAATGGTACCGGTAACACGACCATATTCACTATCATTAAATTTAGGCTGCAGGAACTCTTTTGCCTTGGCAATATCCCGTTTAATCAGGTCTACCACTTCCTCCGGCGTGTTACGGGCGAGGTGAATATTCTCTCCGCTGTTCGGATCCAATGTATGTTCCAGGACAGGTACCCCTCCCCACATTTTGAGTAATTCAAAATAATAGAATGCTCTTAAACCATAGGCTTCTCCTTTCAGTCTTTTCTTTCTGTCAGACGCCCCACTGCTAACCTCTTCGGGTATCAGATCATAGTTTTCGAGAAACATGTTAATACGGCGGATAGTAGCATAGTAGGCTTTCCACAAACGCCGCTGCGGGAATGATACCGAATTCCAGTTACCCAGGTTAAAGTCATACGGCGTTTCTGTTACAAAAGCGCTCTGCTGATAGCCCATTTCATCAGTGCCACCTCCCAGATGGTAACGCCCGCCACCATCTTCTGTGGTACGCTGAAAATCAGGCAACTCATTGTAAGCATTATTTAAAAAGGCAGTGGCATTATCAATATTGGAAAACACTTCTTCTCCACTGATGTAGTCACTTGGTGCTCTCTCCAGAAAATCTTTCTTACAGGACACACATAGCCATATCAATAAAAGTGCGGCGGTGGCATATTTCTTACCAGGCAATATTTTTTGCATAACAAGGCTTTTAATGCGGAAACACATTTTTTAGAATTTTACATTTACACCAATATTCATTACCCGCTGCAGCGGATAATTAATCACCGAATTCCCAAATGATTCAGGATCGCGGTCTTTCAACCACATTGAATCCCAGATCAGCAGATTTTGCCCATTCAGATAAATACGCACATACTGGATCCTGAACGGCCGTAATATACTGGCTGGTAATTCATACCCCATTTCCGCATTACGTAACTTCAGGTAATCGGTTTTTTGTACTAACAGATCAGATAAAGGGCTGTTGTTGCCCGAAGCATGTGCAACCGGTACACGGGCATTATCACCCAGTTCAGGTGTCCAGCGTTGTAACTGTAACAAGCTGCCTGCATACATGACTACACTGCCGGAACCACCGGTAGCACCATTCAGCAGCAAACTGATATCAAACCCTTTATAACTGGCTCCCATAGACAATCCGCCCACATAACGTGGCACATTTTGCAACTGAATAGGTACCCGGTCAAAAGCGTTGATCACTCCATCATTATTCACATCTTCATACTTGATATCTCCGGGAATCACCTTGCTGAAGTTTTGTGCAGGACTTTTGGCAATATCTGCTGCATCCTTAAAGAATCCGATAGCACGATACCCCAAAGCATAACCATACTCATATCCTTTCAGATCCTGATAAGGAAATGCAGGTGCTGGTTCATCATTTTCCAGTATTTTATTTCGGGCATAGGTCAACTGTATGTTGGCAAATACTTTTACCTGCCCAAACTGTTTATTCAAACGCAGCTCACCTTCAAAACCACGGTTCTGCATTACACCAGTATTCCTGGCAGCCAGCCCCGTGATACCCACAAAGTCAGGCACTGTACCTGGCTTCGTCAAAATACTGGTACGCTTTTCCCGGAACACATCAAAACTCAGCTGTACTTCTCCCTGCCGGAAAAATGAAAGGTCTATTCCTGCATTACTTTTTGCTGCACGTTCCCAGGTCACGAAGCTGTTACCCACAATATTTTCGCTATATCCTGGTGCATCATTGGGTGAGGTACCAAACCGAAAACCACCACCTGGCGCAAAATCACTGATAAACTGCCATCTGCCGCCTCCTATTTTATCATTCCCTGCAATACCATGCGACATTCGCAGCTTCATAAAATCGAGCCAGCCTGCCTGCTTCAGGAAATTTTCTTCACTCACTACCCACGCAGCAGAAAAGGCTGGAAACATACCATAACGTTTTCCCTTGGGGAAGTTTTCAGATCCATTATAACCCACATTTACTTCCGCAAAATATTTCAGCTTGTAATTGTAAGTAAAGTGGCCACTCACCCCCTGATACGTATAAGGCAGATCATTATCTATTACACGCAGGGTCCTGTTGCCCAGTATCTGCCCGGTTATACCATGCACACCGAAAGTGCGGTTGTAATTCAGCCGCAGGTCCAGATAATTGTAACGTACAATAGAACTTCCACCGCTGGTGGCTAAACGGGAAGCAATCCCTATCTTCTTATAAGGCTCCGGATCATTTTCTCCTCTGTACCAGTAAGAATCGAAGGATTGTAATCTTTGGGTTGTTTTATAGTTATCGTTTTCAAAAGAGAAGAATAACTGTGCACTCAGACCATTTGTGATAAAATCCAGGTCATGCTTGGCCGACAAGGTACCGTACATCACATTGGTATAGTTGGTATAATAGCCGCTATTGGTGATCATCCCATAAGGGTTCTGGTGATATGGAATTTCCAGTCCGCTACCAGCCCCCAGCGTACCATCCGGATTAAATACCGGCAACGCAGAAGGTGACCTGCCGGTAATTTCACTAAACACTTCACTGAAACCGGGGCCAGGGCCTGTACGGTTTTCCAGCCGGCCGGCCAGATCTACCCGCAAATGAAGCATGGACGTGGCATCCAGGTCAATATTGGAACGGAAGTTATACCGGTCAAACTTACTCTTCACGCCATAGTTATCATTGAAAATATCGTCATATTTCAACAGTGTTCCCTGTTTGATATAACTACCGGATACAAAATAGCGGATCATATTGGTGCTGCCGGATACATTCAGATTATACTGGCTCTGCATGGATGTTTTCTTCAGCAACTCATCAAACCAATTCACATTGGGATACAGGTAAGGATCACTGCCATCTTTTATTTTCTGTAATACTTCGTCTGTATAACGTACCGGCTGCTCCCCGTTAATATCGGATTCCCTGAAGTAAAGTGCCTGGTTGTAGGCATCCATCATACGGGGCAAACGTACCGGTTGCTGCACGGCCTGCTGTACAGTAAAGTTGAGGGCTGGCTTTTGATTGGAAGATCCTCTTTTGGTGGTCACCACAATCACCCCGTTGGCACCTTGTATACCATATAGTGCGGAAGAGGTGGCATCTTTCAGAATAGATACCGATTCGATCTCGTTGGCGTCCAGCTGATTAAAATCTGCCTGTGCACGGGGTAAGCCATCAATTACTACCAATGGTGCAGAGTTGCCATACGTACCAATACCTCTGATATACAGCTTGGCTGCATCTTCTCCGGGCTCACCGGAGTTCTGCACCGTGATCAGCCCCGGCAGCCTTCCCGCAAGGGCATTACTTAAATTGGCTACCGGACTTTGTTTAAGTTCCTTGGTCTGAATAGTAGCCACTGCACCTGTAATAGAGCGCTTAGTCTGACGGTTGCTCATACCCACTACGACTACTTCGTCCATAGAACGGGCGCCTGCCTTGAGTTGTACATTTATTACAGCACGGCCATTCACGGCAATTTCCAGCTTATCATATCCAACGTATGTAAATACCAGCGTATCATTGGCCTTATGTGCCTGCAGGCTGTACTTACCGTCCACCGTAGTAGCTGCACCGGTAGTAGTGCCTTTCAGCAATACGGTAACACCCGGTAGCTTTTCGCCTATTTCATTGGTCACTACTCCGCTTACAGTAAACCCATCCTTTACCTGCTCCTCCGTGCTTTCCTTTAGCCGGGGCTTCAGCGCAATAGTTTGCTGTATAATCGTATAGGTAAATGGCTGATCCCGGAAACAGGCATCCAGTACAGAGGCCAGCGGCGCCTTCGCCACCGAGATACTCACCTTTTTGGTTTGTTGCAGCCAGTCGTCATTATATACAAAGTTGTATCCCGTTTGCTGGCGGATTTCATTAAACACCCGTTCAAGCGGTACATTTTTCAGTGATAGGGATACCTGCTGTGATAAGGAACTGGCACTGATATGCAGGCAAAACACAGTTAGAAAAAAAGCTGTCATTCTCATGACGCGTAAAATTTTGGCTGATAAAAGCCTCCTTTCCCGGAAGGCTATAACATGATGATCCAATTGCATACATTTGCATTGTTTGGGTTTGGTAATCAATAATCTTAGCGGATTCGTTGGTACGGTATAACCCGGACGTTGCCAGGGGCGGTTCCAGCGCTCCTGGTTTTTTATAGGTCATACGTAGCCCTGCTATGGACCTTTGGTCATAGTTGCCTGTTGATTTTGGTTTGAATAAATAAGAATTACAATACGACAATCTTCTTCCCGGCTATCCTGAAATGTGCGCCGTTGGATGCCAATAATTTAAGTACTTCCGATACATTAATATTTCTGCTGATCATTCCGGACAACCGTATATCCGGCTGTCCTTCATATATAATATCCATGTCATACCAGCGGGCAATCTGCCGCATTACGCTTGGCAGATCTGCTTTCTGGAAATGAAACAGGCCATTTTTCCATGCGGCAGCATCTGCAGCATGGATGTCTTTACGCACTGCGATTTCTCCGGTAGCACTTACCTGTGCCTGTTGATCAGGCGCCAGCTGACGTTCTGTATTTCCTTGTGCTACTTTTACTGCACCTGCTATCAGGGTAGTGTTGATTGTTTTTTCATCGCGATAGGCCATAATGTTAAACCGTGTACCCAGTACTGTTACTTCCATAGGCACCCCATCTGCGCTGGCGGCAGCCACGCTCACCTTAAATGGCTGTGCAGCGTTTCCTGCCACTTCAAAATATGCTTCTCCTTCCAGGATCACTTTCCTTTCATTACCAGTAAAAGCAGTAGGATATTTTAATGAACTGGCGGCATTGAGCCATACCCTGGTGCCATCCGGCAGGGTTACGCCATAGGATCCTCCCCGCGGGGTTTTCAGGGTATTAAATTGTACGGTTGCACCACGTGCCTGCAATGCATTGGCTTCATAAGCCAGCTGGCCGCTATCTACCTTCATTACCTTTATTCCTCCCTGTTGCGCCAATGCGCCGTTCTGTGCACTATCCAACGTTATATGAGTACCGTCTGCCAGTGTCAGCACTGCCCTATTACCGCCGGGGGCTGCATCATTTACCAATGCGGCAGTGAGTGGAGATGGAGGTAACACCTCCTTTTTATGAAGTAACCACCAGGCGCCACCGCCCAATGTCAATATCAACACCGCTGCGGCGGCAATCCGTAACCAACGGGTACGGGATACAGGTACTACCGGTATTTCCCGCGCCTGGAAACCAAGACTGGCATCGATTTTTGCTTTCAGCTGTTCTCCACGGGCTGCCCTGCCGGCTTCATCCAGTCCCCAGGCATACTCTTCTTCCAATGCCTGATACCATGATTTCACACGCTCCTCTTCTTCCGGTGTACATTGGCCCGCCAGATAACGTTCCAGTAATAACCTGGCTTCCTGCCTATCCATACTGCTTTGTTTTAATTAAAATGATCGTGTAGGGTACAAGCCCTACTTATATGTGACCTGAAAAAGGTGAAGGTGGTAGAGCGGGAGGTACTTTTTTTTAAAAAAGTATGAGGTGGTAGTTTTACTTCCAGAACAGGGTGGTCAGATAAAAGGCTAATCCTACGGGTATATCTCCTATCCGGCTTCTGATCAGCTTTAACGCATAATACACCTGTTTCTTTACTGTTTCTTCTGATATCTGCATCTTTTCAGCGATCTCCCGGTGAGAGAGATGATGTTTACGGCTAAGCTGAAATACTTCCCGCATTTTATGCGGCATCTCTGCGATGGCAGCATCAATCTGCTGTTCCAGTTCCTGCACATATAGCCCGGATTCGATAGTGGGTAGGGCTGTGCCTTCAAAGTGGTCTGCCAGCCGTTTCAGATAATTAGAACGGGTAAGGTGCCGGGTGATATAACGGATGCTCATATAACGGGCACTGCTGAATAAATAAGCTGGAAGGGCCCCTTCCACCTGCAACTCACTGCGCCGCTTCCACAAGGATTCAAACAACTCCTGCACAATATCCTCTGCATCACTCTCCGAACGTACCGTCTTCATTACAGCTACCAGCAACTGGTACCAGTAACGCCCGTATATTTCGTTAAATGCGGCCTCCTGGCTGTTTTTTAACGCTTGCAGCAGTTCTATATCACTCAGCTCATGCATGCCTGATCCCTGGCCTTTATGGTGGTAAATAATGGTTGACAGTACCGGCTAAAGTAATAAAAATTACTTATTTACTGTAATGCTTCCCTATCTCCACAAAAAGGCCTGCTTTGCCCTGCCGGTCCTTTCAGGTTCCGGAAAATCAGGTACAAAGCAGGCCTATAGCTCTTTTGCGCAATAAATACTATGGTAGCGGAGGAAAATGCCCTACTCTCCATATAAAATACTGGCTGGGTACATCTATTCCATCATTACGGGCATTATGTTGTTTCACCAGGTTTGTTACCGCTTCCAGGTCTGCTGCTTTCCTGGTGGCAAAATAAGTAAAGTACAGCTGCATGCTCTCTACATAATCACCTATCCGCGCTATCCTGGTTTTAAGGGAGGTATCATTTACAGTCTTTTCCAGGTTCCTGATTTCTGTCAGAATAGGTTTTGCAGCAGCCGCAGCATACCGGCTCCTGATTTCCTGTACCCCTCTGTTGGGATCTTCCATGGAAAAGAAATCTCCCTTTTGCATCTCATATAAGATCTTATTGTAGATAGCTTGTACCTTATCTGCACTACCGGCATAATAACCGGCACAAAAAGCCTTCAATCGCTCCTGCGTATCTACACCTTCCTGCCAGAGGCCCTGACTCAGCAACCAATAATTTAAAGAACTTCTCCACCACATCTGAATAGGCAGATACAAGGATACCACACCACGGAAACCTGCTTTTACCATGTAATCAGCCGACCATAAGGCAAAATCCGGCCGCAGCCACACCTGTCCGGGCGAGCGCCAGTGGTCCGCCAGGTAGTATTCAAACTTATACACGCCATTTGCTTTGGCGGCGCCTTTTATCCAGCCCGCTTCCAGCTTGGGCTTGTCTTTTAAATCAGGACAATACAACACCGCCATATTATCTTCCAGTGGTTTCACCGGCGCTTCATAGGTTTCCGGTGTATAGGCAAGGTGCTCTACGATCACATCGGGGCGTACCGCTTTTACTTTCCGGGCTACATACGATATCGCGTTGTAAATGGTCTGATCCGATTTACAGTCATCACACTGACAATATCCTCCTGCGCCATCCAAAGGCCAGGTACCAATTATTTTTACCCAGGGCCTGTCCTTCACCCAATTGGTTAACTGGGTAGCATAATAGTCCAGCCCCTCTTTGTTGCTGTAACACATCTGCCCCTTCTGCCGCTTGCCTTTTATCAGTGCAAACCATTCAGGATGCAGAGGAAACAGTTTATTCCTGTCTAAATATTCATGCGTGTTGTGTTCGCCCATATTGATGATAAAATCACGTTTGGTCAGTTCCGGCAACACCGCTTTTTCAATAGCACCCTTGAAATAAACTTCCTGTGCCAGCCCCCCCGTGCCATCTGTAGGCCGGTCCTGCGATAACAGCACATAATTAAACCGCTGCTTCGCCATCCAGTCTACAATCTGCTGGGTGAGTACCGTCTGATCATCACGGATGCCATATAAAGCCAATCCTCTCCACTCCAAACGTGGCGTATGTGCAATACTTACCAGCGGAGCTGTTGCAATAACAGGAATCTGCTCCCACAGTTTGTCATCCGGATACACAAACCAGCAACCACAAGCCTCCAGGTATTGATATACTGCATATAAAATACCGCGGGGGTGAGAAGCTCTGATGATCATCCCTTCTTCCAGCGGCGTAATCGTATACCCGTCCCATTTAATCCCGTATGCTGTATCCAGTGATAAATAAATATTTCCCTTCTTCAACTTTCCGGCAACTGTTTTTCCTTTTACAATGGATAAAGATAATCCCGTCATCTTTTGCCAGTATTTCACCAGTTCTTCGGCGGCAAAGACTACCGTTGCATTTTCACTTCCCTGCTGAATACAAACAGTTTTTATTCTCTTTACCGGTACACTTGTCCCATTGCTGGCCTGCATAACAACAGGCCATAGTAACAGGCATAGCATTCCCATATAAATGATCCATTTATTCATGACATGTGATATTAAGTTTTAAAAGTTCAATGCGCAGGTTCTACCACCCTGTATTTTGCTTGCACAAGGTATTGGTCTGTATTTCCTTGGCTGGAATAGGCAAGTAATAATGCCGTTTATTAAAGTTGGCAAAACGGGTAGGATCCTGCGCTTTCAATTCCTGTTCCAGCAGCCCCCATCTTCTCAGATCATAAAACCGCTCTCCTTCTTTAAAGAATTCAATAGCCCGCTGATGCATGAGTTCTTTTTTTACAGTTACCGCATCTTTGGCGCCGGTATATGGCAACAAGTTCCCGCCACGGGTACGGATCTGATCAATATAGGTTACTGCACCCGCCGGATTATTCAAGCCTAACTCACACTCTGCCAGCAATAACACCACATCGGCAAACCGCATGGCGCGCTCATTGATATATGATCCGATATCACCCGCCTCTTCTGTACGGGTACGCGAATTTGAATTTTTAATGATCCAATAGCTTTTTATTTCTGTAGCATTCAGCACCTCCCGGATGGGCTTCATATAATACATACATCCCGGATAATCCCAGGCTATTGCTGTAGTGGCACGATAGTCAAAGCCACCACTGGCAGATTTTTCCTGCAGAAAAATATCCATCATCTTTTTGGTTGGCCAGGCTTCAAACCATCCCTTTACACTTCCTGCGGCATACTCTACTGCAATGGTAGTCGTTTGTGCAGAGTTGGCTCCTTCTCCATTATCCCATTGATCTGTACCTCCTACCGGCTCATACAGGATTTCAAAAATGCTTTCTGCATTATTCTCATGTGCCTCATCAAAATTCCAGGCATAGTCGTCTACCAGCCGGTAAGTATAAGGGGCTTTAGTAAGCGGTGCCAATACTTCCTTTGCATCTTTCCAGCGTTCATTATATACATATAGTTTACCCAGGTAAGCATAAGCGGTACCACTGGTAGGCTTTCCTATTTTATTGGCAACCGGCAACAGCACAGCTGCTTCTTTAAAATCCTTTTCTGCCTGCGCATAGATGTCTGCCTGAGGCGATTTGGCCAGCATAAAAGTAGCCGGGTCCTGAGAGGCTGTTAATCTGAGTGGGGCATCTCCAAACTCTTTGGCCAGCATAAAGAAATACAGTCCGCGTATAAACAGGGCTTCTGCACGTATACTTTTCACAAACTCGGCAGAGAACTGCTTTCCTTCAATATTATCCAGGATACTGTTAGCTCTGTATATGGCATTATAAAACTGGTAAAACATATTATTGGCCCCCGCGTTATTGGGGTCATTGGTGAATCGGTGCATGGCATAGATCTCGTTGATATCATTCCTGAATTCAATATCATCTGCACGGGAAATACGCGCCATTAACCCACGGGTACCATAATACCCACCATTCCAGTTTTTAAGTGGTGTATAGCAGGAGGTAATGGCCTGCTTAAAATCTTTTTCACTTTTCCAGAAAGTTTCGCTGGTTACCTTGTTGGGGTTTGTCAGATCCAGACGGCCCTGACAGCTACTCAACACTACAGCAGCAAAGTATACGATAGCTAATTTAAATGTATTCATCATTGTACTGCTTTTTAGAATCCAAGATTAAGACCGATCATAAATACCCTGTTTACCGGGAAAACAAAATTGTCAAACCCGCGGGAAGTAGCATTACCACTGTTAATATCAGGGGTATAACCACTGTAGTTGGTAATGGTAAACAGGTTTTCCACATTGGCGTATACCCGTACCTTTTGCAGTTTATCGTTGAAAATATGTTTAGGTAAAGTGTAACCTACCTGGATATTCCTTACCCGGAAAAAGGAACCACTCTCCAGGTACCGGTCTGATTGCGGACGGCTGTTCTGGTTAGGATCATCCCACACCAGCCGGGGATGCGTGGCCCCTGTATTTGTTTCACTCCAGTAATCCAGGGTAGAGGTCAGAAAGTTACTTCCTTTGGTCACACCTTCCAGCTCCAGACGGGTGGCATTATAGATCTTATTTCCAAATACACCCTGCAACCCTAATAATACATCTATGCCCTTGTAAGAAAAATTAGTGTTTAATCCCATTGTCAAAGTAGGGAAAGGGCTGCCACAATATTCCCGGTCATCATCAGTGATTTTACCATCATTATTCTTATCTCTGAAGCGGATATCACCTGGTTTTGCATTGGGTTGGATGAGTTTTCCATCTTTATTATAATCATCAATCTCTTTCTGGTTCTGAAACAATCCCTCCGTTTTAATCAGCCAGAATCCACCTATCGGAAATCCTGCCAGTGTTTTGGTTGTAGATACATTGGTACGGTTAGCCCCTCCATTTATTACCTGGTTTGCTTCTCCCATCGCAATGACCTCATTCTTCATGGCATTACCGGTCAGGGTCACTCCCCAGCTGAAGTCTTTAGAGGTAGCTTCATTCCATCCCAGCGTTACTTCCACTCCGGTATTCTTGATCCTGCCCGCATTACGTACCGGATCATTGGCGCCACCTGTAGAAATAGGAATAGGTACGGTGAGTAAGATATCTTTTGTATGCTTATAGTACCAGTCACCTGTAAACGTTAATTTGTTTTTGAACAAAGAAAGGTCCACACCGATATTGGTCATTGCAGTTTCTTCCCATTTAATGAGCGGATTGGCAAACTCTTTGGGGAAAGCGCCATTCACTATGCCACCAGCGCCATCAGGGTAGTTAATATTGGAAGTAATGGTACTGGTATACATGTAATTATCTATTTCCTGGTTACCCAGTACCCCATATCCCCCACGGATCTTGAACTGATCCAGCCAGCTCACGCCCTTCATAAATTGTTCTTCCGCTACATTCCAGCCCAGGGAAACAGAAGGGAAGTTGCCGTAACGATTGTTCCGGGCAAACTTGGAAGAACCATCCCTGCGGTAAGTTAAAGTGATAAGATAACGGTAATCATAAGAATAGAACAGCCTGGAAATAACGGAAGTCAATGCACTTTCATAAGAGGTCGTATTGTTCAGCCGGTCTTGCGTAGCAGCACCTACTTCATAAATACCATCGGGCATACCTTTGCCGGAAGCCATGATATAACGGTTCTTATAATTCTGGAAAGAATAGCCTAATAAAGCACTCACTTTATGCTTGCCCATTGTTTTCTCGTAAGAAAGCAGGTTTTCTATCAACAGGTTATTATTAGTAGTACGGTCTTCCGTCATACTGGAGATATCCCTGGAGGTTAGCCCGAAATCGTAGGCGTTGTTGTAATCAGAAGAGCGGGTGATAGAGAAATCGGGTGTTGCATTCAGTCTGTACTTTAATCCAAAAGGTAATTTCAACTCCGCATACAGGTTAATAAAAGCGCTGTAATCATTCCAGGTTCTTTTGGTCAGCCTTTCATCAATCAGTCCTAAAGGATTGGGTACATCCACAGCATCACCATATACTTTTCCATAACCACCACCCGGATTCGTTGGATCATAGGCACTCAGGGTAGGAATAGACTGGAGGATGATGCCGAGGTAACCACCACGGGCAAAATTAAACATGGGTTTATTCTGTTGTGCGCTGAATACCACGTTGTTTCCTACAGTAAGCCAGCCACGTTTGTATTCTGATTTAAACTGTGCATTATACCGCTTGTAGTTCGTGCCTTTCACCACGCCTTCCTGGTCCATATATCCTAGTCCGGTGTAATAGGTAAAATATTTACTGCCACCTTTGATAGTGATATTATGATTCTGCATCAATGCAGGTCGCAGCATCATATCCTGCCAGTTATTGTTTTCCTTTTGGTCCAGGTTTTGTGCCATTTCCAATGCAGGCTTGCCGATAGCAGCTCTGGACAGCGTAGTAAGCGTAGCCCATTGGTTAGCATCCAGCATCTTAAGATACCTGGAAGGTGTTTGTACGCCAAAGTTGGTAGAAAATTCAAATACAGGCTTGCCATCTGTATTGGAGCCGGACTTGGTAGTAACAATGATCACCCCATTCGCAGCACGGGAACCATAAATAGCGGCAGAAGAAGCATCTTTCAATACATCGATGCTTTCAATATCGTTGGGATTAATGTGATCCATGCCATTCATGTACATGCCATCCACTATATATAAGGGATTCGCATTATTGAGGGTACCAATCCCCCGGATCATAATACGGCTGCCGGCACCCGGAGCGCCCCCCTGAGATACAATATCCACACCGGCAATCTTCCCCTGCAAGGCCTGCCCTATGTTTACATTACTTTGTGTATTCAGCTTGCTGGCACTGATATTTGAAACAGCTCCGGTCAGGTCTGCTTTGCGTTGCACACCATACCCAATGGCCACTACTGCATCCAGTCCTATAGATTCATTTTCCATTACGATGTTAAAAGATGCCTGGCCATTTACCGGTACTTCCTTTGTTTTCATACCCATAAAGGAAAATATCAGTGTACCAGCTGCAGGTACTGCTGGCAATTGAAAAACACCAGCCCCATTGGTAGTGGTGCCACTGCCACTCCCTTTCACCATCACCGTAACGCCCGGAATGGCTTCCCCCGATGGCACCGTTACTTTACCAGCCACCGCAATATTATGCCGGGTAGTATCCGGCATAGCAAAAGTGTCATCCAGCAGCTGCCTGGGTTTTCTTTTCGGCTTTATCTTCACTACATTATCTTCTATTACATAATATACCGGCTGCTCTTTCAGGCATTTGTCCAGTACCGTTTGCACAGATGCATTTTTCAGGTCTATGCTTACCGGAAAGGTTCCCTGTAGTATGGCTTCATTGTAAACAATCGTCACATCAGATTGCAGGATAATTTCTGCAAATACCTTTTGTAAAGGAGCATTCTTTAAGGCCAGTGTTACCTTCTGAGAGTAACCAGCGGCACTCAACTGTAAAAAAGAAACGAGGAGCAAAAAGGTTGTCATTTTCATAACCAGGCACGTTTTACTTCGTGGATAATGCCGTAGAGCTTTTTCTGTGAAATTACGCATGGCAATATTAACAGATAGCCATCGCATCAGTGGAATTTTACCCATAAAATTTAAATACATTAAGGTTGAATGTTCGTTTATTCTATAAAATCCCCTCCACCAGCCTGCTAGTATAGCTGGTGTCTTTCCGGGGTATTGGCTGACTTATCAGTTTACGTGTACAGTACGATGCTGTTTTGTTATTTGTTGACTGGTTGATTATTTATTGTCCCCATACATCAGGGTAATATGATTACTTTTCTGCCTTCAATGCTGAAATGGTTGTTGCCGTTCTCTTCCAGTACTTTCAATACTGCAGCAAGACTGAGGCTACGGCTGATACCCCCTCCATACTTCTCTTTACCTGGTTTTACGCGATACTCCAGTGTTACATCATACCAGCGGGCTACCTCTCTGAGAATTGTTTCGAGGTCCATATTATTGAATATGAAGCGCCCGTTTTTCCAGGCGATGATCCGGTTTACATCTGCAGGCTGTATATCGATCGTAGCGGTATGTTCATCCAGTATGGCCTGCTGACCAGGTTTCAGTACTTTTTCCACATTTCCCCGCAATACTTTTACACCGCCTTCCAATAAGGTAGTATTTACCGTACTTTCTTCCTCATAGGCCATGATATCAAAGCTGGTACCCAGCACCTGCACTTCCATATCATTCACTTTTACTTTAAATGGCTGATGTGCATTCTGTGCAATTTCAAAATAGCCCTGCCCGTGTAATTCTACTACCCGCTCTTTGCCATTGAAGGTAGCAGGATACCGGAGGCTGCTGGCGGAGTTAAGCCAGGCTACCGATCCATCCGGCAATACTATTTTAAATTTTCCGCCACGCGGCGTAGTTAAGGTATTATAAACTGTTTCTGTAGAAGCAGCACTGCCCTTATATTGTAGCTGGCCATTATGCTGATGGATGGCAACACTACCCTGCTGAATCACCTGACTACCTGTACTATCCAGTATTACGGTAGTGCCATTGGCCAGTGTCAGCAATGCCTTATTGCTGCCAGGGGCAATATCCTGCACACCCGCCTGCAGTGCACCACTATTGACAAGCTGCGTTGTCTGGTAGCGGTAAATAAAGTAACCACCGGCTATTGCAATAAGCAGCAACACTGCCGCAGCGGCGGCCATCATCGGTCCCCAAAAACCTCCCCGTATATGTCTGGAAGGCTGGGTATTTTCCAATATATGCCGGTACATTTCCTCACTCTGCCGGGGTGGTAAGGTGAAGTTACCTGGCTGAAACTGTTCCCAGGCAGCTGTCAGTAATGCTTTCAGTTGTTCATCATACTCGGATTGATCAATCAGCTGAAAAAGCTCTTCTTCCTCTTCAGCAGTAGTCAACCTGTTCCGGTAACGCTCAAACAACCATGTAAGCCTCGTATTACTCATACCTGTTGCATAATTTGGATAGTTGGCAATGAAGACAACATATATAAAGACAACACTTCTTTAAAAAAGGGGATATAGGGCAGGAAAATTTTTTCAGAACTTCCGCTGTTCCATCAGGATCAGCAATACAACTGCGTGAGACTTAACAAATTCGGCAATGGATTTTAGCGCCAGATGGATATATTTTTTTACGGACTCCTTACTTAGTCCCATTTTCTCTGCAATCTCTGCATACTTCATACCATGTTCACGGCTTAACAGGTAAGCCTGTTGCTGCTGGGCTGGCAACTGCGCTACCGCACGCTCTATCAAGGCAAGACGGTCGGTCCGGGTTTCACCCTGATCAGGTATAGCGGCTGACTCATAAATAAACTGGTGATACTGTTGTGCTTTCCGGCGGTCCCTCGCCATCTTTTTCAGACAATTCAGGGTATAATTCCGGGTGAGGATAAAAAGGTAAGCAGTAAACTTGTCTACTTTATGAAGCTCATCCCGGCTCATCCAGAGCTTCACATACACATCCTGTACAATTTCAATGGCCATCTCCTGCGAGGGGATGACTGTCAATACATACGCCACTAACTGATGATGATAAGCATTAAAAAGTGCAGCAAGTGCCTTTTCACTACCCGCTATCAATTCAGTTACCAATAACGCTTCATTATGAACTGCTCTTATTGACAATGTTTTCCCCAGCCAGATTTAGCACTAAAAGTAAGTAAAAGCCGCTAATATCCCAATAGCACACTTTGCTTAGAAAAGGGGACAAACCATCCGTTTTCATCGTCAGGGGGTCACAACTGTAAACAGGATTTTTGCATACCCATCAGCTTCATACAGCACACCTATTTTGTTTCCGGGCAACAGCACAATATCTGAATAAGCAGCATACCCGTCTTTTCCCTTTCCACTGCTTGCCACTACTTGTTTCACCGGCCAGGTTTTACCTTCATCTTTACTTAAACGCAGGGTAAGGTGGTCGCGTAACGTTGTATCTACCGCATTCGAGAATGCCAATATAGCCCGATTCTTCTTCCATCCTATATTCAGGATACTTCCCTGGCATACCGGGTCAGGTAGTTGCCGGTCTATATATGTTTTATCCCAGGTAGCTCCGCCATCATTGCTGATGGCTACTATCCTTGCTTTTATATCTCCCCGCTGGTTACGTGCATTCAATAGCAGCCTGCCACCGGAAAGTTCCGCTGCGGTGGCTTCATTAGATCCGGGGATGTTCACACTTTGTCCGAGGTGAAAGGTTTTACCATGATCATCCGTATAGAAGCCATGGGCAAAATAATCTTCAAATCCTTTTTTCGGCGGGCCCTGGGAATGATTGGCGGCAACGTAGATACGTCCTTTGTATTTACCCTTGCTGAATTGTAAAGCATGCCCCGGTGTATTGGCATAACTGCGCCAATCTTCGCTGAAATGATAATCAGCATTTACAGCTGGCTGGTCCGGACGGTGCACCTGCGTGGTGATATTCACTGCATCCGACCAGGTGATCCCTCCATCTGCAGATGTTTTATACCACACCTCCCGTAGTCCTTTTCCCTTACGTACCTCTCCTTCATGATTATTGCCGGTATTATAAAACAGGAAAATCCTTCCACCTGGAAATGCCGGATCACTTAAGTCAACCACAGGCGCAGGATTCCCCGCCTGTAAACTATCAGCATCTACTACATTCTCCAATGGCTGCCACGACTTACCACCATCCCTGCTGCGCTTCAGCACAATATTAATATCACCAAAATCACCAGCTCCATGCACCCTGCCTTCTGCAAAAGCCAGGAGCTGCCCATCCGGCAAACTAATTACCGCAGGTATCCGGTAGCTTTTATGCCCCTCTGTACCGGATACAAACACCGGCACCTTTTCCTGTTGTGCAGATACTGTTATGCACCACGTAAATAACCACCCCAATAACAATAGTTTTTTATACATAAACTGTTTTTATGGATCATTCCCTGATATACGACGCTATACAAAATAACTTATCTTTTCAATATTTAATATTCCCTTTCAACGGTTGTACACCAACACAGATCGGAAGGCTCAATTCTCTGAATTTTATACGACCTTTGTTACCCTACTTTAAGATATGATGAAGGTTTGTATTGCAGAAAAACCCAGTGTGGCAAGGGATATTGCAGAAGTACTCGGTGCTAAGCAACGCAAAGAGGGCTATTATGAAGGTAATGGTTATCAGGTAACCTGGACATTTGGCCACTTCTGTACACTGAAAGAACCACATGATTACTTTGACCAATGGAAATTCTGGCGGCTGGAAGACCTGCCGATGATCCCCTCCAGCTTTGGTATCAAACTCATTGAAAACAATGGGGTACAAAAACAGTTCAGGATTATTGAACAACTGGTCCAGGCATGTGAAGAAGTCATTAACTGCGGGGATGCCGGGCAGGAAGGTGAACTGATTCAGCGCTGGGTACTACTCAAAGCCAAATGTACCGCTCCGGTAAAAAGACTCTGGATTTCTTCCTTAACGGAAGAGGCTATCCGGGATGGATTTCAGCAATTAAAAGACAGCACCCAATACAATAATCTCTATGCTGCAGGCAGCGCCCGTGCTATCGGCGACTGGCTCCTGGGCATGAATGCCACCCGCCTGTTTACCAAAAAATTCGGGCAAGGTAAAGTCGTATTGTCAATCGGTCGTGTACAAACACCTACGCTGGCCATGATCGTACAACGCCAGAAGGAAATCAATGCCTTCGTTTCGGAAGAATACTGGGAATTAAAAACCATCTACCGGGAAACGGAATTTACCGCCACAATCGACCGGCTCCGCAACCTGGAAAAAGCTAATAAAGGGCTCAGTTATCTCAAAGAACATCCTTTTGAAATTACTTCCTTTGAAAAGAAAGATGGTAAGGAAGGGAATCCCCGTTTGTTTGATCTGACCGGCCTACAGGTGGAAGCCAATAAAAAATATGCCTATACAGCAGATGATACCCTGAAACATGTGCAGAACCTGTACGAAAAAAAACTGGTAACCTACCCTAGAGTAGATACTACTTATCTTTCTGAAGATCTGCACCCTAAGATTGCAGGCATCCTGCAGGACCTTACTCCGTACAGTGCACTAACGGCGCCGGTGCTGGCCAATCCCGTTCCCAAGCTGAAAACAGTATTCGATGATAAAAAAGTGACAGATCACCATGCCATCATCCCTACTGGTATGCACCCCGGCGGCATCAGCCTGGAAGAAAAAAGAGTGTATGATCTGATTGCCCGCCGTTTTATTGCTGCCTTTTATCCTGAATGTAAAATAGCAACTACTACCGTGCTGGGGAAAGTAGGCCAGGTGCCTTTTAAAGTAACCGGCAAGCAGATCATAGAACCAGGCTGGAAAGAAGTATATGCCAATGACCAGAGTATCAAAAAAGAGGGAGAGGAAGAAGAAAAAATATTACCGCTTTTTGTAGTGGGGGAAAGCGGCCCTCACGAGCCCAGGATCCACCAGGGAAAAACAACCCCTCCCAAAGCTTTTACGGAGGCCACACTCCTCAGAGCTATGGAAACAGCAGGCAAACAGGTAGAAGATGAAGAAATGCGGGAACTGCTGAAAGATAACGGGATAGGCCGTCCCTCTACCCGTGCCAATATTATCGAAACCCTGTTCCGCAGAAAATATATCGAGAAAAAAAGAAAGAACATCTATGCTACCCAAACCGGCATAGACCTGATTGATACCATTGAATCCGAATTACTGAAAAGTGCAGAACTAACGGGCAACTGGGAACGTAAACTCCGCCTGATAGAAAAAGGAGAGTATACACTGGATACTTTTAAACAGGAGCTGATCCAGATGGTGGTAGAATTGACCAGAGATGTAAAAAACAATAGCCACAAAACAATTACAATTGCTCCGGAGCCTCCTCCGGAACCTGTGGCCCCGCCTAAAAAAGCACCTAAGCCTAAAACACCGAAAAAAGAAACCGACATCGCAACACTTACCTGCCCAAAATGTAAAACACATTTGCTGAAGAAAGGTAATACTGCCTATGGCTGCGCTAACTTCAACGTCTGCGGATTTAAGATCCCTTTTGAAATATTAGGAAAGCAACTTACCGACAAACATGTTACAGACCTTCTCAGCAAAGGAAAAACCGGAAAAATAAAAGGGCTGCAAGTGCCGGGCAGTGATACCCCTGTGGATGGAAAACTGGTGATGAATAGTAGTTTTAACCTGGAGATAGGATAATGGAAAGGCTAATGATAACCTTTATCCCCAAATGGCTGTAAGGCTGCAATAACCATTTCCTCCAGTATCTTCACCTCCGTTTTATAGTCAGTGGCAGGGTCTGCGGTATCTTTTAATTCTTCTACAATTTCATATACAAACTGACTCGCACCCTGCTCCCGCCATTCCTTTTGTAATGCCTTGTTAAGGTGTATGCCATTGTCCAGCCTTACCCGCTGCCCATTCCATGCCCGTTCCAGGTCTGTGCTGCTTCCTATAAATACTTTATTGCTGGTGATATTCCTGATCTGATATACCCCCATTTTAAAGACCATCTCCCGGAATATTTGTTTCAGTTCCTTTCGTGATTTCATACACCTCCTTTTAGCTGTTGATCAATAAAACCGGTGGCTGCTTTCAGAAAAGCATTATACGAATCGGGTGTACGCCGGTTTAAATACAATACTAATAATCCGGTGGTACCATATAGCAATGCCGCTTTTTTGGCAGCAACCTCTCCTGCTGTCATCACCTGTTTTTCCACACAATACTCCCATTCCCGCTGACAAAGGTGCTCCAGGAAAGATACCACTAATGCCGGTGTACCTTGCTTATTATCTATGTCCGATAACTTTTCAATAAAAAACAGTTCAAAAATACCCGGATACTGAATAAAGTATTCCAGGTAAGCAGCGATGATTGCTTTTAACCGCTTCTGCCCCCGGGGTACTTTCTCTGTCTTATTTTCCACATATGCCCTGCACTCTTCCCGAAAATCCTCCACACATAGAAACACCAGGTCCTTTACGTCCTTAAAATAATTGTATAACGTGGCAAAAGAATACCCTGCGCGATCAGCAATGTTCCTGACACTGATACTCTTTACCCCCTCACTCCGTAAAATATCTTTTGTTGCAGCTATAAAATATCCCCTCATCCGCTGCTCTTGTATCGCTTTCTTATCCATTTCACTTCATGTTAACAACGCAAATATAATGAACACTGTTCATTAAAACAAACACTGTTCATAACTAAACTATCTTCAGGGGCTGTCATACAAACGCATCTATGCGTATCTTGCAATACCAATGGCAGTGGTATGAAACAACAACCCATATTAAACATACACGATACGGTTAAACTATATACTTCCGAAGAAGACCAGGAACAGCTGCCTTTATCCAATTTTACCAGCTCGTTTAACAAGGCAGACCTGCTGATCATGGATAACGAACGAAGTAAAAAGGAAGGCACCCCTATCCGCACGGATTATTACGCACTGATCCTATGCCTGCAGGGCAGCTGCCGGAAAATAGTGGACCATCACAGCTTTGAAGTATTACCACAAACCATCCACCTGGTGGCACCAGGCCAGCTCAGCTCTTATAGCGATACGTCTGCCAACCTCAAGCTAAAAATGCTTTTTTTTAAACGAACCTTCCTGGACGACCTGCAAATGTCGCAGGAAATAATAGAGCAGCTATTACTGATGAACCCGGATTATCCCCCCATTTTTGACCTGGATCCCTCCAATAGTGAAAATATCCTGCAGCTATTACTCGATATTGAACAGGAGCAGCAGTTGCAACCACCATTTTATCTGCAGGTGATCAGGTGCCGCATGATAGAATTATTGTTCCGTATGCGCCGGGCTTGCGAAAATTGTTTGTCCAATTCGCCCAAAGCATCTGACCGGAAATTCCAGCTGCTGCATCAGTTCCGGAAACTGGTAGACAAACATTTTAATGAGTATACCAAAGTGGAAGCATATGCCCGGTTACTGAATATCACCCCTAAACATCTGAGCGACCTGGTAAAACAAGCCTCCGGCGATACAGCCCTTACCGTTATTCACCAGCGCATCCTGCGGGAAGCACAATTCCTCCTGGAATACTCTGCCGCAAGTATTAAAGAAATTGCCGGATTCCTCAACTTCGACTCCAGTTCCCATTTTGGTCGTTTTTTTAAACATAAAACAGGCCTTAACCCTAATGAGTTCCGCAAAAAAGGAAAAATTGGTTAGTCCTTCCGTGTTATTGGTTCTCTATTGCCCCTGTTGAACTGTAATTTTGTGTAACTAAATAAAAGATCCATGTTACACGATAAATTTCCTTTTGAATTGCCGGCACTTCCTTATGCTGCTGATGCACTGGAACCTGCTATTGACAAAGCCACGATGGAGCTGCACCACGACAAGCACCATCAGGCATATGTAACCAATCTGAACAATGCCCTGAAAGGTACGCCCGGTGAACAGGCAGACCTGGCAGGTATATTAGCCAATATATCCAGCTATCCTGCTGCAGTACGCAACAATGGTGGCGGGCACTATAACCACTCCCTCTTCTGGTCGCTGCTGGCACCTGCCAATGGTCAAACACCTACTGCTCCGGTACTGGCAGCAATAGAAGCCCGTTGGGGATCGCTCAATGATTTCCAGGAAGCATTCAGCAAAGAAGCGTTGTCAAGATTTGGCTCCGGCTGGGCCTGGTTAATTGTTAAACCAAATGGCTCGCTGGAGATCACCTCCACCTCCAACCAGGATAATCCTTTGATGAATATTATTGAAGCCGGCAGAGGCACACCTATCCTGGCATTAGATGTATGGGAGCATGCCTATTACCTGAAATACCAGAACAGACGCGTAGAATATATTAACAGTTTCTGGAAAATCGTCAACTGGGAAGCGGTACATCAATTATATACAAAGGCAGTAAAATGAAGGTAGTTATTGTAAATGGCGCACTGGAAGGAAGAACGGGACAGGAATTATCAAAATACTTCGGGCAAAGATTCAACACAATTGGCATAGATACAGCTACTTTTTCCGTGGCTGCTTCCAACGTGCCGCCATTTAATATGCAAGGGGACCCGGCGCCGGACACTGTACAAAATATGATTCACTTATTTCAACAGGCCGATCTCCATGTATGGCTGGCACCTTTATATCATGGAAGCATTCCCGGCATGATGAAAAATTGCCTGGACTGGCTGGAGTTGTCCCGCCAATCAGCTACCCCTTATCTCACAGACAAACTGATTGGTATGGTTTGCTGGGCCGATGGCTTACATGCGCTTAACGGAATCCACACAATGGATACGGTAGCCAAGTCGCTCCGCGCCTGGACATTACCCTTTACCATTCCCATCATAAAAAATCAATTGTATGACCCAACGCATCCCGGACACATCTCTCTGGTTTATAAAAATAAGTTTGATCAGATGATCCTGCTGATGCAGCAAGCCATGCAAAAATTTAATAAAGATATAGTTACTAACAGTGTAACAGTTGTAGGTTAAGAGAGACCGGAATAATCTTATTCCGGTTTTTACTTTTACGTTTGCCCCCAATGACCTCCTACACTTCCCCCTTTCCGATAGCCATTACTTTAGGATATCCCATATAGATAAGGCCGTTTTTGAGCCTGCACTATATTATTTCATTTATAACATAATTGGGCCCAAATTTGCAATATCAAACGTCCATCAGTTATTTATCATATTCAATAAAAACAAAACAATGGATCTTCAGTTAAAAGGAAAAACAGCTTTTATAAGCGGGTCTACCCAGGGAATAGGATTTGCTATTGCACAGCAATTACTGGAAGAGGGAGCGATTGTAATTGTAAATGGCAGAACCACGCAAAGAATAAATGAAACCATAAACAAATTAAAACAGCTGGTACCTGGTGCACAGGTATCGGGCGTAGCTGCCGATTTTTCCAATGCAGCCTCCGTAAATCAGCTGTTGCAGGCGCTCCCGGATATAGATATCCTGGTTAACAATGCTGGTATTTTTGAACCTAAAGCTTTTGCCAACATTACAGATGAAGAATGGTTCCGCTTCTTTGAAGTAAATGTGCTCAGCGGAGTGCGCTTATCCCGCCACTTCTTCCCAAAAATGCTGGCAAAGAACTGGGGAAGGATCATCTTTATTTCCAGTGAATCTGCTACCATGATTCCGGATGAAATGATCCACTATGGTACTACCAAAACGGCCCAATTAGCCGTCAGCCGCGGCCTGGCAGAGCTGACAAAAGGAACGCAGGTAACAGTCAATTCCATTTTACCTGGCCCTACCAAATCAGAAGGGGTGGCAGCATTCTTAAAGGAATTAGCTACCTCCAAAAATATCACACCACAGGAAGCAGAAGATGACTTCTTCAAAACCATGCGTCCTTCCTCTCTCATCCAGCGCTTTGCCGATGTAGGAGAAATCGCCAACCTGGTTACCTACGTTGCCAGCCCCCGCTCTGCTGCTACCAATGGCGCAGCACTTCGTGCAGAAGGAGGTTTGGTCAGAAGTATTCTCTAAACCTTAATCACTCTATAATTCAAGTAGGTGCCGTATTCCTGGCAGCAGTGCTTGTGCTAACAGTAGTGAGCAACCAACTGACAAAAAATAAGGGCTGACCAATGGTCAGCCCGCTTCTTTGGGGGTAGAATAGTATGTTTAACTGTTGATCTAGTATTTAAATTTATATGCCAGCGTAGCTACAAAAGCAGTGGGAGCTATCGGATTTACACTGTAGTTTTCATGCACCATATAGTTCAAAGTATTGGTGATGTTGGATACCTTGGCCAGGATAGAGAACTGTTTGTAAGTATATCCTGCAGACAGGTCCAATGTAGTAAATGCACTCACCGGGATCAGCCTGTCATATGTTTGTGTCTGATCCTTCGTGTTGTTCCAGCCCGCATTACGCTCTCCCATGTAATAAGCAGAAACACCCAGTTTCAATCCTTTCAGTGTAGAAGTCTGCAAGGTATAGAACACACTTGCATTAGCAGTATGATTAGGGGTACCTACCAGGCGTTCTCCTTCAACATAGCTGCCTTTGGTAGCCGGAGTTTTGGTATAACGCATGTTGTTGTAGCTGTATCCTGCCAGTACAGACAGTCCAGGCAACGGATGCCCTGCGATATCCAATTCTACGCCATCGCTGGTGGTTTCACCTACCAGTTCTTTGTATGCGGCATCAGCATTTGGTGTACCATCTGCCTTGAACGGTGCAGTTTGTGCCAGGTTATTATTCTTAATACGATATGCGGTTACATTCGCAGATAAACGGCCATCAAAGAAATCATTTTTTACACCTAATTCAAACTGATCTATGATAGAGGGTTTCAATCTATTCAGGTAGATATCTGTAGCCGTATTTACCACAAACGAATTAGAGTAGCTGGCAAATAATGCAGTAGTGCTGATCGGTTTGTACACTAACCCTAAACGTGGAGAGAAGGCCTGATCATAGTTATCATTCTTCTTGGTAACAGTATTGGTTTTAGGATCAGTTACCTTCGCACTGCCGCTTTCCAGGTAGGAATAGCGTACGCCTGCTAAAAACTTGATCTTTTCAGAAATACTGATTAAATCCTGTACATAAACACCTGTTCTTTGTGTAATAGTAACACTGGTGGTAGTAGGTGAAAAAACAGGGATATCTGTACGTTGTTTATATTTATTAGGATCCAGGATATTAATAATATCATAATTACCCAAACCGCTATAGGCATCTGCATTGGTGTTGTACCTGTCTGCATCTATCCCTGCCAGTAAGGTATGTTCCAGGCTACCTGTTTTAAACTTACCGGTCAGGTCTACCTGTCCGATAAAATAATCTTCGTCTGTATAGGATTTACCTAACGGGCGTTCCCAATCTCCATCTGCTTTTGCCTGGATTCTTTCTAAGGAAAAATAATCCCGCTTGTAATTCTGGTAAGAAACAGTTCCTTTAATGCTCCAGTTGTCATTAAAATCATGTTTAATAGCAGCAGTACCGGTGGCTTGTTTTGTTTTGGAATACTGCCAGTTGGCTCCCATGAAACGGGAACGGGGTACATCCGGGATCACTTTATTATCGAGGGTACCAATACCAAAATCCGGTGTAAAATCATGCTGCAGGTAATCACCCTGTACCAGCAATTCGGTACGTCTTCCCAATTTGAACAACAGGGAAGGATTTACATAATAACGCTGAGAACCTACATGGCTGCGGAAACTGTTAGCAGATTCATAAGTACCATTTACACGGTAAGCTACATTGCCGCTGATAGGACCGTAGATATCAAAAGCAGGTTTGAACAGATCAAAGCTACCTGTTCTCATAGATATTTCTCCACCACCTTCAAACTTAGGTTGTTTGGTTACCATGTTTAAGATACCACCTGGCGCCACATTACCATACAGAATAGCTGCGCTTCCTTTCAGTACTTCCACACTTTCCAGGGAGCTCATTTCCGGCATCACACCCGTATTGACCCGGGAACCATTTTTGAACATATTACTGCTGGAAAAACCGTATCCACGGGCAGAGAAAGATTCCTGCGTGCTGGCACGGGTGGAGGTCAGGTATACACCATTCACATTCTTGATCACATCACTTAAGCGCTGCGCCTGCTGATCACGAAGTACTTCCTGACCAATAATGGTAACACTTTGCGGTAAATCCATCGCTGCAACAGGTAATTTACCGATAGTTACCGGCTTCCTGTTCTGGCTTCTTTTACCATCTACCACTATTTCAGACAGCTGGCTGGAAGTTTCTTCCAGAGAGAAAGACAGGTCCAGTGTTTTGTTTTTGGTAATATGTATTGTTCTTTCCTGCGATTTCAGGCCCATGTGGGAAACAATCAGGATATAATCCCCTTCTTTTATATTCTTTACGATAAAACGGCCATCCTCATCGGTAAGGGCACCTTTTGTAGTAGATTTCAGGATAACATTTACATATGCTGCCGGCTGGCCATCAGCCGTAGTGATGACACCTTTAATCACCCCTCCGTTTTCCAGCTCACCATCTGTTGCAAAAAGGATACTTCCCGTCGAAACAATCAATAAAATAAGTAAAAGTATGCGCTTCACGTCCTTAATAATTTTTTGCAAAGGAACAGCTAACACAATTATGGAAGGTATCGGATCGGGAAAAGCATTTACGCAAAGCGGAATTTTTTAAACATTTTATGGATAAAGTTTCCTTTTTGCGTAAACGGTGAACGGATATTTTAAAAACACAACTTATTGATAATCAACAAAAACATTTATCAATAACGGAAAAAACAGGTTAAATATCCAGGTGGGTAATCTCCACTTGCTGGTTCTTCAGCAAGCGGATCATTCCTTTTTCCGCCAGTTTTTTCAGCAGGCGGGAAATCACTTCCCGGGAAGAATTGAGTTCCTGGGCTATTTCGGTGGGACTAATGGTAAAAATATTGGCCTGCAAGGTATGCTGCTGGCGTTTCAGGTAAAACAGCAGGCGTTCGTCCATATTCCTGAACACCACATGGTCCAGGGTGAGCAGCACTTCTTCAAAGCGGCTGCGATAGGTTTCCAGCACAAAGTAGTACCAGGTCTTGTACTGCAACATCCATTGGTCCATAAATTCCAGGGGTATGGCCAGTACTTCCAGGTCTGTTTCCGCTTTGGCCATTACCTGGCTGGTTTGCTGGCGGGTAGCACAGATCATAGAAAGCGCACAGGCCTGGCCTGGCTGCAGATAATACATCAAAAACTCATTCCCTTCCTGATCCTCCCGGTATACTTTGATCCTTCCTTTTAACACCAGAATAGTAGAACGGAAATACTGGCCCGTGCTCATCAGCACATCTCCCGGATGGAAGGTCTTAAATGCTCCTTCGGTCAAAAGTGCGGTGATCAGCTCCGGCTCAAAACCGGGAAAAGTAGTTTTTATCAGCTCCTGCATAGCATGCCAGGTTAGTGAATGACAAATTTATTCATTCTCCCTGGTATACCTATTATCCTCTTGCCAGGTATTTCCGGGCGGCATCCGCCGTTACTACCACGGCGCCTCCCATCATAATAAAGTCTTTGATCACCAGCCTTCCTGCGGCAGAGAGGTAAGGAAAACCATGTTCTCCGTCGCCCAGGGCGGGTACCCATGTTTCAGGGGTGGTAATCAGAAAGGAAAGGGTGCCTATCGACATGATGAATACCAAAATCCCACCTGCCGCACCGGCCAGCGGGGATACCCGGTTAAACAACAATAATACGCCCATGCTTACCAGCAGCGTACCCAGGCCATAGGAAAAGCCATAGGTATTGTTAGCTTTGTGCCATTCCCGATTCGCGGGTACCAACTCCCCTTCTTTATTCCGGTGTGTTTTATATTCTTCCGGATGATTATAAAAAAAGCTCATCAGCGGGCTATTGGCCACAAAAGGGGTGATGCCATCTGCTTCATAGGGAAAGAATTTAAGCCCCCCTATCCATATCAGAATCACCGCAATAGCGATGCGTAATAAACGGATGCCAGCTTTATCCAGTGTGCTGATTGCTTTCATCATATGCCGTAGTGTTCCCATATTTGCCGTTTTTATCGTTGCAACAAAATTACCTGGCATCGCTACGGGTTAAAATGGATAAATGTCACCAATACCCGGACAAAAAGCCCTTTCAGTCCTATTCCAGTAAAATAACACCCACTTTCTGGCGAAACTCGGTAGGGGTAACTCCTGTATACTTCCTGAAAAGACGGCTGAAATAATAGGGGTCTTCAAAATGCAGTTGGGCAGCAATTTCCTTGATACTCAGATTGGTAAAGTGCAGGGCACGTTTAGCCTCCTGGATAATCCTTTCTGTGATCAGCTCTGAAGGGGTTTTGGAGAGGTATTTACCAGTAAGCCGGGATAATGCCTTTACCGACAGGAACATGGCAGCAGCATAGTCTGCCGGCTTATGCCAGGTAAGAAAATGAGTTTCTATGAGGCGGTGCAGCTCCTGTAGTTGGGGGCGGGTACTTTCCGGCAACAATAATTGGGCATCGGCCAGTTGTTTTATTTTGAGGCGGGTTGCAATGATCAGTAGTATTTTCAGATGAGCTACCACCATATCTTCCCTGGAGGCGTCCTCATAGCGGCGCATATCTTCCCGTAACAAGCGGATATAGTTACTTACAGCGGTGGCATTCTCCTCATCCAGCAGCACCTGGGGCGGGTCATATACGTTGTTAAACAGAATTCCGTTACAGGCTACTTCCTTTTTATGGCGTTCAATGCAGTAAAAGTCCCCATGAAAATATAAACGCTCTCCTGTAAATCCTGTAGTGGAGGTAAAGGTATAGTGCTGATAAGGTGCAAAAAATAGCAGAGCGGGTGCTTTTATGCCATAAACGGCTTTACCGGTATGACAATTACAACTGCCGGTAGCCAGCCAGATCACTACATACATATTCATACGCTGCCATTCCGTATGCTCATCAATCGCTTTTAAGAGCACCAAAGGCTCATTATCAGTATCACGTGCAATCGTAAAAGTCGGTTCCATGCTGAAAGAATTAATGCCGGTACTAAAATACATTAAATCCGCTACTGCCCGGAAACTGACTGCCTGAGCACCTCCGGATGGTAACCATATAACGGGATCAATCCTCCCGCTACGATGATTCCGGGTAATCCCCCCTACACCTGCCTTTCCCTATGCTTGAAGCATGGTTAAAGCATAGTTAGAGTATGAAGAGAGTATAAAAGGGTATGAAATAAGATATGGCAAAAAACATACTATGATACAATATTAACCATCATAAGATTAAAATACTCAAAATAAATCAATATCAAATCATTCGCTACATCAGGCTAACAGCTAAAGTCTAAAAGCTAATAGCTCAAAAAATAACGTGTGCATTTATGCAATTTGAATCTTCTGTGCATCCTGAAAGAAAAACAGCCATATGATACGATTCATCCATTCATCCGTTTTACTCCTCCTCCTGCTGGTGGGAGGCACCAATAGCATGGCCCAGCTGCCCAGGCTTAAAAGCACTGATACCGGCGGTAAAGAAGATAAGCAGGCAGTGAAGCTGCAATCGCTCGACATTGATGTGCAGGTAACAGGTACCATTGCCACTACGGTGATGACCATGACTTTCCATAACGCCAGCCACCGGGTACTGGAAGGTGAGCTTACCTTTCCTCTGCCGGAAGGTGCAAGTGTAAGCCGCTATGCGCTGGATATCAACGGGCGTCTGAGAGAAGCCGTTCCGGTGGAAAAGGCGAAAGCCACAGAGGTATTTGAGAGTATTGAACGGCGGCGGGTAGATCCGGGCATGCTGGAAAAGGTGGAAGGGAATAATTTCCGTACCCGTATTTATCCACTGCCTGCCGGTGGCAACCGTACCATCCTGGTGGCTTACGAGGAAGAATTAAAGCCTGATGGACAGCAGGCCTTACGTTATCACCTTCCCCTGGCATATAATACCGCTATCCCCTCCTTTAAGCTCAAAACCACCGTATTTGAGAGTGTGGAAAAACCGGAACTGACAGAACAGCCCGACGGAAGTTTCAGCTTCCGCAACAATGGACGGAATTATATGGCTACCATGCATAAAACCAACTATCAGCCAGATAAATCGCTTACCATTAACCTGCCCAAAACCAGTGATATGCCCGAAGCACTGATGCAGGCCGCAGGCGACAGCTATTACTTTTTAATCAATGCCTACCCCCAGGCGCAACACCGGCCACGTAAATGGGCCAACCGGATAGGTATTATCTGGGATGCTTCCCTGAGCAGCCTGCACCGGGATACTAAAAAAGAACTGGCTTTGCTCGACAAGATCATCACCCAGCAACAAAATCTGACCATCGAGCTGGGAATACTAAATACCCGGTTTGTAAAGGCAGGTACTTTTACCATCACCAATGGTAACTGGCAGGCTTTAAAAACTGCGCTGGAGAACATCACCTACGACGGAGGCACTAATTTCAGCACCATCTCCAACCGGGTATTAAATGCGGAGGAATACCTTTTCTTCACAGACGGTCTTTCTACATTTGGGAAAGACCAGATCACCCTGCAAAAACCAGTGCATTGCATCAATACTGCTGCCAAAGCAGATTATAGTGTACTGAAATTTATCAGTATGCAAACAGGTGGTCAATTCATCAACCTGAATAATACTTCTCTGGAACAGGCCGCCAAACAACTGGGGCAACAATCCCTGCAATTCCTTGGTATAAAAAGTAACCGCCAGTTATCAGAAGTATATCCTTCACTGCCTGTTGTAGTAAACGGCCATGTGTCTGTTGCCGGTATCGTTGCCTCCGCCGATGCGCCGGTAACCCTGCAATTTGGATATGCACCGCGCGAGGTGGTGATGGAAAAGACCGTACAACTGAAAGCAGACAAAAACCAGACAGCCATCAACATTAGCCGGGTATGGGCGCAGAAGAAGATTGCAGAAATGGATATACAATATGAAAAACATAAAGAAGATATCAGCCTGCTGGGCAAACAGTTTGGTATCGTTACCCGCAATACCAGCCTGATTGTACTGGAAACAGTAGCCGATTATGTGCGTTACGATATCACACCGCCGGAAGAACTACTGCCTGAATACAATCAGCTGCGTAAAGAAGCCCTGGCAGAAAAAGAAGAACGGGTAAATGATTTACTGGACCGTGCCAGGAACAAAGCCACAGAGCTGAATACCTGGTGGAGCCAGGTATTTACTCCCCGGAAAATCTACCCCCAGCCTAATAAACCAGGTGCGCCTGTACCGGTACAGTATACAGATAGTACTGCACCAGCTATATTGTACAGCGAATCCGCGGCTGCCAGCCCGGTAGCTAACTATGCGCCCCCTGCAGCAGCTGACAGAAGGATGGAGCGGGAAATGGCGCTGGGCGCATCTGAGAGCAAACTGGCAGACGTAGTTGTTGTGGGAAATGCAGGTAGTGCCCTGCAAAGCAGAGCAGCAGGTGTGGTAGTTCAACCCGCTGCCAGACGTAAAGCTGGCAGGGATGATATGGCAGATAATAGCATCGCACAACGGCCATCAGCCATTGAAACACCGGTATTCAAAAGCGACAATGCCTATATGAAAAAACTGACAGATGTTAGTCCTGCCGAAGCTTATAAAACATATCTCCGGATCAGGGAGGAATATATCAGTACACCGCTTTTTTATTATGATATCGCCAGTTGGTTTTATCAGCAAAAACGCCCTGATACAGCCCTGTTGATCCTTAGCAACATTGCTGATCTGGAGCTGGAAAATGCGGCGTTGTTTAAACTGCTGGCCTATAAACTTAAAGAAGCCGGTGCTTTTGATGAAGCAGTGTTTATCACCAAAAAAGTATTGGACTGGCGACCAATGGATGCCCAGAGCTACCGGGATTATGCCTTGGCACTGGCTGATTGCGGCAATTACCAGCTGGCTTTAGATACTTTATACAGTGTGCTTACCCAATCCTATACACAGGCGGCAGCGGCACGTGACCATGGTATTGAGGAAATTATCATCACAGAAATAAACAACCTGATATCCCGGCACAAGCATAAAGTAAATACCAGCCGTATAGACAAAGCACTGATCCGGCCCATGCCTGTTGATGTAAGAGTAGTGCTGAACTGGAATAAAAATGATACGGATATTGACCTGTGGGTAACCGATCCTAATGGAGAGAAATGTTTTTACAACAATAAAACTACCAGTGCGGGAGGCCGTATCAGCCAGGATATTACGCAGGGATTCGGACCGGAACAGTTTATGCTGAAAAAAGCGTCTAAGGGAAAATATAAGATAGCAGTAAATTATTATGGTGATACCCAGGTAAGTATTACCGGCCCTACCACCGTGATGGCTGAAATCTATACCAATTATTCAAATGGAACGGAAGAGCGGAAAGTGATAACCCTGCAAATGCCGAAGGCAGGTAAGGAAGGGGTATTGATAGGGACGTTCAGTTTTTAAGGCAGGGTACAAAAAATAATGCACAAATGCTGTAGTGCGTAAAGCCATGCAGCATTTGTGCATTGTTGGCTGTACTAGTTGTTTACCAGCTGTGGTTTAGTTGATAATTTACGCACATAAATAAGTGCATAACGATAATTGCTCCACTCAGCACTGTTGCAATCCAGTGGTGACAATGTTTCTAAAATAAGCTGCAATTTGTTGATGTAGCGCTCAATGATAAATCCGTTCTTTTTTTCCGCAGTCATATCTTTCACGGATGTTGTCAGTATGCTTTCCACTTGTCCGTAATCCTTCGCGCTTTTCAGCTGCTCGAAGATCAGCAATGCATAGTCATCTGTTGTCATGATAATAATATTTACTGAATGCTATTTGTTTTAGAGTTCATCTTACAGCTCCCCTGCCGGTCTATCTTTTAATCCACATTTTGAGCAGCAGATCGATAGAAGCATCTACCACCTGATAGCTGGGCGGCACTTCATTTTCCAGGCTATGAAATGTTACCAGGCGTGTTCCACTGGGCTTATTATCCAGTGCTTTAAACAGAAAACGCGAGTAGTATACATACAAGCTGGCAGAATATTCGATCTGATGATCTATCCGGTCGTTATCGTCCAGATTCTCAAAAAAGGAATTGTAAAAGTAGAAATTATCATACTCATCCAGATCAATCTGCGTAAAATTACCATGGATAAAATCCACATTGGTCACCTTAGCAGCTTCTTTGGCAGCAAGTGCATGATTATATAATTCCTTTCGTTGTTCTACTCCGTAAAAAGTAGCTTCCGGATAATAATGTGCGCCGATCAGGCAAAATTTGCCGACCCCGCTTCCAATATCCAATATCTTTTTGCCGGGCGCATTTGCCAGGAAATGCGCAGATTTTCTGGCCACCCCCATAGGAGTCCAATGTCTTTTTGATAATTGCTGTATCCTTTCCGGATAGAGCCAGTCAAAAGTAGCATCGTTCCTGTAGCAGGCAGGCCTTAATAAAGAACTGTTTTGCATAAATCAGGATACTTTTGCACTCAAATTTTTCTGATACGCCTCAGGCAAAAGAAGGTTATCTCTGCTTCGGAATTTGGATGGCGTGACGAAGAAAATCCATCCCTGGTCCTGCGGACTCTGAAGAATTAAGTTCAGGTTGGTCTTCAATTTGGCATTAGGGCCTAAAAATTTACAACTTACTGGTGCATGAATAGGGATGACAGTATTATCAGCATATATTTCTGCCATTAAAGTGCCTTTCACAACAGTGCCCTTGGGGGCCAGCCATTTAATACTATCTATTTTACTGATCTCTTTCAACCTGAAGAGGGAAATACCTACAAAACCCACGGTACCGTTAAAATCTATCCACTCGTGTTCATGAGTAAAATACATTCCCGGCCTTGAAATAGTTGATACTTTCATAACACAAAGGTACCTTTAGTATTTGGTCTTTGCGCTAAAAGTTATCAATTGAAATATTGATTAATATCAATTTTTCTACAAAACACTTTTTTTACATATGAGTTTAATCGGCCTTTTTCCTATAGATAAATGGAGTTTTAAGTCGGAATCCATACTAAATAACCTGCCTGAAGAGGAATTTAATAGTCTATGTGCCCATATGTCCGAACAAAAATACAACAAGGGAGATATTCTTTTCAGAGCAGGAAGTGTGCCCGCAGGCATCTTTTTTGTCAAAAAAGGGAAGGTAAAGAAGTATAAAGCCGATCATGAAGGCAAAGAACATATCCTTTATGTAGCCAATGAGGGAGAATTATTGGGATATCATGCCATTCTTTCTGAAGAACGTTATCCGGATTCTGCCGCTACCATTGAAGATAGCACAGTGGCTTTCATTCCCAGGGAAGATTTCCTCCAAACATTACAAAATTCCAATATTTTATCCCACCGGCTGCTCAAAACCCTCAGTCATGAATTTGCCGTATTAACCAACAGTATTACAGTATTTGCGCAAAGGTCTGTACGGGAACGGCTGGCCATCACCCTGATTGTACTGCGGGAAAAATTTAAAACAGCAGATACAACTCCACAATCTGTCGTAATCAATATTTCCCGGACCGACCTGGCCAACATGGTAGGTACTGCGAAAGAAAATGTGGTCCGCTTCCTGAAAGAATTTAAAACTTCCGGTATCCTGAGTACCCAGGGCAGGAAGATCATGATACATGATATCAAAAAGCTGGTGGAAATTTCCAACTACGGTAATATCTGATCATCATTATGGCACCTGTTCCTTCCATCCGGCAACTTTATCAGCCTGTTCAGCCTACAGTAAAACAAACAGTGGCGCAGGTCAGCTATGTGGAGTTACTACCCGACCCTGCCCTTCAGAATTACATTTACTGCTACTGGCAACTGCACACCAGCAGTCCGCTGCAGGAAACCTTTCATTATCGGGTAGTGGCCGATGGCTGTATGGATATCTTCTTTGAACTGCATCAGCCACAGGAAAGTTTTGTAATGGGGTTTTCCAGTGCCTATACTGCTTTTCCATTAAGCCCCACATTTCACTATATAGGCATACGTTTCTTTCCGGCTGCATTTCCTTTGTTGTTTAATATTGCAGCGGCCGAACTTACGAATCGCTTTGAAACACTATCTGTTGTTTTGCCTGATACAGCCCGGTTTATTGCCAGTCATTTTCACCCGGCACTTACCACTGCTGAAATAAAACATCAACTGGACCAGCATTTTCTGCCTATTCTCTTACAAAAGACACTACAACAGGATCGCCGCTTTTTTAATGCCCTGCATACGATACTGGAACAACAGGGCATTGTAAATATTGAAAAAGAACTTGCTACAGGCATCAGCAACCGCCAGCTGCGCCGGCTGTTTGAACATTATATTGGCGACAGTGCCAAAACATTCAGCAAAGTGGTTCGGTTCCAGCATATCCTGCATAGTAATCCCTCTCCTGCCTATCTGCGCAAGCATAAAATCTTTTTTGATGCAGGTTACTACGACCAGGCCCACTTCATCAAGGAATTCAAGACCCTGTTTGGCCTCACCCCTACCCAGGCATTTGAACAATAAAAGTTGTCCGATTTTTACAATGTATGCCATCCTGTAATGATGACCTTTGTATCGTTAAATCAATGATCATGAAACGGGCATTACTGCTGACCATTACGATCTTACTGGCCTTACATGGCTTTTCACAAAAAAATAAACCAACAACAATGAAACTCAACGCCGGGATTGTTACCAAAAAACTAGCTGAAAGCAAGGCTTTCTACACCAATAACCTGGGATTTGGCGTCATCTTCGAAAATGACTTTTACCTGCTGCTGCATACCCCTGACGGCACCACAGCGATCAGCTTTTTACTGCCTGAACATCCTTCCCAGCAGCCCATTTTTCAAAAGCCCTTCAACGGACAGGGCATGTACCTAACGATTGAAGTAGAGGATGTGGATGCTTTATACGATGTAATCAAAAAGAAAGGATTAAAAATAACCATTGAACTCAGGGATGAACCCTGGGGCGACCGCCACTTTGCGATAACAGATCCGAATGGCATTGGTATTGATCTGGTAAAATACGCGCCACCAGTGCAGGAGTAAGGGCAATGGTCCTTCCCCTTTCTGATTAATATAAAAGCCCTGCAAACAGGTGTTTGCAGGGCTTTATTTAAACAATTATTTACAAACTGATAGTACTCACTCTTCTCAACTACCTGATGTTAGTTTTTCTATATCATCTAGATCCTTGTGACGACCTGCAGCTTTCTTAGCTTGAATAAGATTATTAAGATGTATAAACCTGATTACTAACCCTTCTTCGCTAAATGTCTGAGCTTGTGCAAATGCTTCATCAAAGTTGACACCTTTTAGTTTCGTAATAATATCTATGCTGACAGGAGGGCGACCATAAGAGAAAACATCGGCAGTGTCTGTATCCAGGAATTTTTCTTCTGTCATTTCAAAAACTGAAAGACCAAATTCAGCGAAAGCACGAGACAACTTTACATAATTCTCTTTTGTTCTATTAACCCATATATCCATATCACCGGTTACCCGTCTATAACCATGGAGTATTACAGCATATCCGCCCACTAAAATATATTGTACATGCTGGTTATTCAATGCCTGAATAAAATCCCGGAAATCACTATTAAAAATAGTCCCCATTATTTATTAAGTTTCCGGCTTATAAAATACCCCCTGTCAAGCTTAGGTTGTGCATCCATGGTAAACCCATATGCCTGCGAAATAAGATAGTATGCCTGACGCAAACGTTCCTCATAAGAAACATCCTTATGAAATACATTTGCATTATCTGCTTCCTGAAAAGACATCATTTTAAAAGCAGTTCTATCAAACTTAAAATCTCCCATAATCAAGTTTAATTATAAATGTACGAATAAGCAGAGAAGGAGACAACCAATTATGTAAATCTCACATTTACAAACTGATAGTGCCTCCCAGTGTCATCCACCTGCCAGGCATTGGTACAGCACCCGCTTCGATGTAAGTAACGTCCAGGATATTGGTCGCATCAGCATATACCTGGAAGCGATGATGCTTATAAGACACACGCGCATCCACCACTGTATAATCCTTATAGTTGATCCGCATACAATAACGTGCAGCAGCCGACACATTGAAATGCTGCCATATGCCTACCTGCGCGCCGGCATTAAACTGATGCCGCAAGCTTTCCAATACATACCTGGAGATTTTATTTAATCCGGTATTGTTTTTAAAATCAGGCGACAGATAGTTATACCCTACATTAATACCCAGGCGGTTAAACACGCCCTGTTCAGATAAAAGTGTATTATAACCGGCACTCAAGGTAAATCCTTTGGTATCTGCCCGTTGAAAATTCTGTGGCTGCCACGGCTGTGGTACACTATCTTTTACATAATCAATAAAACGGGAAATCTGCCTGTAAAACACACTGGTAGAAAAGGAATATTTACCGCTGAACTTACGGATTCCCGCTTCCATATAAGTGGCTTTTTCCGGTTCCAGCTTATCATTTCCCAGGATACTGGGGCTTTTGTAATACAGATCTGTATAAGTAGGCAGGCGCTGTGCAGTACCCACGTTAGCAAATGCTTTCAGGTTTGGCAGGATGTTGTATCCCACATCTGCACCGGGAAACAGCTGCCAGCCATAGAAAGAATTATAGTTGAGATAACTGCCCAGGGTAAAGCTGAACGGGCCGGTTGTCTTTAATCTGTACTCTCCGTAAATGCCCAGGTTTACCCGTTCATGATTGCCCAGGTTACTGCTGCCGATATGTTCAAATCGTGCTTCCAGCCCTGCACCAAAATAACCTATACGCGTATCAAAAGTATTATTCAGTTCTGCATCCACAATATGGGTATTATGCAGGTTGCGCGACTTATCCGGCGTTTGCCGGATATAACGGTAATCATCCTTTGTATACCGGTAGCTGATACGGGGTAAAATGGTCCAGTGCTGGTTTACCCTGGAGCTCATACTTACTGCGGTGAGCAGGGTTTGTACTTTTTCTTCCGCCTCCTTATCGCCCGGTGCAGCATAAAAACCGTTAGCACCATATTGATTGCTGACGTATCCTGCCAATACATTCCATTGCTGCGCCGTATCTGTGTCAAAGCTGGCCTGGTAAAATGCTTTGTAGTTCTCATAGGCCGTATTATACCGGTAGCCATTGCCAGCTTGTCCGCTTACAGACAATGCCTGGTTGCTGTTGGGTTTTACCAGTCCGGCCGTAGCGCCGGCACTGTAACTATTGTACAATTGTTCCTTTTCATTCTTCCTGAAACTGGATCCTCCGGCAGCGCTGATATTCACGCCACTTTGCGGCAGCTTGCGGGTAATGATGTTGATAGCCCCGTTCAGTGCATTGATTCCATAAATACGGGCAGCCGCTCCGCGCAATACTTCTATATGATCAATATCAGACAAGGCCACCGGCAGGTTCATGATATTATGACCAGTTTGCGGGTCTGTAATTTTTATACCATTAAGCAGCACCAGTGTCTGATCAAAAGTGCCTCCGTCAATACCGATATCGGCCTGCATTCCCCCTGGGCCACGCTGGCGAACATCCAGTCCCGGTACATGCGAGAGCATCTCATTAATAGAGGTAGCTGCAGTTGCTTCAATTTCCTTTCTGCCAATGATCGTAATATTTCTATTTAATGCTTTCAGCGGTGCGGAGAACCGGTTTTCCCTGACCACTACTTCTTCCAGGTGATGGGTAGTAGTAGCCCCGGCAGTATCAGCAGGTGCGGTTAATTGCTGTCCTTGTATCACTGCTATATTTGTCAATAACAACAATAAAAAGAAACATATCCTGTAGATACCCTGGTAAATAGCTAGTTTCATCAATGATAACACGATTGATTTTAAAGAGCGCAAAGATAATAAGAAAGCAACTGCAGTGGGGTAAAATGTTTTCCTGAATGCGTAAATCATTTTACCGATCCCGTAAATACTTTCAGGCAGCATTACTTAACTTTACAACATTACCGCGTTGATACCCATAAACTGATGACGATGCAAAACATGACGATTAACGATATACAGGATAACCTCATCACCGAGTTTTCTATACACCAGGATAATAATGCATTGGAACAACATCTCGTTCAATTAGGTAATCAGTTGCCACTGATGTCTGCGGATTATAAACATGATTATTACCGGATAAAAGACTGGCCCTTCCCATTGTGGTTAAAAGCTGAACTGCAAAAAGACCGGGTATGGTTCCGGGCAGATAGTGAAGATCCGCTAACCCGCGCACTGGTAAGTATGCTCATTAAAATACTGGGCGGGCACAGCCCCAAAGAAATTGCAGATGCAGATCTGTATTTCATCAGCGAAACAGGACTACTGCGCCGCTTAATTCCTGATCATGCTTCCAAATGGTTATCCATTCTGAGAAGGATGAAATCCTTTGCAGTATCTTATCAGTTGCAATTACTGCAACAGGAATCTTATCAGTATCAAACCAGCTAAACTGTTTGTATAGCGAAAGCGGGGCTGACCAAAAAGCCCCCCCTCTCGGGTAGGTGATGGAGACAAAACTGCGTTTATGCAATTCTCAGTGTCTTCATTTTACTTTTTGGTCAGCCCCGCTTCAGGTTGTCCTTGCAGCGTAAGCATCCATGGATGCTCATTACACCTTATTGACATTTTGCCCACCCGGCCCGGAAGCTCTGCAACATTCTACCGGGCCTCTGCCCGCGGTTATCTGTATGATTATTTTTTCCATGTTTTACACTTTATTCATTCTTACTATTTTAGGCATAAACTTTCCCTGAACTGTTACCAGGTCTTTTTGCGCATCTATTACCTTTTCGATGTCTTTATAGGCCAGTGGGTTTTCTTCCACACTACCACCTATCAATGTAACATCCGCATTGGCGAGCATCTTCTTTAATGCAGAAGCAGTCATATTCTCCCGCGCTCTTTTCCGACTCATAGCCCTGCCGGCACCATGTGATGCAGAATACAAGGCATTATCCACACCCTCACCACGCACGAGATAGGCCGCTGTAGTCATGCTACCCGGAATAATCCCAAGCTCTCCTTCATGTGCCGGAGTAGCACCTTTGCGATGGATAATCACCTTTCTCCCATCTGCCAGAGTATCTTCCCAGGCAAAATTGTGATGGTTTTCAATCGTCGCCAGCGCTTGTACCCCCAATGCCTTTATGAGGTTGGCATGTATCCTGTCGTGACAAGCCTTTGCGTAATCACCGGCTAACTGCATCCCTATCCAGTACTCCTGTCCTGCTTCACTGTTTAAGTCCAGCCAGGCCAGCTGTTGTGCTTCTCTGGGCAACTTACAGGTATCCATGGCCACCTTTGTATAGTGCTGGGCAATAGTAGCGCCCAAACCACGGCTGCCGGAATGAGATAATAAAGCCAGGTAATCTTTTGGAGGAAGCTGCAAGGCATTATTTTCTTGCAGGGTAATGATTCCAAACTCCACAAAATGATTGCCGCTGCCGGAAGAACCTAACTGCCTGGCGGCCTTTGCCTGTAACCTTTTCAACCATTCGGTAGACTGGAAATACGGACTATCCAACACTTCATGCTCCTGTGGAAAATCCAGCCCGCCTTCCATACCAAAATGCGTATACGTTTTCAGCGCAACTTTCATTTGATGCGCATAGCGTTTAATATAACTGTTTCCCTCATCCAGGATCGATAACGCCATCCGGCAACCTATATCTACCCCCACTGCATACGGCAGTACCACCTGCGCTGTTGCTAATACGCCTCCAATAGGCAATCCATATCCCGTATGTGCATCTGGCATCAATGCTCCCTGTATAGTAACTGGTAATGACATCGCCAGCTCCATCTGCTTCTTTGTAGAATGCGCTATCTCCTGTCCTCCATAAATCTTTAACAGACCAGTTTCCTGCAGTAAAGTAAATGCCTTGTACCGGCATACTTCTTCTCCCGCAATAAAAGTGGCCGCTATTTTTCCCAGTACTTCATCATTAACATAATCTGCGGGTGCATTTTTGATAGCCGTTAACAGTATTATCAGTGCTTCCTTACTGTGATGTTTGAAATGCCTGGAAATGGTATTTATCACCAGACTCCTGGTCTGGTCATTTGTATATCCTATTTTACTTAACTCTTTTGTTCTTAAACTTCCCATAACTGGTGCTCTTCTTATTGTAATGCAACAAAACATTTCCCTTTTGCGAATAATCTTCTGTTGCAATCACTTACTGATATAATTATTGCTTTTTTAATGGGCACACCTTCCCCACCAGCATTAAAAATGCCTGATGCAAACTTTATGGCAAACGGATTATGCAGTACTAATTAAATGTTAACTAATACAAGTATTCCAGATAATGAAAAAAAGGAAAACGAATCCCGTGTGCCAGGTTAGGCAGTGAGAGAAAGGGGCGATATGTGAGTACGTTCTGTCATGATTCCTTTTGCTTTAAAAGTGATGTAATAAGGAATTCGGAAGCAAAGGTATATTTATTTTTAGAATAACAAATAAAATTATGCATTTCACTACATAGGGGTAAAGCAAAATGAAGTCGTCATAGCTCCAAAAGAAATTGAAATGCATGTGACCTATCTTCCGCTATATGCTGCATTATATTTACTCAGCCTGCTGCTTTCCTATATAGTCAGGCAGGTGGATCAGTTCATCTACTTTCTCCTGTGTAAGGTACTCCGGTACCGTTACCAGGTAGTGTTGCAAAACCTCTCCCGTTCCTTTCCGGAAAAAACATATGGAGAAATAAAAGAGATCAGTTGCGCATTTTACCGGCACTTCGGCCGCATGCTTACCGAGATTATACAAATGGTATCTATTTCAGAAAAGCAGATCATGTCACGTGTGAAGGTGCTCAATCCGGAGTTGTTGGAGTATTATCATCTCCAGCATAGGAGCATTATCATTATGCTGGGGCATCAGGGTAATTGGGAGTATCTGAGTGTATTACCTAAATATCTCTCGTTTGATGTGCATGGCATTTATAAGCCTTTATCCAATTCCTTCTTTAACTTACTGATCAAACGCCTGCGTACCCGTTTTGGGTTAAAATTACTACCGATGGATCAGGCAGCACGCTATATGCTGCTTCATAAAAATAATCCACAGGCTTACCTTTTTCTGGCCGACCAGGCGCCTGGTGTTCAAAGTAAATGCCAGGTAGCGTTTATGCATCAGCCCACGCGTATGTTTACCGGCGCCGAAAGGCTGGCAATAGCAACAGATGCGGTAGTCATCTATGCGCAATTCAATAAAGCAGCAGAAGAAAAACAGTGGAAACTCTCTTTTTCTTTGTTAACTGATACCCCACGGGCTACTGCTCCTCATGAGATTACCACTACATTTGGCAGATACCTGGAGGAGAGTATTCAGCAGGCACCACAGTACTGGCTATGGACACATAAACGCTGGAAACATTCCCACTAATCTTTCTTTTGTTATTGGTGAACCAATTTATGGATCTGTTCCAATTCTGCTCCTGGTAATGTTATGTAATCCGGTTGAATACCTTTCTGCTCCCATGTTTTATCAGTACCAGGTAAAACCGGAGCTGCAGTAGATATTGATACAAAAATCTCCGGATTCACGGCATAATAGGTATTCCAGTTAGCTGCACCGGCAGTCGGTTGCCCGATAACCTTTGCTCTTTTATGTGCCTGTAGTACATAGGCAAAAGCCTCGGCAGCAGAAGCCGTCCTTTTATTCACCGCGATAAAAAGTGGTTGTTTATACTGTTGCTGCTGCAGCCATGAAACTGTTTTATCCACCTCCACATGTCCCTTCCTGTCTTTAAACTCCAGCAAAGGAGTGTTGGCAGGCAGGAAAAAACTTTCAAACACCGCACCGATATCCGTTCCACCACCACCGTTATACCTTAGGTCAATAATCAATGCTGTTGTATTAGCTATCAACTGCATCGCGGCACTAAGTACCGGCAGGCTTTTACCGGAGATATTTATTTCTGAAAGTTTTATATAGCCAATATTTCCTTCCAGGATTCGTATTTCCTGGAAGCCATAGTTTTTCTTTGCTGCATCAGCGCCGTAGTAAAAGAGGTCTTCCCCTTCGGGAGTAGCCGCGTCCTTCTCCGCGGCCAGAATATTATTTACAATGGCAGTATCATGGCGAACAAACAAATGCCCGTCATGACTATAAGCCTGCAGCGTAGTCGTCATCAGTGAATCAAATACCCGGTTATCAGTGGCTTTATTAAAAGCGCCGTCCTGGTATGTTTTCACCAGATGCTGTGCAATGGCAGCGCCTTTCTCCACCGATACATAATGGGTTTTAATCAGGTTGGCTATTTTATGAACAATGGCCTCCTGCTCTTTAGAAGATAAGCCACCAGGCTGTGCTGCTGTATGGCGGCAAAAAAGAGAGATGGTCAGCAACAAAACAAAAATAGTTTTCAGGTATCGTATCATCAGTACACAATTTATCAGATTCCTGATACAAAGGTCTTACCGCAGCGGTACAAAGAATTGTATGAAATTAGTGTGCCTACATTTTTTTGTATTCTCCCGGCAAAAAGCCTGTTGCAGTGCGGAACGTCCTGATAAAATGGCTCTGGTCCGTGAATCCGCACCGGTAAGCTATTTCTGTCAGGCTACTCCCAGGCTCCTTAATATAAGCCACGGCTTTTTCTACTTTTATCCTGCGTATGTATTCCCCCAGGGTACAGGAAAAGTACACAGGAAAATATTTGGAGATCGTTACCGGATGTACCTGGAGGATAGCAGCCAGCTGGGTTAAAGAGGGCGTATCATCCCAGGTATCATGCAAAAGCTGTTGCAGGCGGATGGCCCACTGAGGAATACGTGTTGTCTTTCCGGGTGTTTGCGCTATATTAAAAAGTTCCAGCAACAAGGCATGTATGGAGGATACGGTATGCACATCGTTGACACAGCATTCCCGGTATATTTTTAACAGCCCTGCTTTATAACCAGGTGATGAGGTACCACCCTGATAAAGCGATGAAAAATCCAGCTCATATCTGTCTAAAAAGCTGCTTTCTATTTCAAAATTGATGTTCCGGGACGGATGCTGTGTATTTTTGTTTCTATGCCGTTCTCCGCTATGGTACAGTAGCACCTCCCCGGGACGCACTTCCTGCTCCCGGTGTTTCCGCTGTTCCTGGTTACCTCCCTCTATGATAAATGTAATATGGGGATGCTGATGACTGTGCCAGCCCTCAAATACTTTCCGGTGATAAGCTGTTTCACTGATCAGTATCCCATCAGCATAATAACTATGGGTATTGGTACCAAGATATGTTGCTTTTTCCAGCTCCATAACAAATTGGGTTTAGCCACTGCCTACTTCAAAAGTATTCTAATTTCTGCAAGTAACCCTGGTTTATCCACCTTATAAAAAAGGTAAGACCTGCTGATAACAGCAGGTCTTACCTTTTTACAATGATATATATTGTTATTTCAATGAGTTAATCCAGGTAGCAATTTTAATAGCATCAGCCTGTGGCACATTAGGAAAAGGGGGCATAGGCGTAGCATAACCTGGCCAGTTTTCCGGCTGCGGATTGCGCAACAACTTAATAATCTTATCCACAGAATAATGGCGTTTGGCCACCTCATTAAAACCAGGGCCTACCTGCTTTTTATTCGCATTGTGGCAGGAGGAACAGGTATACTTGGCCAGTAAAGGTTTTACTTCTTCGTAGGAGATCGTTTTGCTGGCACCAGGCTTCACAGCTGCCTTCACCGCAGCAGGTACCGGCGCAGGTATCAGGGCAGAATTTTTAGTACTTACCTCACTCATCGCCAACCTGGTCCCTTCCGGAATATTATTCAGTGTATAATAAACATCCGGATGTACCAGCGAATAGGATTTTTCCTCATCACGGATACCGGTTAATGCCAGTTTATAGATATAATACTTGCGCAGGTTATCCACAATGATTCTCACCTTCATGCCATCTTCAGATACTTTCACGCCTTTTACGGCACTCTTTTCTTCATTTACAACCGGGCTTCCATATACCGGGTGGTATTTATAGATAAAACTTTCTACTGAATAGGAAGCAATGTCGGCCGCATGCTTTTTGTCTACCGGTTTCGTAAAAGTAATTTCAAAACCATCCGGCATAGCACTGACTGTTCTCATCTCAAAAGGCACTTTATTGTTCCATATCAACCGTTGCAACCCTTCATTCGCATCTCCGGCAGAACCCCATCCCCGGTTTGTTTCTCCCACAAACAGCGAGCCGTCTTTAGCCCATGCCATACGCAGCACACCTGATTGGAATCCGCTTCTGAAATCCCAGGCTGCTCCCTGGTATTCACCGTTTATTTTTTCCAGAAATACCCGCATAATCTTGCTTTGTCCCTGGTCGCCTACCAACACCTGTCCGCCAAAAGGGCCAAAAACATCTTGCGGAATATTTATAATCTGTGAGTTGGAAATACCCAGTACGCCATGTGGCAACCAAACGGCAGGTACCTGTACTTCCGGGAAATACTGCTTCATATCAAACAGTGTCACAAATTTTTCATTCACCACATTCTCGGGTTTGATGTATCTGCCATTCGCATCTTTACGATAACGGGGATCCACCTTTTTATAAAGTTCTTCTGTAGTCAGTTTTACAGGGGAATTAGGTAGCCCTGTCCATTTTAACCCGGCCGGATGCCCGGCAAAGCTGCCTTTTTTCAGGTGTGTAAGTGCCCCTGACCCCATCCAGTCGCCCTGGTTTTCGGTATAAAAAAGCTCACCGTCAATCATTCCCAGCCCACAAGGAGAACGCATACCAGTAGCCCAGGGCTCCATTTTACCATCCTCAGAAATATGCATCACCCAGCCTCTCCAGGGAACACGGCTTTCACCACGCCACCATTCTTCATCTCCGAAAGCCACATTGCCGGATACAAAGAAAGAGCCATCCGATGCGATCTCAGGTCCAAAACTATATTCATGATAATGACCGGAAATAGGCCATGCATACACGGTTTTAAACACATCAATCTTGCCGTCCATATTAGCATCCACCAATTTGGTCAGCTCTCCGCGCTGCGCACAGTATAATGCTCCGTTCTTATAGGAAAGGCCTAATATTTCATGCAGCCCGGATGCCACCTTCCTGAAATAAGGACGGTTACTGGTAGGGTTTTCTACAATAAATACATCTCCCCTGCGGGTAGCTACGCCTAAATCACCATTAGGCAGCGTACATAATCCTCCTACTTCCAGTAAAGTTCCCTCCGGCGCACTCACCCTCGCTATGCGGAAAAAATCCTCTTCCTTGGCCGACTCCTGTGCACTTAATAAAGTGGGGCAGCCTGCAATGGCCAGTGTACTATAAAACAAACAGGAAATAACCCTGGTGGTAATACTTTTATAATTCAGTTTCATAATAATTCATAATTGCTTTGACTAAAACAGCTTACTCTTTGACAAATACTTTCCTGCTACTCTACTACTAGAATAATACAGCGTAGCTTAATGCACTGCCTTTTACCGGCACAATCAACTCTTTATGTCCGTCCTGCTCCCGGATCACACCACCTGTATTATCCATTTTTATGTAATAGGACTTATCTCCTATCACATAGATGCCATCAGACTGCTGTTCAATCTTATCTGCAACAGCTACCCGCACATATAAATTTTCTGCCGGCTGCTGTAGGCTTATCTTACGGTATACTCCCTGACTTTGGGGCAGTACCCGGATGCTGTCACTTACAGCAATACCATAAATGGTATAGTGAAAAACCGGGCGGCCGGCCTCATCTATTACATAACCATCCGGCTGATAGCCCGTACCGGTAGTATCATTTGACCAGGATGCCTGGGGAGAAGACAACCTTGCAATAGCCAGGGAAGGCTTTCCAAAACCTTGTACCGTACCTTGCGGAACAGCAGTACCATTGCCCCTGTCGTGCCACATGGACGTGGTGTTCAGGAAGTCGCCCCGCCATACCTGTACCATGGCACCTTTATCCAGGTCATAAGTATAATGTACTTTTTCAGGGTTCCCTACGGATACCGCATGTACTACTTTAGCCCCTCCTTCGGGGAGGTCCATAAAACTGCGTAATACGGTGGGTGCATTTGCATTTACCAGAATAGGATCTACCGGATCATCTCCTGGTATATTGGTATCTGTTATTACAAACTGTCTGAATCCTGCTTCTCTCACACTTAAAGTAAGCGAAGGTTTAGCCCAGTCTTCTCTTTTTACATACAGCAGTTCCAATGGATAATCTCCCGGCTGCAGGCTGATGTTCCCATCACTTCCTCCTGCCGGAATCACAGATTTATCACCAATGGTCAGCCGGCCGCCACCACCTGGTGTATTCAGGTTAAAGCCATAATCTCCGGCCTCCTTTACCTGTAAGGTAGCAGTATAACGTACCAGGAAATCATTAGCCGGCAATCCATTGATATTGGAGCTGATCTGTGTAGCAATACCTTCTCCGATAGGTTTCAGTATTTTAAAATCAGGCGTTTTATCCATCCTGTCTTTATACACACTGTATTTCACCTCTTTTACTATAGGTTTGGCCTTACTGTAGTTATTGATTACTATGTTCCGGAAAGCCACTGCGCCATGATCACCCTGAATCCGGAGCGGGCCGGAAGGTACTTCATTATGGTCCAGTCCGCCACGGGTAGGGCCTGCCAATGTTACCTGCTCATGAATAACCACCCCGTTTAATACTATTTTCAGGATTTTGGCATTTTCCGTTTTCCTGCCATTGGCATCAAAACGGGGCGCCTGGAAAGAAATGCTGAGATGTTGCCATAGTCCTGGTGCACGGCTTGCATTTTGGCGGGGGGCATATCCTTCATATCCTTGCTGCCCTTCACCACGACTTTCATCCCAACGTTCATAGATGCCACCGTTATCGCCGGCACGGGGATTGAGTACCCCCCAGCTATCCAGCAACTGTATTTCGTACCGTCCTTGCAGGTAGATGCCCGAATTGGAACCAAGCGCCATCATATAGTCCAGCTCTATATCCAGATCACCATGCTGGAAATTGCTCAATAGATCCTTACCTGGCTTATTCACCAATACACCTGTACCATCAGTTGTAATGAGTACATCCTTCTTTTTGAGGTCAGCTTTTACATCACCGGCTATGCGCCATCCCGGACCAGGGTGCTGGAATGCTGACAGATCATTTAAAGGTATTCTCTGCTGTGCCTGCAAAGTGGTGCATAAACCTGCACCTAAAAGTAAGACCAAAGTTCCCGGATAACTAAATGAGCTTAACCGGTTAAACCTTGAACGAAATCCATTCCACCTGCGCATAATTTTGAATTTTGCCTAAAGATGTATGTAATTTATTAGTAATTATAAAAAAACTGATAAACGGCGATTTCCTATTATTTTTGCCCCATGGAATACCTTTTTACCGTAGACGCGTTAGTCAGTCTCTTAACATTAACTGTCCTGGAAATAGTACTGGGCATAGACAATATTGTATTCATCTCCATCCTTGCAGGCAAGCTGCCAGCTGATAAACAAAAAAGAGCCCGCCGCCTTGGACTTGGCCTCGCCATGTTTGTACGCATCCTGCTCCTACTATCCCTTGGCTGGATCATGTCGCTTACACAGCCCCTGTTCAATATGGGAGAATGGATAGGCCTGGACAATCCTGATTTCCTGAAAGTAACCGCTATCTCCGGCCGGGACCTGATCCTGTTAATCGGAGGGCTGTTCCTGATCTATAAAAGCACGGCAGAAATCCATGAAAAACTGGAGGGCGGTGAACATGAACAAGCCAAGGTAAAAGCTGTAACATTCAGCCAGGTACTGATTCAGATACTCCTGCTGGACATCGTATTTTCGCTGGACTCTGTTATCACCGCCGTAGGCATGGCTGATCATGTGGAGATCATGATTGCAGCGGTAGTACTTGCCGTTGCGGTAATGATGCTGGCGGCTGAATCTATCAGTGGTTTTGTAAATAAACACCCTACTGTTAAAATGCTGGCCCTGTCTTTCCTCCTGCTCATCGGTGTTTCCCTGCTGGCCGAAGGCTTTGACCAACACATCCCTAAAGGATATATCTATTTTGCGATGGCATTTTCTGTATTCATAGAAATACTGAACCTGAAAGTAAAATCCAAAAACAGACATACAGTTAAACTCAATCAACCTTCTTTTGACAAGGAAGATAAACCTGCATAAAAATATTCGTTGCATAAAAAAAGCCCGGTATACCGGGCTTTTTTTATGCAACGATGCCGGGCTACCCCTTATGTGTTCCAAATAAACGGTCCCATATACTGGTATAAAACCCAAAGTTATAAGCAATTTCCTGATGATGACGGTGGTGGAAGGTGGAAGTTCCCAGGTATCTGAGCACCGGCAAATTACGGATCTTTAACGGCAGCGGCTCCATCCCCAGGTGTCCGGTTAAACCAAAAACAACATTCACCACCAGGTAAATAACAATTGCATAGATGTTAAATGTTGCCAGCAATAATAACAGCAACCATAATGCACCAAAACTCACCGTTTCTACCGGATGTAATATAAACAGATCAATAGGTTTAGGATCCACCGCTTCATGATGTAATTGATGCACCGCCTTATACAACCATGTTTTGTGGATAATAAAATGAAACACATACATCAGTAAGTCCATCGCAAAAAACAGGATTAAAAAATCCCATAAAATCTGTACAGACACCCCGGTACTGATCACAATAAATCCATTTTTCCATAGCCAGAAACCGATATAGGTAATTACCGTATTCAATATATTGGTGACACCGCAGATAAACCACTCCCGTTGTGTATACTTATAGGGTGGTGGCTGCTGTCCGGAGAAGTAATGATGGAGCAACTTACCCAACCATAATACAAGTATTGTAATGATTACATTTTCTACCAGGAAGATGAGTCCTATCGCCGGTGTTGATAATCGCAATAAATAATCCAGTACGTCCATTAAAAAGCTATTGACTTAAATTATCACCGTCCTGCTATCCGTGGAGAAATTCCACTATCCTGCTGATGACCAACTTATCTTTAATTATCTTAAAATGCCCTTCCCCTCTGATCTTCAGTGATTGTGCCACATGATATTGTTCTACAAAGGCAGTAATATCCTGGTGTTTTACCAATGCATCATTCTCATCATACACTACCAGAATGTCTTTTGCTTTTATCCGGCTAATATGCTTGAACAGATCCAGCTGTTGCAAATCACTTTGCAGGTTCCGGGCAATCAATTGCTGTACAACAGGCATTACCGCCGGATGAATGTTAAACTGCCGGAAAGTATCTTCAAAAATACCGGGGGCGCTCACCGAACTTCCTATCATAACCAATTTAGGAATGTGTACCTCTTTCAGCACAAGTGCCAATGCCGCACTCAGGCCGCCCAGTGAATGTCCCACCACAGCATAAAAATCACCATGTTGTGCCATAAACTGTTGCAGCATATGCATCCATTGTACGATGTTGGTTCTTTTCCCTGCAGAAAACCCATGAGCAGGCGCATCGAAGGCAACTACCTCATACCCGCTTTCTACCAGTGCCTGGATCATATATTTAAAGTCAACCGGACTACCTCCCCAACCATGCATTAACAGTACCTTTTTTCCCGTGTTTCCCCATTTATAGGTAGTCAGTGTCAGTAAACGCTGATCAAATGGATATTGGCTATAGGTAACGGTACCCGTTACTGCACTTTCTTTTACGGATAGTTGTGCCGGCTTGAACTTACGTTTAGGAGGAGTAGAATAAAAACGTAAAAAAATCCTGGCCGTTAGTCCGGGAAAAGGCTTCCCTAATTTAGACATCAGAAATCCTGATGCTCTTAAAGACCAAGGTAATACCCGGTTTTGCATGATAGGTCCGTTTGGGTTATTGGCAAATATAAAGCGTGCTAAATATAAAGCATTTCCCGCTTCCGGACGGTCACCTGCATGTAATGATCCCATTTACATTATCCCCTGTTATTACGGATAAATGCCACTGCCCTTCTTTCCGACCAGTATTGGGTACCATTGAATGTAACAAAACCTACATGACCACCATACTTTGGCGTTTCCAGGTAAAAGCAGTCATTCTTTGCTGCCTCTTCATAAGGGAAACATGCTTTGCCTAAAAAGGGATCATCCAGGGCATTGATCAGCAATACCGGTATCCTGATCTTTTCCAGAAACTGCCGGCAACTGGATTGCTCCCAGTAATCCGCTGCATTTTTAAACCCATGCATGGGTGCAGTGTAACGATCGTCAAACTGACGGAATGTTTTAATGCTGCTGTAGCCGTCCAGGTTAATATACTCCGGATATAATTCCTTTTTGTGCCGTAGTTTAATTTCCAACTCCCGGATAAAGCGTTTCATATAAATCACATTCTGTTTTCTTTCAAGTGCTGCAGCACTGTCCTTCAGATCGCAGGGTACAGAAACAGCCACTGCCGACTTAATGCAGTTGTCAATATTGCCCGCCTTTTCACCGATGTATTTCAACATCACATTACCGCCTAAGGAAAATCCGGCCAGGTGGATTGTTTCATATTTCCCCAGGTGCTTCACATACTGCACTACGGTATCCAGGTCTTCCGTTTCCCCGCTATGGTAGAAACGTAACCTTTTATTGGGCGCACCACTACAGCCCCGGAAGTTCATCGCTACAGTATCAAAGTTGTTTTTATTAAATGCTGCCGCCATCCCCAGCATATATTTCCTATAGGAATTTCCTTCCAGCCCGTGCAAAATAATGACAATATGCCTGCTGCCTGTTGTACTGAAATCCAGGTCAATAAAATCATCATCTGCTGTGGTAATACGACTTCTCTGATAATCCACGCCACTTACTTTCCGGAATAAGGAAGGATAAATAGTAAGCAAATGCCGGTTCCGGAATAAGAAAGGTGCACGATAATCTGATTGGTTCAATACTGGCATATCTGCTTATACTACGATGAATGCTCTCCGGCATTCGCACCGGCGATGCAAAATTAGTAAAAAACAATTCACACACTGCCGGTAGAGCCACACATCTTTAATAACGGTAAAGTATTAAATTTGGGAATAACGGAAAACGCCGTGAATTAAACCCACCAGTGTGTATGCTGCCTACTTTTGGTATTGAGAAAATCTTTAATCTTCCTTTTAAAAAGGAAGATTTTAAGGTAATGCATCATCATCCTATTAATATGCCGGTAATCACCGAGCCGCATAAGCACGACTTTTTCATGCTGCTGATTGTCAGCAAGGGAACAGGCACGCATACTATAGACTTCAGGGATCACCCCGTAAAAAACAGGATGGTATTTTTCCTGGCGCCCGGCCAGGCACACCAATGGCAACTTTCCAAAAACACACAGGGATTTCAGGTAATGTTTTCTCCCGGTTTTCTCCCTTCCCCTCATGCTACCTGGTCATTTTTTCCACCCACCGGTAAGCCGTTCCTGCAACTTGACACAACACAATATCAGCAACTAGAGCAGGAACTTATTCAGTTAGAAAAGGAAGCTAACCATCCGCAGCTCTTATCCGGTAATCTCCTGCAACATCGTTTGCAGATCATCTTGTTATTATTAAAACGCTGGTACACCCATGCTTTCCCGGAACAGGCACCTGCTGCTACCAACCGGCTGATCAACCGTTTCCTGCTACTGTTAGAACAGCATTATGCCACACAAAGCGATGTTGGGTTTTATGCGGCACAGCTCCATATTACCCCCAGCTATCTCAACCTGGTGTGCAAAAAAGCATCCAACCGTACCGCCGGTGAATATATCCGGGAACGGCTGCTGCTGGAAGCCAAAAGAATGTTAACGCTCACCGCCGTGGATGTTAAAGAGATAGCCTATGGGCTGGGCTTCAATGATACGTCCTATTTCTCCAGGTTTTTCAGAAAGCATACCGGCAAAACACCATTGGACTTCCGTAAAAAGATATAATGAGTCCCTGCAATGTGATAACCTGTACCATTTTAACCTGCTCTTCCTTGCTACCTTCGTATGGATATAAAATATACCTGTATGCATTCTTTACGCATCTCTTTTATAGTGATACTGCTGGCTGCTATCAATATCAGCCATAGCAGTTGTGCACAAGAAAAAAAGACCATGAAACAAGATCCATCCGGCATCTTTGCTGCCATACAAAAAAATGATACTGCTGCCATCAGACAATGGATTAACCAGGGCAACAACCTGGAAGTACGTAATGACAAGGGTGAAACACCCCTGATGGCTGCTACCTATAACAATAATATCCCGGTAGCACAAATGTTGATTGCCGCACGTGCTGATGTAAACGCACAGGACCATATGCAGAACAGCCCCTTTTTATATGCAGGTGCCAGCGGCTATCTCGATATTTTAAAACTGTGTATGAAAGCCGGCGCCAGGTATGATGTGTACAACAGGTATGGTGGCACCGCCCTGATTCCCGCCTGTGAAAGAGGGCATGTGGCGATTGTAGCTGAATTGCTGAAAGACAAAACATTTCCAATAGATCATATTAACAAACTGGGCTGGACTGGCATGCTGGAAGCAATCATATTAAGCGACGGCAATAATAAACAAGTGCAAATTGTACAGATGCTGATAGATGCCGGCAGCAATGTTAACATTGCTGACAAAGATGGGGTAACTCCTTTGGCTCACGCACGCAACAGAAAATTCAGTCACATGGTGGGCATACTCGAAAAAGCAGGGGCCAGATAACAAATTACACATCAACCATTCCTATATAAAAAGCCCCTGTAAAGGAATTTGTTCCATATACAGGGGCATCATTTTATAAACAGGGTTATCAATTTAATTCAGAAAAAGCTGGTCTTTATCTGCTACAAACATCCGGGTACTTTCAGTATATTCCCCGCCGTTAGGGTCCTTATATTTCAGGTCCAGGTAAAATGCCCTGAAGCCTGCTTCCGGAAAACTGATCGTTTCCTTTACTTCTGCTGTTTTTTTCATACCAAGGCTTTCTCCCTTCCATTCCTTGTCGGTGAATACCATATCCGGAGAATCTGCATACCAGATCACTGCATCTACCAGTGTTTTTGGAGTTGCTTTCACTACCAGCGTTGCCTTCTTTTCCTTGGTTATTATATCCCAGGTACATACAGGATAAGGCGTTTTTTCCAGCGTCATCCCAAAGAAAGCGCTCAAAGCACGCATGGCCTGTTTGCCATCTCCCAGGTTGTGCCCGGCATTGGGTACGTAATGAATCAGATTTTGTCCGGGAATACTATCGTAATAGTGCTTGATAGCATCCACTGTCCAGTATTCATCATTCGTACCCATAATGATCAGTTTGGGCATGGTTAGTTTGTTACGGTAAGCATAAGGATCTACCATAGCTGTGATCGCATTACCATCAGGTGTATGTACTGCCTGAGGAATACCAAGGTTTACATAATCTTCAATCTGCACACTATATCCTTTCCATACTTTCATCTGGTAGTCCAGATTTACCGGCATATTCAGGATATCGATCACCATAGGGGCAATGGCAACTACGCGTTCATCATTAGCGCCGGTAAGCCAGGTAGTCCATCCGCGTTTGGAAGCACCGGTAACCACAAAGCCATTCACTGTATGATGCAGTTGTTGTTTAGCAAACTGTTGTACAGCATCCATAGCCCGTACGGCGCTTTTAACCATCGGAAAAAGCAGTGGCCAGGTATAATCTCCATCCTTTTTAAAATTATGCAGGGTGAAAGAAATGAGGGCATCCTCTGTAAGATCATTGTACAAAGGTTGATTAGGTGTTTGCCTCAACACAGATACGATGGCTTTATTCTTCGTTGCCAGCAGGCTAATGGATTGGATAAACTGGTCATCATTTCCTTTCCAGTTAGGCAATCCGTTTTTAATAGAGCCGCCGGTAATAAATAGTAGTGCGCCGTCATGTTTGTTCTCTTCCGGCACCAATACCGTTAGCTGGTGTGTCCACACATGTTCCCGCCACTTTTGCGAAGTAAGCAATAGGTTATATGCTTTCACCGTACCGATATCAAAGGAGTCTTTCAATTCCCAGCGGAAAGTATTATCTCCATTTTCCAGATAATGGGTGAGCGCAGTTGCTGGTGTAACATTATCCTGTGCCTGTGTTTTGCATGCAAAATTAAATTGCACCAGGAAAATTATGGCAAGTTTTAAAAGAAGTGGCTTCATGGGTTTTAACATTTTATTGAGCTAATATTTTCAGTATTTCTTGTTTAAATTATTTACCAGGGTTTGGCAGTGCCCTTCACTAACCATGGTTTGGACCAGGGGCTGTTTTTACCATCTGCCTCTGAATAAGTAGTCACTTCCAGCTTATTCATGGCAGCCTCTGTATTAGTCCTGTTTAGATTTCTTTCTTCCAGCATATAGTAAAATCTCACCGGTAATACTTTTCGCATGGCATCTGGTCCGGCTTTTAATTTGGGGAACCCTGTTCTCCTGAAATCAAACCAGGATTCTGTAGCTGCCGTCCAGCTGGCAATCCATTTCTGCTGTATAAGCTGTTCCAGTGTACCATTAAAAGCAACTCCCGGCACTGCAATATACGCATCATAAGTGCCCCCTACGCCCCAGGTATTCAAAGAAGCCTGAATAGCTGCCTCATAGTGTGTTTTGGCATCTCCAACCGCCCAGCCTTTCAGGGCAGCTTCTGCCAGGATAAAATGCACCTCTGCTGCGGATAATAGCCTGGCCTTCAGCAAAGGCCCCTTTGCTTCTTTATATATATCATTTAACCAGGACACGTGTGGATTTCTGGCAGCCTGTGAAGGGTCTGGCCCCATATTATACACTGCCGCCCCATTCAGACCGGGTGGAATTCCTACATACTCCGGATCTGTATTTACCTCCAGACCTGCTACTTTATCCGGGGAAAGGTAACGCTTCCCGTTTTCAATCTTATCTGTACCTGCCGGAAGATTTGGATCTACCACCAGGGGAATCTGTATTTTATTGGCCCAGACGCCCAGGCGGGGATCATGCAATGCCCGCATTACTTTTACTAAAGTAGCGCACATTTTCAATCGCCTGTAATTACTGGCATCTGCATCATAGGTAACATTGGCAGGCCAGGAATCCCCATTGCTATTACCGGCAAAAGGCATGGCGGCATCTTCTGTAAAGCTGCTGATAATAGGATATTGCGCTGCATTTCCCACTATTTTTTCTATACCTGCTTTAGCAATGTCTGGCAATTTATCTGAAATCCTCATGTAATAACGTAGTGCGAGAGAATTGGCCAACTTTCTCCATTTACTAGGTTCTCCCTTATAGTACACATCTATAATATCCGCTGTACTATTGTATTCATTTTTTCCTTTGGACAATAACGTATTTGCTGTTTCCAGATCTGCCAATATTCCTTTGTAAATAGTTTCCTGATCATCATAAGCCGGGAATACATGCTCCGCTCCTCCTTCTATTCCTTTCAGTGCGGCTGTATAGGGAGCATCCCCCCACAGATCCGTAATTAATCCAAATACCATACATTTCATGACCAGTGCCATCCCCTGTTGCAATTCGTATTGCAATGCCACCGAACGCTGATATACATATTCATTGTTTCTCAGAATATCATAATATTCCGCCCAGCTCTGGGAACCTCCCCATTCATAATTATTATGGGTAGTACTCCATCCATCTTTCTGCGTGTGTTGCATCACGCCGGCAATATCCTGGTAGCCCAGGTTTACAAATGCCTTCCCCGTTTCTGTGAGCACAGTGGAAAGTACCAGGTTAGGATTCGCTGTTCCCTGATTCACCCCATTCGGGTCTTCATTCCACTTAGTCAGGTCTTTACTGCAGGAACTGATGCAGCAACAGGACACTACCAGGCACGCTATAAGTATATTGGTTGTTTTCATCTTTTAAACTTTACAGATCCTTAAAAAGTTACATTGATTTTAAAGCCAACAGGAATACTCCAGGGGGTAACATTATACCTTTCAATTCCCTGTTTGAACTGTATACCTGATTTTTGCAGGCCGGATTCTACCTGAAATGCGGTTTCCGGATCTATCCCTATTTTGGCTTTTGTCCACAGCATAATATTTCTGCTGTAAACGGATATACTGGCATGCTGCAGTTTCATTGACCGGATTAGTTTATCCGGCAGATCATACCCTAAGGATACTTCCCGCAGTTTGAGATAAGAAGCGTCATAGGTAAAAGCCCGTGTAAACGACCAGGCGGTAGCGCCAGCATAAGGTAATGCACGGGTATCAGGCCCGCCCAGGTTTTCAATATAACCGGTGATATTACCTGCGCCATCATATTTGGCAATTACGCCGGGCACAATCACACCTCCATATGGTAAAGTATAGGGACCGTATTTGAATGGTACGGTTCCATAGTCCGGAGTGGGCCCACCCACCAGTGGGAAATAATTACCATGTACTTTAATATACTGGTCTTCATGTGCTACCAGCCAGTCGCGGAGCTCCTGCCCTTCCATTCCGTTGGGGTTAATCAGCTTATCCAGGAACAACTGCGATTTACCATCCTCTTCTCCATAGCGGTAAGTTTGAGAAACAAAATCACCGCCATGCCGCCAGTCGAATGTCATGTTTAAACTAAAACCTTTGTACGACAGCGAGGTTTGTGCCCCCAACATAAAATCAGGGTTAAAATTGCCAATCTTATTCTTGGTATTGATCGCATCTATAGATTGCCATTTGCCGGTCTGGTCTAAAAGCGGATAACCAAAATAGGGCGATTTTTCGTCTGTTACCGTTACTAACTGAGCATCATAGATATCACCAATCTGATCGCCTACATAAGTCCAGGCACCCCCTTTCGCATCTGTCCATAAAGTGAAATACGGCAACTCATCTGATAGTTCTATAATGCGGGTCCTGTTGCGGCTCAGGTTAACATTCACATCCCATGTCCAGTTGGCTGTTTGTACCGGCGTTCCGCCAAGTGATAATTCAATGCCCTTACTTTCCAGTAACCCTGCGTTAATGTTCTTGGAAGTATATCCTGAAGAAGGAGGTAGCTGTACGCTAAAGATCTGGTTCTTGTTTTTTGCTACATAATAAGTGCCTGCAAACCGTAAGCGGTTATTGAACAGATTTACATCTAATCCCGTTTCATAGGAAGTAGCTATTTCTGGTTTCAGATCCGGTGTAAGCAGTGTACCGGAAGTAGTTAGCCTGGGAATACCATCCCAGGTACCTGCATTGCTCAGTGTGCTAAGCAGCATGTACGGATTGGCATCATTCCCCGCCTGCGCAATACCTCCTCTCAGTTTCAGCAGATTGACCGCCGGAGATAAATGCAGCATTTCATTGAGCAGCAAACTCAATGATGCAGAGGGGTAAAAGTAAGAGCGGTTTTTCACCGGTAAAGTACTGGACCAGTCATTCCTACCTGTAACATCGAGATATGCCATCCCTTTATAACCTATGTTTAAAAGCCCAAAGGCACTGAACACTCCTTTCTGATACCAGCTGCTAACATAATCCAGGTTTGCCGGGGCAATATTCTGTACATTATAAACACCTGGTACAATCAGTCCGGTACCATTGCGGGTAGCATTGGTAAAATTGCTGCCCTTCTGATAACGGGCATTTCCACCTGCCGAAACCAGTAAACTAAAGTCATGGATGTTCCGCTGATAGGTAGCCATGATATCTGCATTTCTTTCATACACACTCAGGTCAATAATACCGTATGAGCCCCGGGGATCTTCTGTATAACTATTGGCAATTTTTGTTTCCCTTCTTTCTTTGTAGGTGTCCAGTGCATACCTTGCCATCAGGCTTAATTCCGGGGTGATCTGCCAGTCTGCCTTTACATTACCAAATACCCGATCGCGCGTGAAACTGTTATTCACTTCATAAGCCAGGAAGTAGGGATTATTGAATACATCTTTTGCCTGGGAGCGCTGTTGCAGTCCTTCCTGACCAGGTAACCAATATTCCTTCAGATCCCTGATATCCGTATGAGGAGATACGCCATAGGCCCACTGCAAAGGGTTGGTACCCCGGTTGCCTGCCGGCCGGTTATTGGAATTATTCCGGCTAAAGTCCAGGTTGCTGCTAATCCTTAGTTTATTATTCAGTTTAAAGGATGAATTCAGGCTGAGTGAATTTCTGAACAGGTCGGAATTAGGAACGATCCCCCGGTTGGTCATATTGGAGTAAGACATCCGGTAACTAATCTGATCGTTGCTGTTGGCCAGAGAAACACCATTGGTGGTAGTAATCCCTGTTTGCACAAAGTTCTTCACATTATTAGGATGAGAAACCAGCTCCATCGGAATAGGTTTTCCATCTGCATCCAAAGGGCTGTTCCATTGTACCTCTTTATAGCCTTTGTCTAATGCAGCACCGAAAGCAGGCCCCACTTCTTCCTGTATCAGTTTGCCAAAAGGATTGGTCAGCGGGTTGCCACTTACATCAACAGGAGTAGCTGAAAACTGGCCGGAACCAAATTTTGTTTGCCACTTCAGGAACTTATAAGGAATATCAAAAACGGTATTGGAAGTAACTGTTACCGTCATTTTCTTAGAGCGGCTTCCGCTTTTAGTCGTGATCAGCACCACGCCGTTGCCCGCCCTGGAACCATACAAAGCAGCGGCACTGGGGCCTTTCAGGATAGAGATATTTTCTATGTCATCCGGGTTAATATCTGATATCGCATTCCCATAGTCTACCCGGTTATCATTACCTACCTGACTTACATTATTCAGTGTACTGGCTACAGGCACCCCATCTACTACAAAAAGCGGCTGGTTATCGGTACTGAGTGATTTAGCACCCCGTATGACCATGCTTACGGAAGAGCCTGTTCCCCCAGTAGCGCTGATGGTTACGCCTGGCACCTTGCCGGCAATGGCATTCAGCATATTTTCCTGTGCCACCCGGTTAAACTCTTTTCCATCCAGCTCACCTACCGAATAGCCCAATGACTTTTTCTCTCTCTTAATACCCAATGCAGTCACCACCACATTGGAAAGTTCCTGAACAGCAGGTTCCAGTACAATGTTTAATACCGTGCGGCCCGACAAAGCAGTATGCAGTGTTTTATATCCCACAGAACTAAATACCAGCGAAACATCCAGGCCGGATACCAACAGCCGGAAGCTGCCATCTGCCGCAGTAGCAGTAGCGTTGGACTTTCCTCTTTCCGCTACTGTTACACCTGCCAGCGGACCATCTGCTCCACGTACCACTCCCCTTACTTCCACCCGCTGCGGGTTTTGCCACACCGCATCCGGAGAAGCAATATGGGCAGAGATGGTAAACAAACCTGCTTTATGCGCTGCCTGTGCTTCCGGGGAAAACAATAACCCATAGCATATTGGCAACAGCCAACCAGGAGAACCGTTAAAAAAAGTAACCCTTTTTTTCATACCCGTATTTGTTAAGTATTAGACAATCAATTTCTGATCGCAGCAGATGTGCAGCGGATGGGATCATTTCAAAGGCATACTCCACATTGAAAATGAAGTGTTACTTCTCAGCAGCCGGGGATTCACAGTTGCTTGGGGCTACTACTGCTTTCGGTATCAGGACAATTTACAATGATGGTAGCGGACAGATGGCTCACACAGTTCACGAATCATTTTTTCATTCAGCGGATCCTGCACAATTTTACACTTTATAGTGTATGCGCTCCTGTTCACTTTTCTGAAATAACATTTATTTAATAGCTATTGATTTAATGCGGACAATTACCTTCTGCTGAACAATGCAGCACTACTTTATTTTGGTTGAATATCAGGCATAGCATTAATACTAAAATAACTGTAATTTTTTAACTTTCAAAATAACTTTTCACCGTGCGATCTCATGCCTGGCCGGTAATCCCGCTTCAGATCCCCTTCAAGTGGAATGATTTTTGATTATACACATCAGGCATCAAACCAGCATTTACGTGACCATGATGTAATAAACCAAATATGCGTCCCAATAATTCCAGCGAAACAACAGGTCTTTTTAATACAATATATTAGCCGTTAAGTAATGAATCCAGCGCAGAAGACCGGGACAGATGTTCCCATGAATGATCAAACAACGAATCAGTATGAAAGCATTCCCCCATTCACAGCAGATACACCACTGCCGCAAATAGGGGAACTAATTCAACACAATGAGTCTCATTATAAACAGTTACTGCAACACCTCCCGGTGGCTGTATATACCTGCGATATGGCAGGAAAGATCACTTTTTTTAATCTCGCAGCCACCCTGCTCTGGGGGAGAACCCCGGAATTAGGTAAAGATATGTGGTGCGGCTCTGCCAGAATTTATCGCCCCAATGGCACCCGATTACCACTGGATGATTGTCCTATGGCCAGAACGCTAAAAGAAGGACGGCCTATCCCCGGTGAAGAAATTATTATTGAACGCCCAGATGGTATGCGCGTATTTGTCAATCCGTTTCCTCAACCTGTTTTTGATAGTACCGGAACAATGACCGGTGCCGTAAATTTGCTGATAGATATCACTACACGTAAACAGAATGAAGAGAAACTCGCCAATCACGCGGCGATTGTATCCTCTTCGGACGATGCTATTATCAGTAAAACGCTGGAAGGCATTATTACTAGTTGGAACATTGGCGCCCAAAGAATATTTGGATACACAGCGCAGGAAATGATTGGCCAGCCTATCAATAAGCTAATTCCGGCCGACCGCCAGAATGAGGAACCTGCTATCATAGAGCGCCTTAAAAGAGGGGAAAGAGTAGACCATTTTGAAACAAAACGCATCACGAAAGATCATCGTTTACTCGATATTTCTCTCACCATTTCTCCCATCAAAGACAAGTATGGCAATATACTGGGTGCGTCAAAGATTGCACGGGATATTACCGCACAAAGAAATGCAGAACGATCCCTGCGTGATGAAGAAGAGCGGCTAAGAATGGCAGTAGAATCCACCAAACTTGGCACCTGGGAATATGATGCTTATAATCACACATTAGGTTGCTCTGAAGAAAGCAGAAAGATATGGGGGATACCTGCAGGTATTCCTATGGATAAATCCCTGTTAATAAAATTGCTTTATCCTGCTGACCTCGATAGGGTACTCCAAAAGATCAGGCAACTTACCAACCCTGTCAATGCCGGAAAATTTGATATACAATGCCGTATCCACCGGTATGATGATAACGATATCCGGTGGATCGCCATTCAGGGAAAAGTACATTTTGATGCACATCATATTGCGGAGAAATACTTAGGTACCATACTGGATATTACGGATGAAAAAATGGCAAAAGAAAGACTGGAGAATATGGTACTGCTCCGTACCAAAGAGCTTACAGCGATGAATGAGCAATTGAAAAAATCTAATCACGCACTGGAACAGTTTGCCTACATTGCCAGCCATGATCTTCAGGAACCCCTTCGTAAAATACAGGTATTTTCAGAGCTGATCCAGAATAAGTTGCCTTTAGAAGATTCCCTGCAACACTATTTTAACAAGGTAACTTCTTCTGCCCAACGCATGTCCAGGCTCATCCGGGATGTACTGGAATATTCCCGCCTTTCTGCAGTGGAAACTCCCTTCGTTAGTACTGATCTGAATCTGATCGTAAAAGATGTACTGGCAGAATTTGAGGTCATGATAGATCAGAAAAAAGCAGTGATCCGCTATGATACACTCCCCGTAATTAAGGGGAATCCCTTACAACTGAACCAGCTCTTCAGAAACCTTATCGGCAATTCCCTGAAGTTCTGTATTTCCGATCCTGAAATTACAATCTCTACCGGCTTATACCCCGCCACACAAATTCCGGGTTATGTGCCGATCAATAAAAAGGATGAATACTTTACAGGAATTATTTTTAAAGACAACGGTATTGGCTTTTCCCCGCAATATGCAGAACAGATTTTCAGCATCTTTCAACGGTTGAATACCCACCAGGCTTTTAGTGGTACGGGTATTGGGCTGGCATTATGTAAGAAGATCGTGGAAAACCACCACGGTATCATTTCAGCCAAAAGTGAATTAGGAGCCGGCGCCACTTTTAGCATATTTATACCCACCACACCTTACAACGCATAGCTGCGGTCCTGTTAGTTTATTCGGGGATTTTCAAACCAAGTACCTTACTGGTCCATGCACGGGTACGGTCACACAGCACTTTATTTTCGGCCAGCGCGTTTCCAAAAGAAGGGATCATTTCTTTTAAGCGAGCCTGCCAGGCTGCGGAAGCCATCTGGTCCTTAAAACACACCTGCAGCAATTGCAGCATGATAGACACTGCTGTAGAGGCCCCGGGAGAGGCGCCCAACAAGGCCGCTATACTGCCATCTGCAGCACTGACCACTTCGGTTCCAAATTCAAGTATTCCCCCCTTTTCCGCATCTTTTTTGATCACCTGTACCCGCTGACCCGCAATTTCCAATTCCCAATCCGCCATTACCGCCGTGGGCATATAAGCACGGAGTGCCGTGAGCCGGTCTTCAGGCGACTGCCGGACCTGTTCAATCAGGTATTTTGTAAGTGCCATATTATCCAGTCCTGCTGCCAGCATAGGCCGTATATTATTGATCTTAACAGACAAAGGCAGGTCCATAAGAGAGCCGCTTTTCAGAAACCGGGTGGAAAAACCCGCATACGGACCGAAAAGTAATTCCTTTTCCCCCTTAATAAACCGGGTATCCAGATGTGGTACAGACATAGGCGGTGCACCTACCGTAGCTTTCCCATATACTTTGGCGTGGTGCTTTTCGATCACTGCCCGGTTAGTACATTTTAACCATTGCCCGCTAACCGGGAATCCTCCATATCCCCAACCTTCAGGAATATCCGCCTTTTCCAATAGTGGTAAGGACCCTCCGCCCGCACCAATAAAAACAAAACGACCTTTTACCCATTCCTTATCTTCGGTAAACAGATTTTTTACTTTTACCAGCCATCCTTTCTCCGGATCCCTACTAAAATCCTTCACCTCATGGTTAAAATATAGGCTTACGCCTTCCATTTCCATCAGCTGGCCAAACATCGACCGCGTCAATGCCCCAAAGTTGACATCGGTACCTAATGCCATCCGGGTAGCCGCCAGCTTTTCGCCCTTGCCCCGTCCTTCCATTACCAATGGCATCCACTGCTCCATCTGTGCAGTATCTTCCGTATACTCCATATCCTGAAACAGGTAACATTGACGAAGCGCTTCATAACGTTCCTTCAGGAAAGCAACATTTTCATCTCCCCATACAAAACTCATATGTGGTACACTTTGGATAAAAGTATCCGGTAGCTTTATCCGTTGCTGCTCAATCAGGTAAGCCCAGAATTGTTTGGATATCTCAAAAGACTCTGCAATTTTCACCGCTTTATTGATATCTACAGTGCCATCGGGTTGTTCCGGTGTATAATTCAGCTCACAAAAAGCAGAATGCCCTGTACCCGCATTATTCCAGGCATCAGAACTTTCTGCCGCCGCTACTTCCAGCCGCTCATATATCGCGATCGTACAATCCGGCTGCAGCTCCTTTAATAACATGCCAAGTGTGGCACTCATGATACCCGCACCTATCAAAATTATATCCACCTCCTGTCGCTTTGCGTCCATATGTTTTTCTTTTAAAACTAACTAAAAAGTGCCGGACCACGGTATTAATTGTTCCCTTTTCAAACACAAGAGTCACCTCTCAACTAATTTATTATCAATAATTTAAGAAATTACAGCTATCCCTTGAAAAATATTTTAAAAATCCGTAGGGGTAAATGGGCCACCAACAGTCATATTTAAAAAATAGCATTTGGCAGAAGCAGTTATCTTTGCACCAAATTTTTATCCGGTAACAGTGGAATTAACTGACAGTCGTACTATCACATTACTGGCCGAGGGCAGCGAAGCAGCCTTTGAGGAGGCGTTTAAAACCTACTTCAAGAGCCTGCACGCCTATGCCTGCACCATTTTAAGGGATGAAGTAGCTGCAGAAGAGATGGTGCAAAATGTATTCTGCAAAATATGGGAGAAAAGGGAGCAGATCAATGTACATACCTCGTTAAAGTCTTACCTATACAGGTCAGTACACAATGAAAGCATGGACTATCTGAAAAGGCAGAAAGCAAAGGCAGCTCATCAAACCTACACTATGCATCATTCAAAACACGAAACGGATACCAACAACACTGCCCGCAAGCTGTTGTTGGGTGAATTGGAAAAGAAACTGCACCATGCATTGAATGAGTTACCGCAGCAATGCAGAACCATTTTCCAGATGAGCAGATTTGAAGAACTGAAATACCAGGAAATAGCCAATCAACTGGGCATCTCTGTTAAAACGGTAGAGAATCAAATGGGGAAAGCCCTGAAACTGATGCGGCTGAAACTGATTAACTTTTTGCCATTGGTGGCATTTTCATTCCTTCACTTCTAAACGCAGCGGATTGAAAGAACATCTACAAGATATGAACGATGACCTGTTAGTGAAGCACCTTATAGGAGAAGCTACCAGCGAGGAAAACAGGCAGGTAGCAGCCTGGCTGGCCGAAGATGCCGCCAACCGGCATTATTATGCCCATTTTAAACTCATCTGGGAAGAGAGCCTCCAGCTGGCAGCCAAAAGCACCGTAAACGAAAACGATGCCTGGGTACGTATGCAGCAACGCCTGCAGCACGGACCGGCTACCTCCGCTACCGTTACTCCCATGTACCGGCGCATGGCCTGGCTGCGCATGGCGGCGGTGATCCTGGTAATTGTGGGCGCCGCCTGGCTGGCCTGGACAATGCTGTCCCCTGCTACCGACGCTTCATTATATGCTACCATTTATTCAAATGATAAAGTAGTGAAAGACACACTTCCCGATGGCTCTGTCGTTACTTTAAATAAACATGCTACTTTTTCCTACCCTAAAAAATTTACCGGCAATACCCGGAGCATCACATTGGAAGGAGAAGCATTCTTTGATATCGCACACGATGAAAGCAAACCCTTTATCATTCATACTAATGATGTAACCATTAAGGTACTGGGTACCTCCTTTAATGTGAAAAGCTCAGCAGAAAAAACGGAAGTAATTGTAGAAACCGGTGTCGTGGAAGTGGCCAGGAAAAATCATGCGATCCAACTCCGTCAGCATGAAAAAACAACTATCCTGAAAGATGAGCAAACACCGGTAAAACAAGAAAATACAGATGAACTGTATAATTACTACCGCACCAATACACTGGTTTGTAATGGGACACCCTTATCCAGGCTGGTGGAAATTCTGAATGAAGCCTATAATGCAGATATTGTTATTGCAAATGATAAATTGAAAGCATTACCCATCAATACCACCTTCAATAACGAATCATTGGACACCATATTAAACCTGATCAGCAAAACATTTGAAACTTACAACATCCAGATAGAACACCATGGTCAGCAAATAATTTTGAAATAACTGTCGTAACTTCCATTATGCGTTTAACAGCCGGCTTGCTAAAAGCATGCTTCCCTATTGTAGCATTTATTTTATTTTCTTCCTACTGCAGCTATGCCCAACACATTTTGGGCAAACCTATTTCTATAGAGGTAAACCGGCAACCATTGCCGGATGTACTGAAACTCATCAGCCAGAAAGGAGGCTTTTACTTTTCCTATAACAATAATATTATCAAGGCGGATAGCCTGGTCAGCATCTCTGCTAATAACCAAACGGTAAAACAGGTACTGGATCTGCTGCTGGAAGGTAATTACCAGTATAAAGAAACGGGTAATTATATCATCCTGCAACGCAATGCCGTAGGCCAGCAATACGCGATATATGGCTATGTAGTGGATAAGGGCAGCGGGCAACGTATTGCTAACGCCAGTGTATACGAAAAACATCAGCTGATATCCACACTTACCAACGAACAGGGGTATTTCCGGCTACGGTTGAAAGATAAAGAACGCTACCCCTCCGCTATGATCACGGTAAGTAAAGATCTCTATACCGATACATCTCTGATCATCAAACCAGGGTATGATCAGGAAATCAGTATAGCTATTTTACCGGCAAAATCCATTACGCTTACGCCGGTAGTCATCACCCAATATTCACAGGTAGAAAAAACATGGCTGGGCAGGCTGTTCCTCTCATCCCGCCAGCGGATGCAGAGTTTAAACCTGAGTAAGTTTTTCACAGAACAACCGGTACAAACATCCGTAACACCCGGACTGGGTTCCCACGGTAAACTGGGGGCACAGGTGATCAATAAATTTTCGCTGAATATGATTGGTGGCTACACCGCAGGACTGGACGGCGTAGAGATAGGTACCATATTTAACATTGACAAAAAGGACGTGCAGTATGTGCAGGTGGCGGGCGGTTTTAATGTGGTAGGTGGCCGCTTTAAAGGCGTACAGGTAGGCGGGTTACATAACAATGTACTGGATTCTATCCAGGGTGTGGAAGGGGTACAGATCAGTGGCTTTAGCAACCTGGTAAAAGGCCCCTTTATAGGGGCACAAGTAGGAGGTATATATAATAAAACAGGCACTTCTCTCGAAGGTGTGCAAATTTCAGGATTTATTAACCGGATAAAAGGTGATATAAAAGGCGCACAGGTGGGAGGTATCTATAACCAGGTAAATGGCCACATGGAAGGAGCACAGACTTCCGGATTTATCAACGTAACGAAAGAAAACCTGAATGGCGCACAAATTGCAGGCATCTATAATCAAACCGACGGCACTATGGAAGGTGTACAGATTGCAGCTGCATTCAATATTGCCCGTAAAGGTGCCGATGGCTGGCAGCTGGCCGGGTTAGGCAATATCAATAAAGGTGAAACTAAAAAAGTACAAACGGGCCTATTATTTAATTATACAAAAAAACTCAGCGGGGTGCAATTGGGGCTGGTCAATATTGCAGATAGCTCTTCCGGTTATAGCATCGGACTGATTAACATTATAAAAAAAGGAGGCTATCATAAATTAGTTATTTCCGCCAATGAAGTATTGCCACTCAATGTAGCTATCAAAACCGGCAGCAGCAAACTGTACAGTATTTTAACTGCTGGTATGACCGTCAGTGCACATCATAAAGCATACGCTTTTGGATTTGGTATAGGGAAAGCATTTTCCCTGTCCCAAAAGCTGGAGCTTACTACAGAATTCACCTCTCAATCCCTTTACCTGGGCGACTGGGGGCATATTACTGCCATGTCCCGTCTGGAGCCCAACCTGCATTTAAAACTGAACAGGATGGTCTCCTTGTTTACAGGCCCTTCCATTGCTTTTTACTCACAGGAATTACCTGCACCGGTAAAGGATTACAAGTATCATATCCCAGGCCCAAATTATCCAGCTATTTCAATCAATGATGCCAGGCTCTGGATAGGTTGGAATGTTGGTATCAGCTTCTTCTGACGTTTTTTTAATAAGGTAAATTTAACAACCACATAGGGGTAAGGCTTTATTGAGTCGTCATACTTTCAAACAAACAATCATGACACTCTTGAAGATGAAGCTCCTGGCAGCGTCCTTTTTATTAACACAGATAGCCAATACTGCCACCGCCACTTCCATTACCCTTCCCTCAAATGATACTACCGGTATAAACCGTAACATGCCCGGACAGGTTTCCTTCGTGCCCGGAATAGGTACCAATGGCAAATATGCGCCGGGCAGTACCAATCATTTTTCCTTTAATGTAATAGGTGGTGATAACGGTGGTGTAGACGGGTTTGAGCTGGGCACTATCTTCAATATTAACCGTCAGCATGTACAATCCGCACAGATCGCCGGCATCTTTAACCAGGTGGGTGGCCGTGTGCAGGGGTTCCAGATAGCAGGGATTTTTAATCGCGTACAACAATCCATGACAGCAGTACAATTAGCTGGTATCACTAACCTGGTAGGTGGGCCGGTGAAAGGGGTACAAGTAGCTGGCGTTTTTAATGAGGTGCAACAATCTGTAAATGGTGCGCAAATAAGTGGTGTGGCAAACATCGCCAAAGGCCCGCTTACCGGCATACAGATCACCGGGGTATACAACCAGCTAACAGACAGCTTAAACGGTACACAGGTGGCAGGGATCACCAATATTGTTAACGGACCAGTGAAAGGTATCCAGATCAGCGGTATTGCCAGCGTGGCCCGGAAAGAAGTAAATGGCGTGCAGATAGCAGGTATCGTCAACTACGCAAAAAATTTAAAAGGCGTGCAGATAGGCCTTGTCAATATTGCAGATAGTACTTCCGGCTATAGCATCGGACTGATTAACATTTCTCCGCAATCATTTTACCGGGTAGCTGTATACGCGAATGAAATGATGAATACCAATGTGGCTTTCAAATCCGGCACTCCCAGAATATACGGGATACTGCTGAGTGGCGCCAACTTCAGTAACGATAAAAAAATGTACTCCTTTGGTGCAGGTATCGGAAAGGAATTTTCATTAGGTAAAAGTAAAATGTTTACACTTAACCCGGAGCTCACCTCCCAATACCTTTATACCGGCACATGGACGTTTGAGAATACACTCAACCGCATACAGGCCAATGTACATGTAAAACTGGGTAAGTATGTTTCTGTATTTGCAGGACCAGCCTTCTCCGTACTGCATTCCGATCAGGATGTGGCTACTACAGGATACAAACTGCATCCCGTTTCCAGCAACTATCACGTATTCAAATTATGGGATAATACCACCGCCTGGTTTGGCTGGAATGCAGGGATCACTATTTTTTAATCAACATAGTTCATTACCGGGAACCAGTCTTGTGGCAGGTTCCTTCAAAAACCACCACCATGTTCCATATTATGTTAATGATTTCGCTGATGATGCACCCATCTCCTCCGGTCGACTCTCCGGAAGCTGCCAAAGCATTACACATACTGCTGGACCAGAAAGATTTTTTCCGGCTCAGGTCTGCCATCGAAACTAACAGCCCTGCCATCAGCCCAAGGGAAACCCTCTACTTTGCTGCATTTGTAAATAATGCATTTAACCAACACCAGCAATCCATACAAAATATCAATCTCCTGCTGGAGCAATATCCTCAATCCCTGAATGATACTGTTATTGCCAGGTTATTAACTTTACAGAAAGATAATTACGCGAAAACATTTCAGTATGGCCTTGCCGGTAAAACCAACCGGTTATTACTGGATAAATACCATCGTGTGCTCGACAGCACACAAACTGCAGATGCTGCCAATGACAGCTATATCTGGCGTACCCTTGCTGATATCCCACCCCAGGAAGTACATATCCCTAAAGCGACTTCCATTCCCTGGAAAACAGACAAGGTAAAACTGATCAATATTCCTGTAAAAACAGGTGGTCAGGAACACAACTTTATTTTTGACACTGGTGCCAACATCAGTACAGTAAGTCAAAGCTTTGCTAAACAACTGGGACTTCGGATGCTCAACCCACCTGGCAAAAATGAAGTAGTTCCTTCCTGGTACTCTCAACTGGCAGTAGCGGATAGCTTGTATATAGGCGAGGCATTAGTGCAGCATGTGGTATTTCTCGTACTGCCCGACAATCAGCTGGCATTTCCCGGCATAGACTACGCTATCAATGGTATTATCGGTTATCCTGTAATTGCGGGCTTAAAGGAGATCCGGTTATTTCAGAATGGTACACTCACGATACCACAACAATCGGCTAAAAGCAATCTGAACAACCTGGCGCTGGATGGGCTTAATCCCATTGTAGCCTTTGCTACCGACCAGGATACCCTTTGCTTTGAATTTGATCCCGGGGCCAATCACACCGACCTGTTCTACACTTATTTACTCAAGCATAAACAACTCATACAGCAACAGGCGCAGCTAACCACTATTGAAAGTGGTTGTGCAGACGAGGTCGTGAATACAGAAGTATATATCCTCCCTGACTTTAACCTGCATGTAGGTGATAAAAAAGTAACCCTGCACCAGGTAAAAGTACAAACCAGGCCGGTAGAAGGCACCAAAGAAAAATGCTATGGCAATATAGGGCAGGATTTTATCCGGAACTTTGGAGAAATGACCTTGAACTTTGAGCATATGTATGTAAGTTTCCGGTAAATACCGGCATAAAAAAAAGCAGCATACCACTTACCTGGTATGCTGCTTTTTTATAGGAATAATGCCCTTACAATTCTCTTATCCAGATATTGCGGAAACTGAGTGGCTCACTTTTATCACCATGCGCCTGTAATTTAATCGGGCAGGCACCATGTTGTTTTCTATAAGCAGCTTTACCAATATACTGGGTAGGCCCTTGCAGCTCCGTATCGTTCTGGATCAGCACACCATTTTGCAAAACAGTAACACGTGCGGGAGTTTTAACCGTACCATCTTCATTAAAGCGGGGAGCAGTCCAGGTAACATCATACGTTTGCCATTCTCCCGGCTTACGGCAGGCATTTACCAGTGGAGGGGTTTGTTTATAAATACTGCCCGCCTGTCCGTTTACGTAAGTAGGATTGTTATAGGAATCCAGTATCTGCAATTCATATCCATCATCACCGCTACCCGTAGATGCCAGAAACAGGCCACTGTTGCCACGTCCCTGTCCTTCCCCGGTAATATTAGCAGGCACCTGCCACTCAATATGCAGCTGGTAATCCGTAAATGATTTTTTAGTTTGAATATTGCCTGCTTTTTTATTTACAGTAAACACCCCTTTGCCTACTATCCAGTTGGCCGGAGCCTGTGGATCATTTACACTGGCCCATTGATCCAGGTTTTTGCCATCAAATAAAACGATAGCATCGGAAGGCATTTCCGTACTTGCTTTACCGGGAGTTACTACCTTAGGAACAGGTGTCCAGACTTCTGTATCTGCTGGTTTATCCTGAGCAAAAGATAAGGAAGAGCATAGCAACGCAGTAGCTGCAAAAACGATTTTCTTATACATATTAACGCGGATTATTTTAAATGATCATAAAAAACAGGTAAGCACTTTACCCGACAGATGTACCATAATTTTCAAAATTACAACGCAGATATGACAAATTATAGTCCGTTTATCATATTTCAAGACAAGTATCAGGCCAGGTGATAACATAGGCTTAACAGCTCGTAATGGCCGGTATAGCTGTTTACAGGATCTTTTCCAGCAACACCATGTGCTTGCAGGCAATCCCGTTTTCATAGATCGGATCAGGGTAATGCCGGGTAAAAAAGTCCTTCACAATAGCAGTCATTTCAAATCCCTGTTGCTGATAAAGATATAACTGCCCTACACTGGAGTTACCGGTTCCAATCCTTATCCTGGACCATCCTTTTTCCTTTGCCATCCGGCATGCATGGTGTAAAAGGTACTTTCCTATTCCCTTTCCCTGGTATTGTTCCGGCACTGCTATATTCTTTATTTCTGCTATATGCGCCTGCTCCTGCAACACATACACTCCTACCGCCGTCTGATCCAGGTAGGCAATATAGCAGGTACTGTCAAAAATATAACTATCAATGAGTTCCCTGGAAGGATCTGCCAGGAGCAGCAATTCATAGGGAACAGCTCCCCCTTTTTCCAATAACCTCATTTGCAAATGTGCTGTCAATTGATCCATACTGATATGTAAAAAAGCTACTGGTGTAAATGTATAACTTCCCTCCCACTCCACCCCATTAGTATATTAAAATAGTATTAAACCCAGGGCAACCTACCGGATTACTTGCATTTCCGTGGAATATGCTCTTACTTAGCAGTGTTATTACTCCTGGAAACCGTGATTTTTCAAAAAACACACATATGAACTTTAGAGTTAATGCAATGTTGTGGGTACTATTATCAGGAGTAGCCAGTCAATTGTTTGCACAGGAGAAACCGGAGCGGATTACCTATGCCATAAAAGGTACAGACACCCTATGGATGGACCATTACGCTCCTGTAGGGCAGTCAAATGGCAGTACTGTTTTATTTGTTCATGGAGGGGCTTTTGTAAGTGGGCATCCGGATAATCAGCGGCCTTTTGCAGAAGGAATGCGCCGGAAAGGATACAACATTTTTGTAATATCCTACCGTTTATACCTGAAAGGGAAAGATTTTGGCTGTACTACAGCTACGCCGGAAAAGCTGAAAGCTATCCGGATAGCAGTAGAGGATGCTGCTGATGCCACTAAATATGTAACCAACCACGCCGCCAGCTTGCAGGTAGATACCAGTAAATTCTTTATTGCAGGTAGCAGTGCCGGGGCAGAAACCATTTTGCAGTTATTATACAATCCTTTTGCCAGCAGTGACCAGGACAGGTATCAGTATTTCAATCAGTTCCATTTTAAAGGAGCGATGGTATTTGCCGGTGCACTGATTGATATGAATCCGCTGAAACAGGACAATTGGATACCAATGTTATTAATGCATGGCACCAAAGACCAGCTGGTACCTTTTGGCACTGCCGCACATCGCTTTTGCCGTGCTGTTGATGCAGGGTGGCTCATGATGTTTGGTGCCCATACTATTTATGAGCAGGGAAAAGCATGGCACAAACCGGTAGTACTTTATACTTATGAGGGTAAAGGACATGATGTAAGCAATTATATGTTCCGGGAATTTGATAAAATGGATCAGTTTATGAAGCAGGTGATTTCTGGAAAGAAAATAAAAGCACAGGAAATTAAATTATAAACTACCACCCAAGAAAAGGCAGCAGGGTAGCTATCCTATGAAAACCTTTACATTACTGATTACAGTAAACCGGTTAAACCGGATCATATATTTCAATTACAAATTATCATTATTAAAGGGTCATTTTCTGGCATAGTGTAAATCACTCCCGCTAGTGCCTGGTACATAATAGGAGTTACCAGGCTAAGCGAGAGTGGTTTTTTATCAGGAATATGGCTCTCCGGTGTATTCCTCCTGAAGTACCGCTTTTCCCTTGCATTAAATAATCAGCATGGCTAACACTTTAATTCATGGGTAAGGATTTGTTACATACAGGGAGTGGTTATAAAAACAGGACCTTTGTTATTACCTGGGGCAGCTGTCTTTATAGGTGTTTCACTTTATCGTTTTATGTTTTATTAATAGCGCAAAACTCAGCAATTAGATTCAATAATCTAAGTACTTTCTTCCATTTCCCCTAAAAATGAGTAGTAATACCTATGTTTATAGGTGGTAACACTTATTTTGAGAATACGTAGGAGAGGAACATCTACTGGCTGATTAATTTGATGCATCTTTACAGGAATAAACCGTCGTGTAGAATATTGAACCTCCCTGTTTTTGTGGCCACCAAAACTGCATGATTTTATTCTGGAACTATATTCAATTTACGAAAAAAGAGAACGGACAGACGATATTAAATAATAAAAAAAGTAAAATACTATGCATGCATAAAATCAGGGAGCGACATATTCCAACATCATTATTCACTTTAAGGTCATTACATGGCTGCCATACACCAGCCGACCGGTTTGTCAATACCTGTTGTATATGTTAAACTAACCTGGAGTTACCTATTAAATCATATCCTGATGCCGATACACTTTCAGCGTGCGCTCAATGCCGCTTCCCGACCACCTATGCTCAACTGGCAATGCCACCTTTCTAACGGCAGGCGAAGATTATTATCAGCAACCAACTTCCGGTGAATAAGTTATCCCGCTTATACTACCGAATAAAACGCCTCCATTACAAATCATGACAAACTTAAATTATAAAATATTACTCATTGAGGAAGATCCAGTGATTACCAGAGAGGTTAAGAAATTGCTGCACCTGGATAATTACCAGGTGTATACTACTGCCTATTCGGGGGAAGGGATCAAAATGTGCCGGCACTACAAACCCGACCTGATCATCTGCAACACCAACCTGCGTGATGAAAGCGGGTATCATTTTTTAATAGCGCTGAGAAACGATCTTAAACTCAAACATATCCCCTTCATTTTCATTAATGGCAAAGACAGTAAAGATGATATCCGTATGGGTATGAACCTGGGGGCAGACGATTACCTGACGGCCCCGTTCAAAAGCAAGGAACTACTCCTGAGCATAAAATCACGCCTGGACAGGTTTGATATTTTTAATACCAGGTCAACACATGAAAACAAACACACCACCATTATTTCTGTTCCGGTTATTCCACAGGAAATAAACAATAAACTGAGCAAAACAGAGTTTAAAATTATTACCATGATCGCGGAAGGAATGAGTACAAAAGAAATAGCCGGATCACTCAACATCAGTCTTAAAACTGTAGAAAATCACCGGCACAACATTTCAAAAAAACTAAACCTGTCAGGGCATAACTCTCTGGTAAGGTATGCCATCAAAAATATTAAACAGGAGTTTAAAATACTGGGGTAGTCCCCCGTTTCGGCCAATTAAACGGGGGACAAAGGAAAATATGATATCACATTAATTTTACAATAATTACCGTTTCCCCTCCTTCCCATAATCAGCTAGTTTTGTATCTTCGTATCAGACATTTAAATAATAACTGATTTTATGATGACGGAAAGAATCATGCATGATATTTACATGCAGGAAAAAAACGAAGGAGGGAAAACGGCGCCTCCTGCCACAAAACAAATGCCTCCCGCGGAGATCGATGAAATTATTTCAGATGGTTCAGGAGGTGCTTTTGAACAAACAGAAGAAGTATCAGATACCCGTGAAATAACAGATCACGAGGAAGATGAACAAACAACACCCCCCAAAAGGCAGTATTACTAGTCAATCATTGCCTTATCCGCAGGCAATGATTGTTTTACCCCCCTTCTTTTTAACAGCTTCCATATTTCAAACCAGATTACTGCTATTCCCCCTGTTAAAACCGATACGCCTAATTCCTGCAAACCAGGTTTTTCAAATTTAAAAAAGGTGGTTACCGGTGATACATACAAAATAACAGCCAGCATCGCGATGGTAGCAATAAGCATTGCACGCAGCAAGGCGTTATTATAACGGATGGTCACAAAGATGGAATAATAGAAAGACCTATTTACCAGCATCAGGAAAATATTGGCGGTAAGCAACGTGGTAAATACCATGGTACGGGTCAGGTTTTCATCATAGCCTTTTTGTACAGCGTACTGATAAATAAATAGTGTACCCAAGGTAATGATCAGCCCCTGTACAATACTGATTCCCAGTTCACCCAGCGACAAAAAGGTTTTGGAATAAGGCCGTGGTGGTTGCAGCATGGTATTCTTCTCCGGCGGTTCGTTCTCATACACAATAGAGCAGGTAGGCCCCATGATAAGTTCCAGGAAGATGACATGCACGGGGGTGAAAATATTGGGATACACCCAACCCAGCAGCAAGGGAATGGTAACCGTTAAAATAATGGGAATGTGAATAGACAGGATATATTGAATCGCCTTTTTCAGGTTGCTGTAAATTTTGCGGCCCATTTTGATCGCATCCACCATTTTAGACAGGTCATCGTCTGCCAGTACCAATGCTGCTGCCCGCTTCGCTATTTCCGTCCCTTTATGCCCCATAGCGATTCCGATATGGGCCGCCTTTAATGCAGGCGCATCATTCACACCATCTCCTGTCATCGCTACTATCTGTTGATTTTCTTTCAAGGCGTTTATAATACGTAGTTTGGCTTCGGGAAACATGCGGGTAAAAACATTCACCTCCTGAACGGTACGCTGCAAATCCTGGGGCGACAACCGTAATAATTCTTCTCCGGTAAGTGCTTGCTCTGTACCGGCCAATCCGGCCTGCCTGGCAATGGCCAGGGTAGTAGCAGTGCTATCCCCTGTAATGATTTTTACCGCTATACCGGCATCATAAAACTGGCGGAATACGGTGGTGATATTGGCTTTAGGCGGATCATAAAATGCTACCAACCCCATGAAAACAAATGGCAATTCCTGCTGGGTAGCCGGGAAATCAGTTCCTTCAAAAGGGCTTTGTGCCACGCCTAACAAGCGGTAACCATTTCCGGCCAGCTCTTCTGCCACTGCGATAACATGCTGCCGCTCTTCTTCCGGCAAATGGCAGCATTGCAGGATAGCTTCCGGTGCGCCTTTCGCAGCAATGATCCTTTTCCCTGTTTTATCAGCAAATATGTGGGTCATCATAGGAGGTTTTCCTCCCAGCGGATATTCATGTACCATCGCATAAGCGGGTCTTTCATCCTCCGTAGCCAGCGCACTGTAAGCTTCATGCAACGCTTTTTCCATCGGGTCAAAGGGAATAGGCTCGCTGGCCCACATGGCGGTGGTGATCAGCTGTCCCGCCGTTTCGTTTGTCCATTGCTGATGTTCCAGCACTTGCCGGGTGGCGGCAATGTAAACTGCTGCCAGCTGCATCCTGTTTTCCGTAATCGTTCCCGTTTTATCTGAGCAAATAACGCTGGCACTCCCCAGTGTTTCCACTGTTTGGGTTTGCTTTACAATAATGCCCATTTTCATCAACCTCCAGGCGCCAATGGCTACAAAGGTGGTAAAGGCCACGGGAATCTCTTCCGGTAATACAGACATCGCCAGGGTAAGACCTTTTAACAGGCTATCCAGCACATCATGAGAATCAAAATAATTAATGCCCCATACCAGGAGGAATATTACACCACCAGCAATCGCCATCATAGTTACAAAACGGCTGATCTTCTGTTGCAGAGGTGATTTCTCCTCCTTGATGTCCTGCAGGGCATGCCCTATCTTTCCTAGTGCAGTATGATTTCCGGTATGTGTTACCCGGCAGATAGCCAGTCCGCTTACTACCGCAGTGCCCTGGTATACCGTAGCATTTTCCTGGTGCTCATCTTTATTTACAGCAAAGGCCTCTCCTGTTAGCACCGATTCATTCACAGCAAAATCATTTGCCTGCAGGATCAGCGCATCTGCAGGTACCTGCACGCCTTCTTCCAGGATAATAATATCTCCGATTACCAGTTCTTTGGCCGTTATTTCTACCTGCTGTCCGTTACGGATCACTTTTACGAGGGGAGCAGTCAGTTGTTTCAGGGCATCCAGCGCGTTACGGCTTCTGGAGTTCTGGTAAAAGGAAATGGCAGATACTACTAATATGGCCACCAACATAAAAATACCTTCCCCGGTTTCGCCCAACAGGAAATAAATAATCCCCGCTGCCAGTAATAGAATAAACATCGGCTCGGTAATCGTTTCTTCCAACGCTGCCGCGACCGCGCTCTTTTCTTTATGGTCCATTACATTACTACCGGAACGGCGTCTTTCCTGCAATACTTCATCATTGGTTAAACCGGAAAATCTGGAAGGAATAGCTTTTTGCATAGTTCTAATTTAGGGTATTCATCACCATTTAACAATGATAAAATGCAGGTTAAAGAAATGGCATAAAAAAAGCCAGGTGGCTGCTCACTGGCACCACCTGGCTAATAATTCATTTTATATTTTTAGCTTTTAGCTTCATTAAACAATCCTTTCCATACTATAGCGGCTACAATACCACCTGCAATCGGTGCTACTATAAACAACCACAATTGCTGCAATGCTTTTCCGCCAGCAAAAATAGCAGGCCCAAAACTACGTGCAGGGTTTACTGAAGTACCTGTGATCGGGATAGCCACCAGGTGTATCAGCATCAGTGTAACACCGATGGCCAGGCCTGCCATGGTACTGTTACCCCATTTGGAAGTAACCGCAAAAATTACAAACAGGAACAGAAAGGTTAATACCGCTTCTGCAATAAATGCAGCGGTTGTATTAAAATTACCTAAGTATCCCTCACCCCATCCATTTGCACCCAAAGCCCATTCCCCCATCTCAAAGCCTGACTTGCCGGATAATATAAGGTATAATACACCGGCACCTAACACCGCACCAATGAATTGTGCAACAATATACCCCACTGCATCGCCTGCTTTAATTTTACCAGCTACCAGCATGGCAATCGTAATAGCAGGATTAATATGGCAGCCCGAAATGCCGCCAATGGCATAAGCCATCGCTACTACTGAAAAGCCAAATGCAATAGCAATACCTAATAGTCCTACTCCTGCTGGTCCGGCAGTACTGATACCAGAAACTGCCGCAGCGCCGCAACCAAATAATACCAAAGAAAAAGTACCGATGAGTTCAGCAATGTACTTCTGCATAATTGTAGATTTTGATGTTAAAATTGGGTGTTAAGAATGTGGTGTTTTCTATTCCAACATGACGGGAGGCAGCGGGAGGATATTTTTATTACCCAGACATACTGCCCTTTACAAATCAATGCTATCTACAATATAAGCTTATTTTATGATTTTGTGTATGGCCTGCGGCAATTTTTACTACAGGATCCGGAAGGTAGTTACGAGTGCAGCATGGTCTGATGGATAATGCGCAGGATGCGTAGTGATCGTAAAAGATTGTAGCGGCTGTAACTTTCCTTTGTAATAAATATAATCAATGCGGTCTTGAAATGCATTGGGGAATTGTGGTGTCCAGGTAATGCCACGTTCTTTCAGCGGATCAGGATGTACCTCACGGAAGGAATCTTTGAACCCTGCCGCCATCATTAGTTTGCCAGCGGGAAAAGCAGCTACATGTCCTCCGTTCAGATGACGGGTACTTTCTACCCAATCAAGGTGAGAGCCACTGTTAAAATCCCCGCAAAAGATAACAGGCAGCTGATCTGCACGGTCTACTACAGGCGATATCTTATCCAGGATCTGGCGTAGCTTGCTGCCATTCACCGCTTCCATCTGTTGCAACATGGAGTCGGTAGAAAAGGATTGCCCTTTCTCCAGCATATCCCAATAGTCAAAAGGATAGTTAAGCCAATTGGTATAAAAAGCTATTTCTTTTTGCGCATTCAGTTTAATACGGGCGCCACCGTTATAAAACGGATGCTCTCCCGGTAATGTTTCCACAATAGGGTACTTACTCATTATGCTCAGGTTGGACCCTCTCAGGTAAAAATAATACCCCAGTGCATCGGCAATAACAGCACCGGAACCATATGTTTCCTGCATAGAAACAATATCTGCCCCCGACTGGCGGATCACGTCTACCACTCTTTGCGGCCCTACTTCCTTCCCGGTTTCATTACCTCCATGATAGATATTAAAGTTCATCACTTTCAGCTGGTTTCCTGCCTGCAATGGCGGACGTTTTTTGGTGGGCATATATTTGGTGCAGGCCTGCTGTATCTGTTCGGCAGATAATGCCGACTGATAAAGGCCCACTTCATCTACACAGCCGTTGAAAGCCTCCCACTGTTCCAGGTCCCCCTGCTTCCGGCCGCCTATATCCAGTGTAGCTGCTTCCTGCACACCGGATATACCCGGAGTATAATAAATCGCTACCTGCTGCCCGTCGTAATACATGCTGCATTCCATCTTGGCAGTATCATAAGAAAATGCAAGCAGATGCCATTTATCATCCTTTATACTTTGCCGTTGTACAGTAGGCTGGTACTCATATGTTTGATTGCCCTGCATGATTTTCCAGTACCAGGCACCATTAGCCTGCAAGCCAATGGTCCAGCCTTTCTGTGTATCTTCTTTACCGGATACGGCTTCCAGTATGGCATAACTGTTTTGTGCAGTTTTGGCGGCTTTTGCCCAGCACATCACTGTAAAAGAGCCCTTATATCCTTTCAGGGCGTAAGGCACCTGCATGATTTTTCTGCTGGGAGCAGAAGCTTCCAGGTTCAATGCCTTTCCGCTGATGCCTTTGGCAGTAACCTGGGCCGGCTGGTCTTCAAATGTACATTGATAAACTGGCTGCTGTGCGGAGACGTAATGTCCTCCTAATAATAAGATCAGTAGAGAGATAGTAAACTGGTGCATGATAACCGCTTTTAAAACTGCGGGACGTAAATATAACAGCCGATTTTAATAATACATAGTGCCGGGCTTACCGTTCATGTATTACCGTGAGATGTCTGAGCGAAGTATAATTCATATAAAAGAATAACAGCCACCTCTTTTATATAAAGGAGGTGGCTGCTATTTAAAAACGTGCTGTTGTTACCTTTCCGGTAACGGTTACAAATGGTCTGATATTGGTTTCTTCATAGGATATAGTCTACATTATATAGTACATGTGCGGTATATAGTTCATTGCTCATGCACGAATCAGGTAAACTATATTATTTTTCCAACCAACTCCAAAAGGCATCATTGCCGCTCTGGAGAAAAAGTACGGCACAAATAACGGCCAGTACAATCATAATTACGGCGATGGTACGGTCTTCCTGCCTGGATCGGGATACAGGAGACAAAGGCGTTGTTTCGGCTGCATTATTTGCATTTCCATATTTTGTTCCAGGATGTAGTAATAGGCTAAGCATTTTCATTTTTCACGTAATTAATCAGTAATGGAATTAAGGTTTCATCCTGTTCTTCAAAATGTGGTTAAAATTATTTGGTTGTTGTATTCAGTTATAACGTGTTTTTGTGATTTACTAAATTTAGTATATCCTGTGTATCAATATACTACACTTTTGTGTGATTTCTATGCACAACTGTTCATGAAAAAAAATTTACAAACACTGTAAAAAAAGTCAACAATTTATTTGTCAGTTTCAAACAGTTTCTTACTTTTGCAATCCCAACGAAACAACATAGTTCTTACAAATCATGCGGAAGTAGCTCATTTGGTAGAGCACGACCTTGCCAAGGTCGGGGTGGCCGGTTCGAGCCCGGTCTTCCGCTCCATAAAAAAGTCTGATTGATCATTTCAATCAGACTTTTTTTTTGCACATACCCCTGCACACATTTCCCAACTATCATTTTATTTACTGATAACAAAGGCTATCAAACAAAAAGCCCCGGCTCATGGCCAGGGCTTTAATATCTGTGAAAGCTGATCAGCTTACTTATACTTTGGACTATACAAGGTACTTTCCGGTACAGCTACTTCTGGTTTACCTTTGTAGTGATGCTTATAGAGGTTGTAGCAACCACCTAATGCAAAAGCTATCACACAAGCAAAAGTTACGTAAAAAATGAACCGGGAGGACGCAACCCTGTCAAGGGTGATGTCGTTCTTATTTTCAAGCGTATTTTGTTCCATAATCAGTTTTTTTCGCATTGCAAACTTACATCAAGTCAAATAATAATCAAAGTATTATTTAAAAAGTTTACAATTGGCCCAGCTTCTGAAGGAGCTTATACCTTGGTGTATCGCACTTTGGGTATTATTATGCCTTAAAACTCCGGGAGATATATGCCTTATTTGTTAAGGTCTGAAAACTTCTTTCTGTTAAGAAAATAATAGCGCCAGATCATAATGCCGTGAAACACCCCACTGATAGCCAGTAATTTCTTCTCCGGCAAAGTATCTTTTTTCACATATTTACGTCGCCATTTATAATAATCGCGATACGCCCTGAAGATGGCCATCATGTCTTTAGGCTTACCTGCTGCCAGGCTTTTTACAGCAGCCAGCAGATCCAGGAAAAACCGCTGGGATAACACGATCCACCTGTCTTCCGAATGCAGGTTTTTCCACAGCATCATCAGGTTATTCCGGAAATTGAGGTATAACTTCCGGGGATTACCCTGGGGTAAACTCCCCCCTCCCACATGGAATACCACTGATTCCGGACAATACATCACCCGGTAGCCAGCCCGCTGCAAGCGCCAGCACAGATCCACTTCCTCCATATGTGCAAAAAAATCATCATCAAATCCACCTACTTCCCGGAAACAGGCCGATCTGATAAATAAAGCAGCCCCGGTAGCCCAGAAAATGTCCTGGGCATCGTTATACTGACCATGATCCACTTCAGTGGTATACAGTATCCGCCCCCGGCAAAAAGTATATCCCAGGATATCCATCCAGCCTCCGGCAGCGCCCGCATACTCAAAACGCTCCTGGTCATGGTAAGCCCTCATTTTAGGCTGACAGGCAGCTATGTTGGGGTCCTGCTGCATTTGCGCTATTACCGGTTCTATCCAGCCCGGCGCCACTTCCACATCCTGGTTCAGCAACACATAGATATCCGCTTCCACTTCCTTTAAGGCTGCATTGTAGCCTCCTGCAAATCCATTATTATACTTATTCTGAATAAGTTTTATCTGTGGATAATGTGCTTTTACAAAAGCAACACTGTCATCCGTAGACGCATTATCCGCAACATATAAATCCAAATTACCATAAGTAGAACTGCATACGGAGGGCAGGAACTTTTCAAGAAAAGCCTTCCCGTTCCAATTTAGAATAACTACAGCTACTGATGGCAATACTGACAAAGGATATTTCGTTTATGCGTTAACTGATATTTTGCGTTGCAAATATGCAACAAAATGCTATATAACTTACATTATAAATGGCTTCCGTCAGGCAGGTTTAACAGTTTATAAACAGGTATACCCGGTTTTATGGGGCACAGGCAGCAAATACTGCTGCCAAAGCACCACAAACCTTATACCATCAATTATTTATGCTTAATTTAGGCACGACAAGTATTCCGTATGTTTAAACAGTATGTAGGATGGAAGTTTGTACTGGCAGCCATGGCGCTGATCATTATTGCCACTACGATCTGGTTCGTCAGCAACTTATCCCAGAAAATCCAGCAGGAAGAACGGAAAAAGGTGGCTACCTGGGTAGAGGCTAACCGGGAACTGCTGCAGGCTTCTTCTGAAGCCAACCTGAACCTGGCCATCGAAATAGTGACGACCAATACTACTATCCCGCTGATCCTCACTGATGAGCTGGGGAATATCATCGACAGCCGTAACCTGGATTCGGCCAAAATTGCCCAGCACAAAGGCTACCTGAAAGCCCAGCTGGACATCTATAAAAAGCAGCACCCTCCCTTTATCATGGAAGTAGATGCCAGACAAAAAGTCTATAACTATATCTACTACGGCGACTCCCTCATCCTGAAACAGATCAGGTACTACCCCTACATACAGCTTATCGTGGTAACCCTGTTCATTGGGGTGGTATTATTTGCACTGTCCAGTGCCAACAGGGCTACACAAAACATGGTGTGGGTGGGGCTCACCAAAGAAACCGCCCACCAGCTGGGCACTCCCCTATCTTCTATGGAAGCCTGGATGGAACTGCTCAAAGAAAATGAGGCCAACACCCCTATCGTAACAGAACTGGGTAAAGATATAGACCGCCTCAAACTGATCACCGACCGCTTCTCCAAAATAGGCAGTGTGCCCAAACTGGAAGAAAGGAACATCGTGGAACAGATTGAAAGCATGACCAGCTATATCCGTAAGCGGGCATCACAAAAGGTACACCTGACTGTACATTCCCCCGAACAGGAAATCCCTGCCATGATCAGCCCCCCGCTTTTTGACTGGGTAGTGGAAAATCTGCTGAAAAACGCCCTGGATGCTATGGAAGGGAAAGGAGATATCGATCTATATATAGAGAACCATCCGGCTCATATCATCATCGATGTTTCAGATACCGGCAAAGGTATCCCCAAAAGCAACTTTGAGAAAGTGTTCAAACCCGGTTTCAGTACCAAGAAAAGAGGCTGGGGCCTGGGCCTCTCCCTCGCTAAAAGGATCATCGAAGACTATCACAAAGGACGGCTCACTGTAAAATCCTCCGAGCTCAACAAAGGAAGTACCTTCCGGATCTGGCTGAGAAAATAATGCAGGGAATAACGGGAAATTGCGCTCTTAAATCCCCTGTGGCAGTGCTATAGTGACATTATTTATAATTAAATTTGCTTATTTTCAAAAACAAACTATTTTTGCACTCCTTCTACCAGATGCGGAGGTGGCGAAATTGGTAGACGCGCTACTTTGAGGTGGTAGTGCCTGAAAGGGCTTGGGAGTTCGAATCTCCTCTTCCGCACTTAAGGAAACGATCAGTTTTGGTCGTTTCCTTTTTTTATGCAATTAACAGGCTGATTTGCATTGTTTTATTGTTCCATTTCTGGATCAATAATTGTGTTCGAGTTTTTCAGAAACGTTTAAGCGCCGATTTGTTATGTAGCCAGATTGCAATCTACAGGCTGACATCCTGTGTTCGATTCAATCATTAGGTTTCAGACCCTGTGAAGCCATCTCTCTCTTTTGCGTTTTATATGTCCGCGCAATTAAATAAAGAAAATCCAGTATTATTTCGGCTTTTTCCCTGTTCACACTTATGCCGTTCCGGGATAGTAATCTAATAGCTTGATTAACAAATACCTTTCTACCTGAAAAACTACTCTGATTTTTATAATGAAATTCACTCATGTTCAATTGTATTAAAGGATTAAAAAAGTATGCGAGATGCAACACATCCTATTTACGGCATTCCACAATCAGAGCTATTACTTCATTAATTTTTAGGGAGTCAAAATTTACTGTGACAGGGTTTATTGCGGCTGGTGTAAACAGGCTTATGATATCGCGTTTTCCTTTTGTATCCTGCTCTCTATAAGATTGAGAGACATTGAAATTGGTGTCGGGCCACAAATTATCATTACGATCACAACCGGTTAACTTTTGGGTAATACTCTTTAACTGATGATTCAACTGGCATAATATCTCAATGTGTTCCTTTTTCAATTTACTGAAGTCATCAAGGTCGATCCGTCCATCAAGAAAGTACTTCCTGGCCTTTGAAATATGAAGTTCTTGCTTTGAGATAGTATCCAGTATTCTTTTGCGTTCATCTATATACTCTCTTCGGCAAGTAAAAATGTTCTCGTCTTCTAATACTAGACCAAGAAGTTCATACACTTCAGGCCGGAGGTATATTTCCTTTAATTTTTCTTCATAACTGCTATTTAGCACTTCAGCCTTAAATCTACCTTTGCATTTGTATCCCATGCAGTGATAATAGGAGTATTTTAGGTACTTTCCATGTGATACGCTTCCGGTTATTCTGCCGCCACACCATGGACAAGACAGGAAACCTCTTAAAGGAAACAACGATCTTAAGGCATCTTTATTCCCTCTTTTGTTACGGTCCTTAGTAATTATAAGTTGAACCTGGTGGAATAAGCGTTCTGAAATTAATGGCTCATGGATACCCTTTACAATTTGTTCTTCCTCTTTCCGGTTTGCCCGGATTCTAATAAAGCCACAATAGATTGGATTATGTACAAGTTTCCAAAAGTTATTCTTACTACATTGAAATCCATTTACGCAAGCCATTTTTCTAACTTGGCTAATCGTAAGAGTCCCGGTTGCCAGTTGTTGGAATGACCATTTAATATAATCAGCCTCTGGCTGTTTAGGCAGGATAATTTCTTTACCGTCAGGAGTTGTACTGTTCATATAACCCATAGGCGCTCTTCCTGGCCATCGCCCCATTTTTCTCGCTCTACGCATGCCGTCTGATGTGGTCAGGCTGCGCCTACTATTCTCCGCCTCAGGTATGGATAAATAAACAGCAAGCATTACAATACTTTCCGGTATCTCAAGATCGATCGGTTGATCTACTGCCATAGGCTGAACATTCAGCTCTCTTAACATTCGTATCATTTGATAAGCATATTCAATATTCCTGCTAAAGCGATCCCATTTTATGAATAAGATATTTTCAGGTGACCCGTGGGTATTTTTTTGGATTTTTTTAATGAGCTTTTTCCATTCAGGACGGTTAAAATCTTTTGCGGAATAGTCCTCCCGGTATATTCCCTTAATCCGGATACCATATATTTCGCAATGTTTTATAAGGCGATCTTCCTGTTCTTCAAGGGAGTGGCCTTTTCTTTTTTGTTCATCGGTACTTACCCGAACATACAAATAGGCTGATTTCATAATTACGTTTTTATTTTTAGACAAGATTTAGATAGAATAAATACGTATAGCTGGGGAAAGCGAGTGTTTTAGCTACCCATAATCGTGTGTTTTCCCTCGCGGATAGGATAAAGGAGTTGAGTACATTGTGGCCATTTTGTTGACATCATTCGCACTAACATGTTTGTAATGTTGACCACTTCGGAAATTGCATTTTCATATTCAATTTTTTATTGTTAAATTGTCGAATAGAAAATTTAGCCCATATCCCCAAAAGAGAGGCCCAAAACGAATTGATTATTAAAGAAATATAACATTGTAATGGTTATCCTTCATACCGCCGACTGGCATATTGGCCAGTTGTTCCACGAATATGATCGTACTTATGAACATTCTCAGTTTTTAAATTGGCTGTTGGCAACGCTTATAACCGAGCACGTCAATGTTTTGCTGATCAGTGGAGACGTGTTTGATTTATCCAATCCTTCAGCGGCATCCATCAAAATGTTCTATTCTTTCCTGAACAGAGCTGTAAGGACTAATCCTGATTTGCAGATCATTATAACAGCAGGCAATCATGATTCCGCAACAAGATTGGAATCACCAAAGCCTTTATTGGAATCATCCAACATACATATCATTGGCCTTGTTGAAAAGAAAACGGATGGTAGCATTGATTATGAAAAGCTAATCATACCACTGAAAGATAAAGCAGGGGCTATCAAAGCCTGGTGCATGGCCATTCCTTTTTTGCGAATGGGCGATTATCCTATCATTACAGACGCTGAAAATCCTTATGAAGCAGGCGTTGCATCGTTTTATGCCGAAGCTTATAACTGCGCCTGTGTTAAAAAACAGGCAAACGACCCCATAATCTGTATGGGCCACCTACATGCGCAGCAAACGGATATGACCGATGTTGACAAATTGGTGGAAAGGGCCATCATGGGAGGTGTAGAATGCATTGGCGCTACAGCTTTTCCAGAAGATATCCGCTACGTAGCATTGGGACATATCCACAAAGCCCAGCGCATTGGTGGTAAAGAGCATGTAAGGTATTGTGGTAGCCCAATTCCCATGTCGTTTTCAGAATTTAATTATAAACACCAGGTCATTGTGTTCGACCTGGAAGAACAAGACATCATCAACCTGAGATCTATAGAAATCCCTGTATCAGTGGCATTGCAACGGGTGCCCTCTGTACACAGTTCACTAGCCGAAGTGATCAATGCTTTGCAACAACTACCTGCCACCGGTATCAATCCGCAGTTAGCGCCGTACCTGGAAGTACGTGTTTTGCTGCATGGGCCCGAACCCGGCCTAAGGCACAAAATAGAAACAGCCCTAAGCGGCAAAGATGTTCGCCTGGCAAAGATCGATGTGAAGTACCCAGTGGTTACAGTTGCAGACAATACAACAGAAATAGTTGCTGAAGACAATCTTCATGAGTTACAACCGCAGGATGTGTTTGCGAAAGTGTACCAAGCTAAGTATAATAATGCCGTTCCGGCGGAACTGCTCCAATTATTTAACCAGGTAACCCAGGAGGTAGCCCAATTCGAGACCGTATGAAGATACTCAGCATCCGCATAAAAAACCTGGCCTCACTTGAAGGTGTAACCGAAATTGATTTTACACAGGAGCCGTTATTATCCGCAGGCATTTTTGCTATAACCGGCCCTACCGGTGCGGGAAAGTCTACCATCCTGGATGCGCTTTGCCTGGCCTTATACTGCAAAACGCCCAGATACTTGCAGGCAAAAGAATCCGGGATCGAAATAACGGATGCTCAAGGAAGTGCCATAAGCCAAGGTGATGTGCGGGGCATATTAAGAGACGGTACCGGCGAAGGATTTGCAGAAGTAGATTTTGCAGGTGTAGACGGACAACGCTATAGGGCTACCTGGCGGGTGCGAAGAGCAAGGGATAAGGCCGAAGGAAGCCTGCAGCAATATAGCATTGCGCTAAAAAACATTGATACCAATACAGATATTCCCGGAAGGAAGAATGAAATGCTGGAAGAGGTAGAACGCTTGGTAGGCCTGAATTTTGAACAGTTCACCCGATCCGTATTACTTGCCCAGGGTGATTTTACAGCCTTTCTCAAAGCACCTAAAGAGGATAAATCTGCCCTGTTGGAAAAGCTTACGGGTACCCGTATTTATTCTGAAATATCCAGGCAGATATTTGTTAATTATAGTAAAGAGAAAAGGGAGCTGGAAGACCTAAACCTGAAACGGGAAGGCATTTCCACACTTACACCGGAAGAACTGGAAGAGCTGGAGCGGCAAAAAACAACCATGGAACAAAGCATAGCCATACAGGAAAAAGAAGCAGAACTTTTAAATAAGGAAATTGGCTGGCATACCCGGCTTACGTTATTACAAACCAATCTCAGTACAGCACATACTGTGCAGGAACAGGCCATTGGGGCCAGGCGAAATGCAGTAGGCCGTGAGCAGGAATTAAAGCAGGTGGAACAAGTGCAACCCACACGGACCTGGGTGGATGGGCAACAAGCGACAGAAAAACAACTTGCGGAAAAGACGGCAACGCAGCAACACTTACAAACAACCCTTGACAGCCTGCAACAGCAGCAGGAAACATTAGATAGGCAACTACAAACCGCCAATGAAGCAGCCACGGCTGCTATTCAAAAACAGGAACAAGCCCTGCCACTCTTAGAAGAAGCAAGGGCATTGGATGTACAGATCAAGGAAAAAACAGAACAGGTAAACCAGGCCGCAACAGAAGTAAAGACTGTTGAAGACAACCATCAGAAACTGAAGCAGCAGCTACAACAACAGCAGCAGCAATCCGAACAGTTGCTCACTTCCATTACACAATTACAACAATGGAAGAAAGAGAATAGTACCCGACAGCCCATTGCTGAAAATCATGGCCTCATCAGCTCAAAGCTTGGTGATGCACAGGCGCTGCTGGATGCTGCACAATCATTGTTACCAGAGCTGGAACGTATACAAACTGCTATAGCCGAAGCGAAACAGGCAAAAGCTGAGCTGGAAGCAATATCAGGAACTATTGTACAGCACCTGCAGGCTGAAAAGGAGCTGCATACCACTGCTTCTGGGGCATTGTCAGCGATACCCAGTGATGCTACAGAGAAAGAAAAAGCAGCTATCGACTCCCGCATAGAAGATATGATTGCAGCAGAAGCACACTGGAAAATATTATCCCATAGCGGGGCGGACCTCAATGCATTAAAACAAAAGCTGGCCGGCAATAAAAGCGAATTAAGCAATAAAACACCATTACTGGCACAGGCCTCAGCACAATTGGTGGTTGCTGCCGCAGAGCGGGATGCATCGCTCCGCATGTTGGATAAAGCACGGCTTGCTGCTGCAGAGAATGTGGCATCCCTACGCTCACAGTTAATACCCGAAAAGCCTTGCCCCGTTTGTGGCAGCGCAGTGCATCCGTATGTTACCGAACAGCCCCAATTGAATCATGTGTTAGCGGAACTGGAAGCTACACACCAGCAAAATGATAAAGCTTATACAACCTGCCTGCAAACAGAAAGTAGTCTGCAGGAAATGATCAACTGGTTAAAAGAAACGATCGCCCTGCAGGAGCAGGAAACAAGTACAAAAGAAACTGCACTTGCAGCGCATCAAAAAACCTGGGAAGGCTTTGCTATCTACCCCCATGCTGCTGAAATACCCAATGAGCAAAAAACAACATGGCTGGCACAGCAATTACAGGATGCAAAGGCACAACAAAAAATCCTGCAACAGCAAATACAGTTGTACGCTGCAAAAAAACAGGAGCTGGATGCTCTGCAGCAAAGAATAATTGCTTTGGAACGGCAGCAGCACGAAAACAGCAATGCCGTAAAAGATACCCACAGGCGTATGCAATCCTTGCAGGAACAAGAGGCGCAATACCATAAGGAACAGCAAAATAGCAACCAGGCACTTGCTGCAATAGAACAAAGCTTATCTGCTTACTTTATCGCACCCGGCTGGTTTGCCAATTGGAAAGCTGATTCTGCGGCATTCCTGCATCGTATCGGCGACTTTGCTGAACAATGGAAAGCCAATATTCAAAAGCAGGAAGAAGATGCCCGGCAGCATGGTATATTGAAGGCAACACTCGAAGCGACAAGGGGGCAGCTGGAAAATGCTTCAATGGAGGTACAAAAAAAGCAAGCCGCACTTACCTCGGTAACACAACAACAGGATATACTTACCCAAAAACGAAAGGCCATCTTTAACGGCGAAGCTGCCACAACCATAGAGCAAGGGTTAAAACAGTTCGTAGCAGCAGTGCAGCAGGCATTGGAAAAAATGAAGACCGATCGGGAAGATTTACAAACAAACCTTACCCGTACCGGCACACAAAAAGAGCAGGCCGAAAAAGACATACTACTCTTACAGCAACAAGCCGAAATCTTCCATCAAAAGATACGGGACTGGCTTATAGCATTCAATAGCCGCAATAGCCTGGCATTAGATGAAGAGCGATTATTACAATTGCTGGCTTATGATATCGGCTGGATAGAAACAGAACGTACCGCATTGAGAGCGATAGACGATGCCATAACACAAGCTAGATCCGTATTGCAGGAACGCAGCACCCAACTGCAGCAACATGAACAGCAACGGCTTTCTGAGCGAAGCGCCGAAGCGTTACATGAATTACAGAACACCGTAAAAGTAAACCTGCAACAACAGGTACAGCAAAAGAACGAGATCGGTTTCCAACTGCAGCAGGACCTTGCCAACAAGCAAAAGATCGGCGATCTGCTGGGCATCATTGAAGCCCAGGGGCTGACTACTGAAAACTGGGCAAAGCTGAACGACATTATTGGTTCGGCAGATGGCAAAAAATTCCGGCTCATAGCACAGGAATATACCCTAGATGTATTGCTCAGCTATGCCAATGTACACCTCGGCATACTCAGCAACCGCTACCTGCTGCAGCGTATCCCCAATACACTGGGCCTGCAAGTGGTCGATCAACACATGGGCGATGAAGTGCGCACCGTCTACTCACTCTCCGGCGGCGAATCATTCCTTGCTTCACTAGCTCTTGCATTGGGGCTGGCCTCGCTATCCAGCAGTCGCATGCGAGTAGAATCATTATTTATTGATGAAGGCTTTGGTTCTCTCGACCCCACTACCTTAAATATTGCTATGGATGCACTGGAACGCTTACATAATCAGGGGCGTAAGGTAGGCGTGATCTCTCATGTGCAGGAAATGACGGAACGGATACCAGTGCAGATCAAAGTAAGTAAACAGCAGAGCGGGAGGAGTAAGGTAGAAGTGGTATGAATGCGAATCCTTAATCTGCTTATAAAATACTTTTACTAAAAGACTCATAATATGCTTGAATCAATTGCAATTAGAAGCGTTGCCACTTATGATACAACTGGCATTGAGATAAATGGTTTGAAAAAAATCAATTTTATCTATGGCACAAATGGTTGTGGAAAAACAACCCTTTCCAAATTAATATTTAATCCAACGGATTCAGTATATGCTAAATGTCATTTAGGGTGGAGAGGCCATCTCCCTCTGAATGCTCTTGTATACAATAAAGATTTTCGTGACAGAAATTTTGGGAAAGGAAAGATAGACGGTGTCTTCACTTTAGGGCAGGCAACAAAAGAACAAATTGAAGCGATCGGAAAAATGCAATCTGAGTTAGAAGAGATCAAGGAAAATGGTTTGAAAAAGAAGAGCACACTTGAGGGACAGGAAGCAACAAAACTTCAAGAAGATAACGACTTTAAGGAAGCTATATGGCATGATATATATAAGGAGAACGAGGATGATTTCAAAGAAACTTTTAAGGGATACATGAGAAAAGATGCATTCAGAGATAAAATATTGCAGGAATTTACAAGTAATGAAGATGCGTTGTTGACAATTGAAGAATTACGAGAAAGGGCAAAGACAATATTTGGTGAAGTCCCTAATATTTTGCCCTCGATTTCAGCCATTGAATTTAAAGGGATATTAGCGATTGAATCTGATAAAATCTGGGGTAAGAAAATTATTGGCAAGGCAGATGTTCAAATTTCAGCATTAATTCAAAAGCTAAACCTTAATGATTGGGTTAATGAAGGACGAAATTATATTGATGAGGATAAAGTTTGTCCATTTTGCCAACAGCAAACAATTACTGCAAACTTTAAACAGCAACTTGAAAATTATTTTGACGAATCATTTACTCAAGATACTGCAAGGGCAAAAGAACTCTCCGAAGAGTATCATAGACTATCGGAAAACCTTCAATATATTCTGGAACAAATAGAGCTACAGCAAAAAAGAAATCAAGATTCCAAACTTAATGTTGAACCGTTTGCAGCTTTTCTAAAAACGTTGATAAGTCAATTTGTTGCTAATAAAGAACTGTTAGGGAATAAAATAAAAGAGCCGAGCAGAAGTGTAAATCTGACTTCAACAAAAGAACAGCTGGAAAGTATCCAAAAAATAATTGGAGAGTCTAATAGCGAGATTAAGAAGCACAATGATATCGTCAACGATTTTACCAATCAGAAAGCTAAGCTCATTAAAGCAGTCTGGAAGTATTTAGTAGAAAGTCATCGAGGAACTATTGCGGCCTTCGTAAGTAAGCAAGATGGTTTAGGTAAGGGAATTGACGCTTTACAAAAACAAGTAAAAGCATTACAGGATAAATACAAGGAACAACAAAAGAAAATAAGAGATGCCAATAAAAACGTTACCAGTGTGCAACCTTCTGTTGATGAAATAAATAGAATACTAAGATCTTACGGCTTCCTAAACTTTGAAATAGTTCCCTCCAAGACAGAGTCAAATCAATACCAGATACATAGAGAAGACGGATCAATTGCAGAATCGACATTAAGTGAAGGCGAGGCTACTTTTATTACTTTTCTATATTACCTACAATTGGCTAAAGGAAGCCTAAACGAAGAGTCCATTACAACAGAGCGGATTTTAGTTGTTGACGATCCTATTTCCAGTTTAGATAGTAATGTTCTTTTTGTGGTAAGCTCACTTATAAAAGAGATAATCAAATCGATAAAGAGTAACGTAGGCAGCGTTAAGCAAATTATTTTGCTTACTCACAATGTTTATTTCCATAAGGAAGTCTCTTTTGTTGATGGGAGAACTCCCCGGAACGGAGACACCAACTATTGGATATTGAGGAAGAAAAATAACACTTCGTCTGTACAACCTTTTGGACAAGAAAATCCTATTCAAAGTTCTTATGAATTGCTTTGGAAGGAATTAAGTAATTCAACAAAAAACTCGGGCATTACTATTCAGAATACTATGAGAAGAATTATAGAGAATTATTTCAAAATATTAGGTAAGTATGCTGATGACGATTTGATCAAAAGTTTTGACAATCAGCAAGAACAAGAAATTTGTCGATCACTTGTTTGCTGGATAAATGATGGCTCTCATGGTCTCCCTGATGATCTTTATGTGGAACAGCAAGATGCTGTAATTGATCGCTATTTCGAAGTGTTTAAAGAAATATTTATTAGAATGGGACATGAAGAGCATTACAAAATGATGCATAAAGAGCAGAAGGAAAACGAGGTTGCCGTCGCTTAGTTATTTAAAAATAATACAGATGAAAGCAGGAAATGTAAAAGGAGCCTTACTTGAGTATATCGTTCGTGAGCTTTTAAGAAATTGTGGATTTACGAATGTCAAAGCAGATGGTCTTTTTTCATTTGAACAACAAGGATTATTTTTCGTAAATGGAAGAGGCACCGCACATGATGCCGATATAATCATGAATCCGCCTATTCAAATGCCTTTTGCTTATCCTACACAGTTATTATTCGAATGCAAAGCATACGCAACTGTTGGAAACTTACCCTTTGTTAGAAATGCTTTAGGATTGCGAAACGACCTAAATGAATTTGAGATTGTTACCAGAGATACACTTCTGAAAAGGAAGAATAATAAAAGGGCTACTTATGCAATAGATACAAGAACCAGATTCTTATATCAGGTAGGAGTGGCTTCTGTAAATGAATTTACGAATCCTGCAGTGGAGTATGCTACAAACAACAAGATCCCTTTACTATCATTAAGCTGGTTTCTTGATTCAACAAGCATACAAAAGTTTAATTCAATTGACCAAGCAATGATTAATGGTTTTAATCCGGTCGGAATTAAAAACCTATATGATTTCTTTAAGGACAGGAGCGGAGCATTGGATTTACCTAAATACGCTGAAGCAAATAGATTACTCGAAGAAGATAATAGTATTGCTGATATTGTAAAATTTTCAAATGATGTACTACAATATTCCTATGTAGGGCTTTTAGAATCTGGGGATATGGTCTTTCTCTTTGCCCGGTCACAGACAAAAGATAATATTTTAAAGCGCCGACAGGGGGATGGTAGAATTTCGCTATTTAAAGCCGAAATACATTGGTTCTCGAGCAAGCCAAATGTTTGGCGACTTACAGTTATGAACCAATGGAACAGAGAACAAAATACAGAGTTTGATTTTTATCTTCCCAAGCGAATTTTTAGTCATTGGAAAGAATTTAATCTAGATAAATCTGTTGCATTGGATATTAAGCAAGAATTTTTTTCAAAAATATTTGTATTTAATCAGCGCAATAATCCTGAAGCGCCTTTTTCAATTATCAACATTGATAAACAGTGGTTTGACAATATAAGACAAGAACAACTTAACCAAGAATAGATTCTTAGCACTGAATTATGGCCTACTCCTCTTCAGCAACGCAATCCGCTCATTCTTTGCCTTAAGCTACAAAGCAGCTTTAGTAAGAATTATATTAAACTCTGATATAGTCTATGATTAAAGATATTCATATAGATAAGCCAGCCTCCTTGCAATCTGAAGATTGCTTCCAGCGCTACGAATTTTCAAAGCGTATTGCATCCATCATTGCTACGCCTAAAATTGACAAATCCTTAATCGTGGGGTTGTATGGTAAATGGGGTGAAGGAAAAACATCGGTAATGAATTTTGTGCAGCAAGAGCTTCCCGAGGAAACGGTAATCGTTAACTTCAACCCCTGGATGTTTGCGGACGAACAGCATTTACTCAAATCCTTTTTCTCAATTTTAGCGGATGCATTAGGAGAAAAAATTAATAATGGAAAGGAGCAATGGGGGAAGATATTCGCTGATTATGGTGATGCAATTGGCGATGCAGCAGAGTATATACCAAAAGTAGGTCGTTCCATTAAATGGTTGGGAAAGTTGGGACAGAAATTAAGTACTGTTTCTGTCGAAAAGCTTAAAAGTCGGGTTGATAAGATAATTCGAGAATCGGGCAAAAACATCGTTGTCTTTGTCGATGATATTGACCGGCTGGATATTCAGGAAATTCAATACGTTTTTAAACTTGTAAAATTGGTAGGCGACTTTCCCCGGACAGCTTATGTGCTTTCTTTTGATGACGAAATGGTTTCTGCTGCCTTAGCGCTCAAGTATGGAGGTGATAAGAAAGCAGCCGGTTATAATTTCCTGGAAAAGATCATACAGGTCCCCTTAAAAATACCTAAAGCAAGTAAGAAAGCTCTGTATAAATATACTGCCGACTTACTTAACAGCGTAATGACCGATGCCGGAATCGAATTAAACAAAGAAGAGGTAAACGATTTTATAGAAGCTTTCAATACCGCATTTCTGCCATTCATGGATAATCCAAGAATGGCTATCCGGTATGCTAACACACTTGCTTTTTCTCTGCCTTTATTGAATGGGGAAGTGAATACAGGAAACTTAATTATTATTGAAGGGATAAAGATATTTTACCCGGAGCTTTACGATTTCATAAGATCAAATGCTTACCTGTTTACACAAAGAACCGGAAACCGGGAATATGATCATGAACAGCCAGAGAAGGAGCAAGTAAGGAATAAACTATCAAGCGCTATTGATATATATACAATGGATAAGCGAACTGCCATTATTGAGATACTGCAACAATTATTTCCTCAATTGAAGGCGGTTTATGATAATACAAGCTTTCCTGATAGTGCCTATACACGATGGAAGAAGGAGCGGAAAATATGCTCGGCAAAATACTTTGACCGGTATTTTTCTTACACGGTGCAGGAAGGAGACTTACCCGATAACTATTTCGACCAACTACTGGCAGACCTTCAAAACAATACAGTTGAAAGTTTGGTCACAAAACTCTCGCAGGCAGTGGGGCAATATGGTGCATTTGATATAGTTCAAAAATTCAGGATGCAGGAGGAAGAACTAAATGAAATACAATCTGAAAACCTTGCTATGGTTTTAGCACAAATTGGCCAATCATTTCCCGTGGAAGAGGATATCCATTTTGCGACAACATATGCACAGTCCGCGAATCTCATAGCCAGGTTGATTAGAAATATCACCGCAGCCAAAAGGCTTAGCCTTGTTTTAAAATTGCTAACAGCATCTCCGTCCTTAGAATATGCTATGGAGATTAATTATTGGTTAATGTACCGGGAAAAAAATTATCCCACAACCGCCATTTTCTCGGAACAGGACGAAGTTGCAATTCAGCAACATCTTGTTACATTATTTAAAGAAAAGATGACATATGATAATTTCTTTACCCTTGTTTCGGATGGCAATCTTTGGAGAATACTGGCTTGGTGGAGCAAGTGGGATGATCAGAAGGGCGCTCTAAAAACATTTTGGAGCGAACATTTGGGCCGAGGAAATAACCATGAATTTGCACTCAAACTTATAAAAGTATTCACTCCTACAATAAATGCTTCTTCTTATAATCCCCAGAATAAACAGGTGAATAGTAGTTCTTATAAATCGGGATTTTATGATGCCAACTTCGATGCCTTAAGCGAAGTTATTGATGTGGATCTACTAAGTAAAAATCTGATCGCGTTTTATGGAGATAACCCACATAAAGAAGGACCATCCGTTATTTCGGCCCGAGATCCAATAGATGATAAAACTTTGGTGTCTATTTTTCAATGGTTTATGAAGAATAAGTTGGTAGAAAGTAAACTCAAAGAATAAATCTTCCATTTTCTGATCATGAAAGAAATTGATCTTTATTCCGAAGCCAAGCTCCGCTATCATCAGCTTATTCCCAATAAGGAAGACGGGCTCGTCATTCTTGCGCTGTATCAAAAATACGGGCAGCAGGAATTTACGGAAGACCAGATCATCCAGGTGATCAATAAGGTGCTGAGCGATCTGGGCAGTTCGGGACTACGGGAAGAGAGTAACCGCAACAATAACGTTATCCTGCGCCTACAGGAGTTCTTTCTCTGGCGCGACAGGAAAAGGAAGCTATATGGGTTTAAAAGCTATGGGATAGAGTTTTGTGAAAAAGTATCCAGGCGTCTTTCCGAGAGCTACCATCCGGCCAAGATAGAGCGCTTGTTTAAACACCTGCTGGAAACCTTGAACGCAAGCCTTGAAAAGGGGCCGGCCGACCTATTGATATGGAAGGAAGATCATTTCCAACAGCGCAGCGTTGAGCTAGCCAAGCAGATAGAGATATTGGACCAGCAGGTAAGCCAGTCGGTAACTGATTTCCGTTTCCAGATCAAACAGCCTCAGGAAAACATTCTGCAGGTAATCGATACCATTAGCGCGGGCCTGGATGCTATCAAGCAGCACGTAGAAGAGCTTAAGGCCGGTTTTCAGATCACCTACGACATAGACGATGTCTTGGATCCGATGCTGAAAGATCCTGAATGTTTTGAGCTGCTGGACAGCATCAGCGAGGTAATGCGGTATAACGAACATGTGCGCAGCCATCTGGACCAGGTGAGTGTGCGCATTGATAAGATAAAGCCTGGTATACGGGAGTTTATTTTTGAGTTTAACCAAAGGGAGCTGGACCGTAAAACGGATCAATTTATTCACTACCTGCTCGACCATACAACTTATACACGCCAGGAAGGACAAACCAAAAAACTTACATTGCCGGAGGAGGTGATGCCACTCGTCATCAAAATGCCAGAAGCAGTCCCAAGGTTTTGTATACTTACAGAAAAGGATCTCAGCAGAAAAGCGCCGCTTCCCGCCACTGAACGGTCTGTAGATATGGAGCAGACAAGGGTGGCTATGGCCAAGAACCACGAGAAGCTGGCGCAAAGGAAGCGTATTCAGGATTGGACTCAAAAGGCTTTGCTGCAGATAGAACAAGAAGGCCAGCTGGAATTTTCGCCTTTCTTCTTCCACATACTGGCCGCCGAGCAGGACGACCTGAATATCCCTGTAAGGGTTGCACAAAGGCTGGTGAAACAATGCAATGGCCGGCAATACACGGTAAGGGTGGCCCAGCAAGAATATCATGATCCCGACTATCAAAATCTTTCCTTATGGAGTATGACGATACTGAAAAAGATCTAAACCTGCGTTATGCATTTATGACGGACAGGGCTGCCAAAGGCGCCTTTGCCAAACTTGACTATCAGCTTAGGTCGGGCACGCATATACAGCGCAATTTCCCGAAGCCTGCCGCGCTTTATACCTTCCTGGATAAATACTATGACAGCCTTCAGTCTTACTATGAGGATTTTTTTGACATGCTGCTCAAAAAGGAGGGCGAAGGATGGAACGCTTATTTCTATCTAGATTTTCATGAAAGTTCACGGGGAAAAATACCTTCTGATCCTTCCTTTAAAGGATATCTCAAGACTGAATATGTCCTGATAGGGCTGCTCTTTTTCAAGGTATTCAAACTCGACGGCAATATTGAATTGTCCAAAATATCCGATTTTGTTAACCTGCTGTACCAGGAGTACGACGACCTGCTCCATAAGCTGCAACGTGTGGTATCGTCTATCGAAAGCGACGCCGGTTCGGATATGAACGAAGGAAAACTGAATAGCCTGGTTCATAAAGCCTTTACCGAATTTCACCAGTTGGGCTGGATAGAAAAAGATGCAAACGATAGCGATTATTTTACTTATCAGCCCTCGTTTGAAAGGTTAAGAAGGATTTACTATCCGCAGATTGAAACGATTGATGAAATCATAAAGCACAAAGAGCATGGCTAAGTTTCAACCCAAGATATATAGCTTGTCTACACTCAATATAAGGCAGCATTTCAATTGTGATTATCGTTTTCATGATTTTCGTACAGATTTTAGCGGGGAAAGCGGAAGCGGCAAAAGTCTGATCGCCGATTTTATACAGTTGCTATTAGCGGGCTCCGGTGTTTTTAAGTCAGGAACAGAGGGGGTAAAAAACAGGGATACCAGTGGGCTGGTATTGAAAAGCGCGCGAGGTGGCTACGGGCGTGGTTACATTCTCATCAATGTGGAGGTGCAACCTCGCCAATACATTGCACTCGGCGGCTACCTGGAATCCTCCAGCACGCAGATGCTGTTTTTTATTGTCCAGGCAGGTTACGATTTCGAGAAAACACTTGTACCGATGAACTCGCCGGTCTTTTACAAGGATCTGTTGGTAGAAGGCCAGATAGAGACTTTAGAAAACCTGGAGAAAAATCCTTTGGGAAAGGGCTATCTCAAAAGGGTTAGCAATAAGAAGTACCACCATCTGCTTTTTAATAACGGTATATTAGCTGTAGATCTTAGTCAAAACGAGCAAAGCCTGAAAAGCTATGCGGCCATTATCCGCTCTTTTTCCAGAGGCAAAGGCTTTCACACCCATTCTGATGCTTTGAAAACCTTTCTGTTTGGCGATGCAGATCAGAAGCGGCTGCTGGAAAAGTACAACGAAGAACTACAATATATTCATACAGACCATCAGCAGCAGCAGCGCCTGCAAGATGAGATTGCACTGATCAAAGACAAGGAGCAAAAGATAGAGCGTGTAATGCAAGATTTTAACGTTTACCATCTTTTGAAAAAGCAGTACAGCCAAGAAAGCGCAAGCTTTTGGTTCTACGAAAATGTCCATGCCGTCAAAGAATGGGAACAAGCGGAGCAAGCCTATCAGGTAAGCCGCGCCCGGAAATTTTTGGTTGTGAAAAGGTTGGCTGCCAGGAAAAAAACAGACATTGCAGACAAGTATGACGCTATAAAGGAATTAAGAAATAAGCGCCAACAGGCGGAACAGGATAAAGCAACGCTTGAAACGCAAAAAGCCAAGGCGAAAAAGCTGCTAGACGATAGCACGAGGTATAAGGACCTTATTGACAAAGTAAACCTTTGGTTGACCGGGGATCGGCAAGACCTGGAGTCCATCCGGAAATGGCATTCGGAAGAACGCAGCAAGCTAACGGATGCGGAAACACTTAAAGAGTTTGAGGCTTATCTTCAAACTCACCGGTTAGAAGGCAAGCTCAAACAATCGGATTGGTATCAGGAAGATTATGCAACGGCGCGAGAACGGACTTTGCAAAAGCTGAAGAAGCTGGAGGATGTTATCGAAGAGAAGGAAGTTCAGTTACTATTTTCAGACCTCGAAAACCCGGCATCGTTGGCCCATTGGGCCATAGCGCAGCTGGCGTTGCCTCTGAGTATAGAACAGGAAAGTTTGTTGTTCCATTTTCAGCCCCTGTCAAGGATCGCTCCCATTCCGCCACAAGGACAATACTTGCCATTTCCGGAAAGGTTATTTAAAAATCCGATTATTGTCAAAGCAGATGAGGGGGGATTCTGGCTCGAACTAAATGGTCTCTATGAATATATAGCCTATGTATCGGAGCAGCATCTCAACGTGCCGGCCGATCAAATCAAGCTGGATCGCTTGCCGTTAAAAGCGCTGAAGCACCAGCTGGATATTTTAAAACAGGAATATAGGCAATTAAAGAACCTGAAAGAAAAACTGGAAAGTTATCCGGCATTAGACAAGGCGATTGCTTTATACAATGCCAACCCCAGCGAGTTATTTGCAGCAATAGACGATATAGCACATATAACGCCGCCGGAATTAGAGCGGTATCTTTCGGCCTTTCAAAATTCGGAACAACACCTGGCAGACTATGAGAAGGCGGAGAAGGCTTATGGTATTTCGCTTGATAATTATACACTAATAAGACGGGCTGATATGGATGCTAAAGAGAAGATTGAAGAAGCCGAATGTTATATGATTGAACAATATGGTGGTACTGATTTCGAACAGTTGTTGCAGGAAGTAGAAGGCGATTTGCTACTTGCTGGAAATGCGCTGGATGAGCTTATAATAACCAAAACTGTTTCGCTGCAGCGAATACAAAAATTGGAAACAGATCTTTTCAGCACTAATCCTGCTATGAACAAATTACACGAGATGAATACCAATACAGAAGCTGAATATTACGGAGCTGCAAGACTTCGGGACCAGAAAAAGGAGCGATGCATATCAAGCCTGAATAAGCTTAATGAAGCAAAAATAAAATTTTTGGCCGAACATCATCGCGAGTTCGTGGCCGATCAGGATGCTGTTAAAATAGACCAAGAGCCAGACGAAAACCAAAGCAACAGGGCGGAAATTAAATTTATGGAATCCTATGATTTGGCCAGCAATGAAATTGAAGATAAGACTATCTTGAAAGATTATTCGGTAGGCGTGCTGGCGCACAAATTATTACCCACCGTTTTTCCTACACAGCAACTCCGGGCAGAACTTATCGGCGAGCAAATTGAGAAAAGGCTTACAGAACTAGCCAAGGATCTGCAGAGTATCGGGTCAAGAAAGATAGAAATTCTCCACAATGTATTTAGCGAAGTACATAAAGCTTACAATGAATACTTGACCAAAGTGCAACGTATAGCCCGATATTTATCCAGTAATGAAATCACAGGTGGCAACTATGCCACCTTACAACATAAGCCCGCGCCGGGATACCCAGAAGATTGGATGAAGGTTTTCAGGAAGCGCCTGACCCACGAAATGCAGGAGGGGGGGCTTTTTGCATCTGCCCATAAGCAGGATATTAGCGAGATCATGCTCAGCGTTTTTCGGGATGCCAATGGCGACAGGAATGCTAAAGTAGAAGACCTGCTGAATCCACGCTCTTATTTTGACCTGCTTTTTGAGATCAAGCTGGAAGACGGACAGAGCAATTCGGGCAGCAATGGGCAGACCTATACAGCCAATGCGCTGCTTTGCCTGGCCCGGTTGTCGCTCATCGAAGATAAAGAGCATGCAGGCATACGCGTGATGCCGATTGATGAAGCGGAGGGGTTGGGTGGTAATTATGAAATGTTGCATGCCCTGGCAAAAAAAGAGGGTTACCAGATCATAACCATGTCTATCGATACCGCCGGTGATATCAACAACGACGGGCAGTATATTTATATTATGCATGACAACAAGGATGCTACGGGGCAAACTTATGTACCACCGTTGGGCATTTTCCATGATGGTCAATTAACAGAAAATATAAATGAAATCTTTGAAGAAACTACCTAGCAACAAGGACTTTACATGGCCTTTACTGAAGGCTTTGCATGACTTGTATGAGAAAAAGAGGACCGCAGCTAGAATCCAGGACAAGGACTTCATACGTTACTTGATGTCGCAGACAGATCTTATTGCGCAAAAGAAAGGCAATAACAATATCCTGGTGGCACAAGATGGTTATGAGGCATATTATGAAGAAAATTTTCAATCCGCTTATCAATATTATTACGACTTTCTTACCCGGGTAGACATCCGCCCGGATGGTGGTAAGAATTTCACCGAAGAAGATATTCGTACTTTGATGGTCATCTACGAAAGCAAGGATGAATTGAAGCGAAACCTGTTAAATATTGAAGATTTTTCTAGTAAAATATTCGATTATGCTGGTTCCAAATATTTGAAGTTCAAGGATAGTGTGCGTAATGCAGTACTGAAAATTTTAGAGATAGAAGAATTTACGCAAACTTCAAAAGATCTACAATTCAGACTTGTCGTTGATTACCCTAAGCCCAAAGCGATCATTCTTTGTGAGAATAAATCTTTCTTGAAGCAGCCTTGGAATGCAAAGGAACTTGAGGTTAAACTATGGCATGTTGGTGGTAATAATATCAGCATCTTAAAAGATATCGATGAAATGGAATTGTCCTATCCTATCTATTATAGCTGTGACTGGGACTTTGACGGGCTGAGAATATTTCAACGCATCAAAGGAAGGTTAAAAGAAAGAGGCGCAAACATTCAAATTCTTACCCCACCGCCTCCACATCAGTATTTGCCTACTGACTCATTTATGCACATGAGCAAATGGAATTATAAAGACGATTTTTCCGGACTTGATAAAACGGCATTTTCGGCAAACGAGCAAGCACTGATAGCTAAACTTGTAAAGGATGATTTATGGATAGAGGAAGAAACAATTGTTTTCAAAGAGATGTATCATTACAATCTCTCACAATAACAGTTTGTAAGAAGTCTTGCCTAAAATATGTCATCTTGGCTGTCTATTATTGCGTGTATTGAGGTTAAAAATTAGGTTTGGGATACTTGATAAGCATAGGTCATCTTAGTTGTCTATTTATTGTTTGTCTTGAAACTCAATATCTGGATGATATTATTGTAGGCCATTTCCTTTTCGTAATCTTAATTTTACGTTGTTTTCACCTTTATTTATTTGATTATCAATATTTTGAATTGGCGAAAGCGCTTTTAAAACAGGCCTCAGGTGTTCTAACTCATTCCCATGTTCCGCACACACTTAAAACAAAGGAGCTATTTCTTAAAGAAATAGCTCCTTTTTGTTGGCTACCCAACAATAGCCATTTTGTTTATTTAATTACCAAACAGGGAATTTGTCTTTCCTCCTGGGTCAATAAGAATCCCGTTTTTTTCAGCGCAACTTTTAATTCTTCGTAATTCGAACCTCCGGTAAATTTATACTTATAGCCGTTTGAAGATTCATTTATCACTGGTGGCCTCTCTCCGTTAAGATCAAGCATAAATGCAAAATTTGCGATCGTTTGTCCATCCTCACTCCGTACGGCTGCCTTTGCCTCAGGATCATCTTTAATTACCCAGCACATTACCGGCCTGGGCTCCAGCGCAGTTTTAACGCCCAATTTCAACTCCATATCCTTAATCATAGCTTTCATATTTGTCTTTGTATCAGCATGCAGATCAAAATTAGCCTCATAGCTGATCCCATACTTACGTTTCCAGAGCTCCCGGTATTTAGATCTTTCTTTATCAAATATAAAACGTTCCTTGTCCGGTCTTTCAACAATAATTCGGCTATCTTTAATATATGGAAGTTCCACGATCTTACCATAGCAGTATAAGAAAGCCGGTACGATCTCGGCATTCACGATGCACTCGCGGATCATATTATTTACACTGTCTGCATACCTGTCAAATTTAGTATAGGCACCTTCGATAAATCCCGTCAGAAAAGAAAACTTCCCTAGGTTATTTTCCATCAGTGGACGTGAAAAGTCAAATGTTAAAAAATCGTTCTTTACCGGAAGATCAAGTTTTCCATCCTTTAAAACACTATCAATCATATCCTGATCAACAAATTCGCTAAAGGTAATCGCAATTACCTTCCCCTTATAAACCCAAACCATATGTGAAACCGTTTGGTGCGGGAAATACCTGGTCCAAATCGAGTCTTCTACCACAAAATCAAGTTTGTTTGCCTTAAAGACCTCATTTTTCTTCTTCAAGGCCTGGGCCCTGGCCGTTTCCTCGTAGGACACTGATATAATCTTCAACACATTGCTATTGGCGTTTTGCAAGTTATTCAAGCGGGGCAAAGCAGCAATACAACTGGTACATGCGGTAGTCATAAAATCCAGTATGACAAGGTCCTGCGGTAGCGCATTTATCGCCGGAATAGATTTTCCATCTACAGTCTTTCCCAAGACATCAGCAGGTACCTCCATCCCTATTCTGATACCTTTTGGAACGTTTACCTGCGGAGCATTACTTGCCTGGGCTAAAAGAAGAATGGGAAAAAAGTATAGTATTATATTCAATAGATATTTCATTATCGTTCAGTTTGTGGTAAAGAAGAATTACTAATTATTTCCAGTGGGATCAACATAGTGTAAAACCCGCTATTCGGCAGCAATTGATACTGCTTACCTGCGATCGTTCTGGTCAGGGTCGTTGCAGTCTTAGGTGCTAAATTCAGGCGTTTTAGATCCGGCCAACGCCGCTGCCGCATAACCAGTTCTTTTCTGCGCTCCTCCAGGATTTCATTTAGCAATAGATCGGGCTCCGAAGTTACTATTGGCTGAAAAGTGCCTTTTTTATAGCGCTTTTCACGTAAATAGTTGATCGATTCTTTTGCCTTATCGACCTGTTTTAACCTGACCAAGCATTCAGCCTGGGTCAACACCAGTTCATCTACAGCAAGACCACTGAAAGGCGACTGGTTCAATTCACCATCATAATTACCCTTAAAAGAGAATGTATTATCACCATTATCCATAAAAAGCAAATATTTTCTCAGGTCATTATCCGCATAACTTTCGTATAGCTGGGGATCAACCTTCCATATTGTACGATAAAAAGTAAATGATCCGGTAGAGATTGCCTGAAAAATAACTTCATCATTAAATTGTTTAAAAGGGCTCTCCTCATCCACCTGTAGCGTATTGTAATCTACCAATGCGTTATTTAGCTCAAGCGCTTTTGTGGTATAGGTCAATGCCTTTTCATAGTCTTGCAGATATAGATATATTCTTGACAACAATGCAACTACTGCAATGCTATTCGGTCTGGAGGGAAGTCCATTAGATTGCTGTAATAATTTTTCGGCCTGCTCCAGATCGGATATTAACTTGGAGAAAAATTCTCCAAGCGGTATCCGAACACTCTTGTCTTCCACATTCGGGGAGGTGCGGTAGGGCAATGCGGTAACCGCTGCATTACTTCCATCCTTTAACAACACAGGAGCAAATATCTCAGCCAAACTGAACAATGCATAGGCCCGGTAGAAATAGGCCGCTCCCGCCATTTGCTGACGCCGGGGACCTTCTGGCAAATTTTCGAGAATAGACAGCACCTGGTTTGCGATATACACTGTCTGATACGGCGATGCCCATTGTGCCTGCGGCGGCGTGATCTTGTCGTCCCAGATATAGAGCATGCGGTCTTCATAATCACTGATACTGGCCCAAATATCCGTGACAATTGAAAAATTGTCTGTACACAGCTCACCCACATACGGATAGCCCATATTTACTGTTGAATATCCATCCAGCAGCGCCTGGCAATCTTCAAAAGTGTTGGGTATCGCCAGTTTCGTATCCGGCTTGGTCTCCAAAAATTTGTTGCATGCCTGGCAACAGAGCAATACAATGCCCAGCAGGAAGTAATTATATACTGAATAACTTTTCATGATCTTGTTGTTTTAAAATGTAGCTTTCATACCCAGTGTATACAGTCTTGGCGTTGGAACCAGGTAATTGAAATCGGGATCATTATTGTAATCCGATTTTTTCCATAAAATAAGGTTCAGGTTATCGGCATTGGCGTAAAACGTCAGTGATCTTATTCCTTTCAGCCTGGCATCCAGGGTATATTGCAGGTTGATGTCTTTTAGCCGGATATGATCTGCCGGTTCGATCAGAACATCCGAATTCTCATAGAACCGCTCCCGCAGGGAATTAATGGGATAGATAAATGCCGGCACCGTGGTGTTCAGTTCATCTCCGGGCTGTTTCCACCTCCGGTCAAAATCTTCATGCATCATCCAGTACTGCGCCAGTCCATTGTAATTGATACTTTGTCTACGGTAGAAATATTTGAGCTTGTATTGGAGATTTGCACGAAGGGACCACGATTTCCAGGAAAATGTGTTGGCTAAAAAGCCTGCATACAGTGGAATACTCGGGCCTATATAGGATACATCGTCAATTCCTACGGACATTATTTCCGTATAGTTACTTGAAACCTGCCCTTTATAGTATCCCAAAGGTGCTCCTGTCTCATGATCCAATCCGGCAAATTTAAAAGCATACAGACCATACAGGTGTTTACCAACTACTGGATTAGGCGCGGTAGCAGCCCACATATAGCTTTCCACTCTCGCATGTTGATAGTTATACTTCGTCACTATGCTTTTGCTGTAGGTGAATAGCAGGTTTGAGTTCCACTTAAAGTTACCGCTGCTTACATTTGTACTTTGCAGATTTAGTTCTACTCCCTTATTTTTAAAATTGGCAATGTTAATAGCCTGCGTATAGAATCCCGTTGTTGGATCAATGTTTGCCTGAGCAACAAGATCTGACGCATCTTTCACAAAAAAATCTATCCCGGCACTCACACGCCTATTCGCCATAGCCAGATCTGCCCCCACATTAACTATCCGTACCCGCTCAGCCCGATAATCGGGGTTTGGAGGATTGACCATATAGGCGTTTGTATAACCAGTATAAGGGAAAACACCGTCGTAGGCAATGGTAGGATAAGCTGATATCTGGGTCGTGATATTTCCATTTACACCATATGTTGCCCTGAGTTTAAAATAGGAAAACACGCTTTGGGAAAAGAAGTTTTCTTTGCTCAGTTCCCATGCAGCACCCGCAGACCAGAGCGGCTGCCATTTGTTATTGGTAGCAACACCAAAGAGGTTGGCTGCATCACGACGCACACTACCTGACAATATATACTTGTTATTTAGGGTATATGAACCATTCATAAACACCGAAAAGAACCGCTGTTTATACTCTTCAAGTTTGTTGCCGTTCGGAATTTGATTTCGCCCTTGCAGGCCATTGAGCAAAGGAAAACTTGTTTTATAGTCCACTGGCGTAAACTCGATCCGATCCGTATTGTAGCCGTATAATTTGTACCCTTCAATGCGATTGTCCATGCTCTTTATCTCCACACCAGCCAACGCATTCAGCACACCAGGGCCCAATTCTTTATCAAAGGTGGCAGTCCCACGCAGATAATGTGAAAACAGATCCCCTATGCGTCGTGAATAGATGTCACCCACCGGCACATTATAGGTCAAGGTACCTGGTGTAAACTGCGTAAAAAGATTGATATGGTTCTGCGTAAAATAGGAATCAAGGGATTCATTGTTGGTAGTCTTGTTCAGCGAGCGCTGGAATTGATAGGAAGTATTAAACTGCAATGCCTTGCTTAATTTGTAATTCGCAGCGATACTTATTGTAGCATCACTAATACGCACCTGATTTTCGCTGGCATATAATTCATTCAGCATATTATAGCGAGCCGGAAAAAGCCGTCCCCCAGCCAGAGTATCGATGTAAGACTTCTGAAACGTTACAGTTTCCAAATCGATCCCATTACCATTATCATCCGCAAGACGGACATATGGATAAAAAGTTTTACCTGCGCCTGAATAGAGTGAACCATATCCAACCCTCGAATCATTTCCCTGCGTCTTCCTCCCATTATCAGAAAAACCAACATGTAAATCTACGGAAAAGCGATCTGAGGGCCGGATAGACGTCACGAATCTAGCACTAATACGGTCAGAGTTATTGTTCTTTATGTTTTCCAGCGAACGGTCATATCCTAAGCTTCCCCTAAAATCAATTTTTTTGCTACCATAGGCCAGACTTGTATAATATTGTTGGGTTAGGCTATTTCGATATACATATTTCATATAGTCATCACGCACATCATATTTCTGAAATTCACTTTTCTGCTTTTGATAAGTACCCATATCAATTTTCCCATCACGTAGTTGCCCCAGCAGCTTGACAATTGGAGATATCGTATAATCCGGATAATTGAGCATCCAATCGTAATATTTATTTTCGAACAGGATTTCTTCGGACTCGATAAAACTTTTGCTCGACATAAAACGCAGTTTATAGATATCAGGTCTCTGCCCCAATTGAAGATTGGAGCTCATCTCCAATTGTATGCGATCCAGTTTTGCACCCGACTTTGTAGTCAATACAATCACCCCATTTCCCGATCGCGTACCCCAAATTGATGCGGCAGCAGCATCTTTGAGGATAGTAATATTTTCAATGTCGTTCGGATTGATATTAGTAAGATCCCCTTCATAGGGAAAATTATCCAAGATGATCAATGGACTCCATGCACCGAGATAGGTTGAATTTCCTCGTTGATAGATCTGCTCTTCTGGTTTAAGATTGGGAACACGTTTTTCAAAACGCAACGAAGGGGACAGTCCTTCCAGTCTATTGATAAAATGAGAAGATTTACTAACATTGATCTGCTCATTCGTCAAAAGCTCAAAACTCCCGGTTGCCCGCTCCTTTGGAATTTTTTGGTATCCGGTGGAAACAATGGAAACACCTTCCAACTTAGCAACGGAAGGCCTTAGCGTAACTACAAGATTATTAGCAGCAGTAATATTTTTTATAACAACAGCCTGTTTTTCATACCCAATGAAGGTAATTTCAAGCACATCTCCCTCGGAAACAGTAAGGCTAATATATCCTTCAGCGTCCGTCATGCCAAAAAATTTGATCTTTCTATTCAATACTGATGCACCATGTAACGGCTGGCCCAGCGAATCAACGACCCTGATGCTGATAGGGGGAGCAGCCTGCTCTACAGGCTCAATCGCTGGTGAAGAAACAATATTACTTTTCCTAAAAAGAAAAATCGTTTTATCCTCAATTTCGTACAATACGTTTTTTTTATTCTTCAACAGTATATTTAAAAAGTCCCTGAGGGGTAGGTCTTTGACTGATACTGAAAACTTTCTCTGTTCTAAATTGGTATTCCTGGTGAAAACAGTGGCGTATCCAGTCTGTTTGTTGATGGCAGTAACCACCTGTTTGAATGACAGGCTTTCTCCTGAAAGCGTAATGTTTTGTGCAGCGCCGGTAGCATAAACATTCATCAGCGCGACGCATAGTAAAAAAGCGGTCAGTCTCATTATTAACAAGATTTTGGTAATCTCCTGACACCTCCCGCTCCCAAAGAAGGGCCAATAGCATTTTTTTTGCATAACTTGCAATAGTTTGGTTGTGAGTAAATTGGTTGTAAGCCGTTTATATAATCATCCAAACATTTGCCGGTGGCGGGTCCAATCGCTGCCGGCTTTCTTTTGGATGATCTTTTTTCATTCCTGAAGTCGCAGTTGTCTAATGCATGTTTATTCCATCATAAGGTATCGATATGGTTTGGTGAATATTAGGGTAAAATTGTCAGCTTTCTTCCCTCCAGCCTATAATGAATGTCCGCTTTATCAAAAAAGCGCAACACTCTCTCTAAAGACACCTGTTTGCTCATTGTGCCTGCCAGCTGAATGTCCGGCAGTCCATTATCAATGTCTATTTCAATATCATACCATCGCTCCAGTTGCCGCATAATTTCTTCAAATGTTAGCCCATTAAAATCGAATAACCCATTTTTCCACGCCAGCACCTTTTCTATGTCGGCGTTATTAACCACCGTAATTCCGGGTTGTGCCTGCTGATCAACCTGAACTTGTGCCTGCTGCCCGGGTTGGAGAATTTTTTTTTGGTGGATGTTTGCGGACACGGCTACGGCAACTGAACCTTCCAGCAACGTGGTATTAATACTATTTTCATTCTCGTAGGCATTCACATTAAAATGAGTACCTAGTACCTCCACTTCTGTTTTTCTGTTCACATTCACCAGGAAAGGTTTTTCGGAATCTTTCACTACCTCAAAGTAGACTTCACCGGTTACTTCCACCAATCGTTTATTCCCCGTAAAAGTAGTGGGATAGCGGATGGAGCTAGCTGCGTTCAGCCATACCTGTGTGCCATCGGGAAGTATAAGCTGGAATTGACGGCCTTTCGGTGTGGTTGTAGTATTATAGCCCATCATATCACCTTTGCCTTCATAGACCAGCGAGCCATTCACCACTTTCACCCTAATGCCGCCCTGTAGGGCTATGGTCGCATTTTTAAAGGTATCCAGGGAAACCTGTGAGCCATCTGCCAGTGTGAGAATAGCGCCGTTTTTTCCCGCTGGAATATCCTTTATGGGTGCATCCACCACGAAGGCCACCTGTGTGGTGCTGTTATTCCAAAAATAAATACCCGCCATCAGCAAGATCAATACCGACGCGGCAGCCATCCACCGCCGCCAACGCACAACTTTCTCCGGTTGCCGTTCTCCTTTCACAACCCCTTTATTCACCATTCGCTGCCAGCCCTTTTCCCGGTCGATCGCGGCCATGCGGCGCATCTTTTCTTCCATTCGCGTTGCGTTTTTCCATTCTTCAAACCACAGCCTGTTTTCGGGAGAAGCCTGCAGCCAGCTATCCAGCAAATGTTTCTCTTCGGGAGTCAGGTGACCTTGAAGATATTTGTATACCAGTTCATCAATGTTTACAGACATAGCAGTATTATATTATGGCAGATACACCTAATAGAACGACGCGTTTTCTGTTTTCTCTAAAGGAAATAATAAAAAAGTAGTAAAAACAGGTTTTTGTCTACGAAGGAGAGTTTGAGCAACTGGATGGCGCGTGCTTTCTGGTTGAATACAGTACTGGGGGTTATTTGTAGCGCAGCTGCAATTTCCTGCGTGCTTTTACCTTGCAGATAGGACATGGTAAAAACATCACGGCATTTCGGTGGGAGCTGCGCAATAGCCTCGTAGATACGGTTTAAAAGCTCCGCTTCATACATCGCGAGATGGGACGCCGGCTCCGGTTCGGCGGCTTCATACCAGGCATCGAAAGCTTCTTTTTCACGCGTCCGCTGCCGGGACTTCAGCTTTATTACATCCAGACAAGCATTTCGGGTGCTGACGTATAAAAAGTTTTTAAGCGTGATGAGCGTTGTAAATTCCCGGTTTCCAAGCGACTGCCAGAGCCGGGTAAATACAGTTACTACTACATCTTCCGCTTCTTCAAGGCTGATATAATCATTGGCAAAATAGACCAGCGGGGCATAGAACCGGTCATAGCAGTACCGGAACACTTTTTCGTCTCTTGCAGCGAGACGGGAAAGCAGCTCTTGCTCATTGTATGACTGATTGATTTGTAAAATCCGTTCCTCCATGTAATCGCCTGCAAACTAGGGTAAAATTTCTAAAACTTTCTAATTTCTGCCAATACTCGCATTGGGTGCTTCAAATTTCTGCAACAGACTGCACCGATGACTTTCTACAGTTTGTACAGTAATAAAAAGTTTAGCGCCACATGTGCGCCCTAGCGCTATCAGGTTCATAAAAAGGCTGCTCGGCAACTATTTGGTCAGCCCCGCGTTTTAATTCCTTTCTTATTGAAAATCTATTTCGAGGAAGCTCGTACCTTCTAAAAATTCTTGAATTTTGAGGGGATCAGATTCTGCCAATGTTTTCACCTTATATGGAATCGACTATCATACATTGCTATCCTCTGTTATATATTGTCCAGGTAACATTCAAAAAATGGTCGCTCTCTGTGAATCACTACTTCTTTATAGTCGTCAGGGTATTCAGAAAATGCGATTTTATGGCTTCTTAATTCGCCTGATTTCAAAACATAACTATGATTTATTATTTCTCCAATGTCATCAGCTGAATAACCATCCGGCATTTGAAAAAACGCCCAATGAAAAGTTGAACCGAAACTAAAGTATTTTCCATCTTTCATTTTTGCTGCAAATCCTGTCCAGCCCATTGTTGTTTCACCACGAATTTGCATTTGTATGTTTAAAGGAAACGCAAATCTACTTTTCTCAACGCTAGCAATATCATAGTCATTAATACAATTCCCTTTGGCTACAAAAGTCTTGATAATTTCATAGTATCCGAGCCCTGAAGAACGGTTAAAAATACTTTTTCCAACTCGCTCTTCTTTAAATCGTCTGATAGCTAAATTTACAATAGGCTTCGTATTGCGAAAAATGACACAAGGCAAAAAAGTTCCGTCTGTCAAATACACCGATGCCCTATAACTAGGCCCATAAACATTATCTTCCAAAGGTTGAATATTATCCTTTAAAAACTTAATGATATCTTCTGTTTGTTGCCGCTTCATTACATTATGACTGATGTTTTTTAACAATATTTTGTTAAGCGAAATTACGTTTTCATTCCCCATTCGGCAACGCCAGCATACTCATGCAATTTTTCAAGCTAAAAACTCCTTAATATAAAGTAACTTAGACCGCTGTTCCCTGAAAACTAAAATCTTAAGCTATTTCTACCCCTGTAACACACCCTAAACATACCTTTTATGAAAAAAATGATTTTATACTGTTTCCTGCTAAGTAGTGTGGGTGCATTCGCGCAAAGCATAGAAAAGAAAACTCCAAACAAGTCCGATGGGAGTACCACTATTTCAACAACAAGAGAAGGATTATACCTCCAATTAGGCGATGCCTGGATGGCAGTTACAGGACATACTGTAATAACACCCGAAGATTCAACTGCCTCGTTTCGCCTGGAATTTGAGGTAAGAGGCATGTGTAAAGCCAGCATTTCTCCGGATAAAAGCAGTGCTACCCTGCTGACTGATAAAGGAGAGCGGATTAAACTCTTTTATATTGGAAAACATAAGTCATTTACGCCTAATGACTTGTCTATTCAAATAAATTTCAACATTACTCAGGAACAACTGGAAATGTTATCCCAATCTAAGGTAACTGATATAAAAGTGGTAACAGACAAACTAACAGATTACCCTTTAAAAGCTAACAAACAGCAAACGATTCCCAATATTGCTAAACTGTTAATTAAAGCATCTAAAAACACCTAGACAAATTTTATTTCAGACGCTTTTACGGAGACGTATCGGGGAGATAATAAATGTCTATCATTGCTAGTTGCACGTTCCTATGCCTCCTTCATCAATCCCAGGGCGATTGCTTTTTTCACCAGGACTACTGCATTGGGTACTTCAAATTTCTGCAGCAGATTATAACGATGGCTTTCTACCGTTTGTACGGTAATAAAAAGTTTGGCTGCGATAGCCGATGTGGTCAATCCTTCTCCGATCCAATAAAGAATTTCCTTTTCACGGGCGGTAAGGCGGGGAGAACGTAAGGAGTTGTCCGGGGCGGAAAAAATAATACTACGTACCTCTTCACTCATCACACACTGTCCCTGCATCACTAATTCAATGGCATTTTCCAGGTCCTGCATAGAGGCATTTTTCAGGAGGTAACCATTGGCACCATTGCTCAGTACATCGTTGATAATATCTCTTTCTGTATGGTTACTCAGGGCAATCACCTTTGTTTCCGGATGCAGCCGGTGGATAGCACTGCATATTTCTATGCCGGACATCCCTCCGGGCAGACTGATATCCAAAAAAACAATATCCACATATTGCTGCTGCAGAAAATCCAGCGCTTCCCTTCCGGAACCAAAGGAGCCAATCACCTTCGCATGACCGCTTTTCCGGAGCACGCTCAACAGCCCTTCTATAAAAATGCTGTGATCTTCTATCAATACAATACTATAGTGCTTTTTCTCCTGTAACATTGATCTCAATATTAATGATAGTGCCTTGCTCCGGCCTGGCGTCTACTTCTATCTTTCCTTGCAGGTAGTGCACCCTGGAACGGATGTTAGTCCATCCTAATCCTTCTTCATAAGGTTCGTCCGGGCCAGGCATTCCTTTGCCGTTATCTTCAATTGTAATATAAAACCTGTTGTCACGCCCGCTGCACTGTAAAAATATATCTGTTGCGCCGGAGTGGCGTACAGCATTGGCCAGCAATTCCTGTACGATCCTGTAAATATCCACTTTTTCGGAATGAGGAATGTTTTCCGGCAGGTTCAGCAAGGCATAATCTACCCGCAGGTGCTTATTACCCATCGACCGGCAAAGTTCTTCCAGCGCACGCTTAAGCCCTGAACGCAGGAGCGCTTCCGGCATCATATTGCGGGCAATCCTCCTGAGCTCACGAACAGAATCATCCAGCTGCCCGATTACCTTTTCCAGGTCTTCCTGCTGACTGTCCTCTTTACTATGACTCACCGCAGATAAATTCAGTTTTACCCCTGCCAGCATTCCCCCCAGGCCATCATGCAGATCGCGGGCAAGCCGCTTCCGTTCCCGCTCCTCTCCTTCCAGCTGTGCACGGGCAATCTGTATTTCCTGGTCCTGCTGCAGGGCATACATGCGCTGCCTTTCCCGCTTCTTCCGCTGCTGGTAAACATACACAAAAAAAGCGGCCGACAATGCCACCACAATCCCACCAAAATAAAGCAATAACTGCTGTACCTGATTTCTGTTCTGTAACTGCAACAGCTTTTTTTCATGTGCTGCCATCTGGTATTTTGCTTCCAGCTCCACTATTTCCTTGCCCGTTTTTTGAGTAAAAAAGCTGTCCGACAACTGCGTATAGGCCATCAACCTTTTGAACGCGGCCGGATGATTACCCAATGCAGCTTCTGTTTGGGCCAGCTCATACAGGATCATCCTGCCATTCTGTGCAATGGGATATTCCTCATACACTTTATACACAGCTTCCAACGCCAGCTTAGCCTTATCCAGTTTACCCTGCCGCTTATACATCTCATACAACTCATACTGTATGCTCATGGCATCATAAGGGCGATGCTGTTCACTGGCGAGTGTTAATCCTTTTTCCAGAGCTTCCAAAGCCTCATTCCACCGGTGCATCCGGGTATAAGACATCCCCCTGATCTGATAATATAAGGGCAGGTACGATGAATCATTTACGGCTGTCAGAATATGATAGGCGGCTTGCAGCGGTGCATTGGCCGAGTCTGCATGCTCCTGTAAGGTATATGCTTTTGCCTGATTGATATAACATTCTGCCAGTACCGGCGTGTTATTATATTGGTTATTCAGCAGGATCTCTATGGCTTTTTTGTAATATTCGCCCGCTTTTACATAGTCTTTATAATTCATGAAAACAGCACCGAGGTCCATATAATTCCAGGCTACCCGTTCTACATCTCCTGCCGCCTGTGCAAAGGGAATGGCCTTTGTAAGCAGGATATCTACAAAAGACCGGCTATCATCCATTTGCTGATCCAGTGCCCCGTAATTATGCCATGCACGGGAGCGATACTGCAAGGCGGCAGTTGTGGTAAAGGGTGCCAGCAACTTATCTGCTTCCATGTACTCCTGCTGACTGATACCCCTATCAAAGCTATAGTAAGCGCCTGCCAGGTAAAAGTGTGCCAGTCCACGCTGGTAAGACTTATCTGTGGTATATTGAAATGATCTTTTGGCAAAATCTACTGCCTGAGCACTGTCCCTGTCGGCCCAATGATCAGAAAGCATAAACAGGATATGCGCCCTGGTACTGTCCTGTTCGCTGGTACCCAGTACTTTCAGCAGGCTATCTGTATAGGGGTCCTGTTGTAAGGATACATCATCACCTGTAATGCTGTTGAGTATCAGAAAAGATATGATAATAAAAGTCTTCAAGTCGCTTAAACCTAATTGAAAATAAAAATACAGGTAATATTGCTATTTGCCATCAGCCTGAAAGGTGCCACATTTTACTGGTATAATTATTTCCGCCACACAAAATCACCTACTACCGTTATCCCCAGCCCTCTTGAATCCGGAGTGGCTCCCTTGACTGTAGGATGTATCACACTGCTATTCTCTCCCGGATACGTTTTATACACCTTGCCATCGGCAGGGATAAAACACAGGTGATAGGCATTACCTCCGATATCACCATCACCCGGCGCCCGGGGATTGGCCTTCATAGCAATATACCTGCTATCAGGAGAAAAGCAGGGGGCCACTTCCGAAAAAGTGCTTTCCGTGACCTGATGAAAATCACTGCCATCGGCATTCATCAACCAGATATGCTTACCGGCCGACAAGGCAATTTTCTTTCCGTCAGGACTGGCGCTAACATACCCTTTCCAATCGTCAAAAGGAATGTCCCTTACTTTTGTTGCACGGTTAAAGTCTGCTGAAGTACGCCAAAGGCCTCCATCTTTTTTGAACAGAATAGTGCCTCCGGGTTCCCAGCTGATAGGGTCCAGGTACTTAAACTCATGTGTATTGCCATATCCCTCAATATTCCGGAGTACCTTTCCCTCCATATTCAGGATCACCAACCCATCATCAAAGGTGGGCATTAAAGCCAGCAGTGTACCATCCGGCGAAATATACGGCAGCCCGCCATGATTGTCATTTGGTTCGTAAAAGATCTCTTTTATCGTTGAGCCGTTGGAGGTATTAAAGATAATATAACGGGTATCAAAGCTGGCTTTATCTACCTGCTTTACTCCCTTGGTGCCATCCCAGCTGATATCCCAACCAGCGCCCAGCCAGTTGGGCAATACACCCGCCAATACACCGGTAGACATATTAAAACGGGTGATCCCTTCTGTTCCCTGTTTAATATATACCGAGCCAGGGCCATAGTTGTAATTGTTATTGTTGCCATTCCCTGGACCAGGGTTATCACCTTTCTTACAGGCGACCAACAGGAAAGTAAATACTACTACTGCTGCTACAAGATGAAATTGTTTCTTCATAATGAATATTTTTAAATTACTTATCGCCATAACACTCCTCCATCGCTGGCCTCGGGGGTATTTTCTCCTTTCTTAATCAGGGGAATCACCTTTTGGTCAGCCCCTGCATCTACATTATATTTCTTTCCGTCGGCAGGTATCACTACCAGCCGCCAGATATGCCCAAAGGGTCCGGTGGTGTGATAATCGGTGCCCAGTACTATCCATTTCCCATCCGGCGAAAACTCCGGCGCTACTTCTACCTGGCTGCTGGTGGATACCTGTACCGGCGTGCCGCCTTTGGCATCCATCATCCAGATATGATTACCGGCAGCAAAGGCCAGTTTCAGTCCATCCCGGCTTACGGACAGATCGCCCCAATCCGCAAAATTCAGTTCCTTTACTACCGATGCCTGGGTGAAGTCTGCGGTGGTCCGGCAAATCTTATTACCTATGCTAAAAAGCAGGGTATTGTCCGGCATCCAGTTCACATTGCCTTTATCGATCTTCTTGCCCTGAAAACTGGTCAGGTTATGCAATACCTTACCCTGCAGGCTCAGTACCATTAGTCCATCATCGAAGGTGGGTGGCACCGCAATCAGCTTCATGTCATGCGATAGTTTGGGAAAAGTATGATTGGCATAACCCGACTGCTTTTCAAAACGGCTGATCACCGTTCCATCTGCCAGGTTGGTGAGGGTGTAGATTTCCGTGTCATAGTTCCCGCCGCTCTTATCTTCCGCCTGCAGATATTTTGTACCATCTATGCTGATATCCCATCCATTACGGCTCACATCATCCTGCTGTGTAGTAGCTACCGTGGCGGTAGCCAGATTAAACCGCAGAATACCTTCATTTGCCCAGTCGTAATAGATAACACCCGTACCAAGTGGAGTAGGTATGCCGCCATTATCCGGCCCCGGGGAATCTTTGCTTTTGCTGCAGGAGATTAACAATACGGCAATCAACAATGGTTTAAGTACATGGTTTTTCATATGTGCAGTCATGATGCGTTTTAATACGGTATCACTTCAACAAAATAAAGCCTTTACAGCGGGCAGGGCAATCGGAGAAAACCTTACTTTTTTTCTCAGGGTTTTCCATGAGAACCCAGGTAGGGCGGGCCTGTTTTCTCTTCTGGCAGGACTGCCATAAGATTAAAAAACGTTATTTTCAACTATAAGGGTTAACTTTCACCTGTAGTATCAATTACACAATCCCGAAAGTTCACCATTACAACAATACCGGTTTATTGATCTTTACATCATTTTTTTATGCAAAAGACGGAAAAGATAGCAAAAACGGAAAGTACTACCCAAAGCCGCGCAGAAGATATCGTACATCAGTATTTTGATCTTTTAGATGCGCATCTGGATGATATTGTGCACGGCCGTGCTGTTCAAATGATGCAATTAAAACAGATTGCATCGCTGCTCTTTGTATCCCATTATCATCTTACTGATGTGGTTAAACAAACCACCGGGCATCATCCCTGTTATTTCTATGATCGTAAGATTATCGAAATAGCACAAAAAATGCTGGCAGAAACAGCACTTCCCATTTCAGAGATAGCGATCACCCTTACTTACGATCCATCCAACTTTTCGAAGTTCTTCAAAAAAATGACCGGACAAACACCGGGCCATTTCAGAAGCAGACAGCGAAATGGCTGACACCATAAAAATTCCCTAAAGTTCACCATAAAGAAACCCCGGCATCTTTCAACCTTTGCAATATTGTTCATCTACAAATACTTGCAGTATGGTAAAAAATGATCTGAGCGGTAAAGTAGTTTTAATTGCAGGCGGGGCTAAAAATCTGGGGGGCTTATTAAGCAGGAACCTGGCCGCCAAAGGTGCCAGAATAGCTATTCACTACAACAGCGACAGCACCGAAACCGATGCGGCAGCAACGCTGGCGGCTATCAAACAAGCAGGCGGAGAAGCTTTTATTTTTAAAGCAGACCTCACCCGGGTGGAAAACATTACCAGGTTGTTTGACGAAACCATTAAATTATTCGGAGGTATTGATATTGCCATCAATACAGTGGGAAAGGTATTGAAAAAACCTTATGTAGAAACTTCTGAAGCGGAGTACGACAGCATGTCAGATATCAACTCCAAAGTAGCTTATTTTTTCATCCAGGAAGCCGGCAAAAAACTGAATGACAATGGCAGGATATGTACCATCGTAACATCCCTCCTGGCTGCATTTACCGGGTATTATTCTACTTATGAAGGGCTAAAAGCTCCGGTAGAACATTTTACCCGCGCGGCCTCCAAAGAATTCGGCAACCGGGGTATCTCCGTAACAGCAGTGGCGCCCGGTCCCATGGATACGCCCTTCTTTTATGGACAGGAATCAGAAGATGCTGTGGCCTACCATAAATCAGCTTCAGCATTGGGTGGCTTAACAGATATCAAAAACATTGCACCATTGGTAGAATTCCTCGTGAGTGATGGCTGGTGGATCACCGGGCAAACCATCTTCGCAAACGGAGGTTATACTACCAGGTAATTTCAGGGAAAATTACACACACTATGATACTAAAAATCATCAACAGCCTGTTAATACTGGTGGCTGTATTCATGGGTTTCAAACAGGGTTATGCCATGTTTTCCGGCAAACCCGAAATGATGGACATGTTCAGTAAGTGGGGTTTTACCAAAACAGGATTAATGGCACTGGGTGCTACTACTATGCTATCGGCAGCACTGATCCTTTTTCCTAAAACCTTTGTATGGGGCAACTTCCTGATGGCAGCAGGCATCCTGCTGATTATCTGCTTCCATCTGCAGGACAAAGACCTGAAGGGAATGGCTATTGAACTGCCTTTTCTCCTCATGAACCTGGTTATCATTTACCTGCAACATCCATTAAAAACTAACTGATGAACAACAGGTGGCTATTAGTATCACTGTGTGTGTCCCTATGTGTTACCCTTTGCGGACAAACGCGTACATCATCATCGTCTACTGAACATCAACAAACTATGGACCTGAGCAAAATAACAAACGATACTGTGAAAAAAGCGGTGGAAGCACTACAGGCGGGAGATAAAGCCTGGTATACCTTCTTCACAGCTAATCCGGCAATGACCGATGACGGCACCAAAGTGGATTTCAATGATTTCTTTTCGAATGCACTGGGTAAAGAGAAGTTTCTGAGTATTGACAAAGTAGAAAATGACGGGAAAGAGGTATATGGGAAATTTCAGGCAGGCAGCTGGGGTATTTTTAAAGTATTCTTCAAATTCCATCAAAACGCACAGGGGAAATTTGATCGCCTCGACATCGGGCAAGCCAGATATTAATCCATATCTGGCTGCTGCGATCCCTGCTTTTTCCACCCACCAGCAGCTATACAAAACGGTGCCTTCTTCATAGCGTAGGTGGGATGCGTTATTTTCCTGACAACTGCCGCACCTGTTCAAAAAAGGCCTTAAACAACCGGGCCTCTGCTTCCTGATTAATCGCTACTTCTTCACTGCCCATCATACTGGCTGCCTTACCATTTACCGGAGGTACCTGGAACACAAAGGAATTGCCATAAATCGTTTTGAATTTATACAAGCCCGACAGAAAGGTTTTACCTGCTTTTTTAAAGGTTTTGGTATTGATCAGAATGGGAGCGCCATAACTACGCAGATCAGCATCTACCGGTACCAGCACTACGTCAATATTAACCGGGTCAGGTTTATAGCCTACTACATAATTATAAAAGGTATGACGGCTTCCTCCCGACAGGCTGGGGCCCGCTTTCATATGCTTTCCATATGCCAGCTGATACCCGTCAAGGGCATCTGCCTGCAATGACTGCATAAAGAGAGCTGCCATACGTTCCTTCGCTAAAGCATTCTCTGCCGCCGATGCCTGTAAAGCATTTTTAAGTTTCCCTAACAAACTCATAGATGAAAGATGGGTGGGTTAAACAGTCTGTGCAACATCCACAGTTTCCTGCTTTTCTGCTGCGGGTTGTTTCTTATCAAAATCTGATCTGAAAATAAGGTCCCAGAGCGGAGAACTTACGCCATATCCTTTCGTAGGCTCACTATAGTGATGCAGCATATGATGCTTCTTGAGATTTTTCCAGAACCTGGATTTGAAATTAGCATGATGCAATGCATAATGCACCATATCATAGACCAGGTACCCGATAATGAATCCGGTGAAAAATGCGTAAATCATATTTTCGGGCAAAAGGGCATCAAAGAAAAAATACAGGATCAATGCCATGGGAATGCTGGCAGAAGGCGGCATTACCAGGCGCTTGGCATCACGCGGGTAGTCATGATGTACCCCATGAAAAATAAAATGAATGCGCAAGGCCCACTTCGCCTTTGGTACAAAATGAAATACAAAACGATGCAGTACATATTCGGATAAAGTCCATATCAGCAGCCCTGCCAGCAGGAATTCCAGGAACACCCAGCCTCCTACCTTGATATCAAACAGCGCTTTCCAGGAAAGGAAAATAATCAGTGGAATATATACTAAGAGTGGTACGTAAAAGCTAACTTTTGAAAATGATTCTAAGAGATCACTTTTAAACATCCTTACAGAATCGGTCGAGTTGGAAACAAAATACTTTTTCATCTTACCAAAAAATTAATGTCTTTATCTTCCTTACGTTTAGCCTGGCTATCTATATCCTAAATGATGCCTGCAATTATTTCATCCAATAAATTTAATGAGAATAATGTCAGGTTATCCTATTCAGCTATTTTTTTTACAATTCATAAACGTTTGAGAAACCCGTAAGAACCGCCCGGTACCATCCGTATCACAGCGCTTAGTTCAATGGGAGTTTCAACGTAACCCCGCTATACTGCGGTGCATAGAATGGCTCCAGGGCAATACCCTTCTTTTTATCCTTATTGCGGTGCCATTCCGGGATCAGGATACCGGAGGCTGCACCTATCACAAATCCCGTGAGCACATCTGTTTTAAAATGCCTTCCGGCCTTCATCCGGTATAATCCTACCATAGCTGGCGGCACCGAAGCAGCCCCGTAAAGCAATAATCTTTTCCAGCCTTTTATCTGATGATAGTCGGTATATACTTTCACCAGGAAGAAGGTAGCCGTGGAGCTGAACGAAACATGCCCGCTGAAGAAGGAATTGCTTTTCCCTAATCCTATCCTGTCGGCCAGCGGTGCGTTAGTGTTGTACGTTAGTGGCCTTGCCCTTCTTACCGGAAATGTGACTGCAAAGTATACCGTATTATCCACCGCATGGGTAACCAGGTACAGGGAGAGCAGGTCCAGCCAGTCTTTCCGGACTTTTTTATCCAATGCCAGCAGTAAAGGACTGAGCACAGAAGCATTTAAGAAAAGATTGGAGGTTTTGTGCGCTGTCTGAAAGCCGGCAGGATCCCGGAAGATAATTGGCCGGTCAAAAGCATTGACATCCTGCGGATTCAGGCCCTTCAGGTCATCGGCAGTAAAGGAGGCTACCTTATCCAGCTCTTTGAACAGGAAGGAAGAACCTATCATGAAAACTGTTCCCGCTGGCAGCTCATACTTCCATTTCACGTGATATACCTTTTCCGGAACGGTATCCTGCAAAGTAAGTGCGGGGGGTAAAGTAGTATCCACCGGTAACAGTCCCCGGGGTGCTGCCATCGATTTGGCGCAAAACAAACACCCACCTGCAAATAAGATGAGCCTTAATATCGTATACATTAAATGCAATGTCAATTTAAGATAGCTAAAATTACCGGAAAAAACGGGATTCCCCAGCTTTTACCTTTTTTTAAGCCGGTTTTTCCTCCTGCCATACGCTTTTTGATTTTTGTCCCGATCCCCCCCTTAATATGGCAGTTCTGCACGTTATAATTTACAATCACTTTGCTGACCTTTATACTAAAATAAACAGGTTATGGAAAATTCATCCTCAATCATTGCAGCCCCCGGCATCCAGCCACACCAGATAGTATCCAGAGAAGCGTGGATTAAAGCGCATACGCAACATAGAGAACGTGAGCTGGAACTGACCCGGTTCAGGGAAAAGATCAGCCAGGAACGGCGCGATTTGCCCTGGGTACAGATCACCGAAAATTATGTATTTGATGGACCCGGTGGCCAGGTAAGCCTTGCCGATCTTTTTGATGGACGCAGCCAGCTTTTCGTATACCATTTTATGTTTGATCCGGCTTGGGAAGAAGGCTGTACCGGCTGCTCTTTTGTAGCCGATCATGTAGATGACTCCCGCATCCATTTTGAACAGGCCGACCTCTCCTTTGCTGCCATCTCACGTGCGCCCATAGAAAAACTGGAAGCCTTTAAGAAAAGAATGGGCTGGACCTTCAACTGGGTATCTTCCTTCCATAATAACTTCAATTACGATTTTCATGTGTCTTATAGGCAGGAAGATCTGGACAAAGGGCCGGTATACCATGATTTCAAAATGCGCAACATCAGGAGCAAAGAGCACCCTGCTGCCAGCATATTTATCAAAGATGAAGCCGGCAACATCTATCACACATTTTCAACCTTTTCGCGTGGTGTGGAAATACTGCTGGGCGCCTTCAATTTCCTGGACTGGGTACCCAAAGGAAGAAATGAACCCGGAGATATCATGGCCTGGGTAAAACATCATGACAAATACAACAATGCCAATGATGCAGCAAAAACCTGCTGCCACTAAATAATAACCAGACGTTCCCTCATAAGTACCCTGCCCCCATAAGGGACAAGACCAGGTACTCAACGGGGTGCTGCCTTCACAGGTGGCACCCCGTTGGCGTTTTACCCCCCTACTGACCCTTTATTGCACTTTTCTCCTATGTTTTTTTATGACAACTCCAGCCATAGGCCTATGTTTCAATAGGGATATCCCGTAGATATTCCGTATATGTCCCGTATATATTCCGTAGATATCCCGACAATAGTGTTAGTCGGGATATCTACGGAACATCTCTGGGTTATGTATGGTTCATACATGGAAAAGCCTGGAGATAACGCCGGCTTTAATCCGGGAATGCCATTACTTAACCATTAGTTAACCCCGACTTAATATCCGGCTAACAAGTGGTTACGATATTCATAGTCAGCAATGACAGGCCCCCGAAAAGCGTAACACCAGGAAAAAATCCGGCATTGTTTGTTAGCCCATTTCCTGCTTCCCTACAAGCCAACTAATCCCTTACCTTTACACGCTGTAAATACATTGCGTACTACAGGCATATTTTTAGCAGCACAATTCAGTTTTGACTATGGGAACATCAATCACCTGTCCTAGTTGCAAACACCAGTTTGTCATGGAGGATGCCTTTGCAGCAGATATAGAGAAGGAAATGCGGGGCAAAATGGAGTCGGAATGGCGGAAGCGCATGGAGTCTTTACAGGCGGAAAAAAACACCCTGCAAACAGAAAAAAACAGGATACTTCAGGAAAGACAACAAATAGAGCAACAGAAACTCCAGCAGGAGGATGAACTGGCTAAACGTCTGCAAGCGGAAAAGCTGAAGATGGAGGAAAGCCTTTCAGAGAGTATCCGCAAAAACCTGGCTGGCGACTTTGAAAACCAGCTGCGTCATCTGCAGGAGGCCAACCAGGAACAGGAAGAAAAACTGAAAGAGGCCCGCCGCCAGGAGCTGGATTTTTTACGTAAGGAACAGGAGCTGCAAAATAAAGAGCAGGAACTCGAAATTTCCCTGCAGAAAAAGCTGCTGGAAGCACGTGGCCAGCTTGCGGAAACCATCCGCAAGGAAGAAGCTGAAAGAAGTACCCTCAAGGAAACAGAATACCAGATGCGCCTGAAAGAGATGGAAAAACAACTGGAAGATCAGCGTAAACTGGCAGAGGAAATGAAGCGTAAAGCCGAACAAGGCTCTATGCAGCTACAAGGAGAAGTACAGGAACTGGTACTGGAAGAAATGCTGCGGCTGGCATTTCCTTTTGATGAAGTAGTACCGGTAGGAAAAGGCGTACGTGGTGCGGATTGTGTACAGCTGATCCGTAACCAGTTTGGACAGGAATGTGGAAAGATCATCTATGAGAGCAAGCGTACCAAAGACTTCTCCAAAGATTGGGTAGAAAAGCTCAAAGCAGATATGCGCAGCCAGGGGGTAGATGTAGCCATCCTTGTTACACAGGCTATGCCGAAAGACATGGAACGCTTTGGTGAAAAAGAAGGTGTATGGATCTGCACTTTTGCCGAAGTAAAGGCACTGGCTTATGTGCTCCGTGATGGTATTGTAAAAATATCCGGGGCGGTAAAAACACAGGAAAACAAGGGCGACAAGATGCATATGCTCTATGCCTATCTCACCAGTGGCGAATTTGCAGAACAATGGAAAGCAATCCGGGAAGGATTTATGTCTATGAAACTATCTATCCAACGGGAAAGAGATACGATGGAAAAACTCTGGAAAGCCAGGGAAAAACAACTGGAAAAAGTACTGCTCAATGCTGCCCATATCAAAGGCTCCATAGAAGGAATTGCCGGTACTGACTCTGTAGACCTGAAGCTGCTGGAAGATAGTGCAGACGAACTGTTGGACTAATATCTCCCCGGCAAACAGCAGGGGATTTTTAGATGTTGTTTGCCGGGCTGTTACAATTTAGCTTCTTTTTTAATTTGTTTATAGTACTTTAGAGGTATGGAAAACCTGGTATGCAAATCCTATTCTACTATCATATTTGACCTGGGCGCCGTTTTAATAGACTGGAATCCCCGGTATTTGTTCAATAAAATATTCAGTACCCCCGAGGAAACAGAGTATTTCCTGGAACATATCTGTACGCCAGACTGGAACGAGGAGCAGGACGCAGGCAGGAGCTTACAGGATGCAACGGAAATGCTGGTCAATGCCTATCCGGCTTATGAGGCGCCTATACGTGCCTACTACGGAAGATGGAAAGAAATGCTGGGTGGCACGATTGATGATTCCGTTCAGATCCTTTATCAACTGAAAGAAACCGGCCAGTACAGATTGTATGCTTTAACCAACTGGTCTAATGAAACTTTTCCCATCGCACTGGTACAATACCCTTTCTTACAGTGGTTTGATGGCATCGTGGTATCCGGCAGGGAAAAACAACGCAAGCCTGATACTGCATTTTATCAGTTGCTGCTTGACCGTTACAACATCAATGCTGCAGAAGCATTGTTTATTGATGACAACCTACGTAATGTAACTGCCGCCCGGAATTACGGCATTGACAGTATTCATTTCACTTCTCCGGAACAATTAAAAAACGCCTTATCTACGATAGATATTCAATGCTGATACTCTGCATTCCGCCGTTTCGTTTATAGCTACCTATTAATTGCCCCAATTCTCATAACATCACATAAGTTGCTGATATATAACCCACTGTACCTACAACCCTTAACAAAACCTTAGGAATATCTTAACATTTTCCCTGTAAACCTTTTGTAACATCAGACACTCTAAAGCGTTGAATAATAGAATACGCCAATGCGTTGAATATTACGGGGAAACCATCCATCATAAAAGTATGCCGATTGGCCGGCCGTTTCAAAAACCGGCATGTTTAGTGTGGTGATGTTTCCGGATAGTTTTAATAGCCCTTATAAAAAATGATAGATATGAAAAGAAGATTATTTTTAGCGAGTACAGTAGTTGCGGCATTAGCGGTACTGTCTGTGAGCAGTTGCCGTAAGGATCCATTAAAGGATATGACCGCAGAAGAATCCCGTATATACGTCACTAACTATGATAATAATGTAGACTTTAAGTCATACCATACTTTCAGTATCGTAGATTCAGTGGCTGTACTCAGCAACAGCAAGGATCCTAAAAAAGAATCAACCGACTATGACAAGGCTTTGATTGCAGCAGTAAAGAAAGGCATGCAGAATAAAGGATTTACCCTGGTAGATAAAAGTGCCAAACCTGAACTGGCTATTAACCTGAGCCGCATTGATAACACTTTCAGCAGTATTTATTACAACCCTGGTTATTGGAGCGGTGGTCTTGGTTACTGGGATACCGGTTATTGGGGATACCCCGGATATGGTTATTTCTGGCCTTCCTATTATACTGTTTACAGCAGGGAAAGATCAGTAGCCATTGATATGGTAGACCTGAAAAACAAGCAGGACAACAAACTTACTGCTATCTGGAACGCCATGTTCCGTGGTACAGGTGTGTGGAATACAGAAAATGTGGATAGTATGACCCAGGCAGTATTTGATCAGTCCCCTTATCTGAAGCACTAATTAACGTAATGGTTTCACTAAAATGAGTTGATGATGAAAAGTATAAAAAATTGGGTACTAATATTGGTAGGCTGCCTTGGCGTACAGGCCGCGTCTGCTCAAATGCGCTCCCCCTTATCTGTAAATATTGATTATTCTATAGCGCAACCCCTGGGATCAGTAAAAGATTACAGCAATAAAACCAGCTTCCGTGGATGGAAAGCAGGTGTACAATATATGTTGAATGATCAGTTTTCCGTAGGTGCCCGTGTAGGGTTCCAGGATTACTATGAGAAGCTACCGCGTGCCGTATATTCCAGTAAAGGAAGTGATATTTCTGCGGTACAGTCACGTACGCTGCAAACGATTCCTATTCAGGCTACCGCACACTATCAGTTTACCAAACCCAGCTCTGCAGTTATTCCATATGCTGGTGTAGGCGTAGGTGTTGCCAACATGAATTACGAAAAATATTATGGAGAATTTGTGGACAGCAACAACAGCTGGCAGTTTATGGTAAGCCCCGAAGTAGGAATCAATATTCCTTTTGGTAAAGCATCTCCTGTATTGTTCAACGCAAGTGTGCAATACAATTATGCACCATACAAATTTGCGGAGATTAACAACTTTAGTGCTGTGCAGGGAAACATTGGCGTGAGAGTTCATCTGCACTAAAGGGTTTTGTCCATATTCTGAAAGAGGAAATGTGAGGGTGTCAGGGTCCCGCTTTAAACAGGCGGGACCTTTTGTTTGCCGTTATTGCAAAAATGGTGCAAAGCCAGGTGTGTATTTTTCATCAATACTGCCATCGGCCGATTTATAAATAAAATAAGCTTCCAGCTGTAATTCCGGATGCTGCTGTAAAAATGCCATTCCTTTTTCCACCCCCATTAGTATCAGCGGGTTATCAAAGGCATCTGCCGTAATACCATCTTTCGCGATCACAGTTACACTAATAATATTGCTTTGCAATGCCTGACCGGTAGCCGGGTCCATCGTATGTGCAAAACGTTTGCCTCCCTGATCAAAGAAACGGCGGTAGTTGCCACTGGTAGTAATTGCCTGATCAGACAAATGTACGATGGCCTGTTCCGGAGCATAGAAAGTAGTATCGCCCGGAGCCGGTCTTTCAATGCCCACACTCCACACTTTGTTGTGCTGGTTATGTCCTTTGGCACATAATTCCCCACCCACATCTACCAGGTAATTGCTGATGCCCCGCTGTGCCAGGAAGTTTGCGATCACATCTGAAGTATATCCCTGTGCAATACCATTACAATCTATTTCTACGCCCGGTTTCTTTTTTATCAGCCAGTTGCCTTTCATGCGGAGGTATTTATAGCCCACCTTTTCCAGCACTTTCCGGATACTGTCTGCCGGAGGCACCTGTTGTACCGCGGGTTTTATCACCCCAAAACCCCATACATCCATCAATGGCTTCACCGTAATATCAAATGCACCGCCGGTGATTCTGCTGGTAAACAATGCCTTTGTCACCACCGCTTTTAAATGCGCATCCATTTTTACTTTACGGCCGGCATTAAACTGGTTAATCAGTGTGCCGGGTTTATAAAGCGATAAAGACTGATCAATTACCTGGAAGATAGAATCAATGCCCTGCTGCAACCCCAGGGTATCTGTAGCCAGGCATTTTACAATGTAATAGGTACCCTGTGCCTTTCCTTCCCAGGTAGCCAGGTATGGCGTTTGTGCGGAGGCGTGGCTGCATATACCTGCTAATGCGGCCAGCAGTAATAAGCGCTTTTTACGTGTCGTTACTTTTATAAATGCACGAATACGATCTGTCATTTCCATACTAATAAAAACAATGTCCTTTCATTTGATAATGCCCTGCTGCCTGTAATAAAACGTGCTTGCTGTCGCTATTACTTAAATGCATCGAGTCCGGTGATATCCATTCCTGTAATAAGCAGGTGTATTTCATGGGTACCCTCATAAGTAATGACACTTTCGAGGTTCATCATATGACGCATTACCGGAAACTCGCCGGTAATCCCCATACCACCCAATATCTGCCGGGCATCGCGGGCAATCTGTGTGGCTATTTCACAGGAATTACGTTTAGCCATTGATATTTGTGCCGGTGTAGCTTTGCCTTCATTTTTCAATACGCCCAGCCGCCAGTTTAATAATTGTGCCTTGGTGATCTCTGTGATCATTTCTGCCAGCTTTTTTTGTATCAGCTGAAAACCACCGATGGGCCGGTCAAACTGTACCCTTTCTTTTGAATACCGTAATGCCGTATCATAGCAATCCATCGCTGCCCCGATAACACCCCAGGCAATACCGTATCTGGCAGATGACAAACAGCTTAAAGGTCCTTTCAGTCCTTTTACGCCAGGCAGGATATTTTCCTTGGGTACTTTCACATGATCAAATACCAGCTCACCGGTAGCGCTGGCCCGCAGACTCCACTTTCCTTTTGTTTCCGGTGTGGTAAATCCTTCCATACCCCGCTCTACGATAATGCCTTTAATATCGCCGTTATCATCCTTTGCCCATACCACTGCAATGTCGGCAAACGGTGCATTGGAAATCCACATTTTCGCTCCGTTCAGGATTACATGATCACCAGCTGATTTAAAGTTAGTCAGCATACCTGCCGGGTTAGATCCATGATCCGGCTCTGTTAATCCAAAGCAGCCCATCATTTCACCGGTAGCCAGCTTAGGCAGGTATTTTTTCTTTTGTGCTTCGCTCCCAAAAGTAAAAATGGGATACATCACCAGCGATCCCTGTACGGAAGCAGTGGAGCGGATACCGCTGTCTCCCCGTTCCAGCTCCTGCATCATCAGTCCGTAGGCAATATGGTCCATCCCACCACCACCATAAGCTATCGGGATCGTAGGACCAAAACAACCCAGCTCACCTAATTTGCTGATAATTTGTGTGGGAAATTTTGCCTGCTGGCAGCAATCTTCAATGATGGGGGATACATCTTTCTTTACCCATTGCCTTACCGATTCTCTTACTAACAAGTGTTCTTCGGTTAACAACTCATCTATTGAAAAATAATCCGGTGACTGGAACAGATCTTTTAACATGTTGACCACTTTTTAATTGTAAACAGCAATATACAAAAATATCAACGGAATGATTGATACAACGGGGCATCAGCAGCGGATAACGGCCACAATAAAGTTTTCTTGTTAACACCTTAATTGCGAACAAGTTATTACCTTGATGTCAAATTTCTCGGGTTATGACAAGTAAAGTGTTTCCTGCGCTGTTGCTCCTGGGCTTTCTTATTGTTGTGATCGCATCTTTCCAGTCCAGCCCGCTGCAATCTATCGGATTAAGTGCACTTCCCGGTCCCAGACATCAACCGGATAATACCAAAGACAGTACGCCGGAAATGAACCTCAAAAGATACTGGATGGTATTACTTAAAAAAGGTCCTAACCGCCAGCACAGCAAAGCGGACGCCGCCAAAATACAGGCCGCACATATGGCCAACCTGGAACGTATTGCTGAAACCGGCAAACTAACATTGGCCGGGCCTTTTGGGGATAGCGGAGCGCTACGCGGCATTCTTATCCTGGACAGCCAGGATAGTATGGAAGTAGCTTCACTGGTGAAAGCCGATAGTGCCGTGGTGACCGGCCGGCTTACCTTCGAAATCAAGCCCTGGTGGACAGAAAAAAACTGCCTGTTTAATTAATCAACCTCTCCCCTTCCGGCAGGAATGTGCTGCCATTTTCCCCTTACCATAAAAGTTGCCTGTTTTTGCAGGTTTTTGACAATATTCTGCCTTTAAACTTATCTAATTGCTATTTTCTGCTTGTTCGTTTGCTGTTTTATGCCGATATTAGGTTAACCAAAATCTTTTTCGCCATGCTGAAAAAGGAACGTCAGACGTATTTACTGCACCAGATCAATTTGCACAACCGTGTGCTGTCTTCAGACCTGAGTCAGGAAATAAAGGTATCAGAAGACACTATCCGCAGGGATCTGGCAGAACTGGCAGATCAGGGCCGGATCATAAAGGTACATGGAGGAGCCTTGTCTAAATCATATCATCTTTCCCTTCCTTCCAACCAGGTATATGCGCTGGATGAAAAAAAGATCATCGCGCAAAAAGCCGCAAGGCTGATACAGGATGGTATGTTTGTAATCACCACCGGAGGTACCACCATTATAGAACTGGCAAAGGCATTACCACCCAGCCTGAAGGCTACATTTTTTACGGTAAGCCTTACCGCTGCCATTGAATACATGCATCATCCGGGTATTGAAATTATACTGATAGGGGATAAACTCTCAAAGAACGCACAGATCACCGTGGGAGGAGAAGCCCAAGCCAAAATAAGACAGATCAAGGCAGATCTTTGTTTTCTGGGAACCAACGCCATTGATATTGAGCACGGACTTACGGAAAATGATTGGGAAGTGATGCAGATAAAAAGAGCTATGATAGAGAGTTCACAACAAGTGATCTCTCTGGCAATTACAGAAAAAATAAACACCGCACAGCGCATCAAAGTTTGTGGCATCAGGGAGATCAATACGATTGTTACGGAACTGCCCCCCCATCATTCACTCTTAAAACCATATACGGCACAAGGACTACAGATATTATAAGGTATTCAACAACGGACATCATCAAAGGACAGACAGCACCATTACTTGTTATCATTTTTGTTATTCATACTACGGGCATTCAGCCATCAGCAAAAAATTAATACTTAAGCAGGGTCATCACGTACTATTTATTTTGTTATTCAACTTACCGGCATTCACACAACAGCATAAAAATTAATACTTACGTATAGCCATCACTTTTATTAACCTCTGTTATTCACATCAAAAACCTGTTTATGAACACACAGTTATTCAAACCGTGGAAATGGCCACTTCTTTTCCTCGTGTTGCTGACCGGCACTCTCAGTGCCCAGATAGCTGCCGGGCAAGTTCGCATCAGCGGAAGCGTTACCGGCCCCGACGGCAAAGGATTACCCGGCATTACCGTGCAGGTAAAAACCACCAGTCAGGGTACTGCCACAGATGCGGAAGGGAAGTACAACCTGAATGCTGTATTAAAACCCGGCGCTTACATCCTCCGGTTTTCCAGCGTGGGTTTTGGTACCCGTGAAGTGCCCTTGCAGGTAGGCGATGCCACCACGTATACCGTCAGCACTTCCCTGAAAGAAGATGCCCTGGGCCTGGATGAAATTGTTGTAACCGGTACCAGTGAAGGTACCACCCGTAAACAACTGGGCAGTTACATCAGTACCGTTAAATCGGACCAGCTCACCAAAGGAGCTACCGGCAATGCCTTAGCCGCACTGCAAGGCAAAACTGCCGGAGCACAGATATCCCAGAACTCCGGTGATCCTGCAGGTGGAATTTCCGTAAAACTCAGGGGTACCAACACCATCCTCGGATCTACCGATCCATTGTATATTGTGGATGGTATTATTGTCAACAATGCTACCAACCGGGTAACCAATACCTCCAATTCTTATGACGGCCCTGGTGGAGCTATCAACGGCGGTAATAATTTTGTAGGTACCCTGGGGCAAAGCAGGATGGTGGATATCAACCCTGCCGACATTGAAAGAATAGAAGTATTGAATGGTGCAGCGGCGGCAGCTATCTATGGTTCCCGTGCCAATGCCGGGGTGATACAGATCTTCACCAAAAGAGGCAGCAGCGGTGCACCGGTAGTGAGCTTTTCTACCAATTTCAATGTGAACCAGCTCCGGAAAAAACTGAAGGTAAACCGCGCGCCCATCAAATTTGGTGGTTCTGTAGATACACAAACACAGGATATCCTGGACCCCTCCCTGACCACTACCACCCCCGTAACCCGGTATGATTACCAGGATTACATCTTCCGTACCGGCGTAGGTACAGATAATAATGTATCCGTAAGCGGAGGAAAGGATAAAACGAAGTACTATGCTTCTGCTTCCTACATGTATAATCAGGGGATTATCAAAAACACCGATTTTCAGCGCTATGCCTTCCGTATTAACCTGGATCAGACACTGAACGATAAACTGAGTTTCCGTGCAGGGCTAAACTATGTAAACAGCGGGGCTAATGAAAAGCCGGATGGCAACTCCTTTTATTCGCCCATCAATTCCATTACCATTCTGGGCAACTTCCATGATATTTTTGCACGGGATGCTGTGGGCAATCTGAAAGCAGTAGGAGAACGCGGCAGGGTAAACCCCGTGTCCGTGATAGAAGACCTGAAACAAAAACAGGAAACCAACCGCGTACTGGCCAATGCCGGACTTAAATACCGGCCCATTAAAAACCTTACCCTGGATTACAACCTGGGTATAGATAATTACAGCCAGCGGGGATCTACTTTTATGCCACCCTACGCATATAACGTCAGCAATGCCTTCTTTGGTGGTGGTCCTACCCTGGATGCTACCCAGAATGGATATGCCAGTGCAGCCACTGATCTTTTTTTCCAGATCAACCATGAAATAAATGCCACTTACAACTGGGATATTACCTCAGACCTCACCTCTACTACACAGGTAGGTTATTCACAACAATACGAAAAGAACCAGTACACCCTGGCACAGGGACGTGGACTGGCCCCTTTTGTAGAAACAGTGAACAGCGCCAGTACAATACTGCCCAGTGCAGACAGCAGAACCGAAATATCCATATCAGGTGCCTATATCCAGGAAAACCTGAAGTATAAAAACCAGCTGTTCCTGACCGGTGCGTTGCGTATGGATGGCTCCTCTGTATTTGGCGAGAAAGAACGTAACCAGCTATATGTAAAAGCCAGTGGTAGTTATGTTTTGTCTGAAGCCGATTACTGGAAAAACGCCAGTATTAACAACTGGTGGAACCTGATGAAGTTAAGGGTAGCCTATGGAGAATCCGGAAACCTTACCGCTATCGGTGCATACGAACGGTTTAACTCTTACCTCACCAATGCCTTCAATGGAAAAATATCCCTGACGGGCAGTCCTACTTTAGCTAATCTTGCGATGGGACCGGAAGGACAGAAAGAACTGGAACTTGGTACCGATATGACTTTTGCAGACAACCGCATTTCCCTGCAATTTAACTACTACATCAAAAAGGTACAGGACCTCCTGATCAACCGTATTGTAGCGCCCACTACCGGCTATTCCAATTACCGCAATAATCTGGGATCATTGGAAAACAAAGGGTTTGAAGTAGTGTTAAATCTGGTACCTGTACGGAATAAAGACTTTCAATGGAATGCCACTGCCATCTTTAACCGGAACAGGAATAAAGCGGTAAAAATAGGACAGGCACTCACCCTGTTTAATACCAATGGCGGAGCACCGGTAGCCATCCTGGAAGGATATCCGATCGGTGTATTCTACGGTACCTTTTTTGCCAGGGATGCTAACGGCAATATACTGACCAACAAGGCAGGCATACCGCAATTGGAAAAAGGTATACAAAACAGCGCACTCTCGTATACCCCTCAGCGTGATGCCGATGGATTACCCACCGGTACTACCCTTCGCAGAATTATCGGCGACCCTAATCCGGATTTCACCGCTTCGCTTACCAATGAGTTCTCCTACAAGAAGCTGAACGTTCGTATACAACTGGATGCGGTAAGAGGCAATGACGTGTTCAATGCCGATTTTAAAACCCGTCAGGGTGTGGGCAATGGTACGGTAGCAGAACAGGAAGATCTTGGACAACTGCCCAGAGGATATATTGCCGGTGTATATAATACAGAAGAATGGAGGATAGACAATGGTTCTTTCATTAAGCTAAGAGAAGTATACCTTGGTTACAGCCTGGGCCGTATAAAGGGGTTCAGTGATCTTACCTTCAGTTTAAGTGGCAGGAACCTGATCTCCTGGGATAAATACAAGGGATATGATCCCGAAATTAATGCAGCCGGGCAGAGCGCTATTTTAAGAGGAATTGATTTTGGAGCTGTACCAGCCCCCAGAACATTTAGTGTAGGCATTGCTGCTAAATTTTAACTGTAAAAAAAGTAATGTATGAAACGATCATTCAAAAGGATCTCTGCTATATTTATCATTGCAGCCATACTGCCCGCCGCCTCCTGCAAAAAGGATTATACAGATCCTTCCACGGTGCGGGACGACCTGGCGCTGTCCAGTCCGCAGGCAGTAACCGGTATTGCGGTAGGGTTACAAAAAAAGTACGCTACCAACCGGGCAGGTACTTATTACAACCTGGTAGCCGCCAATGGATTTACCACCTTTGAGCTCCGGTTGCTCAATGTGGGCAACCTGCCGGAAAACCAGCTCAACACAGGTGGTGGCAGTGTGGACGGCACCAATACCATTCTGTTAAATGTATGGTCTGCCAGCAACAAAATTGTTTTTGATGCCAACAATGTGATCAGTTATGCACAAAAACTGACTGATAAAGGTTATGCCAGTGGTTTGTTGGCTTACACCAGTATTTTTAAAGCGCTGTCCATAGGAACCATGTCTATGTTCTGGCCGGAAGTACCGGAAGGGATTGGGCAAAATGTAGGATTTATTGACAGGAAAGAAGGATTTAAGCAGGCCATTGCCTTACTCGACGAGGCGATTGCCGCAGTAAATGCCAATGCTATCAGCCCGGCCTTCCTGACCAATATTCCGGCAGGGATTGATATCCCCAATACCCTCCTGGCATTAAAAGCCCGTTATGCACTTTATATTGGGGATTATACCCAGGCATTGGCCACCGCCGATAAAGTGGACCTTACCAAAAAGTCTGTTTTCAATTTTGATCCGGTATTCCTGAATCCAATTTTTGAAACCGCTACTTCCACCAATAACGTATTTCAACCACTGGACTCTACGTTGGGACTGCCCGTAGGCATCCAGCCTGATCTGAGCGACAAGCGTGTTCCTTTTTACACTACGCTCAATACAACTATTGCCCCACGGTACCGGATCAACGGGTTTGGAGCAGCCAACCTGGCACCTATTCCCATTTATTTACCCGGTGAAATGCTGCTGATCAAAGCAGAGTGTTATGCCAGACAACATGATGTGGATAATGGGCTAAAGACCCTGAACCTGGTAGTTACCAAACAAGCATCCGCGGATATATTTGGTGTGGGGGCCGGCTTACCGGAAATCACCGGTCCGATTAATGAAAACGATCTGCTGGTACAGATCTACCGGAACCGATGCATTGAGTTGTTTATGTCCGGTTTAAAACTGGAAGATATGCGCCGGTTTGATCGTCCGCTGACGGAACGTAAAAGGAACCTGTTTCCCTATCCGTTTGCTGAAAGGGATAACAATCCCAATACGCCCAAGGACCCGGACTTTTAATCAGCTGACGTTACAACAATCCCTATAAAAGAAAAGCAGTTGGTGCCTGGATCATTGCTCCGGTAACCAACTGCTTCTTATTTTTAGAAGGTGTTATTATTGTTTTACGGCAAGTTTTTCGGCCAGGTATGCAGCCATTTCCTGCTGGTATTCCTGTGCAGCACGGCGGGCATCCTGTGCAAAATCTTCTCCGTTGCCCGCATAGATCACTGCCCGGCTGGCATTTACCAGCAGCCCGCAATCCGCATTCATGGCAACAGCAGAGATATCTTTCAGGCTACCACCTTGTGCCCCTACACCTGGTACGAGGAAAAAATGATGCGGTACCAGTTTACGGATTTCTCCCAGTTGTGCGGTTTGGGTGGCCCCTATCACAAACATGAGATTATCTGGTGTGCCCCACTCCATGGTAGTTTTCAGCACTTTTTCATACAGGTATCCTTCCCCTACCCGCTGCATCTGAAAGTCTTTACTGCCTTCATTCGAGGTAAGCCCCAGCACGATTGCCCATTTTTCGCTGAAAGCGAGGAATGGTTCCACACTGTCTTTTCCCATATATGGCGCTACCGTCACCGCATCAAAGCGGTAGGTTTCAAAAAATGTTTTCGCGTATTGGGTGGCAGTATTGCCGATATCGCCACGTTTGGCATCAGCAATGGTAAAAATGCCGGAAGGGATATAATCTACAGTACGTTGTAAACTCTCCCATCCACGGATACCCATGCATTCGTAAAAAGCCGTGTTGATCTTATAGGCTACACATAAATCCCTGGTAGCATCGATAATTGCCTTGTTGAAAGCAAATATCGGATCGGGGTGTGAAAGCAGGTGCTTAGGAATCTTATGAATGTCTGTATCTAAGCCCACACATAAATAAGATTGCTTTTCCCTGATAAGATTCACCAATTCCTGTCGGTTCATAATCGGTTAAATTTGGGGCGCAAAGTTAAGGAAACTTAAGCAATGCCAGGTGACTGAAACATATTGAAATAAATGAGCATAGATAATTCAGGGCTGCCGGCGGTCATTTATTTTACCGGGATAGCCAGCAATATGCTACCTATTGGCAGGTGATCTATTTTGACTCCAGGCTAAAGTTCAGGTATTTTCTTTGATTTTTCAGATTAAGTCACTAACTTTTCGGGCACAATTCTTATTTAGCCAATTTATTATTCCCGTGTATGAAAAGTTGTCTCTTTTTACTCTTATGCCTGACGTTCTCTCCCTTTTTGCAATCGAATGCACAAAGTAAGATACCTGCACTTGGCATCTGCTCTTCTTATGAAAACGATAGTCTGGTACATGCTACAGGCCTGGAGTATATAGAAGAAACCGTTAGAAAAATGCTGGCGCCTTCGGTGAGTGAGGACGTATTCAACAGCCGGCTGTCTATTTTAAAAAATGCCGCCACCAAAATACAGACCTGCAACCTGTTTATTCCGGCCGAAATCAAGGTAATCGGGCCGGATGTAAATGAAAAACGGGTACTTGGATATGTAGACTCTGTGATGCAACGGGCCAAAATAGCCGGCATCCGGCTGATTGTGCTGGGTAGCGGAGGCGCCCGTAAAATACCTGACGGCGTAGACCACGCCACAGCCAAAAAAGCTTTTATCAAACTGGCCCGCAAAATGGCAGTAGTTGCAGCAAAATATGACTGTATGATCGCCATGGAAAACCTTAACGCTTCCGAAACGAACTTCGTCAACTCCATCGAAGAAGGAAATGAGATCGTAAATGCGGTGCGCCATCCTAATTTTAAACTCACCGTAGATATCTATCATATGCTCCGGGAAAATGAACCTGCTGCCCATATAGAAAAGGCCAGGGGCAACATTGTACATTGCCATATTGCGGAAAAAGAGAAAAGGACCGCGCCTGGCGTAATGGGAGATGATTTTAAACCCTACCTGGCCGCCCTTAAAAAGATCAATTTTCAGGGACGTATCATGATGGAATGCCGGTGGGGCACCTTAGCTACCGAAATACAGCCCGCTACGGCATATTTAAAAGCCCAGCTGGAAGAAGTATATGGTAAATAGCTGATACTTCCGGGATACCTGTTCAAATCCGTTAAAACCTTTAAACTTAAAATAGCATGACATTACCTAAAAAATCGCGCAGGGAGTTTCTGCAGCAGTCTTTGCTGGCAGGAGCCGGCATTACGCTTAGTGCCATGGGCATGCCCGCCAGTAGCTATGCCCGTATCATGGGTGCTAATGACCGTGTAAACGTAGGGCTGGTAGGATTTTCTGACCGTGCACGGCAGGCACTCCTTCCTTGCTTTTTTAATAACAACAAGGAACTCAACTTCGACCTCATTGCAGTGTCTGACATATGGAACCGCCGCCGTAATGAAGGGAAAGCCTTTCTGGAACAAAAAACAGGACATAGCGTACAGGCCTGCGTAAACAATGACGAGCTGTACCGTATTAAAAACCTGGATGCAGTGATCATTGCCTCCGCCGATTTCCAACATGCTTATCATACCATTGAAGCAGTAAAAAATAAATGCGACGTATACAGCGAAAAGCCCTTTGCAGAAACCATGGAAGATGCCCGCAATGCATTCAAAGCGGTAAAAGCTTCCGGCAAGATCATGCAGGTGGGTACCCAGCGCCGTAGCGGACCAAGCTATCATGCTGCTGCCAAATTCATCCAGGAAGGTAAATTCGGGCCTATCACGATGGTGGAAATGACCTGGAACGTGAACCAACCCGGAAGATGGCGCCGCCCGGAACTGGTAGGCTCCATTAAAGAATCTGACACCGACTGGAAGCGCTTCCTGGCCGGACGTCCGAAAGATAGCTGGGATCCCCGCAAATACCTGGAATACCGCCTCTTCTGGCCTTATTCTTCCGGTATCTTCGGCCAGTGGATGACTCACCAGATTGATACCGTACACTGGTTCAGCGGCTTAAAACATCCCCGCAGCGCAGTGGCCAATGGTGGTATCTACATGTGGAAAGATGGCCGTGCCAATCCGGATACGCTCACCGCTGTATTTGAATATGGTCCTGAAAATGATCCTAAAAGCGGATTCCAGGTAATGTACAGCTCCCGCTTCCATAATTCTGCCGGTGGTACCAAGGAAGTGTATTTCTCCAATGGCGGTACAATAGATATGGCTAACAATAAAATAAGTCCTACCGGTGGATTAACAGAAAAAGAAGCTAAGGAAATGGGCATGCATGCCAATCTATTACCTGAAATGATGCTTTCTTCAGAAGAATCAAAAGCTGCAACCAGCGCCAATACAGGTGGCGACAGCCTCACGAATGCGCATGTACGCAACTGGATGGAAAGTGTACGTTCCCGCAAACAGCCCAATGCACCTATCGAAGCAGCTTATTCACATTCTATTGCGCTGATCATGGGTAATGCAGCTTATCGTACCGGCATGAAGGCCACCTTTGATGAAGCAACACAGGAAGTAATGGTGGGAGGTAAAGTATTTACCCTCTAAGCGGTTATTTTCTTTATAAAAAACGGGGTACACTTCAGTTAAAGTGTACCCCGTTTTATTCCGGTACCTGATATTTATAACTTTCTCCGTTTTTCCATTTCTGCAGCTATCTGCAATGCATTTTCCCCTCCCGCTTCTTTCAGGTGTGTAACCACACTGGCATAATCCCGGTCGTTTCTGTTCTGGCTCAGCTTATACCGTGCATTCACTTCCGTAATGGTCAGTTCAAACCCAACAATAGCTTTCAGGTTATTATGCAGGGTTTTGTCATCAATATCCCGCATATGCACCGGATGGGCAGAGGCAGCCTCATACCGGTTCATCAGTTGCTCCAGTGAATGCTGCAGTTCTGCTGTTTCCTGAATACGGATCTGGCCATATACATGTATGGCTATATAATTCCACGTAGGGATCTTATCTTTTTCATACCAGGAGGAGGAAATATAGGCATGCGGTGCAGTAAAAACCACCAGCGTAGTGCCGGTTGTAAAGGATTCCCACTGTGGATTAATCTTTGCAATATGCCCTTGCAATACAAATTCTCCGGCCGTTTTCTCTACCAGTTCCACGGGCAGATGTGTGGCCAGTGGTACCCCATCCGGGGCTGTATTCACCAGCATCGCAAAACTGTTTTCCCGGATAAATGCAGCAATGGTATTCCAATCTTTTTCCTGATTATATTTAGGTGTATACATAGCAGGGATATTAATTCCAGTTCTTATTATCTTTTTTTACCTGCAGGTACAACAGGCCGTCACAACCTGCCAAACCCACATATTGTACTTTATTGGCTTTAAAGGTCACCATTTTTCCGGTAAAATTACCTGCAATAAAATAAGGCCCTAATACCCGGAAAGCCGCCTGATCTTCCTGATAACGCATAGGCAATAATAGTGTATCTATGCCTTTATTAGCATCGCTGCGGTTGATGATCCTGGCATGCAATGCGGTACTGTCGGGGATATACAGTTGCATGGCCCGCAGCGCCACGCCCCTGTTTTGCAGGATACGTGCAAAACCACCGCTGGCATCCGCCACCGCTGCCTCATAGATCCCCCCCAAAGCGGTTACCTCCTTTTCATAGAGTGGCTGTAGTTTTTCTGTACGTATCACCGCTGCCAGCTCACTGCCGGCAGGCATAAAAACAAAATTTACGGGCAGGCAACGGCTGATCTTTTCAGCGATCTGTACCGTATCCATCGTAGTATCGTCCCAGGCAGCAGGCGCTTCCGGTTGCTGTATAGAATCCACAGAAGCCACAAAAGGGAGAGAACTGTCCATGTGCCCGCTGTTGCCCTTTTGCCCGGATGGCTGACAAGCCATCAGCAGTAATAAAAAACCGGTGGCTACCCGGCAATAGATCTGTAACATAGGATATATGCAACATTTAATACGTCTAAAAACATCATCTGCCAGCATTAAAAAAAGCCGTAAAAAAAATAATGGGGACATTACTATCTTTTACGGCTTTTAAAATATCAGGCAAACATTATACCATCATTTCCACAATTTTGGTAGGCTGCAGATTGGCATTACGCATGGCAATGCTGCGGGCCGCACTTCCTGCAAAGTCCAGGAAAGCTTTCTTGGTAATTTCATCATTACCTGCCATCACCGGCACCCCATCATCTCCTCCTTCACGGATGCTCTGCACCAGTGGTATTTGTCCGAGGAAAGGAATTTCAAGGTCTTCTGCCAGGCGCTTACCGCCTTCTTTACCAAAAATGTAGTATTTATTTTCCGGAAGTTCTGCCGGAGTGAAGTAGGCCATGTTTTCCACCAGTCCGAGTACAGGTACCCTGATCTGTGCACCATTGAACATGGCAATACCTCTTTTGGCATCCGCCAGTGCTACATCCTGTGGTGTGGTAACAATAATAGCCCCGGTTACCGGTACTGTTTGTACCAATGTTAAGTGAATATCCCCGGTACCTGGCGGCATATCAATCACCAGGTAATCCAGTTCATCCCAGTATACATCAGAAATAAACTGTTTCAGTGCACTGCTGGCCATAGGGCCACGCCATACAACTGCCTGCTTATCATCTACCAGCAATCCGATAGACATCAGTTTGATGCCAAATTTTTCCATCGGCATAATCATGCCTTTGCCTGCTACATTCACCATCATAGGCCTTTCACCACGTACACCAAACATAATAGGCACAGAAGGACCATAGATATCTGCATCCATCAGGCCCACTTTAGCACCATCCTTTGCCAGTGCCAGTGCCAGATTGGCTGCCACGGTAGATTTACCTACACCACCCTTACCAGAAGCTACAACAATGATATTCTTTACATTAGGCAAAGTAGCTTGCGCATCCTTCCTGTTACTGCTCACATTAGCTGTCATATTTACCTGTACTTCTATATCCTTGCTTACCAGCAGGTGAATGGCAGCAATACAGGCATTTTTTATCATTTCTTTTAACGGGCATGCAGGGGTTGTCAGTACGACGGTAAACTTCACTTTATTTCCATCAATTTCCACGTCTTTCACCATGTTCAGTGTCACCAGATCCTTCCCTAAATCCGGCTCTTCCACATTGCTCAAAGCCTGTAAAATCTGCTCTTTTGTGATCATAAATTACTGTTAAAGTTTAATTCCTGACAGCAAAGTTAACCCAATTGGGACTTAATTTGTTTTATTATAATTATTGTTTTTCTCAATACGCGGATAGTGTAGGTGACATAACAATAAAATTTCGTTTATCTTAGGGCCGGCATGCATATTAAGAAAATCTACATACTGTTCACATTCCTATTCGTTCCTTTTCTGTTAAAAGCGCAAATAACGCAGTTTAAGGACAGCATTATCCAGTTATCCGGTATTACTATGACGGCCGACAGCCTGAGGGCCATTCCTGCAGTGAGTATTATGGTAAAAGGGCAAGGCCGGGGAACGATTTCCAATAGCCAGGGGGTATTTTCCATTGTAGCCTTTAAAGGGGATACCCTTTCCTTCACAGCAGTGGGTTTTAAGAAAAAAGATTATCGTATTGATCCTACCCTTCCTGGTAATAACTATTCCATGATTCAGCTGATGGTAGAAGATACCACGTATCTGCCGGTTACTATCATTAAACCATACCCCACACGGGAAGAATTTGAACGCGCTTTTGTAAGCTCCGATATTCCGGATGATGCTTATGAAATAGCCCGTAAAAACACCCAGGCAGCACGACTGCGTGCACTGGCCCGTTATACGCCTATTGACGGACGGGAAGGCGTAAATATGTTCCTCAATAAACAAGCACAATCACTCTACTACGCCGGACAACAACCACCTCAAAACATCTTCAATCCGCTGGCATGGGCACAGTTTATACAGGCCTGGAAGCGGGGCGACTTCAAGCGAAAAGACGATTAATCACCAGAAATCAACATACACCATGCAAAAAATAGCAGTTATAGGTGCAGGTACTATGGGCAATGGTATTGCGCACGTATTTGCTCAAAACGGATATGCTGTAAACCTGATTGATGTTTCAGCAGCAGCATTGGAAAAGGCAGTGCAAACCATCACCAAAAACCTGGATCGCCAGCTGGCAAAAGAAAGTATTACAGCGGCCATTAAAAATGAAACTCTTCAGCACATTACTACGTATACGGATATCCCTTCCGGCGTAAAAGAGGTGCAACTGGTGGTGGAAGCAGCCACGGAAAATGTGACGCTGAAACTGAAAATATTCCAGGAGCTGGATCAGCATGCTGCGCCGGATACCATCCTGGCTACGAACACTTCCTCTATTTCTATTACCCGTATTGCTGCTGCTACCAAACGCCCCGGGCAGGTAATAGGCATGCACTTCATGAATCCTGTCCCGGTGATGAAACTGGTAGAGATCATTAACGGATATGCTACAGAAAAATCAGTGACCACTGCTATTGTTGCGTTGTCTGAAAAGCTGGGCAAAGTACCCTGTGTGGTAAATGATTATCCCGGTTTTATTGCCAACCGCATCCTCATGCCCATGATCAATGAAGCCATCTGCTCCCTCTATGAAGGAGTAGCGGGCGTAAACGAAATTGATACGGTCATGAAACTGGGTATGGCCCATCCTATGGGGCCATTACAGCTGGCCGACTTTATCGGGCTGGATGTATGTCTGTCTATCCTTCAGGTGTTGCACGACGGGTTTGGTAATCCGAAATATGCCCCCTGTCCACTGCTGGTAAATATGGTTACTGCCGGCTACCTGGGTGTTAAAAGCGGAGAAGGCTTCTATAAGTATACCGCTGGCAGCAAGGATTTGGTGGTAAGCCAACGTTTCCTGTAAAAATAAGTGTCAAATATACTTTTATTCCTTGCCGGACTTTTTTATCTTACTGAAAATAAAAGTTCCGCGTCATGTTGTATACTCTTAAACGTACTGCAATAGCAGTCTGCGTCCTGATGGGGATGTGCGGTGGGCAGGCCAATGCCCAGTCATTCCGGGCACCGGCCTATCCGCTCATCACCCACGATCCTTATTTCAGCATCTGGTCATTTACGGATGAGCTTTCCCAGGAGCCTACCCGTCACTGGACCGGCAAAACACATACACTTGCAGGCTTTGCACGTGTTGATGGTAAAGCTTACCGCTTCCTCGGCAATACTGCTCCGTTATATCAAACCCTGCTGGCAACTGCAGCCGCAGCGCCTGCCAATTACCGTTATACCACAGTGGCTCCTGCCGGCGAATGGCAACAAAATAATTATCCCGACAAAACCTGGAAACTGGCTACCGGCGCATTCTCTGACAATCCTTCACCGGGACAGCAAAGCTGGAAAACACCGGAACTATGGGTACGCCGGACTTTTACACTTACAGAAAAGCCATCGGGTGAAGTATTCCTCCACATGTTTCACGATGATAATGTGGAAGTATATATCAACGGGGTAAAAGCGTATAACCGGGAAGGCTGGACAGGAGAATACAAAGACATTCCCTTGTCAGCCACAGCAGTAGCAGCCCTTCAGAAAGGAAAAAATACCATCGCCGTATATATTAAAAATACAGCCGGCGGTGCGTATCTCGACTTTGGCCTGCATGCGCCCAAGAAACAACCGGCTATCCAGGAAAGTACGGCCACACAAACAGGGGTAACGATCACGGCTACCCAAACAAAATACAACTTTACCTGTGGGCCTGTAAAGCTGGATGTTACCTTCACTTCTCCTCTCCTGCTGGATAAACCGGACATACTGAGCCGGCCTGCTTCTTATATCACCTTTGCCGCTGCCAGCCAGGATGGTAAAGCCCATCAGGTAGAAATCATGTTGGGTGCAGGCAGTGATATCGCGGTAAATATACCCGCTCAACCTGTAGTAACCCAGGTACTGCAACAAGGTAATCTGGATGTACTGAAAGCAGGTAGCAGGCAGCAGCGGATGCTGGGTACCAAAGGTGATGATGTACGGATAGACTGGGGTTATCTCTACACAGCTGTACAACACGGTGCAGGACAACAACAATACATTATTCCTGCAGCTATCGGTGCACAGCAGTTTATCCGCACCGGCCGTATACAACCTATGAAAACATTACCTGCCAATATGGGCCCATTATTACTGACCAATACGTGGGACTTGGGCAAGGTAGATGCTGCCGTGGTGAAAAAACATATGGTACTGGCCTATGATGATATCTACAGCGTGGAATATTTTGGTAAACCACTCCGGGCATGGTGGAGAAAAGATCCTGGTATGACAGCAGAAAAAATGCTGGAAATGTCGATGGAGCAATACCAGCAGCTGATAACAGCCTGCAATGCCTTTGATGCCTCCTTTGCCAGAGAAATGCTGGCCGCCGGCGGCGAGAAATATGCAGCACTTACTACCCTTTCTTACCGACAGGCCATTGCTGCCCATAAAACCGTGGCAGCTCCGGATGGCAGATTACTGTTCTTTTCCAAAGAAAACTTCAGCAATGGTTCCATCGGTACAGTAGATATCACCTACCCCTCTTCACCTTTATTCCTGCTATACAATCCGGTTTTCCTTAAAGGAATGATGGAACCTATTTTCGAGTATTCAGAAAGCGGCAGGTGGACCAAACCATTTGCAGCACATGACGTAGGTACTTATCCGATAGCCAACGGGCAAACTTATCCCGAAGACATGCCGGTAGAAGAAGGCGGGAATATGCTACTGCTCACCACTGCGATTGCAACGGCAGAGGGGAATGCGAATTACGCAAAGACGCATTGGAATACGTTGACCACCTGGGTACAATACCTGGAAAAAGAAGGGCTTGATCCTGCCAACCAGCTTTGTACAGATGACTTTGCAGGCCACCTGGCACACAACGCCAACCTGTCGGTAAAAGCGATCCTGGGTCTTGCCGGTTATGGTAAGCTGGCCGGGCAACTGGGTAAAAAGGAAATTGCAGACAAGTATACCACATTGGCTAAAAGCATGGCACAGCAATGGATGAAGATGGCAGAGGATGGCGATCATTACAGCCTCACCTTTGACAAGAAAAATACCTGGAGCCAGAAATACAACCTGGTATGGGATGAACTACTGCAACTCAACATCTTTCCAAAAGAAGTAGCTGCCAGAGAAATCAGGTATTACGTAACGAAACAACAGCCTTTTGGATTACCACTGGATAGCCGTAAAACGTATACAAAATCTGACTGGATCCTTTGGACGGCGACTATGACCAAAAACACAGCCGACTTCAACGCCTTGCTGGAACCGGTATACCACTTTGTTACTACCGGGCCTTCCAGGATACCACTGAGCGACTGGCACGAAACTACGGATGGTGCATCAGTAGGTTTCCGCGCCAGATCAGTAGTAGGCGGTTATTTTATGCCTGCACTAAAAGTAAAACTGGAAAAGTAAAAATAAACGTGTGCTACCCGGCATAAGCAGGGCTGACCAGTACAAAATGCTGGCCAGCCCTGTTTTTATTATATCCTGATCAGGCTTTACATCTGTGCTTGCCGACCACTATTTTACTGCTTTAATATCGAGGTTATGGATATCCTGCAGCCGCAGCAGGCAAAGCTCTTTATTGGCTTTTGGAATACCGATCTCCATTTCGCAAAACAGCTGCAGCTCCTGGGATAATACAGTGCAGTTGGTTTGTTTAATGATCATCATTACATCGTTCATGATGGTGTAGTCAAAGCTCAGCCTGTACTTCAGCTCCACATTTTTCTGTACAGCAGGTATCAGCTGCAACACCATGGCAGTAGCCATTTTATAGGCATTGATCAAACCAGGCACACCCAGTAAGGTACCTCCAAAATAACGTACTACCACTACCAGTACATCGGTCAGCTGTTTGCTATCGATCTGCCCTAAGATGGGCTTACCTGCCGAACCGGATGGCTCGCCGTCATCATTGGCCCTATATTGCAGCTCACCCATTCCCAGCCGGTAAGCATAACAGTGATGGGTAGCTTTGGGGTGCTCCTTTTTCACTTCCTGTAAACACTCTTTTACCTGTTCCGGAGTTTTAACTGGAAATGCGTACGCCAGAAACTTGCTGCCACGATCTTTAAATTCAGCAGTTGCTGTTTTTTCTATAGTAAAATAAACCTCCATCAACGATAAAATTGCTTGTTACATAATCCTGCCAGCTACCAGGCTGGCATATTCTTTCCTGCATGATTGCGATAGTATACAATCCGGTCCTCTTCCAGGCATATGGTGTTTTCCACATTTCCCGCAGGTAACACTGGGGCACCTGTCCCTTCGGGCAACAAATTGCCTCCGGTAATCACCCTGGCCTCATCCCATATATCCGCTGTGATAAACTGCTGTAATACGTGAGGACCGCCTTCGACCAGCACACTTTGTATATTTTGTTCATACAGCCATTTCAGTAACTGGTCTATTACCGGCAGGTTAAAATCTATTTCCAGTATTTCCGTCAGCCCGCTCACCGTGGTATCCGTAGCCGTAATAAAGACAGTGCGAACACTACCATCCCACAGATGGTGCGTGCGCGGTATTTTCAATGTTTGGTCAATTACCAGGCGTATGGGGTGTTTCCCTGTCCACAAGCGGTTATTAAGCCGGGGATTATCATTCACAGCAGTATGGGTCCCTACCAGGATGCTCATTTCTTCGCTCCGCCATTGATGCACCAGCCTGTCGCTGTAGCTGTTAGAGATCCGCACTGGTGCTCCGCTGGTAGTAGCCATGATGCCATTCAGGCTTTGGGCCCATTTAAGAACAATATAGGGGCGTTTCTTTTCATGGAAAGTAAAAAACCGGCGGTTGATATCACGGCAGGCCGCTTCCAGTACACCTGTACGCACCTGGACGCCCGCCTTTTCCAGCTTTTCAATGCCTTTGCCAGCTACTGCGGAAAAAGTATCCTTACAGCCAATCACTACTTCCCGGATACACTCCGATACGATCAGATCAGCACAGGGAGGCGTTTTACCATGATGTGCACAAGGCTCCAGGCTTACGTACATGGTAGCCTGCGGGATCAGGGCTTTATCCGTATCCGCAACGCTGTGCACACAGTTCACTTCCGCATGCGCCTGCCCATATTGCCGGTGCCAGCCCTCTCCTATAATGCGGTCCTGATGTACCAGCACTGCACCTACCATAGGATTAGGCGCTACCTGCCCTGCTCCCAGCTGTGCCAGCTGCAGACAACGCTGCATAAAAAATTCATCCCTGCTACTGTCCATGATAACAAACGAAATGATATGTTTGCAAAAATATTGTTTCAGCGCCGATTTTCCCTTTAATAACAACTTTTGCATATATCTTCATGACCATACAAGCCGCGTTTACACATATTATTCAAACAATCAGCCCCCTTTATGAAGAGCGGGAAGCTGCCAGCGTAGCCCATATGGTAATGGAGCATATCACCGGATTAAGCAAGCTGGACCGCATTATACACAAAACACGAGCACTCACACCGGAGCAGCAGCTACAGCTGGAACAGGCGCTGGAAGCCTTACAACAGCACCAGCCCATACAATACATCCTTGGCAAAGCCTGGTTTTATAATATGGAGCTGCTTGTGAATGAGCAGGTATTAATCCCCCGCCCTGAAACGGAAGAACTGGTAGCATGGATCGTAACAGATATACAGGCAGCCCATCAGCCCAGCCCACGCCTGCTGGATATCGGTACAGGTAGCGGCTGTATTCCGCTGGCATTAAAAAAAGAGTTGCCCGCCGCTACCGTATGGGGAATTGATGTAAGTCCCGGCGCCATTGCAGTAGCTGACAGCAATGCCGCACAACAAAAACTGGCCGTGCAATTCACGGTCATGGATGTACTGGATACACAGGTGGTACAAACCTTACCCACCTTTACTACCATTGTAAGTAACCCTCCGTATATCAAACAAAGTGAAAGTGCTGCCATGCAGCAGCAGGTAGTGGCATTTGAGCCTGCTCTCGCATTATTTGTTCCGGATGAAGATCCTTTGCGCTTTTATCGTCATATCAGCCAGCTGGCAAAAACAAAACTAACACCCGGTGGTACCTTATATTTTGAGATCAACGAAGCCCTGGGAAAAGAAGTAGTAGCCCTGATGGAGCAGGAAGGATTTACCGCTGTTACTTTAAAGCAGGATCTCTTTGGTAAAGACAGGATGGTAAAAGGCAACCGAACCATATAAAAAAGTAAAGCCGGAATATGAATATTCCGGCCAGTTCCTAAACCTACAACTGTTACACTGTTATGCAACAAAAAATATATAGCAGACCATGCCTGTTTTAGTGCATAGCCGACGGATCCAGTTTCTTTTGTTGTTTTCCTCCCTTCACCATTAACACGATGGGTACACATACCAGGAACATAATGCCCAGGTAGAGGCATACATCCATATAAGACAATACAGAGGCCTGTTTGAATACAGAATAATCCAATGCCTGGTAACCACTTTTCAAAGCCGTGGTGGCATCCATGCCTTTACTCATAAAACCAGCCTGCAAACTGTGCACCCTTTGCTGCACTTCCGGATTATTAATATCCAGCTGGCTTACCAGATCGCTGCGGTGTACCATATTCTGGCGCGACATAAAAGTGGTGATCGCCGCTACGCCAAAGGAACCACCCAACTGCCGCATCATCCCGGTAAATGCCGCTCCCTGTCCTATCTGCTGTCCTTTAAGAGAGGATAATGCCAGGGTAGTAATCGGAATAAACAACATGCCCATACCTATACCTCTTACAATCAGCATCCAGAAAAATGCATCTGCACCGGTATCAGCAGGCGTTAAGATTTTATATCCCCAGAAACTGTATACAAAGAACAGGAACATTCCCAGCGCTACCAGGTATTGTTGCGGTACCCCCCGCTCCAATAGCTTTCCGATGATAGGCATCATAAAAGCGGTGGTTAACGCTGCCGGGATCATCAGCATACCCGACTGCGTAGCAGTCCATCCTAATGTGCTTTGTGTATATAAGGGAATAATAAAAGTAGAGCCGTACAAACCAAATCCCAGGATGAAAGAGAGCACAGTACCCGCTCTCAGGTTACCATTCTTTAATACCCTGAGTTCCACAATGGGATTTTTATAAGTCAGTTCCCGCCATACAAAGAAGAATAAACTCAGCGCAGCAACTACCACCAGGGTAGTGATGCTGCTACTGTTAAACCAGTCATCTTCCTGTCCACGTTCCAGTACATATTGCAGCGAACCTACTGTGGCCGCCAGCAAACCGATACCCAGCCAGTCAATTTCATTGGCAGATTTTTTCTCGGCAAATTTGGGGCTGCGTACAAATTGCAGCGTCAGCAGTGTAGCGATCACCCCAATGGGTATATTGATATAAAAAATATAGGGCCAGGAGAAGTGATCCACAATATAACCACCCAATGGAGGGCCGAGTGTGGGTCCTATAATTACGCCTAATCCATAAATAGCTTGTGAAGTGCCACGTTTTTCAGGAGGATAACTTTCTGTGATGATCGTTTGTGAAGTTACCAGCAATGCGCCACCACCTAATCCCTGGATAAACCGGAAAGCTACCAGTTCCCAGATACCTACGGCATTACCGCAAAGAAAAGAAGAAACGGTAAAGATGATAATGGAAGCAGCGAAATAATTACGGCGGCCAAATTGCTGTGACAACCAGCTGGTCATAGGCACCACAATTACATTCCCGATAGCGTAGGCAGTGATTACCCAGCCTATTTCAGGCAGGGTGGCCCCCATATTACCACGCATATCATTCAGTGCCACGTTCACAATAGTAGTATCTACTATTTCCAACAGTGCACAGAATATAGCCGTAATTGTTATAATTACCCTGCGGGCACCATATTCAACCAATGAGTCTTGCTGCATGGTATTTACTAAGCTTTGAACAATTAATCGTTAGCTGTCAGTAATATAGCGTAAAGCATAAGCCATCAGCAGTGTGCTGATAGCCGGTTGCTTAGTTCAGGTGTACGTCCACCATCACACTCAATCCTGGCCGCAATTGTTTTACATGTTTATCTTCCGGATGCAGGAATTCTATTTTAACCGGTAAGCGCTGTACTACCTTTACGAAGTTGCCGGATGCATTATCAGGCGGCAACAGTGCAAAACGGGCGCCGGTAGCCGGAGAAAAGGAAGACACCTTTGCTTCCAGGGCTTCGCCCGGATAAGCATCTACGTGCACAGTAACCGGTTGACCGATCGCCATTTTATCCAGCTGTGTTTCTTTAAAATTGGCCACTACCCAGATGTTATTATCCATCACCACGCTGAACAGGGATTGCCCCGCCTGCACATACTGCCCAGGAGTTACGTATACCTTAGATACTAATCCATCTTCCGGCGCGGTGATAACAGTATAGGACAGGTTGAGCCGGGCATCGTTCACATCCGTTTGGCGTTGGCTGATAGTAGCGTTGGCCATGTTGATTTGTTTGGAAGTAGCGCTGCTCTGAGAAGCCACCGCATCTGTCTGACGGGCAGCTGCATTACGCTGTTTTACCAGCACCTCCAGCTGGCGTTCTGCCGTTTGTTTAGCTGCCAGCGCCTGTTCATATTGCTGCTGTGTAATAGAATGATCCTTGATCAGGTTATTATAGCGCTCATAATCCTGGGTGGCTCTCCACACGTTTACTTTTCCCGCTTCAATCTGCGCATCCATGGTAGCAATATTAGCCCTGGAAGAAGCCACATTTACCTCAGAAGCCTGTGTACTTGCCTGTGCCACCCCCAGATTAACCTGTGCGGTCATCAGGGCAGTTTCGGCCTGTTCTACTTTAATTCTCAGATCACGGTCGTCCAGTATCACAAGGGTATCCCCTTTTTTTACGGACTGGTTATCACTCACCTTTACTGCTTTCACATAGCCGGATACCCTGGGAATTACGGGGCTTACATTCGCTTCTATCTGTGCATTATCTGTTTCTTCATGGTGAAGCGCATGAATGTATTTAGTGATCCCAAAAGCGCCACCACCTATTACCAACACTGCGAGCACTATAATGAATCTTAAGTTGCGCTTTTTAGGCGCGGGTTTTTCCTGCATATTTTTACCAGATTGAACGTGAGTATTTTTTATTTCGTTGGTTTGCGTTTCCATTTGTTTACCTGTTTATTGGTTTACGGGTAATGACGTTGTGATTATTTATAATCCGTTGCCAGTACACCTGCTGTTTGCAGCAGTTTCTTATAGGCCAGCAGTGCATCTGCTTTAGCAAAAGTGTAATTCAGCTTTGCCTGCAGATCTGCCACATCCGCTTCCAGGAGATCGGTAGTAGTAGCCAGGTTATTCACCTGTTTGTTCTTAACGATCCGGTAGTTTTCGTCCGCCTGCTCTATGGCTTTAGCGTAAGTATCGATACGCTTTTTACTCAGCACATAGTTTTGATAAGATTGGTTTATCTGCAGGTGTATTTCATCTACCAGCATTTCTTCGTTAGCCTGTACCTGCTCCAGGCGGGCCTTGGCTCCGTTTACCTTGGATCCGGTTTTCCACAGGGAAGAAGGGCTGTATTTAAGACCTATGCCAGCATTTACAGCATTGGTAATGGTCATTACCTCCGGAATATGTGCAGCAATATATCCCCCGGTTACTGCCACAGCAGGATAGTACTCCCCTTTGGCTGCTTTTATACCAGCATTCGCTGCTTTTTCACGGGCAGCCAGGGCAGCAGCATCTTTACGGCTTGCCAATGCCAGCTGTTCCCATTCATCTACCGCCCTGTTATCCACAACAGGATCCTGCTGAAAGGTAGCTGCATCCACTTCCAGTTCTACATCTTCCGGCAGGCCCAGCAGGAGGTCCATATTAATGTTGGCTATTTTAAGGCTGCTTTCTGCATCCAGCAGGGATAATTCGATATTGGATTCCTGCAGTTGTGCTTTGAGCAAGTCGTTCCTTGCCAACAGGCCATTTTTTTCCAGGTTGGTAAAATCCTTTACTCTTTGCAGGGATTCTTTCTGGTTTTCTTTTACCAGGGCTACTGCTGCTTTGGCTTTATATAAATTACAATAGGCCGCAATTGTATTCTGGATCACATCTTCCCGGTTTTTGTCGGCATCCAGTTTGGCCGCTTCTGCCAGGTAACGTGCAGATGCTTTCCCGCTTTGTATCATAAATCCGGAAAAGATGGGCAGGGATACATTCGCCATAGCATAAGCTGCCTGGTTTACATTAGGAGAACCGCCCCCCTTATTGCCGCTGCTGTCATTTCCCATTTTCAGTTTAAGATCTATATTAGGTTGCAGCAGCCGCAGGTAAGAGCCGGAAATACTCACATCCGGCAGTTGACGCTCATAAGCTTCTTTAAGGGAAGCTCCGGCCTCCGCTATCTTAGCCTGGCTCAGCTTTAACTGTTTGCTATGCTGTATACTTAATGAGATCGCCTCGTTCAGGGTTAATTTTTTGGTGGTTTGTGCATAAGCAGCTCCCTGTAAAGCCAATGTAATTACCGCACCGGATACAAACGCATACAAGAACTGCTTGTAAATGCTTCCTTTATAATTCATGTGTGAGGATTGCTTTAAATACTTTTTTTAAATGATTGCTTAATCTTTTGGATAAATATGCTTTGAACTCCTCTGCAGGCATGCCTTCCAACCCTGCCAGCCTTCTGTGAAAGTCCTGGCCCGAAACAGCATGATTCAGTGTACCAAATAAGGTGGTGCCCATCATCAGCATATCTACGTCCTTATTAAAATCCCCATTACGCTGTCCTTCCATGATCAACTCGCGGATAAGATCGGACACCTCTTTTTTGTTTTCCGCAATCATATTACGCACCACAGTATCCCCTTCCCGGTTCAGCTGCTCCCTCACCATGATGCAATGCAAACGCTGGTTATCAAATACCTTATCAACAAAATTGTCAATCAGCCTGTACACCTTTTCCAATGGGGCTAATGTTTCATTTTTCAACAATCCTTCTACCACATCCTTGGAAGCCTGCATCTTTTGTTTCATAATAGCTTCCAGCAGTTTGTCCTTAGAACCAAAGTAATAGGATATCATTGCCACGTTTACATCCGCTTCCAGCGAAATATCCCTTACAGAGGTGCCATGAAACCCCTTTTCTGCGAATAGCTTTTCTGCCACATTGATGATAGATAACTGCTTCTCCGTGTATATGACCATGTCGTTCACAATGTTGAGGGAGCAAAACTAAACAAACGTTTAATTAAATCAAACGATTGTTTAAATAATTATTATTTACAATCATAATTGATTGTAAATAATAATTATACATATTGTACAGATTGTAAAATAAGGGCTTGGGGTACCAGAAAGGTATTGAAAGTTTATTAAGCGCTTAACTATTGGCTTAATGCAGGGAAGAAAAGCTGTGAGCTGCTGCGGGCAAAATGCAGCAAAACGCTACAAAAGCTGTTTAAAATGTTGCAGATAAGGTCATCCCGAAGTATTCGCTGCATTTATGCTAATAGCTAAAGACTAGCAGCTAACAGCCTAAAAAATTATCGTTTGCCGCTTTGCGGATTAGCAGTAGCCAGTACTACCCGGGCATTCAATTCGCGGGCTACCTCCATTACGCTCACTACATCTTCTACCGGCACCGACTTTTCTGCATTGATTACAATGGTAGGATCTACATGTTCATTGGTAATAGCGGGTACCAGCATTTGTTTCAGTCCTTCAAATGCTACTTTGTTAGTACCCACAAAAAATTCTCTTTTATCATTGATGCTCACCACTACCGTTTGTTTGGATTTGGTATTGCTCTTGGCCTTGGGCAGGGTAAGTTTGATAACATTAGGGTTAGCCAGTGTGGATACGATCAGGAAAAACAGCAGCAGAATGAACAATATGTCATTCAATGCTGAGTTATGCATTTCCACCTGTCTTTTATTTCGCCTGCGTAAATTCATAATAAGATTTGTTAAACATCCGGAACAACGATTTCATCTCACCAACCATCCATAGACGATCGGGAATTATTTTGTTGGCTCCTGTAAAATATCAATGAATTCGGACGATGCGTTTTCCATTTTGTGGATCACCTTGTCGATCTGTGCATTCAGGAAACTGTATCCGATAAATGCGATCAGACCAATGATCAGACCGGTAGCAGAGGTAATCATTTTTACATAGATACCACCGGCAATAGTACCCAGGGTAATATCAGAAGTGATGGAAATGTTAAAAAATGTCTGAATCATACCCGCAATGGTACCCAGGAACCCGAACATCGGGGCTATCCCTGCAATAATCGACAGGATCACCAGGTTTTTCTCCATACGGTATATTTCCAGCTTGCCCACATTTTCCATTGACTTTTCAATATTGTCAATAGGCTTGCCAATACGCTGAATACCTTTATCGATCATACGGGCAATAGGGCTGTTGGTGTTCTTTGCCAGAGAGCGGGCTGCAGCCATATTACCAGTAGTGATATGGTCCCGTATCATCGGCATGAAGTTATCTTCCAGCTTACCCGCTTTGGAAATGGTCATGTATCTTTCTACAAATACAAATACTGCAATCACGGAAAGAATCCCTAACGGGATCATCAGTACGCCCCCTTTCATCAGCATATCCATCAAACTGATCTGCTGGCTGGCTTCTCCTGCCGCATTAAGCGCAGTAGCCACTGTATCTGCTTTGGGGAGTCGTAAAGTATCCTGCAATAGTGTAATTAGTCCTAACAGCATGTAAGTAATTTTAAGCGATGCAAAAGTATTAATCTAAAACCAATAAACGGTTAAAGTAATAATAAAATTGCTAATTTCAATATTCTTTACTTAGCTGCGTTGCTCCCACACCTGTGCCAGATACACAATAGTTTGCACCGCTTTTTGCATATCCTGGATACTTACATATTCATGTTTGCCATGGAGGGCCATTTCGCCTGTAAAAATATTGGGGCAGGGTAATCCCATAAAAGACAGGCGGGAACCGTCTGTACCTCCCCGGATACTCATTTTAACAGGGGATACACCTACCTTGCGGATAGCCTCCTCTGCATATGCCATCACCTGCGGGTACTGATCAAGCACCTCTTTCATATTGCGGTACTGCTCAGCTACTTTTAAGGTAGCCCTTGCTCCCGGATAGGTAGCTACTACTTTCTCCATAATACGGCGCAGGTATCCTTCATGTCCTTCCAATGCTGCCGTAGTAAAATCACGTATGATAAAGTCGATTTCCGCTTTTTCTACCGTGCCCTGCATACGTACCGGATGGATAAATCCTTCCCGGTCTTCCGTAGTTTCGGGCGACAACATATCTTTTGGTAATGCTGCCAGCAGATCACCGGCTACTTTCATGGCACTTACCAGCTTATTCTTGGCAGATCCGGGATGAATACTGATACCATAGATCGTAATCTTTACGGCATCTGCAGAAAACGTTTCATCTTCTACGGCGCCCAGTTCTCCGCCATCCATTGTATAGGCAAACTGCGCACCCAACTTATCCAGATTTACCTTTTCTACGCCCTTGCCTATTTCTTCATCGGGTGTAAACAGGATACGGATATCACCATGCTTTACTTCGGGATGCTGCAACAGAAAATCCGCTGCTTCCACGATCTCTGCAATACCTGCTTTATCATCTGCTCCCAGCAAAGTAGTGCCGCTGGCAGTAATAATATCGTCTCCTTTCTTTTCTTTGAGATAAGGATGCTCCGCTACACGGATCACAATAGCCGGATCATCGGGCAACTGAATATCACCGCCATCATAATTTTTATGCACAATAGGTTTCACATTCGCACCGCTGCAATCGCTGGACGTATCCATATGTGAACAGAAGCAGATTACCGGAACTTTTTTATCTGTATTGGATGGAATCGTGGCATATACATATCCATGTTCGTCCAGCTCCGCATCCTTAATGCCTATTTCCTGCAATTCCTTTACGAGCAAACGACCCAGGTCTTTTTGCTTTGCAGTGGAAGGAAATGTTTCACTCATCGGATCAGACTCCGTATCTATTTGCGCATAACGTATAAAGCGCTCCGCTACCTTGAATTGATATTGCTTAAACATATTGCAAACGTAAGGAATTTTTAAAAGCGCCCGTTTCCCTACCTCTTACCTCTTAAAACGCTCCATACTACAAAGAGCTGCCGTAATATTTTCTGTTTATCTGCTTCACAAGGCATGCAAACAGCAAAATATGCCAAACAGCTATGCTGCTGTAGGATAATATACCAAACTTTCCATTCCACAGACAATATCTGTTCCACTTATCTACTTTTACACAGCACAAAAGCAATAAAACAAGCATATAAAATAGTATTTTATGCTGGAAACAGGCAAAAAAACAGGTTTATCCGCCTGATAATGGTTTCCATACAACTTACAGCTGTTACGGCAATGTTGAGGAGAAACTTACTTATATTTGCTCCGGTTCTTTATAACACAATTGCTGTTTGCGGTGTCCGGCTGTTATGCCGGAATTAAAAAGGAACCGTGTGTAAATCACGGGCTGACGCGCAACTGTAAGTAACCTTTGAAAAGGTTATGGTCAATGAACAATGTCCATTGTCGGGATACATTATCCGGATGAGAAGGACGACCATAACTGTTACAAGCCAGGAAACTTGCCACAAACAAATTGCTGTATGCTTTCGCGAAACAAAGCGCTTACAGGGCATTGAATACACTGCTGCTTCCCTCCGGGTGAAGTATGCCCCTTCATATCTCTGCATCTTTCTTCGCGAAAACATACCCGCTGTAAAGCACTTTACATTTTTAGTATCCTTTAAAAACATGCAAGTATGTTTACGAACATTCCAGGCTACCCGCGTATTGGTAGCAACAGAGAATTGAAGAAAGCCTGCGAAAGCTATTGGACAGGCAAGATCTCTTTAGAAAAGCTGGAGCTTACCGCCCGGCTGCTGCGTCAGCAAAACTGGGAACACCTCCAACAGGCAGGTATTGACCTGATCCCCTCCAACGATTTTTCTTTTTATGATCAGATGCTGGATATGTGCCTGGCCATGGGTGTGATCCCCGCACGTTTCAGACCACTGCAACAAAAGCTGGCCGACCCAGCCTGCCTGGAACTGTATTTTGCCATGGGCAGAGGCTATCAGAAAAATGGACTGGATATCACCGCGATGGAAATGACCAAATGGTTTGATACCAACTATCATTACCTGGTACCCGAATTTGATACACAGCAGCAATTTACCTTACTCTCTAAAAAATGTGTGCTTGAATTTGAAGAAGCTAAAAGACTGGGTATCCACACCAAACCGGTATTAATAGGGCCACTGAGCTTTTTGATACTGGGTAAAATAAAAGACCCTGCACTGAACAACGGTATCCTGCTGCAACAACTCCTGCCGGTTTATATCCAATTGCTCGCTGAACTGCAAAGAGCCGGTGCTACCTGGGTACAAATAGATGAGCCCTGCCTGGTAACAGATCTGGTAGCCGCGGATAAAGAACTATATGCAGATGCCTACACGAAAATAAATGCGGCAGTTCCTGATTTAAAGATATTGCTGACCACCTATTTCGGCGGGCTACAGGACAATACAGGATTGGCGCTGCAATTGCCTGTGCAGGCCCTGCACATTGATCTGGTACGGGCACCGGAACAACTGGACAGTATCCTCCCACAGCTTCCTTCACACATGCAATTATCGCTAGGTGTGGTAGACGGACGGAATATCTGGAAAAACAATTATGACGATAGTTTATCACTGATACAAAAAGCTGTGCAGGCATTAGGCGCCGCACGAATCATGCTCAGCACTTCCTGTTCTCTGCTCCACACGCCATACGACCTGGATCTGGAAACAGACGAGCAGGTGCTTTCCCCGGCAATCAAACAATGGATGGCATTTGCCAAACAGAAAGTAGCAGAGGTAATCGCACTAAAAAATATACTGGCAGGAGACAACAGTTTACTGGATGCCAACAGGCAGGCCATGCAAAACCGGAAAACTTCTCCCCTGATTCATAAACAGGCAATAAAAGAGCGGGTAAAAAATATTACAGCAGCAGATGCACAACGACTCCATCCTTTTCCTATAAGGCAGCAGATCCAGGAAGCCGTACTGCAGCTCCCGCTGTTTCCTACTACTACAATAGGCTCTTTTCCACAAACGGCGGAGATCCGCAAGTTAAGAGCCGATCTGAAAAAAGGTAGTATCACACCTGCGGACTATGATGCACAGATAAAAGCAGCGATCCGGGAAGCCGTGCAGTGGCAGGAAGATATAAGGCTGGATGTATTGGTACATGGTGAATTTGAGCGGAATGACATGGTAGAATATTTTGGGGAACAGCTGGATGGTTTTGTATTCACCCAAAATGGCTGGGTACAGAGCTATGGATCCCGATGTGTGAAACCACCCATCATTTTTGGCGATATACAACGCCCTGCTCCTATGACGGTACAATGGAGCAGCTATGCACAGTCGCTTACCAACAAACCCATGAAAGGTATGCTTACCGGACCGGTCACCATTCTCCAATGGTCCTTTGTACGTAATGATCAGCCCCGTGCTACTACCACTTTGCAAATTGCATTAGCCATCCGGGATGAAGTCGTTGATCTGGAAAAAGCAGGGATACAGATAATACAGGTAGATGAGCCTGCTATCCGGGAAGGGCTTCCCTTGCGCAAGGCTGATTGGGAGCAGTATCTGCAATGGGCAGTGCAGGCGTTCAAAGTAGCGGTAGCAGGGGTACAGGATGCCACCCAGATACACACGCACATGTGCTATGCAGAATTTAATGATATTATTACCAGCATTGCAGCCATGGATGCCGATGTGATCACCATTGAAACATCCCGTTCCCAAATGGAGCTGCTGGAAGCATTCGCGAAATTCAGTTACCCGAATGAAATAGGACCAGGTGTGTATGATATCCATTCTCCTCGCGTGCCCACCGCCGCAGAAATGGAGGCACTGCTGGAGAAAGCAGTACAGCTACTCCCTGCAAGAAACATCTGGGTAAACCCGGACTGCGGCCTGAAAACCAGGAAGTGGGAAGAAACTGCACTGGCATTGCGCAATATGGTAACTGCTGCCAGGAACAGCAGAGAGATATTAACAGCTGCACAATAAAATTGTGCATAACAGATAGTATTTGTGCAACGGAGGATAGGTGATAATTCGTACATTGCAAGTATGGCTTGTCACGAAACCGTATCCTGTCCCCGTTGCAATAAATGCTTCGAATGCCGCGTAGGCAGCATCCTGCGCTGCCAATGCCAGGCCGTAACGCTTACTGAAGAAGAACGGCAACATATAAACGAAAACTACAGCAGCTGCCTTTGTGCAAATTGCCTGAGGGCAATGAAAGCGGACTATAAACAACACCGGTTCCGCCAGCGGATCAACCGCTTATTTTCTTTATTCGGTAAACGATAACCAGCTTGTTATGACATTAGAAGAACAGAAAGCATTTGCGGTAACCCGCATTTTCAAAGCCGTATTTCCCAATACAGTAAATCATTATGATACCTTGTTTGGCGGTACTGCCATGCATGCCATGGATGAAGTAGCATTTATTACTGCTACCCGCTTCAGCCGGATGCGGATGGTAACCGTATCATCCGACCGGATCGATTTCAAGAAACCTATTCCGCATGGTACTATTATCGAACTGGTAGGTGAAATCGTACATGTGGGAAAAACCAGCCTGAAAGTACAAGTCACTGTTTTTGTAGAACAGATGTACGCCAATCATCGCGAAAAAGCAATAGAAGGCACTTTCACCTTTGTGGCTATTGATGACCAGAAAAGGCCTACCAGCATCGTATTACCAGGTAATTAAGAAAGATAGCTGCAGTGCGGGTATACAGCACCTGCATCAGGATGGGGAAAGAGTCACTTTTAGAAAGTCCATAGTCCATAGAAGTACCGTCATCGGCATTCTTCTATGGACTATTTAAATGGTGGACAATCTTATGTTATAGACTAAGCTATTTCTACCAGTTCGATATCAAAAACCAGCGCTTCGCCAGCCAAAGGATGGTTAGCATCCAGGGTAATAAATTCACTACCAATAGCAGCAACTTTCACCGGGAATACCTGTCCTTCAGGATTGCTCATCTGCAATTCCATACCCACTTCAGGGTTCAGGTCAGCAGGAATGTTTCCTTTAGGGAAATCCATGATCAATTCCTCATTTTTGGGACCATATGCCTGATCAACAGGAATATTCAAAGTTTTCTTCTCACCAACTTTCATATCTACCACACCATTATCAAAACCTTTGATAACCATACCAGCACCTACCTGAAACTCCAGTGGAGGTCTGCCCTCAGAAGAATCAAAAGTAGTACCATTGGTTAAACGGCCATGATAATGCACTTTCACGGTATCCCCGTTTTTAACAGATTGCATAAAAATAAATTATAAAGTGATAACTAGAATATAGTTGCAAGGTAAGCAAAAGAAGCAAAAGGGTATGTTTTTGGACACTTTTTTCTATTCCTGTGCTATTTGCAGGTATTAAACTATCAAACCGTAATTTTACAGCTATCAAGTATGAATGTTATGAACAGGATCCTTACTTTATGCTTCGCCCTATTACTGCCTTGTTTTGTTATAGCGCAATCCACCGGCAGTGCAGCACCCGTTACCGGTGCTGAACAAACCAGCGCTTACCTGCCCCTGCTAAAAGGAAAAGGGGTGGCCTTACTGGTAAATCAGACGGCTACTATCGGGAATACCCACCTGGTAGACTCCCTGGTAAAACTCAATATCACAATCCGGAAAATATTCAGCCCCGAACATGGGTTTCGTGGAGATGCAGATGCCGGTGAAAAAGTAGGCAACAGTACCGACCCCCAAACAGGTATCCCCATTGTATCGCTTTATGGCCAGCATCGTAAAGCCACCGCTGCCGATCTGCAGGATGTGGATGTCCTGATCTTTGATATACAGGATGTAGGTGCTCGTTTCTATACATATATTTCCTCCCTGCAGGAACTCATGGAGTCTGCTGCGGAAAACAATAAACTGCTGATCGTACTGGATCGTCCCAATCCCAACGGACACTATGTGGATGGTCCTGTATTGGAACCGGCATTCAAATCATTTGTAGGGATGCAACCCATTCCACTGGTTCATGGCATGACAGTAGGAGAATATGCCGGCCTTTTAAATGGCGAAAAATGGCTCAGTAAGGGGGTTACCTGCCAGCTGAAAGTGATCCCCTGTAAAAATTATACGCATCAAACCGTGTATCATTTACCGATAAAGCCCTCTCCTAACCTTCCTAACATGGCATCCATCTACCTGTATCCTTCCATCTGCCTGTTTGAAGGCACAGCATTAAGTCTGGGCAGGGGTACAGATAAACCCTTCCAGGTAATAGGACATCCCGGATTCCCAAAAAATCTGTATCAATTTACACCGCATAGCACCGCGGGGGCCAAGAATCCGGTATTAAAAGACCAAACCTGCTATGGATATGACCTGTCTGGCAGCCCGGAAACAGTGCTGCAGGAAACCGGCAATCAGCTGCAATTAAAGTGGCTGATAAAAGCCTGGCAGCTGTTTCCCGAAAAAGATAAATTCTTCACGCCCTTTTTCAATAAACTGGCAGGTAATAGCCTGCTGATGCAGCAAATCAAGAATGGTACACCGGAGGCTGCTATCCGCAAAAGCTGGGAGCCTGGCCTGAAACGTTTTAAACAGCTCAGAAAAAAGTACCTGCTATATGCTGAATAAAAGAGGTTGCGATAAACAACCATCTGTGTATACCTGCAAGGCATTGGTGCAGTAGCAAAGCTCATGTCCAGCTATTACAGCTACCTGTACAGTTGCTGAAGTCCTCATAATTATAGAATTTTGCGGCTATGTCTACAAAAGATTTAAGAATTGTTTTTATGGGAACCCCTGACTTTGCAGTGGCTTCCCTGGATATATTGGTTCAGCACGGATATAACATTGTGGGTGTAATTACTGCTCCCGACAAGCCCGCCGGCAGAGGATTACAGGTGCAGGAAAGCGCAATAAAAAAATATGCTGCCGGCAAAGGGCTGCCCGTTTTACAGCCGGAAAAACTAAAGCACCCTGATTTTTTAGCAGCACTACAGGCTTTAAAAGCCGATTTACAGGTAGTAGTAGCTTTTCGTATGCTGCCGGAAGCAGTATGGAACATGCCTCCCATGGGTACTATTAATGTACACGCCTCCCTGCTTCCCAACTACCGGGGAGCAGCTCCTATCAACTGGGCTATCATCAATGGTGAAAAAGTATCCGGTGTGACCACCTTCAAGCTCCAACATGCTATTGATACGGGAGATATCCTCTTCAGTGAAAGTGTCAGCATCGGGGAGGAGGAAACCGCCGGAGAACTGCATGACAAGCTCATGCAAACCGGAGCTGGCTTATTGTTGAAAACTGTACAGGCCATCGCACAAAACCAGGTACAGGAAATACCACAAGCCCATCTGCCGGAAGCGGAGATCAAACACGCCCCCAAAATATTCAAGGAAAATTGCCAGATCAACTGGCAGCAGCCTTTAGACAAAATCCATAACCTGGTAAGAGGCTTAAGCCCTTATCCTACCGCCTGGACATTGTTAAAAGGGAAGAACCTGAAAATATTCAAAGCAGTAAAAGAACATACCACACCTGCCGTTGCTCCCGGCGAAGTGATTACGGATCATAAAACTTACCTGAAATTTGCGGCAACAGACGGCTACCTGGTATTACAGGAAATACAGCTGGAAGGCAAGAAGAAAATGGAAATTGAAGCCTTTCTGAGAGGGTACCGGTTTGAATAGATCAGCACAATAACTACCATAAAAAATGGTCAATTACGGGTAGATATACCACTGTAATTGACCATTTTTATTATAATGCTATCAATACTAGTTCTCGTAGCTCAGCTCACAGTAGAAGCGGGCTTCATTAGCACCCAGTGCCTGCTGTGCCCCATCGCTCAGTTTTACGATCAGGCCGGCATTCTGTTTCATCTGAGGGATGACATCCAGCACTTTGGCGTAGATAGATTTACCATTCAGCGGATTGGTCACTTTTACGATCGTACCACGGGGAGCTGTATTATGCAGGGCATAATATTTTCCGGCAGCATTACTTTTAAACCAGGTACCTGGTCCTTTTTCTGAAGTAACGTCCTTGCCATTTTTAGTTTGCTGCTGGTAGATCTGCTCAAAAGTGCCGGAAGATGGCGGTGTAGTTACCACGGAAGGCGTTGAAACTACCGCAGGTGGCGGAGGTGGTGGCACATTCGCTACTTCTTTCTCTACCGGAGCAGGTGTTTCCTTCTCTACTGGTGCAGGCGTTTCTTTTACTACTGCCGGTGCAGGTGGTGGCGCCGCAGCAGGTTCATTCTTTACTACAGGTGCCGGAGCAGCCGCCGCAGGAGCGCCACTACTTTTTACCCATCCAATAATAATCAGCCCATCTTTTTTCAGGCCATCTCCTGTAAAATTATTCCACTTACGGATATTATCCAGTGGTACCTTATTGTGATTCACACTTACCCGGTACAACGTTTCTTTATCGGTTACTTTATGCACTACCGGATGGTATCCTCCCGCAGTTCCGGCATCTGCCTTCTGCGAAAAATTGTTTTTGTTAAGCGGGATACGGATGGTATGCCCCAATTGTAACCCCTGATCCGGAGAAATATTATTGGAGGCAGCTATTTCTTTGGGAGACAGGCCAAAAGCGCGTCCCAGGCTATATAAAGTTTCTCCTTTTGTTACGGTGTGTGATAAATAAAGGTCAGGAGAAGTTCCCTGTACCTGGTATGCATCCTGCGCCTGAAGGCCTCCAGCACATAAAGCGAATACAACAACAGAAATAATCGATTTTACCATACTAACTCAATTTATACTTTTCGGGCAACGAATATATGTGTTAAAATTGATAATTTTATTTAATAACTCAAACGGTAAAAGCTGCTTTTTGTTGTTCAGACCTACATAGCAAATCGCGCACTGGTACATTAACAAGCAACCATCAGGAATAAATAGCAGTTACATTTGTCGTGTTTTGGTTATAAACAGGACAATGATTTATATTTCTGCAAAAGTAAGTGATGCGGATTAAAAAAGGTACATGTAGCAGCACGTTGTTTGATTATAACTGCTTTATTTCAGCTACCAGCTCCTGCATCATCTTCTTGGCATCCCCGAAAAGCATGGAAGTTTTGGGCTGAAAAAACAGGTCATTTTCAATACCGGCATACCCCGGCTTCATACTACGTTTATTCACAATCGTTAAGCGGGCATTTTCCACTTCCAGTATAGGCATTCCATAAATAGGACTATCGGGATCATTTTTAGCCGCTGGGTTAACCACGTCATTAGCGCCCAGCACCAACACCGCATCTGTAGTAGGAAACTCCTCATTAGCCTGCTCCATTTCCAGTAATTTCTCATACGGCACATCTGCTTCTGCCAACAGTACATTCATGTGTCCAGGCATACGCCCTGCTACCGGGTGAATGGCATATTTTACTTCTACCCCTTTTTCCTCCAGCAATTTTTCCAGTTCATGACAAGCATGCTGGGCTTGCGCTACTGCCAGTCCATATCCGGGTACTATCATCACTTTATGCGCATATGCCAGTACCACAGCTGCATCAGACACGCTGATCTCTTTATAGGATCCCTGTGGGCCTTTTGCACCCGCACCAGCTTTAGCGCCGCCGAATGAACCTATTAATACATTCTTCAGCGAACGGTTCATCGCCTTGCACATCAAGATAGTCAGAATAGTACCCGCAGAACCTACCAATATCCCACCTGTCAGCATTACCGGATTATTATACAGGAATCCGCCACAAGCTGCTGCCACCCCGGTAAAAGAGTTCAACAGAGAAATGACTACCGGCATATCTGCCCCCCCGATAGGCTGCACAAAAAATACCCCGTACAGCAAGGACAAAGCCAGCACCACGTAAAAGAGGATATGAACAACAGGCGCAACCTGCACGAAGTACTTGGGCAAACTATAGTCAATCGTTACAGTATGCCCTATAGTAGCCACCAGGTAAACCGCAGCAATCAGCAATACTCCTAGTATCAACAGATTGATAATATGCTGCCCCTTGAAAGCATAATCCTTAATACTGCCATTGAGTTTTCCCCAGGCAATTACACTCCCCGCAAAGGAAACGGACCCAATAATCAACCCCAGTAAAATGATCAGTAATTTGCCGGCATCGGCGTAAGCTACCGGCCCGTCAAAAGGAGGAACGGAAATCCAACCGCCTGCCCCCGGTGCAACGTGCGGCAACGTAATAAGATGATGGAATTCTACAATTGAAATTAACGCTGCACAAGCCCCTCCCATCCCGTTGAACATACTCACCATTTCAGGCATGGCCGTCATTTGTACTTTCTTGGCGGCCATTACCCCCACAATCCCTCCTATCAGTAAACCGCTAAAAATCCAGCCGTAATTGCGCAGATGCTGCCCCTCCGTTTCATACAAAAAAATAGTTCCCAAAATAGCCAGCACCATTCCCCCTGCCGCCACCAGGTTACCTTTCCGTGCAGTAGCCGGATGGCTTAACATTTTTAAACCAACAATAAAAGTAACAGAGCCTATCAGGTAAACGAGTGATAAAATGCCGGATCCCATAAGTTGCGGTTATTAAAATGTATTCAGCTGCCGATACTGTTGGTACCTGCTGCTATTTCGATTTTTTCCCTTTAAACATTTCCAGCATACGGTCGGTTACCACAAAGCCCCCTACCACATTCAGCGTACCTAATATCACGGCCAGAAAACCTAATATCAACGCCACATAATTATCCGGTTCTGCACTGCCCATCACAATAATGGCCCCGATGACCACCACCCCATGAATGGCATTGGCTCCACTCATTAACGGCGTATGTAAAACAGATGGCACGCGGGATATTACTTCCACTCCCAGAAATATAGACAGGATAACAATGTAGATCAGTTCTATGTGCAAGTGCAGAAAAGCAATAATGGATGCCATCTCAGGTATAAATTAATGAGTGATCAATTAACATTTATAGCCGGTGAACCAACATGAACCACACTACCTACACACTTTCCAACACCCGTTTTACGCGTTCATTCATCACTTCACCATTATGCGTAATACAGGCTCCTTGTACAATATCGTCCTCAAAATTCAGTTGTAATGCACCTTCTTTTGTCAGTATTAATTTGAGAAAGTTGAATACGTTCTTCGCATAAAGTTTACTGGCATCTGCCGGCATAGCCGCCGGGAGATTGGAATTGCCAATAATATGCACGCCTTTATACTCAACAGTAGTATCATTCCGGGTTACTTCGGTATTGCCGCCGGTAGCAGCAGCGAGGTCAATAATCACCGCTCCGGGCCGCATCTGATCCAGCATGGTTTTGGTGATCAACACGGGGGCTGCTTTGCCGGGGATCTGTGCTGTGGTAATGATAATATCTGCTTTGGCTGCACTTTCCGCGATCCGCTCCTGCTGTTTGAGTTGATAGGATTCGTTCTGTTCTACTGCATAACCACCGGCACCTGAAGCATCCGCCGCGCCTTCCACTTCTACAAACCGTGCTCCCAGGCTCATCACCTCTTCTTTTACAGCTGGGCGGGTATCAAATACTTCCACTACTGCTCCCAGTCTTCTGGCTGTAGCAATCGCCTGCAGGCCTGCTACCCCGGCGCCTAAGATCAACACTTTAGCGGGTGCAATGCTTCCTGCTGCAGTCATAAACATGGGAAAATAACGCGGATAAGCATACGCGGCCAGCAGTACCGCCTTATAACCGGCGATATTGGCCTGGGAACTCAATACATCCATGCTTTGTGCGCGTGTGGTGCGGGGAATGGCATCCAGACTGAAAATAGTAAATCCCCTGCCGGCCCACTGTGCTACCTGCTGTGTATGATACAGCGGTTGAAAAACACCTATCAGCACTTTCCCCGCCGGTATCTGCTCCCATAAATCTTTTTCAGGTAATTGAAGGCTGAAGAGGATGTCAGCCTGTGTTATAATTTCCATCGCAGTTTTGATGACTGCGCCGGCTTGTATATAGGCGTCATCTGTATAAAAAGCGCTGGCTCCGGCCCCTTGCTCCACCCATACTGTTACCGACATTTGACTGAGTTGCTTTACTACTTCCGGAACTAACGACACTCTCGTTTCGCCTGGTTTCTCTTTGAGTACGCCTGCAATCATCTGATGGAAATTTATAATGGAATTTAAAGAAAAAACGCCAACTATAATTTAATTCCTGCAATTATTTTTTCATCAATTCCATCGCCAATGTTCTCGCATGTTGTAATAATGCCGGAATAGCCACGCCACAAAGGTAATTCCCACTGATGTGTAAACCAGGGAATTTTTGCTGGAACGTGTCTACCGCTTTGCGTATAGCTGCATGCCCCACATTCAGTTGCGGTATAGCATGCTCCCATACACTGAAATGCTGCATAACCGGCTTATCCGATAATTGCAACAATTCACGGAACTCCCGCAGCACATTTTCCTGTAACGCTGCCTGGCTCATGACATCAAACAATTTTTCCTGACGGGCACCTCCTATAAAGACAGTAAATAAGATTTTACCTTCCGGTGCTTTGGACGGGAAAATAGCAGAATTACAAATGGATCCTAAGAAATGCTTTTTTTCTGCAGCGGGTACCAAAAATCCAAATCCTTCCAGAGGTGCCTTCAGCGCCGCAGCATCAAACCCCAGATGCAATACCCCCATACGTGGATAAGGCACTTTGTTCAGTTTAGCAGCTGTTGTCGGATCCAGCTGATGGATATTGGCAGCGGTAGCATAGGCTGGTGTGGCAAAAACAACACGGCGGGCAGTTAATTCAGCTGGCTGTCCGTTGTCCGTATATTTAACGAGATACCCATCCGGAGCCGGCTCCAGGTGACTCACAGTACAATTAAACCGGACCGGCGTTTGCAGGCGCTCCCGCAAACGTTTTACCAGCAAGCCATTCCCTCCCTTAAAGTTAATGATCTTCCGGCCTGCCATAGCGCCTTTTTCCTTCATCAGCCCTTTGGTAACGCTGCCATATTGCTTTTCCCACTTAGGTAAAGCTGGTAATACTTCTTCTACACTCAGCAGGTCCAGGTTGCCCGCATAAATACCGGATAATATCGGATCCAGTAAGTAATCAGCTATTTCTTTTCCAAAACGGCGGTTGATAAAGTTAGCGACAGATTCTTCTCCCACAGGAATAACAGGTTTACGGAAACTTTCCGTAAACAGCCTCCATTTGGCATTTCTGCTTAAATAACCAGTGGTCAGTATTTTCAGCGGATTGGGAGAAATGGTATGCAGCTGGCTATTTCTTACCAGGTACCTTTTTTTGCTGGCGGCTGTGGCTTCCAGCATCTGATCCGTCAGGCCCAGCTCCTGAATAAATGCCAGGGTTTCTGTCGTAGCTGCCAGGGTATTGGGCCCCGCATCCAGCTCAAAACCATCTTTATGAAAAGATTGTATAACGCCCCCTGCATCCGGGCCAGCTTCCAGCACGGTATATGGAATCTGCTGCTTTTGCAGCTCATATGCGATACTCAAGCCGGAAATCCCGGCACCTACGATTAAAACGGGCTGTTCCTTCATATATTAAGCTTGTTACTCCTAGTTATACACCATGCCTGCAAATGGCTTGCTGCACGGTGTGCTGCACTTCCAGCCGGATCAGGCCATTCCTCCTTACTGCTTCACCAGCATCTTCTCATCTCCGGCCACAATACCTTTACACCACTTTACCACCGACTGTACCCACAAAGGGTGGATGTTCATACAGGGGATCATGGTAAAACTGTCGCCTCCGCTATGGATAAACAGCTCTTTTCCTGCAATCGCAATTTCTTCCAGCGTTTCCAGACAATCAGATACAAATGCCGGGCATACAATCAGCAATTTCTTCACGCCTTCTTTAGGCAAATGTTCCAGACGGTCTACCGTTGCCGGTTTCAGCCACTCTTCACGCCCCAGCCTTGACTGGAAAGAGATCGCCCATTTTTCACGGGGCAGCCCCAGCTTTTCTGCTACCAACTCGGTAGTACGGGTTACCTGATGACGGTAACAAAAGTTATGTGCAGGGGATGCTACATGGCAACAATCTTCCACCTTCAGGCAATGTTTGCCGGTAGGATCTCCTTTACGTATGTGCCTGGCCGGTAGTCCGTGGTAGCTGAATAACACCTGGTCAAACTCCTGCTGAAGATAAGGCCGCATGCTTTCCGCCATCGCATTGATATAATCCGGCTCCTCGTAAAAAGGCTTTACTATTGTTAATTTAAACTTGCAATTTTTCTTCCTGTGCTGTAATTGTGCATATTCTACTGCTGTTTCGAAAGAAGACATCGCATAATGTGGATACAAAGGCAGTAAAATCACCTCTTTCAGGTGGGGGTTTTGTTGTAATAGCTTGTCGTACGCATCAGCAGGAGAAGGATTACCATAGCGCATGGCTATTTCCACAGGCATTTCCATATCATGCTGTACCGCTTTTTGCAGTTGCTGGGTCAATACCACCAATGGTGAACCCTCTTCCCACCAGATAGAGCGATAGGCTTCTGCCGATTTAGCAGCCCGGCCCGGTACAATGATCCCACCCACCAGCAACCAACGCAGCAGATAAGGATAATCAATTACCTTTTCGTCCATCAGGAATTCCATCAGGTAACGTTTTACATCCGGCACTGCCGTAGAATCAGGCGATCCCAGATTCATCAAAACTATTCCAACATCAGATTTTGACACTATCATTTTTTTAGATTACTGCACAAAAGTAAATCTTATTAACGCCTTCACCTGCATGAAATGTCATATAATTGTTGAATCAACAGATATAACGGATATGCACCTTATCTATTTAAAAACCTGATAAAAATCATTTTTTCGCATGGGATATTACCAGGTATAGAAATGACACACTAATGACAGCTAAGGCCTTTTGTTTGCAGCCATTGCAAGTACTTTTGCACCGGAAGCTTATAAAATAGAAATGCAGGTCAGTCAGACAAAAGATATAACCAATTTTCATATTGTTGGGATCAACTATAAGAAAACAGATGCTGCTATCAGGGGACTATTTGCCATTAATCCGGCGCAATACGAACAACTCCTGGAGCATGCAGGTGCTGTGCAATTAAAGGATCTCTTTATACTTTCCACCTGCAACCGGACAGAGATATACGGCTTTGCCGCCAGTACCACGCAATTAATGGAACTGCTTTGCAAAGAAACCAGCGGAGATATGGAGATGTTTCGTGAGCTGGCCTATACCAAATCCGGTGAGGAGGCCATCCGGCACCTCTATCAGGTGGGCACAGGGCTGGATTCACAGATCCTGGGAGATTATGAGATCGTAGGACAGATCCGCAATGCTGCTAAATTTGCTAAAAGCCATGGCTGCCTCGGCAGTTTCCTGGAAAGGCTCATCAATAGCGTACTACAGGTATCCAAACTTATCAAAACAGAAACAGACCTCAGCGCAGGCACCGTTTCTGTAGCCTTTGCGGCGGTAAGACACCTGGAAAAAAAAGTGCCTGATATAAAAAATAAAAAGATTGTTTTACTGGGCGTAGGCAAAATAGGCCGCAATACCTGCAAAAACATTATAGAATACCTGGGTGTAAAAAATATCACCCTGATTAACCGTACCATGCAGGTGGCGGAAGACTTTGCCTGCCAGCATGGATTACAATATGCACCTTATCAAAACCTGATCACAGAACTGCAGGAAGCAGATGTGATCCTGGTAGCATCCAATGCACCTCACCCCACCGTACTGGCACAGTACCTGGAGTTTTCATCCCCTAAGTTCATTATTGATCTTTCCATACCATTTAACGTAGAAGCAGAAGTAGGATATTTACCTCATGTGGAACTGGTAAATGTAGATGAATTATCCAAAGTACAGGACGAAACTCTGCAAAAGCGCCTCAATGAAGTACCAAAGGCTACCGCCATTATTGAAGAATACATGGCCGAATTTCTTTATTGGTATAAGATGCGCAAACACGCTGTGGTACTGAAAGCTGTAAAAGATAAACTGCACGAAATACATAGCCGGGAAATACAGCAGCAAAAAAACGGTGCCCACTACAAACAGGAAGATATTGAAGAAGTATCCTCCCGCATTATACAGAAGATGATTAACCTGATGGCAGGTAAAGTGCGTAAAGACACCAGCAAGAGCGAGCAGTATATTGCGATGATCAACGATATTTTTGAGACCGGCGTTAATCAGGACTAATTCATGGACAAGGAAATAAGGATAGGTACAAGGGAAAGCCAGTTAGCCTTATGGCAGGCCAACCGTGTAAAAGATTTACTGGCACAGCAGGGACATCAGGCTATACTGGTGCCCATTAAAAGCGAAGGAGATATTGATCTCGTTACGCCGCTGTATGAAATAGGTGTACAGGGCATTTTTACCAAAAGCCTGGACATCGCACTCCTGAATGGCCGTATTGATATTGCGGTACATTCCCTGAAAGACGTTCCTACACAATTACCGCAACAAATTACTTATGCTGCTATCTTAGAACGCGGCCCTGTAAAAGATTTGCTGGTATATAAAAATAACCTGGACTGGCTGGACCAACCTGGCTATATCGCCCATATTGCTACCAGCAGTGTACGGCGGAAAGCTCAATGGCTGCGCCGCTACCCGGCTCACCAGATACATAACCTTCGTGGAAATGTAAATACCCGCCTGCAAAAGCTGGCGGCGGAAACCTGGGATGCTGCTATATTTGCAGCTGCCGGACTGGAAAGGATAGGTGTAAGACCAGGCACCTCCGTTGAACTGGACTGGATGCTACCAGCTCCTGCACAAGGTGCTGTAGTGGCTGTTTGCCGGGAAGACGACACCTTTTGCCTGGAAGCCTGTGCACCGCTGAATCATACCTCCACTGCGCTTTGTACACAAATTGAACGCGATTTTCTGCGCACCCTGATGGGCGGTTGCACCACCCCTATCAGCGCACATGCTTATATTCAAAACGATACCGTATACTTTCAGGGAGAATTATGCAGCCTCGATGGGCAGGCATTTTTCACCACCTCCCACCAGGCTCCTGTTTCAGCTGCTGCTGCGATGGGACAAACCGCTGCCCGTGAAATCCTGGCACAGGGTGGCGATAAAATTGTAGCACAGATAAGAAATGCCAAATGAAAATTATAGCATATTATCCACCAAACCATTAGCTGACAGCTTAATTGCTGAAGCCAACAGGTATGGTGTGCATATCCGCTGCGAGGCATTTATAAAAACTCTTCCGGTGATCAATGCTGCCATGCAGCAAAAAATAAAAGCGTTGGCCAATACCAGCGCCTATGTAGTATTTACCAGCACCAGCGGCGTTTTGGCGGTTGCGAATCACTACCTGCCAGCTGATTCAAAAGGCAGCAAAGCTCCCGGATGGAAAATATTCTGCCTGGAAACAGCCACCCTGCAAGAAGTACAGGAACATTTTTCCAAAGAACAGGTACTTGCTACTGCCGGCTATGGTAAACACCTGGCTCAGCACATCATACAACACGGCAAAGTGGATAAAGTCCTTTTCTTTTGTGGCAACCAGCGCCGGGATGAACTCCCTGGCATGTTACGGGAAAATGGTATTACTGTTGAAGAATATGTGGTATATGAAACCATTGCTACCCCGGTTAAAGACACCACCCATTACGATGGCATCCTGTTCTTTAGCCCCAGCGCTGTAAAGAGCTTTTTTTCGCAGAACACCCTGGCACCGTCCACTGTTTGTTTTGCCATAGGCACCACTACTGCAGATGCACTCCGTGCATTTACCAGCAATAAGATTATTATAAGCACGGCTACCAGTGCCGAACAAATGGTACAAACGACCGTTTCATACTTTGAACAATATTAATTACAACAATGAGCGTACTTAAGAACGATTTGCTGCTAAAAGCCCTGAGAGGTGAACAAACTTCGCGTACTCCCGTATGGATGATGCGTCAGGCCGGCCGTTATTTACCGGATTATATCAAACTGCGGGAAAAATATTCCTTCTTTGAGCGCTGCCAAAACCCTGAACTGGCTACAGAAATAACCGTTATGCCGGTAGATCAGGTGGGCGTAGATGCAGCCATCATCTTTTCCGATATCCTCGTAGTACCTCAGGCCATGGGCATGGAAGTGCAGCTGGTGGAAAAGGTAGGCCCGTTATTACCTTCCCCTATCAAGGGTGCAGCAGATCTTCAACGTTTATCTGTTCCTGATGTAAACGATTCACTGCATTATGTATTTGACGCATTGAGCCTGACTAAAAAAACACTGGACGGTAAAGTACCACTGATAGGTTTTGCAGGTGCGCCATGGACACTGCTGTGCTATATGGTACAGGGCAAAGGCTCTAAAACATTTGATGAAGCCAAAGCGTTTTGTTTTCAGCAACCCGCTGTGGCGCATCAGTTGCTGCAAATGATCACAGACACCACCATCGCTTATCTGAAAGCACAGGTAAAAGCAGGGGCGGATTGTGTACAGATATTTGACTCCTGGGGGGGCTTACTCAGCCCGCAGGACTTTGAAACTTTTTCGCTTCAGTATATCCGTCAGATAGTAGCAGCCCTGAAAACGGTGTGCCCTACCATTGTATTTGCCAAAGGAGCCTGGTTTGCCCTGGAAGATATGGCAGCTACCGGTGCTCATGGCCTGGGCGTGGATTGGTGCATTCCTCCTCACCTGGCCAGACAATTTGCGGGGGAAAACGTCACCCTACAGGGAAATTTTGATCCTGCCAGATTATTATCTCCGATACCGGAAATTGAAAAAGCAGTGAAAACAATGATGAAAGGCTTCGGTAATCAACGCTATATTGCTAACCTGGGCCATGGCATTTTACCAAATGTTCCGGTAGATCATGCCCGCGCATTTGTAGATACTGTAAAAGCAAACGGATAAATTATGTCTATCAAAGACGATTTTATAGCATTGATCCACCGCCTGCAGGATGAAATTTGCGGGGCGCTGGAAAACATTGACGGAAAAGCCACTTTTAAGGAAGACCGCTGGGAAAGACCTGGCGGCGGCGGTGGCCGCTCCCGGGTAATTGCAAACGGAAACGTGTTTGAAAAAGGAGGTGTCAATACTTCTATTGTACATGGTGCTTTACCTCCGGTGATGGCGCAACAGTTTGGCGTAAGCGACTGCAACTTTATGGCTTGTGGTATTTCACTGGTGATACACCCGCTGAACCCTTTTGTGCCCACCGTACACGCCAACTTCCGCTATTTTGAACTATATGACCAGCAAGGCGCTTTAAAGGATAGCTGGTTTGGTGGTGGTGCTGATCTTACCCCATACTACCTGCAGGAAGAAGATGGCCGGCATTTTCACCTCACTTTCAAAAATGCCTGTGATCCTTTTGGCACACACCTCTATCCAATGTATAAAAAACATTGTGATGAGTATTTTATTAATAAACACCGGGATAATGAAGCCAGGGGTATAGGCGGTATTTTTTATGATTACCTGCGTCCGGATGACAAACGGAATGCCACCGAATTGTTTAATTTTTCCAAAGCAAATGGGGAGGCATTCCTGAAGGCTTACCTGCCCATTGTTGAAAAAAGAAAAGATCTCCCCTATACATCTGCGCAGGTAGACTGGCAGGCGTACAGACGCGGACGTTATGTAGAGTTCAATCTTATACACGACCGGGGAACACTTTTCGGACTAAAAACAAATGGCCGTACGGAGTCTATTTTAATGAGCCTCCCGCCACATGCCCGTTGGGAATATGATTACCATCCCGCAGCTGGAAGCCCGGAAGCCATGCTGCTGGAATATCTTAAACCCCGGGAATGGGTATGATACAGTAATATCGGTGCAGCCGAATGAACTTAAAAAAATTCAGATATGATCAGAAGAAACAGAATATTGAGAACTTCTCCTGCCATTCGTGCAATGGTGGCGGAAACCATATTGAAACCGGGTGATTTTATTGCGCCGCTGTTTATTGAGGAGGGTGAAAATGTTCAGGAAGAAATATCATCCATGCCCGGCTATTTCAGACGGTCATTGGACCTTACTGTAAAAGAAACGAAAGAGTTGTGGGCACTGGGTATTAAAAGTGTATTGTTGTTTGTAAAATGCCCGGACAACTTAAAAGATAATAAAGGTACCGAAGCGGTGAATCCGGAAGGTTTGATGCAGCGTGCTATCAGGGCCATCAAACAAGCCATTCCGGAAATGGTAGTTATGACAGACGTGGCATTGGACCCTTACTCTACCTACGGACATGATGGTATCGTGGAAGGAAGTGATATTGTAAACGATGCTACCGTGGAAGTACTGGCCCGGATGAGCCTGAGCCATGCACAGGCTGGTGCCGACTTTGTAGCGCCCAGCGATATGATGGACGGTCGTATACTGGCCATCCGTAACATACTGGAAGCAAACAACTTCACTAAAGTGGGAATCATGGCGTATAGTGCCAAATATGCTTCCTGCTTTTATGGTCCTTTCCGCGACGCATTGGATTCTGCACCTGGTTTTGGCGATAAGAAAACCTACCAGATGGATTATGCCAATACCAGGGAAGCACTGAAAGAAACTTTAATGGACATTGAAGAAGGTGCGGATATTGTAATGGTAAAACCTGCAATGGCTTATCTGGATATTATACATTTAATCAAACAAAATGTACACGTACCGGTAAGTGCCTATCATGTAAGTGGTGAATACGCAATGATTAAAGCGGCGGCAAAAATGGGCTGGCTCAATGAAGAAAAAGCCATCGTGGAAAGCCTTACCAGCATCAAACGTGCCGGAGCTGACCTGATCGCCACCTACTTTGCAAAGGACATGGCTAAACTGCTGCAGTAAGCAGCACCTGACTGTTTATAATCAAATTACACGAACTTCACGACAGGAAACCAGCTGTTATAAACAAATCACTGCATAACATTGTTTTCTCTGATGGTGAACTGTAGACCATAAAATTATATTGCATGTATACCACTAGCGAAACCTTATTTGAGAAAGCCCGGCAGGTAATTCCGGGAGGCGTTAACTCTCCGGTACGTGCATTCAAGGGAGTAGGCGGCACACCGGTATTTATGAAAAATGCCAAAGGGGCCTACATGAACGATGCGGATGGCAACCGGTACATTGATTATATCAATTCCTGGGGCCCTATGATACTAGGACATGCCTATGACCCGGTAGTAAAAGCCATTCAGGAATACGCTACCTATTCCACTTCATTTGGGGCACCTACTGAAATGGAAACCAAAGTAGCGGAACTGATTGTAAGCATGGTACCTAATATTGATATGGTACGCATGGTTAATTCAGGTACAGAAGCCTGTATGTCAGCATTACGCCTGGCCAGAGGGTATACCGGCCGGAATAAGTTTATCAAATTTGAAGGTAATTATCATGGCCACGCAGATGCATTTCTGGTAAATGCCGGTAGCGGAGTAGCCACCTTGGATATCCAGGCAGTGCCCGGAGTTACTAAAAGTGTGGCGGAAGATACACTCTCCGTACCCTATAATAACCTGCCTGCAGTAGAACAGCTGGTAGCTGAACAGGGACGGGATATTGCGGCTATTATCGTAGAGCCGGTAGCAGGTAATATGGGTTGTATCTTACCACAGCCAGGATTCCTGGAAGGGTTACGCAGTATCTGCGATGCCAATGGTATCCTGCTCATTTTTGATGAAGTAATGACCGGCTTTCGTTTAGCCCGTGGCGGTGCACAGGAACTGTTAGGTATTAAAGCAGACCTGGTTACTTTCGGTAAGATTATTGGTGGTGGTATGCCTGTAGGGGCATTTGCAGGCCGGAAGGAATTGATGGAACACATTGCCCCTGTAGGGAAAGTATATCAGGCAGGCACTTTAAGTGGTAACCCTATTGCCATGATTGCCGGTTATACCTTACTCCATACGCTGAATGAAAACCCGGTAATATACCAACAGCTGGATGAAAAAGCCAACTACCTAGTAAATGGCCTGCGGGAGGCATTAGGCGCTGCCGGTGTAGTACACCAGATCAATCACCTGGGCTCTATGATGAGTGTACACTTTGCTGAATATCCGATCGTTGATTTCAGTGCGGCTTCCGGTGCCAATAATGAACTGTTCCGCCGCTTCTTCCATGGTATGCTGGAACGTGGGGTGTATTTACCTCCTTCTGCTTTTGAAAGCTGGTTCTTAAGCAATGCGCTGACCACAGAAGATCTCGACTTTACCATCAATGCAGCCAAAGCAACCATGCAGGCTATTAAATAGTTAACAAATCAAATCGTGCTGAGTGGTACGCCCCGTCTTGATGGCGGGGCGTTTTTATTTTCATCACTTACTTATTGTTTCTTGTGTGAAAAAAGCCAGGGTAGTAAGGTAGGTTCTGCAAATGCATTATCCCAGCTATTATGCCCTACGCCGGGGTATTCTGTATATTTCACATCTGCATTCATTTCCTTCAACGCTTTGTAAAAAGCGCGTGAAAAATCAACCGGTACTACATTATCAGCCCCTCCGTGAAAAATCCACATGGCCACCTTTTTCCCATATTTGGAAGCAGCGGTTACATCTCCGGCGCCACAAATAGGGAAAGCTGCTGCAAACACATCCGGATAACGGGCCAGCATATCAAACGTACCCATTCCACCCAGCGACAATCCTCCCAGGTATACCTGTTTAGGATCAATCTTTCCGGTGGCCAGCAAACTATCCAGCACCTGTTTTACCAGGGCTGCGGGTTGGGTAGGCTCTGGCGTAAGCCCAAACTTTACATCTGTTATTTTGCCGTCCTTATCGCGTATCAGCTTCATGGGTGCCCAGGTCTGGTCTTTAGGGCATTGCGGAAAGAGTACAAAGGCAGGAAATGCCTTACGAAGAGAATCCTTCACAAACAACGCTCCACCGTGCAATAGCTGTGCATTATTATCACTGCCTCTCTCTCCGGAGCCATGCAGGAATATGATAATGGGGTAAGCTTTATGAATATCGTAATTGGCCGGGGTCAGCAAGCGGTATCGAAGGGTATCATTATTTTTGATAAAGAGCTCATTGCTATAGGCATTGCTCACCTCCTGGGCGCCCGCCTTAAAACCAGTACCAATGGTAATCAGTAATAAAAGGAAAAGAATGGTTGTTTTCATAACACCGGTATATTTTCTCTAAGATACCACCTAAATCATGCCGGTACAAGAAATATACACCACCGGCCGCCTAATATTTCAGCACAAAATGCTGTTTTATCTTAAAATCTTTACGGAAAAATACCAACCCGATAAAAAAGAGGTCAATCGTAAGGGTTACCTGCTCATTTGCCTGAATGGTATGCCAGGCTTCTTCCATATCCGGTGTCCAGTGGATATCGTCAAAGATGAAGATCGAATCTTCCTGTACATGCGCCAGACATTGGCGGAAGTATTCCAGCGTGGGGGCTTTTCGGTGGTTGCCATCAATATACACCCAGTCTAACCGGGGTATTTGTTGCAGTACCTGTGGCAATACGGTATCAAAATTACCCACTAACTGGGTAATATTAGGAATATGCAGTGCGCCAAAATTCTGGCCGGCTTTCCGGGCTATATTGGGGCATCCTTCTATGGTGTAAACAGTACTGTCTGCCTGGGCTTTTGCCATATAGGCTGTTGATAAGCCCATAGAAGTACCCAGCTCCAGTAAATACCTGGGTTTGAAGTACTGCGCCAGTCTGTAAAACAATTGGCCAAACTTAGCCGGCTTGGCGGCATGCCTGGTAATATCTCTTACTTTACGCTGTGCGCCGTCTGATACCAGTGATCCGGCACCTAAATCCGTTACCTGTAATGTTTCCTCACTCTGCAGCAGGCTTTTACGGTACAATTCTATCTCTGCAAAGTCTGCCTTCGCCGTTTTGTCGCGCAGTACTTCCTCTATCAGTGCATATACAAAGGGAGAATGTACATCATGACGGTTGCCTGCTGTAAAATAATAATGCAGGTACTTTTTGGCTAACGTATACTGGTGCTGTAAACTCACTGGTTTTATCTGGTAAATGGTGGATTAATAGATTTTACTTTTGATGATCCCCCATTTGTGCAAACGATGCTGCAGGGAAACACGCAGTACACCTAATCCGTAGATACTGCTACGCTTGAAATTAATGCTGGAAGCCTCTTCAAAATACTTGGTAGGACAGGTAACTTCCGCAATTTCATAGCCTTTCATAAATATCTGTGAGATCATTTCATTGTCAAAAATGAAATCATCATTATCCGCCATATAGTTAATGTTCCTGAGTACTTCTGCCGAAAAAGAACGGTAACCGGTATGATATTCACTGAGTTTCTGCCCGATTAAAATATTCTGGGTAAGTGTCAGCATCCGGTTAAAAATGTATTTATACATGGGCATGCCTCCTTTCAACGCTCCTTTGCCCAAAATCCGCGATCCAAATACTACCGGATACAATCCATTAGCAATAATACTGCTCATGGCAGTGATCAATAGCGGCGTATACTGATAGTCGGGATGCAGCATAATCACAATATCCGCATTCAATTCCAAGGCCTTATTATAACATGATTTCTGGTTGCCGCCATATCCCTTATTCTTGTCATGACGGATAATATGCTTAATCCCCAGTCTTTGCCCTACCCCTACCGTATCATCTTTACTGGCATCATCCACCAATACCACATCATCCACAATATCAAAAGGTATTTCATTGTAGGTTTTTTCCAATGTTAGTGCTGCATTGTAGGCTGGCAGTACCACCACTATCTTTTTGTTATTGAGCATGAAATGCGAATATTTTGGCAGCAAAGGTAAGCTACACGGCCGGAATACAAAATTTATAACGCCCTAAAAGATACAATCCCTTTACTGCGTGCACTTATACTACAAAAATAATATATTAATTACGTTCATTATTGAATAGAAATACTATTAAGTATTATTAATTATTATCTTTGTCACCAAAAGTTTTTGGCATTATATTTTCTTAAGGTTTTGTTAATTAAAGCAAATACAGCATGTTCAGACTTTTACCAGCGGCAATGAAAGTAAACAGAAGCGCTACTGTAACTCACGGAGTAGCATTCCCGTTAGTACATATACTTGCAGATAAACTAATGACTATGAGATTTATGAGATTTGTGTCCATGCCGGTTGTTTTAATGATGAGCTTTCAGGTAGCGAAAGCCCAGGATCCCGAAATTAAAAAAGTACCTGTACCCGATCAGGAACTGAAGGGTCCTACCATTAAAAACGCAGATACAACTATCAAAAAAATACTGGACGAATTACAACGCGTTACTGATAATGACAAACAAAATTCCAATGCCATCCAGGCGTTATTGCAAGGCAGGGAAATTGACAACATTACCAAGTACGAACTGATTAAAAGCAATATTGTTAATGCCAGCGAAACCTACTATTTGCTGAACAAAAAAATAATCGACTTAAAATCACGTACCACTACCAATAACCTGGATGTGTTCATCACCTCCCTGAATAACCCCGAAAGTAAGGCGTTGGGGTTTTCATTAAGCGACCGCGTAGTGGAACTGGTGGAAAAGATCATTCTCAAAGGGAAGGCTGACAAAAGCGGCAGAAACGGTAAAATAGTAGAATCCACTAAATCTATTATCAACAGCCCGATCTTCCAGAGCTTTACCTCCCTGACACCTCCATTGGCTATCGCCAACTCTGTGATGAACTTCCTGCATAGTGTGAGTGTGAATAACAAGCAGATTAACCAGAAGGCACTGCAGGACTTTGAAAAAGAACTGAATAAATACGTCATCTATTATACCTCGCTGAATGATGCGAACCAGAAGTTTGAGTTTGGGCTTAACTTTAATAAAGACCAGCTCAGCCTGCTGCAGGACAACCTTTATGAACACCTGCGCTTTACCGCTTCTGCCCTTAAATTCCCATTGCCACAACGGGATAATAAATCCATAGGTGAAACGCTCAACAGCTTTTTCTTCGACTTTAAAAAGGAAAAAGTAATTGATTTCTTTAACGCGATGGAGGCTAAGTATACCAAGAACAAAAGAATTGACTACGAATTATTGCTGAGAGAAAATCCTAACCTGAAAGAAGCTAACAACCAGCTGGAGGATCTTATCCTGCAAACCAAGCGTTTTGAGAACCTCTATAACGAATACTTTACCCTGCTGGATTCTTACTATGGCAAGGTGAATAGCTCCCTGAAAATTGCCCTGGACAATGGCCTCTCTGAAAAAGGTATCATTGAAACCAAACAAAACGAATTCAGAAACCTGAAAACAGAAGCAGTAAGTGAAATACAGTCTTCTATCAACATCAAGGAACTGTATAACAACACAGAAAAAATCAAATACCGTTACAGAATATTCTAACGATATACTTGTATAAATAAGCAGGGCTGACCAAAAGTGGTCAGCCCTGCTTATTTACATCCCTGATGTTATTTAAGCAAAACAACTTATTTTTCAGAAGGATTTTTCTTTCCCGCTTTCAACTTCTCCAAAGCTGCCAGCACCCTGCTGCTCCGGGTTTCTTCCTTTTTAGCACCTGTAATCCAGGCTACATATTCCTTCTTGTTGGTAAAGGAAAGTGCCTGAAAGAAGGATAAAGCTGTTTTATGTTTATTCAGTAAAGCCTGGAGATCTGTCGGCGGAATAACCGTGCGCTGCTCAAAATCTACACCAGGTATTACCACGGGTGCTGCTTTTGAAAATCCACGGGTCCTGTTAGGAATGCTTGCTACCGGTTTAAACCTGGCCGCCGACCAGGTACTATCCAATGCAACTAATCTTACCCCTTCCCAGCCAGCTTCAGTTAAAACCATCCAGCCTTCATCTCTCGTCAGGTCTGTTTTTATGCCTGATGATATTTTAGGATAGGCAATCCAGCACCTGGCCTCCGGGGTTAATAACGGGGCTATTTTACGCCACCATTGCTGTAACTGCTGGCTGCTGGTGGCAAATAATAAAACAAAATCCACCTGCGCATTTTTATCTACAGGAAGGGTGCTCCTGCATTGTGCTCCCTGAAACACAGCTTCCAGGCTGGCTGGTAATTCCAGACAATAATAAATACTATCGCCCTCCTTATACTGTAGTTTTCTGGCTATAGCCTGGTCCATTTTCCGAATTTATTAATGTTGTTATGAAAGTAACCAATTATATAGATTTTGTCAATAACCTAAACCGTTTTATTTTTGGTTATGACGACGGTTCAATTAGAGTATATAGTTGCGGTAGATACCTATAGAAGTTTTGTAATGGCAGCAGAAAAATGCTTCGTTACACAGCCTACCCTGAGCATGCAGATTCAAAAGCTGGAAGACGAATTAGGAATCAAAATATTTGACCGGAGTAAACTTCCGGTAGTACCCACAGAAATTGGCGCTGTAGTAGTAGCACAATCCCGCATTATTCTTAAAGAAAATGCGCGTATCAAAGAAATCATTGCCGACCAGAAAAAAGAAGTGCAGGGCAACCTGAGAGTAGGTATTATCCCTACCCTGGCTCCCTATCTGCTTCCAAGGATATTAACCGGCTTTATGAAAAAATATCCTAAGGTAAAGCTGGAAATATGGGAATATCCTACGGAACAGATCATGCAACAACTCAAGCAGGAATTACTTGACTGTGGTATATTGGCTACTCCACTTCATAACCCTCACCTGGAAGAACATCCGCTTTTTTATGAGTCTTTTGTAGTGTACACCGCCAAAAGCAATAACCTCTTTGATAAAAAAGTGATCAAACCGGAAGACCTGGACGTGCGGGAGGTATGGTTGTTAAACGAAGGGCATTGCATGCGCAACCAGGTACTGAATATCTGCCGGGATAAATTCACTATGGGGGAATATAAAAACCTGGAATATAATACCGGCAGTGTAGAAACACTGAAAAGGATGGTAGAGCTGAATGAAGGATATACCATTCTACCGGAGCTCTCCTTACAGGACCTTTCCACCCGCCAGCTAAATATGGTTCGCTATTTTAAAACGCCGGAACCGGTAAGGGAAATCAGCCTGGTTACCCATCGCTATTTCATAAAACAAGCCCTCATAGAAGCTTTTAAAAAGGAAATACTGGCCCACATTCCGGAAAAAATGAAGGTGCAAAAAAGCCGGAAAGTAATTGATATTGATGTAGTAGCGGAAAAAGCGCACTAGACATAAGAAAACAGCTATCGCTGTAGTGCATTGCTAAAACTACTGGGCCTTCCTTTCAGCTTCACTGCATAAACGAGGATGATCCAAAACTCAAATGAAAGTGTCAGGGTGCGCTTAAAACAATACAGGTTACCATCAGGTACCCCAATAAACAAGGGCTGACCAAAGCAATGGTCAGCCCTCGTTAATTATTTAGGTGTAGTGTTTATTTTACAGGGGTATAGTATTTCATAGCTTCCGGCATCAGCTGCTGTAACTGTGCTACGCGGCGCTCGTCACTGGGGTGCGTGCTTAACAGTTCCGGTGGTTTGCCACCGCCTGATTTAGCCGCCATACGCTGCCAGAATGGAATAGATTCCTGAGGATTATAACCTGCCATCGCCATAAATATTACTCCCAGATGATCCGCTTCCAGTTCATTCTGACGGGAATAGGCCATGATACCTAATGGTCCGCCGATATTAAAAGCCTGCATAAATAAGTTCTGTGCCTGTGGATTACGGTTTAATGCCACCGCTCCTGCTACCTGTATCCCCTGGGCTACCAGTCCCTGGCTCATACGCTCATTACCATGACGGGCAATAGCATGCGCAATTTCATGCCCCATTACACAGGCCAGCGCGGTTTCATTCTGCGTTACCGGCAATAAACCGGAGTATACCACTACTTTACCACCAGGCATACACCAGGCGTTTACTTCGTTACTGTTTACCAGGTTAAATTCCCACTTATAATTAGCTACTTCGCTTCCCATATTTTTGCTGGTCATGTAGCGGGTAACAGCATTAGCGATCCGCTTTCCCACCCGCTGTACCATCTCTGCATCCTTACTACCGCTGGCAGATACCGCTTTATTCTGTGACAAAAACGACTGATACTCCTGCAAGGCCATTGATTGCATCGTGCTCTCAGGAATCAGGTTCAACTGCTTACGGCCTGTGATGGGCACCTGCGTACATGCCACGATAAAGCCTAAACCAGCTGTTAATAATAGTGCTGTCTTTTTCATTTAAATGTTTGTTTTATATAAGGGTCTGACTGGAAACTTAAATATATCCTTTTCATTCGGTTGTTCCTGCAATAGTGCTGCTTAATCAACAATTATAGTAGCCAAAAAGTTAATTATGTTATATAAAGCAATCGGTATGCCAATTCATCCCGGCAAAGGTAAGCACAAAAAAAAATGTGAAAAACAGACATAGTGCTGTGTTCCACATTTTTATTATTTGAAATTATTTATACTCCCTATTCCTTGTCTTTCCTGTTCTTAAACAGTGGCACTTTACTCTCATTGCCTTTTAACAGTCGCGTAATATTTTTCTGATGGGTCAATACCACCATCAGTGCTACGGCTATGGCAAATATGCGGTAAAATACTTCCGGCTCATTGAAGATATACAGAATGAGTATAGGAAACGCAATACTTGCTATGATAGAACTTAAAGAAACATACCTGGTTAAAAAGAGGATCATTAAAAATACACCTACACAGCAAAGTGCTACCAGCGGCTGAATGGCTAATACCAACCCAAAAAGTGTGGCAATACCCTTACCGCCTCTGAAACCTGCCCAGATAGGAAAGATGTGCCCTACTACGGCTGCCAGCCCCAACCCGATCTGAAAGTTGACCAGTTGTGTTAAATGCTCTGTATTCTGATAATAAGGAAGCAAATAAGCCAGTCTTACGGCGGCTACCCCCTTCAGCATATCAATCACCATCACAAAAGTACCCGCTTTAGGCCCCAGCACCCGGAATGTATTAGTAGCCCCGGCATTACCGCTGCCATACTCCCGGATATCCATGCCAAACACCCCCTTACTTACCCAAACAGCAGTAGGGATAGATCCAATCAAATAGGCGCAAAAAAGAAATAATAATTCTATCATCACAATAAGTTAGCAATGCTAAGATAACAAATAATGTGTTAAAAATACGGGAATATTAGAATATTTTATAACACAATAGTGGGATAATCAATGCATTTCATATAATCAATATAAAATTTCATCTTTTTATCCTGCTATAAACTGCATCGCCAGCCAATTATCCTTATCTAGTTTAGTCTGTAAATCAAAGCCTTGTGCCTGAGCCGATGCTAATATAGCAGCTTCATCTGCCGGCATAATACCACTAAGCAGTAAGATGCCACCGGGCAAAAGTAAACGGCGCATATCCCCCATAAATGCCAGTAAAATATTGCGGTTGATATTAGCCAGTACAATATTATAAGTGTCTTTTACCGCCTCCAGGCTATCCGCCTGCCATACTTTCACCAGTTTTCCCTGATTAGCCGTAATGTTTTCTTCTGTATTGGTAACGGCCCACTCATCGATATCAATGGCATCTACCTGGGCGGCTCCCAGCTTTTCGGCCAGGATAGCCAGGATACCGGTGCCTGTACCAAAGTCAAACACCTGCTTATCTTTAAAATCCAGTGCCTGCATCAGTTGTATCATGCAAAAAGTAGTGGCGTGATGTCCGGTACCGAAAGACATCTTGGGAGTAATCACTATCTCATACGTAGGGGCCGGGGTAAAAGGAGGATGAAAATCAGCCCGGATCCCACAAAAATCCCCTACCTGCACCGGTTGAAAATTACTTTCCCACACAGCATTCCAGTTGGTTTTTGCAATCGTTTCCCTGGTAAAGCTTACCTCATGCTGCTGTAATATTTCCAGCAGTGCGGCTTCATTAAAATCCTGCTCGGGTATATAAGCGACCAATGCAGTTGTTTGTTCTTCAAATCCCTCAAAACCAGCCTCCGACAGCTGTGCTACCAGCATATCCGTTAATTCCGGCCGGGTGGCAATCGTAATAGCAATGTATGACATGGCGGCAAAGATAAAGAAACATTATGGTCTGCTGCGCTCACATCAGATATCCGAATAATCTGCCGGATACAGGAACAGTATGGTAGACCCCGACACATTATGCTGATAGCCGGGATCCGCGCTTAATTTTTTCCAGTAAGGATCACTGCTGAAAGCCTTCCAATGCTCTTCCCTGGAGGCTTTATTTTCAAAAGTGGTCATATACATCAGGTTGGGCATACGGCTGCCGCTGAGCACCTCTCCATAAAATACCGCATTGAATCCAAGACGCTTGAATAAGCCTACTTCATCCCCTTTGTTAAACATCTGCACTTTATTACGGTACAAAGCTTCTGTGGGTCCTTCATAACTGCGTAATTCATATATCCTTTCCCGTTTGTTGCCCGTTAATGAGGAAAGTGTTAACTGCGGCTGCCCGGTAAATGCCTGTAGCAGGATAGACTCCATACGGGTATAGGGGGGTGTATCATAGCCTGCTTCCAGATATTCCTTTCCGGCAGCAGCATGTTCTTTGCTACCAGCCAGCAACTGCGGCAGTTTTACAAACTGGTCCATTGAGCGGTACGGTATCAGTACATAAATGCGCCGGTCGACAGCCGTATCATTTCCTACAGGTTTAAATACACCTACTTTGCGGATACCGGCCTTATGCAGGGCAGGGATAAATGCCTGTTCCAGGTATTTATCTATGGTGGCTTCCTGTGTGGCATCTTTCAGGTGATACACCTTTATTTCATAATATTCGCGTGCCGGCGGAGTTGCCCCGGCCCGTACATGGTTGCTGACTATAAATAACACCAGCATACTTATCAGGTAACGGTATCGCTTAAACGTTTGGACAGTCATACGTAACAAGTGGAATTAAAAGGTGAAAGGTATGACAGGAAAATTATCAGAAAGCAAGGGGATTTCATAAATTTTGTGAGGAGTGGTATAAAACAAAAACAGCCAGCTGTAAGGCTGGCTGCGTTTGCATTTATCTAATTTTCAGTTATCGGCAATATGACTACTCCTGATCAAAAGTAGGTTCCATTGGTTCCTGTGGTTTAGGCGGACGGGCATCGCGGTTTTCGCGTCTGTCATCACGTCTGTCAAACCCACCACGGCGATCTCCGCCACGGTCACCACCACCACGACGGTCACGGTCGCCACCGCGATCACCACGGTCGCCGCGTTCGCCACGGTCATCAGGTCTTTCTACATAACCTTCCGGTTTAGGCATCAGCACCTTGCGGCTCAGCTTAAACTTACCGGTTTTAGGATCTGTACCTGTCAGTTTCACTTTTACTTTTTCACCTTCAGTCAGCACACCTTCCATAGTTTCCAGGCGTTTCCAGGAAACTTCAGAAATATGCAGCAAACCTTGTTTGCCAGGCATAAACTCTACAAAGGCACCGTAAGGCATGATAGACTTAACGGTAGATTCGTACACCTCTCCTACTTCAGGAATGGCTACGATACCTTTCACCCAGGCGATGGCCTTATCCAGGCTTTCTTTCTGTGCAGAGAAGATACTTACTTCACCAGTTTCACCCACTTCCTCAATGTTAATGGTAGCACCGGTTTCGCGCTGTATTTCCTGTATAATTTTACCACCTGGCCCGATCACTGCACCAATAAATTCGCGGTCGATGATCAGTTTTTCCATGCGTGGTGCATGTGGTTTAGGTTCGTTACGCGGAGCCGGCATACATGCGTACATGGCTTCCAGGATATGCATACGGCCACGGTTAGCTTGTGCTAATGCGCTGCGCATTACATCCATGCTCAAACCATCTACCTTAATATCCATTTGTATACCACAGATACCATCACGGGTACCGGTTACTTTAAAGTCCATATCACCCAGGTGATCTTCATCCCCCAGAATGTCGGTCAATACTGCCCACTTTCCATCGGAAGCACGGGAAATCAATCCCATGGCCACACCGGAAACGTGCTTAGGTACAGGTACACCTGCATCCATCAATGCCAGGGAACCGGCACATACGGTAGCCATGGAAGAAGATCCATTAGACTCCAGGATATCAGATACTACTCTTACCGTATAAGCGTAATCGTTGCCAGGCATCATTTGCTTCAGGGAACGCATGGCCAGATTACCGTGTCCTACCTCACGACGGCCAGGGCCACGCATAGGTTTGGTTTCACCGGTAGAGAACGGCGGGAAATTATAATGCAGTATAAACTTGGTATAGTTAGAAGTAGCAGCGCTTTCAATCAGCAGCTCATCATCCGGTGTACCTAAGGTAACGGTGGTGAGGGATTGGGTTTCGCCACGGGTAAACAGGGCAGCACCATGCGGAGAAGGCAGTGCATCTACTTCCATGGCCAATGGGCGCACCTGGTCTAATACGCGGCCATCCAGGCGTACGGATTCGTCCAGGATCATGTTGCGGATCACTTCTTTTTCCAGGTCGTGCAGGTATTGTTTTACCAGCGGTTTGTCTTCGTCAGACAATTCACCCAGATGCTCTACCAGATCCACACCGATCTGTGCAAATGCATCGCTGCGGTCATGTTTCGCAGAAGCAGATTTTGCTACCTGGTAAACACGTTCTTTGGCAAAAGCAGCTACTTTGGCTTCCAGTTCAGGATTAGTGTAAGGTTTTGTGTATTCGCGCTTAGCGGTAACACCTTTCAGCTTACGTAATTCTTCCTGTGCTTTTACCTGTATGCGGATAGCGTTGTGCGCTGTTTCAATAGCAGTGATCAGGTCTTCTTCGTTACATTCTTTACTTTCACCTTCTACCATCATGATGTTCTTGTCGGTAGCGGCAATGATAAAGTCCATATCGGCTTTAGCCAGTTCAGTACGGTTCGGGTTAATGGTATATTTGCCGTCAATACGTGCTACCCTTACTTCGGAAATGATTTCCTGGATGGGCACGTCAGAAACAGCCAATGCAGCAGATGCAGCCAATGCAGCTAATGCATCCGGCATTACTTCTTTATCAGAAGATATCAGGGTTACCAATACCTGTACTTCGCAGAGATAATCATCTGGAAATAAAGGACGCAAAGCGCGGTCAATCAAACGGGAGATTAAAACTTCGTAATCGGAAAGACGACCTTCCCGCTTAAAGAAGGACCCGGGGATACGGCCAGCGGATGCAAATTTTTCCTGGTAATCAACAGTCAGGGGGAAAAAGGATTGGCCCGGTTTAGGCTCTTTATTTGCAACAACAGTAGCTAAAATGATGCAGTCACCCAAACGCACAGTCACAGCTCCATCTGCCTGGCGGGCTAACTTGCCGGTCTCGATGGTCACTATACGGCCGTCTCCTATATCGAATTTCACTGAAATAGGTGTCAGATTCATAAAAAAGTGAGGATTAAAAGGTATACATAAAAAAACTATTCCCAACCTAAAAAGTTGGGAATAGCGCTATAAAAAGGTCACAATTACTTCCTGAGACCTAACTTCTCGATAAGGGCACGGTAGCCGGAAAGATTAGTTTTGGACAGATAAGAGAGTAAGCGCTTTCTCTGACCAACCATTTTCATCAGACCACGGTGGGTAGAAAAATCTTTTTTGTTTTCCTTCAGGTGACCGGAAATGCTGTTGATACGCTCAGTCAGCAAAGCGACTTGCGCTTCCACAGAGCCAGTATTTTTATCACTTCCGCCAAATTCTTTAAAAATATTGGCTTTCTTTTCAACAGTTAAGTAAGACATCTTAATAAATAATAAAGTTTTTTTCTTGCTATTTTTCCGGTGCAAAGGTATATTAATTATTGGAAATAACAATCTTCGCCTTCCACCAACAAGAATTAATAATGAATAATTAAAAAATAATAACTATAATACAGTGACAATAGTCTAATTAGAAAAATTTACTGCCGCATTATCCGTCACCTGCCCATTCTCCGTACGTAATACCCTGGACGGAAACTTCTGCAATACAATATAATCATGGGTGGCCATCACAATCGCTGTATCATCTTCCCGGCAGATGCGGAACAACAGCTGCATAATGCCGTCTGAAGTTTCCGGATCAAGATTACCGGTTGGCTCATCCGCCAGTATCAACCGCGGAGAATTGAGCATCGCCCTCGCAATATCTATCCTTTGCTGCTCTCCTCCGGACAACTCATAAGGCATCTTAAACCCTTTGGTTACCAGGCCCACCTTATCCAGCACATCATTGATCTTATCTTCCATGGCCTTATTATCCTCCCATCCGGTAGCCCGCAGCACAAACTTCAGGTTATCATGCACATTCCGGTCTGTCAGCAACTGAAAATCCTGGAATACCACCCCCAGATTACGGCGAAGGTAAGGTACTTTTTTCCAATCCATTTTTTTCAGATCAAATCCAACTACCTGCCCCGTGCCATCGTGCAATGGCAAATCCCCATACAATGTTTTTAATAAACTCGATTTGCCTGTACCTGTTTTACCAATCAGGTACACAAACTCACCTTTATTCACACTGATGTTCACATTGGATAGAATCAAAGAGCTGCCCTGGTATATGTTTGCATTCGATAACTGTACTATGGGTTGATCTGCCGTCATGTCCTTTTTCTATTTATATCGGACAAAAATAACCAATTAAAAAATAACTCCTTATGAATGTGGGCAGGAATTATTTTTTCTACCAAAACTAAAAAAATAGTTTTCAAACTAAATATTTAGTTATACATTCGTAATAACGGATGCTTGCCTTAACTTTTAATCCGATTGTAGTATGAAAACACTGACCAAAGCAGAAGAACAGATCATGCAGGCCCTCTGGAAAACAGGCCCTGCCTTTGTGAAAGAGATCATAGATGAAATGCCCGAACCCAAGCCGCACTATAATACCATCTCCACCCTGGTAAAGATCCTCATAGAAAAAGGCTTCGTGGATTTCAAGGCATACGGCAAATCACACCAGTACTTTCCATTGATCACCAAAGAGGCCTATAGTCACAAAACACTTAACGGTATCGTGAAAGGCTATTTTGAAGGCTCCTTTAGTAATATGGTCTCCTTCTTCGTAAAAGAAAAAGACCTGAGTGTAAAGGAACTGGAAAGCCTGATTGAAAAAATTAAAGACACCCAAAAGCCAAAGTCATGAACCCATTCACTTATTACCTGGCCAAAATGCTGCTCTGCTCCGGCATTTTCTATATCTATTATTATATAGTGCTGCGCAACAACAGGTTTCACCAGTGGAACAGGTATTATATCCTGATGACCACCCTGCTGTCACTGCTGATACCACTGCTGCAAATACCTTTATCCTTTTCTGCCCAGCCGGAAACGCCCGCTGTACTGACTTATACGGCCCATATCATTACCCTGCGGGAGCACCTGCTGCCAGCTCCCCACCCGGTCAACTATACCCTGCTCTTTACCATAGGATATTGCCTGATCGCCACCCTCCTGCTCCTAAGGATCGGATATAGCTGTCTGAAAATATACCGGCTGATCAAAGCACAGCCCGTGCAGGCGATCCCTCCTTACCTGTTTGTGCAAAACCAGGCGGTGACAGCTCCCTTTTCTTTCTTTTCCTATATTTTCTGGGGTGCGCACACCAACCTGGAAAGCAGGGAAGGCAGGCAAATACTACGGCACGAACTGGTGCATATACACGAAAAACACAGCATAGACAAAATGATCATGGAAGTGATCACCGCCATTTGCTGGATCAACCCTTTCTTTCATCTCTTCAAAAGAGAGCTGGCTATCATTCATGAATTTATTGCAGATAAAAAGGCGGCGGCACAAAGCGATGTGGCCAATTACGCACAAACCATCCTGCAAATGGCACTACAAAGCAGCCAGCTGGCTATTACCAACAGTTTCTTCCATCCACCAATAAAACGCAGAATTCTTATGTTAACACAACTCAGACAACCTAAATTCAGCTACCTCCGCAGGCTGCTCGTATTACCGCTGGCCGCATTCATTTTTTGTTCCCTGGCATTTGTAACAGGCAATACCGGACAGGCGGCGGACCTGTCCGGCCCAATAGCTGTAAATGATACGGTACCTACTACTAAAACTACGCCTGTTCCTACCGTACCAACCACTCCGGTAGATCAAACGGACAAGGAAGAAGTATTTACTTTCGTTGAACACCCACCACAATTCCCTGGTGGGGAAAAAGCCCTGATTAAATACCTGGGAGATCATATCAAATACCCCAAGGCGGCGGTTGATAATAAAATAGAAGCTACCATATTTGTGCAGTTTCTGGTAGATAAAGAAGGAAATATAAAAAGGGTCAAAACGGTAGGCGCTCCCAAAGGTTACGGGCTGGAAGAAGAAAGTATGCGGGTAGTGAATGCCATGCCCAAATGGGTACCTGGTGTGCAAAACAAGCGAAAAGTGGCCGTGCAGTTCAATCTGCCCATCCGTTATTCCCTGCAGTCCAAAGCTCCTGCCGGCAGTGAACCCGTCTCTTTTATAGAACAGCCCCCACAATTCCCTGGCGGGGAGGCAGCACTGATGCAATATCTTAGCAAAAACATTAAATATCCTGCTGAGGCGGAGAAAAGAAAGGCAGAAGGGACCGTTTTTGTGCAAATGATCGTTACTGAAACAGGCGAACTAACAGCTATTAAAGTACTGGGCAAATCTCCCGATGGCGCCCTGGCAGATGAGGCAGTAAGAGTTGTGAAGGCCATGCCTAAATGGAAGCCCGGCAAACAGGATGGTAAACTCGTGGCTGTCCGGTACAATCTCCCGATTCGCTTTACGCTTTAGTTTTTTAGCGGTCAGGCTTTAGCTTTTAGCTAAAATACAGCTAATGGCTAAAGCCTGACAACTGCTTCAAAGGCAGGTCAGGCTTACCTTGAAGCATGCTTGAAGCATGGTTAAAGCATAGATAGAGCATAGATAGAGTATGAATAGTGTATAAAAGGCTATAAAAAGGGATATGGTAAAAACCGTATTATAATACTATATTAACCTTAATTAAAAACACATACCACATGATGCAATCAATCGCTGCATTTAAGCTAACAGCTAATAGCTAAAGGCTAACAGCTCAACTATAGATATACAAATTCGCCCTTTTCGCTGCGTACGGTTACCTGTTTCTGTTCGGCAGCGGCTACCCTGCCTACTACCTGTGCTTCGATATGGAAGCTTTGGGCAATACTGATGATGGCCGGAGCAAGCGCTTCCGGTACGTATATTTCCATACGGTGCCCCATATTAAATACCTGGTACATTTCTTTCCAGCTGGTACCGGACTGTTCCTGAATCAAACTGAATAAAGGAGGAATGGGGAACAGGTTATCCTTGATCACATGCAGCTTTTCAATAAAATGAAGCACTTTGGTTTGTGCACCACCACTGCAATGTACCATACCATGGATCTGATCACGGTACTGGGTTAATATTTGTTTGATAACCGGTGCATAGGTACGGGTAGGAGATAATACCAGTTTGCCGGCATCTATGGTACCAAATCCTGGTATGTCTATCTTGTCTGTAACTGATTTACTGCCGCTGAATACCAGTTCGGCAGGGATGCCGTTATCAAAGCTCTCCGGGTATTTACCGGCAATTGTTTTATTAAATACATCATGCCGGGCGCTGGTCAGGCCATTACTGCCCATCCCACCATTATATTCCTTTTCGTAGGTAGCCTGTCCGTAAGAGGATAGTCCTACGATCACATCTCCTGCCTGTATCCGGTCGTTAGAGATCACCGCTGCCCTTTTCATCCGGCAGGTAACGGTAGAATCTACGATAATCGTCCGTACCAGGTCGCCCACATCTGCGGTTTCTCCTCCGGTAGAATGAATACCGATACCATAACTACGCAGTTCTTCCAGGATCTCCTCTGTTCCGTTAATGATCGCAGCGATCACTTCTCCCGGCACCAGTTGCTTATTACGGCCAATAGTAGAAGACAGTAAAATATTATCTGTGGCTCCTACACAAAGCAGGTCGTCCAGGTTCATGATAATAGCATCCTGTGCAATACCTCTCCATACGCTCAGGTCACCGGTTTCTTTCCAATACACATACGCCAGTGAAGATTTGGTACCAGCACCATCTGCATGCATGATATTACACCAGTTGGCATCACCACCTAAAATATCCGGTACTATTTTGCAAAATGCTTTGGGAAACAATCCCTTGTCAATATTTTTAATGGCGTTATGCACATCTTCCTTACCGGCTGAAACACCGCGTTTGGCGTAAATATTCTGATCCACCTGGAATTAAAAGTTAAGGTAAAAGTTAAAAAGTTAAACCTACCGGCAAGAATTTAAAGTATATAGCTAAAAATTAAAGCCTGTAGATAAAAGTACTTCAAGCTGCAAAAGTAACAGATTCTCTGCATAATCGGGGCAACCTGCTGAAACATGCGCCAAATCGTTTAGATTTGCACGGCGTTTTTGACCGTTATTGATTTCTATGCAGGTTCACAGGGATTTAGACCACTTGCCGGATTTTAACCGCGCAGTGATCACCATTGGTACTTTTGATGGCGTACATGCGGGACACCGGTACATCTTACAACAATTAGAGCAGGCTGCCACAGCATGTAATGGAGAAACTGTGATCATCACTTTTGATCCGCATCCCCGTGAAGTACTGGCCCCACAGGCCAATCCCATCAGACTGCTCACTACACTCCCGGAAAAAATACAGCTCCTCGCCCAACAGGGCATTGACCACCTGGTAGTGGTACCTTTTAACCGTGCCTTTTCCGAGCTTTCCGCCATGGAGTACCTGGAAGATTTCCTGATATCCCGGTTCAAACCTCATACCATCATTATCGGATATGATCACCGCTTTGGTCACAACCGGGAAGGTGGGCTGGAATTGCTGGAAGCAGAACAACATAAATATGGTTTTCAGCTGATAGAAATACCACAGCAGGTAGTACACGACCTCACCGTAAGCTCTACCAAAATACGCAACAGCCTCCAGGAAGGCCATATAACGCTGGCCAACGAACTGCTGGGCTACCCCTATTTTTTAAGTGGGATTGTTATCCATGGCGATAAAATGGGCAGACAACTAGGCTACCCTACCGCCAATCTGCAATTGCCTGACCAGCGGAAACTCATCCCTGCCGAAGGAATTTATGCGGTGAAAGTGCAGTTAACCCTGGACCAGGAAGTTATGCATCTGAACGGCGTAATGAGCATAGGCACCCGCCCTACTTTCAATGGCAGCGATCTGCGCCTGGAAGTACACATTTTTGATTTTGATGCCGATATCTATGGCAGGGAATTAAGCGTATCTTTTATTGATTATATCCGGGCCAACCTGAAATTTGATGATATAAAGGCGCTGATTACCCAAATGGATAAGGACAGTGAAATAGCCCGTGCAAAATGTGCGGCTTTTTAACTTCTTTCCCGCTTTAGTTCATGATTTTATACATCATTTCCTTCATCAGTTCCCCATCTTCCACGCCGCTATCATTGATACCAATGCTACGCAGGTTATAGGTATGCAGGAGTAAAATGGCTTTTTCAGCCCCATCAGCGCCATACTGCCTGGCAGCCTGCATGTAATCCTTCAGAAAAAAAGGATGTACTCCCAGGGCGGCAGCAATTTCCTTCTCCCCCCCTTTTACACCGAAGATCAGGTTTATTTTACTGAAGAAATTATACAATGCAGGGATCACCATCTGTATAGGCGCCGCCTTGGGGTTAGCAGAAAAATATTGAATGATACGGATCACTTTTGCAAAATCCTTCTGGCCCGTAGCGTTCTGCAATTCAAAAACATTGTATTCCTTGCTGATGCCTACATACTTTTCAATATCGCTTTCATCTATCTTTTTCTTCTCCGGCAGGTTTACCAGCACCTTATCTATTTCATTGGCTATTCTTGACAAATCATTGCCGATATGATCTACCAGCAAAATGCACCCTTTCTGTGTAATGGCCAGCCCCTTGCTGCTCACATAACTTTCCACCCAGGCAGGCAGCTGATTGTCATACATTTTCTTGGTAGACAGCATCACCCCTTTTTCCTTAATCAACTTAGCCAGTTTGCTGCGGCCATCCACCTTTCCCTGTTTATAGGCTACTACAAACACCGTAGAGCTTAAAGGGTTTTCAATATAGGCTTCCAGCTTTAAAATATCCCGCATCGCCTGCGCTTCTTTTAATACCACCACCTGCCTTTCGGCAAACATCGGATAACGGCGGCAGGCATTTATCACAGTGCTCCAGTCAGCATCCTTACCATACAGAATAGTAAGATTAAATCCCTTTTCGGCCTCGTCCAGCAAATGATGCTCCGCATAACTGCTCACCTGATCAATAAAAAAATCCTCCTCTCCCTCCAGCCAGTACAGGGGCCGGAATTTCTTTTGCTTCCAATCTTTGATAATATCCTGGTAGTCCATGTTATTTTATAAAGCTGTTAGCTATTAGCTGTTAGCCATTAGCTAAGATTTTTTGGTCCTCAATTTATTTACTTATCCACCGCCGCAGTATTCAAATAACGCTGGCCCCTAAAAGCCAACTGCTAATAACTAACTGCTGATAATTACCACTTCCTCCTCTTTCAGTAAGGGCACTCCTTTAAACCGCAATAGCAGCTGGGCTACAGCTACTACATCTTTCTGGCAGTAAGTGGCTATCCGCAACAGGTCCTTTTCCTCCCAATATACCTTCCCTACCATACTGCCATCTATATCATCCTTGGGAGTAGGAATCCCCATCACTGCCGTCAGCAGTTTCAGGGAAGTATAATTCTTGAAATCACCAAAACGCCAGAGATGCAGGGTGTCCAGCATAGGCACTTCCCAGGGCTTAAACCCATGTAGCTGCAAGGATGGTGGTAAAGATAACTGCTGGATAACAGCACGCCTGCAAATATAAGGGATATCAAATTCGCGGATATTATGACCTGCAAATAAAAAACGGGGGTGCTTTGCATGAAACTTATTCACCAATTCTAAAAAATCCTGCAATACAACCCTTTCATCATCATTGTAAAATGACTTGATACGTAAATGATACCTGTTATCTTCTATGTAAAAGAAGCCTACCGAAATACATACGATCTTCCCAAATTCCGCGAAAAGTCCTGCCCTGTCTGTATATGCTTCCCTCCCATCCTCAGAATCGGGCACAATTTTTGCAATTTTCTCTATCCAGAGATTTTGCATTTCTTCCGGAAGATGCCCAAAGCCTTGAACACCGGGAGTTGTTTCAATATCCAACAACAGTAATTGGTCTAAAGCAATGTTAGGTAACACAGTTGAAAAACGGTTTATAACTTTTGTAAATTAAGTAAAATTTATAGCTACTTTTGAATTACGACTTTTAACCATATAATAAAAAAACATAAAACAAACAACTATGACTGAGAACACTTTCAACACACCTGCACCGGGTTCTCCCGGACCGGAAAAACCCCGCAGTAAGAATGGGCTAATTTACGGTATTTTAATTGCGGCGCTGGCAGGTACCTGGATATATATGTTGTATGACAAAAATAAGGCTAGTGAAACAATTGTGCAGCAGTCCACTCAGATAGACTCTATTTCCTCTTCCCGTGATGCCTTACAACAGGAATATAACGCGGCTAATGCCCGTCTGGATGACCTGATTTCTCAAAATAGCCGGATGGATAGCCTCGTAAAAACAAAGGATAAGGAAATTGCTGATGTAAAAGCAAGGATTCAGAGTATTCTGGCTAATAAAAATGCTACACAGGCACAACTGGCTGAAGCCCGCCGGCTGATAGAACAAATGAAATCTAATATCGAAGGATATACTCAAACTATTGAGCGCCTGGAAGGAGAGAAAATTGTGCTGGCAGGCGAAAGAGATGTGGCCCGTAAAGAAAGGGATTCCGTTTCTACTGTAAAGGATAGCCTGAACAAAAAAGTAGACCTCGGATCCGTATTGCATGCTTCCAATATTAAACTGGCTCCCATCAATGTAAAACGCAGCGGTAAAGAAGTAGAAACCACCAAAGCCAAACGTGCAGACATGATGCGGGTAATTTTTGACCTGGATGATAACAGGATCGCACCTACCGGCGACAAGGAAATCTATGTAGCTATCTCTGCTCCGGATGGTTCTCCCCTGGCTGTAGAAGCATTAGGCTCCGGCCGCTTCACCCTGGAAGATGGTACCGAAAAATTATATACGGCTAAGAAAACCGTAGCCTACGTAACCGGCCAGAAACAAACCGTGTCTATGGACTGGAAACAAAATTCTGATTTCAAACCAGGCGATTATGCCGTGGAAATCTACCATAACGGTTTTAAAATCGGTCAGGGTAAAGTAGTGTTGAAAAAAGGTGGCTTGTTCTGATCAAATACCAGAAAAATAATTTTTACAGCATAAGGGTGAAACAATCGTTTCACCCTTGTTTTTTTTATACTGTATGCCACAACATCTTACCACCTTTTCCTACAGGCAGATTAGTAAAAAGCATTAGTCTTTTTGCATATGTATATGATGATCATATTATTAACAACATAAGTTTTGTTAACGATTAGTTATTGGCAAAAACATATATAAAAATAAAATAAAATTAACTTTCTTTGCGTATGTTTTAGCGTATAGCCGGAGCCGGAAGACTGATTTACAACCCATGCTGTAGGAAAAACAACCTGAATGCAGACGAATATTGTTATGTGCCTTGCCGACTATTGGGAAAATAGTACCACCTCCAGACAAAACACACAAGCATAGAAGACATGAATAAACTAGTGTATGTTGTAGACGATGATGAAATATTTCATTTCATCATTAAAAAGATGTTAGATCAAGAAGCCGATAATGTGGTGGTTACTTCTTTTTTGTGTGCTGAAGAAGCATTGGAACACTTAACATCTCCAACACAACCCTTGTTGCCCTCTCTGATCATCCTGGACATGAATATGCAACGTATGAATGGCTGGGATTTTATCGAGGCTTTCCGTGATATTAAACCCTCTTTGCAACAACCCATCCCCATTATCATGTGTTCTTCCTCTATCGATGTAAGAGATATGCAAAAAGTACAGCGTACCCCCGAACTCATGGCTTACATTACCAAACCCCTTGACGCAAATAAAATGAAAGTAATCGGGGAATTTCTGTAAGCACACAGCTCCACTCATCCTCCTCCCTTTTAAATACAGGAATTCGCCTGAAAAAGTACAGGCATAAAAAAAGGCAGTTTACAGTTGATAAGCAAGCTTTTTAATATTGCTGCTTATCGGCTGTAAACTGCCAGCTTATGTTTAATTCCTTACTATTACAGACTAAACTGCTCCCTGCTTTTTCGCCATATACCGGTGCATAGCATTATGCTGGTACACCCTCTCCATAATATTCTTCACGCAGCGCTTTTACACGGTCATCCGCCAGATACTCATCAAACGTCATCAGCCTGTCAATTACGCCTTTAGGTGTTATTTCTATAATACGATTCGCTACGGATTGCATAAAGGTATGGTCATGCGTTGTAAACAATACCACGCCTTTAAAGTTGATCATACTTTCGTTGAAAGCCTGAATGGACTCCAGGTCCAGGTGGTTGGTAGGCTCATCCAGCACTAATACATTCGGGTCCTGCAACATCATACGGCTTACCATACAACGTACTTTCTCTCCTCCGCTCAATACAGCGGTCTTCTTCATGATATCATCCCCGCTAAACAGCATTTTGCCCAGGAAACCACGCAGGAAAGGCTCATCCACATCTGTAACGTGTGGGGGCACATACTGCCGCAGCCAATCCATCAGGTGCAGGGTTTTATCTTCAAAGAATTGTGCATTATCGTTTGGCAGGTAAGCCTTCGTTACGGTAGTACCCCATTCCAGCTTTCCACTGTCTGCATCTACTTCCCCATTAATCACTTCAAAGAAGGTGGTCAGCGCCATATGATCCCTGGACAGGAAAGCGATTTTATCACCTTTGTTTACAGAAAAGCTGATATCTGTAAACAATTTGCGGCCCTCATTGGATTTCTCCAGTTTTTCCACATTCAGAATCTGGTTACCCACTTCACGCAGCTGCTTGAAGATAATCCCCGGATATTTACGGTTTGATGGCTGAATGTCTTCCACCACCAGTTTTTCCAATGCTTTCTTACGGGAAGTAGCTTGTTTGCTTTTGGACGCATTGGCGCTAAAACGCGCAATAAAGTCCAGCAAATCTTTACGTTTCTCTTCCATCTTCTTGTTCTTGTCGGAAAGCTGACGGGCCATTAACTGAGAAGACTCGTACCAGAAGGAATAGTTACCGGTAAAGATCTGAATCTTGCTACGGTCCACATCCGCTACGTGCGTACATACAGCATCCAGGAAGTGACGGTCGTGTGATACAACAATTACAATATTTTCATAGTCGCCCAGGAAGTTCTCCAGCCAGCCAATCGTTTCCACATCCAGGTCATTCGTAGGCTCATCCAGCAACAGGATATCCGGGTTTCCAAATAATGCCTGCGCCAGCAATACCCGTACTTTCAAGCTACCACTGATATCTTTCATCAATATCTGGTGCATTTCTTCCTTTACTCCCAGATCCCCCAACAATACGCCGGCATCACTCTCTGCGGTATATCCACCCATCTCTCCATACTCTGCTTCCAGTTCTCCTGCACGCATACCATCTGCTTCGGTAAAATCTTCCTTGGCATAGATAGCATCCCTTTCCTTACCCACTTCCCAGAGCTTCTTATTACCCATCAATACCGTATTCAATACCGTAACTTCGTCAAATTCAAAGTGGTTCTGCTTCAATACGCTCATGCGCTCTCCTGCTGTAATCTCTACAGTTCCCTTGTTCGGCTCTATTTCGCCGGACAAAATTTTCAGGAAGGTAGATTTACCTGCCCCATTTGCACCAATTACACCGTAACAATTTCCTTTGAGGAAATTGAGGTTTACTTCGTCAAATAATACCCTTTTACCGAAAGAGAGCGTTACGTTTTTTACACTGATCATACTGACTATGAAATTTGAATCCGCAAAGGTACAAATTTATGCCCGCTTTCCAATTTAAAAGAACGTTAATCATATCCATTGATTTCAATGTACTTACAGGCCGCCCTATTATTTAAATAACCCTATTTTACATTCTATAAACAACTGTAAACAAATCAGATACCAGCCATTTTATCCACATTATATAGATTTTAACTGCAATACCTATCTTTATCGCCCGTTACAGATCAAATAAAATGCTGGTAAGCAAATGCTTCCGGCACTCAAATCATAAAAATTATGCCTGGATATAAACAAATATTCGAAAACAATAAAGCATGGGTAGCCTCAAAAATCGCAACTGATAAAGATTTTTTTGAGAACATGGCCAGGGAACAAAAACCGGATTATCTCTATATAGGCTGTAGCGATAGCCGGGTACCGGCTAATGAAATCATGGGCCTGGGTGGTGGAGAAGTATTTGTACACCGCAATGTAGCCAACCTGGTAAATAATACCGACCTCAGTGTAATGGCTTCTATCAACTATGCCGTAGTACAGCTGGAAGTGAAGCATATCATTGTATGCGGGCATTATTCCTGTGGCGGTGTAAAAGCAGCCATGCAGGCAGAAGACCTCGGCTTACTCAATCCCTGGCTCCGGAATATCCGGGATGTATACCGCCTCCATATGGTAGAACTGAATGCTATAGAGGATGAACATCAACGCTATGACCGCCTGGTGGAACTGAATGTACAGGAGCAATGTATCAATATTATCAAAACGGCGGCAGTGCAAAAGTCCTACGTGGCAAAAGGCTATCCGATCGTTCACGGATGGGTATATGACCTGCACCAGGGATTACTGATAGATCTCGAAATCGATTTTGAAGGCGTACTGCACGAAATCCAGAAAATATATGACCTTACCGGCCGCGGGCTTAAAAACCAATAAACCGACATAGGCTCATTATACGTATCACTAACCATTATAATTTTATGCAACAGGGACCCATCGGTGTATTTGATTCAGGATATGGAGGTTTGACCGTATTAAAGGAAATCATTGCTGAATTACCTGCATATGACTATATATACCTGGGCGATAATGCGCGCGCGCCCTATGGCAACCGTGGCTTTGATACCATACATGCCTATACGCTCGACTGTGTAAAACAATTGTTTGATATGGGCTGTCCACTGGTTGTCCTGGCCTGCAATACCGCTTCAGCCAAAGCACTCCGTACTATCCAGCAAAAAGACCTGCCCACCCTGGCTCCTACCAATCGGGTGCTGGGTGTGATACGCCCTACTACAGAAATGGTAGGCACCCTCACACAAACCGGTGAAATAGGCATACTGGCTACTCAGGGTACGGTCAACTCAGAATCCTACCCTATTGAGATCAGTAAGTTTTTCCCTCATGTAAAAACACAGCAGCAGGCATGCCCTATGTGGGTGCCGCTGGTAGAGAACAATGAGCATGAAAGTGATGGCGCCGACTATTTTGTGAAAGAATACCTGGACAAAATCCTGACCACTGCGCCCAATATAGATACCCTGGTAATGGGCTGTACCCATTACCCCTTACTGATGAAAAAAATAAAGGAATACCTGCCAGGGGGTATTACCGTTATCTCACAAGGCAAAATAGTGGCCCACAGCCTTAAAGATTACCTGCACCGGCACCCGGAAATGGAAGTTCGCCTAAGCAAAAAGGGCCTCCGTGATTATTACACCACAGACGACCCCGTTATTTTTGACCGTATGGCCGAAATATTTTTAGGAAAATCAGTTAGTTCGAGGAAGAAATAGAAGAGAAAGCTATTAGCTTTTAGCCTTTAGCTGTTAGCTTTTGTAATTCAAGCCTTTCAACAAAAGGCAGGAAACTAACAGCTAAAACAAAGGTTCCCAATCATGGTCTTCAACAAAGAAACGGAAGCCAAAAGCTAATGGCTATAAACTATGTTCTTCAATAAACGGCAGGAAGCTAATAGCTAATAGCCAAAAGCTAATAGCTAAAGATTAATAGCTGTTTTCCAGTTTCAACAAAAACGCAAATTCCAATGCTACATCCTTCAATGCTTTAAAGCGGCCGGATGCGCCACCATGACCAGCATCCATGTCGGTATGCAACAGCAGCAGGTTGCTGTCTGTTTTCATTTCCCGCAATTTAGCCACCCATTTAGCCGGCTCCCAGTATTGCACCTGAGAATCATGCAACCCGGTAGTAACCAGCATATTGGGGTATGCCTTATGTTCTACATTATCATAAGGAGAATAAGACTTCATATAATCGTAAGAATCCTTGTTCTTGGGATTCCCCCATTCGTCAAACTCTCCGGTGGTAAGTGGAATACTTTCGTCCAGCATCGTGGTCACTACATCTACAAAGGGTACCCCTGCCAATACCCCATGCCACAGGTCAGGACGCATGTTGATAACAGCGCCCATCAGCAAGCCTCCCGCACTGCCCCCTTTGGCATACAGGTGCGCTTTGCTGGTGTATTTATTGCTGATCAGGTATTCTGCACAATCAATAAAATCAGTAAACGTGTTTTTCTTCTTAAACATCTTACCATCTTCATACCATTGACGGCCCATTTCCTGGCCTCCACGGATGTGGGCAATCGCATAAACAAACCCACGATCCAGTAAACTCAACCGGTTGGAATTGAAAGAAGGCTCCATGGTAATACCATAAGAACCATAGCCATACAACAATAAAGGTGCTTTGCCATTCTTCTCAAATCCTTTTTTGTACACCAGCGATATAGGTACTTGGGTACCATCTTTAGCTGTAGCCATTAAACGCTCAGTGGTATAATGCTGCGGATCATATCCTCCTAACACTTCCTGCCGGCGCTTTAACTCATTCTTCCGGGTTTCCATGTTGTAGTCGTAGGTAGAATTAGGCGTCGTCATAGATGCGTAGGTATACCGCAATTCTTTTGTATCAAACTCCGGATTCACAGCAATGCTGGCTACATAAGCAGGCTCATCAAAATGCAGGTAATGCTCCTGCTGATTGTTGGAATTGATTACCCGCAATTGAGCAAGCCCGTTTTTGCGCTCCGACAGCACCATATAGTCCTTAAACAGTTCCATGCCTTGCAACAATACATCTGTCCGGTGGGGAATTACTTCCTTCCAGTTTTGTTTACCGGTTTTGTCCAGCGGACTTTCCATCAATCGGAAATTCTGTGCCTCCCAATTGGTAACGATGTAAAACTTATCGCCTTTATGATCCACCTCATACAGTACATTCTTTTCGCGGGGATAAAATACCCGGAAACCATTTTCCGGTTTGTCGGCATCCATAATCCTGCTTTCGGAGGTAAGTGTACTTTCACTATTGATCACGATGTACTTATCCGACTTCGTTTTATGTACTTCTACCGAAAACATCTCATCCTTTTCATTAAACATTTCCTTGTCTGTCTTTTCGCCCAACACATGCTTCATAATGCGGTCGGCACGCAGGGTAACAGTATCCTTGCGGGAATAGATCAGGGTTTTATTATCATTGGCCCAGGTAGCATCCCCTTCCGTTTGGGGGATAGCATCCGGTAATATCTCTCCTGTTTCAAGGTTTTTAATATGGGTGGTGTATTCCCTTCTGCTTACAGTGTCTACGCTATAGGCCAGCAACTTCCCGTTAGTACTGACGTCCATACCGCCTACGTGAAAATAACTATGCCCTGCCGCCATTTCATTTACGTTGAGCATAATCTCTTCTGTAGCCTCCAGGCTTCCCTTCTTACGGCAATAAATAGGGTATTCTTTGCCCTGTTCATAACGGGTATAATAATAGTAGCCGCTTTTAAGATAAGGGACACTCACATCGGTTTCCTTGATACGGCCTTTCATCTCTTCAAACAGGTCGTCCTCCAGCTTCCTGGAAGGAGCCATAATGGTATCCAGGTATGCATTTTCTGCATTCAGCCAGGCTATTACCTTTGGATCCTCCCGGTTGTTCATCCAATAGTAATTATCAATACGGGTATCGCCGTGAATGGTCAGTTCTTTTTTAATCTTTTCTGCTACGGGCGGTTTGATCGCTATCTCCTCAGACATCTTGCGTTTGTTTTCATTACAGGATAGTATGCTGATCATTCCAAGCATACAAAAAATTGGAGCGCCTTTCATATTGGCATTTGGTTTAGAGGAAATAAATTTAAGAAAAGGTACTGAGATACTGGTATTTTCCTGGGCAATAGCCGCTACAAAGGGGGGATTTAACAAAAAAGGGAGGCTGTCCGCCTCCCTTTTGATATCCTTACTATTTGATTACCTGCATTTTCAACGGGTCCCAGTTGATCGCTTTTCTTTTAAAATAACTTTCATTGGTGACCAGAGCTGGTCCGGCTGCACGCAGTCCGAAAGTAGCGTCTTCTACCACCGGCTTACCACCTCTCATGGCTTCAAAGAAGTTTACAAAGTGGTCATAACGCTCATCATAACCATTTGGCGCTGCATAAGCCGATTCAGCCACACTCACCTCTTTACGGTCTGCTTCAGAATATTTGGCATTGTATTGTTTGATATAGGCTTCCTGTTCCGCTTTGGTAAACGTATTGAAGGTATCCCATCCGCCATAACCCGGTGCTACAGGCAGCTTATGCTTTTTGATCTTAAAGTCATTCCATCCCATTTCCATCACACCTTCTGTACCAATCAGGCGGGTGTACTCACCACCACCGCTACCATCTGCAAAGTTGACCCGCAGCGTCATCTGGAATGCCGGATGTTCTTTGGTTTCAGGGTAATCGAAAATAGCTACCACTACATCCGGTACATCCCGGCCATCTTTCCACTGTACCAGGTTGCCACTGGCATAGATGCGGTTAGGTCCCAGGGAACCGGTGATATAATGCAGTCCGGTGATCAGGTGTACAAACAGGTCACCAGGGATACCGGTACCATAAGCCTGATAATTTCTCCAGCGGAAAAACCTTACCGGATCAAAAGGTACTTTGGAAGTATCCTTCAGGAAGGTATCGAAGTCGATCGTAGCCGGAGAAGCATCTGTAGGGATGGAATACTGCCAGGCTCCCAAAGCGCTGTGACGGTCCATACGGGCCTCTACGATATTGAGCTGTCCTATTTCACCAGCCTGGTATCTTTTACGCGCCTCTGCCATGGCAACACTGCTTACCCGCTGGCTACCCACCTGGAACACGGCTTTGGTGCGTTGCTGCGTAGCAATCACTTTATGCCCTTCCGCTACCTGCTGTACCATCGGTTTTTCGCAGTATACCGCTTTCCCTGCTTCCATCGCAGCGATAGAAATAGTGTCATGCCAATGATCCGGCGTAGCTACTATAAACGCGTCAATATCCTTGCGGTTCAGCAATTCCCGGTAATCACGGGTAGTATGTACCTGCGCACCAAATACTTCTTTTACTTTGGCCAGATGACCATCATACAGGTCTGCTGCGGCTACAAACTCCACACCAGGTACCTGGATAGCTGTCTGCACATCACCAAATCCCATAATCCCCATCCCCACGCAAGCCACTCTGATCTTATCGTTGGCGGAAACCTTTCTGTCGGGATGTAAAATATTCACTGGCACATGCTCTTTCCCAAAGGCGGATAAAGAACCAACTCCTAATAATGCAGCAGTGCTGCCTAAATGTTTAATAAATTTTCTACGTGATTGATCGGACATAATACATTAGTTTTTATGAGCGCGGATGGCCATAATAATACTGACATTTCGGAAGAAATGCAATTATAATCCACGAACAGCAAACTATGCTATTACCTCCTGATGTGCTTTCCACAGTTGTTCTAATTCCGCAATCGATTTCTCAAGCCCTCTCTGCATGGCAGCTTTCATGCTGTCAGAAAACTCCTCCAGCTGTGCCATAATACTTTTGTAATAGGCTACTCCGGACAACAGGTTGTTATAAAACTCCTGGAAGTATTTGGGTTTCTTGTCAGACAGCCCTGCTCCGGCCTCTTTCAGCATTTCCTTAAAGTAGGATACATACAGCTGCATTTCTTTTACAAACAGATCCGGACGGTCTACTCCTTCCAGTAAATCATGCCGGCCATAGATGTGATCCGTCATTTCCTGCAAAGACACTTCTTTCGAAAAATAGGCAATATTAGGTCCGGGGCAGATGGTTACTCCCTGCAATTTTTTGATGAGCGGTAACCCGTACTTATGATTTGCGGCATTACTCAGCCCTATACATAAACACTCTTTTTCCTGCATCACGGCAATCCGTTTCTTCCGTTCAGACTCCGGCAGATCCAGCTGGTCAATCTGTGTTTGTTTTAAACGCTGATATTCCAGGGAAGCAGTGCAGATAGGTTTCTCTGTAAATTCAGTATTGGATACCAGGTATTTCTGCGGACAAGCGCTGCCTGCTATCCCCTTGTGAATACGATCCAGCTTTTCTATTTCTCCGGAAGCGCCTTTCAGATAGTTAAAGCGTACCCCCAGCGGAGAGTTGTTACTCAATATCACATCATCTTCCTCTGCCTGACATAAAAGCTCCAACGTAGGCGCATCTACGGTAGTAGCCTCAGGTACCAGTAAAAAGGGAGTTCCCCAGCCTACGCTGTCTACCTGGTAAAAACGCGTCAGGAAGTTTTGTTCTGCGGCATTACCTATTCCTCCCTGCACCGTTATCTTTACGGGATGCGGCGCATCATAGATAACTTCCCCTTTTGCCTGCAGTGATTTATTGTATAACTCAAACAACGTAGCCACCAATTCTTCCCGGCGGGTTTTAAACTCTTCCATAATAGGTCCCAGCAAATACCCGTCAGACGCAAATGCATGCCCTCCGCAGTTAAGGCCGGATTCAATCCTGAATTCACTTACCCACAGCCCTTTTTTGGCCAGGTACTTTCCCTGGATCAGGGCAGACCTGAAATCACTCACCTTGATGACTATCTTTTTTTCAAACACTCCCAGGCCTTTTGCCTGAAATACTTTCCACTTTTCCAGGTAGTTATACAAACGGGGATTCATCCCTGCAGAGAAAACAATCGACGAGTTTTCCAGGTCACTTTCTGCATATCCACGCAAGGATACCAGTGCATCAGATCCTTCTTCTACCGGTATGCCATCCTTATCATAATTATTCTTGTCTACCTTGGTCATGATATTGACATCTATGCTTCCCGGTACGATCTGGCTGCGCAGGTATGCCTGCATCGTCTCCTTTTCTGTTACATCCTGTGTGGCAGTCATCTTGTTATACAACTGTTTCAGCGCATGATCTTCCGGCAGCATTTCAAAATACTTTACTACGTTGGATCCTGCTTCAAAAGCAGCTTGTCTTAACTGTTCCACCTGCTGCTTCACCGTTCTGTTTACCAGGTTCAGGTAGTCTGTAATACGCCTGGAACGGTAGTTTTCCTCTTTATCAGAAATAGGTTCATAAGTTTCCTGCAGTTGTTGGTAATAATATCTCCGCATCAGCTCAATCAGCCGGTCTTCTATAATAGACATCACAGAAGCAATACCGAACTGTGCCACCTTTAGTGGAGAGTCAATAGTATAGGCTAATCCCATCACAGGGATATGAAATTTGTGTAAAGTGCTATTTGTCATGTATGAAGCTTTCTGAAATACAAAAGAAAGCTATAGGCAGAAGATAAAGAATGACATTCGTCAGGTCTCAGAAAGTAGGGGATTTTAAACGGGGTTAAGGCTATATAAGTCATTAAATAACAAAGCCTTCCCGAAGGAAGGCTTGTTACTAATTTCTATCTATTTGTACTTTTTACTTTTCAGACGTAAATCCTGCTCCGATGAATTCACGGTTCAGGCGGGCAATGTTGGTAAGAGAAATACCTTTAGGGCATTCAGCTTCACAGGCACCTGTGTTGGTACAACTACCAAAACCTTCCTTATCCATTTGTGCTACCATGTTTAATGCACGGGTTTTTCTTTCAGGATGTCCTTGTGGTAACAACGCCAGTTGGGACACCTTAGCAGAAACAAACAGCATAGCAGAAGAGTTCTTGCATGCCGCCACGCAGGCACCGCAACCAATACAGGCAGCAGCAGCAAACGCAGCATCCGCATGATCTTTTGCAACGGGAAGATTGTTGGCATCCTGGGCATTACCTGTGTTTACAGAAATAAACCCACCTGCTTCCATAATACGGTCAAAAGCCTCCCGATGTACGGTCAGGTCTTTAATAACCGGAAACGCACCTGCTCTCCAGGGCTCTACCGTGATAGTATCACCATCTTTAAATGCCCGCATGTGCAGCTGGCAGGTAGTAGTACCCTGCCATGGACCATGTGCACGGCCATTGATATGCATAGAACACATACCGCAAATACCTTCGCGGCAGTCGTGGTCAAATGCAATAGGATCTTTTCCTTCGTTGATCAGGCGTTCGTTCAGTACATCGAACATTTCCAGGAAAGACATTTCAGATGAAATATCCTTCACCTCATATGCTTCAAATCTACCCTGATCCTTTGCGTTTTTCTGCCTCCACACCTTTAAGGTGAGGTTCATGTTATAATGTTCCATATACTTTGGACAATTATTTGATTTACAATTCCTGGTTAAACCGGTAACGGTCCACCAATAACCTTATTTGTAAGAACGTTGTGTTGGTTTGCACTCAACAAATTCCAGTGGTTCCTTATGTAGTTCAAACTGGCTCTCACCCTTGTATTCCCACGCAGATACATAGCTGAAGTTGTCGTCATCACGTTTTGCTTCCCCTTCTTCTGTCTGTGATTCTTCACGGAAGTGACCACCACAGGATTCACGACGGTTCAGGGCATCCATACACATCAGTTCTCCCAGTTCGAGAAAATCAGCCACACGGCCTGCTTTTTCCAGCTCAGGATTAAACTCATTGGCTTCACCAGGCACTCTTACATCTTTCCAGAACTCTGCACGTAACGCTTTGATTTCTTCAATCGCTTCTTTCAGATGAGCTTCATTCCTGGCCATGCCACATTTATCCCACATGATCTTGCCCAGTTTTTTATGGAAGTGATCCACCGATTTCGTGCCTTTGATGCTCATCAGCTTATCAATCGTATTTTTCACATTCTTTTCTGCTTCCACAAAGGCAGGATGATCTGTAGGAATAGCTTTGGTACGGATATCATCAGCCAGGTAATTACCCATGGTATAAGGAATAACGAAGTAACCGTCTGCCAGCCCCTGCATCAGCGCAGAAGCACCCAGGCGGTTAGCGCCGTGATCGGAGAAGTTGGCCTCACCAAGGGCATATAAACCCGGTACGGTGGTCATCAGCTCATAATCTACCCACAAGCCACCCATGGTATAGTGTACGGCTGGGTAAATACGCATCGGTACATTGTAAGGATCTTCACCGGTAATTTTGGCGTACATGTCAAACAGGTTACCATATTTCTCAGCTACTACTTCTTTACCCAGCTTAATAATTTCTTCTTTGGAAGCGTTGGAGATCTGGCGTTTGCCCGCTTCAATATTTCCATAACGCTCAATAGCAGAAGCATAATCCAGGTATACTGCCTGACGGGAGCTACCTACACCATGTCCGGCATCACACCTTTCCTTAGCAGCACGGGAAGCCACATCGCGTGGTACCAGGTTACCAAAGGCAGGATATCTTCTTTCGAGGTAATAATCTCTTTCTTCCTCCGGTATTTCGTTAGGCTTACGGGTATCTCCCTTTTGTTTTGGTACCCAGATACGTCCGTCATTACGTAATGATTCTGACATCAGGGTCAGTTTAGACTGGTGATCACCGGATACGGGGATACAGGTAGGGTGGATTTGTGTAAAGCAGGGGTTACCGAAGTAAGCTCCATTTTTACAGGCTTTCCAGGCAGCGGTAACATTGGAGCCCATAGCGTTGGTAGACAGGTAAAACACGTTACCGTATCCACCGCTGCATATCAATACCGCATGACCAAAGTGGCGCTCCAGCTGACCGGTGATCAGGTCACGGGCAATGATACCACGGGCTTTGCCGTCTATCTTCACAATTTCCAGCATTTCATGCCGGCTGTACATTTTCACATTACCCAGGGCTACCTGGCGCTCCAGGGCGGAATAAGCACCCAGCAGCAACTGCTGACCAGTTTGACCTGCAGCATAGAAGGTACGCTGTACCTGTGTACCACCAAAAGAGCGGTTGCTCAGTAATCCGCCATATTCACGGGCAAAGGGAACACCCTGTGCCACACATTGGTCAATAATATTACCACTTACTTCCGATAAGCGGTGAACGTTGGCCTCACGGGCACGGTAGTCACCACCTTTTACAGTATCATAAAACAACCGGAATACGGAGTCACCGTCATTCTGGTAATTTTTAGCAGCATTGATACCACCTTGTGCAGCAATACTGTGAGCACGGCGGGGACTATCCTGAAAGCAAAATGCTTTTACCTTATATCCTAACTCGCCCAAAGATGCCGCAGCTGACGCGCCTGCCAATCCGGTTCCAATGATGATCACTTCCAGATTACGCTTGTTGGCAGGGTTTACCAGCTTACAATGTCCTTTATAGTCTTCCCATTTTTTTTCTAATGGTCCGGCAGGAATTTTTGCATTCAACATATATCCTTACTTTACAGAATTATTTAAAAAATATAATCAGGGGAATAACAGCAAAACCAACAGGAATCGCTATTCCGAACAGCCAGATACCTACGAAATTGATTAACCCGTTATACTTTTTATGATTTAAACCAAAAGTTTGAAAGGCACTTTTAAAGCCGTGGATCAAGTGAAAAGATAAAGCAATCATTCCCACTACATACAGTACTACCAGCAAAGGCTGCTTAAAGGCTACCTGTACTACCTGGTAAAGATCTTTGTATGCTGTGCCTTCATAGCTCTTCACAGGTATTTCACCATAGTGAAAACCCCACCAGAAATTGGCCAGGTGAATAACAATAAAAATAAACAGGATGCTTCCCATAATAGCCATCTGACGGCTGTACCAGGAGGATGTCTGGTTACCCGGATTAATAGCATACTTTACCGGACGGGCAGCTCTGTTACGAATAGTAAGCTGGATAGCAATAAAGGCATGGATCACTATTACGATCTTCAATCCCCATGCAATAAACTGGATCAGGGAGTTATGTCCCATGAAGGCTGCATAAGCATTAAAAGCCTGCCCCTCATCATTATACAACAACTGAAAATTACCTGCCAGGTGCACTATTACAAAACTGCATAGAAACAAACCGGTAGCACCTACTAATAGTTTTTTCCCTATCGAGGTATTAAAGAACTGTGACCACTTCATAAATTAAATTCTAAGCTTCCTTAAAGTAATATAATGTTATTCCGAAATGTCGGGCAAAATTAACCCAGTAAATGTTAAAACCAAATGATATTTCTCAGGTAATTTTAATACGATAGTTCATAAATTACCGCATAAACAATATTATTCCAGCCTTCTGAGCATAATATTATCAATCATATTATACAAATGCTGAGGCTGAAATGTTCGCCATTTATCATTATCAATAAAATGCATATAATTGTACAGGCGGGCCTTTTCAAATTCCTGCCGGGTATGCTCCGGCATGTTCAGGCTCACTATCCAGCCTCCCTCATCTTTGATATCATCCCACCATTCTTCGTAATAGCAATCATCTGAAGAGTGAAAATTCATCACATTTTCAGTGATAAGGATAAATTTGTAGATCTTCTCTGCTATCATCAGGTCGATGATCTCCCTTTTCAGGGTCATAATATCATTTGCAATGCAATCATCCCACTCTCCCAGCACTTCTATAATCGCATAATTAAACTGGTAATCTGCAAAGAGTACTTTAAGATATAGGTTACGGGCACCAAAATCGTCCCATTGCGGATGTACATAATAATTATATACGGTGTTGGAAAAGGTAAACTCGCTATACTCCCGGCCATAAAATGGGGAAAGCTCATCCTCTTCGGCTGTATATAAATGCCTCCAGTTATAAAAGGGTTCTATATTATGCATAGTTTCTCGTGTTACCGGCCTTTGTATTCATCCACCGCGCTTTTAACGCTTCCGGCTTTGAGCAGCATATCACGGGCAGTATCATAGTCGGTCAGGCTTAAACGTTCCATCAGCATTTTCACTCCCCTGTCTACCAGCTTATCGTTACTTAACTGCATATTAACCATCTTGTTATCTTCCACCCTGCCCAATTGTATCATCACAGCGGTAGATACCATGTTCAGGACCAGCTTCTGGGCTGTACCACTCTTCATACGGGTGCTGCCGGTTACAAACTCCGGCCCTACAGATACTTCCACCGGGAAGTCGGCCTCGGCAGACACCGGTGCACCGGGATTGCAGCTGATGCTTCCGGTAACGATCCCCTGTTCCCGGCATTTACGCAATGCACCTATTACATAAGGAGTGGTACCACTGGCCGCAATACCCACCACCACATCTTTATTACTGATATCATATTCCACCAGGTCTTTCCACCCCTGCTCCCGGTCATCTTCTGCAAACTCCACTGCTTTACGGATGGCAGCGTCCCCACCAGCAATCAATCCAATCACCAGACCATAAGGCACCCCAAAAGTGGGCGGGCATTCAGATGCATCCACAATACCCAATCTCCCGCTGGTACCGGCCCCCAAATAAAACAGCCGTCCACCGGCCAGCATCTTATCGGCAATAGCGCTCACCAACCGGTCTATCTGTGGTATAGCGGCCTCTACCGCCAGGGGTACTGTTTTGTCCTCTTTATTGATATTTGTGAGTATTTCCTGTACACTCATCTTCTCCAGGTGATGATAATGAGAAGATTGCTCTGTTATTCTTGTAAAAGACATCTGATTTTAGTTTACGCTTGTGGCAAACAACCTATGAAACAAGTGCTGCGCCCACAAATTAAAACGAATTACACAAATTTAACGCATGTGCTGTTCACTGGATCAGCCATGCTCCAACAGGATTTATGGGATGCAAGTTATTACGAAAGTATTTAACAACGCTCATTTCCCTGCAAATTTCATCTGCCTACCCCTGATGAAAAGCTACCAGACCTTCCATAGGCCGGTGCACGATTTTACCCAGCGGCAGTTCATATAACTCACACAGTTCCTTGATGATATCCTGAAAATACCAGGCTACACTTCCTACAAAATGCAGCGAGGTGGTCCAGCTTTCCCGGTATTTATAAATATGATTAAAGAAAAAATCGTTCAGCCCGTCTTCCAGGATATTCTCCACCATATAATGCCCCCTGTTCTCTGCCAGGAAAAGGGTAAAAGAAGCCAGGTACCTGTTGGCCAACGGCTTGCGGTACACGTTTTCTAGGATTTCGTCTTTATTGGTATTATACTTCAGGTCAAAACGCTCACGGATCTCTTCATCAAACGTATTGTAGAGATAGTACTGTATTACCTTTTTGCCCAGATAAGCACCACTCCCCTCATCTCCCAGCACATAACCCAGACCGGGATTATTCTTTACAATCACCTCCCCATCATAGTAACAGGAATTGGAACCGGTGCCCAGAATACTGGCAATCCCCTTTTCATGGCCACATAACGCCCTGGCAGCTGCCATCAGGTCGTGTGAAACGCTCACTTTCCCATCCGGCCATACCGCACCAAGACTCTCTTGCATCAGCTGCGCACTTTTAGCCTGCGCACAACCGGTACCATAATAAATGATCTCATCTATCTTTACATCCGCAGGTAGCTGGGGGACTAATTCCTTCCGGACAATTTCCTGGATCTGCCCGCCAGACAAAAAATACGGGCTCATTCCCTGGGTAGTGTAAGCGTGGGTTTCCTGCCCCGTTACCAAACACCAATCCGCCTTGGTAGATCCACTATCAGCTATCAGCTTTACGGTTGCTGGCATATCCGGTTATTTATTAAATTAAAGAATCGTAAATAGTTTGCTCTTGAATTATGCTATTTTTGTCACAATTTAAACAAAAGGGGCTCACATATACAAATTAACGCGGATCCCATTTGCCGGTTCAATATCTGGCCAGATAATATTTACGCTATGTCGAATAACAGGAAACTGAACGTTTTTTTACCTCTTTTACTGGCAGCCACATTAGCGCTGGGCATGTTCCTCGGAAATAAAATGCCGGGAGCCCAAAGCGGCGGCACTGCCATTTTCTTTAATAAAGGTAACCGGGGAACTTTACAGGAAGTGATGGACCTGATCAAAGTAAAGTATGTAGATACCCTCAATCTTGATAAATTACAACAGGAGGCAATAGACGGTATGCTTACCCACCTTGACCCGCATTCGGTATATATCCCCCCCTCCAGCCTGCAGGCAGTGAATGAAGACCTGGAGGGTAACTTCGAAGGGATAGGAGTAGAATTCAATATCAGCGCCGATACTGTCAATGTAATATCTGTACTGGCTGGCGGTCCTTCAGAAGCTGCTGGTGTGCAAACCGGTGATAAGATCATTAAAGTGAGCGACTCCCTGGTAGCAGGTAACTCCATTACGCCGGAAAAGATCCGTAAAGTATTGCGTGGTCCTAAAGGTTCCAAGGTAAAAGTAACCATGCTGCGCCAGCAAAAACTGGTAGATGTTCAGATCACACGCGGCGTTATTCCTTTATGGAGTATTGATGCCAGTTATATGCTGACCCCGGAAGTGGGTTATGTGAAAATCAGCAAGTTCTCCGCTACTACCTATACCGAGTTTATGGATGCCATGCGTAAACTGGAAAAGCTGGGGATGAAAAAACTGGTGATAGACGTACGCCAGAACCCCGGTGGGTTCCTGGATGCTGCTACCCGTGTGGCAGACGAACTGCTGGATGGCAATAAACTGATCCTTTACACAGAAGGCAAAAGCTATCCCCGTACCGACTATAAATGTCAACGTCCGGGTATGTTTGAAAAAGGTGCCCTGGCCATATTAACGGATGAAGGCTCTGCCTCTGCCAGCGAAATACTGGCGGGTGCCATACAGGACTGGGACCGTGGTACGATCATTGGCCGCCGCACCTTTGGTAAAGGGCTGGTGCAGGAACAGTTTGACCTGAATAATGGTGGTGCATTACGCCTTACCGTTGCCCGCTACTTTATTCCTTCAGGCAGAAGTATCCAGAAACCGTATGCCAATGGCCGTGAAGCATATGATGAAGATATCATGAACCGGTTCAACCACGGCGAATTCTTGAACCAGGACAGTATCAAACAAACCGATACAGTACCTTATAAAACAGGAAACGGTCGTAAAGTATATGGTGGCGGAGGTATCACCCCCGACATCTTTATGCCGTATGATACTACCCGCTTCTCCGGTATCCTGCCCGCCTTATATGCACGTAATACTTTTGGTAACTTTATCTACAAGTACTACAGTGAACATCTGAACGACTTCAAACGTTTTAAAACACCGGAAGACTTCCGTAAACAATATCAACTGGACAACAGCATCTACAATGCTTTTAAAACATTTGCCCAGGCCGACAGCATCAAAGGGATAGACCGGATCACTGCTAAAGAAGAAACGGAGATAAAAACCCGCCTGAAAGCCCTCTTTGCCCGGCAACTATGGCGTAATGAAGGTTTTTATGAAGTGATGAATGAAACAGACCCGATGGTAGAAAGAGCAATAAAAGAAGTTCAAAAAAGAGAAGAATAAAAACACCGTTTGAAATAATAGCCGCAAGGAGGAATTCGCTTTTCAACTTGCGGCTTTTGTTTTTAACGACCACAATCACCTGCTGATGGAAAACATCCTCCAACGGATCAAAGCCTTTAACACCCTTTCCGATCATGGTATCGAAAAGTTCCTCGCATTACTTACAGAGGTAAAGTTACCTAAAGGGCATATCCTCATCGAAGCCGGCAAAATAGATCATCAGCTGTACTTAATAGAAAAGGGTATTGTCAGGGCATTTTCCATCACGGCTACCCAGTATGAACACACCTTTTGGTTCGGTCTGGAAGGGGATGCCGTATTTTCATACAACAGCTATGTGAAAAACCAACCCGGCTATGAAAGTGTAGAACTGCTGGAAAACTCCCTGCTTTATAAAATCAGTTTGTCCGACTTACAACAGCTTTATAATACAGACATCGAATTTGCCAACTGGGGCAGAAAGCTGGTGGAACATGAAGTGGTACGACTGGAAGAACGCTTTATTTCGCACCAGTTCAAAACCGCAAGTGAGCGATACAAAGACCTGCTACATAACTCCCCGGACCTGCTCCAGCGGGTACAGTTATCCCTGCTGGCCTCTTATCTCGGCATTACCCCCGTTTCCCTCAGCCGTATCCGGGCAGAAATCCGGTAACGCCTTCATTAATTATCATTTGTAAATTTTTTTTTGCTACTCAAGTCAGAACTTTGCATCCAGAAAATATATCATTATGAACTGGATCATGTTAATTATTGCCGGGTTATTTGAAGTGGGCTTTGCTTCCTGCCTGGGTAAAATGAAAGAATCTACCGGTAATACGGCTATTATATGGGGCGCCGGATTCCTGGTTTGCCTGACGATCAGCATGGTATTATTGTTCAAAGCCACGCAAACACTTCCTATTGGTACGGCCTATGCGGTATGGACCGGCATAGGAGCTGTGGGCACCGTGCTCATGGGTATTATCTTCTTTAAAGAACCTGCCACCTTCTGGCGCCTGTTCTTTATCTGCACCCTGATAGGGTCTATCGTGGGACTGAAATTTATGTCTTCAGCGCACTAGGTTGATGTTGTGTTTTATAAAAAAGCCGCAGCGTAATAACTGCGGCTTTTTGTTTTATACTAAAACTGAATATCCGGAGGCGGTATGGGTGGAGGAGTGCTTGCCGATTTCTCCTGTTTAATCTGCTCTTTTAATAGCTGAAGGGTTACTATTATCTTATAAGGGTTTGTATTTCGCTATAAAGCTCCCTTACCTCTTGCTCTTTCTCCTCGTATTTCTTTGTAATCTCTCCCCCATTTTGAAGCCAGCTAATAACATTGTTATTACGAAGCACTATCTTATCAACGGTAGTACTATCTATTTTTACATCTTTAGATATATAAATTGGTTCCTTATAAAAGAATGTAGTGCCAATATAAAAAACGGGGTAACTATTCCTAAGATAAAGTACATATACACTTTTCCCCATTTCCCGGTAAAAAGTGATGTTAATTTTTAAGGTATCCTTCCCAGACAGATAAAGTACAGCTTCACCGCCCTCCGAAGATACATCAAGATTTTTCTTGACCTTTTTTAATGTATTAATTTTACTGTCTAAACTATCTGCATAACGTATAATATTTACATTGTACAAAGAATCAGCTTCTGTCGATATATTGGTAGAAATAACTTCTTTCTTCTTAAAATTACCAGGCCATAATGTATTGCTATCTATTACTTCCTGTTGAAGTTTATTGTTGACTGATGGATTAGCACAACCCATTACCCAAATCGCAATTATTATTAGTCTAAACATTGTTTTACTTAGTAGGTAAGTCGATATAAGGAACTAAAAATAATAAACCCGGATCAAATTAGATTTAATCCGGGTTCAATATAACATTGAAACTAAAAACTATGGAATAAACTCCACCGTCAAAGTGCTGCCCGGATCAAACTCTGTCCGCTCTTCCAACAAGGTGTTGGCAGTATAAGTTTCTGCTACAATCTGCGGATTGCTGAAGGTAGTATTAAATGCTTTGAAACTCCCATTGCTGGGGGAACTTAAACGTAGTGTATACTTAGTAACGATGTGGTGAAAATCAGTGTAGGTGGTAGGATCTCCGGCTGTGTAATAAAACACGGCCACCACTGGATTAGGCGCACCAATACGCCTGTCAAGAATTTCGACCTGATACGATAAGGAAGATGCTGACAATACCACATTTACCAAACTGGTGGGAGCTGCTGGTGCAACTGCATCCTGATGGGCAGACACGACCGGCATTACGGCGCTCAGGGTTTTATCACTTTCTAAAGATTTATGCTGGCTGTATGTGGGATGAATAGCAGTCAGCAAGACAATACATAAAGCAACAAGGAAATAAGGGCTTCTTTTCATAAAGTGGGTTTAAATGTTTAGGGATAATAATTGAGGTCTTTTATCACTATCAATTTAGTGAATTTTATAATTCGTTGTATATACTTCCGTTATAAATCTTACCTGTAAATGAGTACTTTTATTCCTTGTATTGACCAATCTTCCAGTTAAGAATATGAAAAACATGATGACTAAATTCAGAGGAGCTGCATTCATTTTAAAATTCCGTTTTCTTTTTATAGGTATTGCCTGCATGTGTATACTGGCAGGATGCGCCTCTCAACGTATTGCCCGTAATGCTAAACCCTTCTTTTTCATTCAGATATCTGATACCCAGTTAGGATTCTATCCTAAGAAACTACAGCAGGAGATTGCGCTATATGAAAAAGCCGTAGCAGAAGTGAACAGACTAAAACCTGATTTTGTTGTCATTACAGGCGATCTGGTAAATAATGCGAAAGATGAAAACCAACAGGCTGAATTCAAGCGCATTACCGCGATGATCAGCAAAAAGATACCTGTATATGTTATCCCGGGCAATCACGATGTAGGCAATACCCCTACGCAGGAAGATGTGAGCTTCTATACTAACCGATATGGTTATGAGAAATTTTCATTTGAACATAAACAAAGCAGATTTATTGGCTTTAATTCCAATTTTATAAAAGCCAATACACCTGTCCTGGAACAAGCACAGTATGAATGGCTGGAGCAGGAATTAGCTAAGGCTAAAGGTGCAAAACATATTGTACTCTTTAGCCATCATCCTTTCTTTATCAGCCAGCCGGATGAACCGGAAGCCTACTTCAATATCGGCATCAAAACCCGTAATCAATATTTAGCCCTCTTTAAAAAATACGGCGTAGCGGTTGTTTTTGCCGGGCACCTTCACCAAAATGGCTTTGGAAAATATGAGGATATGGAAATGGTGACCACCAGTGCTATTGGTGAACCTTTAGGCAAAGATCCTTCCGGATTCCGGATCATTACAGTTGGAAAAGAAAAAGTGACACACCAGTATTACAACATAGATTCCATACCTACTAAAGTAGCAATCAAATAAGCAGGAACTTATGTAAAAAACAAAGTCCGGATCAAATTAAATTTGATCCGGACGTTGTTTTTATACTAACCACCGCAATAGCAACATAAAAATTACGGGGGAGGCAATCAATACCAGCAGTGAAATAAAACGCGGCTCAATCTATAAGAACTCCCCCCTCCTCAAAACAAAAAACCCTTCCGCTTACGCGAAAGGGTTTATAATTTTCTACTGATAAAGGCGCTTGTTAAAAGAGCGCGCTTTACTACTTAGCTGTAGAGTCAACTGGAGCCTGGGCAGTAGTATCAACTTGTGCCAGAGAATCAGCAGGAGCAACAACTGGAGCAGAAGCTGTAGTATCAGCAGGAGTAGTTGCAGTTGAATCAGCAGATGCACCGGAGTTAGCACCATTACATGCTACGAAAAACATACCGGCTGCGATTGCGAATACAAATAATTTTTTCATTTTTATTGTTTTGTTTAAAAACCGCCGCAAAGGTACTCAAATATTTAATATTACAAAATGTATTTTTTCTTAATAAGCGGTTTTTTGCTATTTATTTCTTGCGGAAGAACACCTTAATAGGTACTCCTTTGAAATTAAAATTAGTACGTAATTGGTTTTCAAGATAGTTACGATACGGCTGCTTTACATCATCCGGTAAATTACAGAAGAAGGCAAAAGCGGGTGTATAAGTCGGCAACTGTGTAACATACTTGATCCGGATAGGAATACCTCTTACCACCGGCGGATTGTATGATTGAATAGCCTTCAGCATCACTTCATTCAGCCTGGAAGTAGGGATCTTCTTCAGACGGTTATCATACACTTCCAGCGCCGCTTCAATAGATTTGAAAATACGCTGCTTCTCTAATACAGAAGTAAAGATGATAGGCACATCAGAGAATGGTGCCAGCCGCTTCTTCAGATTAGCTTCATAATCACGTGCTGTATTGGTTTCTTTTTTGTCAATCAAATCCCATTTGTTTACCAGCACTACTACCCCTTTCCCTTTTTTCACTGCCAGTCCAAAAATACTAAGATCCTGTGCAGTAATACCTTTGGTTGCATCCAGCAGCAGCATACATACATCTGCTTCATCCATCGCTTTGATAGCACGGATCACAGAATAAAACTCCAGGTCTTCATGCACTTTTGTCTTTCTTCTTACTCCTGCTGTATCAATCAATATGAATTCCTTCTGGAACATATTGTAATGCGTGTGAATAGTATCACGTGTAGTACCCGGAATATCGGAAACAATGTTCCGCTCTTCTCCCACCAAAGCATTCAGCAAAGAGGATTTCCCCACATTTGGCTGGCCTATAATGGCTATCTTGGGCAAGTCTGATGTAACAGATTCCACCTGGGTATCTTCTGTAATGTAGGATACTACTTCATCCAGCAACTCTCCTGTACCGCTTCCACTGATAGAGGAAAGAAAATGGGTCTTCTCAAATCCAAGGCTGTAAAACTCCGTAGCATCCAGCTGACGTTGTGGATTATCTACTTTATTCACAATCAGGAATACCGGCTTGGAAGAACGGCGCAGCAAATCAGCTACTTCCGAATCCAGATCGGTAATACCTGTGGTTACATCGCACATGAACAACAACACATTTGCTTCTTCCATCGCAATTTTCACCTGTTTGCGGATCTCCCGCTCAAAAATATCATCACTGTTGGCCACAAAACCACCAGTATCAATAACATTGAATGTTTTACCACTCCAGTCTGCAATACCATACTGCCTGTCACGGGTTACCCCGCTTACATCATCCACAATGGCCTTACGCTGTTCCAGCAGGCGGTTAAATAAGGTAGATTTTCCCACATTGGGGCGACCTACTATCGCTACTGTAAATCCGGACATACTTTTTCAATTACAAATTGTCAATTACAAATCAGTTTCCATGGTCAAATGCCATAGCCGGTTTGCGTTGATAAGGCTTCAAAACAATGCTGAAGCCGCTATGACCTGTGACCAATGAATGGTCAATACCCATATTCTTTTAAATACAAATCACTATCACGCCACTTGCCTCTTACCTTTACAAAAAGTTCCAGGAATACCTTCCGCTCAATGAACTTTTCTATTTCTGTCCGGGCCAGTGTTCCCAGCTTCTTTATTGATTGCCCCTTTTCTCCCAGTATAATCCCTTTCTGGGTATCACGGGTTACAATAATCTCTGCTGTTATTTTAGTAAGTGTTGCTTTTTCTTCAAACTGGCTAACTACAACGGCTGTATGATATGGGATCTCTTCTTCAAATAACTGGAAGATCTTTTCACGGATCATCTCCGCTACCAGGAAACGCATGGACTTATCCGTCAAAGTATCTTCAGGATAAAATGGCTCTCCTTCCGGCAGCAGTTCCACTATTTTCGAGATCATCTCCTTCGTGCCGGTTTGTTTCAATGCAGAAATGGGTATTACCATTTTGGCTTTCCCCCAGGCATTGCAACGTGCCAGCAAATCATCCAGTTCTTCTTTCTTCAGCAGGTCTGTTTTATTCACCACCAGTATACAAGGTGCTTTTAACCGCAGTGAATCAAATAGTTCCAGATTCTCTGACAAATCATCTTTTGCATCCATGATCAGCAGTGCTACGTCTGCATCTTCCAGGGCAGACTTTACTGCGCCCATCATTTTTTCATGCAGCCGGTACTTCGGATCTATAATACCCGGGGTATCAGAAAATACAATCTGAAAACCTGGTTCTGTGACTACTCCTGTAATACGATGGCGGGTGGTTTGTACCTTAGGGGAGATAATGGCCAGCTTTTCGCCTATTATGGCGTTCAGCAAGGTGCTTTTGCCTGCATTAGGCTTACCGAAAATATTTACAAAACCTGCTTTATGCATAATCATAGCTTTTAGCTCTCAGCCTTTAGCTTCTCGCTTTTAGCCACAAACTTACCAAAAATAAAAAAAGCCGAATTTCTTCGGCTCTTTATTTGTAGCGAGGAGCGGATTCGAACCACTGACCTTCGGGTTATGAGCCCGACGAGCTACCTCTGCTCTACCTCGCAATGAGGGTGCAAAGATAAGGGCATTATTTTTACCTGCCAAATCTTTTTCAATCTATTATTAATAAGAGCCAATCAATTGAATGATTGGCTCTTATGTTATTCACTTACATTAAAATGGAAGATCATCTGCTACTTCTTCCACTACAGGCACCGCCAATGGCCGGGCTGCCATCACCCCTTCTGCCTCCGCCTTATGCTTTTCCTCATCTCTGCGGCTGCCCAATAACTGGATCTGTAATACCCGTAATCTTAGCGTAGCAGCAGGCTCTCCTGCATGATTGGTATATGCATCTACGCTGGGCGTACCTTCCAGATACACCTGCTGTCCCTGCAACAGATAAGGCGCCAGGTTATCCCGCTCCCATAATGCACAATCTACCCAGGTAGTCCGCTCCTGCAATACCCCCTGCGCATTTTTAAAGCGTTCTGTGGAGGCTACCGTAAAACTTAATACTGATTTGCCATTTGCTTCTCTCTTAATAGCATTCCTGCCTAAATTTCCAATTAGCTGAAGTTTGATCATCAGAAATAAATGTTTAAAAGGTTAACGATAAAAATTGGGGTCGATTGAAAGAAGTAGATGGAAATTAAGAAAAAATGCCAACACCAAAAAATATTTTGCCTTTTTAAAAACTACCGGCATAACTTTGCACCGGAAACTGGTTATTCTATCAATACCATTTGGTTGTCATAAAAATCAACAACCAGTTTCACCTCGGGGTGCCTTACTATCAGGCTGAGATCAGACTCGTTGAACCTACGCCAGGTAATGCTGGTTAGGAAAGGTAAGTGATCAATCTCCTTACCATCTGAGCATTTAGCTGCTAGCTTTTAGCCGTTAGCTGTATCCGCGCATGGATATTCAGCGCCTGCTACAAAGCTAATAGCGCAATAATATACGGCTGTTAGCTAAATGCTAACAGCTAATAGCTAATAGCTTAAACCTAAATCGTCCATGAGACAAATGATGCTTTGGCTGCTTGTTTTTATAACAGGCGCCTTACACGCGCAATCCGTTATTACCGGTACCGTTACCAACAAAACCAATGGCCAGCCATTAGCAGGTGTTTCCATTATCCTGCAGGAGAAAGTACAGGCAGGCGTTCACAGTGATGCAAAAGGTCATTTCAGTATTACCATACCAACAAAAGGCACATATACGCTGACGGCCAGCTACCTTGGCTTCAAATCCTTTACTACGCAGGTTCACGCCGCCAATACGCCGGCTGTTCTTGATATTACCCTCGAAGAAACCGGCCTCTTTGTTAAGCCGGTAGAGATCAGCAGCCTCCGTGCGGGTAAAGATGCTCCCTTCACACAATCCACTTTAAGTGCAGCAGATATCAAAAAGGATAATATGGGGCAGGACCTGCCTATCCTGCTGAACCAGCTTCCGGGTGTGGTTACCAGCTCCGATGCGGGTACAGGTATAGGTTACACCGGCATGCGTGTACGTGGTTCCGATATTACGCGTATTAATGTTACTGTCAACGGTATTCCTGTCAATGATGCAGAATCACAGGGTACTTTCTTCGTCAATATGCCCGACTTCGCTTCCTCTGCCAGCAGTATTCAACTCCAGCGCGGTGTTGGTACTTCTACCAATGGTGCAGGTGCTTTCGGTGCTTCCCTCAATCTGAGTACCAACGAATTCCGCGAAAAGGCATATGCCGAAATCAATAATAGCTACGGTTCTTTCAATAGCTGGAAACATACGGTAAAAGCTGGTTCGGGACTGATCAATGACCACTTTACCTTCGATGCCCGCTTATCAAAAATAACCTCTGATGGATATATCGACCGGGCTACTTCTGACCTCAAATCTTTCTATACTTCGGCAGCCTATATCGCTAAAAAAACAGCGATCCGCCTCAATGTATTCAGTGGTAAAGAAAAAACTTACCAGGCATGGAACGGGGTACCTGAAGAACTGCTGAAAACAGACCGGACCTACAATAGCGCCGGCACTGAAAAACCCGGTACACCGTATGATAATGAAACCGACAACTATCAGCAGGATCACTACCAGCTGTTCTTTAACCAGGAGATAAATGCCAGCCTCAACTTCAACGTAGCTTTTCATATGACCCGTGGACGTGGCTACTACGAACAATATAAAGCAGCACAAGCTTTTGGCGAATACGGACTGGAAAAGCCGGTGATCAATGGGGACAGTCTCCATACTACCGACCTGGTACGCCAGCTATGGCTCGACAACCACTTCTATGGTGGTATCTTTTCTGTAAACCGTACCGGCCAAAAGCTGAACTGGAGCCTGGGTGGTGGCTGGAACCGTTATGAAGGTGACCACTATGGGAAAATCATCTGGGCGCAACATGGTATTGATAAGGACTATAAATATTATAACTACCCGGCGGATAAAAACGATTTAAATGTTTACTGGAAAGGAGAATTTAAAATAACGGACGCCATCCGCTTTTTTGCAGATATGCAGTACCGCACGGTACAGTACAACATGAATGGCTTTGAAGATGCGCCACTGGCAGCACCACATAAAAGCTACCACTTCTTTAATCCTAAAGCGGGTGTTTTCTACAACATCAATCCACATCACCAGGTATATGCTTCCTTTGCTATCGGCAATAAAGAACCTAACCGTACCGACTTTGAAGTAAACCTGAATGGTACAGAACCCAGGCCGGAAAAGCTGAAGAATATAGAAGCCGGATATGCTTTCCGCACCACTAATACAACGGTAGAAGCGAATCTCTACTACATGAACTATAAAGATCAGCTGGTGCTAACCGGTAAACTAAATAACGTAGGAGCCTATGTAAGAACCAATATCCAGAAAAGCTACCGTATGGGAGTAGAACTGCAAAGCACTACCAAGCTGGGCAACTTCTGCTCCCTGTCGGTGAATGCGGCGCTTAGTCAGAACAAAATCGCTGACTTTACCGCTTTCATTATGAACGCTGATACCCAACAGGAAGAATCACGCCACTTCAGCAAAACGGATATTGCTTTTTCCCCCAATGCCGTAGCTGGTTATACTTTCACCGTAGCGCCGGTTAAAAACCTGGACCTTAGCATTGTAGGAAAATATGTAAGCCGCCAGTTCATGGATAATACCTCCAATCCCAACAGCCAACTGGATGCCTATTATGTGAATAACCTGCGTTTCAATTACCTGGTGCCACAACCCTTGTTTAAAGAACTGGGATTACAGTTTACATTGAATAATATATTCGATACCAAATACTCCTCTAATGGTGCTACTTACCCAGCGATTGAGGGTGGTGAAATAGTTCCCTATAATTACTATTTCCCCATGGCGGGCATCAATTTCTTTGTAGGAGTCAATATTAGCTTTTAAGAATGAGCTATTAGCTGTTGGCTATTAGCCGTTAGCAATAAAAAAATAGAAAGAGGAATATTCATTACTGGATATTCCTCTTTCTATTCAAAATATATTTAAACACCTAAACATCTCCGCTCTAATCAGCTAAAAGCTAACAGCCAACAGCTCTATTTCAACAGTTCCTCCACCGCTTTATCTACCTTCTCAAAAGAAAAACCTTTTAATACTTCGTCCATCATTTGTGCAATCTGTGTTGTGCACAAATTACCGATACTACCTTCATGGGTATGAGAGATGGCAGTACCTGGTGCAAACTCCCCTTTTTCAATATCCATACCCACTTTCTTATAGGCTTCCCGGAATGGCATTCCTTCCAGTACCAGTTTGTTCACCACTTCTACACTAAACAGGTATTGGTATTTGCTATCGTCCAGTATACCTTCGCGGACCTTCACATGTTCCAGCATCAGGCGTGACATACGCAGACAGTCCTTCAAAGTGTCAAATGCAGGGAACAGATTTTCTTTCAACAGCTGCAGATCACGGTGATAACCGGAAGGCAGATTCGTGATCATCATGGTGATTTCATTGGGCAATGCCTGCAATTTATTACCATGCGAACGGATCAGTTCCCATACATCGGGGTTCTTTTTGTGCGGCATAATGCTGGAACCGGTGGTCAGTTCATCAGGAAAGCTGATAAAACCAAAATTCTGGTTCATAAACAAACAGGCGTCCATGGCCATCTTAGCCAGTGTGCCTGCTATACCTGCCAGCGCAAAGGAAACGATCTTTTCCGTTTTACCACGCCCCATCTGAGCATATACCACATTATAGTTCAGGTCTTCAAATCCTAACAATGCGGTGGTCATCTTCCGGTTCAGGGGAAATGAAGACCCATACCCTGCGGCAGAGCCCAGGGGATTTTTATTCACCACTTTATAGGCACTCTGTAACACCGTAAGATCATCTACCAGGCTTTCTGCATAAGCACCAAACCACAACCCAAAGGAAGAAGGCATCGCTATCTGCAGATGGGTATAACCTGGTAACAAATGCTGTTTATATTCCTCGCTTTTCTGTTGCAACAGATCAAATAATGCTTTTACTTCTGTTACCAGTGTTTGCAACTCATGGCGCAAAAACAACTTTACATCTACCAGCACCTGATCGTTCCGGGAACGGCCGCTATGTATCTTTTTGCCTACTTCTCCCAACCGGCGGGTCAGCAGCAACTCTACCTGGGAATGAATGTCCTCTACCCCTTCTTCCAGTACAAAATCGCCTGCTGCTATTTCGCTATAAATATTCCGTAATTCTTTTTTCAGTATATCCAGTTCTGCTGCTTCCAGCAAACCAATACTTTGGAGCATGGTAATATGTGCCAGTGATCCCAACACATCAAATGGCGCCAGGTAAGCATCCATTTCACGGTCGTTGCCTACTGTGAACTTTTCCACAGCGGCTAACGCTGCCTTATCTTTTTGCCATAGCTTCATACAAACGCGAATTAAAAATTATACTTACCAAATATCCGTTCCCGGATATCCGGCCATTCTTCTTTTATTATGCTGAAATATACCGTATCCCGCAGGCGTCCGGTAGAAGTGATCATATGATGCCGGAATATACCTTCCTGCGTGGCGCCAATGCTTAATATCGCATTGCGCGACTGTGTATTCAGCACATCTGTTTTTAGCTCTATCCGGTTCAGGTCCATCACTTCAAAGGCATGTTGCAACATCGCATGTTTCATGGCTTTATTCAAACCACTACCCTGTAATGCCGTATCTATCCAGGTATACCCAATCTCTGCCCGCTTATGTGCCAGCGCCATTCCTGCAAAACGGGTGCTGCCCGCTACCCGCTGCGTCTGCTTATCTATGATTACAAAAGGTACAGATACCTTTTGTTCTCTTTCACGCATCGCAAGCGCTATGTAGGCTTCCAATGCAGGTTTATTATCTATACGCCCCAATCCCACCGTCCACAAGGCCGGTTGTAGTGCTACCGGCAGTAATGCTGCTGCATCTTCCGGTTGCAACGGACGCAGTATAACTCGCTTATTCTCCAATACCGGGTAAAAATCCATTTCAATAACTGTTAAAGATGAAACACTTACTTTGCTTATACGATTTCTTCCAGCAAATTAATGTAACTATCAATACCATCCCTGATCTCGTCCAGGTAAATAAATTCATCTGCGGTATGCGAACGGGCGGAATCACCAGGCCCCATTTTGATAGAGGTGGCCGGAATCAATGCCTGATCCGAAGTAGTAGGCGATCCATACCATGATTTACCCAGCCTGATCCCCGCTTTTACAAACGGATGATCCAGTGAAATACCGGATGGCCGCATACGCATGGAACGGGGCTTTACCTCACAACGCACCTGTTCCTGTATGATAGCCAGTACTTCTTCCAGCGTATACTGATCCGTTACCCTTACATCCACTACAAAGGAGCAGTCGGCGGGCACTACATTGTGCGCTTTGTTAGAGGTGTTGATCACCGTAACGCTCATTTTCACAGGTCCTAATGTTTCCGATACCTTCGGGAAACGATAATCCCTGAACCAGGCCAGATCAGGCAAAGCATTATACAATGCGTTCTCTCCTTCATCACGCGCAGCATGCCCAGCCTTACCATGACTTACACAATCCAGCACCATCAATCCCTTTTCGGCGATGGCCAGCTGTGTTTTAGTAGGTTCCCCCACAATCGCAAAATCAATGGCAGGCAACAGGTGTAGAATACTCTCTATCCCGTTTACCCCACTGATCTCCTCTTCTGCGGTGGCCGTTAAAACAATATTATAACGCAGGTTGTCCCGCTCATAAAAGTATAGAAAGGCGGCAATCAGACTTACCAGACACCCACCGGCATCATTACTTCCTAATCCAAACAATTTCCCATCTGCTATATCAGGACTAAAAGGATCACGGGTATATTGCGGGTTGGGTTTTACGGTATCATGGTGGGAATTAAACAGTATCACGGGCTTGGACGGATCAAAATGTTTGTTCAGCGCCCATAGATTATTGCCATGCTGTTGATGGGGGATATTCCTGGCAGTTAAAAAACTGCTGATCAGCCGTGCGGTATCCTGTTCCTCCCGGCTCAGGGATGGTGTAGCAATCATATGCTTTAAAAGCGCTACAGCATCCTGATAAAGTTGTTGATTCCACATAGGCTAACGTATTAAAGTACCCGCTACTGAAGGGGTTGTATTCCGGATCACATCCTCCGCATGTCCTATCAGCACTTCTTTTACCCCGCTTTCAATAGCAGCAAAAGCATTTTCCAGTTTGGGCAAAATACCCGCTGTCAATATCTTCTCTTCCAGCAACTGCTGGTATATTTCCCGGTTGATCAGGTTGATGACAGCATTATCATCTGCTGCATCTTTCAATACTCCTTTCTTTTCAAAGCAATAGATCAGCCTCACAGGGTAGTGGGCAGATAAAGCGATGGCAAGAGCAGAAGCGATCGTATCTGCATTGGTATTCAGCATTTGCCCTTGTCCGTCGTGTGTAAGTGGTGCAAATACCGGTGTAAGGCCCGCTTCAAGCATCGCCTGCAAAGGACCTCCATTGACTTTTCCAGCATCAACATCACCTACAAAACCGTAGTCGATCGTCTTTACCGGACGCTTTACCGCAGGGATAATGTTGGCATCAGCACCCGTTATCCCGATAGCATTACAACCGTTGGCCTGCAATTTTGCAACCAGCTGTTTATTGACCAACCCGCCGTATACCATTGTCACTACATCAATCGTTTCCGCATCAGTAATCCTTCGGCCATCTACATAGTTGGATACAATGCCCAGCTTATCTCCTATGCGGGTGGCTATTTTTCCGCCCCCATGAATCAGTATCTTTTTACCGGGTATAGCAGCAAAATCTTTCAGAAATGCCTGCAATAACTCCGGATTGTCGATCACATTACCGCCTACTTTTATTACATATACCATTGCTGATGCTTTAAGTTTTTGCTTTTACTATTTGCCGCCGTTCCGCAGGATTTCGCTCAGTACTGCCTGCGCTGCCCATACACGGTTGCCTGCTTCCTGGATCACAATAGATTGTGGACCGTCCAGCACTTCATCAGCTATTACCACATTTCTTCTTACCGGCAGGCAATGCATCACCTTAGCCTGGTTAGTATGCTTCAGCTTATCGTTCGTCACCATCCAGGAAGGATCTGTACAAACAATTTTACCATAATCCTGGTAGGATGACCAGTTCTTCACATATACAAAATCGGCGTCCTGCAATGCTTTATCCTGATCATATTCAATAGTAGCATTGCCGGAAAACTTTTCATCCAGCTCGTATCCTTCCGGGTGGGTGATCACAAAGTCTGTTTCCCCCCAGGCATTCATCCATTGTGCAAAAGAATTGGGTACTGCCTGCGGCAATGCTTTTACATGTGGTGCCCAGGTCATTACCACTTTAGGCTTACGTGCCTGCTGCCAGTTTTCCTTGATAGTGATCACATCAGTCAAACTTTGTAAGGGGTGCAACGTAGCACTTTCCAGGCTTACCACCGGCACACCGGAATACTTTATAAACTGGTTGATATACTTTTCTGTATAGTCTTCCTCTTTATCTTTCAATCCAGGGAAAGTACGGATGGAAAGAATATCAAAGTATTGCCCCATTACAGCAGCTGCTTCTTTCACATGTTCTGTGGTATTGCCATTCATCACTACACCATCATTCATTTCCAGCTGCCAGCCTTCTTTGTCTATATTAAACACCACCGCTTCCATACCCAGGTTTCTGGCGGCTACCTGTGTACTTAATCGTGTTCGCAAACTGGGATTCAGGAAGATCATTCCTAATGTTTTATTCACGCCTAATTCCTTATCCCTGAATGGATTCTTCTTGTAATCCAGTGCGATGTCCACTAAACGCGGGACACCCGGCACATCTGCGGTGGATATAAACTGTTTCATGGGCTTTTCCCTTTCTTCCTCCCCGGGAGGGAGTGCTGTTTTTTGATGATAAAAGATTATTTGCAGAGGGCCGGCATTTTAGGCCAGCCCTTAATTATTATTTCGCTAATTCAGCTTTGAATGCAGCCAGGAACTCGTCTGCATGTGCTTTCGTTAATGCCAGGGAAGGCAGTAACCGGATCACATTAGGTTTAGCTTCGCCGGTAAATATTTTATGTTTAGCCAGCAATTCCTTTCTCACATGTGCCAGTGTTTCCGGTAATTCAATCCCGATCATCAAACCTCTTCCTCTTACTTCCTTTACCTGCGGGATGGTGCGTAATTGCTCCATCAGATAGTTACCCACCGTTGCTGCATTACTGATCAGCTGCTCACCCTCAATGACTTCCAATACTGCCAGTGCTGCTGCGCAAGCCAGGTGGTTACCACCAAAAGTAGTTCCCAGCATACCATAGCTTGGCTGGATCTTTGGAGAGATAATAATACCGCCAATAGGAAATCCATTTCCCATGCCTTTGGCCATTGTATAGATATCAGCATTTACGTCTGCATGATCGTGGGAGAAGAATTTACCACTCCGGCCGTATCCGCATTGTACTGCATCCGCAATGTATACCGCATTATGAGCATCACACAGGCTTCTGATCTTCCGCAGGAATGATTCACTGGCCACATTAATACCGCCTACTCCCTGAATACCTTCTATGATCACGGAAGAGATCTCATGGGCCTGAAAAGCTTGTTCTAAAGCAGCTTCATCTTCCCAGGGCAAAAAGATGACATTATCTGTTTCATTCACCGGAGCTACGATCTTTGGATTATCTGTAGCCGCTACTGCCAGCGATGTTCTGCCGTGGAATGATTTACGGAAGGCAATGACCTTCTTTTTACCATTATGAAAAGAGGCCAGCTTCAATGCATTTTCATTTGCTTCCGCACCTGAATTGCACAGGAACAACTGGTAATCTTCCTTACCGGATATTTTCCCCAGTTTAGCAGCGAGCGCTTCCTGTAAAGGCATCTTTACAGAATTGGAATAAAACCCTACCTTGTTCAACTGATCGGTAAGCCGCTTTACGTAGTGAGGATGTGTGTGTCCAATGGAGATCACAGCATGACCACCATACAGGTCCAGGTATTCAGTACCCTTCTCGTCCCATACATGAGAGCCCAGGGCTTTTTCAATAATAATATCGTTAACCGGATATACGTCAAATAATTTCATTTCAGGAATGCTTAAAGTTTTAAAACACGATTGACTTCAATTTCAACCCTGCAGTTTCATCCAGTCCGCACATCAGGTTCATATTCTGAACAGCTTGTCCTGAAGCACCTTTCAACAGGTTATCTTCAATAGAGTGGATCACCAGTTTATTGCCCACTTTTTCCAGCTGTACCAAACACTTGTTAGTGTTCACCACCTGCTTCAGGTCTATTTGTTTCTCGCTTACATGCGTAAAAGGATGCCCTGCATAGTAATCTTTATACAGTTGTACCGCAGCCTCCAGGGACAAATCACATGTCAGATAGGAAGTGATCCAGATACCCCTTGGATAATCGCCGCGCACCGGTACAAAATTGATGTCGCCGGTAAAGGCAGGCTGCAACAACTGCAGGCTTCGTCGTATTTCCCTGAGATGTTGATGACTCAGTACTTTATAGGTAGATACGTTATTGGCTCTCCAGGTAAAATGGGAAGTAGCCTGCAGGCTTTGTCCGGCCCCTGTGGAACCGGTAATGCCTGTGGTATGTACTTCCTGCAATAACCCTGCCTTGGCCAGGGGTAACAATCCCAGTTGCACCCCAGTGGCGAAACATCCGGGATTGGCAATATTGCTGGCTGTTTTAATCAGCGCTCTTTGCATTTCCGGCAGACCGTATACAAACTCCCGGCTGCCACTGGTTTCTCCCAGCCTGAAATCCTGGCTGAGATCAATTACTTTCACCTGAGGGGCAATGTTGTTTGCTTCCAGGAACTTCCTGGCTTCACCATGTCCCAGGCACAAAAACAACACATCTATATCATTGCTTAACTCACCGGTAAAAGTAAGTTCCGTTTCGCCCAGTAAATCGGCATGTACCGCATACAGGGGATTACCAGCATTGCTGCGGCTATGAACAAACGAAATATCAGCATTAGGATGATTCAATAATATCCGGATCATTTCTCCACCGGTATATCCTGCGCCGCCAACAATTCCAATCCGTACTTTTATAGGTGCATTAGTCATGTTCGTCTTTTTTATTTTCCACTGTCTGCTATCTGGTGCCAGATCATGGTCTGGTTACCAAATATTTTACTGAAACCTCTCACATCTTCCCCACTCCAGCCACTGTTCATTTCACCATATTTACCAAACTTGCTGCTCATCAGGTCGTAAGGCGATGCAATACCGGTTACCTGGAAGCGGTAAGGCAGCAGGGTAACAAATACTTCTCCGGTTACATGCTGCTGGGTGTTTTCCAGGAAGGCTTCAATATCACGCATTACAGGATCCATGATCTGTCCTTCGTGCAGCCAGTTGCCATAAAATTGCGCCAGCTGATCTTTCCAGGTAAGCTGCCATTTGGTGAGTACATGCTTTTCCAGCGCATGGTGCGCTTTGATGATCACCATAGGCGCGGCAGCTTCAAAGCCTACGCGGCCTTTGATACCGATAATGGTATCTCCTACGTGAATATCCCGGCCAATGGCAAAAGCCCCCGCAATGGCCTGCAGGTGAAAAATAGCATCTGTAGGGTGAGCAAATGTCTGATCATTGACACCTACCAACTCCCCTTTTTCAAATCTCAGCTTTACCTGCTCCGGATCCTGTTTGGTTAACTGTGTCGGAAATGCTTCTTCCGGCAGAAAACCATTGGAGGTCAGCGTTTCTTTACCTCCTACAGAAGTGCCCCAAATCCCCTTATTGATGGAGTACATGGCTTTATCAAAGTTCATCTGCACGCCTTTCGCTTTCAGAAAAGCAATTTCTTCTTCCCGGCTCAGCTTCATATCTCTGATAGGGGTGATGATTTCCACACCGGGAATCATGATATGGAATACCATGTCGAACCGTACCTGGTCATTACCGGCACCGGTACTGCCATGTGCTACAGCATCTGCTCCCATTTCCTTCGCATATTCGGCGATGGCCAGCGCCTGGCTCATACGCTCCGCACTTACGCTCAGCGGATAAGTGTTATTCTTCAACACATTGCCAAATACCAGGTACTTAATCACCTTATCATAATAAGTATGTATGGCATCTACAGCTTTATGACTCTTCACTCCCAGGTTATATGCGCGTTGTTCGATCTCCTGCAATTCTGCTGCTGTAAAACCACCGGTATTCACAATTACAGAATGTACTTCATATCCTTTTTCCTCTGTCAAATACTTTACGCAATAGGAAGTATCAAGCCCTCCGCTAAATCCCAATACTACTTTTTTCATTATGATCAGATTAGGTCTCCTTCCGCCCTTCCGCTACAGGAAGGAATATAAAAGAAGCGTTACAAAAAAATTGATTACAAATATGTTGGATCATGTTGCCCGGCTACTGCCTGGCTGCACTTAAAAATTAAACAGGAAAAACTTTTTCCTTCCACCGCCGCTGCCATCTCTCCTGGTACTTTTCAGCAGTACATATCTTTTAAACCTTACCCATCGTTCAAACAGCTTAAAGTTGCCTTTAAACCGCCGCCGTTTTCTTTCTTCCCGGCCACTGCTGCCTATGCTGGTAACGCTCAGTTTGTTTTTCTCCTCAGCTATCTTTTTTGCTTTCTCCTCTTCTTCTTTGGCTTTTTCAACCGGATCATAGAGCATTGCCGTACACAGACAGTTCTTTCTGCCCTTACCCGTCAGGATGTCAAAGTTAACACAGCTTTGGCAGCCTTTCCAGAATTCTTCATCATCCGTCAGTTCTGAATAGGTAACCGGCTCATATCCGAGGTCAGAGTTGATCTTCATTACTGCCAGCCCCGTAGTTAAGCCAAAGATCTTGGCATCCGGATATTTCTTCCTGGACAGTTCAAATATTTTTACTTTGATAGACTTGGCTACGCCATGTCCTCTGAAGGCAGGGTTAACAATCAACCCGGAATTGGCAACGAATTTTTCGTGGCCCCAGGCTTCAATATAGCAAAAGCCTACCCATTCGCCCTTGTCAGTGACTGCAATAACGGCTTTCCCTTCCATCATTTTAAGCTCCACATAAGCTGGCGAACGCTTGGCTATACCGGTTCCTCTTGCTTTGGCAGATGACTCCATCTCATCGGTGATGGTGTTTGAATAGTGTATATCGTCAGGAGTGGCTACTCTGACAATTATATGTTGATTTTCCAACTTTTTAAATTGAAAACGTGAGTCAATAAATCTTAATTGAAATCCATTTCAGGCAAAACAATGATCGTGGGGAAAATCATTGTGCGACAGCGGGCCATATGACGAACGCTATCAAATCCGGGGTCGTCGGGAAAGATATCTAAAGACATTGAACCCAACAGTATATTCCCCTTCAAATAAAGCAGGATGATATGCGGAGATGTTGGTATGAGTTGCGGTATTTTCCAACTTCAGTTCAGCGTTAAATTGTTATAAAAATTGTCTTTAGTTTAAGATAAATGCAAATTTATAACATTAAATTTTTAAATGTTCGAATTTTTTTTGGGGGATCGTCAAATTTTACAAAACATTAAGAAAAAGCCTACCCTTTGGGTAGGCTTTTTAGCTTTTAGCTGTTGGCTATTAGCTTTTAGCCTCTTCAGGCCACCTGGCTGCTATTGGCTAACTGATAATAACTATTAACCAGGCTTTCCTCGTCCATACAACAAAACACAATAGCCAAAGGCTAAAAGCCAACAGCTAAAAGCTATTTAGTAACCACCCCCAGTTCTGCCACACTAGCCCACTCGTCGGCTTCGTTGGTAGCCCGTTTGGCCACCAGCTTTATAAAGCGGCCTTTCACCGGCTGTTTGAACCGGATGGTTTGTTTTACCGGGTTATTGCGGATATTATCGAAAGCGCCTTGTGCTGCTGCCTGTCCCCAGTTCTTACCATCTTCGCTCACGTAAAAGGCATATTCCTGGATATTGCCACTGTTCAGGTTATCGCGGCGGGGCACATAGGTAAATCCTTTTAATAACAGACTTTCTCCCAGGTCTACCTGCAGCTCATGCGGATAAGCGGCACCCTGCCCTTTTTTATTGGATGCCCAGTAGGTGTCCGCATTGCCGTCGATCGCTTTTTCTGCCTCATGGCCACCTGCTTCCCCATCTTTATGAGCGATAGACCAGCGTGCCGGGGCCACATCAAAATCAGCTACCACTGTATTGCTGGCGGTTTTTCCGTTGTTAATGAATGCTTTAGCTTTCACCACCCCACCTGCAGGCAGGCTGATAGCCCCCGTGTACCGGGCAGACGATACAGTAGGCTCACTGCCATCTGTAGTATAATACAATACAGGATCGGTAGAGGCTGCGGTAATGGTTACCTCACCTGCTTTATTGCGCTTAATTTCCGGCGTAGTCAGTACTTCCGGGGCTTTAAACAGCTGTACTTCAGTGAGCACCGGGCATGCTTTGGCATCCAGGATATTGATACGAACGCGGGAGGTAGTGATATTGGGCAAACGTAAAATGCGTTTATGTCCTATCGTCGTTTCCCTGGCTACTTCCTTAAATGCGTTGCCTTCCCATACTTCTACGGTAAATGCTTTTACCCGCTGGCCCAGCGCAATATATTCCGATACCAGGAAACGGTTAAAGGTAACCGGTTGTTTCAGATCCAGGGTGATAGTAGCCTGTTGTACATTGTCTTCACTGGCCCAGTATGTTTTGCTGTTGCCATCCGTCAGATGGCTGGCTAACACGGCTTTATCCTTCCGTACGTTCGACGCAGTTACTTTGGCACCTTTGGCCAGGTTGGTTTTAAACGTGGCGTCCAGGTTGCTTTTCAGTTCCATTAAGCGGATAGAGTCATTGGCGTGGATCAGCCCTCTCCGGTCTATCGGCACATTCAGGATCAGGTTACCATTACGACCTACGGAACCATAGTAGATATCCAGCAGATGCGGGAGTGTTTTTACTTTGTCATCGGTGGCAGGACTGTAAAACCATCCTGGCCGGATCGACACGTCGCATTCAGCCGGGATCCATTTTTCGCCGTCTTCATTCCCCATATTCAGCACCGGAGCCGGAGGCCCCGCAGCCCCTGGGGCAAAGCCTTCCACATTCAGGGTGCTCCAGTTGGTAGTGCCTGCAATACCATTTTCATTGCCTACCCAGCGGCAACCTGGTCCTACATCACTGAAGATAACTGCATTGGGTTGGTGTTTATATACTACACTGTGAAATAAAGGCCAGTCGTACACCTGCTTTTTGCCCCCTTCTGATTCACCGTTGGCACCATCAAACCATTGCTCAAATACAGGACCGTAGTTGGATAATACCTCTGTTAAAGTATTGGCAAAAACCTGGTTGTAAGTAGGAGTTCCGTACTCAGGATGGTTACGGTCCCAGGGGGAGAGGTATACCCCAAATTTCAGCCCGTACTCTTGACAGGCGGCCGACAGCTCTTTCAGCACATCGCCCTTGCCATCTTTCCAGGCGCTTTCCCGAACGGTATGCGTACTGTATTTACTGGGCCATAAACAAAAGCCATCATGATGTTTTGCGGTCAGTACAATCCCTTTCATCCCGGCCAGCTTGGCGGTACGTGCCCATTGACGGGCATCCAGCTGGGAAGGATTAAACACTTTAGGATCTTCATCCCCATGTCCCCATTCCTTGTCGGTAAAAGTATTGGGGCCGAAATGGATGAACATATAATACTCCATATCCTGCCAGGCAAGTTGTGCTTTGGATGGCAATGCGCCATAAGGCTTAATGGATTGTGCCTGTGTGGCAGCAATGCTGCTGCAAAACAATCCCGCCAGTAAAATGACATTTCTCTTTTTCATGTGCAGTATTATAACAATACAAGTATTTACAAGTGAACTAAAAATACTATTAAATACAGGATAGTTCCAGTGCCGCTAAAATTGATGCAGGGAATGTTAAAATACTACTGCCGGCAGGTGCAGATCGGGAGAATACTATTACATGCCGCCACATCCCAATTCACCGTTAATCACAAAAATGTCAGAAAAAACGGGCTTCATTTGCATTTCACAATTCAAATTATATACATTTAAACCCTCCTTTTATCAAATCATGCACGTTTAAATATTTCAAACATGAGTAAGCAGCAACTGCATCGTAGAAGTTTTATCAAAGGCACGGTAGCGGCAGGAGTGGGTTTATCACTGCTGAATACACCAGCAAAACTGTTTGCCAACGAAAAGAAACCTAAAGTCAGAGTAGGCCTCATAGGCGTTGGGGCAAGGGGTAGCGGGCATCTCAGCCTGTGCCTGCACCGGGAAGATGTAGACGTGATCGCTATTGCCGATCCGGACACGAAATTTGCAGTTCCCAAATGCCGGGAAATCATCAGCAAGGTATATGGTGCTAAAAGAAAAATAGCAGAATATACCAACGGGCCGGAAGATTATCTCAACCTGCTGAAAAGGGACGATATCGATGCAGTCATCATTGCTACTCCCTGGGAATGGCATACCATTCAGGCGGTGGCTGCTTTAAAAGCAGGCAAAACACCTGCTGTGGAAGTATGCGGCGCTGCTGATGTACAGGAATGCTGGCAACTGGTGAACGCCAGCGAAGCTGCTAATATCCAGGTATTTGGTATGGAAAATGTTTGTTACCGCCGCGATGTTATGGCAGTACTGAACATGGCCCGCCAGGGACTATTTGGTGAAATTACCCACCTCCAGGGTGGATACCAGCACGATCTGCGTGGGGTTAAATTCAATGATGGTAAACAATACTACGGTGGTGGGGTGGAATTTGGAGAAAAAGGTCTTTCTGAAGCACACTGGAGAACCAATCACTCCGTACACCGCAACGGCGACCTCTACCCCACACACGGCCTCGGCCCTGTGGGTAATGTGATCAATATGAACCGTGGCAACCGCCTCCTGTCTTTAACATCTGTGGCTACCAAATCACGCGGACTGCATAAATACGTGGTAGATCATGGTGGTGAAAACCACCCTAATGCCAAAGTAGAATTTAAACTGGGCGATATCGTGAGTACCCTCATCCGGACCAGCAACGGTGAAACCATCATGCTATCTCATGATACCAACTCTCCCCGCCCTTATTCCCTCAACTTCCGCGTACAAGGTACCAACGGCTTATGGATGGATGACCAGCAATCTATCTACATAGAAGGGAAAAGTAAACACGACGAATGGGAAAAAACCGGTAGTGAAAATGACCCGGCTTCCTACTTCGGTAAATACGACCACCCACTGTGGAAACGCTTTACCAAAGATGCTGCCGGCGCCGGACATGGTGGTATGGACTGGTATGTGATCAACTCCTTTATCGAGAGTATTAAAAGAGGTGCACCATATGCACTGGACGTTTACGACCTGGCTACCTGGTACGCTATTACTCCACTGAGTGAACAATCCGTAGCAGAAGGTGGCAGCCTGCAATTCATCCCCGACTTCACCCGTGGACGCTGGATGAACCGCAAGCCTATTTTTGCGCTGGATGACCAGTATTAGTAGAGCTGTTAGCCTTTAGCTGTTAGCCTTTAGCTGTTAGCCTTTAGCTGTTAGCCTTTAGCTGTTAGCCTTTAGCTTAAATGCAGCGAATGAAGAAAGCTATTGTGAATTTGTTGAATGATAAATTCAAATACTGCCTAAATAAAAAGTAATTAGCCGTTAGCTTGTCGATAGCCTTAAAAGGCTAAAAGCTAACGGCTAATAGCTAACAGCTCTAATGACAAAACACAATCCATCGCTGCATTTAAGCTAAAGGCTAACAGCTAATAGCTAAAAGCTTTTTTCAAGCATTCTATCCAATTCATCTCCTTCACTGCCATAACGGCCAATGATCATACCTTCCGGGTTGATTAATATCTTAGTAGGCAGTGAATGTATGCCGTATTTCTCACTGATATCCTTATCGCTGGTCTTACCTGCTCTCATCAGGTTACGGTCCATACCACGCAATACATGCCTCCAGGGTAAATCATCTTTTGCGACCGCTTTTTTCCAGGCAGCAGGGTTGCTGTCATCGTCTGATATGCCGATAAATTCTATCCCCTTATCTTTATATTGGGCATACAGTGCTTTCAGATGTGGATTTCCTTTGCGGCAAGGCACGCACCAGCTGGCCCAGAAATCGAGCAGCACATATTTACCTTTGTAGTCTGATAAAGACAACTTTTTTCCGTTGATATCCATAGCAGAAAAGTTGGCGGCCTTACTTCCCGGAGAGCCGTTCCGCAGTTTTCTGATCTCTGCGGCGATTTCCCTGCCACCGGCAGTTTTTTGCAATGCAGGCCCCAGCTTATCATAATATTTTTGCTGGGCTTCGATCGGCAGATCTCCACTATGGAAACGCAGCTGCCATAACGTTACATAGGATTGTGGATGCTGATCAAAAAAACGGTAGTCGGCCTGATCCATTTCTTCAAAAAAAGGTGCCAGCCTTTCCCTGATCTCTGACGCCTTTTCATGATCAGGTTCATCTCTCATAGAATCCAGTTGCAACTTGTATTTTTGTTCAATCCCCTTTTTGATCTGCTCCAGACCACTATATGCAGTCTGCGTAGCAGAACCTGTTAAGGTAGCTTTGCTAAAATCTTCAAATGGCACGGTTAGCTGCATCTTACCAGGTTCCAGGAACAGCATGGTGCCATGTGCTTCATTATAAGGCTCTTCCTTATAATAAAACCGCGCCGCCATTGTATGGGCAATATTTCCACTAAACATAAACTGCCCGTTTTTAACAGCTGCACTGGTATTGATCTGTTTGCCACCCGCACCATCATAACTCAATACCACCACGCCATCCGGCTTGCCTTCCAGGGTGCCTTTAACAGTGAAGTTAGGTTTGGCCTGTGCCAATACCATCTGCGATATACCTGCCCACAACAGCAGCATCAAACTTTTCTTTATCATATAAACTGGTTTAGATAATGATTATGGATTTTGTTCCAGCGAATTGGATACGCCATTGGTTTCGTCCTGGGGTAAAAAATACACTACCCGTTTATCCGTTGGCTTTATGGTGATAAAAGAACCCGGTATACCCGCCTTTCCATAAGTACGTATCATAGGCAGGTTATTGCGCCAAAGATCATCCCGGCGTATCCCCCCTTCAAAAGCAAACTCTATTCTCCGTTCATCCAATACTACCTGCAATACCGTGCTGCGGCCATGCAGCTGGCTGAGAGAGTACAGCTCACTGCCACTCATTCCGGCTCTTTTGCGGATCAGGTTCACATCATCCAGGGCTTCCTGGTTTTTTCCCAGCCGGGCATTCGCTTCCGCACGGTTCAGGTACATCAGTGTCAGGCGGTACAGAGCAGGAGAACTCACCTGCTCTGTTGGATTGGCTACAGGGTTTTGTACAAATTTGGTGGTAAAAGTATACTCATCGCCATCTGCTGTGCGCAATGGCTTATAAAAGCTTTTCCTTACATCCCCACTGCCTTCATCCAGTAAGTCCAGTAAGGGTTTGGATACTGCCGCAAACTTCTCTACGGTGTAGCTCTGGTTGTAATAATAATACCCACTACCGGTACCATCCAGGCTCCTCATACAGAAAATAGTTTCTTTGTCACCGGTACTGTGGTCTGTCGAAAAATACTTTTTATATACATCTCCCTCAGCCAAAGAATACAGGCCACTATTGATCACCATATTGGCATATTCCACCGCCTTGGCAGGATTATCCATATTCAGATAAAGGCTGGAGAGCATGGCAGCTGCTGCATAACGGCTGGCAAAAGCGTTATCTCCGATCTCTGCTTTCATCAGTGGCATGGCCTTTAGCAGGTCGGCTATCATAAAGTCATACACTTCCTTCACTGTATTACGCTTTGCCGGCCTGTCCAGCGGTGCCGCTACTTTATCCACGATTACCACACCCGGATGATTGCCGTTATCCTGTACGTAGGGCCGGCCAAAAATATTGACCAGGGTATAATGCGCCAGCGCCCGCAGGAACAGGTTCTCTCCCTTCAATTGTAAGAGGCGTGTATTCGCATCGTCAGGGATATTATTAATCACATTATTTACCCCCCGCAACAGTTTATACGCTTCTGTATAAACATCTGACGGATTCCGCATAGCCAGGGAATGATTAAAAGAATAGGCCGCAAATTCACGGGTACCACCCGGATCAAATATGCCAGTAGCCTCTACATTATCAGTAGCAGATTCCGTAAGATGATAGTAGGTAGTAATGTAAAATGTACTGTTCATCATGGAGTAATTACCACTGGTAGCCAGGATCAGGTTGCTTTCATTCTCTACAGCCTTGTCAGCATCAATAGAGGTTTCCGGCCTTAGTTCCAGCTTATTATTACACGCCGTGATGGCCAGCATCATACAGAAAGCACTATATAGAAATTTTCTCTTGTTCATACTATTACAGTTAATACGGATCAGAAACTAATACTTAACCCAACGGATACCTTCCGGTTGATAACATACTTGGAAGCATATTCTGCACTTAGCCCGCCAGATTCAGGATCCAATCCGCTGAAGCGGGTAAAGGTGTACAGGTGATCTCCTGAAACAAATAAAGTGGCGCCCTGCATCTTCCAGCGCGATAACCATCTTTCCGGCATATCATAAGAGAGCCGTACATTACGGATCCTGAGATAACTGGCATCTTCCAGGAAACGGGTAGTAGTCCAGCCACTGGCATCTGCATAGCCTACCAGCGTGGCGGCAGGTGCAAAGGCATGATCTCCCGGCCGCTGCCAGCGTGTTTGCCCGTCCGGCAATGCCACATTGTTGGACGTCCTGGAAGCACCATCCATTTCGTAGGCGCCATAACGGGAGCCGCGTATATCATTGAATAATTTCAACCCCGATACATAATCCAGCAATACACTTAAAGTAAATCCCCGGTAGGCAACCGTATTGGAAATACCACCATAAAATTTAGGTTGGGGATTTCCCAGGTACTGCGGAGTGGCTTTGGAAATATCTGTCGTAACACTGCTTTTACCTTGTTCATCTATCATCTCATAAGAAGGTTTCCCCGTTTCAGGATCGGCCCCTTTATACACTAGTCCCCAATAAGACCCTACTGCATAGCCCGGTGCCAGCAGGTTGTTTGTTCCGGTAGTGGGAAATACTTCCGGTACCCCTGTCAGATACAATACTTTATTCCGGTTAAAAGATAAATTCAGATTAGTTGTCCAGTTTACTTTTCCTTTCAGGTTATCGGAATTGATTTCTACTTCCAATCCTTTATTGGAGATCTTACCAATATTCTTTACCACACTGGGTATCCCGCTGGTACCCGCTGCCGGCACTGCACGCAGCAAACTTCCATTGGCTTTATCATAGAGATCTATATTCACATGCAGGCGGTTCCACAAGGCAATATTTACTCCCAGGTTATTCATCCGCTGTACTTCCCAGTGCAGGTCCGGGTTATTAGCCTGACTACCTGGAATAATACCCGGCTGTCCGTTGTACTGATCACTCAGGTAAGTAATAAAATCATACACCCCATAAATATCATAGGCCCCTACCGGATCGGCATTACCGGAAGTACCGTGGCTGAACCGTAAGCGGAGATTGGTAATAGTTTTATTACCTGACAGGAATACTTCATCACTGATGTTCCAGGCAGCACCTATTGAATAGAATGTACCGAATTTATTATTGGCGCCAAACTTGGAAGAGCCATCACTTCTCAGGGATGCCGACAGAAAATAACGGTCTTTATAACTGTAGTTTAACTCTGAGAGGTACGACAGAAAAGCAATTTCCTGAATATCCTCACCGGTCCTGTCTACCTTTCCGGAGGCAATAGAAGTACTGCCGGGGGTAATATCTCTGACAGCTACTGAAGTAAGTTCATTGCGGATATCATTAAACTCCATCCCCGCCAGTCCTTTAATAGCATGCTGTCCTATCCTTTTATTGAAAGAAAGCATGTTGGAAGTAATGTAGTTGATCCGGGTAGAGGCTTGCTGCAAATAAAATCCGCCGGGCCTGTAGGAAGCGCTATCCCTGGGATCTGTATAAAATCCAAACTTACCGAATCCTAAGGTGATCCTGTTGGCACTGGACACACTGAGCCATGGGGTAATATTATACTGTAATTTAGTATCACCGCTGGCCAGGTAGGTTTTATCAAATCCATATTGCCAGGCGGCATCATACAATGGATTATAGGTACTGGAACCACTGTACCAGCCAGCTTCATTAGGCCCTCCTGTTTTATAGCTCCCATCCGGACGACGGGGATTGTCCCAGGGCATCATACCATATAGGTTTGATTGATAGTTGCTTAATCCTGCACTCCTCGATTTAGTAAAAGAGCCATTAAATCCTGTAGTGATGGTGAACTTTGAAGAGGGGGCATATTCCGTATTCACCCGGAGCTGGTATTTATCATACTGGTCTGTAAATGCTACGGGAAGCTCATGATGATAGGTACCCCCTGCATAATATTTGAATTTTTGCGCTCCGCCACTTACAGATAAATTATACCGCTGTATCTGTCCAGTCCGGTACCCTGCTTTTACCCAATCGGTATTATTGGCAAGCGCCTGCTGCTTATCCGGCATTACGGTACCCAGATAATTACGTACATCCGTATCAGTAGCACCGGGATTTTCATTCCGGTAATCATTACCATAGGCCTGTTCCATCAGATCATAACGTTCTGCACTATTCATCATCCTGAACTTGCCAAAGGAAGGTTTTTCCCAGCTGAATACGGATTCAAAATTCACCTTCGGTTTACCGTCTTCGGTGCCGCCTCTTTTAGTGTTGATCAGCAACACACCATTAGCCGCACGTGCACCATACAAAGCAGTGGCTGCCGCATCTTTGAGCAGCGTTACAGACGCCACATCATTGGGACTTACATTGGCTACCCCACCAGCATCCTGGATCAACCCATCGATTACTATCAATGGCTGGGTAGAGCCGGTACCTCCTAATGAACCTACTCCTCTCACGGTAAGATTTACCTCTTCGGCCGGATTACCTCCCACACTGCTTGCATTAAGTCCGGTTATTTTTCCCTGGATATTTTGCAGGATAGAAGCAGAAGTCACATTTTTCAATGCTTCCCCTTTTACGGTAGACAAAGATCCTGTCAGCTCACTGATCTTTTTACTGCTATACCCGGTTACCACTACTTCATTCACCTGTTGTTTACTTTCCTGTAGTGTAACATACAGCATATCATCATTGATAACACTTAGCCGTTGCGGAACAAAACCGGTATATCTCACCTCAATCACGGCAGGCAATGCGACTTCTTTCAACAGAAAATTACCCGCGGCATCTGTCTGTCCTCCCCGCTGGGTACCGCTGATAGCTATGGAAGCACCGGGCATGGGATGTCCCTGCTGATCCTTAACATTTCCCATCACGGTAAAAGTAGTGATCACGGTGTCCTGCAATTGCGAGGGCGCTGGTGTACCTTTTCTCCTTACCACGATCGTTTTTCCATGAATGCTCCAGGCAAGCGGCTGTGCCTTAAAAACGGCAGCCAGTGCCTGTTCCAGGGGCGCATTTTCTACATTTACATCTACCGGTTTGCTTTCATTCAGCAAAGCGATCTGGCAAACATAAAAATACCCTGTTTGCTGTTTGATGCTGTTCAGCACTTCCAATAGCGGCGCCTGTTTTTTGTGCAGTGTTACCTGTTGCGCAAATGCTTCTGCAGATGCCTGTAGTGCAATGAGCAATACCAATATCCATACAAACTTGGTTGATAGCCGGGACATACGGCTTCCCTTCAGGTCAATGCTGACCATGCGATTTTTCTCCATAAGTGCTCGCCTCGTTTTTGGTTGGTTCTTAAAAATTAATGGCTGATAAAAAATATAGTATTACGGTGTGACAATAATCTGTTTTCCTACTACCTTAAAATGTAAACTCCCTGTTAATTCCAATGTTTTCAATACATCCGCTATATCTTCACTGCGCGAAATAGTACCTATATATGACTGTCCGGCCACATTGCCTTCGTACAATACTTTTACGTCATACCATCTTTCTATCTGGCGCATAATTGCTCCTATGCTGCCATTAAACTCAAAGCGTCCTTCCTTCCAGGCCGTTATCCTGGCAATATCCGCCGGCTGAATTTCCATAGGCTGATTGTCTTTGATGATCACCTGCTGACCAATGGCGGGCATTTTACGTGCTGCTCCCCTTTGTACCGCTACGGCTCCCTGTACCAGGGTGGCACTGATAGCCGGTTCGTTATCATATGCCATGATATTGAATTGTGTACCAAGCACCTGTACTTCAACATCCTGTACACGTACCAGGAAAGGACGGGCTGCTCCCGGTGCAATATCAAAAAAAACTTCTCCGGTCATTGCTACTACCCGCTTATTATCTGTAAAGGCGGAAGGGAAACGTAATGACGATCCTGCGTTTAACCATGCACGTGACCCATCCGGCAGTACTACCGCATACTGCCCCCCTGCAGGTGTAATCACTGTATTATACCTTACCTCACCTGATGCTGCATTTTTATTAAAGACCAGCTGGCCGCTATCTGCCAGCAGCTGCGCGTTGGTATGACTGGCAATGCTGGTGCTGTCTGCATGTCCAAGGGCAAGGCTGGTACCATCGTCCAGTACCAACGTGGCCTGGTTACTTCCCGGAACAATCTTCCCGGCTTCCTGCAAAGTGATATCAGGACCGGATGCTTTACGCGACTGGCTAAAAAACCAACCAGCTATTATCACACCTACTACACAGGCTGCGGCAGCTACCCATTTCCAGCGCTGCAACTTCCGTAACTTTGCAGGCGGCGCCTGGGTAAGGATGGCTTTCAGCACATCTGCTGCGGCAGTTTCATCCATATGGTGTACTGGTGGGGTATCCTGTATCAGCTGCTGTAAGGCTGCTTCCACCTCCCCATCATTTACCTCCTGGCTGAGCAGCATCCACAACTCTTCCCGCTCTCCCGCTGTACAGGTATCATTGGCATACGCCCGCAATAAATATGTGATACGGCTTTCCTGCATACTCATGAATAACAATCGGCACCCGTTTAATATAGTGCCTGTATACTAAAGACAACCGGCTGAGCATTCCGGGTTACCTCCTTAAAAAATTATTTTCTTTCTTCCAGATAGAGTAGGATCAGTGCAACAAATATATCCAATCTTGACAGACAATAGGCCCTGATGGCACGCATGGCCCTGGCCAGATGAATTTTTACCGTTTCGGGGGATAGTCCCAGCCGGGCAGCTACTTCTTCCCGCTTCAATCCCTGTTCTTTACTAAGTCTATATACCTGTTGCTGCTGAGTAGGCAACTGGTTCACTGCCTGCTGCAATAAATCGCGGTAAGCTTTATTTTCCAGAAAATCGTCCGGAGCAGGAAACGGATGTTGCGGCTGGTGTGACAATTTATCCACCGCCATCTCATGTAAGGCCTGCCGCTTCAGCAGGTTAAAAATATGATTACGGGTAACTATAAAAAGATAATCTTTAAAGGACTGGGCTTCCCGGAGCGATGCACGTTTCAGCCATAACTTCATAAAAACATCCTGTACCGTCTCTTCCGCCAGGGCAACCGACTTGGTAAGGCTATAGGCAATGGAGTAAATTTTATCTTTATAAAATCCATACAACGTAGCGAAAGCTGCTTCATTCCCTTCCGACAGTTGTTTTAACAACTCCTGCTCATTATATAAATGGTTTTCTTCTTTCAATGATGCAACATTGTGGATTTATCCCACAATAATAATAAAAAGCTGTTAGCTATTAGCAGTTAGCTGTTAGCTTAAATGCAGCGAAGGATTGTCATTAGAGCTGTTAGCCTTTAGCTTAATGCAGCGGGTAAATAAAACAGGTGGTAGCCTTTTAGTTTACAGGTAGCCTTAAAAGGCTAAAAGCTAACAGCCAACAGCTAATAGCTATTTATGCTAGTTCCTGCTTCAATAGTCGTTACATATACTTCCGGTACTTTTCCAAATTGCTGCTGATAGGCGCTTTGCATATAGGTAATATATTCCGTTACATGGCTGGATTGTACCAGGTTGATGGTACAACCACCAAATCCGCCGCCCATCATTCTTGCCCCAGCCACTTCAGGTCTTGTTCTTGCCAGTGTTACCAGGTAATCCAGTTCGGGGCAGCTCACTTCATAGAGCTTGCTAAGTCCTTCATGGGTAGCATACATCAGTTGGCCAAAGCTGTTCAGGTCACCTTGCTGTAACAAAGTACAGGCCCGGGGTACCCGTTCAATTTCTGCTATCACGAATGCACAGCGTTTATAAATTACTTCACTGATATGGTCCTTTACTGCTTCCAGCATCGTCATATCAGCATCCCGGAGAGATTGTACCTGTGGATATAGTGCCTGCATCGCTTTTACACCAGCCTCACATTGCTGGCGGCGGGTATTATATTCGGAAGAAGCCAGGGAGTGATGCACCATGGAATTACAGAGTACCACTTTATAGTCCGGGAAATCAAAAGGATAATAAGTATAGTCCAGGCTGCGGCAGTCCAGCAGCATTACCTGGTCTTTTTTGCCATGGAGATTGGCAAACTGGTCCATAATCCCGCATTTTACACCAGGAAAGGTATGTTCTGCCAGCTGACCGATGCGGGCCATCTCCATCCGGTCCAGTCCAAAGCCCATCAGGTGATCCAATGCAGCTACCAGTCCCCCTTCTACTGCTGCCGAAGAAGACATCCCCGCACCAATGGGAATATCCCCATCTACCACACAATCAAAACCAGCCACCGGCAATCCCCGCTTTTGTAGCTGATCCACCACTCCCATCAGGTAATTGATCCATCCCCGGGTAGGTTTTACATCTTTCAGGTCAAAAGTTACCGCTTCCTTGTTAAAAGCGGCAAAAGCATGGCATTGGTCTGTACCATTCAGTGCAATGGCGTAAATAATCTTTTTATCGATAGCTGCCGGTAGTACAAACCCGTTATTATAATCAGTATGCTCTCCTATCAGATTGATTCGTCCTGGCGAAGTAACTATTAAAGGTTGCTGATGGTATAATGCTATGAATTGCTCCCTGGCCCGATTGATCATCTAAATAAATTATTAAATGTAAATTTTACACCTAAAAATATACAAAAAAATATTCCGGTTATAATTTTTATAAAAATAACCAGGTATCAGCCCCGTGGTGCAGCCTGTCATAATTGATCAATCATACAGGAATAACCCATAGATGAACCAGAGTTATTCCGGAGATATCCCATAGATATCCCGACTACGCATATTGTCGGGATATATACGGGATATATACGGGACATATACGGGATATATACGGGATATCCCTATGGAACCATAGATTCATGGCTGGTTTTACCCTGAAAAAAGGTATTGGCAGGTCTGATCCTGCTATAGGTTTACAGCTGTTGTTAATAAATCCTGATTGGAGTTTACAACCACATATAGGGAACTATTCCCTTCCGGTGGCGCACAAAAAAAGGCCGCCTCCCGGAGGAGACAGCCCTTTGGTATCTTTTATCTGATAGTAGCGTATTATTATTTTGCGGTCCGCTTACCTACTTTATAACCAGCAACAGCATAGTACAGAATGTAAACATAGCAAGGCACCATGCAATACAGGAATGCTTTTCTGAAGTCCATGGTATCGCTGTACAGGAATGACAGCAAACCTTCGTGGTCAAACATGCTGCTGTAGATCTGTGGCAGGATGGCACCACCCGCAATACACATTACCAGTAAAGCAGAAGCGATTTTGGTAAAACGACCCAGACCATCAATCGCCAGCGGGAAGATAGCAGGCCACATCAATGCGTTGGCCAATCCCAATAAAGCGATAAAGGTTACAGAAGCATAGCCATGGGTAACATAGGCACCTATCGTAAATACGATTCCTAAAGCCGCAGAAATCCGCAAACTCATTTGTTGGGAAATGATCTTTGGAATGGTAGCAATACCTGCTATATAACCTACCAGCATCGCCAGCAAAGTAAAGGTGGTAAAGTACTTCGTTTGGTCCAGGCTCATACCGAGCGATTTACCATATACACCGATTACATCCCCTGCCATTACTTCCACACCCACATACAGGAACAAGCAAAGCAGGCCCAGCAACAGGTGAGGGAATTGAAATACGCTGGTTTTGCCGGAAGTAGCTGCTGCGGTAGCTTCATCTTCTACATCAGCATCAATTTCAGGTAAAGAAGAACGGCTGATAAAGAAAGCCAGTAATATCAATACCACTGCAATCACAATGTAAGGCATGATCACCCTGGATGCCAGGCTGTCCAGCAATACTGCTTTTGCATCATGGTCTGTAGTAGCAGCGATCTGGGCTTCCAGTTCAGAAGCACCTTTTAATACGATTGCACTCAGGATCAGCGGACTGATAGCACCTGCGGTTTTATTACAGATCCCCATGATACTGATACGCTTGGCAGCGCTGTCAATAGGCCCGATAATACTGATGTACGGATTGGAAGCCGTTTGCAGCAGGGAAAGTCCCGCCCCCTGGATAAATAATCCGGTTAAGAACATCGGAAAGCTACGTGCATTAGCCGCAGGGATAAAAACAAGCGAACCCACTGCCATCACTAACAAACCTAACGCCATCCCATTCTTGAACCCTGTTTTGTTCAATATGAACGAAGAAGGGATAGAAAGGAAGAAGTACGCCATGTAAAAAGCGAAAGTAACCAGCAATGCCTGGGAAACACTCAGCTCACAGGCAATTTTAAAGAAGGGAATCAGGGCGCCGTTTAACCAGGTAACAAAACCGAAAACGAAGAACAGCATGCCAATAATAGACATCGCCTGTGTGTAATTGGTTGATTTTCCGGCAATGGCTTGTGTCGCGGTGGATGTGGACATAAGTTATTTAAATTTTACATAAAGGTTTTAATACAGGAAAACGCGAACATAAAAAAACTATTCTTATATTTTATAAATATCTTAGCTAAAACGTTTTTGCATATAAAAAAAAGAAGGCAAAGAATCGGATTTATTTGAAATTCCTTAAAAATAAATTATACATTTATCCGGCAAATTATCACAATAATTTAACACGTTTATGTCTCAACAAGCAAAGCAAAGCACACATCCCTCGTTTTTTGTGTTGATTCTGGTCTTCTTTTTCTGGGGATTTGTCGCGGCATCCAATAGTATTTTTATCCCATTTTGTAAAGCACATTTTGATCTTTCCCAAATTGAGTCACAATTAATTGATTTCGCCTTTTATGGTGCCTATTTTATTGGCTCCTTACTCCTGTATCTCTTTTCTGCGCTCCGTGGAGTGGATATCCTCAACAAAATTGGTTACAAAAAAGGGATCATCTATGGTTTGCTGATCTCTGTAGCCGGTGCGGTAGCATTGATCGGGGCAGTCAACCTGGGTAATGGCATGGCAGATAAAACGCTGGCCTTCTACCTGATCCTGGGGGCCTTCTTTATTGTAGCACTTGGTTTTTCCCTGCAACAAACTGCGGCCAATCCTTTTGCGATTATCCTGGGAGATCCTGCAAAGGGCAGCCACCGCCTGAACCTGGCGGGTGGGGTAAACTCCTTCGGTACTACCATCGGTCCTATCATTGTAAGTATGCTGCTGTTTGGCAGCACTACCGGTGGTGATGTTACACATACCGACATCAGCAAGATCAATACCTTATATATACTGTTGATCATATTGTTCCTCGTAGCGGCAGCCATCTTCTCTTTTTCCAAAATGCCTAAGTCGACCGAAGATGAAGCTTTTGAAAAATCAGATAAGGCCAGCAGAACCCTGGTAGCAATCAGTGCCCTGTTTGTACTGATCATTATCGGTATCGTTATCAAAAACGAGCTGCCTTTCTTCCTGGTAGGTATCATCGGTATCTTCCTCGTATTATTCAATGCCAAAATTGCTTCTCAAAAAGATGGCCATGGCTGGGGCGCTATGAAATATCCGCAGCTGATCCTCGGCATGATTGCCATTTTTGTATATGTAGGGGTGGAAGTAAGTGCATCCAGCAACATGGGCGCTTTATTAAAACATCCGGGCTTCTTAACAGCAACCGGTTTGAGCGAAGCCCAGCTGGATCCCTATATTTCCCTGTTCTGGGGCAGTCTGATGATTGGCCGCTGGACAGGTGCCATCAGCGTATTCAACGTTTCTCAGACTACCCGTAAGCTGTTGTTCATCATTGTTCCTTTTGTGGCCTACGCAGTTATCCTGGGCGCTAACCACCTGAAAGGAAATGATATCAGCCATTTATATCCTTATTCCATCTTCATCGTATTGCAGATCCTGGGCTTCTTTGCCGGTCAGGAAAAACCTGCCAAAACCCTGATGATATTTGGTTTGATGGGTATGACAGCTATGATCATCGGTTTATGCTCTACCGGTATGGTAGCAGCCTTTGCTTTTATCAGCGGTGGATTGTTCTGCTCTGTTATGTGGCCTTCTATCTTTTCATTATCTATTGCCGGACTGGGAAAATATACCAGCCAGGCAGCTTCTTTCCTGGTAATGATGATCCTGGGTGGTGCCTTGGTACCTCCGGTACAGGGCGGATTGGCCGACATTCCAATGGTAGGCATTCACATGTCTTATATAATACCGGTGTTATGCTTCGCATACCTGGCATATTTTGCAATCAGAGTTAAAAACATATTAAAATTCCAAGGAATCGATTATGAGTCAGCAACTAGTGGTGGGCATTGATATTGGTGGTACCAATACGAAGTTTGGCATTGTAGATCGCAGAGGTAATATTTTGTGCGATGGCCGTATGCTAACCAATCAACATGAAGAGGTAACAGGCTTCCTGGAGGAACTCCACGGGCACCTCGCACTGCTGATAGAGCAGGTAGGCGGTATGGAAAATATAAAGGGAATTGGTGTGGGCGCACCCAATGGTAACTTTTATACCGGCAATATTGAATATGCACCTAACCTTCGCTGGAAGGGGATCGTGCCTTTAGCCAAATTACTGGAAGAAAAATTTGGTTTACCTACCGTATTAACCAATGACGCCAATGCAGCTGCATTGGGAGAACTGATCTACGGTGCTGCCCGAGGTATGAAAGACTTTATCGTGATCACCCTGGGTACAGGTGTGGGCAGCGGTATCGTAGCCAATGGCCAGCTGATCTACGGGCATGATGGTTTTGCCGGTGAACTGGGACATATCATCGTGATCCCCGGTGGCAGATTACACCCCGGTACCGGTGCACATGGTTCACTGGAGGCTTATGCTTCTGCTACCGGTGTTACCAAAACAGCCATTGAATTCCTCAACAACCGTCCGGAATGCAAGAGCCTGTTACGCAATTACAAACCGGAAGAGATCAACTCCAAAGTGATCTATGAAGCAGCTATAAAAGGCGATGCCCTGGCATTGGAAATATATGAATTTACCGGACAGGTACTGGGTGCCGCCCTGGCTAACTTTGTGATGTTTTCCAGCCCGGAAGCTATTATCCTCTTTGGTGGCTTAACCAATGCGGGCGATCTGATCATGGATCCGGTAAGAAAACATATGGAAGAAAACCTGCTCCCTATATTCCAGAATAAAGTTAAATTGCTGTTCTCCGAACTGAAAGAAAGTGATGCGGCGATATTAGGAGCCAGTGCATTAGCCTGGGAGATGAAAGATTGAGGATAAATTTCATAAATTAAATATTTATGCAAGATCGTAGACGATTTTTAAAAGCAGCGGCCCTTGGTGCCGCTGTTTTCTCTTTAGATGGGGTAACGGGGATGCCTGCACGGGCTGCAAATGCTGCAGCTAAAACGGCTGGCAAACCGATTGTGGTGTCTACGTGGGACTTTGGCGTGGCGGCCAATAAAGCTGCGTGGGAAGTATTGAAAGATGGCGGCCGCGCGCTGGATGCGGTAGAGGCAGGCGTAAAAGTACCGGAAGCAGATCCAAATAATCACACCGTAGGTTATAGCGGATACCCCGACCGGGACGGACGCGTTACCCTCGATGCCTGTATCATGGATGAGCTGGGCAACTGCGGCGCTGTAGCTGCCCTGGAACATGTAACACATGCTATCTCTGTGGCCAGGCTGGTAATGGAAAAAACGCCGCATGTGATGCTGGTAGGTGACGGCGCTTTACAGTTTGCGTTGGCCAACGGATTCCAAAAAGAAAACCTGCTCACCCCTGAAGCGGAAAAAGCCTGGAAGGAATGGCTGAAAAAATCGGAATACAAACCTATTATGAACATTGAAAACCAGTCGTACGATGGAAAAGGCGCTACCGCCTTTAATCCGCTGATGCTGCCTGGCAATGTATATAATCACGATACCATCGGCATGGTAGCACTGGATGCCCAGGGCAACCTGTCGGGCGCCTGCACTACCAGTGGTATGGCGTTTAAACTGCACGGCCGTGTGGGCGACTCTCCTATCATCGGGGCAGGACTATATGTAGACAATGAAATAGGTGCGGCTACCTCCACCGGCGTAGGAGAAGAAGTGATCAAGATCGTAGGCAGCCACCTGGTAGTAGAACTCATGCGCCAGGGCTATCCGCCGGAAGCTGCCTGCAAGGAAGCGGTGAACCGTATCGTAAAACGCAGCCCGCAAAAAGCGAAAGAAATACAAGTAGGCTTCCTGGCCCTCAACAAAAAAGGACAACATGGCGCCTACTGCCTGCAGAAAGGATTCAGCTACGCCGTTTGTACCGGCAGCACCGCGGAGAAGCAGACGCTGATTAATGGGAAACATTATTTTTGAGCTATTAGCTGTTAGCTTTTAGCTATTAGCTTAATGCAGCGAAGGATTGTTTTTATTATTAAAGCTGTTAGCTCTTAGCAGTTAGCTTTTAGCTTAATGCAGCGAGGGATTACATTTTATTTCTAAACCGTTAGTTTTAGCTCTTTTTTGTTCCGCTTAGATCAGCTAAAAGCTAACTGCTAAAAGCTAAAAGCTAAAAACTCATGAGTATCGTCCTCGAAATCTGCGCCGCCTCTGTGACTTCCTGCATAGCAGCACAGGAGGGTGGAGCACAGCGAATTGAACTGTGCGATAATTTACTGGAAGGGGGTACTACGCCCAGCTATGCTACGATTGCGCTGGCAAGGGAAAAGGTGAATATTGCCCTCTACCCTATCATACGCCCCCGCGGCGGCGACTTTTTGTATGATGACCTGGAGTTTGACATCATGAAAAAAGATATTTCCCTCTGCAAACAGCTGGGATGTGATGGCGTGGTGATAGGACTGCTTACCGCAGATGGTAAAGTGGATAAAGTACGCAGCAAAGCGCTGGTAGAACTGGCCTGGCCGATGGGGGTAACCTTTCACCGTGCTTTTGACATGACAGAAGACCCCATGCAGGCATTGGAAGATATCATCGACATCGGATGTGAACGGATACTTACCTCAGGACAACGCAATACCGCCATGGAAGGAGTAAGCCTCCTCCGCGAGCTGGTACAGCAGGCAGCTGGCCGCATCAATATTATGGTAGGCTCCGGTGTGAGAAGTACCAATATTGAAGCCCTCATCCACGAAACCGGTGCTACAGAATTTCATACCACCGCCAAAGGATATGTGGAAAGCCAGATGCAGTACCGCAATCCCGATGTAAGCATGGGCGGGATTCCCGGTGTGCCCGAATATGGCCTGGCTGTAGCACAGGCCAGCGAAGTATTATTAATCCGTGAATTAGCAGAAAAAGCCTTGTCTGATAAAAACAAGTGACCTATTTTTAAGAAGGGTTACGATTTTCAATATAAGTAAACTACTTTTAGTATTGATAAACTTATGCTGAACAATCGTAAACAAATCCAACAATGAAAAAATTAGTAATTGCAGCAGGACTTTTATTAAGCGGTTTCTTTGTAAATGCGCAGGTAAAAGGGGTAAAACATGTGATATTGATAGGGATGGACGGCCTGGGCGCTTATTGCTTTCCTAAAGCAGATATCCCTAATATGAAACAAATGATGCAGGACGGCAGCTGGAGCCTGCAGGCACGTAGTGTACTTCCTTCTTCCAGCGCGGTCAACTGGGCTTCTATGGTAATGGGTGCAGGCCCGGAATTACATGGATTTACTGAATGGGGTAGTAAAACGCCTGAATTACCATCCCGCGAGCTGGATAAATACGGCATGTTTCCTTCTGTATATACTTTATTAAGGGATAAAAAGCCCAATGCAGAAATAGGGGTGATCTATTCCTGGGAAGGTATTGGCTACCTGTTTCCAAAGGCTGCGGTCAACAAAGACCAGCATTGCCCTACAGATGAAGCTACCACCGAGGCGGCTGTTGCCTATATCAAGGAAAAGAAACCTGACTTCCTGTTCATTCATTTTGACCAGCCGGATGGAGTGGGCCATGCTATCGGGCATGATATTCCGGAGTATTATACCCAGGTACAAAAAAATGATGTACTGCTTGGAAAAATATTGCAGTCCATTAAAGATGCTGGTATGTGGGATAATAGTATTATTATGCTGAGTGCCGACCATGGAGGTATCAATAAAGGACATGGTGGAAAAACCATGGTGGAAATGCAAATTCCATGGATTATCAGAGGAAAAGGGGTAAAAGCGAACAATGAGATAAAAGAAAGCATTGTTACCTATGATACAGCGGCCACCATTGCCAGGATATTTGGTTTAAAAACACCGGCTGTATGGATAGGACGCCCTGTGAATGCGGCTTTCACCAGGTAATTTTAACTGGCGGGGTTATTGCAGGCATGCGGGGGATAAAAGACAGGAATCGTTACTAAAATCAATATTATGAAGCGGATCTTACTGATGGTTGTTTTAACCTGTGCCAGCAGCACCATGCTACTGCATGCGCAAACACTCAAGGTACTCACCTACAACATTCACCACGGTGAAAACATGAAAGGTGAGCTGGATCTTCAGGGAATTGCCAATGTGATCCTGGCTACCAATCCCGACCTCGTGGCCCTGCAGGAAGTAGATAGCGTTACCAAACGTACCAATCAGCAAAACCAGTTGAAAGAACTGGCTTCCCTAACGGGCATGTATACTTATTTTGGTAAAGCAATGGATTATGATGGTGGTGGTTATGGGGTAGGTATACTTTCCCGCCTGCCTATCGCTTCACAAAAAACAATTGCCCTGCCGGTGAGTAAAGGTATTGAACCCCGTGCCATGGGCCTGGTAACGGTAAAACTGCCGGGCGACAGCCTCCTGCAGTTTGCATGTGCCCACCTGGATGCGGAAGATAATCCTGCCGACCGTATTACCCAAGCCGGCATGATAGCTACCTATTTTAAAAACACTAAAATGCCTACTATACTGGCGGGCGATTTTAATGCAATACCTGCTACAAAAGAAATTACAACGCTGACAGAATTATTTACAGATGCCACCCATCCACTGGGGCCTACCTGGCCTGCTGATAAGCCTACCTTAAAACTGGATTATATCATGCTGGCGCCCAAGCACCAGTGGGTCATTACCAGCACCCGTATCATACAGGAAACAGTGGCTTCCGACCACCGGCCGGTATTATCGGAACTGGAACTTAAACTGATACAAAACTGATCTTTTATAAGAGATATCTGATGGTCTGTACAGCATGATCATTTTAAGATCCCGGCCCCCTTTCAGGTAGCCGGGATTTTTCGCTAATTGCTACCTTTACATGTGTTATAAAAAATCAATCATGACCCGGACAACTATTCTTCGTTGTTGTTTGCTGCTTACAGGCCTCGGCTTGTGGGGCTGCAGCACCAACCAGCATGCCAACGCGCCCAAGGGCAAAGTGAGTATTATTCCCATGCCTGTGAGTGTGAAAGAAAACGCAGACTCTTTTCTGCTGGATAAGCAAACGGTTTTAGTAGCCACCACACCTGCTGATAAACAAACGGCAGCGCTCTTCAACGCCTGGCTCAAAGAACTTACCGGCTATGAACTGGAAATAAAAGACAGCGGCGATAAAAACGCCATCGTATTACAAACCACAGCAGACCAGACACATAAAGAGGGTTATACCCTCCAGGTAGATAATAACCATATCGCTATCAAGGGCAATGACAGCAGCGGTACCTTCTATGGGATCCAGACACTGATCCAGTTACTGCCGGTACAAAAGGCCACTGCCTTATATATCCCTGCGGTAAGCATAGAAGACTATCCGCGCTTTTCCTACCGGGGATTACACCTGGATGTGGGCCGTCATTTTTTCCCGGTAGACTTTATCAAAAAGTACATCGACCTGCTAGCCATGCACAAGATGAATACGTTCCACTGGCACCTGACGGAGGACCAGGGCTGGCGTATTGAAATAAAAAAATATCCGCGCCTGCAGGAAATTGCTTCCCGCCGTAAAGAATCAATGGTAGGCCCTTACAGTGATAAAAAATATGATGGCAACCCTTATGGCGGCTATTACACTCAGGAAGAAATAAAAGACGTGGTAAAGTATGCGGCTGCTCGTTTTGTAACGGTAGTACCTGAAATAGAAATGCCGGGGCATTCCCTGGCAGCACTGGCCGCCTACCCCTACCTGGGCTGCACCGGCGGACCTTATGAAGTAGGTACTCAATGGGGCGTACTGGATGATGTGTATTGCGCTGGTAATGACAGCGTGTTCCTCTTTCTGCAGGACGTGCTGGATGAAGTGATAGAATTATTCCCCAGCAAGTATATTCACATAGGTGGCGATGAATCGCCTAAAGTACGTTGGGAAAAATGTCCTAAATGCCAGCAGCGGATCAAAACCCTGGGGCTGAAAGATGAACATGCACTGCAAAGCTATTTTGTACAGCGTATGGAAAAATACCTGAACGGAAAAGGCAGGCAGATCATTGGATGGGATGAAATACTGGAAGGCGGACTGGCACCCAACGCTACGGTAATGAGCTGGCGTGGTATAGAAGGTGGCATTGCAGCAGCCAAACAAAAACATGATGTGATCATGACACCAAGTAGCTATTGTTATCTGGATTATTATCAGTCGCAGGGTAAAAATGAACCACTGGCTATCGGAGGTTTTGTACCTGTAAGTAAAATATATAGTTATGAACCTGTACCGGAAGAATTAACGAAAGAAGAAGCACAATATATCAAAGGAGCGCAAGGTAATCTGTGGACAGAATATATAGATAATGCCGACTATGCAGAATACATGGTATACCCAAGGGCAGTAGCACTGGCAGAAGTAGTGTGGAGTCCGAAAGATAAAAGGGACTACGACAATTTCCTCGAAAGGCTGAAAGTACATGTACACCGCCTGGATATGAAAAACGTGAATTACGCCAAACATGTATTTGAAGTAAGAGGAGAAATAATCACAGACAGCAGCAGTGGTGTACTGCTGAAGCTGGATACCAAACTGGATGGCGGGAAAATAGTATATACAACAGATGGCAGTGCCCCTACCCCCAAATCCACGCCCTACATGACACCGATCCCTGTACAGCAAACAGGTGATATCCGTGCAGCAGTATATCAGGAGGATAAACGGTTTGGCAACGAGTACGTACAAACGTTTTTATTTCACCATGCACTGGGCAAAAAAGTAACCCTGGCCACCCCTCCCAGCCAAAACTACAACCCTGGCAGCGAAGCCCTGGTAAATGGTATTGAAGGAGCGGAGAAATTCAGTGACAACCAATGGTTGGGATATAATGGTGGTAATATGACGGCTACCATTGCGCTGGACAGCATACAGGATATTCACCTGCTGGGCCTGAATACCCTGAGCGCTAAAGGAGACTGGATCTACCCTCCCAGGCAGGTTACCTTCTTCGTATCCGATGATGGCAAAACATTTAAGGAAGTATATAAACAAAATACTTTTGATAAAAATGGGATTAACCAGGTGCGTGGAAAACTGGACAACGTGAGAGGCCGTTATGTAAAAGTAGTGGCTGAAAACAATGGTAAAATTCCGGCCGGCGCTCCCGGTGCAGGCAGTCCTGCATGGTTGTTTGTAGACGAAATCATTGTAGACTAATCTATTATTGAAGCACATAAAAAAAGCTGCCCGCAGAAATCCGGGCAGCTTTTTTTATGTACCTCCGCCGATGCGATAACTATGTACAGGTATCTGCGTAAGTATTACAGTGCATATAGTAATGAATCAGGCACTTTTGTGTAATTTTATACCGTTGCAGTATCAACACTGTCTGAATTATGGAAGAATCCAGTGATATATCACTACTAGCATTGTTGAAAGATGGAGATGAAACTGCTTTTGCCGACATCTACAACAAGTATTGGGAGCGACTCTATTTTATGGCCCACAAGCGTCTGCAGTCAGCGCAGGACGCGGAAGAAATTGTACAGCAGGTATTCCTGAACCTGTGGCATAAAAGAGCGGATCTTACCATCATATCATTGCCCTTTTATCTGGCAGCTATGGTAAGATATGCCGTATACCGGCATATGGCCAATCTGCAACGCAAAAAGGAACAAACTACTACCCTGCACTCCACCACTCCTCAACAAGCGCCTGCATTTGATATAGATAATAAATTCCTGCTGGAAATGCTGAGCAAGCTGGCTGGTGAACTTCCGGAAAAACACCGCATTGTTTTCCTGCAGCATAAACTGCTGGACCGTCCGCTGGAAGAAGTAGCCGTAGAACTCGGCGTATCTGTCCGTACCGCCGAAGGCTATGTAGCCCGGGTAATGCAGGTGATGCGGCAAAAAAGAGAATACCTCACACTCGCCGTGGTGTTTATGTTGATTAAATAATACCCTTTCGCCAGCCCGTTATCCTATCAATGCCTGTTAATATCCGGCCATTTTTCTACTCCTGACTTTACTGCCCAATTATCAAATAATGCAATCAACTCCTGCAGTTTACCGGGCTGTTTTTCTGCCAGATCATGCAACTCTGTCCGGTCCGTATTCATATTGAACAACCGCCATTTATTTTCCGGATAACTGGAAACGATTTTCCACGCTCCTTTTCGCACGGCCTTATTGCCCTGATGTTCCCAATAAAGTACATCATGCCCTTTCCAGGGTTTGCCCTTAAAAACATCTACCAGCGATACCCCATCCGGTGGTGTTAAATTGTTTCCCTGATATTGGGATGGATATTTTACACCTGCCAACTCAAAAACCGTTGCCTGTATATCAACAATATGCGCTGGCTGGTGATTAAGTGATCCGGCTTTTATCAACTTCGGATACCTTACAATAAAAGGTGTACTGATTCCTCCTTCATGCTCCCAATGCTTGAATGCACGGAAAGGTGTGTTACTGAGATTGGCCCAGTTGTATTCATAACTGGCAAAAGACTGCGGATCGCTGGCAGGCAATGCTTTTATTTTTAAACTAAGTAATGAATCTGCCTGTTTACGATTGGGAAACGGGTACTCATGACTGGCTCCATTATCAGAAAGAAAGATCACTACGGTGTTTTCTTCCGCCCCCATTTCCTTCAGCTTATTCAATACCCTGCCTACATTATAATCCAGCCGGTCAATCATTGCTGCATATACGGCCATCTTTAATTCCCAGGCTTCCTTTTCAGTAGGCCGCATCTGGTACCATGCAGGGATCAGTGTATCGCGGGGAGATAACTGCCATTCCTTTTTGATGATCCCCATTGCCAGCAACCGGTTATAACGGTCATACCGCAGGCTGTCCCAGCCTTTATTATATTTTCCGAGATACCTGGCAATATCTTCGGTCCTGGCCTGAATAGGAAAATGCGGGGCATTAAAGGTCAGGTGCAGATAAAATGGTTTTTGCTGCGTTTTAGCTTCTTCCAGAAACTTCAGCGCATAATCCCCAAACTCATCGGTAAGGTAGTAATCTTTGGGTTTTACTGCTGTCAGATAATCATCCAGCTTTTTGTCATTCAGCACAAAATAATCTTCCGGGCCTAACTTAAACGGATGTGGGTAAAAGTAATTACTGGTTCCCCCGATTAATCCAAAGAAGCGGTCAAATCCCCTGGATAGCGGCCACTGATCCGGTTCATTACCTACATGCCACTTTCCGGACAACATCGTAAAATAACCTGCAGATTTTAATCCTTCGGCAATCGTGATGCTCTGCTTGTTAATATACCCCTGATAAGCTGGCTTACCCAGGTTTTTATTCATGCTCCCTACACCGGCATTATGCGGATAATGTCCCGAGAGCAATGATGCACGTGTGGGACAACAACGGGAAGCATTGTAGAATTGCGACATCCGCAATCCCTGGGCAGCCAGCTGGTCCAGATGAGGTGTCTGTATCTCCGAACCAAAAGCGCCTATATCAGAATACCCCATATCATCTGCCAGGATGATCACAAAATTGGGTTTGTCTTTGGTAGTCTGGGCATACACCTGCAATTGAAAAATGAGCAGGGTAAATAATGAGCACAGGTAAACCGTGCATTTATGAACATACATAGCAGTAAGTTTTATTGTTCTGCATCCGACCAGTCAAACGTTTTATTTTCTGCCGGTGATTTTGCATGTAACAGGATAGTTTTAAGTCTTTTTACTTCCGCCGGATACTGCAGCGCGAGGTTGTTTTTTTCAGCAATGTCTGTCTTCAGGTTATATAACTCCAACACTTCTTTTACGCCCACATCCTTGAACCGGATCAGTTTCCAGTCTCCCCGGATCACCGCTTCTTTCAGGATACCTTCCCTGAATTGCCAGTAGAAATATTCATGCTGCTGCAATTGCGGTTTTCCTGCAAGCACTGCTGTATGCGCGATGCCATCAATACCGGCAGGAACAGGCGTGGTGGTCAGCTCACTTACTGTTGGAAGAATATCCCAGAAAGCCCATGCCTGATGATTGACCTTTCCGGCAGGCACTTTTCCCGGTGCCCGGACCAGCAAGGGCACTCTGATACCGCCTTCATACAAGTCCCGCTTTACTCCTCTTAAAGGGCCGCTGCTCTGGAAAAATACCGGATCTGCGCCGCCCTCTTTATGAGGTCCGTTATCGCTGGTAAAAAATATGTAAGTATCATTATCCAGTCCCAGTGACTGCACCAGGTCAATCACACGTCCTACATCCTGGTCCAGTTTTGATACCATCGCAGCAAATGCTGCGTGTGGCTGGTCCTGGCTGTCGTAATTACCTTTTTTCTCAAAAGGTGTTTCAGGCGGCAGCTTGCTCCGGCCAGCCGCATCCTGGAACTGCTGTAATAATGCCTGAGGTACTTTCAGCTCGGCATGTGGAAGGGTCAATGGCAGATAGAGGAAAAAAGGGGCTGCCTGATGTTTTCGCAGAAATGCTAATGCCTTGTCGATGATCAGGTCTTCTGTATAAGCTGCAGTATCTACTTTTACCTCCACGGTTTGGTGATCCCTGATTTCAAACAAATGATCTGTGTAATAGTCATGTGCATGCGACTGATCGAGATAACCAAAGAATTCATTAAAGCCTTTCAAATGCGGAGCGCCCTGGGTTTCTGCATCACCAAGTCCCCATTTTCCAAACATACCGGTTACATAACCCTGTTGTTGCAGGCGCTGGGCCAGTGTGGTATCCTGTGCCCGCAAAGCACCTTTGCCATCTTTAGCTTTGCTGTTGCCCCGTATATATGCATGTCCCATATGGAACCCTGTCATCAGGGCGCCACGGGAGGGTGCACATACGGTATTGCCGGAATAGAAACGGGTAAAGCGGGTACCTTCAGCCGCCAGCCGGTCTATATGAGGTGTGGGTATAGGGGAGCTCTTATTATAGCTCCTCAGGTTGCCATAGCCGAGATCATCCGCGAGGATAAAAATGATATTAGGCCGCTTTACCTTTTGCTGGGCAACAAGTGTTCCGCCTAACATTCCGGTAAAACCGATTAAAGCAATTAGTTTTTTATACTGCATCATGCTGAATTATTTATTTTCCGTAATTAAGATTCTGTGCTAAGGCAGGATTTTCCTGTATTGCTACCGACGGAACAGGCCAGAGATAATCGCGGCCGGCATTAAATGCCCTGCTGTCTATCCGCTCTCCCTTTATATTATACACATCTGTATTCAGTACCTGCTCTGCTGTTTTCCATCTCCTGATATCGAAGTAATACAAGCCTTCGCCAGCCAGTTCTACCCTGCGCTCGTGGCGGATCTCTTTACGCAATTGCTCCTGGGATAACCCTTCCGGAACATCTGCTATCTTAGCCCTTGCCCTCACCAGGTTGATCGCCTCTACCGGCGTTAATCCCTTATCACCACCGGAAGCAGGACCAAAAGCTTCGTTCTGGGCCTCTGCATACATCAGCAATACATCTGCATAACGCAGCACTATATAATTCAATTCCGAAGTATTACTCGTAGGTACAATGGTGGGTTTTTCATTGTCCTTGAAAATAGTATATTTTTTATGACCATAGCCGGTGCTGGGATACTGGATATCTGTAACAATGGCTCCTTTAAAAACAGTACCCGGAATAATTACCGTGGCAGACAGCCGGGGGTCGCGGTTTTCATAAGGTTTCAGCGGGTCATATTTTGTTGATTCGCTGATAGGCTTACCATCTGTTGCATAATAATCATTTACCAGTCCAGGCAACGGGGCAGATCCCAATTGCTGGTCCAGGCTTACATCCAGGGAATGGGTAAACTCAGGGAACTTGTACTGCACATCAAAGATCACTTCCTGATTCCCTTCATTCTCCAGATAAAACAGTGCCCTGTAATCCGGAAACAATGCGTAGGATTTCAGGTCAATCACTTTTTTAGCAGCAGTAGCAGCTTCTTCCCAACGGCCTGCATATAACAACACCCTTGCTTTTAGTGCCAGCACGGCCCCTCTGGTAACCCGGCCTTTATCTGCACCGGTATATGCCAGTGGTAATACATCATTCGCTGCTGCCTCATCCAGATCTTTTAAAATCTGTGTCAGCAATTCATTGGCTGTATTCCTCGGCAGCGTAGCCTGTGTTTTGAAATTGGTAGCCTCGGTAATAAGGGGTGCGCCGCCATATAAATTCCAGAGCGGGAAATAATAGAGTGCCCGTAAAAATTTTGCCTCCGCTTTATACCTTTCCTTCAGCGATGCGGTCATATTCACTTTATCAATATTGGCCAGAAAATTATTGGCGCGGCCAATTCCCTGATAACTTGTATTCCAGGTGGTATTGAACTTGTCTGTTAACGCATTGTGCAGTCCGCGGGAGATAATGTTCTCATCAGCATTGTACTGATAAGTATTAGGCGTTAATGCATCGAGGTATACGCTATTTCTGGCAGAATATAAGGAGCCTCCGTTTACCAGTACTGCATAGGTAGCATTCAATGCTGCCAGCCCCTGATCGGCAGTAGTCCAATAGGTGTCCTGTGTAAAACGGTCGGTGGGTTCCAGTTCCAGGAATTTATTGCAGCTCAGCAATGCTGTGGCTGCTATCGCAACAATTATATTTTTGTAAATCATGTTGGTCGTATTATTAAAGTGAAATATTAACGCCTGCTGTGATACTCTTTGCTACAGGATATTCAATAAGATTAGCCCTTGTCACATCTCTCTCGGGATCGCTGAACTTGAATTTTGAAAAAGTCAGGTAATTCTGTGCATTCACAAATACTTTACACTTAGTGAACCCTGCCTTCGCCACTAACCTGGGAGGAAGTGTATAACTCAACTGTATATTTTTTAACCTGAGATAAGAAGCATCCTGTACCCAAAAGCTGGAAGTAATAAAGTTCTGCGGATATCCGTTGGAGGTAGTCAGCCTGGGTAACCGGGCATTGGGGTTTTCAGGTGTCCAGGAATCGGTAAGCCATTCCCGGGTAACACCAGCGCCATTCTTAAAAGGTTGTGCAAGATTACCGGTAAGATAAGTATCCACATCTCCTATTCCCTGGAAAATGGCAGATAGCTCAACTCCTTTAAATTCCCCGCTCAGGGAAAAACCATAGGTATATTTAGGAATGCTGTTGCCAATCACAACCCTGTCGTTATTATCAATAACACCATTTCCATCTACATCACGATATTTAAGATCTCCTGGTTGGGTGCCTGCGTTTTGAAACGCATGTTTCGATACCTCTGATGCATTCTGGAAAATCCCTATCGCTTCCAGTCCGTAGAAAGATCCGATAGCAGCGCCTTCTGTGGTAATGGTATTGGTACCATAGTATTTTTGCCCTCTCAGATCTGTCACTTTGTTTTCCAGGTAAGTCACATTAGCACCTATGGAATAGCGAAACTGGCTGATACTGCCACGGTAGTCTAAGGTGATTTCCACACCTTTATTAGACACTGCTCCTATATTCCGGAAAGGACCGCCCAGGTTGCCCACCTGTCCTGGTACACTTACCTGCCGCAGGATGTTAGTTGTTTTTTTATTAAAATAATCCAGTTCAAACGTCAGCCTATTTTTGAAAAAACCTCCTTCCAGTCCAATATCCGTCATGCTGGTAGTTTCCCAGGTAATTTCCGGATCACTCAATTGTGTAATAGCGGCACCGCTCACGATGTTGCCGTTGAAATTGTAGTTCTGTCCCAATGTAATAGCATCCACATAGCTGAACAGGTCGATAGACTGGTTCCCCAGTTTTCCATAGGATGCCCGCAGTTTCAGGTTGCTCAGGTTTTTAAAGTCCTTCAGAAAATCTTCTTCACTCAGTCGCCATCCTGCTGAGAAAGAGGGGAAGAATCCCCAGCGTTTTCCTGCCGCAAATCTGGAAGAGCCATCGTAGCGGAAGTTGACTTCAAATAAATACTTTTCATCAAAATCATAATTGACGCGGCCGAAATAAGAAAGCAGTCTGGATTGTCCGGAGGTACCGCCCACTTTCGGAGAAGTGCTGCCTGCATTCAGTTCTGACAGGTTGTTACCCAGATAGCCCTGGTTGTAAGCGGAGAAATTACCATCATTAAAACTTTCCACACTAAATCCGCCCAATGCACCAACACCATGTTTACCAATTCTCTGATCCCAGGTTAAAGTATGGAAGTTGGTGAGGTTGATCACATGATTACTCACCTGGTTAATCCCTCTTAAGGGGGTATTACCTATAGGACTTATCACGCCGGTTTTAGGGTTGGTCAGGTAGATCTGCGGATAATTGAATTTTTCGATCCCGTACCGGATATTGGCTGCCACAGTTGTTTTGTAGCGTATATTAAATGGCAGCTGGTATTCTGCAAACAGGTTCGTCAGTGTGTGGTATTGATTATTTTTCCGGAATCCTTCTTTGGACAAAGCGAGTGGATTTCGGAAAAAGTTATGACCGGGTACGCGTATCCACTGGTCTGCATAGGAACCATCTGCCGCGTAGGGCGCCTGAAAAGGCAGCCCTCTGTAAATCAGTCCCATCAGGCCGCCTTCCCCATTCCCTTCATCTGCCGTGTAGGCGCTTTCACGGTTAGTCCAGAAATTACCAATATGACTTCCTCCTACTTTTAGTTTGTTTGTAAGCTGGGAGCTTACATTCAGGTTGATGGAATATCTTTTGGCATAGGTTTCAATCATGATGCCTTCCTGGTTCAGGTAACCCAATGACAATGAAAAACTGGTTTTATCACTACCACCGGATAAGCGGAGATTATGTTCCTGGATAGCCGCTTTGCGGAACATGATATCGAACCAGTTGTTATCAGGATAAATAAACGGATCCGTTCCTTTGCTGTATTCATCTATTAATGCCGGTGAACTTTCAGCGGGTTTACCCTCATTGGCCAGCGCGCGGTTTTTCCCCTTCATGTATTCCACCATGTTACTCACCACATCGGGAAAGCGGGTAGCTTGCTGAGTGCCGAAATAATTGCTATAGTCCAGCTGGAATTTGCCTTTTTTCCCTGTTTTTGTTTTAACCAGGATAACACCATTCGCCGCCCTGTTGCCGTAGATAGCAGCGGAAGCTGCATCCTTTAATACGGTTACACTTTCTATATCATTTGGATTTACATCTCCCAGGGAAAACTCCACCCCATCTACCAATACCAGGGGATTACTATTATTCAGTGTTCCCACACCCCTGATCCGGATAGTGGCCCCATCATCGCCCGGACGGCCTTTGGTTTGATTGGTAAATACGCCCGGCAGGTTTTGCAAGGCCTGCGTGGAGTTAGTAATGGGCCGGTTGGCAAGTATTTTTTGATCCAGGCTGCTTACCGCTCCGGTAAGGCTGGCCTTTTTCTGCGTACCATATCCGATGATGACCAGCTCGTTCAGTTGGCTGGGCGTTTCAGCAAGAATAATATCTACCGGGTTACTATCATGCAATTGAAATTCACGAACCAGGTAACCAGGCTGGCTTACCACCAGGGTAACCGGGAAATGCTGTCCGGTAAGGAAGCTGAATCTTCCCTTATCATCTGTCAGCACTTCATGTGTGGTACCCGTAATATGAACGTTAGCCCCACTTAGTGGCAATCTGGTTTTTCCATCAATAATTCTTCCGCTAAAGGAGATATTCTGTGCGGGTTGGGTAGTGACTGGCGCATTGCCTGTTGCATTGCCTGTTTGAGCAACACCCACCTGTGAAAGCACCATGGCAGAAAGTAGCATGCCATAGCTAAATGACTTTTTCATTATATTTGCGTTAAGTAAAAAAATAGGTACTCTGCAGGCTATGAGAATAGCCCAATCAACGGGATGACTTATTTTTCCGGGCCGGAACTGCTGGAACAGTTTCCGGCCTTTTACATTGCTATCAATGCAATGTAAGCCATGAATGACATGTATTCATTTATAGTAATTTAAAATAAAGAAATCAGGATTGGATACCTATGACAGACAATCAGGCCAAAGGAATGATCAGCAGCAATCAGCATTGCCGCAACATCGAACTGCAGAAAAAGACTTGGCACTACTCATTATCGCAATAAATTGAAGTACAAGATTATAAAATATCCATTACTCTACCAAATTAGTAGGCTAATATTTTTTATGCATTGTTTCCTTACATTGATTTTTGTACCTTTCCTAAATCCTTATTATCCTTAGACGCACTTGTTACTTCCCGCTGAAAAAAAATTTGCTGCTTTTCACGTGTAAATCCGCTTGCCATGTCTCTACTTTATATAAAGGGGGCATTGTTCATCTTTCTAATTGTGTTTAATGGATATAGCGAAGATCAGTTTATTAGCAAAAAAATACCTGGATGGCGAAGCCACTGTAGCGGAACAGCAAATACTCCATGAGTGGTATGATCATGTGAATGAGGGAGAAACTGAAATAGTAAGTACTGCTCAGCCGGAGACGCTGGACAATGTAAAAGCCCGGATGTTTAACCATCTCCGGCAGGAGATTGTACAAAGTAAATCAACCACCAGGATACAGGATAAGACCGTACCGGTGCGTATGCTGCCCACACCAAAAAGATGGATTCCCTGGGCGGCCGCCGCAATAATATTACTTTCTGCCGGTGGCCTGTGGCTATTTCAGTCACGTCAGCAGGCGGAGCCCATTAAGGCTGCCGTAATAGCACCCGGCACTAATAAAGCCAGGCTTACACTGGCTAATGGTGATGTAGTAGAATTAAATGAGTCTGCCGAAGGCACCATTGCGGAAGAAGCCGGTACCCAGGTAAGCAAACAACGGGCGGCCCTGATATACCATGCAGGTACTGCAGCAGGAAAAGCTGCTATGAATATGCTCACCGTGCCAAGGGGAGGAAATTATCAGGTGGTATTGCCTGATGGGACCAAAGTATGGCTGAATGCTGCGAGTGAACTGAAATACCCTACCGCTTTTACTGGTAAGGAACGCATCGTGAGCATTACCGGCGAAGGGTATTTTGAAGTAGCTAAAGATGCTGCCAAACCTTTTATCGTTAAAACCAACCACCTGCAGGTAGAAGTATTGGGGACGCAATTCAATATGAAGGCTTATGCAGATGAACAAACCATTAAAACCACCTTACTGGAAGGGAGTGTAAAATTAGTAACCTCCAGTGGCAGCAGTATGCTATCTCCCGGGCAGCAGGCACAACTGGAAACAGATGGCGGGATTAAAATAGTACCTGTCACGGATGCTAGCCAGGTAATTGCCTGGAAAAACGGTTTCTTCTCCTTCAGAAAAGCGGATATCTCCACTATCATGCGGGAAATAAGCCGCTGGTATGATGTAGACATCAAATATGAAGGTGCTATCACGACGCGCAGATTTACCGGAAAAGTATTACGCAGCTATAACTTATCGGAAACGTTAACCATTCTGGAAGCCAGCGACCTGCATTTCAGGTTGGAAGGAAAACAAATTACCGTATTGCCATAATTGCATTTGACAGCCAACAGGAAGCATTATAAACCATTCATTAAATCAAAAAACGCTTATGTACAATTTTAAAGCAGCTATCAGTTAATGAAGTAGCCGGAATTTCCCACCACAAATTTCCAGCTTCAGCGATAACATTTATTAAATCATCAACCAATCAGTATTTATGATCTCAACTACCTTTTGCCAAAAGGGATCGGGCGGATTACGTCCATCAACCAAAATTTTGATTACAGTGAAGTTGTTAATTATCACCCTCCTGTTCGGAGCATTACATGTAAGTGCAAAAGTATCTGCACAAAGGATTTCTATTACTGAAACCAAAGCGCCCCTGGAAAAGGTGCTGAATGAAATAGAGCGGCAAAGTGGGTACCAGTTCTGGTATGATGAAGGTACCTTACCTGCAGGTGCTATGGTAAACATTACCATCAGGGATGCTTCCCTGGAACAGGCATTACAGCTCTGTCTTAAAGGTCATCACCTGAAATGGAAGATCCTGAAGAAGACGATTGTACTGACCAAAGAAAGTAACCAGTACTTTCCATCCGATGCCGCTATCGCTCCTGCACAAAAGATCACCGGTATTGTAAGAGATGCCAGCACCGGAGAACCAATGTTCGGGGCTACTGTAGTGATTAAAGGAACGAATAAAGCTACGGTTACTGACCGTCAGGGTGTATTTGAACTGGACACAGACGACAGCAATGTAGTGCTGGATGTTTCTTTCGTAGGATACGAGCACAAGCTGGTAAGCGTAAGCGGCAAACGGGGCAACCTGATTATCCTGCTTGCTCCGGCACTTTCCAAACTGGGCGAAACTGTGATCACCGGGTACTCCATCAAGAAAACGGGGGAACTGACAGGAGCAGTACAAAAAATTGGTGGCGACCAGCTCAGAAAAGGTATTACTACTTCCGATGTGGTATCCCTCCTGAAAGGCAGGGCTACCGGTTTATATATTTCTGAACAAGGTGCAGGCGATCCTACCAGCAAGGGCGGACAAATATTTGTAAGAGGCCAGAGCAGCATCGTAGGTGTTGGTGTGGACCAGGTGAATGAATTTGTAATGCCTACACAAAACTATGGTCCACTGCTGGTGCTGGATGGTGTGATCATGCCTAATCAGAACCTGAAAGAGCTGGTAAATCCCCAGGATATTGAAGATATCACTATCCTGAAAGATGCGGCAGCTACCGCTATCTATGGTTCCCGGGCGGCTGCAGGTGTAATTGTGGTGAATACAAAAAAAGGAGTGGCCGGCCAGCCGCAGATAATGGCCGAAATGAAATACGGATTGAACCAACCTAACCGTGGTGCCGTTCGTTTTTTAAATGGGCCTGAATTGTATGATCTGCAAAAAAGATACTTTACAGAAGATTACCAGGTCAATAATGGCAGTCTGTCTCCGCAATACCCTACTTTACAAGCCTACCTGGACAACCGTCTGCCTGCTCTGGCAGATGTACAGAACGGTTTTGACTGGCAGAAATATGGCTTTATTAACAGTAATACTAAAGAAGTAAACCTTTCCGCACGTGGTGGTACGGAAAATACCCGCTATTATATAGGAGGTACTTATTATGATGAACAATCCACCGGTGTAAACAATGGCTTGCAGCGTACGACCTTCCGGGTCAACCTGGAAAATAAACTAACCAAAAGGCTGACCACCAACATTTCACTCAATGGCATCTTTGATAGCGGAAAAAGAGAAAATTCCAATACCGGTACTTTTCTCTACAGCATGATCCCCTGGGTAAATCCATATAATGCAGATGGTTCTCCCAAATCTGTTCTGGAATATAAAATGAATGGCAGAACCCAGAAAAGTGCAAATCCCATTTTTGAGAACCAGTATAACTACATTCATACCAAAGCGCAACGTTTTACCGGTTCCATTAAGCTGGATTACAAACTGACCGACTGGCTCAGTTTTTCCAGTACCAACTCTGCCAATCTGAACTATACCAAAGATGAACGGTACATTGATGTGAGAAGTTATGCCGGTTCCGGTACCGCTACTTCCTCTAAAGGATTTTTGGGTACTTCTACCAATTACCTGAATAACTTCCTGACATCCAACCAGCTTAATTTCCGTAAATCACTGGGAGTCCACTCCATCCGTGCGCTGGTAGCAACAGAATACGGCCGTACCCGCATTGAAAATATGCTGGTAAATGTGAATAATGTAAGAGCAGGTTATCCCGTAATATCACTGGGCCGGATGGTAGGTAACCGGTACGACTATACTATCTATGGCATTCCTACTACCAAACAAGGCAATATAGAAGGCGGTAAAGAAGACCGGGCCTCCTTTTCTGCATTTGGAGAAGCCGGGTATACTTATGATGACAGATACAGTGTAAGTGCTTCCCTGAGAACGGATGCATCCAGCAGCTTTGGTTCCGACAAACGGTATGGTACCTTCTACTCTGTAGGTGGCGCCTGGATCATCAGTAACGAACATTTTGCCAAAGACCTGAAGTTCCTGAGCAACCTGAAGCTACGCACTAACTATGGCACCAGTGGTTCCCAACTGGGCGACAACTTCCTGACCCGTACCCTGTATGACCCAAGCTATACTTATAGCGGACAAGGTGCTGCTATTATTTCCGTACTGGCAAATCCGGACCTGAAATGGGAGGTTACCAAAACATTCAGTGCCGGTATAGACTTTGGTTTGTTTAACCGGGTGACCGCCAGTGTAGATTATTACAGCCGCCGCTCTGAAGACCTGCTGCAGAAAGTAACACTGCCATCCATCACCGGCTTTGCTACACAGTGGCAAAATGTAGCGAATGTACAGAACAGAGGGATTGAAGTCCTGATCAACTCCGATAATATCACCGGAAAGAACTTTCAATGGAATACCTCTTTTAATATCAGCTTTAATAAAAACAAGATCCTGAGCGTAGCCAATGATTCCTTAAGACAGGGCTTCTACAATGCCAACAGCTTTTATCTGTTTCCGGGAGATGATATCAATTCATTAAAGGCAGTAAAATATGCAGGTGTAGATCCTGAAAACGGAAAGCCCCGGTTTGAAAAGCTGATCTTCGACGATAAAGGACAAAAAACAGGTGTTACTTATGTGAATACCGTAGATGAAGTAGGAGCATCAGCAGATCCACGGCAGTTCCAGTATATCGGCACTTTCCAACCTAAATTCTATGGTGGTATCAACAATACTTTTACTTACAAAAGTTTCTCCCTGAGTATACTGATCACCTATGCCTATGGATATGTGATCAACGATGATCTGGCAGCGCAGATGCAAGGAAATAACATCACCGGCTATAACCAGATCGCTTACCGCAAGCACCAGAAAATGTGGACTACACCCGGACAAACGGATGCTACAGAACCAGAACTTTATACACATGCTACCACAGATTATTTTGGATCCAGCAAGTATATGCATGATGGCAGTCATGCCCGTCTGCGTAATGTACGCCTGGGCTACGACCTGCCTAAAGCATTGCTGAAAAAGCTGAACATCTCACGAGCTAATTTTTATATCAGCGGGGATAATTTATACACCCTTTATTCCAAAAACATTATTGCAACTGATCCTGAAGGACCATCAGTGGGAGATGCGCAAAATTTTGGCACGTCTGTGGGTTCCGGTATTGGCATTCCGCGCCGATATGTATTTGGCCTGCAACTGGGTTTCTAACATTTTCTGTCCTCTAATTTTAAAAAGATGAAATACGCAATTCAGATAATACTACTTACCGGCATACTGGCTACTGCCTGCAATAAACAAATTGACAGTGTACGTCCGCTAACCAAAATTGATAAGGAAGGAGAACTGTCCTCACTGGCGGGGATAGAAGAAACTACCATCGGCAACTATGTCCTGATGCAGGGTAGTGGATTTAACGACTATGATGTACCTATGCATGATTTTGGAGAAAGCAGGGGCAATAACGTAACACTTCAGAACTGGGGGCCGGTAAGTAAAACTACAGATGCTTTCTTTTTCCGGAACAGCCCGGGCGTTACGCAGGGTAATAGTGCAGATTTTTACCGGCAATCTTACCAGATCATCGTAAGCGTGAACACTACCCTGGAAGGCATTGCCAAAATGGAAACAGATGGTTTTGCTGCATTGTCAGACGCTGATAAAAACAAATTCCTGTATGCCAAAGGGGAAAACCATTTTATTAGAGCGCTGATGTATTTCAATATGGTAAGGGTATATGGTAAGCCCTATTATCAAACGCCGGATCAAAGCCTGGCCGTGGCGATCAAAGCCACCAGTGATATAAAGGATATTCCGGAAAGAGCTACTGTAAAACAGGTGTATGACTTTATCATCAGCGATCTGAAAATGGCTGCACAACTGATGAAAGCGCCGGTTACCAAAACCAATTCCTTTGGCAGTACGGCAGCAGCCTGGTCATTATTGTCACGTGTTTACCTCTATATGGGGGGCACTGTTGCCAGCCCTGATGCAGCTAATAATAAACTGGCCGTTACTTACGCCGACAGTGTGATTGATCAGTCCAATGGAAAATATATCCTACTGCAGGGCAATAGTTACAACGATATGTTTGCCGATGATCAGTTCGGCGACATTGGCCGGTCTGCAAACGCCACTTCCAACAAGGAATTCATTTTTGCCTATGATAACTCTAGCAGGGGCAGCTCTATCGGGCAGTTCTATCATTTCGATGCAGACTATGGAGTAGGGGCTACTTTCCTTCCTTCTTCCGATTTGAAAAGTTTGCTTGTTCCGGGGGATATCAGAAGTACTTTTTTCAAGCTGAATACCGGCTCCAATTTTGTAGAAACCACTAAATACCTGGTATTAAATGAAGCCTGGCTGACCCGGGCACCTTACATTTATTTCCGGCTGGCAGAACTGTACCTGAACCGGGCAGAAGCTAATGCCAAGCTGGGCAATACCGCGCTGGCCAAAGCCGACCTGAAAGCCATCCATACCCGTGCCGGATTACCTGCTGCAGATATCGACAACCTGGCTGCCGGCGCTGTTTTAACAGCAGTGCTGAAAGAAAGAAGGATAGAACTGGCCTTTGAAGGGCACAACAGTTTTGATTATTTCCGCAACGGGCTGCCATTGGTAAGAACTGCGGCAGATAATAACGGTACCGCTTTAACCATCAACCCTACAGATCCTAAAGTAGTATTCGATATACCCAATAACTGATAAACCGCTTTTAATATGATAAAAACATCCTTTGCGATTATTCTGGGAGCTACTGCACTACTATCTTTTCATGCACCGGATTCCTTTCATATCAAAGGGAAAATAACCGGTAATGTAGAAGGAAAGAAAGTATATCTGCAGTATGCGGATATACCTGGCAAAAAACCTCTTGATAGTACCATTATTCATAATGGCACATTTGAGTTCAAAGGGCATACCGCATCTCCACGCTTTTATTCACTGGTATTTAAAAATGAAGAAGAAACAGAAAGAATCTGGATGGACCGCCTCATCAACCTGTTTATTGAAAATTCAACGATCAAAGTCACTGCCGTATACGACAGTCTTAAAAAGGGTATAGACCTGTACCAGGGTGGTGGTACCTCCCTGGCGGCAAAGGTAGATGGCTCCCGGAGCAATGATTTATTCCTCCGTTACTATCAGCAGAAAAGTGTATTTGATGATGAAAAAAACAGCCTCTTCAAAGATTACGTCGCCTACCTGAATCCTGGAAAAGATAAAGCAAAAGGTCCCAAGGAGATAGGCATGGAAGTTTGCAAAAAGATGGACATCTCAGATGATAAACGCAAGGAATATATGATGCAGTTTGTGCTCAACAATCCTGTTTCCGAAGTACTGGCATATATTGCTTTACAGACGGCAGGGCAAAGCAATATCACGACTGCAGAGATTGACCAGCTTACCCAACACTTTGCCGGAGTAGCTCAAAAGGGATTGCTGACGAATCATTTTCTGGAAAAAGCAGCCCTCAATAAACAAACAGCTGTAGGTTCCGATGTAATCAATTTTACGCTGACTGATCCGGATGGCAAACAACACCAGTTAAAAGACTATATCGGTAAAGGAAAATATGTGTTGTTTGAATTCTGGGCTTCCTGGTGTGGTCCCTGCCGTGCAGACATTCCACATCTTAAAGAAGTATACCAGCTCTATCATGAAAAAGGATTTGATATTGTAGGTATTTCTATGGATGATGAGAAGGCTAACTGGGAAAAAGCTATCGGAGAAGAAAAACTGGAATGGCCACAACTATCAGATCTGAAAGCATTTGACAGCGAGCTCGCTAAAACCTACCGGATAAGAGGGATCCCCTCCTGCCTGTTATTTGATCCGCAGGGAAAGCTGGTAACCCGTAATATGCGTGGGTCCTGGATGGACATCCGTCTGATCAACCTTTATGGCGATCTTTTTCCGAAACAATAATTGATTACTATTCAATAAACCAACAATTATGATGAACCACACCAACAAAATAGTCGCCTGCCTGATGGCTACCGCGGTATATGCCTGCGGACCTGTTAAAAACGATAACGCCACTATTACGGCCGACATTACCGGATTGAAAGACACCGTGGTATACCTGTCTACCCCCGTGGCAGACTCTGCCAAAACAGATACCATCCATATCAAGGATGGCAAATTTACCTGGACCGGGAAGGTAACAGAACCCATAAAAGCCTACCTGATGTTTTCCAACAGGTATGTAGACTTTTTCCTGGAAAATGCGGATATCCATATGAGTGGGCATGCCGACTCGCTGAGTAACCTGAAAGTGACCGGCTCTGCCAGTCACGATGAAATGGTTGCTTATCAGGCTTCCATCAAAAACATTACCGACCAGGAAGAGCAGCTGTATGAAAATTACGATAAGATAAAAGATAATGATACTGCCATGGCAGCATTAGAAGCCAAAGCGGCTGAACTTCGTAAGCAACGCAGAGGTAAAACCATGAACTATATCACTACCCATCCTAAAAGCCCGGTAAGTTTGTCTATGCTCTCCGATATGGCAGTAATGGGCGATTATAAGGAACTGGACAGCCTGTATCAAAAACTGGATCCTGCTGCCCAGCAAACAGCTACCGGTCAGCGGCTAGCAGCCAGACTGGCCATACTGAAGAAAAGCGCTATCGGGCAGCCTATGATCGATTTCACCCAGGCAGATGTAAATGGCAAGCCGGTTAAATTATCTGACTTTAAAGGAAAATATGTACTGCTCGACTTCTGGGCCAGCTGGTGTGGTCCCTGCAGAGGAGAAAATCCTAATGTGCTGAAGGCGTACAATGCTTACAAGGATAAGAACTTTACTGTTGTAGGTGTATCCCTGGATGATAATGCAGAAAAATGGAACCAGGCTATTAAAGAAGATGGTATGCCCTGGATACAGCTGTCAGATCTGAAAGGCTTCCGGAATGAAGTAGCCTCCCAATACGGCATTCAGGCCATTCCTTCTTCTTTCCTCGTAAATCCGGAAGGTATCATCATTGCCAAGGACCTGAGAGGAGAAGCCCTGCATAAAAAACTGGCAGAAGTACTTAACTAATCTTTCATCCATATATAGATAGTATCATGAAAACACTTGCTCTGATAGCCGCCGCCGGCCTGCTGCAAGCCTCCGTACAGGCACAGCCTTTCACGCTTACCGGTAAGGTGGATGGCAAACAAACCGGATATGTTTACCTGTCTTATTCTCCCGGAGGAGATAATTATAAAATGGATAGCGCCCGCCTGCTCCAAGGCAGGTTTACCTTCAAAGGTAATATTGATGGCCCTTCTATGGCTAATATGTTCCTGAGCAGGCCTGGCCCCATGTCTATCGATGACGATGCAGCCAGCTTTTTTCTGGAACCTGGCACCCTGACAGCCTCCCTCAAAAAGGGAAACCTGAAGGCGGCCACCATGAAGGGCTCCAAAGCACAGGATGATTTTGAAATACTGAATGCTGCCAGAAAACCTGTTACTGATCAGCTGGCTCCCCTGTCGGACCATTACAACAAACTCAACCTGGCGTACATTGCCGCCCGCAAAGCCAAAAAGGACAGCGCTACGCTGGCAGGTATGCTGGACCAACTGGACAAGGTAAAGGAGGACATGGAACCATTCTATGAAAAAATGGAAGTGCTGGATAAGGATTTCATCACCCAACATCCAGGATCTTATGTGACAGCCTACCTGTTACGCTTCCGTATCAGCGGTATGCCTTTACAGGAAGGAGAAGCCTACTATAGCAAGATGCCGGCGACCCTGCAGCAAAGTGGCTACGGCAAGGAAATCCGGAAAGAACTGGATGGCTTACGCAGTGGCTCTCCCGGTAGCCCCGCTTTTGTTTTCAGTAGTACTGACATTAACGGACAGCCGCTGAGCTTAAATGACTTCAAAGGGAAATATGTACTGGTTGATTTCTGGGCCAGCTGGTGCGGCCCCTGCCGTAAAGGCAACCCACACCTGAAATCATTGTATGCACAATACAAGGATAAAGGACTTGAAATTATAGGTATCTCGGATGATGACAGCCGCCCGGCCGACTGGAAAAAGGCAGTTGCACAGGATGGCATCGGTATCTGGAAACACATCTTACGTGGCCTGAATATGGAAAAAAGACAACGTAATGAGCCCAATCCGGAAGATATCAGTGACAAATTTGGTATTCATTCCCTGCCCACCAAGATACTCATTGACCCTCAGGGCATGATAATAGGCCGTTATGGCGGAGGTGGGGAAGATGATGCCGCTATGGATAAAAAACTGCAGGCAGTATTAGGTACATAAGCACAATAGCATACCGGATGATCTCATCCGGGGCTAAAATGCCTGAAAAGGATGGGACTGGTCTGAAAAGGCTGGTCCCATGCTGTTTTTTAATTTCATCTGTTTATGCGGCCTGGCTTCATAAAAAGCGTTAAAAATTTCAAAACCATATAAAATTATATACAGGATAGCTGTATTTTCTTTAATTTTCCGGCTCGTTTTTAAATCGCATCTAATAAAAAACGCTTACAATGACGCTTAATCACCAGGAAATCGAACTGATTGACAGTTTTGAGCAGATCGCTGTGGAAATACATCCCTCTGCCAAAGAGGGTTCCAAGGCAGTTGCACAGGAAATTGCTACACTCATCAGAGAAAAACAAGCCGCTAAACAAAATTGTGTTTTAGGCATGGCTACCGGCTCCACTCCCAAATACCTTTATGCCGAGCTGGTTCGCTTACATAAGGAAGAAGGATTGAGCTTTAAGAATGTGGTTACTTTTAACCTGGATGAATACTATCCCATTGAACCGGATGCATTACAGAGTTACAACAGGTTCATGAAAGAACAGCTGTTTAACCATATTGACATCCCGGAAGGCAATTACCATATTCCAGATGGTACTGTACCTAAAGAAAAGATTAAACAGTATTGCGAAGACTACGAAAAGCGCATAGAAGCAGCTGGTGGTATGGATTTGCAGATACTTGGCATTGGCAATAACGGCCATATTGGCTTTAATGAGCCAGGTGCCAACATTAATTCCCACACCCGCCTCGTAACCCTGGACAACTCTACCCGTTTGGCCAATGCCTACGAGTTCCCCAACATGAGCCAGGTACCCCGTTTGGCTATCACCATGGGTATCAGCAGCATTTTCAAAGCCAAAAGCGTAATACTGATGGCCTGGGGATCGCATAAAGCGAAGATTGTACGCCGTTCCGTAGAAGGACACAGCACTGATCAGGTACCTGCATCTTTGCTCCAGCAGCATCCTAACTGCAAGTTTGTAATAGATGAGCAGGCTTCCCAGGAGCTGACCCGCTTCAATGAGCCCTGGCTCACCGGTGATTGCGAATGGACACCTAAACTGATCCGCAAAGCGGTAACAGGACTGGCTCTGAAACTGAATAAGCCTATCCTGACGCTTACTGATAGAGATTACAACGAAAACGGACTCAACGACCTGATCGTTCAATATGGTTCTGCTTATGAACTGAATATTGAAGAATTTAACGGTATCCGCGATACGATCACCGGCTGGCCTGGTGGTAAGCCTGGTGCACCGCTGCCTAACCACCCGGAACGTTCAGAGCCTGCCAGCAAGCGCGCCCTGATCTTCTCCCCACACCCGGATGATGATATCATTTCCATGGGGGGTACTTTTATCCGCCTGCACGAACAAGGCCATGATGTACATGTAGCTTACCAGACCTCCGGCAACATTGCTGTTACCGATGAGTTCCTGCTGCGTTTCATTGACTTTGCTGTAGGTTTTGAAGGGATGTTTGATATTGACCGCAGCAAAAGCTCCCAGATATTGGAAGATGCCCGCGCTTTCATCAATATTAAAAAACCAAGCCAGAAAGATACACCTGAAATACGTGCTATCAAGGGCCTCATCCGCCGTTGTGAGGCAAAGGCTACCTGCCGTTACGTAGGTATCAAAGATGAAAATGCACACTTCCAGAACCTGCCTTTCTATGAAACCGGCCTGGTGGAAAAGAAACCAATGGGAGAAGAAGATATTCAACTGACGGTAGACCTGCTCCAAAAGCTGAAACCTCAGCAGATCTTCTGCGCCGGCGACCTCGCCGATCCACATGGTACCCACAAAGTATGCCTGGATGTGATCTTCGCTGCAATAGACCGGCTGAAACACGAAGCGTGGATGAAGGATTGCTGGGTTTGGCTGTATAAAGGTGCATGGCAGGAGTGGGAAATCCACGAAATTGAAATGGCAGTGCCCATGAGCCCTGACCAGGTATTGCAAAAACGCCTGGGGATCTTCATTCACCAGAGCCAGAAAGATGTGGTACCCTTCCAGGGAACCGATCTGCGCGAGTTCTGGCAACGTGCAGAAGACCGGAATGCCAATACCGCTTCCCTGTACGACAAACTGGGATTACAGCAGTATGCGGCTATGGAAGCCTTTGTACGCTACCACTTCATGTAAGAAAGCAAACTACTGCCCGGAACAGCAACGCTTCAGTTGCTTCCCGATGCAGTACCGGATTATAAAATTGATAAAAACGCTGCGGTTCATACCCGTGGCGTTTTTATTTGAATTATGATAAAGTCGCTTTCTTTTCCGATTTAGTGCTTAAATTAGAGCAGTTAAAGTAGAAACTACCATCACATGGAAAATGACATTTTAATTGATTTCAGATTCACTAAGGAGAAACCCAGGTTTGGCGACCTTTTTTTAATTGTAGGGGAAGAACACCCCAAATTCCCTCCAAAAAACAGGGCGTTTGAACAACTGGCTCCGCTGGGATTTGAACAACTGGACGACTTCTTTGGCATACTGAATGACGAAGAAGGTGGTGATGATGTCATCGTATGGCTGTTTCCTATGATACGCGATGAAGAAGTATTCCACCATAGCGGCCCCTTTGATGCTGCCCGGCTTTCTTACAGTGCTTTAAGGAATGCCCCCGATAAACTGGCCCTGCTGGAAACCTGTTTCAATAAAATGAAAGCAGAACTGGACGTTACTGTTTTCTTTGAAGGCCAAACCATCGAGTCATTTGCTCCTGTAGCAGCAAAAGCAGCAGAAATCGTTGCGTTCTGGCGGGAAAAAAATATAGAACCCGGCTCTGATGAAAGTTTGTTGCAAGAAGAAGAAGAAGATTGGGAAGAAGAAGAGGGTGACTGGGAAGAAGAAGAAGGAACAGAAGAGGCCAAACTATAACTATTACTGTTACCCACTTTTATTTACAATATATTATCTGCTGCGCACAGTACCACACTGTTTGTAATTTAATCAATACCTTGTGCCCGGACATTAACCATTGGAAGAACCATGAAACAATTACTGTACCTGCTTTGCAGCATGTTATTATTAATTGCCTGCGAGCAAAACAATAAACCAGGCAAAAAAAATAAACCAACAGACAATACTACCACTCAAAAGAAAAAAACAACGCCTCCCCCGGCACCAGCATCCCCGGTAGTGGGCGAAAGGATCAGTGGTCCAGCCAACATCAGGAATACCATTGACGGAGATGTGATCTTTTCACTCAATGATTATGTACGGGTAAACTGTGCTCCTGCCAGCAATGGCTGGTACCCTGTATCCATAGATATAGATATCACCCAACAGGAATACCAACGCCCTATTCTGAAAAAAGGACGCAAAATAAAAATGGAAGGCATACTGGTGGGCGAAATACTCCAGGATATAAAGATATTCCCCGCTACTAATGGTAAACGCATGTGGGCTACCATCAATGGCTTTACCCGGATAAACAATATCAGAACCGGTACTATCATCGAAAATGCACTTCCCCTGTACCTGAAACAGCATAACGGGAATAGTATAAACGATATTAAGCCTTTTATTAAGAATTTTAAATTGGAAGAGGATAAACAATTCACACCCTTTGTGCAGTATTTTAACTATGAAAGCGGCATAGAAGATATTTCCCCCTTATACAGACTGGTACTGGTATTTCATCAGAACAAACTGATAGGGGTAGTACATGCACGTCCGCTGGAGCTGGCAGGCACCGGCAAACGCAAGCTCAAAAGAGATTTTGCGGTCAACTTCTTCAATGGAACGGATAAAAAAATACAGGAAGATTACATCAGGAAATTTAATGCCTTTATTACAGCAGTAGATTAAAACACTGCTTTTAAATAAATATTCAAACCAAAAACCGGGATAAAGCATCCCGGTTTTTTATAGCATTTAGCTATAAACATCATAACTTTAAGTTATCAAACATCACTTTATACCATTTGACTTGCCACAGGTATGTATGGACCTTTGCCCTACGAAACAATAGTGATGATATGCAACAGGCAAAACCAACCATTCATACTCCATTTAAAACACTACGTGCAGGGAGGAAAAGCAATCGTATGCTTTTTATTGCTGCCGCCGGGATCAGTCTCCTTCCGGTAATACCACCTCCGGCAGCATTGCTCATGGGATTAGCCCTGGCACAAACAATAGGCAACCCTTTTGCTGCTTTTACCCATAAGGCCACCCACTGGTTATTACAACTATCTGTAGTCGGGCTGGGATTTGGTATGAACCTGCACAGCGCCCTTCAAACCGGTAAACAGGGATTTTTGTTTACAGTGGCTTCTATCATAGGTACCCTCTTTTTTGGCATCCTCCTGGGAAAATTTCTGCGCATAGAAAGGAAGACAGCTTACCTCGTAGCATCCGGCACTGCCATTTGCGGGGGAAGCGCCATTGCGGCCATCGCTCCCGTTATCAAGGCAAATGACCAACAAATTTCAGTTGCACTGGGTACCATATTTATCCTGAATGCGGCGGCATTGTTTATCTTCCCTTTTGTAGGGCAATGGCTGCAGCTTTCCCAAACACAGTTTGGACTATGGAGTGCCATTGCTATTCACGACACCAGCTCTGTAATAGGGGCAGCCAACAAATACGGGGCAACGGCACTGGAAGTAGCTACTGCCGTAAAGCTGTCCCGCGCACTATGGATCATTCCTGTAGCAATTATTACAGCCCTCCTTTTCAGGAATAGCAGTAAGCAAATCAAGCTCCCCTGGTTCATCGGTATTTTCCTGCTGGCCATGCTCTTAAACACTTATATGCCTGCTGTACAGCATATAAGTTCTTACCTGGTACAAGCTGCCAAAACAGGCCTCTCCCTCACCCTGTTTTTTATTGGTGCCACTATGACCAGACAGGCATTGCAGGGTATTGGCTGGCAACCCATGCTCCAGGGTATACTACTTTGGATATTGATCAGTGTAGCCGCTTTAACTGCTATTATAATTTATACATGATTCTTTGTCAATCGATCTGAAAATCATTAATATTCATTATATTCGGTTATTATCATTATAGCCCTATATCAGGCTGTATCTGTTAAAAAAGATTACTGTCAGCCCCGCATTAAAAAGATATGGTCCTTTGGCCCCGGATGGTAACAAACTAACCTGATTTGTATTAACCTCCTTAATCATCGTATATGAGCCTGGTGGATGCCAGCAAAACTGCAAAATACATCGCCATGTTCCGGGCAATAGAAAGTACACGCCACCCCGGAAAACGGCTGTTCTATGATCCATATGCCCGTTTATTTATTTCTCCTTACCATCACTGGGGTGTTAAGCGTTGTGCAATACCAGGCTTCCGTTACCTGCTTTGCAGGTATATCGACCTGAGATGGCCGGGTGCACGTACTTCTGTGGTAGCCAGAACCCGGCAGATTGATGAAATGATTATCCGTGAAGTAAAAGAAAATGGTATTAATCAGATCATTATCCTCGGAGCAGGATTTGATTGCCGGGCCCACCGCATGGGCCTGGAGGCACATTTTGTGGAAGTAGATCACCCCAATACACAGGAGGTGAAACTGGCGCAACTGAATGCACAAAAAGCATTGCCGCTGTTGCCGGTTGATTACATGCCCATCGATTTTGAACTGCAAAACATGGCAGATATTATGACCCCATTACTACAAAATCCACACTATAAAACATTATTCCTGATAGAAGCGGTCACCAGTTATCTTAAAGGTCGTGCGGTAGCAGCCATGTTTAAATATATCAGCCAGTTCCCTGCCGGTACACAGCTCATCTTCACCTATGTAGAACAATGCGCCATAGACACGCCTCACCTGTTTAAAGGCTTAACCAGGGTATTTAAATTGTTAAAAAAGGCAAATGAGGACTGGACCTTTGGCATCAATACCACAGATCTTATTGGCTTTCTGGCACAGGAAAACATGCAGCTGCTGTATCAAGAAGGGTCTGCTGATTATCGCCGCAGGTGGATGGGCCCTGCAGCTGCACATATGAAAGGGTATGAATTTTTCAGGATAGTCCACGCAAGGAAAATATAGCAGGCCATATTTCCCCAACTTTCCCGGGCATGAAAATTGCGCTGCATACATAGTCAAGGTATGATCATTTACCTAAAACTACTATCATGCTACCCAATATTGCCAATCTGAGCACACAACTGGATAACAATACCGCCTTATTCCTGGACATCCTGGATACGATCCCTGCCGATAAGCTCATGGTCCGCAATCAGCATACACAATGGACCATTATGGAGAGCGCCGAACATGTACTGATGATAGAACAATCTGTGTGTGAAACACTACAAGGTAACACCGCTCCCGTGCAAGACCGTTCTCCCGATAGTAAAGTAAAACAGATTGCGGAACTGTTTATGGATTTCAGCAAGCGGCTGTTTGTAACCAAACCTATTGCTTCTAAAACCGTCTATAAAGATATCGCCAGCTATAGCACCGACTTCAGGGCCACCCGGGAATTGATAAAAGGAGCACTGGAGCATCATCCTGATCAGGAATGCAAAGCTTTTGAACATAACCTGTTCGGTTTTTTGACCAAAATTGAATGGATCTATTATCTGATTTATCATACTGAACGGCATTTACATCAGATTACCCGCATAGAAGATAACCTGGAAAATATGCCCGCTTAGTTCCTCCTTCCTTTCATCCTTTTTGCTTACGCCTTTAAGCAACATTATTCGTAATTTTAACGCTATGGCTAATACATATGATGTACTCATTATAGGAGGAGGACCGATAGGACTGGCATGTGGGCTGGCTGCCCAGCGGGCAGGATTAAATTATGTGATCATTGAAAAAGGCTGCCTTGTCAACTCACTCTACAACTATCCGCTGAACATGACGTTCTTTTCTACTTCTGAAAAACTGGAAATTGGCGGGGTGCCTTTTGTATCTATCAGTGCCAAACCTACCCGGCCCGAAGCACTGGAATATTACAGACGGGTAGCTACCTCCCATCAGCTGAATATCCAGCTGTTTGAAGAAGTAGAGTATGTATTGCCCAACGAAGAAGAAACCGCATACGATATAAAATCCACCAAGGGCGTTTATGCTGCCGAAAATATCATTATTGCCACCGGCTTCTATGACATTCCCAATCTAATACGTGTACCGGGAGAAAATCTCCCCAAAGTAACACACTACTATAAGGATCCCCACTTCTATGCTACCCAGCATGTACTGGTGGTGGGTGCACACAATTCTGCTGTGGATGCGGCCCTGGAAACATATCGCAAAGGTGCTAAGGTTACCATGGTAGTAAGAGAGGCCGAAATCGGTTCAAGGGTGAAATACTGGGTAAAACCGGATATTGAAAACCGTATCAAGGAAGGCTCCATTCATGCTTACTTTAACAGCACCGTACAGGCTATACGGCCCACAGAAGTAGATATTATAACACCAGAAGGACCACTGACCATTCCCAATGATTTTGTTATTGCCATGACAGGTTACCAACCCAATTTCAGGTTCCTGGAAAATATCGGTATCCGGTTATCGAAAGACAGTAAAAAATATCCCAGCTATAACTCCAATACCATGGAAACGAACCTGACGGGCATTTACCTGGCAGGGGTGATATGCGGCGGAATGGATACGCATGTCTGGTTTATTGAAAACTCCCGGGAACATGCAGACAAAATTATCCGGCACATCAAACGGAGAGAAGAATTGAGGAACAGCTAAATGAGCAGTTAGCTATTAGCCTTTAGCTGTTGGCTGAATATGTTTTGTTAGAATAAAACCAATGCAAATCGCTAATAACAAAATACAAGGGCTAAGAGCTACTGCTAAAAACTAAATAACAAAACACAATGGCTAAAAGCTAAAGACTAATAGCTAACAGCTAAATTATATTGACTTCCCGCTCCAGCAATACGCCAAATTTAGCTACTACAGCATCCAACACCTGTTGCGACAAGGCATAAATCTCTGCGCCTTTAGCATGGCCATAGTTTACCAGTACCAATGCCTGCCGGGCATGTACCCCAGCATCTCCATTGCGGTAGCCTTTCAGCCCACATTGTTCTATCAGCCATCCTGCGGCTAGTTTATAATGCCCGTTGTCCAGCGGAAAAGCCACGATACCGGGGAAAGCGGCTTTCAACGCCAGGTATTTAGCTTCATCTACAGTAGGGTTCTTGAAAAAACTGCCCGCATTGCCTATTTCTGCCGGGTTAGGCAGTTTAGATGACCGGATATTGATCACAGCCTGGCTAATAGCCTGTATAGACAGCTCCGTTACCCCCATACGTTTCAGTTCTTCTTCAATAGCGCCGTAACTGGTATTAAAATGTGGTTGTTTGCTAAGCCGGTACGTAACAGATAAGATCACGAACTGATGCCGGTATGCCTTTTTGAAAATACTTTCCCGGTAACCAAAATCACATTCCGCGTTACTGAAGGTCTGCAATGCCTGGTCTTTGATATGCCATGCTTCCAGCTCAAAGAAACTATCTTTTATCTCCACGCCATAAGCACCGATATTCTGCATAGGGCTCGCCCCTACATTACCAGGTATCAGCGACAGATTTTCAAGGCCGGCCCAGTTATGTGCAATACAGTATTGTACAAATCCATGCCATTGCTCTCCCGCTCCTGCCCGTACGTAAATATAATCATTATCCTCCCGGAGCAGCGTAATGCCTTTGATATCATTCTTCAGCACCATCCCCGGAAAATCCTGTGTGAATAACAGATTACTGCCGCCACCCAGTATCATATGAGGGGCATACTTTACGCGGTTATCCTCCATAGCCGCTGACAACTCTTCCCGGGATGTAAAAGCGGTAAAGTAACGGGCGTTCGCAGCAATGCCAAATGTATTATAGGGGCGTAATGAAACATTTTCTGAAATCTCCATAACCGGTGTTCAATTAACATGATGATTCAGACAAAGATAAATGAATGGGGATTATGAAATAAATTATCCCGCCAGGTGAGGTTATCCCGCTTCAAAAATGCCCCCATCCCGTCATATTTTGTTAGGTTTGCATACGGGTCAGCTGTAACGGACCAACGACCCGTAACGCTTAATTGAACATATTATGTCAAAAACAGCAATTGTTATAGGTGCTACCGGGCTTACAGGTACCTACCTGGTTTCTGCATTACTCCAGGACCCTGCTTTCAGCAAAGTAAAGGTGCTTGTCCGCAGGCCCTGGGCCCATGAACATCCCGGCCTGGAAAGCATCATCGTCAACTTTGATGATACTACCAGTCTTCGTACGGCCTTGCAGGGGGATATACTGTTCTGCTGTATTGGTACCACTATAAAAAAGGCGGGTAGTCAGCAAAACTTCCGGGAAGTAGATCATGATATTCCTGTGCGCTGCGCCAGGGTGGCCCTGGAGCAAGGCGTTTCCCAATTTCTCATGATCTCTTCTATCGGTGCCAAACCTACGTCCCGGAATTTTTATTTACGCACCAAAGGAGAAACTGAACAGGCGATATTACAATTGGGTTATCAGAGCATCCATATTTTCCGGCCTTCCATTATCCTTGGGCAGCGCCAGGAAGCCCGCCTGGCCGAAACCATCGGCAAGTGGCTGATACAGGTGTTCTATTTCCTGCTACAAGGTACCTGGAAAAAATACCGGGGTATCAAAGCAGTCACCATTGCCAATGCCATGCTCCTGGCCGCTAAAAAAGGAGACCCAGGTGCCCATATTTATGAATCTGATGCGATACAACTCCTGGGAAGAATGCCTATCGGATAAAACAGCTGACCAGGCTTGCAATGCATCACTGGTATCACCCTGCTTATAAACATGACTAACTTTATTGGATACATGAAATCATCCTGCTACCTCCTCCTGCTGCTACTGGTTTTACCCGGTATCGCCTTTGCACAGATTAACCGGTACTTTCCGGACACCTGGCAGGAAACGCCTGTGGCCCATCCACTGCAGGATGCAGCGCTGCTTGCGGAACCCTATGTAGTGCTCTCGCTTAAAATAGCACGGGACTTTAATATCAACATTGCAGATGCTGCCAGAGGATATACACACACCAGAACTGTATATAAAAATACACGGGTCAATACACAGGCTGGCGCCGACAGCTTAAAGCAAATCATATTGGTTTTAGAAACCAACGAGGCTGCCAACACTTTCCGGGGAAGAGTTCTTTTCCCTGATGGACAGGTAGCTGATTTAACAACAGAGCGGGCCCGGTTAAAGGATGGCAGAAATGCGCTCGTCATTGATCTGCCTGCCTTACAGCCCGGCTGCGAAGTAGGTTATGAACTAACCAGTATTGTTTTCGGTGCTATCAATGGGGTAGAATACTTTCAGGCTGCTGCTCCTACCCTGGAAACAGGCTTCCGGCTGGTCACCTCACCGGATAAATTGTTTCTTACTAAAACCAGTGACCAGATACCTCCGCTCACAGATAGCGTAACAGGAAATATCCGCACCTATGCTACCAATACCGCTTTGTTACCGGCGTTACTCCCCTCCCGCCTCTATCATTATTTACCTCATCTGCAAAGGGTAGAATTTGCATTTCATGCCGACCTCCAGCGCAAAGGCAGGGATACCGTAAAAACAACCTGGCAGCAATTTGGTACAGATGAATTTGTAAGTATGATGAATATGGGCAAACATGAATTCAAACTGCTCGAAAAAGAAATGAAAAAGTGGCCCTTCCTGCAAAAAAAGATGTCACTGGCTGATATCATTTACCAGGTAGAACATCATCTCAAAACCAACTTCAATATACTCGATGATGCGCCTGATAATGAAGGGGTGATTAACCTGGAATATGTATTAAAATCAAAGAATACGAATATCAATGGCATGACACGGCTGATGGCATCCGTATATTATCTGCTCAACATCCGCACACAACTGCTGATTACTTCCAGCCGGGAAGAAATACCACTGGATAGTAACTTTGTCAATACCAGCATTGCCAAAAACAAACTACTCTATTTCCCGGACCTGGGTCAGGCACTAGCACCTGCCGATCCGGATACCCGTTTTCCTTATTATCCTCCTCTGTGGAGTGATACCTGGGCTTTGCGCTGCAGTGATGTACTGGAAGGAGATAAACATTCTGTAAAAACAGATTTTGTACGTACGCCTTTCCCTAACTATACTCATCAAAGTATCAGTATACAGGCCTCTCTTCAGCCAGACCTGGTACAAAATACCGTGCAGGTAAAGTTGCTGCAATCATTTGGTGGATATCCGGGAATCAATATCCGGGACGCTTTTAATGCCATACCGGAGGAACAAAGACCAGCTATAATGAACGCTGTCTTTCCCTTCCAGTATATACCGCACCAGGATTTTAAAAGTACCGTAAAGGATGAAAGCTGGACGGCTCAAACACTGGATAAACCGGTTACCTTTAATACTACTGCTAAGGTAGCCTTACTGGAAAAACAGGATAACCTGATAAAGATAAAACTAGGTGCCCTGCTCACCAATCAATCACGTACCGGGCTCACCGTTCCTCCGGATACCATACCGATAGAAATGCTGTTCCCCTACTATCAGGAAAAGAAAATACAGCTCACTATCCCGGATGGTTACCGGGTAGCCAACAAGGAAGACTTCCAGGTAGATGTTCACTATCCACAGCAGGGAGAAGGGGATATGGGCTTTAAGGTACATTGCCAGGAGGCTGGCAAACAGTTAACTATATACGTATTGGAATGGTATCGGAAAAACGTTTATCCTCATGCCGCCAAACCATATTTCCAGCAACTCTTCAATAAAGTAGCCGCCCTTATGAGGCAGGAAGTAATACTGGAAAAAATGAATTAAGTGATGGGGATACCAGAGTATTAAATGCAATCTACATCTGGTACAATGCTCACGGAACGGAATTTCTTTTCTGCAAGCAGCTTAATAAAATATTCTTTCAGCAATTGTTTGGTATGTGCAATGGTTTTGCTGTCGCGCGGTAATTTAATCAGCATTTCCTGCAGGTAATTATTACGCACTTTACCCACTAATGGGGCAGCAGGCCCTACCAGTTGTTGTCCTATATGGGGCTGCAGCCAGCTGGAAAGGATTTGTGCAGCCTGCTCTGCTACCAACTGATTTTTATGCCGTAATGTAATTTTCACCAACCGGAAAAATGGCGGATACCCAAACTCCTGTCTTTCCGCTATCTCTGCCTGATACATGGCTACATAATCATGCGCGGTAACATACTGTAATACGGGATGCCTGGTGTTGCTGGCCTGTATCAGCACTTTCCCTTTATCATGCTTGCGTCCGGCACGGCCGCTTACCTGTTCCATCATCTGGAATGCCCGCTCATTGACCCGGAAATCGGGATAGCTCAATAAACTGTCGGCGCTCAGGATACCTACCAGGTTTACATTGTCAAAGTCCAGCCCTTTCACCACCATTTGTGTACCTACCAGGATATCTATGCTCCGCTCTTCCAGTAGCTGTATCATTTTATTATGGCTATCCTTATTACGAACGGCATCTACGTCCATACGGGCAATACGGGCCTCCGGAAAAACACGCTGAAGATCTTCTTCTATTTTCTCCGTACCAAAACTCTTGGGGATCAATGTCTGGCTGCCACAAGCTGCACACGTATATACGTAAGGGTAGCGTGTACCACAATAATGGCAATGCAGCTTATCCAGATGACGGTGATAGGTAAGTGATACATCGCACTGCTTGCAATGTGGGATCCATCCGCAGGTAGTACACAACAGGAAAGGTGCATATCCGCGCCTGTTCTGGAAGAGGATCACCTGTTTTTGTGCTGCAATGCTTTCTGTGATAGCTGTTTTTAATGCGGTAGTGAAATTGCCGTCCATGGTTTTTTCCGCCATTTCCTTTTTCACATCTATGATTTCAATCGCAGGCATTTCAATACCACCGAAGCGCTCGGTCAGGTTTACCAGGCCATATTTACCCTGCTGCGCATTGTAATAGGATTCCAGTGCAGGAGTAGCAGAACCTAACAAAACCTTGGCCTTGAATAAGGCAGCATAATAAATCGCAGCATCCCTTGCATGATAACGCGGAGCAGGATCCTGCTGTTTATAGGATGCATCATGTTCCTCATCCAGTATTACCAGCGCCAGGTCTTTAAAAGGCAGCAGCAGGCTGGAGCGGGCACCCAATACAATCTGTATTTCCCCGCTTTTTACCTTGTTCCATATTTCTACCCGCTCATTATTATTGAACCGGGAATGATAGATACCGATCTTTCCACTGAAATGTTTTTGCAGGCGGCGGATGATCTGTGCAGTGAGCGCGATCTCCGGCAACAGGTACAACACCTGCTTACCCGTTTGCAGGTACTCTTCTATCAGCTTTACGTATAATTGTGTTTTTCCGCTGGAGGTAACGCCATGCAGCAAAGTGACCTGTTTTTCCAAGAAGTGTGTGCGCACCTCTTCCAATGCAGCAGCCTGCGCCGGACTCATCTCAAAATCCAGGGATGCTATTGTTTTGCCCATCGGCACACGGTCTACTACCTTCTTCTCTATCCACAACACATTTTTATCTACCAGTCCTTTCAACTGGGCAGTAGTAGCACCCGACTTTTTAAGTAATTCATTCTGTAATACCTCTCCCTGCGTTTTCAGTAAATGCAGATAAGCCAGCAACAATTCCATTTGCTTGGGGGCACGTCCCATATCATTGAACAAGGCAGCTAACTGTTCCTCTTCCTGGTAAGCTTCCTGCAATCTTACATAGTTCTCTTTCTTCTCTTTATAAACTTCTTTTAACTCTTCATATACCAGACAAACCTTTTTCTCTATCAGCTTTTTTATAACAGAATATACTTCCGCCTTATCCAGGATCATCTGCACTTCTTCCACCCGCAATTCTTTCCGTACATGCAATGCTTCTGCTACCAGGTATTCATCATCATCCAGCAATGTAAAATCATCCCCATAAGCATCATTGATCAGCAATAAAGTTTCGCTGGCCAGTTTCAGGTGTGCAGGCAATGCTGCATTCAGCACTTCTCCCTCACTGCACATATAATAAGCAGCAATCCAGCTCCAGAAAGCCAGCTGTGTAGGATATACCACCGGATCCTTGTCCAGCATATCCAGCAGTGGTTTAGTCTTATATTCCAGCGGGGCCTGTTCATGTATTGCCTTTACGATACCCGCATATTTCTTTTGCCGGCCCAGCTGCACAGCTACCCTGCACCCTACCTGTAATGCGCCTTCCATATGAGCGGGAACAGCGTAGGTATAGTTTTTAGGTAGTGCCAATGGCAATATTACTTCTGCAAACTTCATCCTGCTAATTGTAATGACGGGTTGGGATATTGATGGTATTTACGCAGCACCGTATCCATGGCATTGAATACCCGTTGCTTCAGCTCCTGTACATCCGCCAGGGAAAGTCCGTTTACAGACACGGTGGGTAAAAACACCACCCTGCAACGCCCGGGGTTTAAATACAGCAGTCCTTTACGGGGTAAACGGGCATGCGCATCTAAAAACAGTACCGGCTTTATAGGTGTTTGCGTTTCTATAGCCATACGGAAAGCCCCATCATGAAACTCCCGCAACGGCTGGCCACTTTCATTTAAGGTACCCTCCGGGAAAATAAGAATGGAGATATTGGCTTTTAAGGTATTCATCATTTCCCGGACACTCCTGGCCCGGGCCATTGCACTGGAACGATCTACCGTTACCACCGTTTTTTTATAAATAAATCCGAAGAAAGGTATCTTTCCCATTTCCACTTTCCCCAATGAACGGAAAGGCAGGCCCATTACTTTTGCCGCCAGGGCAGCGTCCAGGTAAGAACGGTGGTTGACTACATATATACAGGTTTCCCGTTTACGTGCTGCCTGATAAATACGTTTACACCAGATGCCCGAAAAAGCAAACCAGATATGCGCCCAGCAACGCATAAAATACGCCATGATATTCCCTCCCTTCAGCCTGCCCTGAAAAGAGATGATGAAAATAAACGGCAATATCACAAACATAATAGCCAGGAAGACCGTAGCTGCATACGTCACATAAATTCCCCTCAGTATGGTTAGTATAATATTCATAATCACACGCGCTGATTAAGCACAGCAAGCCGGAAAATTAATGCAAGTGGCGGTAAATACCTAATAATCGAGCTGTTAGCCTTTGGCTGTTAGCTTTTAGCAATTATGTTATATTGCTTTATCGTGGGATCGATATTTTGTTGCAAAGATGGCGATACAAAGCTAATAGCTAAAGGCTAACAGCTAATAGCTTAATTACAACTGCATGCCCATTCTTTTTCCAGGTCTATACAGGTAACTACTTTGGTTTCTTCTCCGCAGGGTGCAAATACGATCCGGAGGTGTTGTCCGTCGCGGGAATATCCTTCCAATGCATAGGTGGGGCAAGGCTTGCTGTCGGGATTGGATTTTTCCATATTAATATGGCCTTCTGCCAGAATCTGGACTACTTCATCCCTGGTAACTTGCCGGCACTCCATACGACAAATAGCATGTTTAGTATATATGAGTTTGGCGTGTCTGTCTATAACAGCATTATCTGTTGCTGCTGTGGCTGTACCGCTGTTATGTTCCGGGGCACGTTCCGTACGAACAGCGGCCATATCACCATCCCGCCACCATTCGCGTTTCCAGCCCACCAGTAATAAGAGGGCCAATAATAGTATAGGCAGGTATTTTTGGACAGTTTTCATGTTTTTTCTCAGCATTAACGCTGCTCTTTGCAAGATAACAGCTCATGGAACGGGGGTGTAAATTAGTGATTCCTTACCAAACTATGACATAAAAAGTTGCTACCTTTGCACTCCTTATTATGATACAGGCTAAAAAAGTTGCATTTCATACACTCGGCTGTAAGCTGAATTTTTCAGAAACCTCTACTTTGAGCAGGTTACTGGAACAAGATGGTTTTGTAAAGACCGATTTTGAAGAAACGGCTGATGTATATGTGATCAACACCTGCTCTGTAACAGATAATGCGGATAAGGAATGCCGGCATCTGGTAAGACGTATCCAACGCCGCGCTCCGGAAAGCATGGTGGTCATCACAGGCTGCTATGCCCAGTTAAAACCCCAGGAAATAGCCAACATCGAAGGGGTAGACCTGGTGCTGGGTGCTGCTGAAAAATTCAATATCGTTGAACATCTCAAAACACTGACCAAAGGTGACAGTGCCAGGATATGCTCCTGCGATATTGAAGAGGTAAGCTCCTTCCACGCTTCCCACTCCCTCAACGACCGTACCCGTACCTTTCTGAAAGTGCAGGACGGCTGCGATTATGGCTGCACTTTTTGTACCATTCCTATGGCACGGGGTAAAAGCCGCAGCAACAGCGTAGCCAATGTGGTGCAACAAGCCCACCAGCTGGCGGCAGATGGGGTAAAGGAAATTGTACTAACCGGGATTAACCTCGGGGATTTTGGCAAAGGCCTGGAAGGCGGAAAAAAAAGAGAAGAAACCTTTTATGAACTGATCCAGGCACTGGACCAGGTGGATGGAATAGCCCGTTACCGCATTTCGTCTATTGAACCTAATTTACTGAGCAACGAAATCATTGAATTTGTAGCTAACAGCAACAAGTTCATGCCGCATTTTCATATTCCCCTCCAAAGTGGCAGTAATCATATCCTCGGACTGATGCGCCGCCGTTACCGCCGGGAACTGTACACGGAAAAAGTTGCCCTCATCAAACAATTTATGCCGCATTGCAGCATCGGCGTTGATGTGATCGTTGGCTTCCCCGCTGAAAGTGACGCCCACTTTCAGGAAACCTATGATTTCCTCCATGAACTGGATGTTTCCTACTTCCATGTTTTTACCTACTCAGAACGTGCCAATACCCCTGCCCTGGACATTAAACCAGTGGTACCGGTACACCTGCGCCATGAACGTAATAAAGCCCTCCGTAACCTCAGCCATAAAAAGGCACAATACTTTGCCGCACAACACATAGGACAAACCCGTAAAGTACTGTTCGAGAAATTTGGCAAAGAAGACATGATGGAAGGTTATACCGACAACTACATCAAAATCACCACACCTTACCGCACAGAATGGGTCAATCAACTCGTAGACTGGGAACTGAGGTAATAGCTAACAGCTATTAGCTGTTAGCCGTTAGCTGTTAGCTTAATGCAGCGAAGAAGACAATGTACCTTACGCCTACCTTAAAATACATGTAAAGCTTTTTCAGGAGAAGACACCCCTACCTTAAAGCATGCTTGAAGCATAGTTAAAGCATGGTTAAAGCATAGATAGAGTATGAATAGAGCATAAAACGCTATAAAAAGGGTACAACAAAAACATCCTGTGGGGCAAAATTACCACACAGGGGTAAGTTACTTAAACAATCAATATACACTCCTCCGCTGCATTAAGCTAACAGCTAATAGCTATTAGATAATAGCTTATTTTCACCGATTGCGTTTTGCCCGAAGCTAATAAAAAAAGCCCCGGTCTATGACCGGGGCTTTGGGTGTGGGAGTTACTGGATTCGAACCAGTGACCCTCTGCTTGTAAGGCAGATGCTCTGAACCAGCTGAGCTAAACTCCCAGAAGAAAGTATGTAAGCAATATTTCCGGTGCTATCCGGATATTTGTGGGAGTTACTGGATTCGAACCAGTGACCCTCTGCTTGTAAGGCAGATGCTCTGAACCAGCTGAGCTAAACTCCCATTAAATACATTTCTTCTCTTGCTTCCTATCGAAGCGGGGTGCAAAAATAGGAATTAATTTTAACTAACAAAATTTTAAATAAGGATTTAGTGTTGCTATTACATGTATCTTTTTCCTTATCTTAGTCGCGATACCTCAAATAACAATACTACCACCCCAAAAAACAGCTACAGTAAGCTTAAAGCAATTTTTAAGCTACCGCATTGATTGGTATATGATATTCCATTCGTCTCAATACTTACCGCATCCCTTACTACAGCATCATGTAAGGCATTACCTCCATTATACATTTACCAAAACGGTACAGCAACCCTTTTTGCCGGTAGGCCGCCAAACGCTTGCTTTCAGCCTGGGCAAGGCATTCCGTATGATTAATAAAGCGGAAAAACCACAATGGTCTCCCCGCATCGCTGTTATTGGTCAGATTACCCACCTCCGTTATTCCTTTTTTGAAGCAGGAAGTGAATACCTGTTAATCAAACTGATGCCTTGTGCATTTCATGACCTCTTTGGGTATCCTATGCATGAGCTGGCAGATGAAGGCATTGACTTTTGCGAGATAGCCGGAGCACCGGCACGGGAACTGACAGACAAACTCAGCCTGGCATCCGGTATTCAGGAAGCTATTACCCTGATCGAAGACTTCCTGATGCAACGCCTCTCCCACTCCCGCCATCAGGTGATGGCTACCCAACGCATTGCCATGTATCTACAGGAAAAGAAAGGAGATATCAGAATGGACGTACTGGCCCGGGAAATGAACTGCACGCCCAAATCTTTGGAAAGACATTTCCTGGAAATGGTAGGCGTGATGCCCAAGCTGTATGCCCGTATGTTACGTATGCACCATGTCTGTAAACTGGCGCAACGGCAACCTGATATTCGTGTACAGGAAATTATTTATACCTGCGGCTATTATGATTATGCACACTTCAGACGGGAATTAATGGAACTGACGGGCATGCCTCCCCGTGCACTGCGCCAATACCTTCCTCAGCCGGTGTAAATTATTTTGTCTGTTTTTTACATATTTTTTCTGATAAGTGTCCGGAGCTTTGCAGCTTTCATAAACGGAAACTCATGAACTTATCAGTAACCCCAGAAATGCGCTCCGGCAGGAGCGCTTTTATTGCATTAATGTTCGCATTCATATGCACTTTCACTAATTGTAGTAAAACCAAAAATCCCGCACCTGGTGGTGCAACAGAAAGCGGCCTGACAGGTGTGGTAGTAGATATTAATGGTATTCCGGTATCCGGTGCTACCATCAGGATAGATAACCAGGAAGTAACCTCCACTGCTACCGGCACCTTCAAAATTGCTGACATCCAACTCTCCGACAAACGCTATGTGGTTACCTGCTCAAAAACAGGCTATTTCACACAACAACGTGCCCTCCTCAGGCCGGATGCGGGCACTGCACGGATGCAATTTACTCTGCATACAAAAGAGATCACCCATACCATCAGTGCGCAGAATGGCGGTGCCGCAGCATTAAGCGATGGTTCTAAAGTTGATATTCCTGCAAGTGGAGTGGTAACACCAGATGGCAGCAACTACGCAGGGCCTGTGCGCATGTCTGTAGTACATCTGGATCCTTCAGATGAAGACTTTCCCCTGCGGGTTCCCGGTGGCGATCTCAGAGCCATACGTGAGGATGCTTCTGAAGTAATGTTGTACTCCTACGGTATGATGCAGGTTGAAATGGAAAGTGAGGATGGCGAAAGACTACAACTGAAAGCAGGAAAACCAGCTACCCTTACCATTACCATTCCACAGGAACAACAGGCCACTGCACCGGCTACTATACCACTATGGTACTATGATGAAGCGGCAGGTATCTGGAAAGAAGAAGGCATCGCTGCCAGACAAGGCAATAAATACGTAGGCACAGTAAAACACTTTTCTTCCTGGAATGTAGATGCCCCCAAACCTTTTGCCAAAGTAAAGGGCTGCATCTTTGGCCCCTGCGGAGGCCTGGGAATGCCCAACATGCTGGTGTCAATAGGCCAGACCACCACTATAACTGATGCCAATGGCAACTTCACCGCTACTGTTCCTTCAGACATTCCCTACAACATCAGCGTGGAGAGAAGACACAATGGTGGTATCGGAGGAGTTGCACAGGCCATGCCGGCATTGCCCAAAGAAGGTAATGCAACACAAAACCTTTCCCTGCCCTGTTCCCCTTATGTAACAGGCCGCCTGAGCACCTGTACCGGTGAACCGATGGTGGGTTTCATTACCATGTTTATAGATGGTGTAAATACAGGCAGCACCTTCACGGATGAAGCAGCTAATTTTAAACTATTTGCCCCTAAAGGAAAAACGGTCGTACTCAAAGCATATGACATGCTTTCACATTTTGCCGAAATAACGGTGGAAATGCCGGATAATGATAATGGGAAAGAGCTGCCGGATGTAAAATTATGCGATAACAAAGTGTTAGGAGAAACCAGCTTTATAATAAACGGTGCAGGGTTTAATAACAAGTTATGGGTAATGGCGGGGGAAGGAAAACCTACTGTTGCAAATGGCTTTTTCGACCTCTCAGATGGCAGTACCTTTTGTGCAATTGCACACAACAGTAATACCCTTAGTCTCAAATTTGAAGGCAGTACAAAAGGCACTTATGAAGAAGATACCGATATCACTTTAAAGTTAAACAATGTTATTTATGCCAGCGATGGCGCCACTAAAATCATCGTCACCAAATATGAGGAAGTAGGAGGAACTATCGAAGGAACTTTTACCGGTACATTGAAAGAGGTGCTGGGCAATAAAACAGTGACCATCACTAATGGCAAATTTGCGGCAATCAGAGTACAATTATAAATCTGTAGCTATCCTACATCAATAAAAAAAGCCCCGGTTATACCGGGGCTTTTATAGTGGGAGTTACTGGATTCGAACCAGTGACCCTCTGCTTGTAAGGCAGATGCTCTGAACCAGCTGAGCTAAACTCCCA